>JACJXD010000009.1 GCA_020636845.1 Bacteroidales bacterium | reverse complement strand
GAATTGGGAACGATAACGTCTGTAATTGTAGGGGGCGTAAGGTCTATTGTAATTGTATAACTTCCGCTGGTTGACCAGTTTGTTCCGTCGGTTTCTTGCACGTAAAGCGTATGATTCCCTTCTGATAAATCCGTTGCCGAGGTATAAAATAAATCGGTTGTTTCGGTTGTTCCGGAGGTTAAGTCGTTGTCGTCCAGTTTATACCTAAACGTACCGTTTCCTCCACCTCCCGAGGTCCAGTTCCATGTTGGTTTAGTATTGTTTGTCGGAGTTGTCCCTGTTACGCTAGGAGCGCTAAGTTGTGCAAATACTAAAGTACTGGCAAATGTTAGTAATATTGTTGAAATCCACTTCACTACTTTCATGTCTTCCCAATCTTAAGGTTTAAATAGATACAAATCAGAATCGGTCTTAATCAGCTGAACCATATTGCCATAACCGGAGGTTGTTACTCCTACCAGTATTAGTCCATTATCGTTTGTGCCAAGCATGTTATTTACAAGTCCGGGATATGTTTTAAAAATTTCCTCTCCAAAATATACATTGCCTTCGCTATCGACTTTTACTAGTTGAATGTTGCTTGCATTGTTTCCGGCAAAATATAATGTTCCGTTACTTGTAAGTGTGATAGATTTTCCCTGAATTTGAGATACTAGTTCGGTTTGCCATAGTACGGAGTAGTCACTATTTAGCGAAATAACCCGTGTTCCTGAGTTGCTTTCGTAAACTAGTAAGTGCAGTTGGTTATTGGTAAAAATGGCATTACTTAAAATTTGATCGGAGGTAGTACTTATTTCTACATAATTGCTGGGAATGTACAGAGAATTAGTCCTGAATTCCGAAACGGTTACGGTTGTTATACTTCCTCCAAGGGAACTATTTGTATTACCTACAACCACTAAGTTTCCTTGTTCGTTGACAAATATTTTATTGAAAGTATCGGATCGAACACCGTGATTGTTGGTTACGGTATCGATAACTTCACCGGAACTGTTCAGCGATGCAATGTATGTGTCGGGCAGCGTTGCAGAAGCCTTATACATTTCTCCAACCAGGAATAGTTTATCTTCGGTAACGGTAAAATCGTTAATTATTAAGTCGTAATTCTCGGGAAGCCTTTTTTTCCATTGTAACTCACCATACTTGTTTACTTTAATAATCACGGGGTTTACATAGTCGGACTCCGAAGCTTGAGTATTTCCAACGATTATGAAGTTTTCCTCGTCGAATTTTTTAATAATTAATCCTTCTTGTATGGAATCGTTAGGGTTTTCATAAACATTTTCCCAAACAGTGTTTCCATTTAAATCTGTTTTTACGATGTTAATTTGGTTTATGTCGGAACTGTTTTTATCATATCCAGTGAACATGTACCCTTCTCCCGGAAGTTCAATTATACTTGCTCCATTGCTGCCATTCCCGCTTCCAAAAAATTTAATGAAATTTTTGGATTGAAAATCGGTTATCGATTTGTCGCACGAAACAGCAAGCAGGGCTACCAAGCACAAAAGGGATATTTTTTTCATGTTACTTTATTTTTTGCGGGTTGTAAACAGGTTTCATGAATGAAATGGAAAAGAAAACCTGATTCATAAATATTTTGTCGGGTGTATAGTTGTATTGATAGTAAAGGTCAGAGTTCGAAGGGTCTTGGAGACGTTCGCTATCTATTAACGGTACAATTGTCGAAAATTTCACACCGACCGAAGGAATAATTTCATACTTATCCACTTTAATTATTACACCAACCGAAAGCGTTGGGCGAATATCTATTTTTTTGAAGTAATCGGAAATATCTTCTACACTTTTTATGGGGTTATCACCATTTGTGAATGATTTTGTAAAATTCATTTTTGAGGAAATAAGGTACGAGGTTTCTATGCCGGCTTTAAAAATGGATTTAATGCCTTTGTACGTGAGATTGTAACTGGCCGATAGCGGAAGCCCAATGTAATAGTTGCTGAATGTTCCCGAAACTTTGGTGTAGTCGTATCCTTCGTCAAGGTAATCTAATCGGTAATTCGAAAAGATTGCACCAATAGAGCCGTTAAAATTCTTAGCAATGTTGAATGTAAACGTTGCGCCAACGTCGAACCCGGGTAACGAGTTATACGAAATGGCATTTTGATTTAGGTTTTCCGGACTGTAGGTTTCCTTTACAAAAGGAAGACTGTAGTTTACTCCGGCACAAAATTCGAGTTTGAAAATAGGATCGGTTCTGTATGTTTTATAAAGATTTACAAATTCTTTGGGATCGTTAACGGCTATTTCGTATGACGGGTATTCTTTCAGAAAACGCTTCATTACCGCATCGGCCAAATCCATTTTTTCGTTGAATAGGTGGGTTTGTATAAGAAGTTTATAGGCATTCTTTTTTTCTTCTTTGGTAAACCCGTTTTTCATGCACGATTCTACCATTTGAGGAATATCATCGAGTTGCCCTTCGTCGAAGTTCCTTTCGGCCTGCCGAAGTTTGTCGGTACATGTTGTTTGCGATTTGCCCAAAAACGACACAAGTACGAATGCAATAAAAAGTATGTATTTCTTCATTAATCTAGTTTTTACATTTCTTTGGGTTATATGGTATATCTTCGCCAACGTAGTTTTTCCATTCGCTTGGAGTTAGGTCGCGTTGTAAGAAATTACAGAACCCGTCAACAAGGTTAGAGTTGGTAACGGGATATTCCCTTACGTTTCCGTCTTTATCTCCTGTAAAAATCCATTGGTTATCCTGTGAAAATATTACGATAGTTGCCCAGTTGTTGTGGTCATCGTAAACAATGGGAAGTGTGTTAAGGTCGTTCATGTGCCAAAGTCTTACCGAACCATCGTAACTGGACGAAGCCATTAATTCTCCATCGGACGAAAAGGTTATATACGATATTTTTGCGGTGTGACCTCTCAACACTCTTGTTTGTTGCTTGCTATTTACATCCCAGAGGTAAATTGTACCTTGGTTGTTCCCTAGTCCGGCTGCTAGTATTCCCTTTTGGGTGTTTAATGCCAAATCTCCCCAGTTTGCTTGTGGTACGTTTGCAATGACGGTAGGAGTGGAATTAGTTGTTAAAATGTTATTCCACATTAGTATTTGTCCGTTAAGCAATGCTACTACTAGGCTGTTATTTTGCTTATAGTATTTTGCCGTGTTTATTTTGCTGTCGGTTTTAAATATTTCCTTTCCTTTTGTATGGTAGTCGGGAGTAATATTAATGGATTGGTTGTAAATAATTAACAGGCTGTCGTTGGACATAAGGAAAAAATCCTTTACCTCGTTTGGTGTAATAGGGTATAAATCGGACGATTTTGCATCGAGATCGTAAGTAAAAAACCTGTTATCAGTTACACCATAAAGTAGATTTTTATGCAAAGCAATTTTTTTAACAATCGACAGTTCGCTGTTTAGCACGGTTGGTTCTTTTGTCTGTATGTCCCAGCAAATTAGTTTGCCGTCGCTACCCGAAGAGTAAAGCGTTTTGTTGTATTGTACAATGGTCCTTATCAAGCTGGAATGTCCTGAAAATACATTGAAGTTATCACCTTCAAATAGTTTCTTTGCGTAATACAAAGCCTTGAAAATATCGGGATCGTATGCTACTCCGGCGTATTCCTTGTTAAAGTTATATGCTTGAAAAGCTAATAGCCCTTTTAGCATAGAGTCGGAAGTTAGCTGTTCGCTTTTAACAGCCATAGATTGGGCAATGGAAAGAAACCTGCGACGCTCAGCTTCTTGGCTGGCCTGTTCCGCTAGTTTTTGTTGTTCCTTTGCTCGTTGGGCATTTTGCTCCGCTAGTTTTTGTTGCTCTTGTGCTTCTGTTGATTTTTGCTGGGCAATTTGGCGTTGCTTATCGGCTTCCTGAAGGTTTCTTTTAGCAATAATAGTTTGATGCTCTGCTACTTTCCTTTGAATGTCGGCGCTGTCTTTCTGAATTAATGCTTGTTGCGCATTGGACTGTGCCAGCGTTCTTTGTTTTTGCGCTTCATCTGCTTGGTTTGTGGCAATTTCCTTTTGTTTTTCTGCTTCACCTTGAGCTTTTAAAGCGTCTTGCCGTTGAACAAGGGCTAAAATTCCCAATCCGATAGATATAATAGCGGCAGTTCCAAGAATTAGGGCAACAATACGTGACCGTCGAATAGCACGTTTTTGCAGACGAATTTTATTCTCTTCCTCGGCGTTATATTCATCCTCGCTGGTTTTAAGGTAAACCATGGTGCGTTCGAATGCCGGATTATACCTTGTAGCCCATGCTAGATTCGGCTTTTGCTTTTCACGCCAGTTTATGGCCAGTTGCAAATCGGGGGGGCCCCAAAGCGGGGTTTTTCCTTGGTCGTAGAGTTCGGCCGAATCTGCCAGACGAACATACATTTTTACCGCAGCCGCTTCGTCGTCCACCCAGGTTTTCAGTTTGTCCCAGACGCGCATTAAACTTTCGTGGGAAATATCAACGTACGAATCCTCTGTAAGTTCAATTTCCGGAGAAGGAGTGAGGAATGTTCTACCCTTTTTTCGAAATACTTCAACTATCTTTATAACTTCGGAGGCAGAGGTTTCTGCAATTTTAGATAATTCCGAAACTTTTGTTGGTCTTCGAATTCCTCTATTGTCCGCACCTTTTTCGGTTAACGATTTGAATAGCGTTTCGCAAATTTTCTTTTGCTCAAAGGTTAATTCGTCGTATGCCTCGTTGGCGTGGTTGGATAGGGCTCTTTCTAATCGGCCAACTGCTTCGTACTCGTTTAATCCTATGGGTTGTGTGCGATCGGTATGGGAAATCCAGTAGTCCCATGTACGCATTAGCGCATGTTGAAGAATGGGAAGTTCGTCGGGATTATTTCCCATTTCGTTAAGCAGAAGTTGAACCAGTTGATCGGTAATTTCCCCGCCTCCAACGGCAATTGGCCCGGTTATCGCTTTGCGATAATCATCGCGGGTCATTCGGGGAATAAGGTAATGGCTGTAGTTAATCAACTTGGTAAATTCCTGATATGGGGAGCAATCACCAATAAAGTCGGAACGCATGGTGACAACTACGTATATTGGTAGTTCGCTTTGCCTAACGGTATTGACAAGCAAGTTAATAAAGTGCTCGGATTGATTCATGGCACTTTTGTCGTTGCTTGAGTATTGATATCTGAAAAGTTCTTCGAATTGATCGATTAAGATTAATACATTTTCGTTGGAACTCAGACCATACTGACTAATTACATTTTGAATTCCTGATAAGGAACGCTTCAGCATTGCCTGATTGATAAAACTGTCGGCTTCCAGCGTTTCCGGATTGTTATCCGTAGCAAATTCCTTGGCAATAGATTCTGCTAAGTTTCCAATAGGGTTTAGTCCCGGGCGGGAAATTACTACCTTCCATTTAGAGCGGCCGTTATGGAGGAAACCGCCGTATAACGTAGGAAGTAATCCGCAATATATTAAGGACGATTTACCTGTGCCCGAAGCACCAAGCACTGCAACAAACTTATTTTTCGATAGGTTGGTTAACACTTCCTCGCTTTGACCTTCTCGGCCAAAGAATAAGTGGGCTTCGCTGGTATGAAAAGGGCGTAACCCGGGGAAAGGGTTCATTATTTTGGCGGTTGCAGTATCTTGTCCTGTTAATGTTACCATGTTAGTAACTGGTTTTGGTTATAGGTTCAACTTTATATCGTTAGCATCAACAACATGTACTTCGTTAAAGTATTGCTCAAAATAGCTAGTGTCGAGTTTTTCTTGATTCTTAATTAAAATAAGTCGTTTGTTGGGTTTAGAAGTTTCCAGTCCCGGGGATTTCAAGATGTCATGAATTTTAACGTTTATCCATTGTTTGTTTTCCGACGAGTAGTTTATTACCACAACTTGCGCATTTGCCAAGCATTTTAGATGTTGACTGTAGCTAATACCATCGTAGTTAGCACCAACCTTTAACTTATTTTTACTCGAGGAATCAACGGAATGGGCTACTGCGTTTGGTTCTTTGTCCGAGATTACATAAACATCGGGGAGCAACTCTTGGCTGGCAGGCGTGTTTAACCCTTCGCCCGATAATATTTTACGGTATATTTTCTTTAAATCTTCAAGGTTGACTTTTAAAACCATTGTGTTCTTAGCCTGATCTTTATCGCGTTGAATTTTTTCAACAAAAATCTGGCTTTCTTCATCGTAAAATTCGATATCCGAAGGAATCCAAACCAATCGCTTAATGCTGTTTGAAGTTTGGATTGAGTGATTGACGGTATAGTTAAACTGAAATTCGATAACCGAAAGGTTATTTTCAGTGAAATACTTAGCGTATGTCGATGGTATTAGGTGAATAATAAGATCGCAACTATTTATAGCCTGATTAAGTTGTTCGCTTGCCTCTCCTGTATTGTTGCTTAGCTGTTTGTCGGGAACAACTTCGTATCCCAAATCATTTAGATCGCGCTTTATATTATCTCTATCGTCCAGTTGGGATATGTCCGTTTGGGCAAGGAATATTTTCCCCTTTTTGTTGGTAGTTTGGTTAATGCGTTCGGAAAGTTCAATGGCAATATCGGTAATTCGTTCCCAGTACAGTGCTTGCGTTTCCTTCGTATTTCGGCGATACATTCTTATTTCTCCGGTTTCGGATATTTGATCCCAAAAGCGGTAAGTTAAAAACTTATGGTAATTGGCTGAGTCGTTAGCGTTTTTATCAGGTTCAAGTATAAGTAGGAATGTTCTACTATAGTTATCTGCGTTGTTTTCGATACTTTCTAAAACCTTTTTATTACTCGAACTTTCGCTTGATATAATCAAAAAGCGGTAATCTGTTTTGTTCTCATCGTCGGTAAAGTTCGATTCTATGTCGAACCTATTTAAGCAGTGTTTTATGTCGTTTTGAAAAGAACTCAGAAAGTCCTTTATGGACTGGCTTTGTCCATTTTGAATTATTTCGATGCTAACAGTTTTCCCCATAGTGTTATATTCTAATTCCTATTACAAGGATGTCGTCAACCTGACTTTCGTGTGTCATCCATTCGTTAAGTGTTTTTTCAATTTCCTCCTTTTGCTTATCAGCAGGAAGTTGGTAAACTTGAAGTAACATCTTTTTGAAATTGGCCATCATGAACTTTTTGCCATCTTCACCGCCAAATTGATCTGCAAACCCATCGGAAAATACATACACCATGTCGCCTTTTTGAACGTCTATTTCCTGATTGGTGAAACCTGTTGCTGCACGTCTGGAAAATGCACCTATAGGGCATTTATCGCCTTTGAGTTGAATTACTTCTTCGTTTCTTAAAATAAGTGCAGGGTTGTACGCTCCGGCAAATTCTAATTTCATTTGAGTATAATCTACGCTACATAGGGCAAGGTCCATTCCGTCCTTAACGGCGCCATCTTCGTCCTTTTCTTTAAATGTGGTGGTAACGCCCTTGTTAAGTGCATCGAGAATATCAACAGGTCTTTCGAGTTTTAAATCCTTTACTGCATAATCAAGCCAATTGTGTCCCACCATCGAAACTAATGCGCCGGGGACTCCATGACCTGTACAGTCAATGGCGGAAAACATGCGTTTATTGCCCGATTGGTAGAACCAGTATATATCGCCACTTACAATATCTTTAGGATGGAAAAGAATGAAATGTTCGGGGAACAGCTCACTAACAAATTCGTCGGTAGGTAGAATGGCATACTGTAAGCGTTTTGCATAAAGAATACTATCCAAAATATGCTTTTGCTGTTCGGCAAGTTGGTCGCGTTGTTCTTCTAACTCGTCTTTTTGCGATTCAATTTCTTCCTTTTGAGCAACAACTTCGGCAGTGCGTTCTTTTACCTTTTTATCCAAATCGTTGTAAAGGTCTTCCAGTTGCTCGATCATTACGTTGAACTTAACGGACAACGTGGTAATTTCGTTGTTGCCAATTACTTCGGCTCGTTCATTTAGATTTCCATCCGCAATTCGGTTTACATTGTTTACCAGTTTCTTAATTGGACTGGTAATCATCTTTGTGTTTTTGAAGATAAGGAAGCTGATTACAAGCATTACAACTATGAAAACCAGCACGAAGCTGATTAGCCGGTAGTACTCGTCGTGGATTTCTTTTGTGCGATCCGATACAATCCTAATAACAGAACCTTTGTAAAGTTCGGAATTAAAGGATTCCATGTATATGTACTGGTAGGAAAGGAACTTTTTATTTACTTTCTTTTCTATTAAAGCGGTATCCTTATTAATAAACCGTTCCTTAATGTAATTCTTTTCAACAACGTCTATTTGGTCTGTTTTTGTAAGAGAAAAAGGATCGTCGGCATTCATAAACAGTTCTGCCGAAACAATAGATTTTTCCTTTAGGTTGAAGTTATCGAGCGTTGTTTTTATTATGTTGATAATATCGTCGGCTGTGTTGGAGCGAACTCCTAGTTCAATAATGTAGTTTCCATCCAGCGTAGGTTCGTAGGTGTATTTTTTCAACCTACGGGTTGTAGCTTCAATGGTAAACTTTTCGCTTCGGAAAACGCCATCGGCGAATATCTTTTTAATTAAGGCCTTATGCTCTTCTCCGAATGAAAAAAAGTTCAAACCCATATCGGGTTTAAAGGTTGTATTTACAACAATTCCATTGGTATCGATTACGTAAAGGTCGTAAAAATGAGAATCCAGGTTTAACTCTTCTCTAATTTTCGATAGGTTGGCCTTTTTTATATCCCTAGTTGATTTAAAGTATTCCGTAGTTAACTTTCTACTAACTGCTTCCAGCTTGGGAGTTATATTTTCTTCCAGAACCGACAGGGTAATGTCTTGAAAGCGGAGAATTTGGGTTAATTCATCAGAAATTAAAAAATTTCTGGACTTATTGCTTTCCTTTAAAATAGTTCTGGTATTTCTAAAGTTTATTACGCCAAGCACAACTAAAGCAAGTACAACAGGTATTATTATGTTGTATATTAACTGTTTAAATATTGTTGTTTGCTGCTTCTTCATAAATTCTAGATCCATTTAGCAAAGTATTAGTTTATATATTAAGATTTTGTGCATACTCGATTAAGAACGGGTTGTCGTACATGCTGCCAATTAACTTGTTTAATTCTATGTAATGCAGTATTGTGTTGTTCTCGGTTTCTACTTTAAAAATTTCCGGATTATATTTTGCTGTGTTTACAACCTTTCCGGGAGCAACTTCCTCAATAATTTTAGCGTTTTCCGAAATTGTTAGTTTCCCTTGTTCTACAAAAAGTATAAAGTTACTTCCTTTGAATAAATCAATGTTATTTAATTCGCCTTTGTCAACCTTTATTATGGATGTATTGTAAACCAAGAATAGAAGGCATCTGGAGTTAATGTTTGGATATATTGATTTAAAGAAGTTGATGGTATCAATTGTATTTTTATTAACAAACTTTGATGTTTCCATCAGCCTATCTAGTTCAACCCTGTATTTATCCTTTAGCCGTTTTTTGCAACTTATATATTCCTTTTTATCAATGCTTTCAATAATTTGTGCGGAAAGATGGCGTAAAAATTTGTCGGTGTTAAAAAGTTGAGCAATCAAATCGGCATTTACCGTTTTGGTTTCCAAGTATTGAAAAGCATTTAGAGCGTAAATTTTTGTTTGCTTCCCCAAAATATTGTTGTCCCTGTTTAGTATGGCTTTTAGCAACTCTTCGGGTTCATAATGACGCAAGGGAAAGTAGTTTTCGAGTGCCCAAAGTTTATTGGTGGTGCTTGTGTCTTCTAGTAAAGGAACTATGTAAGGTTTAAGGTCTTCTTCCACAAATGTGTCGAGCAACTCAACGGCAAAGGCAATACTTTGTCCTGTTCCTGCTTCCAAATTTTCTAAAACGGCCTCTATGGAATTCTTTTCGTATATAAGTTTTAGCAGGTCAAATAGTTTATGAATACTTAATGTGTATTCTGCGTTTAGTTGGTCTTTTAAGTTAGGGAAAGTGCTACTGGGAGGACAGTAGAAGTATGCGTTTAAGTTCCATGCACATATTCCTGCCTGCTCAATAAGCATTTTATTCACAGCGAGTATCTGCTTGTCGGTTGCTGTAAAGTCAAGCGCAATTAATCCACTAATAACCGTTGAGTTTAAGTTGGATTTTACCGAGAGGTGGTTAAATAAGGTAGTAGGAGCCGATTTACTACCGGTTAAAGGCATTATGCGTAGTATTCTTTGTTTAAATTGAAATGATGCATTTGTTCTGTAAAAAGCCAGTTCTAACATTTCTAATCCTGTATTTCCGGAACCAATTAATGCCGCATGGGCAAAGGGGGCATACTTGTCTGTTTCTAAAAAATCGATTAGGAAAGAAATAATTTCCTTTGAATTGGTTTTTCTTGAAGCCCATATAGCCTGAAGTTTTACCGATGGAACCAAATCGCGAAGTAAAAATGTTAGATTGTTTTTTAATTCGGCATCCGAAACATTTCCCAGAATTTTTGCAGCAAGAATTCTATCTTCAAAGCTTTTGGAATTTATCAGGTTCAATATTAATTCTTTGTTTTGGGTGTCTTGTATCAACTTGTTTAAAAACGATGTGGTTTTATCAATCTTTTCGGCAATGCTGCTATCGCATCGTTTTTTTAGTTGCTCTAAGTCGGGAACCAAATCGGTAAGACCAAATTCGTTTATTTTTTCCAGTAAGGCATCAATTTCTTTCGATTCTCCTGATTTTAGTTTGTCCCTAATAAATGCTTGTAGTTCCCATGGTTCCGATTGTTGAATAATTGTAAGTTGTTTACTAAGTTCAACATCTTTTACATTTTGCTCGAGGAGTTCAATTTCCGAAGTTTTAGCTACGCTATGTGTGGATTTTTCGAGAGTCTCTTTTAAGGAATTGCGATACCCCTTATAAAGTTTTATTGTGATAAAAAACCATACCACAATTATTGCAACTAGGAAGTATATATAGTGGATTAAGTGAATAAAACTAAAAAGGCTGAGTATAGTTAACAGAATTCCGGAGGTTAGGGCGGCGGTTTCGTTAATAGTTCCGTCAACTCGTGCTTGAACTTCGTAGCGAATGGATTGATCCAACGATTGGTAAATCATTTTTAACGAAGGACTTTCAATAGAATCCTTTAACGCCTTTTGGAAAAGTTTTCCTAACGATATAAGCAAGAAGAAAAAGGTAAATGCTCCGGATGCCAGTGTATATCCAAAAAAAGTTCCAACCAGTGCAGCACTTACCGATACAAGGGCTATAATAATGGGCGATATTAGTAAACTTACCTTTAATCCGTAGTTTTTCATTACAGGCCCATAAACAAAGGTCTTAATTAAAATGCTGACAAAAGTTAAAGTTCCCATTAAACCACCAAGAAACTTAGCCAATTCATCGTTGTTGGAAAAACGAGTATCGGCAACGGCTAAAAATAGGAAATGAACGAAAAAAGCTACTAACATTGAAAAAATGACGAAGTAAGCCATTGTCCGCACGTATGGAATTTTCATTGTATCCATAAAATGGCTTTTACTTTTCTGTTTAACTAACTTTACCGACAGCTGTTGGGAAAATTTCGAGTTAATTACTATTTGTAGCAAAAAAGCAAAAAATGCACTAAACGCGCTGATGTATATTAAGTTAATGGGGGAAAAACTGTTGGCAATTAGAAAAGGTACTGCCCAACTGCTTATGATTACGCCCAAAACCTGTCCCATATCGATAATTCCAAATAGTCTTTTCCCTTGTCTTAAGTCGAAAATACGGCTAACAGCACCCCAAAAACCAACGGTTGCAACAATGTTTAAAGGGCCCATAAAGACAAATAGCCCAAAGGCCAGCCATTTTGTTCCGGAAAAATAGTAACCTGCTCTTAACAGAAAGGTTAAAACAAAAACAAAAAACAGGTTGAAAATGGCTAAGCGGGAAAATACCAGTTTATTTTGAAAGTGCGCGTATAGAGACGTAAACAAAATTCCTGTGAGGCCAGATATTACGATAGCCTTAGGAATCATGGTATCGTCGAATGCCTGTAAGAATAGGGTGTTTGCACCAACGTCGAAAGTTCCTAAAAATGTTCCTAAGAAAAAGGATTGAAATGCGAAAATTGCAACAGGAATAAATTCGTCTTTCCTAATATTTAAAGCTTCGTATAGTTTCATTGACGATGGAGATGAGAAGTGGTTATAAAACCCTTTAAATGTACAAAAATTATTGTTCGAAATACTAATTTAATCCATTAAAGGTCAATTTTTAACGTTTAAATATTCCTGTTGTATTTACCAATTAAAATGGGTTAATCAATTATCGGGCAAGATAGCTGTTTTGCCGTTAATCGTTGATTTAAAACGTACCAAACGCAATCAGAATAAATGTTACCGTCTAAATTTTAGTTAGATCGTGTATAAAGAGTTGAAATCTGTTGAGAGTTTATGTAGAGTTTTTTTATGGGTAGGTTAGTTCGAATGAATGAGGTTTTTATCGGGTTGTTTCTGTTTTGAAATTCTAAACTAATAGATTTTTTTAGAGGGGTATGTAGCCGCTGTTCGGTTTGTTCCATTTGAGTTTGAACGGAATCTTATATCAGCGTTTATATTGTTGTGAATTGCGATTAAGAAAATAAATTTTGATGCGAAGCGGTTTTTTTTGTAAAGTTGTAATTACGTTGAAGTTTTGAACTAAATATATTTTTTATAAATTTGATTAGCAATTGGTTAATTTTGAATAGATGGAGCAGACAATTGATGACATGCCTAAAAAACATAGGCTGTTTTTTATTCTTTCCGTATTATTTCTGACAAATGCGTTAATTGCAGAAGTTATTGGTGTTAAAATTCTTTCTGTCGAAAAAATTCTAAACGTTCCACCTTTAGCATTACCATTTATTGGAGATTCGTTGCTCAATTTAGACATGAGCGTAGGCGTGCTTATTTGGCCGTTAGTGTTCATTATTTCGGATATTATAAACGAATATTTTGGACGAAGTGGTGTAAGGCGGATTAGCTTTGTGGGGGCGGGAATGATCCTCTATTCTTTTATAGTTATTTACTTTGCAACGCAATCGCCTCCTGCCGATTTTTGGCTTCAAAACAACAATGTCGATCCAAGCGGTAACCCTTTTAACATCGATTTTGCCTATAGTTCCATTTTCAGACAGGGATTGGGAATTATTGCCGGTTCAATTACCGCTTTCCTTGTTGGTCAGCTGGTCGATGCGTATTCATTTCACTATTTCAGGATAATAACTCAACACAAGTATTTATGGTTAAGGGCAACCGGTTCTACCGTTATTTCGCAGATAGTCGATAGTTTTTTGGTTCTTTACATTGCTTTTTACCTTCTTGGAAACTGGACTTTTAACCAAGTTTTGGCTGTTGGGTTAATACAGTATTTATATAAGATTTTCTTAGCCATAGTTTTAACTCCTTTAATCTACTTAATGCACGGAATAATCGACAGGTATTTGGGTAAAGAAGATTCTCGTAAACTTATTGTAGAAGCAAAGGATTTATAAGTTTCTTACACAAGAAAAGCCGCTTAAGCGGCTTTTTCTTTTAATGCTATCAGTCTAAATTTAGTTCCTGTTTTCAACTTTTAGGCCTTTGACGTTTTGTTCGCCTTCTACGCTTTCAACATCGTTATTATTGTTTTTCTTCTTCAACTTGAAAAATAAATCAACCATGTCGAATTTGTAAGACAATACTATTTCTATGGAACGGGTTCGAGTTTTAATATTATCGTTAGAGTGAATATCGGTAATGCCTAAATAGTATCGCAAATCTAGCCCTGCAATGCCTGATTTTAGTTTATACTCGGCACCAGCTCCTAGGCCTAAACCCCACTCGTATTTTTTTAAATCGGAGCCTAAGGGAAAAGTTTCTCCATTGTCGTATATAACTTCTCCACCCACTCTAACATTTGCAAAGGTTCCCCCCATTGCATAAATGTTACTTAACCCGAAAGCCTTAAAGGTGTATTTGGCAAGTAGAGGAATTCCAATGTAATTCATTCGAATTTTTCCGAAATTTTCATCCTTACTACCTTTATTGAAAAACACAAGTTCTGTTTGTATCGAAAATCTTGAGGTGAACCCGAATTCCCCTACAGCACCGAGTTCGTAACCAAATTTATTGTCTTCGTACATTCCATTGAAATCGGTAAATTTCGAAAAGTTCATACCTAATTTTGGGCCTAGGTAAATAAACCCCACATCGTGACCAAATACTGTGAACAGCTGTGCACTGGCAATTCCATAGCTTAGCAACGCAGTTATTACTAAAAGTATTTTCTTCATAGGTTAGGTGTTTTTTGGTTTTGTATGCAAAGTACGGAAAAATATATTTGTATCGAAAAGAAATGCAATACTTTACGTTAAGTTGAATCATTAATTTATGAACATTCCTTTTTTTAGGGGTAAAATATATTTTATCCAATTGTACTGTAAACTAAATGGGCAACATACTTTTTGGGGAAAATGGTAATTGGAAAATTATTAACAGTACCATTCATGTATTGACTTATGTTTTATAAATCAATATATTACACTGTCGTAATTTGGAGGTAGTGGAAAGTATCGATAAGGAAACAATTGCTAGACTTGTTAACGAGGTAAAACGAAACCTTGGTTCTTCGGTTATTGCTTTAGGTAACTGTGAGTGTAAAAGGGAAAATTTGCCGTTTTACTCTCGATTTTCGTTATACACGGTATTCGATATGGGCGTAACGCCAATTACGGTTTACAGGTTGCTCGACAATGGTATTGATACTATTTTGCTAGATGGTACAATTAGTGCATGGCAAAGGGCAAACGAGGTAGAACACCCTAAAATTGATTTGGGAAACATGTTTGATTATTGTAGAACTGTTTTGGCAAACCAGGTGGAGTTAAATGGTCGGATTTTGCTTTTCAGTAGTTTCGACGATATCGAATTTGATATTCTTCCTACTAAAGAGTTGCTAGAAATGGTAGAAAATTGTATTATCCCTCCGGTTCTACGAAAGTCAAGTAATACTATTACTTTGTTTTGTACAGTTGCGCAATCGAACAAAATTTTTAGTTCGGAAATTGCGGTTAGTTCAAATGGTGATATCAAAATTGTAAAAATGTCGGAGGTGTTAAACGAAGTTCCCATTGCTTCGTTTGAATTTGGGGCATCTGCTTAAAACAAAAGTGTAAACTTCTGCTAAAATTTAGACAATTTCCAAATTCGCGTTTTTGGTTTCATTGTGTAAAATAATTTACATTTGTATTCGATTCTGCATGGCAAAAAAGTATAAAGTTTATGGCATATAATGCCTAATAATTTTAATACTTGGTGGATTTGATTAATTACTAATTTAAAAACTAATGAAAGCATTTGTATTTCCTGGTCAAGGGGCACAGTTTGTGGGTATGGGTAAAGACCTATACGATAATTCCCCTTTGGCTAAAGACCTTTTCGAAAAGGCAAATTCAATTTTAGGTTTTAGAATAACCGATTTAATGTTCGCTGGAACCAGCGAGGATTTAAAGCAAACAAAGGTAACGCAACCGGCTATTTTTTTGCATTCGGTAATATTGGCTAAAGTATTGGGCAACGAGTTTAAGCCGGACATGGTGGCAGGTCACTCGTTAGGAGAGTTTTCTGCTTTAGTTTCTGCCGGTGCGCTGAGTTTCGAGGATGGGTTGCGGTTAGTTTCTGCACGTGCTATGGCAATGCAAAAAGCATGTGATATCGAACCCTCAACAATGGCAGCGGTTATTGGTCTCGACGATGCTACTGTTGAAAATGTTTGTAAATCGATTAGCGAGGTTGTTGTTCCTGCAAATTATAATTGTCCCGGACAGTTGGTTATTTCGGGCTCGATAAAAGGAATTGATGCTGCTTGTCAGAAACTTACCGAGGCTGGTGCTAAAAGAGCATTAAAATTAGCAGTTGGCGGAGCTTTTCACTCTCCGTTAATGGAGCCTGCTCGCAAGGAGTTGGAAGCGGCTATTAATAGTACCCCGTTCAGCAAACCTGTATGTCCTGTTTATCAAAATGTAACCGCTAAGCCAACGGTTGAACCCGAAGAAATAAAGAAAAACTTAGTTGCCCAGTTAACTGCGCCAGTACGTTGGACACAAACCGTTCAGAATATGATTGCCGATGGTGCTACTTCGTTTACCGAGTTAGGACCTGGAAGTGTACTTCAAGGGTTAGTTAAAAAAATCGATAAAAATGTTGCTACCGACGGTAAGCAGGGACTATAAAAAAACGTTCTATAATAAAGAAAACGCCCGTAGTAAAGGGCGTTTTTTTATTTTCCATAGTGGAAGTGAATGGTTTGCTTAATGTTAGGGTGAAGGCTTTGTGCAACAGGGCATTCTTTAGCCGCTGCTTCAATAAATTTTTTCTCTTTAGGCGAATAATCCGAAGGAAAATTCAAATCGATAATAACTTCACCAACTCTCCGGGGGCTGGTTGCCATTACTTTTTGTATCTCAATTTTTGTTCCGTCAATGTTGAATCCGTGTGTGCGAGCGGCAATCCCCATAATTGTTACCATACATGCGCCAAGTGCGGTAGCAAGTAAATCGGTAGGCGAAAAACATTCGCCTTTACCCTGATTGTCAACGGGTGCATCGGTAGAAATTTTTACCCCCGAACGGGTATGAGTGGCTTCGGTATGCAAATCGCCAACATAAGTAATTGTAGATGTTGTGCTCATAGTTATATGGTTTTTATAAACATAGAAAGGCTCATTAATGAGCCTTTCTAATTATGATGTTTAAAGGTAATGCTTAAATTAAGCCTTGGTCAAGCATAGCGTTGGCAACTTTTACGAAACCAGCGATGTTGGCACCTTTAACGTAGTTAACGTAACCATCTTTTTCGGTACCGTGTTTAACACAAGCTTCGTGAATGTTCTTCATAATCTGATGTAAACGAGCGTCAACTTCTTCGCTGCTCCAGCTTAACTTCATGCTGTTTTGGCTCATTTCAAGACCTGAAGTTGCAACACCACCAGCGTTTACAGCTTTACCAGGGGCAAATAAAATCTTATGTTTTTGGAAGATTTCGATAGCTTCTGGAGTACAAGGCATGTTAGCTGCTTCAGCAATGCAAACAACGCCATTCTTTACTAATGCTTCTGCATCGGCTTTGCCAAGTTCGTTTTGAGTTGCACAAGGCATAGCAATGTCAACTTTAACTTCCCATGGACGTTTGCCAGCTACGAATTTTGAACCATGGAATTTCTTAGCATAAGGTTCAACGATATCTTGGTTCGAAGCACGAAGTTCGAGCATGTAGTTAATTTTTTCACCGCTGATACCAGCCTCGTCAAGAATATATCCATCAGGACCTGAAATAGTAACAACTTTACCACCTAATTCGGTAACTTTAGTAACAGCACCCCATGCAACGTTACCAAAACCAGAAATAGCTACGCGTTTGCCAGCAAATGATGTGCCTTTAGTAGCAAGCATTTCTTTTGCAAAGTAGGTTGCACCAAAACCGGTAGCTTCAGGACGAACTAATGAACCTCCCCAGTTGATACCTTTACCAGTTAATACGCCGGTATTTTCTCTTGCAAGTCTCTTGTACATTCCGAATAGGAAGCCAATTTCACGACCACCAACACCTATATCACCAGCAGGAACGTCGGTTTCAGGACCAATGTGTTTCCAAAGTTCTAACATGAAAGCTTGGCAGAAACGCATAACTTCGTTATCGCTGCGTCCTTTAGGGTTGAAATCGCTACCACCTTTAGCACCGCCCATAGGCAATGTGGTAAGAGAGTTCTTGAAAATTTGTTCGAAACCTAAGAATTTTAAAATAGAAAGGTTTACACTTGGGTGGAAACGTAAGCCGCCTTTGTAAGGTCCAATTGCATTGTTGAACTGAACGCGGTAACCAAGGTTTACGTGAATGTTTCCTTCATCGTCCATCCAGGGCACTTTAAATGTAAAAATACGGTCAGGTTCAATTAAACGCTCAATAATCTTTGCAGATTCGTATTGAGGGTTTTGATTGTAAACCTCTTCAATTGACTCTAATACTTCGCGTACGGCCTGTAAATACTCCACCTCACCTGGGTGTTTCTTTTCAAGTTCAGCCATTAGTTTATTAACATCCATCGCTAACTTGTTTTTAATGGTTTTAAATCGTTTTGTTTAATTTAGGAGCAATAGAACTCCTTAAAAAGTTTCCCAAAATTGATGTTTAAAAATGACATTTCAAAAGAAAATTAGCATATAAAAATATGATGTTGAGCATATTTTTGACTTTTTTAGTTACTAATTGTAGCTTACGAGTTGTTTTTTGGTTTCAAAATGATACCGCGATTAAGTTTTGCATCAACCTGAACGGTTAATGGGCTACTAAATTTTACGCATCTAACATGTTCTGTTTCAATTTTAGATGGCAAACTATTTAAGTATTCTAAATCGTAAGAACCATCGTTCATGTATGGGTTGATTGTTAAGTATGCCACGCGGAACGATGTGAGATTTTGAAAGAAATGGGTTCCTTGACTTGGATCAACACGGAAGTTCTCCAATCCTGCCTCAACAATAACCCTTGCCTCCGAAATTTGCGACCATTTTATTGGAATTCCCAGCCATGGGTCGCTGCTTCCCCATCGTCCAGGGCCAACAAGAACATAATTACGTTTTTTTTCGATGAAATATTGATTTATTTTTTCAACTTCTTGAGCAATTGTTTTTGTCTCTGCAGGATTAAATTTATCGGGCTTTACGTAAACAAAGTCGGTTAGGTTCTTTACGGTTCCGTGCCCAAGTGCCGAATTCGATAGGATGATGGCTTGGCTATAGTCAATTTCATCCCAAATTATTTCCTCGGTTTGGTCGCTTAAAACAATTGGCCTGATTTGTAAAAAGTTAAATACTTTAGGAAAGCCCTTGCCCGTATTCATGTTAAGGGCAAATTCTATTTCGATGTGGTTATTCATTTCCTTTTGTCCAATTTGTAGCAAATCCTGAATGATTTGGGCTAGCGGAATTGTATTATGCTTTAAAATAGGAGCAAAGGTGAGCAGTTTTTTACCTTCATCGTAAAATCCGTCGCGGATTATTCCGCTATGGTAATCGTATGTTGAGGTTACGAAACGTAAATCGGGTAGTTGCAGGGCATCGTTTATGTCAACCTTTAACAGGTTTGTACTGTCATCAACCATGGGGGAGAACGATTCCGGGTCTAAGTTTAGCGCGTAAAAACTCTTTTGTGTTTGGCGTAAGGCCATTTCGGGATTCGATAGTTGCAGAATTTTCTTTGGGTATTTAGGCGAAAAGCGCAAGGCCACACCTCCATCAACAATTAACTTACCAAGACCGAAGCCAATGCTGGCAATGCCATCCTCGGGTTTTTCGGAGCCAAGCGGGTAGTAGTTTATGCTCCGGGCTACTCCCGACAAGGTTGGCAGATACATATTTTCGTACTGATTGCCACAAATTTCCTGAATTACAATTCCCATTTTTTCTTCGTCAATTACATTTTGTGTGGCATTCATGTATGCTTTGCTTGCCCTGTAAAATACCGATGCGTAAACTGCCTTTATTGCTTGGCAAAGCATTTTATGCATTACCTCCATTTCGGAGGAGTATGGAATCATGTACGTGGAGTATATCCCGGCAAATGGCTGATAATGGGAGTCTTCTAACTTGCTGGACGAACGAACAGCCAAAGGACGATGGAATATTGAAAGAACTTTGCGAAGGTCGGTTTTTAAGGCGGGAGGTAATTTTGCGGTAATAAATGTTTTTAGTATTTCCTCGTCGGAGATGTCCTGTAAGGCAATGGAGTATAGGTTGTTATTCTCCATAAATTCGTCGAACAGGTCAGTGCTTATTACTACGGTTCGGGGAATGGTAATAATTACATCGGGATATTTGCTGGATAGCTGATGATTACGTATTACCTGATTAATAAAGGCAAGCCCTCTGGCTTTTCCGCCGATTGATCCTTCGCCTATTCGGGAGAAAAATTTATACTCGTCGAAGGTTTTACGGTTAAACTTGGCAATAATACTGCGACCCTTACTAAGCCTGTATGCCGATATGGCATTGTAGAGAAATTTTCGGGCATCGTCGGTAGTTTTGAAATCCTTAAGGGTCATGGGTTTAAAAAGTTGTGCAATGGAGAATATTGCACGGGCGTAAAGCCATTTCGAAATATCGTTGTGGCTTGAGTGGTAAACTAACGAACGGTCCGAAATGGTAAGCAAATGCTGTTGAAGTTGGCTTAAATCGCTTGCTTTGGCAACTTCTTTCATGGTGTCCGGGTCTCTGAAAATAAACTCACCAAACCCAAAGTTGTTTAAAATGTAGTTGCGTAACTCTATGCTGAATGTTTTGGAGTATTTGTGTAGAAATCCTACGCCCATTTCGTCGGCATAAATTTTATTGCTTATGTCGGACGATTGAAGTAGAAACGGCATGTGCGGATCTTCGGCTCTAATAAGCTTACATAAACGAAGGCCTGCTTTCGTTTGGTGGTCGCGCTTGTTATCAACTTTATAGCTAATATCGGAGATAATGCCCAACACATTGTTGCTGAATTTTCTATACAATTCCATTGCCTCTTCGAAGTTTGTGGCCAAAAGAATTTTTGGACGGCCGCGCATTCGTAACATCCTGTGATGCTCGTTCAGCGCTTCGGTCATGAAACTTCGAGCCTGACGGAATACAATTTTGTATATGTTGGGCAGAAACGATGAGTAGTAGCGAATAGAATCTTCGACAAGGATAATAGCCTGAACGCCAATTTCCAAAATGTCGTGTTCGGCGTTCATTTTATCCTCAATTAGTTTTATTATGGCAAGCAGTAAATCTGCATTACCCAGCCAGCAAAACACGTAGTCGATAGCGCTTAAATCCTCGTTTTGCAGTCTAAGCGAAACTTCTCTGGAAAAGGGTGTTAGCACTACAATAGGAATATCGGGGTAGCGCCCCTTCAGCATTTTGGCCATGTTGAAAGTATCAATCTCGCCAACATTCAGCATGGATATTATTAGATCGATATGCTCTTCCTGAAGAATTCTAATAACATCCCGTGCCGTGCGTGCCTGGATAAAAACAGGAGGATACCTTAGGTTTAACGAAACGTATTCGTTAAAAATTTGCTCGTCTATTCTGCCATCCTCTTCCAGCATAAAAGCGTCGTAGCTGCTGCAAATTAAAAGAACCTTGTAAATACGCTTTTGCATCAACTTGTCGAAAGAGGTGTCGTAAATGTCGAGTTGGTAAGAATTTAGGTACGACTGATCTGTATTGATATTTTGCATAGTCGGTAAATTTTTCGGGACTAAGTTACCCAAAATTTAAGCAAAATTGCCGAACTATTGTGCTAACTTTGCCCTGTTACGGATTGTTAACAGAGTAGTAATTGAAAAATACCATAGAATTATGCAAAAGAGGCAATTGACAATATTGAGTTTGGTTTTGGTCGGTTCAACCTTGTTTATGGGCTGTGGAAAAAACAGAACTTATACAAAAATCGACGGGTTTGCGCAGGGAACAACCTATTCCATAACATACTACGATTCGTTAAATAGAAATTTTGCTCATGGTATCGATAGCATTCTGGATGCGGTGGATTATTCCATGTCGATTTATAACGATACTTCAATAATTACGAGAGTTAATAAAAATTTAACGGATACGGTCGATGTGCTGCTAGCCAACGTAATAAAGTTATCGCAGGTAATTAACGAGCAAACCGAAGATGCGTTCGATATAACGGTTGGTCCGGTAGTACGAATGTTGGGTTTTGGTCCCGATAAAACAAAGGGTATAGATTCTGCTGCAATACTTAAACTTAGGCCTTTACTGGGTATGGATAAAATTAAGTTGGAAGACTATAAGCTGATTAAATCGAATCCTGAAATTCAAATTGATGTTAACGCAATTGCTCAGGGATATACCAGCGATTTGGTTGCCGATTATTTTAAATCGAAAGGGTTGAAGCACTTTTTAGTTGAAATTGGAGGCGAAATAGTTGCTTGCGGATTGAACCCTTCGGACGAACCGTGGGTAATTGGCGTTGATAAACCTGTAGAAGGCGCACTGCCTGGCGAGGAATTACAGGTAAAGTTGAGCCTTACGAATAGTTTAGGGCTGGCAACGTCCGGGAACTACCGAAAGTTTGTTGAGGTAAATGGCGTTAAATACGCGCACACAATAAACCCTAAAACGGGATTTCCCGTGTTGTCCGATTTGCTAAGTGCAACGGTAATTGCACCTACGGCTGCTCAGGCCGATGCCTATGCAACGGCATTCATGGTAAAAGGGTTGGATTGGAGTAAAAAGTTTATCGAAAACCATCCGACAGTTGGGGCATACTTAATTTCCTCCGACAGTACCGGAAGTTACAAGGTTTGGTCGAGCCCTGCTGTTGATAAGTTAATAGTGGAGTAAGGTTAAAAACCTTTTTTTGCGGTATTTGCGCTACAACTTGCGCTTCCTCCACAGCCGCAGGAGTAGCCTACGTCGGAATCGTTACAGGAGTTTTTCTTTTTCCTGAATATGGTTTTAAGCGAAAGCCCTAGGAATACAAAGCCGACAAGTAAAACGCTAAAAATAATCAGTTTTAAGGTTGCCATTTTTTATTCTTTTTGAAATTCTCTTGCACCTGCATAGCAAGTTGCACAATCTGCATTCTTGCCCTTCTTCCCCCAGCATTTAATTTCTTCGTGCCTGGGGCAGGTAACGCCACGTTTTCTTAATTCTCTGTTATGACCTGCTGAAGTTTCGGGAAACTTATGGCTTTTATGAAAAATAACTTTAACAGCCATTCCAAAAAATGCTAAAGCAAGTAGCCCAATTACCAAACCGATTAATTTTACAATAGCCATTGATTAAATTTTTGCAAATGTAGCCAAACCTTTACACTTATTGTAAAAACATTTTGCGGTTTTATCAATTGTTTTATAACAACGTTAGCCAAACCGGATTGTTCACAAAGAAGGTCGGAAAAAGTTGAAACTTTTTTACCCTCTGTTCATCGTTTGTTACTCTAAACATATTTCAAGTTTATTTGTTGTTAATGCTGAAAATCAAATAATCTGCTGAAAAATGGCTAATAAAAAAAGTAATATTAGTTTACCCGATAAAGAAATTCTTAACGATTACTACTTAGCAAATTTAAGTCGTCAAGTTAGTTTGATGGGACGAAAGGAAGTGTTAACAGGGAAGGCAAAATTTGGAATATTTGGAGATGGGAAGGAGTTGGCACAAGTAGCCTTTGCTAAAAATTTTAAAAATGGCGATTGGCGTTCGGGCTATTATCGCGACCAAACTTTTATGATGGCAGCCGGATTGTTTACAGCCGAGGAGTTTTTTGCTCAACTTTACGGACAAACCGATATTAACATTAATCCGGGAAATGCCGGACGTGTTTTTAATAACCATTTTTCTACTCGCAGCCTTAACTCCGACGGAACATGGAAAAGTATAGCAAATCAAAAGAACAGTTCCGCCGATATATCGCCGACAGCAGGTCAAATGCCTCGGCTGTTAGGGTTGGCTTGGGCTTCCAAATTGTTTAGAAATAATAAGAAGTTAGCGGCATTATCGCAGTTTAGCAATGGTGGAAACGAAGTTGCATTTGGAACAATTGGCGATGCAAGCACTTCCGAGGGGCATTTTTGGGAAACGGTAAATGCGGCTGCCGTGTTGCAGGTGCCTATGGCTCTTGCCGTTTGGGACGATGGGTACGGAATTTCGGTGCCCAAAAATTATCAAACTACCAAAGGTAGCATTTCGGAAATTCTGAAGGGATTTGAGAAAGGTAAGGCTAACGAGAACGGAATTTATATTTATAGGGCAAAAGGATGGGATTATGTCGAACTACTTCGTGTGTTTAGCGAAGGAGTCGAAAAGGCTCGAAAGGAACACGTACCGGTACTTTTCCATATAACCGAAATTACGCAGCCGCAAGGACATTCAACGTCGGGTTCGCACGAACGGTATAAATCGCCCGAAAGGTTGCAGTGGGAAAAGGAATTTGACTGTAATCTAAAATTCAGAGAGTGGATTATTGCCGAAGGCATTGCTTCGGAAAAGGAATTGGACGATATTGAGGAAAAAGCATTGTCCGATGCAAAGGAGGCTCGTAAAAAAGCGTGGAAAGCATATTCCGAGCCTATTTTAAAGGAACGCGACGAGTTGATAAAAATAATCGATAATCGTTCGTGTATGTGCAAACGGGAGCATATCGATAAGGTTGGGATAATTACGCAGGAGTTGAAATCCATTCCAAGTCCAATCCGTAAGGATAACATGAGTTCTGCAAAGAAAATTTTAAGGCATGTTTGTACCGATTGTACCATGCGCGAAAAGTTGCAAGCCGATCTTAGTGCTTGGTTAAAGCGAAATCAGGAAGATGGTTACGATAGGTACAGTTCGAATTTATATTGCGAAACCGACAGGGCTGCATGGAAGGTTAAAGGCGTTTTGCCTGTTTTTGCCGAAGGTTCTCCTATGGTAAACGGGCGAGAAATTTTACGCGACAATTGGGATAAACTCTTTCAGAAGTATCCGGAGTTGGTAATTTTTGGTGAGGATGTCGGAGGTATTGGAGGCGTAAATCAATCCTACGAAGGGCTACAGGTAAAATATGGTGAGGTTAGAATAACCGATACCGGAATTCGGGAGAACACGATTATGGGGCAGGGGATAGGACTTGCGTTGCGAGGGTTACGCCCTGTTGCCGAAATTCAGTATTTCGACTATTTGCTGTACGCGCTTCAAACTATGAGCGACGATTTGGCTACAACTCGTTGGCGTACAAAGGGCGGGCAAATGGCTCCTTTAATTATTACCACTCGAGGGCACAGGCTCGAAGGTGTTTGGCATGCCGGATCGCCGTTGAGTATGGTAATTAACTCCATCAGGGGTGTTTATGTTTGCGTTCCCCGAAATATGACTCAGGCTGCAGGTTTTTATAATACCTTGTTGGAGGCCGATGACCCTGCCTTAGTTATTGAGCCTTTAAACGGTTACAGGCTGAAGGAGAAACGTCCCGAAAATATTGGAGAGTATCGTGTTCCACTGGGAGTCCCCGAAATTCTTCGCGAGGGAACGGATGTTACGCTGGTAACTTACGGTAGTTGCGTTCGAATTGCAGAGGAAGCGGTTGACCAGTTATACGAATTTGGTATATCGGTAGAGTTGATAGATGTTCAAACCTTACTGCCATTCGATTTGCCAAATGTTGTTGTTGAATCCATAAAGAAAACAAGTCGTGTGGTATTTTTCGACGAGGATGTGCCGGGAGGTGCTACTGCCTACATGATGCAAAAAGTACTCGAAGAGCGTGGGGGGTATCAGTACTTGGATTCTCAACCTAAAACTATTACGGCTAGAGAACACCGGCCGGCTTATACAACCGACGGAGACTATTTTTCCAATCCAAATGCCGAGGATGTGTTCGAAGGTGTTTACAACTTGATGCACGAGGTTAACCCAAAACGTTACCCAACATTGTACTAAATCGGCAAAAGTTTTATTGCGGACATTGGTTACCATGTCAATTATGGATCGAAGTATTTAAAGTCTGGCAGTACGATTTAACTTCGTTGGTTTGCGTTGCAGGCTTTCCCTATAAGTTCAAGAAACATTTCAATCGAACTTAAGTTGAATTTAAAGCATCTCTATATATTTTGAGATGCTTGTTATTTATTGAAAAAGTTGCAAACCTTGCCAAATACAAAATCGAAACTTTTATCGATTTCCTTAGCATCCTTACTGCTTATGGGAAAAGGATTCTCGTGGCTATATGGAAAGTCGAAGTCCAGCTCTTCCACATCAATATTTATATCTCGGTGAACGCCTTTTAACGTGGTTGCCACCTCGTACGACGGAATTACATGATCCTGCTTAAGCGATATGGCGTATATTTGGGTTTCGTATTTTTTTAGCAAGTCTTCCCTGAATTCCTGCATTTTATGATAATCGAGCATGGAGTGAAAAACCTTTCCTTCGGGGTGGTTTTCTTCGATATAATGATGCAATCGCTTATCTTGTTGCAGAAACTCGTCGAAGTGCTCTACTAAGAAAGAGTATAAGGAAGCATTAGCCTCGCCGTCCATAATAAACTTTGATACGGGAGAAAATAGGTTGAACGTAGAACCTCCGCAAAACAGGCAAACCTTTGTGTTGTCGAAGTAGTTTTTATGGTTGGTTAGCTTTAAAATCTGTGCTAGAAAGCCTCCGATAGAGTAGGCAAAAATGTTGAATTCAAAGTTTTTGTCGATATAGGCATTGTTACCTGCTTTGCAATCTTCAATTAGTTGAATTACATCGTAGTATGTTTGTAATCCCGACCAAATAAATCTTTGAGGCATGGAATGTATTCGCATACTAATTGCAACATTCGACAGCGTGGAGTTTACTACGTTAGGATACCGTTTGGTTCGCTCCCTGCTAAGGTTGAACATTTCCCTTTTGCTACTCCAGTATAACGGTGCCCGTTGCATGTGAAATGCAATAGGAAAAAGAATTACCGCACTTCCGGTTTCCTTACAAATTGTGGTAGCCCAAGGAAGGTATTTGTCCCATTGCTTTTCGTTAAAACCATGAAAAAGCAGGGTTACCTTTTTTGCTTTGCCTTGACCTTTTTGTTTGATTAAATGGTATTTAAAAAGCTTGTTTTCCTCTACATAAATGTCCTTTATGTAAACGTTATCCTTTATGCTGCCAACTTCGGTGTAAAAGGTAAATTCATTTTTAAAATTCAGGTTATGTAGCGTACAGCAATAATCGGTTGTTCCCGGTAAAATGGAGTACGATTGTGATTCAAAATCTAATTCATGTACTTCGATATTATCTAATTCACTGTAATATAACGAAGTAAAAGCGTTTTTTAACTTGTTGTACTCTTCTGTGTAATTCATTTTATTAAAAAAACTACACGGTTAGTATAAGAATAGTAGCCGACTGCGTGGCATTTTCCTATCAAGTTAGAATAAAGTTGGAGCGGGTTACAAACCTTGAAATTACTATTATCTCGGCTATTATTTTTATACATTGTTAGGTTTTCGTGCTTTATTGATTTTTTTTGATAGGTCTTATTTTATGATTTGTTGTATTATAAGTCCCATAATTATTGCAAAGAAAAAGCTTATAAATGTTCCTATGATAATATATTCAGTCTTTTTTTGATCAGTAGAATCTTTTAAGTCTCCAAAACGGAAGACTGATTTCGCAGCAAGTAAAAAACCAATTACACTTAATTGATTTACAATAATAAATGTAAAAATTAGGACTCGTTCTATTATTCCTATCCACTTTCCTGCATTTTCTAAGCCTTTAGTTTTATTTGAACCAAATAGTTCTTTGCTCCATTTTTTAGTCATTTTGCCGATCAATACAGATGTTGGTATTGTTAATAAAATGTAAGCCAATAGCAACCACCAGAATTTTGAGGTATTAATAAATGAACTTAATAAATCAAAAAACTTATCACTTTGATTTGTGTAAACTAACCAGACTGTAATAATTATTAGAAGATGAAATATTTGATCTGTAACAAAAATCAAGATATTTGTTCGTTGTAAAAAGCTTTTTATAAGGTCAATTATGAAATGAAGTACTGAAATAATCAAAACTAAACTCCATAATTTAAAATTCCAGAGGAATATAAAAAGAGTTGCTGCTGTTATTAATACATGAATGTATAAATGCCATGATTTAAAACCATGTTTATTTTTTTCTGTTGCCCATTTCGTTGGTTGAAGAATAAAGTCAGATAAAAAATGTGCAACAAGAATTTTTAATAATAGATCTACGTTTAATGCATCCATATTTATTTAGCTTTAGTAATGAGTTCGATATATCTTTCTACAAAGGAATTTATACTTCCAATATTTCCATAGGTAACTAAGCGTTTATGAGTAGCTGGCTGGGTTATCTTCAATATGCTCGCTAATTCACTTTGATTCTTTTTGTCTAAAAGATGGATATAAACAGCCATTGCAGTATTTGCTGTCCAACGGCTGATAACAGCATCTGCGAGTTTTGATTCTACATAAATTTCTTTATTAACATTTTCCCATGGCGTGTCCACTCCTAACCTTTCATTTTCCTTCTTTAATTTATCAAGTAAATAACCTGACTTTTGAAATGCCTCACCTTGTGACTCTGATACTTTATTCCCCAAATAGCTTACTTCCCCAATTCCTATTGCAATTCGTGCATCAGTATAAGCATAGTTTATAGGTTTATTTGATCTTTTTTCCCCTGCTAAACTATAGCTTGATTCAAATGTGCGTAGGTGAGCTCTTATTATTATGGCTGATATTATGGCTAATTCAGGATATGGAATTATTGCTTGAAAACTGTCTCCTCTAAAAATCTGAAATGAAGCTTTGTTGAATAAAACCTTCGTATTAAGTTCATTGAAGGTATTTTTTAGAGAATTAATTACTGTTTCAATTTCTCCACTTTTAATAGTTCTAGATTTAACAAGATCTCCTGTAAGTACTGCAACTTTATCCATGCTATTATCATTTTTATCACCACAAACAATTATAACCATTACAGGTTATAAAGTATAAATATAACCCCTATAAGTTATATATGCAAAATATATTTATCTTTGTCTATCATTTCTATTTGATTTATATTGAAAAGTATTATCTCTTGTATTACTATTTTCTATAACTTCTCCAAGTTATAAATCACCATTATAACCTACATAATTTATATTTTCACCACATCTTCTACAATATAAAATTCTATTATCATTAGTAGCAATATGTTCATTTCCTTAGCATGAAACCTAACGGTCGGCGGTTGCTGACGCTGGGAGTGAAGTTCCAGGACGTTGTCATCCGTTAAAACCAAACTAAGGTAGTAATATTTTTCGTTTTTGTATCATCAGCCCGAGTGAGAGCAACCGCTTGTTAGGCTACGTGTTCCTTCATTTATCAATAGGTTAAGCAGCGGCAGTTAGGATTCGTTGTCTTACAGTCCAGCTTCCATCCTGTTTTTCAAGTATGACGACGTACCATTCGGCAGCTAGATAATCCCTAGCAACGCTATACTGGATAATAGCCTTATCATTTTCTACGCTTATTCCAGGCCTTTCAAACTGTAATAGCCCGTTGGATTGGGGGTATTTTTGATAAAATCTTTTCCACCCAGCCTCATCGCAAAATATGCAGGTAACCTCTTGATGGCAAATGAGCTGTACGAGGCAGTGCGATAGGCTGTTGTTAAGGTAGTTGCTCGTTCCATTTTTCTTAGCGTAGTCGAGTAAGGCGGTGCTATCGTATGCTATACCTTGCCGTTCAAACTCTTCCTTAAGGTAAGCGGTCTGTCCCTGCGAAAGTTGTGATGTTTCTTGGTCAACAATGACGGTACCTGCTTCAGGTTGGTAGTAGGCCTCGATAATGGCGTTGATTACTAGGTATTCAGTTTCATTGCCGATTGTGGCTGTTTCTAACGGAATGCCGTTGTAGGCTGTATCTTCAACTTTCTTTCCG
This sequence comes from Bacteroidales bacterium, assembly GCA_020636845.1. Classification (GTDB taxonomy): domain Bacteria; phylum Bacteroidota; class Bacteroidia; order Bacteroidales; family Tenuifilaceae; genus JACJXD01. The sequence continues at coordinate 69,394 of JACJXD010000009.1, read as the reverse complement.
CAACTCAAAATGGTGAGAGCAATTCCAATGGCTATACAATTTTTTTTCATTCAGGGATTACGTATTAATTATCGTTTGCTTGCGAAACGATTAGGTGTAAAATTTTCAAAACATGTAGCCTAACTACATAATATCATAATCTCTTTGCACTATTTACTAAATAAAGCAACTTTAAGATTCAATTTTTTAAATTTACTCCCGGACCACCGAAGCGAATATACAAAATTATGCAGTAAGTGATTGTTTCGGTCGAAACAAAAACGGGACTTTTGCTACAATGCTGTAACGATTTGAAATATTACCGAAAAGGGTTCGAAATGCTACTCGTTTTCCTTATACCAGCTGGAATAGAAGAGGTAATTTCGGGCGATACGTTCGTTTGTGTTTCGGCTTAGTTCAGGGTCAACTTTCTTAATAAATTTTGCAGGAACACCGGCGTAAACGGTACTAGGTTCAACGTTTGTGTTTTCAAGAATCAGCGCATTGGCGGCAACTATGGCACCTTCGCCAATAGTAGCGTTGTCCATAATGGTAGATCCCATTCCCAGCAAGGCGCCTTTACTTACATGTGCACCATGTACAATTACGCCATGTCCAACCGACACGTCGTCGGAAAGGGTTATGGTAGTTTTTTGATATGTTGTGTGAAGAACGGCGTTGTCCTGTATGTTTACCCTGTTGCCTATTCTTATGGAGTTTACATCGCCTCTAATTACGGCTCCGTACCAAATGCTACAATCGTCGCCAATCTCTACATCGCCAATTATTACGGCCGTTTCGGCAATAAAGCAGTTGTTCCCAATTTTGGGCGTTATGCCACGTAAAGGTTTAATTATAGCCATGTCTATAAATTTTGAAGTTTGAACAAAAGTAGCTAACCTTTCGGAAAAAGCTTGTTGTATGCAAATTCAATTTTAGCAGAAATTGGGTTAACTTTACTTCAACCTGTTTTGAAAATGGTGGAAAAACATTTCGATAAGTATGTTGAATTTCGTTTTTATGGAAGTTTGAACGATTTCCTTGTGCCCGGAAACAGGCATAAATCGTTTAAACGGTACTACTTTGGAAATCCTACGGTAAAAGATTTGATTGAATCGACAGGAGTGCTACACCCGGAAGTGTCTCTTATTCTCTGCAATGGAGACGAGGTTACATTTGGCTTTCGTCCTCAACCTTTCTCGAGAATTGCCTGTTATCCACAATTTCATTTTTTGCCAGTTGAAAGTTTGTTGAGAATTCCTTTAGCGCGACCGCTAAAATTCATCTTGGATGTTCACTTGGGAAAATTGGCATCGTATTTAAGAATTTGCGGTTTCGATACGCTGTATTCAAACTCCTTTGCCGATGATGAGATAATTAGCATATCTTCGGCTCAAAATAGAGTTATAGTTACGCGCGATAAAGGTATTTTAAGAAACGGAAAGGTTACTTACGGCTATTTTATGCGTAGCAATGTTCCCAAGGCGCAGTTAAAAGAACTTTTTTATGAGTTTGATATGAAAAAGGATGTTCGTCCATTTTCTCGTTGTACGTATTGCAATGGACTGTTCGAGAAGGTAACGTTGAACGATGTGAATTCTTTATTAAAAGAAGGAACAGCCAGGAGTTATTCCGAGTTTTACCGGTGTACGAGTTGTGGTAAGGTTTACTGGATAGGCGCTCACTCAAAGAACATTTTAAAAATTATTGGAGAGTTCCTTTAATCATTGAGTTTTAGTTTTTTATCCGTGTAAAATATTTAACATGTTGATAGTTATGGCGTTTCAATTTAATTCTTGTTGCTCTTTAACCGGATGGATGGAACATCCATATTTTGTTCATTCGTGGTTGCATGATGTATTACATGGATGTTTCAAAAAATTAAAAACATGCTCTTAAATATGTTTTAAACCGATTGTGGTGTTTAAAAAGCTGTAATTTTGCACATTAAATAACAAACCATATTATATTTAATCGCCTGTATTACAGATTTTTTATCTGTCGGTACGGGTTAAACAAAAAATGTTATCTTTTATGGATAAACAAAACAAAATCCAAGAATTGGACGAGGTTGTAATTCGTTTTTCGGGAGATTCTGGAGACGGAATGCAGCTAATCGGAACACTTTTTGCGAATGCTTCAGCGCTTTTGGGCAATGGAGTTAGTACTTTTCCCGATTACCCATCCGAAATTAGAGCGCCTCAAGGAACGGTAGGTGGAGTTTCAGGATTTCAAGTTCACCTAGGTTCAAAAAAAGTAAACACTCCCGGTGACTATTGTGATGTTTTAGTTGCCATGAATCCTGCAGCCCTTAAGGCCAATGCCAAGTGGGTTAAGAAAGGTGGTATGATCATTGCCGATGCCGATCAATTTAACGAAAAAGGTTATACGCGTGCCGGTTATAAAACCCTTGACGCTGTTTCCGAACTTAAGTTGGAGGACTTTAAAGTAATAGCTTCTCCTATTACAACTCTTACTAAGGAAAGCCTTAAGGAGAGTGGACTTGATAATAAAAGCATTGTTCGTAGTAAGAACATGTTTGCTTTAGGAATGATTTATTATATATTCGATCATCCTCTTAATTTTACCGAAAGTTATTATGAAGTTAAATTCAAGAAGAAACCGCAAATTATAGAAGCAAATAAAAAGACTTTGCGCGATGGATTTAACTATGCTGCTAATATTCACGCAATTCCAAATACTTATAAAGTAAAAGCCGCTTCTCCGTCGAAAAAGGGAAGATACCGTACAATTAATGGTAATACGGCAACTGCTTGGGGACTAATTGCCGCATCGGAAAAATCGGGATTACCGCTATTTTGTGGTTCGTATCCTATAACTCCAGCAACCGATATCCTAGTAGAGTTGGCTAAACGTAAGGATTTAGGCGTAAAAACATTACAGGCTGAAGACGAGATTGCCGGAATTTGTACGGCAATTGGAGCATCTTACGCTGGAAACTTTGCTGTTACAACTACATCGGGTCCTGGTCTTTCGCTTAAATCGGAAGCTTTGGGTTTAGCTGTAATGACGGAGTTACCTTTAGTGGTTATCGACGTTCAGCGTGGTGGTCCATCAACCGGGTTACCTACAAAAACCGAACAGTCCGACCTTATGCAGGCCCTTTGGGGTAGAAATGGTGAAGCTCCAATGATTGTTATTGCAGCTAGCACGCCAAGCAATTGCTTTGACTATGCTTTTATGGCCGGTAAGTTGACAATGGAGCACATGACTCCGGTACTTTTACTTTCCGACGGATACATTGCAAATGGTTCTCAACCTTGGTGCATTCCAAGCATGAGCGAATTTCCTGAAATAAAGCCACCAATTGTACCGGAACATACCGAGGGCTATATGCCTTATGCTCGCGATGATGAAAAGTTGGCTAGAGGTTGGGCTTTCCCGGGGAAAAAGGGTATTGCTCATCGTGTAGGTGGATTGGAGAAAGATTTCTTGAAAGGCTCTATTTCCTATGAGGCTACTAACCATGAACGCATGGTTAAGGTAAGAGCCGAAAAGGTTAAACGCGTTCAAAATTTCATTCCGGAACAAGAAGTAGTTGGCGACGCCGAAGGCGATTTGCTTGTTATTGGCTGGGGTGGAACGTACGGACACTTATTTGACGCTGTTAGCGAAATGAGAAAAGAAGGCAAAAAGGTTTCGCTTTGTCATTTTAACTATATAAACCCTCTACCAAAGAATACGCATGATATTCTAAAGAAATTTAAGAAGATTGTGGTATGTGAGTTAAACTTAGGACAGTTTGCAAACTACCTGCGTACCAATTTCGACGAATTTCATTACTATCAGTACAATAAAATACAAGGATTACCTTTTACGGTTGTAGAGCTGGTTGATAAGTTTAACCAAATTTTGGAGGGCAAATAATCATGGCTGAGAATTATTTAAATTATACACCTAAAGATTTTAAAAGCGATCAGGAAGTTAGATGGTGCCCGGGTTGCGGCGATCACGCAATTCTAAGCGCTGTTGAAAAGGCCCTCCCTGAGGTTTCGAAAGAATTGAAATACGAGTTGGAACGTTACGTATTCGTTTCAGGAATTGGCTGTTCCAGCCGTTTTCCATACTATGTAAATACATTCGGATTTCATGGTATTCACGGAAGGGCATCGGCTATAGCAACCGGAGTAAAAGTTGCTAATCCATTGCTCAGTGTATGGCAGGTTACCGGCGATGGTGATGCCTTGGCTATTGGAGGAAACCATTTTATTCATGCTGTCCGTCGTAATATCGATATCAATATTTTACTGTTCAACAACCAAATTTACGGTTTAACCAAAGGACAGTATTCTCCAACTTCTCCATTGGGGGCAATTACCAAAACATCGCCTTACGGAACGGTAGAACATCCTTTCCGTCCGGGCGAACTTGTTATTGGCGCTCAGGGTAAATTCTTTGCACGTTCTTTGGATGTTGATGTAAAATTGACATCGGAAATCTTACTTGAGGCTGCAAAACACGATGGAACCTCGGTTGTTGAAATACTTCAAAACTGTGTTATTTTTAACGATGGTGCCCACAGTAACATTACAGACCGTGAATTTAGGGAAGATCGTACCATTGTTTTGAGGCATGGCGAAAAAATGGTTTTTGGTAAAAATCGTGACAAAGGACTTATCCTAAATGGTTTAAGTTTGAAGGTGGTTAAAATTGGAGAAGGCGGTTTTACCATGGACGATATTTTAGTTCACGATGCTACTAATCCAAATCCCGGTGTACACATGATGCTTGCTAATATGCAGTATCCCGAGTTCCCTGTTGCATTGGGTGTAATTCGTAACGTTAAGGACTCCACATACGACGACAACGTTCGCGATCAGGTATTGAAGGTAATGAACACTACCAAGATTAAAAACATGGATGATCTTTTAAATAGTGGTGAAACTTGGGAAGTAAAGTAATCTTTTTATAGATATTGTAAAAGGGTGGAATTAAGTCAATTCCACCCTTTTCTGTTTAGAAAAAATTTTCTTGAACGTTTACATATATTCATTTTTTACACTTTTTTTGAAATAATTACGATAGCATTGAAAATTTAAAATAAAGAAGAATGAATAACTCGCGCTATGGCTTTTTTTTATAACTTGTCCTGGTTTTGTTTTGTTAAGTATATATCTCTACTTTTTCTAAAAACCTTTATTTTACTATGTTTCGAAAGTTTTTAGTTGTTTTTATATCGCTCGTTTTTTCGGTTTGTAAGACTGATTTTGCTCAATCTACGGATAATTTTAAAGAAGATTTTACCGATGCCGAATACTATTTGCTTATGGGCGATTATAACGAGGCTTTGCCGTTATATACCAAGTTGTTGAAGATTGATTCTGCTAATGCTAACTTGAATTATAGGATAGGTGTTTGTTACATTAATATTCCCGGATTAAAGGACAAATCGGTGCCCTATTTGCAGAAAGCCGTTGAAGGTATTAGCGGAAAGTATGTAGAGGGTTCGTATAAAGAAAGAAGTGCTCCTCCCGAGGCTTTGTTTTATTTAGGTCAGGCATATATGCTTCAGGATAAGTTAGACGATGCTTTGAAATGCTTCAACGAGTTTAAGGAACGGCTGGATGTTAAGGATATATTCAATCTCGACTATGTCAATCAGGAAATACTTGCTTGCAAAAATGCCAAAAATGCCATGGCACATCCGGTCAATTTAAAATCGGAAAAAATTGATGTCTTTCGTGATGCAAAGAAAAACTGCAATTATCCTATATTTTCAGGGAATCGCGAGGTTATGGTGTTTTCTGTTAAAGAAAAATTTTACACGGCAATTTATTACTGTACTAAATCCGATAGTAGTGGTTGGAGCGTTCCTGCTAACATAAGTTTGGACTTAGGCTTGGAGGGCGAAATATATCCAACGTGGCTAAATAAGGATGGTACTTATATGCTTATTTTTCAGAACGAAGTTACCACTGGAAATATATACTATTCGAAATTTTCTGATGGAAAATGGGAAAAAGCAAAAAAATATTCAAAGGATATAAATTCCCATGACTGGGAAACTTTTGCATCTGTTTCATCGGACGGCAATGCAGTATATTTTACGTCAACCCGTAAGGGTGGATATGGAGGGTTAGATATATATATGCTACAGAAGTTGCCTAATGGCAAATGGGATAAGCCTAAAAATATTGGAGAAACAATAAATACTCCTTATAACGAAGAATCTCCTATTTTAAGTCCCGATGGCAACACGCTTTATTTTGCGTCGCAAGGACATAATTCCATTGGGGGATTCGATATTTTTTATTCCAGACGTTTGCCGGATAATAGGTGGACTACTCCTATTAATTTAGGGTATCCAATAAATACAACCGATGACGAATACTTCTATTTCCCGTATGATTCAACTACAGGAGTTATGCCGTTGGCAATTAGCGGAGAATCTAAAGTTTACGATCTTTACCAAATTTCGGTTATTCCTTCACCTCCGGCTCGATATATTAATTTGAACGGACAAATACTATTAAGCGATAATGCAGATTTAAGTGCGGAAAAATTTAGCGTTGTTATAAAATCCGACAGTATGCTTGGCGCTATCGATACAATTGTTCCTAATGGCGATGGCTATTTTTCATATTCAATAAATCCTGGGAACTATTCCATCTCGGTTATTAGCGACAACTATACGATGGATACGATGGACATTTTTGTTCCTAAAAACTATAATAACGATTCCTATCCTGTTGAACTTAAATTGAATTCCAAGGTTGTTGCTGCCGGTAATGTTTTAAAATTGCAGAATATTCTTTTTGACTTTGATAGTTACGAATTGTCTCGCGAGGCTAAGTTTGAGTTAGAGAAAATTTTTAAATTGATGGTCGATAATCCATCGGTATATATAGAAATTACAGGACATACCGATAGCAAAGGTTCTCCAATGTACAATCTTAAGTTATCGTCGAAAAGGGCTAATGCTGTTGCCGAATATTTAATAAATAAAGGTATTGACGAAAAACGATTCGTTGTACGCGGTATGGGATCGCTTATTAGTTTTGCATCAAATACCAATCCCGATGGGAGCGATAATCCGGAAGGAAGACATTATAACCGTAGGGTAAATATTAAGTTGTTTAATGCAGATAAGTCTGTTAAAGTAGAGTTTGTTGATGTCCCTGAACATTTAAGGCCGACTAATCTAAATTATACTATTTTACTGGCTAAGCCGGGCGAGGATATTTCGAAGCAGCAGGTAAAGAAAGTCGAAAAATTGCTTAATAAATCGGTACAGGAATCGGAAATTGGACCTTACAGGTTTATTTATATTGGGGAATTCTCTACAAAATCGGATGCGATAGAATCGTTTAATAAGGTAATTGATCTTGATATTCCTGGAGCAAATCTGATTAACGAAGAAGAACTTCAACGGCTCATTAGGGCTAGTCGGTATCTTATAACAACTCCCCAAACTATTTGGACGGTGTTAGTCGCTACCAGCGAAATACCGCTCACTCCAGATTTTTTCAAAGGGCTTTTAGTCACAGAGCAAAAAGGTGATGATAATTTGTATCGTTATTACTTTGGTGCGTTTAAGGATAAAGACGTTGCTCAGGAACACTTAGAAAAAGTAAATTCATTGGGATTCCCCAATGCAATATTGGTGAAGTTGAAACGCTAATTTTTAGCCATGACCGAAAATTTGTTGGAAAATAATATTGTTCGACTAAGAGCGCCGGAGCCCGATGATGTAAATACCCTATATGTTTGGGAGAACAACATGGAAATATGGACGGTTAGCAATACCATTGTTCCGTTTTCTCGGTTTGTTCTGAAAAAGTATGTTGAAACTGCACATTTGGATATTTGGGAAACAAAACAGCTTCGACTGATTATTGAGGCAAAGAATCAAAATTCTCTCATGAACGTTCCGGTAGGATTAATCGACCTTTTCGATTTTGATCCTTATCATATGAGAGCCGGTGTAGGAATTTTAATTGCAAACAAGGAGCATAGACAACGGGGTTATGCTACGGAAGCAATAGGATTGCTTATAAATTATTGTTTTGAGTTTTTACAGTTGAATCAGTTATACTGTAATATTTCTGCGAGTAACACTATTAGCCTTCAACTTTTTAAGAATAAAGGTTTTAAGATTGTAGGAACAAAAGAGGCGTGGCTTAAAGCCCGAAATGGGTGGGAAGATGAAGTATTCCTTCAATTGCTGAATCCTAAACTTCGCTTATAAAGAAGTTAATAAAGTCAAATTTGAAGAGGTAGTCGTAGTAAAAAATGCTTTAGAATGTTGGGCAGGGTATGGATTTCCACCGCTTTTTGGGATTTAATTTAAACTCATAAATAAGCGAAATTTCATGGGATCCGCCAGAGTTTAACCCTAATTGGGAAATGGTAAAGTCGTAACTGTATCCTATGCTAATTTGGTCCCATTTGTACCCAACCATAAACGCAAGAGCATCTATTCTTTTGGTTTCAGTAAAAAGCATACCTCTCCACCATGCTCCAAAACTGATTGGATTCGATAAAAAGTATAACCCAACATCTAGTTGCTTGTATATATCCTGAACCCGGTAATTAAAAGCGGCAGTTATCGATTCTTCAACTTTACTCATTATAAAGCCTTTTGTGATATACCGATAGCCTCCATAAAAAGAAAACTTGTAGGGAATTCTGGAGTTGTCGTCGTAGAAGGTGGCAACTGGCTTTAGCATGTGATCCCAAGTTACTCCAAACCAAATATTATCAGAATAGGCAAGAATGGATGTGGATGCATCTATATCCCAAACAGAATTATCGCCCGGTTGAATTACCGAAGATGGAGGCATTGGTGTAGAGGTAAGTTGGTCGCTAAAAATTAACTTGCTAAAGTCGATGGAAATCTGTTGAAGGTAAAAACCGATTCCCGGTCTAATATGCCAATCGGGATTTGGAATGATATCGTAGGAGTATAGCGCTCCTAACCTTGTATTTGCTAAATTGCCATCGCCAGCTTGATCGCGCATGGCTAAAAAACCAAAACCGCTACGAAATGCTGGGGAATTATGATCCCATCCAAGGCTAAACGTGTTGTAACTTCCTGGAATGGAAGTCCACTGATTTCGATAGTTTGCCGTTACCCTATAACCTACAATTCCTCCTGTGAATGAAGGAGAAAGATATAAAGGGTTCGCATAGAATTGTGTAAATTGCGAATCTTGTGCTTCGGTAGTAAAACTAATAAAGCTCAGTAGAAAAAAGACTTGTATGTATTTCAAAATATACTTCACATTAATAAAATCACCTTAACAAAGTTACATTTCCTTTCATATTGAAATGCTTTCCGTTAGTAAATTTTCCAACAGCCTTCCACATGTAAACACCTTGCTCGGCAAGTTTCTCGTTTACGTATCCGTCCCATCCAATGTTAATATCGTTAGAGGTAAATATTAACTCGCCCCATCTCGAGAAAATCATGAGTTTGTACTCAACTACACCGTAATGATAGGGGTGAAAAACTTCATTTTTATAATCGATGGCATCGTATGATCCTCCGTTAGGCCCATCGGAACTTGGCTTAAAGGCATTTGGGAAACGAACATATCCTGTTCCTTCAACCCAAACGGCCGGGTATTTGGATACAGAATCTACGCAAACATCGTTTTCGTAATCCATGTATGTCCAGAGCGAAATTCTAAATTCACCAAGCGATTCGTAGGTATGAACAGGATCCTTTTCAGTAGAATTGTTTCCATCGCCAAAATCCCATTCTGCCCGAGTAAAATTCTTGGACAGGTTATAAATATGGACTGTAGCATCGGGAAGCATAACTCGTTGAGGATAAACGGCAAAGTCGGCTTGTGGATTTTCGTAAACTCTGAAAACTTTATAGTAAAAACGAATACCTCCATCGCCTGTTACGGTTAGCTTTACGTTGTAATAGCCGGGTTCCGTAAATACTTTGTAAGGTTCTCGCTCTGTAGAGGTTGTACTATCGCCAAATTCCCAATAATAACTATCGGCATACAATGAGTTGTTTGTAAAATGAACTCGCAGCGGCGAACATGCAGAGTCAATATCTCCAACAAAAGAGGCTACAGGATCGGTAGGTAGCAAGTAAATTACCGATGTATCGGCATCTTCACACATCGGGCTGTTAACGTGCATGGTTACCGTATATTTAAATCCATTCTCCTTTTTACCCCATTCCAAATATGTATGGGTTGTGGGTTCTTTTTCGGTAGAAAATTGATTATCGCCGAATGCCCAGTTATATTGCCAACTATCAGCAGCAGGGCTAGATTGGTTGTAAACGTTAAAAGTGGCATTTGGAAATACCTGCAGAGGGGGTTCTATGGCAATGTTGGCAATGGGAGTGGCGTAAACGCGTATTTGCTGGGTATCTATATCAACGCAATTATATTCTGACCATGAACGTAGTTTTACATTATAAATGGCATCATCTTCGTTAAAATTCAGGAACGAGTGTGAAGGGTTAGTTAACGAAGATGTTATTCCATCATCGAAATCCCAGCGGAAAAAGCGAGCATTTGTCGATTGGTTGACTAAGTTGACCTCAAAAGGACTACAAGCGGCATATCCCGGATTTGCATTAAAATCGGCTAATACATGAGGATACACGTAAATTGTTTGCGAGACAGAGTCGTTGCAGCCAAACTGAGTTTCAGTTTTAAGTTGAATTGTGTAGGGTTGTGTTTGTGGAGTTAAGTTATCGAATAGATGGAGCATGTTTGCCGAATTGGTTGTGACAGAATCGGCTCCATCCCCAAAAGTATAAGTATAAGTTAAGTTTGTTCCAAGGGAATTATTGTCAATTTCAACTCCAAAAGGTGGACAGGAAATGTATTCTCCGGTTAATTCCATAGCAGCAAATGGTTTGGGATGAACAATTACTGTATGATCTACAGAATCGGTACATCCATGTGTGCTTATGGTAACTAACCGAACGTTAAATGTGCTATCGGTAAATTTACTTGTGTTATTATAGGCTATAACCGGATTTTCGTCTAGGGAGTTAACCCCTGTTCCTAAACTCCATTGGTAGGTATTGTTGCTGTTATATGCAACCGTTTGGTTTTGGAAGTTAACGGTTAAAGGATGGCAACCTTCCATATTCCCGGTAAACTCAGGGTAAATGTGCGGGAATACATTTATAGGCAGTTTAAGACTATCAATACAAGTGGTGTCGTTAATATAACTTGTTCTGAGCGTTATAGTTGGTGTTTGAATTATTGGCGGAGTATTTGTGCTATTCACATAGGTATGCGAATTAGGTTGTTCCACGTATGTTTTACTGCTGCCATCTCCAAAATTCCAACTATACTCGTATAAGGTGGACGTTGAAGAATTATTTATAGTAACGGTAAGGGGCGTGCACCCTTCATATTTATCCCATTGAAAATCGGCTTTAACCAAAGGATAAACGGTAATAATGGTATCCTTGTAACTTTTACACCCAAAAGAATTTGTAGATGTTAGGCTAACCGTGTATGGTTGAGAATTATCCTTGTAAGGATGGCTGTATTGGTGTGGTGCCGGTGTAGTGTTGACTGTGGTAGAGCCGTCACCAAACTCCCAAAGATACGTTGCCAAGCCTGAAGAGTTATTCGTTAACGTAACGGTTAGCGGGTTACAACCCCTAATAGGACTTGCATCGAAACGGGAAACTACCCTAGGATAAATGGTCAGCAAACGGAATGTTGAATCGGTACAACCGGTTCCGGCATCGGTAGAAATTAACTTAATGGTATCGGTTAAAATAGTATTGAGGGTTGTATTATCTATTAAATATGGGAAAACGTTTTTATTATATGTTGTAGTGTCTCCATTGTAGGCAGTATGCCAGTCAAATGTATTCCCGTTTAAGGATGTGTTTGTTAAATCAACATAAAATGGGGTGCATTGCGATTGCTGTGCAAATACAAATTGTGCTTCAACTTTAGGATGAACGGTAATGTTTTGAGTTATGCTATCCTTACAGCCTAAGGGGTTGATTGTTTTAAGGGTTACTGTGTAAATACTATCTACTGTTCCTCTATCGGTAAAGGTATGCGAAACATTTGCGCTAGTTGCGCTTTGTCCGTTGCCAAAATCCCAAAGGTAAACCAAGTTACCTCCCGTTGACGTATTTGTAAAGTCCACCAATAAATCGGAACATCCATTATTGGTAGAGGTTAAGAAGTTGGCATCAACTATAGGATAGACTTCAATGTTGTGAGATTCGAATGCAGGACACCCTTCGTTATTCCTTGCTTCAAGGGTAATGGTATAAGTGGCGGTATTCGAAGGGTGTGTGTTGGTAAAAGTACGGGTGAACGTATTGCCATTGGCAAAGGTTTCCGGTGACGTTAACCCTGGAGCTCCTCCGTAAGTCCATATGTACTGGGAAGCGCCAATGGCAGCCGGATGGAATGTAACATCAAAAGGAGTACAATTTTCGGCGTATTCAAATGTGAAATGGGATTCTATCCTGTTATATACTTCAATGTCGTGCGTGGTGGAATCGGCGCAGCCATATTGGCTAACCAGGCGCAGTTTAGTGGTATCGGTAACGTTGTTATTGGCATCGTTATTAATGTAAGTATGGTTGGGGCTTTTCGTTGTCGAAGATCCGCCATCTCCAAAATCCCAGTAGTAGTTGGTGTTGGTTAATGGTGTTCCTATTCCGGTAAAATAGCTGGAGTCGTTCAGGGTTACGTTCAAAGGATTACATCCTTCGTCAATTGAGGGAGTAAATTGAGCGGTAACCTCAGGATACGTTGTTATGGTTGTCGTTTTGGTTTTGGAGCATCCGTGACTGTTTATTACTGTTAATTTTGGTGTGTAATTTTTTAATGCCCCGGTTTGATTGACATATTGATGAGTAATTGTATTCGGATTGGCAGGGTATGTTGTTTGATCTGTGGAGCCATTGTTATCCCAATCCCAACGATATTCGGTTATTCCGGGATGTTTGTCGTAAATAAATTTTACATCAAGCGGAGAGCATCCAAAACTGGTATCAATACCGAATTGGGCATCAATGTAAGGATAAACAGTAATATTTGTAGATGCTTGGGCAGTACAGCCGTAATCGGTTTTTACCGTTAAAGTAACAGGGTAAGGAGCGTCCGTTCCGTTTAAATTGGCAAAAGTATGAGTGGGCGATTGAAGAACTGAAGAACCACCATCGCCGAAGTCCCAGCTAAAGGTTGTTGCATTTGTTTTTGAAGTATTGGTAAATGTTACATCAAGTTCGTTGCAGCCTGCAGTAGTGTCTGGTGTAAATGATGCCGTTACCGAAGGATAAATTGTAATGCTATGGGAGTCAACATCGGTGCAACCTCCTTCGTTGGTTACAGTTAAGGTTACATCGCGGGTTAAAACCGTAAGCCCATTATTGGTGAAGGGGTGTGTATGATCAATGCTATAACCACTTGTAGGTCCATCATCGTAATTCCATAGGTAAGTTATTATGCCACCCCTAGAGTTATTATCAATATTTGCAGTAACTGGTGAGCATTGGGCAACCGGACTTATAGAAAAATCGGCATAAATTTGGCTATAGATGTTAATGTTGGCTGTTGCGCTATCTAGACACCCGAACTGATTTCGGGCTTTGAGTTTTACAGTGTAATTATGTGTGCTATTGGTTTGATTGTCGTAAACATGCGAAGGATTAGTTGTTACGGAGGATGCACCATCTCCAAAATCCCAAGTGTAAACGTTTACAACTCCTCCTGGGTTGGTAGAGGTAGGCGTAGTTGAGTTGTTAAAACTTACACTAGAAAGGTTACAGTAGTTGGTTCCACCCGGAATGGTAAAACCTGCGTTTATTTCAGGGTAAACTCTTACTGTTTTTATAACCGTTTGACTACAATTTTTTGCGTTGTAAACTTGTAGTTGGATGTTGTAGTCGATGTATGTGTTAGTCGCGTTGCTGAGGGTAATGGTTGTGTCTAATCCCGTAGTTTTAAATGTGGTTCCGTTTAATTTCCAAACGTATTTAGCGGTATCGCCAACCGAAAGGTTATCGATATTAACGGAAACAGGCGAACATCCCGAAGAAACATCAATGGAAAAGTTTGCATTAAAGTACGAGTAAATGTTAATTGCAGCAGTAGCAGTATCCTTACATCCAAATGGAGAAGTGGCAATCATTCGCATTTGGTAGGTGGAGTCTTTGGCTATCGAATTGTTAAATGTGTGAGTTATTGTTCCAGCAGGGTCAGAGGTAACATCGTTAAAACCATCGCCAAATTCCCATAGATAACTATCGGCTGTATTGTTCGATGAACTATTTGTAAAAGTTACGGTTTGAGGATTACAGCCTTGTGCAGTGTTAGGTGTAAAGGTAGCATTAATACTTGGATAAACAGTAATGTACTTTTCGTAAACAGCGGAACAGTAATCTGCGTTTTTTGCCAAAAGAGTTACTTTGTATGTAACAGCTGTGTCCGTATTATTTTGAAAAGTATGCGAAAATACAAATGGCGATGGAGGTGCAGGGTCTGGAGTTCCATCGGTATTGTATTTTAAATACGCGGAACCGTCTCCAAAGTCGTAACGCCAATATTTTATACCCGTTGATTTATCTTCAAAGTTTACGGTAAATGGGGCACAACCCTCAATTTTATCCGTTGTAAACGATGCCGAAAGCGGCGTGGATACCAAAACATTGATAAAAGCACTATCTGTCATGTTGCAAGCTCCGGATACAATTACTTTGTATTTAGTGTTGACGTGAGGAGTGGCCATTGGCAGTTGTGAGGTTGGATCGCTAAGAGTACTGTCGGGAGTCCATATATAATTGGTACCCCCATAAGCATATAGTTGTACAGGATTGCCATAGCAGGTTTTTAGCACATCGGAACTAGTTCCTGCAACAACAGCTTGTATATTCAACTCGTTGTAATCGGAAAAATACCCGTAGAAGCAACCGGAAGAACTTCCTCCATTAATTATTCCTAAATGGAATATGTCGTCGGTGTTTTCCATAAAATGAGATGTTACTGCAATTTGTCCCGTAGTAAAAGGACCGTATTGTGCAACACTCCAGTTAGAACCTGATATATGGACAAAACTAGCAGGAGGGAAAAGGTCATTTCGGGTTGCTCCGTCGAATAAAAATGAACTTTCAGCACCTTGTCGTACCATCATAATTATAAAAAAACTTTCGGATGATGTACGGGCGAAGGCAACTTGTGTACTCCCGGTACAGATGTCTATGGGGGGCAATATAGCACCACCTTGCTCGCAACCGAATCCTCCAACATGCCAAACATAAATGGGTTGGTCACTTACAATACGGTAAAAGGTTTGACCTGTTGGGAGATGATAGTATAATTGTTCTCCTGCATTAACATTTACAGAAGATGCTACTATTCCTCCAGAAGTATTGTATATTGTTACTTTTGTTCCATCTACTGTTCCAAGAATATAAATATGATCCCAATCATTTAAACCTGTGCGAATAACAGCATATTCTTTTCCCGTTATATCGGAAGGAACAAGTTGATCTCCAGCTATATCGTAGCATCCTCCACTGGTATGATAAAACGAATCGTCTTTTAAAGTAACAGCAATTGGTTTGGTTGATGTTATATGGGTGCCTGCAAGTCTGGCAGTTTTTAATCTTGATTTATTTAGTGGAAAAAGTGAAAACGTTTCACCTGCCATTAGTGTTATTGTAAGAGTTCCTCCAGCAGAAACGTTTGTCATATATGGAGAGGTAGTCAATTTTCCATATGATGCGGCAACGCCTGGTTGTAGTTCAAAAGTAATGTCAGTATAGTCTTCGGTGGCAACAACATCAATTGCACTGGGAGTGTCTGCAATAACATTTGCATTGTCGCCATGTTTTTGGAATGGCGTATAAAAATCCGTTCCTAAAGCATTTTTCCCTTTTAATGCCCAAATGTCCTTGTTGTTTGTTCTGGAAACTTCGTAATATGCCGTAATAGGGTTTGTTGAGGTTATGTGAATTCCAAACTTGTTAATCCCGGAAGGGTTTAATGGCTTGTTTTCCAGTTTGTTGATGTCTGCGGAAGAAGAGTTTGGAGGAGAACATGGACTCATTATCCAACAGGTTACATCTTCGATATGAAAGGAGTTTGCGGGCATACTAATGACAATATCTGGGAAACCTGTTGGATTTGTTGCCGGATCATATTGGTTTGCTGGCATACTAATGGTTACAGTGGCTGGAAGCAAACCTGTTGATAACCTGAAACTAGCTGGCTGTCCTCCTGGAAATTGGTGGTTGATGGTAACTTCTGGAACAACAAACCAAAATTCAGTATCGGTTTGTGAATATGATGTATTAATAAATCCTGTAATAGAAAAAAAAATTACTAGTAAGATAATTCTTCCTAGCCACTTCTTTTGCATAGGTAATATTTTTATAAGATAAGCCATTTATCGACAAAAATAGTATATTTGTTTACATATTACGACTGTCTGTCATTAATTGTTGTAATTTTGTCAAAAAATGTTGTATGTTAATTTATTTTGAACAAAGACACGATTAAAAATCGTAAACGTAAAACATCTACTATAAATGTAGCGTAAAACTCAAAATAAAATATTTTTTTTTGACAGGTTGCTATTAAAGGGTGTTTAGCATGTTGTGTTTTGTGTTCAGAATTTTTAGTACGTAAATTATTTTAGTCTATATTTAAAAACTTATTTACGTTCTTGTAAATAGTTTGATGCATAAAAATTTCTTAACCTAAAACTAATATTCCGTGAAACATTTAGTAAGAAGCATATTGTTGTTAAGCCTGCTTACCACAATACAGGTTCAACTTAATGCTCAAACAGGGATTGAGGATTCTATTTATTTTGAAGAAGATTTTGAAACAGGATCTAAACCTTCCGGATGGAGTGAAGAGTATGTAACGGGTACGGAACCTTGGCGTTACCGTAATGGAGGACATAGTCCTAACGATAACAATTGGTTAGTTCCAGCAGATGAAGAGGACATTACCCGTAATCCGCCAAGTGCTCATGGAGGCACGTATAATGCCATTTTTTTTAAACAGAGCACGAATCACGAAGCAACTAGGTTAGTTACAAAGGCTATAGATTTGGAATATGCAATAAAACCGGAACTTACCTTTTGGCTTTGTCAGGTACCGTGGACTTTTTCGGGTAATACAAATTGGGATTCGCTAAAAGTTTACTATAAAAATAACTATGCCGATGATTGGACACTATTGGCAAAGTATTTAGATCCTTTAGAGGATTGGACAGAGTGTAAAATTAACCTTCCTAATCCAAGTTCTACTTATTACATTGCTTTTGAAGGCATAACAGGTTGGGGATTTGGTACATGTATTGATGATATTGTTATAGAAGAAAAAGGTTCGCAGCAGCGATATGTCAGCGAACTTAATGTTGTACACCCTGATTATACCTTTATTCCGAGTGGATCGAAAAACGAACCTATTTTAAGGATAGGTGTTAAGGTTTTTGGAAATACTGGCAGTGCAACGCTTAAGACAATAGTAGCAAAGTCGTTAAATACAGACGATGCAGATATTTCGACCAATGGCGTAGAATTGTATTATACCCAAACAACAGTGTTTGATACGTTGATCCCTTTAGGAAATGGGAAAAATTTTGTTAATGGAACCATCACATTTGATAATTTAAATTATGATTTAGAAGATGGACAATCTTATGTCTGGCTTACGTACAATGTTGAACAATCTGCTACTCATGGCGATATAGCGGACGCAATGCTTCAGGCGAATAGTATATTAGTTGGAGATTCTCTGTATCCTAAGGTTGATGCATCTCCTACGGGAAACAGAGTTATTTATGAAACAATTTATCGTCAGGATTTTGATGGGGTTCAAAATTGGACGTTGAGTGGAGAGTTTGAAGTTGGAAATCCTCAAGGGAAAGGGGGTGTTCTTCATGGCTTCCCAGATCCAACTGCGGCGTTTAGCGGAACAAATGTCTTAGGAACCGATCTTTCAGGTTTAGGGGCTGTTCCTGGTGATTATGAAAATGAAATAACTGAGGCGACAAAGTACAAAGCCATATCTCCTTCTATAGATGCACTGTTCTACAAAGACTTGAAGGTTTCGTATAGAAGGTATCTTAATATAGAACCGTGGGATAATGCTGCTGTAGAAGCAAGTAAGAATAATGGTATTACTTGGGATAAAATTTGGTATAATAATACCTTTTTTGAAGATAACTTATGGCAAAAAACATCGCATGATGTATCGTCATCAATTTCTCGTTCTAATCAGTTAAAATTTATGTTTACGTTGGGGCCTACTAATAGTAGTACTACTTATTCGGGTTGGAATGTAGATAATTTTATTGTTACTGGTGATTATATTACAAAGGACGTTGGTGTAATTGAATGGGTTTATCCGTTGTCGGGATGTGGGCATTCGGCAACCGATAGCGTAGTAGTGAAGGTGGCTAATCTTGGAGCAGAAGCATCTCCAACTTCAATTCCAATTCAGTATTCTTTCAATAATGGTTCTACATGGATAACCAATTACCTTAACCAAAGTATTCCTGCTGGAGATACAGTTGAGTTTACTTTTAGTACAAAGGTTAACTTAACAGCACCGGGATTGAAGTTGGTAAAAGCTCGAACAAAATTGACAGGTGATGAAGATGCTTCAAACGATGGGGTCTCTGGTCAGGTGTATGTTGTCCCAACTTATACTCTTCCGGTTGAACAAAACTTCGAAACAAACGATGGATATTGGCGTGAATCAGGTGTTGATATATGGGAATGGGGAATATCTAATAAACCTTCGATTGTAACCGAAAGCAAAGCTTGGGTTACTAGTTTAACAAAAACATACGATCAAGTTTTAAATGGTAACGAGAAAGATACCCTTTTTTATGATGATTTTGAGAGTAGTGTAGGGTGGACGCTTACTGGAGAATTTGAGATCGATACACCTACTTTTGCGTGGGATACCGTACCTCAGTACTCGTATGATGGAAAAAATTGTCTTGGTTCGGATCTTAATAGATTGGGCTCAAATGAGGGAATGTATGAGCCCAATGCAATTTGGGAGGCAAAATCGCCTGCAATAGATGTTACGGAATACAATAACTTAATGCTTCATTTCCTTAGTTGGAATAGGATAGAAAGTGGTGATACAGCATTTATACAGGCTAGTAATAATGGTGTTAATTGGAAAACATTATACACTTCTGATGGGCAAACTGTTGGACAGGAGTTGTGGACAGAAGATTCGATTGCCTTTCCCGATAGCCTATCTAATCTAGGAACAATTTATTTCCGTTTTTTGCTAAAAGCGAATGGAGATGCAAACGTTGCTGAAGGAATAAATATTGATGACGTTTGGTTAACTGGAAAGAAAATTGAAAATGGAGTTGCATATTTACAAAGCCCTTGTTTCGACTTCACTGGTGTTGATATGCCAATTATGGATCTTAGCATATTTAACAATACAGAACCTGAAGTTGATGGAACAACGCTGTTTTACTCGTTAGATGACGGTGATACGTGGCAACATGTTGAAAATGCAGAACTTAACGATAAATACTTTAATTGGTACACCGATAGTACGGTTTCTTCACTGGGACTTGATGGTTGGAATGGTATCGGTACAGAATGGGAAAGGACTCGCCATCAATTACCTTCGGCAATTGCTAATGCAAGCAATGTAATATTCCGTTTGGAATTTAAAGCCGACAAGGCAAACAATAATTACGGTGGAACGGCAATTGACAACTTTAAACTTTACGAGGCTCCTTTCGATGTTGGGGTTTCGGCAATAAATTCACCGGCTACTACTTGCGATTTAAGTGAAGTTCAACCCGTTCAGGTACGAATTAACAATTACGGTATTCGCAATATGGAAGCAGGGGATACTATTGTTTTGGGGTTGAATATCGATCATGCGATGGTTCCCGATAACTATACCGATACAGTTGTGTTATCGTCGACTTTTAATGCAGGTGCTTTTATGGATTATACCATTGGCAAAAATTTTAACATGTCAGTAAGTGGCGATTATACTCTTACCGCGTTTACTAAAATAGAAGACGATCCTTTGTTCTACTCTTCTCCTGCAAACGATACGGCAACGGCTCTTGTAACAGTTCAGAAACCTTATGTTGAACTGGGAGCAGATATTTGGACGTTACAGCCGGATACGGTAGTGTTGGATGCTACAAATACCGATCCTTTGGTTACTTACAAGTGGTATAAGGATCCCGACTATGGTACAGTAATTGGAACGGGAGCAACTTATGCAGTGCCCGATCATGACGGCGGAAAATACGTTGTTCAGTTGGACAATGCAATCCCTTGTTCTGCTACGGATACAATTATTGTTCATAGATTAGTTAGGGATGTTGGCGTTCCTGAATTTGACAGCCCTGTAAGTTCTTGCGAACTTTCTGAAAAAACTCCTTTACAGGTATATGTAAAGAATTTTGGAACGGATACCTTGATGGTTGGCGATACAATAAGGTTGCATTATATTTTTAATGGAGCACCACAAGTAGATTCTACATGGGTTATGGATAAAGAACTGTTACCCAACGATTCATTATTGTTTTCATTTTCGGATAGTTTAGACATGCAAGTTATTGCGGCATATACTCTTCGGGTATGGGCAAATGTTTGGCTCGACGAAACTTCGGGCAACGACGAAACAAACGAAATAGTAAATGTTTGGGGCTATCCGTCATTCAATTTGCAGGATACCATGGGACTTCCTAAGGATAGTGTGCAGGTTTTCAATACATACTATACGCTTGATGCCGGAAGTTGGGATGCTTACCTTTGGTTAAGGGATAGTTCAACAAGTCAAACTTACGATCAATACGAAACAGGTTGGGGTGTTGTAACTGTTTACGATACGCATCATTGTGATGCAACTGATTCGGTTTATGTTGATTTGCGTTTCTCTGATGTCGCCTTAGATTCAGTTATTTCTCCGGTGACCGCTTGCGAAAGTTCAGGGATGGTTTGTCCAAGAATTTTAATTAAAAATGCGGGAACCGATACGTTGGTTAGCGGTACTGTTGTGTATCTAAAGTATTGGTTGAATGACGTTTTAAAAGATGAACCTACTTTAACTTTAGATTCTAAATGGAATCCAGGGGAACTGAAAGATATCTCATTTGGTATTCCTGTTGATATATCTGCAATTGGAACTTATAATTTCGATTTTAAGGTTACAGCGGATACTGACACAAAGCATGAAAATGATAGTGTTCGTCATGTTGTAAATATTTATGGTTATCCTTTAGTTGAACTGGGAGATCCCGTGTTTACCCGTTCCGAGAATTATGTGTTAGATGCAGGAGCAGGATACGATAATTATAGTTGGTCAACCGGAGAAATTTCGCAGCAAATAACGGTTAATACAACCGATGAGTATAAAGTTACGGTTACCAATAATGGAATGTGCTCAACAAAAGATTCCGTAGTAGTTACATTCTTGAAACACGATTATGCAGTTAACGAGATTATTAGTCCTGTTACATCGTGTTCTACCGTAAGTAAAACTCCTGTTAGCCTTAAATTTTCCAATGTTGGGAACGATACCTTAAAGACGGGTCAACAAGTAACGTTTGGTTATCAAATAGATGATGAATTGTTTGCTCAGGAAACGTATTCGCTTGTTGCAAATCTTTATCCGGGACAATTTATCGTGCATACATTTGCGGAAAAGGTAGATTTATCGGCAGCAAATCATCACATTACGGCATATGGTGTTTTTGAGGATGATGTTAATACTTCAAACGATACAATTGATCTGGATTTTGAGATAAAAGAGTCGCCCGTTGTGAATTTAGGAAGCGATAGAGTTGATAGAACCGGAAATGTAACGCTAGATGGTTCTGAGGGTACTAGTTATACATATTTATGGCAGGATAATTCAACCGATAGATTCTTTATTGTTGAAAATTCGGGAACATATTGGGTTACCACAACGGCTAGTAACGGATGCTTCGATCAGGATACGGTTTCCTTGACTATGCTAAAACCGGATTATAGAGTTTCTGCAATAAATACACCATCGAGTAGTTGTGAGTTAACAGCGGCAGAGCAGGTTCAAGTTGAGGTTGAAAATTTGGGTACCGATACACTACAAGTGGGGGAAAATTTATACGTTTCGTATGAGGTAAATGGGGCTATTCAGCAGACTTCGCCTATAGTAATGACAAGTAAGTTTAAGCCAGGCGATAAACTTAACTTCTCTTTTAGTAAGACATATAATATGTCTTCTGTTGGAACCTATACGATTAAGGCTTACACGGTTTATAGCGATGATTTAAATCCATATAACGATGCAATAACTGTTAACGTTATTGCATGGGGTTATCCAACAGTAAGTTTAGGTAATGATACCGCATTCTGTCAAGGAGCCAGTGTAACTCTTGATGCTGGTTCAGGTGCAAGTAGTTATCTTTGGAGCACGGGAGCATCTACGCAAACAATTAGTGTAAACAGTGTTGGTGAGTACTGGGTTGAATATACCGATATGAATGGTTGCTCGAATAGGGATACGGTACAAGTTGCCCAGAATAGTTTGCCTACGGTAACACATTCTTCACTTGATCCGGTTTGTCTCGATCAACCGGCATTCACACTAACAGGAGGAAGCCCTGCGGGAGGTGTTTATTCGGGAGCAGGAGTGTCTGGTTCAAGTTTTAACGCTTCCAGCGCAGGTGAAGGAAGTCACACGCTTACCTATTTTTATACCGATGGCAATGGCTGTAGTAATTCTACCAATGTCGATATTACCGTTAACCCCTTACCAGTTGTAGATTTAGGTTCAGATACTTCGGCATACGAACCATTCGATTTGGATGCAGGAGCAGGATTTAGTGCCTATTTATGGCAAGATGGTTCTACTCATCAAACTTACACAGTTGAAACGTCAGGTTTGTATTCGGTAACGGTTACCGATGGTAATGGATGTAAAGGTTCCGATGAAATTAATGTTACCTTCCTCGAAACTCTCGATGTAATTGTTTCCAGTTTAATTGCTCCGGAAAGTAAATGCTACGATGGTGAAGAGCAGCCGGTGACGGTAGAACTTACTAACCGTGGAACAAAAACGTTTACCTCGGGCGAAAGCCTTACTGTTGGGTACAAACTAGGTTCGGCTAGTGCCGTTACGGAAAATCATACTTTTACTTCGAGTTTGGCTCCAAATGCTACTACCCAGCATAATTTCAGCAATGGAGTAACCCTGAGTACCGGAGATTTCACTTTTAAGGGCTTTACTACTATTGAAGGGAAAACAGGTGATACAACCAGTTTCGCAGTCTCCATATACGAACATCCGAATTTGAATCTTGGCCCTGATACAATTAAAAAGAGTTTACCTTATGTCCTTCAATCCGGAATAGGGAATGTTACTTATTCATGGAATACAGGGGCAACAGGGGCTTCGATAACTGTTAATGAGCATGGAAAATATTGGTTAACCGTTACCGATGCTAACGGGTGCGTTGCTTCTGATACTATAGTGGTGTATTGGCCCGATAATGTTGGAACAATTCCTGGAACTAATACAACAATTACGCTATTTCCGAATCCTGCCAGAACCGAAGTTTATGTTAAGATAGAAGGCGAAGTTGCTCAGAAATACGTGTTGGAGTTGTTAAGTACACAGGGACTTATACTGTCGCGAGTAGAAACAGAAACTGCAATGCAGTTAACGCATAAAGTTCCTGTAAATGACCTTTCTGCGGGAGTTTATTTTCTCCGTGTTCGTGCTGGTAATGCGGCAGCGGTACTTAAGTTGATAGTTAATAAGTAAAATTTATAGTTGTGCTTGTAGCCCATCGGAAATTTTTCGATGGGCTTTTTGTTTTGCTACATAGTTGACAGCAAAACGATTATTGCACAATTCTTTCATTTTATTATATTGTACAAAATTTCGATTTGATTTGATATGAGTGCTAAAATTAAAGAGCCTACCATATTGCACGGATTAATTCCCATTGTCTTTTTAATCCTGTTTTTATCGTTAAACACCTTGTTCTTTGGAAGCGATACGCTTTCGGGAGCAAACCAAATTGCGTTGCTTTTGGCTTCAACAATAGGGGCTGTTATTGCTGTAATATTAGGTCATTCTTGGAGTTCTATAAGACTTATGATTGTTAAGACTATTGGAGCAGCCATGCCTTCGATGCTTATACTAATGTTGATAGGAGCATTGGCGGGAACTTGGATGATAAGCGGTGTTGTACCTACGCTGATTTACTATGGATTGAAAATTCTTCATCCTACAATATTTTTATTTGCGACGGTAGTTATATGTGCAGTTGTATCAGTTGCAACGGGTAGTTCATGGTCAACAGTGGCAACAATAGGTGTTGCGTTGTTGGGAATAGGAAACGCATTGGGATATAACCATGCGGTAACCGCAGGTGCTATTATTTCGGGTGCCTATTTTGGCGATAAAATGTCGCCATTAAGCGATACCACAAACTTAGCTCCGGCTATGGCGGGAACTGATTTGTTTACCCATATTAAGTACATGACAATTACAACAACTCCGTCGTTTGTAATTACACTTATAATATTTTTAGTGATGGGGTTTACACATAACTCTGCTATTAGTGTGGATGTGTCCGGTACGCTTATCAGCCTTCAAAATACTTTTAATATTTCGTTATGGTTAATGCTTGTTCCGATTTTTCTGGTTGTCGTTATAGTGGCAAAGTTGCCGCCATTACCTTCAATTATGTTTGGAGTTTTGCTAGGAGGCGTTTTTGCCATAATTTTTCAGCCTCATATAGTTGAACAGGTTGCAGGTATATCGGGTAACTATATCAAAGCATCGTATATTGCAGTGCTAAAGAGTATGTATGGGAACGTTGCTGTAGAAACGGGTAACATGCAGTTAAACGAGTTGTTGGCAACTCGTGGTATGGCTGGAATGATGAATACCATTTGGCTGATTATTACAGCTATGATTTTTGGCGGTGTTATGGAATCGGCCGGACTTTTGTTAAAAATAACCGAGTCGATATTAAAGTTGGCTAATTCCACGGGTTCGTTAATTGCATCGGTGGTTGGAAGTTGTATCTTTTTTAATGCTACGGCATCGGATCAGTACATATCCATTGTGGTTGCGGGTAGAATGTATGCTAAAACGTTTCGAAAAAGGGGTTATAAACCGGAACTGCTTAGTCGTACGCTGGAAGATTCGGGAACGGTAACTTCCGTTTTAGTTCCGTGGAATACTTGTGGTGCTACACAGTCGGCAGTGTTGGGTGTTCCGACATTAACCTATGCCCCATACGCATTTTTCAATATAATTAGCCCCATAATGAGTATTATAATAGCTTCGTTTAACTATAAAATACGCCGTTTTACTCCAGAAGAAATGGAGGTAATAGCGAAAGAGGAGGTTGTTGAAGAGCCTGAGTTGAAGTTCGAGCCTTAAAATTTACGGACGATTTGTAATTTTTATATTATTTATGAAATTGAATTGTCGATTAATTATCTGACGTATAGGTTTTTGGCACGGTTTTGGATAATTGGTGTAAAAAGGGAGGGATTATGGCTGCTTCAAGGAAAAATATCGACATAGATTTTTTCAAATTTAATATAGAGCAGATTCCTGTAAAGGGCGGAAGGCTTTTATTAGCCCAGCCAACGCTGGTTGATCCTTTTTTCAAAAGGTCGGTTGTTTTAATTGCCGAAACGGACGAGAAGGGGGCAATGGGATTTATACTAAACAGGCATTTGAAGATTGGGTTAGACGAGTTGCTGCCAAATTTTCCCAGTGTAGATGTAATTGTGTCAGTTGGAGGCCCTGTAGGGTCCGAAGAAGTTAATTTTATTCATACTCTAGGTAATTCTATTCCAAATTCTTACGATTTGGGGAATGGGTTGTACATGAATGGAGATGTTGAAGCGCTAAAGAGTTTGGCCATTGCCGGTAAAATTAACAATCAAAATTTTAGGGTATTTGTAGGTTATTCGGGTTGGGGCGAAGGGCAACTTCAAAAGGAAATAGAAGAAAATTCTTGGGTAGTTGCAGCATTCGATTCTAAACTTGTAGTTCAAGGAGTTTACGATAACTGGTATTTTGCCGTGCAGCAATTGGGAAATCGTTTTAAAGCATGGAGTTTGTATCCCGAAAATCCTGCGCTAAACTAATCCAAATGTACTTTTATTTATAGCTTCGCTAAGTTTTTTGCTCCAAGTGTTGAAGTAACGTTTGTCGCCAATTCCTAAAATCCATTTTATTCCTTCAATGTCGTTGGCAATAAAAACTTCATCGGAATTTTTAAGTGCCTTAGGAGTAACTGCTACTTGGCTGTTTACTTTCAGCCCAAGTTCAGGAGCCGTTTCGCAAACAATTTCGCGCATAACTCCGGGAATGCACCCTTCGGCAAGAGATGGGGTAAATAGGTTATTTTCCTTTACGACAAAAATGTTGGAGCGTATTGTTTCGACAATTCGGTCGAATTCGTTTATGATTATGCAGTCGTCCAGGTTGTTGACTTTGCTGTAGAGTTCTGCCTTAACCTGTAGCAGAGAGTTACAACTTTTAACTATCGAAAGCATGTTAACCGGTTTCTTTATTTCGGAGTAAACGTTAACCTGCAAACCTGTTTCGTTGTACTTGTAAAACTTATAGTTTAAGGGTTCGGCCTCAATGACAATTTCAGCTTCGGATTTTAGGTGTGTTGGTGATGTTGCTTTCCGAAAAACGGTTAACCTAACCTGCGTGCTGTTAAAATATCGATTCTTGTTGAGTAACTTTTCAATTGTCTTAAAAATATAATCCTCGTTAAGAATGCCGGGCTCTTCAATCTCGAGTATTTGCATTCCTTTTTTTATTCGTTTAAGGTGTTTTTCAAGATGCTTGGGTTCTGTCCCGAATGCGTGAATTGTTTCGTAAAGTCCGTCGCCGTATTGGAATGCTCTATTATTTATTGGTAGCACGGGATATGCACTATCCAGAAATTGACCATTAATCCATACGTTTTTTTTAACGGACATATTACAGCAGTTCAATAAGTTTTGGAAAGTTAAGGGCTTTTTGGTAAAGATCAACCTGTAAGTTTTGGTATGTCAACTTTTGAGGCGGATAATCAAAGAAATCAATTTTTTTAATTTCAAAAGGGGGCAGTTCTCCTAACTCTTTGATTTTGGCAAAGAAGATTTTTCCAACGCTGATTCCCAAATCCGATTCTATTGTGTAGTTAAAAAGGGGGTGAATGGAAAAATTTACGGCTCCGGTTTCCTCATAAAGTTCCCGTTTGGCAGCATCAATGGGTGTTTCCCCTTTTTCAATGTGCCCTCCGGGAAGTTCCCAAGAATCTCGAGATTTGTTCATCACCCAAATCCACCCATTATTGGCTTTTGCCATGATGGAGACTAAGGTTTGGTTTACTGCTAACGATGCGTCAAGTATGGTTACTTTTGCTTGCATGTTGTGTTACATCAGCCCGATTTGCCTTAAAAAGAAAAGGAATAGTTTGGGATCGATAAGTATAGGATAAACAAAGCCGAAAACGGCGCCGGCAAAGTGTGCGTCGTGGTTAATGTTATCGGTTCCCTTTTTTCGCATATACTGCGAATATATAAGGTATGCTATGGCAAATACTATCCCGGGTATTGGCAAAAATGCCATGAAGTATAATTTGTCGAGTGGGTTAAAAAAAATGCAAAACATTATAACTCCCGATACTGCGCCCGATGCTCCTACACTTTGATAGTAGTAATCGTCCTTGTGCTTTCTGAGTGTGGTTAACGTGGATATAACCGCACCTCCAAAGTAAAGAATAAGGAAATGAAGAGTTGTGCTACTTATAATTCCCGCTCCTTTTAGTTGTCCTAGGATATTTTCGGCTGCCAGTCCAAATGAGAGAAACACAATCATGTTAACCAGTAAGTGCATAAAATCGACATGCACAAAAACGTGGCTAACCAGTCGATACCATTGCTTGTTTTTGAAAACAAGATAGGGACTAAGCAGTAACCTTTGCATTAACGAGTTATTGTTGAATGCAGCAAACGACACTATGGCTGTAATTGCAACAATAAAAATAGTCATGGTCAGTTTAGTATTTTAAAAATTAGTTCACGAAGCAATTCTCCGTGATCGGTAGAGTTGTTATTTACGCCTTTTCCCCTCATGTCGTATTCGCGAAGTAATCCCAAAATTACAAAGCATTTTTTTGGAGGATATCGCTTGGCCGCATTAATGTACTCGTTAACAAAAAACGGGTGTACTCTAAACTCCTTTGCAACGGCATCTTTACCTTTATCCCGAAGGTAGTGAAATTTGAAAATCTTTAGGAAGTATTGGTGAATAGCCGAAATGGTTAACACGTATGGGTTGGAATTTGGATTATGTGCAAAGTAGTCGGCAATGCGGAATGCTTTTAGCGAGTCTTTTTCGCCCAGGGCTTTGGTAAGTTCAAAACGGTTAAACTCCTTACTTATTCCAATGTTTTTTTCCACATTTTGTGCGGTAATCACGGGATTTCCTTCGGGAAGAGTTATTATTAACTTTTCAAGTTCGTTGGCAATCTTACTTAGGTCGTTTCCGAGGTATTCGGTAAGCAGTGTGGCCGCGTGTACATCAATTTTGATGTTTTTTTGACTAAGGTAAAGAACTATCCAGTCGGGAATCTGATAATCGTATAACCTTTTCGATTCGAAGTAAACGCCTTTTTGGCGAATTTGTGATCCCATCGAGGTGATTTTCGATCCTGCTTTTTTCCCGGAATCTTCCTTATAGCAAATCACCAACAACGTTGTGGGCTGCGGTGCTTTTAAGTAGATTTCAAGTTCGGATAAATTCTTT
Organism: Bacteroidales bacterium; assembly: GCA_020636845.1. Classification (GTDB taxonomy): domain Bacteria; phylum Bacteroidota; class Bacteroidia; order Bacteroidales; family Tenuifilaceae; genus JACJXD01. The sequence continues at coordinate 40,652 of JACJXD010000009.1, read as the reverse complement.
ACGTTTTGTGCTTCCTTAACAATAACCACTTGGTTGTTTGCCGTCATTGGGAAGCGTCGCGAATTATTTATTATATCGGCAATCGAGACGTCGCGGCCGTAAACAATGGTTTGATTAAATGCCTTATCGGTTTCGTTAAGCACATTTTCAGCAATAAAATCGGATATTTTGTCAATATAGTAAGCCTCATCTCCAATAAGAAAGTAGATGGGCTTAAATATCTTATTTTTAAGTTCCTCAATTATTTGGTTAAAGCTGTCCAGTGTGCTTTTTTTTGCCATTGTTTAGAAACGTAAGTGTTTTACGGATTGACTGTTATTAATTAAGCGAGTAAGCGATTCAATACCAATTAAAATTTGGTCTTCAACAAAGTTTACATTCTTTTGGTCGCTTGCGCTGGTTTTTACACCTTCCGAAATCATAGGCTGGTCGGTTACCAGTAATAACGCTCCCGAAGGAATTTCGTTGTAGAAGCCAACGGTAAAAATTGTTGCAGTTTCCATATCCATGGCCATTGCTCTGGTACGGCGTAAGTATTCCTTAAATTCTTCGTCGTATTCCCAAACTCTGCGGTTGGCTGTAACAACGGTGCCTGTCCAGTAATCCCTGTTGTGGTTTCTTATGGTGGACGAAATTACGCGTTGTAGGGTAAATGCCGGTAGGGCAGGAACTTCTGCAGGAAGGTAGTCGTTCGAAGTTCCTTCGTGCCTAATGGCTGCAATAGGAAGAATAAAATCGCCAACGTTATTTTTTTTCTTTAAACCACCGCATTTCCCAAGAAAAAGAACAGCTTTGGGTTTAACTGCACTTAGCAAATCCATTATAGTTGCAGCATTGGGGCTTCCCATCCCAAAATCAATCATTGTAATTCCGTTGGCCGTGGCACAGGGCATATTGGCATTAGGGTTTACAATTTCAACGTTAAAGCGTTCCGCAAAGAATTCAAGGTAGCCCCTAAAATTGGTTAGTAAAATGTGTGTTCCAAAATCTTCTAGTTTTTGTCCGGTGTATCGAGGCAGCCAGTTTTCTACAATTTCTTGTTTAGTTTTCATAATAGTTATTTTTATTTTTCGACATATTCATCTAATGTGTTTATCCTGCAATGCTATTCCCGAGGATGAATAGTTTTTCAATTTTAACCCGATTGGTATTCTGGAAATTTTGAAAAAGAAAAAAGAACGTAACATTTTGGATAAAATTGGCGCAAAGATACACCTTATTGCTTTAATCAAAAATAGTGTTTTTAAACATAATTTGTTGTTGTTTTAGGAAAATAATATCCTATAGGGGATACTATTGCTTAAGCAATAAAGTTGTAGTATAATGTTTCGGGGGAATTTATACTTTTGTCAACTAATGGAATTGAACTTACCTAAATTGAACTTTCCGGCATATTCTGCCAGATTTAAAAGGTTGGACGCAAAGAATTTTATTCTGGACCCAATCCGGCAAAAGTATGTGCCTTTAACTCCGGAGGAGTGGGTTCGGCAACATCTTATAAGTTATTTTTTTACCTATAAGGGTGTTCCCAAAGGGTTGATGAGTGTAGAAGTGTCTTTTTCGGTAAACGGAGTAAACCATCGGGCCGATGTAGTAGTCTTTAATCGGAATGGAGAACCATTGCTGGTTGTAGAATGTAAGGCTCCCGATGTTGAAGTCGGTGCTAAAACGGTAGAGCAGGTTGCGCGTTACAACAGTTTTTTTAAATCGCCGTTTTTGGCGGTTACAAATGGGTTGGTTCATTATGCTTTTGCAATAGACTGGAATAAAAAGGAGTTTAGACAACTTGAGCAAATTCCCGATTATAACCAGATGATAAATGGTATAGAATAACATAAAAAGTAAGTATATGAGCGAGTTGGAACAGTATTTTTCGTCGTTTAGAAAGAATATAGTAGGAATCGATAAAACGTACCGTACTATTTACGGGGAGTTTCCTTTAATTTATGTCGATTGGGTTGCAAGCGGTAGGTTGTACAGGCCCATTGAGGATAAAATGTTAAACCTGTTTGGTCCGGTTGTTGCCAACACGCACACGGAAAGTAGCTATACGGGAAAGTTTATGACCGAGGCGTATCATTATGCCTTGAAGGAAATAAAACGGCATGTTAATGCTGGTCCCGACGATGTTATTGTTACTTCGGGTTTTGGGATGACATCGGCTGTTAATAAGTTTCAGCGAATATTAGGATTGAAGAACAAAAGTTTTGTTTTTGAAAACCCAAAGGAACGTCCGGTTATTTTTGTTACTCACATGGAGCACCATTCCAATCAGACTTCTTGGTACGAAACAATTGCCGAGGTTGTGGTGGTGGATTACGACGAAAATTTGCTGGTTTCTGTCGATAACCTTAGGAAAACGCTAAAGCAGTATGCCGACAGACCAATGAAAATAGGTTCGTTTACTGCTTGTAGCAATGTTACCGGGATTAGAACTCCGTACCATCAGTTGGCTCGCGCTATGCACGAAGTAGGTGGCTTGTGCTTTGTTGACTTTGCTGCATCGGCACCTTATGTCGATATCGATATGCACCCGGCCGATCCTGAGGAACGGCTCGATGCCATTTTCTTTTCGCCTCATAAGTTTTTGGGAGGCCCGGGGTCTTCGGGCGTGTTAATTTTTAACTCGCATTTGTACAAGAATCGGGTGCCGGATCAACCCGGAGGAGGAACCGTGGATTGGACTAACCCTTGGGGCGAGTATAAGTATATCGACGATATTGAACGTAGGGAAGATGGCGGAACACCGGGATTCCTTCAGGCAATTCGTTCATCACTGGCAATAAAACTTAAGGAGAAAATGGGCGTTGAGAATATTGCCAAGCGCGAGGAAGAACTGTTCGAAATAGCCTTTCGTCGTTTAAGAAACATTCCGGGAATGCACGTGCTGGCCGATAATTGTACTAAGCGCACGGGTGCTTTGTCGTTTTACATGGAGAATTTACATTACAACCTTGTAGTTACCTTGCTTAGCGAGCGTTTTGGTATTCAAATGCGGGGTGGTTGCGTTTGTGCCGGTACTTATGGACATTTTCTCCTTCATGTATCTAAAGAGCAGTCGCATAAAATTACCGAAATGATTAGCCATGGCGATTTTTCGCAAAAACCCGGATGGGTTCGTTGGTCTATTCATCCTACAACAACCGATCAGGAAGTGGAGTACATTGCCGATGCTTTGGAGGAAATTGCCAAAAACGGACAAACGTGGAAAGACGATTATACTTACTGTAAAAAATCGAATGAGTTTTGTAATAAAAATCCCGAAGCGGCAGAGTTGTGGACAAATGTTGAAAAGCACTTCGAACTATAGTTCATGTTGGATTCGGCATGTTACTTTTGCTTCAAAATTTAGGTGAACTTTTATTGCACTTATTCGTAAACCTTTTTGTATTCATTATTATAGCAAAGCATGTTTTTGACTTTACGTAGAAGGAATTCCAAGGCTTATAAGCATATTTTCATAGATCTTGACAGGACAATTTGGGATTTTGAGCAGAATAAGACCGATGCGTTGCACGATATTTTTTTCGATCATCAGTTGGATTTAATCTTTCCCAACTTCGATGCTTTCATGAAGTCCTACACTAAAAATAACGATTACCTGTGGATTAAGTATCGTAAAAATGAGTTACCTAAGGAAATTCTTCGTTTTAAAAGATTCGAAATGACCTTGTCCGATTACGGAGAGGCTAACCTTAAACTGGCAAAAACGCTTGGCGAAGAGTACTTACAGGTAATGCCGTTAAAAACGGCAACTATTCCGGGCTCTCGGGAACTTCTCGAATATCTGCATCCAAATTATAGTTTATATGTTCTTAGTAACGGATTTAGCGAGGTTCAAACGCCAAAACTTAAGCGTTGCCATTTGGATAACTTTTTCGATAGGGTTATAACTTCCGAAGCGTTGGGCTATCATAAACCCGATAAACGTGCTTTTGGACAGGCTTTGTCCATAGTTAATGCCCGAAAGGAGGATAGCATTATGATTGGCGACGAGTTGGATGTTGATATTTTAGGAGCACGAAAGTTTGGAATCGACCAGATATACTTTAACCCGTTTAAAATTAAGCACAGGGAACGGGTAACCCATGAGGTTACGCAACTTCTTCAAATTAAGGATATCCTTTAGTTGTTTTGATACCGCAAGTTGGCAAACGCAGTTTCTATTTGTCTAGAATTTTATTCTTGCCTTAATGCTAAAAATGTTTTTTATGTAGAGCAAAATTGAAATATTTATTGACAAATTAACAACAATTTTAACGAGATACAGTTCCAATAATAAAAGCATAAATATTTGTATCTTGCAATAAATATTAATGACTAAAATGAGTAACATAAAACAAGAGTTTTTGAATAAGTTAAAAAAGTTTGCAACTGAACTCACCCAATATGTTTCCGACAATGTTGGAAATTGGAAAGTCAAAGGGTTTATTGATATTGAAAAGAATATTTATACTATCTCCTCCGATACAAAAATAATTTCGAAAATTCTTGAAATACAACTCTTTCCAAAGTTTAAAGAATTTGCTAATAAAAATGGATACGATATTATACTTGCCGAAATGCAGAATTGGTATCCTGATTTATCATTTGTTAGTAAGGCAGATCCCAAAATAAAATTTGCCGTTGATATAAAAACCACCTATCGTTTGGACGATTATGATGGATTCTGCAATGGCTTTACACTTGGTTCTCATGGAGAATATTTCAGAAAACGCACAAGTACAAAAAATATTCAATTTCCTTATGCTGATTATTCTGCTCATATCTGTTTAGGAATTTTATACACTAGAGCGCTGTCAACTAATATTGATGAAACAGAAATTTTGAAATTATCAAATTTAGACAAAATTAATTCTGTGATAAAAGACCTTATGTTTTTTGCAGAAGAAAAATGGAAAATATCCAGCGATAAAGGAGGAAGTGGAAATACTGCTAATATTGGTAGTATTCAATATATTGACGATATTTTAAATGGAAATGGGGTTTTTCTCAATCTTGGAGAAAAAATATTTGACGAATATTGGATAAATCAAGGTGTTTTAAAAGTTCCCGACTCCAGTAAAAAGGGAGTGTACAAAAAAATGACAAAACTTTCGGAGTTTCTTGAATTTAAAGGGATTAATTCTTCAAAAATAAATACAGTTAAGCACAAACGAAAAAATAAAGAATAATGTTGATAGTTCCGCCTATAAAATCACAAGGAATAAAAACTAAATTGGTTGAATGGATTAATGTCAACACACAAAGAATTGAATATGACAGATGGGTTGAGCCATTCATGGGTACTGGGGTTGTAGCTTTCAACATTAAACCTAAAAAAGCGTTGTTATGCGATAACAATCCCCATTTAATAAATTTCTATAAAGCAATACAACGTAAAGAGATAACAAGTGGAATCGTAAAACATTTTCTCACAGAAGAAGGACAGAAATTATTAGATACAAACGGAGATCATTATTATATTGTAAGAGACAGATTTAACGAAAAAGGGAATCCGTTAGATTTCCTTTTTTTAAGTCGATCGTGTTTTAATGGAATGATGCGTTTTAATAAAAAAGGTGGGTTTAATGTGCCTTTTTGTAGAAAACCAAATCGATTTGCACAAGCATTAATTACGAAAATATCAAATCAAGTTAAAATGATTTCTCAAATTATTGAATTGGGAGACTATGAATTTAAAGAACAAGATTTTAAACAAACACTTTCAGAATTGAAATCGTCGGATTTCGTTTATGCAGACCCTCCATATATTGGTCGGCACGTTGATTATTTTGATTCTTGGTCGGAAGAAGAAGAAAAGTTTTTACATAAAGGGTTAGTTGGCTCTGGAAGTAAATTTATATTATCGACTTGGTTAAGCAATAAATATCGTACTAATGATTATGTCTTTTCTGTATGGAAAGACTGTTATGTTGCTACAAAAGAGCATTTCTACTACGTAGGTGCAAAAGAATCTAATAGAAATGCAGTTTATGAAGCTATTTTATCAAATATAGAATTAAAAGATAGTATTACGAATTTTGAAATGAAGTCTCGAATAAACAATGATATATCACAATTGACGACAAAACGAAGAATACACATTGTTCCTAAGCAAATGGCTTTGAAGTTAGAAGAGAAAACTGTTGTCAATAATCTGCATGGGTTATAGTTGAGAAAGCGCTTATTTACAGGTTTGTTATTTGTAATTACATTGTCTAGTATTGCAAGTGAATAGATCGATAACCAACTATAACGAGATGATTTATAGTTAGGTTAACTATCTAAATTACAACTTAAAAAGGAACGTTATCGGATCCTGGTCCTAAACTATTAAAATCGCCACCTCGTTCAAATGCATCGTTATTCATTTTCGAACTAAATGTAGTAGTAACCGATTGCGAGGAGTTGTATGTTCCTTGTGTTTGTTCGTATGCCCCGTAGTTGGTATCGTCGTAATCGGAGAATTTTGCCATTTCCTTTTGGAAGCGAAGTTTAATGTCGTCCACAGCTCCGTTACGGTGCTTTGCAACGATAATTTCGGCCAATCCTTTAGTAGAGTTTCCATTATCGTCTTCGTCGAAGCCGTAGTATTCCGGACGATGAATAAATATAACCACGTCAGCATCTTGTTCAATGGCGCCGGATTCCCTTAAGTCCGAAAGTTGCGGACGTTTGTTTCCTCCACGGGTTTCTACCGAACGGTTTAACTGCGAAAGGGCAATTATGGGAATATCCAATTCCTTGGCAATAGCCTTGAGCGAACGCGAAATAGTACTTACCTCCTGTTCTCTGTTTCCCTTTGTTTCGGCAGGCCCGGTCATTAATTGTAAGTAGTCGATGATGGCAATTCCTATGTCGTGCTGCGTTTTTAAACGCCGGCACTTTGCCCTGAACTCAAAAATAGATAGGGCAGGAGTATCATCAATGTATATCTCGGCATCGGAAAGTTTTTTTGTTTTTTCGGTTAGTTGAGTCCATTCATCGGAAGAAAGTTTGCCGTTTCGTATTTTTTCGGAAGCTAAACCCGATTCGCTCACCAGCAAACGGTTTACCAGTTGTATGTTGGACATTTCGAGAGAGAATAGAGCAACCGGGGCTTTCTGATCTACAGCCATGTTGCGTGCCATGGATAGGACAAAGGCAGTTTTACCCATAGAAGGACGTGCTGCTACAATTATCAGGTCGGAACGTTGCCATCCCGATGTCAACCTGTCCAAATCCGAAAAGCCCGAAGGAACACCGCTGAGTCCATCCTCGCGTTTGCCCGCTTCTTCAATCTGCTTAAAAGCGTCAACTACAATTTGGTTAATGGGTAATGTGTCGCTTTTAATATTGCCTTCGGCAACTTTAAACAGTTCCATTTCGGAGTAGTCCAAAAGTTCGTCAACATCGGAATCCTCCTCAAATGCTTTGTTTTGAATATCGGTGGAAACGCGGATAAGTTCGCGCTGAATGTATTTTTGTGCTATAATTTTACTGTGATACTCAATGTGTGCTGCCGAACTTACCTTGTTGGTTAAGTTCGCCAGGTAAACGGGGCCTCCAATTTCTTCCAGTTTTCCTTGTTTGCGGAGTTCTTCGGTTACGGTAAACAGGTCGATGGGTTCCAGTCGGGTCGAAAGGTCTAAAATGGATTTGAATATTGTTTGATGGGATTCTTTATAAAAACTTTCGGGTTTAAGAATTTCGCTGGCAAGTATTATTGCATCCTTTTCAACCATTATAGCGCCCAGTACGGCTTCTTCAAATTCCAACGCTTGAGGCGGAACTTTGCCTAATTCCGATACAGGAATGCTTGGTTTTGTGTACTTTTGCTTGCTATTTGTTTGTTTTGCCATGCTGTTTTATTTTTGGGGTAACAAAGGTAAAAAGCCTTGCTAAAAAATCAATTGAAAAACCGATGACTTATCATGGCATATCAACAGGTTATTAACCGTTAGCAAGACGTTGATGTTTACTGGAAAAGATAGTTATTGTAAAGAAAAAATATTGAAATAATTAATAATACAGCTGTTATGTACAAATATTTGTTTGGTCCTGTGCCGTCTCGAAGATTAGGAATGTCGCTTGGCGTTGATTTGGTGCCTAAAAAGGTGTGTTCTCTCGATTGCGTTTATTGTGAAGTTGGTAAAACAACAAAGCTTACCTTAGATAGAAAAGAGTACATTCCGTTGGAGAAGGTAAAGGAGGAGTTAACGAGTTACTTTGGTAGCAATTCCGATCCGGATTATATTACCTTTTCGGGTTCGGGCGAGCCTACGTTAAATAGTAAAATTTGCGAGGTGCTTCGGTTTATTAAGCAGATAAAACCGAACATTCCCGTTGCTGTTTTAACTAACGGAACCATGCTGTTCGACGTTGATGTAAGGAATGCGTTGCTGGATGCCGATGTAATTCTCCCATCTTTGGATGCGGCTACCCAGAGTGTTTTCGAAAAAATTAATCGCCCGGCATCAGGACTTACCATCGATAGGTATATTCAGGGAATTGTCGATTTTAGAACTTCTTTCAAGGGAAAATTATGGCTCGAAGTTTTTATTTTGCCAGGGTATAACGATTCCAAGGAGGAACTTGTTGAGTTGAAAAAGGCAATACAGCGTATTAATCCCGATTCGGTACAGTTGAATACGCTGGATAGACCGGGAACCGTTCAAAAGTTGAGAGGCGCAACACGAAAAGAGTTACAGAGCGTTGTCGATTTTTGGAATTTGGATAACGTGGAGATAATCTCAAAATCGCCTGAGCGGAAGAATATTCAGTCGTATCGCACCGATTTTGAAACGGCAATTTTCGAAACAATTCAGCGTCGTCCGTGTACTATCGACGATTTAATTCAGATTTTGGGAATGCACGTGAACGAAATTAACAAGTATCTCGATGTGTTGGATGCCGAGGGTAAAATTGAAGTGGTAGAAGGCGAGAGAGGATATTTTTATCAGGTAAAGGATAAATAGGTTTTTTGAGAAAGTTCGACGATTTAATAAATTATTTAAAGATGAGGAAGTTATTAGTTGTACCGATTGCCTTAACCCTGTTGGTTTCGTGCCATAGTAACCGATTCGATAAAATCGATACTTCTTCTATAGATTTGAAGGTGCAGGCACGTCGATTCGAAATCGATTTATTTTCTCTTAATCCCGATAGTCTTAGCATTCAGTATCCTAAACTGGAAGCCGAGTACGGAAATTTTGCCCGCATGTTTACCGAAGGTATAATTAGGATAGGAAACCCCAATACTCCCGATTTTTATCTTTCCCTAAAGCACTTTGTTACCGACACCATGGTGCACAATGCGTACGTGAAGTCCGAACTTCTATTCTCGAACTTTGGTCAAATAAACGAAACACTTACCCAGGCGTTTAAACGGTATAAGTACTATTTTCCGAATAAGCCCGTTCCTCAGATTTTTACGTTTGTTTCGGGCTATAACCTGTCGTTGGCGGTTGACGACAGTATTTTAGCCGTGGGACTCGACAGGTATCGGGGCGCTAAAACGGTGGAGTATAGGTTAATGGGTATTCCGCTTTACCAACAGCGAAAAATGATTCCCGAAAAAATTCCCTCGGATTTAATGCGGGCATGGATGTATGCTGCATTCGAATTTAACGATTCTATCGATAACCTTTTGAGTAACATAATTTACGAGGGAGAGGTTATGTATCTTACAAAGCGAATGTTACCCAACCAGACCGATTCGTTAATTTTTGGTTTTACGCCAAACGAGTATAAGTGGTGTGTTAATAACGAACGACCGATGTGGACTAGTCTTATTGAGAATAAAATGCTCTTTTCCACAAACACATCCGACATCAATAAGTTAATTAACGATGCTCCGTTTACTTCCGGATTTCCGCAGGAATCTCCCGGACGAGCCGCTGTTTGGCTGGGGTATAGAATTGTAAATCGGTTTATGGACCGTAACGACACGCTAACTCTGGCGCAACTTATGCAAATTAAGGATTATACTAATATTCTGAGGGAAGCGAGGTATAATCCGTAATCGGTAATAAAATCGGTTGAATATTGTTCCTTTCGGTTGGCTTGTAAACAATTTTATTGGTAACTTGTTAATGGTTGCAGGACATTGAGTATGTTGTTTTTGTTGAGTAGTTAATTAAATGCTTTAAATAAATTAAATATGAAATCGGATATTGAAATTGCCCACGAGGTTAAAATGAAACCTATTACCGAGATTGCGTCGAAGTTAAAAATTGATAATGACGACCTGATTCTTTACGGAAAGTATAAGGCAAAAATTCCTTTGAAGTATATCGACAAGGAAAAGTATTCTCAAAGTAAGTTGATTTTGGTTTCGGCAATCTCGCCGACTCCGGCAGGCGAAGGAAAAACAACGGTTTCTATCGGTTTGGCTCAGGGCTTAAATCGGATAGGGAAGCAAACAACGGTTGTCCTTAGGGAACCTTCGTTAGGCCCTGTGTTTGGTATAAAAGGAGGTGCAACGGGCGGTGGTTATTCGCAGGTGTTACCAATGGAGGATATAAACCTTCACTTTACCGGCGATTTTTCGGCAATAGAACGTGCACATAACTTACTTTCAGCTCTTATCGACAATAATATTCAGAGTAAGAAGCGTTCGTTGGGAATCGACCCTCGTACGGTTAAGTGGAAAAGGGTTATGGATATGAACGATCGTTCTCTTCGTAATATCATTGTTGGTTTAGGAGGTACTTCCAATGGAATTCCTCGGGAAACAGGGTTCGACATTACCGCTGCTTCCGAAATCATGGCAATTCTCTGTTTAGCGGAAGATTTTGCCGATTTAAAGCGCAGGTTGGGAAATATATTTGTTGGCTATACATACGATAAAAAGCCTATTTATGCGCGCGACCTTAAGGCGCAGGGAGCAATGGCCGCATTGCTTCGCGATGCAATTATGCCTAATTTGGTTCAAACAATCGAAGGGACACCTGCTATAATTCACGGAGGTCCGTTTGCAAACATTGCTCAGGGAACAAACTCGGTTATTGCAACAAAAATGGGCTTATCGCTTAGCGATTATGTTGTTACCGAAGCCGGATTCGGTTTCGATTTGGGTGCCGAAAAATTTATCGATATTAAGTGTAAGTATGCCGGACTAAATCCGAGCGCTGTGGTGCTAGTGGCTACCATTAGAGCGCTCAAATATCACGGAGGTAAATCGCTTAAGGAACTTTCACAACCCGATGTAGAGGCAATTAAGAAGGGTGTTGCTAACCTGCAAAAGCACGTGGAAAATATGAAGTTATTCGGTATTTGTCCTATTGTTGCCATTAACCGCTTTTCTTCCGATACCGACGAAGAGGTCAACTATGTAAAAGATTTCTGCAAGGATATGGACGTTCAGGTTGCCGAAGTTGATGTATGGGGAAAAGGTGGCGAGGGTGCCATTGAGTTGGCTAAAATTGTAAATAAAATAGCCATGAATTGCCCGTACCAGTTAAATACATTATACGATTGGAACTGGACGCCGGAAATGAAGGTGGAAACTTTGGCAAAGAAGATATATGGAGCCGAGGCTGTCGATTACACTCCTCAGGCTAAGAGCGATTTAGAGCGGGTGTATGCTCTCGGGTTGGATAAGTTGCCTATTTGCGTTGCAAAAACACAAAAATCGCTGTCGGATAACCCGGAATTGCTGGGTCGTCCTAAGGATTTTGTGGTTACCGTTCGTGAGGTGGAAATTGCTTCGGGAGCCGGATTCATTATTCCTATAACCGGTCAAATAATGCGAATGCCTGGCTTACCTGCCGAACCTGCCGCCGAAAAAATTGATGTTGACGATAATGGTGTAATCAGCGGATTATTCTAAAATACGAGCATGGTATAACATAGAGAAGGGGCTAAATGCCCCTTTTTCTATTTAAAGGGCGAGTTCAAAAAGAACTTCAAAAAGGTTGATTTTTGTACTGTTACTTTTTTGCTTGTTGTAGTCAACAACAACCTTGTTTTGCTTGTAAATATGGTAAGCAATGCCGAAAACAAATTGCTCGGTGTTTATATTTCCAGAAATGGCATCAATAGTTGAATAGTCGTAGCGGCTAAAGAGGCTTATTTTGTTATGAATCATTAAGTATTCGGCAAAAACGCTCCATCCTTTCGAATTGTAGGCATTTCCAAGAGAATCGGCGTACGACCCGGTATGGTTACCAACAGACGTGTATGCCTGACCTAGCAAGTTAACCTTACGATTTTGGTAACTTATTGCACCTGCCTGAGTATTCCACGTAGGATTTAATGAGGTATTTCCTTTGCCGTATGCACCTAGGTAGGAAAATTGCAAGCCGGTAATGGCACTTGGGAAAGGTCTAAGGCTAACTCGCCACTGAAAGGTTTTGTTGTTATTGTTTTCTATGGAGTGATAGCCTCCGCCATTGTAAATGCCAAAAGCAATGGAGCCATACTTTCCGGGGTAGTCTTTGCTTACATTTTCTTGATAGTCCTTATTTACCTCTCCTCCCAAAAGCATGGTTGAGGTAACTCCGAAATCGGCAGACGAAAGGATTTTAATTACATCTAAAAATTGAGGTCCCTGTATTCGGTAATGGTTAATTTTTTCTTCAAAATGTAACCATGGTGTGAAAACCTCACCGGCAAGAAACGATGGATTTGTAAAAATCCAAAAGTTCCCTTTTGTATGAAAATCGATATAACAGTATTTCAACCTCATTTCTAGGTCTCCAAGCCCATCGCCTTCTTTATCAACGGTAAGGTCGGGAGTTATTCGCCCCGAAAGGTATTTGTTAAGGTCTTTTTTGAAAGTTATATACCCTCTTTTTACGGTAAATTCGTTGGAACTGGTTGTTCCTTTGTCAAAATACTGGTAGCCCAAAAATATTTGTGTAGAAACGTTGGACGTACTTAAAAATTTTATGAGTTCCTGATTTTGTTGCAAAATAGAGTCTGCTTTTTCCTGTGCATTGGTAATTGTTGGAATGGCTATTATTAGCGTGAGAATAATCCTTTTGGCTCTCATTTTGTAGTATTTTTTGCCAAAAGTATCATTTTAATGGTAATGAAAAAGATTAATATTCTAACTGTTTGTATGTTTTTAGTGTAATGTTCAAGAAATCAGGCTCTATGTTTGCTTATGTTTTTTAACAAGTTTAATTGCATATTTTTCATCCTTATATTTTATGAGTTAAGGCGTATGCTTGCTATATTAGCAGGGTGGATAAGATTGTAAGGTAATTGAAATTTTAAAAGAGGAGTTGCTATGTCGCGAACTGGGAAAGTGGGGGTATCGGTATTTGCCGTGGTTACATTTGTATTGATTATTTTCTTTTTTTCTGCTTCGGTTGGTTCTAAGGACAGTTTATCGGGGTCGAAGAATAGTTATGCTATTTCGCAGGACATTGTACCAACTCCACTTCCGGATAAGTTAGATTTTTGTGGCGAAAGGGTTCCTTTGGAGTATTTCGATGTACGGGAATCGCTCGATAGGGAACTTCAGGTAAATACGTATTGGCACTCCCAAACAATTTTGTTACTAAAAAAGGCTAACAGGTATTTTCCTGTTATTGAGCCTATATTGGAAAAGAATGGTATTCCCAACGATTTTAAGTATATGGCGGTAGCCGAAAGCGGCTTGTCGCAAACCGTATCGCCTTCGAATGCTGTTGGCATGTGGCAGTTGTTGGAAGGAACCGCAAAACAGTATGGCTTGGAGGTTAACTCCGAGATTGACGAAAGGTACCATGTGGAAAAATCGACGGAAGCAGCGTGCAGGTACTTGCTTAAGGCTCATGAGCGTTTTGGAAATTGGACGATGACTGCTGCGGCATATAACTTTGGACAAAACGGAATTGATAGGCAAATTGATCGGCAGCAAGGCGATTCGTATTATAACATGGTGTTGGGCGAAGAGGCTGGACGATATGTATATCGCTTGTTAGCATTAAAGGTGATATTCGAAAATCCCGATAAGTATGGTTTTAACCTTTCCAAATCCGATTTATATCCGCCGTTAAGGTACTACGAAGTTAAAGTTGATACTTCAATATCCAATATTGCAAGTTTTGCCGTTAAGTTTGACACCAACTACAAGTTGCTAAAAATTTTTAATCCTTGGTTGCGCGACAACTATTTGAGGAATCCTAAAGGCAAGGAGTATGTTATTAAAATTCCGAATAAGGGTTTTCGCGAAAATGCTTACAGCATAAATCCCGATAGCATATAACGGTTAAGTTCCTTAGTCCCAAATAGTAAGTTTTCGATATTGGTTTCTTGCAAATTGTTTGAAAAACAAATTATTAATATTCCTGTTTACCAATAAACTCATTAATTTTGCAGGTTGGTTTTTATTGAACATTTTACTGATTCTTGTTGATTTTTTGTAATGGAAGTATTAAAAGGCGAAGCCGAAGAGATTAAGGTTGAAGGTGCTAGGGTGCATAACCTGAAAAACATCGATGTAACAATACCCCGAAATAAGTTAACTGTTATAACCGGCTTAAGCGGTAGTGGAAAGTCGTCGTTGGCTTTCGATACAATTTATGCCGAAGGACAGCGTAGGTATATCGAAACGATGTCGGCTTATGCACGCCAGTTTATAGGTGCTCTTCAGCGTCCCGATGTTGATAAAATATCGGGTTTAAGTCCCGTAATTTCCATCGAACAAAAAACAACCAGTCATAATCCTCGCTCCACAGTAGGGACTACCACTGAAATTTACGATTTTTTGCGCTTGCTTTTTGCCAGGGCTTCAACCGCATATTCGTATAATACAGGGGAACCAATGGTTCATTATACCGAGGAGCAGATTATTAATCTTATTCAGGAGAAATTTTCCGGTAAACGAACGGCAATTCTGGCTCCGGTGGTTCGTGGCCGTAAAGGGCACTACAAGGAGTTGTTCGAGCAACTCAGGCGCAAGGGTTATCTTTACGTGCGTATCGACGATGAGATAAAGGAGTTGAAACCTGCCATGAAGGTTGACAGGTACAAAACTCATCACATTGAATTGCTTATCGATAAGTTACGGGTAGAGGTTTCGGATACAAAGCGGTTGACACAATCGATAACCACAGCCATGAATGTAGGCAAGGGGATAATTATGGTGTTGGATATGGATAGCAACGAGCATAAGTTTTTTAGCCGTAACCTTATGTGTCCAACTACAGGAATTTCCTACGATGAGCCGGAACCTTACACGTTTTCGTTTAATTCACCTAAAGGTGCTTGCCCGAATTGCAATGGTTTGGGTTATGTTACCGAGGCCGATATAACCAAGATAATCCCTAATCCTAAGTTGAGCATTCGTAAGGGTGGAATAGAGCCTCTTGGTTCGTATAAAAATTCACTTATATTTTGGCAGTTAGAAGCCATTGCGTCTAAGTACGGATTTACTTTGAACGATCCGATTGAGGCTATTCCCGATGAGGCAATGAATGTTATTTTATATGGTTCCGAGGAGCAGTTTAAGTTGAAGAATGCTAGTTTAGGGTTAACTTCTTCGTACTTTTTAAGTTTCGAGGGTGTGGTCGATTATGTTCAAAATCATCAGCAGAACGACGAGTTGAATGGTAAAGGCGAAAAATGGGCGAACCAGTTTACACGCAAGGTTGTGTGCCCGGTTTGTAAAGGTTCTCGTTTAAAAAATGAGTCGTTATGGTTTAAAATTGGTGGAAAGAACGTTGCCGAACTATCCGCAATGGATATTAATAGCCTTTGGAAATGGATGCAAGGATTGGAGGATAGACTGGGCAATCGCCAGCGCGCTATAGCAGTGGAAATTTTGAAGGAAATTCGCGATAGACTACAATTTTTACTCGATGTGGGACTTGGATACCTTTCGTTAAACCGGAGTTCGATGTCGCTATCGGGAGGAGAGAGTCAGCGAATACGACTTGCTACGCAAATAGGCTCAAAGTTGGTAAACGTTCTTTATATTCTGGACGAACCTAGCATTGGGCTTCATCAGCGCGATAATATCAGGCTGATAAACTCCTTAAAGGAGTTAAGGGATGCAGGGAACTCCGTAATTGTTGTGGAACACGATGAGGAGATGATTTTATCGGCCGATTATGTGGTTGATATAGGGCCGAAGGCGGGGCGACATGGCGGTAAAATTGTTGCAACGGGAACTCCCGACGAAATTAAGCATTCCAACACCTTAACGGCCAGTTACCTTAATGGTGTTATGTCTATTGAAGTTCCCGAAATCAGGCGAAAGGGAAATGGTAAAGTGTTGAGCATAAGGGGGGCTAAGGGGAACAACCTGAAAAACATCAATGTGGATTTTCCCTTGGGAACATTTATTTGTGTTACCGGCGTATCGGGAAGTGGAAAGTCAACTTTAATTAACGATACTCTTCATCCTGCATTAAGCCGTCACTTTTATAACTCTTTCGATAATCCGTTGGAGTACGACCGACTTATCGGCATTGAAAATATCGATAAGGTAGTTGAAGTCGATCAATCTCCAATTGGGAGAACACCTCGTTCCAATCCTGCAACATATACCGGCGTTTTTACCGACATTCGTAAGTTGTTCGAACTTACTCCCGATGCTAAAATAAGAGGATATAAAGCGGGTCGTTTTTCGTTTAATGTAAAGGGAGGCCGTTGCGAAACCTGCAAAGGGGCAGGGTTACAGGTGCTAGAGATGAACTTTTTGCCCGATGTGCATGTAAAATGCCCCGACTGTTACGGAAAGAGGTATAACCGCGAAACGTTAGAGGTTAAGTATAAAGGCAAGAACATTAGCGAGGTGTTGGACATGACCATAAACCAATCCGTTGAATTTTTCCAAAGCATTCCTCAGATATATCAGAAATTGAAAACGTTACAGGATGTTGGTCTTGGGTATATTACGCTTGGTCAGTCTTCAACTACCCTTTCGGGAGGCGAGGCGCAGCGCGTTAAGTTATCCACAGAGCTATCGAAGCGGGATACCGGAAAAACGCTTTATATTTTGGACGAACCGACTACCGGCTTGCATTTCGAGGATGTTCGGGTTTTGCTTAACGTGCTCAACTTACTTGTGGATAAAGGCAACACCGTTATTGTAATTGAGCATAATATGGATGTAATTAAGGTTGCCGATTATATTATCGATTTAGGTCCTGAAGGTGGAGTTGCCGGCGGCGAGGTTGTTTGTCAAGGAACTCCTGAGGATATTGTTAAGTCAGGTTGTGGCTACACAGCCGAATATCTAAAAAAGTACATAAAAGGTTAAGGTGTTTTTTAATTTCTTTTTAGTTGGTAATTATATTTGAATTTTCTGCTATTTAGAATAACTTGCTGCTTTCGAGCCATGAAGCAAGACCATTCCATATAATATTCCTGTCGATTTTTTTATTTTTTGTTAAAACGATTTTAGAGTTTAGTTTTCGTTATTTGGATGAATTTTCCGTATTCTCACAAAATTAATTTGTTGCGTTAGTTGTTATTTAGAATTCGTGTCGATATATATCTGATTGATATATATCATGTTGCATTTTGTTTGGAATGTTTCTAAATTTGTTTTCACAAACAAACGATAATAAGTCTAAATAAAAATAACAACCATGTCACAGCAAGAATTCCAAACTGCATTAATAAATCTGGAGCCAAGTTTAGAAAGGTTCGCATATAGTTTAACTGCAAACCGTGAAGATGCTCGCGATTTATTACAAGAAACTTACCTTAAAGCTATTACTTACAGGGATAAGTTTGAGGACAATACCAACATTAAGGCGTGGACTTTTACCATTATGAAGAACACGTTTATTAATAATTACCGTAAAACTGTAAAGCAAAATACAACATTTGATTCGAGCGATAATTTATACTTGTTAAATAGTAAGCATGAAGCTTATGGCCCTGATAATATGTATTCGCACAACGAAATAAGCAAAAAGGTTGACGAGTTGGAAGATGAATTCCGAATTCCTTTCCAAATGCATACTTCGGGGTATAAGTATAAAGAAATAGCCGAGAAGCTTAACTTAAAAATTGGTACGGTAAAAAGTAGAATATTCTTTTCGCGCCAAAAACTTATGGATGCGTTGAAAGATTATGAGTAATACATCGAAAAAAGGAAAAAAGCGGGAGTTATTTACTCTCGTTTTTTTTATCTCGAAAAGCTTGGAAAAACGCAAGCCATACTAATAGTAAAATTCCGGGGAGTATAGCTTTATTCCCTAAGTAAAAGTATTCGAATGAAACTATTACACAGTTAGTTGGGCTATTTGGATTATATGCAACTTTATATTTTTCCCCAATGGAATCGTTAGCATTTTCAATTCCGTACATTCTTATAACCTTGTTATTGGCATTAAACTCTATTACCGGAATTTTGTCGAATTCTTTCTGAACTAAAAAAGATCTTACAGGCACATTATCAACTACAACTCCTGTAGTGTACTTTCCAAAAATCAAGGTTTTATAGTTGATAGATATAGGTAAAAGAAAGATAAGTATAGTTACAACCCAAAACTTTTTTCGGGAAAGTTTAAAGTTGATGTTCGTGAATTTTCCCATAGGTTAGGGAAGTTTTTTCCCTGTTGCTTTATTGTAGCACAATCTACAAAGAGGTTCGTAAACATCTGTTTCGCCTAACAACACCAACTTATCGGTATTCGCGGTACGGTGCGAGTATTGGGCTAAGTCGCCACAATGCACGCAAATGGCGTGAACTTTTGTTACATATTCGGCAATGGCCATTAAATTTGGCATTGGGCCAAAGGGTTTCCCTTTAAAATCCATGTCCAACCCAGCCACAATTACACGAACGCCCATATCGGCCAGTTGATTACAAACGTTAGGCAAATTCATGTCGAAAAACTGGGCTTCGTCAATTCCAATTACATCAACGTTTTGAGCGAGCAAAAGAATGTTTCCCGACGATGATACCGGTGTAGATAGAATAGAATTGGCATCGTGCGAAACTACTTCTTCTTCGGAGTAACGGGTGTCGATTTGCGGTTTAAAAATTTCGACTCGTTGTTTCGCGTACTTAGCCCTTTTTAGCCTGCGAATTAACTCTTCCGTTTTACCCGAAAACATGGACCCGGCTATAACCTCAATCCAGCCCTTGCGCTCACCGCTAATGGAATTTTCCAGAAAAGGCATTACTTCTTTATATATTTACGTTAGATTTATATACAAAAGTAAACACTTATTTTTGTTGCAGAAATAATCCGAAAAAATAATATGGAACATCTCGAAAAATTTCAGGAGTTACTTAACGATGCGCTTGCTATAGTTGAAAAGGCAAGGAATACCGGGAGTTTGCAAAACATTGAGAAAAATTTAATTCTTCAAAAGTTAAGCAGCGCTTACGATATAGTTTTTCATATTGAAGAGAAAGTAACAAAACATTCGGCAAAAAAGGTAGAGAAGGAATCTTTTTCGGACGAAGTTAAACAGCCTCAAAAAAGGGTGAAAGAAGTTGATACTCCTCCTATTGAAGTTGAAGAAACTCGTCCTGTGGAAACAGAAAGTCGAAGGATCGATTATGTTGGAGAAGTTGAAAAAGGCGAAGTTCTGGGCGAAAAATTTCAGGGGACACGTAAATCCAGGAATGAGGTTATTGCGGAAAGCAATGCTAGAGTTGATGTTCAGACCAAGTTGCAAAATCGTCCCATTGCCAACTTGCAGAAGGCTATAGGTATAAACGAAAAGTTTTTGTTTACCAAGGAGTTGTTTGGAGGCAATGCAACGCTTTACTCCGAAACGTTGAATTACTTAAACGGGCTTTCGGATTTAAACGATGCCATTATTTACTTGCAGGAAAATTTCGATTGGGACGAGGGTAACGAGGCTGTAAGTAAGTTTATAGATTTACTGCGACGTAAGTATAGTTAGATTTTAATTTTAGTAGAATGTCGAAACTTTATATAGTTCCAACGCCAATTGGGAATCTTGGCGATATTACATTTCGGGCAATTGATGTGCTAAAATCGGTAGAGTTAATTCTTGCGGAAGATACTCGTACCAGTAGTGTTTTGCTAAAGCATTACCAAATATCCACGCCTTTGCGATCGTATCACAAGTTTAACGAGCATCAGGTAGTGGATTTAATTGCGAGCCAACTTGAGGAAGGAAAAGATTTTGCGTTAATTTCCGATGCCGGAACGCCGGGAATTTCCGATCCCGGTTTTTTACTTGTTCGTAAATGTGTTGAAGTGGGAGTGGAGGTGGAATGTCTCCCCGGAGCTACTGCGTTTGTTCCAGCGTTGGTAATGAGCGGGTTGCCTTCGGATAGGTTTGTTTTCGAAGGGTTCTTACCTCAGAAAAAGGGGCGTACAAAACGCCTTGAGGCGTTAAAGGGCGAAGAGCGAACTGTTGTGTTTTACGAATCACCTTTTCGGCTTGTAAAGTTGTTGTTGCAGTTAGCCGAAGTTTTTGGAAAAGAACGGAAGGTAACCGTGTCGCGCGAAATTTCGAAATTGCACGAGGAAACCGTCAGAGGAACAGTTGCCGAAGTTGCCGCACATTTCGAAGAAAAAGGAGTAAAAGGCGAAATTGTAGTTATTCTCGAAGGTTTAACAAAAGGTCAGAGTAACAGCGACGAGGAGTAGTGTTATTTACTCTTCGGAATTTAGGAGTAGGAACGAGGCTTTTATTCCGAAACTGTAAAAGTCTTTTCCTTCGAAGCCAACAAAAAAGCCAATTCCTCCAACAATTGCTATATGTTGAACAGAATAGCCAACTTCGTAGTATGGCTGATATCCGTTAGTTTTAAGAAATGCAAAATGAAGGTTTTCAACCCATATTTTATTGCTTAAAAACGGAAGGTACTTAATAAGTATGTATGGCGATTGGTATTGACTTAAAAATTCAAAGTATTCGCCATCGGTGCTGCGGCGGTAGTAATTCAGGTTTAAAAAGCTGTGTCCGAATCCGTTTACCACAACCGGAATTATTTGAGTGTTGAAATGCTTGAAGTCGTTGAAATAGATGGTCTTTGTCGATAAGAAGTTTCCGTATATCGCATGATATCTAACCCGATTCGAAGGTCCTACTCTTAAAATCTGTGAAATACTAGTTTCTACATTGGTAAAATCGGCAGTAGAATGGAACACGCCCGAAATGGCTTTTGTTAAGGAAACTCCAAAGGTGGGGTACTTGGAGTACAGCATTACTTTCCTGTTATCAACCATTCTGTAATGGTAAAACGGAGTGTACTTAATGCCGACTTTTGCTGTAAAAGCCTTGCTGTTGGTTAAATTGTCGGAATCTATAAGAGAATTTGAAGGCGTATTCGAGGTGTAATATTCCCTGTTTGTCTTTATAAAAATAAAATCGGTATTATTAGTTAGAATCCTTCTGTCCGAAAACGTAACGCCAGTGTTTACCTCCAAACCATTAATGGGATCAATTCTATTAGATAAAGAAATATGCCTGTTTTCGAAAAGTTTCATGTAATTCCTTCCGAACCATAGCGAAGATACAGTGTTGGCAAAAGGATTTATTCCACTTTGCTGGTTAAAGTCGTTGCTGATAATACCCATCTTAATGCTTGCCAATCCTCTGTTTTTGTTGGCATATATGAACTTGAAGTTTAGTTGTCCCATTGGGACTTTCCTTGCAAAGGCATAGTATGCCGAAGGGTTAATTTCGATGCCCGTTTTATTGAAGTTCTTTTGAAAACTTGCCGAAGAGCCTAAAACAAAGCCATCTACGGTGTTGAACCTAAATTCTGTTGGGCTAAATAGTCCCGAAAATTTAATTGTCCGTTTTTTCGAGGTGTTTCGCCATGTATGTCCGGAATATATGGTTAATAACAGATTCCCTTTTTTAGCCGTAGTGTCAACGTTGGTAGAGTCGTGTTGAGTTTTAAATTTGATATTTATATCGCGATTTACTTTTAGTTCTTCGCTTGTTAAAACAACAGGACGAATTTTTTTCCATTGAGTAGAATCTATTTTTCGTGCAGATGAATCTATTGTAACCGTTACGGGGCTTTTATACTCCAAACTTTTATCTTTAGGTTGATTTTTGTTGCTACGCTTACTCATGAGGTTGTTTAACTTATACATTTCCCTGTTTGTAAGGTTTTCCTTGCTGAGTAGTTGTTGAATTTCAATGGAGTCCTTCAACTCTTTTTTACTCTTAGCATCAACTTTTTTAGTATTGTTTTGGATTGTATTGGTTACTTCGTATTGAATTACTTTAATTTCTGAGGGAGGCTTAATATCGGTGTTTACTTTAATGCTGTTAAACTTAACTGCCGAGGTGTAATTTATGTTGCCTTCGTTGCCCATAAATTTACCTATAACTTCGTAGTAGTAGTTTACCGGCAACCAAACATTTTTTTCGACCTCTCCGAACGTTTGTCGAAGGTGAATTGTCCCAATTAGCGATTCTATAACAAAATCCAATTCATGAATATTCCAGTAATCATCGGCAATGTAAATGTATCCTTTTACCAGTTGTTTACTTTCGCGTTTAGGAATTACCTGAATTTTGTTTATTACCCGGTTTTCCATTATAGAGTAACCAACAAATTTGTAGTTGTAGTATTTCAGCGCATACGGCGCTAAGGGAAGTATAATTTCGCCGATTTTGGGCTGGTAAAAGCTGGCGTTTGTAAATTGAATTATGTTATCGGCGCTTTGATTATCGCCGGGAAAATTAGAGCGAAGCATTTTTACCTTTTGCTCGTAGGTATTTGGGGCAGTAAAATGAACGCTATTGATAGATTCCTGAAGGTAAATTTGCCCTTCCTTCGGAGCATCGGGTTCTTTCCGTAAGGAGCGTTTAACAATCCACGATAGTTTTTTTACCTTCAAAGAGCCTTTTAGGTAAACATCGGCATTAAATTCCTTTACCTGATTTAGATGATATGGTGCAAATGCAATGGCCTTACGGATTATGCTGTAAGCAATATCTTCTTTCCCTTTTCCAACGGTAACGGGTGCGAGTTCAAAGGGCTTTACATTCATAGTGTAGCGGTAGTATGTGCTATCGCTGTTTACCGTGATTTCTTTTTGTAGCGTTTCGTATCCAAGACACCTGAAAATTACGGTATAAACTCCTTTGTTCAGATTTAGTATGAATCGTCCGTTAGGATTAGTGGTAGTCCCGAATCTAATTTCTTTTACATAAACCGATGCGTATGGAATGGGAGCGTTGTCTTGGTCAATCAGCAATCCTTCAACTTTTTGTCCAAGTACGGGAAATGTCCAGTTAACCAAAATAAATGGTAAAACGAAGTATAAAAATATTCTTCCAATTATAATTACAATTTTACCTTTAATCATTATGGATTTGCTGAGTTGTAACTTAGTTTAAAGAGTTTTTCTCCTAAAAAGTTTTCGATTTTATACAGGAGATGTTTTTGTTTAGGATTTACAAATGTTATACCAACTCCATCGCTCTGAGCCCGAGCGGTTCTACCAATACGGTGAATGTAATCTTCAGGATCGGAAGGAACGTCATAATTCACTACAAGGTCTATATCCTCGATATCAATGCCGCGGGAAATAATGTCGGTAGCAACTAAAACCTGAAATTTTCTGTTTTTAAACCCACGGAGCACTTCTTCGCGTTCGGCCTGATCCAAATCGGAGTGAATGGCCTTTGCATTTGTCTTGTTACGTACCAGTTCACGTTCAATATCACGTACTTCGGATTTTGTAGATGCGAATACAATAACGCTTTTAACGTAGTCTTTTCCGGAAATAATGGATAGCAAAAGGCTTATTTTTTCATTATCGTTAACCATATACACTGCTTGCAAAATATTGTCGGCGGGTTTGGATACGGCTAGGCTAATTTCCTTAGGTTTTACCAGTATTGTCTTTGCCAGTTTACGAATGTTCGGCGGCATTGTAGCCGAAAACATTAATGTTTGCCTTTTTTGCGGGAGTTTTTCGATTATGGAAACAATATCGTCGTAAAATCCCATATCCAGCATCCTGTCGGCTTCGTCGAGAATTAAGTATTGTAGTTGTTGAAAGTTTACATATCCCATTTGGATATGCTGTATCAATCTTCCCGGCGTTGCTATTACAACATCAGAGCCGCTTTCGAAAGCCTGGCGTTGCCTGTCCCAGTTTCCCCCATCGTTTCCCCCGTAAATAGCAATTGAACTTATTCCCGAAAAGTAGGCAAAACCCTCTATTTGTTGGTCTATTTGAAGTGCAAGTTCCCGCGTGGGGACTATTATAAGCGTTTTAACGGAATGGTCGGCGTTATTTAAATTCTTTATTTTGCTGAGAATAGGCAGTACAAAAGCCGCTGTTTTCCCTGTTCCCGTTTGCGCACATGCAATTAAGTCGTTTCCTTTGAGTATAAGCGGAATGGTGCTTTCCTGAATAGGAGTTGGATTTTCAAACCCCATTGCTTCAACCCCTTCTTGTATGGAGGGATGAAAGTTAAAATCGATAAAGTTCAATTTTTAATATTTTTTGCAAAAATAGAAATTTGTGAGAGGCTTTTGTTTATTTAAACTCATTTTAACGTGATTTTTAGAGTTAACGTTACACGGATTTTTGTTGAATTGAATAGAAAAAGCCTTCAATATTGAAATTGAAGGCTTCCATTTGGTTTTAAATGCTTTACTCTATAATAGTAGGGTCGATTCGTGCAATGGCTTTAATTAAATCATTAGCCGATTTTATGTACGAAACATACGAAGGTGGATTTTCGATTTCGGAAAAAGCATGACCTGTTGCCAAAATATGAATATCCGGAATTTCGGCAATAAATTTACCGTAGGCTTCATCGAAATCGGTGTTGATAAATGAAGATAACGAGGTGAAAACCATGTTACATTTTAACTCCTTTGCCAAGTTAATTACGTCATCGTTAGGTGTGGATTGTCCAAGGTAAATTGTTCGGTAACCGGCGTTTTTGGCAACGTAAGCAAAGTATAATAGCCCAATTTCGTGAAATTCGCCTTCGGGCAAGAAGAATAAAATGGGATTCTTTTTGCCAACTTCGGGTTGTTTACAGTTTTGGTAAAGCGAACTTAACTGGTTGCGAATTACGCTGCTGGCAAAATGTTCGTGTGTTGTTTTAATAGCTCCGGTTTGCCACAAATCGCCAATACGTTGTAAAAATGGAATAACAAGAGTTTCGTAGGTGTTTTCAATTCCCTGCTGAACAGTTGCTTCGTTAATTAGTTGGAGAATTTCCCTTTCATTATATTCCAAGGTTGCCGTAATAAACGGTTCCAAATTAGGGTTGCCTTGGTAATTATCGCCAACAAACTTTGTGGCTAAATCGGATAGTTGGGATAACGAAAGCGTGGCTAATTTACTTATACGAAACCCGCGTTTTAGTAGTAACGAAAGGTTAATTATAAACCTTACGTCATTGTCGTCGTACCGACGAATGTTCGTGTCGGTGCGTTGAGGAGAGAACAGATTATACCTTTTTTCCCACATCCTAATTGTAGATGCTCTTATTCCTGATAAGAGTTCCATTTGCTTTATTGAATATTGCGCCATAAGGTATTTATTTATAGGTGTTTATATACTTAATTAAACGAGCTCTAAAATAAAAGGTTTAACAAACGAATAATAAACGCCTAAATATTTTATATTTAGTTGCAATCAGTAGATTAAATGGAAGTAACAGTTGATAAACGGATAACGGTAAAGCCTGTTAAGTTGAACAGTTGTTTATTCGGTTTTGTACATCAACATTAACCCGTCGCGAAGAGGAAGAAGAACATTTTGTATTGATGGGTGATTTTGTACCATGTTGTTAAATTCTTTTACGGCAATCGTGTGTTTATCGGTTTCATTAGAATCTAGTACCTTTCCGCCCCAAAGTACGTTATCGGCAAGAATTAGCCCCCCTTTTTTTACTTTATCTATTACCAACTTAAAGTATTCCGGATATTCGCGCTTATCTCCATCAATAAAAATTAAGTCGTAATCATTGCTTAGTTGAGGAATTATTTCGAGTGCATTTCCTATGTGTAACTTTACTTTATGGTTGATGTGCGCTTTTTGTAGATATTCCAAAATGGTTGTTTCCAGTTCGTCGTTAACTTCAATTGTGTCGATAATGGAACTTTCTCCAATTCCTTTTGCCATACAAATTGTTGAGTAACCTGTAAATGTGCCGATTTCCAATATTCGTTTAGGTTGATAAATTTTGCATAGCAATTCTAAAAATTTACCCTGAACAATCCCGCTAATCATTCGGGGATTGTATGTTGTAAGATAAGTATGGCGTGCTAGTTCGTTAAGTACCTCATCTTCGTGCGAAGTATGCTGTTCAAGGTAATTTTCGAAATCGTTATTTACTTTAGCCATAACCTTATTTGTAAACAAGTGTGGATAGGTAGTTTGGATTGACAATCTCGTTGGCAACATCGGTAATTTCCGATGCCGAAATATTTTCAATTTGATTTACAACTATGTCTAAATCGTCGGGTTGAGGGTACACCAAAAAGTTTTTTGCAGCCGATAGCATAAGGTTCTCATTACTTTCGGCAGAAATTAATAGTTGTCCAATAAGTTGCTTCTTTGCCTTAAAGAGTTGTAGAACTCCTAGTTTTTGGGTTCGTATTTTTTCGAGTTCTTTTTGTATAACCTGATATGCCTTTTCGAAGTTGGTTTTATCCGTTCCAAAGTAAATGGTAAATACGCCCGTATCGGTATATGGAATATAGGACGATTCTACATCGTATGCATATCCGTGCTTTTCGCGCAGTGCAATGTTTAACCTCGAATTCATTCCCGGACCACCCAAAATGTTGTTGAGAAGGTGCATGGCAATGCGCTTAGGATCTTGCAAGTCGTATGCCGCAGCACCAATTATACAATGATTTTGAAATGTAGATTTACGTTTGGTTATTTCCGATCGGGTGTAATTGCTTACAATAACCCTATCCTGTTTTCTTAAGTTGGCTTGCTGGCAGCCTAAATACTTATCGGCCAATTTTTTTACCCTGCTAAAAGGAATATCGCCCACAGAGCAGAAAACCATTTGATCGGTGTTGTAATTTCTGGCTATAAAATTAATGATGTCCTTTTTCGAAAATTTTTTAAGATATCGTTTGTTGCCAAGAATATTCCTGCCAAAAGGATGATCGGGATAAATCATCTCTTCAAATTCATCAAAAATTAGCTCCGATGGATTATCCTTGTAGGAGTTAATTTCGTCGATTACAACCTCTCGTTCACGATCAATTTCCTTGTCGGGAAACGATGAGTTAAAAATAATATCGGTAATAAGTTCTACAGCCCTTGTAAAATCCTGTTTTAGAAATGTAGCATGAACAACCGTTTCCTCTTTGGAAGTGTACGCATTTAACTCGCCTCCAACGTCCTCAAGGCGACTCATGATGTGAAAGGCTTTGCGTTTTTTTGTACCCTTAAATATTACATGTTCAATAAAATGGGCAAGTCCATGTTCGTGTTGCAATTCGTCGCGTGTGCCGGTATTAACCATAATGCAGCAGTAGGCAACGGAAGAGTTCACCCTTTTATGAATTACTTTGATACCATTTCGAAGAGTATGCTGCTCGAATTCCATTAAGCAGAATTTTTAATAAACGTGCAAACCTAGTAGAAATAATCCAAAACGCAAAAATGATTTTTTAGGCTGAAGGAGAGAGGTTATTTATCCGGCTTTTTCAAATTGTCGAATTCCAACAATTTCTTTTTTTCAGGATTCTTCCATAGAACTTCGGCAGGAGTTTCAACCAGCCAAACTTTAATGTCGGCTTGTGTAGGATCATCGACAAAAATTAGCAAAACTTGGGCTTGTTGGGGAGTTTCCACTTCCATCATTACGCCCGGTTTGGTAATTTCCTTTTCGTCGTAAATAATGCAAAAGTGCAGGTCGGCAGCATCGGGATCATCGGCAATGTAAAATTTAACCTGAGCTTGAGATTGGTCGGCAACTTCGAAAAACTTTTGAGCATTAGCCAATTTGGCGGAAATGGTTAAAAAAGTTAGGAAGAATATTTTAATTCCAAGTTTTATCATAAAAAATGCTCAGCGAATATTATAATGTCGAAAACCTTAATTACAAATATAGGTAAATGTACACAAAACTTGTGCCGATAACAGGGTTTAATTGTTTTCGAGTTTAATGATTTGGAAGATATTAAAAACCCGTTAACCAAACGATTAACGGGTTTCGTAAAAACTATAGAATTACTTTTTTGTGCTGAAATCATCGCGGAGAACTCGGAATTCTGTTCTTCGGTTAATTTGATAAACGGTTTCTTTTTGTTCATCCGAAGTTAAACTGTCGATGAATTTCTGATCAAGAACTTGTCCAACGGGCAGGAACGGATAATTTGCAGCCAATGCAGCATCAACAACTTTAGGTTGAGTTTGGGCATAACCTTTAGCTTTTAGGCGCTCTGGTGCAATTCCATTTTCAATTAAATAGTTAACAACGGCTTGTGCTCTTTTTTGCGATAGGTCGTAGTTGTATTCTTGCGATCCTCTGCTATCGGTATGCGATGCCAACTCGATAGTAATTGTCGGGTTATCGTTAAGTATTTCAACAAGTTTGTTGAGGGCTTCACGCGATTCCGGACGAAGTTCCCACTTGTTGTAATCGTAAAAAATATTAGGAATTTCGATAGGCTTTGCGGTTGAGGTTATAGGAATCGATACGTCGAAATCCTTGCTTTGCGATAAACCTCGGGTTGTTTCTTTAGCCTTGTTGTTTAGGTACCCTTTTTTCGATGCAATTACAATGTAGTCGGTATTCGGTTTAAGCATGAATTTGAAGGTTCCATCGTTCAAACTTTGTGAGGTAAGAATTGTTCCATCGCTGGCAACGAGTTTAACCGTAGCCTGATCGATTGGCTGATTGGTTTTTCCGTCGGTTACCTTACCGGTAATGTTAAAGTTAAGCGGAGGAAGGTAGAACATGTAAAGATCGTCGGCGCCACGTCCTTTTGGCCTTCTGGATGAGAAAAATCCGGCTTCTCTGTCTTTTTCGAAAACTATTCCGAAATCGTCCGAAGGAGTGTTTATTGGATAGCGCATATTCTCAACAACCCACTTATCGTTTTCGTCTTTTGTGGCTTTAAAAATATCTAAACCGCCCATTCCGGGATGTCCATCCGATGAGAAATAAAGGGTTCCGTCGGGATGAATATACGGAAACATTTCGTTTCCTGGAGTGTTAATCTCAGGTCCAAGGTTAATTGGTTCACCCCAATCGTCGTTGCTTGAAGAGCGAGTTAATTTCCAAATATCAAGACCTCCCATTCCGCCCGGAATGTTGCTTACAAAGTACAAGGTAGTTCCGTCGGCATCGATGGAAGGATGTGCAACAATCATGCTGTCGGCAGCAATCTTAATTTCGTCGGGTGACATCCAATCGTCGTCTCCTCGTTTCGATTTAAAAATCTGACAGCCCAACTTATCGCGTTTGCTTACCTTACAACGGGTAAAATAAAGTGTGTTGTAATCCGATGAAAGCGAGGGAGTTCCTTCGTCGTATGGGGTGTTAATTACCTCTCCCAACGGTTTGGGCTTACTCCAGATGCCCTTAGCATCAAGTTCTGTAATAAAAATATCGGTGAATGCTTCTCCTGTTACGGCGCTTTTCTTATTTCCGGTAGCGTCGTCGCGAGAACTGGTAAAAAATAGCAGGTTATAATCCGACGATGCGTAAGCCGGACTAAAATCGCTATACTTGGTATTGAGTGCCCGCATGTTAGTTATTTCGTATCCCGAGGGAGTTTCCTTCCATTGCTTCGATAGTTCGCACGATTGAATTCCGGTATCGGCCAAAGGATCGTTGGGGACAAGAACTTTATACTTTTTATACTGCTCGATGGCTTCGTCGTACTTTTCGCCCATTTTTAACATTTCTGCATAGTAAAAGTAAACTTTTGGATCGGGATAGTCGCGCATTATGGCCTTTTGGTACCAAATTTCGCCCTGACGAGCATTTCCAGTTAGCCTGTAGCATGTTGCAATTTTATATAGGTAATTGGCTAAATCTTTGCGGTCTTTTATCTTTTCAAGGTCATCTTTATAAAGTTCTATTGCATCGAAATAAGCCCCTGCTTTGAATAACGCGTCAGCTCGTTGTAGTCTGGATGTTTGTGCTTTTACAGCGCTTGCTGCTATGAATGTTATGCCGGCAAGTAAAATTATGTATTTCTTCATCGTACAACTTTTATGTTATAGGCATTGAGCCTACTTGCAAAAATATGGTAAAAATACGGAAAACCTAATTACTAGTAAAGGTAAACATAAATTTGAATTTTTGCTCCACATCGTAGCGTAATAAAAAAGCCCCAAACATTAGGGGCTTTGATATGTTGGAGTTGTTTTTTATCGAATAAACAGCATTTCGCGATACTTAGGTAAGGGCCAAGCCTCATCGTCAATAATCATTTCCAATTTGTCGATATGACTGCGAATACTTTCGAAGTACGGACGAATGTTATTATTATATAGCGATGCGCGTTCAATAATATCGGTTACGTTGTTTGCCGTTTTACGATGTTCTACCATTTCGTTGACCTTTCGGCTAATTTCGTGAATATGCTCCGAAATTTCTTTAATAAGTCCCAGTTGATGGCTTGCCAATTCTTTCCACTGATCGGGCATAAGTTCCTTTATACCTTCAACATTTTTAATAAGCACATTTTGATATGCTATGGCAGTGGGAATTATGTGGTTAATTGCTAAGTCGCCAAGCACACGCGCTTCAATTTGTACCTTTTTTACAAAGATTTCGTTTCGGATTTCGTAACGAGCCTCAAGTTCCCTGTTGCTTAATACGCTGTTTTCGATGAACAGTTTTTTTGAGGTATCGCTTAAGTATGTTTTAAACGCCTCGATAGGACTACAAATGTTGGGTAAACCACGCCGTGCGGCTTCATCTATCCATTCTTGACTATACCCATTCCCTTCGAAACGTATTTTTTTGGAATCAACAATAACCTCGCGTAGGCAATGTATGACGGCTTCATCCTTTTTAATTCCCTTTTCGATTAATTTGTCAACTTCTTTTTTGAATAGATTAAGTTGATTGGCAACGGCTGTGTTTAGTACAACCATGGGCGAAGCACAACTACCGGAAGAGCCTACTGCTCTGAATTCGAAACGATTACCTGTAAATGCAAAAGGCGATGTGCGGTTTCGATCGGTATTGTCGAGAAGAATCTCCGGAATTTTTCCAATAACATCCAACTTCAACCCATATTTTTCGTCGGGAGTAAGTTTTTTGTCGGAAACCTTTTCTTCCAATTCATCGAGCACTTCGCTTAACGTTTTTCCAATGAAAACAGACATGATTGCAGGGGGTGCTTCGTTAGCACCAAGTCGATGCGAGTTGGCATCCGACGAAACACTGCCGATAAGCAATGCAGCATGATCGTGAACTGCCTTAATGGTGTTTATTAAAAAGGTGAGGAATTGGAGGTTGTTTTTAGGTGTTCTGCCTGGAGATAAAAGGTTTACACCTTTATCGGTCATCAGCGACCAGTTGTTGTGTTTCCCGGAGCCGTTAATTCCTTTAAACGGTTTTTCGTGAAAAAGTACGCGGAATTTATGTTCGCGGGCAATTCTGCTCATTAATGACATAATAAGCTGGTTGTGATCGACAGCCAAGTTGGCTTCTTCGAAAATAGGAGCGCATTCAAACTGGTTTGGAGCAACCTCGTTGTGGCGAGTTTTGATGGGAATACCCAGTTTATAAGCTTCCAGTTCGAAATGGTGCATAAATGCGGAAACTCTTTCGGGAATTGAACCGAAGTAGTGATCCTCAAGTTGCTGATCGCGCGAGGCAGCATGTCCCATAAGTGTTCTTCCGCATAGTGCAAGGTCGGGACGTGCGTTGAATAGTGCTTCGTCAACCAAAAAATATTCCTGTTCCCAACCCAGCGTGGCAAAAACTTTTTTTGAATCCTTGTCGAAGTATTCTAAAACTGAAATAGCTGCTTTGTCGAGAGCGTTAAGCGACTTGATTAACGGAGTTTTAAAGTCGAGAGCTTCGCCTGTGTAGGAAACAAATATGGTAGGAATACAAAGAGTTTTTTCCAGAATGAACGCAGGGGAAGAGGGATCCCATGCGGTGTACCCGCGAGCTTCGAAGGTGTTGCGAATACCTCCGCTAGGAAAACTCGAAGCATCGGGTTCCTGTTGAACCAACATGTCGCCTTGAAAAGATTCGATGGGAAGACCATCCTTGTCTATAGAAAGAAAAGCATCATGCTTTTCGGCTGTTGAACCGTTTAACGGGTGAAACCAATGGGTGTAATGTGTTGCTCCCCGTTCAATTGCCCATGCTTTTACTGCCGAAGCAACTTGCCCGGCAATTTTGCGATCGATTTTTTTCCCTTCATCAATAGAAGTTACTACACTTTCGTAGGCTTCTTCCGAAAGATACTTTTTCATTTTCAACCTGTCGAAAACGTTCACTGCAAAAATAGTTGAGTGTGACGATAGGTTACTACCCTCAAAATCGACTGGTTCCCTGTTTGTTGCTTCGTTAAAAGCGCTAAATCTTAATTTTGGCATAGTTGGTTGTTTTTGTCTCTGCAAAAATAATAAAAATTAAAATATGTGTATAAAAATATGGGGGTATGTTCTTTAAAAATGAAAATAATTTCATTTTATATATGAAAATATATAGGGTATTATTTTAAAAATTCAAAAAAATATGATAATGAACAAATTTTTAAAAATTTCGTTGAGATGTTGTAACTTGCAAATTATGGAACAGAATAACAGAAAATATTCGAACGAAGATATTACGGTTTATTGGAGGCCTTCGGAATGCGTACATGCGTCTATATGCTATACCAGATTGCTGTCGGTTTTTAATCCTCGCAAACGACCGTGGATTAACATGAGCGGTGGTACCACCCGACAAATTATCGATATAGTAAACGATTGCCCTACGAGAGCGCTTACCTTTAAGTGGAACGATCCTGAAAAAAATGAGCAGGAAACATCGCATAAGGTGGAAAGAAATCTTACTCCGGAGGAGGAAGACGCACTTGCTGTTAGTCCCGTTAAAGTACAGGTGATGCCTAATGGTCCGTTACTTTTATCGGGAGATTTTCAGATTTACGATTCCGATGGAAATGAGGTGAAATCGATGAAAATGGTTTCGTTATGTCGTTGCGGACATTCGGGAAGTCAGCCGTTTTGCGACGGAACACATTTTAAAATAGGGTTTCGCGATAAGGAGGTGTAGTTATGGAAAAGCAGAAAAAGATTGCGGCAAAGGTTTATTTAACAAAAGGAGGCCCCTTACGCATTGAAGGGAAATTCTATATTGTCGATTCCCAAGGAAACGATTTAACAGCAGAACAAACCACGGAAGCATTTCTTTGTACGTGTGGTGCATCGAAAAACAAGCCCTTTTGCGATGATAGCCATAAAGGAAAATCGTGAAAGAAAGGTGCATTAATTAATGTTACCTAATTATATAGGTAAAAAGGTTTCGTGTAAAAGCAAGTTTTTCGGATAAAAACAGATTCCGCAGTAGTTAGTAAAAACTACTCCGTTTTATGGCATCATCAATTACCGCGCTATAAAGTTCGGTCATGTTCCATCCCATAGCCTTTACTTGCTGTGGAACAAGGCTTGTTTCGCTCATTCCGGGTACGGTATTTATTTCCAGAAAATATATTTTATCGTTGCTTACTATGTAGTCAACCCGAACAACACCGTTGCATTGTAGCGTATCGTAAATCTTGGATGAAACCTGTTGTATCCTGTTTTTAAGTTCATCGGGGATTGGGGCAGGGGTTATTTCCTTCGATTTATTGAGATACTTTGCTTCGTAATCGAAAAATTCGGTGTCAGGAACAATTTCGGTAACGGGCATTAAAACGTCACCTTTGCTGTACTTAAATACACCACAGGTAAATTCTCGCCCTGCAATAAACTCTTCGATAATGACAGTTTTATCTTCTTTAAACGCCTTTTCGATAGCAGGTTTTAATTCTTCAATCTTTTTAACTTTTGTAACTCCGTAACTGCTGCCGTTTTCGTTGGGTTTGACAAATACCGGAAGACCTAATGAGTTGCTGATTTGGTTAATGTCGTATGCTTGACCGTGCCTGATTATAACTTCTTTAGCAAGCATAACTCCAGTATCGCGTACCAACATTTTGCAGAAATGCTTATTAAAAGTAGCTGCAGAATTCATTACCCCGCCAGTTGTATAAGGAATATGTAGCATTTCGAAGTATGCCTGAAGTAACCCATTTTCGCCGGGATTGCCGTGAATTGCCATGAGTGCGCAGTGAAAGGTGAGTTTGTCACCTTTAATGTTAACCGAAAAATCGTTTTTGTCAACAGGAATTGATCCCAACGATTCATGTTCCAATGTCCAGTTATTTCCCTTAACAAGGATTGTGTATGCATTAAAGCGCTTGGAGTCCAACCAACCTTTTATTTGGGTAACTCCTTTAAGCGAAATGTTGGCTTCAGGGGAATTTCCTCCAGCCATTATCGCAATGTTTAATTTCGATGTCATATTTGTAAAATTACCATACAAAGCTGCAAGAAATTTGGTGAAATTAAAAGAATGTTGATAAAAATAAATTTGCAGCAGAACTTGTATTTCCTTCAATAATTTGATGAAAACACATGTGCTAAAGGGTAATTTTAAAATGACGTTTTTGGGTTATACTTTAATCTTTATATGCTTCTGATGAAATCGTCGAGCGAATCCTTTGTGTCTAGTTGAAATTTTTTCCGAAGTAGGTACCTGTTGGTTTTGATTGTTGCAGGGAGTACCGATATCATTTGACTTATCTGTTTCGAACTCATTCCAATCCTTATGTATGCGCATAATCGCAATTCGTTTTCGGAAAGGTTCGGAAATCTTTCCTTAAGATTATGGAAAAAGTTGGGATGTACTTTTTCGAAGTGCAGTTTGAATGATTCCCATTCGTTTTCGGTACGTAAATTATCGGTGATAAGTTTTCGTAGTGTTTGTTCGCAGGTGTTTGACATTTCTTTGTCACTTCGAAAACGTTCCATTTGCGCTAATAGGTTGTTAAGAATACCATTCTTTTCGCTTAAAATAAGCGTTGTCGCGCTAAGTTCTCTGTTTTGCGAATCAATTTCTAGTTGAAGATTTTTATTCTGAAGTTCCTCGTTTTGTAGTTGTCCTTCGGTTAGCCGTTTTTTGTGCCAAACATAGAGTAATATCAGTAATATTATAAGTATTGTACCTATTGCCGATAGAATTATAATGGTTGCTTGTTTTTTACGTAATTCATTTTTTTGGTGCTCAATAAGCAGTTGGTTTTGGTATTCCTTAATTGCAATATTTGCCTCAATTCTGTTTATTTCGGAAATTTTATCGGCCCCTTTAATGGAATCCTTAACGTGTAGGTAGGTAGATAAGTATTTATAAGCTTGATTCCAATTTTGCATTTTCTCGTAGGTTTGCGACATATTTTCAAGCGAAGCAATGAGTAGTCGGCTTGTCTTGTGCTGAATGGCATAAGTGTAAACCTGACTAAAGTAAACTAAAGCGCTATCGTATTGCTCATTACTTAAAAAAGAGCTTCCCATGTTAATTTTAGTAACGTTTAGTTGATACTTATTTTTATTATACTTTTTTGAAAGTTGGAA
The DNA here is from genome assembly GCA_020636845.1 of Bacteroidales bacterium. Classification (GTDB taxonomy): domain Bacteria; phylum Bacteroidota; class Bacteroidia; order Bacteroidales; family Tenuifilaceae; genus JACJXD01. The sequence continues at coordinate 5,193 of JACJXD010000009.1, read as the reverse complement.
GGCTTTTTCTGCGTAAAAATTTTTCTTTTCGATATTGCTTGATGAACCGTTGAGGTTTGTATAGATTGTAACCAACACATTTGTGTCTAGTTGAACATTTCTTTTTTGAAGTATTCCTTCCAATATTTTAATAGCTTCATTAGGTTTGCCCACATTATTGTACACCACCGCAATATTTACCATGTTTGTTACTATTAAATCCTGAAGATTAAGGTCTTCGTATAAGTTATTGGCCTTAAGTAGGTATTCTAATGCCGATTCGTTTTCTCCAAGTTCGCTCATTAAAATTCCCAATCTGCGGCAGGTGTTTGCCTGAAACTTTAAGTCACCAGTTTTTTCGAAGATGGATAGCAACTTTATGTATGTTTTATATTGTTCTATGTAATTCTCTTCATTTTGAACTGGGTTTATCATTAAGTAGCGAATACGAGCATAATCGTATTCATATTCGAGGGTGTCTATTAAACCAATTGCTCTTTGAAGTTCTTTTTTTATAGAGTTATTGTTCTTTGTTGGCGATTTTTCGTTTAAATAGTTTTTCCAGTACAAATATCGGCTTTCTAAAACAGGAAGTCCTTTATTGTCGGCAATGGAGTGTAGTTTTAGTAATAGGTCTTGTTGTCTGGGGTCTTCATTGGAAAGTTGGTCCATTACGTTCATAACGGAATCGAAGGGAGCATAAACCGGTTTCCAAAAATATTGTTGAGATGCTTGTACACTCAATGCGAGAGATTGAAATAGTATAATTGTTAAAAGTTTTGGCATAATACTCTGGTAATTAGCGAATAATAAATTAAATTTGTACGATCGTTTAATTGTTACGAGCGGACAAATATAAAGGATTATTACCTGAATTGATTTATAAATTGACTATAAACTGAAATAAAAAGTAGTATATATTGAAGTGCATGTGAAAATATTAATATTGATGCTATTTTCTTTTTAAATGTTTAAATAAATGGTTGTTATGTTGTTGTAGGGAATATGAATGGGGTAAAAGTAGAAGCGTATTCGGTAGATTAATGAAGAAATTTTTAGTGATAAAGAATAGACAATGTTGTTGGAGGTGTATAATGTCTTATACTAATATTAAATAATGACTCTTTACACTCAAATGCCGCTTAAATTCACAGTGAATATCTTATTAGGCTTGCTTGTAATGGACACAGTTTTGTTTGCAAAAATGATGTGAAAAGTTTTATGATGTTTTTCTCTTTTGTTGTTGAATGTGTTATGGGAAAGCAATAATTCACTATTTGCGTATTAGTTAGACTTTAAAGTTGGATTTGATCTGTTGCTCATCAATTGAAAATTTCTATTCTCTAATTATGAAGTTCGATTGTAAAATGTACTTCCATTTTTGTTAAATCTACCTATTTATTTATTCGACAAAATTCTTTGTTTTTACATAATCAAAACTAATATAGTTAGTTACATGTTTTATTGATAGTGGTGTATATTCTTACCATCTACCTTTTCTCTACTCGTAAAATAATGGTTTGACTATTAAGGTAGGTATTTTTGGCAAATCAAAAACAATCCTAAGTCTAATTAATTCTAAAATTTTATGAAGATGAGAAAACTTTACTTCTTTGCTTTAATGGTTATTTCTCTGTTTCTTTTGCATTCGTTGGGGTGCATGGCTCAGGGGAGTAAATCGACCCTCTTAAACGAAGGGTTTGAAGGGGCAACATTTCCCCCAGATGATTGGACTACTATTTTTATTGATGGTTATAACGAGTGGAGCAGTTATGAAGAAGGTGCTAACAGTTCTTCTTTTAGTGCCAGTGTAGGTTATGGTTCATCTACTCAAGAAAATTGGCTTATAACGCCACAGTTGATGCCTTCTGTTACAGATAATCAACTTACATTTTGGATTAAAACAGCAGGTGCATACCCTACCATTTACTTTTATACAAGGATATCTACAACCGATAATCAAATTGAAAGTTTTAGTGATACTTTATTAACGTTAGCCAATTATTATAAAAATTTGGAAACTTATGAGGATTCTATTGAAATTACAGATACATGGACGCAATATACTGTAGATCTTTCATCGTATGCTGATCAGGCTATTTATATAGCATTTCAAGTTGTTGGAGGAGGTTCTAAAGTTTGTATTGACGATATAGCCGGTATTCCATTTGCAGAGTTTTCGAATGATTTAAGGGTTAAGTCGGTGTTGTTGCCTTCTTCTACCGATTTTAAATACACGGGGGACGACGTTGATGTTTCGGCAGTAATAAAAAATGTTGGAGTGTTAGCCCAAACCGGTATTACAGTTGATTTTAAAGTAGATGGGGTATCGTACGGAACAAAAACGCTTACAATTGCATCGGGCGATGTTGATACTATTTCGGTGCCTTGGTCGGCTCAGGTAGGGGAACATACAATATCGGTTGAAGTGCCAAGCGACGATAACAATATTAATAATACACAGAGTGACAATATTGTAATTTATCCTAAAGGTAGTTTGGTGGAAAGTTTTGAAGGCGATGTATTTCCTCCATCAAATTGGACAAACGAAGATGGAAAGTGGGAGGTTCAAACATTTAACTATTATAATGGAAGTTACTGTGCGGGAACATTCTCTCCTAACTATAAATTAATTACGCCTAGATTAATTATTGCTGATGGAGATTCTCTTTCTTTTTACGGTTTTGCTTACGAAGGAAATAATTTTTCTGTTTTGTCTTCGTCCGATTTGGTTACATGGGATACGCTGGGCAATTTCTCGGGGACTTCTTTGGAAGAAAACTATAAAATCTATTTTAATAGTACAACAAATGCTTCATCTATAGGTAATAGGTATATAGCATTTGTTGCTACTTCCGAGTGGGGATCGCTTTATTTGGATATGGTTTCAGGCCCGCAAGTTTATCCTGTTACCGATGATTTCGAAATTCTTTCTTTTGATGTTGATAATTCTGCCGATTTTCCCAAAGCAGAATCTCCTGTCAACTTTAAGGTTGTAGTTAGGAATAATACGGCAACAAGTCAGAGTAAGGTTGTTTCCTTGAAAAATGGAGAAACCTTATTGGCATCGGGAACATCGAAAGAGTTGGGACAAAGTGAAACCGATACTTTAACAATTGCATGGACTCCGGATCAAGGTTACCCAACGGTTAGTGTAACGGCCGAGTTGCCTGAGGACGATGCTGTTGGAAATAATAAGTCTTCAGTTACAACGCATGTTTATCCAAAAGATCCGTTGGAAGCATCCATTTCGCAAAGTTTCGAGTCAAGTAGTTCTTTGCCGGATTATTGGTTTGCGGATGATGTAAATTCAGCAACATGGATTATTGCTTCGGGAACAGTTTATAGTCCTTCTTGTACTGCTCATAGTGGCAACGCAATGCTCGATTTTCAGTGTTATGCTAGTACAGACAATGTTAAGTTAACATCGCCATGGTTAAGTTTACCGTATAATAAGTATAAAGTGTCATTTTGGTTGTATCGCGATGCAACCTCTTGGTCTTCGGATCAGGCAGATCTTGTGAATGTTAGAGTAAATAGCCAACCCGATATTACAGGGTCTGTTTTGGCAGGAACAGTAAATCGTTCTACTACGTTAGAACCTACAGTTACGGATGAAGGTTGGTATCATTACTCATTTATTGCCGATTGCAGTAATTTAACTTCCGGTTTTGTAATTCTAGAGGGCGTTTCAACTGGAAGTTATAGTAATATTTACATTGATGACCTTTCGATAGAAGGAATTCCTCCTTACGATGCGGCTATAACCAACATTGTTGAACCTGCCGATTCTATTTGGGGATACCAGTCGGTTAACAAGGATATTAAGGTTATCCTTAAAAATACGGGAGAAAATTCACTTACCTCAGCAACCATTCATTGGTCTGTTAACAATACTCCTCAATCCGATTATTCATGGACGGGTTCTCTATTGTATAACGAATCCGATACAATTACACTTGCTAACTATACCTTTGAAACGGATAATACCTATAGTATAGTTGCATCGGTAGAAGCCGAAAACGACAATGTTTCATCGAACGATACTGCACAAATTAATGTGAAGGTTAAGCCTGCAGTAACATTACCTTATGCAAATGGATTTGAAGATGCTGTTAATCCTATAAATGATTGGTTGGTTAAGGATGTTGATGGAGATGGCTTTACATGGGAAATAGGGGATGTATCTCCGAAATTCGGATTGAAGTATATTCGTTCTGCTTCGTACGATGATAATACATCCGAAGCCTTAACACCCGATAACTGGCTTATTACTCCTGGTATATACCTTGCACATAGCAAAGCATACCTTTCGTACTATGTTGGGGCCAGCGACGACGATTATTTTGCCGAAAATTATAGCGTGCTAATTTCGGAAACAGGCACCGATACTGCCGATTTTGCAACAGTCCTTCATACCGAGACTTTAACCGAAAAGGCTTACAAACAGGTAACTCTTGAATTAGATGGTTATCAGGGTAAAACAGTATTTATTGCATTCCGTCATTTCAACTGCACAAATAATTACTATCTTAATATTGATAGCGTTTCGCTATACTATCCAACAGTATATACGGTGTCCCTTTCCGCATCTCCAACCGAAGGAGGAACTGTAAGCGATGATGTTGAATTTATCGATGGAGAGAGTGTTACTGTAACCGCAACTGCTAATTCTGGTTATGCGTTTGTAAACTGGACGGAAAATGGAACTGAAGTTAGCACCAATGCAGAATACACATACGTTCCTACATCCGAGAATCATGCGTTAGTTGCCAACTTTAGCAAAGTAACCTATACTATTACTGCAACTGCTGGCGAGAATGGGAGTATCTCCCCATCGGGTGCTGTTACTGTGGACTATGATGCAACTCAAGCATTTGCAATTTCTGCTAACACTGGATATAAAGTTGCTGATGTTTTGGTAGATGGTACCAGTGTAGGCGCTAGGGAAACCTACACATTTAATAATGTTATAGCCAATCACACCATTTCGGCAAGTTTCGAGGTGCTTACTTATGATGTAACTTTTACAGTTTTACATGGTACAAATCCTGTTTCTGATGCTACTATCTCAATAGATGGTCAAACTTCGTTGACTAGCGATGCTTCGGGGTTGGCAACTATAAGTTTGGAAAACGGTACTTATGGTTATACGGTATCGGCTAACGGTTACGATGCGTATAGTGGAACTTTTACTGTTGCCGATGCAAATTC
>JACJXD010000008.1 GCA_020636845.1 Bacteroidales bacterium | reverse complement strand
ACCGTTGTGCACAAGCAAAAGAAACGACACTTCGATACTTAAATAACAAAAAAGCATAACTATTGGTCATTATAATGTTTATTTGTATCTTTGAAATAAAAAAATGATTGAAAGGACTATAGAAAATACAATAAAAGAAAAGGTTAACAGTGGAAAAGCCATCGTTGTTGTTGGTGCACGACAAGTTGGAAAAACAACCTTAATAAACGAAATTCTTAAAGATAAGGATTATCTATTTCTTGATGCTGATGACCCTTCAACAAGGAATCTCTTGCAGGGTCCTACGACAGAACAGATTAGAACATTTATTGGTGATTATAAATATATTTTTCTTGACGAGGCTCAGAGAATACAAGGAATCGGCTTGACCTTAAAAATCATTACGGATCAATTCAAGAAAGTTCAACTGTTTGTAAGTGGTTCTTCATCATTTGATTTAGGGAACGAATTAAATGAGCCTTTAACTGGCAGAAAATGGGAATACGAATTGTTCCCTATTTCTTGGGAGGAGTACGAAAATAAAATTGGATTTATAAAGTCTGAACAGCAACTAGAAAACAGATTACTATATGGGCTATATCCTGAGGTTATTAACAATCAGGGGAAGGAACGGGAAACATTAAAAAATCTTGTAAATAGCTACTTGTATCGTGACATCCTAGCCTTTTCAGACATAAGGAGACCTGAAGTCCTTGAAAAGCTGTTGCAGGCATTGGCATTGCAAATGGGAAGTGAAGTAAATTACAATGAGTTATCACAACTGATTGGGATTAATAAAATTACTGTTCAAAAGTATATCGATATTTTAGAAAAAGGGTATATCGTTTTTAGGTTAAATTGTTTTAGCAGAAACATACGAAACGAGATAAAGCAGAACAGGAAAATCTACTTTTATGATAATGGCATCAGAAATATGATTATTGGTAATTTTAATCAGTTGGATTTAAGAACTGACAAAGGTGCTTTGTGGGAGAATTTTTTGGTATCGGAAAGAAGAAAGCAAAACATTTATAAAGACACTTTTGCCAAAATGTATTTTTGGAGAACAAAACAACAACAGGAAATTGATTTTGTAGAAGAAAATAATGGGCAAATTGTAGGATTTGAATTTAAATGGAACAATAAAAAAACTAGATTCCCTCAAAACTTCATGGAAACATATAATGCTGAGGGACACGTAATTGACAGAAATAATTTTAGAGAATTTGTTAAAATATAACATTGCCAGTGCACAACAGCGTGTTTATTTTATTTGGGCTAAAATAGGTTTGGAAAGTTCTCCGCTTTTTGGTAGCTTTATATTGGATGGATAGAATATTGTTCCAATCCCCCAAACAAAACAAACACGCGGAACGTTGGCAGCAAGCACAACATTGAAACCAAATGAATTTGCGAAATGAAAGTTATTAGAATTTATTGTGAAAATGGAGCGTTAACAAGTAAAGTAAAAAAACTTAAAGAAATTAAAGATATTAAACTATTATATTTTCCTTTTGAGAATTATACGAAAAAAGCAAATCGTTCAAATAGTCCATCTCTATTGACTTGTGATAACACTTTCGTAACTGCTGATGACGATAGAATAATAATTTCGGATACTCTTCCATCAGAAGCCTTCATTAAAATTGAAAATATTGTTGGTAGAAAAAATTTTAATGATATAAGACATATTGATACTGCATATAAGGAAAAATGTCAAATATTTATTTCGCCAGACAAAGGAGATATCATAAATAAGTCTGATAAATTAGAAAAGATAACAGGTATGAAATTCTTTTATTGTGATGATTTTGATTCTATAAATAATGAAATCGAGAAATTAAGACATGAAGAATAAAATGCCAGCTGCCAACAAGCGGTTGCTCTCACTCGGGCTGATGGTACAAATTCGAAAAATATTACTACCTTAGTTTTGGCTTTAGCGGGTGACAACGTTCTGGCTCTTCACTCCCAGCGTCAGCAACCGCCAGCCGTTGTACGCAATTTTATCTTGATATTGGATAATTATTATATGATAAGAAATATTTAATAAAAATGTATAATAAAAAATACAATATCAAGACTATAAGAAAAGAAGACGGAACAATTCAATTCTTTCTATATGGAATCGGACTTCATGTTGATGATATGTTTCTATGTCCTAATTTCATTAAAGAAAACCTTAAGCCTGATTCATTCGACTACAAATATGATTTTTTTGACACATATGAAAGCGGATATTTTGTTAAGGATAAAATAAAAGTTATGATAGATTGGAGTATTTATAATGATTATTCATTCACAATTGACAAATACTCAACAAAAAATGAAATTGAAAAAGTAAAATTGTGGGTAACTGAAATATTTGAATACTTGATGAAACAGGAAAAAGTAGAAATAACAAATATTAATGTAATTGATTTTAGTCAAGAAGAGATTATACCAATGAAAAGGCAAAATAGGATTCAAAGGTTACTTAATAAAATAAAAAACTGCGTACAACAGGTGGTTTAGCTTACTGGGGCTGATGATGCAGATACGAAAGTTTTTAGTAATTTAGTATGTTTTTAGCGTGGGATGACGCCGCTGACCTTTAACTCCCCAGCAGCCCAAACCACCGACCGTTGTATGCAATTTTGAAGGGTCGGGAAGCGTCGTAGGGTGCATGCGGCGGGCATTGCGGACGGGAAAAGGGGCTGCGGACGCCCCGAAACTCAAGGGCTTGAACCCGACGTAGCAAAGCGGGTAACTTGCCGAAAGGCAGCATCCGCTACGCTGGATGCCTTAACGCGGCGGGGACGAGTACGAAAAGCTGGCTTGGCGGAACGGACACCGTGGCGGGAAGAAGGCTTCGCCCGAAAGCCGGTAGCCTGAGGCAAGTTAGCGTTTTTCTCGGACAAAGTCAAGCCCTACACGGATTCGTAACGGGACGGGGAAATCCGGACGCTTCTTCTCAGCTCTAGCTCGCACCGGCGGCAACGGACACAAGCTTGTCCCAGCTTATGCCATGGCCGGTAACCCGATGCTATACATGCGAGGCGGCACTAGCGTGCTTTACTAGGACGACCCTCCAAACCTGTAAACTGCTTTTTCGAAAATTAAAAAACAGCACACAACAGCGTGTATATAAAACGCTGCCCGCTTAAAAATAAATTGTAAATTAGCAGTCGACAGCGCATTACATACACGCCACCGTTGTAAGCAATGTTTAAAAATAATGAATTCGGAATAGAACGTATGAAATTAAATTTAAAACTTATTATCATCTTTACTATTGGATTGTTTTTTTCGAACTGTGAAAAAGACAATGATAAAACAATCCCAAAATATGAAATGTCCTATACCATAAGAAATTGTGGCGACGACACTTTGACTTCGATGATTGTTCACACTCAAACATTTTTCCCTAACGAAAATATCACTGAACTAATTGGAAGTGGAAAATTTAAAAATGACTACTATTACAACTACGATCAAGACAACTATCTTTTCAGTAATGACTCTCTAAAAATAATAACAACAAATAAAGTCTATTTTGGATGTACAAAATCGTTGACAATATTGCTCCGCTTTAATGAAAACAAAAATTTAATTACTGTTCGAAAATATACTTTCCTTTCAGATACAATTACAAATACAAATGATTGCAAATTTACTTTTGAATGGCCGTTAGATTCTGACAAGTATGAATACGAACAACATTCCTACACAATTAAATAAAACACAGCTTACAACAAGCGGTTGCTTTCACTCGGGCTGATGATACGAATCCGAAAATTTTATTTACTTTTATTCTGGCTTTAGCGGGTGACGACTTACTGAAACTTCACTCCCAGCGTCAGCAACCGCCGGCCGTTAGCGTTCATTTATAATTGACAAAACCATGAAAACTACAATTACACTTGCAATTCTTACTCTAACATCATTTTTCTCGTTTTCACAGATAAAGAAACCGAAAAATATGAGTTTTGTTCCTATGGGAACTATAGTTGTTAAAAATGATACAACTACTAAAAAAATTTCAATTGATGCCTTTTGGATGAGTGAAGAAGTTACAAATAAAGAGTATCGAGAATTCATAAATTCATTAAAAAATAACCCAAATGACAGTATAGGAATTATTGATTTTAATAAATTCAAAGAAACTAAAAATAAAAAAGAAGCGCTAAAACTTTATTCCTACAGAGACATTCTTGCAAACGTTATAGACACATCTGTCTGGAATTCAGACAAGAATTTAAAAAACTACTTCACAGACAAGAAGTTTGACGATTACCCCGTAGTCGGCGTAACATTTTTGAATGCTGTCCTCTATTGTTGCTGGAAAACAAAAATGGAGAATGAAATAAACAAAAATAAAGGTTTGCTAAACGTAATGGTCAATAGGTTACCCACAGAAACTGAGTGGGAATATGCAGCAAGAAATTCTCCTGATGCGCAAACGAAAAAAATTACAAAAGCCAAAAGCGGAAAGAAAAATGCATTTGGTCTTTATAACCTAAATGACAACGTTTCTGAATGGACTTCGTCGACATCTGAAAACGGTGAAATAATAATAAAAGGAAGTTCATGGAAAACTGAAAGGAAATTGAATGAAAGAGTTCTTGTCAAACCAGAGTTTAGAGATAATGCTACAGGTTTTCGAATTGTTAAATCTTATGTTAAAGAAAAATAAACAAACGCTAACAAGCGGTTGCTCGCACTCGGGCTGATGGTACGAAAACGAAAAATATTACTACCTTAGTTTGACTTTAGCGGGTGACGACGTTCTGAAACTTCACTCCCAACGCCAGCAACCGCCAACCGTTAGCTTTAATTGCAGAGAAACTAATATTACATTAAATGGTTGAAATTTTTGGATCATATATCTATTCCTCAAGTAAGTCTTTGGATAATACTATTGAAGATTTTGAAAAATATTTTCGAGAGAAAAATATACAGATTCAGAAATTAAATATGAATGAGGAGAAAAAGATTATTAAGATTCTTTCTCAATTCTCAATGATGAGCAAATATGACAAGGTGACTCTTTTCTCATCATTTAAATTAATTGGGTGCAATTATGAAACGACTTTGATTTTATTGACTTTTAATTCACATGATTATACAGTTAGTCGTAACGCTCCAAGAGTTATTAAAAACGTAGATTGTGAACTTATAGGATTGACATCAATAAAACCAGATTTAGGTAATGTTTTTATTAAACCTGAAACCATTACTGATAAATTTAATGAATTAATAAACCCTGTTGAGATTGATTTCAAAGAAGACAAGGAATTCAGTTCAAAATATTATGTTTTGGCGGATAATGAGCAACAATTGAGGCTTAATATAGATTATCGATTACTTGAGGAAATAAAGAGGCAAAATGACCTATATATTGAGATTAAAAATAGATATTTGATTGCACGGACATTAAAGCCTGTAAATAACGACTCGATTAATGTAATTGTTGAATTAATGAATGGAATTGATAAAGCAACTAAAAGCTAACACGCGGCAAAAGGCATGGCTCGGGTTGTACCGGCTCGACTCCGTCGAACCTGCATGTTGCCTTATCGGTCAGTCGACACAGACTCACGTCTATGTCGCCACGACCTCTTGCCGCAAACCGTTGGGCACAATACGACATGAACAAAAAACATTCCGCAGTTTCAAACTAAAAAGAACGATAAAATGGATAAACAAATAATTGACATGAAATACATAAAAGATTTAAATAAAGGATTGAAAAAGTCCAAACCTGCTTTGTTTTTTGCCTTATTAGCTTATCTAATTGCAATTCTATGGATTCCGTTTAGATTAAACGAAAGAGGCTCATTTTCATGGTTTGACTTGGGTTATTCATTAATTATTGCTGTAAATGGATTATCGTTGACACTAACTGGATTAGGAAGTTCAATTGATAGATTGTTCGGAAAAGCATTCATTAAGATAAATAGCGAAGTAATAATAAAAAAGATTGGAGCATTTGAGAAAGAACAAAGAATAGATTGGGCCGATATAAAAACAATAGATTACAAACCGACTAATTTTTTGATTACAAGAAATGATAACTCAACTTATAAACTGTCAATGACGAAACTTGACTATTCAGTGATTCAAGAAATTAAAAATGTCATTAATAAAATTGGTGCCAACAAAAATATTCCGATGAACTTAAACTGATTTTTGATATAACGAATAGATGGTTAATAATGTACTGTGCCCAACAAGCGGTTGCTCTCACTCGGGCTGATGATACAAAAACGAAAAATATTACTAACTTAGTTTGGCTTTAGCGGGTGACGACTTGCTGGAGTTTTACTCCCAGCGTCAGCAACCGCCGGCCGTTACCAAGCATATTGAAGAAAAATGAAACGACAACTCTTTGTCTTATTGATTCTATTTGCAATAAGTTGTTCAAACGACAATTATAGACAGATTAACATTGGTTCGACTGGACTATCGGGACGAAGCTCAACAGTTAACTTATTGCTTATTAAAGCAAAAATTGACGGAAATTACAGCGGAATCTTTCCACTGACAAGTAGAGAAAAAGGGAAATTATGCTATCTGCAATGTCCGCTTTTCTCCTACAATGAGAAAGACAATTTGATAGACTTATACTTAAAAGAACTTCCACAAGATTTAAAAAAAGCGGAATTAAACACACTCGTTTTCATAGAATACAAAGGCTCTTTCGTGGACAATGTATTGCCTAAAAACTACTTCGCAGATGGATTTTTATCGGTCAATGACACGATAAATGTTCGTGCAATGGCCAAATTGGAAAATGCATTTAGTATTGTGACTAAAGATTCAACGATATCTTTGATGTACTCTTTTGGCAGTTATAGCCAGGGGAAACTTAGTATCGAATATATCCCAAATATTGACCCTGACTATTCTTCTCTCGGCAGAGTTGAAGAAAACTATTCGTTTGAATTTATTAGAGGAGTGAGAGTCAAATATGTAATTGATGAATATGAATGTTTATAAAAATACGCTTGGTAACAAGCGGTTGCTCTCACTCGGGCTGATGATACGGAAACGAAAAATATTACTAACTTAGTTCAGCTTTAGCGGGTGACGACTTACTGGAGCTCCACTCCCAGCGTCAGCAACCGCCAGCCGTTGGCAAACATTAGAAATAACATCCCATGAGAATTGCATTTTACTTTACTTTTTGCTTAATAATATTATCCTGCAAAAACGCATCACTTGAATCAAAAAACGTAAAGATAGATGATAGCAAGTCTATCAATGATTCAATAATAAAAAAACAACCCAACGTTGTATTAGTAAAATATGCTATATATGATTCTACTGCAAACTGTTGTAACCGAGAAGCAGATGTTCGGTTGAATTATAAAGATGACAAGTATTTATTCGTTATTAAAGGGAAGTATCATAAAGAAAGCAAAGACGACTCATCAAATACTACTGTAGTTGATTCAAGTTTTCAAATCAAAAACATTCAAATGTTTAAAATTTTATCTGAAAATAAAAAAGTGGAAATAAAGTTTCAAAATACAAATGAGACAAAATCAGAGTCATTTACAGTTGAAGATTTAAGAATCCGTGACTATAAAGACGCAAGGTTAGACTCAATTATTAAAGAAGATATTGTCTTTTCTGATTATAACCTTGATGGTTTTCCCGATTTAAGTTTTTACTATGACAATGGAACTGGTGGCTATATATACTATACTTGGATTTACCGTCCATCAAAGAACGAATACACAATAGAACCAATTTTATCAAGATACAATAACGGGGAAATTGACACTATAAATAAAACAATAACAACATGGTGGAGAAATGGAATAGATTTAACAGAATACTATATTTATAAAATTGATGGAGAAAAGTTTATTCCATTAAAAAAAATAATTGAATTTCTAGAAACCGATTCAACAGGAAACTCTCGTTATGTTGAAGAAGAAGAAAAACTAGACGAATAACGTTTGCCAACAAGCGGTTCATTGCAGCTGGGCGGTACTGGGAAGTCGAAATTTTCGTTACCTTAGCGTGGGTGTTGTCAGCGCGATGACGACGCAAGCGCCGCCATCCCAGCCGACAACAAACCGCCGGCCGTTAGCATTAAGCAAATGAAGAAAATAATAATCATACTTGCTACAACAATAATCCCTTTATTATCCTTTTCGCAAAGTCTTTTATTGAAAAGTAGGATTATTGATAAGAATTCAAAACTAGGAATACCTTTTTCAAACATATGGGTATTAAGTAAAGACATTGGAACAAACTCTTTGGAAAATGGCGATTTTGTGCTACTTGTTGACAGTACAATTCTCATGAACGAAAAGTTAAAAATAACAGCCATTGGCTACTATGACACAATAATAGATATAAAAAATATAAAATTCCCAATTTACTTACATCCTAGAGTTTACAAAATTCAAGAAGTGACCGTTTTCCCCAATAAGAAAAATTCCTTTGTTGTAAATCCAATAAACAAGAAAACGCACCTTGGCTATATGCTCAGTTCCAATGTTCCAATTATAATGTGCCGGTACTTTCCCTATTCAGAGCAATATTTAAAAAATGAGTTTATTAGCAAAATAATCGTCTATACAAGAAAAAGTTTAAGAAAACATAAATTTAATATTCATATATACGAATACGATACGACCACAAATAAACCGGGAAGAGAGTTAGTAAACAAAGCTACTACCGTTTCTACAAAAGCTGAACTCGGCTTTGGAATTTCGAAAAATGTTCTAGATTTATCTAAAAACAGAATTACATACCCTAAAACCGGGTTAGTGGTTGGAGTAGAATGGATAATGAACTACGAAAACTTTTTCGAAGAGGAAGTAAATGAAAAAAACGGGGGTATTAATGCTAAATTTTTCGAAAAACGGTTTGGACCTGACTTCGCCATAACTTATGAGAACAGTCCAATTAGGTGGACTTACGATAAGGGGTTTTGGATTAACGATGATTGGATTAAATGGGCTTACAGTAAAAAAGGCTTTCAGGTTAAAGGCACATCTCTTATAGCATTAACTCCAGCAATTTCAATAATCTTAACTGATTAAAAAATGCCTAATGCTAACAAGCGGTTGCTCTCACTCGGGTTAATGATGCGAAAACGAAAAATATTTCTACCTTTAGTTTGGCTTTAGCGGGTGACGCCTTACCGGCTCTTCACTCCCAGCGTCAGCAACCGCCGGCCGTTATGGGCAATTTAGGAAACTTGACAACTCATCTCTTTAACCAAATCGATTTAAATCAATGATAAAACTGAAAAGAATTCTTATCATTTGTGGAATATTGATAACGATAGGATTAATATATGAAAACCACAAATTAAGAACTGAGATTAAAGGACAAAGAGCATCAATTCTAAGACTTGAAGAATTAAACTCCGACACTTCTACTCGGATTGAATATAAAACAAATATGAAATTGATTGAATCTAAATTTATTGGCAACTCAACGGTGGACTCAATTATTAAAAATTTGAAATATTTAAACAATTAAACTAATGAGAATTATAAAATTAACGCTAAGTATTGTTTGGATTTTTGCTATTATTTCTATGTCTATCTATCTTCTTATTCAGAGTCAAGATGGGAAAATTCAAAAAAAAGAAATCCAAAATTTATTATACAAATCCCTACCAAATGCAGAGTTGTGTAATGAGTACTATTCAAACATAAAGGAACTGAGAAAACATCCTGAAACGAAAACAATTGCGGATTCAATATTTAACGATTCTGATTTTCTGAAAAGATACGAAACTAGTTATTTGAAGAATAACAAAGAATAGAAAAACTGCCCATAACACGCAGTTACTTTCACTGGGGCTGATGATACAAATGCAGAATTTTACTACCTTTAACTAACTTTTTAACGGCGGATAACGCCGCTGACGGTTAACTCCCCAGCGTAAGCAACTGCCGGCCGTTAGCCAAAATGGGGTTGTGCTGAAAAGATGGGCTAATAAAAATGCCAAGTTTTTTGGCTGTTCGACAAAGCGTTGAAGAACGCCCCTTCCGATGACAGTTTTCGTTCTACAGGCTATTTCCAACCTTTTCGACGCATTCATCGCGATGCGATGCTTAATTCATGATTTACACTCCAAGTTAGACAGGCAACTCGCCCTCGTCACGCCGCTTGCGGCGGAGAAAAGGCACGCAAGGGTTGCGCCACGCTGTCCCAGATAGGCGTTTTTTTGATAGCCAAGACTTGTACTTAGCAGCATGGCAGCGCTGCTCGTCAGAAGCCCAAGCCGCCGGTTGCTCCGCTGCATCAAATCGAGGCACCGGCTGTCTGACAGCCATTGCCTGCCGCTTTAGCGGCTATGGGCCCCGTGGCACAGCCCTTGCTCGTCCGAAAAAGGCAAGGGGTAAAAGGTAGCAAGCGGTCGCGCCAGGCCGCTTTTTCTTTAACCACTTTGGCTAACACACGGTTGCCGGCATTGTGGGTTAAATTGCAAATTCAAAACTTATTGCTACCTTAGATTAACTTTTGTGGGTGACGACGTTCTGAAACTGCACTCCCAACGCCAGCAACCGCCAACCGTTATGGGCAAGTTCTCCGCAAAGAAAATTTAACAATCTAAAAAATGAAATGGAGTCGAAATTATGAAAGTTGTTTGAAATGTAAGACAACATTATTTCATCATAAAGGACATGGATTATGCACTAAATGTTATGACGTTGTAAAAAAAATTCACGAAGTAGAAAATTCAAATGATGCAGAACTTGAAAAATTTAGAATTAAATATATACCTGCATCAAAAATAAATATTTTTAAATCTGAAAACATTCAATCCCAAAAAGAAATCATTAAAAAAGAGATTGAGAATAAAAGTCTTAAATACATAAAACAATATGGAGAAATTGAATCTGAAAATATTAGAGTAGATATTGTAAAACTAGAAACAATACTAAATGAAATATCAAGAAGAATTGGAAACAATGATAATTTATATACAAATCATCTAATGTCGTTTAATTCTCATTTTAATGAAAAACAAAGAAAAATTATCGCTTTGAAACTATTATATATGCTTGTCAAATAAGAACAAATTGAAGAAGCAGAAAAACCAGCCCATAACAAACGGTTGCTCTCACTCGGGCTGATGATGTAGAAACGAAAAATATTACTACCTTAGTTTGGCTTTAGCGGGTGACGACAAACTGGAACTTTGCTCCCAGCGTCAGCAACCGCCGGCCGTTGTATGCAATTTTGACCCGTCCTAAAAAACGGCTACACAACACGTAGCAAAAATGTATAAAAATGATGGTGTCGTAAGGCGGTACAGCGAGGGTTTCAAACTCAAAATTTTAGCCGAACTTAGCAAGGGAAACTACTCCAAGAAAAAGCTGGGAGAAATTTATGGTATAAACCGGACTACCATAAACGAATGGATTAAAAAGTACAACCGGACAGATTTAATGAATACCCGAATACTAGTGGAAACCCAAGACGAAACAACACGGATTAAAGCCCTGCAGAAGGAAATCAAGCAGCTGAAAGAGCTGTTGATTAAGAAGGACTTAGACAAGTTAGTGATGGACTCTTACCTTGAGGTGGCAGCGGAAAAGCTGGGGTACAAAAGTGTGGAAGAGTTAAAAAAAAACTTAAGCCTTTAAGCCTGATAAAATCGGTGGAAAAGACAAGGCACACAGGGCAAGCAAGTTTAGAACAAGCCTGCCAGTGTTACGGTATGCACAGGGATGCCTACTATAAGTTGACACAGCGGAAGCAACGGCAGGAATCGATAGCTAACCAGGTCCTTGAATTGGTAAAAGAAGAACGAATAGAACAGGCCAGGGTTGGCACAGTAAAACTGTACAAAGCCTTAAAGGGAACCTTTGAAATGGAGGGTTTAAAAGTGGGTCGCGACAAGTTGAATGACATACTTCGGGAACATAATATGTTAGTAAAACGCAAAAGATCTCCATGTAAAACGACAGATTCATATCATCGCTTTCATAAGTATAAGAATCTAGTCAAAGACATGGTTGTAACGAGAACGAATCAAGTATGGGTATCGGATATCACCTATATCAGAACCATAAATGGATTTTGCTATTTAGCGCTAATTACAGACATGTTTTCGCGCAAAATAGTGGGGTATGACATCAGCGATTCGCTCGAGCTGGCGGGCTGTTTGCGAGCCTTAAAACGAGCTCTGCGGACAGCTCGCCCAGCGGCCGGGCTGGTGCACCATTCCGACAGAGGCATCCAGTACTGTAGTAACCAGTATGTAAATGAGCTAAAGAAAAGAGGAATTAAAATAAGCATGACCGAAGAGAGCCATTGCTATGAAAATGCCATTGCAGATCGGGTAAACGGGATATTGAAGGATGAGTTTCATCTCGATCAAACCTTCTGTAGTAAGCGTTCTGCAAGCGAAGCGACAGATAACGCAATAAATATTTATAACAGTAAAAGATTACATGTATCTTTAGGATTCAAAACACCCAATATGGTTTTTAAAAATATAGCATAAAAGTAATGTTTAACCTGTAGCCTTATTTTAGGACTAGACACAAAAAGATTCTTTGTTGTAGAATTTAGATTTATCAGTTATCATCGTAGTCAATATACTGGATTTGGCATGGGCAGTACTATTTTTCATAAAAATAGTGAATTTGAATTGGTTATTGGCAATTCTAAAATAAATATTAGGTCTGGTACGGAAGAAGAATATTGGAATAGTGAAAGTCTATTTAGTTTTTCAAATAAAGAAATACGTATATTGATAGATTTTAAAAGTAAAAGAATATATGCTTATTGTGATAATTTGGATATATCAAATGAATTCACATATACTGTCAATGAACAATCAATTAATTATGTTAAAATAACATCAAATAAAACTAATTATGATATGGAACCTTTTTATTTAACTACAAGTACAATAATCGATTATTTAAATATTTATAGCATTAAATAACTATACATAACTCGCGGTCATAAAACATTGCGTAGATAGTGCTAAATTTGGACGAAACAGCATTTAATCAACGGTATAGCGGACTGATAAGTATGTGTTTTAAAATGCGAAACGTTTCATACCGCTAACCGTTAACATTAAGGCTATTTTAACGGTTATGATGAAATCTTTAACAAAACGAGAAAAGATAAAGAAAAAGATAAGTACCCTGTTTCGCAGAGTTTTAATTTTCTACCCATCCGCATTGCGTCCTTCGGAATGCATTAAGTTTAAAGAAAGCAACCCCACTGCGAATTGCAGTACATTTGCGAGTCATTGTTTAGCAGAGGCTTGTGATGGCTTGCAAATGTACTGCACTCTTTCAGACCCACCCTAAATCTTGTTAAGTCTATTTTTCTTAATAACTATATGCAGTATAAAATCATTAGGTAACAAATTCGGGTTAATTCCTATGTAACGGTATTACTAATCTATTTTTACAAACAACTCACATGGAATTCATTAAATTAAATCAAATGTCAATAATATGCAACTTGACTTTTTAATAAGACTAAGAGTACAAGGTGATTGCATTCTTATCAATTATTCTTGATTTAAAAAACGGTTTAACCAGTTAACTTTTTCTAGGCGGAAATAGAAAAGCCTAAGATAGACCAGATGAGTAGGAGAAATCATATTAATTATGAACCTGATCTTTGCCATATTAATAAATCTTAACATAATAATAGAAAAACTAACCTAATATTTAAATTACTTATGCTAATCAGTCATTTAAAATGGGTATTTAGAAGCCTTTGGGCGAATAGAACGTACTCCATGATAAATATTATTGGGCTGTCGGTTGGCCTTACAGGGGCCTTTTTTATTCTTATCTATATCATTAATCAAACCTCGTACGATAAGCATCAAATCAACCAAAATACCGCGGTTCGGGTTTTAACACTGGATCATAGGTTTAATTTGAATCAACCATTTACGCCATTTATCACATCCTCAACATTAAAGAGTGAGATACCAGAAATCAGGAAAGCAGCATCAATTATTAGCGTAAATAAATTTATGGTTCATAAAAATCAGGAGGTTATCGATGAAAGCGAAGGCGTTTACTCCGTTGAACCTGATATTCTCGACATCCTTACCTTTCAGTTTATTTACGGGAGCAAGCAGGGGTGTTTCAATAATCTCGATGATATTGTCATAAGCGATGCTGTTGCCAAAAAGTATTTTAACACCGAAGATGCCGTTGGGAAAAAACTTGTGGTTGATGTGTTCGATGGCCAAGTTGTTTTCAAAGTTAAAGCGGTTTTTAAAACCTACCCACGCCTATCAACCATTAAGCCAAAAATACTGGTACACAGCCAGTATGGCTTGAGCGAACTTAAGAAATACTTCAAGAATGTCGATTTGAGTAAGACATTCACAATGGGGTACCACACCTGTTATCTACTACTGAACGATGCTAATAACAAGAGCATTATCGAGGGTAAAATCAACGATGTAATGAAAAAACATCTTGATAAAAAGGATGAAAAAACCTATTCAATCCAAGCGATAAAGGATTTTTACTTTCGTTCCGAAGATGTTGTTAGTAGTTTTTTGGACACTGGCAATCTTCAGAGTGTTTACCTGTTCTCAATCATTGCAATACTCATACTCTCTATTGCAATAATAAACTATGTCATTCTTTCGGTAGCACGCTCGGTTACCCGAAGCCGTGAGATTGGGCTAAAGCGCACCGCAGGCGCAACCCAAGCACAAATTATTATGCAGCTACTATGCGAGAGTACCATAATTGTTCTAATTGCCGCAGCAATAGGTATTCTTCTGCTTTGGCTTAGCGTTGATAGCGTTCAGGAATTCTTCGATACAAACCTCGAGTTTTCGCTAGGCAGCTCATTTATCTACTATCTGATATTCTTTGGGCTAACGTTAGCGCTAGCACTTCTATCAGGATTACTGATTTCGAGGCACTACTCGCGAATTAACCCCATAGAAGCAATCAAGAATACACTTACAGCGGGAGCAAACAAATCGTACTTCCGAAATATCCTGATTGTGGTTCAGATTGCTATTTTCATCGGGCTGTTTTCGTCGATGATTATTATTAGGAAGCAGATCAACTACGCTGTAAACAGTAATCCAGGGTTTAATAAGGAGAACCTGCTTTACCTATATCTGTACGACATCCCCGGTAAGTATAGCTCAATAAAGCAAGAACTCAGCAAATATCCAAGCGTTAAGATGATTTCGGGGGCAACTTCCTTACCCCCGTCAGGCAGTAGACAAATTAGGCAGATTAAAAGCCCAGATGATCCTAATCTTATCATTACGGTTGATTACCTTAGTGTCGATTTTAACTTATTTGAAACAATGGGGATGAAGATTGTAGAGGGTCGCGATTTTAATCCAAAACTCAGTTCCGATTCTACAGGTGCAGTAATTCTTAACCAGACAGCAGTAAAGAAGTTGGCCTTAAAGAATCCTATCAACAAGGAGATTGGAGTAAAGCAATCGGTTATAGGCGTTGTAAAGGACTTCAACCTACGTTCTTTCCATACAGAGATACCACCTACAATTATAAAAATTGGCCCTCTCAAATATGCTCGTGAGATCGTTATTCGATACAACAAGGAAGACTTACCGAACTTAATTAGCGATATCAATCGGGTTTGGAAAGAGTTTTCGCCCGATACTAAACCGGAGTATGCCTACTACGAGGAGGCCGCCAAGGAAATGTACTCCGAGGAAAGCCAGCAGGCTAATATCCTGATCCTATTTTCGTCGTGCGCTATATTCATTGCATTGCTAGGGCTATTTGGGCTTACCGTGTTTATTACTGAACTCCGTATTAAAGAGATCGGAATCAGAAAGGTACAGGGAGCAACGGAATGGCAGATAATTCGACTTTTTACCAAAGGATTTGCCTGGATGGTTGTAATCGCGCTGACAGTAGCCACTCCCATAACCATCTATTTTATGAATAAGTGGCTGAATCGATTTGTCTATAAGGAGCCCATCAACTGGTGGATATTTGTCGCTTCGGCTGGTATAGCATTGGTATTTGTGATGGCGGTAACATCGATAAAGACATACCGGGTGGCGAGGATGAATCCAGTGGAGAAGTTAAGATGCGAGTAAAAAGCGAAACATGTTGGAGGTATCATAAATCAACATTGCCGTCTTTAGCGAAATAGTTCAATAGGGTACAAGTTAAATGGTTATTATATTTTAACAGTAACATGTGGATTATAAACATGGAATTCAATAGAGCAGTGCGGTAAAAAAGATTTACCGTCAAAGATATTACATCACCTGAATGGCATCCCCGCTAAACAATGTGTGTGCTGAAGTGAGAGGACAAATTTTAGATGTGTAGAGGATATCCGTTACCTTAATATCAAACTACGGAGCAAAAATAAATTTCACTAAGAGATGGAATAATAATCGAAGACAAACACCTAATAGAAAGATTACTTAGCCCAATTGGCTCTGTGAAGTAAAATATTATTACCTTAAATTACTAAATATCATGAAACTTATTGAGCGATTAAAAAAATTGAGCAAATAGACCAACTGATAAAACTTAAGCAACAGGGAACATGTGTAAATTCTCAAGTATAGTTAAACTCTCTGAGCGTCAAACATGGCGATATATCGATGAATTAAAAGAACTGGGCGCAGAAATAATTTCTAGGTAGCGACCATAGCCCAAACGCTGACAGCGTATTTTACTATATTTGGGCTAATGACGCATTTGGAGTTTTTAACACTTTTTAGTAGCTTTACTATTGAGGGACAAGAAAGCAGTTTCAAACTCCCAAACACAACAAAAACGCCAACCGTTGTGCACCTATTAATGAAGAAAAATCGTAACCATGAAAAAGATACTTTTAATAGGATACTTTTTGGTGCAATTCTTCAAATTATCATTTAGCCAAATATCTCAACCTGTTGGTAATTTAATATTTACTGACACGCTTGATTTTAGACCCTTGTGTAATTGGATAGAAATCAATAATCCTGTATCAAACATTTGGGAAATTGGTCACCCGAACAAAGGAAGTTTCAACTCTGCTCATTCGGGAGCATTGACAATTATTACAGATTCAACAAGTATGTATAAAAACAACTTGAATGACTACTTCTCAATTACAATACCGTATTCAGACCTCAATTTGGGCGAAGGAATTCTTTCATTTTACCATAAATACGAATCGGACTCATTAATTGATGGAGGAATAATTGAAGTTTCGTATAATAATGGCGTTGACTGGAAGAATATATGTGACGATAAGGATCATGCCATGACAAATTTTATTGGACTTTACAATGACACTATCAAAGGAGGAAATTATGGGTTCTCAGGAAGTTCTTATGGTTGGCAATATGTTGAACTTCATTGGGTATGGATAATGTTAACCAAAAGCTCAACTTTTGAAAATTATGATAAATCAATTATTAGATTTAGATTTATTAGCGACAATATAAGCACGAATAAAGAGGGTTGGATGATTGACGATATTGTCTTTAGAGGCTATGATATATCTGGTGGCATTAATGAAATGAAAAAAGGTCAAATAAAAGCATTTCCAAATCCGACCAATGGAAAAATATTTTTCAACTTTCCTGAAAAATATAACTCTAATCTAAAGGTTGAAATTATAGACATTAATGGACGGACAGTTTTAACTAAGTTTCCTATAAATGGACAGATTGATATCACTAACAATGAATCAGGAACATATGTGTACAAGGTTTATCATAAGAACGAACTAATCTCTAGTGGAAAATTGATTAAATTTTAACAGGTGCTAACAGCGTATTTACTGTATTTTGGCTGATAACGTATTTGAAGTTTTTAACACTTTTTAGTAGCTTTACTATCTAGGGATAAGAAGCCGTTTCAAACTCCCAAACACAACAAATACGCCGGCCGTTGTGCAAAGTTGTAAAATGACACTCTACCAATGAATAAAATGATAGATATATTAGAATTGACATGGAAAGAGATTGAATCTCTTCCTAAAGACAAGACGATTTTGTTTCTGACATTTGCCCCAATAGAAGAGCATAGTCATCATATGCCGTTGGGTGTTGATATTTTTCTTGGAGAAACTTGGAGAAATAAGGCTCTTGAGATGATTTCAGAAAAGAATCCTGATTACCATTTGTTGACAATGCCACCTATTCCATTTGCACAAGGAAGCATAAAGGGATTTCCAGGTTGTCTTCATGTGTCACAAAGGACTATTTATCAGGTGGCTTATGAAATACTTGATAAAATTGCAAATTGGGGAATTAAAAATATTGTAATAATTGCATCGCACGGCGAACCTAAACATCTGATTGCAATTGAAGAAGCATGTGACAAGATTAATAAGAAACATGGACTTTGTGCAATTTCACCGATGGGAGCATTCTTTTCATATGATGAATTGGGTATTGATTTAGATTTTCCTGAGCAGATAAAGGAGCAATTAAAAAAATATCCGAATGATTTTCATGCTGGTTGGATTGAAACATCTGCGATGTTGGACATTGATGAGAATTTAGTAAAAAAGGATTTTATCAATCTACCTGACACGGATGTTAAAGAAAAAGAAATGATATTTCCTGATAAAGTCAATAAAAAAATAGCAGGATTGGGGCATATTGGATTTCCAAGATTAGCAACAAAAGAACTTGGACAATTATTAAATATAAATTCGGCTGAATTTATAAGTAAAGCGACATTGGCTTTTGCAACAAGACAGGATTATAAAAAATATCAGCATCATTCTCTTTACAAAATTCCGTTTCTAAGGACTAATTTTGTGAGAAATGTATTAAGGGTAACTGGATTAATTATTGGATTGATAATTATTTACTTATGGGTTAGATATAAATAACAACTTTGCACAACACACAATATAAAACGGTTGGGGTTCAGTAATTTGCGAGGATTTTGTTCCCGTACCAGCGTTTTTCTCGGTGGATGCGAACACGCTCCGAAAACCCAACCGTTTCATATTATTAACCGTTGTGCGTAATTATGACCCGTCCTGAAAAACGGCTACACAACACGTAGCAAAAATGTATAAAAATGATGGTAAGGAGATCAAACAGTTGAATCAATTCGATCGGGACATTCAGCACAGTAGCAACCAAAACCGGGGATTGTTAAACAGTTTGTTGGAAGGATAAAATAGAAAGTAAAGGAATCATCTTTATTACAAAGATGATTCCTTTTTAAGAATCGAATAAAAAACGAAGAATGATTTTTAGGTAACAATATTTTTCATTTCTATTCTCATATTTTAGGTAAAAACAGCAATGCGCAATTTTTCGATTCAAAAGAAAAATTTTTGCAAATAACCAACAATGATTCTAAACACATACCATTTTTTCAATATTACGCCATATCGCCTTTTATAAAAGATATGCATTAATTTCTTAAACTTACCCATAGACTTATTTTTCCATAGCATAGTTACTTGGCTTAGCCTCTCTTCCATTACTACCATTAAACAATGATATTTTTTATAGTAAAAACACTCAGAGCTGTTTTTAAATCAATGAGATATAAATTAACAACTACCCGCAACTATAACCATTTTTCAATTCCATTGCTCTGCCTACATAAAATGGCATACCTTTGCACCGCTATATAGAACCTCAACCAAAGCGATACTATTTTTATGGAAGAAAAGCAATCGTCTAAAACATTCCAAACGGGTAACGTAATTCTTGTAGCAGCATCGCATATGCTGCATGACATTTACTCTTCCTTTTTAGCTCCACTTAGACCTCTGCTAATAGAAAAATTTGGCATTACACTGGCTCTGGCCTCAATCTGGGATCTTATAATGCGTATTCCATGGTTTCTAAACCCTGTTATTGGGATAATAGCAGAAAGAACCGCTGCAAGGTACTTCATTATACTAACACCGGCAATCACTGCAATAGCAATGAGCCTTTTAGGCCTGGCACCATCTTTTACCATTATATCAATTCTGCTATTTACCATGGGCATAAGTAGCGCCATGTTTCATGTTCCAGCACCAACAATGGTAAAACGGCTATCTGGCAAATTTACCGGACGAGGAATGAGCTATTACATGTTTGGAGGTGAATTGGCAAGAACGGCGGGACCGCTAATAATTACGGCTTCAGTTTCGTACTGGGGACTTGAAGGAACCTGGAGGCTTATCCCATTTGGTCTAGTTGCATCGTTTATTTTATTTCTAAAACTTAAAAACATAAAAATATCCGATGAAATTAAAGAGGAGAAATCAAAAAATAGTACCGTACTACCATCGTTAAAAAAATACCTGCCATTTTTTGGAATACTAATAGGAATTACGCTCTTCAGGGCAATAATGAAGTCAGGACTAACCGCATTTTTGCCAACCTTTTACTATTCCGAAAAGGGTACTAGCCTTTGGTTTGCCAACACCGCTTTGGCTGTTTTTCAGTTGGCAGGGGCATTGGGTACAATTTTGGCAGGAGGCATTTCGGATAAAATAGGGCGCCGAACTACATTGTTAATAATTAGTGTAACGTCGCCTATTATGATGTTTCTATTTATCAACTCTGGAGGATGGCTTTCTTTTGTGTTTCTGGTATTATTGGGATTTTTTGTCTTTGCGCCTGGCCCTGTACTAATAGCACTTGTTCAAGATAGATCAAAAGATTTTCCTGTGTTTATGAACAGCATTTATATGACGATAAATTATGTCACAGCTGCTTTAGCCGTATTTGCTGCCGGATTAATGGGAGATTGGCTTAGCCTCGAAAAAACATATCTTATTTCTTCGATTTTGTCGTTAGGCGCAATTCCATTTGTGCTGTGGTTAAAAAAGGAGAAATAATCCATCCTAATTTATCGTTATAGCCCTTCGCTAAACATTCACTTAAAGCCATTCAATATTGAATAAATCAACTTTATACCAAAAATTTCAACTCGATTAACTTAAAAAGAAGAACATCTCTACTTCAGAAAGTTTTCCAGAATTATAGAATAACGCTGTGCTTTTCGGAGATATTTTGTAGTTTTGAATAAAATTGCTGACATATACCTAACTTATTTATTTTCAATAACAAAAATAAGCATTACCAATAACCTTTTGTCTTTATGTTCTGGATTAAACTATTCATACTGTTAGTAGGGTTTACGTTTGCAGGACTATTACCATATACTGTAAAAAAAACGATTCGACATACTAAAATTAATCTTAAAACCCAAACGCTTAGTTTCTTAAGTAATAAAAGTTTATACGGGAAAAAACATGTAAAAGAATATACTCGTCTTCTGTTTTCCTCGGCTATTCTTTTATACATTTTTTTCTGGTTACTTTCAAAGTTTTACGATTTAGGAGGATACGAAAAATTAATGCGTGACATAGATATATGCTTTGCATCGCTTGCATTATTGGCCTTTGTCCCTCACAATATTAATCCGTACAGTTTAGAAAATTTAAAACCTACCTTGCAGCGTATTATGCATAATCTTTTAGCTGTTGTTGTGTTTTTATCGATACCCGGACTAATTATAACATATCAACTGCTAATCCTTACTAAAATTCCTTTTCTTGGATTAACAGGATTAATAATAATAGGCATAGTAATCCTGTTAACTATATTTTTATTTATCAAAACAGGAATTAACGGATCAACAGAACTTTTTTTTATTAATGGAATAGCCGTATGGAGTATTTTTGTTACTGTAGTAACCGTTTTAACTCAAAGTAAATAGACAAACTTTTCCTTGCCTACTCATTTCGTTTAAGTTTCTTTCAATTACAAAGAATATGGGTTGATTGTTTCACTATCAAAAAGCGGAATTCCCGTAACATTTTGATTACAAATCAAAAACAAGACTTTTGAAAATAAAAAACGATAACTCTATAACATATGCTTCAATTTAAGCGCCATTACATTACTACATAGTAAATTGAAATTCTCCAAAAAAGCAGGATAAACTAACAGTATTTTACACCATGTATTCGGCAATTAACACATCTTCTTAAACTAAAAAAGGCTGAATCAAAAACTGGTTCAGCCTTCCTAAAAGTAGTTAAAAAGGTTATTTACTTTGCAGCACAATCTATGCAGACCTTCTTATCCCCTTTAATGCGTCCGTATTTCATAACAGTCATTTCGCCACACTCTTCACAAACAAAACTATCGAAACTGTCCTTTTTAGGCTCAAGTTTATACTCGAAAACTGGCGAAATATTGAATAACTTTTCATCGGGAGCATTCATCACCCCTTCAATTAAAGGCTCAACAACCTCGGCAGGAACTACACTTGCGGGTTTCCCAAGCATCCGGTAATCGGTAAAAAATTTCGATTTTTTATTGTTTTGCATGGTTTCTGCTTTGGGAGTTACCCTAACGGCTCTACCAGTTGCTCGATCGACCAATGTAACAGCCCATTTCCCTTTATGAGTCTTTTTAATATTACCCTTGCCGAACGTTGTACCCATAATCACCTGTAACCCATCGCCATAACAGGTTGCACAATGGTCTTCGCCAAGATCTACAAAGGCAACAAGTTGACCATCCTTTGCCCGTTCTACACCAAGTGCATTCATTGCTGCAGCACCTGCACGCAACCCCATTGGCATTGCCGGACATTTATGCCCGTGAAATTTTTGCCCGAACTCGAGCCATTCTTTTGGATCAATCATTTTCCTAAAGTGTTAAGTTTAACATTCATTTTATTTACATGTAGCAATTCTTACTTTTCTGTTTCATAAAACCTGAGTGGATAAATAATAATCGACACTGCAACTTCTTTTTATTATCTCACAATTCCCTGAAACATCTTTAATTAATTCATATAATTTTTAATTAAAAAAGACTTGCAGTTGTATATCTCCCAAATAATTATATTCTGAGCCTTCCTCCTGCGCCTTAAAATCAGCCATTAATTTTGTTTTGCCAGTTATCTTATAGTTTACACCAACTCCAACCCAACAATTGTTATTAGTATCTGGATTTAGGTCAATGTACTTCTCGGTAAGCGCAATCACTTGGTACTTTGTCAGAAAAGAATAGCAAGCAATTCCATACCATCCTTTTGCAGCATCGCTATTTATATTTGCCTGCACATATTCTCCTTGCAAATCAAACTTATTCCAATGCAATTGGGTTTCCACACCCCATCGAAAATCATCACCGATAATAGTACTATCGGCATTATAAATATTAGCCATTGTCAGCCCGTTCAGGTATCTGTACGCTACCGATCCGCCTATAGAAACCCAAAAATTATTTTGATGAATAACTTTGTATTCCAATCGTGACGTAGAAAGGAATGAATTATCCTTACTATGACTCGGGGCATCAACATTCGCATTAAAAACGCCAACACTAAAATGAAAAGCATTCGATTGTAACGTGTATTGAGCACCAACTTCCCTTCCCATTTGTTTCTCGTTAATAGTCAAACTATTTATTACAGATGCACGCTCAAGTACCGGAATTTCATAATCAGGCTGGATCCGTTGCAGCATAAAATCGGGTACAAATCGACCGATTTTTACTTCACCGAAGTTTCTCAAACGGATATTCGCCAACGCATCCTGAAGCACAACCGTTTCGTCCTTGAAAGAACGGTAAACCATTTGAACCTTGTAGGATACATAGTTCGCTTTTGGCAAACTCCCGTACACCCACAACTTAGAACGGCGAACGGTAAATTCGGTAAACTTATCGAAATTGCTAGCAACCCTTGTTTGTATATACCCATTCCATTTAGGCCAATTCCCCGATTGCGAAACAGCTACACTCCTAAAAGTTAGCAGTACCAAAATAGTAACCAATAGTTTCTTAAATTGTCCCATAAATTTGTTTTCAACTATTTAATTACGCTATAGCCCATTTTAATAGCAATGAGCAACAGTACAACCGCATAAACTACTTTTACCTGTTTCGATTTAGCCTTGTTTGTCATATAACGCCCACCCAACTGGGAACCTATAACAACAGCAACAACCACTATTCCCGTAAGCCACCAGTTCATGTGTCCCTGCGACATGTGTCCCAAATACCCGGATATAGACGAGAAAGTAACCACAAACGCCGTTGTGGCTGCAGCTTCTTTGGTTTTATATCCCATCATCATTAAAATAGGGGCAATTATAAAGCCACCGCCAATCCCCAACATTCCTCCAACAAAGCCAGCAAAACCACCTGTAAAGAATCCAAGGATGCTCCTTTTTTTGAAGGACATCATGGCTTCGGGTTCAGACTGTTTCGATGCCCAAAGCGTACGCAATGCAGCCGCCACAACCATTAAAGCAAACAATAATTTAAGGGTAGAAACCGGCACTCTCCCGCTTACCATGGCTCCAAGCGGAGAAGCCACCAATGCCGTAGCAGCCATTACCGCTCCACCTTTCCAATCTACCATTCTCTTACGCGCAAAAGGAATTAGCACTAATGCGGTATTCAACCCGTTCAACAGCAAACCTAAAGGAATTGCTACTTCTTTCATATCGAATCCTGCCCAATTGAGTACAGGCACATAAATCATTCCTCCTCCAAGGCCAAGCATGGCAAATACAAAAGAGGTTGCGGAAATAATTATAAAAACTATTGTATATAGCATATCTTAAAATTAATGTGAGTGATTACTTACATATATTCTAAAAAAATTTATTTGTCTAATATTTTAAGCAATAGTTGCATCATACGACTACAAAAATTTTCTGTATAAAATTCCCCATCGCTAAGAATAAGCTCTATATTTAAAGACACGGGAATGCCCATGTATATTGTCGCAAGATTTTCTACAGGGATACTTTCGTCCCACTTTCCTAAAGCAATACCGTCAAGAAATATTTTACTTACCAGTTTTTTCTGATTATTGAAAATCTGCTTTAGTTTACCTTTTAAAACGGTATCGTTGTTGTGCGATGCTTCGGAGAAAAGCAACATCGTGATTCCTTTATTATGGATAAGATATTGTACCGTATGGCAAAGAAACTCTTTCAATCGCGCCTCCGGTTCCACAGTGGAATTAGCAATAGAGCGTAACGACCCAATAAGATCTTTTTGAACATCACTAATAATAGATAAAATTATATCCTGTTTAGTTGAAAAATGCCTAAATATAGCCCCTTCGCTCATTCCAATACGCTGAGCGAGCATTCGAGTGGATAAATTCTTTAACCCATCGGTATATATAATATCGAGCACAGCCTGCTTTATTTGCTCCTGTCTCACCTCTGTTGGTTGTCTCATCTTGCTTGTAAGTATTCGCTCACAAAAGTACATCAATTATTTTAATCTCAACCAACTTTCCTTCATTTTTTTCTAACATCTTTCCCTTGAAACTTCAAAAATGCTGAAATATTTAAAGGTAGAAAACAATACAATACACGAATAGACTAAACCACTGTTATTTAGTAGTTAGCAATAAACTAACGAAGTTTTGTAACAAGTTGATAATCTGTTATATTTTAAAATTGTTTCTGATTGTTAATGAGAAACATTTTAAAACAATATAGTTTTGTTTCGAAACGCAATTAAGAATCAATTATGACAAATTTTATAAAACTTCCAGAGCCTCAGAAAGACCTTGATTTTCCATTAATGAAAGCAATTGAAAAGCGACGAACAAAAAGAAAGTGGAAAGATTCAAATCTTTCTGAACAAGAAATTTCAAATTTGCTATGGGCTGCTTGCGGAGTTACACACAAAGAGACAAAGAAAAGTAAAAGTAGGAGAAGCGTCCCATCTGCCTGTAACTCACAAGAAATTAAAGTTTATATCGCCTTATCAAATGGAGTTTACCTTTATGACGAGAAAAACCACCAATTGATTAAAATTCTTGCGAAGGACATTAGAGAATATATTGGAACACAAAAAATGATGCGTTCTGCTCCTGTTGGATTGATTTATGTTTCGGATTATTCAAAACTAAAAGCATTTCAATTCAAAAAAGACGAAAATAAATGGTTTACATCGGCAACCGATACAGGGTTTATAAGTCAAAATGTTTATCTGTAT
The DNA here is from genome assembly GCA_020636845.1 of Bacteroidales bacterium. Classification (GTDB taxonomy): domain Bacteria; phylum Bacteroidota; class Bacteroidia; order Bacteroidales; family Tenuifilaceae; genus JACJXD01. The sequence goes on along the minus strand of JACJXD010000008.1, from coordinate 117,644 downwards.
TGTGCTGCAACCGACTTGAGTACCGTTATTCTCGGATTAGTTGATAGAGATAAATTACACAAGACTCTTGAGTTAAATGAGAATGAAAAAATTGTTTATACACAAGTTGTTGGAAAATCATTAGACAATTAATTTTTGTTATAATCTTGGATTAAGTGAAAAAAGGTAAAACCTGCTGCTAACATGCAATATAGCATATCCTCATAAATAAAAACATAATCAACCTTTTAGAGTAGAATTAGAAATCTTTTGCTAACTTTTGCAATAATTAACCGAAAGAAAATGATACGAATTCTATCTAAAAATTTAGTTATAAGTTTTCTATCATCTCTCCTTCTTACAAATATCGTGGTAGCAAATACCATAGATGCCAAAGTCGATAGTCTTGTAAATTTATTAGAAAATGTTCCTGATACTAATAAAATTGAAGTTCTAAACAAGCTAGTTGAAGTTTACGATACCATATCGTATGCCAAATCGCTAGGATACGCTTTAGAGTCCCTTGAACTAACAAGAAAGTTAAAAAACGATGAAGCCATCGCCTCTGTACTATTTACCATTGGTAAAATAGAATACTACTTAGGCGATTTCGATAAAGCTATCGACTATTTCCTTAAAGCATTAGCAATTCGCGAAAAATTCAACAATCAAAAGGAAATTGCCGAATCGTACAACATGCTTGGGATTGTTTACATGGAAATAAACGATAAAGATAAGGCTTTAGATTATCTAAATAAGGCGTGGGATTTAAGCAATGCTATAGGAAATTTTACTTTCGCTAAAAAAATATCAAACAATCTGGGCATAATATATACAAAAAGGAAAGAGTACGAAAAAGCGTTAAGTTACTACCAGATCACATTAGACCATTGCGTAAAAAACAAAGACAAAAAGACAGAATGTGTTACGCTAAATAACATTGGAGCAACATACTGGTACTTAAAAAAGTACCATAAGGCTTTGGAATACTACTTTAAGGCTCTAAATATTAGCAAGGCCGCCGGAAATAAATGGAGCATTTCCAATACGTCACGAAATATTGGAGAGGTTTATATAAACCTTGGCAATTACAGTAAATCGGAACAATATCTCAAAAATGGACTTGTAATTGCTAAAGAAATAAACTCAAAGCAACTAATTCGAGATTGCTACTTAACTCTATCCGAACTGTACTATGCCAAAACCGATTATAAGAATGCTTACAACTATCACAAAAAGTACTCGGACATAAAGGATAGCATCTTTTCCGATGATATGGGAAAGAATATTGCCAAAATGGATGTAAAGTTCGAAATAATTCAAAAGGAAAAAGAGAATGAAATACTAAAAAAGGAAAATGAGATAACCCTTTTAAAACTAAAAAAACAGGAGAATCAAAGGAACTTTTTAATTATAGGTACCTTGCTCATATTGCTATCAATCGGCGTTTTATTCAATAGGTATCAAACAAAAAAGAAGGACAACAGACTTCTTGAAACAGCTATCCGAAAAATATCAAAATCGGAAAAGGATTTAAAGGAATCGAATAGCACTAAAGACAAACTTTTCTCTATAATAGCACACGATTTAAGGAGCCCATTCAACGTTCTTGTTGGTTTAACCGATTTACTAAGCCAAAAAGTTGACTCGCTTTCCGCTACTAAAATTAAAGAGTACAGCACATACATAAACCAATCTTCGATTAAAGTTTTGTCGCTAATAGACAGCCTGCTAACATGGTCTAGAAGTCAAACCGGAAAAATTAAAATATCTCCGGAATACATTAACTTAAAAGAAATTGTTGATTCCTGCATTGAAATTGTATCCCTTCATGCAAAGGAAAAAGGGATTAGCATAATATCCAACCTCTCCGAAAATGACGTTTCCTATACTGATAAGGAAACCATCGTAACTGTAATTAGGAATATTTTATCGAATGCCGTAAAGTTCACTCCAAACAAGGGTGTTATTACAGTTAAAAGCAACAAAGAAGATAACTTTATCAGCATTCTAATTTCAGATACCGGCGTTGGCATTAGCAAGGAAAATCTATCCAATTTATTTAAAATTGAAAGTGGCACAACAAAAGGAACTAACCAAGAAGAAGGTACCGGTTTAGGCCTTATTATCTGCAAAGAGTTTGTTGAAAAAAACAAGGGCTCTATTAGCGTTGAAAGTGAAGTAAATGTTGGAACAACATTTAAAATATCGCTTCCTAACTCGGCAAATTCATAAATACAAAAAAGCGAGGAACTTCCCTCGCCTTTCGTAGCGCATAGCAGAATCGAACTGCTATTTTCGGAATGAGAATCCGACTTCCTAACCGTTAGAAGAATGCGCCGTTTAAATATGGGTGCAAATATACCTATTTTTCGAATACTGACTAAAAAATTGGGGAATTTTAATAAGCGTATATCGAAATAAATTTATCGCAAAATAAATATTCTATATCGATGAAATGGCTTGTTTCAATCGGGCAATTGCCTCATCCTTGCCTATTATAGCACATACGTCGGCAGCATTAGGTCCATTTGAATTTCCTAAAAGGCATAGCCTTAAAGCATTCATCACCTTGCCCATACTAAACTCTTTCTCCTTTATAAACGCAACTAAACGTTCCTCGATTATCGAAGCCTCGAATGTGCTTATGCTTTCGAATAACGCTATTAGTTCGTTCATAATGGCGGGAACATCTTCCTTCCAAAATTTTCTTACAGAAGTTTCGTCGTACACCGACGGACGTTCAAAAAAGAATGTGGCCTTATCCCATATCTCATGCACAAAATTTACCCTATTTTTCATCAGGGCAACTATTTGCTCGGCCTTCTCAATATTTGTTTTAATTCCCTTTTCTTCCAAAACCTGCAAGTATTGCGCAGCAACTTCGCCATCGCTCTTCCTCATGAGGTACTGATGGTTAAACCACTTTGCCTTATCAGGGTCGAAACGAGCTCCCGATTTATTTACATGTTCCAACGAAAATTGTTGAATTAATTCGTCCATGGAAAACAACTCCTGCTCGGTTCCCGGATTCCATCCTAGTAAGGCTAACAAATTAACAAATGCCTCAGGGAAATAGCCATCTTCCCTATAACCCCGCGAAACTTCGCCTTCCGGCGATGTCCACCGAAGAGGGAATACCGGAAAGCCCATTTTATCGCCATCACGCTTGCTTAACTTGCCGTTACCCGTTGGTTTCAATAGTAATGGCAAATGGGCAAATTGTGGCATCTTATCTGTCCAGCCAAAAGCCCTGTATAACAATACATGCAAGGGTAACGACGGCAACCACTCTTCACCGCGAATTACATGCGATATTTCCATTAAATAATCGTCGGTAATATTGGCCAAATGATAAGTAGGCAACATATCGACACTTTTAAAAAGAACCTTATCGTCGAGAGTCGAAGTATTTACAACCACCTCTCCACGAATTAAATCGTGCATTGTAACCTCTTCATTTTCGGGCATCTTAAATCGGATTACCCACTGGTCTCCCCTTGCAATACGCTTTTCAACTTCTTCGTCCGAAAGGGCCAACGAAGTTTGCATCTCATTCCGGATGGTATAATTGTAAATAAACGATTTACCCGTTGCTTCTGCGGCTTTTCTTCGCTCGCCTAACTCTTCCGGAGTATCAAAAGCATAGTAAGCATGTCCTGTTTTTACCAACTGTTCGGCATACTGCCGGTATATTGTCCTCCGTTCACTTTGGCGATAGGGAGCAAACCGTCCCCCTTCAATCACTCCCTCGTCTATCTTAATGCCACACCAACTCAATGCTTCATTTATGTACTCCTCGGCACCCGGTACAAAGCGTTGCGAATCGGTATCTTCAATTCGTAGAATAAAATCGCCGCCATGCTGTCTGGCAAAAAAATAGTTGAACAAGGCAGTACGAACTCCGCCAATATGCAATGGTCCGGTTGGACTTGGAGCAAAACGCACACGAACTCTTCGATTTTCCATAACATTCAGTTTTTCGTGTGCAAAAATAGGAAAATCAAGGGGAACTAAACAATAAAAATTGAAGAATGCTGTAACTAAAATTTTCTTGTTTTTCATCCATCATCGTTATCCTTATTTTTTAAATACACCGCATAAAGCACTATATATCAATGTAAAACAAAAATTCAATTTACAATGTTTAAATTTTAACTATAATTATAGTTTATAATTAGACATCATAGTGTATATTTACATCAAAATATTTTTACAATGAAAGAATTAACTAAAGCCCAAGAAGAAATACTAAATGCTATTTGGAAAATAAAAAAGGGAGCCGCAAGCGATGTTCTCAATATTCTTCCTAATCCTAAACCTGCATACAATACTGTATCAACAGTAATAAAAGTTCTCGAAAAAAAAGGATATGTAACTCACAATACTTATGGAAAAACAAATGTTTACCAAGCCATAGTATCCAAACAAGAATATGCTCAATATCAGATAAAACAAACTCTAAAAGGCTTATTTAATGGCTCCTTAAACCAAATGGTCTCGTCGTTTGTAAAGAATAAAGATATTAGTCTTAATGAACTCGAAGAACTAAAAGCGATAATCGAAGAAGAAATTAAAAATCAAAAGGAATAATATGAATTATACCCAATACATACTTACCACAACAATTTGCCTAAGCATTTTTTATATTGCGTTTCGATTGGTATTTAAAAACGAAACAAACTTTAACCAATTACGCATCTATTTGCTCGCATCTATACTAATATCTTTCATTATACCATTATTCAACATATCAATAAATATTGATTTTATTAAAAACATATTTATTTCTGAAACCAAACCTCCAATACTCCCAATTAATAAAATTGGCAATGTAAACTATTCAAATGCAACTGGTGTAGTTGCACCACAACAAATAGACTGGTGGTTAACTACCAAATACATATATTTTGTAACAACTGCTATTCTGTTACTCCGAATTGTTTTCCAAACATGTTTAATAGTAATACTTTACTACAAATCAGAACGGATAATACTAAATAATTTCACGCTTATTTACAGTAAGAAAAAAAATGCCTTTTCATTTTTTCACTGGATATTCATTAATAAAAACATTGCCTCCAGCGAAGAACTCAAACACATAATATCACACGAAAAAATTCATGCTTTGCAATACCATTCCATCGACCTTATTCTGGTTGAACTGCTAGCGGCCGTAATGTGGTTTAATCCGTTGATTTGGATGATGAAAAGATCAATGCAACTAGTACATGAATACTTAGCGGACGAAGGAGCACTCGGTACTGGGATTGACAGACTCAAATACCAAGCACTCCTTGTAAATCAAGTTGCCGAAGAAAAGTTCGTCTGCCTCTCTTCGCGCTTTAACCATTCATTAATCAAAAAACGAATGATCATGATGACTAAAAGTAAATTTAATCAAAGAACAAAGTTAAAAATTTTAACTTTACTTCCAGTTTCTACCATTGCGCTAATTTTTGCAGCAAGTATAAATGGTGCTTTTGCTGTTCCGAAGGAATCCTCTACGATTCCCAATACTTCCTTTATAAATAGAAACTACACAGCCCCAGACACTATAAATGCAAATAAAATAATTATAACCAAACAAGATTCAAGTAACACAACTTATACTATTTCTATAAAATCGGGAGACACTGCTGATTCCAAAATAGTATATGTTTCGAAAAACGGGGAAAATGACAATTTAGCATCCCCTTCAAAAGGAGTAGATTTATCTGCAAATGAACTTGTTGTAATTACGAATAACAGTAGTAATAACCAAAAAGATTCTTCAACGAACAAAATACATTCAAATTTACTCTATATCATTGATGGAACTAAAGTTAGTATAGATACACTAAAAAATATGGATCCAAAATCTATTAAGCAAACTTCTTTGTACATTATTGATAACTCAATAAAAAAGGATACTATAAAAAATTATGATGGCGTTTTAGTAATAACAACTAATAATGAAACCATACCTTCAAATTCCCTTTACATCGTTGATGGAATAAAACAAATCGACAGCGACGCCATAAAAAGCATAAATCCTAATGCTATTGAAAAAATTGAAGTGATAAAAAAAGAAAGTGAAATAAAAAAATATACTGACCAGAACTACGATAGCGTTATTATCATCACCACAAAAAAAGGAAAAGATTAATTCGAAAGTAGAAACTGCCAAACAATAGAAACCTTTTAAGTTGGGTTTCTATTGTTTGACTTACAAATCATTACACACAACACAACTATTATATAAATAACGCTGAAACAACAAGCAGGCTATGGCTATACTCCAAGTCCATTTTTAAAGAAATCTAACGAGCCATACACAACTATTTTATCGTTTTCTTTTACAACTTCATTACTGTCGGGAATAGGAAGCCATGTGCCGTCACGTTCTATTCCTATAATCAAATACTTCTCCTTTGACAGGGTTATTTCCGATAACCGTCGATTGGCTAAAGAAAGGTTTTGGCTAACCGTAATCCGCACCAACTCATACCCTTCTATGAAATGCAATAAATCTTCTGCCGAAGGCTCATCAAGTACAGGATACTTTATTAACTTCCTCTCTATTATTTTGTTCCACCTTTTTACAATACCTTCATGGTTGGCAATTCGGTAAACAATATATAATCCTCCAAACAGAATTGCAATATTAAGATACTTCATATATCCAATACTCGTAATAATGGACGAAGTAAAAGTAACCATAATGGTGATTATACCTGCATACCCCACAACCATCAACCATGAAATAACCTTACGCCTTAAAGGATTTTTCATTATTAATTCTGATTCCTTTGTTGTAAAGCCTGCTCCGGTAAGTGCAGATAATGACTGAAACATTGCCTTTTTCTCATCCATCCCTGTTAACCGTAAAACAATGGATGCTATTTTTACAATAAGCATTAATACCGATATGGCCAGTAAAGTAGGCAGTATAAGTAGAATATCTTTCATCTGTTAATTTTATTTTGTAATCAAACTACACAAAAGTATAAAACCTAACTATATATACTATAACCAAAACCAATTACAGGTATCATATTTTTTTGTAATATTCATATATTATTTGTTATTTTTGGATAACGATAAAACTATATCATAGTTAAATATAATAAGGTCTTTATCAAAAAAAAATTATATGAACTTAAACCTTTTTAGAGTAAAATACTCTCTATTGCTTTTAGGCGCTACATTTCTTCTATCGGGATGTGCCTCTATCATTAGTAAAAGTACTTATCCCATTACTATTAACAGCACTCCATCGGGAGCAAAAATTACTGTAAAAGATCTAAATGGGATTGACGTTTACTCAGGCGTTACGCCTGCAAACATCAAACTCAAGGCAGGTTGCAGGCTTTTTTACTAAAGCAAGTTACACATTAACATTCGAAATGGATGGATACTATAAAAGAGTTGTTCCCATTGAATTTAAAATAGATGGATGGTATTATGGAAATATCGCATTCGGGAATTTAATTGGTATTCTTATTGTAGATCCAGTTACTGGTGCAATGTGGAAACCAGACACTGAACTTATCAACGAAACGCTTTCGCAAATGACATCTAGTACCAATCAGCCTTCTTTGAAAATACTAAGTTACAACGATATTCCTCAAAGTTGGAAGGATAAACTCATCAAGGTTAAGTAAGAACTAATATGAAAATATACATAAACTTCTATTTTCCCATTTTCCCCGTTTACAATTGTTAATGCAAAAAAGTTCATGGGTATTTGAACCAAAATACCCATGATACTGTATATGCTTTATTCAAAATTTTAATAAAAAATTTGCAGAAGAAATAACATAGAATTAGCAGTTAATGAATGAATAATCATTACAAACAGATGATTGTGAAACTACTGGAAGTAAAACTGTTCAACTATATTAATTTAAATTAAAGCACAATCTAAACTAGCTAGCAAGCCTATAAACAAAATTATATCATGAAAAAAATATCCCTTATAATCATTCTAATTCTTACTTCAGCAATGGCTAATGCACAAACAAAAATTATAGCACATCGCGGTTTTTCCAGTGCTGCTCCCGAAAACACCCTTGCTGCGTTTCAAAAAGCCATTGAACTGGGTGCCGATTACTTTGAATTGGATGTTCACCGAACAACGGACGATTCGTTAATGGTTATTCACGATGGAACCGTGGACAGGACATCCTCCAATAGCAAAACAGGTGAAATTGATACAATGTCCTACAACGAGGTGTCAAAAGTTTGTGTTGGTTACAGCAATAAATTTGGAGACACTTTCGAAAATGAAAAAATTCCAACCCTAAGGGAAGCGCTAATGCTGGCCAAAGGAAAAATAAAAGTTTGTATCGAAATAAAGGTTTACGGAATAGAAAACGAGGTGCTAAAAACGATAAATGAGGTAGGCGTTCATAACGATGTTATAATTTTCTCGTTTTACTATCCTGTACTGGCTAAAATCAGGCAACTCGACAGTAGTATAGCAACGCTCCTTTTAATAGACAAAGCAGATTCGTTATCGGTTGATTATGCAAAGGTTATTAAAACAACCGCAATAGGGGTTGGCCCCGGAACAAACATCACAAGTAATTTTATAGAAAATACTCACAACGCCGGAGTTGAAGTTTGGAAATGGACCGTTAACGAGGAGGAAGAAATGAATCAACTAATTAACCTTGGAATTGACGGATTAATCACAAATTTCCCCGATAAAGCCATAAAAATTAGGAACAGCCGTAACTAACTTATTTCAGTCAATAACTATAACTATGCAAAATGCTATTAATAAACCATTAAAGGCAAAAATTGCTTTTTGGCTAACTCTAATTTTATGTGCTATTTCGTTTGTAATTCTTATGCTATCAATAAATAGTCATATTTTATGGAAAATATTGGCATCCTCTACCGGATTCGTAGGATTTCTCATTTTAGCAGTGTTAATCTTTCCCCAGATATCGAAAAGAACTAATTCCTAATGTCTTCAAATTCTATTCTGCATATTGTTTTCAGCAATATTTATATATTCATCAATATCAACAACATACCATATCTGCAAAAAGGCTAATTTCCCTAATTACTCTTTTAAAAAGATAGTTTACCTTTGAATTGTAGAATACTAACAGTAAACTTTTTTTTATAAAAAGCATCTATAATACGAAACCTTGATTTAATTTTTACTAATTAAAAACAGATAAAAAATGAAGAAAATCTGGACTTTACTAGTTGTCTCCATGCTGACAACATATTCATTTGGACAATCTGCGCCGCTATGGCTTCGATATACGGCCATATCGCCCGATGGCAAAACAATTCTGTTTACATACAAAGGCGATATTTACTCCGTTTCATCCAACGGAGGAACTGCCGTTCCATTAACAATAGGTGATTCGTATGAGTATTCGCCCGTATGGAGCCACGATGGAAAAAGCATTGCTTTTGCATCGGACAGGTACGGAAACTTTGACGTTTACGTTATGCCAGCAATTGGAGGCGAAGCAAAACGACTCACATTCCATTCCGGAAACGAAATTCCGTCGAGTTTTACTACCGACGACAAATCGATAATTTTTTCAGCACATCGTCAGGATTTGGCAACCAATGCTCAGTTTCCTATTTCACTCATAAGTGAACTTTACAGCGTTCCTGTTACGGGAGGTAAGGTAAGCCAAATAATTACCACTCCGGCGCTAAACGCAACCTTCAACAAGGATGGAAATAAAATAATTTTCGATGACATTAAAGGATACGAAAATCTTTGGAGAAAACACCATACATCGTCCATTACCCACGATATATGGACATACGACCTTAATACCAAAGAATATACAAAGTTGACCCAGTTTAACGGCGAAGACCGAAATCCTGTGTTCGATTCCAACGATAACGATTTTTACTACTTAAGCGAGCAAAACGGATCGTTCAACGTATTTAAAAGTTCGTTAGCCGATCCAACAAAAAATCAGGCAATAACCAGTTTTACTAAGAATCCGGTACGTTTTCTCACCCGAGCCAACAATAACACGCTATGCTTTAGCTATAACGGCGAAGTATATACCTTACAGCCCGGTAGCGAGCCGCAAAAAGTTAACATTACAATTGCCAACGACGGAAGAGAAACTATCGAAAAAATTATTCCTGTAAACAGCGATTTCTCCGAGGCTAAGCTATCGCCCAATGGAAAGGAGTTTGCCTACGTTTTTCGCGGCGAAATTTTTGTTTCGAGCATCGAAGGAGGAATAACCAAACGTATTACCAATACTCCATGGGAAGAACGAAACGTTAGCTTCAGTCCCGACGGAAGGAAATTGCTATACGCTGCCGAAGAGAACGATAACTGGAATGTTTACACTACCTCGATTGTTCGCAAGGAAGAGCCATACTTCTTTGTATCTACATTGCTAAAGGAAGAACCGGTTATTGCTACCGATGCCGAAGAATTCCAACCGGAATTTTCACCCGATGGGAAAGAAGTGGCTTACCTCGAAAACAGGGTGGTTCTTAAGGTTATCAACTTGGCTTCAAAAGAAGTTCGCACCATTATGACCGCCGACAAAAATTACTCCTATGCCGACGGCGATCAGTATTACACTTGGTCGCCTGACGGGAAATGGTTTTTGGTTCAATTTGGACTTAAAAATCGGGTAATGTCCCCCGAAGTAGGACTCGTTGCTGCCGACGGGAAAGGCGAAATTCATGACCTTACCATGAGCGGATACGACGATTTTATTCCTAAATGGGAAATGGGAGGCAAAATGATGATTTGGGGCTCCGATAGGGAAGGAACTCTCTCGCAAAGCGGAAACCTAACCAGCGGAAATGTTTACGCCATGTTTTTCACCAAAGAAGCCTTTGATCGTTTCAACTTATCGAAAGAAGAATTTTCGTTGTTAAAAGAGAAAGAGAAAAAGGCCGAAAAGGAAAAGAAGGCCGATGAAGAAAAATCGAAAAAGAAGAAAAAGGATAAGGAAAAAGAAGATAAAGACACCCTTAAAACCATTGAAATAGATTTTAACAACCTTACCGAACGTAAAGAACGGTTAACCACTTACACATCGTCCATTCACGACTGGGTTCTATCGAAAGATGGTGAAAAACTTTACTACCTTACAAGTTTCGATAAAGGAAACGACCTATGGGTTACCGAACTCAGAACTAAAGAAACCAAGCTGCTTTCGAAACTTGGCGTTTGGAACGTAAGCATGGAACTATCGCCCGATGGAAAGTTTCTGTTCTTGCTGGCAAACGGCAATGCCATGAAAATAGATGTAGAATCTGGTAAATCGGAGCCCTTAAAAACTAACGGTGAAATGGTGCTAAATCACGCTGCCGAAAGAGATTTTATTTTCGACCATGCGTGGCGTTTGGTTAAGGAAAAATTCTACGTTGAAAATTTACATGGAGTCGATTGGAATTTCTACTATAACGAGTACAAAAAATTCCTCCCCTACATAAATAACAACTACGACTTTGCTGAGATGCTTAGCGAAATGCTTGGCGAATTGAATGCCTCGCACACAGGCAGCGGTTACCATAACTATTTACCTAACTCCGACAAAACAGCATCGCTTGGACTTTTCTACGATTATAACTATCAAGGTAAAGGTTTAAGAATTGCCGAGGTAATTGAAGGTGGTCCTGCCGATAAGGCTTCATCGAAAATACAAACGGGAACAATTATCGAAAAGATTGATGGACAAAGTCCTGACTCTATAGATTTCTACATGCTCCTTAACCGGAAAGTTGACCAAATTACTCTCCTATCACTTTACGACCCAACCACTAAAAAACGTTGGGACGAAACAATTAAACCTATATCGCTAGGAGAAGAAAATCAACTGCTTTATAACCGATGGGTAAAGAACAGACGCGAGGAAGTAGAAAAATTATCGGATGGTAAAATAGGATACATTCATGTTCGTTCCATGAACGATGCCAGTATGCGAACCGTATTCGAAGAGGCTTTAGGTCGCAACCTTAACAAAGAAGCCATTATTATTGATACTCGATTTAACGGTGGCGGAAACATTCATGAGCAACTTTCGGATTTCCTAAACGGTAAAAAGTACATTGATGTTATTCCTCACGGACAAAATATTGGATACGAACCTGCTGACAAGTGGATAAAACCATCTATTGTTTTGATTGGCGAAAGTAACTACTCCGATGCTCACCTATTTCCCGTTGCATACAAGCTGAAAGGTATTGGAAAAACGTTGGGAATGCCTATTCCCGGAACCGGAACATTTGTATGGTGGGAAACACAAATAGACCCAACCCTTTACTTCGGAATTCCAATGGGTGGCTGGTTAACTCCCGATGGGAAATTCTGCGAAAACAACCAAATGGAGCCCGATATTAAAGTTCGCAACGAACAAAATACACTTTCATCCGGCCGCGACCAACAAATAGAAGCAGCTGTAAAGGAATTGCTAAAAAAGTAAGTGAATAGATTTTATTATCACTAAAGCGTAGCGTACTGCTACGCTTTTTTATTATTCAAAAAATCTAAATGAAGATAACTTTAACATCGAATTAAAAAGAGAGAGGGTTTAGTGTTAAACCCTCTATTCTTTTGAAGTATGTATTCTGAGCAAAATACTTACATTTTTAAAATTTAAAGTCGAAACCTACGGCTGCTACATAACCGGAATCGGTTACTTTTACAGGGAAATCAGTACTGGTAAATGCTTTTCCGGATAGCGAATTTATTGTTTTATCTTGCCAGAAAGTACGTCCAAATCCCAAATCGAGTTGAATATTATTAGTAATGCTATAACCAACACCTAAGCCTACATTAAAATTATTATACTTTAATGCTTCGTATAAACCCATTTTGGTGTAATAAAGTTCCATATCATCGTACATGAACGCAGTATAACTACAACCTGCACTCAACTCCAATTTTTCGCTAAGCAAATACCTGAATCCTAAATTTGCGGTATAGCAGTTACCTGCTGCTTTAGAAGCCTTCTCGGTGTTTCCCGTTGTAGGATCCATAACATCGCCCCAATTGGCACTTGTCTGAAAATAGTAGTTGAAATCGGCTCCAGCAATTAACTTATCCGTAATACGATATGTTACACCGGTATTGATTACAGCCGGTAAATCTCTGCGGTTTTTAGTACCATCGGCTTCCAACTCGTAATTTCCGCTATTATCAGTTACCTCAAAATTCAACTTAACTCTGGTTTCATAATGAATGGCAACGTTTAACTTATCGGAAAACTTATAGTCGATACCAAAAATTCCACCAAATCCGTTAGCATTACTTTTATAATCTATATTCATTTCGTAATCGGGGGCAAACGCAGAACCTGTTAAAGTCATTCCAGCCTTAGTTTTATTTATTCCACGAATATAACGCCCACCAACCGACAGCGCCAACTTTTCGTTTACTGCATAGCTAAAGTGCAACGGAACGGTTAAGTAGTACGACGAAGCCTCCAACGATTGGTCATTAAACGAAGTATAACCTCCGACATTATTCGTTAATAATATCTTATAGCCCATTAAATTCGTATTAAACGAACCATCGGGATAGTTAACCGTTGCTCCACCTCCCGAAATATAAACGCCACTTGATATTGCCATGTTGCTCTTTTTGTACGCGGCATAAAACATTGGCAAAAAAGGATCAATCCCATCCTGTTTATACGAGGTATTCCCTGCCCCAAAGTTAAACGTATGCTCCGGGTTACGGAAAAGCGTTTGGTTGCTTAAGCTAACATAAATTCCGTCGTTCAGCAGTGATAATCCCGCAGGGTTAAAATTCACCATATCGGCACCGCCATCTAACGCAGCATTTCGAACATTGGAACGAATCCACTTGGCACTCATATTGGCTAAATTGTCCATTTGAGCATTAACCGAAAGAGTTACGCCCAATAGCGCTATTACTGATACAATTATTTTCCTCATAATTCAATATTTATTTGATTAGTAACTCTTTTAAAACAACTTCAAATCTATAAAATATTATCCAATTGCAACAAATGCACATACTACGAAAAGCATTAGTTCATACACCATCATTTTTTATATAGACATATGTCAAGACATAAAGGACTTGCATTGCAACAGGAAAATGTCGTAAATTTGATTTGATAAATATTTGCTTTTGTGTTAAGAATCTTGCTTTCGATTTTTGCGATTACGCTAATTAACCTCTCCTATTGTCAACAGTTAGAGTTTAAATACTTTAACACATCTAACGGATTACCCAGCAATTATATATTTCACGTTCTTAATGATCAACAAAATTACCTGTGGATTGCTACCGATAAAGGGGTTACAAAATTCGACGGATCAAAATTCGATAATATTCTTGATACCGTAATGGTTTATAAAATTTCCGAAACGAAATCGGGAAAAATTTGGTTATGTACATACGAACACGGCGCCATACAGGTAAATAAAAAAACACTTGATATTACACAAACTATAATTCCGAAATCTTCAACATCGGTATATGATTTTAAAGAAGATGATTATGGACGATGGTTAATAAGAACATATAACGGATTGGAGGTTATCGACAATGGAAAATCAAAAATTTATAAAGATTCCATAAACCAAACTCCTAATAACCATATCATTAAAGTCGGTAACAACAAATTTATTTTCCGAATAAACGGATTATTAAACATTTACGAATCGACTTCATCTACATTTTCTGTAAAACCTCTAAATTCCGACATCAACACCTATAAATGTTTTACAGGAAATAAGAACATCTACTTTATGGGCGATAGCCTAAACCTGAAGAATAATCTTGCCCAAGGAAAAATTATAACAAGGAACTTTTGGGGCTACTTAGCCTTAAAAGACTCCTCCGTTACATTGAATAACATAAAAACACTTAAGGAAGCCACATCGTTTTGTAGCTGGAATGGCTACTCGCTAATAGGTACAATAGATAACGGAGTGCAATTAATTAATAATACACCTTATCTAAATACGAGCAACGGATTAAGATGCAACTTCGTTACCTCCATCTGCACCGATACTTTTAACCAACTATGGGTAGGAACTTTTGGCGGAGGTGTTCAAAAAATAGCAAAAACCAACTATACCATTCTTCCCAACATCTCCGAAATTGTGAATACTGTGAACATTGACAACAAAGGAAATATTTATGCCGGAACTACCGATACGTTACATATAATAACTCAAAGTAAACAGCATTTAAAATTACATCAGGCAAAATTTAAAAACATTAGAGCAATAACTTTCGACAATAGTAATCGCACATATATTGGTACATTTTTATCGCTAATCAGTAGCAAAAACTTATTAGACAACCACGAACCGTTAACAATTTTTAAACATGGAAACGGAATATCGGGAATTATTCCAAATTCCGATGGTACCGTATGGATTTCCTCTTACGGTTCCGGCATTTGGCTAATAGACAAGAACAATAATGTTAGCGAACTAATCGATAGCCTATTGCCAACATTAATGATAAATAGAATTTTTAAGGCTGGAAATGCTATTTGGGCTACTACCGACAAAGGAGCCATTCGCATCGAAAATGGGAAACAAAAAATGCTATCCAGTAAAAATGGGCTTATCTCGAACTATACGGGCTTTATTTTTGAGGATTACAATAAAACAATCTGGATTGGTTGTTCCAACGGTATTTGCAACTTTAGCCCAACAACAGATAGCGTAATGTGCTATTCTAAAGGGTTTAAAGGTAACAAAGTGGTAAGTATTTTTAGAGACAACAAGGATCAACTGCTGGTTTTAAGCAATACAACCTTGCACATACTTAGCAATAACCAACTAATCCCGTTAAACTCCTATACCTTAGTTCCCAGTTCCGATTTTACCATTAACAATGCCCAATACTATCCCAAAACAAGCAGCCTGCTTTTAGCAACCTCAAAGGGTGTTGTAACCGTCAACTTACAAAATGTGAAGCAAGGTGATATTATACCCGAATTATATATCAGCGAGTTAAAATCCGACACAGCTAAAATAGATGCAAACAACCAACCAATAATCCTTGAACCCGAAAACAACAAACTAAGCATTAAAGTTGGCATACACTACTTAAGCAATACCGAAGATATAAAATGGCGATATTGGTTGGAAGGAACAGATAAAGAATGGTCGGAACCGACTTCGAACTTCGAACTGAACTATCCGCAATTACCATATGGAAAGGTGAAACTATGGGCAAAATCCATTAATCCTGATGGAGTCGAAAGCCAACCTCAACTCTTACTTTCAGCAATTATAAAAACACCATTCTACCAACGATGGTATTCCGTAATTATCGAACTTTCTCTTCTTATAGCGGCCATTGCCTTGATTGTAAAGTTCTTTACATTGCGCAGAATTAAAAAGCGAATGCACGAAATGGAGGTCAGACAGAAAATACATGCCGAACGACAACGAATTGCCCGTGATTTGCACGATAATGTAGGCTCACAACTTACGTACCTAATTACGAATTTAGACCAACTATCGAACGAAGGCAATAGTAAAGCCAAGGATTTAAGTGCTTTTGGACGAAACGCAATAGGACAGCTAAGGGAAACTATTTGGGCAATCCATTCCGATTATACCGACATTGAGGACTTTGTCGATGGATTGCGCAAAATGTGCTACCAGTATCTAAATGGCTGCAATGTGGAACACTCCATTGATGCAAAAATAGATTATCCTATAAGCCTTACTCCCATTCAAACGCTCAACCTATACAGAATTGCACAGGAATCTGTTACCAACATCGTTAAGCACAGCAAAGCCTCAATGGTTAAAATTACTGTACGGGTAAATGCTCACTTCACTATGACCATAGCAGACAATGGAGTTGGAACGCATAATCCAAACGACCAAGGTTATGGTTTAAATAATATGAAAAACCGAGCAAAAGAAATTGGAGCCGAATTTATTATTGAAACCGAAAAAGGGACAGGCACAACCATAAAAGTTATATTTCCCGTAAATAAAAATTAAAAATCCTCCATTCGGGTTATTTCTTATGCGATACAATAAGTTAAATTTACTCGAAATAAATTTTAAAGTTGAAGGTATCCATTGTTGACGATAATGAGTTAATGCGGGAGAATATCGCGAAGCGAATTTCAGCGACAAACGATATTCAGGTTGTCGGTGTATTTGCCGACGGACAGTACCTACTCGACTATCTCGAAACCTGCAACTCCGAGGATCTACCCGATGTAATTCTTATGGATATTGAAATGCCTACCAATGGCATATACACAACCGGCATTGTAAAAAGCAAATTTACATCCATCGACATTATAATGCTAACCGTTTTCGACGACGACAACACCATTTACGAAGCAATTAAAGCAGGAGCCCTTGGCTATTTGCTTAAGGAAGAACCATCCGAAACCATAATAAAAGCAATACAGGACATAAAAAATGGAGGTTCTATCATATCGCCTTCCATTGCCAGAAAAATAATACGCTTTGTAGCCACTCCAGAACAGTCCAAGAAAAGCAAACCTGCGGAAAACCCTCTTACCAAAAGGGAAGTTGAAATACTGGGATTGATATCGAATGGTCACACAAATCCGCAAATCGCCGAAAAACTGTTTATTAGCTACGAAACGGTTCGAAAACACGTTCGGAATATCTACGAAAAACTTCAGGTATCCAACAGAACATCCGCCGCAAAAAGAGCTATTGATAACAGGTGGCTTCCCGAATAATCCTATTTTCTTCAGAATAGTGGCATTCTGTCTTGCCTAAAATACCTCAATTGGAGTATTGTGTCGAGTTATACAGATAGGTAATTTTCCTATCGAATCCGAATAAATTAACTCATACAGTATGAAATCATTAAAAGTTTTATCAGTATTAGCATTTGCGGTTTTACTCTTTTCGAACAAGAGTTCCAATGCTCAAAAACTAGAGGTTAGCAGTGTAACCCCACTACTAAAAACATCGCTGAAAGCAACCAAGTGGACCTTTGGCTATAACGACGACGGCAGCGCCTATCAGGCACAATTCATTACACCAAAAGGAAAAGGCAAAACAATAGTTGACACATATAATTTCGATCCGAACCTGCAACTGGTAAACCAAACATCGGAGGTATATACTAACGAAGAAGCAAATGTAAAAGCAAATAAAATTCGCGCTAAAAAAGACCCTACTGTAAAATTCGACCCAAATCGTAAACTTCGTGAAGCAAAAACAACTTACGTTAAGGTAGGCATCGGGGCTTTCAACACAGTTTTAGAACACGGAGTTTATACGGCTACCGAAAAATGGGATAGCAAAAAAGGCGACTACGTTTGGGACGTTAGTTACGGCGAAGGCAAGGAGGAAAAATTAAAATCTGATGACAGACGGATAACTGCACAATTCTCCATTGCCGACGATCCCGAAGAATTTCGCAAAGTCGGATTTTGGAATTGGGACGAAAGCAAAAAAATGCCTTATGAAGTAAAGTACCACGCACCTCAACATTTTCTTACCGTAATGGGTGTTATCAAGCCTAAGATAAAGAAAACTAAAGAAACCAAAATCGTCGATAATCAAAGTTACGTTCTGCAAACCTTCATGGTTAACAACGGAGTAAAATTTCTTTACGAACGAATCTTTTCCTTCAGAGGTCCTAAAATTGTTGTTAAAAGATTGGAATATTCCGATGGAAGTATGGGCGTACTCTTTGCCCCGCAAGACAGGGTTTCGCAACTAGGATTCGATCAATCCATCCTTTACAAGCCAAACGAATATACTTATATGCACTTCGGAATTGATGGATCAACCATCGACAGTATCGACTTTGTATGTCCTACTAACGCATGGACACCAGACCTCTTTAAGTTTACCGATAAATCGTTATACTTGGCAGGTCCCGGTTCCAATGCCAACCCTCAAAAATATTACTGGGAAATTAAAGACAAAAAGGACCATATGGTAATTATGAAAATTACCGAAGGGAAAATGGATTTTATTACCGCCACACCCGTTGCCGATTACACGACTAAAATGGTTAAGCCTGAAAATCAAAAGAAAGGCTTCGATGGAGACGTTTTCGAAACAACAAATGCACAGTTACAAGTGAGAGAAAACGGAGACATAGTAATAGTTGGACAATACCAATACCGTGGAAAAAACTTAGATTACATGCTCCTCCATTTCGATCCTTCCGGAAATTTACTATCTCATTACACCGTCAAAAATGAAACTCCCGGAGCCGGAGAGGTTGAACTTTACGAAAATCCCGGAGGAAAAACTATTACATGGCAAATAATAGAAACTCAAAAAGCGGATAAAGATACCGGCCGAAAATTCAACTATGTCCGATTAGCCTCAGTTAACCCGGAAGCTAGAACGTTAAGCCAATTTACAACATTCGGACTAAAAACCTCCAAGGAACAAAAGGACGATTATTTTTTACATCCTGTAGTTCCCGTTATTGTGGAAGACACCTGCTTAATATTTGTAGGTAGCGATAAAAACGACAAAAATATATGGCTTGCAAAAGTTGATTTAGGAGAATAGGCACATTTTCAACTGTTAAATTAGAATGAAACACACCATGAAAAAAATACTTTTAAGCGCAATACTGCTAATTAGCATTTTCAACCTAACCAAAGCGCAAAACGAACTTTACATAAACGATGTTTACTTCGACCGCTTTTTCCGCAAGGTAATTGTGGATGCACCTCCTGCCGATGAAGGAACTACCGATTTAGCCGAAATATACGGACAGCGTAATAAAACGGGTGTCGAGGGCTACCTTATGCAAAAAAAATATCCCGGATTAGCCGTTATTGCCGAGCAAAAATGGCTAAAACGGTTTAACTGGAATTACGGATATATGCTTTATAAACGACCCGTTGAAAATTTTCCCGGCTCCGATATGATGGGACACCTTGTTTCCGGTGGAATTAGCCTATACACAAAGTTTATTAAAATTTACGCCGGAGGAATGTTCCGGTACGGCTACAACCCAAAATGGATAGAAACAGCCGACTCGTCGTACTGGAAAAGTGAAGGAAAGTATTCCATAAGCCCGTTTCTTTACCTCGACTATCCATTCAAAAAATTTCTACTCTCGGGAAATGTTCTCCCTTCGCCCGATTTTAAATCTATTGCAATGGCAGGATTAAAATTTGGATTCCGACACCTAAGCATTAAACAGGATATATACGCCGACCGAGTAAAAGCCCCCTACGGCTACGACTACGATGGAGGGTATGACTTCCGCTACATTTTTAAAGATCCTATGGGTGGGAATAGCGATGGCTACTATACCAAAATACGGGTAGGAAAAGCATTTAGCGTTGACGAAAGTAAAGGGCAAACCTTTAACAACCAAATAAAGGATAACGACAACGCCTACATTCAAATAGAATCGGCATATTGGTACGTGCTAGGTTTTAACTACCATGCAACCGAAGGATTTGGCTGGCGCATTGGAGTCGACTACAAGGTGGACCGTTACAAAATTGTATTCTCCTATCAGAATAAGTACGTAATGCAAAGTTCGTTTGGTAACCAACCCGATAAAAACACGTGGTTTTTAAGTCTCATCATAAACTAAAACAACTAAATACATAAAAATGAAAAAGAATTTGTTTATCGCTATGCTTCTTCTTATGGCAAGCACAAGTTTTGCTCAGGAACCAAAGTTGGATATTTTTGTCGATCCTCGCGATGGCAAGGAGTATCAAACTGTAAAAATTGGCGATCAGGTATGGTTTGCCCAAAATTTGGCTTACAAAGCCAAAGACGGTTGCTGGGCTTACGACAACAGTAAAAAGAATGCAAAAAAGTATGGGTACCTATACAATTTCAATACGGCACAAAAAGCATGTCCCGATGGATGGCACGTACCTAGTATGAGCGAATGGGAAACCTTTGAGCGCGCTATTGGCATTAGCGAAGTTGAACAGACAGGTAGTGGCAATGGTTATGGAAATAGAAAAAACAAACCGGGTATTTCGTTTAGAATACGCGCCAAAGAAGGTTGGCCAAAAGGCTTAAACGGCACCAACGAACTAGGGTTTAACATGCTTCCTGGAGGCGAAAGCGGCTCGAAGTGTTGTTTTGAGAGTTTAAAGCAACATGCTTACTTCTGGTCAAGCAACGTAAATCCTTCGGATAGTAGCATAGGTATAGAGTGGGTTTTCTACGATGATGGGGATATTGCTGTCTATCGTCACTCTTCTATCTACTATGGACGCTCCGTTCGTTGCATTCAAAACTAACCAATAAACCATTATTAGTAAACAACCACCTCGTAAGGGTGGTTGTTTGTCTTTATCTATTTACATCTAAAAGAATATACCTTATTAAAATACAAATGCTTCAACTTCGTTCAGTACAATGATTTTTTCTTTTTTAATATTGAAAACTAATCACTTATTTTTATATCAAACTCTTGTTACTACGAAAAGTCAAGTTTAGATAGTAAAACTTTCGAACATAAAATTTCAACTAGAATAACTTTTATGCATTAATCTTGACAATATTTATTAGCAACTCTATCGCCATTAGTCCATTTTATTGTTATTTGTTTCTGACTTATAAAAAATCTAAAATATTGTGTTGAAGTCTAAAATACGAAATAATGTCCTCGCTAATGGAATCTAAGCAATGTTCAAAATATTACACCAACTCATTATAACAATTACACCAAACAGCATTTACGGAATCCTTACACCAAGCACGGTAACATCATCAACCTGAATATTACCGCCTTTCCAGTTAGTATAAACATCAAAAAGAATGTCGCGTTGCTTATTTATGGGAAGATGGGCGTTGTCACAAAGCAACTGTCGAAAATCGCTTAACTTGTACTTTTTATTTTTGGCGCCGCCAAACTGGTCGGTAAAACCGTCGGTGAAAAGGTAAATTATATCGCCTTCCATTAACTGTACGCTGTGAGTTGTAAAATCGGCTTTCTCGGCTTCGTAACCAACGGATTGCCGGTCGCACTTAACCTGATATAACGAAAATTCCTGCGATGCGTGCAGCGTTGCCGAAGAAGCCGGAGGTAAGTTCGACCTTCTTAAAATGTGCAGGTAAATATTTGCTCCGCCAAATAGCAACTCGCGGGTAGAACGGTTATAATTGCAGAGCCCTATATCCATTCCATCGAATATTTCGGCACCTTCGCGCTGCTCAAACGACGCGTTAAAAAGAGTATTCAAACTATTAATTATATCGCCGGGATTTGTTTTTCCATCCTCGGAAACTATTTGGTTCAAACCAAACATTCCAATAATGCTCATAAACGCCCCGGGAACGCCATGCCCCGTACAATCGGCAACTGCAAACATTAAACGATTTTCATCAACCTGCTTAAACCAGTAAAAATCGCCACTTACCAATTCCTTCGGAATGAAAATCAGGAAAGAGTCATGAAAGAAATCCTGTGGCTGTTGCGAAACGCTAAGCACTGCCTTTTGAATACGCTTTGCATAGTTCAAACTATCGGTTAAATCGCGGGTACGCTGTTCCAGCAAATTCTTTTGCTGCTCCGTTTCACCCTTCTGGCTAAGCAACAACTTATTGGCATTTCGTTTCACCCTATATTCCCTATACGCAAATACTATCACACCAAACAGCAATACCGAAATTACCAGCAAAAGATTTCGCTTTATGCTTTCCTGCTTGAGCTTGGCATTTTTTACCAAAAGTAATTCCCGTTGCGAATGAATCTCGTTCTCCTTCTGACGAAGCAACAGCTGATTTTCCATGCGATTTGCATCGATAATCTTCTGAATGTTGTATAAACTGTCGGTAATGTTTACGTAATTAAGAAGGCTTTTATATGCTTCGGCAGTACTTCGTTCCATGCCGTATATCCGGGCTAAACTCCGATACGCCCCCCTCGTGTAAAACACCAAGCTGTTTTCCGATGCCAACCGCAAGCACTTATTGTAAAACTTTTTTGACTCTGTCAAATCACCTTCAATAAAGTAGGCATTCCCCAGCGTAAATAAAGTTGAAGTTTGCCCAATGGGGTCGTTAACCCTTCGCTGTTTTTCCAAAACATCTGTCAACAGCTTTATTGCAGTTTTCACGTCCCGCTTATGCAACAATATCTCCGCCTTAATCCTACGACTACGCAGAAGCATTTTAAAGTTTACTCCCGACAAAATTTTTATGGATTTGTCCACATACTTTTCAGATGTAAATAAGTCGGACTGCTTCAGCGCCAACGCTGCCATATCCTGATAAATCAATCCCAGATATAATGAATCGGTAAAATTTGAAAACAACTCTTTGGCATGACTTAAATATCCATCGGCAATACTAAAGTTTCCCAATTCGGAATGAATTACTCCTTGGTCTCTAAGCACAATGGCCAAGTTTGCCGAATCTTTTACCTGCGCAAAATACTCAATTGCTCTAAGGTTTATTTCCATGGATTCGGTAAAACGGCCCAGCTGCATTTCGGCATTGCTCAGCGTAACCATGTACCACGACAACTTGGTGCTATCCTTTATTTGCTGGGCAAGGCTATATCCCGAATAAAGATAATCGAGCGCATCGTAGTAAAGTTCCTGCGCTAAGTATATGCGACAAATTAAATTGGTAACCTTTTCGATGAAACGCTCCTGCCCTATTTCCTTGGAAATAATCAACGCCTGATTGGCAGTAAGTAAGGCTTCCTCGAACTTTTGCTTACGAAAATATATGTTGGATTTATTACAAAGCAGGTTTACCTGCTCCAAAGTATTCGATTTGTCCGAAAAACCGCTTAATTTCTTATTAATGATGTTAATAGAATCAATAACATTCCCGTTTAAAGTATCGGAATTGTTCATGCCATATTTACCTGCAAAACCAATGTTACCGCAAAGTAACATAAGCGTTGCCATGAAACCCGTAAGCAGAATTTTTCTATTTAAAAAACGCCATATCAATGTTTAAAAGTTTTTAATAAAAGTAACACAATTTTACAAATTACACCTCAACCGTCAAAACATCAGCAAATAAAAAAACACTACAAAATCTGACCAATAGCCTCCATCAACTTATTACTGGTAACCGGTTTTGTTAAGTAGTATTGGCATCCCATTTCCATGGCCTTTTTGCGTTCCTCCGGAAACGCATACGCACTTTGAACTATAACTGGCACACCTGAATTACTTACTTTCATCGATTTAAGAACTTCAAAACCATCTATTTCCGGAAGGTTTATATCCAGCAATACTAACGAAAATTTTATGGACTCCGCTATCATGTGCAACGCTTCCTTGCCCGTTTTTGCACGATAAATGGTAAAGCCAAGTTGACTCAATACATCACTTAAATATACATAGTTAGCATTATTATCCTCTACAACTAATAAGTTTAAGCCCTTATAATTTTTACCCGTACCGGCAGAAACATCAACACGACCTGCGTGTGTAGGATTACTTGGAGTTATGTTCGGTAGCGAAAAAAAGAACGCAGAACCTTTTCCCAGTTCCGATTCTACATGAATACGCCCCCCCATCAATTCAACCAACCTTTTGGATATTGCCAACCCCAAACCCGTTCCGCCAAATAGCCGTGTAGTGGAATTATCGGCCTGACGGAATCGTTCAAATATTATTGCCTGGTTTTCAGGAGCAATACCAATGCCGGTATCCTTTACATAAAACTGAACAGTAGCTTTGTTAGGAAAACTATAACCAAACTCAATATTTCCTTCCTGCGTAAATTTTATGGCATTGCTAAGCAGGTTTATTAACACCTGCTTTAACCTCACGCCATCGCAAAGAAGCCACAGAGGTTCGCCATTCTTGGACACTTGCCTGTTTACAGCCAAATGCTCTTTACCTAAACGTGCCCGCTCGGTAAAACTTACCTCGTGCAACTCTTCCAATATTTCCTCAACATTTACAGGCGTTTTATTTATGGTGATTTGTTCCGCCTCTATTTTAGCCAAATCAATAATATCGCCGATTAAAGTTAACAGTAACTTACCGTTACTTTTAACATGTCCGGCATACAACTCGCGCTTTTCCTGCGGAACATTATTACGGGTAAGCAACTCCGAAAAGCCAAGAATTGCATTCATCGGAGTCCGTATTTCGTGGCTCATATTTGCCAAGAATGCCGATTTCAACCTGTCAGCATCTTCGGCACGCCGCTTTGCATCCACCAACTCCCATTCTCTCTCCTTTCGATGCAAACTCGATGCTATTTGCGTAGAAATAAACTCCAAAATATCCAAATCGGTTTGCGTATATAAATATCCCTTTTTAAAACTTTGAACGGCAATAACGCCTATAATCTCCCTGTTAACCCACAAAGGCACTCCCATCCAACTCACGGCAACCGGGCCAAACGATTCTAACTTATGATGATACCGTAACTGCGATATTTGCCGCCGATTAAGCAATATTCCTTTCCCCTTTTGAGCAACCCAGAGAGTATAAGAGTTTCCAAGCGGGTAATCGTCCTTTATTGAATTGGTATCGGATATATACGCCAACTTCATTCTACACTTTGTTTCATCGTAAAGCGTGATGTACAAATTGCTGGCATCAATCAGTTTATTTAACTCGTTTTGAATGGACTGGCATAAATGGTCGAAATCGTTAGACTCTATATCAATTTTCGAAATATTAAGCAAAACTTCGTTTACAGCCTTATGCCGTACAAGTTCTGTAACATCGGCAAACCAAACAGCATAAAAGTTCTCGTTATTCTCCTTGAGAATAGATGTTTGCACCTCGTAAACCTGTATCGAATTTTTTCTGTCGTTATAATCTGCAAAAAACTTCTTTCCACGCTTTAATTTCCTCAAATTTATCGACGGAAAAAGATTGAAAAGATTTAACTCCTCGGCATTGTTTCCCATGAAATTTTCTTCGAAACTGCTGGAAAAATCAACAATATCACCATTTTTATTAATTACGCATACGCAATGCGGACTATGCCTGAATATATTTCCGTAAATGGGCTGGTTAAACATTATTCAAATGGAGTTTAATAACATTGAAATATAGCAATTATTAAGTTAGAAATGGCATAACTAAAATGTTAATCTTGTTTAACTTTGTAGGGTTTTCGTACAAATAACGAAACTTACATTTTTCGTAAAAAATTTTGCAACGCCCAATATTCATGCTATTTTTAGCCTGATAAAAGTGAAATTATTCAACCATGAGCAAACTATTGAGAAGTTATTCCGGCAAAAACTCTCTACATCTCTTTTCCATAAATCAAATTATCCCATATTTTTTATTTGCACTTGTTTTGATTTTTGCCTCCTGCAAAAATTCGCAAACGGAAAAATCAACACAAACCGACAATAATATTGAACCTAAATATGCAAAAGGCTTTAACATTGACACTAGTAACAAAAAAATTACAATAAACATTTTTAACCCTTGGCAGGGAGCGCACGAAGTGGTTTACAAGTATTCGCTGGTAAACAAAAAAAATCCCGACTTTAATAAAGTAGATAATCCTATTCCTTATCCGGTTAAAAGGGTTATTTGCATGTCGTCCAGTCACGTTGCTTTTATCGATGCGCTTGGACAAAGTAATACGCTAGTAGGACTCTCCGGAACAAAGTACGTTTATAACCCTAATATTAACAAGGAAATTGACAGCGGAGCGTTGGTTGATGTTGGTTACGACCAAGGATTAAACTACGAATTAATAACCAGCTTAAAACCCGACGTTATACTTTGTTACGGGGTAAGCGAAGAATCGTTATCGTACCTAAACAAGCTAAAAGAACTGGGATTGCATGTAATGCTAATTGGCGATTACCTGGAAAACGATCCTCTCGGGAAAACCGAATGGATAAAGGTTTTCGGCTACCTGTTTGGAGTCCCGCAAAAAGCCGATTCTATATTTAATATTATAGAGCAAAAGTATAACAGCGAAAAAACTATCGCATCAAAATACCAATCGGGACCTACCGTTTTCTTGAATACCCCTTTCAGGGATGTATGGTATTTTCCGGGAAACGATAACTACTTTGTTAAGATGATAAAAGACGCCGGGGGAAGGTATCTATTTAGCAACCTTAAAGGTTCCCAATCCTATCCTATTAGTACCGAAATTGCTTATAAATCCGGGTTAAACGCCGATGTCTGGATTAACACGGGTACTGCCCATTCCAAAGCCGATATTTTAAAATTCGATCCGCGTTTTGCAACATTAGCCCCATTTGCAAAGGACAAAATTTACAATAACTACAAACGAATGAATAAGAACGGGGGAAACGATTTTTGGGAATCGGGAACCCTAAACCCGCACCTTATTCTACACGACCTGGTTACCATTTTTCATAATGTAGATGTTCAGGACTCGTGTTTGTACTACTACTCCAAACTTAAATAGTATCAGGTTAAAAATGAAAAGAAAACGCACACCGGTACTTGCCTTTTTTGGAATAATGGGAGTTTTAATTTTACTCCTATTCGTTTTAGATATAATGCTTGGTTCCGTAAATATTCCTTTTAAGGATTTTTGGGGAATTATTGTAGGAGATGAAGCTGTTAGCAATGTAAGCCGTCAAATACTTATTCACTTTCGTTTGCCTAAAGTAATAACGGCAATTCTTGCAGGTTCCGCATTAGCCGTAAGTGGCCTGCAAATGCAAACCATTTTTAGGAACCCGTTGGCCGGCCCATACGTGCTGGGAATTAGTTCGGGTGCAAGTTTGGGCGTGGCAATTGCAGTGCTAGGTTCATCGGCGATTGGCTTAGGGTTTTGGTTTGGACAGATAGGCGTTGTCCTTGCCGCATTAATAGGTTCCATGCTAATTTTACTACTGATTGTTGCCGTGTCAATTCGCATCCGGGATATTATGACCATACTGATTTTGGGAATAATATTTGGCATGGCAACATCGGCCATAACCAGCATATTACAGTATTTCAGCAGCGAAGGTTCGTTAAAAACCTATGTAATTTGGACAATGGGAAGTCTTAGTTCCGTAAACGGCTCGCAACTATGGCTTTTTAGCGGATTGGTAATTATAGGACAAATACTGGCAATTGCACTATCCCGACCGCTAAACGTATTGAGTTTAGGCGAAAATTACGCACGTTCGTTAGGATACAACGTCGAAAAAATAAGGCTGATTGTATTTGTGTCCACCAGCTTGCTTGCCGGAACTACAACCGCATTTGCAGGGCCAATTGCCTTTATAGGCATTGCCGTTCCGCACATCGTCAGGCTAATTTTACATACATCGAACCATGCCATACTAATTCCTTCCACATTAGTAACGGGAGCATCAATAATGATGCTATGCGATGTAATAGCTCAACTCCCGGGTTCGAACCTGGTTTTACCCATCAACTCGGTGGCTGCACTAATGGGCATCCCGGTTGTAGTTTACGTAATCCTATCGAAAAAACGATTTGCACAGCATTAATGAACAGCAACTTAACCATAGAAGTAAAGCACCTGCAGGTAGGTTACAACGGGAAATCAACGTCCGATTTTAACTATCCGGAAATTAACGTTACAGCCCTAAACAACGAACTCATTGCCCTAGTTGGACGAAACGGTGTAGGAAAAAGTACGCTGCTCCGAACAATTGCCCGACTTCAAAAGAGTATTGCCGGAAACATCCTAATAAACGGTAAAGAAGTTGAAAAAACAGACCGAAACAAGCTAGCTACCCTACTAAGCTTTATCCCCGCAGAGCCCGTTCATTCGCCCAACACCACGGTTTACGATTTTGTTTCGCTGGCCCGTTACCCTTACCACAGCTGGTTTGATGCGCTAAACACAAGCGATAAATTTGTAATAGAAAGGGCTTTAAAAGCGGTAGAAATGGTTAGCTACAAGAACAGGCAAATCGACAGGCTTAGCGACGGCGAACGGCAACGCGCCATGATAGCTTTTGCCATTGCACAGGACACCCCTATAATACTCATGGACGAGCCAACGGCTTTTCTGGACCTTCCCAATAAATTTGAAGTGGTAAGACTGCTCAAAGAGCAATCGGAAAACGGGAAAACGGTAATTCTTTCAACCCATGATATTCAAACCGCGTTTGGCTTTGTTGACACCATTTGGCTTATGCTTCCCGACGGTTTGCGGGTAGGCGCACCCGAAGATATGGTGCTTACCGATGCCATAAATCGGTTGATGAAAGACACCTCGGTAAAATTCGACCTTAATACCGGACAATTCGATTACAATATTCCAAAGCAAAAATCGGTAATTATTTCCGGTGAAGATAAAAGCATAATAAACTGGACTGCTCACGCCTTGGCACGTTTAGGCTATCAAACGGTAAAAAAAGTAAAGAACGAAAACACGCTAAGTGTTGAAATTCTTAATAACGAAGGAAAAGTTCAATGGTGTTTAAACGAAGTACAAAGGAAGCCAACCTTCGACTCCATTCGGAACCTTTGCATTTACCTAAAAATGGATTACAAAAATCTAGAGTAAAAGTATAGAAACAAGATTCTATCAACTAAAATCACCGTGAATTTTCTTGGCATTCCACATTCAGAACTGAAAAATTTGTTCAACCAAAATTTTAAATAATAACTGCCAGTTAAGTGTGATTTGTAATTTTGTACTTTGCAGTATAAAATAAAACAATGAACGAACTTCAATCCTCGGAACAAATTTACATTGACAGAATTCAACAAGCCGTCGATTATATTTCAACTCATCTTACCGAAAAAATATCCCTTAATACACTAGCATCGGTTGCCTGTTTTTCGCCATACCATTTTCATCGGATATTTACCGCATTTACAGGTGAAACACCCCGGGCGTACATTGAACGCACAAAATTGGAAAATGCAGCAAACCGACTATGTGATATGCAAAACAAATCGGTTTCCGAGATTGCTTGTGAAGTCGGCTTTGAATCCATTGCCTCATTTTCCAGATTATTCAAAAAGCAGTATCAACTTTCGCCTACCGAATTACGCAAAAAACATCGCAGCGATTTGTACTTCCTCCGTCAAACAAAACGAGAAAAATTACAACCACTTTCAGAAGAAGACTTTCATTCCATCGAAATAAAAGAGTTGCCATCGCAACACGTTGCCTATACTCAAACCATGCAAGGATATACCACAGGAATTATTCAAACATGGAAGAATTTGAAACTATTTGCCACAGAGCATCAACTAATGCAAAAGGACACAGTTTACATGGGAATTCCTTTTGATAATCCGGGCATCACTCCATCCGAAAAATGCCGCTACCGAGCATGTATTACCGTTCCCAAAGATGTAGTACATACCCATGGAGAAATAAAAACAGCCAATATTCCCGGAGGAAAATATGCACTTTTCCATTTCAGGGGAACCTCGAAAAATCTTTTTCGTGCATTCGATTTTATCTATGGTGTATGGTTACCGAAGAATAACTATATCCCTGCAGAAAAGTTCCAAATAGAATTTTACGATTCTGATTTTCTTCCGAATTTTAAAGCAGGTCGCTATCAGGAATATAGCAATATTCAAATTGCCATGCCGATTTCTGCCTTGTAGTTTTTTCAGAATAAACTTATTCTGCCGATTCTATAACTTGCTCTATAGTTGTAGAAGCATCTGCTTCCCTTCGTTTTATAAAAAAGGACAACAGAAATGTGATAGCTAGAATAACTGTTGCCACTATTAGGGAGTAATGTAACCCATAAGCAAACCCATTCTGCTCCGATAAGGCATTTGTCTCCGATAATTGCGCCATGTACAACTTCTGCCCGGTACCTAATAAACCAAGGAATAAAGAAGACCCCACAGCACAAGCTATCTGCTGCAATGTATTTAAAATAGCCACTCCGTGCGCCGACTGCTCCGGATCAAGATGGCTTAAACTATTCATTTGCACAGGCGTCATAATTAATGCCGAAGCAATACTTACACAACATTGCAAAACCACAATCCAAATAAGAGGGGTATCAACGGTAACTCCAGCAAGCAATCCAACAGAAACTACCATAACCAAAAAACCAGGGATTGCTAACACCCGAGCACCAAACCTATCGTAAATACGACCCGAGAACAGCGATACAATACCGTTAATTAGACCTCCAGGCAAAAGGAATAATCCGGCAGCAAACGACGATAGCAAAAGAGCCTTTTGTAAAAATAACGGCAGTACCAGATTAATGGAAAACAACATCATTAAATTAATCATTACAAGTAACGTTCCTAATAAAAACATTGGATTTTTCAATACTCGAATATCCAACATAGGATGTGACAGTATTAACTGACGTTTAGAATAAACTAATAGGGAAAGTATTCCTACCACAATGGAAATTATAACACTATTATTTTTAAACCCATTACTTTCGGACAAACTAATTCCAAGGATAATTCCTCCAAACCCGATAGTTGATAAAAGAACCGATAAAAAATCGAACTTAGGCTTTGTTATCGGCGATTCCAATTTTAAGTACACCACACCCAGCGCAATAGCCAGCAAAGAAAATGGTACCAAACTAAAAAACAGCCAGTTCCAATTTAAATATTGCAAAACAACGCCCGAAAAAGTAGGTCCAATTGCCGGAGCAAAAAGAATCACAAAAATGGCTTTTCCCATGGCAGTTCCCTGCTTTTCGATCGGATAAATCAATAAAATTGCATTCATCATAATGGGAACCAACATTCCCGTGCCACAACCTTGAATAATACGAGCAACCAACAACCCTAGAAATGTTGAAGAAAATCCTGCAATAAGGGTTCCAGCTAAAAAGAAACCCATTGCTACCATAAAAAGTTTTCGCGTGGTGTAGGTGTGTATAAGAAAAGCGGTAACGGGTATCGATATTCCAATAACCAGCATGTACCCGGTAGCAAGCCACTGTACGGTGCCTGCAGTTATATTCATTTCGGTCATCAATGTTGAAAATGCAACATTTAAAATGGTTTCATTGAGTAAAGCAAGAAAACTTCCGAGCATCAATGTCATCATTATTACACCTCTTTTGAGGGTTGGCTGTACAACTTCACTATTTATTGTTCCTTTCATAAAAAATTCCCTTTTGTTTTGTATAAATCAGGCAGCAAAAGTAAACCGAACAATAAATTTGAATTTGATAATTCTTGCTATTTTAGGAGTAAAATACTACACAACTCAACATGACAAAACAATTACCTTTGTATTGAAAAGTTAATTATTACATCGAATTTCAATTATTCAACCTATTAATTAGAGATTTACAAAAGTTGAAAGTACCTGCATTTGAGACAATGAAATACGCTAAAATTTTAAAACCATAGTTCCATGAAAATTAGCTACGAACCAATCGGAATAATAAATACTCCGTTCAAGTTGAAGAAAGGAATGCCCATTCAATCGAACGGAGCAAAAGGAATTAAAGGCACTGTAACGGTTAAAAAGGAATATTCCGAAGGACTTAAAGACCTTGAAGGCTTCTCGCATATTTACCTTATCTACCATTTTCATAAATCCCAAAACTACTCTTTAACAGTCAAACCATTTTTAGATAATAATTTCCATGGCGTATTTTCCACAAGGGCTCCGCAAAGGCCTAATTCCATAGGATTATCGGTAGTAAAACTAGTAAGCGTAACGGGAAATGTTTTGGAAGTCGAAAATGTTGACATGCTCGATGGCACCCCGCTTATTGATATAAAACCCTATATTCCCGACTTTGATGTTTTTGAGGTTGAAAAAGTTGGTTGGACGAATAACAAAACTGAAAACATTGATGCAATAAAATCGGATAACCGATTTGAATAAGAAGCAAATTAGGAAATCTACTTACAACTTCAACTCAAAATCATCGGCATCGAGATGCGCCGGAAAATCGTTTCGAAACGATTGTAACGCCTCCATCGATAAATCGGCTGTTACTATTTGGTTGCTATTTGGAGTTGCCAAGGCAACTACTGTACCCTTTGCATCGATAATCTGCGAATCGCCGGTATGGTTGTATCCGTTACCATCAACTCCAACCCTATTACACGCTGCAACGTAGCACTGGTTTTCGATAGCCCTTGCCACTAGCAACGAATTCCAAGCGTAACGCCGACGTTCGGGGAAATTGGCCACCAGTATAATTAAATCGTAATCGTTTCGGTTTCGCATCCACACCGGAAAACGCAAATCGTAACATACCTGCAAAAGAATACGCCAACCCTTATAGGTAACAACAATCCGCTTACCACCAGCCGAATAATGCTTATCCTCCTCGGCCATTCGGAACAAATGCCGCTTATCATAAACATGAATTTGACCGTTAGGTAAGGCAAAAATCATTCGGTTAAAGTATTTTCCATCGACATTGGCAATGTAACTTCCCGTAATTGCAGCCCCTTTGAGTTTTGCCATACGCTGCATCCACTCAACCGTTTTGCCGGGATACCTCTCGGCAAACTCCTCGGGTTTCATACTAAATCCGGTTGTAAACATTTCAGGAAGAACAACTATTTCCGTATCGGCAGGGACTTTGCTCAGCTGCTCCTCGATGCTGCTAAAATTTGCCTCAATATCCTCCCAAATCAACTTAGTCTGTAGTATGCTTACCTTCATTTTTACAACTTTACGGTTAACCTTTTACCTTTTTTGCGACCACTGCTGCAACGAAAGTTCGGTCATTTTTTCGTAACCGACCATAATTTTTTGCATCACCGAATGCTTCGGATTGAATAAAGTACCATTTATACTCGAAATCGGAAGGACTCCCGGCGAAGTTCCCGTAATAAAGCACGAAGTGAAGTTTGAAATATTATCGAGGGAAACATACTTCTCCTCCAGCGGAATGTGCAAACTTTGGCAAACATCCATAACCTTCTTACGGGTTACTCCTCCCAGCACGCCGCAAAGCGGAGCCGTTACCAACTTCTCCTCATTAACAAAGAAAACATTGGACCTGCTACCCTCCGTAATATTACCCGAACGATTTACCAGCAACACTTCGTAACATCCTTCTGTGGCTAAATGCTCGTTGGCCATTGAACGTAACGGCGCATTCTCCGACTTGATATTCGGATTAGCCCGCTCTGCATCAACGGTTATAACCGGAACGCCATTCTCAAGTTCCTGCATTGAAGGATACTTAGAATGAATAAAATAAACAAGTAAGGTTGGATTGCTCTGCTTTTCGCCATAAACCAAGGCTATTCGAATATTCTTAAGTTTCACGGGGTTATGGGTTAATAACCGCACTACGCTCTGCTTAACCGTTTCCATAGAAAAATTAGGCAATCCCGAATCGCTTATCGAGTTGGCCAAACGCTCCATGTGCTCTTCGAAAAACAGAGGAGTAGAGTTTACAATTTTAATAACCTCGTAAATAATAGGGGCACCATCAAGGTAAGTCAGGTCAAACTCGCTTATGGGCTTAATTTGCTGATTTACCACAAACAGCTGTTCGGATGAATCCAATGGAAAGTTCATGCTAAAAAATTTTATCAAAGATAGGCATGAGTTAGACACATTCGACAAAAACAAACCCCAAGTTTTCGAAGTTTTTAGGCGATAGAAAAGTGTATTTGACGTGAATTCGATTCCAGCACTGTAACATAAAGAAATAGATGCTTCGACTTTGCTCAGCATGACAAAACAACTAATTTTTACGCTGAATTTGCGTTAAGATAACCCCACGATTTTGCTTAAAAAATAGCAAACTAACCGGCTTATATTTCTGCTGTAAATTAGATAAAAGCCAACAACGGCTATTCCTTTGGCGTATTTACCATTTCTTTATGGGTATAATAATCGCCCAAAATAGAATTCATTACAGGAGTGTAAAAATTATTGAAGAATGCCGACCTATCGCTTTTACCCGTTAGCAAACGATTAATAAAACTACCGCCTTTTAACTTAGAAGTAAACGAGTAAACCGGTTCTTCGGCAAAATCGCCGGCAAAGTAATACGTGTATTCCGAGGGATGCGCACGCACTACGGCAGGGAAAATATTCGATAACCCTAACGAGGTCAATTTCGAATTTCCTGCATCGGTAGTCATTAACTCATAGGTGGCGTAAACCTGAGCATCTGCCCCGGCAACTACAAACTCGAACCAACATGGATACTTAACAACGTCCAAATTACCAAACGCATCAATGCCCTGCACGTTAAGGGTTACCACAGGCAATTCACTTTTTAAATCCTCTCCCATAAGTAGCAACTCTACCAAGCCATCGTTACTTAGCATCACAATTCCGGATTGATCACCAGGCCATGGCTTTAGGTGTTGCGATTCGTACAACTTGGGCATCCAACTGGGCGGGCCATTCTTCCTTGCAGTGCTAAGCGATTGAAAATACTTGCCTGTCCATCCCGTCCATTCAATGTTAAAAAGATCTTCGGCTTTTGCCCTGGTCAGCGCATTTGTAGGATAACTAAGCATGTTATACTCGCCAATAATTAACTTGCCCATTTCGTTCATGCTCTTTAGCAGCAGGTAATCGTTTTGATTTAACCCTCCGTAAACCTTCGACGACTTAATTGGAGAAGCACCGTTTCGGTACCATTCGAAAGAGTAAACACCGTAACAATCCGTATAGTAAGCCATATCGTAAACCGATGCATAAGCACTAACTTCATTTAAGCGAAGTGCCTTGAAATCGAAAAGTTGATTTTTTATATCGATGGGAAAAAAGCCCCAGTAGTCCTTGTCAACATCATACGAAGAACCGTCGGGAGCCACATACCTGTCCTGATTAAGAAGCCATACAAACGCCTTATGCTCCTGCCTGCTACTATTGGGCACCGTTTTGTCGAGTACATAAACATTCAACTTTTTTACAGGCTGATATTTCCAAAGCAGAAATAAACTGGTAAACAATACAACTATTATGCTGACTAGAATTAAGACTATTGTACCAAATTTTTTCATCACTCAACTTTTTGAATTCAGGTTTGGACTATTCCAAAATGTAGCGCCTATCAGGAATAAATTTGAGCGCTTAATTTACGGCAATGCAAAATACAAAAAAACGACATTCGGTGTAACCGAATAATCATTTTTTATTCATTTTGAGGCAGATATTGTAGTGTCAATTTAATTTTCGGGTAGAACAAATAATATTTCAATAATAATTTGAAATTTCTTTTGTCTTATCAGACGGATTTTACTCTTTGTCTTAACACAAAGAGTAAACAGAAAAGTCAAAGGCTACGTGCACTTCGCACGAAAAATCTACATGATGCTTGCTAAAATTCCTGAACTCGTCGTACCTCCTCAAACAGCAGGAATTTTTTAACGCATTCATCATTTGTTTTCCGGCTCACCGCTCGAGGCCAAAACCCGGAATTACCTTACTATATACACCAACGTTTCATCGGCAAGAAAAGTAGTAACGAAACAAATAAATAGGTTCAATAATTAACTGTCCATCCCAATGTTGAATTGATCCATATTGTAACCAGTACAAATTCTTACTCTAAAAACATCTACTATTCGCTACTCTTAGGAAATCATGCTCTTAGATATTCGCTCCACAACATCATCTACAGAATTCACAGGCAACGCGCAAGTGCTCTTATGGCAGATTTGAAAACTACCTTTTTCCAACTTCTCATTTCTTTTAAAAAATAACAACGGGTAAACCGTTTTACTTTTTATGCTTTGCACTATTTTCGGGAGTGAATCGTTGTTAAAAGAAATATTCATTGGGGAAAGGGAAAAGTACATGGCAAAATCGGCCCAACTGTACATATATACGCTACCATTTTTTAACGATGATAGAATATTCGCAAAAATTTGCTTCGAAATGGAGGTAAAGGTCGTTTCATTTTCGCCGGACATCCCCAGCACTATTAAGTTCTTAGCCATAACAGACGTTGCCGAAGGTATTACCCCATCAACCAACTCCATTTTCCGCACAAAAAGTTCGTTGGATGCCGTTGTGTAATAAAACATACCGACCGATTCGTCCCAGAAATCGGAAATTACAGTCTGTGTTAACTGTAACGCCCATTCGTTCCATTTGCTGTTTTTCGAAACGGAATACAACTTCAGAAGTGCTTCAATGGTGAATGCATAATCGTCGAGCAAGGCATCGCCATAAACTTTACCCTTACATGCTATCCGCTTCAACTTGTTGTCGGAAAAATGCGCACGCATTAAATAGTCCATCGTTTCCTCGGCCTGTTCCAAGAATGCACTATCGTTAAAGGTAAAAAAAGCATCCACAAGAGCGCTGACAACCATTGCATTCCACGAAGTAATAATTTTATCGTCGAATAAAGGCGGCATCCGTTTTTGCCTGTAATCCGCCAACTTTTCCAAACTTCTTTCCAACCTGTAACAAACCTCCTGAGGCGGCATATCGAAAATATCGGATAACTGCTCGTCGGTTGCACAATACCTCAACACATTTGTTCCCTGCCAATTTCCGGCCGGTGTTACACCATACGCGGCAGAAAATATTTCGCTATCGTACCCCAACAAGTCATCTAACTCTTCCTTTTTCCATGTATAAAAAGCCCCTTCGTTTCCACCGGAGTCGGCATCAAGCGCACTGTAAAAAGCCCCTTTGGGCGATTTCAACTCATTTTGCAAAAACCTAACGGTTTTATACACTGCCCGCCTATAAGTTTCGCTTGGATTAATTCGATACGCCAGCGAAAATGTTTGAATAAGCTGTGCATTATCGTATAACATCTTTTCAAAATGGGGAACATGCCACACATCATCGACAGAGTAACGGAAAAAGCCACCACCTACATGGTCGAAAATACCGCCGTTGGCCAATCTGTGCAAGGTTGTATCTACAAAATCCAAGGCATAATCGTTTGGAAAATGTTTCCCGAACACCAGCAAAAAGTTCAACAGTCCCGGCATTGGGAATTTCGGAGCACCAAGTGTTCCCCCATACTTAACATCCAACGCATGTTTAATTTTTTCGAAGTAACTACCCAAAACATCAGCATAATTAACCTCGTTAAAAGGAGATTTGACCGAAATAACCTCGGACAATGCTATTCCCTGTTCCAACTCATCGGCAACGCCTATAACCCTTTCGGCATCATTTCTCCAAGTCTCGTTAAGACTTTGAAGCACGTTTAGCCATTGATCTTTAGGAAAATATGTTCCACCATAAACAGGCCTGCCATCAGGAAGTGCAAAACAGTTCAACGGCCAACCGCCTTGCCGGGTAATTATCTGAACGGCATTCATATAAATCTTATCAATATCGGGACGCTCCTCCCTATCCACCTTTACGCACACATAATTATCGTTCATAAATTTGGCCACCTCATCGTTTGTAAACGACTGCTGTTCCATAACATGGCACCAATGGCAACTGCTGTAGCCAATACTTATAATCATCAACTTATTTTCCTCCTTTGCTTTCCGGAAAGCATCCTCTCCCCATGGGTACCAATCTACGGGGTTATATGAATGTTGAAGTAAGTACGGGCTAACTTCCTTTACCAACCTATTGGGCTTTGCACTATAATTCTCCATCGTTTAAAAGTTAAAGGCATTATTTTTAGCGGTTATGTTTTTAACAACCGTACTAAATAATTGTTTTAAGAAGGATATAAATAATAATCGACCGATACGATTTATTTTTGTAATGTTATTCAATTAAGGCTTATTAAGACTTTTTTAAACCAACAAAAAAGGAAACTTTACTATTATTGCATAATCATATTGTTTTTTAGATAAATTGACATTAGCATATTTTTTGTACAATTACTTAAACTTACTCTAAATAAAAACTTACTTTTATAGTGTTAAACTTAAATATATTCCAGTGAAAAAGTTATTCTTTCTACTTCAGACCTTGCTAATTTTTACAATTGCCGGCTACTCGCAATCACAAAATCATTATCACTTAGATGTTACTATAGATGGACTAAAGGACACTACCCTGCTTTTAGGGTATCACTTTGGCGATAAAAAATTTGTAACCGACACTGCTCAGGTTGATGCTAAGGGACATGCCATTTTTAGTGGTGATACCTTACTTCACGGGGGAATTTACCTGATAATACTACCAAATAAAACTTACTTTGAAGTTCTGATATCCGATAACCAGCAATTTTCGCTTCGGGCAAATATCGACAATCCGTTGAAAAGCCTTTCGTTTACCAATTCCGACGAAAACAATGCTTTTATTGAATACCAACGATTTATGGTTAAAATGCAGGATGACAGCAAAAAGTTGTCCGAAGAGTTTAAGGATGCCAAAAGCGATACAACCCTCCAAAATGCCGTTCGAAAAAAAATGAATAAACTTAACGATGAGGTTGAAGATTATTGGAATAAACTAATCGACAATTATAAAGGAAAATTTTTAGGTGCAATAGCAAAAGCCATGAAACCGGTAGATGTTCCCGATGCTAATATTCCTAAGGAAAATCCGAAATACGATTCGCTGGTATGGATTCACGGTTACCTGTACAACAAGGATCACTTTTTCGACAATATCGATTTTTCCGATGCCCGTTTACTGCGGACTCCTTTGCTGGAAAATAAAATGAACACCTACTTCGACCGAGTAATAATTCCGCAACCCGACAGCGTAACACAAGCGGCTATCAACCTAGTTGAAAAGTCCAGAGCAAATAAAGAGATGTTTCAATACGTACTCTCTTTGCTAACGAATAAATTC
The DNA here is from genome assembly GCA_020636845.1 of Bacteroidales bacterium. Taxonomy (GTDB): domain Bacteria; phylum Bacteroidota; class Bacteroidia; order Bacteroidales; family Tenuifilaceae; genus JACJXD01. Next base: position 78,200 of record JACJXD010000008.1, on the reverse strand, counting down.
CAATCTTCGGAAAGAATGGGAATGGATGGCGTATTTGTGGCATTAGCCGAGAAATATTACATGCAAGGCGAAGCATGGTGGGCAGACCAAAGCCTCATTGATAAAATTACCGAAAGGGCAAAAGCAATAAAGCCCAACATGATAGGTAAGGTTACTCCCGATTTATGGCTTCCCGATCCTAAAAACAAGTATCATAAACTAAGCGATATTAAAGCAAAAATTACCGTTGTTTTCTTTTGGGACCCGGAATGTAGCCATTGTAAGGTTGTAACACCTAAACTCAAAAAGACTTACGACAAATACAAAGACTTGGGTTTTGAAGTTTATGCCGTTTACACCCAAGGCGACGAACCCAAGTGGGTAAATTACATCGACAAAAACTCGTTGAACTGGATAAACGTTTGGGATCCAACGTTCAGCTCCAACTTTCGTAATCTATACGACATTTACTCAACTCCGGTAATCTACGTGTTGGACGCCAACAAAAAAATTATTGCAAAACGCATAAGCGAAGAAACTCTGGAAAAAATACTTGAGGAAGAGTTGAAAAAGTAGAAATATCATCATACTAAATAAATTAAGCTTGGAAATTTTTATACTCCAAGCTTTTTTCTAATAAAAAAATTGATTCTGCGAGTATTTCATTTCAGTTTAAAGCAAAAGAGCATAAAAAAGTAAAAAAATGTTAACGTTTGCGATAGAACGATGTAAATAATTGATTAATTTGGCATCCAAAATTTTAAAATCACTTATTTATCTAACTTTTTATGGAGAGTTTATTCAGTAACACCTACTTTTGGGTTGTTGTTATCTACTTTGCAGTAGTGCTATTTATTTCTTTTTTCACAAAGAAAGTGGCCAGCCGGTCTTCGGCCGATTTTCTTGTTGCCGGCAGAAATTTAGGCGTACTCGTTTGTGCTATTGTTGTATCTGCCGAATGGCTAGGTGGACTAAGCACAATTGGCGTCAGCGAAAAAGCGTTTAACACCTTATCGCTACAACCTATACTTTATAACATTTCCACGGCAGTAGGAATGATTATCCTAGGCTTTACCTTAGCCAAATACTACCGCGAGAGAAATGTCCACACGGTAAGCGAAATGATAGAGAGTATTTTTGGTAAAAAAGCTCGGAGTATTTCGGCCTTTGCGTTCTTAATTGCCTTTATAACATTAGCATACGTTGAATTAACAACATTTGCAACTGTTTTGTCACCTATATTCGGTATTAGTTGGGTTTGGTCGGTCATTTTAGCCGCAACCATAACTACATTATATACATACATTGGAGGGATGCACGCCCTAACCATTGTGGCCATTATAAATTTAATTGTTCGGTATGTTGGATTAGGCATTGCCTTAATTGTAGGAATTATTGCAATAGGCAAATTTTCCAACCTTTCGGCCAGACTCGTCGAATTAGGCGCTCCTCACAATTACTATAATCCGTTCAGCATTGGGTGGACAGCCGCTTTTAGCCTTATACTCGGCGGTATATTCGGTGGAATGGCTGCACAGGCAAGTATTCAACCTATTTTTGCAGCAAAGAGTCCGTTAACAGCAAAAAGAGCCGCTATTCTTTCAGCCGTATTTATCGCTCCATTTGGTATAATCACCGGAATTCTCGGACTTATGGCTCGTAGCGGATTTTTCTTTAACATTGATGCCGGTTTCAATGCAAAAATGGCTTTGCCAAAATTGTTAATGACCCCTGCATTTATACATCCTATACTGGGAGGTGTTGCCATAGCGGCAATTCTTGCTGCCATACTTTCCACTATTGGTCCGGTAAGCTTTGCAGTAGTTACCATTGCAACCAAGGATATTTACCATGGATTAATCAACCCTAATGCAAGCGATAAAAGCATACTTAAATTTGCCAAGCGTTCGGTTATCTTGGTAAATGTTATTACCGTTCCATTAGCACTATTCGTTAAAGGAGCCATTCTCGATGCGGGATATTTCTCGTATGCAATCAGGGCAATTGGTGCGATTGTAATACTTTTAGGTATTTACAAAATAAAATGGATAACGCAACATGCTGTTCGTTTTGCATTTGTTGGAGGCACGCTGGCCATTGTTTTAAGTATTGTAGCAAAAAAATATGGATGGTTCGATATCGATAAAACCTATGCAAGTATTATTGCAACCATATTCTTTATAATTGTCGGGAATTTATACACAAAGTTTTTTGTAAATAAGAAGAAGTTAATTAAAGCGTAGTACAAATGAATCAACCATTAAAGAATATTAAAGTACTCGAACTGGCAAATGTTTTAGCGGGCCCGAGTGTTGGAGTTGCGTTGGCAGAACTAGGGGCTACCGTAATAAAAGTTGAAAATTTAGTTACAAACGGTGACGTTACCAGAACATGGAAACTCACCACCGAAGACCCAAACACAGATATTTCGGGCTATTTTAGCAGTGTAAACTGGGGTAAAATGTCCATCGCCCTTAATTTATGTACAAAGGAAGGGCTTGATATAGTTTATAAATTAACGGAGATTTCGGATATTGTTTTAGTGAGTTACAAACCCGGCGATGCCGAAAAATTAAAGGTTGACTATAAAACACTTCAAAGTTACAATAAGCGCATTATATACGCACACTTAACCGGTTATGGGACTAAAAACCCGCGTGCCGGGTACGATGCCATTGTCCAGGCCGAAAGCGGTTACACATTTATAAACGGCGAAGTTGACGGAAAGCCCGTTAAAATGCCGGTTGCCTTAATGGACATCCTCGCAGGACACCAACTAAAAGAGGCTATTCTGCTTGCCATAATCAGCAGGGAAAGCAGCGGACAGGGAGCATACATCGAAACCAGCTTGCTTAAATCGGGTGTTGCAGCGTTGGCCAATCAGGCAAGCAACTGGCTTGTTGGAAATAGCATTCCTCACCGAATGGGGTCGGAACATCCAAACATTGTACCTTACGGTCGAATTTTTTACACACGCGATAAAAAGCCTGTTGTGTTGGCCATTGGAAACGACAAGCAATTTTCCGAGGTTTGTTCGATACTTGGTAAACCCGAACTTGCCAAAGATGAACGGTATTCGGTAAACTTTATGCGAGTTAAAAACAGGGATGAAGTCAATGCTATTATGCAGGATTTAATCTCCCAAATCGATAGAGCCCCATTCCTCGAAGAACTCGGAAAACGCAAAGTTCCTGCAGGCGGAGTTAACAACATGCAGGAAGTATTTGAGCAACCTGAGGCTCAGGAATTAGTAATGGAGGGAGAAACTACTTCGGGAATGAAAATTAAAGGTTTGCGAACAATTGCCTTTACCATGAACGGCGACACCAAGCCTGTAGAATTAAGTGCTCCGCCACACTATGCCGAACACACCATGCGCATTTTAAAGGATATTCTTGGCCTTTCTACCGATCACATAAATAGTTTAATCAGCAAAAAAGTTGTTTATGCAAGAAATTAAGAAAAGGAAAGCCTTTACGGAAGGTTCCCGTTTAATTGCCGAAGCCTTGGTTCGCGCAGGAGCCGACACGTTTATTGGCTATCCTATTACCCCTGCAAACTTGCTTTACCTTTACGGAAGCAAAAGATTTCCTACTATGCTTGCTGCACCCGACGAAATTACCACCCTTCAATGGATGTGCGGTTTTGCAATAGCAGGACACATTCCGGTAACGGCAACTTCATTTCCGGGATATGCCCTAATGGTCGAATCCATTAACATGGCAGCCATAATGGAATTACCAATGGTAATTGTGCTGGTTCAACGCCTCGGGCCTTCAACCGGAACGGCAACCCGCGGAGCACAGGGCGACTTATCAGTGGTTCACGGAACATTATCGGGCGGCTATACCATTCCCACATTTTCCATCAGCAACATGAACGATTGCTGGGAATTGGCCGAAAAGGCCGTACACACAGCGGTAAAACTTCGCACTCCTGTAGTTTTACTAACTTCAAAGGAAATGATAATGACACTTCAGTCGTACGACTGGTCAAATCTTCCCGAAATTGAAAAAGTAACCGTAAAAAAGCATCAGGGCAACGCTCCGTACCTTCCTTACAAGGCCGGCGAAGACCTCGTTCCCGAATTTTTACCGGTTAGCCAAAATCAACACCAAATACGCATTACCGCTTCTACTCACGATACCAAAGGAATACTTCAAAATGCGCTTCCCGAAGCAATCGAAAACTCGAAACGTTTAGAGGGTAAGGTTCGTAAGCATTTGCCTGACTATACATACTTTGAACTGGACGAACAACCCGATGCCGACAGAATTGTGGTTTCATACGGCATATCGTCGCTAGCAACACGCGAGGCCGTTACTTCGCTTCGCGATAAGGGAAACAAGGTTTCCATGCTAATAGTAAAAACATTACTTCCAATTTCTTCAAAGTATGTCGAAATTATATCGAAGTACAAACGTGCTGTAATTGTTGAAGAAAACCTAAACGGACAGCTTCGTCAACTTCTCTTTGGCGCTGCCGGACGCAACGGATTAACCGGCGTTAACGCAATTGCCCGAATGATTAACCCAACTGAAATTGAAGAGGAGGTTTTACGCAATGAGTAACAAACAATTTTTAACAGGAGCACAACTCCCCTATTGTAAAGGTTGTGGACATGCTGTAGTAGCCGCCAACACCGAAAAAGCTTTACAAAAATTGGGTATCGATCCCCTCGACGTTGTACTGGTAACCGATATTGGATGCCACGGAATTATCGATAAAAACTTTCTTACACATACCGTTCACGGGCTTCACGGACGCTCGTCGGCTTTGGCAGCAGGTATTGCAGTAGGGCTAAATAACCCCGATAAAAAGGTTGTTGTTTTTGCAGGCGACGGTGGCGCTACCATTGGAATGCAGCACCTTATCAGCGGAGCACATTTGGGCATAGATTTAACTATCATTGTTCATAACAACATGCTATACGGCATGACAGGCGGTCAGCCTTCGGAATTTACACCTTGCGGATTTAAAACCCCAACTCTTCCCGAAGGAAGCATAAAAGAAGGGTACGACATTTGCGAGTTAATGGCATCGGCCGGAGCATCATACGTTGAACGCGTGGTTGGTATTGGCGATTATTCCGATTCCATTGTTAATGCCCTAAAAGCAAAAGGATGTTCGTTGGTCGAAGTTATGGAAATTTGTACCAGCTACGGCGTAAAATCGAACCCCGGAATGAAACTCACCAAAGTTGTTGAGGATGCAGGATGGAAAACCAAGGTGTTTGTCAGCGGAAAAGATCATTCCTTTAAAAAGCCCGTTAACTCCGACACAAAAAATCTTATATCGGAGAAACTCGAAATTGAGGCAAAGTTTACCAATAACCTAACCAAACCCGTAAGTGTAATGCTATCGGGCTCGGCAGGCGAAGGCGTTCAATCGGCAGCAGAAATCCTTGCCAAGGCAGGAATGAATGCCGGCCTAAACGTAACCAAGAAAGGAAGTTACCCTGTAACCGTAGGCGTTGGCTTTTCCGCTTCGGAAATAATTCTCTCGCCAAAGCAAATTTACTACACAGGCTCATCATCGCCCGATGTTTTGGTAATCACATCAACCGAAGGCTTGGCTTTTGCTAAGGCGACAATTGCAAACATGAAACAGGGTGCCATGCTTTTTATCGACTCTAGCCTTGAAGCCCCCGAAACAAAAGCAACGGTAATTCCGGTTCCGTTCCGCGAAAAGGTCGGAGCCCGCAACAGCGCATTGTACAGCATCTTCTACCTAATACACAAGAACGGGTACATTCCTATGGATGCTTTAAAAGACGTTTACAATGCAAGCAAAATGGCCAAAAGGGTTGCCATTGAAACTTTTTTGGAATTTTAGCATAATATTTCTAAAGAGAAAGGCTGCGTTTTTGCAGCCTTTTTTTATTTAAATAGCCATAGTCCCCTTATAACAATCGTTTGCGAAGTTTTTGTTTTTCATTTTTCTTGACTTTATTAGTCTGAAGGGTTAAATTTACTAGTTCACAAAACATTATTAAAATGGAAAATATTGCAAAAAGCAAACCTACAATTGGAATACTAACTGGAGGAGGCGACGTTCCCGGTCTGAATCCTGCAATAAGGGCTATTACTATAAGGGCAATTCGCGAAGGATTTAATGTTATTGGTATTAGAAGAGGCTGGGCCGGCTTAATCGATATTATTAGGGATTCCGAAGCCGACAACAGTAAGTGCTTTGAACTGCTAACCGAAGAAAGGGTTAATAAAGCGTTCCGTACAGGAGGCACCTTTCTGCATACTTCACGAACAAATCCGAGTAAAGTTAGTAAAGATACAGTCCCCGAACATTTGCAAAGCAAGTACCACAAAGCTATAAACGACCTTACCCCCGAGGTAATAAAAAATCTGGCGTTTCTAGGAATCGATTACATGATTCCCATTGGAGGCGACGATACGCTAAGCTACGGCGTTCGGCTATATCAGGAAGGATTTAAGGTGATAGCCATTCCCAAAACAATGGACAACGACGTTCCCGGAACTGATTACTGTATTGGCTTCAGCACCTGTATTACCCGAACCATATCGATGACCGATATTCTTAGAACTTCGGCAGGTTCGCACGAACGCATTTTGGTTATGGAGGTGTTCGGACGGTATGCCGGTTTCACGGCAATGCTCCCCACCATGGCAGGCGTAGCAAACCGTTGTGTTATTCCCGAATATAAGTTCAACATTGAGCGGTTAACCCAACTTTTAATGGAGGACAGAATGGGCAATCCTAGCAGATACTCTACCGTTCTGGTTTCGGAGGGCACAACCTTCGAAGGGTTGGAGCAAATGGTTACCCAAGGCTCCGAACGCGATGCTTTCGGGCACGCAAAGCTAGGAGGAATTGGCGATATGGTTTCTCGAAAAATAAAGGAACTGTCGCCCAATTTTAACAACGGAAAACCGGTTAATATAATTAGCCAAAATTTAGGTTACCTGGTTAGAGGCGGCGAACCCGACGCCATCGATTCCATTGTACCAATGGCATTTGGGAACCTCGCTCTCGACCTAATTCTTAAAGGAATTCACGGACGGTTGGTAGTTTTGAAAAACGGAAGGTACGACGATGTTCCCATTGATGTTGTTATTAGTAAAAAGAAAGTGGTTAACGTAAGCCGCTACTACAATACCGACAGGCTACGCCCTTACTACAAGAGCTTCGAAATGCAGCCGTTGTTCATTATGACCAGCGAGTAAGTTCATTCGACATGCCATATTAACACAAAACCCGAAAAATTTCGGGTTTTATTTTTATCGCGGCTTGCTGTTATTTTCCCTTCTATTCACCTAAACACACACTCCGTAACACGCGTATAAAGATACTGGCTAACAAGAATTTACCTTCGCTGAAATCATTTAACCAGCACATGGAAAACCTTTCCACGCAGGACTTAGAAAATATCGCTAACAGGTTCTTGAAATTCTATCAGAAAATTTCAAGCCTTCTCTTCTTTCAGTTACCTCAGGTTTGAGACCAAATGCTTTTACCGGCATTCCCTTCATCTGTTGGGCTGAAGCCCATTTTTGTCTGTTCCTTTCATTATCCACTAGCTGAAGCTAGTGGCAAGTGATTATTTTTCTCCCTTTTCTACTCACTAGACGAAACAGTGTTACTGATATTTTTTCCTTACTCCTTATACCAATCAAGTATTTTCCCTTTTTTCTCATGTCGATTAAAACTTTACTTTATTCCTTTAATACAATTCTTCATTTTTTCAGTTGCCTCGGGCTTTAGCCCAACACATTCCACTTACTCCGCTGCAATAAAAGCCCAGTGAATATAGAACCTTAGGTTATGAGTTCTAATTTTTTCCATTTATCTTCTTCAAATTTTATCGTACTTATAATAGATATTCATTTTACTAAATAAAATTTCACTATTCTGATTTTCTCCTTTTCAAAACACTCCATTTGTATTCTTGGTATTAATATTAAATAAAATAATTTCCATAGGAAACATATTCAATCTTTAAATCGGATATCACAGAACTACCATCAACAGTCTTCTGCATCGAATTCATCAAACTTCAATACCTTTTCTTTTTGAGTATTCCCTAAATTGTTCATCAATTATACTCCTAGAATTATTAAAAAGAATGATCGATAACCTTCAAAATCATTAAATCCATTTGCTAAATTTTTTATATATTATATGCCCACCTTGCATCATCATAACTCTTTTCAATTACTAGCATATTATTTAACATTAATTGAATATAACCTTTTATGATGCTAAAACAATTTTTTTCAGATCCTCGATGAGATCATAAACTCATAGTAAATATTTTCTAAGATTCATTATAATGAATGCTATATTACTAAAAAATTTTGTTTAATTCTCTTCTTTCATTTGCCCTGAAATTATCAATACCATTGCACTCCTACAAAGTAATTCAACACTATCTTAAAATTGCCCATTCAATATCCAACCCTAATAACCTGCTATTTTTATCAGAACTTTGCTTTGTTACTATATAGTCCTTTGATTTAATATTTATTAACCAATTCTCGTTACTATAATATTCTTTATTGAAATATGTGTATTGCTTTATTTGACAATTCTTTAAAAAATTAATGACAACAAACTGGATTGTATCAGATCTTAAAGAATTACTAACAATTGTTAAAATACCCCTGTCATTGTAAATTCGTATATTTCTAATAAATTCTTCATTACTTTTTATAATAGTATCAACTACTATAAGAGAATCTTTTTGTATAGAAAATAATTCTACAGAAGGGTGATTTTCAAATTCAACATCTATTTTACTCATAAATTGTTGACCTTTTATAAAATAGAGTTTACCATTCTGAGCAAATAATACTACTTCCCAAAATTAACAATCAATTTATCCTTTTTGTCACATCCACTATTTTTTTGAAATACTTTCAATATCTGCGCCTTTACAGCCTCACAACAAGTAATAAACATTCAAACCAGTCGCTGAACAAACGCTGTTCAAAGAAACCATCCATTTGAAAATCGTTGACATAGGTTAGATTTCGCAAGACAGGAAAGTTGAATTTGCGTCAGACCGAAACATCCCAAACGAAACATTTATGTTTCAGAGAATCTCGAATCTCCTTTCATTTTTCCACTATGTTTTTAAAATTTCTGATCTTTTCTTCTAATTCTTTAGTTTGGCTGATTCATATTGTTTTCATAATTTAAATCTATTTATTCCTTTTACACCTGCTTAGAATTAATCAGTCGAGACATAAGTTTTAATTATTTTTTATTAAAGACAAAAATTTCTTACACCTAAACCTTTGGTTGTTTCAGTAAGAATAAAAGTTTCCCAAACTTATCATTTTTTCTTCATCATTCTCGCATTTATAAAAATGCATGCCAATAAGAATGAAGGCATCCAAAATTTAATTGGGTATTTTTACAACATCTAAGTAAGAAGCAGATAATCTCATACACTGTCTCTTATAAATCATATACATCATACAATAAAGCTTCTTCATGAATGCTCAACCGAATCTTCTTGTCCTCCATTAACATTAAGAGGATTGTGGTCCAGTTCGGCGAAGTCTGGACTTCGTCGTAGTTAATTGCCTTCGCACAACTCATTCCTTTTCATATCTAACGCCATTAGCCGCGCCAGAACTTTTTACTGTAATTTTAAACAATGACATAACTATGAAATTTATTGTTTTGCCTACTCTATAAAGTTTTCGGCATGTCTTATTTTGAAGCAAAATTAAAATTCAAATCAGCCAATCCGTGTCTTTCTGCTATTAAAGCAAATAAAAAACTTCTAAATAATTAGCGAGAACTTACAATTTGTTTCATATGTTAAAATCGACCACTAGAAAGCGTGCGACTTTTTGCCACGTACTTTTCATGTGTCTGAAGCGCAACAGAAAGTTACCTATTTTCTTTTGAAACTGCCCTATATAGCACATCATGAATTTTAGTACGAACATCCATTTTGCTTAGCATGTTGTTTTCGGCATCGGGATGAACACGATTCGAAAGGAATATGTAAACCAACCCGTTTTCGGGATCGGCCCAAACAACGGTTCCTGTAAAACCGGTATGTCCAAAGCTGCTTGTCGAAGCGCTAAATCCCGCCGGCGAAGGCGTGCCGTCCAACACGGGCTTGTCGAAACCCAACGCCCTGCGATTTCCGTTCCCGTTGGAAGTACCGGAAGTAAACATTTTTACAACTCCGGGAGAGAAATACCGTTCGCCGCCGTACTCGCCATCCCATAAAAACATTTGCATTAACTTGGCCAAGTCGTTGGCAGTGGAAAATAATCCTGCATGACCCGAAACGCCTCCCATAATTGCCGCTGCCGGATCGTGAACATTACCCCAAACCAGCTGTTTTCTGAAAGCAATGTCATATTCCGTTGGGGCTATTTCGTATCGTTTAAACTTGCGTAAGGGGTTAAATGCCGTTCGGTCCATCCCTAGAGGTTTATAAAAATCCTCGTTGCAAAATTCGTCCAACGGTTTTAGCGTAACCGACTCCACCACCCTTTTCAGGTATATAAAACCCAAATCGCTGTAGCGGTAATGTCCCGCATTCGAAAGTTCCGAACTGTTTATCGCGCTGTATATGCTATCGACCACATCGGTAGATGTGTATAAACCATCGGCACAGCGGTTGGGAAACTGAACCGTTTGCGTATCGTTAAAAAAGCGTGGATTAAGCATTGCAAAACGGCTTAAGTAGCCGCCATTAGCCCGAAAAGGATAGTCTATGCTAATACTGTCGCTCTTTAAGGGTATTCCGGGAATCACCGTGGTAAGGAAATTCACGTAAAACGGTTTCCATGCAGCCAATCCCGACTGATGCCACAACAAATCCTTTATCGTAATTTTACTTTTATCCTGATAATTACTTAAGTTCAGGTAACTGCCCAACGTTTTATTAAGGTCTATGCTACCCATGTCCACCAACTTCATTATTGCAGGAGTTGTAGCAGCAACTTTAGTAACCGAAGCAACATCGTAAAGTAAGTTGGTATTGGTAGAATCGTGCGAAAAGTACAGCGGTTTACCGTACGACTTATTTAAAAACACAGCACCGTCCTTAGCCGCCAGTATCTGTATTCCGGGCGTCGCCCCCTTCCGTATTGCATCGTAAGCAATGGAATCCACCTTCAACAGCAAGCTGCTGTCAATTCCCAATTCCTGTGGAAGAACATAGCTCAGCCTTGTTTGGTAAAGCGTGCTGTACCCCGACCCGAGGGAGTAAATGCTTGAAGTTACCGGCAAAACGCCCTTTGTTGGAATACCGCCGAAGATTGCCTGTGCCGACAGTTCCTGCGACTCAACAGAATTATTATAGGAAACAACTATAGATTGAACCGACAAAGGATTGTATAAACGGGTTATTGCATACGGCGAGCCAAAAATATCGACAATAACCTTTTTCCGAAAGGCCAAGTCGAAAAGGAAAGTGGCAACATTGTTCGAAACGCCGTAACCGTTGGAATACCGACTGTCTATTGAATGCAACCCAACAATAATAAGGTTAAACTTATCCAACTGTAATAGCAGGCTATCCAAAAAAATCGAACTAACATCGGCGTCTATGTTAAAGCCTGCAATTGGGGCATACAAGTCCAAGAACTTTTCGAAAACCGCTCCGTCTCCAACCCCCAAATATGCAATGTTAAGCGTATCTAAACGCTTTACAGGTATAAAATCGAACTTATTTTGAAGCAACGTAATCGACTTTCGGGCAATATCCCTGCAAATTAACTCCGACTTCTGCGTGTTTAAATCGTCCACCAAATTGTCGAGTTCTATTGGCTTATAATGGTTTAATCCTGCAAAATACTTTGCAGCCAGCACTTTTCTACACTTCTCGTTTATAAAACTGTCCGTAAGCTCATCGTTTTTAACCATTTTTACCAGCCTATCGATGGTTTCGTCCACTTCCGAAGGAAAGAGAAGAACATCGTTTCCAGCCTGTAACGCCTTAATGTTGGCATCTATCGGATCGTACAATGCTGCAATGCCTTTCATATTCATTGCATCGGTAAAAACAAGACCGTCAAACCCAAACTCACCTTTCAGCTTATCCGTTATTATTCTTTTTGAAATACTCGACGGAAGTAAAGAATCCGGTTCAAGTGCTGGTACCCGAAGGTGAGCAACCATAACACTTTTTACGCCCGCCCGAATAAGTTCCCTAAACGGATATAACTCTACAGAATCGAGCCTCTCCGTATCCTGATTTACAAGAGGCAACGAGTAATGCGAATCCTGAAAGGTATCGCCATGTCCGGGAAAGTGCTTTGCACAGGCAATAATTCCGTTATCCTGCAATCCTTTTACATACTCTATACCGTAATTGGCCACAACTTCCCTATTCTCGCCAAACGAGCGTGTATTTATTACCGGATTTGCATAATTCGAGTTAACATCCACAACAGGGGCAAAGTCCACATGCACACCCATTCTCTTAAACTGACGAGACATATCAACTGCCATCCTATATACAAGATTCGAATCGGACGAAGCCCCCAAGGCAATTTGCCTTGGATACGAAACCGTACTATCGAGTCGCATACCCAAACCCCATTCGGCATCCATGCCAATTAGCAAAGGGACATCGGTTATCGACTGGTAGTAGTTTGTTTGCACGGCCTGACGTACCGGACCTCCCTGAAAAAATATCAAACCGCCAATATGCTCCTTCCGAATTAACTCCGATATTTCATCTACATGGCTTTGATCGCGGTTAGAGTATGCCGCAACCATAAAAAGTTGCCCAATTCGCTCACGCAACGAGAGTTTACTCATTACAGAATCAACCCAACTCTCGCTACAAGTATCGGATGGCTGCAAAACAGCATTCCTTTTACCATTCGCATAGGATTGAATAGTAAAAAAAACTGACACCAAAAGGCTTAGAAAAAAAACTCGGAGAAAACGCATATCGATTAAATGGTTAAATTCTATACAAAAATAGCAAACCCGCAATAGTTTTAGTATTGCGAAGTATATTTTTTGTGTATTAAAATCAACGTCTTACCAAATAATGTAATTTTTTGTTAAATTGAACATCCTTTAATTCGAAGTTGTTAAACTTAGCCATGTAATTAATGTCAAAAAGTTGCTTTTATTAGAGGTAATTTTTTTTAGAAGTAACCGAAAATAATCAGTAATATCACAATAACCTAAATTCTATATTAGCATGAAGAAAATAGCGTTAATCTTTACCACCCTATTTCTGGGAATTACTCTAAACCTACAATCTCAGGAAGCAAGGCTAATGCGATTTCCCACGGTTCATGGGAATCAAGTGGTATTCAGCTATGCTGGAGACCTTTACACCGTTCCTCTTTCAGGAGGGATTGCCCGAAAACTAACCGATAATGTTGGGTACGAAATGTTTCCTCATTTTTCGCCCGACGGTAAAACAATAGCATTTACCGGCCAGTACGATGGAAACACCGAAGTTTTCAGCATTCCTGCCGAAGGCGGAATTCCAATACGGTTAACGGTTACAGCAACGCTAAGCCGCGATGATGTTTCGGACAGAATGGGACCCAACAACATTGTTATGGCTTGGACTCCCGACGGGAAAAGCATTATTTACCGTTCCCGCAAGCAAAGTTTCGATTCCTTTGTCGGCGCATTATTTAAAGTTCCGGCCAATGGAGGCATTTCCGAAGAAATACCCCTATCGGGTGGAGGATTTTGTTCCTTTTCGCCCGATGGCAAAAAGTTAGCGTTTAACTGGGTTTTCCGTGAATTTAGAACATGGAAATACTATAAAGGAGGTATGGCCGACGACATTAGAATTTTCGACTTCGATACCAAGGAGATTTCAAAAATTACAGACAATATCAACCAGGACATAGTTCCCATGTGGATTGGCAACGAAATTTTTTACCTGTCCGACCGCGACAGAACTATGAATTTATTCAGCTACAACACCCAAACAAAAGAGACGCAAAAGGTAACAAACTTCACCGATTACGATATTAAATTCCCCTCGTTCGACCAAAATACCATAGTATTTGAAAAGGGCGGATACCTTTACGCTTTCGACGTAAAAACAAGACAAACCAACAAAATTTCAGTTTCTATTGATAACGACCAACCTTACTCGCGCAGCGAATATGTAGATGCCTCAAAGCACATTCGTGAAGCCGATTTATCACCAAACGGAGAAAGAGTTGTACTTTCGGCACGTGGCGACATATTCACGCTACCTGCAGAAAAAGGAATTACCAAAAATTTAACCAACAGTTCCGATGCTCACGACCGCGAAGGTACATGGTCGCCCGATGGCAAATACATTGCCTACGTTTCCGACAAATCGGGAGAATACGAAGTTTACATTCAACCTCAGGATGGAAGCAAACCAGCAACCCAAATTACATCGGGAACAAACAACTATATTTTTAACATTACATGGTCGCCCGACAGCAAAAAAATACTTTATAACGATAGGCTTAGCCGTCTGCAATACGTTGACATCGACAGCAAAAAGGTAACCTTGGTTACAAAAGGCGAATACAGCCTGATAAACAACTTTACATGGGCTCCGGACAGCAAGTGGATTGCGTACTCTACCTCGGACACTAACAGATTTTCGGTTGTTTACTTGTACAACCTTGAGCAGCAAAAAATAACCCCTGTAACCGACGGATGGTTTTCGTCGTACAGACCAACATTTTCCAACGATGGAAAATACTTGCTTTACGTCTCCGACCGCGATTTCGATCCTATATACAGCAATACGGAATGGAATCACGCATACGCCGACATGAGCCGAATATACATGGTTATGCTATCGAAGGACACTCCATCGCCTTTTGCCCTGAAAAACGACGAAATAAAAGCCGAAGCACAGCCTAATAAGGAAGTTAACAACGATAAAAAAAATAAGGATAGTAAAACTAAAGTATCCGAAAAACAGGAAGTTAGCCCTATTAAAATTGATTTGAACGACTTCGATGCCCGAACAATTTCGCTTCCTACCAGCGTAGGTCGTTACTTTAACGTTTACTGCATCGACGGAAAAGTTTACTACAATTACTATAACTCCGAAACACAAGAATTTGCTGCCAAAATGTACGATTTGGAACAGCAAAAGGAAACCGAACTTGGCACAAAAATGAATTTTGGCATTTCGGCAAACGGCAAAAAAATGTTAGTTCGTAAGGGTAACGATTACGCTGTAATCGACCTACCTAAGGGTAAAATAAACATTGATAAAACCATCGACCTCGGTAATATGAAGGTTTGGGTTGACTATCGTAAGGAGTGGAAGCAGATATTCGACGAAAGTTGGCGACAAATGCGTGACTTCTTCTACGTTGAAAATATGCACGGCTTAGACTGGAACGCAATTCACGACAAGTATGCCCAACTGGTTCCTTACGTTAATCACCGTAACGACCTTACTTACATTATTGGTGAAATGATTGGAGAATTAAGCATTGGACATGCTTACGTTAACAGCGGCGATAAACCGGAACCCGAAAGAATTAACCTAGGCTTGCTCGGCGCAAAAATTAGCAAGGATGCCAGCGGGTATTTCCAAATAAACAAAATTCTTGAAGGCGAAAACTGGGACAAATCGTTAAGTTCCCCGCTCAGGGCTGTTGGTCTTAACATCAGCGAGGGTAACTACATTATTGCCGTTGACGGAACCGACCTAAAGGATATTCCCGATATTTATTCAACGTTAATCGATAAAGCCGGCAAAACCGTTGAGTTAACCATAAACACAAAACCTCAACAGGACGGCAGCCGAAAAGTATTGGTAACTCCAATTAACGACGAATCGCCGCTTTACTACTACGAATGGGTTCAAAATAACATTCGCAAGGTAAACGAGGCAACAAACGGAGAAGTTGGCTACATCCATATTCCCGACATGGGAGTTGAAGGTCTTAACGAATTTGTAAAGCATTTCTACCCTCAACTTACCAAAAAAGCGTTGATAATAGACGATCGTGGAAATGGCGGGGGCAACGTATCGCCAATGATTTTGGAAAGACTAGGCCGTATAGCATACCGCTTAACCATGCGTCGTGGATTCAAGCACCCCGCACCTATTCCTTCCGAAACACAAATTGGTCCTAAGGTTGTTCTTATCGACAGGTATTCCGCTTCGGACGGCGACCTATTCCCTTGGGGATTTCAAAAGTTGAAGCTAGGAAAGGTTATCGGCGTTCGTTCATGGGGCGGTGTTGTTGGAATTTCGGGATCGCTCCCGTTTGTTGACGGTGCCGACTTACGCAAACCTGAATTTACCAGCTACAGCATCGACAAAGGACAATGGATAATCGAAGGTCATGGTGTGGATCCCGATATTGTTATCGACAATGATCCTTACCACGAGTATATGGGTCAAGACGACCAACTCAACAAAGCCATTGAAGTAGTAAAAGATGAACTGAAGGACTATAAGCCTTTGCCTCCTGTTCCGGCGGCTCCCGATAAAAGTAAGTAATATCAAATATTTTAATAGAAAAGAGGACATTAATTGTCCTCTTTTTTCTAATACACCCGCCATTCCCATTGATAAAATATCTCTTAAACAAAAAACGCAGATTATCGTTACATTTGCATATTAATTTATTATTCACTTCCTATGAAGAAATTTGCACTATCGCTTTTTATGCTATTTGCAGCATATTTAGCCTTTTCGCAGCACAGCGTAAACATAAAAATTCTGGAAACCAGCGATGTTCATGGAGCCATTTTTCCATACGATTTTATTCGTAACGAAACGTTAAATGCGGGGCTTGCACGAGCTTACACTTACATAAAACAGGAAAGGGCAAACCCTAACCAACAGGTTATACTCCTCGACAATGGAGATATTCTGCAAGGACAACCTACCGTTTACTACTCCAACTTTGTTGACACGTTAAATCCGAATATTGTTTCCAGAGTTTTCAATTACATGAAATACGATGCGGGAACAGTTGGAAACCATGATATTGAAGCGGGTCCAAAAGTTTACAGAAAAGTGGAACGCGAATTCAATTTTCCTTGGATGGCCGCCAACGCCGTTGATACCAGAACAGGAAAACCGACCTTTAAACCTTATACTATAATTGAAAGAAACGGCGTAAAAGTTGCCGTACTCGGATTAATTACACCGGGTATCTCCAAATGGTTACCCAGCATTTTATGGCCAAACATGAAGTTCAACGACATGATAGAATCAGCAACATACTGGGTAAAGTACATAAAGCAGAACGAAAATCCTGACATAATGGTAGGACTGTTCCACTCGGGACATAACCCCGAATATGGGGGAGCAAGTCCAAGCGACTCGCTAAACGAGAATGCATCGCTGCTTGTTGCCCAAAAAGTTCCCGGATTCGACGTTATTTTAATTGGACACGACCACGACGAGTTTAACCAGAAGGTGCAAAATGTTAACGGTGATTCGGTTCTAATCCTCGACCCCCGTTCGTCGGCAAAACTAGTATCGGATTGTTCCATCACACTAAACTACGATAAAGATGGAAAACTAACCTCGAAACACGTCAGCGGACAGCTGGTTAAAACTGCAAAGTTCGAACCCGACCCGCAGTTCATGAATGAGTTTAAGGATTATTACAACACCGTTTCAGAATATGTAAAAGAACCTGTTGGAACATTTACCAAAACAATTAGCAGTGCCGATGCTTACTTTGGCCCGTGCGATTTTATCGACTTTATCAACCAATCGCAGTTGGATTTAACCGACACCGACATTTCGTTTGCCGCTCCCCTATCCTTTATATCGAAAATAAAAGAGGGAACCATTACCGTAAGCGATATGTTCAAACTTTACCGCTACGAGAACTTTCTTTATACCATGATGCTCAAGGGTTCCGAGGTTGACGCTTACCTGGAATACTCCGTTAGCCTCTGGTTTAACACCATGAAAGAGCCCTCCGACCATCTGCTAAAATTCACTACCGATGCCAACGGGTACATTGTTAAAAATAAGCAAGGACAGGTTGAATTAGTAAACCGTTACTACAATTTCGACGCTGCTGCAGGAATAAATTACATAGTTGATGTTACCAAACCTGACGGTGATAAAGTAACCATACTATCTATGGCCGATGGCACGCCTTTCAATCCGAATAAAATGTACAAAGTAGCTGTAAATTCGTACCGTGGAAATGGTGGTGGCGGTCATTTGACAAAAGGCGCCGGGCTTACTCCCGAGCAACTGCAAGAGCGAATAGTTAATTCGACCGATAGGGATATAAGATTACTACTAATGAACTACATAAAAAGTAAAGGAACCATCACCCCTAAAAAACTCAACAGTTGGAAAATAGTACCGGACAAACTTGTACAAAATGCCATTAAAACGGATAGGCTTTTACTATTTGGCTCGTCCAACCACAACGAATAGCAATTATGAATTTTAACGAAGTTGTAAAACAGTTTGATTCCGGTAAAAAATTACCGCTGGTGGAGGAATTTTACACCTTACAGGGAGAAGGCTTTCAAACTGGTCGTGCTGCATATTTTATTAGAATTGGCGGATGTGATGTAGGATGTTCGTGGTGCGATTCGAAAATGTCGTGGAATCCGGACACGTTTCCTCCCGTTAACGTTGATGAGATTGTTGAAAGGGCGGCATCGTACCCCGCAAAGGCTGTTGTGGTAACAGGAGGAGAACCCAGCCTATACCCACTCGATTACCTGTGTAACCAACTAAAATCGAGAGGTATTCAAACCTTTGTGGAAACGTCGGGAGCATATCCGCTAACCGGACAATGGGACTGGATTTGCCTATCACCTAAAAAGCAACAACCTCCTACCGAAGGCATCTTTATGATGGCCGACGAGTTAAAGGTTATCATTCAAAGTGAAGAAGATTTCCTTTGGGCCGAACAAAATGCCCAAAAGGTAAAAACAAATTGCATTCTGTTTCTTCAACCGGAGTGGAGCGTTTACGAGAGCATTGTTCCCAAAATTGTTGATTACATAATGGAAAATCCGAAATGGAGAGTTTCGTTACAATCGCATAAATACATGCACATACCATAAGTTTTTATGCAAAGGTTAATTTTTATACTTCTTACCATTATTCCTTTACTTGGAAGTGCCCAAAAGCAGAAAACATTAAGCATTTCCAACAAGCGTGCAATATCCCGTTATCAGGAAGCTTTAAGTTTTTTCGACAAAAACGATAATGTTACGGCAGCCCGATACCTTAACGAATGCATAAAAATTGAACCAAAATTCATTGAAGCGTACCTGGTTCTTGGACAAGTTTACATGGAAATGGGCGACTTCGAAAAATCGATTGATTGTTACGAAAAATCGCATCAAATTAATCCTGACTTTTTTCCACGCTCCTATTACACATTAGGTTTGCTGTACTACACAAATGGAAAGTATAACGAAGCATTAAACAGTTACAATAAATACCTTACTTACAACGACAACTCGGCATCGCTAAAAAAAATGGCATTACAATATGTGGAAAAGTGTAAGTTTTCCATAAATGCCATAAACCATCCTGTCCCCTACAATCCGATAAATATCGGAATTAACATAAACACGTACCTCGACGAGTACTGGCCAAGCCTTTCGGTTGATGAAAATACCATTGTTTACACCGTAAAATTACCGAAATCCGAAGATGTGGGAATGCGAGGAACCCGTTGGCAGGAGGATTTCTACTATAGCACACGAAACGAAAAAGGCGAATGGTCAAAAGGCATACCCCTTCCGGGTTCAATTAACACTGAATACAACGAAGGGGCACAATCGCTATCGGCCGATGGGAATACCATGTTCTTTACTATTTGCCGGGGGCCCTGTAACCTTTACTACTCTGTAAAAAATGCCAACGGCAGTTGGGCAACGCCCGTAAAGTTACCGCCTACAATTAATACAAGTAAGTATTCCGAAAAACAGCCGTCCATTTCGCCCGACGGTAAAACGCTATACTTTGTAAGTAACCGCTCGGGAGGTTTAGGAGGTTACGACATTTGGACCTCGGATCATTTACCCGACGGTTCGTGGAGCAATGCAAAAAACCTTGGAGAACCTGTCAATAGCAATGGCAACGAGCAATCGCCTTTTATTCATTTCGATAATCAAACCCTGTATTTTTCCACCAACGGACATATAGGGCTTGGCAGTCAGGACTTATTCGTTTCCCGTAAGGGAAAGGATGGCAAATGGTCGAAACCAATAAACTTGGGTTACCCAATAAACACCTATAAAAGCGAAGAAGGTCTTATTGTAAATGCGAAGGGAACCACGGCGTATTACTCCACCGATATTAATCCCGAAAACGGACGCGATATTTTTACCTTTGAACTTTATCCCGAAATACGACCAATTCCTACATCGTATGTTACGGGAACGGTAAAAGATTTCAAAACCCTCGATCCCGTTGAGGCAACAATTTCCTTGGTCGATTTGGAATCGCGTAACGAGATTGTCAGTCCAACCGATCAGGCTAAGTCCAACTTTCTGGTATGCCTGCCAACCAATAAGCGCTACGCGCTTTTTGCCAATGCCCCCGGGTACCTTTTTTACTCGGAACATTTCGATTTGGAAGGCTATCATTCATTTGATAAGCCATTCAGGGTTGATGTTCTGCTAAACCGGATAAACAAAAACGAAATTATTGTAATGCGCAATATATTCTTTGAAACCGACTCATATCAACTAAAACCTGAATCGACAGTAGAATTGGATAAGTTGGTTGAACTGCTAAAGCAAAACCCAACGCTAAAAATTCAAATTAGCGGACACACCGATAATCAGGGAACCGAAGAGTATAATATCGCCTTATCCGAAAACAGGGCCAAGTCGGTTGTGGAATACTTAATTTCGAAAGGTATTTCGTCCGAGCGGTTAACATCGAAAGGGTATGGAGAATCTATGCCTATCTCCACCAACAACACCGACGAAGGCCGTGCGCAAAACCGCCGTACAGAAATGAAAATTCTTGAAATGTAAAACTCTTTAATCACGATGTATTCAAAGTATAATTTCGATCAAAATCCCGATAGGGAAAACACTTCCTGCGTAAAATACGACTTACGCAACGTAATTTTCGGCAAAGCCGATGTAATTCCAATGTGGGTAGCCGACATGGACATTCCAACCCCTTCGTTCGTTATCGACAGCATTAAAAAACGCTGCAATCATCCCGTTTTGGGATATACCTTTAGGGACAAGCAGTACAACCAAGCCATTATTTGGTGGTATTCCAATAGACATCAGTGGAACATTAAAGATAGCTGGATTGAATTTTGCCCCGGTGTTGTTTCCGGTCTTAATCACGCCATAAGAGCCTTTACTCAACCCGGCGATAAAATAATTATTCAACCTCCGGTATATCACCCATTCTACAGTACGGTGGAAAATAACGGACGAAAATTGGTACATAACAACCTTATTGAAGAAAACGGCATATACCGAATTAACTTTGAGGAGTTGGAAAGATTAGCCGCGGATGGAGCAAAAATGTTAATACTATCGAATCCGCATAACCCTGTTGGCAAAGTATGGACAACTGACGAACTAACCAAAATCGGGAATATCTGCATAAAACACAACGTTCTTATTGTATCGGACGAAATACACTCCGACCTTGTGTTTAAACCTGCAAAACATGTATCGCTGGCAAGTTTAAACGATAATTTTGCACAGCACACGGTGACATTTGCATCGGCCAGTAAAACCTTTAACATTGCAGGGCTGTCGTCCGGTTTTACAATAATTCCCAATGCCGAACTAATGAAAAAGTATAAGGCCGAGTTGGAAGCCTCCGGTGCAGGAATGGGAAACATATTTGGTACCGAGGCTCTCAAGGCGGCTTTCACGCCAGAAGGCGAGACATGGTTAAACGCACTTCTGCAATACTTTCAGGAAAATATCGATTTAGTAGAACTAACCTTAAACAAAAAATTGCCTTCGATAAAATTCAACCGTCCGCAAGGTACGTATATGCTATGGGTGGACTTTCGAAAATACGGACTTACTACAAAAGAACTTAACGAGATGCTAATACAAAAAGCAGGTCTTGGCTTTAATGCCGGCGAAGACTTTGGCACGTCGGGCGAAGGTTTTCAACGAATAAACATAGCCTGCTCGAAAGCAACCGTTAACGAAATGCTGCAACGGCTTGTGAAAACATTTTCGCCATTGGAAAAGCACTCGTAATTTTAACACAAATATCAGTAAAACCTTTCTATAGCATTCATCATCAGACGAATGCTATTTTTATACCCACAATCCAAAATAACTATCCTCTATCTGAATTTTAAAAATTTGACTATCTAGCAGTTAAACCATATATTAATAAAAAATTCTAACTACTATTATCCACCAAACACATTAACCATGAAAGCAAAAATATTGATGGCAATTATCCTAACTTTCACCTTTTACTGTGGCATGGCTCAAAACGAAAAGCAAAGTCAGGACAAATACCTAATAGTCCTGGATATACAGCAACATTTTACCGAGGGAATAATACCAAATAATGAGGCGGCTCAACTTATAAGCACCATCAACTCCATTATTGCCACATGGGATAAAAGCAAAATTATCTATGTAAAATCGGTACTAACAACCCTGAACATTTCTGCTAAAGGTTTTAAAATAGACACCCTCCCCCAACTCGAATTCGACAAACGACTAAATGTTGTAAACAATAACATCGTGCTAAAAAACAAAGCCAACGCTTTTAAATCTACTGAATTAACCAATTTATTAAAACAAAATCAGGTCAAGGATATTGTTGTGGTTGGCTTAATGGCAGAACATTGCGTTTATCAAACGCTGATTGGCGGGAAAAAATTAGGATACCACATGCATGTAATACCCGAAGCCGTTGCGGGCAAAACAACCGATAGCAAAATGAAAATAATGAGCAAACTTGCCAAAAAAGGAATAAACACTATTCACCTTCCTGCAAGGTAAATCATTCTTCATTATCTAATCGAAACAGAAATTTTTAAAATAGGTTTGGGATAAACGTTCCGCCTTAACTTTTCCTATTTTTTTATCCTAACATTCTTGGCTTTGGGTCCTTTAAGGCCTTTTTCCGTATCAAACTCTACCGTATTTCCAACCTTGATGTTATCGTCAATACAATCGTTAACGTGAAAAAATACGGAATTTTTTGTCTGCGAATCGACTATAAAACCATAGCCTTTAGAGTGATCGAACGCTGTAACCACACCTTGTTTTGGAACGTCTTCTTCTTGAATCTTGGGAGGAGTTGCAATTTCAATACTTTCGACATCCACCTCCATTTTATTTTTTAAATCCTGAGGAGTAGAGGTAATCATCCCATTTTCATCAACATACGCAATCATATCGTCGATATTCTGCTTTCCTTGCTCCTTTTTTTCTAACTTACGT
Organism: Bacteroidales bacterium; assembly: GCA_020636845.1. Lineage (GTDB taxonomy): Bacteria > Bacteroidota > Bacteroidia > Bacteroidales > Tenuifilaceae > JACJXD01. Next base: position 54,875 of record JACJXD010000008.1, on the reverse strand, counting down.
TTTTCTTTGTCTTTACGCTTCTTCAACTGTTTTTCTCGTACGTTTTTTTTACCAAAAGTTTCTCTTGATCTCCCCATTTAACTATGCTTAATTTTTGTTTTAATACTAATACTTCCCTGACACTGGCAATTAAACCATGCAGGTGATGTTATAAATTAATAAATCAATACCTACTCCCATTTTTATATGACAGGAAATAGGTATTGAAAAACTACCTTTAAAGGCGTTATGCAACTATTTTACATTCTGCGCAAATTCGCCTTTTTCTCCTTGCTTAATATCGAAAACTACCTTTTGTCCTTCGTAAAGTCCCTTATTAGGATTTAGCAATCCGGAACGATGCACAAAGATATCTTTTCCTTCGTCGGTTTCTATGAAACCAAAACCCTTGGTTTCATTATACCATTTAACTTTACCGCTACTCATACCGATACTATTTTCTAGGACGAGCTTCGTTAACAACCATAGCTCTATCCTTTACAGTAGTTCCATTTAACGCATCAATAGCTTTTTTAGCCTCGGCATTGTCTTCCATTACAACAAATCCAAAGCCTTTACTTCTTCCATTGTACTTGTCCGTTATGATTTTTACCTCACTAACAGAACCATACTTTTCGAAAACACCCTTAAGGTCATTTTCATCAACCTTGAAATCAAGGTTCCCTACATAAATATTCATATGATATTAATTATTAAAGGCTTAAAACAAATTGCTTCCTTACAATTTATTTTGCCCGATTTTCAATGTAAAAATAAGCGGAAATATGAAATTGACACCCTATAACGCCGTTTTTTTCATTCAAACACAAAAACTAATTTTCGCTTTAAACTAATTAGAAAAAAACATTCCTTCCATTTGGAATGAAATAACAATACCATTGTTACTATTTTCTAATCAATTACCTGCAAAGGTACCATTTTATTTTAACTCTAACGAAATTAAATAGCAACATTGAACCAATCGTAACTTTTCCGGTTTATAACAAATAAACGTACTATTGCATCGGCCTGTTAAAATTGCTATATTTAATAAAATTGAACCGACATGACGCAACACTTTAAAATAATCATACTATCTTTTTTTATACTAACGGTTTTACAATCGGCCACAGCTGCTAAAGTAAGGCTAAATATCAACAACGAAATTATTACAAGACTCGAACAGGACATTCGAAACGACAAGTACGGGAAAATAACGGGAATTGTTATTCTCGATACACAGGGAAGAATTGTTTACGATAAGTATTTTAAATTTTGTAACAGATATACTCTAAACCAAATTAGCTCCGTAAGCAAAAGCATCATTTCACTATTATTGGGTAAATGCTTAGATTCCAATTTAATACAAAGTATTGATACACCCATGTACGAATACTTTCCCGAATATGCCGATATATTTGAAAAAGATACTATAAAAAAACTCATTACCATTCGAAATCTCCTTAACCAAACTACCGGGTTGAAATTTAACGAATGGGACTATCCCTATAACTATGCTTCCAACAGCCTGATTGCCGTTGTGGAAAACAACTTCAACTGGATTGATTTCTTTATGAATTTACCAGTTGACACATTGCCTGGAACAAAATTTTCGTATAACAGCCTATCGAGCCAAATTATTGCCGAAATAATTAGCCGAATTAGCAAAAAACCTTTTAACAAACTAGTAGAGGAACAACTGTTTGTTCCTCTAAAAATAACCGATTATCAATGGGATTTTTATGGCGAAAACGGCTATCCGGCATGGGGAGGAATACACCTAACAACCTACGACATGGCCAAATTTGGGTTGATAATGCTCGATAACGGACATTTTGGAAATACACAAGTTGTATCGAGCCAATGGATAAAGGAATCTACGGCCAACCCTGTTCACTTCAACAACAATACGCTGTACGGATTGCAATGGTGGATTGATTTACCTACCAACGATGAAGAAATGATATATGCAGCAGGGTATGGCGATCAGTACGTTTTTGTTTGTCCCGAAAAGGGAATGGTTGTGGCAATAAACGCCAATAACTTTACCGACTACCATTGGCCCAAATCGACAATTTTACTTGCCCACGAATTGATAGAGGCAGTAATCCCGGAAAAGAACTAATCATAAAATCCATAATGCTATGACAACACTAAAAACATCCTACATGGGTCTTGAGTTAAAAAATCCGCTCATAGTAGGCGCTTCATCGCTTACCGGAAAGGTTGAAAACTTAAAGGCTATCGAAGAAGCTGGCGCTGGAGCCATAGTCTTTAAATCGCTATTCGAGGAACAAATTCAACTCGAAGAGTTGGAACTGGAAAATGAGCTGGAGCAGTATAATGAACGTCATGCCGAAATGATTCGCCTGTTTCCTTTACTCAAACATGCTGGCCCCGCAGAACACCTATCTAAACTTAAAAAGGCAAAAGAACTACTCTCCATACCAATAATTGCAAGTTTAAATGCCATGCACCCAGACACATGGGAAGAGTATGCCGTTGCCATTGCCGAAACCGGGGTAGATGCTCTTGAACTTAACTTTTATACCACTCCCAAAAACTTTGAAGTGGAGGGAAAAACTATCATCCAATCGCAACAGGAAACCTTGGAAAGGGTAAAAAAAACAGTTAAAATACCCGTCAGCGTTAAACTTAGCCCATTCTACACCAACCCTCTCGACGTTATTCGCAGATTCGACTCTACCGAAATAGATGGCATTGTTCTGTTTAACAGGCTATTTCAACCGGACATCAATATTGACAAGGAAGAACTGGTACAATCCATAACCCTGAGCGAGCAAACCGACATGCAACTACCTCTGCGATTCGTTGGGTTGGTATTTGGCAACATAGCCGCCGACCTTTGCGCAAATACGGGCATTTTAAGTGGAAGCGATGCTATAAAAATGATTTTGGCTGGAGCATCGGCATTTCAAATTGTGAGCGCACTTTATAAAAACGGGATTGGCTTCATTCCTAAAATTCTGAGCGAGATGGAAGCATGGATGCAAGAAAAAGGCTACAAATCCATCGATGAATTTAAAGGAAAACTAGCTAAAAAAAACGTACACGATCCTTTTGCATATCAACGAGCTCAGTATGTGGACATACTACTTCGTTCCAACGATATTATTGTGCATAAAATGCCATAAACACAACGAATAATAAAAGTAAACCCTGCTTGTTCGGCAGGGTTTCTTCTTTTTCATTTTACAGATGCTTAAATATTATATAGAAACATGATCGGCAACCAACTTGGCAAAAGGCATTCCCCAACTGGGAACTTTTCCACCCAACGTTTTGTACATTGTTTTAAAACCTATCTTCATCATATAAGGAGTAATTCCCATTTTTAAAATGCGTATATCTCCACCCCACCATTCGTTTGTGTGCATGTAAAAGCCTTTATAATTCCCCATATCTCCAAAGCAAATAAGCATAGGTTCCAACGGTTTAACCTCTTCGTTTTTACCTGCTACCTCGTTACCAATTACCTTCGATACTATTTCGCACTCCAAATGACCTATAGCCCCCAACTTAGGAACTGTTACGGAAGCAGCATCGCCAACAGCAAATATTTCGGGATAATCCGGATTTCTCATAAATAAATCCGTTACTATAAATCCTTGGTCATCCACAATTGGTAACTTCTTTATAAATTCGTGAGCCTCCCAATTAGGAAATACAATCTTCAATTCGGCTTCTAAACTTTTCCCATTTTTAAACTCAATCCCATCCTTGTAAAGCCTTTTTATACCATGGGTATTATTCATGTACCCAAATCCCATATCGGATACCATTGGCAATAATTTATTCAGGATGGTTTCGCCAGCATCCTCCGCAATTACATCGGCAGGAGTAAATAGGGTAATACTTTTTTCATTACCCTTTTTATGCCTTTTCAGCCAATCGGCCAAGGAAAATCCTATTTCGACCGGAGGTCCCTCACAAGCAGCCAATGCTATTGGCACTTCAGGTAACTTTGGGTGCTTTCCCTGCACAAATAAGTCGGAACCAACGGCTATATGCCCTCCCTTATAATCGTTGTAAAGGTACTGCCTTACTTTATTTCCGTAAGTCGTATCGGAAAACGTGTGACCAAACTCGGCAAAGCCTTCAATTTTATCGTAGGCAAGCCTAGCGCCCAATGCTATAACCAAATAATCGTATTCTATAAATTCCCGAGCGGACCCCGGACGTTCGTTTGGAGTGTAATACACTCTCCTGCCCTTCACGTCAATTTCCTCAACATCGGCTTGAATAAACTCGGTTCCATCCGATTTTAAATGCTTCTGAAAGGGGAATTCCATTGTATCAGCAGGGTTGTTGTTGCTAAAAACCTCTATGGGAATATTTGGAATAAAGTTGATGTAATTCTTCCGATCTATTACGGTTAACTTTATTTTACCTTTTGCCTCTTTATGCAAATATCGGGAAACCGTAAGGCCCGCAAAATTACATCCTAATACAAGCACTCTTTTCATCCGAATTACATGTTTTAGTTAGTAAATATTTATTTTACGCTTAATACATTTTTAAGCAAAATTTGTTCATTAATATTCTCAAAACTTTTATGAACTCCTTTTAATGAGAAAGATAATGAAATTCGGTTAAATATTTACATTCAGTTCGGTATATTATACCGCAACAACTAAAAAATATACCACAAAAAGAATACTCAATCGGTTTTTCCCGTATTTAGTTTAAAGCCCTAATTATTAACAACCTGATATATGTTTTCCTTCATTTTTCGGTATTGGTATATATCTTCTACCGAAACAACTGTCATATTGTGTTCACGAGCAAACGAAGCAATTTCCGGAAGTCTGGCCATGGTTCCATCCTCATTCATTAATTCGCATAACACCGAAGCATCCGAAAGTCCCGACAACTTCATTAAATCGACACTGCCTTCGGTATGCCCCCTACGCTCGTAAACACCGTTGGGCTTTGCTCTTAAAGGAAAAACATGACCGGGATGAGCTAAATCGGTCGAAGAGGCATTTTTAGCAATAGCCGTTTTAATTGTAGTTAACCTATCCTTAGCCGAAACGCCTGTAGTTACGCCATTTTTGGCCTCTATGGATATAGTAAATGCTGTTTGATTTTTACTGGTGTTGTTATCCACCATTTGTCTCAGACCAAGACTTTTGCACTTTTCATCGGTTAGGCATAAACACACTATTCCACTGCAATTCCTAATCATTAATGCCATGTCCTTTTCGGTCATTTTTTCGGCAGAATAAATAATATCGCCTTCATTTTCCCGATTCTCGTCGTCAACAAGTAGAATCCCTTTTCCTTGTTGCAAACTTCTAATGGCATTGTCCACCCTTTCCTTGCAGGTTTCGCCAAACTCCTTAAGCGTAGTCATTTTCACTCCTTTTTTACTGTTAGTAATTAAATCTCCGGAGCAACACGCTTAAAATAAATAAACCGCAACCTAATGCCAATTTACACATTTCTTCTCTCATCCAGACTCTTACTGTCGGTTTTGGAATTTCACCAAATCAATCCTAAAAATTAAGGAGTCGCGGACTTTACCGCCGGTAGGGAATTACGCCCTGCCCCGAAGAAAACCACACCAAAGATACACTTAATTATTTCAAATTTTACAAACATTCTAACAAAGTTCATCATCCTCGCCACTTAATACTCAAAACCGCTTGTTAACCTATTTTACACAATTATTTATAGTTGCCTTAATAATATTATTCCTAAATTTACTGGGATTGTTTTTCATGCTATGTTCAACAAAATTAGCTTTAACAAACATAGGGTACGGGAATTACGCTCCGGTGAAATAACCGGTTCGGGACCTGTTATTTATTGGATGTCGCGCGACCAAAGGGTTGCCGACAACTGGGCGCTTACTTATTCCATTTCGAAGGCTAATGCGTTGAATGTACCTGTAAAGGTAGCCTTTACACTAGCACCTTCTTTCCCGGGAGCAGGCCTTAGGCAATACGATTTTATGCTGAAAGGGCTGAAACAGGTAGAGCAAAAGTTACTTGATGCCGGTATCGATTTTCAACTATTAAAAGGAAATCCTGCCGAAATGTTGGCAATATTTATAGAGAAAACGCAGGCCAGCTTAATTGTAAGCGACTTTGACCCGCTAATGATAAAACGTGATTGGAAAAGCCAACTAAACGAGCGAATCTTAATTCCGCATTATGAAGTTGACGCCCACAACATTGTTCCTTGCTGGATTGCATCGCCAAAGGCTGAGTTTGGAGCATACACAATCCGACCTAAAATAAAAAAGCACCTATCGACGTTTTTAACGGATTTTGAAGCCGTAACGCCTTCGATTAAAACCGATGTTAAGCACAAACCGACCAACTGGCACGATGCCATTGTGTGGCTAAAACCTTCGAACGATGTAAAGCCCGTTGAAACTTTTATTCCCGGAGAAGATGCTGCAAACGATGTTTTGCACAAATTCATATCCGATAAATTGAACGGGTATTCCACAAAGCGAAACAACCCAAATATCGACGGACAATCGAATTTATCGCCGTATCTTCATTTTGGTCAAATTTCGGCACAGCGCATTGCCATTGAAATTTTAAAATCGACCGCACCTGAAGAAGATAAAAAGGCTTTTTTGGAAGAATTGATAATCAGACGGGAGTTATCCGACAACTTTTGCCTATACAACCCTGCTTATTCTCGATTCTCGGGTTTCCCCGAATGGGCCAAAGAGTCGCATAAACTTCATCGATTCGATGTTAGAAAATACTTGTATTCCCTATCGACATTCGAAAATGCCCAAACGCACGACCCGCTATGGAATGCAGCACAAATGGAGATGGTGCACAAAGGAAAAATGCACGGGTATATGAGAATGTATTGGGCTAAAAAAATTCTGGAGTGGACAACTTGTCCCGAAGAAGCCATACAAATAGCCATATACCTTAACGACAAGTATAGTATTGATGGTCGCGACCCTAACGGGTTTACCGGAGTTGCATGGTCAATTGGAGGAGTTCACGACAGACCTTGGCCAGAAAAACCTATATTTGGAAAAATTCGATTTATGAACTTTGAAGGTTGCAAGCGAAAATTCAACGTTGATGAATACATTGCCAACAACCTAAAATAGAAACCTTTAATAAAGTTAGACAAAATTTGTAGAGATGAAAATTAGAAAGTTAACCCTAACCGTTGCTACAATACTTTTAGCATCTTCAACGTTTACACGTGCCTCCAACACGCCTATGACGGAAACGCCTCCCGACTCATACGTAATCCTCATATCGCTCGATGCTTTTCGCTGGGATTATAATACAATTTACCAAACTCCTACTTTGAATGACATTGCATCCAAAGGGGTTAAAGCCAAATCATTAATCAGCTGCTATCCGTCCAAAACATTTCCTAACCACTACAGCATTGCAACAGGCCTGCATCCCGATCATCATGGTATAGTGAATAATTCGTTTTACGATAAGGATTTGGGGTATTTCAGGCTTGGCGACAGAAAAAGCGTTGAGAACGGCAATTTCTACAAAGGAGAACCCATTTGGGTAACAGCCGAAAAACAAGGGAAAAAAACAGCATCGTATTACTGGGTTGGGTCCGAAGCTCCTATTGAAGGAATTCAGCCAACCTACTGGAAACGTTACGATCAAAATATTCCCTTTGTAAACAGAATTGACACGGTTATTAGCTGGCTTTCGTTACCCGAAAACAAAAGACCACGCCTTATCACCTTTTACTACCATGAGCCCGATATGATTAGCCATAAATACGGACCGGTATCCGATCAAACCAAAGAGGTAGTAGAGCAGTTGGATAGCTTGCTGGGAGTATTTATTACACGCTTACAAGCCCTGCCAATTGCCAATAAAATAAACATAATTGTTGTTTCCGACCATGGAATGACCGAAACTTCCAGCGAAAGGGTAATTAACCTTTCCAACTATGTTAGCAAGGATTGGTTCCAATACATCTCCGGAGGAAATCCTGTTTACTCGCTTCAACCTAAAAAAGAAAACTACAATGAAGCATTGGAAAAATTAAAAACCATTAAGCATCTTAACGTTTGGAAACGAAACGAAATACCCAAACGATACGTTTATGGCACCAACCCCAGAATAAACGATTTGCTTCTTGAACCAGAGTTGGGCTGGAGTTTATCGTGGACGGATAACGTTCAGCGCTACGATGGAGGTACTCACGGATACGATAACATGCAGCCCGACATGCAAGGGATTTTCTATGCTATGGGGCCTGCATTCAAATCGGGATACAAACACGATTCTTTTCAAAACATCGACATATACCCGCTTATTGCGCGTATTCTTGGATTGAAACCAGCCAAGGTCGATGGAAATTTGAATGAAGTAAAGGATATGCTGAAATAAGTTAATACAAAACTTAAAAAGCGAAAAAGAGGCAAAAGCTGCCAAACACCTTTTAAATCGACATATTTAACTCAAAAGTCCACCTTAAAAAGATGGACTTTTGTATAAAAAGAACATTACAAAATAGCATTCAACCTAAAGGACAATACTCTAAAAAGGCAGATAAGCGGCTCTATTTATATCCTCTACCGACTTAATAGGCTTAGGAGGATTTAGGTATTGCGCCAAAAACTTATAAATCTTCACCCTAATTTTACGAGCAGCCTTAGTATCAATTCTATCAAACGAATGCCCGCCGGGCATATCCTGAAATATTTCGTACTCGAATTTTTTACCATCAGCCTTTAGCGCCTGAATTAAATGTTCCACCTCAATTTCGTAAACATCATCATCGCAAGTATTGGTATGAATAAGCAACGGGGTTTTGAGCTTATCGGCCTGCCAAACCGGAGAACGACGCTTATACTCAGCAATGTCCTCTCTGGGCGATTTACCGATATGGTAAGGGGCGGTATATAATTCACGATATTCGTCGTCGGAATAGCCATAGCGAAGGATTAAATCGGAAACCGGAACCCCGGCAAAAGCACAGGCATAATCGTCGGGATGCTCGAAAATATTATGCAAAGCAATCATTCCTCCGTGACTCCAACCTATAATCCCGACACGCTTGGAATCGACAAAATCGTAGTTATCCAAAACATAATTCCTGCTGGCGTAAACATCCTCGTACTCAAGTCCACCATAATCTATCTTTTCCCAAAAACCACGTCCATAGCCCGTGCTACCCCTATACTCTGCTGCAACTACCACGTAGCCTTGCGCAATCATTTCCCTGATAATATGGGTATAATACGTGGTAAAATCGGCATGAACTCCTCCGTGAGGAAAAACCAACAACGGATATTTCTTGTTTGGGTCAATATTCTTAGGAATAAAAACATACGACCAAAATTTAACCGGGTTATTTGCCCCCATCGCTGTAGGATTTTTAACATTTGCCGGAGGAGGTCCGTAAATATAAACCTTATCGATGAACGCAACATCGCCAACCCTATTAAACCAAACTACATCGTCCACCAACTTTTGAACTTCATCTAACCTGTGATTAAGGTTAATGTTATCCTCTTTTAGTTGATTAACTTGTTCCTTCAAACTTTGCTCGTCCTGCGAAAAAGCAGAAAACATCGAAAGGACCAAAATCAACGTAACTAATTTTTTCATGGCATATTAAGTTAATACTATTGTTAAGTATTTCAAAAATAATAAACCTAACGGAGTTTTTGAATAGAAAAGAATCTGTAAAACTGTATTAACCCAAATTTACAAAGAAAATGGTCTAAACTCAAGGCTTATCCGCAGACATCGGTTTTTACTGTGGGTAACTTTTTTGAAAAGGCAAAAGCGGCAACCAAACAAAGTCCGGCTGCGACAACAAAAGTAATTTGTACTCCCAACAGAGGAGTTACCGAACCCAACAGTAAACTTCCCAGCGGGGTTATTCCCATAAACGACATGCCATAAAGCGCCACTACCCGCCCTCGTTTATCATCATCAACAATTTGTTGTAATAAGGTATTTGTGCCGGCAAACAGCGAAACCATACCAAATCCCAGCACGAATATAATGCTTAACGATAAAATAATGTTTGAGGAAACGGAAAAGCCCAACAATCCTACTGCAAAAAGCATACTGGACATTAGTATGATTTTTGGCAAACTACAAACGCTTTTACGCGACGCCAAGTAGAATGCGCCTAATAAAGCACCGGCACCAAAAGCACCGGTAAGAAAACCCAGCGTTTGAGAACTACCATGCAATATGTCTCTGGCAAAAACCGGAAGAAAAATCTGAAACGGCAAGCCTAAAAATCCGAACATTGCCACCAAAAGCAGTAGGTACCAAATGGTTTTGGCATGATACGAATACTGCAACCCTTCCAGCAGTTCTCGCACAATTCCGCTCCTATGGCTACCCCTATTTAAAGGAACTATTCGCATAGCCATTAACGACCCTATAACAGCCATAAAACTTACGCCGTTAATAATAAAACAAGCACCCTCCCCTAACCATGCTATAAGGAAACCGCCAATAGTAGGGCCTATAAATCTTGCAGAATTTATAAGAGTGGAATTTAATGCAATGGCATTCTGTAGCAACTCCTTATCGCCAACCATTTCAATTATAAAAGCATGACGAAAAGGCGTATCGAAAGCTAGCGAAAATCCGTTAATTACCGATATTACAATTATATGCCAAATTTTTATTGAGTCGGTTTCGTACAAGCCTACAAGTAAAAACGCCATTAGCATCGAAAGGGTTTGTGTTGCAATAAGCACTTTTCGACGATTAAGCCTATCAGCAAAAACGCCTGCAAAAGGCGTAAGAAACAACGACGGAATTTGACCGGCAAAACCCACGGCACCAAGCAAAAACGAAGAACTTGTTAAACGGTAAACCAACCAACCTAACGCTAAATTCTGAATGAATGTACCCATCAGGGAAATGCTTTGCCCTACAAAAAAAAGCATGTAGTTCCGGCTTTTTAATGCCCTAAAAGCAAATCCAATTTTTGGGAAATACGATCGAATATCGATATACCTAAACACCCTGCACTAGTTTTTTTACTGGTTAAAAACGAACGGACAAAGTTAACCCGTTTATTTTATTTCCATAAATAGGAGTTATCATTGTGTAGGTTCGATTTCCTCTTCGTGGTTTTAGTTTAATTCGTTCGTAAAAAAAATAAGAAATTTTTGTACTAAGAATGCCAATGCCAGCACCCGCAAAAACGTCGGTTAACCAGTGCTTATTATTAATAACCCTAGCAATACCAATGGAACTAGCCACTGCATATCCCGCCACACCTATCCAAATGCTGTGCTCTTTATACTCCTGCCATAAAAATTCGGCTCCCGAAAAGGCTAAGGTTGTATGCCCCGAAGGAAAAGAATTCATGTTACTACTATCGGGACGTTCCACTTTAGTGGTATATTTCAACGTTTGAACAACCATTGTTTGCAATACAAACGAACTAGCCAGAATGGCTGTTCTATCCCAAAAAGAGTGTTTGGCTTTTAATCCGGCATCATCCAAAAAATAAACAGTAACACTGGGAACATACTGAAAATAATCATCGATATGGTACTTTCTGTCGATGTCTTCCAACACTTCATCTCTCGTATCAACATTCCAACTTTTTAACTTCGGGTTATTAAAGCCAACAATGCCATAGGTAATTAAGACAACAGGGACTATTGTATTTTTCAGGGACAAGTTATACTCAAATTTACGCTCCTTTACCTGTAAGGAATCATCTGTAACCTGAGCTTTTACAATACTGGAAAGTAAGATTAAAAGTACAACCACACTTTTTTTACCGTCACACATACTTAACTATTTAAATATCGTCCTAACAAAACGAAGTACATTATGTTTAATTCAAAAAAGATCTTATCTGATTACTGCAAGTAATTTCCCTCTGAATTAAACATGAAAAGAGTAGAAGTCTAACGATTTAGCATATAATGGCTATTTCTTTTTACCAAAGAAAATATAAACAGGAATACCGATGCCGACTCCCAGTAAAATTCCGGAAAAGAATTCGACCAACTCCTTGTCGAGTTTGACGATAAAACTTTTAAGTAAAATTTGAATGATAATTGCCGCAACCACTAACAGGAGCGACACAATTAAAGCATGTTTTTTCGACATTGATTTATTTTTAGAGACTAACAAAAATATCCTTTTTTATCTATTAATCTATTCTGAACAAAAATTTCATTTTACCTCTTTTAACATCGGCTTAACATTTTTTTTAGAGCATTTACTATTTTTGCAAAAATTATGAACGTGAATAAGTATAAAACTATCGCATTGGTAGCCCATGACAATCGCAAACGCGACATGGTAGAGTGGGTTGAATGGAACTGGGAAAAATTACTTCACCACAAGTTGATTTGTACCGGAACTACCGGTCGATTGGTGGAAGAAGCCATAACCAAAATGCAGGGCGGCGCAGCCAACGACCATCTTCAAATAAACCGCTTAAAATCAGGTCCATTAGGTGGCGATCAACAACTGGGCGCTTTAATTGCCGAAGGTAAAATAGATATACTAATCTTTTTTTGGGATCCAATGGAAGCTCAACCCCACGATGTGGATGTTAAAGCCCTACTTCGTATTGCTACCGTTTACAACATTCCTACGGCAACCAATCGTTCTACCGCCGATTTTTTAATCAGTTCCCCTCTGATTGAAACGGAATACACCCCCAAAATAAAGGATTACACACAATACATTAATCGAAAATTATAGTCGAATAAGAAGACTAATGAAAAAAGTTGAAATTTCTACACGCTTATTACTAACACTTTGGGGAGTAGGTTTTATTTTATTTTTAGTGGCTTTCGCCGCTAATATCATGAAAAGTGAAGCCTCTCTTTACTGGTTAACTGCCGCAATAGCCTTTACCAGTTCTCTTTGGATAATTATAATGGAAGACATTATTAAAAACGCCGTTTACAATAAAGGTTTCTGGATTTTATCCATGATATTTTTTTCGATTCCTATAATGTTTATATACCTTATCCGAAGGAAAAAACTACTAAACTATAAAAGAGTTATCCATATTCGAAATACTAACTTTCAAGCCTAAACCGGATTCGTAGTATTCCTTCGGCATAATCGCTGGAAATTATTCTGAACGTTCCTATTTCATTAGTATGTTTTACATGAGGGCCAATGCAGGCACACGCATCGTAGTCGCCTATGCGAACAACACGAATGGTACTAGAAGCATCAGCAGGTAGCCTATTCAAATCGAGAAACTTTGCAGCATCCTCTTTTGATACAAATTCGTCGGTCACCTCCAAATTCAGTCTTATTATCTCATTGACAATCCTCTCCACTTCGACCAACTTGTTCATATCAATAGGGTTAGGAATCCGGTAATCGCACTTGGATTTTTTCTTTTCGATATGACTACTAAAAGCCCTCTTGCAACCGAACATTCTAACCATAGTTTGGTTTAAAATATGCTCGGCAGTGTGCATTCTTGGATCGTAACTTTTCTCGCTCATCGCTCAACATTTATGTATCAAAGATAAGCGATACATAATTTTTATTACCATTGTTTATCAATATCCTTTTTCGCTACATTTGCCGATTGTTAACATTACGCATACATGTTCGACTTAAACAAAAAACGCTGGCAGTGGAGCGCAATGCTTTTTATGGCATTCGTATGGGGTGCCTCATTTATTTTAATGAAACGAGGGCTGGATGCTTTTAACTATGTGCAGGTGGGAGCTCTTCGAATTTTCATAAGCTTTATTATTCTGCTTCCCCTATCTATTAAAAATTTAAAACTGGTAAATCGCAATAATATTCTTCCGCTAATAGGTTGCGGGTTACTTGGAAATTTTTTCCCGGCTTTTCTTTTTACCCTATCCGAAACGCAAATAACCAGCTCGCTTGCAGGCATTCTTAATGGGTTAACACCTTTTTTCACCGTAATTGCAGGAGCCGCATTTTTCAAGCATAAACCCAATATATTTCAAATTACCGGAGTGGCCATCGGTTTTATGGGAGCATTTATTTTAATAACCAACGGAAAACTAAATACGTTCGGGCAAGTTAACATTTATGCCTTTTTTATTGTACTCGCTACATTTATGTATGGTATAAATTCCAATATTGTCCGTTTTAGACTTTCAAATTTGAACGGAGTTCAAATAACCTCTCTCATTTTCTTTTTTATTGGCATTCCTGCCGGCATAATATTACCTTTTACCGATTTTCAGGTTGCCATGTCGAACCCGCTATTTTGGCGCAGCCTTTTTGCAACGTTTATACTTGCAACGTTTGGCTCGGTAATAACACTTTTTGTATTTAACAACCTTATACACCACACCAGCGCAATTTTTGCCTCGTCGGTGACATACATTGTTCCCTTTTTTGCCTTAATATGGGGACTACTCGATGGCGATCAAATTGGAATACTGCACTTTTCAGCCCTGAGTATAATCCTTGTCGGAGTATATTTATCGAGTTTAAAACGCAAACCTAAATTGAAACTTTAATACTCCTCAAACCCTGGAATGTTTCCTACTTTTAACGGACGGCCATTTTTTAATCCTACTCCGATTACTTTGGCTTTTACCGCTGTTTTTTCCTCAGGCATTTTAACAATTTCCTGAGTAAATATCATCTTTAAAAATCCTTCCCTGCTAATACTTATCCGAACCACAAACTTATCACCACAAGTAAGGGAATACTTATAATCAATCTCGATACGAGAAACAACCAAATCGATGCCTTCGTTATGAAGTTTTGCGAAATCAATGCCCTTACTTAAAAGAAACTTATGCCGTGTATGTTCTAAGTAATTTAAGTAAACAGCGTTATTAACTATTCCCTGCAAATCGCATTCGTAATCGCGCACTTCAAATTCTAATTCAAATCTGTCCATTTTCCCTTCAATTTACTTCATTTTACCTACCATTTCCTAATCTTATATCCCCAAACTGCATAGTATAAAATAATAAAATACGAGGGTATTAAAATTGAATATGCCATTTGAGGTGAATACACATCGCTTAACTTACCCCATATTAAAGGTAATACAGCCCCACCTGCTATCGCCATAATTAAAACAGCCGAACCCGTTTTAATGTATTTTCCTAAATCGTGAATAGCTAAAGGCCAAATTGCAGGCCAAACCAACGCATTAGCCAAGCCAAGCAATGCCAAAAACAAAATAGAATGCCAACTCCCGGCAAAAATTACCCCAAAACTTAAAATAATCCCTAAAGTAGCAGAGCCTATTAACGCTGTCCGCTGTGAAATAACCTTTGGTATAAGTACAATTCCCAGCAAATACCCAACTATCATGGCCGTTAACGTATAGGTTGTAAATGTTTTAGCAACAGAAATATCGATATGCTGTGCAATACCGTACCTTATTATTGTGTCTCCGGCAATAACCTCAACGCCAACGTAAAAGAATAAGGCTATGGCACCCAGTATTAACTGCGGAAATTGCAAAATACTTGTTTTTGATTCAATGTCGCCATTGGAAACATCCTCATCCTCTTCCGTTTCTACGTCGGGCAATGGCGTGTAGCGGATTAACAAACCAAGAACAAGAAGTATTGCCGTAATAACAAGGTAAGGTCCTATAGCCCTATGAGCCAATCCATCGAGAGCAACAACCCTTGCGGAATTACTTAACCCTTCCAACGACTTAACAAAAGCATCGCCATCGCTCAATATGTGATAAGCCAAAATTAAAGGGGCAATGGCTCCGGCCAACTTGTTACAAATTCCCATAATGCTAATTCGCCTTGCGGCGCTTTCCCGTGGACCTATAATGGCAACATACGGGTTAGATGCCGTTTGCAGCACGGCTAGGCCTGCTCCCATTACAAACAAACCCGTAAGAAATATCCAGTAAGTCCTGCTAATTGCCGCAGGAACGAAAAGCAAAGTTCCAACAGCCATAATCCAAAGACCAACGGTCATTCCCTTGTGAAAGCCCGTCTTACTCAACACCCACGAAGCGGGCAACGCCATTACAGTATATGAAATATAAAAAGCAAAAGCCACCAAAGTTGCCTCAAAATCGGTAAGTTCACACGAAATTTTAAAATACGGAATAAGTATTCCGTTTAGCCACGTTACAAAACCAAAAATAAAAAACAAGGCTCCAATTATAACCATTGGAAGTATTTTCCGACTATTCATAGTTTATATGTTGAAATTCGATTTAAAAATACTAGAATTCTGCATACCTAAATTTATTTCAATAAAAAAGAGACCGAAAGCAATCTCTTTTCTCATTAAATGAATGCTAACAAAACTACTTAAGTAACTTGTTTAACGTAACTTGAACCTGCTCGAACGATTGCGGTCTTGAAACAATGTTTAGGTCACGATCTATCAAAAACATCTTAGGTGTTTCGTCAACGTTGTAACGTATGGTAATTGGGTCGGTTGAGTGCGATGTTACCTGCATGTTAATCCAATTTAAGTTGTACTGCTTTACAAAATCGGTAAAAGGTTTGGTTTCGCTATCTACATTTACAGCAACAACCTCAAATCCATCCGCTTTAAATTCATTATAAACCTCATCTATTTTAGGCATGGCATCTATACAATGCGGACACCAAACCGACCAAAATACCAACAAGGTGTATTTAGCCTTAATATCCGATAACTTCAGGCGTTTTCCTTCAACTGGTTTTATTTTGAAATTATACGCCCTTTTTCCGGGCATTAAGTTTTGCTCTATGAGCAAGCGTGCCTTTAAATCGGGATCATCAGCAATTTCGGTAGTGTAATCCGGATATTTTGCCATAAGGTAGTTAACCACACCAAAGTAATCGCTCTGGCTAAATCCCATACTTAAAGATTTAACAAATTTTGCCTGAATGGAATCCGATATGAAACCCTCCAAAACTTTGGAAATAAATTGAACCAAAATAGAATCCTGCTCTTCCATGGTATATCGATCCTCACAAAGGGCAAGTTCCAAATAATCCCAAAACTTCGATAGCAAATCGGGTGTATGCAACAACCTATTATCTTCTAAATTAACGTTATTCCACCAACTATCGGCCATTTTAAAATTTGCTGCACACCTATCGCCTTCGAACAACACAAGAGGTTTTGTCTCCAGGTTTATGTAGTTATATGCAAATGTTTGCTTTTTATCCTTTATTAAATCTTCAACCTCCTTATAAAACTTCACTTTTATGCTGTACTGCTCGTTGATAAGAGTTTGATAAAAAAGATCCGAAGGCTTATAGTATTTTATTAACGACTCGAAAAGCCAGAATTGCTGCTCGGTATCCCTTTTCAACTTAAGGTAACTTTGATATACTTTATTTTCTTCGGATTCTATAACCTTTAAACTATCCTCGAAAGCAAAAATTTGTGTTTTAAATCTTATTGCAGACTCGTTTGCAACAATTAAATCCAAAGAGTTCGATTTACCTATTGTTATGCGGTACAATCCCTGTTCGGCATTTTTAGGTAACGAAAACTGGTATATACCTGCATCGTTTCCCTTACAGGAATCCACCAGCACCATTTCCTTTCCTTTAAATAATTTGAGTTTTGCAGTGTATGAATCCGGTGCGTTTACCGACAATTCTATTAGCGTTTGTGCCTGCAAATTTGGAGTAAAAAAAAATGACAATAATGACAAAAGTATGAGCCTAAAAACTTCTTTCTTCTTCATTTTAACAGCGAATTGTTGATGATTAAGATTTTTATTCTTGTTTCAAGTACTTAAAAACTTTGCGTTTGAGTTCGTCTGGCTTAAACGGCTTCAAAATAAAATCGTTCATTCCCAAATCGAATATTTTCCGTTGAACATCGAGCATGGCCGATGCGCTAAGCGCTACAATTGGAATGCTGTTGATATGCTTGCTGGAATTTCCCCTAATTGCCTTCGCCGCTTCGTAGCCGTTCATTTCGGGCATTTCCAAATCCATTAGAATCAAATTATACGACTCCTTGCTTACCATTTCCAAGGCGACTTTCCCATTCTCGGCATGGTCGTGTTTAACTCCCCAATTGCCTAAAAACCGTTCTGCGATTAACGTATTTAACTCATTATCTTCAACTATCAACACCTTTTTGTTATCAAGTTCATCCTTGGTAAGCGTAATATCTTCCGTTGAACTTGATGTTGATATTGAAGCATTTTTAAGAATGCTAAACCGTACATCAAAGTAAAAAGTGGAACCTTTCCCCGGTGTACTTTTCAACTTGATACTACCGCCAAGAAGGTTTACTATACTTTGCGATATTGTTAAACCCAAACCGGTTCCCCTCTCCTGTCCGGAATTTGACTTCAACTGGGTAAACTCACTAAAAATATCCTTTTGCTTTTCAGGCTGAATACCCGCACCTGTATCGGTTACCGAAAAACGGATGAGTACGGATTCTTTTTCTATTTCGCGCAACTTAAAATCGACAGAAACACTTCCTTTGGAAGTAAATTTTATGGCATTTCCAATCAGGTTGGTAAGTACCTGATTAAGCCTAATTCTATCGCCCGACAAGTGGAGAGGAATATTCTTATCTACATTGCCCTTTAACTTCAAATTCTTATTAGCGGCAAGTTGATTAAACGTACTCATTATACCAGCATGCATGGTATGAAGGTTGATATCCGCCTTTATCAACTCCATTTTTCCGGCCTCAATTTTACTAAAATCGAGAATATCGTTAAGTAACGCCAATAAGTTTTCTGCCGAGAATTTTAAAGCATTTAGGTTATTTAAATTTTTCTCGTCAGGATTTTCCTGAAGCATAAGGTTTGTCATGCCAATAATAGCGTTCATTGGCGTTCGTATTTCGTGGCTCATGGTGGAAAGAAAGCGCTCCTTTGCCCTGCTCGCCGCTTCTGCCTGATCCTTTGCCTTAAGTAACTCCGCCTCTTCCAACTTTCTCCGGGTAATATCAACCATTATTCCAATATAGCGGAATTGCCTGTACCCAACTCTTAACCTGCTTATATGCGTCAGGGTTGGAAACGATGTTTTGTTGGTTCTACACGCAATTAACTCTATGGAACTTTCGCTATCCTTTTTGATAAGAGAAAGGTAATTCTTAATTTTTTCGGATTCCTTTTCGTTAAAAAGATCTTCAATGTAAATACCCTTTGATATTTTCCGTTGATTCAATCCAAATGTTTTCAGCAAATTATGATTTGTAAGCGTTACTCTCAAATCATTATCCGCCTCGAATACCATTTCGGGCAACGATTCGGAAAACGAACGGAACCTCGATTCGCTTAACCGCAAAGCATTATCCTTTATACTTTGTTCGTATGCGGCAGAAAATATGTGGGTTATGGTAATAAAAAACTCATTGCCCGATTCATCCAAATTAAAGTTACTATCGCAAAACTCTATGCCCCAAAGAGCGATACAGTTACTGTTCGATACAATTGGAAAAATTTCAAAAGCATTATCCGAAAATGGTTGGAACTCTTTACTGTGCTGATACTTATGTTTGCCTTTACCGTTTATAATTTCTTTGATATGCTCCGAATCGAAGTTCTTCTCAAGCTTAACTTCAACTTTTTTAAAGTAACCGTTAATTATACTTTTCTGAGATTTAACAGTACTTACGTGCCACTCGTATGTGGTAGGGCTACTATTAATGTTAAGTTGTTTTTCCCAAACAAAAGTGCGAATGAGTTTTAACCTCGAACCAATTTTTTTAATGGTTTGGTTTATCTTTTTATCAAACGCAACGCTTTCGTTAAACAAGTAAGAAACCTCGGCCAGTAATTTTTGCCTTTCGAAATTTTGCTCAAGTTGAATTTGCGCTTCCTTTTGCTGGTTAATAATTCTGGCTATTCCGGTTGTTGCAATAACCCTGTTACCAATACTTATAACCGGAGTTACATGATGTTCCCACCAATCGGTTCCGTTGTCGGATTTTACCCGTTCTTCCCAACTAACGCTATTTTTTAACCGTTTTACCTCAGCCTCTTTCCTTTGAATAGTTAGCGCATGATTTTCGCTCCAAAAGTTAGTATGCTTTTTACCAATTACATTTTTCTCGGTTGTCCCAAAATAATTGGCAAATGCCTTGTTTATAATAAGGTAACGCCCTTTATTATCCATTAGCCATGCTATAAACGGAAGGTTATCCAATATCCCTTTCAGCTGAGCACGACTACGGGAAATTTCCTCCTCCATTAGTTTCCGAAACGAAATATCGTTCATGGCAACCAGCATACAATCGATACCCTGCACGGTAATAATCTCTGCCGAAAGAAGCATGGTTAGCAACTCCCCTTTTTTATTGATAAAAGTTATCTCCTGGTTATTAACCCGTTTAAGAGTATTTAAAGCCTCTATCAACTCGTTTCGATGAGAAATCTCCGGAAATATGGACAATTCCGACGATTTTTTCCCAATTACTTCCGACTTGGTTAACCCTGTTTTGGAAAGAAAAGCTTCGTTTACATCGATATACCTTCCGTCCTCAAGCGTGCTTATTGTCATTATAACGGCACCATTGTTAAATGCTTTCGAAAACTTTTCCTCCGAGGCCTTAATAATTCGTTGCGCTTCAATGCGCGGTGTTATATCCTGTGCATTTGCAAAAATTACACTTCGTCGATTCCAGATACCCTTAACCATTCGAACCTCTACAAAAAGTTCACTACCATCCTTACGCCGCAAACTTCCAGTATATGAAGCCCTCGAACCGTTAAAGACTTTTTCCATCAATTCTATAAGGTTCTGTCCATCCACAGAAGTATGAAGCTTAACAAATGACTCCAGCAAAATTTCGTGTTCCTTAAAACCCATTTTTTTTAATACCGAATCGTTAAACTGGACTATGTTTAAATTTCGATTCAGAATAAAAATGAAATCGCCAAAGGAGTTTACCATCAAGTTAATATTCTGCTCCTGTTCGGCAAGGTTATTTTCGGTTTCCTTCTGAAGGGTTATATCGAAACTGGAACAAAGCAACGCTGTTTTTCCCTCCCACTCCACAAACGAAATATTTGCTTTTATCCACTTTAAATCGTTATACCGTGTAAGAATACGATGAGTAAAACTTTTAGATTTATGGGTACGAATTTCATTAAACTCGTTTTGAAACAGCAACTTAATCAACTTTCTATCCTTAGGATGAACTATGTCGAGGAAAAGAACTTCCTTAAGTTCCGCTTCGCTATATCCGGTTAGGGTACAAAAACTCGGATTACTAAAAACAACCCTGTAATTCTGAATAATATATATACTGCTTTCGTTGGCATTTACAATCTCCTTAAGCAACTCGTAATCAGGAGGAATATATTTTTCGTTATTATGATCTTCGCTTGTATCCATCGACTTAGTGAAAATATTGCAAAAGTTATTAATTTTTTTTGATTGATTATAAGTGCATTTCAATTTTCTATTCACAATTATTCATGTGGAAATTCAAATGTGTAAAAGTTTTTCGGCCGACACCCATATTTAAGTTGTCACACATTGCCTAAATTGAAGAAAATCTAGAAATATTTACACTTTATATGTAACAATTACTGCCTTTTACATCCAATTAGTGTCATTTTGACTTGTCAACTTACAACAAAATGCCAATATGGCTTATTTTAAGTAATGGCATCCACTTTGATATATGTAGAGTGATTTTGAAATTGAATGTTAAACTAAATTATGGAGGGTAAAACTATGATACCTATGATTAGACGTAGAAGTTCGTTGCCAACCTTTGTTGATGATTTCTTTGGCGATGATTTATTTAGAAACTTCCTTGACGAATCGGAGCGTGCCACTACCCCTTCAGTCAACATAAAAGAAGGAAAAGATGACTTTGCAATTGAAGTTGCGGCTCCTGGTTTAGACAAGAAAGACTTCAACATTAACCTTAACAACAATGTGCTTGAAATTTCAAGCGAAAAAGAAGTTAAGGACGAAAGCAAAGACGAAAAAGTAATGCGTAGAGAGTTCCGTTACACATCGTTTAAACGTTCATTTACACTACCCGATACGGTAGATGCCGAAAAGATAAAAGCTTCGTACAACAACGGTATTTTAAGCATTAAAATACCAAAAAGGGAAGAAGAAAAAGAAAAACCGGTTCGCCAAATAGCCATTTCGTAATCGGTTAACGGTTAAAAGAAAGCCCGATGCAACATCGGGCTTTCTTGTTTTTATACCAAAAACATTTGCTATTTATACTCCATTTGTTCCTGATCGGTAATTTTTTCGCAGTAGTAGCACTTTAAACTAACATTCTTTTTATCTATAACCTTGAATTTAGGGGTTACCTTTTCCACGTTGGTTACGCACTTTGGATTAACACACTTCACAATACCAGTAATGTTATCGGGAACCTCAACCAACATCTTTTCGGCCACTTCGTAATCCTTAATAATATTCAGCTTGGCGTGTGGAGCAACAATGGCTATTCGGTTTATTTCGTCACGTTCAAAATACTTATCGGCTATTTTTACAATGGCTTTTCTGCCCAACTTTCCACTTTCCAAATTTGTTCCAAAGGTTATTTGGTTTGGTATTTTGTCGAGACCCAAAATAGATATAACCTTAAACAGGTTTTTTGCTGGAATATGGTCGATAACCGTTCCGTTTTCGATAGCGCTTACGCTAAGATGTTTCTTATCTTTCATAATTTGTGTTTTTTTACTTTAAACCTAAAATTAACGACATAATTGCCATACGGGTGTAAACCCCGTTTAAGGCCTGAGTAAAGTAATATGCTTTGGGATTTCCATCAACATTTTCATGAATCTCGTTAACACGAGGAAGCGGGTGCAAAACCTTCATATTTGGCTTGGTTTCGTCGAGCATGTAATTTTGGAGAACGTAAACATTTTTAACCTTTTCGTATTCCATTGGATCCGAAAAACGTTCGCGCTGAACCCTTGTCATGTAAACAATATCGGCATCTTTAATATTTTCGGCCAATTCGGTGTATTCTTCAAATTTCAACCCTTTTTCCTTAAGGAAAAGTTTGTATTCCTGTGGCATCTGCAACTCTTTCGGTGCAATAAATACAAACGATGCGTTAAAAGCGGACATGGCCATTAACAACGAGTGAACCGTTCTACCATACTTAAGATCGCCAACCATTACTATTTTCAGATTGTCGAGTGTCCCCTGTGTTTTTCTTATGGAAAACATATCGAGAAGCGTTTGGGTGGGATGCTGATTTGCTCCATCGCCGGCATTAATTATGGGAACTTTCGAAACTTCGCTGGCATAACGGGCACTTCCCTCAATAGGATGGCGCATTACAATAAGATCGGAGTAGTTTGCCACGGTCATAATGGTATCCTTAAGGCTTTCGCCTTTCGAAACGCTTGTATTTGCTGCTTCGGAAAAACCTATTACTCTCCCGCCAAGTTGGTTAATGGCACTTTCGAAACTCAAACGAGTTCGAGTAGAAGGCTCGAAAAACAGAGTAGCCACAACTTTACCGTTAAGTACCGGCTGCCGCGGATTTTTCTCGAAATCTTCGGCGGTATCGAGTACGCGAAGAATTTCCTCCTTGCTCAGATCGTTAATTGAAACCAAACTTTTGTTCTTCATATTTCATTAATTTAGGGTTGATATACCAAAAAAAAGCCCCTGATAAAAGGGGCTAAACATTCATTCTGTCGATAAATACTCGGCTGCTGCACCGTCAACTTTCTTAACTCTCTGCAAAAACTCATCTACTTGTTTCTGCCTAACCGAGGTAACTATACTGCAAACATTATCGAAATTCTGTGATTTTATTTCAACATCGGTTTCTTTAATTATTCGCATAATATCGTTCATTACCGTATAGCCAAATGTCAACTTAAATATATCGTTAACAGTCTTGGTAATTACCTTTGCATTGGCAAGCGCATCGTGGGTGGCTGTTTTATAAGCATTAATCAGCCCCGAAACGCCAAGTTTTGTTCCTCCAAAATATCGAATTACCACGGCTAATATATTGGTAACTTCAAAACTTTGAAGTTGTCCGTATATCGGTTTTCCAGCTGTTCCCGAAGGTTCTCCGTCGTCATTCATACGCCACTTGTCGCCCCTTGCACCTAACGAGTATGCATAGCAGTGATGCCGAGCGTCATGATAACTCTTCCGAAGTTCATCTAAAACCTCTTTCACCTGCTCTTCGGAAGAAGCAGGAAAAGCCAAGGCAATAAACTTACTCCCCTTTTCCTTGTATAAACCTTCGGAAGGCGCTTCAATAGTTTTATATGTATCGTCAACTACCATTAACTTCTCATTAAAACTAATATTGCAATTACCGAAATTCCTATTCCTACCCAATTAATACGGGATGGTCTTTCCTTGAAAAAAAGTAGCCCAATAAGTACTCCTGCCAAAACAACGCCAATATTGTTTATTCCAAAAATAACCGATCCACCTAAACGCATTCCTGTACTAGGATTAACATGATTAAGCGCAGCAATCATAAAGTACATCGAACCAAAATTAGCCAACCCAAGCAACGTACCTACTCCCCATGTTATTGGCTTTTTTAAGTGCAATACTTTTTCTTTAGAAAAAGAAAGAACTACAATACCTATTAGCAATGCTATAAAAAATATTGTTGCGTTAAACAACGGATTAAAGGTATCTGTTACAAATAACTCCTGTGCAACTTTTACCGAAGCATCGATAGTTCCTATGCCAATAAATATTATTAAGGGTAATAACGTTTTATTTTTAAATCCATTTTTAGGATAAACCGAAAGAAGTACGGCAAGCAACGCCAGTATTATACCTGCCAACTTAACACTCGACAAAGTATCGTTCGAATCGATGTAAAGCGATACTAATACGGGAAACACTACGGACATTTTTGCGGCAACCGATGTAACAGCAACCCCTGCCGTTTGTGTGCTTTTCCCTAAAAATTTGAACATGGTAATGAACAGCACTCCCATTCCGCCCATGTATATCCAATGCCATGTTTTTAATGAAAGAAGAGAGGACAATTCTCCGTCGGCCAAAAAAAAACCTGCTAAGCAGGCCGCCAAATAATTAATAACAATTGCACTAAAAGTATTGACTTTAAGCCGTTCGGCTATTTTAAATGTGAGCAGAACAACTGCTGAAGAAAGTACACAAAGTAAAAGATAAAACATATTACTTGATTTGTGCAAAATTAATCCATTTTTACTCTTCAGCAAAAAAATACTTTTATAAGTTGATTTATTGTGTTAACAAATTATTAACAGGCTGTTTTTCTCTTTATTTGTTTAAAATTGCTATAACATTGGTACACTCTTTGAAACGCAACTTCAAAATCATACAATTATAATTATGAATTTTCGCTATTTCAAAATTACTGCATTAATCGGCATCGCTATACTATCGTCATGCGTTGCTCCCCGTCCGGTTGTCCGACTAGTTCCTAAGGAAAGTAAAACAACCTGGGAAAACGGGAAAGAATTTGTCAGCTACTATAAAAATGGCTTCATAGTTCACTGCTCCTATCAAGGCATGGATAACTCATATTTAAAATTCGATTTCGAAGTAATAAACACAACCAATGAAGATTTTTTAGTATGCCCCGAAAAATTTGTAATGTACACCGATAGCGGGAAATGGGATGCCGTATCAAAACAAATTGTATATAATAGTTTTCCTATTTACGGAATAGATCCAGAGCAGGAACTATTAAATATCGAAATAGCACAATCGAGATTAGAAGCAAGCCAAAAGAACGCATCGAGTGCAGCTATTGCTATCGGTGTTTTATCCATTCCACTTCTTGTTGCAACTGCTCAAGCCGATGCAAACGATACAAAACAGCACTCCATTAGCCGAAGCGAAACCGTTGCTCTTACGTCGGCAGCAGCCATAAACACAGTGGATGCAGTCCAACAGCAAAATACAGAAACCAACAATTATTTATACAACGAAGCGGATGCGTGGATTAATAATGCTTTGCGAAAAACAACCATTTCGAAAGACGAATCGGTTAGGGGTATTGTTTATTTTCAAAAGCCCGACATGGAAAAATTCAGAGATTTACGAATAGATGTTCCTATTGCCAATGGCGACGTAATATCATTTAACTATAGGGTAAACTTGTACATTCCAACGTCAAACGGAGTACAAAAAAGTTTATAACACATTTTTTGCACCGAATTAGATGTTTAGCATCCTTTTTGCAAAATCGCAGGCAATTTATTGTAATTTTACATCTACAATATAAACTACATTATTATGGACTCCTTAAAATTAATCGAAAAAGTTGTAAATCAGGCAAAAGGTCTTACCGATGAAGAAAAAGAGAATTGTCTGGTAGAACAAAATATTCCTTATTTAAACGAACGAATTGCCTACCACAAAAAAATGTCCGGCAGACAAACGTTAATGATAATACTACTTTCCATTTTTGCGGTTGTTTCCATCGCAGTGCTATTAGCAAACAATTATTTTGAACCGGTAACCATGAGTTGGATTAAGGGCGTTTTAACCGGCTATTTTGCTGCCATGGTTGTATTAATGCCAAAATCGTTTAAAAGCCATTCGCGTATTGCCAATACGTTGACTTTTATAAAACTTCTATCGGATAAAGGAAAAGAAGAAAAAGCATCGTAAATTTCAGCAATTAATTTCCAGAAATAAGAAAACTACTGCATTAATGCTATCAATAAAAAAGGGGGAACATATCCCCCTTTTTATTTTTTACTTTTTATACTATTCCAAATATGTGTAACCATATAACCCCGACCGGTAATTCGAAAGGAATTCCTTTCCCTCTTTAGCCGAAATTACACCTTTTTTAACAGAAGTAGTCACCCAAGTTTCCAACGTTCGAACCAACTTCTTAGGATTGTACTGAACGTACTCCAGCACCTCGGCTACGGTTTCGCCGTCAATAACTTGGTCGATTTCGTAACCTTTATCGGTTACCGATACGTGTACCGCATTGGTATCGCCAAACAGGTTATGTAAATCGCCCAAAATTTCCTGATAAGCACCAACTAGGAAAACGCCAATGTAATACGACTCGTTACTTTTTATGGAGTGAACCGGTAAGTAGTAGGAAATATTTTTAGTTGAAATAAAATTATCAATTTTTCCGTCCGAATCGCAGGTAATATCCTGAAGCGTTGCAGAACGATCGGGTTTCTCGTTTAAGCGCTGAATAGGCATTATCGGGAAAATTTGATCTACAGCCCATGTGTCGGGCAAAGATTGGAACAACGAAAAATTACAGAAATATTTATCGGCCAACAGTTTAGGTAAAATTCTAAATTCATCGGGAATATGTTTTAATTCCTGCGTCATTTTGTAGATTTCCCTAGCTATGGACCAAAACAACTTTTCTACCTGTGCACGGGTTTTTAAATCTACTAAACCTAAACTAAACAAATCCAAAGCTTCTTCCCTTATTTGCTGCGCATCGTGCCAAGTTTCGAGCATCCTGGGCTGATTAAGCTTGTCCCAAAGTTCGTATAACTCTTTAACTAACTCATGAGCATTCTCGTCAAGATCCTCTTCCTCGTCCCAAGAAGGCAAAGAAGCTGTTTCCAACACCTCGAATATCAATACCGAATGGTGTGCCGTAAGGGAACGACCCGACTCGGTTATAATGTTTGGATGCGGAATATGGTTTTTATCGCTTACATCAACCAACGTGGAAACAGAATCGTTTACATACTCCTGTAAACTGTAATTTATACTGCTTTCGCTACTGGACGAACGTGTTCCATCGTAATCCACACCAAGTCCACCTCCAATATCAACAAACTGAATGTTAAACCCCTGCATGTGAAGTTGAACGTAAAACTGAGAAGCCTCGCGCAACGCAATTTTTATTCTACGAATCTTAGTAACCTGACTTCCTATATGAAAATGAACAAGCTTAAGCGCCTTTTTAAGATTGTTTTGTTCAAGAAAATCAAGAGCCTGCAACAACTCGCTGGAAGTTAACCCAAACTTGCTGACATCGCCACCGGATTCTTCCCATTTTCCGCTACCGGAACTGGCTAACTTAATTCGAATTCCTAAGTTGGGTACTATTTTTAAACGCTGAGAAACCTTTGCAACCAACTTCAACTCGTTTAACTTCTCGATAACAATAAAAATTTGCTTCCCCATTTTTTGGGCTAAAAGGGCAAGTTCTATATAATCCTCATCTTTATAACCATTACAAATAATTAGCGACTTATTATCGGGGTTACTGGCTATTACGGCATGTAATTCAGGCTTAGAACCAGCTTCCAGTCCTATATCGAACTTTTTACCATGGTTGATAATTTCCTCAACTACCGGCCGCATCTGGTTAACTTTAATGGGATAAATTATAAAGTTTTTTCCCTTGTAATTATACTCCTCTGCCGCTTTTTTAAACGAACGGGACATATCCTCGATTCTATTATCAAGAATATCGGTAAAACGAATTAGCATTGGGGCTGAAACATCCCTAACCTGAAGTTCATCGATTAATTCGGGAAGGTCTATTTCAACACCATTACCTTTAGGAGTAACAACAACATTTCCCTCGCTGTTAATCGAAAAGAAGTTTACTCCCCAGCCGTTTATGTTATACAATTCGGCAGAATCCTCAATGCGCCACTTTCTCATTTCAAACTACATTTATTATCGAGTTAATAAATATTGATAACCAGTGATTTATAGTTTATAAAAATAGTTTGCGAAGTTAATCTTAAATAAGGTTTAATACAATACGATTTATAAAAATTTATGATTTAAACTACATAATTATTAATCCCACAAAAAAAGGTTTAGAAAAACTCTAAACCTTCAAATCTTATTACTTTTTGGTAAGTTCGCTTAACTTTGTAAAGCACTCGTCCACCCCTTCTAGAAATTCCTGTTGAATTTGCTTATAGTATTTTTTTACTTCTTTTGGATTTTCATGCTTTACCCTACTACTAATTTTTTTGTAAGCTTCGTTACGTTTGTCGAGCGCACTTTCTATTACTTTTATTGCTTCGTCGTGACTTTTATCGCCATTAAACATCATAAAAGTATAGCAATCGCTAACAACTTCGCTAACAAGGAAGTCAACATCCTTTTTAAGTACTCTGCGTTTAGCCATAATTAAGAATTTATTATTTTCCGATTGTGCAAATATATACCTTTTTCAATCAATTAGCCATTGTCCATCATCAACTTCTTCAACACTAAGTAAAATTGGACTTTACTACAGATTTATTTTGCCATTTTCCATACCTATAGTACAACACCGCAGCAATAGCCCCCATTGTCCAACCAAAAGGAATTGCCCACCAAATGCCAACTGCGCCCATGTGAAAAACTTTACTAAACAAGTATGCCAAGGGAACTCGAACCAACCACAACGACAATAAGGTAATATACATTGGAATTAATGCGGCACCTGCTCCTCTTAATAAACCATTTATGGAAAATAACACCGCAAAAACCGAGTAGAATAAGCCTACCACCATTAAATACTGATGGCCTATTTTTACCACATCATCGCTAGTTGTAAAAAGCGTCATAATTTTATCGCCCCATAACACCATTACTGCACTAATTACAATGCAATACATAACAGCCATTCGAAGCGAAGCCTTTAACCCTTTTTTTACTCTTTCCAATTTATTAGCGCCAACATTTTGTCCTACAAAGCCTGACAAAGCTCCGCCTATGCTCATGGTAGGGATTACCGCTAACGAATCGACCCGGCTGGCTGCAGAATACGCTGCAATTACAGCCGTTCCAAAGGTATTAACAATTCCCATGAGCGCCATTCCGCCCAATGCTACAAGAGTTTGTTGAATTCCCGTAGGCAAGCCAATTTTTACGCTTTGCCTGAAAATAGCCCAATCGAAAGTTAAGTCATGAAAACTAATTCGTAATAGGTGATTTTGCTGTTGCAGGTAAATAATCGCTATAACAAATGCTACTCCTTGAGAAATTACCGTAGCCCAAGCAGCACCGGAAATTCCCCATTTTAATACAACTACAAAAACCAGATCGAGAATAATATTTAAGAACGTTGCAACAATTAGAAAGTAAAGCGGCGTTTTAGAATCGCCAATTCCTCTTAAAATACTTGAAATTGCGTTATACCCAAACATAACAACCATTCCTGCCATGTAAACGTTTAAGTACGCAATGGCCTGATCCATTAGTTCCTCGGGGAGGAACAAAAGGCGAAAAATAAATTTACTACTAACAATTCCTATGAAAGTTATTATTGTCCCAGATACCATTAAAAAAATTAAAATGGTATTGGATGCCTTACGAACTTCATCGTACTTTTTCGCCCCAAAATATTGCGAAATAACAACCCCTGCACCTATTCCTATTCCAACTACAAGGGCTGTAATCATAAACAGTATGGGAAATGAAGCACCTACAGCGGCTAATGCTTTATCGCCCAAGAAACGACCTACAATAATACTATCAACAATATTATACATTTGCTGAAATACATTACCAATTAGCATTGGTAAAGCAAATTGAAAAATATGCTTAGACTCGCTTCCTGTTGTGAAATCCTTCATCTCCTAATAAAATATTATGCAAAGAAGGCAAAAAAAATACGCTCTGCCAAGTACAAAAAAAATTAGCCAATGGCCTGTTTATATAAACAAACCATTGGCTAAGGGGTTTAAAGGGTGGGACAATTATGCTCTTTCCATTTCAACGGTAAAGTGCCTCATAATGGGCGCTTCCCATACAATTTTTAATCCTTTTGTTATTTGTGTCCTTCTGTCGAAAACATTCTTTAACGCAACGGCAACAACATCCATGTGGTTATTGGTATAAACCCTACGCGGAATAGCCAATCGCAATAACTCCAACTTTGGATATCTATTCTCATGAGTATCGGGGTCTCTATCTGCAAGCAAAGTGCCAATTTCAACACCACGAATACCTGCTTCTACATATAATTCTACAGCCAGCGTTTGTGCCCGAAGTTCTTCTTTTGGAATATTGGGTAGAACTTTATTTGCATCGATAAAAATGGCGTGCCCACCGGCAGGATACTGGAACGGAATTCCAAACTCTTTTAACCTGTTGCCCAAATATTCAACCTGCTTAATTCGTGTTTCCAAGTAATCGAACTCGGTTCCTTCGTCAAGACCAACAGCCAAGGCGTTCATATCCCTTCCCGACATGCCGCCATAGGTAACAAAACCTTCGAACATAATGTTGAAAGTTGAACACTCGCGCCAAAGTTCGTAACTACGCATTGCAATAAAACCACCCATATTTACAATGGCATCCTTTTTACTACTCATTGTCATTGCATCGGCGTAGGACATCATTTCCTTAACAATCTCCTTAATAGTTTTATTGGCATATCCTTCTTCACGAACTTTAATGAAATAAGCGTTCTCGGCAAAACGGGCAGAATCGAACACCAATATCTTTCCGTACTTGCTACAAATCTCTCTAACCTTTTTAAGATTTGCCATCGATACAGGTTGACCACCTGCTGTATTATTTGTAATGGTAACAATTACAAAAGGCACCTTATCCTTATGATCCTTCAAAAAGTTATCGAGCTTAACGGGATCGACATTCCCTTTAAAAGGATGATACAACTCGGTATCAGCAGCCTCATCTATAGTACAGTCAACTGCATGAGCTTTACGAAACTCAATGTGTCCCTTTGTAGTATCGAAATGAGAGTTGCCCGGTACAAAATCGCCTTCTTTTACCAATACGGAAAATAAAACATTTTCGGCAGCACGACCTTGATGTGTAGGCATAAAATAGTCGAAACCAAGAATGTTCTTAATGGCATTCTTCATGTTAAAATACGACGAAGCACCTGCATAACTTTCGTCGCCTGTCATAATTGCGCCCCATTGTCTGTCGCTCATAGCGCCAGTCCCGGAGTCTGTAAGCAAATCAATGAAAACCTGATCGCTCCTAAGATTAAACAAATTGTACTTTGCTTCCTTTATCCATTTTTCACGTTCTTCGCGAGTACTCCTTTTTAAAGGTTCAACCATTTTAATTTTAAATGATTCGGCAAATGGTAATTCCATAGTAGTAATGTTAAAAAGTTAATTTTAAAAATAGTTAATGATGTAAAATAGAATGTGGCTTATTAGCCAAAGAGAGACCTAGGGATTAGAATTTATCCCTGTTTTTAACATTGAGGAAAACGTACTTTGCTCCGAATTTTATGTATAAGTCGTTCAGCATTGTATGGGTTGCTTTTAACCATGACAAAGTTAATTAACTTGAGGTGAAATTATGCAACCGATTGCAATAAATTTTGCAAGTAAACTTATGAAGACTTTATTCTATATAAAATAGAAGTTGCGTCTATCCTGATAAACGATTCTTAATTTTTTAAGGAAGGTTCAATAGGCTCAAAAACGCCCCTAAAAAAATAAAAACATGGCAACTATGGGTAATATTAACCCTGCAGAAATAAGAATTGCACCCCGACGAGTTATTCCATTTTTCCCTTTAATCAGAAAAATACCAGTAATGGTTATGATTATAAGCGAAGCAGCAAATATATCGCTGAACCAAGTCCACCATGAACTTGGACGATTCCTGTGCATAAAATTTAACTGGTAAAGAACAGGTCTTTGGAAACTTCGCTCGATTAAAGCATTTCCTTCCGATAAATTGGCTGTTACCGTTCCATCCTTCACAAATATTTTCAAAGAGGTTGGCGATGTATAGTAATACGATTTGATAGTATTCTCGCCATAAGGCATTAGCAAATTAGAAAGCAATTCCTTATTGATTTTAGCAGTATCGGAAGGTAACTTAAAATCCACTGTTTTAACGTCGATTACATAATACGGATTCCAATCGCGTGCATGGTTCAGCAAAATTCCAGTTACCGCGTAAATTAAAATCATACCGGTAAAAAAGTAACTAAAATCGCGATGAACAACCCTGAAAAGTTTTCGTATTTTCATTTATACCCTTTTTAATCAAATTAACCGAAATCTGTTTTTCCCAAACAAAATGTATTATATCTTTTTAAAAAATATTTTATATCAAATCAACCTGAGAGAAACACCCCGTTTCGATTATACTTTTACCGTAAACGAGGACGTTTCTTCTCCTAATTTTTTCTACTTAACCTTTACCGAAAGGCAATCAACTGTGTAAGTAATTGCAATTGTGGAATCAGCAGAATGTGTTTCGCACGACTCGGCTTGCTCGCTAGCAACACCTTTTACTACTCCAACAACCTCAACAGTAGCACCGTTTAAACTGGGGTCAAAATTGGGAACAGCATTAGTTGCCATAACCTTAATAGATTGCTCCGGATTTGCTCCAAAAACAACCAATTTACGCCCCGTATGCTTACAAACATGATCGACATTTGCAACAAACTGAACGGTGTCACCTTCAAAAACAGCCGGATTTAGCGTTAAACTATCAATGCTAATTTCTGTAAAAGTTAGCTGCTGCTCCTGGTTGCTTGAAGATTTTTTTTGTCCACAAGAAAATAACATCACGGATATTCCTGCAAAAATAAAAAAACGAAAAGTTCTCATAATTAATGTGTTTGAGTGATTAAACCTTTATTAGACACATATCTTTCTAAATAATTGCGCCCTATTTAGAAAATAATGCTCAAAATATTAAAAACTGCAAA
The DNA here is from genome assembly GCA_020636845.1 of Bacteroidales bacterium. Taxonomy (GTDB): domain Bacteria; phylum Bacteroidota; class Bacteroidia; order Bacteroidales; family Tenuifilaceae; genus JACJXD01. Next base: position 21,426 of record JACJXD010000008.1, on the reverse strand, counting down.
TAAAATACTAGCCATCCCATTGGTAGTAGCAAAAGCCAAATTTACCCTAGAAATATCGTTCGGTTTAACAATTCTATGCTGATAAACCAACAACACCGTAAATAAAACCGCACCAATCCAATACCAATAATCAAAGTTAAACCAAACACCTATAAAAACTACAATTATTACAACAAATGTATGCAACACCGATGCTATTATCAACGACTTTTTCGCTCCAAACCTTGCGGGTATGGACTTCAACCTCTCGGTTTTATCGAATTGTTCGTCCTGAAGCGAGTAAATAATGTCGAAACCCGACACCCACAACAGCACTATTGTACTATACAAAAGTGGCAACAGCGAAAATCTCCCTGTAACCGACAAGTAAGCACCTATGGGAGCCAAAGCTAAACCGGTTCCAAGCACAAAGTGGCAAAAGTAAGTAAAACGCTTAGTGTAACTGTAAAAAAGTACGATGGCAAGTGCAATAGGCGAAAGGTAAAAAACCAACCTATTTATAAAGAAGGTTGTTACCATAAATAATATTGAATTAGCCGCAACAAAAAAAGCCGTAGCACGAGGAGTAATAATTCCTTTAGGGATTTCCCTATTCCTTGTTCTGGGATTTATGGCATCGATACGACGATCGACTAAACGGTTAAAACTCATAGCTGCTGTCCGTGCAAAAACCATACACAAAACAATAAGCAACAACAACCTTATACTCAACTCCGAAGCAGCATGTCGGTACGCCAAGAAAAAACCAATAAAAGCAAAAGGCATTGCAAAAACAGTATGACTAAACTTAACCAAAGTCATATAATTTCTAATCTTATCTATCATTTTTTATATAGATGAACCGTTACAAATTTTATTCAAATGTATTCTTTTTTGCCAATATTGGCTATCTTTATTGCTTTAAGGGACTAATATGTATAAAACCCCAAGATATTACATACTAACAATAGTATTAAATATACTACTTTATAGCGGCAATGCTTTTTCTCAATCCGATACGTTACTTGCAAAGCCACAGGAAATTGCCACACCGAAAGTATCAAATTTACTATACGAGGGACAAGATATAATTCTTAAGAATCCTGATAAATCGCTCGATTTAGGGCTTCAGGCATTAGTCCTTGCCAAAAAAAAGGCAGATTTATACGGAGAAGCCTCCTCCCTTATTCTTTTAGCCGAAGCTAATTTTCAACTAAATCAATTTGAAAATGCCATTCGATACTATAACAGGGCATTAAGTCTGTTTGAAAACACTAGCGATTATGACATTCTGGCTAAAATTTACATTGGGATAGCCAAAGTTTACGATGCCGCAAAAAACACCGAACTGGCAATAAAAACACTCGAAAAAGGTTCCGGGGAATATGGCAAGTACAGCAATATTAACTTATACATCAAACTAGTTGAATATTTGGGCGACCTGTACATAAAACAGGGTAATTTTAAGAAAGCACAACAAGTATTTTCGCAAATAATAGAAATTACTTCGCGTTTCGATGGAAGTAAAATAATTTTTAGAGACAGAATTAAGGCTAATGCCTTCATGAAGAAAGGGATTGCTCTTCGAAATCTAGGAGAAATTCGTGAAGGTCTCGGGTACTTTAAAATTGCTTCCGAAACTTTTATAAAGGCTTCTGATTCTGTTAAATACTCGAGCGCACTAAGGGAAGTTGCCCTATCCTACTACTTAATCCAAAAATACGACAGTGCATTTCAATACCAAAACTTGGCGTATAACACAAGTATGCTCACTTCGGATACATCAGGCGTTCTGGAATCCCTAAAAGGGTTGGGAAATGTAAGTTTTGAAAAAGGAAACCTGAACGAAGCAATAAACTTTTATAACCAACTATTAACACTTTCGGAAAATGCACATGACATTAATAATACTATAACTGCCCTTGTAAAAATATCGACCAGCTACTTTGCCCTTGGCGATTATCCTACGGCAAATCGGTTTCTTAACCGCGCGCTAAAATCGGCAAAGACAAATAACCTGACAGAATCTAAAGCTGATGTTTACAGGTATTTAGCACTAATCAGCGAAGCACAAGGACGTTATAAAGAATCGCTAGATTTTTATAAAATGTGGATTGAAATACGCGATTCCATTTACAGCGACGAAACCGGACAAAAACTGGAAAAACTTCAAATTCTTTACGAAATCACACAAAAAGAAAAGGAAAACGAAATACTAAAGCAAAACGCCGAAATTCAAAAACTTCAACTTGCAAAAACCCGATATCAAACACGTATCCTTATCCTTGTTGCATCTATTGTTTCAATTCTACTTTTTACGCTTATAATGCTTTACAGAAACAATAAAAAGGAAATTCAAAAGCAACGCGAAACCGAGCAGCGCATTACCGAAATAAACAAGTCCCTAGAAAAAAGGATGATTAACGAAGTAAAAAAACAGGAAAAGCAACAAATACTACTTGCTCAAAAATCAAAGTTAGAATCATTGGGAACGCTTGCAGCAGGTATTGCCCACGAAATTAACCAACCTTTAGGCGGTATTTCAATGGGACTCGACAACCTTCTTATACGAATTCAAGATCATCATTGCAACGAGGAATACCTAAAAGATAAAATAAACACCCTTTTCGAGAATGTTGAACGAATCAAAAAAATAATCGACCACATCCGATACTTTTCCAGGGTACAAAAACCGGTGTCGTTTACCTACGTCAACATTAACGACATTGTTAAAAGTTCACTATTCATGGTATCGGCACAATACGAAAATCACGGGGTAACCATCAACCTAGATTTGGACGAAGGCATAGGAAATATTACCGCCGATAAGTACAAATTAGAACAGGTATTGTTAAACCTCCTTTCGAACGCAAAATTCGCCCTTGAAGAAAAACAAAAACAAGCCAATGACAATAAGTACCAAAAATGTATTGAGATTAAAACGCGAAAAAACGATACTCACTACGTAATTACCTTTAAAGATAACGGAACTGGAATTTCACAAAAAAATATAGACAAAATATTCGACCCATTTTTTACCACTAAAGGCGAAGAAAAAGGAACAGGTCTTGGACTTTCCATTTCCTACGGCTTTATAAAAGACTTGCTGGGCGATATTAAAGTAGAAAGCGTTGAAGGTGAATACACGCTTTTTGAGATTTCCATTCCACGAGAATAATAAAATATTGACTATAAAAATTATGACAGTGAAAGATGTTAGGATACTAGTACTTGACGACGAAAAAGTTTTCAGAGATGAAATTAAGGAATTTCTAGAAAACGAAGGGTTTAGCGTATTTTTAGCCGACAGACCATCCAAAGGTTTTGAGGTTTTAAAGGCTACCGAGATAGATATTCTTATCCTCGACCTTAAACTGCCCGAAATGGATGGCCTTACCGTTTTAAAAAACGTAAAAGAACAGTACCCTACCATCGAGGTAATTATGATAACAGGCCATGGCGACATGGATGCCGTAATACAAGCCATGCGATTAGGTGCTGTAGAATTCTTCACTAAGCCTTTCAGACTTTTAGATATGCGTGCAGCCATTCAACGTACCAAGCGTTACATAACGCTGCAAAGTCAGTATAAAGAAATAAACCAAACCTATAATTTACTAAGTCGCGATTTAATCGAAAGTATCGGTAACGACATACTTGGAAATTCAACGGCAATTAACCAAGTTGTAGAGCTCATGGGTAAAGTTGCCAAAACCAACGATACCTCAGTGCTCATAACCGGCGAAAGTGGAACGGGTAAAGAATTAATAGCCAGAGGAATTCATTTCCTTAGCGAGCGAAAAAACTCTTACTTTTACGCTGTAAACTGCTCTGCAATTCCCGAATCCCTTTTCGAGAGTGAATTTTTTGGTCATAAAAAAGGCTCTTTTACGGGAGCTACGGAAGATAAAGCCGGATGGTTTGAGGTTGCGCATGGAGGAACACTTTTTCTGGATGAAGTTGTCGAAATGCAACCGGCAATGCAATCGAAACTGCTAAGAGTATTGGAAGAACGCAAGGTTAGAAGAATTGGCTCTAGCACCGATATTCCCGTAGATGTTCGAATTATTGCAGCAACTAATCAAGAAATTGAAAAACTAATCGAAAACGGTAAATTCCGTAGCGACCTATACTATCGGTTAAACTCTTTTGTTATTCATATTCCACCCTTGCGCGAAAGGCGCGAAGATATTCCTGTTCTATTCGATTATTACCTTAAATTTTATTCAAAGAAACTTGGGAAAAAAATTTCCAGCTACGACGAGGATATTATTACAAGCCTTGTTAACTACAACTTCCCGGGAAATGTAAGAGAGCTACGTAACATGGTTGAAAGAGCTCTTATTTTAGTGGACGGATCGAAATTAACCCTTAAAAACTTTACCGGGTTAATTGGAAAAATTGACGAACAAGCAGCATCTACAAGCATAGGCATAGACCTATTCGACCTAGACAAAGTTGAAAAAATACTTATAATGAAAGCTTTGGAAAAAACAGGATACCATAAAACCGAAGCCGCTCAACTGTTAAACATTACCCGACAGGCATTGGACAGAAGAATGGAAAAATACGGTATAAATATCTAATGATTATTGATTTAACAGTTCCTTGTATATAGAATAGTTCTCGTCGTCGAAGCAAGCAAATATTACCTTTTGAGGATACTTGTTTTCTTTAATAAAGTTATTTACAACTCTTATGGCTATTTCGGCTGCTGTTTGCTTTGGAAAACCGTAAACTCCCGTACTAATATTAGGAAAAGCAATTGAACTTAACCTATTCTGTAAAGCTAATTTCAAACTATTTAAATAGGCATTTCTAAGCAACTCAGGCTCATTCCTAATTCCCCCATACCAAATTGGACCGACAGTATGAATAACATACTTTGCCGGTAAATTATAACCTTTTGTAATCTTCGCTTCTCCGGTCGGACATCCACCCAACAGCCTGCATTCTGCAAGCAACTGGGGACCTGCTGCTCTATGTATAGCACCATCCACTCCTCCACCTCCTAGCAAACTGGAATTTGCTGCATTTACAATTGCATCAACATTAAGTTTAGTAATATCTGTTTTAAGTAGTTCTATCATTTTGTGTATGTTTAATTACAATTGAAAAGTAAAGAAAATTACAATTAAGAACAACTATCAGTAAGAAAGTTTCCATGTTACCATAGAAACCTTCTTATACTGATAAAATACTTAGAACTAACAACCTAATAACACAAATAATTGAAAATAGCACAATTTTCATTAGCACACACACATTCAACTGGTTACCATACAAAAAAATTGCATGCTAAACTTCATATAAAAGGACAATATTAAAAATTTCTAACTGTACGGAAAAGGAATAAATTACTGTTCTGTGAAACAATACCTGTAGAACCATCGTAAGCAACGTAGTATGCATAATCTCCATTAACCAAATCCGAGGTCCAATATTTATAGTTAACAAATGAACCAATATCCTCTTTTTGTGAAATCATAAGGCTGAGTTCATATTTTGTAGGCAATCGCCAATCGATAAAATTTCTTCCCGCAACACTATGGTTAGCTGGATCATCAATAATACTTTGAACTTCATGCCAATAATGTGTTTTAACTGATTGATCTTGAGTTTCAGCTACCAATCCGTGTTTTCCATTAGGAGTAACATAAAATACGTATCCTCCCAACGATTCATTTAGCCCTATTGTATAAATATAACTACTTGTTTTTATAGTATCACCATTTATGCTAATGCCCGTACCGGCAATGAGAGTATCAACTTTGTTATTCCATCTAACTGTATCAACTGCCGTAATTTTATTTGCAACAGATACCGTGAAAACGGGATCCGTCTCGATGTAACTATCCAACTTGGCGTTCCAACTCGCCGTATCGCCTGACGTAATACTCCCCGCTACAGATGCAGCGTAAACCGGATCGCTCTCTTCCGTCAAGAATCCGCTTACGTCGGGAATGGACGCCCGTATCTGCGCGGCAGTATCCTGTATGGCCTGCGTGTTGATGGCTATCCCCTCTATATCCTGATCCCCGGTATTCGTCCCGCTCAAGTTTCCCAGATGCTCCACGTCTGCTGCGGTAATGTTGGCTGCTGCACTGGCCGTGTAAACCGGGTCCTCCTCTTTTGTCAAGAATCCGTTTACGTCAGGAATGGACGCCCGTATCTGCGCGGCAGTATCCTGTATGGCCTGCGCGTTGATGGCTATCCCCCCTATATCCTGATCTCCGGTATTCGTCCCGCTCAAACTTCCCAGATGCTCCATGTCCACCGTGGTAATGTTGGCTGCTACACTGGCCGTGTAAACCGGATCCTCCTCGGTTTCAACATACGTGCCTAAATCAACTATTTGGTTTTTGCTCACCATAATTCCGGTAGTTTTATCCCATGCCGTAAAGACAGGATCCGTTTCGGTGTAACTATCCAACTTGGTATTCCAACTCGCTGTATCACCTGACGTAATGCCCCTCGCTACAGATGCAGCGTAAACAGGATCTCTTTCTTCTGTCAAGAATCCGCTTACGTCAGGAAAGGACGCCCGTATCTGTACGGCGGTATCCTGTATGGCCTGCGCGTTGATGGCTATCCCCTCTATATCCTGATCTCCGGTATTCGTTCCGCTCAAGTTCCCCAGATGCTCCACGTCCATCGTGGTAATATTGGCCGCTGGACTGGCCGTGTAAACCGGATCCTCCTCGTTGATTACGCCACTAACAGACTCTGCTGTTTTAGCATGTAAAGCATACGGCACACTTAACAATTGACAAATACCGACAATAGTGTAATTTACTTCGCCTGTTGGATCGACTTCGGTTTTAATAAAATAAGGTCCATTTGCCCAATTAATTGTAGAAAAATCACCAATATCAATCGTTCCTGCTCCAATTTCAATACTTATTAATCCATTTGTATTAGTAATAGGAACTTGAGTCTCGACATAAATAGCATTTCCGTTTGAAGAACCTTGTAAAATACTAATGCGCATGCCTATGGCTTGCTCGACTATTAATTCATTATCACTATTACGAATTACCGCTTGATAACTCATTCTTTCAGGAGACTGAGCAAATATATTTAACGCTAATATTGTGATTAATAAAAAAACGAATACTCTTTTCATTGCTTTTCTTCCTTAATTTTTAATTATCTTAAATGTTATCACTTTCTTATTTCCCATAGTAACTTTCACAAAATAAATAGCAGGTACAAAATTGCTCATAACAATACTTGTTTGATTTTCTGTAATTTTTTCATTTCGCAAAAGTTTCCCATTCATATCGTATAGTTGGTACGATAAGTTTGACATCTTAAATTCATTAACACGCAATGTAAGACATTCAGTAGTAGGATTTGGATAAGCCAATATCGAAAAGTTTGTTTCTTCAAACTTTTTGATTGCCGATACCACGGAAATTTCGTATGGTTGTTGCACTCCCTCTGCCAAGGAATTGTTTTCATCAGCATAGGTTTGATATACAATTTGTCCAACAGAAAAACTTATAAAGCCTCCGCTTCCCATAGCGTTATTACCTATGGTATTAATACTCTCCTGTGCCTTTATACCTACCACAAAACTTAAGAAAAATATAACACTTAACTTTAATCGTTTATATCGCATTGCACTTTAATTGAATGTTCTAAATACTTATCATCGTCTATACTAAGTAATCATAGTTAAAAACGTTTCAATAAAACTCCTGCTCATTATTCCCAGCAGCAAACAAAACAAAACAAGGACAACTTAGTTAGGCATAAAACTTCGCTTTAATGTTATTCTAAAGGAGTTGCATCATTTTTAGCATTCCACTTTTTCCAAGCAGGAGTAGCCCATGTTTTTATGTACCGCAATACAGTATTGTTTTGTGGTTCTGCAACTGTTATGGATGTTTCATCTTCCACAACTCTCCAGCGATCATCGGTTGTTCCGGCAGCACCCCCAACCCACTTGTATTTTACGGCATAGTTGCCAAGACACATAACCTTATTTGGCATTAACTGTATTTTTACGGGCTGAGCCAGTTCGAACAGCTGCTTAACATGGTAAGGCTTATTTTCATAGGGTTCGTAACTTGGAATGTGCTGATGTCCAATTTCGGCTTCGTATTCCTTTAACTTTCCGTAATCCGTATAAACATGGTAAAAGCCAATCAATGTATATTCTCCTGCCGGTAAGTTTTCGGAATAGTAAATATTGGTAATATCGGCAGCCGCATCGTACTTACGAAAAGGTATTATATTACCATCCGGACCTTTTACAGCCGGAGCCCATCCCGTAAAGTTCGTATTTATTACATTCTCCATTTGCCCATCATTATCGTGCGATAACTGTAGCACTAACATACTCATTTCGGGAGATGAAGGCTTTTTAACTTTCGGAAAAAGTTGAGCATTCGAAGTAACGCTTATACAAAAAATTATACCTAAGGTAAAAAGAAACTGTTTCATAACTATTCCTCCATATTTAGTTTGGTTTTATTATATACAATCAGATAATCCAATGGCTATCGAAGTAATTTTTCAACTCATTTTCTTGCTCAGGGGAAACCGGGATTGACTCGAAATTCGACAACGTTAAGTAAGCCGAAGAATGGGTTAACCTCTCTATAAAAGACATATTTACCAGATGATCCTGATGAACCATGTAAAAACTCACCTCTTTCAACTTCATCAAAAAAAACTTTAAAGCAAGTTTTGTTACCAAATGGCTTTTATCCCTTAGGTAAATTATTGTGCTATCGGCTTGAGACTCCAGCCTAACAATTTCATCAACCCTGACATACTGAAATCGGATTCCCTTCGAAAGTTCAACGCTATCCACATCCGAAACTAAGCAGGTAGGTCTTTCATCGAGATATAAAAACGATGGAATTTTATCGGAAAGGACTTCGCAATTAAAGGCCATAACCGCATCTACGGGAACATAAATCTCGTTTTTAGAAGCAATGGTATGTACAGTAATAATAGCAACTGGCATAGCACAGGTTTTGAACAAATGTACCCTGCACAACATGCCTATAAAACATGCAACTATTATTCGTTACAACTGAATTATTATTCGTTAAGAAATAGTTTGATGGAATTGTACCTTGATTACATTCCCTCTAGCATTTTAAAAACCTGTTCGCGTTTACGAACCGATATTGGAACCGAGACATTGTCGGTTAGCACCACAGTTCCTCCATCAATTTTATCGATTCGAACCAAATGGCTTAAGTTTACTAAATGCGATTGATGAACCCTTAAAAAACCGTACTGTTCAAGAATTTCTTCGAAATACTTAAGCGGCTTCGATATTAATAACTTTGGCTGATTGGTAAAGTAAAACATTGTGTAGTTTTCGTTGGCCTCGCAACGAATAATTGTTCCGATAGGAACAAGGTGAATGCTCGTAGCCGTTTTTAAAACGATTTTCTTTTTATCCTTTTCCCGCTCGTCGAGATTAGCAAAGAAGGTTTGTAACTTCACCGATAAATCGTCGGGCTGATTAAGGCACTCGCGCAATCGATCGATAGCCGCTGATAATTCCACGGTATTTATCGGTTTCAGAATGTAATCGAAAGCGCTAAAGCGAATTGCCTCCAAGGTGTAACTGTCGAAAGCAGTTACAAAAATCACCTTAAATGATATTCTATCAAACTTACGAAGCAAATCGAAACCGCTGCCATCGGACATTTTAATATCCAAAAATACCACATCGGGAGATTGCTGAATAATTTTATCGTAAGCATCGTTAACGCTGCCCGCCTGCGACAAAATTGAAATATCGGAATGCTCGTGCGTTATAATGTTTACCAGCGCCTGACGCGACATAATTTCATCGTCAACAACAATTGCCTTTATCATGAATATTAGAGTTTAGAATGTTTATTACTTCTTTGTCTGGTCAGTTTACTCTCCGCTTCTACTCTATACGGAATTTTAACAATTACCCTCGTTCCCGAAACGCCTTCGGTTACTTGTCTGTCGATTATCTCTATCGAAGTTTTTCCCTGCTTTCGCTTCGACAGCAACTCTATTCGCTCCTGTGTAATTTGCGTCGATTGGGAATGTCGCAATTCACTTTTTGCACTATTTATCTCCTTCGATTTTTCTATTCCTACTCCATCGTCAACAATCTCAAATACGGCGAAACCGCCCTCCAATCTTAATGTCAAACTAATAAAACCTTTTCCCTCCTTATACTGAATCCCATGCTCAATACTATTTTCGACAAAAGGCTGAATAAGCATTGGAGCGATATATATAATGTTTCCGTTTATATCCTCCGGCACAACAATTTCATAGTCGAACTTCTCCGAAAAGCGTAATTTTTGCAACTCTAAATAGAACCGTAAGGACTGTAACTCCTTGCTTAACAAAATTTCCTTGGAACGACTATTTTCCAGTATCAACCTCATTAACCTTGAAAAATCGGACAGGTAATTTCCTGCTTCTATGGGCCTGTTTGCAAACATGTAATTTTGAATTGCCGATAAGCTGTTGTAAATGAAGTGAGGATTCATTTGCGATAGCAACAACTTTTGCTCGAATTCCGAAGACCGCTGCTTTATTTTAAGCCTGTTAATGTACGCCACTAAATATCCAACAACAACTCCCATAATAATTAAAGCAATGGTTAGCCTAAACCACCAACTTTGCCAAAACGGAGGGTTAACCTTAATGGTAAGCAAATTTTCCACGTTAACATTTGGCTCACTGCAAACGTAAAATTTATAGCGCCCGGCTTTCAATTTCGAGAAGAAAACCCTATTTCCCTCAAATTCCCGCCAACTATTATCCAATCCTTCTAACCTGTAAAAAAACTTTTTCCGCAAGGGAAATGTAAAGTTCAACGTTGAAACGCCAATGCTAAAATACGAATCATCGTAATTCAGTTTTACTTCCTCGTTTGGCTCAAACAACGATTTTACCCGCTTTCCCATTACGCTAAACGAAGTAATGTAAACAGGCATATCCTTCTCCTCCGCAAAAAAATCGGCAGGATTTATGAGCACAATGCCGTTATTAGTTCCCAAAATTAGCGTACTATCGCTACGCGAAATTGCCGCATTGCTAAAAGATGTAGAAATTAAACCGTCGGCTTCGTTATAAACCGAATAAGTGTTATCGGCTGGAGAAAAGCGTATAAGCCCATTGTCGGTTTCTACCCACATAAAGCCATAAACATCCTGTACAATCGATTTAACTTTTTGACTTGCAACCTCAACGACAAGCGGACTAACCTTTCCCGAACGATGATTGTATATGGATATTCCTTTATTAGTTCCTATCCACAAATTGCTATCGCGATCGAAAACCAACGCCGAAACATCATTCCCTGCTATAGCATTATTTTCGGTATCTACTTTAAAATGAATAATTGTATCTCTATTCGGCGAAAGTCGATTTAACCCTTCGTCGCTCGAACCTACCCAAAGCGTTCCATTCTTCTCACCAACAATTTTGGTTATTAAATGGGAACTTAACGCTTTGCCATTAAAATCGTTCAACTTAGCATAATTTCCTGTTGAAATATCGAACTCGAAAATATTTTTGTTAAGCGATAAAACAAGCGAGTTCCTTTTGGTATAGAGGGCTGCGCTAACCTCACCCTGCGAAAACTCCTTAAATCCACCAAAATTAACACTTATTGCTTTCCCATTGTTGAAATACACTTGATAAGTTCCGGCATTAGTAAAGCAAATAGCAGAATTACAGTCCTTGGGAATTACCTTTTCAATATTAAAATTAGCACTATCAAAACCATTAAAAAATGAATACTCTTGCTCTAACGTTTCATTATGCAACCGATAAATTCTCGTTCTGTCGAAGCCGTATATTTTCCCATCATGGCTAAACGCGCCAACTCGTCCCCAATCGCCTTTCAGCACCGCTTTAGCATTTCCATTTTTATCAACGAACCACAGCACGTTATTCGACAGGACATAAACATTGTCTTCGTTATCAACAAACAAACCAACTATAGCCCCGAACGTTGTTTTTAAGAAACAACTTGAAACTTCTTTCAGCAAATTACTTAAAACCTGCAGGGAACTTCCGGTAAGCACATATATTTTTGAACTATCGCCCGATACGGTTAATGCCTGTACATTATTAATTAACCTTGACTTTTGTTCAACTCCATTTTTGCTTAACAAATGAACCCCAATATCCGAAGCAACAACCAACTCCTGATTATTTAAAACCTTAGGATTGAAAAACCTTGTTGGCGGAAATTTAAACTTTGAGTCACCTGTTAAAGAATGTGCCAGATTATAAAACTTGCCATTATCCTTATTATACCTATACAGCCTTCGATGGTTTACCGGAACAAAATACAAGTAATCATCCTGTTCAACTATTTCGGTCATCTCCTCATTGTAAGGAATATCAATGTTTATGTAAACATCATCCAGAAATTTCTCTGTCTTTCTATCGAACTTATACAACCCCTGACCACCCCACATGCCAATCCAAAAATCGCCGTTAACATCTTCGTAAAAAGAGTTATACCAATCAATCTTCCTGGAGTTTTCCTGATATGCGTAATGGCTAATTCGTCCGTTAGATTTTTCTATCCGATTAAATCCTATACCAGCCCATAATCCAACCCAAATGTCAGATTTGCTATCCTCGTATATGCACGAAACCTTATCCGACGTAAGGTTCCCCTTGTCGGTGTTAAACCTGCTTATAAGTTGATTTTTCGAATTCCAAACATTTATACCAGCATCGGCAGTGCCAATCCAAACATTTCCCTTACCATCTTCCATTAATGCCGTTACTTTATTCGACGATAAAAGGCTACCACTGCCTTGTACCCTTTGAATACTTCTAAATCTTGTTCCATTCACATTGAAAAAAGACACACCCTGTTTCGTTCCTGCCCAAATATTACCATTCCTATCAACCAACAACGCCTTCACGCTATTATTTGCCAACGAGTTTGGATTATCGGGATCGTTACGAAAAAAAATAGGATTACCATTTCCCGCAGGAAGCAATGCCAGACCATACCCTGTTCCCACCCAAAGATTATCCTTTTTATCCGCAACAACTGAGTACGTGGTAGTTCCAAAAATTTTTACAAACGAACTATCCTTTGGAAAAAACTTATATAAGCCATCGAGACCGGCAACATACCAGCCTAATCTAGGATGATTAAATATTAACGAAATATCGTCGTCGCGCTTTCTATCACTTCTTCCCGGATTGGCGCTATACGGCGTAATCACACCATTCTGCGGATTAATTCTGTGTAAACCCAATCCTCTTCCGCCAAACCAAATGGAAGTGTCGGAATCCTGATACAGGGCATGATAACGATAATACGGCTGACTGGAAGGCTGATGTTTAAAATGCTTTGTACTTACCCCTTTCTCATCGAAAAACGTTAGATTTCCACCCAACGTTTCAACCCAAACACATCCGTTTTTTGCCGGGTATAACTTTAAAACATGGCTGTTTCGTATTGAATTGGGTTGACTAACTTGATGCACAAAACGGGTAAACTTTTCGTTTTCCGAATTGTACAAGTTTAACCCATTGGTAGTTCCAATCCAAAGCCTGTCCTTGGTATCGGAAATAATACAGGTTATTTCGTTCGATGAAATGGATGTGCTATCATTCGGAATCGTTTTAAAAGCAATCATTTCATATCCATCGTACCGATATAGACCATCCTCCGTTCCAATCCAAATAAATCCTTTTTTATCCTGAAACAAAGCATTTACCTCGGACGATGTTAAACCATCCTCAACGCCTATGTTTTTAAACGAAACCGGGGTAGATAAGCCATACGGCTGAGCACAAACATCAACATTGAACAAAACAGAAACAGCAACAATTATGCTGCCTATAAAACGTCTGACATTGCCGTATTTTCGTATGATACTCAACTGCGAGCGGCTATTTATTTCATTATAATATTTTCTTTACCAACCCAAATTAACAAGAATTCGACATAAAAATAAAAAATCATCGATATTAAAAAAACTTGACGTTTACATCTACCAATCCATTAGCAAAATAAATTTACGGTCAAACTCATAACGACTTAATTTTATGCTAACCCCAACTCTCGACATATAAAAAAAGTGTTCGGATACAAAAAAAGGTCTCCATTTAGAAGACCTTTTATATCGATTGCTAATTTTTATCGAAGTTGTGCGCCCAACTCCTTTGCATAGGCATCAACCAAGCGTTTCATGGTTTTATCGATATGCTCGTCGGTTAACGTGCGGTTCTCGTCCTGTAAAATGTAACTAACCGCATACGACTTCTTCCCGTCGGGAAGGTTTTTCCCCTGATAAACATCGAATAGGCTAACCTTTTTCAACAACTTTCTTTCCGCTTTAAAGGCAATGTTACGGACTTGTTCAAAAGTTACCGAAGCATCAAGAAGCAATGCCAAATCCCTTTTTACTTCAGGATATTTCGACATTTCCTTATACTGAATTTTATGCTTGGCAAAGTTGCTTACCAGCATTTTCCACTCTATTTCGGCGAAGAAAATATCCGTTTTAACATCGAACATCCTGTTTACATTTTGACTTACCAAGCCAAAACTAACAACAGGCTTACCATTCTGAAGGTAGGTAATTCCATAATCGAACAAATCGCCAGGAGCATCGGTAGTTTCCAACGAAAAAGCATCAATACCAAAACGGTTTAAAACGGCATGAACAAATCCCTTGAGATGGAAAAAGTTCACCTTTTCGGGTTTCTCCATCCAATGCTCGGGACCGAACATTCCAGTAAGCCAAACACCAAGCCTGAACGCTTCCGAATAACTACTAAGCGCCACGCCTTCCTTATGGGTTTCGGAATGGTAAAAGTAGCAGTTGCCAAACTCGTACAACTTAAGGTTAGGATTTCTGAAATTGACATTTCGTTGAATGCTCTCCATTCCGCTAAACAAAAGCGTTTGCCTCATTACGTTAAGGTCGTTGCTAAGCGGATTTAAAATTTTAACCGAATTATCGGCCGGATACGTTTTTAAATCGTTGTAGTATGCACCCTTGGTCAACGAGTTGCTCATAATCTCGTTAAAATGATTTGCCGTAAGGTAATCGGCAACAACATTCTGCAACTGATAATCGTCGGGTTTCTTGGAAAAACTTAGCGTACTGCTAACTTTTTCGGGAACTTCAACATTGTTAAAGCCATAAATTCTAAGCACATCCTCAACCACATCGGCTTCGCGCCTAACATCAACACGGTATGTCGGAACTGCAAGATTCCAAACACTTTCATTCCTACTCACAATGTCTATTTCAAGCGCTGTTAATATTTTTTCCACTTCTGCTTCGGAAATTTTCTTTCCAATTAAGCTGCAAGCACGGTTATAGTCAAATTCAACCTTATACTTCTCCTGCGGAACAGGATATACGTCAACAATATCCGAAGATATTTCGCCACCTGCAACCTCCTTAATCAACATAGCGGCACGCTTTAACGCCCAAATGGTAATGTTTGGGTCGCTTCCGCGTTCGTACCGGAAGGAAGCATCGGTGTTTAAGCCATGCCTTCTGGCTGTTTTGCGAACATATACAGGATTAAAACATGCACTCTCAATAAAAACATCGGTAGTAGCATTGGTTACTCCGGAAGTTAATCCGCCAAAAACGCCCGCAATGCACATGGGTTCCGACTCATTACAAATCATCAAATCCTTATCGGAAAGTTTCCGCTCAACGCCATCGAGGGTTACAAAAGGTGTTCCTTCCTGCAACGTTTTTACCAAAACCTTTTTTCCCTTAATTGCAGCAACATTAAAGGCATGTAAGGGTTGGCCAACCTCATTCAAAATAAAGTTTGTAACGTCAACTACGTTATTTATAGGATTTAATCCAATGGATTTCAACCTTTTTTGAAGCCACTCGGGCGATGGTCCCACTTTTACACCGCTAACGGTAATTCCCGAATATCGTGTACATGCCTCTTTGGTAATAATTTCTACAGGAACTGGCAATTTCTGGTTATCAACCTTAAAATCCTTTATATCCGGCCATTGCAAGTTGCCAACTCCCTTATGGAATTTAAGATATGCTATTAAATCGCGAGCAACACCAATATGAGAAGCAGCGTCAATCCTGTTTGGTGTAAGCCCAATTTCGTAAACGTAATCGTCTTCAATATTAAAATATTCACTTGCAGGCGTACCAACCGCTGCACTTTCGGGAAGAACCATAATTCCTGCATGAGAGGTTCCCAAGCCCAACTCATCCTCGGCACAGATCATTCCCGAGGATTCTACGCCCCTTAACTTGGCACGCTTTATAACTATCTCCTTATCGCCAGAGTATAAGGTTGCACCAACCGTTGCTACAAGCACTTTTTGGTCCTTAGCCACATTTGGAGCGCCACAAACAATACTTAGCAATTCGCCCTCGCCCGTATCAACCTGCGTTATACTTAACTTATCGGCATTGGGGTGTCTTTCGCAAGTAATAACCTTTCCAACAACAACACCTTTAAGCCCACCTTTAATGGACTCAACCTTTTCTAAACTTTCAACTTCAAGACCAATAGATGTTAGTATTTCCGAAATCTGCTCCGGCAACAAATCTACATCGATGTACTGCTTTAACCAGCTATGTGAAATTTTCATTGGTAAAAAACTTTATTGTCTAAATAGCGATATAAATCATATCAGAACAGCAAAAGTAAAGAATATTAATGTACAGACAAAATATAGTTATGTGTTGATTCTAATTTGTTTTGCGCAATAAAAAAGCACTACGGAATATTTTGTATCTATTCTAACTTAATAATATCATCATTAAAAAAATATATTACATTTGCACAGTTCAAATCCAACTATTTTATGCTTCATCAATCGGCCATTTACACAAAGACTAACAATGTCGTACTCAATAAGGGTATGAGGTATATGTCTATGTGTAAAAAACGCATGTTACTGCAGGCTGATAGTATAGTTCCATAGCATACATAAGTAAAAACTAGATACTAACAAGGCCTGCAGAATTCTGCGGGCTTTTTTTTTAACAATTTAAATAGGGTAAAATGAAAGTTTTAAAATTTGGAGGCACATCGGTAGGAAGTGCAGAACGTATCGGAAGCATTGCAAATTTGCTTCCGGCAAACGAACCCTGTATTGTTGTTCTTTCGGCCATGGCAGGAACAACCAATACGCTTATTGAAATAACCAACAAAGCCAAAAGTGACAATATGCACGAGGCTATGGAAATGATAAGAACCCTTGAGAATAAATACATTGCAACCGTAAAGAAACTATATCAATCTCAAACATATCAGAATAGAGGAGAACTCTTTATAAACGACACATTCCTGCAAATATCCAGAAAAGTAGCCGGCGGTTTGTCCGAAAAGGGATCAAGAGAGATTATTGCCTTTGGTGAAATGATTTCTACAGCACTATTTCAAATGTACTTAACCGAACTAGGCTTTAAATCGGCATACATCCCCGCCTTAAATTTTATGCGTATTGATAAAGACAAAGAACCCGACTATTTTTATATTGAAGAGAATATTAATCGGAGCATACAATCAAGCCCTTTTGTCCAGATTTATATAACCGAAGGTTTTATCTGCAGAAATGCTACGGGGGAAATAGACAATTTGGGACGTGGTGGCAGCGACTACTCTGCCGCAATTATTGGAAACGTTATTAATGCCAACGAAGTCCAGATTTGGACAGATATTGACGGCGTTCATAACAACGACCCTCGCTACGTTGAAAATACATCGCCACTTAGACACTTATCGTACGATGAAGCGGCCGAACTTGCCTATTTCGGAGCAAAAATACTACATCCTTCAACCATTCAACCCTGTCGAGTTAAAGAAATTCCCGTTTTACTAAAAAACACGTTGCAACCGCAGGACAATGGAACACTTATTTCGGTTTTTCGCAACCCTCAAGGCATTAAGGCTATCGCGGCAAAGGATGGGATAACGACCATAAATATTCAATCCTCGAGAATGCTGCTCGCTTATGGCTTTCTTAACAAGGTTTTCGAAGTGTTTAACCAACTACAAACGGCTGTAGATATGATTACCACATCGGAGGTAGCTATTTCGTTAACCATCGATAATGCAGATAAACTGGATGAAATCACCAAACAGATCTCGAAGTTTTCGAATGTAACGGTAAGTAAAAATCAAACTATTATCTGCATTGTTGGCGATTTTGAAGCCGACAAAAATGGTTATGCCGCCCTCGTTTTCGATGCGCTAAAGGAAATTCCCATTAAAATGATTTCATACGGAGGTAGCAGTAACAACATTTCCATTTCTGTTGATAGCCAACACAAAGTAAAAGCCCTCAACTTGCTGCAAAAAATTGTCGCATCGAGAACCGCTACCTTAAACTCCGAGTTAATTGCGCAACCTGTTAATATTTAACGCCATGCAAACGCCATATTACCTATACGACACAGGGCTATTGAGGCAAACACTCGAAGTTGCAAAACTGGAAGCACAGCTAAACGGCTATAAAATTCATTATGCCCTTAAGGCAAACTCAAACCCAACACTTCTAAAAATTATTGCCGAATTTGGGTTTGGGGCCGATTGTGTTAGCGGAAATGAAGTAAAAATCGCACTAGAGAATGGATTCGCTCCTAATAAAATAGTGTTTGCCGGCGTAGGAAAAACCGACGAGGAAATAGATTTTGCCATAAGCAATAACATATTTTGCTTGCACTGCGAGTCCATTCAGGAATTGGAAGTTATAAATGGAATTGCTTCAGAGAAAAGTAAAAAGGTTGCCATAGCGCTAAGAATAAACCCAAACATTAACGCACAAACGCATAAGAATATAACAACCGGAACTAATCAGAATAAATTTGGACTAACTGTTAACGAGGCTAAATATGCAATGCAACTGACCTCCATATTAAAAAATATAAATCTTATTGGCCTTCACTTTCATATTGGCTCACAAATTACCCAAATGAACGTTTTTCGGGATTTGGCCATAAAAGCCAAGGAGGTAGAAAAAGAGTTAGACCCTTACGGTAAATTTGCTTACATAAACTTGGGCGGTGGACTGGGAATTGACTATGAAAATCCAAGTGAAAATTCTATTCCTGATTTTAAAAACTATTTTGCAACTATTTCCTCTATTATCGGGAAAACTCAATCAAAGGATATTCATTTTGAATTGGGACGATCGCTTGTGGGACAATGCGGAAAACTTATTACAAAGGTGATATACACCAAGCAAACGGACACAAAGAACTTTGTTATTGTTGATGCAGGAATGAACACGTTACTTCGCCCTGCGCTGTACGGAGCACACCACAAAATTGAGAATGCAACATCAAAGGAAAAACTTCGTGAAAGTTACAGCATTGTTGGCCCCATTTGCGAAACAACCGATTGTTTCGACGACAATGTTAACCTGCCAACAACAAAGCGTGGCGATATAATTGAAATTCTATCCTGCGGTGCTTACGGCGAAGTTATGAGTTCCAGATATAATATGCGCGATTTACCGGGTTGCAGTTTCTTAGAAAATCCCGAAACCGAAATCGCTATGAGTTAAACGTAAAAAAGCCTCTATCAGAACAGATAGAGGCTTTTTCTTACTTATTATAAATAAATCGTTTTATCTTTTGCGTCGGTGTTTTTTCGAAAGGTTCGCGCTGCTGCTCTATAAGGTTAAGCTTAGCAAATTTGGCCACCTTTGCATTTACAAAGTTCATAATATCCTGCAAAACCTTGTTGTATGTTTCCTCAGCAGTTTGCTGAATATCCTTGGCCGTACTCTTTAAATTTTCGATATACTTATCCAAAGCCTCTTTATTAAGATGAACTTTAGCCATAAGCTTTCCCCGCATTTCATAAACCATTGATTCTACAACAAACTCGTGCTTATTTATAATATCCTCTATTTCCTCCGGATATATATTTTCGCCCGATGCGCTAAGAATCATATTTTTAGAACGCCCCTTTAACTCCAAGTATCCATTTTTATCTATAACTCCAAGGTCCCCTGTTCGTAACCAATCGTTGTAAAATATCGTTTTGGTTAACTCCACATCTTTATAATAGCCAACCATAAGATTATTCCCTCGAACCAGCACCTCACCTTCCCCTGTTTCCGGATTTGGTTCCAAAATCATCAAATCCTGTCCCGGAAGCGTAAAACCGGCACTTCTGAACTTAACCAATTTTGGAGAACTTCCAGTTATAAGTGGCGATGTTTCGGTCATCCCGTAACCAATAGAGTATGGAAATTTCCCTTCGTAAAGGAACTGTTCCACTTCGTAAGAAAGCTTTGCACCACCAACTCCAAAAAATCTTATTTGACCGCCGAATGTTGCCATTAACTTCTTAGCCGCAACCCGATGAAGTAACTTTCGGGTAATACTCCAACTGTAAAGCCTTTTCTTTAACTTAGTAGAAGTTAATTCCGGCTTAATTTTATTCTTATAAATCTTCTCGATTACCAAAGGCACAACAAGCATCATCGTCGGCCTAATTTTCTGCATTGCAGGTATAAGGATTGATGGAGTTGGAGCCTTATCTAAATAGTAAACCGAAGCACCCGTTGTCATTGGAATTAAAAATCCGATGGAGCACTCGTACGTGTGCGACAGCGGCAATATGGACAAAAGCCTGTCGTTCTCGTTAACTTCCTGAATCATCAACGTAGAAATTACGTTGGAAACCAAATTCTTATGTGTTAGCATAACACCCTTTGGCCTCCCGGTAGTTCCCGAAGTATAAATAATTGCGGCTAAATCGTTCTCCTCGGGACGAGGAAATTCGCAATCGCAATAGTCAACATTAACAATTGGCTCCGGAATTTTATAGCCTAAACTCGGATCGTTTCTGTAGGTTTCCTCATTTATCGGTTCCAATGTATTTAACAGCACAAAAGCCTCAACTTGAGGTATGTTTTTTATGTTGATATTGTGATACAACTTTGCCGAAATAAAAACCACCTTGGATTCGCTGTGCTTAATAATACTTTCCATTTCCTCTCCGGAAAAATCGGGAAGAACAGGAACAACTACGGCTCCCATTGATGTAATTCCAAGGTAAGACATGCTCCAGTTCGGGCTGTTTTCGCCAATTAAAGCAACTTTATCGCCCTTGCTTACGCCAATAGTATTCAACAATCCGGAAATATTCCGAACTATAACAGCCATATCAGCATAATTTATAGGAGATTGACCTGCAAAGGCTAGAGCTGGCCTATTTGAATACGTCATCCGAGAACGGAACAAAATATCCCGAATGGTTAATTTTTTAAGTGTAATCATTAAAAAACAAATTGTTATAAAAAGCCATGCATTTTTCGAACTGCAAATGTATCACTATAAACGGAATTGCAATCTATTTGTTAGCTATATTTTATAAAATCTAAAGGGCTAACAAACTGCAAACAACTAAACAATAGGATTCAACGATAAAGTGATATTTATCAATATTTTGCCTATAGTTTCAAATCGGAAAACTTTTTTC
>JACJXD010000007.1 GCA_020636845.1 Bacteroidales bacterium | reverse complement strand
TGGTAATTGCGAAAAGGGTAAGTTTCGCGTGCCTGTTTATATCGTTCATAAATTCTGTTTATAATCGATTCTTTATTTATGAAATTACCTATCATGAATTGTATGTTAAAAGTAATAGAAAGTTATTAAAAACATAAAGGCTTTTAGAAGAATAAAAGCAAAGAGAATATGATAAAGTTGCGCTTAATTTTTATTTGATAGAAATAGAACTTTGTTGACGTAAAACAAAATTGTTTAATTGGCCATTTGCTTTATTCTACTTGAAAAAGTGGGTGCAACAAGCAAAAGTTGTAGTGGAATGGCTATCTTTACTTAGCCTGTTTTTAAAGAATATCGAATTAATTTTCTTCCAAATGAAACGCATTGTAACATTTACTGTATTGGTTTTGCTGGGTGTAGTGGCAGTTGCGCAGCCGTCGCAACGACCTAAGGTTGCTGTTGTGCTAAGCGGAGGCGGTGCCAAAGGGTTTGCCCATATAGGTGTGCTTAAGGTTTTGGAGCAGGAAGGTATTCCCATCGATATTATTGTTGGTACAAGTATGGGAAGCATTGTTGGCGGATTATACTCAATAGGATATACGGCCGATGAAATTGGCAATATGTCGTTAACCGAGGATTGGACGCGGTTGCTTTCGGATTACGTGCCACGCAAGCAGTTGGATTGGTACTCGAAGGAGGAGCAACAGCGGTACGTTTTGTCTATGCCGTTTTCCGAAAAGGATATGCCGGATTTTCCGAACGGATTGGTAAACGGACAAAATGTTTTGAATCTTTTTTGCGGCTTAGCGGCAAATGTTCCGGAACAGGCCGATTTTACAAAGTTTCCCATTGCGTTTTCCTGCATTAGTGCCGATTTATCTACAGGGCAGCAGGTAATTTTGAACTCTGGCTTTTTGCCTACGGCAATTTTTTCGAGCATGGCAATTCCGGGAGTTTTTACACCAAGTCATCATAATGGCCATATTCTTGTTGACGGGGGAATAGCTGATAATTTTCCTACCGATGTTGCAAAGCAAATGGGCGCCGATATAATTATCGGGGTTGATCTTCGGAGCGATTTGCTGCCCGGCGATAAGGTCAAAACAATTAACGATTTAACCAATCAGCTGATTTCCTTTTACACGGTAAAAAGGGATTCCGTAAACAAAAGTTATTGCGATGTTATTATTCGTCCCAACATCGATGGGTACAATGCATCGAGTTTTAATACAAGGGCGGTTGATACGTTAATTCGAAGAGGTATGGAATCGGTAACGCCTGTTTTAGCCGATATACGAGCCTTAAAATCGAAATATAATTTAGAGTCTAAATCTATTTCCAGAGAATATGTGAATGAGAATAGTTGGAAAATTGTCGATGTTTCCATCAATGGGAAGTATTCCATGCCCAAGGAACGACTGTTGGATATTTTAAACTTGGATGTACCGGGAACGTATTCGTATCAGGATATAAAAAGGCATATAAATAATGTGTATGGCATGGGGGTTTTCAAAAGGGTTTACTTTAACCTCGAAGGAGATGGTTTGGGAAAAACGCTTAACCTTAACGTTGATGAAGATCGTTCGTGGGTTATGAATGTTGGTATGCGGGTAAATACGCGTAGCGTGGTTTCCATTGTGCTAAATGCCACGCGAAAGGATTATACCAAAAATATCGACTTGCTTTCCTTTACTGCCGATATGTCCACGAACCCAAAGTTTTCCTTTTTGGCTGAATTTGGCAAAAAGAAATTGCCAAAATTGGTAGGAATGGTGGAAGGTGCTTATCGCGATTTAAATGTGCATATTACAAAGGATTATTCTTACCCGGCGAATATTTATTGGGGGGCGGTAAAGTTGTATTCCTATCAGCGTATATTTAAGTATTCCACTCTTGGAGTAGGGGCTAAGCAGGAGTATATTTTAGGAAAATTATACAATATTATTGGCGATAGCAGTTTATCGCTGTCAACAAGTAAAAAGTTGACAACACATTTTTACGGATTTTACAGTTTTGATAACCTGAACGATTACTATTTTCCTACAAAAGGTGCGGAAGTTTATTCCGAAGTTTCCTTGGCGCAGGATTTGAATTTTGAGAACATTAATCCGATTGTATTTATCAAGTTTCGACAGGCAGTTCGGGTTGGTGGTCGGGTAACTATGCAGTTGGGGGCTTATGGAAGATCGTTGTTCCGTGAAACGACCCCCGTTTATTTGGGAAATTTTGTGGCTGCTCAGGATTATGAGTTAAGTTTTAACTATCATTTGCCTTTTTACGGTTTGCCATCGTTATGGGCTACCCAGCGAACGACCGTAATTGGGAGTTTAGGATTACAGGTTAGGTTTATTCATAATCATTACATTGCGCTGAATGCAAATGGGTTGCTACAAAACGACGAACTTCGCAGTTTATCAAAGTATAATTCAATATTAGGTGGCGGTATTACTTATTCGTATAAGTCGGCAGTGGGGCCTATTGAGTTAACCGTTGGCTATTCCGATAAATACCGGAAACCCGTTTTATCGGCGAATGCAGGGTTTTGGTTTTAGTCGGTTTTAAAAGAACGGTTCCGATTTTTTGCATCGGAACTGCGCTATTTAACAACGATTTTCTTTCCTAATGCTTCAACAGCATCGCCAATGCGTATTTTGGCGCGTTTCCGGGTTTCAATATTTCCGTTTACCTTAACCTCGTTGTTTTCTACAAGCAGATGTGCTTCGCCTCCACTATTAACAATTCGGCATATTTTCAGGAGTTTATCTAGTTGAATGTACTCCGTGTCCAGTTTATATTCCATCATTGCTTTTCGAAATAAAATTTCTGCCAAATTACTTTAAAAACTAAAAAGGACAGTTTATTCTTATAGAGTTTTAGTAAACTTTTACATACTTTGCAGTTGCAGATATTAAAATGATACCATTAGATAAAATAGTAAATTTGGCGTTGGCGTGTGGTTTTCATGCGTGTGGCGTTAGTAAGGTTGAGCGTCTTGTTGGTTCCGAGCCTTACTTGTTGAATTGGCTTAACAACGGTTACCATGCCGATATGGGCTACATGGCTCGAAATGTTAATCTTCGGTTCAATCCAACTTTGCTGATTCCCAATGCAAAATCGGTTATAAGCGTGTTACTTTCATACAAGTCGATGAAGTTGCCGATTAATAGGGAAGTTCCTAAAATTGCGAGGTATGCCTGCGGTTCCGATTATCACGGAGTGATGAAGAATATGCTATACTCGTTGTTGAATGCTATTCGTGCTGAGTTTGGAGAGATTAACGGTCGGGCATTTGTGGATTCTGCTCCGGTGTTGGAACGCGAATGGGCTGTAAGAGCGGGGTTAGGTTGGATTGGGAAAAATTCCAATTTAATACATCCAAAATTAGGTTCCTTTGTGTTTATTGGCGAGCTAATTGTTGATGCGGATGTTGAGACAACCGATAATGTTGAACGTAACAGGTGTGGAACTTGTACCCGTTGTATCGATGCTTGTCCGACGCAGGCAATTATAGTACCAAAGGTTGTTGATGCACGTAAGTGCATTTCGTACCTGAGCATAGAGAAGCGAGAACCTTTAAATGAGGATGAAAAGGAAATGTTGAACGGGTGGTGTTTTGGTTGCGATGTTTGCCAGCAAGTTTGTCCGTGGAATAAGAAAGGTGTGGAGTTAGATTGTCAAAATTTTAAAAAGGAAAATTTGGTTGGTTTGAGAAGGGATGACTTGGCACAAATGTCGGAGACAGATTTCGATGTGTGGTTTTCCGGAACTCCGCTCGAGCGAGCAGGATATACCAAAGTAAAAGCCGCGGTTGATTATATATTGAAGAAGGGGTGAAAAAATTTGGTTGAAAATAGTATTCTGTTATACATCGAAACATTAAAAAAATGCCGGAATTTCCGGCATTTTTCAATATTAATATCTGTAATGTTCCGGTTTAAACGGACCTTCCTGTTTTACTCCGATATAGTCTGCTTGTTTTTTACTCAATTTGGTTAACTTAACGCCTAGTTGATCCAAATGTAAGCGGGCAACCTCTTCGTCAAGATGCTTGGGAAGACGGTAAACATCAATTTCTAGATTCTTACTCCACAGTTCAATTTGTGCCAGCGTTTGATTGGAAAAACTGTTGCTCATCACAAAACTTGGGTGTCCTGTTGCACAGCCAAGGTTAACCAAACGACCTTCGGCAAGTAAGAACATTGCTTTACCATCTTTAAAGATGTACTTATCAACCTGAGGTTTAATGGTTACTTTTTCAACATCCTTTTGTGCGTTCAGCCTGTCAACCTGAATTTCGTTGTCGAAGTGACCAATGTTGCAAACAATAGACTGATCCTTCATGCGTTGCATGTGCTCC
Organism: Bacteroidales bacterium; assembly: GCA_020636845.1. GTDB lineage: Bacteria > Bacteroidota > Bacteroidia > Bacteroidales > Tenuifilaceae > JACJXD01. Next base: position 176,727 of record JACJXD010000007.1, on the reverse strand, counting down.
AACTTGATGATGTCGCAGTTACCGGTAGCGGTAACATAGATGTTTCCTTCGTCAAGGGCATCTTCAAGGGTTTTTACTTCGAATCCTTCCATCGATGCTTGTAATGCGCAAATAGGATCGATTTCGGTAATAATTACACGTGCTCCGTAGGAGCGCATACTCTTAGCACAGCCTTTACCGACATCGCCGTAACCGCAAACAACCACAACCTTACCGGCAATCATAACATCGGTTGCACGTTTAATACCATCGGCTAACGATTCGCGACAGCCGTAAAGGTTATCGAATTTACTCTTGGTAACGGAATCGTTTACGTTTATGGCAGGTACAAGTAGTTCTCCTCTTTCTTTCATTTGGTAAAGGCGGTGAACACCTGTAGTGGTTTCTTCGGAAACGCCTCTCCACTCTTTAACTAAGTTGTGCCATTTATTAGGAGATTCAACTAATATCTTTTTAAGAAGGTTGATGATGACCTCTTCTTCGTGCGATTCGGCTTTACGGTTAAGTGTATTAGCATCGTTTTCTGCCCTATATCCTTGATGGATTAGTAATGTGGCATCGCCTCCATCGTCAACAACAAGGTTTGGTCCCTTTCCGCCGGGGAACGATATTGCCTGTGCTGTACACCACCAGTAGTCTTCGAGAGTTTCGCCTTTCCAAGCAAAAACTGGAACACCGGCAGCGGCAATGGCTGCAGCAGCATGATCCTGTGTGGAAAAAATATTACAACTTGCCCAGCGAACATCTGCACCAAGTTCAACCAATGTTTCAATAAGCACTGCTGTTTGAATGGTCATGTGAAGCGATCCGGTAACCCGGGCTCCTTTAAGGGGTTTGTCGGGACCATACTTTTTGCGAATGGCCATAAGACCCGGCATTTCCTTTTCGGCAATTTCAATTTCTTTTCGTCCCCAATCGGCTAACGAAATATCCTTAACCTTGTAGGGTAGTGTTTCTACAATAACTGGTTCCATTATATTAAATTGTTTTAGAATAATCTTATTCCTTTACGGGGCGCAAAGTTAAAAATAAGTTTTGTAAACTTTCTTTTTTTTGGTCTTTCAGAGCATTAAGTGCGTCTTCCTTATCTTTAACCAAACTGTCCTTTAAATGTTCGATGGAAGGGAAGCGTTTTTCGTTGCGGAGACGTTTTATGAAGGCAACCTCGATGTTTTCTTGGTAAACATCCTTGTCGAAATCAAAAATGTTAACTTCAATGGTTTGCTTCTGAAAAGTATCGACAGTGGGTCGGAAGCCAATGTTTAACATTCCAAATTTAATTTCGTTGCCTATATTTATAACTACAGCATAAACACCTTCCTTAGGAATCAACTTAAGTGGGTCGTTGGGACGAATATTGGCTGTAGGAAACCCAATTTTTCGGCCAAGTTGTTTCCCGGATTCTACCGTTCCTGTAAGGAAGTATGGATAGCCGAGCATTATATTGGCTTTTTCGATATTGCCATTGAGGAGTGCTTCACGAATTTTTGTCGAGCTGATATGTTGACTATCCACGGAAAGTTGTTCTACAACTTCAACCGTAAAGTCCATTTCGTTACCTAGTTTTCTTAGAAGTGTGGCATCGCCTTTCCCTTCTTTCCCGAATCGGTGATCGCTACCAACTACAATGTACTTCATGTGATAGTTTTTTACCAGATAACGAATAAAGTCTTCCGGTTCGAGGTTATAAAAACTGGGTGTGAATTCCTGAATAATTAAGTAATCGATATTTAATCTGGATATAATTTTCCATTTTTCATTAAGGGTGGTAAGAAAACGTAATTTTTCAGGATCTTTTTTTAAAACAAGTCTGGGGTGTGGCCAAAATGTTAGAACTGCTGATTTCAGATTATTGATTTCGGCTGATTTTAGCACCCGCTGAATAAGTTCTTTATGTCCAGAGTGAACGCCATCGAAGAAACCCATTGTTATTGCGGTTTCTTGCCCTGAAGTTTGCTCCGGTTTCTGAACTATAATCATTTTTACAGGATTGTATAACTTTGCTAATATGCTAAAAAAAATTCAAGATTGTATTTGTAATGCTTATGGTTTACCACCGCATTGACCAACGTTTGTTTTTTATGGACAAAAGCCCCCTGAAAGGGGGCGAAACCCTTTCGCTTTCTTTTAGTTAATTGTTAAATCCATCGAACTAAGCAGAAATCCATTCTATGCGGTAACATTGGATTTTTAGGGTAAACCCTAATTCCACATTCAAAAGCACCGGGATCAACGGGTATAAGTTTTAAGCGGTATGTGGCTCGTGAACCTTCGGTTGAATATAGTTGAAATTCGTGTGCACGCTTTACGCTAACTTCACCTCCCTCGAACAAATCGGCAATTACCATTTCTACACCAACTTCGTCGGGGCCAAGTCCGCTTAAATCCAAAGTAACTTCGGAGATGTATTCCTTGCCCAACAGAATAGCCTCGTGCGATACATCGAATTGTTTAACTTGAATAACCTCAATGTCGTCCCAATTACGGGCAACCCTCTTTTTCCAGTTGGATATTGATTTTGCTGTTGCAAAATCATTTTCGATTAGCTCTGCCGAGCGTTTATTTAACTTATTGTAAAATCTGCTTTGATAGTCGTTAATCATTCGCAGGGTTGTAAATTTAGGGGCAATCTGCGATAAGGAGTTCCGAATGTACGAAATCCACCTGATAGGGATGTTTTCCTGACTACGTTCGTAAAATGCAGGAACCACTTCATTTTCGAATAAAGTATATATGGTTTCGGCATCTAACTCGTCCTGAAATTCTGGTTCGGTGTATGTATTTTCCATTGGTAATGCCCAACCGGCATCCTTTTTATAACCTTCGACCCACCATCCATCGAGTACGCTAAAATGAAGAACCCCATTCATAACTGCTTTTTGTCCGCTTGTTCCGGATGCTTCTAATGGGCGAGTTGGTGTATTGAGCCAAACATCGACACCCTGAATCATGTGGCGAGCAAGTTCCATATCGTAGTTCTGGAGAAATACTATTCTGCCTATAAATCGGGGTTGCTTGGAAATTTCAATTATCTGCTTTATTAAATCTTGTCCGGCTTTATCATTTGGGTGGGCTTTCCCTGCAAACAAAATTTGGACTGGCTGATCGGGATTGTTAACAAGTTTGTCGAGTCTATCTAAATCTTTAAATAGTAGGTATGCCCTTTTATAAGTGGCAAACCTACGGGCAAATCCTATGGTTAGTATTTTATCGCTAAGTTTTTCCTGCATTTCAATAACCTCTCGTGGACTTTCGAATCGAACCATATGGGGTTCGCTAAGCCTTTTATTTATTAATTTTATTAGCCTTTTTCGAAGCACATTTCGAGTATCCCATATCTTGGAATCAGGTATATTTTCTACTATCTCCCAATTTGGCTGTTTTACATGGCTTATCGATTTCATAGAATCGTCCTCAAGCATATTTCGCCATTCTTTTGCAGCCCATGTTGGATAGTGAACTCCGTTTGTAACGTAACTAATGTGGAGTTCGTTGTAAAAGTAGCATGGCCACATTCCCGCAAACATTTTTCGACTTACTTCGCCATGTAACCAGCTAACGCCATTTACTTCCTGTGACAAGTTTATGGCTAAATGGCTCATAGAAAATTTTTCCTTGGGATCGCCAGGATTCATGCGTCCAAGGTCCATAAACTGATCCCATGTTATTTTTAACCTTTCGGGGTAATGAGCCATATACGAACGTAACAAATCTTCAGGAAATACATCGTGACCAGCAGGAACCGGAGTGTGTGTAGTAAATAAACTTGTAGCCCTTACTACTTCGAGGGCTTCGTAGTACGAAAGTTTGTCGTTTAAAATGAAGGTACGTAACCGTTCAAGTCCGGTAAATGCAGCATGACCTTCGTTTAAGTGAAAGATGTTGGCCTCAATTTTTAGTTCTTTTAATGCTCTAATTCCTCCTACACCCAGTACCATTTCCTGTTTAAAACGGTTTTCCAAATCTCCTCCATATAGATGGTGGGTAATGGTTCTGTCGGCAGGCTGATTGTCTTCAAAATCGGTATCTAACAGGTATAAGTCGGTTCGTCCAACTTCAACTTTCCACACCCTTGCATAAACTTGGCGACCAGGAAATGCAATGCTGATAGTTATCCATTTGCCATTTTCGTCTCGAACGGGAGTTGCCAGTGTTTGCGAAAAGTTTTGTTGATCGTAAACGGAAACTTGCTGTCCCGAAGCCGAAAGGCTTTGGGTAAAATAGCCATAGCGGTAAAGCAACCCAACGCCTACCATGTCGATGTTACTGTCGGATGCTTCTTTTAGGTAGTCGCCGGCTAAAATGCCTAAACCTCCTGAGTATAATTTTAAAGAGTTATGCAAGCCGAACTCCATGCTGAAATAGGCAATTCTTGGACCGCTGCGGCTAACTTTATCCATCATGTATGAAGTGAACTTCAAATATGTGGAATGCAATTTTTCGACAAAAGTTGCATCGTTTTCCAACTCTAACAGGCGAGGAAGACTAATTTTTTCGAGAAATAGGATAGGGTTTTTTTCGCATTTTTCCCATAGTTGGGGATCAATGGATTTAAAGAGCTCCTTAGTTTCCGAGTTCCACGACCACCATAAATTTCTCGATAAATCGTCGAGCGATTTTAATTTCTTGGGTAAGCTTTTTTGTACTAATATTCTTACCCATGAAGGCTTGTTGGCTTTAAATTTTCTTTCTTTTTTAGGAAGAATTTCCTGCCGTTCTTCTTCCATAAAAATATGAGTTCGGTTTCCTACCTGCTGCAACGCAATATTGTATGCGTTTTGATAGTAGGATATAAAGTTTTTCCAGAGAGCAATTTTGGAAATGTCGAAGGCATTTTCGGAGAGAAGTTTGCGTTGTTCTTGGTCGAGAAGTGTTATGGAATTTAGCTGTGCTACAATTGCATCAACAACTTCGTTATCGTTTTCATCATTACGGGGAATTACGGTTATCGCATTTTTTTCTTTGCTGTATTTTTGGTTTACCCATTCGCCAAATCCGGCCAAAGTGGTTGTTATTGTTGGAACCTTGAATGCTAAACTTTCCAAAGGTGTGTATCCCCAAGGTTCGTAATACGACGGAAATACGGTTATATCCATTCCTACAAGCAAGTCGTAGTAAGGCTTATTAAATATTCCATCGTCGCCATTTAGGTAGCAAGGAACCCAAAATACCTTTACCTTATCGGATGATGAGTTGTTTAATCCTACGGAACGAATTTTTTTGAGAATAGGTTCGGATTCCGGATCGTTTAAGTAGTGGGTAACATGGGTGTCGTCCAGAATAATGTAATTATTGAAGTCTTTGTCCTTATCGAGTAAGTTGTGGAAAACGTCCTTTCTGGGACCATGATGCCCTGCTGGAATTAGTAAAAAGGCTAGAATTTCTTTATTCAGGTTGTTTTCACGATTAATTTTGCCTAGTGCTTCAATAAAAACGTCTATTCCCTTGTTTTTAAACTCATACCTTCCGCTTATTCCAACTATTATGCTGTCCTTAGCAACATCGTGAGCAAGCATAGCCTCGGCAACTTCATAAAATTTAATTCGTCCTTCTAATCGTCTGAGTTTTAGTTCATCGTTATCGGGAATAAAGGAATCGTCGAAACCGTTTGGAGTTATTAAATCAACGTCTTTCCCGAGAAATTGTTTACATTCTCTTGCTGTAATATCGCTTACTGTGGTAAAAGCATCGGCTAGTTGAGCCGAAACAGACTCTAGCGATTGCTTGGATATTACATTAAATTCTCGTGCCTTTACGTGAGGTTCGTACTTTTCAATGTTATTGTATAGCGGAAGGTTGTTGCCAGCTATACTTCTACCTAAAACTGTGGCGTGTGTTGTAAAAACAGTACCTATTTGTGGGGCATTCTTTTTTAGGTAGAGTAATCCTGAACCGGTCATCCACTCGTGAAACTGTGCGATAACCCGATGACGAAGGCTTAAATGGAAGTTTGCAAAACTTTCTATAACCTTTCCGGCAGCATAGCCAAAAAGGGTAGGTTCTATATAATCCCATTGGCCGGTTATCGAATCGAGTTTAAATTCTTCCCATAACTCTTTGAAGATTTCATCCTTTTGGCTAATTAACCCGGAAAAGTTTATAATTATAGCGATGGGTTTACATGGAATGTTCCAACGGCCAATACGAATGGGTAATTTTTCTTCAAGAGCTTTATTCCTCCATGCTTCGAAAAGTGAAGGATCTTCAATAAACTCGCGATTATGCTCGGTGTCCTTAATAACGTCGGGACCAATGGTGATGTAATTATTGTTAAGTTCGGCTTCTAGCATAGAAGCTTTAGTGGAAATAACCGTGTGTATCCCGCCTACTTTGTTGCATACTTCCCAACTTACCTCGAATATGTAATCGGGTTTTAACAGTTTCTCACTCATATGATTTTTCTTTTAATATAGTTCTACTTGCTTTTTTTTGTATTGCCTTTGGGGCTCTTTTTAGTAGCAGTTTGTGTTACGGGCTTTTTTGCTTTAGTTGTTGAGGCTTTTGCCTTCTTGGGCTCTTCGACCTTTTTTACTGTGTCCTTTTTCTTTTTGGAGATGGTAGTCTCCTTTTTTTTCGGGACAGCTATATCTTTCTTCGGAGCCTCATTCTTTACCGCATTTTTCGGAGATGTACTTGCGGTTTTTGTTGCGGTAGAAGTAATTTGCTGTTGCAATTCTTCGATTTTCTTTTGATAAGCCCCTATTAACTTTTTAATCTCGGTAGTTTCGCTTTCTTCCTTTTCGTTGAACAGCGACTGCTCCATTAACTTGTTTTTAACGCGTAACGAAAAATCGCTTAAAACATTCATGTAGTTAATAAAAGCTTCGTATGGAGAATCGTATGGGTTAAAATATTTGTGTACATCGCCATCGCTGAACCATTTGGTACATAGGTAGTAAAAATGGTCGCTGGTTTGCAAGTAAAGCCAATCGCGTTTTATATCGGGATCGTCTATTTGCTCTACCTTGTCGGCAAGGGAGTATAGTTGGTTGAAAGCGCTATCCTGAAGTTCGTTTCCCAGCCATGCGGTAAGATCGCGTTCCTCATCGGCCCATGAAATAGGCGAAGGTACGTGTAGTAATGCAACTGGTTGATGCTTTTTGGCCGCCTCAGCAGGGGTTAAAAATTCGAAGTTGGAGTTTGAGAAAATCCTATCGGGTAATGCACGCATAAAATCGAAAATGCCGGTTTCTGCCCATTGATGCTCGCCAAAGGTTTCGTAATCCATAAACAGGTTAACAATTTCTTCATTTGGGTCGATGTTGTCAAGCCACCAAACAAACTTTTCGGTTGTGAGCGGCCACTCGGACCAATCGCGGTTCGAAAATCGAAAGGCAATATCGTCGCTGAGTTGGAAATTCTTTAGTAGAAGTTTCAACTTTGGATTAATATCATTTGCATAAACAAAGTTTGAACTTTTCCACCCCAGAATATGCTTTGCACCTTCGGTTAGCATAGTTTTAAACCCTAAGTCGGCTACCATTGCGCCGATTTCGTCGGAGTAAATTAACTCGGTATTTCGAAATGTTTTGGATTCGTAGTTAAACAGTTCCTTTATTTTCTTTTGTTGTGCCCTTACCTGCCGGGAAAATTCATCTTTGTTTTTAAGCGAAGAAAGGGAGTGTGAGTAAGTTTCGGCTAAAAATTCAACGCATCCCGTATCGGCAAGTTTACGAAAACTGTCGAGTACATCGGGAGCATAAAGTTCAAACTGATCTAAGGCTGTTCCCGAAATGGAGTACGATATTTTAAAACGGGAGCCATACTCGTTAATTAGGTCAAGCATTAGTTTATTAGTGGGAAGGTAGCATTTTTCGGCAACTTTTCGCATAATGGAACGGTTGGCAAACTCATCGAAATAGTCGTGGTGTTTACCAATATCGAAGAATCTGTACCTGCGAAGCCTAAACGGCTGGTGAACTTGAAAGTAAAAGCAGATAGTTTTCATGTGGTTTCTTTTTATAACGTACAATTGTTTTCTTACTCTTATTCTCCTGCTTTGCTTGTAAGCAGAATTTTTGAACTAAAGGTTAATTTGTTAGCTGGTTGTATATGTTTATTATTTTTCGTGCAGCATTACCCCATTTTAGGTGATTTACTTCTTCCTGTCCATGTTTAATAAAGAAGTTCGATAAAGCGCTGTAGTTAAGTAGTCCGTTTATGCTATCGGCTAGAGCATCTACATCCCAAAAGTCAACTTTTATAGCATATTTTAGCACTTCGGAGACCCCCGATTGCTTTGAAATAATTACGGGAACGTTGGAGCGCATCGCTTCCAGCGGGCTAATTCCGAATGGCTCGGAAACCGATGGCATAACGTAAACATCCGAAAGCATAAACATCCGATTAACATCTGTTCCTTGTAGAAAGCCTGTAAAGTGAAATTTGTTGGCAATTCCTAACTTTGCTACCCGTCGTATCATGCGATTTAGCATATCGCCGCTTCCGGCCATAACAAAGCGCACATTATGGTTATACTTTAGAACCTTGTTGGCTGCTTCTACAAAGTAATCGGGACCTTTTTGAAAGGTAACTCTTCCTAAGAATGTAACAATCTTTTCGGAGACACCCCTATCGTATTCATGATCTACATGGTTTGAAAAATCTACAGCGTTGTGTACTGTAACCACTTTGTTTTCGGGAATTCCGTAGCGGGTAATAATAATATTTCGAGTGTAGTTGCTAACCGCAATTACGCGGTCGGCCATTTCCATACCTCTTTTTTCAATATCGTAAACATTTTGGTTAATGTTTTCGCCGCTTCGGTCGAATTCTGTAGCATGTACATGGACAACCAACGGCTTTCCCGATACTATTTTGGCAGCAATTCCAGCTGGATAAGTTAGCCAATCGTGCGCATGAATTACGTCGAAGTTTTCGGTAGCCGCAATGCTGGCAGCGGTAACTGCATATCGGTTTACCTCCTGAATTAGGTTTACTCCGTATTTTCCGGAAAATCTAAATTTTTTTTTCGAAGAATTCCCGTTTTCCTCTAATATTTCTACTTGATTTGCATTTACAATTTTCTTGAATTCTTCGGGGTCAACGTAGGGAACAATGTTCGAACTAATTTCCAAGTATTTTATATTTTTCCAGAACTCTTCCAATTTTTTGCTAGCCTCAACAACATCAATATCTTCGGCAGCAACTATCCTAACTGAGGATTGATCCTCGTCACCAAAAGCCTTAGGAACAACAAAAATAACCTCTACTTGTCTTTTGGCCATTGAACGTGTAAGTCCAAAACACGCTGTTCCCAATCCTCCTGTTATGTGGGGTGGAAACTCCCACCCAAACATTAAAACTCTCATAGTTTTGTTGTTAATTGCTGTATTGTTTAATCATTTTTATAATACGAATAAGTTCGGCTACACTCCAGGCTTGGGAAATACATCCGTTTGGACGTTGAGGTGGGTCGCCGTCGTACACTTCAGCAACAGATGATATTCCGTAAATATTCATGTCTTCCTCGAAAGAGTCAACTATTCTTTGAGCAAGGCTGATTGCCGATTTTCCATGCAGTTTAAAGTGAGCTTCAACGTAATGTCCCAGTAACCACGGCCATGCGGTTCCTTGATGGTAGGCCGAGTCTCGTGTACTTTGGTCGCCTTCGTATCTGCCCTTATAGTACGGATGCTTGGGCGAAAGTGTTCGTAATCCTTTGGGTGTGTAAAGTTCGTGATCGACAATGTTTAGTATAGACATCATTTGCTCGTCGGAAAGCGGGGAATATGGTAGCGAAACGGCAAAAATTTGATTGGGACGTATATCTGAATTTGCGCCTTCTTCGTCAACGTAATCGGCTAAATAGCCTTCGTTTGGCAACCAAAATGTTTGGTTAAACGATTCTTTTACCTTATTGGCTATAGGTTTCCACTCCTTAACAAATTTTTTATCGTTGTTGGCAGTTGCAAGTTCTATGGTAAACATTATTGCATTATACCAAAGAGCGTTTATTTCTACAGGATAACCTATACGAGGAGTTACGGGTTTTCCGTGTACTATGGCGTCCATCCAAGTAAGGGCATACCCTTTTTCGCCAGCCCAAATTAAGCAGTTATCGTGCATTTTTATGTTAAAAGGAAGTCCGTTTCGAAATCCGTTGAGCACTTCCTTAAGTTTTTTCCCATATTCAGTCCAAACGGTCTTGGCGTCCTTTGTGTACGAGGCATATTGTTGTATAGTCCAAAAGAACCATAGTGGAGCATCCACCGAATTAAATGCCTGCGATGAGGAGTTTCCTGTATTCGGGAAAAGGCCTTGCTTTAAGTCATGTAGCAATGTCTCCATTACAGCCTTGAAACTTTTTTCATCGCTTAAGCAAAGGGTTAGCCCTGGAAGTGAAATAAAAGAATCTCTTCCCCAACTTCCAAACCACGGGAATCCGGCAATAATTTCATTACGTTTATCCTTTTGAATAATGAACTGTTTTGCGGAATTTTTTAAACTGGAACAGAAACTATCCTTTTTAGGCCGTTTTTCTATTTCAGCGTTGAATTTGCGAAGTAGCGAGGTTGGACTTTGTTCGGAAGTTGCAGCCGAAAGCACAATACTTTCTCCTTTCTTTATGGACAGTTCGAAGAAGCCAGGGACAAATAAATCTTCATGGCCGTCATAACCTCTTTTAATTTCTTCCATATACTCGACATTATAGTACCAATCGGGCGATGGAATAAATTCGTTTTTTCTGCTTGTTTGTAGGTGTAAGTATGGAAAGCCCGTGTAAAGTTTATATTTAACACCATTAGCGCATGTTTGGTATTTAGTATTAGCCCACATATTTGCTTTGCTCAGCATATTAACATTTCGGAATGCTAAAAACGGTTTTATGCGGATTTTAGTTGGACTATGAGCATCTAACAGGGTGTATTTAATCATGAATTGCTCTTCGTTATGTACAAAAAGCAGCTCTTTTTTCAAAATTACACCACCTACTCTGTAGGTTAGAGTAGGAATTGGTTCGTAAGAGAAATCTATAATGTACTTATGCCCTCGTGGCTGATAAATGCCTGGATAGCGATGAATTCCTAAATTGAACTCATGGTCGTGCTGAATAATTGTTTCATCTACATTGGAAAGTAAAACATGATTTTCGCCATTAAACTCTTTAATGGGTAAAACCATTAAACCGTGATACTTGCGGGTATTGCATAGGATTATTGTAGAACTAAAATAACCACCAGAATGGTTGGTACTAAGGATCTCTCTATTTAGGGAGTATTCGAGGTTAACCAACTGCTCCTTGTCAAAACTTAAGTATTTCATCGATTTCCTTTTAATGTTTAACATCCTTAAATTGAGCAACAAGTTAATTAAAAAATATGATAGAAACGCTATGTAAAGCTTATCTTTTAACTATTTTTGAGGATTGAAATTAACACATTTCAGATTGAATTCGTTTGCGCTTGATGTAAAAAAATATTAAATGTTTATACAAAAAAACACTTTGTTCGTTCGTATAGCTATACTTTTTGGAATTGCTTTTCAATTAGCAGCTTGTAAGCCCGAATCCAAAATTGTTTATGTTGAAGTTAACGTAGCATCGTTAGCCAGCCAAACTGTTTACGTTTCAACGTGGGGAAAAAATGGCTTGACAGTGATGGATTCCATGATGTTGGATAGAAAAGGACGAGCAAAAAAATCGTTTAGTTTAGATTACCTGCCTCAGGTTTTTGTTTTTTCATCTGTTGAAACTGGCGATGAAGTTGTGTTTACGGCAAGTCCCGACGATAGAATTGAAATTGTAGAAAAAGAGGATGGTTTGCATGTTTCAGGTAATTCCGAAAGTACGTTGTTTTCGTTACTTCAGGAAGAATATGCAAAATCCATTAGGCGTATAGATAGTTTAAAACGTGCCGCGGTTGATACATCAGGTTTGTATTCGCAGGATTCCATAAGAGTTGTAAGAAAATTTAAGGTTGATTCAATTTATTCTCAATTAAAGCAGGAAGTGGTTGACTATGCGAAACAGCATCCATTCTGGTTAACGTCGGCCATTGTTTTGCATTCTGCAACAGATTCTTTAACTCCATTGTTGCCGTTGAAAGATTACGCACAAATTCACAAGTTTGTGGATTCGTGTTTACAAGTAACTTATCCCGATAATCCAATTCTTGAGAGTTTTCGGAGAATTGCAGGTGAAATGGAACAAGTAAATAAAGCTAAGGTCGATCATCAAAAAATAGGGTTGATGGCTAAATTGCCAAGATTTGAAATTGTTGCAGTGGACAGTCAGGTTGTTAGGCTTCCTGATTATACAACTTCACTTTGGATAATCGATTTTTGGGGCGATTGGTGTAATTTGTGCAGTGCAAACGAGCAAATGTACGGCGAGTTGCTTAGCGCTTCTTCGAACAAGTCGATAAAAATTGTGAGAGTGGCTGTAAATTCGGACAAGTCGAATGTAGTTAAACTAGCCAAGGCCGATACGCTTGGAATTATCTACGCGATCGAACAGCAGAATAGTGGACTGTTAGATAGTTTAGGAATAACCTATTTGCCTTCGAATATGCTGTTAAACCGGTATGGTTGGGTAATAGGCAAAGACCTTTTTGGAAGGGAACTTACCCAAAAGGTTGATGAATATTTTAAAACTCAATTAAAGCCGGTAATAATTCCAAAACAAAGGGTTAAAAAAGATTCCGGTCGAATCGATTCTATGGTAATGCAAAAAATTAGAATCAACCGGATAACACCTGATACTGCACGAATAAAGATTCCGCAAACAGTAAAGATTAATTAGAAAAATGACAGAGGTTCGGCCAAAAAAACAGTTAGGGCAGCATTTCCTTGCCGATAATCGTATTGCGCAGCGTATAGTCGATAGTGTTAATCAGGAAGAATTTAGCAGCATTGTTGAGGTTGGTCCGGGCATGGGAGTGCTAACAAAAGGATTATTGACAAAGTACGCCGATAAGTTTTTTGCAGTAGAAGTTGACGAAGAATCCGTTGCTTACCTTCATAAAAATTATCCTGGATTTGGGCAGAATTTGATATATGGCGATTTCCTTAATATTCCGATAGACGATAAGTTTGGAAACAGCATTGTGGTAATTGGAAACTTGCCCTACAACATTTCCTCTCAGATTTTTTTCAAGATTCTCGATTTGCGGCAACGAGTTCATCAGGTGGTAGCCATGGTGCAGCGTGAAGTTGCCCAACGAATAGCCGAAAAGCCCGGTTCGAAAACGTATGGCATTTTAAGCGTGCTATTGCAGGCGTACTATAACATAGAGTATCTTTTTACGGTAAACGAAGGTTCGTTTATTCCTCCTCCGAAGGTAAAATCGGCGGTAATAAGGTTAACCCGAAATAGCGTAAACGAATTGGGTTGTAACCCTGCGCTTTTTGTAAGGGTAGTGAAAACCGCGTTTAATCAGCGTCGTAAAACCTTACGGAATTCAATTCGTTCCGGCTTTGAGGGTGTTGAAATAGATGAGCCTTTCGCATCGAAAAGGGCCGAGCAACTTTCAGTTGCAGATTTTGTGACGTTAACAAATTCTATTGAGGCAAAAATTGCTAGCCTTTAGTATTTATTGCCTCTACCGGATTTAGTTTCGAGGCAATCCATGCGGGAATAAAGCCGGACACAACCCCAATTATAGCAGAAATTACCAATCCTCGTATAATATTCCCAAGGGTTAAGGTTACCGGGAAATCCAATCCGTATGTAACAATTAGGGTTCCAACAAAAATAAGGGCAAGGCCTATAATTCCACCAAGAATTGCAAGAAGCATTGCTTCATATAGAAACTGGATAAGAATAAAGTACCGTTTTGCTCCCAATGCTTTCTGAATGCCTATTTGGCTGGTTCGTTCTTTAACCGATACAAACATGATGTTTGCAATGCCGAATCCACCGACAATTATCGAGAAGAAAGCAATAAAGCCGCCGGCAAAGTTAATGGAACCGAATATCGATTCGAGGCTGTCTTTTAACAGGCTAATTTGGTTAAGTGCAAAATCGTCATCGTCCAAGGGTTTAAGCCTGTGAAAGGAGCGAAGTATGCCTCTTAACTCGTCCATAAGGTCTTCGGGGCTGACCTTGTCTTTTGCTTTGACCATAATCCAAGGGCCTACTCGTTTAAAGTCCACCATTGTTTTTGCTAGGTCTAGGGGAATCATTACCAAATCGTCGGAGCTGTCGTCTCCAATGGCCGATTTGCCTTCACGGGCAAAAACGCCAATAATGGAAACCTTTTTACCTCCAATGCTTATGGTTTTTCCAACGGGATCGGCTCCCTGAAAAAGTTGGCTGGCAATTTCGCTGCCTATAACAGCAAGCGGTCTGCCTGCTCTAAGTTCGAATAAATTAAAAAATCTTCCGCTTTGAATGTCAAACGACCTGATATTGTCGTAGCCATCCGAAACCCCGTAAATGGTAACATCCGGAATGTTATTCCCTTGATACTTTATTTGCTTACTAAACGAAACGTTAAAACATGAAGCTTCCATCAAATTACTTCTTGTTCGTATTTCCTGCATGTCGTTTAGCGTGGGTTGGGGCCTGTTCATGTACTTCCACCAAGGGTATTCCTCGTTTCCACCCCATGGCCATTTCTGAACGTAAACCACATTGTTTCCTAATGTTTGCAAGCTGTTTCGTATGTTTTGTTCTAGGCTGTCAACCATGGTAAAAACCGATATGATTGCAAAAATTCCTATGGTAATTCCCAGTAACGACAAAAATGTACGCAGTTTATTCGCAATGATAGATTGGTACGAGAACTGCATACTTTCTCGAACAAGTTTTATTAAGATTATAAAGGGCTTGAGTATTTTCATAGGGATTTTGAGTGTGGTTGTTTGTTAAGCAAATGTATTAATATTTACGAGTTGGGTCTTTTTGCTAATGTTAAATACTATAAAATATACGTTGTAACTGTTTCATTATTATGCAAAAAGTTAATGTGGAAATTTTTATACTGTGGTGTTAGTCAATTTTTACGGTTTAAATCTTTGATTGAAGTTTGTCTTTTTGGTTTAAAGTTTACTATACGATTTAAATTGATTTTTAGAAGAAACTAATTCCCAGAATTATTCAAATGGGATTGATTTTATTGAGGGTTAAGTTACATTTGATGTTAAATATACTTTAAACTGAAATAATGTTTAAAAAATATGTAGTTTATTTTATTGAATTTTAAAAGGATTTAACCATTTTTACTTGAATTTTTTACAGAAGTATTTCATTAATACAAATATCAGATAGTCAATACGATGGATTTTTTAAAGCCTGTTAAAACAGCATTAATTTCTGTTTATCATAAGGATAAACTGGATGAAGTGGTAAAATTGTTGGAAAAGTATAATGTTAAAATTTTCTCTACAGGAGGCACTCTCGACTTTGTACGAAATTTAGGCGTTGATGCTATTGCCGTGGAGGAGTTAACGGGATATCCATCGATATTAGGAGGAAGGGTTAAAACCTTACATCCAAAAGTGTTTGGCGGAATTTTGGCTCGCAGGGATAACGAAACCGATTCGGCTCAACTTCAGGAGTATGCAATTCCGGAAATAGATTTGGTTATTGTTGATTTATATCCATTTGAACAAACCGTTTTATCGGGTGCTTCGGAGTCGGAAATCATCGAAAAAATTGACATTGGAGGCGTTTCGCTTATTCGTGCAGCGGCTAAAAATTACAAGGATGTTTTAATTGTTTCCAATAGGGAACAGTACGGGAAGTTGAAGGAAATATTAAGCGATAACGAATGTAAATCGTCGCTTCAGCAGCGTAAGCAATTTGCGCTGGAAGCATTCGAGGTAACCTCGCATTACGATACTGCTATTTTTAAATACTTTAACGATGGGTTAACTCCTATGGCCTTTAAGGAAAGCGTTCAAGGTATAAAAGAGTTAAGGTATGGCGAGAATCCTCATCAAAAGGGCGTTTTTTATGGAGATTTCGATAGTTGTTTCGAGCAACTTCATGGAAAGGAAATTTCCTACAATAACCTTCTCGACATTGATGCTGCCGTTGCCTTGATTAAGGAGTTTGATGAACCAACGGTTGTTATTTTAAAACATAATAACGCATGTGGTGTTGCAACTCGAAGTAATTTTGATGATGCGTGGACCGATGCGCTTGCAGGAGATCCGGTTTCCGCTTACGGCGGTATAGTTGCCATAAATGGAAAGGTAGAGGAGGATGTTGCCGAAAAAATAAATAAGATATTTTTCGAGGTAATTATTGCTCCCGAATATAGCCCTTCGGCATTGGATATTTTGCAAACAAAGAAGAATAGGATTATTCTAAAAATAAAGGATTTTCAACTTTCAAAGGTTACTTACCGTTCGTTACTAAACGGCGTGTTGGTACAGGAACGGGATACCGTAAAGGAATCTGCCGACATGTTGAAGGTTGTAACGAGTACATCGCCTACCGATGCTCAGATTTCCGATTTACTTTTTGCTAACATCATTGTTAAGCATTCCAAGAGCAATGCTATAGTGTTGGCTAAAAATCGGCAGTTAATCGGCAGTGGGGTTGGTCAAACTTCGAGGGTCGATGCTGTGAAACATGCAATAGAAAAGGCAAAGGCGTTTAAATTCGACTTAAAGGGAGCAGTTTTAGCCTCCGATGCTTTTTTCCCGTTTGCCGATAGCGTGGAGTTGGCTCATGGCGAAGGTGTTGACGCAGTAATTCAACCCGGTGGGTCAATCAGGGATAAGGACAGCATAGAGTTTTGTGACAACAACGGCATTGCAATGGTATTTACAGGAATTCGTCATTTTAAGCATTAATAACAAAGTAATATATTCTGGATTATGGGACTCTTTTCTTTTTTGACGCAGGAATTGGCAATAGACCTTGGTACGGCCAATACGATAATCTTGTATAACGACAAGATTATGGTGGATCAACCATCGATTGTGGCAATGGACCAAACCACAGGCAATATGATAGCCATAGGGGAGACGGCGCGCGCCATGCATGGTAAAACCCACGAAAACATTAAGACCATTCGACCTCTTCGGGACGGTGTAATTGCCGACTTTAATGCTGCCGAGCAGATGATTAGGGGAATGATAAGTATGATAAATACTAAGCATTTTATGTTTACCCCTTCGTTGCGAATGGTTATTGGAATTCCAAGCGGTAGTACCGAAGTCGAAATTCGTGCTGTGCGCGACTCATCGGAACATGCAGGCGGTAGGGATGTTTACTTGATTTATGAGCCTATGGCTGCAGCGTTGGGTATTGGATTGGATGTTTTGGCGCCGGAAGGAAGTATGGTTGTTGATATTGGTGGTGGAACTACCGAAATTGCCGTTATTGCTCTTGGCGGTATTGTTTGCAATAAATCGGTACGTATTGCCGGCGATGGATTTACCGCCGATATTCAGGCATACATGCGTCATCAGCATAATGTTAAGATTGGAGAACGTACAGCCGAGGAAATTAAAATTAATGTAGGTTCGGCATTACCTGACCTTGATAATCCACCTGCCGATTTTGTGGTTCGTGGTCCAAATTTGATGACGGCATTGCCTATCGAAGTTCCGGTTTCGTATCAGGAAATAGCATACTGTCTCGATAAATCGTTATCGAAAATTGAGTCGGCCATTTTCAACGTTTTGGAACAAACGCCTCCTGAGTTGTATGCCGATGTTGTGCAAAAAGGTATTTACCTCGCAGGCGGAGGAGCATTGCTTAGAGGATTGCATAAGAGATTATCGGAAAAAATAAATATTCCATTCCATGTTGCAGAGGATCCTTTACACGCTGTTGCTCGTGGAACGGGTATTGCTTTAAAGAATATTGAAAGATTTCCGTTCCTGATGAGGTAGCATTTGTTAAGAATATAGAACAATTTATGTATATGTTCTAAAATAGTTTAACGGGTACAAGTGCCAGTATTGGTATGTTTTAGATGATTTAAACCGCGTAATGTTTTTGCGATGAATAACTTATTAAAGTTGCTGGAGCGCTTTCATTTTGTTATACTTTTTATAATTCTTTTTACAATTTCATCGGTATTGTATTTTAATACAACCTATTACCAAAAGGCGAGGTTAAATCAGTTAACGCTGGGAGTAAGCGGCTTTTTCGACAGTTACTTTTCTTCGTGGAGCAGTTATTTTAACCTTCAAACTAGTAATACCAAATTATTTAAGGAGAATGTCAATTTAAAAAATAGGCTGGCATATTTACAGCAAAAGTTGAAAATGACGGCCGATACAGTTGAAGAGTTAAAAACTGCCGAAGTTTTGTACCGCTATATGCCTGCAACCGTTGTTAGCAATGCCGTTAATCAGCAAAATAACTTTATTTTGATAGATGCGGGAGAGCAAGATAGCGTAATGGCTGGTATGGGAGTTATTTGCGATCGGGGGGTAGTTGGCGTTGTGGTATCATCGGCGGAACATTTTAGTTCGGTAATATCGTTATTGAATACTGATTTGGTAGTATCGGCAAAGCATAAAAAATCGGGGGTATTTGGATCTTTATCTTGGAATGGCATAGACTATAGAAAAGTTAAACTTTTGGATATTCCTCTTCATATAAATCTTGCTGTTGGCGATACTATAGTAACCAGCGGTTTTTCGGCAATGTTTCCTCCGGACATACCCTTGGGTTCAATTGTGGATTTTTATAAAAAGGACGGTCGTTTTTTTGATATTACCGTTGAACTGTTTGCCGATTTTAAAAGTCTTGACAAGGTGTATGTAGTAAACTCAATTCGCAGAAAAGAACTTAACAAGATGTTGGAGGCAGCCGAAAAATGAAAGATTTTCCAAAATACGCACTTTTATTAATAGTGCTGATGATTCTTCAGATAGGCGTTTTAAATAACCTTAACCTTGGTGGCTATATTAATCCTTACATATACATTTTATTTATTCTCGTTCTTCCATTTTCAACGCCGGGATGGTTGTTGCTTCTCTTAAGTTTTTTTGTCGGATTTATAATGGATTATTTTTGCAATACCCTAGGTTTACACATGTCTGCGGCAGTTATGCTGGCATTTGCGCGCCCTGCAATAATACGGAGTATTAGCTTTGGTATTCAGGACGAGAAAAGTTCTCCCGATTTGGCACATGAAGGGCTAGGTTGGTTTACAAGATATGTCGCAATTGGCGTTTTGGTACACCATACCACGTTGTTTTTGTTAGAAACATTCTCGTTCCGTCTTTTTTACCTCACTATTGTAAGAATTATTCTTAGCAGTGCAGTGTCTATTTTCTTTATAATATTAATTGAAATTTTACGCTTGCAGCGTCATAAGGATTAACCGTGAGTTTAAAGTTACAAACCGATAGACATTTTGTAGTTTCTGGAATTGTTGTTCTGGTGCTGTTAACTATCGTTATTAAACTCTTTTATATTCAGGTTATAGATTCTCGCTACAAATTTTCTGCGCAAAATAATGTGTTACGATATGTAACTCAATATCCGGTTAGGGGATTGATATACGATAGGAATGGGAAATTATTGGTCTCGAATAAGGTGGTTTACGATTTGTTGGTAGTTAAGCGGTTGGTAAAATCGTTTGACACAACAGAGTTTGCCAATTTGCTGGATATATCGACCGATCAGGTAAGAGAGGCATTTACATCTTTGAAAAAGCAACGGGGATATTCATCGCGAAAAGCGATGGTATTGCTAAAGCAGTTGCCTGTAGATGTTTGTAACCGATTTAGAGAACAGCTGTTTCGTTATCCCGGTTTTGAGTTGCAGCCTAGAACCGTTAGAAAATATGAACGGCACATTGCTGCGCACATGCTAGGATATGTTGGTGAGGTTGACGAAAATACGATTAATAACAATTCGTATTATCAGTTGGGCGACTATATTGGAATTAGCGGGTTGGAAAAAACTTATGAAAAAGAGTTAAGGGGTAAAAAAGGTGTAAATATATACATGGTTGATGTACACAACCGAATTAAAGGTCCTTACGAAAATGGGAAGTTTGATTCTGTTGCAGTAGAAGGGAAAAATTTGGAGACCACCATTGATGCCGATTTGCAAGAGTATGGCGAGAAATTGATGGTGAACAAAATAGGGAGTATTGTTGCAATTGATCCGAAAACGGGAGAAGTGTTGGCTATGGTAACAAGTCCTTCGTACGACCCATCTCTTTTAGTAGGCAGGGAACGGGCACAGAACTTTATGCAGTTGCAAACCGATTCCTTAAAACCCATTTTCAACCGATCCATTATGGCTCTTTATCCTCCGGGGTCAACATTTAAGGTGGTGAATGCATTAATCGGATTACAGGAAGGCATAGTACATCCTTATACTCAGTATAGTTGTGCAGGAGGATATACTGTGGGGCGCGGAGTTGGATGCCATATTCACCGATCTCCCATTAATCTTACGGAAGCCATCGAGATGTCGTGTAATACTTATTTCTGTCATGTTTTCAGGAATATTATCGACAATCCGGAATATGGTTCTGTTGAAGAAGGTTTAAATGTTTGGAGGAAGCACGTTGAGTCGTTTGGATATGGGCACAAATTGGGGATTGATTTGCCAAACGAGTTAGGTGGAATTGTCCCGAGCACTTCGTTTTACGATAAGTATTTTAGAAAAGGAGGATGGAGTTCTCTTACTATAATATCATTGGCTATTGGTCAGGGGGAGTTGTCTGCAACGCCATTGCAAATGGCTAACCTGGTATCGACTATTGCCAATCGGGGGTATTACCTTACGCCTCACATTGTTAAGAGCATTGGTGATAGCTTGTCAATCGATGAAAAATTTTCCCAAATGCACAGAACTACTATAGATTCTGTGTGGTACAATTATGTTATCGAAGGTATGGATATGGCGGTGAATTGTGAACCGGGAGGTGGTGGTACCGCAAGAATAGCAGCATTACCTAACATAAGAATTTGTGGTAAAACGGGAACGTCGCAAAATCCTCATGGTAAAGATCACTCGGTTTTCTTTGCATTTGCGCCAAAGGATGATCCTAAAATTGCCATTTCGGTTTATGTGGAAAATGCCGGTTTTGGGGCAACCTGGGCAGCACCTATTGCCAGTTTGATGATAGAAAAATATTTGACGGATTCTATATCCCGACCATATTTGGAAAATTATATTTTACAAGCAAATCTTTTAAATCGCCGTGGAAAGACGAAGTAAACTATTATCGAATCTTGATTGGACTACCGTCTTCATTTACATATTGCTTGTATTAATGGGGTGGCTTAACATTTACGCTGCGGTTTACAGCGATGAGCATTCAAGTATATTCGATTTTTCGCAGCGGTATGGTAAACAGTTAATTTGGATAGGTTTTGCCTTTTTGCTGGCAATTATAGTGCTTTTTAGCGATGCACGAATATATTCCGGATTTGCCTATGTTTTTTACATTTTAATAATCCTTGCATTGTTTGCTACTTTAATGTTTGGTAAGGTTGTAAATGCTTCAAAATCGTGGATACAAGTTGGTTCGTTTGCCATTCAACCTGCCGAGTTTGCAAAAATTGCAACTATTCTTGCCTTGGCAAAAGTAATGGGCCGGTACAATTTTAAGTTGAATAGTTTTAAATCGTATGTAGTTGCTGGATTTATAGCATTCTTTCCTGCATTAATAATATTGATGCAGAACGATATGGGGTCTGCATTGGTTTTTGGTTCTTTAATAATTGTTTTTTTTCGTGAAGGTTTACCAGGATGGCTGTTAGCATTTTTTGCATTTTTAGTTATGCTGTTCATTTTTACGTTGGTTTTTAGTACAAGCGCCATTATGGTTACATTATTGCTATTGGCAGGAATTGTATTTGTAGTAATTGGCGGAAAATTAAAGGCTTATGCTCGTTTATTGGGAATTGTATTAGGTGTGGGCGTTGTTCTTTATTTTGGCTCACAGATTTTTAGTTGGAAAATACCATTTAATTATATTTTTATAATCCCTATTTTGGTTGGAATTGTGGCTGCTTTAATAAAAGCCATAGCATCGCGATCACGAATAGTTTTTTACTCGGCATTATTTTTACTGGTTTCTGTTGGCTTGTCGTTATCAACCGATTACGTTTTTGAGCATGTGTTGGATGTTCATCACCAAAAGCGAATAAATGATCTTTTAGGCATAGAATCCGATCCATTAGGGTGGGGGTATAATGTAAACCAGTCGAAAATTGCTATTGGTTCCGGTGGCTTTTTGGGTAAGGGTTATCTTCAGGGAACGCAGACTAAGTTTAATTTTGTTCCGGAGCAAAGCACCGATTTTATTTTCTGTACCGTTGGAGAGGAATGGGGATTTATTGGTTCGTTTGTAGTTATTTTGTTGTTTGCCATTTTGTTGCTGCGACTGCTAAAAATAGCTGAGCGTCAGCGGGAAACGTTCTCCCGTATCTATGGGTATGGAGTGGTCTCGATTATGTTTTTTCATGTAGCCATTAATATAGGTATGACCATTGGGCTTGTTCCGGTAATTGGGATTCCGTTGCCATTTTTTAGTTATGGAGGGTCGTCGTTGTGGTCGTTTACCTTGATGGTGTTTATTCTTTTGAAACTCGATTCGGATAGGTATGGTGCGCTAGGTTAATGTTGTATTCTGTTTTTACCAAATGGTTTAGTTCAGAAAAAAGCGCAGTAAAATTATCGCTCAAAAAGTTGAAGTTGCTTTGAACTATATTAATGGCAAATTTCCCATTGTTGGGAAGCGATGTGTTTACACTCATTATCTCCAAGGCCTTTTTTAAACCGCTTAAGTTGCTATAGCTAAGTAACCTATTGCTGTAAATCATAAAAGGTAAGAACTTTTTAACGGTTAGGGGTAATTGAAAGTACTGTTGAAGCATCTGAAAATAAAAGGTTCTGGTAAAGTCTTTTAAGTCACGTTGAGAAAACTCGTGCCATCTGACGGCTAGAATATGGTCGAAAATAACATCGAGTACAACTCCTGAATACTTTTGATAGCCGGGTCTTAATAGTTCAATGCAGTTACGGGTTGATTGATGTTTGTCAGTAAAAAAATCGATACTTCGATGTAATCTTATGCCTGTTTGTACCTTAGTAGAATAGTTGTCTAATTTTTTCCCTTTTACATAATCGCCAATAAAATTTCCCAGTCGAATTTCGGAATCGTCACCCGAGAGGTATAAATGAGCCAGGAAATTCATAATCGAAATTTATACTTTTATAGCATCCAATGTTGTATCGGGGGCGTTTGGTATATACTTCATTAACTTAAAAGTCTCTCCATCCCAAACAGCGTAAGTGTTACTTACCAGCCAGTCGCCTAGAATGGCAATTCTTGCATCGTCGGTTAAAGGGTAAATAATAGGAGAGTGCCAGTGCCCATATATGAAAAAGTTGAAGTTTTCCTTTTCCAGCATTAGGCGGGAATACTTGGTAATTTGTTCGTCTTCACCCCTAAAGTTGTGGGTAATTTCCTTGGAATAGCGACTGCCAATGCTCCATCGGTTTCCAAACCACAACGAAAAGTTAGGATGTATGCGTGCAAACATCCATTGCAGCATGGGACTGGTAAACATTTGCTTAAGCAACTTGTAACTTAAATCGCCAGGACCCAAACCATCGCCGTGAGCCAGTAGAAACTTTTTCCCCAGCAGGTCAACCGTAATTGGTTTCCTGTGTATTGTTACGCCCAGTTCTTTTTCAAAGTAATCGAACATCCACACATCATGGTTTCCGGTGAAAAAATGAACAGGAACGCCCCTGTCGGTAAGGTTGGCAATTCTCCCTAAAAATCGAGTATAACCTTTTGGAACCACACGTTTATATTCGAACCAAAAGTCAAAGATATCACCCACTAGGTAAAGTTCTGTAATTTCATCGTTAATGCTGTCAAGCCACGCATTAAACAATCTTTCCCTTGGTAAACTTTCCTGTTGGTTGGGTAAACCAAAGTGCATGTCAGACGCGAAAAATATTTTAGGCGTTTGGCTCATATCTTTACGTTACTTGCTTAGTGCTTCTTTTATGGCGTTTTTCAGGTCGTCGCCATAAAGATTTTTCCCAATAATTTCCTGCTTTTGGTTTATAAGGTAATTAGCAGGTAATTGTTGTACGTTATACGTCATGGCAGCAATAGAAGTGCTGGGCTTATCTTCTCGAACCATAATCCAAGGGATATTTGTGTTCTCAATATATGTAAGCCATTCATCCTTGTTGGTGTCGAGCGAAACTTGGTACACCTCAAATCCTTTACCGTGAAAATCCTTATAAATATTTAGTAGTTCCCTGTTGTCGAGCAAGCTGTTTGTGTTTGTTGTTGCAAAGAAGTCTAATAGCACTACTTTCCCTTTTAGTGAGGATAACTTAACGGAATTGCCTTTCTTGTTCGGAATGTCTAAGTCGGGAATAGACATTTCGGAACTTTTAACTAATTGCTGAATTTTTATACTTGCTATTCTGTTTTCAATTCGTTTAATATCGGCAAGCATTCCCTTTGTATAGTCCGATTTTGGATACATTGCTCTCCATGCCGAAGCAACCATTTTTATAAGGGTTAAGTCTTCTTCCCGATCGAAAATAAAAAAGTCGTTATACTTTAAGTATAAACCCATGGCGCTGGCCTTCGACATCGGGTTTTTCCATATAAAGCGGCTAATTCTGCCTCTTAAAGAATCTAGTTCGGTTTCAAATTCTTTGTTTAATTGGTTACGTTCGGTATCGGCATTTGCTTTTAGGTAGCTGTTGCTAATTTCCTTAAGTTTTTTCTCCGAGGCTAAGTAAAGTTTTGTTATGTATTGCACCTTGTCCGATCCTTCCGACCCTTTGACCTTATAGTCGAGTAAGTTTTCGGTATTGCATTCAATTTCTATTGTTTCGCCTTTTTTGGCAAGTAGAGTAATGGCGCCGCCTTTTTTAAATCCAATGGAGTAAAATGTGGGCTCATCATCTTGCGTTACGCCAAATTTCTTAACCGATGTTCCCGATTTTATTTTCACAGAATCGAGAATTTGGCTAGTGTTATAGCCTAACTTGGTTAGGTATAAAACATTTTTGGCAGGCGATGTTACTTCAACTTTAAAAACAACATCCTTGGGGTTACTGCACGAATTCACAATAAGTGAAAATAATATCAGCAAGACGCTATAAAGTGTTAGTTTTGTATTGTTCATTTCAATTCTGTTAAAGTGCATTTGTTATAAGTTATAACATTTCGGGTTATGCCCCTATTTTAATTTTGTGTATGCAAATTTAGTAATTAGTCCGTAAAGGCAAATTATAATTAAAGTTGATGTAGAAATTTCAAAACATGAAAGCGCTAGTTAAACCGGAAGGTTCATTTATCAGTTATTTTAGCAATTTAGTTAAGCAGTATGGTGGTGTAAATTTAGCACAGGGAATTCCCGGATTCAACCCGCCGAGTTTGCTTATCGAGGAGTTAGAAAAATTATCTGCCGGAAATTTTCATCAGTATGCTCCGGGTGTTGGCAATTTTGAGTTAAGGAATTTGCTGAAGAAACACTTTGGACTATCCGACGATAATTTGCTAGTTGTTCAGGGTGCAACGGAAGGGTTGTCGTTAATTTATACCTATTTGCTTCGGAAATTGAACGGAAATTTTAGCGTGCTTTCGTTCGATCCGGCCTATGAAAGTTACAGCAAGTTGCCCGAAATTTTCGGGCAAAGGTTTATTCCTTTTCATTTTGGCGACGACGGACATGTGAATTTTCAGGAGTTGGAAAAAACGGTTACTAACCAGAATGTAAAGTTGATTTTTGTTAGTTCGCCGGGAAATCCTTTCGGAAATGTTTGGAGTAAGAACGATATAGTTGCCTTGGTGAACTTGGCCAATAAGTTGGACTTTTACTTGGTTTTCGATGCCGTTTATCAGGATCTGTACTTTTACGATAAACCATATATTCCTGTCGATTTGTTATCGGACAGGCTGTTTATTGTTAGCAGTTTTTCAAAATCGCTTTGTATAACAGGTTGGCGGGTTGGGTATATCCTTCACCACGACTCGCATTGTACGGGGTTAAGGGCAATTCACGATTACATTGGGCTTTGCGCTCCATCGTTGCTTCAGCAAGCGTTGGCTGGTTATCTCGAAAAAAGCAATTTTGCCGCTGATTTTACTGCCGATTTGAGGGAAAAGGTGCTAAAGTCTTTTAGCTTGTTAAGCAATACTTTGCTAAAAAAAGGATTTACAATTCCTAAAATTGACGGTGGTTGTTTTATTTGGGCAAAACTGCCCGATGGCTGGACCGATGGGTTTAACTTTGCTGCTGAGTTATATACTAAAAGAAAGGTTGCGGTTATTCCGGGCGAGCACTTTAGCAAGGAAAAGCAAAATTGGATAAGGTTGAATATTGCCCGACCTATAAGCGAAATAGAGCAGGCTTGCTACGAAATAAACGATTTTATAAAGTAAGTTGATGTTGTCTCCAATTTTACTGGTTATAGTCCTTTTGTACTCTTTGCTGGTAGTTGCGTTGGCAGTAGGGGTATGTATAACATTTGGAGAAAAAGGAAAAAGTAATGGTAAGGTAAAGTCGGTTAGTGTAATCGTCCCTTTTCGGAACGAGGCGGAAAATCTTGTAAGGTTAATTTCTGTAGTAAACAGCCAAACTTTATCGCCCGATTTATGGGAGGTAATTCTTGTTGACGATGGTTCTGTCGATAGTTATTCCGACAGCATTGAAACTCTTATTCAAGGTAGAAATTATAAGTTGCTGAAGTTGCCTTTAGAAAGGCATGGTAAAAAGCAGGCATTGCTTTTGGGTGTAAGTCATGCAAAGAATAGTTTAATAGTATTTACCGATGCCGATTGTATTCCCGTATCTCCACGTTGGTTGGAAAGGTTGTCGGAGCGTTCCGTGGATGCAGTTTTTTTGCAAGGCTTGGTAAAAGTTCAGTTTCTTGGTAGCATTTGGGAGTGGGTCGATGCTCTTGAGTATGCGTCGCTAATGGCCGTTTCGGCTGGCAGTTTTGGTATTGGCCGACCGGTTATTGCCGCTTCGGCAAACTTGGGAATATCAACAAACGGTGTTGCAATTAATGAATCTACAATTAAGGCCGATGTTCCTTCGGGCGACGATATGTTTTTGCTTCACGAAGCAAAAAGGGAAAAAGTAAAAACTTCCTTTGTAGGGGCGATTGACGCGTCTGTTTTAACAAGGGGAAGCACATCCTTTTCTCATTTTTTTAAACGGCGTCAACGTTGGGCTTCAAAGTCGGTTCACTATACCGATTTCGATACAATTTTTGTGGGACTGCTAACGCTGTTGGCCAACTTGGCTATAATTGTTTTACTGCTTTTGGCAGTATTTGGCAATGTAAGTTGGAGTCGGCTATTTTTGGTTTGGACAATAAAAGCTTGTGCCGATTTTTTACTGTTATCGGCATTCCTTCTGTTTTCAAAACAATTTAAGTTGATGTTGCTTTTTATACCTTTACAGTTGCTTTACCCGTTTTACGTGGTGATAACATTTATAAAATCAATTTTAGGAGTAAACACTTGGAAAGGAAGATCGATAAGTTAATGTCCATAGCCCGAAGTGGCTCTCCAATGAGTATTGCTTTGAGGAAATTACGGCACGATTGGATTGCCGTTGCTTCTTTTTTGTTTATTGCCATTGTTGCCCTAATTGCTATTTTAGGATACTTGGTTACTCCGGATTCTACTCCTTTTGCAAATAATCAGCATGTAGAACTTGCTGCTTGTAAGCCGGGCTTTAAGGTGAAAATGATGTTGGTACGAAAGCAAAAGGAAGTTAAGCAGCGCTCTTTAGTTGGTCGTATGTTTTTGGGACAGGAGTCTGCCTTTAACGAAATATCTATCGACAGTGTTAGCTTCGACGGCACCGATATTATTGCCTGGCAGTATAATCCCGATGTGGAAGCGGAACCGACAAGTCAACGTATTTGCATTGTTAATGCACTATACCACTTGGCGTCTGATGCTGCAATGTTGAAGTCCGGAAATTCCGTAACCTTTCAACTTTTTAATGGAGAAAAGCAATCATCAACTTTAGCCGATTTAAAAGCCAAGTTTTTAAGTGAAAATATTATTACTCGCAGGTTTGTTTTGGGAACCGATAGGTTTGGTCGCGATTTGCTTAGCCGGATGATTATAGGGGCAAGGGTTTCGCTTTCGGTAGGGTTTATTGCCGTATTTATTGCTTTAATTATAGGCATATTTATGGGTTCGGTTGCTGGTTTTATGAGAGGCTGGGTCGATAGTTTTGTAATGTGGCTTGTGAATGTTGCGTGGTCGGTGCCAACTTTGCTAATGGTTATTGCCTTAACCATGCTAATTGGCAAAGGGTTTTGGCAAATATTTATTGCAGTTGGTTTAACCATGTGGGTGGACATGGCGCGTGTGGTTCGTGGACAGGTGCTTAGCGTTCGTGAAAAGGAATATGTAGAAGCAGCAACGGTATTGGGGTTTAATAAACTTAGGATAATTTTTAAGCATGTACTTCCAAGCGTTATAGGTCCTGTAATAATAGTATCGGCAAGCAACTTTGCAACGGCTATACTCCTCGAAGCAGGGCTTAGTTTCTTGGGTGTGGGTGTTCAGCCTCCAATGCCTTCGTGGGGTACAATAGTTCGAAATCACTACGGTTACGTCATTATGGATAAGGCATATTTGGCGCTTATTCCCGGTTTTGCCATAATGTTGTTGGTTTTAGCCTTTAATTTGCTGGGAAATAGCCTCCGCGACGCTCTCGATCCCAAAGAGGTGGAGAATAGATAAATAGTATAATATCGAAAAATTTTGAATGGGCATATTTTAAAATAAGTTGATTTATGAAGTTGCTTAGTAGAATTTTTGTTTTAGGCTTGATTTGTATTGAGTTGATTTCTAATGCTAACGGACAGTCCTATAAACCGGAAAAATATGAATTGACTCATGGATATTTAGTAGTGCAGTCCGATAGTTTTATTGTCATAAGGGATTTTTACCAGAAAGAAAAACATTTTTTTGTTGCTGTAAATTCCCATAGGTTAGATGTAAAGGT
Organism: Bacteroidales bacterium; assembly: GCA_020636845.1. Classification (GTDB taxonomy): domain Bacteria; phylum Bacteroidota; class Bacteroidia; order Bacteroidales; family Tenuifilaceae; genus JACJXD01. The sequence continues at coordinate 147,828 of JACJXD010000007.1, read as the reverse complement.
TATTTTGGATAGCGCTGTCAGATTTGTGCCAAAAGCACAGGATGAACTTATGAGTATGTTTAAGCGTACACCTTATATTAAAGCAATTGAAAATGCAGAACTTCGTTCGACAATGTTACAAAATGCGGGTATTTTACGCTTTCCTAAAATAAACAAGGGCATAGACTTAACCATAGATCTTTGCCCTTCGAAATTGCCACTCGACAAGGATTTCTTTGTAAAGTTGATAAATATTTTAAAAGTGGAGGAAAAACCGGTGCCCATTGCAATTTCTATTACAGGTGTATGGATTAACGAACATCCAAGCGATTTTGCATGGCTGGTTGGTCAAGAGAAAGTTGGAAATATCAAAATTACGTGGGTAAATCATTCCTATCATCATAGGGTAAGTAAAGATCTTCCTTTAAAGGAGAATTTTTTGTTGGAGAAGGGAACTAATATTAACGACGAGATTTTGCTTACCGAGAAAAAGTTGCTGGTTAAAGGAGAAACGCCTTCGCCGTTTTTTCGCTTTCCCGGTCTTGTTTCGGATAAGGCTGTTTTCGATAGCGTAATATCCTACGGTTTGATTCCGATAGGTTCGGATGCGTGGTTGGCTAAAAACCAAAAACCATTTGCTGGAAGCATCGTGCTTGTTCATGCAAATGGAAATGAACCGATTGGTTTGAAAAAATTTCAAAAGTTGCTTTTCGAGAAGCGTGATAGCATAGTTTCGAAACGGTGGATGCTATACGATTTGCGTGAAAGTGTAGCCGATGAGCCTTAGTTTTGTATTTTAAAACGAAAAAGCCAATCGTTATCGGATTGGCTTTCGGTTTTACTAATATTGTATTTATTCTACCCAACTTTTCACATCGTCCATCGAAGGATTTTTAAGTCCGAGTTTATTTTTCTTGTTATACCCGCATAAATCGTTGAACAGCTTTCCTGCAGCAACATTGGCTAACGAAGCAACTGTGTTAAACCCCATTTTTTGTAGTATCGGAACCCATTCTGTCGGAATGCCCTTTTGAGCGTAGGCTTCAGCGTTGTCTTTTTGTGGTTTTTTCTCAGGACGCATTTGGGGAAAGAAAAGTACATCCTGAATGGACTGGTTATTGGTCATGAACATGGTTAACCTGTCAATACCAATTCCCATTCCGGAACAGGTTGGCATTCCGTATTCCAATGCACGAACAAAGTCCATATCGATGAACATTGCCTCGTCGTCGCCTTTTTCGCTTAGTTTAAGCTGTTCCTGAAAACGTTCCAGTTGGTCAATTGGGTCGTTTAACTCGCTGTAAGCGTTACAAAGTTCTTTACCGGCAATAAACAGTTCGAAACGTTCGGTTAATTCCGGGTTATTCCGGTGACGCTTACAAAGCGGCGACATTTCAATGGGATAGTCCATTATAAATGTTGGCTGGATCATGTGTTCCTCGCATTTTTCACCAAAAATGGAGTCGATGAGTTTACCTTTGCCCATTGTATCGTCAACTTCAACTTCTAATTCTTTACATATTGTGCGAAGTTCGTTTTCGGATTTTCCGGTAATGTCAATACCTGTGTACTCTTTTATGGCATCGGTCATGGTTATTCTGCGGAAAGGACGCTTAAAGTCGATTTCCTTATCGCCAAAGGTGATTTTTGTAGTTCCGTGTATGGCAATGGCAACTTTCTCCAGCATCTCCTCGGTAAAGTTCATCATCCAGAAGTAGTCCTTGTACGCAATGTATATTTCCATTACGGTAAATTCCGGATTGTGAGTTCTGTCCATTCCTTCGTTACGGAAATCCTTGGCAAATTCGTAAACGCCATTGTATCCGCCAACAATTAACCGTTTAAGGTAAAGTTCGTTTGCAATACGCAGGTATAAAGGAATATCCAACGCGTTGTGGTGGGTGACAAACGGACGTGCAGCAGCTCCTCCCGGAATTGGCTGAAGAATTGGCGTTTCAACTTCGAGGTAACCTTTCGAGTTAAAAAACTCGCGCATGGTGTTTATTACCTTGCTGCGGTTTATGAATGTTTCGCGTACCTGAGGGTTAATAATTAAATCCACATACCGTTGGCGATAACGCATTTCGGAGTCGGTAACGGCATCGAAAACCTTTCCGTCTTTTTCCTTTACAATAGGTAGAGGCCTTATAGATTTTGAAAGAAGGGTTAACTCTGTTGTGTGCACCGATTCCTCGCCCATTTGGGTGCGGAATACAATTCCTTTAACTCCAACAATGTCGCCAATATCGAGCAATTTTTTAAATACCGTGTTGTAAAGGGTTTTATCTTCGGTAGGACAAATGTCGTCGCGTTTAACGTAAACCTGAATTTTTCCCTTTTCGTCCTGCAATTCGAAAAACGATGCGCTACCCATAATTCTGCGAGCAATAATACGTCCGGCAATGCAAACTTCGGCACGTTTGGTGCTCATGTTTTCGAAATCTTTAAGGATGTCGCCTGTAGTATGAGTAACAGGGTATTCTGCAGCAGGATAGGGGTTTATGCCTAACTTGCGTAATTCTTCGAGCGAATTTCGTCTAATAATTTCCTGTTCGCTAAGTTCGTCGTAAAAAGCCATGTGTCAATTTGATTTTAAAGAACTTGCAAAGTTACTGGTTATTTTTAAATATTAAAGTTTCAACTTAAAAGTAGCTTACGAAAAAGTAACTTTTATCCAGAAATTATATTTAATGGTCTATTAACATTATCTTTTAATATAATTTTTGAAATAATAATATTGGATTCTTGGGTTTGCGTTATATTACTTTGTAGTTTTGCACCCGGAAAACTATTTTAGTTTATTTAGTTTTATGAGTGTAAAAGATCAAATAGTAGAAGGGGCTTTAGCGTTGTTTCGGCAAATGGGCATAAGGGGAGTAACAATGGACATGATTGCCGAAAATTTAGGTATGTCTAAAAGAACGCTTTACGAAAATTATCCTACAAAAGACGCCTTAATAGAAAGTTGTTTGCAACTCGATAACCAGAACAGAAAAGACGTTGCCGATGAGATTCTTAAAAAGAGTACTCATATGATTGAAACTTACATTCTTTTTATGTGGTTCCATGTTAAGCAGTTGCGTGCTGTAAATCCCTTGTTTATACACGATATACGAAAGTATTATCCCAATACCATATATAAAAAGGTAGATGAATTAAACGACAGAATCAGGATTAGAATAGTAGAATTCATAAACAAGGGTAAGAAAGAAGGCGTTTTTAGAGACGATGTAAATTCGGAAATAGCGGCTTATGTATTAATGGACATGATAAGCCCTCTTAATTCTAATGCACTAAATAACCGTGGAGTTTTTCAGAAGTTTATGTATGCCGATATTTTTGAGCATATAGCCGTAAACTTTATCAGGGGTATTTCTACAAAAGAAGGAATAGAACTGGTCGATTTTTATTACTCCAAACACAAGTTAATAGCTTAACGAAAATAGTATAACATTAAATAGATATGAATATGAAAGTCAGATTGAAATTTATTGTGGCGTTGGGCCTACTGACAATAGGAGTAAGTCCGTTGTTGTACGCTCAAACCGATACAATTCATCTTACAGTACAAAAGGCTGTAGATTTGGCTATACAGCAGAACCTAATGCAAAAGGTCTCGGAGTTGGAATTGCAAAAAAAGCAGGAAAAGGTAGGGGAGTACATGGCTGCTCTTTATCCTACCGTTAAGGCAACGGGTAGCTATTCGCGTTACTTAAAACTTCCTGTAATATTTCTTCCTGCGGGTTCTCCCTTAGGAACTACTTTAAAAGTGGGTTCCGATAATAGTTATACTGGTGCCGTTAGTGCATCGGTTCCCGTGTTTGTTGCTAGCATTTTCGAATCGATACGCTTGGGTAAAAAGGATGTCGAAATTAGCGCTGAAAAAGTGAGGGAAAATCAAATAAACCTTGCAGCCAATATAAAAACCACTTATTACAACGTGCTTTTGCTAAAACGGTCGAGCGAGGTTATAGGGCAGAGCTATCAAAATGCGTTGGACAACTTGAAAAATATACAAAACCTTAATAAGAACGGAATGGTTTCGGATTACGATGTAATTCGAATAAAGGTTCAGGTCGAAAACTTATACCCTAACTTATTACAAACCGAGAATTCGTATGATAATCTGCTAAATGTACTTAAAATTCTTTTAAATATTGATGTTAATACTCCGGTTTCACTTGACGATGGAGAGGTTACGAATTTAGAGGTAGCGGAAGGAGTTTTGCCTACCGATGGTTGGCAGGATGCCAATTCAACGTTGCGGCAACTTTACCTTTCAAGTCAGATGTTGGACATTCAGGCTAAGTTGGTTAAAAGTTCAAACATTCCAAGTTTAGTGGCAATAGGAAGTTATCAGTATCAGGCGCAGGCTAACAATTTTAAGTTTAGCGATTATAAATGGGTACCAACCTCCCTTGTAGGTTTGCAGTTAAATGTCCCGATATTTAGCGGGTTTTCGGTTCGGCGACAGCTGTCGCAGGTGCGAATAAGTCAGCAGGAGTTAGCCTTGCAAACAGAGTTTACCCAAAATAACTTGAATACTCAACTTCAAAATGAGGTAAATGCAATTAACACCGCGGTAAAAAAAGTGAACTCGGCTGTAGGAAATGTCGATTTGGCACAAAGAGGATATTCCATTGCCAAAACCAGTTACAATACCGGACAGGCAACTTTGCTTGAGTTAAATGATGCCGAAAATGCTATGATGCAAGCTAGGCTTAACCTTATTCAGGCACAAATAGAATACCTGACCGCTAGGGCCGATTACGAAAAGACTATTGGAAAAGAGTTACAGTAAGGTCAATTGTCAATTTAAACTGAAAGTATAAATAATAAAATATAAAACTTTATGAAAGCATCTAAACTGTTAAGCGTAGTATTGCTGGTTTCCGTGATGGTTTCCTGCAAAAGCAAAAGCACCGAAAACGCTCAACCGGTGGCAGAAAAACTTACCAAGGTTGTAACTCAGGTAATAGAGCCTGTTAATATCGAACGTCAACTTCGTTATCCCGCAACAATTCAGGCGTATAAGGAAAATCACTTGGCACCTGCTACTGCCGGAAGAGTAGAAAAAGTATTGGTTGATGTGGGCGATAACGTTAAGGCATCGCAGGTAGTTGCGCTGTTAGACCGCACAAGTTATCAGCAGGCTAAAATTCAGTTTGATAAGTTGAAGTTGGATTTGAAACGTGTTGACTCGTTGCTTAAGGTTGGTGCTATTCCACAGCAGCAGTACGATCAGGTAAAAATGCAATACGATATTGCCAAAACAAACCTAAACTTCATCGACGATAATACCACCTTAAAATCGCCCATCGACGGAGTTGTTACGGGAAAGTATATCAACGATGGGGAACTGTTTTCCATGAGTCCGGTTGCAAGTATAGGAAAGCCTGCGGTTGTTTCCATTATGCAACTCGATAAGTTGAAGCTACTTATTGGTGTTTCAGCCCAATATTTTGCCGAGGTTAAGGTGGGTATGAAGGTTATTGTTACTACCGAAATTTACAAGGGCAAAGAGTTTGTTGGAAGCATCGAGCGAATTTATCCAACTATCGATAATCTTACCAAAACCTTTACGGTTGAGGTTGTAATGAACAATCCTAACAGGTTGCTTCGTCCGGGAATGTTTGCTACGGCTCATATCAATATAGGTAAAGGCGATGCGTTGCTGGTGCCTGCTTTTGCCATTTTAAAACAGTCGGGAACTAACGAGCGTTACGTGTTTGTTTACGAAAACGGTAAGGCAGTGCGTCGGACTGTGGAGTTGGGGAGTGTTTACGATGATAAAATTGAAGTTATCTCTGGCGTTAATAAAGACGAAGAGTTAATAGTGGAAGGACAGGCTGTTGTATTCGATGGACAGGCCGTTACGAAGTAAAAATTATAGAATTCCTAAAGAATTTTAAAAAGATGAGTTTATATAGCACCGCTGTAAAAAAACCGATTAGTACCCTGATGATTTTCATTGGGGTAGTGGTAATGGGTATTTATTCGCTGCTCTACGTTCCTGTAGATTTAATGCCGGATATGGATATACCCACAATTAGCGTGATAACCTACTATCCCGGGGCAAGCGCCGAGGATATTGAAATAAACGTTACCAAACTGCTCGAAAATCAGCTTAACGCTTTGCAGAATCTGAAAAAGGTTACTTCGTCGAGTAAGGATAACATCTCGTATATATCGTGCGAATTTGAGTATGGTATTAATCTCGACGAGGCAAGTAACAATATTCGTGATGCGTTAAGTTTAACCGAGAACTCGTTGCCCGACGGTTGCGAAAAACCGTTTATTTTTAAGTTCAGTTCATCGATGATTCCCGTGCTGATTTATGGTATAAAGGCGGATAAGAGTTATGCAGCGCTGGAAAAGATAATAGATGAACGAATTGTAGAACAGTTAAGTCGTATCGATGGTGTTGGAACTGTTACAATTATTGGAGAGCCAATTCGAATTGTGGACATAAAAGTTGATCCGCGAAAGCTTGACGCGTATAACTTGACTTTAGAGCAGGTTGGTGCGGCAATTAGTGCGGAGAATATTTCGCTTCCTGCAGGTAGAATTGAGGTTGGACGAATGGAATTTCCCGTGCGTACCAACGGCGAGTTTAGTAGTAGCGATGTTGTTAAGAATATTGTTGTATCCAACAACGGAGGAAATTTGGTTTACCTCCACGATATTGCTACCGTAAAGGATACGCTTAAGCACATTTTAGTTGACGAACGCCTTGATGGAAGTAAGGGCGTAAGGCTAATGATTCAGAAGCAGAGCGGGGCTAACACGGTTAAAATTGCCAAGTTAGTTAGGCAGCGTATCGATATTCTTAAAAAGACTTTGCCTTCGGATGTTCAATTAGTCAAGATTTTGGATACCTCTGAGTTTATTCAGGGTTCCATAAATAACCTTTCCGAAACGTTAATTTACGCCTTTGTATTTGTGATGTTGGTTGTAATAATGTTTTTGGGGCGTTGGCGTTCTACTTTCATTATTTTGCTTACCATTCCGGTGTCGCTTATCGGGGCATTTATCTACCTGTTTATTTCGGGGAATTCAATAAATATTGTATCGTTATCTGCACTGTCTATTGCAATAGGTATGGTTGTGGACGACGCTATTGTGGTGTTGGAAAATATAACAAAGCACATCGAGAAGGGTAGTAGTCCAATGGAGGCTGCTGTATTTGCTACCCGCGAGGTTGGGTTAGCTGTTGTGGCTTCAACACTTGTAATTGTAGCTGTGTTTTTCCCGTTAACTTTGGTTGGAGGGTTAACCGGTGTGTTCTTTAGACAGTTAGGTTGGATTGTTACCATAACCATTCTATTGTCGGTAATTGCAGCGTTAACCCTAACGCCAATGCTTTCTTCCAGAATTTTGAAAGGGAAAAGTTATTACAAGCATAAGAAGAGTAGGTTTATGCACGCTGTTGACCATTTCTGGGGATATTTCGACAACCTATATATGAGGATGTTAAGTTGGGTATTGCATCATAAATTTTTAACCCTGATGGTTGCCGCTTTAATTTTCTTAAGTAGTTTGAGTTTAGTTAAGTTTATTGGTAAGGAGTTTACTCCGGCTCAGGATAACGCCCGAATAAATGTTTACATGGAAATTCCACAAGGAATGAGGATTGATGAAGCCAAAGGGCTAGCTCGTGATTTTGAGAAAAAGGTTCGTAGTAAGTATCCTGAAGTTGAGTTAATTTCTACCAGCATAGGAACCGATGAAGGGGGCTCGCTTGCAAGCGTTTTCCAAAAGGCTGCATCGTATATTATTAACTATACAATGAAGTTGAGTAGCATTGATAATCGCTCAAGAACTATTTTCCAAATAGCCGATAGCATGAGAAAGGATATTACCAAATATCCTCAGTTAACCTCATCGTATGTGGATCCGGGAGCTACTCGTAGTTCAATGTCTGCTTCTTTTGGAGGTGGCGGCAATAATATCGAGGTTGATATTTTGGGATACGACATTAATGAGACTAACTACATTGCCGAGCAAGTTGCAAACACCCTGAAGAACGAAAAGGGCTTTAAGGATATTTCGATTAGTCGTGATAAGGATCGTATGGAACTTCAGGTATTTCCCGATAGGGAAAAATTAGCGCAGTTAGGGTTAAATACCTCTCTTTTGGCAAATGCTGTTAGGAATAGGGTTTATGGCTTAACGGCTACAAAATATCGCGAGGAAGGTACCGAATACGATGTCATTTTAAAGTACAACGACGCAAATCTTACTTCGGTAAGCGATATCGAGAACATTACCTTTAAAGGTCCCAAAGGTAATATGGTTCGTGTTGGTGATGTGGCTCAGATAAAACAGGTTTATACAACGCCAAATATCGAACACGAAAATAAAATTAGGGTTGTAAGGGTTATTGCTGCATTATCGGGAACCGATATGGGAACCGCAACGGAAATTATAAATGCCAAGGTAGCCACAATGAACATATCCAGCAATGTTATTGTGGATATTGGAGGAACCGCAAAGGATATGGCCGATACTTTTAAGGATTTAGGGTTGCTTTTTATACTAATTCTGTTACTAACCTTTATTGTAATGGCAACGCAGTTCGAATCGTTACGCGAGCCGTTTATAATAATGTTTTCGGTTCCGTTTGCGCTTACCGGTGTATTTATTTCGCTGTACATAACCGGAACAACGTTGAACATGATTTCGGGAATTGCCATTGTAATGCTTGTCGGTATTGCTGTTAAGAATTCCATCGTGCTTGTTGATTTTATCAACCTTTTGGTGGATAGAGGAAATTCTATTACGCAGGCCATTCTTGAGGGAGGTAAATCCCGTTTACGTCCAATTTTAATGACATCGCTAACTACCCTGTTGGGTATGCTGCCATTAGCGTTATCGTCGGGCGAAGGTTCGGAAACATGGCGTCCTTTGGGTATTTCGATTGTTGGCGGATTGTTATTCTCCATGTTGATTTCGCTAATTATTGTTCCTGTTATTTACGCCCTTTTTGCTAATGCTCGTTTAAAACGCGAACGTAAAAAGTTGCAGGCTGCAAGTATTTACAACGATGAGGATTAGTAAGAACATTTTAAATTTGTAACCAATAAGAATAAAAAATGAAAGCAGTATTTATAGCATATAATCAGGCACTAACGGAGAAAGTGGACGATGCTTTAAAGGTGGCCGGAATTAAAGGTTTTAGTAAGTGGTCCGATATGCTTGGTGCAGGAAGCAATCAGGGCGAACCCCATTTGGGTTCGCACACCTGGCCTGCCATGAATTCGGGTATTCTTGCCATTGTCGATGATAGCAAGGAGGATGAGTTGCTAAGTCATATAAAAAAGATAGAAAGAGTTGCCGGGGAGCAAGGCATACATGCCTTTGTGTGGAGTATCGAAAAAATGATTTAACTATAAAAAAGAAGTTGCCCAATTTTAGGCAACTTCTTTTTTAATTTCAAGCAGATAAAAGAAAGAATGTGTTTACACATTACTTCAACGAAACGTTAATTGTTGAACTTTATAGAATCGTCGTGAATGCTATAAAAGTTGAGTTTTTGTTTTAAGTCTATAATTTGTTTGTTAAGGTCATCTTCTCGGCGTTCCATTTCGTCGCGAATCGTTTTTAACTCTTCCATGTTTTGTTTCAATTCTTCCTCGCTCGATTGTAGTTCATTATTTTTTTGCTGCATTTCAGCAATAATATTCTCGTTAAAGGTTAGCATCTCGTTAAATTTGATTGCAGAGGCAAGGTTTATACAGGTTTTACGGATAAATTCAACTTGTATTGGTTCAATAAGTTTGTAGCTGGCAACCTCAATGCAGCCGATAACTTCGTTCATATCGGTTATAAGAGGCGCTAAAAGAATACAACTTGGGTTTGCCTGCCCCAATCCTGTGGTAATGTGTGTGTAATCTTTCGGAATATCGGTTATGAAAATTATGTCTTTTTCGTAAATACAAGCGCCAACCAGCCCTTCGTGTATGTCGAATCGTTTTTGTAAATACTTACGTCTGTCCAGCGCAAACGATGTTGTAAGGTCAATGTGGGGAAGGTTGCTTTCTTGGTCTGTTTTAATCAGGTAAACGCCACCTTGCAACGCATCGGTGGTTTTTATTATATACCTGATAAAATCAAAACATAAATCTTCCGTTTTGGCGTATTGAGCCCTTAACAGATTTGCCATTTTTGCCAGATTCTCGTTTAGCCAGTTGCGTCGTTTGTTCTCTGCAAGGTTCTGTTCCTGTTCCCGGGCTACTTCCAAAAGTTTTTTTCTCATTTCGAGTAATCGTGAACCTAACTCTCCGGAATTGCCAAATACATTTACTTCCGAATAAAAGTTTCCGTTACCCACTTCAATGGCAAAGTCTCTGGTATTACGTAGCGCAGTGGATAGTTCGTTAATGGATTTTTCGATGCCGCTAAATTCGTCTTTCCCCGATATTTTTATGGAAGGAGGAAGTTCGCCTGCCCCCAGCTTTTTAATGGTTTTTTGTATGGACTTTACGGTTTTGGATATATGCCTGCTTATTGTTGTTAGTATAAATAGAAGTAAAGCGGATATTACAAACACTAATATTAGTATTGTTGTGTAAACTTTTTTCCCCTGAGAGTTAATTTTTTCGGCGAGACTGTCTTTTAGACCTTTAATTTGAACGGCAAGATTTTGCGATACGGAATTTAAAATGGCCCTTTGCGCTTGTTTTTCGTTAAGTCCGATTTGCTTGTCGATATCGGTATATGTGTGGAACAACTTATAGTAATTTTTAAGAAGAGTGGCAATTTCTCCTGTTTCGCCGCCATATTTTAAAGTCGAATAGGAAAGAGCCTCCTTGTATGCCTTATCGAACTTTACAATGTAGCTTGTATCCCTTCGGATAATGTAATCCTTTTCGTGACGCCTTAGCATTAGCATGTCACTTAGTAGCCTATAATCAATTTTTTTATTGATGGTTGCTTCAACCCGATGAATTTGATTGCGGAGTTCGCCTTCCAGTCCAAAGTCTTTAAAGCCTCGTTTTATGGCAAGTTCTTTTAGCTCGTTAAAGTGGTTGTTGTAACTGCTAACCGAGTTCTTTATGCTTTGTATTTGGCTCGTTTTGTATTCTTTGTCGAGTTGTGTCAATTCTTTGAACGTTGCATTTATTATGCTATCGTGTAATTTTGTGGCGGTGTCATATCCGTATTTGTATAGTTTCTCGTTGTGAATATCCCTATACAGAAAATCTTCCTTGGTCTTTTGCAGCAACAGGTTGTTTTGGTACAAGTGTTCCAGAGCAATAAGTATATCTCTGTCGCGTTTGGAGTTTTGTTCCTGAATAAAAATAATTGCGGTAAAAATAGAAATTGAAGTTACTATTGAAATGGCCGTGAATTTCAGTATTTTACCTATAGAGTGTTTTCGAAGATTCATGTCGAAAATTTTTATTAAAAATAGTTCGATGTAAATCTTCACGGGTTAAGGGTAAATTATACTTGTGTAAAGTGTTTGTAAAGGAAGTGTTGATGACTAAATTATTATAGACTTTTAGTTCGGCGAAATCTGCGACTTCGTTGTGCCTAAGCGGTCTATAGTTCGCATAATATCAACTTTTTACCTGCTTTTTTAGTGGGAAATTGCTAATTTACTACTATGCTTCCGCTTCCGCGCGATTGCATTGCATGGTAAACGTCCCCACTGTATCTCCTCTGACAGGGTTTAGAACCCTGTCAGGGATAAACCGCAGATTAAGAAGTGTAGTTTCTATAACTACGCTTGTTTAAGTAATGTGCTTTTTGAAGTTTGTTTTTATTTTACAGAGCGGAATATTTCCGGGTCCTAATGCTCAATAATGAATTTTTTGGAGGTTTCTGCTATATTTTTTAAACCATCGGTTGCCGTAATTGTAACGGTATATAAACCTGCTTTAAGGTTGCTAATAGGCTTAACGTAAGTCTGCTTTTTCCCGTTATTAATTGAATAATCAAGGGTTAAATTTGCCGATAAATTATCGGTGGCTGCCAAGAAAATCCTTACGTTCGAGGGAAATACAGGGATGGATTCCCCTTCTTGAACGGCATATTTAAACGGTTGTGTGCTAAAGTGAATGTAAATTTCAGGAGGAATATTATCAACGGCGATGTCGAATTTTAAGAAGTTAACATTTTCTACATTATCGTAAGCCGTACAGTTAAAGGAGTAAAAGCCGTTATCGGTAATAACAAAAGGTTCAATGTACTCTTTTTCCTCATTTTGGTTAATGCTGTAATCAATATGATTTAACCCGGCTTCCTTATCGAATGCGGTTAGTTGAATTTTGGTCGTAGGCCCAATCCATAAGGTGTCGCGTAACTTTTCCGAAGAGCCAATTATTTTATAGTTAACATCAGGACCGGTAATGTCGATTGTTGGCATGGTAAACGATTCTGCATTGGCTCCGGATTGGCTCCGGTTGTTAACATTGTCAACAGCGTAAGTTTTAACCTTTAATGTTCCTATTATATCCGAAAGGATTACGGGTTTGTCGTATGTTTTAAATTCTTTGCTGTTTAGCGAGTAGTAAATGGCCTTAACGCCGGCTTTATTATCAACAGCCATTATTTTCAGTTGACTTCTTCCTGAAGAGTATTCCCGGTCGCCAACCATAAAGGTATTTCCGTCGATGTCTTCAACCACAATTGGCGGGGTTTTATCAACGTAAAACTTATACTCGTTTTCGGGTTCTTTATTGTTTACCAAGTCTATTGCATACCAATGTAAAACATGGTCGCCCTGTTTTAAGCGTGCTGTTTGTAATGGAACACTATATTTCTGATAATCCAATGAGTCTATACTGTATAATATTTCTTTAACACCGAATTGGTCGTTGGCGTTGAGCCAAATTGTCGATTTTCCGGAAAGGATGTCGTTATACTCGTCTCCTTTAATTTCTTTAGTCGATGTAGGCGGGGTAGCATCAACAATAAATTTTCGCGATACCTCTTCTTCCTTATTGCCGAGTTCGTCGGTAGAGTAAGCCTTTAGTTCGTATATTCCGTCAATTTCAAAAGTTATTGGCTCTGTGTATTTTGTATATGGCTTATTGTTAACAGAGTAGTAGGTGCTTTTTAGTCCCGATTCGTCGTCGGTTGCGGTAATTTCTATAACAGCACCACCTCCTACATATATAGCGTTGTTTAAAACGCGATTGCTAACATTGCTTGCAACGTCTATTTTTGTTTGGGGCGGAATGCCATCGGCGTATAGTTCGAATTTTATTTTGCGTCCTAAATATAAATTTAAGTGAGTCATTACCTGAGGACCGTTTCCGTTCCAGTAAAGCGGATTACCTTTTCCATTTAATCCGTGAAGCAAAACGGATTTCGATGGGTCGTTGCTTGTTCCCATGTAAAGCAGTACGGGTGTTTTAGGCGAAACAAACAGTTGTCCTGTAGAATCCTTGTAAAAGTTGTTTGTGTTTTCTTCCTGCGAAAATGCTTGAACACTAAATCCGGTAAGGAGTGTAATGGCGAATATTTTGATTGATTTGCTAATCATTGTAGGTCAAATTTAACGGGGTTAGTGTTTGGGTAGGAAAAATCGGAATTCTACACGTCTGTTTTCTTTATGCTTCGAATCCGGACAAACTACTCCTTTTAGGCATTCGTTAACCGGTTTAGTATCGCCAAATCCTTTCGATTTAATTCGGAATGATGAAATTCCTTTTCCAATAAAGTAATTTGCAACCGAGTAGGCTCGTTTCTCCGAAAGGGTCATGTTATAGACAGAATTTCCCCGAGTGTCGGCATGGGCATCAATTTCAATATAAATTTCAGGATAATTTTTAAGAATATCGAGGATTTCGTTAAGGTTATCGATAGATTCTGGCAGTATTCGCGCACTTGCTGTAGCAAAGTATATGTTATTGGCTTTGAAGGTAACATCGGGCGACGAGATGATGGAAAAAGTTGTAGTGTCGCTCACGTTTCCTACATTGTCCGTTGCATAAACTCTTACGCTGTGTTCGCCGGGTGTTTCAATTGAAAATCCTTTGTTGTTTTCAACGAATGGAAGGTTGTTTATGGAATAAAAAATTTGTCGAGTTCCGGAACGCTTGTCGTAGGCATAGGGAACAAATAGCGCGTTTTCTTTAGCGTATATTCTGTTTTTGTGCATAAAGAGCAATCCGCTTTTAACCTGAATTTTGGGTTTAGGGGGAACTCCGTCGGCAAAAATCAAGTAACGAACTTTTTCTCCTTTATTTTGATACACAAGGTAATGCCTTCCGTCGCCATCAAAGTACATGGGGTTGGCTAACTTATCGGAACTCGGAAGCATTATTTTATTAGAGGTATCTGCCTGTGACGAAATGAAGAAGAAAATAGGAGCGTTTGCTTTTACAAAAATTTGATTTGTACTATCAATGTATAAATTTTGATTGTAAATCTGCCCTTGTAGGTGTATGAAAGACAAGTTAAAAAGAAACAAAAGAAAAATATACTTCTTCATAAATTTGGCAGTAGGTTAGTGGTAGGTTATTGCATTCACAAAAATATAATTCTGCACAACAAAAAGAAATAATTATTTAAAAGAAAATGGTTTGCCGGTTAATCTAAAGCCAACAACCAGAATGTCATCAATTTGGTTGTAGTCGTTACCTTGCCATTCTTCTAGTTTTGTTTCTAGTATTTCTTGTTGCTGAATCATGGGTAAGTCGTGAATTTCCATTAGCAATTCTTTGAAACGTTTAGACGAGAATTTTCCTCCGTTTTCTCCGCCAAACTGGTCTATATACCCATCGGAAAAAATGTAAAAGCAAGTAGGAGAGTCAATGGTTATGGTATGCTTTGTGAAAACCCTGTTTTCTTCTTTTTGAAGTCCGCCCACAGGAACCGGGTCGCCTTTAATAACATTCAATTCGTTGTTTGCTATGTAGTAAACGGGATTTTTTGCCCCGGCAAATTCAACGGTACGTCCATCGGCTTTAATGTTGCATACAGCCATATCCATTCCGTCACGACTATCGTTATCTTCCTGTTTTAGTAAATGGCGAATGTTGTTGTGCATTTCGTTTAGAAGTAAATCGGGTTGAATTAACCCGTTCCTTACCAGCGTGTCGAACAGGTTAAGACCAATCATGGACATAAATGCACCTGGAACGCCATGTCCGGTGCAGTCAACAGCCGAAATAATAAAGCCACACTCGTCTATAGGTGCATTGTGCAGTTGAAAGTAATGCCGTGTATTTTCGTTGGGCAATATTTTTTTGCCGGTGTATCCGGCAAACCAGAAGAAATCGCCGCTAACCGTTTCGCGTGGACGGAATAGAACAAAAGCATCGTTAATGGTTGTTACCAGATTGTTGTAAGTTGGCAGCAGTGCTTGCTGAATACGTTGTGCGTAATTAATGCTGCTTTTTATATCGCGATTTTGCTTTTCAATTTGATTTAATGCAATCTGAAGTTCGCTACTTTTTGCCTCAACAATTCGCTTTTGTTCTTCCAAAACCTTGTTCGACTTCTTTTTTTGAATGTAGTAGTAAGTTACCAATGCCGCAATTCCAATGGTAAACAAAATAATAACAATGAAAATATTACGCAGTAGCAGCTGATTTTTGATGGTAGCATCCTTCAGGGCTTTTTCTTTGTTTAGCAAATCGATTTGCATTTTTTGCTCATGGGTGAGTTTTTCAACTTGCTCCAAGCTGTCCGATACCGATTCAAGTTGCTGTTTTTTTGTATTAAGTTCTTGTTCGGTTTGCTCTTTTTGGGTTTTTACTTCGGAAAGTTGATTTTGTGCCTGCGATACCATTTTTTTTGCTTCGGCTTCTTTCCGTCGTTGTTCTTCGCGTTGAATTTTTTTTGAAAAAGCCGAGTATAGCGAAAAGTATTCGGCCGATTTATCAGCATTACCCAGCGCTTTTTCTATGTCGGTAAGTAACGAATACGAATTTTTTAGGAGTTTATCGTTATTAATTTCTATGGCTATACGGTTTGCTTCCTCGGCATTGGTTAGCGCTTTCGAGTACTGGTTTATTTCTGTATAAGTATTGGCAATGTTTATTAGTGTAGATGCTATTTCTTCTTTATTCTTCTGCTTTCGGCTTATTTCCAGCGATTGTTCAAATTGAATTAAAGCCTCGTTGTACTTTTCTTCGTCTAGCAAAATCATTCCTAGGTTTGTACGGAAAACCTTTTGGGCATTTGTGTTGCCTAGTTGCTGGCTAAGTTCCAAGGCCTTATTGAAGTATTTTTTTGCCTCGGTAGTTTTTCCGTTTACCCAGTAATTTGTTGCTGCTTTGGAATATTGCGAAATGGCATTGTTTAAATCGCCATTTTTTTCGAATTCCTGAGCGTTAGCAACAACTTCAAGGAGTTGCTTTTGCTTTTCGGATTGCTGTTTTAAATCTTGAGGTTGAGCAATGCTAAAGGCAATAACAGATAAAAATGTAACCAAATACTTAATCATAACAATTACTGTTCACTAATGAAATTTACTTTAAGCGATGTCATGTGGGCAAACTCTACACCCTCGTCAATCATATCCTGATCGTCGTCGTGATGGTACCAGTTTAGTATAATTTCGTAACCTTGTTTTTGTATTTTTTCGAAAAGTTCAATTATATCCAAAAGTTTTTTCGAGGATGATGAATTAAGATATTCCAACTTAAGATTAATGGTTGTAGTTTGCTTTGGCCTGTTTATGTAACTTAGCACATATTTTTCCAGCGGTTTGTAAAATTCAACAGCATCTTCGGGCAACGATTTCCCGTTAATTTCGAAATAGCCTTCCTCTGCATTTGCAATAATTTCGGGTGAGTCTGTTTTACGTTCAACATGTAATTTTTCCATTGGTTTTTGGTTTTATAGTGTATTAAACGAATCGAAATTCTAAAGGTTATGCTGGTTTTCTTTAAAACTTAGCGCTAATTTATATGTAATTATTTTTCAGGATAATGAATTACCCGTTGCGGGAATGGAATGGTTATGCCATTTTCTTTAAACCTGTTGAAAATGGATACTCGCAATTCGCTTTTGGTATTTTCTACCCTAAAAACGTCGTTGGTAAAAAAGAATAAGGAGAAAATCAAAGCGGAATCGGCGTAATCTTCGAAACGGACAAAAGGTTCCGGTTGTTTTTCAACTTTGTTGTGCTCCAGCGCAATTTTTTTTAGCAGGGGTATAAGTAAGTTTATGTCTGTGGAATAGTCAACGCCAATGGTTACTTTAAACCTCGATTCGGTTTTGTAATGAGTCCAGTGGATAATTTTATTTCGGGTTAACTCCGAGTTTGGTAAAATGGCATAGTTCTCGTCGCGCCCAACAACGTTGGTGGTTCTAAAGTTAATCTCTACAACCTTATAAATGTTTCCGTTAACTTCAATAATGTCATCAATTTTTAGGGTTCCGTCAAGCAGAATTATTATCCCCGAAATAAAATCGTTAAATATGTTTTGCAACCCAAATCCAATACCAACTAAAAGAGCAGCAGAACCGGCAATTAAAAAGGTCATGTCAAATCCTAATGCCTTAATTCCCAATAGTACCGTAAGCGCAATGATTATGTATTTAATAAGTTGGGTTATTGCGTATTTTTTGCCATGTTCCAGTCTTGAACTTCGCAGTATTATTGCCTTTAAAAATTTCCAAAGAATCTCGATACCCAATAAAATTATTATCAGGTATAAAAGGTTGAATATTTTAAGCGTGTATGAACCTATGGTGAAAAGTTCGTAGTTCAAAAAATCTTGCATATCCCTAGTAACAAGTGTTACTAACAAATATAGGCTAAAGATTAACCCGTTGCAATTCTTTTTTCGATGTATTTGGAGTTAAGTACCCGAAGCACTCCCATGTAGTCCATTGTAAATTCGATAAGGTCTCCAACCTTGTACTTTTTATTATTTTCCTTTACGTCTAGGACTATCATGTCAGAGCTGGCACCAACTATGGATATTTTTTTATCGGTAGGAGTTATATGTGAAGATTCCACGTCAAGTAAGCCAATGTCAACAATAGCTCTTATGGAGGTTCTGTTATTGGTTCGATTGTTTTTAAAATCAAAAGACAATCCTTCAACATTTGTGCCCATTTCGCCCATTGGAAGTGTGGGTTTTTCGCTCAGTTCAATAATTTCGGCATATAGTTTAAACGCGTCGGAGTACATTTGTCTGAACGGTTTGCCATTGTAAACATCGGTTCCTAAAAAGAGCGTTTCTCCAATTCGAAAGTGGTTAATTCCTTTAGGAAGTAGATGTTTGAATATTAACGGTATGGTTACCGATGACCCGCCTGATATATATTGTAAT
Source organism: Bacteroidales bacterium (assembly GCA_020636845.1). GTDB lineage: Bacteria > Bacteroidota > Bacteroidia > Bacteroidales > Tenuifilaceae > JACJXD01. The sequence goes on along the minus strand of JACJXD010000007.1, from coordinate 129,604 downwards.
TTTCTGTTGAATTTTACTTCTATTATTTGTTTGTACAGGCAGAGTTGGATAAGTTTATCGTGGCTGGGAAGAACTCCGTAAAGGCAGGATAGGTTGGTTCCGATTCCTATGACTTCAATATTTTTCAGTTCAAAAACTTTTTCGTAAAAATTAATTATCTCCTCACCCATAACGCCTTCGCGTAACTCTCCAAGTTCAATCATGATAATTATTTTATGAATTTTGTTTTGTCGCTGGGCTTCTTCGGACAAAAGTTGAATGGTTTTGAACTCGGTGTTCATGCTTATGTCGGCAAATTTCACGACATTGGGAATCGTCCGTTTGGCAGGAGGTTTAATAAAAATGGTTTCTACATTAGGGTTAAGCGCTTTAATTGTTTTTAAGTTGGATATTCGGGAATCGCAAATTTGTTTAATATTGAACTTTAGCAATTCGGAAAGGTAAAGTTTGTTTCCACAGAGCATTTTTGAGACAACTGCCCACGAAATTCCGCGCTGTTCAAAAAGTTTGTCAAGGTAGTTAAAGTTATATTCTAGTTTTTTTGTGTCGAGTGTAATATAAGCCATGTTTAGTTGCGGATTAGTCTCATTTCTACATATTTGTTCTGGAAACCCATTTTTTCATATAAGAAACGAGCCGGATTTTCTGCTTCAACATGAAGCGCAACGCTGCCCTCCGCATGGTCAATAGTCCTTTTCATCAATTCCTTTCCAATGCCTTTACCTCTGTAATTTCTGTGAGTGGCAATGTAAACTAAAATATTTTCGGGGATGTACTCTTTCATCCCAGTTTTGTTTACTACCACGGCACCTATAATATTCTCATTTTCGTAAGCAACAACAATAAAACCTCCGAACGATTCTCCTTCGTGCAGTGCATAGTTAACTGCTTTTTCGATGGCCGGAATAGGGTCGCCATACTTATCCAAATGGGTAAAAAGGAAGTTTACAATTTTGTTTTTTTCGTTATCGGTAGGTTTGTTCGAATAAGTAATGATTTCGAATTGCATAGTATATTATTTGTTTTGATTTAATAATTACAAATATAATAAAAATTTAGGAGCCTAAAAAATTGGGGCTTTGCGCTATATTTAACTATTAGATAATAAGGCTGTTATTGTTGAGCCTCTAACTTTTCTTGAGTGTCTAAATCGCCAGTTGTTTTTCCTTTCGAGAAAATAAATCCAAACATCATGGATAGCACCGATATTATTACTACCTGAGTAATTAATGATCGATTTATAAAACTGATTCTATTTGTAGTAATTGATATGAATAGGAGTAGTGTAATTAAGCCTCTTGGCGCTATAAACAAAAGTGGCATTATTGGTAATTTTGATAATTTCAATTGTACATATCGTACAATGTATATAAAAATTACTATAGCAATGGAAATTCCTAATGTTTCAATGTTTGTTATTTCCGAAGTTTCTATTAAATATCCAAATAGTAAAAAGAAAAGCGACCTTACCAAAAAAGTAGCTTCTCCTATAAGTTCTTTAAATCGCTTAACTTCATTGCACAGTTCGTTTATTCTTAAATTCTCAATTTGACGTATTCTGTGTATTTTCTTTATCATTTTCAAATTTCCAAGAAATAATCCTAGAAGCATTATAAATATTAATGCAGGGAGATGCCATAGTTCGGCAATGGCATAAATTAGTATAACCAAAAGAATAATTGGGATAAACTTGATATGATGTTCAATTCTGCTGAGCAGAAAAGATAGTCCAATGGTAGCAATAAACGATATTATTCCCATTAGAACTAATTGTAGGCTGAAGTTGCCGAAAGAACCAATGGTTATACTGTCGTTTGTTACTAAAAAGTTGAATAGTAGAACGCCGATAATGTCGGAAAAGCTACTTTCGTAGGTGACAAACTCGCGATTAAAAGGGCTGGAATCCCTTACGCTGGAAATTGCAATGGCGCTGCTAATTATGCACAACGGTATTACGTTAATTAAACTGTCAATAAATGGGAAATCACCAATGTAAAATAGAGTTAGCGCCATTGATACCGAAAGGACCAAAATAGAACTAAGTGCTCCCAAAAACGATTTTAGTATTAATTTAAGTTTACTTCTGCTTATCTCCAGTTCTAATGCTCCTTCTAATATTATTAAAACAAGTCCAATTGTTCCTAAAAGTGGTAAAACATTAGCAAAAGCCGGAAACGAGTATCCCAAAAAAGAGGTTATTTGTTTTACCAGCCAGCCTAAGGCTAACAGTAAAATTACCGAGGGAATTCGTGTTTTTGATGCCGAAAGATCAAAAAGATATGCAAAAAGTAATAACGCCGAAATAGTTATGATTATTGGTAGCGTCATGAGAAAAAAATTAAATAATAAAAAAATTAAAATTAAGTTAACGTGCCATTTCCTTTATTTCGTCAAAACTATCCATAACGGTTTTTATCATGAGAAAGCGTTGGTATATGTTAATAAGCCTCGACTTTATGTTGATGTTTTTAATTACAACAAAATCTTCGTTCGGAAGTTCGGCGTACATTTTCATTAGACCGATTTTCGTAACAACAAAGGCAATAGCCTGTAGTATATTTTCGTAAATAAAGCGTTGCTTTACTTTTACGTCTATGCCGTCGCTTTTGGGTTTGGTGAGTTCGTTGGAGCGATTATTTACCTTGCCTTTGCGTTTTAGCCTGTCGTATAGTTCTGTGTTTGGGTTGTCGGAAGTTTTATAAAACACGCTTTCGGCAATGTCAATTCGGATAAGTGCCAAAAGTGCTTTTATTTTGGGGTCGTTAGGCGAAATTCCGGTAAACGAATCGAAGCTAACCGTGTTAAGCACTTCAATATTCATTATCACTTCAATGTAAAGCATCCGAAGGTAGGCAGTAGTATCCTGCTTAAGGGTTTTGTACTTTTCTACTTTTTGTATGAGGGTGTCGATAAAATCGGCAGATTTACTACCAATATCAACAGCCGAACTAATAGTATTTAGCATTGCTATTCAATTATTAAATGTTTATTCTTAGGATACTTAACCGAATAGGTAAGCGTGAACTCTTTAGTTTCACCTGCTTTAACCGTTGACTTCCAGCAAACTTCTCCCGTATCGTTGTTTATTTTGGCCCCTGTTGTTTCAATAATTTTAACTTCTATTTCTTCGAGGGTCGATACCGGAATTTGGTCGAGCAAGGTTAGGTTTATATCCTGATTTTTGTTGTTTTTTACCGTTATTTTCCAACTGCGGGTTTCTTCCTTATTGCTTCCAATAAACTGTTTGGTAGTGTAATCCTTAAGCTTTTCGCGTTTAATGCTTATGCTTCTATCTATTCCTAACGATAGTTTTAGGGTGTCTTCTGCCGTTCGGGTATCGAGTAGGGTGGAACCGATGTAAGTGTTTTCGAAGAAAACATTTGCCTCGCCGTCGAGCAAGTTGTACATTTCCCAGTTGGGTATTGTGGCCATTAAGAATGCGCCTTTGTCGATTTTTGGAACGCAATAGTAATTGTAATCGGCCGGAATTTCGTAGGTAAGTAGTTCCACCAGCGTTGGTTTGTTCTCCGATTTTATGGAGTACGGCTTGGTTACATTAAACTCAACGTTTGTTTGTTTCTGAACAATGCCCTCTTGTGCTACCAATCCTGAGGTAACTTTTGGTGTGCGGGAGGGAGCATAGGCTTTTTTGCTTCTTGAAGGGGCTTCTGCTTCGTCGTATAATGCTGTAACTACAACTTCCTGAAGTTGTAAAGTTTCCTCTTCCATAGTGGCATTTATAACGCTTGTGTATATGGGAATAGTTTGAGTTTTAAATCCTACAAAGGAAAAGTTGAGGTTTTTGGCGTCGGGAGGAATGTTGATGGAGTACTTTCCATCCACGTTGGTCGTTGTACCAATGGTTGTTTCGTCAACCAGAACGCTTGCTCCGGGTAATGGTTCTCCTTGGGAGTCGGTTACGGTTCCTGTTATACGCGATATTTTTCTGTTGTAACGTGGGGGAATTGTATTGTAATTAAGAAAGTAGGTTTTAAGCACGGGGGCTACTCCGGATGTGTTTGGTTCGGCGTTGGAGAGGTTTAACTTTATGTTTTGCCAGTCGATTTTTGTATTCTGCTTTATGCTTGCCTTGTAAACTAGGGTCAGCGGTTTGTCAAGCGCATCTGCCCTAATGTCGTACATTGGCAGCCAGCCTGCATTGTTAACTAAGTATGAAAGTTTTACCTCGGTTGTGACGGTACGCTGCGATTCAAAGTTGACTAATATTTCGCCGCTGGGATAGTCCCTTTTTGTGCTAATTGCCGAAATTTGTTGGCGTATGTTTTGTTGCTTATTCTGAAGTTGCTCAATTTGGTCGTTAATATCAATGGTTTTTAGCATAAGTTCCTTTGTGCGGGTGCTGTAAAATGCCGAAGCGTCTTTAAGGCTTTGAACGCTTAGCGCTTCGTTTTTCCCTGACATTATGCGGTTGTCCTTTAAGAACTGCAACTCTTCGTTTATTGCCGAAAGGTTTGTGTTTTGTAGCGTAATTTGCTTTTCAACTTCTTTTAGTTGTTTTTGAAGGTTTGCCAGTTCGTCGGATTTGTTTTGAACTTGCAAAAAATTTTGAATATGGTTAACAGCCTCTACCATTATGCCATTATCGGTTTTTACCTGAATGGTTTTGGGATCGATAAATGGTGAAAGATTAACAAACTTTACCTCCGATTTTCCCTGTTTAATTTCGAACTTGGCAGAACGGGTAATCATAGCAGCGTCCATATATACAGTTACATTCTTTACCTCCGATTGTATTTCCGGAACTTTTTCGGATTGCGAAATGGCCAAGCTAACTGTTGATGCAAGAATTAGGCTTAGTATTGTCTTTTTCACTGGAGTATTATTTAGTTTAACCTTAAGTTATAACGAAACCTTCGACAAAGCAGATGTAGGTTTTATGGAAATTTTACCGTGTAATTTAATTTATTTTTCCTGATGTCAGTATAAAAAATCATTTTTTTGCCAAACTTCCGAAATTACGATTAGTTAAATATATAGCAAAACGTGTGACTTCAAGAAAATCGCAACACTTAATAAATTGTAAAGCAAGAATAAGCAAGAATTTTTGAAAGTTATGCCTGTTTCTTTGTAGCCCAATGCATTAGTGCGTATCCTATTAGCCCGGCTATTACCGATGCTCCCATTATTCCCATTTTTGCTTGATCTACAAGAGAATGGTTTTTGAACGCCAATTCGGAAATAAACAGCGACATGGTAAAGCCTATGCCTCCCAAGAACCCAATAGCCAGTAAATGTTTAAAAGTGAAATCATTGGGAAGTTGGGCTAGTTTGAATTTTACCAGTAGCATAACTGTACCAATAATGCCAATGGTCTTTCCAAGCAAAAGCCCAAGCATTACACCGTTGGTTGTATTGTTGAAAAAATCGGAAATTCCGTTTCCGGAAAATTTTATGCCGGCATTGCTTAATGCAAAAATTGGTAACACTACAAATGTAACAAAGGGTTGCAGGCTGTGTTCGAGTCGTTGAAGAGGGGTTTGGGCATGTTTCGATAATCCTCGCAGGTAGGAAAGGAGCCTTATCTGTTCCGATGTGTTTATTGTTGATTTCGATACGGACGATTTTAGCCTTTCAAGTATTTTCTCCGCTTTTTGCGCAAAGGTAATCTCGTTGATGTTAATCTTTGCAGGAATTGTGAAGGCTGCAAGGACCGCAGCTATGGTAGCATGAACACCCGAAAGTAAAAATGCCAACCAAAGCCCGCCAATTCCAATTAATCCGTAAAAAATGGTGTTCCTGATACCTGCTAAGTTGGCAATTGCCAGAGTTAGTAAGAAAATACCACCAATAAGCAAGCTGAAAAAGTTAATGTCGGAGGTGTAAAAAAATGCAATAACCAAAACAGCGCCTAAATCGTCGGCGATGGCTAATGCCGTTAGAAATATTTTTACCGAAACTGGAACTCTATTGCCTAGCAAATACAGAATGCCCAATGCAAAGGCAATATCTGTAGCCATTGGTATTCCCCATCCGTTTTGAGTTTCTCCGGTAGGGTTAAATATTAAATAGATTATTGCCGGAACAACCATTCCTCCAACTGCGGCGGCAATGGGTAAAACAGACTTTTTTAACGAATTAAGTTCTCCTGCAATTATTTCCCTTTTAAGTTCCAAGCCAACAACAAAAAAGAAAATGGCCATTAATCCATCGTTAATCCAATGATGCAAATCTTTCGATAGTCCCCATTGATCGAAGCCTATGCTAACCTGATGATGCCAAATGCTGTTAAACCATTCGGAAAGAGAAGTGTTCGATAATATTATTGCAGTTAAAGCCGAAACAAAAAGCACAATTCCTCCCGACGAAGAATTTTGCATGAAACGTTTCATTGGGTCAATTATCCAAGAATCTAACGAAGGGTTTTTGAGTAAGTTTTTCCTCATACTGATTTAAAAATCTAGTAATTAGTATCGCGAATATTTTAAAGTTACTTATTCAAACACTAAAAATCAAAGAATGTTTAAGGCGTATGTGTGGCTTTTTTGTTAAGTTTGCTGAACTAAACCGTGTTAGCAATGGACTTTAATGTTTTATGGTACGATGTGGTTTCTTCTACAAACGAAGAGTGTTTAAAACTTGTTGCCGATAAGTCTCCGCATGGGTGCGTTGTTGCAGCACGGTATCAGACCGATGGCCGAGGACAAAGGGGAAATGTATGGGAAAGCGATAGCGGGCAAAATCTTACTTTTAGCATCCTGCTCAGGCCAATTCAGGTAGAAGTTCAACGGCAGTTTATGCTTTCTAAAGTTGCTGCTTTGGCAGTATGTGATTGGCTAAGTGCGTACGTTACAAAGTCGAAAGTAAGCATTAAGTGGCCTAACGATGTTTATGTCGGTAATGGAAAAATTGCCGGAATTCTAATTGAAAATAGTTTTAGTACAAGCACGCTTGATGTATCGGTTATCGGAATAGGTGTTAATGTTAACCAAACGTACTTTGTCGATTTACCAAATCCAATATCACTTGCATTGGAAACAGGTATAGTTTTCAATGTTGAAACTTCCCTGATGGAGTTGTTGGAGTGTTTTAAGAGTCGGTACGAACAGTTACTTAATAAACAATACAGCCAATTAGATGCCGATTATTTTAACTTGCTCTATCGTAAGGACACGTATTGTGAATACAAAGCGCAGGGACAGGTTTTTCGTGCTCGAATTGTTGGAGTAAAATCTACCGGCGAACTGGAATTACAGTCTGTTGACGGCAAAGTACAATCATTTGCTTTTAAAGAAATATCTTTTGTGATATAAGCGTTAGGCAGCGTTAAACGCGGACGCAATGCCATCGGCAAGGGTGTTCACACCTTCCTCCAGTTTTTTACCTAACATCATTCGCATCATCATGTTAAGTTCCGCCTTTATGGTGATTTTCATTTTGGTGACGTACGGTGCAGTTTCTTTTAGTTGAAGCCAAAGAAAAAATTGAACGGGAACACGCTCGTCGCCCGATATTTTAATGGTTTTATTTTCTTCTTTGTCAATAATTTTAAAGCCTACAGGACCCATTCCCTGATAGCTGAAACTGCAACTGCTTTCGTCGGCTTGCCAATCGTTTACTTTTCCTGCAACTAATGGAGTAAAATTGCTGAAATTCGATAGAATATTATAAATATCTTCGGCGCGTTTATTAATGGTAACTATTTTACTTTCGTACGTATTCATATAACTTTTACTTTTGGCGTGCAAATATAAAGTTTTAGATTTAAACAATGTAAATATATTTGTTTGAACATTTTATATTGGCAGCGGTTTTTCTTTTGTAAACTTTTATCGATTTTATGAACTATATTTTGATATCGGAGACTAACGATCCGTATTTTAATATTGCAACCGAAGAGTATTTGCTTAAGAATTTCTCCGATAATTTTTTGTTTATATACCGTAACGAAACGTCTGTAATTGTAGGCAAGCATCAGAATGTATTTGCCGAGGTTAATCTAATGGACGTTTGGAAGCAGAATATTCCGATTGTTCGTCGAATTACCGGAGGAGGAACTGTTTACCACGATCTAAGTAACGTGAATTTTAGTTTTGTAGAAACAGGTGAGAAAGGAAAGTTAATCGATTTTAAAAAGTACCTGACACCGGTTATCGGGTTTCTCAAAACTATTGGTATCGATGCTGTAATTGGAGAGAAAAACGAACTTAAAGTTGGAGGTGCTAAGGTGTCGGGAAATGCCGAGCATGTTTATCGAAATAGGCTGGTTCATCATGGAACATTGCTGTTCGATGCCAATTTAAATAAGCTAAGGAGTATTTTAAATCCTTCATCGGCAAATTATGTCGATTTTTCGGTGAAGTCGAACAGGAGCAAGGTGGCAAATATAAAACCGCTGTTGAAGGAGCGTATGACAATCGAAGATTTTATTGCAGAATTCGTCTCTTTCTATAAGGATGCCTTCGACTATTCAACTTCCTTTAAATTACAGTTGGGCGACCGAAAAACAATACAAAAGTTGAAGAGCAGCAAGTACCTTACATGGGAATGGAACTTTGGATATAGTCCCGATTTTACCATAGAAAAGGAAGTTGTGGTGTCCAATGGTGTCTTGAACTTTAAGGCAGATGTGAAGAAAGGGGTTATGACTGCTGTTAACATTCGGGCAAATTCGGAAGAGATGTCTGAAATTAGCAGAATTTTGCAGGATAATCTTGAAGAAACCACATTTATGCCCGATTCTATATCATATCAGTTGAATGAAGTTTCGAAAGGTTTGCCCGAAAACTTTACCGACGATTTTATAAAGGAACTGTTTGGTTAGTTACTCTTTCTTTTCCTTCGGAGGTTCAATGCCGTACGCAATTCCTTCGATAAAGTGGGTTGGAACTTCCTTGTAGCCTCCGCGAGTTTCGCTTTTGGTTATTAAAACGTAAAGCGCTCCCATAGCCGCAGCCCTTCGTTGAATACGAATTCTGGCATTTTTTTCAGCAGCCTTGGCGGTTCTGCTACTTTTTCCCGATTTTGCCTCTACTTTTCCGTACTCGTATAAACCTTCCACGTCAGCAGGATTTTCGGTAATAATTACAGCCTGATAGTTGGTTTCGTCCAGCATTTGAAAGGCCAAGTTGTTAAACTTTTCAACTCTGCCATTGCTAAACTTTATTTTATGAATTTGCTTACGCGAAATTTCCTGTACTTGCGAAGAGCCTTGCTTAACGAACGAAATTTTTGAAGAACTTAAACCTTTTACGTTGCCAACAAGAATTTTGCTACTTACCAAAATAACCGTGTCGGGAACATTTGTTTGCGAAAAACTTGAAAACGATAATAGTACTAATATGGCTAAAACTTCTATAAACTTCACAATTATTACTTTTTTATGGTTTCCTATTTTAGGCGACAAAGTTAATGCCAAATGGCATATTATAAAAATTATCTTTTAATATGTTGAAAGTTAGATAAGTAGTTGATAATTATCCGTTTCCTCTGCAGATAAACAGGAATGAAATGGAGAGCATTAACAGATTGAATACTTCGAATGAACTGAACGATGTAGGTATTGGAATTAAAAATCGGTATATAATTATGGCTCCAATAAGTAGTGCCGATATCACGGTAAGAGAGTGCTTTGTTAAAAAACCTCCGACTACTAATAACACGGCAAGAATTACGGTTGCTAAAGACAAATAAAAATTAGCGCTGTTTAGGTTGATGTTTTCGAGTGTACGAATGTTGGTGAGAACCAGATATACTGAAAATAGAATTCGAACAATCCAAACAGAAAACGGTAATGCTTTTTTTAGAGGTTTCATATACTAAAGTTTTATTTTTTGTAAAGTTTAATGATATTTGAGATTGCAGGTAACATATACTTTTAAACATTTTTATAGTTTCATTTCTTAACGTAAATTATTTAAAAGTTCATGTGTTGAAGTTGATATGTTATTAATTTTGTTGCCAAGATAAAGGATTTATTTTAAAATTCCACGTAATAACGGTTACAAAGCAATTACGAACAGTTTAATTTTTAAAAGATTATGAAAAAAGTTAAGCATATATTGCAGGTGCTAATGTCGGTTTTTTTATGGACTTATCTTGTTGTTACTGCTTTGGCGTTGTTTGTTATCGACTTTGTTGTTTGGCTGTTAACTTTTTGGTGGGATAAACGGCTATGGATTTTGCATGGCTACTCAATTTTTTGGGCTATGTTTTATTTAAAAATCAACCCGTTTTGGAAGGTGAAAATCGAAGGAAGAAATAAGGTTAAAAAGGGACAAGTTTACGTTATCGTGTCAAATCACCAGAGTGCCTTCGATATCGTGCTTTTATACCGGTTATACATGCACTTTAAGTGGGTGGCAAAGCGTGAATTGGCAAGAGTCCCGGTTATTGGATGGAACTTGTTGTTAAACAGGCACATTCTTATAGATAGGGCAAGCGCGGTAAGTACTAAGCATATGTTTCAAAAAGGCTTGGCTCATATTAAAAACGGAAGTTCGGTGCTAATATTTCCGGAAGGAACTCGTTCGGTAAACGGCAGGTTCAGGCGATTTAAGGAGGGCGCTTTTTTGCTGGCGCAAAAAGCAGAGGTGCCAATATTACCGGTAGTAATCGATGGAACTATAGATATTTTACCTAAATCGGGAATAGTTAATCTTAAACAATCCTTAACAATTAAAATTTTAGATGAAATTCCGTGGGAAAGTTTTAAGGATAAACCTGTGCAGGAATTTACCAAGGAGGTTAGTGCAAAAATGGAAGGAGAACACCGAAAAATTGCTCCTGCAAGATATTTGGATGTTTAAGTGTGATGGCTATTGCTGACAGAATATTTTTCTAAAAAAATACCGTAACTTTTTGCGTTTTAATTTATCTTTTATACTTTTGCAAGCCCAAAATATGTTAAACATTTCATACCAAAAATACGATGTACGCGATTGTTGATATTGCAGGACAGCAGTTTAAAGTAGAAAAAGATCAGAAGATCTTTGTAAACTTATTAGAAGGTGAAACTGGTGACGAAGTGAAATTCGAAAAGGTTTTACTAGTTGATAACGATGGAAAAGTTTCCATAGGGAAACCCGAAGTAGCCAATGCGTCTGTTAACGCTAAAATATTGGGTCATGTAAAAGGCGACAAGGTGATTGTTTTCAAGAAAAAGAGACGTAAAGGTTATAAAGTGAAAAACGGTCATCGCCAAAACTACACTCAAATTCAAATTTCAGAAATTGTTGCATAATACAAAAAATATTATCTAGTTATGGCACACAAAAAAGGAGTCGGTAGCTCACGTAACGGGAGAGAGTCGCATAGCAAACGCTTGGGCGTAAAAATATTTGGAGGTCAACTTGCAAAGGCAGGTAATATCCTTGTTCGCCAAAGGGGAACTAAACATAACGCTGGACAAAATGTAGGTATGGGCAGGGATCATACGTTGTTTGCCCTTGTTGACGGAGTTGTTACTTTCCGCAAAAAAGCAGATGATAAATCTTACGTTTCTGTTATTCCAAACGAAGCGTAACGTTAAAATATTTTAGTAACTTTGGTCTCCTGTTCAAGACTTATTCTAAGTTGGACAGGAGATTTTATTTTATACTTAAAACTGCATAGTTATGCTTACCCTAAAAGTTATTCGCGAAAACAAAGATGAGGTAATAAAACGCCTTGCCAAAAAGCATTTTGATGCTACCGTGATTATTGGGAAAATTATTGAGTTGGACGATCGAAGAAAGTCTATTCAATATCAATTGGATACTAACTTGTCCGAGCAAAACACAATTGCTAAGCAAGTTGGAAAACTTTTTGCCGAAGGCAAGTCTGTCGAAGCAAATGCTGCTAAGTCTAAGGCTGCCGAATTGAAAGAGAAGTCAAAAGAATTTTCTCAAGAGTTGTCGGATGTTGAAGCCGAACAAAAACAGCTATTGTTTCAGGTGCCAAACTTGCCACACGATTCTGTTCCCGAAGGGACCGGTGCTAGCGATAATGTTGTTGTTCGTCAAGGTGGCGATATTCCTCCTTTGTTCGATGGCGCATTACCGCATTGGGATTTGGCATCGAAGTACGATATAATAGATTTTGAACTGGGTGTTAAAATAACGGGTAGTGGTTTCCCTGTTTACAAGGGAAAAGGCGCAAGGCTTCAACGTGCTCTTATTAATTTCTTTTTGGATTGTAATACTGCTGCTGGTTATCAGGAAATTGAACCTCCTCACATGGTTAACGAGGATTCTGCTTATGGTACAGGACAATTGCCCGATAAGGATGGACAGATGTACCATATTGGAGTTGACAATTTTTATATGATTCCAACAGCGGAAGTTCCTGTTACCAATATTTTTCGCGATGTAATCCTTCATGCTTCAAAATTACCATTGAAACTTACGGCATACACTCCTTGTTTTCGCAGGGAAGCAGGTTCGTACGGAAAGGATGTTAGAGGTCTAAACCGTTTGCATCAGTTTGATAAGGTCGAAATTGTACAGGTTCAGCATCCCGACCTTTCGTACCAATCGTTAAACGATATGGTTTTGCATGTTGAAGGTATTGTTAAGAAGTTAAATCTTCCATACAGAATTTTAAGGTTGTGCGGGGGCGATATGAGTTTTACTTCGGCATTAACCTACGATTTCGAGGTTTACTCGGCTGCACAACATAAATGGTTAGAGGTAAGTTCCGTTTCGAATTTTGAATCGTTTCAGGCTAACCGAATGATGTTACGCTTTAAGGAAGAGGGCGATAAAAAAGCACAATTAGCGCATACCCTGAACGGAAGTTCATTGGCCTTGCCACGAATTGTTGCTGCTTTACTTGAGAATAATCAAACTCCCGAAGGAATAAAGATGCCCGAAGTTTTAAAACCTTACTGTGGTTTCGACGTAATAGATTAATTATTAGGATAAAAAAGTAAAGGCTGTCGAATTTCGACAGCCTTTCTTTTTATATGGTTATTTACTAGCTAGTAGCGCCTGTGTCAACAGTTGATTCGATTGCAGCTTGAATGGTAGTAGAAACATTCGATAAGAAATCGTATCCGGTCATGCTTTCAATGTAATCAACAGTGGTGCGGTAATAACCCCATGCTTGGCTGCTTACAGTTTGAGTATTCGGCATCCAAACGGCAATAACGCGTGTTGACGATGTAATTCTCGAAACATCGTTTGTGCCAACGGGTAAAACAACAATGATTTTCCATACATAGGAAGGAACAACAATGTTCTTGCTTGATACGGTTGTGTAATATCCGTTCGAGCCTGTTCCACCTTGTCCGTAAGGTCCAGATATGATGTAAAGTTCATTTCCAGCACTTACCAAGCTACGGCAGTAATTTTCAAGGTTTGCCCATGTTACTTGGTTGTTCTTTGGAGCTTGAGGAACCATGTTGGTCATCAAAAATGTTGCAGAGTTATCGGTGGTTGTAGAAGTTCTATCGGCGCTTGGGCACATATGTCCACGATCGAAACCAGATCCGCTATAATCAGTCGATCCTACTTGAACCCAACTCGATGGCAAGGTTGCATCGGCTCTAAAGTCATTCTGACGGCTGGCAGAACCAAGCCATGTTGATGCTAAGTACCAAGAAACCCAGTTACATGTAAGTTTGCTATTGTTGTACGATAAAACATACTGAGGTTTAACCATTAGGTAATTGTTTGCATATAGTATGTTGGCAACGGCACCCGAAGGATTACCCAAAGCAATATGGTCGCCATCGGTTCCCGACGTTGTTGTTCCACCGGTATCGCCAGTATCATCGCCCGTGTCTCCTCCCGTATCACCGGAAGTGTAGTCTGTAATGGAGAAGTTGTCAATGTTAATTCTATATGAAGTACCTGTTATTTTACGAATTTCGAAACGTACATTGCCCGATTGGTTAACTGTAAATTCGGTTGACGATAAGGTTGTGGAAGAAGTGGTTACGGTTGAGCCTACTTTCGTCCAAGAACTACCACTATTTGTTGACATGTATAGTTCCCATGTACTGGTACCATCGCTGCCATATTTTGCGTGGGAAACGGTAACTGTTCCAGCTCCATTTTCCTTGTCGAATTGCATAGTGATTATACCAGTACTGCGAATTCTAGCAGATTGAGAACCATCTTTTCTATCACTGCTTGAGGTTCCAATTAGTGCATTGTCGAAATACCAATTACCAGTAGATAAAGTTACCGCAGCAGCTGTGTATGAAGTTTTTGTGCCACTCTCGAAGGTTTCTGGAAAAGCACCGGTAGTGGTAGTTGTTGTAGAGGTGCTATAGTCGGTAATAGAAAGATCGTCGAAGTTAATACGGTATGATCCACCGGAAACTTTACGAATTTCGAAACGAACATTACCCGAAACATTTACGGTAAACGATGCTTTGGTAAGCGTAGTAGAAGATGTTGTAATTGTTGAACCTACTTGAGTCCAACTGCTTCCACTGTTGGTGGACATGTACAATTCCCATGTACTTGTTCCGTCGCTGCCATATAGTGCATGGTAAATTTCTACAGTTCCGGCACCATCTTCTTTATCAAATTGCATGGTAACAGTTCCGGTATTACGAACGCGAACCGATTTCGAATCGTTTTTTCTGTCGCTGCTCGAAGTTCCTATAAGGGCATCGCTCAGGTACCATTGCCCAGTACTAAACGTTACCGCTGCTGCCGTGTAGGATGTTTTTGTAGCAGCTTCAAAGTTTTCGGAAAATGAAGCCGAAGCCTTTTTTACCTGAGTCCGTTGTTCTTGTAAATTAGCGTCTAACGAGGAAAAATCATCAATTTTATCGCAGGAGACTGTTACTAAAAAACCTGTAAAAAGGGAAATGATGAGTAAACTTCCCATAAACTTCTTTATTTTCATAATATTTAGGGTTAGTAGGTTAGTGCAATAAATTTATGGGGAATAAATTAATTTGAGGTAGCACATATGTTTTTTTTTTGTTAAATATTAAATGGGGTTTAGTTTAAAAAGCTAGTTTTTTTACTTAAACATTGTTAAAACTTCTATGCTTTTTCAAGAAAAATTTTGATTCGCTTTAAAAGTAAGGGTTTTAAAAGTTAATTATTGAAAGGGCAAAATTGTTAAAAATTGAATATCGAAGTCAACAACAAGATGTTGTTTTGCCTTAAAAAGCGTTCATGTCTAAAATAATAGCCTGTTTTGCTTGTGTTTTAATCAAAATAAGGCAACCCTATGATTTTTACAAAAATTCGTGTAGGTTTGTATAAGATTATCTTAAAAGCAAATAATTTATATGCGTAAAATTTTTCTCCTTAGCATACTGCTTTGTATAATATCTGTAAGCAATGCGCAAACCGTAAATAGCAAAAAGAAAAATTCCGGGCCATATCCTAAGGATTGGGTACTTGTTGAAAAAGGTGGGTACTTTGGTTTTATTTCTGGAAGCGGGAAAGAAATAATAAAACCCCAATATTCGAAAATTCATCCTTTCGATGAATATCAAAGAGGTTGGGCATTAGTGGAAAAGGATGGATTCATGGGATTTATAAATAATTTTGGTAAAGAAGTTGTGAAACCGAAATATTCGAAAATTTATCCTTTTGATGAATTTCAAAGAGGCTGGGCAATGGTCGAAGCAAATGGACAGTTGGGGTTTATATCGAATGATGGGAGAGAAGTTGTTAAACCTAAGTATAGTAAAATATCTCCTTTTGGAGAGTTATATAAAAATATTGCAGCAGTGGAACAGGATGGGTTAATAGGATTTCTTTCGATTGATGGCAGGGAGGTTTCGAAGCCTCAATACCAAAAAGTGCATCAGTTTGGAGAATTTCAGAAAGATTGGGCAATGGTAGAAAAGGACGGATTACTCGGTTTTATTAATGGAGAGGGACGCGAAATTGTACCTCCGGTATATACCAAAGTTAACCCATTTGGCGAGTATGTTAAAAATTGGGCTCTTGTTCAGAAAGATAAGCTTTTGGGCTTTATAGATTTTGAAGGGAAAGAGGTTGTCAAGCCCGAGTACACACAAATTATGCCTTTCGGTCAATTTCAGAAGGATTGGGCTATGGTAGAGAAAGATGGTTTGTGGGGTTTTATATCCATGGATGGCAGAGAAGTGGTTAAGCCTAAGTACGAGAAAATTAATATGGATAGCACGGTTATGGCTAAAAAGAAGCGTGTTAAAACCGAAGAGATAAAAGACGTTAATTAGTTAGGTATTATAAAAATATTTGTATTTTTGCACCAGTTCATTACCATTCTTTAAGTTTAAAGAAAGGTTAGGATTATAAAGAAGAGCGGAGAGAACAGGCTCAACGAAACTCTAGCAACCTGCTACCAAAAGCAAGGTGCTAAAACCTGACCCAAAAAGGGTAATTATAAGTCTAAACTTAAAATTATGCAAAGTTTAAAATTTTTAAGTTCTAGTTTGCAGTCAGGTTTTCAAGCCTGCGTTTCTTTTGTCGTTTACTTTCAGTTTCGGGAAAATTCCCGAATGCGCCGCTTCGGTCGAATGCGGTAAAAATCACTTATAATCCATTTTGGATTTAACCTGTTGTGTTGCGGGCAACACGAAGGTATTAGATGTATAGCGCATCTAAAGGCAACTTTAAAGGTCGATTGTTTTTGTGTACAACTTTTGTATAACAAAGTCAAATAACGATTTAGTTGTCAATTTAATTCTTTTAATCATTTTTAAATAGGAAAACAATGTCACAAACATATCATTTCGATACATTACAAGTACATGCCGGACAATGGGTTGACGAAGAAACGCTTTCGAGGGCTGTTCCCATTTATCAAACCACATCGTACCTGTTTAGGGATTCCGATCATGGTGCAAATCTTTTTGCATTGAAAGAACCCGGACATATTTACACGCGTTTAAGCAATCCAACTACCGATGTGTTGGAAAAACGGCTTGCCGCGTTAGAAGGAGGAGCGGCTGCCGTGGTTGTAGCATCGGGACATGCAGCGCAGTTTATTGCGCTAAATAATATTTTGTCGGTTGGCGATAATTTTATTTCGTCACCTTATATATATGGTGGCAGTCACAACCAGTTTAAGGTGGCGTTTAAGCGATTGGGTATCGATGCACGCTTTTCGCAAGGTATCAATCCTGATGGTTTTGAGGCGCTTATCGATAATCGAACAAAGGCTATTTATATAGAAACGATAGGAAATCCTAGTTTTTGCATTCCCGATTTTGAGGCATTTGCTCGGTTGGCTCAACGATATAAGATACCGCTGATTGTTGATAATACCTTTGCTGCGGCTGGATATTTGTGTAGGCCTATTGAGTATGGAGCAAACATAGTTGTGGAGTCAATTACAAAGTGGGTTGGCGGACATGGAACAAGTATGGGTGGTGCCATTATCGATGGGGGAAACTTTGATTGGGGAAATGGCAAGTTTCCACAATTTTCCGAACCTTCCGAGGGTTATCATGGTTTGATTTTTTGGAATGAGTTTGGAAGCGAAAGCGCTCATGGTAATATTGCCTTTGCTACACGGGCAAGGGTTGAAAGTTTGCGCGATTTTGGCCCTGCAATTAGTCCGTTCAATTCTTTTTTGCTTTTGCAAGGATTGGAAACGCTTTCGTTACGTATGGACAGGCACTGTAGCAATACTTTGGCATTGGCCCATTGGTTAAAGAAGCATCCTTTGGTGGAAAGTGTTAACTATCCCGGGTTGGACGATAATGAGTACCATGAGGTTGCTACAAAATATCTCAGTAATGGCTTTGGAGGAGTGCTTTCGTTTACAGTAAAAGGAGATAGAACTCAGACCATAAAATTTGTAGATAACCTGAAGTTGGTTAGCCACTTGGCTAACGTTGGTGATGCTAAAACGCTCATTATTCAACCTTCGGCTACAACACACCAGCAAATGTCGGAACAGGAGCAACTTGCAGCCGGAGTACGGCCAAACCTGCTGAGAGTTTCAGTTGGAATTGAGTATATTGGCGACATAATTGCCGATTTTGAGCAGGCTTTTAATAAAATTAGTAAATAATGATTGTCTTTTTCGAGCGAAGCGAGAAACCTAAGGTGGTATTTCGACTACTCTTGGTCTGACAATTAATAGAATGTCTGAAATTTGATTTATGAAAATTACCGAGCAAAATCTAAATATAAGTGAGTTGCAGTTGGAATGTGGCGAAAAACTTATCAACGTAAATGTTCGTTACCACGTACTTGGAGAAGTGGCAAAGCATTCCGATAAGGTAGTTTGGATTTGCCATGCTTTCACTGCCAATAGCAATCCAGCCGATTGGTGGCCGGAAATGGTCGGTATCGGAAAGGTTTTCGATCCTGACAAAACACCTATTGTTTGTGTCAACATTTTGGGCTCTTGTTATGGAACAACAGGGCCTATGTCTATAAACCCGCAAACAGGGAAACCGTACTTACGTAATTTTCCTATGGTAACTTTTCGGGATATTGCTAGGGTAAATAACGAGGTAAAATGCCATTTAGGTATCGGTAAGATTTGGATGATAATAGGCGGTTCCATTGGTGGTTTTCAGGCTATGGAATGGGAATGTATGTTTCCCGGAACGGCGAAACACTTAGTTTTGATAGCCACCTCGGCACAATCGTCGCCGTGGGTAAAGGCGTTTAGCCAATCGCAGCGTTTATCGCTACTTGCCGATGAAAGTTTTGTAAGACAGGAAGTCGGTGGCGGGCAAAAAGGCCTAATGGCAGCACGCAGCATTGCCCTGTTGAGTTACCGGGGTAGAAGTAGTTATAACCTTACTCAACAGGATGTTTCCGACAATCTGCTGGAAAATTATCGGGCATGTACTTACCAAACTTATCAGGGCGAAAAGTTGGTAAAGCGATTCAATGCCTATTCGTATTATGCTTTGCTGTTAACGCTCGATACCCATAATATGGCTAGGAACAGAAGTTCGTTACAGAATGCTTTGTCGTTAATCAACGCAAATACCTTGGTTGTAGGAATCGATTCCGACATACTTTTTCCGGTTGAAGAGCAGAAGGTTTTGGCCGATAATATTCCTAACGCAGTATATCGCGAAATCCATTCGCAGTTTTGTCACGATGGTTTTCTTATCGAGTACAAGCAATTAACCGACATCATTCGGGATTACCTGAAAATTTTCAGCGAGGAAATTTAGATTTCAACTTTTAGACATCAGAAAATAGATGATTGTTTTGTCATCCTGAACGAGACGAGGTGTTTTGTTAGTTTTTGGAATTGTCAGATTTCTCGCTTTGTTCGAAATGGCACGTTGTTTAGGCATAATTTCAACTTTAATGAAAGGTACAGTTTAATCAAATCACGTATTGTGCCGAGCGTAGTCGAAACATCTTTTTTAAGATTTTTCTACTTGTTTGAAATGACAGTACGGATGAAATGTTATTTCAATTTCAAAAAACAAAAACAATGGAAATCGCAATAAATAAATCAACTTTAAAAGTTGGTGTGAATAAAAATATTCGGCGTCAGGTAATAGGCCTGTTTGGTTTTGGAAATGTGGGGCAAGGTTTATACCATGTTTTGCAAGGTGTTCCGTCGTCGAAAGCGTACATTAAGAAGATTTGTGTACGACAAACGAATAAAGAGCGAAACGTTGAGGAGAACCTTATAACCTACAATCCCGAAGTAATACTAAACGACCCTGAAATTAATCTTGTGGTAGAGTTAATTGACAATCCAGACGATGCTTACCGGTATGTAAAATCGGCGCTGTTACAGGGGAAAAGTGTTGTATCGGGTAATAAAACGATGCTTGCATATCATTTGGATGAGTTAATAGAAATTCAGCAACAAACAGGTAACGCCTTACTTTACGATGCCTCTGCTTGCGGAAGCATTCCCATAATTCGAAACTTAGAGGAATACTACGATAACGATTTACTAATATCGATTAAAGGTATTTTAAACGGTTCGTCAAATTTTATTCTTTCCCGGATATTCAGCCATGGGGAAAATTACGATGTTGCTTTGAAAAAAGCGCAGGAATTAGGATTTGCCGAGAGTAATCCTTCGTTCGATGTTATGGGGTTCGATGCCTTGTATAAGTTAATTATTCTTACTGTTCATGGTTTCGGAACCTATGTAAATCCTAACGATGCTTTTTGCTATGGCATACAAAACTTGTCGAAGTACGATATTCGTTACGCCCAGGAGCAAAATCGGAAAATAAAGTTGGTGGCAACGTTGCATAAGTTCGATTCTAACCTTTTTACACTTTTTGTTTTACCTACTTTGGTAAAGCCGTCCGAATATATTTTTAATGTAGAAGACGAGTTTAACGGAGTTGTAATAGAGGGGGCGTACTACGACGAGCAGTTTATGTTTGGTAAAGGAGCAGGAGGCTATCCTACAGGGTCGGCGGTGTTGAGTGACATTACTGCTCGATTCCATAATTACCGGTACGAGTATAAAAAGTTGAATTACTTTGACGCTCCGTTATATACTACCGATATTGCCCTTGAACTTTTCATTCGTTATCATAATGCAGATGATTTGTCGGTTTTCGATATTAAAGAGCAGTTGGTTGAGCGTTATAACGGTCCGGAACATCGTTGGGTGATTGCCAAGGTTAAACTTTCTACCTTGTTAAATGTTAAGGATTTGCTTCCCGGATTAAACGTGTTTATTGCATACACGGGAAATTACGAAGTTTTAACAAAATAGTTGTTAATCAGTAAGTTGATGGTTGTGTTTGGCTGATTGTACAGTTAGCCCGTTAATGCAATCATTGTGTTGTATTTATTGGTGAAGTTTTAAAAATATAGTATTACTTTGCATTTTACCGATGTATTAATATAAGTTAACTTAATGGATAAAAGTAGATTTAACCAGTTGCTATCGCAGCGTATTTTGGTGCTTGACGGAGCAATGGGAACAATGATTCAGCGTTTTAAGTTGCAGGAAAACGATTTTCGAGGTTCAATTTTAGTTAATCACAAACAGAATTTAAAGGGGAATAATGACCTGCTCGTTCTCACTCGTCCCGATGTTATCGAGTCGATACATGGCGATTACCTGAGGGCGGGTGCCGATATTATTGAGACTAATACGTTTAATGCAACGGTTGTTTCGCAATCGGAGTATGGCACACAGGATTTGGTCGAGAAAATCAATTTTGAAGGGGCGAGAATTGCCCGTAAAGTAGCTGATGAATTCACCAAACTCAATCCTAACAAGCCAAGATTTGTAGCAGGCTCGATGGGGCCTACAAACAGAACCGCATCCATGTCGCCCGATGTTAACAGGCCTGCGTATAGGGCTGTAACTTTCGACGATTTGGCCAAGGCGTACGGGCAGCAGGCAAGAGCGCTGGTTCAGGGAGGTGTGGACTTATTACTTGTTGAAACTATATTTGATACCCTAAATGCAAAAGCTGCGCTTTTTGGCATTTTTCAGGTTTTGGACGAATTGCAAAAGGATATTCCGGTTATGGCGTCGGCAACGGTTGCCGATACTAGCGGACGGTTACTTTCGGGTCAAACGTTGGAGGCTTTTTTAACTTCGGTATCGCAGTTTCCTCTTTTAAGCGTAGGGTTAAATTGTGCGTTTGGTGCGGAGCAGTTGTTGCCTTACGTGGCAGAACTTTCCAAAAAATCGAAGTTTTGGTTGAGTGCCCATCCTAATGCAGGTTTGCCTAATCAACTGGGCGAATATGACCAGTCGGCGGAGGAAATGGCCAATGTTATAGAAAAAATGCTTCAGCAAAATTTAGTGAATATTGTGGGCGGATGCTGCGGTACAACGCCGTTGCATATCGAAAAAATTGCGAAGGTCGTTCCGAAATATTCACCGAGGATAATTCCTAAGGTCAATAGTAATACCAAGTTTAGCGGATTGGAAGTGTTGGAAATACGTCCCGATACAAACTTTGTAAACATTGGGGAACGGACTAATGTGGCCGGTTCTAAAAAGTTTGCCAGGCTAATTGCCGAAGGCAAGTATTCCGAAGCCCTTTCGGTAGCTCGTGAACAGGTTGAAGGTGGTGCTCAGGCCATTGACGTTTGTATGGACGATGCTCTAATTGATGCTCCAAAAGCAATGACCGAATTTTTGAATCTTATTGCTTCGGAACCGGATATTGCCAGAGTTCCCGTTATGATAGATTCCTCCAAGTTCGATGTAATTGAAGCAGGTTTAAAATGTACTCAGGGGAAAAGTATCGTTAATTCGATAAGTTTAAAGGAGGGTGAAGAAGAATTTATTCGTCGTGCAAAATTAATTAACAGGTATGGTGCTGCTGTTGTTGTAATGCTGTTCGACGAGAATGGTCAGGCTGTTAACACGGAGCGTCGCATCAAAGTTGCCGAAAGGTCGTACAGTTTATTAACCAATGTAGTTGGATATTCTCCCGAAAATATAATATTCGACCCTAATATTCTTGCCATAGGTACCGGTTTGGTTGAGCACGATAGTCAGGCTGTAAGTTTTATAGAGACTTGTAGTTGGATTAAGCAAAACCTCCCTGCCGCTAAAGTTAGCGGAGGCGTAAGCAACCTTTCGTTTTCGTTCAGGGGTAACAACGTAATTAGGGAAGCCATCCATTCTGTTTTTCTGTATCACGCCATAAATGCCGGGATGGACATGGGCATTGTTAACCCTTCAATGTTGCAAGTTTATTCGGAGATAGAGCCTAATCTGCTTAAACTTACGGAGGATTTGGTGCTAAATAGGCGTCGCGATGCAACCGAACGGTTGCTGGCTTACGCTCAAAACCTGACACAGGAGAAAAAGGAAGTTCATTTGGTTCAGGAATGGAGAAACGATCCTGTTGAAAAACGATTGCAACATGCCTTGGTAAAAGGAATAACGGAGTTTATCGAAGACGACACACTAGAGTCATACAATAAAAGCGGTTCTGCTATTAAAGTTATCGAAGGCCCGCTTATGGATGGTATGGGCGAAGTTGGCGATTTATTTGGTTCAGGCAGGATGTTTTTACCTCAGGTTGTAAAAAGTGCGCGCGTAATGAAGTCGGCAGTAAAGGTGCTAGAGCCATACCTTTACGGAACTACCGAGTTGGAACAGAACATGGCACAAAAGGGAACAATTGTTTTAGCAACGGTAAAAGGCGATGTACACGACATAGGAAAAAATATTGTGGGGGTTGTACTTGCCTGCAACGGCTACAAAATAGTTGACATAGGCGTAATGGTTCCTGCCGAGAAGATAGTGGAAGAGGTAAAATCACAAAATGCGGATATTTTGGGGTTAAGCGGCTTAATAACACCTTCGCTCGACGAAATGGCGCATGTGGTTAAGGAGTTGGAACGGAATGGTATTAAAATTCCCGTGCTTATTGGCGGAGCAACAACTTCGGAGTTACACACTGCTTTGCGAATCGCTCCGAACTATTCCAGTTCCGTAATTCATGTGAAAGATGCTTCGCAGGCCAGCGGGATTGTGTCTAACTTGTTAAACGAGGACAAAAAGGAGGACTATGCAAAACAAGTAAAGGCGAAGTACGAAAAGTTAAGAAGCGAGTATATTGCAAAGAATCGTGAACTTTTGCCGATTGAAGAGGCAAGAAAGAATGCATTTAACTTTAACTGGAAAAGTTATGCTCCTCCAAAACCTAATAAAACTGGAATTCTTCAGTTTTTAGATTTTCCTCTCGAAGAAATTAGGCCCTATATAGATTGGACTTACTTCTTTTTTGCATGGGATATTAAAGGTAAGTATCCCGATATTTTTAACGACCCGGTTAAAGGGGCCGAGGCAAAGCGGTTGTTTAACGAGGCAAATGAGTTGTTGGATGAATTAATTCAACAAAAACAGTTAAAAGCATCTGGTGTGGTGGGTATTTTTCCCGCTGCTTCTGTTGACGATAATATTGAGTTATATACCGACGAATCGCGTAGCAAGATGTTAAGGGTAATCCCTCAACTGCGTAATCAGGAGAAAAAAGAAGACGGAGTCCCTAACCTGTGCTTATCCGATTATGTGGCTCCTAAAAATTCAAATAGTAAAGATTGGGTTGGCTGCTTTGCCGTAACTGCGGGTATTGGTGCTGAAAAACTTGCCAACGGATATCGTGTAGCCGGCGACGATTTTAAGGCGATTATGGTAAAGATTTTGGCCGACAGGCTTGCCGAAGCTTTCACGGAACTGCTGCATTTAAAGGTTCGGAAAGAAGTATGGGGTTACAATCCCGATGAGAATTTACCATTGTCCCAACTGTTTTCGGAGCATTACGTGGGTATCAGGCCGGCTCCGGGATATCCGGCTTGTCCCGATCATCGTGGGAAAAAGGTTATATTCGATTTGCTTAGTGTAGAAAAAATTACGGGTATGACGCTGACGGAGAATTTTGCAATGAATCCGGGGGCATCGGTAGCAGGCTACTTTTTCTCGCATCCTGAATCGAGATACTTTAATGTTGGAAAAGTTGGAGCTGATCAAGTTGCCGATTATGCAAGTCGCTTAGGTGTAAGCCCAGCCGATGTCGAAAAATTTATACCAACATACTTGGCTTATAAGTAGAAAATGCTAAAATTTAGGTAAGGTTAATAGTTTCAATTTTACCTTTTAACTTTTGACGAAATGAAGGTAATAGACATAATAAATAATTCAAAAACTACGCAGTTTTCGTTCGAGTTGTTGCCTCCTTTGAAGGGAAACAACATTCAAACTATTTTCGACACAATCGATAAACTTGCGGAATTTAGTCCGGCATATATCAATATAACATATCATAGGGAGGAAATTGTTTCTCGTCCTGGCGTTTCCGGAGGCGTTGAGTTTGTTAAGGTTCGTCGTCGTCCGGGGACGGTTAGCGTTGCGGCTGCCATTCAGCAGCGTTATAAAATTGATGTTGTTCCCCATTTGATTTGCGGAGGTTTTGACATGCAGGAAACCGAGGATGCCCTTATCGATTTGGATTTTTTAAACATACAAAATGTTTTGGTGTTACGTGGCGATGCCGATAAAATTACTGGAAAATTCGAGCCAAAAGTTGGAGGACACAGACATGCTGCGGATTTGGTTCGTCAAATATCAAACCTTAATAAAGGTATTTATTTCGAGAGTTTGATGGAAAAGCCGGAACCAACCGATTTTTGTATTGGCGTTGGTGGCTATCCCGAGAAACATCCTGAAGCCCCTAACTTCGAATCGGATATTCAGCATCTTAAAGAAAAAGTTGATGCGGGAGCCAGCTATGTGGTTACGCAGATGTTTTTCGATAATAAGAAGTATTTCGATTTTGTGAACGAATGTAGGGCAATAGGAATAACAGTTCCAATTATTCCGGGTTTGAAACCCATTACTGTGAAGGACCATACAAATATATTGCCTCGGGTTTTTAACACGCAAATTCCTCAGGAGTTGGTGCGCGAAATAGAAAAGTGTAAGTCGAACAAGGACGTTTACCAACTAGGAATAGAGTGGACTACCATGCAGGCTAAAGAGTTGAAGGCTGCAAATGTTCCCGCTATTCATTTTTATACTATGGGACGGCCAAATAACATAGCCCAGATTGCAAAAATAATTTTTTAGTTCAGTTGCTTTATTGCGTTTGATTATTTACTGGTTTAATCGTAACTTGTCCAAGTTCCCTTAAAATTTCTTGCAATAGATAAATATGGCTAAAGCAAATGAAAAGAATAATCATGCTCATGGCGAGGACTTTCGTGAGGAAGAGTTAAAGTACCGTACAATTTTTGATAAATCGCCGGTTGGCCTATTTCGATTCGATAGGAACCTTGTTATTACAGAATGTAACAGTAGTTTTATTAAAATACTTAGAGCGAATAAGGAGCAAATTATAGGCTTTGATTTGCACAACTTGCGCGATACTTCAATTTTACCTCCTATCGAAGATACTTTAAGTGGAATAGAGGGCGATTACGAAGGGTTGTATCGTACTACATTTAGCAGCGTAAATATTTACTTGGCAATAAAAACAGTACCGTTGCACGATACTAAAAGTGATAAGGTAGTAGGTGGAATAGGCATTGTTCAGGATATTACGGAGCGAGTTATTGCCGAAAAAAAATTAGCCCAAAAGGAGGAGTATTTCCGAATTTTGTCGATGCTTACAACCGATGCAGCATCTATCCTTACTGTTAATCCCGATGGAACCTTTAATAGGGAATGGATTGGTACGGAATTTTTGAATGAAATTGGGTATGCCGAGGATGATATTGGTTCCTTCGAAAAATGGGCAAAGATTGTTCATCCCGACGACTTACATATTTACACTAAGGCGGTAGAAAGCATTAAAACAGGAAAGAAAGTAACTAGGGAGTTTCGGATTATTTCGAAGGATGGTAGAACATTCTGGATATCGAATACGGTTAGTCCGGAATTTGATAGCAATGGCAAATTGGTAAGGTTAATTAGCGCAGTTAAAAATATTAACGAGCGTAAGTATGCCGAGTTGGAGTTGGTAAGACAAAAAAACCTGCTAAATACTATTGTAGAAAACGCTCCGGTAGGAATTTGGATTGCTGCACCGGATGGCTCGTATTCCATGATTAACCAGAACTTTGCTAACAATATTGGGTATGGAACTCCTAATCGTTCAATAACAAAAGAAGAGTTGGATCAGTGCCATGCAAGCGATAGTATGGCGCTGAAGAGTGAGAACACATTGGAGGTTGAAGAGCAGGTAACATTTATCGATGGCATAAAACATACATTAAGAATATTTAAAAAAAGGCTTGAAGACCTTAACGGTGATATAATTGGGGTTTTGGGCGTGTCAACAGACATTACCGATAGAATTATTTACGAAAAGGCACTGGTTGAAGCAATGGAAAAGGCCGAAGAATCCGATAAGTTAAAATCGGCATTCCTAGCAAATATGAGTCACGAAATTCGTACTCCGTTGAACGGAGTTATTGGTTTTGCTAAGTATTTAAAAAATTTCCCAGAAACATCTTCCGACGAGCGAAGTAAGTTTTTAGGTATTATTTGTAACAGTGCCGATCACCTACTTGCGCTTATAAACGATATTATAGATATTTCAAAAATAGACGTTGGCCAGTTGAAGATTAATCCGGAGCCGGTAAATCTTAACAATCTTCTTAACGAAATATATACATTTTACTATAGTGCGAATCCGAATATTTCGAAGCAGGGTTTAAGTTTTAGGGTAACAACCACAATGTCCGATCAGGAGGCAAATATAGTTGCTGATGGGGTTCGGCTTCGGCAAATTATAAATAACTTGGTTGGCAACGCTTTAAAGTTTACCGAAAAGGGATTTGTGGAGTTTGGCTATGAGTTTAGTGCCGATAAATCGACGATAAAATTTTACGTTAGCGATACAGGCATAGGTATCCCTGACGATAAAATGGAAAAAATATTTCAACGATTTTGTCAGGCCGATTTAAGCGTTCCTAAGAAATACGGAGGAACTGGGTTAGGCCTTACTATTTCGAAATCGCTTGTAGAACTTATGGGAGGAAAAATTTGGGTAGAATCGGAAGAAAATGTAGGCTCTAATTTTTACTTTACAATTCCTTTTGTAAAGGATAAGGAAACGGACAGCCGTAAGGTGCAAACTTTTAGCAAGGGGGAATTAATCGATATCTGCGAAGGAAAACAGGTACTTATTGCCGAGGATGATTCCAACAGCCTTTTTTACCTGAAAACCATTCTAAAGGATTTGGGTATAACTTGTATTGAAGCACAGAATGGTATGGATGCTATAGAAATGTTTAAATCCTATCCCTATGTGCATTTAATTATGATGGATCTTAAAATGCCAATAATAGGTGGTTTCGATGCTATTAAGGAAATTCGGAAGTTGGATTCCAACGTCCCAATCGTGGTTCAAACTGCTCATGCGTTTAATAATGAAAGAATAATTTGCAGAACCCTTGGGGTTGACGAATTTCTTACGAAGCCTATCGACATTAATAACTTATATGGAGTTATTGGCCGGCTAATCAAAAGGGTATGAAAGTATTAAAGCGTCTTTTCGAAAACTAACCTGACGTATTCCTTTTTTGGGGGAGGAACTTCCCCTTCGTTTATAAAATTATTTTGTTCCAGTAACTTAAGTAATGCCGTGTCGTCGGTTGGACTGTATCCTTTAAGTATTTTATAATTTGCCTCTTTTCCCTTGTCTATGGACCAACTAATAAGTTTTTGGGCAAAGCCTTTTTTTTGGTATGCCGGATGAATGGCCAGTCTGCCTATTAGCAATGTTTTATCCGATTGATTGTCGGGTTTTATGGTTATTGTTCCAACAGAGATGTAGTTGACTTTAAGAAGACAGACGTACCCATTGTCCGTGTCGTTATCTATTTCGTGAAAATCAATAAGGCTGTTGTTCCAATATTTTATGCCCTTTTCGCCTAGTTGTTGCGAACATTCTTTTATGATATAAAGGACATCGAGCAGTTGCTGTTGCCTTGCTGGTGTAATTTCAATTTTATAATCTGGTTTCATTTTTTGTGTATTTTGGGTTAGAAGACCCTGTCTCCATTAACGTATGTACGTAAAATCTTAGTTTTTGGGATTTGGTCGATGTCTTGTTTCATAAGATCGACATTCAATACAACAAAATCGGCAAATTTTTCGGGTTCTAGACTACCTTTTTCGTTTTCGTTGAAACAGGCTTTTGCCGCCCATATTGTCATTGCACGTAATGCCTGCTCGCGAGTTAACGCATTTTCTGGTTGAAATCCGTTAGCAGGCTCTCCTTGTAGATTTTTACGGGCAACCCCTGCATAAAGTCCGTACAGCGGATTTATGTTTTCAATGGGAAAATCGCTGCCGTTCGGTAACCAGCCATTTTGTTTAAGCAAATCCTGATATGCGTATGCGTATTTAATTCTGTTGCCTAATCGTTCATCGGCCCAAAACATGTCGGAAGTTGCGTGTGTGGTTTGCACCGATGGAATAACTCCGTATTGTCCGTAACGGGGCAAATCGTTGGGGTCAACAACTTGTGAGTGTTCAATGCGCCACCGGAGGTCGTTTCCTTTGGTGAGGTATTTGGAGTATATATCGAGCATTTGCCTTACTGCTGCATCGCCAATGCAGTGGGTGCATACTTGATACCCATGGTCAAAGGCCATTTTACAAATGGAATCTAACTTTTTAGTGGTTTCAACCTGAATGCCAAAATTCTTGAGGTCATCGGAATACGGTTTTAGCAAAAATGCTCCTCGGGAACCTAGTGCTCCGTCGGCGTATATTTTGATGGATCGGATTGTTAGCCGGTTGGTTTTAAAGATACCCTTACTTATGTATTTCTCGAAATTCTCGGGTGTGGGGTTAAGCATGGCGTTTATTCTCATTTTCAACTTACCTGCTTGTTGTAGCGAATCGATGAGTGCCACTTCGTCGGCATCAAGCCCTGCATCTTGAACGCCTGTTAACCCAACAGCAAAGCAATTTTTCTGCGCATTCAGCAGTGCGTTAGCCTTGGTTTGTCCGTTTGGTTTTGGAATACATCTTCTTACAATTTCCATGGCATTATCCAAAAGTACCCCGGTTGGCTTATTATTCTTTACAATAATTTCACCTCCTTCAACTTTTGTGTTGGCGTTTATGTCTGCAATTTCCAAAGCTTTGTCGTTTGCCACTGCTGCATGGCCGTCAATTCGAACAATGAATACGGGTTTGTTCGGAAACATTCTGTTTAATAACTCGTTGGTAGGAAACTCTTTTACGTTCCATTCGTTCTGATTCCAACCACGACCTTCAACCCAAGTGGTTGGGTATTGTTGCTGGTTTGCTTCGAGGCGTTTTACAACTTCGTCCCAGGTTTTTGCTCCTGAAAGTTGTGCTTTAGGAAGGTTAAGACCGTAACCAAGAAAATGGCAATGTGCATCGATAAATCCGGGGTAAACAAAAAGTCCGCTAAAGTCTAAAATAGAATCCGATTGGAATTCATTTAAAATACTTTCGGTTGTTCCAATTGCTGCAACTTTTCCATTAACCACAGCCATACTTTGAGCCACGGTGAAACTAGAGTTTACCGTATAAATTGTAGCGTTTGTTATAATTAAATCGGCATGTTTACGTTTACTACACGACATCATTATTAAAGTTATCAATGCTATAATAGCAAAATTTTTTTTCATCTTTGTTGATATTTGACACAAACGAATCAAGTATCAAATTTAATAATTGTTTTTAACATCATCATTTTAAATGGGAAAGAGGAGCGTTAACCGAATAAAAGTGTTTTCAACAGTAACTTGTAAATTTGTTGGAACTGTTGCATTTTTTGCGGTTATGGTAGTAATGTTATTTGGCTGCGAAGAGGATAATTTTTCGAGTAGTTCAAGTATTAAGTTGAAGTTTTCTGCTGATACGGTTTTGTTCGATACCGTTTTTACAACTATTGGCTCTTCTACTCGTTACCTTAAGGTTTATAATCCATCGAAGTATGATGTTAAAATTTCGAGTATTCGGTTGGCGGGGGGAAGTAGTTCGCCGTATCGTATAAATGCCGATGGTGCTAGTGGTGTGAGTATCAGCGATGTGAATTTGCGATCGAAGGATAGCCTTTTTGTTTTTGTTGAGGTTACCATCGACCCAGCCCGTCAAAATGCTCCGCTTTTGGTTGAAGATTCTATTTTGTTCAGTACGAACGGGAATGAGCAGAATGTAAAGCTTGTTTCCTGGGGACAGGATGTTTTTCTTATGAATTCTCGCACAATTATGAGCGATACCGTTTTTACCACGGATAAGCCCTATTTAGTTTACAACTACCTTTATGTGGATAAAAATTGCACCTTGTCGATACCTGCGGGTGTGAAAATTTACTTTCATAACAATGCGCAGTTAATTGTGTCGGGGTCGTTGGATATAAGGGGAGAAATGGACAACCCTGTGGTTTTTGAAGGCGATAGGTTGGAAAATTACTATAGCGATAAGGCTGGACAATGGAGCGGCGTTTGGCTTGCTGCGGGTAGTAAGTATAATTCGCTTTCGTGGACGGAAATTAAGAATAGCGTAATTGGGCTTATTGTTGATACTTGCGTTACAGCCGATGCGCCTACGTTGGTTTTAAGCCATTCGCGAGTGGAAAATTGCAGCTATGCAGGGCTGCTTGCCCGTGGCGCAAAAATTAATGCCGATAATTGTTTGTTTTCGAATGCCGCCGAGGCTTGCGTGGCGTTAACTTTAGGCGGGGAGTATAATTTTTACCATTGTACTGTTGCCAATTACTGGGGAAATTACTTATACCGCAGCGGACCTGCGCTTTTGCTTAACAATTACTACACCTATCAACTTGTAGATGATGGGCCAACATACCTGGAACCTCGCGATATGGTTCAGGCGAATTTTTTCAACACAATCATTTATGGGAGTCTAAGCAGCGAGTTGGGTATCGACAATGCATATAACGGGCAGCAAGTTTCGGCACAGATGAATTACTATTTTCAGGATTGTATTGTGCGGGTTCCTTACGATTACGATTTAACTGACGAGTCGCATTTTGTGAGGGTAACAAGACTTGACCCTAAGTTTAGGTCCATAGAAGAGCAGTGCTTTGAATTGGATACGCTAAGTCCGGCAAAGGATGTGGCAAACATTGATATTTCGAATATGTATCCTGTCGATTTAAACGGATTTAACAGGTTAACGGATGGTAAGCCCGATTTGGGAGCCTTCGAAAGAGATGAGTAAAATGCTTCGGAACAGATTGCTAATCTTATTTCTCTTGAGTGTAATTGTTGTAAACGGTTACGCTCAAACTTCCGGTTCTCGGTTTAGGGTGATGTTTTACAATGTGGAAAACCTTTTCGACCCTTTCGACGATTCGCTTACCCGGGATGATGAATTTACGCCGTTGGGTGCGCGTCATTGGACATGGAACAAAATGGAGGATAAGGTCAACAAAATTTTTAAGGTGATTATTGCTGTTGGCGAATTTGACCCTCCGGTTTTAGTTGGTATGTGCGAGGTGGAAAATGGATTTTTACTGCATCGGTTAACCGTAGAAACTCCTTTGTCCAAGTATAATTATAAGGTTGTACATCGTGAGTCGCCCGACAGAAGGGGTATAGATGTGGCGTTGCTTTATCGTCCCGATAAATTTAATTTGCTGGAAAAGGAGTTTATTGGGGTGCATTTCCCCGATTCTCCCGGTAGAACAACACGCGAAATTGTTTATGCAAAGGGGATTTTAGGAGGCGATACGCTTCACGTATTTGTCAACCATTGGCCGTCGAAGTATGGTGGCGAGTTGGAATCCGAAGGCGGACGATATGCAGCAGCCTACACCCTAAAACACAAGGTCGATTCCATTCGGGTTTTTTATCCCGATGCTCGCATTCTTATTATGGGTGATATGAACGATGAGCCGGAATCCGATCCTATTGTTAAAGGTTTTGGAGTATGTCTTAATGCTGATTCTTCTTGTACCGAAAATTTTGTAAACATATCGGCAATACTAAAGCAGCATGGACAAGGAAGTTATAAGTATCAGGGAGTTTGGGGAATTATCGACCAGATAATTGTTTCGCGTTCGTTGTTGAGCGGTAAGTATGGGCTGCATACGTCTCCCGAAAGTGCAAGCGTTTTTGCAGCACCCTTTTTACTTGAACCGGACGAAGGTTATGCCGGGCAACGTCCTAACCGGACGTATATAGGATTTAAGTATCATGGTGGTTTTAGCGACCATTTACCTGTGTATATCGATTTATTCCGATAATCGTTAGTCGATAAATAATACTTGATTTTAATGAGTTTGATTTCTACATCGAAGTTATGCAAGAGTTATAACGGAAAAGTTCTATTCAATAACCTTTCGTTTAGCATAGAAAAGGGCGACAAGGCTGTTTTTGTAGGCGATTCGGGAACGGGAAAAACAACGCTGTTACGTATGTTGCTTGGAATAGTGGCTGCGGATTGCGGTTCAATTAGCTATGGCAATCAGGAGTTAAGTAGAATGTCGGTCGATAAAATCAGGAAACAGGTGGCCTACTTGCCTCAGGGAGTGGACTTGTTTGCCAACACGGGCGAAGAGTTGCTGTATTTATTGGGATTGGATTTTAGTTCGGTTTCCCAGAATATGGTTAGGTTACTTTTAAGCGAATCGGCTATAAAGCAACAGTTTGCGGAATTAAGCGGTGGCGAAAAGCAACGTTTAGTTACGGCAATTGTGCTTGGGTTAAATCGTCCGATTATTTTTCTTGATGAGCCGACTTCGGCGTTGGACGCAAATGCAGTAAATGCACTTATGAGTTTAATTTCCGATAATCCCGAATTAACGGTTGTATCCACTTCGCATAACCCTTTGTGGGTCGAGTTTTGCAATAAAAAAATTACGCTATGAGCCATATACAGGATATTTCCGTTGTAAATCTGCTTATAAGTTTTAGTATTCTGATTATTCCCTTGGCCGGCTTTTGGTATTTTAGAGTGGGGTTGGCAAAGGCTACTGTAATTGCTCTTATACGAATGGTTGTTCAACTTTCGGCTGTTGCGGTGTATCTCGAATTTATTTTTAGGTTGAACAATCCGTTTATAAACTTGGCGTGGGTTTTTCTGATGATTTTGGTTGGCGTTTTCACTACCCTGAAACGGAGTAATTTAAGTCCGCGCTTGCTGGCCTTTCCTCTTATAATTTCGGGTATTACCAGCCTTGTTGTTATCGATGCCTTCTTTTTGGGTTTTATTATTCATTTGCCATACGTTTTCGAATCGCAATACTTTATTCCAATATCGGGAATGATTTTGGGTAATGCCATGAACCATAATATTGTTGGGTTAAATGCCTATTTCGACGGGTTGGTTACCAATCAGAACCTTTACTACTTTTTATTGATAAACGGAAAATCGAAAAGGGCTGCGCTCAATCCGTTTATAAGGCAGGCAATGCTGAAGGCGTTAAATCCCATGGTGGCAAACATGTCTGTTATGGGACTAATATCGCTTCCGGGAATGATGACCGGTCAAATTTTGGGAGGAAACTCTCCTTCGACGGCTATTCGGTATCAAATTATGATTATGGTGGCAATATTTACAGGGTGTAGCATTAACCTCATGTTAAGTATTATTTTTGGCAACAAGGTTGCCTTTGATGCAATGGGAGGTGTGAAACGGAATATTTTCCGTAAGGAGAAAGCCTAACTATAGTTTTTCCCGAATTCTATTTTTTTCAGATGGTTGAATGCAAGTACCTGCTTTTCGAGAAATAGTATTTGTATTCCCGATAATCCTTTTTAACTTTGCCCCGACTTTGGGGGTGCCTTTAAGGCTGAGATTATACCCTTTGAACCTGATCCGGATAATACCGGCGAAGGAAAAAGAGTACGTTTTTTAAAGTCTCAAGTGTTTTTTTACATCCCCCTTTTTAGTTATAAGCCAAAATCTTAAACAGGAGTGCACACTGTGTTGCATTTTGGTGGTTTATAGTTTTTTGTTGAACAACTTAAAAAGGGTATTTACCATGAAAAAGTTTTTTTTGCTGGTGCTGGTTCTATTTTTTGCTGGCGCAGTTTTCTCTAATTCGGCCGATTACGGTGGCTATTCAATAACCGGTCGGGTTTCCGGCAGTAACGGAACGCCATTGGTTGGCGCGTCGGTTGTAATCGAAAACACCTTGTTAGGTGTATATACCGGAAAAGATGGAGGTTTTGCCATTAACGGGCTCCGTTCGGGTAGTTATGTTTTGGTTGTATCGTATATGGGTTACGATACTAAAAATGTTAAGGTTGATGTTAATGGAGGTAATGTAAACATGAACGTTACCTTGGAGGAATCGTCGCTGATGTGCGACGAGGTGGTTGTGAGTTCCACAAGGGCTAATACCCGAATGCCCATTGCACAGTCAACCATGAATAAGGAAGATGTAAAAAACAATAACACTTACGATGTGCCATACTTACTGGAAATGATGCCGTCGGTTGTGGCTACATCGGAAGGCGGTACGGGAATAGGAAATACATCGCTTCGAATTCGCGGAACCGATATGACTCGTATTAACGTTACCGTTAACGGAATTCCTTTAAACGATGCAGAATCGCAAGGCGTTTACTGGGTCGATTTACCCGATTTCGCCTCATCGGTCGATAATGTTCAGGTGCAACGCGGCGTGGGTACTTCAACAAATGGTGCGGGAGCGTTTGGTGCAACGGTTAACTTTCAAACAACTACGCTGGATGCCGATCCGTATGCAGGAGTGGATCTTTTGGGTGGTTCGTATAATACCTTAAAAACAACAGCCCGTATAGGTTCCGGATTAATTGATAAACATTTTACTTTCGATGGACGATACAGTCAGATACATTCCGACGGTTATATCGAGCGGGGTGGTTCGGATCATAAATCGATGTTTGCCAGCGCAGCATATCACGACGAAAAGAATATAGTTCGTTTCAATGCTATTTATGGCGAAGAGCATACTGCCATTACATGGGAAGGTACACCGGATTTTATGATGAATGTAGATCGAAGGTATAATCCCGCAGGAGAATATACAAATATGTTTGGAGTAACTTCATTTTATAATGATCAGAAAGATAATTACTGGCAAACACACTACCAATTAATTACCAGCCATTCCTTTTCTGATAATCTTACTGTTAATGCTACTTTTCACCTGACTGATGGTAAAGGATATTACGAAGAGTATAAAGATGATAAGAATTTTAATCAATATTACGGATTGCCTTATTTAGTCGCTGGGAAACGATACGGTTATAACATGGGCGATTTTATTCATCGCAAGTGGATGAATAATGCTTTTATGGATCGATTTTTTCCTTATTTATCGCTAGTCTAATTTTTGAATTGACGTTTGGCGGTGCTTGGAATAGGTACGATGGTGATCATTTTGGAAGAATTATCTGGGCTGAATATTATCCTGGACTTTCCAAAAATTACGAGTGGTATAGAAATAACGGCTTAAAAACCGATTGGAATACTTATGCTAAAATGCTTTTTGCAAATAAATGATTTTATAAATGTGTTTGCAGATGTTCAGTATAGAGGAATAAGGTATAAAATTAAGGGGATTGACTCTTACCGGAAGAATATTGACAGAAATAATAATTGGAACTTTTCAATCCTAAAACAGGTTTTATTGTAAATCTTAATTCTTCAAATGAAATATACTCTTCATTTTCTGTATTGCTAATAGAGAGCCTTCAAGGGAAGATATAAAGGCTTATAGAGGTGACGAAATTTTAAGACCAAAACCTGAAAGATTATATGATTTTGAGTTGGGATATAAGTTTAATTGTCAAATGTTGGCTATTAATGCGAACTTGTACTATATGAAGTATAAAGATCAACTTGTATTAACGGGCGAACTTACCGATGTAGGCTATGCTGTAATGGCAAATGTTCCGAATAGTTATAGGACTGGAATTGAGTTGAGTTTTGGGATTAAACCCGCTGATTGGATGAGTGTTGAGTTAAACACAACTTTAAGTAAGAATATCATTAAGGATTACACAAATTATGCAAATTTGACTGATAATACAACCGATTGGGGTGAGACTGGTTTAACAGTAACAGAATATATTGGAAAATCTACAATTTCTTTTTCGCCCTCGGTAGTTGGTGCAGGAAAATTAACAGTTATGCCTGTTAAGAATTGGAATTTAGCATGGACGACAAAATATGTTAGCAAACAGTATATTGATAATACTCAGAATAGTAACAGGATGCTTGATTCATATTTTGTTAATAATTTTTCGACGCGTTATGATTTTAAATTGAAAGGATCTAAATCAATATATATTCAAGGGTTGATAAATAATGTGCTAAATGTAAAATATTCATCAAATGCATGGGTTTACCGTACTTTGTTTCAAAGTGGGGAACCTGAATATGTCGAAATTGGTTATTATCCTCAAGCTACTAGAAATTTCTTGGTTAGACTGGGAATAGAATTTTAAAAGGTTACTTCGTGAGACGTTAAATGCTGAGCGATTAGCGTCTCACGATTATCTAATAAACTTGTTATGATGTCTTGGCTTGTAAATCATTATGTAGAACTATTTGGCGCTGTTACGGGGCTTATTTACCTTTTTCTGGAAATTAAGCAAAAGGTGTGGCTTTGGCCTTTAGGCGTGGTAACTTCTGCGTTTTACATATACATATTTTTTGTTTCGAAGTTTTATGCCGATATGGGGCTACAGGTATATTACCTGATAATTAGTTTCTATGGATGGTATTACTGGTTGCATGGTGGAAAGAATAAGGAAGCAAACCTGTTACCGGTAACGCATACACCGGTTAAAATGGTATTTGGACTGGTTGTGGTTACCGTTATATTTTTCTTTGTCATCCGTTTTATCCTGTTCCGATTTACCGATTCGCCCGTTCCTACCGGTGATGCTTTTACTACTGCGTTAAGCATAACTGCAACATGGATGCTTGCTCGTAAGTTTATAGAACATTGGTGGTTGTGGGTTGTTATAAATGCCGTTTCGCTTGCTTTGTATGTTTACAAAGGACTTTACCCTACTTCCGTGTTGTTTGTTTTTTATACCACCATGTCGCTTGTTGGCTATCGCCAATGGAAAAAGGAGTTGGTTATAAGAGAAGTAGCAGAATCGGATAAAAAAAATACTTCTACATGTTGATAGTTGTTGATATAATACCTTCTTTTATCGTTTAATACTTGTATGCTTTATGAATGCAGTTATTTTAGCCAATGGTAAATTTCCGGAGCATTTAATTCCGCTGAGCAAGTTGTTTGCTGCCAAAACGTTGGTTTGTTGCGATGGGGCGATCGAACATCTCGATAATCTTTCGATAACGCCTACTGTTTTGATTGGCGATTTAGATTCGGTAAACGGACGGCTAAAGGCAAAGTATCAGCAAATAATTTTGCACGATCCCGATCAATACACCAACGATCTTACCAAAGCGGTAAAATGGTGTGTTGATAAAAAAATTAAAACGGTTGTAATTGTAGGAGCAACGGGAAAACGCGAAGACCATACGCTTGGGAATATTGGCTTACTGGTTAAGTATGCAAATATGGGAGTGGATTGCGAAATGATAACTGATACGGGAGTAATCAAACCATATTTAAAATCGGCACGGTTAAAGAGTTTTGTTGGTCAGCAGGTTTCCATTTTTTCGCCCAATAACAGCACGGTTATTTCTACCAAAAATTTAATGTACCCTATCGAAAACAGGTCTATTCCTGAGTGGTGGATGGGAACGCTTAACGAGAGTTTAGGCGATTGGTTCGAGTTGAATTTTGAACCGGGACCGTTGGTAGTGTATCAAATGTTTTAGTAATAATTTGTGATAAATTTAATTGTCTGACAATTAAACAATTGTTAGCAAATCTGTATTTTGATGTTTTAATTTCAATTACAAATTATTACTTTTCGGCGGGACTAATTTAAATTTTTTGGATTATGACACACATCAATTCCGTAATTACCGGAACGGGTAGTTATATACCTACTGTTCGGATTACTAATCGAGAATTTACACGTAATGTGTTTTTTAAAAAGGACGAAACCGCAATCGAAGCTTTAATAGACGAGGTTATTTCTAAGTTTAAGGATATAACAGGGATTGAGGAGCGTCGTTGGGCCAGCGATGACCAATGTACATCGGGTATTGCGGCAATTGCCGCAGAGGAGGCAATTGCCAGTGCGGGTATCGATCGCGAAACTATCGACCAAATTATTATTGCACATAACTTTGGCGATATAGTTCCGGGAACTATTCAAACGGACATTCTCCCCAGCATTGGATCACGGGTAAAGCATTTATTAGGAATAAAAAATCCTGCTTGCATTCCTTACGATCTAATTTTTGGTTGCCCCGGGTGGGTGCAGGGGGTAATACAGGCCGATGCTTTTATTAAGTCAGGTTTGGCAAAACGTTGTCTGATTATTGGCGCTGATACCCTTTCGAGAATGATAGATAAGCATGACCGCGATTGTATGATTTTTGCCGATGGTGCCGGCGCTGCTATTGTGGATGCTGTTGAGTCAGAAGAGAAATATGGGGTAATGTCTTCATCTATGATGTCCAGTACAGGGGAGGAAGTTGGTTATTTGCATTTAGGAAAGTCTTTTCATCCGGATTCCGATCCTAAGGTTCGGTACATTAAAATGGAAGGACGAAAGATATACGAGTATGCCCTTATTAATGCGCCTTCGGCAATGAAAGCAGCAATGGACAAGTCGGGAATTCCCGCTGAAGATTTGAAGAAGATTGTTATTCATCAGGCAAATGAAAAGATGGACGAGGCCATAGTTTCCCGTTTTATTCGGAAATGTAAGGTATCAAAGTCAATTTCCGATTTAATGCCTATGAGCATTAAGGAGTTGGGAAACAGTTCAGTGGCTACCATTCCTACTCTGTACGACATGATTTTAAAGGGGAAAATAGACAACCATAAAATAGAAAAAGGTGATGTTATTATGTTTACCTCGGTAGGGGCAGGTATGAATATTAATGCGGTTGTATATAAGGTTTGATAAATTTAGATTGTAGAAGATTAGGTACTGGGAACTTGTATTAAATGCACTTTTCTATGTCGAAATGAAAAGGCTGCCTTTTTAGGACAGCCTTTTTATTTTAACTAACGCATTGAATTCGATTCTATTTTTTGAAAAGTTTTTTCTCCTTAATAGTTATTATTTTTCCGTATTTAGATAGTTCTGTCTTGTTTATTTGTTTTTCATCGCCAACTATCATGAAAACAACAGGCTTACTTTTTATTCTTGAGTTGTAGAACTGTTCAATGGTATTCCAGTCGATTGCTTTATATTGAGGTTGTTTGTATAAAACAGGGTCAATAGAGTATCCTTGTTTTTTCCATTGGTCAACAGCAATGGCTAAATTGCGAAAAGTTGGACGGTTGGTTTGAGCCGAAAGTTCAAGATGGTTTTTAATCATATTTAAACGTTCTGGTTTTTGGGGCATTTGCCTTATTAAGCTGTCGAAAGTTTCCATTGCTGTTAACGTTTTGTCGGATTGAGTGCCTACGTATCCAATAAAGTTGACAGGGCTACCTTCTACTTTTGGTAATCTGAAAGATCCTCCGGCGGAATATGCCAACGAACGGTATTCTCTTATTTCTTGTAAAATAAGACCCGAAAATCCGTTTCCGAAATAGTCGTTAAAGGCTTCAATGGAAACGGCGTCTTCAATGTTAAATGGTTCTCCATTTATTAGCAGATATACTTTACTTTGTCTGGCATTTGGCTTGTTAACCAGAAGTATTGTATTTTCGGAGTACTGCTTAACTGGTTTATCTTCCGGAAGAGCGTTAACTTTTGAGGTTTGTGAAATAGGAAAATCTTTTTCTACTAATGAAGCAATGTCGGATAAAGATGATTTTCCCGCAAAGTAAATATTCATGCCATAGTTTGCAGCATCTTTAAAGGCGTCGGTAACTTCATTGGCTTTTAGTTTTTTTATGTCTTTCATCGAAAACCTGTCGATAAAATTCGATTTTTCCCCATATAATCCATATTGATAAAGGGCATAGGCAACGTTGTCGGGCTCGGAACGCTCCATTTTTCGGTCGGCTTTCACATCGGAAATAATGGTTTTTACTTTTGCTTGTTCTAGTTTTGGGTTTTTCATTAGTAAGCCCAATAGTTCTATTGTTTTAGGAAGGTTTGCTTCAATTCCCTTTACTTCGATGCTGGTGTTATTGTCGTTAGTCCAAATCCAGAAGGTTGTTCCTATTTTGGCAAACTCTTGTTTAAGTTGATCTAGGGTATAGTTTTCAGCGCCGCACATCGGTATGCCAAACGATGCAAACTTAAGCATTGGAATGGTGCCTTCGCCAACATTATACCTAACGGTTAATGAGAAAACGTCGTTGTAAGGATTTTCAACTTTACATATTTTACTATTTCCTTTAAGTTGAAGTGTCTCAACATCACGATTAAAATCGATTGTTTTGAATGTTGGTGCTTTTGTTGGAATACTATCAAGATGTTCGGCATATTTGCTACGGGCATTGGCGTTGGCAATTAATGGTTTAAAGTCAGGTTTTGCAATCTTTTCCTTTTTTGGGAAGCCCATTTTAGAGTAAAATGCAAGGTAGTTGGGGCCAAATATTTCGTTAGCCATTTTTACTACATCGGCTTTGGTTATGCTTTTAATTTTGTCGGGATAGCTTAGCATATCATCAATTGACTTGCCATTCGAAAAGGCTTCGCCTAGCAGCATGGCACGATTCTCTATATTTTCCATATTGCTAACATAAATGCGATACTTTTCCAGTTTAATTGCCTCCAACAAAGAATCGTCAAAATTGCCATTTTTTACTTTTTCAATTTCTGCGTGGACTAGTTTTTCGGCATTTTCGAGGCTTTGTCCTACTATTTTGGGAACGAATAAAACTAATAAAGCGCCGTAATCTTGGTAAGGCATTTCAAAGGATTCGGCGGCCAACAATTTTCCATCAACGCTTAGTTTATCAAGTAATCCGGTGGAATAGCTGTTGTTAAAAATGCTTGCTAAAACTTCAACCAGAAGCGATTGGTCATCTTTTACCGAAGGGGCTCTATATCCTAATAGGCCTACTTTTACGGGGGTCAATTTTGCTTGATAAAATTCTCGTCCGTTAAAAGGTTCTTCATCCCATGTTTTTGCAGTAGGTAGTTCTTTTTCTTTCCATTGTCCGAATTTCTCTTCAATCATAGATATTACTTCGTCGGTATTAAAATCACCCGAGAGAATTAATGCCATGTTGTTAGGTACATAGTAAGTTTTAAAAAACTGGTACATTTTTGTAAGCGATGGATTTTTTAAATCTTCCACGGTTCCGATTAAAGTTTGCTGTCCGTAAGGATGATGCTTAAAAAAATGCTTTTGAAATTCTTCCAATAGTTTAGTTTGAAATTGGTCGTTATAAAGATTTTTTTCTTCGTAAACCACTTCAAGTTCTGCTTGAAATCCTCTAAACACTGGATCCTCAAAACGATGAGCGTATAAATCGAGCCAACGTTCAATTTGATTCGACGGAAATTTGTTGAAAAAAACGGTTTGGTCGGGGCCGGTACTGGCATTTATTCGGGACGATCCCATTTCGTTAAGTAAGTTACTTAACTCATTAGGAATTGCGTACTCATTTGCTTTTACCGATTCCTCATTAATTCTTTTCTGAATTTCTGCGCGTTTGGTTGCATCTTTTGTTTGTCCTAAGGAGTCGTAAAGCGCAAAGATTCTGTCGATATGAGGTTTCTCTTTTTCCCAGTTAACAGTTCCAAGATCTGTAGTACCCTTAAAAAGCATATGCTCTTGGTAGTGTGCCATTCCGGTAGCATCCGAAGGGTCGTTTTTTCCTCCTGTTTTAACAATAACTAATCCGAAAACCTCGGGTTGAGCATGATGCTCGTCAAGAATAACGGTTAGTCCGTTGTTTAAAACCAGTTGTTTTATGGTTTCGTTTTTTAACGTAGGTTGCGAGAAACTACAGATAGGAATAAGCAGTAATAGACCTAAAAGATAATTTTTAATTAGTTTCATTCCGTTTAGGGTTAAAATTGATAATTAAAAGTCGTAAAATATTTCAATTTTGGAAATTGACTATAAAACGATAAAATAGAAAAAATATTAATAAAGCCCTCAATTTTTATTGAAGGCTTTAAATTAGTGATTATTATTAAAAATCTTACTCAACTATGGTAATCCATCCATGTTTGTCTTCTACATCGCCATACTGAATACCTACAAGCGTTTGATACAATTTGGTGGATAGTTTTCCGGGTTTTCCGTCAGGGCAGTAACGGTAAATTTTACCCATGTCCAAATCGTTAATTTCACCTATTGGTGAGATAACTGCTGCTGTACCGCAAGCACCAACTTCTTCGAAAGTTTCCAACTCTTCAACGGCAATTGGTCTGCGCTCAACTTTTAAGCCCAAATCTTCGGCAAGTTGAATGATACTTTTGTTGGTAATTGAAGCGAGTATCGAACTCGATTTTGGAGTAATGTACGTGTTATCCTTAATTGCAAAGAAATTTGCGG
This sequence comes from Bacteroidales bacterium, assembly GCA_020636845.1. Taxonomy (GTDB): domain Bacteria; phylum Bacteroidota; class Bacteroidia; order Bacteroidales; family Tenuifilaceae; genus JACJXD01. The sequence goes on along the minus strand of JACJXD010000007.1, from coordinate 86,812 downwards.
CGCCAATTTCATCAATGTAATGTTTCTCTTTTGTGTCGAGATACATAGGAGAGCCATATCCTGCATTGTGGGCTTTTATTACTCCGCGTAAGCTGGCGGCATAGTTTCCTCCAACCTTAAAGGTTCCTGTTCCAAGAGGTGCTGCACGGTCGCTATCGCGAATAATGGCAATTTTAACCGGGTTGAAGCCTTCCTTGAAGTATGGACCAACAGGAGTAACAAATACAATAAACATGTACTCTTTTGCCGGACGAACGCCTACTTCGGCTCCTGAGCCAAAAAGCATAGGTCTAATATAAAGCGATGCTCCTGTTCCGTAAGGAGGGACAAACTTTTCGTTTAGCTTAACTGCTTTGATAATTGCTTCACGAAAAATATCCATGGGAACTTTTTCCATAAGTACGCCTTCGGCCGATTGCTGTAAGCGGTTGGCGTTTTCGTCCCAACGAAATAGCCGTATTTTACCGTCTTTTCCACGGTATGCCTTCATCCCTTCGAAGGCTTCTTGTCCGTAATGTAGGGCGGTACAGGCCATGTGAAGGTTGATGTACTCCGAATCCGATACTTCCATTTTTCCCCATTTGCCATCCTTATAGGTGCATCGTACGTTGTAATCTGTTTTAATGTAGCCAAAAGGGAGGTTTTTCCAATCGAGGTTTTCCATAGTTTTATGTTTATTTAGTTTTTGCAAATTGTAATATTGTCAAAGTTATACTATAAAATGAAAAATACCTAACATGTTTTAGACAGTTTGTGCTAAAAAGGTTAAAAGTTTAACTTAAAACAACACATTTGTTTCAATTTGTAATTTTAAAAGTCGAAAAATTGACTTTGCTTCAGGTTGGTTATTATTGAGCGTAATTAGTAGAAAAATGAAGCAAATGGGAAAAATAGACAGTTTGTTTTTAGGAGAGTTCCTGTAGATGTGTAAAAAAAAAGTGGGTAAGCTACTTACATCGCACCGCTACAACTACTTACCCTTGCTACCTTCCGGTCCTGGGGGAGTTCAGCAGGAGCTGGTCGTATAAGACTTACCCGCTGCAAATATAGTTAAACTTTTTCACATCCCAATAAGTATGCACTTTTATATTACATTTCTCATTATATTTGCTTGAACTAAATTCTAAAATCAAATGGAAGAAAATAAATCAAACTTAAACCTAACAATGACATGGGGTTTGTTTTTAGGCCTTGTCCTTATTGTTTTGCATTTAATTACCTATCTTATGGGTGTTTATAAAAGTCCCTCGTGGCTAGGCATATTAAACTATGCGGTAATTATCGGTGCCATGGTTATGGCACAGCTTAAAACCAGAAATGATTTGCAGGGTGGTTATATTACCTATGGGAAGTCGTTAGGTACAGGAATTTTGGTTGCACTTTTTTCTTCGATAATTTATGCCTTCTATTTCATCATTTTAACCAAGTTTATCGATCCTTCGTACATGGATAAGATGTTGGAAGTTGTTGAGGAGTTGTATTACCAGAAGGGAATGCCCGAGGATCAAATTCAAATGGCAATGGAAATGGCTCGTAAGTTTACAACTCCAATATTTACGGCATTAAGCACAATGTTTGGATTCGTAGTAATGGGTACCATCTTTTCGCTTATTACATCAGCCTTTATTAAAAGGCAAGAGCCAATGTTTACCGAACAAAACACGAACGAAGAGTAAATTATGGATATTAGTGTCGTAGTTCCGCTTTATAACGAGGAAGAGTCGTTACCCGAGTTGATGAATTGGATTGCCCGAGTTATGGACGCCAACGGTTATAGTTACGAGGTTATTATGGTTGACGATGGTAGTAGCGATAATAGTTGGCAGGTAGTTGAGGAGCTAAAATCCAACTTCCCTGCTTTAAGGGGAATCAAGTTTAGGCGAAACTACGGCAAATCGGCTGCCCTGCAGGTTGGCTTTACCGCTTCCAAAGGAAATGTGGTAATTACTATGGATGCTGATTTGCAGGACAGTCCCGATGAAATTCCCGCTCTTTACCAAATGATAAAGAACGAGGGGTACGATTTAGTGTCGGGGTGGAAGCGCAAACGCTACGATCCCTTATTAACAAAGCGAATACCCAGCAAGCTCTACAATGCTACGGTTCGCATGGCCAGTGGCATTAAATTGCACGATATGAATTGTGGGCTTAAGGCGTATCGCCACAACGTGGTAAAAAGTATTGAGGTTTATGGCGAAATGCACCGCTACATTCCCGTGCTTGCTAAGCAAGCAGGATTTAAACGCATTGGCGAACGTGTGGTTGTTCATCAGGAACGAAAATATGGCGTTTCGAAATTCGGATGGTCGCGATTTATAAATGGTTTCCTCGATTTACTTTCGGTTATTTTTGTTTCGAAGTTTGGAAAGAAACCCATGCACTTTTTTGGGACTCTGGGAACGCTCATGTTTTTATCCGGTGGAGTTATTGCAGTGTGGCTTGTTAGCAGTAAACTATGGGCTCAGGCTCATCAGTTAAAATTCCGTCCGGTAACGGATCAACCTCTGTTTTATGTTGCCTTGGTAGTGGCTATTATTGGTGTTCAACTTTTTACTGCCGGTTTTTTGGGAGAACTTATTTCGCGAAGTTCAGCCGATAGAAACCAGTATCTGATTGAGAAAGAAATAGGTTAATCGCTGCCCTTTTTTATCAAATCTTGCTCAAAAACATAATATGTTCTGGTGCATGTTAGCACCAAATGTGTTTTATTTGTGCATATAATAATATTCGTCATGAAAGTTTTACTCAATCATCGTTCCATCAGGAAGTATAAAAGCGATCCAATCGATGAGTCGCTGTTAAACGATATACTTACTGCAGGAACACGCGCGTCAACTACTGGTAATATGCAGGTTTATAGTATAATTGTAACTCGAAGCGAGGAGGTGAAGAAGAAGTTGCTTCCACTTCATTTTAACCAGCAGATGATTATACAAGCGCCGGTTGTGTTAACATTCTGTGCCGATTTTAATCGTTTTAATAAGTGGTGTTTGCAGCGTAAAGCTAATCCGGGTTACGATAATTTTTTGTCGTTTTTTACTGCAGCTATCGATGCTTTGCTTGTAGCACAAAATGTTTGCGTTGCTGCCGAAGAACAAGGGTTGGGTATTTGCTATTTGGGAACCACCACCTATACTGCCGATAAAATAGTAGAAGTGCTAAATTTGCCTAAGGGAGTTGTTCCTATAACAACCGTAACAATGGGTTATCCCGACGAAAAACCCGAAATGTCCGATAGGCTTCCTCTTGCAGGTGTAGTGCACAACGAAGTATATATGGATTATTCCGAAGGCGATATCGATCAAATTTATCAGCATAAAGAAGCCCTTCCGCTTACCGAGCAACTATTAAAGGAGAATAATAAGGAAACCTTAGCGCAGGTATTTACCGATAATCGTTATACAAAAAAGGATAATGTTGCTTTTTCTAAAGTGCTGTTAAAGGTTTTGGAACAGCAGGGATTTATGAATAATGAATAATTAAATAATGTTTAGAAGAAATGGTAACCGTCCAACTGTGGGCGGTTTTTTGTTTTAATGAGGGCTGGATGGAAAACAATTTTCAACTATCCAAAATAAGTTGTTTTATGCTAATTTAGGAGATGTATGTTCCAGTAACTGTAATGCAACAGTTGGTTTTTGAAAAGGTATTTTTACCTTTTTTAAATCTTTGCTATCTTTGATTAACACCAATCGGGAATAAAAAACACAAAATAACCCTGCTATGAAAAAACGCCAAAACCTAAAGTCTGCAAGCAATTTTTTGCTTGTAATGTTAAGTTTATTGCTGTTATTTACGGCATGTCATAAGAAAAAAAAGGAGATAATAACCGAGATAGACCCTACTTTTGGACAGTATATTTCGGCATATACGTCGGGGCTTATTCCTGCAAATTCTAAAATTACTTTTCGATTTGCTCAGCCGGCAACTTCGTTTACAACAGCCGGAGATGCGGTAAAAGAGCATTTGTTTAGTTTTTCGCCATCCATCGACGGTAAGGCTTATTGGGTTGATGCCCAAACCATAGAGTTTCGTCCCGATAAGCCAATGAAATCGGGTGAAATTTATACTTCGGCCTTTGCGCTTGGTAAGTTATTCGATGTTAAGGACGACCGTTTTAGCAAGTTTAACTATAGTTTTCGTATAATTCCCCAGTCGCTATCGATGGATTTCGATGGGCTTATAGTGCAAAGTGAAGATAATCCTGATGTTTATAATTTAGAGGGAATTGTGCAAACTGCCGACGAAGCGGAGACCGAAAAGTTAGCAGGGTGTTTTACGGCTACTTACAATGGCTCAAAGTTGGAAATTTTGGTTGAGCCTGCCGATGAACCGAATAACTTTAAAATTAAAGTAAAAGGAATTAAACGAAACCCTAGTGGAGGACAGGTTGAGGTTGACTGGGATGCTTCAGGAATTGGAGGAGGTACAACGGGTAACATGCAGTTTGACGTACCGGCAACGGGGAAGTTTGTGGTAATTAGTACGAAAGTTGTTCAGGCTCCACAGCAGGCAATATATATTGTTTTTTCCGATTTGCTCGAAAAGCAGCAGGGTTTCGAAGGTTTAATAGACGTAGATGGCTTTTCGCAACTTAAGTTCGATTTAAGTAAGAACGTGCTTCGGATTTACTTGCCGCAAACAGTTCAGGATGTCCGTACGCTAAAGGTTTACCAAGGAATTCAAAATAATTTAGGAGAAAAATTAAGCGAGGAGTTCTCAAAGACTTTTGTATTCGAAGATGTAAAACCCGGGATTCGCCCCTTAGGGAAGGGGACAATATTGCCCACATCGCAGGGGTTGGTTTATCCGTTCGAGGCGGTTAACCTTAAGGCGGTAACGGTTGAAATTGTTAAAATATTCGAAAATAACATTCCTTATTACATGCAGGTTAACAGGTTAGGCGGTACTTCTGAACTTACGCGTGTTGGGTATCCGGTATTTAAAAAAGTTATTCCTTTAAATCAGCTAGGTGTGATTGTTCCGAACAAATGGACTCGCTATACGCTGGATATGGGGAAACTCTTTTCGGCCGATCCCGGTGCCATGTACCAGATTAGCATAAAGTTCAATAGGCATCAGTTGTTAACGCCATGTAACGGAGAAGGCAAGGATGCTGAGACTACCACTACGGTAAGTTTTGATGAATCTGCAAATACATCGGGATACGATGGTCCGGATTATTATTACGACTACGATTATTATTACGACGATGATTACGATTGGCGTCAGCGCGATAATCCTTGTAACTCGGCATACTATTCAAGTTCTAAAATGATTAAGCAGATTATTCTGTCGTCCGATTTGGGGGTAATTGCTAAGTTGGGAAACAATGGAGGTATGTTGGTTGTGGTTGCCGATTTGCCTTCGGCAAAACCAAAATCGGGTGTTAACGTAAAAGTTACCGATTATCAGAATCAAGTATTAGCCGAGGGTTCTACCAATAGCGATGGAATTATCGAGTTTAAACTAAACAGAACACCGTTTTTGGTTACTGTTTCCGATGGAAATCAACGGGGCTACTTGCGTGTAGATAACGGAACTTCTAACTCGCTTAGTAATTTCGATGTTGGAGGATTCGAGGTTCAGCATGGATTAAAAGGAATGATTTATGGCGAAAGGGGTGTTTGGCGTCCGGGCGATACGCTTCATTTAGCATTTATTTTGGAGGATAAAACGAACAGTTTACCTCTCGATCATCCAATAATCTTTGAACTTCGCGATCCCAAAGGATTGTTGGTTAAAAAATTGGTGCAGGCTAATAACCAAATGGGAATGTTCTATTTTCCTGTTGCAACGGACGATCAGGCTCCAACAGGTTCTTGGCGTGCAACGGTTAAAGTTGGAGGTGCTGTTTTTAGTAAGACGCTTAATGTAGAAACTATTAAGCCGAATCGCTTGAAAATAAAGTTGGATTTGGATAAAATTCCGGAATCGGGTGTAATAAATGCACCGTTAAATGTGAAATGGCTGCATGGCGCTATTGCGGCAAATCTTAATGCCAAGTACGAAGTTACCGTTAAGAAGGGACATGCTACGTTTCCAAATTATGGAAATTATACGTTCGACGATCCGGGTGTTAGGTTCGAACAGCAGACTTACATGCTTTGGGAGGGGCAACTCGATAACGAAGGGAATGCTCGTGTAGCAGGAAAAATTGAAAAGCCGGAAACTCCGCCCACGGCAATCAATGTTGTTTTTAAAGGAAGAGTTTTTGAACAGGGTGGCGATTTTAGTATCGACTTGTTTTCTAAAATGTATTACCCTTACAGTGAGTTTGTGGGTGTTTTGCCTCCGAAACCAAAAACAGGAAGGGGTTGGTTGGAAACCGATCGGGATCATGAGTTAAGCGTGGTAACGGTTAATGTTGACGGGAAACCCGTTAGTTGTTCCGATTTGGAAATGGAAATGTATAAGTTAACTTGGCGTTGGTGGTGGGAACAGCCGGACGAGGGCGAGGCCAGCTATGTAAGTAGAAGTTACGATAAGTTAATTACAAGGAAACAGTTTTCTACGGTAAACGGGAAAGCAAATGTTACTTTACGTGTAAACTATCCCGAATGGGGGCGCTATTACATTAAAGTTACCAATAAAAAGACAGGGAATAGCAGTGGAACCTATGTTTATTTCGATTGGCCTTACGATTCAGGAAAGTCGCAAGCCGATAGGCCAGGAAGTGCAAACGTACTGGCAATTGCTGCCGATAAGGAAGATTGCAATGTGGGCGACCATGTTCAGCTTACCATTCCGGGGGCGGAAAATGCGCGAGCGCTCATCAGCATCGAAAATGGCTCTAAGGTAATATCCGCTTGGTGGGTCGATGCGTTTAAACCCGTTAATGTGGTTAGCGTTGAAACCACACCGGAGATGTCGCCCAATGTTTATTTTCATGTAACGCTTGTGCAGCCGCACAAAGGGAAAAACAACGATATGCCAATTAGGTTGTATGGCATTACGCGGTTAAACGTAACCGATCCTGCTACAATTCTTCAACCTATAATTAAAATGGATGATGAGTTAAAGGCGGAAAAGCCGGTAGAAATTAGTGTGAGCGAAAAGAATGGGAAAAAAATGTGTTTTACGTTGGCAATGGTGGACGAAGGCTTGTTGGATATTAACCGGTTTAAAACACCCGATCCTCATTCGGTATTCTATGCACGCGAGGCTATTGGAGTAAAAACGTGGGATTTGTATAACGATGTAATAGGTGCTTACGGTGGTAAGTTGGAAAGGCTTATTTCCGTTGGTGGCGATGAAAATTTAAAGCCTAACGATGGAGAAAAAAATCAACGGTTTAAGCCGGTAGTTCGGTTTTTCGGACCTTATGTAGTTGAAAAGGGGAAGAGCAAGAAAATAAACTTTACCATGGACAACTATATCGGAAGTGTTAGGGTGATGGTTGTTGCCGCTAATAACGGGGCATACGGAATGACCGAGAAGACTTGCCCTGTTCGAAACGATTTAATGGTTATGGCCACGTTGCCTCGGGTTTTAGGACCTCAGGAGGATATTAGTTTACCGGTGAATGTATTTACCATGTCACCTAAAATGAAAAAGGTTACAGTTACGGTTAAAACTTCACCCAACATTTCCATTAGTGGAGAGAAAGCCAAGACGCTTTCGTTTAGCGAGGTTGGCGATAAAATTATATTCTTTAATTTGAAGGTTGGAGGAGCCAGTGGCCCTGCAAAAGTAGAGGTTGAGGCAGAAGGTAATGGTATTAAGTCAACTCAAACCATCGATATAATGGTGCGCAATCCTATATCGGAAGTTACGCGAAGTATCGATACGTTGGTGCCTGCCAATGCTAAGTTGAAACTTAACTTTAGCACATTCGGGATTAAAGGAAGCAACGCTGCTTTTTTGGAGGCTTCCGTATTGCCTCCGTTAAATTTGAAAAAGCGTCTTGATGACCTTATTCATTATCCTCACGGTTGTGTGGAGCAAACAACTTCGGCTGCATTTCCTCAGTTGTATTTGGACAAGTTGGTTGAACTGTCCAGCGGGCAACAGGGTAATATCGACTATTTTGTGAATGAGGCTATCCGAAAGTTGTCGCAATTTCAGAATTCCGATGGAAGTTTTCGTTATTGGCCTTCGTATGTATATAGCGACGATTGGAGTACCAGTTATGTTGGGCATTTCTTAATCGAAGCGCAGAACAATGGGTATGATGTTCCTCAAGGGTTAATTGCTAACTGGATTTCGTATCAGCGTAGGGCTGCACGGGGATATACCTATTCACGGAGCGATTATCGGAATGACGATTTGGTTCAGGCTTACAGGTTATATACGCTGGCGTTGGCTAAAAAGGCTGAAGTTGGAGCCATGAACAAGTTAAAGGAACACGATTTGGGGCTTACCGCTAAAATGCGACTTGCCGCTGCATACGCTTTAATTGGTCAGGATGAAACGGCAAGGTCGATTATTCAGAATGTGCCGTTAACGGTAAATAGTTATAGGGAGTTAAGTTATACGTATGGTTCAACAAATCGTGATAAGGGTATTGTGCTGGAAACTCTCATTCTGCTTAAGGACGATTCCCGTGCTTTCCCAATAGCAAAGGAAATTAGCAAGGTGCTTTCGGGCAACGCTTGGATGAGTACACAGGAAACAGCTGTCGATCTTATGGCGCTTTCAAAGTTGTCCATACAGAAAGGTGCTGATAACTCGGTAGCGTTGAGGTATTCCATTGGAAACAGTTCTAAAAAGTTGTCGAGCGACAAACCGGTGGCACGTGAGCAACTTCAAATTGCCGATGGATTAAACGGTATTGTTTACGAAAATAACGGTAAGAAGCCAGTTTATACCAGCATAGTTTTAACGGGGATTCCTCCGTTAGGGGAAGAAAAATCGTTCGAGAGTAACATCAACATGAAAGTGGTTTACTTGTCGGCTAACGGTTCTGTGCTAAACCCTGAAAATCTTAAAAAGGGAACCGATTTTACCTGTGAGGTAACTATTTCCAATCCAGGTGTTAGGGGAGAACTTAAAGAGATGGCTCTTACCCAGATATTCCCGTCAGGATGGGAAATTCAGAATGCCCGTTTTGAGGGAACCGGAAACGAGTCGGCCAATAATTTCGATTATCAGGATATTCGCGACGACAGGGTAATTACTTACTTCAGCGTAAAGCCTAATACGAGCAAGAAGTTTACCATAAAGTTAACGGCCACTTATGCCGGACGGTATTATATGCCTGGCCCGCATTGCGAAGCAATGTACGACAACACTATTGCTGCTTCGCAAAAAGGCGGATGGGTTGTAGTGGAGTAGAAAATAGTTTTTGTCATGCTGAACGAAGTAAAGCATCTGGTCTTAAATAAAATAGATCTTTCGCTTCGCTCTGGATGACATTTAATATTGGATTTTATACAGTTTGATTAACTAAATGAGACAATGAACCACTCTAAGATTTTTTTATTTAAAGTTCAATCCATATTCAGAAGCCTTAAGGAATATCAAGAATTCTTTGAGGGTCATTTGTTGCAAAAAATATCTGAATTGGAAATTGACTATGAGAAATCTTTGAACTCAGATGGAATCTCTATAAATCATTGTTGATACAGATATGAAAATACTTTAGTTTGTTTTTATAAATAGTAAATGCGTTTCGGAAACATAAAAAAATCATACAAAATTTTGTTAGCAGGAGTTTTTCTCCTGCTGGCTTTTTTTATTCTTATTCGTCCTGTTCGGTTTCACAATTCAACATCAACAGTTCTTCTCGATAGAAATGGTCAGTTGCTATCGGCAACTGTTTCCGACGAGGGAATGTGGCAATTTCCCGAAACCGATACGGTGCCTTACAAATTTGCAATTTGTTTGACTCAATTCGAAGATGCTTACTTTTGGTATCATCTGGGTGTAAACCCTGTTTCTGTGGTAAGGGCAATGGTGCAAAATATTAAAGCCCGAAAAGTGGTAAGCGGAGCAAGCACGTTAACCATGCAGTTGGTGCGATTGTCGCGTAAGGGGAAACCTCGATCGTATTTGGAAAAAGTTGTCGAAATGGTGTTGGCTGTAAGAACGGAGTTGTCCTATTCTAAACGGACTATTCTGGCTAAGTATGCCTCCCATGCTCCTTTTGGCGGAAATGTTGTTGGGATAGATGCAGCCGCATGGCGGTATTTTGGAACAAGCCCCGATAACCTTAGTTGGGCAGAGGCTGCATCGCTAGCTGTACTGCCTAACGCTCCGGGGCTTATATACCCGGGACGTAATCCTCATTTGCTAATAGAAAAGCGTAACAGGTTGCTTAAAAAATTAATGCGAAAAGGATATATAGATGAAGAAGCATACAGGTTAGCACTGTTGGAGCCTGCTCCAAATCCGGCAAATGCGTTGCCGCAGAAAGCGTCGCATTTACTTACGCGTTGTATTCACGACGGATTAAAAGGACAACTGGTTAAGTCAACCATTCAAAGGCAAATTCAGGATAATGCTCAGCGTATTGCCAATCGGTATCATCGCCATTTTATGGCTAATGGAATTAGAAATATGGCCGCAATGGTTGTGGACAATAAAAATGGTGAAGTGCTGGCTTACATTGGAAATATCCTGACAAATAATCCTGCAAATTCATCGTTGGTCGATATTATAACATCGCGGCGAAGTTACGGTAGTCTTTTAAAACCGTTCCTTTATGGGTATATGTTATCCGAGGGTTTGCTTTATCCGCGGGAGTTGGTTAAGGATTTACCGGTGGCTTATGCCGGATTTACTCCGCAAAATTTTAGTAAAACATTCGAGGGAGCAGTACACGCCAACGAAATTATATCTCGCTCGTTGAATGTGCCATCGGTGAACTTGCTAAAAGAGTATGGGTTGGAAAAGTTTTACAATAATATTCGAAACATTGGCTTGTATAGTATCGATAAACCTGCTTCACACTATGGATTGTCGATTATATTAGGTGGCGCAGAGTCAACTATGTGGGAGCTGGCAAGGGCGTATTCGGCGTTGGCGCGAAAAGTTCAAACTGACACATCTTGTGGTGTTTACTTACATTATGATGCAGAAGCAAAGCCTGATGCAAATCAACGGATTTCCGCTTATGGAATAGGTTCGGGGGCAGCATACCTTACCCTTGAAGCGTTAACACAGGCAAACCGTCCGGGTGAGGATGGTACATGGCGCAGTTTTATTTCTTCTCAACGAATTGCATGGAAAACGGGGACAAGTTATGGTTTTAGGGATGCATGGGCAATTGGCGTAACGCCTGATTACACGGTGGCTGTTTGGGTGGGCAATGCCGATGGCGAGGGCCGTGCCGATTTAATAGGAGTAGCAGCGGCGGCTCCCGTAATGTTCGATATATTTTCCATTTTACCTGCTTCGAAGTGGTTTACTCCTCCGTATTTCGATTTGCAGAAGGCAATAACCTGCAAGCAGAGCGGTTTGATGGCTTCGGAGAATTGCCCCGATACAATTTCCGAATTGGTTCCGGCAGTTAAAACAAAAACGCTTCCTTGCATGTATCATCGTAAAATTTACTTGGATAAGGCCAAACGGTTTAGAGTTACTCGTTCGTGTGTGTCCGGCAGTCAGATTACCTCGGCTAGTTGGTTTGTGCTTCCTCCGGCTCAGGAGTGGTTTTATAAACGGGTTCATGCAGAGTATAAAAGTTTGCCTCCTTACAAGGATGGCTGTCATGCTAATCACGACGAAGTCCAAAATATCGATTTAATATATCCTTTTTATGGCGCTGATATTTATATTCCGTACGAGGCGAAAGGGAAACGTAGCCAGAGTATTTGGAAGGCAACGCATCGAAATCCGAATGCTACCATCTATTGGCATTTAAACGAAAAGTATTTAGGGAAAACCAAGGGAGTTCACGAAATGGTTGTTGATCCGGACCCGGGAACATATACTCTTACTTTGATTGATGATCAAGGCGAGGTCTTTCGGCGAAAAATAAAAATTATCGGGACGGAAAAATGATTATTGCTTTGATGTAGTGTTCCGTGAATATTTGTAGATGAAAGGCGCAGCGTTACAATCTTTTATATAATCTTAACACATTTTATTCGTTGTTAATCATTGGAATATAAAATATTAATTATCTTTGCACGCTAAATTTTCAGTCATAGAGTTGGCTGGATGTTAATAGACTAATTGAAAAAATGGAAAAATCAAGAAACAATGGGGATGTTAAACGCGAGAAGCGGACTAACTCCCAGGAAGAACCCGCTAGGGTTTACCGTCCACGGACTTTGACAACTAGAACTTTAGAGCAAGCACAAGGTGCTTCCGAAAATTCCGATGAACACTCTGAGAGTCGTTCTGACTATCAGGAAAGTGAAGAAAAAGCTTCAAGAAAAATTAATCGAGATTATAGCGAAGAGGAAAAAAGCGAAGATCGCAGACCTTCACGGAGTTTTGACCGTGACGGAGACTCTCGTCGTCGTTCCGACAAGCCCGAAGGCTTTAGGCGTAGGGACGATAACCGCGAGGACAGGAGAGGCGATGACCGCAGGTCGTCACGTAGTTTTGACCGTGATGGCGATTACCGTCGTCGTTCCGACAAGCCCGAAGGCTTTAGGCGTAGGGACGATAACCGCGAGGACAGGAGAGGCGATGACCGCAGGTCGTCACGTAGTTTTGACCGTGATGGCGATTACCGTCGTCGTTCCGACAAGCCCGAAGGCTTTAGGCGTAGGGACGATAACCGCGAGGACAGGAGAGGCGATGACCGCAGGTCGTCACGTAGTTTTGACCGTGATGGCGATTACCGTCGTCGTTCCGACAAGCCCGAAGGCTTTAGACGTAGAGACGATAACCGCGAGGACAGGAGAGGCGATGACCGCAGGTCGTCACGTAGTTTTGACCGTGATGGCGATTACCGTCGTCGTTTCGATAAACCCGAAGGTTTTAGGCGCAGAAGCGATGATAGAGGAGATGATAGGTCGTATAGAAAATCAACAGGCAGATACGATAAATTTGAAGGAAGGGAAAATTTCCGTTCCAACAAAAGCAGATCGGACGAACCAAGCGGCTATCGTTCGCGTACCTTTCAACGGAAACATGATTGGGATTTAGAACCCAATATCGATGAACAGGTTTCGGATGTTGCTCCGGAAATTTCGGGCGATACCATAATCAGACTTAACCGTTTCATTTCTAACGCAGGTGTATGCAGTAGGCGCGAAGCCGATGAGTTAATTGAAAACGGACAGGTATCGGTTAACGGACAAGTTATTACCGAATTGGGAACGAAGGTAAAACTTTCCGATGATGTTGAGTTAAAGGGGAAAAAGTTAGTAGCAGAGCGTAAGGTATATATTCTGTTGAATAAGCCTAAGGACTACGTTACAACGGTTGACGATCCTCATGCAAAGCACACGGTTATGGAACTTATCGAAGGCGCTTGCCCCGAACGTGTTTATCCGGTTGGGCGTTTGGATAGGAACAGCACGGGTGTGTTGCTTTTAACAAACGATGGTGAACTTACAACTAAGTTAACCCATCCTAGTAACCGTAAACGGAAAATTTACTTTGTTGGACTCGATAAGAAAATTTCGCCAGCCGAAATGCAAAAGGTGTTGGACGGAGTTGAGTTGGACGGCGAAAAGGTTAATGTCGATATTATCGACTATACTGAGGATAGCGATGGAACCGAGATTGGAGTAGAACTTCACAGCGGACAAAATAGAGTGGTACGTCGTATTTTCGATTCCTTTGGGTTTAAGGTAATGAAGTTGGATAGGGTTTACTTTGCCGGTTTAACAAAAAAAGGAATACCTCGCGGACAATGGCGCTTTCTTACACAAAAAGAGGTTAACATGCTTAAAATTGGAAGATTTTAACATTATTGCTAACCTTTTAAATTAAGCGTTATGTCTCATAAATCGGGTTTTGTTAATATTATTGGGAACCCCAATGTGGGGAAGTCCACATTAATGAATAAGCTGGTAGGTGAAAATTTATCCATTGTTACCAGTAAGGCGCAAACCACCCGTCACAGGATAATGGGAATTGTTAATTCCGACGATTATCAAATTGTATATTCCGATACTCCGGGAATATTAAAGCCTGCTTATAAACTTCAGGAGGCAATGATGCGGTTTGTGGAAAATGCCTTGGAGGATGCCGATGTTATTCTGTACATAACCGATATGGTGGAAACCCCAAATAAAAATCAGGAGTTTCTGGATAAGTTACAGCAGTTAAATGTGCCCATAATTCTGGCAATTAATAAAGTCGATTTATCCAATCAGGACAACGTTGTTGTTCTTATGGAGCAATGGAGGGCTGTATTGCCTAAGGCAACAGTTATACCCATATCGGCTTTGCATTCTTTTAATGTGGATGAACTTACCAAGTTAATTGTGGAGAAGTTGCCCGAAGGACCCGAGTATTTTTCCAAGGATACGTTAACCGACCGTACGATGCGTTTCTTTACTTCGGAAATAATTCGCGAAAAAATTCTACTTAACTATAAGCAGGAAATTCCTTATTCTGTTGAGGTTGAAATTGAAGAGTATAAGGAAAGTGAAACAATTGATAGGATAAGGGCTGTTGTTTATGTTGACAGGGAATCGCAGAAATCAATTTTGATAGGAAGGCAAGGCAGAATGCTCAAGAAGGTTGGAACCGAATCTCGGTTGGAACTGGAAAAATTTCTTGGCAAGAAGGTTTATATTGAACTATTTGTAAAAGTCGATTCCGATTGGCGCAATAGCGATAAAAAGCTAAAGCGGTTTGGTTATCCACTTTAACTTAATTTGCATTTTGAATTATGGGAAATATTGTAGCAATTGTTGGACGTCCTAATGTTGGGAAATCAACCTTTTTTAACCGCATGGTTGGTGGACGACATGCCATTGTGGACGGAGTTGCAGGTGTTACTCGCGATAGAATTTACGGTAAGTCGGATTGGAACGGCATAGAGTTTTCAATTATAGATACCGGTGGTTTTGTTGTTAACTCCGACGATGTTTTTGAGGAGGAAATCAGAAAACAGGTTCACCTTGCCATTGATGAGGCGGACAGCATTGTTTTTATTGTTGATGTTAGAACCGGTATTACCGACATGGATATGTCGGTTGCCAATATTCTCCGCCGCACATCCAAGCCTGTACACTTGGTCGTAAATAAGGTTGATAATAATGATTTGCGGTTAGAAGCCAACGAATTTTATAGTTTGGGCTTAGGCGACCCTTGGTGCGTTTCGGCAATTAGCGGTTCGGGAACAGGTGATTTACTCGACGAGGTTGTGAAAAATTTTAGCAATGCCGAGGAGGAAGAGGCTGAAGAAGAAGAAATTCCTCGAATTGCAGTGGTTGGCCGTCCTAACGTTGGAAAATCGTCGTTAATAAACGCCTTGGTAGGTGAGGAACGGAATATTGTTACCTCTGTTGCAGGAACAACAAGAGATGCCATAGATTCTCGTTATCAGAAGTTTGGATTCGATTTTGTTATTGTGGATACGGCCGGACTTCGCCGGAAGACAAAGGTTAAGGAAGATTTGGAGTTCTATTCGGTTTTGCGTTCGGTTCGTGCTATTGAAAGTTCCGATGTATGTTTGCTTTTAATAGATGCAACCAGAGGCATTGAAGGACAGGATATGAATATTTTTTCGTTGATAAACCGAAATAAAAAGGGCGTTGTAATTGTTGTTAATAAGTGGGACTTAATCGAAAAGAGCAACAAGTCGGTTGAACTATTTACAAGTCAAATAAAGGAACGGATTGCTCCCTTTCAGGATGTGCCAATTATTTTTTCATCGGCACTAACCAAGCAGCGCATTCACAAGGTGCTGGAAACAGCAATGGAAGTTTACAATAACAGGAAGCAACGTATTGCTACGTCGAAGCTTAACGAGTTTTTGCAGGAAGCCATCGAAATAAAAACGCCTCCGGCGTATAAGGGAAAGTTTATAAAGATTAAGTATGTAACCCAGTTGCCGACACATGCTCCTTCGTTTGCGTTCTTCTGTAATTTGCCACAGTACATTCGGGAGCCTTATAAACGGTATATGGAAAACAAACTCCGCGAAAAGTTTAATTTTTCGGGAGTGCCAATACAACTGTATTTTAGGCCTAAATCGTAATTACTGCCAGTGACGACGGTATATTTGGGAAAGTAACGACAGTTTGTAAATGTCCATTAGCAATATGGACGGATTGCGACTGCAAAGTTGTTGTCTTATTACCGGGTTCATTGCCTTAAATGCCCATCGAAGTACCGGAAGAAGTCCTAATGTTCGGAGTGTATGGAACACTTTCAGGAGTTTTATCGACCTTTCAATATCTTTGCGCATACATGGTGTTATGCGCATAATTTTTGCAAGGTTTACCACTCCTTGCTCCGTTTTTGTAATGAATTCGCGGCAAGGGTCCAATCCTAAATGAACTGTGGGGTTATCGATATGGAGAATGTTTACGTTGTGTTTTTTTAACTCAACGCCAAATAAAGTGTCTTCGTGTCCATATCCCGACAGTTGTTCGTTGAATCGTACTTTTTGAAAGATGTCGTAATCTATAATAAAATTTCCGCTAATAAATGCACTATAAGGTTTGAGTTGCCTATAAAATGCCGATTTGCATTCGCGTTGAACCCCATATTTCCATCGAAGAATAAATTCGGAACGGAAGGGTCGGGCTCCATACTTTCGTCCGCCACAAATAACCTTGGTGTTGTTCAAATTATCAATGTAGTTTTTTAGGTAATTGGGATTATCTATAACCACATCGCAATCCAAAAATAGAAGCCATTGCCCGGAGGCAAAATCGGCCAAGCGGTTACGTATTTTCGAACGCCCAATGTTGAAATCAAAGTCCAAATAGTTTACACTGCTACGGGAGCCCAGCAGCGCATTCTTTTGCCTGAAGTATTGCTGAGAATGGTCGTCGAAAATAAGTACCTCCACAGGATAATTTAAAAAGGCAGCCTGTCTTAGTAACTCGTCAACCAGATCTGTTACATCAAAATTATATACCGGAATACAAATCGAAATCATAAGGCTATATAAATCGGCATTAAAGGCGCAATTAACAAAAAATTAAGTTAAAATTATCGCTTTTAATTACTCATTTTAAAACAATCTTACAAAATGATAAAAATGCCGATATTACAGCATTTTTACATAAGTACGGTTGAGTAATTAACCTGTTCTTATACTAGATTTATGGAAAAAGGTTTTCGGGAAGGTTCTTTTTTGCATTTACGCCCAACTCTTTTAGTTGCTGTGCTTGGGTAATTAGGCTTCCGCGTCCATCTTTAAGTTGGCTAAATGCCGATTGATACGTGTTTTGGGCTTTTACTAGGCTATCGCCAATTTGAGTAAAATTTTCCAGAAAGTTTACAAATTTATCGTAAAGTAAACCGCCTCTCTTGGCAATTTCAATGGCATTTCGGTTACGGTATTCCCTTTGCCACAGGTCGTAAATTAACTTTAATGCAGCAATTAGGTTTGTTGGGCTGATAAGCAGTACACGCTTTTCGTAAGCGTAATTCCAAATATTAGGGTCGGTTTCCATTGCTAAAATAAATGCAGGTTCAATAGGAACAAACATCATTACAAAGTCTAGCGTATCGACAAGGTCGGGGTAGTTTTTTCCCGATAACCCGTCAATGTGTCTTCGCATGGAATGAAGCAGTTCGGTTGCCGCTTTTTGCTGCTCTTCCACGCTTTTTGACGAAGAGTATCTTTCGTAAGCAATCAGTGAAACTTTGGAGTCGATAATTACCTTGCGTTTGTCTGGGTACGAAACTATCACATCAGGTTGAAATCGTTTGCCTGTTGAGTCTGTGAACGATTCCTGTACGGTATATTCCCTGCCTTTTACCAGCCCCGATTTGCTTAGAATGGAATCCAAAATCATTTCACCCCAATTACCCTGAGTTTTTACTTGTCCTTTAAGCGCTTCGGTCAAATTTTTTGCTTCTTCACTAATGGTTTTATTCAACTCGCCGAGTTCTTTTACCTTTTCGCCTAGCGAAAAACGCTCGCGGCTTTCCTTTTCGTATGTTTCCTGAACTTGCTTTTGAAATTGCTTAATGTTTTCGTCAAGGGGCTTTAGCAGCCTATCGATATTTTCCTGGTTAATCTTCACAAACCTTTGCGATTTGTCTTCCATTATTTGGTCGGCCAATAACTTAAATTCCTTTGTGAACTGGTTTCCAATTTCTTCCAAGTCCTTCTTTTGTTTGTCTAGCGCTTCTTTTAAATACTTGTTTTCTTTTTCGAGTTCAATCGATTTTGTTTTAAAGGAATCTGTCAAATTTTGCTGCTCGGACAGTTCACGCTTAAAAGCATCTATTTCCGACTTTAAATTTGCCATTTGTTCCTTCGATGCCTCTAGTGTTGCCATGCTTGCGGAAATGGAGGCTGCAAGTTTTATTTTTTCTTCTTCTTTACTTTGAAGTTCGGACTTTAGCGTACTTATTAACTCTTCATTTCTTAGTAACCTATCGTTCGAAACGTTTAACTGGCTTGTTATATTGACAAGTTGTTCGTTTAGTTTTTGTGCCTCGTTAGCCGAAGCGTTGCCATTCCCTTTTTTCAAATAAAAAAACAAACCAACGGCCAACCCTGTAAGTAAACCAACGGCTATGCCAATAATTATTTCCATGTCGAAAAAGTTATTTAGTGTGCGATAAAACGCTTAACATTCAAAGTTAAAATTACGGTTTTGTGTTGTTCCAAAGTAAAACGTTTAAGTTTTTTTCCTTATAAGTTATCAACATTAAACAATCATTTGCCAAATTCTGGAAGCATTCAATAATAATGTAACAATAACCGGTTGTTTTTGGCCTGATTTTTTCCGTAACTTTAGGCATTAACGTTTTATTTGTAAAATTGATTTAAGTTCTAAAAAAGAGCATTATGCAGTGTAGATTTTTAGCATTAACAGTTATTTTTTTCTTAGTAACGAACATTTCTGGTAGTTCGCAGAACAAGCAACAGTACGAAAAAATTCTTGACAAGGAAACCTCTCCCGAATCGGCAACATCATCTAAGGGTAAGTTTAAAAATGTGAAAAATATAGGCTTTTATCCGGATTCGCTACCTCAATGGTTCTTTCAGATTCCCGAGATATACTCAGGCATAGTTGCCGTTGGCGTTTCCGACCCCGACATGGAGTTGTCTCTTGCCAAGGAGCAGGCTATTTTTAGGGCAAAATCAATGGCTTTGCTTTACAAAAAGGCTACCGTGCAGTATTTTCGGGATATATACTCTAAAGCTATTGAAGTTGAAAAATATACAACCTACAGGGAACGCTTCGATACATATTTCAAAATTTCAGCGCAAGCGCTAATTTCCGATAACCTCTTTGCTGTGCTCGATACTCATGTTACGCGGTATAACGAGTATGTGGTTTTGTTACAGTATTCTCCGCTAGATTCGGGAACAGTGGAATCTGATAATGTATATAAGTTAAAGGTGTTAGGTTCCGGTCTTATGGTGGAAGCTTCTTTCGACGAGGCAATCGATAACCAAGCTGAGTACGAATTTTGCTGTACAATACCCGATTCCGCTACTTCTATTAATGCCGATTTTATATTCAGGGAGAAGGGATTAAGATTTTTAACCTCTTCGGAATACAATGGTTCAAAAATCGATTACCCTGTTTACCCGTACAAGTATGTTTCCAATGCTTCTACGTCTGTAACATCGTTGCCATTAACATCATACAGCGGACTGTGGAGTGTTTGTACCCGGCAACTTATTCGGTACCTTTCGCTAAATGCTCAAAATAGTAGCATAAAGTTGAAAAATATGAACGACGACTTTCAGGAAGAAGCGGTTAACTTAACTAGGGAAATAGCATCGTTTTATGCTCGCTTAAAAATAAACGGCATTAAATTTGATAATGATACGCTAAAAATGGATATTGAGTTAAAAGATAAACAATCAACCTTTTAGTGTTTATTCGAAAAAGAACCTATAAAACCTAAATACCATGAAGAAAATTGTATCGAAATTAGTTGGCGTATTGGTTGGGCTACTGCTGTTTTCCGTTGCACATGCACAGGAATTTGGCAAGTTAGTTCCCAAACAGTTGGGTGAAAGTATTACTTTAGAATATGCCATCGACGGTGAGTCTGCTGGGCAGATGTTTAACGTTATGCCGTTCTACTCTACCGATGGAGGTAAGTCATTTAAAATGATGAAAACCGTTAAGGGGAATGTGGGGAATAACGTTCCTGGCGGTCGTAACATGGTTGTTGTTTGGAATGTTCTTAAAGATTTGCCGGAATTATCTTCCGATTTGGTTTTTAAGTTGCAGGCTCGTTCAAGTAAGATTGCTCCTATACAGGACGAATTGCAAAAGATGGATTTCAAACTTACTAGTTTAAACCATTCATCGGATGGGAAAGTTGAGCTTCACATGTCGATAACCAATAACGGCCCGACTCGCGATTTGAAGGTAATTAACGGGTTGGTTACCATTACCGATTTTAATAAGCAAAAGTACGATGCCCAACGCGGAAAAATTGCCGAAGTAAGTGGAAACGAACGCTATTCTACTCCTACAAGAACAATTAAGCAGGGCGAAACGGTTGATGCAGTTTTCGTTTTCGAACGTATCCCTGATGATATAGATAGGGCTATGCGACTAGATGTTGGTGTAGAGTTTATAACCGACGAGACTTATGGAATCGATTTAAAGATAGGGAAGTTACAGTTTCGCGATTTGCCAATTTCGCAAACCCAAACGTCAAATCTTAACGTGAAGAAAAACTCGAACTTTCAAATTTTATCGGATGTTGCCCATTTCGATATAAAGAAAGAAGTTCCTGCTGATAATGAACCGCCACAGATAACTCTAATTGAACCAGCCGATGTCCCATTAATTGGGAATGAAGCCACAAGAGGTCGCCCGTATGCACAAACATCAATCAGGATGGACGATAAGCGTTTACGCGCGTTAACATCGGGTGAGGAATTTGCTACAACCGACAATTTTATTAACCTAAAGGGAAAAGCTTCCGATGCATCCGGTATTTATCAGGTATCGGTTAATGGCTTTGAGGCTTCATTAACACCGGATGGAGAATTCAATGCTAAAATTCCTTTGGAACCCGGTAAGAACGAGATAATAATAAGGGCTGTAGATCTTCAGAAAAATAGTGTTGAGAAGAAATTCTTTGTTCAACGTAAGTCAAATGCAAAAGGTGAAACCGAGGAGTTGGATTTGATTTTTAACGAGGAAAAAACAAAACCGGAGTACTATGCAATAATAATGGGTGCCGACGATTATCAGGATAACAGTATCCCGGACCTTGACAATCCTATTAGTGATGCCCAAAAGTTATATGATGTGTTGGTGGATAAATACACTTTCGATAAAGGAAACGTTGTATTCCTGAAAAATCCTACCAGAGAGCAAATGATTAACACACTGGATATTTTAACACGTAAGATAGACAAGAACGATAATTTGCTGATTTTCTATGCAGGTCATGGATTCTGGGATAAGAACACCGATTTCGGTTATTGGATTCCAACTGACTCTAAAGCAAATAGCACTGCAAATTGGCTGGCTAACAGTCAAATAAAGGATTACGTGGCAGCAATAAAATCCAAGCATACGCTTATTATTGCAGATGCTTGTTTCGGTGGAAGCATATTCCATAGCCGTAAGGCTTTTGAAGAGGGTTCTGTTACACCTAAAAAGGCTTTCGATGCCCCTAGTCGAGACGCAATGACCAGCGGAAATCTTACAGAGGTTCCCGATAGAAGCGTATTTCTCGATCAACTGGTAAAAAGGTTGAACAGCAATGCAAAGGATTACATAACGGCAGAGGAGTTGTTTGCAAGTATTAAGGATGTTGTAATAACATCAAGTCCCGTTACTCCTGTTTATGGAAGCATTAGGGATGCAGGCGATGAGGGTGGCGACTTTCTGTTTGTTCGTAAATAGTATTTCTTATAAATGGGCTGTGAAATTAAATGTTTTACAGCCTGTTTTTTTGAAACAAATAGCAGTTGCGCATCGTAACCTATAATCACAACTCACAAAAGTTTTTGGAAAAAATTAAAGTAAATTTTTTGGATTAAAACTCAAGGTTATTAATATTTTTGTTGAACTAAGTTTAATATAAAATATACGTGTATGAAAAAATATTTACTACTAGTTGCCTTTGCATCTGTTATATTTATTTTTAACAATAATGCTGTTGCTCAGGATGCCAAACTGGCAAAGTATGAGCAAAAAGTTGATGCAGCCAAGTTGAAAGTTGAAAAAGCCGAAGCTAAAGTTAATTCTGCCGATAGTTTAATTAATGTCGGCAAGGAACAGCAGAATGAAGCCGGTTCAGAAATAAAGGAATTGGAAACGGAACAAAAACAACTTGAGAAAGATCATTTTGCCGACCTGAAACCGTTGGAAAAACAACTTCGTTCCAAGGATAAGGAGGAAGTTACCAGTGCCAAGGCTGAAATAAAGGAATCCGAGGCAAAGTTTAAGGTTGATATGAAGGAATGGAACAATAAGTATAAAGTGGCTCTAAAAAAGTATGAGCAGGGCAAGAAGACGGAGCAAAAAGGGAAGGATTATATGAAAAAGGCAAAGGATATGCACAAACAAGCACAGGCTGCATTAAAGGAGGCTGAAAAAAACTTGGAAAAGGCTGAGAAACAAGAAAAATAAAATTGCTATAAAATAATTTAGGGTTGCAAGGTTTAAGTCAGATTATAATTTTGCAACCTTTTTTATTTTTGGATTTAAATCAATATAAATAAACATGGGCAAAGTAGGAATAAAGTCATTCGGTAAAAATTTTTGGACAGCTATAACCATGGAATTTTTCGAACGTGGTTCATACTATGGAGTTATGTCCGTTTTATCGGTATATCTGGTTTTGGATGTTAATAGTGGTGGGTTGGGGTTTTCTAAAGAAAGCGTTGGCATCATAAAAAGCGTTATTACCCCTTTGCTGTATGTTCTTCCAATTGTAGCCGGAGCTATTGCCGATAGATTTGGGTATCGGAAAACGCTGTTCTTTGCTTTTGCCGTAATGAGTTTGGGTTACCTGCTGACCAGTTTTAGCAAAACATATTCCGAGGTTTTTCTTAGTTTACTGTTAATGGTAATAGGGGCGGGAGCATTTAAACCGATTGTTTCCGGAACTATTGCCCGAACAACCGACGAGAAAAATTCTTCGTTAGGTTTTGGCATTTACTATTGGTCTATCAACCTTGGTGCATTTTTATTTCCTTTAGTACTAATCCCAATACTTAAAGGGTTTGGCTGGAACTACATTTTTCTGATGGCGGCTGTTGGAACGGGCTGGCTATTGTTACTAAACTTATTTACCTATAAAGAACCTCAAAGACCAAAAACACAAAAGACGCTTATTCAGGTATTCAAGGAAATGGTTTTAGTGCTGAAGGATTTCAAGTTTATTTTGATGATAGTTATTTACTCTGGTTTTTGGATATTGTACTTTCAGATGTTCGATTCTGTTTTGTGGTTTTTAAAGGAGTATATTGATATGACTCCGGTAAATTCGGCTGTTAATTCATTTTTATCGTTATTTGTTCAAAATCCTTCGTGGACCTTCGATGCCGAGCATGTTACCGTAATAAACGCAGGAACAATAATTGCCTTGCAGTTGGTTATTTCGTCCCTTGTAAAGAATAAAAAACCGTTACCTACAATGATTGTTGGCGTTTTATTTGGTACTGTAGGAATGGGAATATTGGCAATATCGAACAATGCTTGGGTATTTATTGCTGGATTGATAATTTTTTCGCTCGGCGAAATGACGGCGCATCCTAAGTTTATATCATATATAGGGTTAATTGCACCCGACGATAAAAAGGCACTTTACCTTGGATATTCTTTCTTATATGGTGTAATTGGAAGTTTTATAGGCGGAGTTCTCGGAGCCTTTAGCTACGTTAAACTTGTAAACGAAATGGGTAAGCCTGCCCTGTTTTGGTTGATGTTTAGCTTTATAGGCGTGTTAACCATATTGGGATTAATTCTTTACGATAGGTATATAAAACCAAAAGAAAATTAGGGTTTGCTTGAAGTATTTGCTAATCTAATCGGGCAAGGGGAAGTTCAACGGTAAATGTAGAACCAACGTTAGGTTGAGTTTTAACTTTTATGCTTCCGCCAAAACCAACTATTATTTCTCGGGTAATTGCAAGTCCTAATCCTGTTCCTGCCGACTTGGTAGTAAAGTTTGGCGTGAAAAGTTTTGGAAGTACGTCGTCGGGAATGCCAACACCGTTATCGGTTACATCAATTTGTACAGTATCGTTCGCAATGTTTAGGGTTAATCCAATACGCCCGTGCTTTCCACGCTCAATGGACTGTATGGCATTTTTAATAAGATTATTAAATACCCTGGTTAACTGGTCTCGGTCGGCCAAAACAATAGGTGTTTTATCGATATTTTTTGATATTGAAAACTCTATGCCCGCATATCCTTGAAACATGTTTAGCACTTCGTTTATTTGTTTATAAATATCAATCTCCTCCGTTTTGGCATTGGGAAGTTTGGCAAACGACGAAAACTCGTTGGCAATAACGGTAAGTGCGTTTATTTGTTCCGATAACGATTGGGCAAACCTGTCGAATCGTTGGTCCCAATCGGGAACGCCATCTTTTTTCGCTTTTTGCAGGTACTGAAGGCTTAACTTTATTGGCGTTAACGGATTCTTTACCTCATGCGCAATTTGTCTGGCCATTTCGCGCCAAGCACTTTCGCGTTGATTTCTAGCAAGTTCTGTTGCACTTCTCGAAAGTTCATCTACCATTCGGTTATACTCTCCAATCAGTTGTCCAACTTCGTCGTTGCTAGTGTATTCAATGGGGTCGTTTTTCCCTTCAATTTTAAGTTGTGCTAACCGCTCCCTAATAAGTTCCAGCGGGCGCATTACCTGAGCCGAGATTAGTACCGTAATTCCGATGGCAAGTAACGCAAGCAATGCGTATATGTTTATAATTGCCGAAACAATGGAGTACAGTTCGGTTCGTAATTCATCGTGACGGGTAAAGTAGGGCAGGTTTAAATATCCAACGGCGTTTCCGTTAGTCCCTATTATCGGAATATACGCAGAGAGGTACGAAGCGCTTCCTATTTGCTCGTTATCGATATATTTTGGAAGATGCTGGTATGCCATGGCGTACCATGCGTTTGGAGGCATTCGCTTGCTAAGTAGTTTGTTGTCGAAAATTTCACCACGCGATGTAGCCCTGAGTTTTCCGTTAGGATAGTAAATGTTTATATCGGCGTAAAAAATATTGGAAAGTTCTATAAGCCTGTCGGATAGGTAAAGCGAATCGATGGTGTTATTTGCCATATAGGGTATTTCGCGGTCGAGTTCAAACATGATGGATGTTAACTTTTCCGACAAGTTTTTTTCGTTATGCTGTTCAAAGCTCTTTATGTTGTAAACAATTGTGGCGGAACCTACCATAAATAGTGAAAGCAGTATAATGGAAACAATAGCCCATGTAATACGGTTTTTAAAGCTGGTTTTAAAGGTGTTAAAAACAACGGAGTGTCCGGAAAATCGAAGTGCCAAAATCAGTATAAACATGAAAAAGAATAGGTTGTAAGCAAACGATGCCGTTATATTCAGCAATTCATCTCTGGGTTTGCTAATAATAACGGTATCTAAATTCGATGCTTTGTAAACCAGATGGCTATAGTTGTTTTGGTTGAAAAAGTATAGGTTGCTGCTCGATGAGTCGGTAGATTGTAACTTTGTTTTGTAAGAGTAATCGCCGGTATGACTTATTAATTTGTTATTGTGATACTTCGCCCAACTGTAATTTCGTAATTTATTTTTTGAAATATTTCCTTCGATAAGCAGTTCCGGATAACCTACCAGTTCCCAGTTAGGTCTGCTTACCAATTCGATGTATAATTTACGAACTATGTTATTTTCCCTGTATGTTATTTGTCCGATATAGTTGATAAATCCATTTTGAAGCGACAGAAAGTAAAATTGCGAGGATGGTAGTATTAACCCATAGTTATCCACCATGTTGTTGAAGAAATATTCGCAGTTTACCTGACTGCTGGAGTTCAAAATAATTCTGGTACTGGGAGCGCAAATGGTAACGGTAATATCGTATCTGTTCAGGTAATCTTTAAAGTATTTTTTCCGAAGGTAACCGTTAAGTTCCAAACTACTTTTTTCGTTGTTTAGCACTATGTTTCGAATATTCCCGTCAATAATAAGTTTTTGGTACAGTTCGGGAAGTAACACCTCCGCGAGAGGGTCTCGTTCCGATGTTAAGTTTATGGCAAGTATTTTTCTTACGTTTTTTTCCTTTTCGGCGGATTTTATCGAAACAGTTGTTACCGTGTAAGCCGAAAATATTGCAACCAAAATTAAAATCTTCTTCAACGAAATGCTTTCTTCTCGGGCTGCCCATTGAATTATAAAAAGTATGGAAACGACTGTTATTGCAATTTCAAGGTATGGCTTTTGAGAACCTAATAAAAACAGTAGTACTAGGCAAATAATGCTGATTACTATTGCAATAACTGCCGATGTTTTTCGGTTAAGTAAAGGAATAAAGGCTTTTGCCCACTTAAACAGCAGCGAAACTGCCGATGAGAACCACAACCCTATGGCGAAGTATCCTAAGACGGAGTAAATATTTAGGTTTAGAATTTTAAACGTTTCAATATTTAATGTGGAGTGTATTATTAAGGAGTTGAGAAGAAACGATGATAGCGCAATTATAATGGCTATTGGTAAAAATGATATAACCGATAGTATAAGTTGTGATTTTTTATTGCTTGGTAAGGAGATGTCTTTAAAATATTTTGGAATGGTTATGGAAAGAACAAATACCAGCAAAGCATTAATAATGAAATCGCCCAACGAAGGATTTGCGGATGTATAGGCGTATAATTCCGGACTAAAAAGTTTGCACCAGCTGCTTTCAGGAAAGTTTAACCATAGCGAAAGAGTTCTTAGTAGTGTTATTACTGCTAAAAGCAAAATGCCAATAATCCATGGCCTTCTTTTTTGCCTTAGGGCATTAAAGAATACGAAAATGAAAAAAACTAAAAGAACAGATGAAAATAGTTGTAGTAATGGAATAAAAATATTGTTGGCTTTTGCCTTTTTTATGGGAACAAAGAAAAACGATTCGGAAAGTTTTGGACGAATGGGAATGGCTATAGTCGTAAGTTCCTTCGAAGGTTTGTAATTTTTATATGTGTCGAAAACGGAGTTAAAATGATTAATCAGGTATTTGTTTTCGTAGGGATATTCTGTGTACAAGTTGTACAGAGCAAGAACCCGTTTGTTTTTTGAATAAAAGTTTCGTGCAAAGTAAAATGTATTTTGAAGTTTTACTAGTTGATATTTTAACGAGTCTATCTTGTTTGTTCCAACGTCTATGGACGAAGACCAGAAGCAAAGGGTGTCGTTTTCGAATAAGAATAGAGAGATGTTATGATTATTGCCTAGTTGGTTTATACAGTCGTTAAACAGTTCGGGAGAGCATTTTTTGTTGCCAAGGTTAAGTAGCTGTTCTGCCTGTTGAGTGGTAATGCACAGTTCTTTATCAATCTTACTTTCAACTCTATGAGCATTAATATTGGTAAATCGAATTGACGAAAGATACTTTTCCCCTTCTCTCGAAGTGTATAAAAGAGAAACTGAGAAAACTAATCCGATAATTGTCCAAAGTAATTTTTTATTCACTTTGTAATATTTTGTTATAGAGTATTTTATGTTGTGTCGGTAAAGTTTTGCTATTGTAAATTACACCTTGAGGTTAACAAAAATCGCGCCTAAATTACGAATGGTGATAGGGTTCCCCGTTAATAATTGTAAACGCGCGGTAAAGTTGTTCAAGAAAAACAGGACGAATTATCTGGTGGGAAAGGGTCATTTTGGATAACGATAGTTTGCTGTTGGCTACTTTATATACGTTTGCATCAAAGCCCCAAGGCCCACCAACAACAAAGGCCATATCCCGTTGCCCGTTAACCATTCGCTTCGAGATGAAATTTGCAAATTCTTCCGAAGTAAATTGTTTCCCTTTGTCGTCGAGGAGGATAATTTCCTGATAGCCATTAATGGCGGGAAGCAGCATTTCGGCCTCTTTTTGCATTTGAACCTGAATGGGCATGGCTTTAGTATTTTTAAGTTCGGGTAGAATTTTAATCTCAAACTTGCAGTATCGTTCAATTCTTTGGGCGTACTCTTCAATTGCTTCGGAAATATATTCCTTGTTAGTTTTTCCGATAAGAAACAAAGTAATCTTCACAGTTTTATGCTTTTATAAACCTTGTGTTTCAAAGGTAGCAATAATAGGATTGTAAGAATAATACATCATGAAAAAAATAGAGTATATGGAATTTTGGTAATGGGAAGAATGTAAGTTTTACTATTTGGCAATCGTTTTTTTGATAATGTAGGCTTTGTCCCTCGTTTGAAACTGAAGCGTTAAATGCGTATATTTGAGAATAATTTTGTTGAAAAGATTTGTTGGCTCATTTTTTGTTTTCATATTTAGCCGGGAATAATCTAATCGAAAGGCCCAAAATGACAAAGTTCAGATTAATGTTAATTCTGCCTGTACTAATGGTGCTGGTAGGAGCCGATTATCCTGTTTTGCAGGATAAGCCAATTGATGATCTTGTAAAGTTGGCAACGGCAGCAATTCAAAAAGGAAATGCCGATAACCTTTCGGCGCTCTTTTTTAGCACTATCGATTTGGATTTACAAGGAGAGGAAAATTTTTATAGCAAATCGCAGGCGTCTAAGTTGTTGGAAGATTTCTTTCAAAAGAATAAGCCGGTAAAGTTTAACATAACCCATCGTGGTGCGAAAGATGTTACTGCATTTGCCATTGGCAAACTCGAAACGGAAACAACCGTTTTTAGAGTTTCAATTTTTATAAAAATGTTGGATAATAAAGCGCAAATTCACCAGCTTCGAATAGAAAGCGATGACGAAGGAATATAATACTACAAAAGGCATTGTAAGCCCCGATGACCTTATAGACAGGTTAATTGATTTGGCAATAGAAGAAGACTTAGGCGATGGAGACCATTCATCGCTTTCCTGTATTCCTAAGGATGAAAAAGGGGCTGTTAAGTTAATGTTTAAGCAGGATGGTGTATTGGCCGGATTGAAAATAGCCCGTAAAGTTTACTTTCGGATAGATCCTAATGTTAAGTTACAGTTTTTTAAGTCGGATGGCGATTTTTTATCTTTCGGCGATGTTGCTTTTACTGCCGAGGGAAGGGTGCATAGTTTGCTGCAGGCAGAACGAATTGTACTGAATATTATGCAACGTATGAGTGGCGTTGCAACTCAAACCAGAGAGTACGTTAAGCATTGCGAGGGAACAAAGGCTAAGGTTTTGGATACCCGTAAAACAACTCCCGGTATGCGGGTTCTCGATAAAATGGCCGTTGTTATTGGGGGAGGAGTTAACCATAGAATGGGATTGTATGATATGATTATGCTTAAGGATAATCACATAGATTTTGCCGGTGGCATAGAAAAAGCGATATTAAAGGCTCGGACGTATATTTCGCAGTTGGGTCGTCCGCTCGATATTGAGGTTGAAACTCGTTCTATTAGCGATGTTGAATCGGTTTTAAGGGTTGGTGGCGTTAAAAGGATTATGCTCGATAACTATACCGTGGAAGATACTCGAAGGGCTGTTGAGGTAATAAATGGAACCGTGGAAA
Source organism: Bacteroidales bacterium (assembly GCA_020636845.1). GTDB lineage: Bacteria > Bacteroidota > Bacteroidia > Bacteroidales > Tenuifilaceae > JACJXD01. The sequence continues at coordinate 57,166 of JACJXD010000007.1, read as the reverse complement.
CAGAATCTTCCGGGGGAATAACTCTATCAACGATCAGGGATTATGCCCTTTGCGGTGTCGATTATATTTCGGTTGGAGCCATAACTCATCAAATTAGAAGTATCGATATGAATCTAAAAAAGGTATAGCCTTCCAATGAATGCAGGTAAATTTTTTAAGAGAGGAATTTATCGGTGCTTCAAGTATCGTTTTGTAAGGTTATACCGTTGGGGAAAGTTTTTTACAACTCCGGGACTTAACGGAGTTCCGGTAGCATCGGTAATACGTTACTTTTTTAAAGGAATTGCAAATGGGGCAATTACCACAAGGGCATCGGCCGTGGCGTTCAGCTTCTTTTTGGCTACAGTGCCTACGTTAATGTTTCTATTTACGCTTATTCCTTACCTGCCCATTATAAATTTCCATCAGCAGTTACTTGCTTTAATAAAGGAGGTTATGCCTGCGTATGCGTATCAAACGGTGGAAAATACGCTTGTCGAAGTTATTACTCGGAGAAGCGGGGGCCTGTTGTCGTTTGGCTTCTTGGCCGCGCTGTTTTTTAGTCATAATGGGGTAAGCGCACTAATAGATGCTTTTAATGCGACTTACCATTCGATTGATACGCGTAGCTTTTTGGCTCAGCATTTTATAGCGTTGGTTCTTACCTTTTTGTTACCCTTGATAGTTGTTTGTGGCGTTGCATTGATGTTTTTTGGTAAGTATTTGCTAAATCACTTGGTTAGTTGGGGTATAATTGAGCAAAGTTCAACGTTGGCAGTGCTTTTCTTTGTCAAATGGATACTTTCGTTTTTGATATTTTTCATAGGGGTTTCTCTTGTTTACTATTTAGCTCCTGCTAAAAAGGAGAAATTTCGTTTTTTTTCTCCTGGATCAATAATGGCAACCTTACTCATAATTTTAACTTCGCTTGGGTTCTCGTTTTATGTTAACCATTTTGGACAGTACAATAAGTTTTACGGTTCGCTGGGTGGTTTAATTGCTTTTCAACTTTGGCTTTACTTTAATGCCTTTGGCTTAATTTTAGGTTTCGATTTAAATGCCAGCATAAAAAGCGCACTAAATGGTTACAAGGAGAAAATAAACGTACAACTTTCCTAAAATTCAATCTTCTCTCAATTCATTTATGCTAAAAAAGTAACATCAAGGCTAAACTATCAGGGCATTTCTTTGTTTAATAGGTGTAAGTTCGATATAAGAACAAAAAATTGATTCTCAATATTAAAAAATAGTTTTGTCATGCTGAGCGAAGTCGAAGCATCTGTGTTTTAATGAAATAAATAACTCGGTAAGTTCGAGATTCCAACTTATATTAAACTTGCGTTAATAAGTAAGATATTAGTATTGTAATTTTTATGAAAAATGTTGATGTAGCATCCTTAAGGAAAGAGTATGTGTTGAGATCGTTAGGCGAGGGCGATGTTCAAAAAAGTCCATTTGAACAGTTTGCCCAATGGTTTAACGAGGCAATAGAGACAGGATTGCCGGAACCTAATGCCATGACATTGGCGACTTCAACATTCGAAGGGAAACCGTCGGCAAGGATGGTTTTGCTGAAACATTACGATACTAATGGTTTTGCGTTTTTTACTAATTACGAAAGTAGAAAAGCGAAAAACATTCTTCAGAATCCTTATGCAGCCGTAGTTTTTTATTGGGCGAAGTTGGAGCGGCAGGTGCGAATCGAAGGAAAAATTCATAAGGTCAGCAACGAGGAAAGCGACAGGTATTTTAAAACTCGTCCCGAAGGCAGTAAGTTAGGAGCGTGGGCTTCGCCGCAAAGTTCTGTAATTCCAAACAGAAAGTATTTGGAAAAGTTGATGGCCGATTTCGAGGAAGAGTTTAAAAAGTCCGAGATAAAACGTCCGGAAAATTGGGGCGGTTATGTTCTTGTTCCTTCGCTTTTCGAATTTTGGCAAGGCCGAAAAAATCGTCTTCACGATAGGATTCAATACACGTTGATTAATCAGGAGTGGAAAATTGATCGTTTAGCACCGTAAATTTTTACTCGTTAAGTAGTTTTTGAATTTTTTTGAATAATACGTGTGCATCCAAAGGTTTGGTGATGTAATCGTCGCAGCCGCTTTCAATACTTTTTTCGTACTCCGATTGTAAAGCATAGGCCGTTTGAGCAATAATCGGTACATTAGGGCGCATTTGCTTAAATTCTAATGCCAGATTGTATCCGTCAATGTCGGGAAGTCTAATATCCATAAGGATAAGATGGATATCTTTATTCGATTTAAAAAGTTTTCGGGCTTGTGCGCCATTGCTCGCAAACATAACTTTTGCTCCGGTGGGTTGCAGTACTTTTTCAAAATACAGCCGGATTTCCTTTATATCTTCTATTACTAAAATCTTTTTCTTTTTAAAATCTTCTTTATCAACAGATTCTTCGTTATTAAAGGAGTATGTTTCGGTTCCTTTGCCAATACTATCGCCGGTTATAAAAGGAATGGTAAAATGGAATTGAGAACCTTCTCCTACCTTACTTTCAACCCAAATGTTTCCACCAAGTAAATCTGCTAAACCTTTGCAAATTGCCAGGCCCAGTCCGGAACCTCCGTATAGTCTTGTGTATGAGTCGTCGGCTTGTCGAAACCGTTCGAAAATTAAATTTTGCTTATCCTCGGAAATGCCTATTCCTGTGTCAATTACATGGAATTTAATAAGCGGAGAGTTGTCGTCAATAACAATTGTATAACCAAATTCAATGCTGCCATTTGGAGTGAACTTAACAGCATTGCTAAGTAGGTTAGTGAGTATTTGTCGAATTCTGACAGGATCGGAATATATGGTAAAAGGCGTTTGCTGGGCTAACTTTGGTTTAAGAAGTATGGTTTTGCAGTTGTCTTTAAGTTTTAGTTGGTTAGTAAATATCAGGTAAAGTTCTTCCATCAATTTGTTGATATCGAATGTTTCCATTTTTAACCTAAGTTGATTCGACTGTATTTTGGAAATATCGATAATGTCCTCGATGAGTAAGAGTAATTGATGTCCGCTATTTTGGATAAGGTCGATGTACTGCCTTCCTTCTTCTGTAAGGTGTTCGTCCGATTTAAGTAGTTGTACGAAACCTAAAACAGCGTTCATTGGAGAACGAATCTCATGGCTCATATTCGATAGAAAAGCTGTTTTTAACCTATCGGATTCTTCCGCTTTTTCCTTAGCCCTTATAAGTTCTTGCTCTATTCTTTTCTGCTCCGAAATGTCGTTTGCGATTCCTAGCGTTGCGTAGGGAACTCCGTCTTCGGAAAAAATTGTTGCTGTAGAAAGTGAAATTGGGAACACACTTCCGTCTTTACGAACGTTGAGAAGTTCTCCGTTCCATCCTCCTTTGAGCGTTACTTCGTTAATTTCCTTATCCAGTTTAGGGTCGGAGTTGGTTGGTTTAAGTATAACTGTTGGTTTTCCTAATATTTCGGGTTGGGAATAGCCGTAAATTTTGGTAAAGGCAGGGTTAACGTAAATAAATCGGCCTTCTAAATCTGTAATGGATATACTTTGGTTAGCGTACATTATTGTTTGGGCTAACATGCGGACTTCGCTTTCGAATTTTTTTTGCTGCGTTATGTCGCGCTGTAGTACAAGTAAAATTCCGGATTCGGAAGGTAACACTCTTATTTCGTAAAAGTATTCGTCGGTATTGTAGGTGTATTTAATTTCAAAAGTTTGAAGTTTTTTATATTGCTTTGCCAATGTAATGGCTTCTGAAAATTTTTTGCAAATTTCTTTAGGAAATATAGAGGATAAAGGTTTGTTAATTATTTCGTTGTCTATTTTGGGTAAAAAGAAATGTTCGCATTGGGCAAAGTCAATAATTTGTTCATTCTCCGATATTCTAAATAATCTATCGGGAATAGTCATAATCATTTCCCTGAAACGTTCCTCGCTTTTACTAAGTTCGTCAATGGCCAACTTTCTGTCCGTAATGTCGGACAGAACGCCGTCGTAGTAAACTATTTCGTCATGTTCATTTAGTATTGGTTGTAGCCTGTTGCTTACCCATATTTTTTTTGAGTTGACTTTTCTAATAGGCTGTTCAATAGGCTCTGTTCCTGGCGAAAGCGAATTTTCGAGAAGCCACGAAGTAATATCCTTGTTGGTAAATTTGGTAACGTTTTGTCCGATTATCTCGTCAGTTTTTTTATAACCTAAAATATTAATGAGCGTTTCGTTACAGTAAATAATTTCTCCATCGGGCGATAGTCGGTAAATGCCAATGGGAATTTGCTCGGCCAACGTTCGGTATTTATCCTCACTTTCCCGGAGAATGAATTCAGCATGTTTCTTGTCGGTAATATCCCGACATTGCGCTAAAATTATTTGTAGCCCAAAGTAAAAGCCTCGACTTAGTTGCACATCGATGGAAAAGTTCTTTCCCGAAGGTGTTTCTCCGGTAAGTTCTATGGATTGTGTATGTCCTTGGTTTGTTAGTCGCATTTTTCGACGTAACTCTTCAACATCGTTAAGTTCCGAAGATGTTAATTGTTCGAATGGCAATCCGCATAATTCATCCTTGCCCATTTCTATAAGTTTCTGACCTTGTGGATTCACATCCAAAATAATCCCTGATGGGTCGAGCAGGTACATACCGTCGCTAGCACTATTAAATAAACCACGGTAACTTTCCTCGCTTTCGCGCAATGCTTTTTCGGATTGTTTACGTAAGGTTACGTCGCGTATAAATACTAGGGTTATCAGTTCTCCTTTTAGTTTGGTTAAGTTTACATTGAATTCTACATGAACGCTATCGCCATGAGCATCTAAAAGAATAGTTTCGTATATCGATGGAACCTTAATGCCATTGAGCCGCTTTTTGTAACGGTCAAGGATTTCTTTTCTTATATTCTCATGCAGAACGCTTCCCAATGGCTTGTTAACAAAGTCTTTTTCACTTATTTTAAGCATTTCGCAAATACGAGGATTTCCGTATGTGATAATTTCGTTGGATGCGTATATAATTCCATCGTTACTGCGTTCAACCAGCACCTTGTAAACTTCCAACGATTCTCGTAGTTCTTCTTCTGCTTGTTTTGCCCTTGATATATCGGTAGAAACTACCATTATACCATAATTTCCACTTGGAAAAATAACCCTGGTTTCATGAAGTTGAACATACCGTTTTGTGCCATCCTTACGGATATTAAAAACCTCTGAAGTTAGCGATTCTCCGTTTAATATTTTATAAATATTACTGTTGACTTGTTCTAAAGCATTGCTGGAAACAAGATCGTGAGCCTTCATTTTAAGAAGTTCGCTTTCTGTGTATCCAAGTATGTCGCTTGCGGCGTTATTTGCATAAAGAATGTTACCGTGCTCATCTTCCAGAATAACTCCGTTAGGCGATTGCTCAAAAAGAATTCGCCAAGCTTGTTCTTCGGAGAGTATTTTTTTGAGGCGAATATGGTTAGAGTTAGGGTTGCTATCGGAGAATATCGATGCAAGATCCATTTTCTTTTTTAGCCTTGCTAAATGAATATTTAGTTCTAACTCTCTAAGTGTGGGATTGGGCGATATGTGATACTCCGAATCTAGGTTTGGAAAATCAACCTTTAAACTCAACGAATTTACTCCGGAGTAATATAAGACAGCACTATTGTTAGGAATTTTAATGCTGTTTGATATTGTAAGCCATTCATTATCAGAAGAAATTCCAAAAATAGCGACGTCAAATACAGGTAGTTCTATATCTGTTTTATAATTTTCAAGAATAATACACGAGTAGCCAAGATTTTCCAAAAGCCCTTCTAAAAGCGAGAACGGAAGTTTGTTGTTAATAACTAGCAGTGCTACTTTAGTTGACATAAACCTGAGAAATAGACACTAAAATATATGGTATTTATCTTCAAATGTCAAACTTAAAGGAGATAATATGAATAATAATTTTTATGCTTTTGATAGAATAATACTGAGCGTTGATAAAGTGTTTGCAGTTAATGTTTCGTGTGAGTTATGTCACATGTTAGGAGCGTAAGGTAGTTTTATTCTATTCTTTTTTAGAAGAAGTTCTAGTACATTGGAAATGTTGTTGCCTACAATGTTTTGTGTTATTATAGTCTTGATGTTTATTGAGAATTTTGACAGTTTTCATGTTATAGTGTTGAATGTATCGGTTGTTATAGCATGAGGTTGCATAAATTTCGACGATTCGTTAAGGAAAACAGAGTAGCAAAAGTTGATTATCTTTGATTGATAAAATTTATATATGAGTAACGGTAAAACAAAAAGAGTTTTAATAATTACGTACTATTGGCCTCCCTCCGGAGGTGCACCGGTTCAACGTTGGCTCAAGTTTGCGAAATATTTAGAACGCTTTGGTTGGCAACCGGTAATTTATACTCCTGAAAATCCCGAATCTTTTTACGATGACGAATCTTTAATGCGCGACGTGCCTAAAGATATTGAGATAGTGAAATCGCACATTTGGGAACCTTACGATATTTATAGAATGCTAACGGGGAAGAAAGGCGAAAAAATTGCAGTTGGCTTTACTTCAGCGGATAAGAAGAAGGGCGTTTCCCATAACTTATTAATGTGGCTTAGGGGAAATTTGCTTATTCCCGATCCTCGTATATTTTGGGTTAATCCGTCGGTAAGGTTTTTAAAAAAGTACTTAAAGGAAAATCCGGTGGATGTTGTTGTTACTACAGGACCTCCGCATTCCCTTCATTTAATTGGGTTGAAGTTAAAACGTAAGTTAAAAGTTAAGTGGCTAGCCGATTTTCGGGATCCGTGGACGAACATTTATTATATTGATGACTTGAAGTTAGGAAAAATTGCGAAAAGTATCCATAGTAGGTTGGAGCGAAAAGTAGTTAGTTGTGCAGATATTGTAACTGTGGTTTCTCGGGGTATGAAAAATTATTTTGAGAGTGTAGGCGCTTCAAATATAGAAATATTAACAAATGGATTCGATCGTGAAGATTGGAAACGTTGTGACATAACGCAGGATAAGTCATTTACAATTACACATGTTGGAACATTAACTCCGTTTAGTAATCCTGTTTCAGTTTGGCAAGCCCTTTCGGAATTGTGTAAATCAAATGCTACATTTAATTCGAGCCTAGTTATTCGTTTGGTTGGTCATGTCGATTCTAAAGTTTTAGAATATATTAAGCAATGTGGTTTGATTGATAAAACTGTTATAGTTGGGCAGGTAACACATGATGATGCACTAAAATATCAACTGCGTTCACAGGTGCTCCTTTTGGCAATTCCTAACGTGATTAACTCTGAAGGAATTTTAACTGGAAAATTCTTCGAGTATATGGCTGCTAATAGGAAAATACTTGCAGTGGGGTCAAAGAGAAGTGATTTAATTAAAATATTGAAAGATACAAGGGTCGGAGATTTAGTGGAATACGATAATGTAGCAGAAACCAAAGGTATAATAGAAAATTATTTTGAATTTTATCTATTAAACCAACTAAACTCAAATGGGTACAATGCCGAAGTTTATAGTAGAGTTGAAATTACAAGAAAATTAGCAAATATATTAGATAAAATGTTGTAAGTTAAAACAAAAGCCATCAATTTATCTTGATGGCTTTGTTTTCGTATTTAATAGAATTTATCCTACATATAAATATTTTTCTACCAACTTGGCTATTTCTTCATTATTCCCGTAAAGTTTTTCACTTAGGCCTTTGTCGTCGAACGATTTAAGTTTGTTTACGCAAGCATCTATCATTCCTTTTGGGAAAACGTTATCTCTCTCGAATTTTGAGCGTTTGGCTTCAAGTGCCTCTGCCGATTCCCAGCATGAGGCGGGCAGTTGTTTTAGCGATTCCAATTTTGCCTTGTACTCGGGTTTAAAAATGTTTACATCAACATATAGCTTTTCGGCCATCTCTAACGAATTTTGTTGACGTATGCCATCGAGTGATGCTATAATAAGTGCAGCAACCGTTAAGTATGGGTTGGCGGAACAATCGGCAACACGAAATTCTACGGTTTGCTTGTTTGTTTGTGGAGTGTAAGCGTTGCTGTCGGCAGGGTTGGCGTCGCTAATCATATTTTCGGCGCCTATCCAGCCTAATGGAACTCTAACAACAACCGAACGGTTTCGCTCGCCCCAGCAAATGTTAGTGGGGGCTTCCTGATGAGGTACCAGTCTTAGGTACGAAACGGGTATGGTATTCCCAAATGCGGTAATGGCATCGGCGGAATCCAAAATGCCGGCAATCATTTTGCGAGCAATGTTACTTAGTTTGCCATTTTCAACCATCATGTTAATCCCATCCTTTTCTGCCATCATGTGGAAATGTAACCCATTGCCAGCCTTGCCTACGGTAATTTTAGGTGCGTAACTAATTTCTACTCCGTAGCGGTATCCCAGCATACGAACAATCCATTTAGCAATAATTAGTTGCTCAACGGCCTGTTCGGCTGGCATTGGCAAAAATTCTATTTCATGCTGTTCGTAATGGTTTTCTTCAGTAGTAAAACAACCAACTTCGGAATGCCCGTACTTAACTTTTCCTCCGGCTTTGGCAATATAGGTTAATGCTTCTTTGCGCAAATTTTCCCACTTTGCAAAAGGTTCCGAGGAGTGGTATCCTTTTTGGTCTGCTACGGGAAAACTGTCCTCCCTTTCACTAATTACGTAGTATTCTAGTTCGGCAAGTGCCTTAAAAGTTAGTCCGGTTTCTTCTTTGAATAGCGTAAATGCTTTACGAAGAACATTTTCGGGAGCGCTTTCGAGAGGTTTTCCTGTACAATCGTAAAAGGAGCAAAGTATATCAATTGATGGAACCTCCGAAAATGGATTTACAAATGCGGTTCTGTAACGAGGAATAACGTACAGGTCGCTGCTACCTGCTTCAATAAATGAAAAAAGGCTGCTGCCGTCAACTCGCTCGCCTGCCGATAAAATGCTGTCCAAATGTTCTCTTGAGGAGATTATAAAATTGAGGGTTTTTAATCTGCCATCTTCCGCTACGTAACGGAAGTTTACCATTTCAATTTGATTTTCTTCACAAAAACGTATAATGTCATTCTTAGTAAATTCCGATGATGGCTTCTTTAAAAAGCGAACCAACTCATTAGGATTCATCAGGATCTCAGAATCGTTCATTTTTTATTAAATTTTTAGTTTTGCCAAAACTACAAAATGTTGTAATACGTGATTTTACAGCACTTAATGTTTCATAACATGAATTTGTTCTGTTTTAGTGGGTTTTGGAATTACTAAGTACGTATTGATGGAATGGTAGAAAAATGTTCTATTTGCTTGCTTAGGGGTGGAAAGTGATTGTAAAATTTTTCTGATATACGTGTTCTTTCTTCTTGATATTAGTATGAATTAGATATTACAAAAAAGAGGTCAATAAGACCTCTTTTGTATATCTATTTTTGAGTTATTTAATTTAAAGTGATGCAAGCCTTTCTTCAATAGCTTTGATTTTTGCAAGTGCATCGCTTTGCTTTTTGTATTCCAATTCTACTACATTGGCAGGTGCATTTTTTACAAAATGTTCGTTGCCCAATTTTTTCATCACATTGGCTAAGAATCCCTTTGTATATTCCAGTTCGTCTTGAAGTTTCTTTCGCTCTTCTTCTTCATCTACTAAGCCCTCTAATGGAATGTAAACCTCAAAAGTACCAACCATGAACGATGCAGCGTTTTCAACTTTATCGTCAACGTAAGTTAACGAATTTAATCCGGCTAACTTACTTATAACCTCTTCGAAACCAGTTTTAAAGCGGTCGCTGCGAAGTTGTGCAGATAGCAAATTCTTTTGTGCTATATTTTTCTCCTGACGAACTTTGCGAATTCCGGCAATTATTTCCTTAACCTGCTCGAAAGTGGAAATCAACTTTTCGTCAATTCTTTCAGCTTCGGGCATTCTGCTAATCATCAAACTTTCGTTTTCACCTCTCTCACGCAGATGTTGCCATAGTTCTTCGGTAATAAAAGGCATGAATGGGTGAAGAAGTGCCAGAATTTTTTCGAAAAACTCAAGGGTGGCTTCAAATGTCTTAGTATCGATGGGCTGCCCGTAGGTTGGCTTAATCATTTCGAGATACCACGATGAAAAATCATCCCAGAACAGTTTGTAAAGGTTCATTAGGGCTTCGGAAATGCGGTACTTGTCGAAGTCGTCGTTCGATTGCTCAATGGCCTTGTTTAGTATGCTGTTAAACCATTCAATTGCTATTTTTGATGATTCCGGTTGGGTGGCATTTTTGTCTATATTCCATCCTTTAACCAATCGGAAAGCATTCCAAATTTTGTTGCTGAAGTTACGGCCTTGTTCGGTTAGGCTTTCGTCGAAAAGAAGGTCGTTGCCTGCAGGCGAGCATAGTAACATCCCAACTCTAACGCCATCGGCACCGTACTTGGTAATTAACTTGAGCGGGTCGGGAGAATTTCCTAACTGCTTGCTCATTTTGCGGTGAAGTTGATCGCGAACAATACCGGTAAGGTAAACGTTACGGAAGGGCTTTTCGCCTCGATATTCGTAACCGGCAATAATCATACGGGCAATCCAGAAGAATAAAATTTCGGGAGCCGATATAAGATCGTTGGTAGGATAGTAATATTTAATATCTGCGTTGTCGGGTTCCATAATTCCGTTGAAAACGGAAATAGGCCATAGCCAGGAACTAAACCAAGTGTCCAGCACATCGTCGTCCTGACGCAGGTCGGAAAGTTGAAGGTTAGCATTTCCTGTTTTTTTGCGACCTAATTCTAGTGCTTCCGTTTCGGAATGGGCAACAACGTAACCGCCTTCGGGAAGGTACCATGCCGGAATTCGATGTCCCCACCATAGTTGGCGCGACAAACACCAGTCCTTAACGTTCTCCATCCAATGGCGGTATGTGTTTACAAATTTTGATGGATGTAGTTGAATTTCCCCGTTTATCACAGAGTCTAATGCAGGTTGAGCCAGCTCTTTCATTCGTAAGAACCATTGCATTGACAGTTTAGGTTCAATTACGGCATTGGTTCGTTCGCTATACCCGACTTTATTTTCGTAATCTTCTATTTTTGCCAGATTGCCGGCCTTTTCAAGGTCAACTATAATTTGTTTACGAACATCAAACCTGTCCATGCCAACGTATAGTTGAGCGGCTTGGCTTAGAGTTCCGTTGTCGTTAAAAATATCAATAGTTTCGAGGTTGTGCTTTTCGCCCAACATGTAGTCGTTAACGTCGTGGGCAGGAGTAACTTTAAGAGCACCCGTACCAAATTCCATATCAACGTACTCATCGTAAATAATAGGAATACTGCGGTTTATTAAAGGAACAATTACTCGTTTCCCTTTAAGGTGAGTGTAGCGTGGGTCGTTGGGATTTACGCAAAGTGCAGTATCTCCCAAAATTGTTTCGGGTCGTGTAGTTGCTATGGTTATAAAGCCATCTTCGCCATCAATTTTATAGTTAAGGTAGAAGAGTTTGCCTTTTACTTCGTGGTAAATAACTTCTTCGTCCGATACGGCGGTTTGGGCTTGAGGATCCCAGTTAACCATCCGAACTCCTCGGTAGATGTATCCTTTTTGGTACAGATCGACAAAAACATGGATTACACTTTTCGATAAGGTTTCGTCCATTGTGAAGCATGTACGATCCCAATCGCACGAAGCACCCAATTTCTTTAACTGCTCAAGTATTATTCCTCCATGTTTTTCTTTCCATTCCCATGCGTGTTTCAGAAATTCTTCGCGGGTAAGATCCAACTTGTTTATACCTTCGGCTTTTAACTTAGCAACAACTTTTGCCTCGGTTGCAATGGAAGCATGGTCGGTACCCGGTACCCAGCAGGCATTTTTACCTTTCATTCTTGCACGGCGGACAAGCACATCCTGAATAGTATTGTTAAGCATGTGTCCCATGTGTAAAACACCGGTTACGTTAGGGGGCGGAATAACTATACAGTAGGGTTCGCGTTCATCGGGAGTAGAATGAAAATATCCTTTTTCCATCCATGTTTTGTACCACTTGTCTTCAACCGCCTCGGGGTTGTACTTGGCTGAAAGTTCCTTGCTTTCCATAATAATACTTTGAAAATAAAATAGAATTGCAAAAGTAGTATTTTTTTAGCAAAGAGCCGATTATAATATGTTTGTTAAATGAATATCGATTTTAAAAAAATCGTTTGGTCTGAATTTTGCGATAAACAGTTATGTCGAAATTAAAACATTTGTAATTTATAGTAAAACAAGTGTTTGGGTTGATAAAGAAAACTTAGTTTTTTGCGTTGTAAGGATTTTAATAGAAATAAAAATGGAATTATGATACGGAATATTTTGATAGTACTTCTATTTGCTGCTTTTGCAGTAGAAGAACAAAATGTAGAAATTTCGACTCCGGATTGGTATAAAAATCCACCCAAGTCGGTTCGTAAATTTTATGGAGCAGGAGTGGGAACTTCCATTGCTCTTGATAATGCAGAGCAAAAGGCTATGGTAGATGCCAATGCAAAACTGGCCGAGCAGGTAGGAAAAGTAGAAAAAGTAAGTAAGCATGGAGTTGAGAAGAAAACCGTTGAGGCCACGCTAACCGACGTGAAAGTTGAAAAGAAGTTTGTTGTTAAAAAGGGTAAGGATGTTATCGTTTATGTTCTTTTATCTATGAAAAAGCCGAGGTAATTTCTTTGTAAAAAAACGCCCCTAAAGGGCGTTTTTTACTTTCTGAACTTTCTGATAAAATCTTCAACTTCGGGAACACCTCCCTGATAAATTAAGTATCCGTTATATGGTTCACGTTCGGTTATTTCGCCATTTATTGGAGTAAGCATCATTCTCCGAACTTCTTTCGGGTCGTCGGTTTGCCCTAATACCCATCCCAATTTAATGTATGCCGTTTCGGGGAGCATGTTTTCGGCAGGAATAATACCCTTTGCCATTAAATCGCGGCCGGTGTCGTAAACGTACATGTGTGCAAATCCCCAAAGGGTTTGGACTGTCATAAAAATATGCACGCCTTTTTTGGTGGCTCTTTCAATGGCCGGGTAAAGCGGCTTATTTATGTGCCCTAATCCTGTTCCGGCTATTATAATGCCTTTATATCCGTTGTCCACAAGCGCATCGATAATATCGGGTTGCATATTTGGGTAGTAGTAAACAATGGTTACTTTTTCCTCGAAGTATGGGAGTATCTTTACTTTTCGGTCTTTCCGGCGATGGTTGTACTCGTCCTTAATTGGTTTTATTCCATTTTTTAGGCTGACAGTGGCAAGCGGAGTATCACCAACGGTTCGAAAGGTACTTCTGTACGACGAGTGCATTTTACGTACGCGGGTTCCGCGGTGTAGAAAACCGTACTCGTCCGAAGTAGGTCCAAACATACAAACCATAACCTCGGCAATGTCCGAGTGTCCTGCCGAGTAAGCAGCATTCATAAGGTTTAGCGCAGCATCGCTGCTGGGACGGTCCGAACTTCGTTGCGACCCTACAAGTATAATGGGAACAGGTGAGTTCTGAACCATAAAAGTTAACGCTGCAGCAGTATGGCTTAACGTGTCGGTTCCGTGCCCTATTATAATTCCGTCGATTCCGTTTTCAATTTCTTTTCCAATTGCCACAGCCAGCGCCTTGTATTGTTCGGGACCCATATTTTCGCTGAATACGGCAAATAGTTTTTCTGTCGAAAGGTTGCAAATGTCGGCCAGTTCGGGAACGGCTCCGTAAAGTTCTCCCGGCGAGAATGCAGGAATAACGGCTCCCGTACGGTAATCGAGCCGTGAGGCAATTGTTCCGCCGGTTCCAAGCAACTTAACTTTGGGAAGATTTGGAGTAAACGGAAATTCCTTTTCGGGAATTTTGTAGGTAGCCTTAAAGTACCCAATTTCCTTCATGCCGGTTATGGTGAAAATGTCAATGCCTACGTTATAGCCTGTGTCTATTTTAAGTACAATGTGGCAATCGTCGTCGTTTTCGGCACGAGGTAAAACGGTACCCTGAAATGTTCCTCGATTGGTTTCGATATTTGCCTTTCCCCAAACTCTTACGTTATATTTTTTTAGCACATCCAGTGCGCGACCTTTATATCCTTGAAAAATGTCTTCCATGTTTGTTTTTATTGAATTGGTGTAAATTAATTATTTACTTACTCTTTCTTCAATCCGTTTACGTAGTTCTTTCAAATCTATATTTCCTAAGGCTTGCTTATTCAATTGTCCCATTACCCAGTTTACGGTAACATCGGAGTCTCCATTTTGGGTAACCCTGATTTCCTTTAGTTTTTCAATTAGGTAATCGACAGGAGCCATTAAGTCGTCGAACGTACGGCGTTTGAAATTAATGCTAATGAGCACGGAGTTGAAGTCCATGTTCGGATGTTCGTAAATAACAGGAAGCATAAGTTTCGCTAAAGAATGGTGTAACTGCTTTTTCTTTAGGAATGCAAACATTTCAACTATACGTTTATAGGTGAAATCCTGATGTAAAGGCATTCTGCCTTCGATGCACTTAAGGTTGTGACCCAGAAACGTTCCTACAAATCTTGCCGGGAAACCCATATTGGCAACTTCTTCGATAATTGGAACAAGATTTCGGCGTAAGATATAGTTATGCGTATCCTCGGGGATGCGCATTTTTGCTAACTCTTGATACCGCTGCCAAATATCAACAGGTAAGTTGTTGCTAAGTTTTTTGATGTAAGAATCTTCCAAGGGAATAGGAGCGGAATCTGTGTCGGGATACATACGGTCGGCTCCCGGTAAAACGCGCTCAAAAAGCGATGTTCCATCGGATAGCGGACGGCGTGTTTCGCGGGGAACACCCTCAAATGCCATTCGGCAACGTTCCTCGATAGTTTCCAAGGCTGTTGGAATATCGGCTTCGGGACCCCAGATTAAAACAATTGCGTCGTCGGCCGATGCTTTTAGCAGCGAAGCCAGTTTAACGGCATCCTGTTCCGACAGTGGATTTTCCAAGTCCTCGTCGCTGGTTATGTTGGGCTTTTCGATACAGGCAATAACCTTTAGCCTATCGCTAATTTCGTTGGTAAAGCTTTTTCCCGGCTGTGTAAAGTGCGATAGAATTCCGTGGAAGGAGGGAAGCGCAACGGCAACAAGTTTGTTCCCGTTATCCACCCGTTGCTGGGCAAGTTCGTTTTCGAGGTTCAAGGAGTAAGCATCAACATCAATGTGCCGCATGGTCCAACTCGAAGGATCCGATATTCTGCTGGCAAGTTCCTTTTTGATGTTCAGCAAAGCCCATTGGCGGAAACATTCGTTGTGCGAAAGTTCCGGTAACCACTTGCTATGCGAAACGCCCTTAATTTCAACACGGGTTCCGCCTTCACAGCTAACGTTGGTGTCCTGTCTTGCAGCACCCATTCCGGTTCTAACCTTTCCGGTACTTCTATTCAAAAACCTAATGTAATCGCCTGCTTCGCGAAGTTCGTCGGGAGTAAGGCATTCCGGTTGGGTTACCGTTTCAATCAGCGGCATCCCGAGGCGGTCTGTTTTGTAAATTCTCCTATGTCCAATGTCCGACACTTCCCTACATGCGTCCTCTTCGATGCTAAGTTGAATTAGTCCGATTTTTTTGTTTTTAAGTTGAAGTTCGCCTCCGACACCAAGTATGGCAGTACGCTGAAATCCTGTTGGAATGGAACCGTCGAGGTATTGCTTACGGGTAATGTGAACTTCGCCTACAATACTCATTTTGCATTGTAACGAGATTTCCAGTGCAATTTCCAACGCTTCGCGATTTATTGGGAATGGAGGAGTATCATCAATTTCGTAGGTACAGGTGGTTTTGTTGTTTATGCGGTAAACAATTTCTTTTCTTGTTTTAAACTCCATAAGCGCCGTGCCATCGTATTCTCCCATTTCGCTGAGGGTTGGACGCATGTGGCGAATAATTTCGGCATGGTAATCGTTGTCGTCGTTAAAGATTCCTGCCGGACATCTGCAAAACAACTTCTTTTTGGTTTTTAACTGCTGATGAACTTCGAGACCCGATTTAAAGCCAATACGCTCGTAATCCTTTTTAGTGGCCTCGGAACGGCTTACATAGCCAATTGCTTTTTGGGTTGCCTGATAGTTTTTATGTGGATCAAACTGCTTTGAAGGCGATTGTTTTTTGCTCATTATCACAAAAGAATAGGTTAGTTTACGGCCAACTAAGTTAGCAATCGGCTTTGTTTTTCCAAAGGATTTTTCGAAAACGTTTTCGCCGAACTTAAGCGCAAACCATTATTTGTACATGATTAAATAAAGAAGTGTGATGTAAATTGAATGTTGAATAGGAACGCAGGGTTTTGTAGAAATTGTTTGTCAGTATAAAAACGGGTAATTGCTGTTTTGGGCTACAGCGGGTTATTTGTCGGAGATGTTTGAGTAGAATTTGAAAAATTCTGCTTTGATTTCATCACGTACTCTTCGAAATTCACTTAAAATAAAGTCGTTGGAACCTTTTGCGTTAGACGGGTCGTCGAACCCAATATGCAGGCGGTGTGCTACTTTTCCTGTAAAAACAGGACATGTTTCGTTGGCGTTATCGCATACGGTTATTACGTAATCCCACTTGTCCGTAAGAAATTGGTTAACCATTTTAGGTTTACTTTGACTAATGTCGATGCCCATTTCAGCCATAACCTTAATTGCTATGGGGTTTACCTGCAAAGCAGGTTCTGTTCCGGCGGAGTAAACCTCCATTTTAGAATCAAACGATTTTAGGAAGCCTTCTGCCATTTGGCTGCGACAACTATTACCCGTGCAAAGAATTAGTATTCTCATGGTTGCTTAGATTTTACTTGTTTCTTGGTCTGAGTTGACACATGCACGAACCGTCGAGGCGTTCAGTGTTATCGATAACCAGCGGAAGGTTGTCGTGTTCCCATTCTACAATACCTCCGGCGAGGTTTGCAATTAGCGTGAATCCTTTTTTCATAAGAATATCCATTGCTTCGTGGCTTCTGAGCCCTGCCGAATCGGCAATAATTAACGGTTTGTCAGCAGGCAGTATTTCAATCCGATTTTCAAGTT
This sequence comes from Bacteroidales bacterium, assembly GCA_020636845.1. Classification (GTDB taxonomy): domain Bacteria; phylum Bacteroidota; class Bacteroidia; order Bacteroidales; family Tenuifilaceae; genus JACJXD01. The sequence goes on along the minus strand of JACJXD010000007.1, from coordinate 40,224 downwards.
CGCTTAAGGGAAGGTAAACTATACGGGGAACGTCGAACTTTTTGTATCCGGTAAGGTTTGGTTCCCGAACATCTACCAGTATGGCGTTGGTTATTTTTGTCTCATAGTAAGCATCTCTTGGCGTTAGGTTTAAAATTCCTCCGCTTATAAAACCGTTGCCCGAGAACAAATCTTTGTTGAACATTGCATTGTGTTCCTTAAAAAGTTTACCTAAAAAACTTTTGTCGTTAACGGTAAATTTTCTGCTTATTGTCGTCAACGCTAAATTCGGGTTGTATGGTGTAATGGTAAATGTCGTATTTCTTTAAACAGGTAGAAATATTATTCAGAATGGTTTCGAATTCGGTTATTTTAACGTCGTTGTTTAAATCGATATGTGCCTCCAGCATTATTTGGTGCTCGTCTAGTTTCCAAATATGTATATGGTGAATGTTCCGTATTCCTTCAATTTGCTGAATATCATCGGTTATTTTATCAAACTCTAAATTGTCGGGAGTAAACTGCATGAGTATTTTAAGCGAGTTCACAAGAATATTCCAACTCATAAATATCAAGTAAACGGCAATGGCTACGGAAATGAGGGAATCAATCCAAAACCATTGAAAGTACTTCATGGCTAAACCGCTAATTAAAACGCCAATAGACGTGAGCATATCGCTGAATAGGTGTAGAAATGCCGATTTTATATTCATGTTGCCATGCGCATCCTTAACAATTAGCAGAACGCTTAGTCCGTTAATAACAATACTTAAAATGGCAAGGTATATAACCCAGTTGGCCGAAACCGGTTCGGGTATGGCAATGCGTTTAATTGCTTCAACTAAAATAAGAATGGCCAAAACAATTAATGTTGAAGAGTTTATAAATGCGGCAATAATTTCGGAGCGTTTAAATCCAAAAGTTTCCTTTTCGGTGGCCTTGCGTAGCGATAGCCTGTTGGCTGCATAGGTAACTATCAGCGAAATAACATCGCTTAAGTTGTGCGACGCATCGCTAAGCAGCGCCATACTGCCGGTAATAAATCCGCCAATGGCTTCGGCTACGGTAATAATAACGTTTAGAAGTATGGTAAGTACTAGATTTTTTCCTCGTACTTTATGTTCGTGATGGTGTTCCATGGTTTTTTGTTGCTTACGTATCGATAGCGTATAACAATCTAAGCAAGTAAGAGTTTATTAATGATAAATTAAAACAGAACTCCGAAGAAAATTCCACGGAGTCCTTTTTACTGCCTATAAGTTGCCAATTAATTCTTTTAATTCCTTTATTTCGGGAACCTTTCCCGACAGCACAACTTTTTCGTCTATAACCAATGCCGGGGTTTGCATAACGCCATAACTCATAATGTCGGCATAGTCTTGTACTTTTTCAATAGTTGCATTAATGTTCAATTCATTAATGGCATTACGTGTTGCTTCTTCGAGTGCCTTGCACCTTGAGCAGCCTCCTCCTAGTATTTTAATTACCATGTTGTTAATTTATTTGAATTAAAGAGTTGTTTTTTTGGCTAAAAATGTTGTTAGTAGTTTAGCGGCTTCCTTCCAGGCCTCTTGGTTGATGCAGTATTTTATTTTAGGAGGATTAAATTCGCCCTGAATGAGACCTGCATTGCGTAATTCCGTTAAATGCTGCGAGAGCGTACTTCGCGCAATCGGAAGTTCGTCCACCATATCGCCGCTATAGCAGCAACTTTGCCTGGCCAGTATTTCCATTATTTGCACCCTAACAGGGTGGCTTAATGCTTTTGCATATCGTGCCAGCTTTATTTGTTCGTCCGTATATTTTGACTTTTCCATTTATCATTACATGTATTTCGCAAAAGTACGAAATGTTTCTGTTTCGTATAATTACGAAATGAATTTTTTAGTTGAAAAATAATTGTTGAAAAGGTGATGGTTATTCTTTGGCGAATTTGAAACAGATTTAATGCTAAAGGCAATAAAGCCTTTGTAAAACTCGTGTTAGTTAGTACGTTAACTTACGGGTGATTTTATATTCCAATTTCTTGTCCTTTACCTTCTTGTTCGATGTTACCCTGCATTGATAAGTTCTCTTTTCTACCCAATTTCCGCTAGCATCGTATTCGTACTCGTAGTAGTAACCTTGCTCTAACTTGGAGTTGGGGAGCGATTCAACTACAACGTCGCCATGTTCGTTAACTTCTCTGTTTATAGACGACGTGGGGATTTTTTTGTGAGAATCAATTGGATAGGTTGTTGCTCCAATAAACTGCTCGTTTGCCTTGTATTGTAACACTCGTAGCATATTTTGCTGAGGAACATATACCAGCCGTTCTATGCCGTTTAAAACGCCATTCTCGTTTAAAACTCTAACTTCGGTTATTTTGCCTTGGTCGGTAGTTACATTGGCTGTAAACCGTATTTTCCCGTCAAAAGTATTTTTAATTTCGGAAAGGCATCCGGTAGAATCGTTGTAGGAAAGGGTCGTTATGTCTGTAGTCCAGCCCTTGAAGTTGGCGAATTGTTTGGATATTATTTTCAAAAGTTCGCCTTTGGCGTTGTACGTCCATGTTGTTTCGCCAATTTTTCCGCCGGCGCTATTGAACTTTACTTCGGAGGTAATAATGCCATTGGCGTTATAGTCCTTTTCGTATTTATATGATGGTAAATGGCCGCTTTTACTAACCAATACTTCGGAAAACTCTTCAGCATGTTTAAAAATTCGCTTATCGGAATTTGGAGAAAAACTCGAAAGGTAGATGTCGATAATTGGCTGAGCCTGCCCAAGTCCGGACAAAAGGAGTAAAATAGTTAACAGTTTTATTTTGATTGACTTGTTTCCCATACTCGGTTAATAATTAGGGTAAAGGTAAAAAAGTTTGGGCGAACTTGTTAAATAAAACGCGCTATTGCTATTTTTGAAAAAACGGACTTATGTTACCTAATGGTTGTGTAAAGGATTGTAGAGGTTGTCGCCATCGAGAGTTGACCCAAGAGGAAAGTTTGGCGTTAATTGAGCGATAAATTTTGTATAAGTTCCCGAATTCGGTAATTTTGGTTTGAAATTTTACATTGTTAAAGCCTGTTTTAGAGTAAGGTGTTTGTTGTAAAAGCAAGAGAATGCGGACTTAGATGTAAATGTTTTGCAGCGAACCAAATTAATTTTCAATAGATATGCAAAAACAACGGTTAGTAGTGCTTACAGGCGCAGGAATTAGTGCCGAAAGTGGAATTAAAACATTCCGCGATTCGGGCGGGTTATGGGAAGAGTACGATGTTATGGAGGTTGCCAGCATAGAAGGTTGGTACAAGAATCCACAGTTAATATTGAAATTTTATAACGATAGACGGAAACAGTTGGAGAAAGCGCAGCCTAATGCAGCACATACCTCTTTAGCCGGAGCCGAAAAGGATTTTGAGGTGAAAATTATTACGCAGAATATCGATAATTTGCACGAACGGGCTGGAAGTACATCGGTGCTGCATTTGCATGGCGAACTTACAAAGGCTAAATCGACGGGCAATCCCAATAAACTTATTGATATTGGATATAACGACATAAAATGGGGCGATACCGATGGTGATGGTTTTCAACTACGTCCCCATGTTGTGTGGTTTGGCGAGCCGGTTCCTGCAATGAACGATGCTGCGAAGCTGGTGCAAAGTGCCGAAATATTTGCCATTGTGGGTTCGTCGTTGAACGTTTATCCTGCCGCAGGGCTGTTGGATTTTGCTCCAAAGGGTTGTCGCATTTTTCTTATCGATCCTAAAAATGTAAATGTAGGGCGACGCGATGTGACGGTAATTAAGGAGAATGCCTCGGTTGGAGTGTCTAAAATGCTCGATATGATAAAGGAAAAACATTTAAGTTAACCTAACTTGTAGCACGTGAAGAATTTATTGCTGATTTTTCTTTTTTTGCCGCTTGCATTTCATGCAAATGCCCAGCATTTTAAGGCAGGGCTGACTGTTGGCTTGGCAGCAACTCAAGTTGATGGAGATTCGCATGGAGGTTACAATAAGGTAGGCCCCATTGCCGGTTTTTGGGTGCAGCGTAATATGTCGAGTAGTTGGTTCGGTCGTTTGGAATTCAGGTACATTCAAAAGGGTAGTTATGCCAAGTCCGAAAACGACGGGGGTAGCACATTTTATCGTATTCGTTTAAACTATTTCGAACTTCCCGTATTTGCAGGCTATAAGTTTATAAACGGAATAACCGTTTTGGGAGGTGTTAGTGTTGGCTATCTTGCGCAGGCACAGGAAATGGACGAGTCAGGTTCGTTTCCGTCCGAGGATATTTCCTATTTTCGTAAGTATGAGGTTGCCGGTATTGCGGGGTTCGAGTATAATTACAGCGAACGGTGGGCTTTTGGTACATTTTTTTCGTACTCAATATTTCCAATAAGACCGTATAACGATAATATATCGTATAGGTTAAATTACGGGCAGTACAACAGGGTAATAGAATTTGTGGCAAAGTTTAAACTTCAGTAATTTTGCCCGCCAATATTAATTCTATTATGTTTCGCAAGCATTTGTTTCTACTTTTTTTTGTATTGATGTCCGCTTTTGCTTTTTCGCAGCCGAAGTGGAATAGCAGTATGGTTATTAGTGCAGAGCCTCGCTGGGGATTTGTAGCGCCTCATCACGATTATATGGCCTATTTCCTGAATAAGAATATTACTGCTTTTGAGTTAAATGTCGGTTGGCAGACAACAGGAATAAAATCGTGGCATTCCAAGTTTAACTATCCTGTAATTGGCTTTGGCGTTTACCATTCGGGGCTTGGTAACGACTACATTTACGGTAACTTAACCGGATTGTATTCCTTTATTAATCGTTACTATTTTCCTAATAGTGGACGGTTTAATTTTGGAAATAGGTTAGGGGTTGGGTTAAGTTACATATCAAAGCATTACGATTTGCAAACTAATCCCACTGATATTGCAATTGGATCGCATGTAAATTGCTTTATCCAGTTCGAACTTCTTTTTACATGGAATGTAAATAAAAAATTCAACGTCACGGGAACTGTTGGGGCGTTGCATGCTTCCAACGGAAATTTGAAGGAGCCGAACAAAGGGTTCAACATTGTGAATTTGGGTGTTGCCGCTACATACAGGTTTAACTCCTTCGAGAGCATAAGGGCTAAGGCCCCGATATACTTTGCCGATACTTCAAAACAGTATTTTACGTATGGTGTGTTTGGTAGCGGAAAGGTGCTATCGCGTTTTACCAATAATATTTATCCTGTTTACGGGGTAAGCGCCGAATATTTGCGGCGTATTAATTGTAAATCGCTTATAGGGTTGGAGTTAAGTGGCTATTACGATGCTTCCATGCACGATTTGTTTAAAGATTATGATATTTTGGAATTTAAGAATAGTTATTACTTGTTGGCTGCTGCAAATGTTACTTACGGATTGCAAATGGGCAAGTTTTTAATAACAATTCAACCCGGAATTTACTTAAGAAGTCGGGAGCAAATACATGGTCTGATTTCGAATAAAATAGGATTCCGATATACTTTTTTCAAGAATTATTCTTTTTCGGTCAATATTAAGGCACACTGGCTTGCTCAGGCCGATTTTATAGAATTTGGGTTAAAACGGACGATAAGATTTTAGCGTATGCGAAAAACTTTTACAGCCATATTTTTACTGATAATTTTGTTTGGGTGCGAGGGGTTGCTACAGCCTTCCGAGAAAAAGGTAACCAAGCGCATCGAAATTAGTAAAATGCCTATTCGAATTGATATTAAGAGTATGTTCGACATTGTTCTTCATCAAAACGATAGCATTTATGCCGTTGTTACCTGTAACAGTTCCTATGTAAACGATGTTGATATACATGCAAAGGATGATACTCTTTATCTGGAGCACAGCGTTTCTATGCGTTGGTTGCATGGGTACGATATAATTAAGTTGGATTTGTACTTGCCTTATTTGCCAATAATTCATGTCAAAGCTCCAGTATCGATAAAAACGAAAGAGAAGTTTTACACAAAAATGTTGAACATTAGCGATTGGGAATACTATTCTAATTGTGATATTGATGTTCAAACAACGTATGTAGTAATTCAATCGTCGGGAAGTAGTTATAGTTCTTTTCATATTACCGGTAGTGCCGATAGCGCATTTGTTTACAGTAGGGGTTCTTCGGTAATAGATTTATCGGAATTGCAGGTTAACGCTTGTACTATTCATCACAAGAGCATTGCCGATGCTAGGCTAAATGTGTCAACGCTTTTGCGTGCAGAAATTCTTTCGTCGGGTAAAGTTTACTACAAAGGAAATCCAACCGTTGTGATGCTTTCGGGTGATAGAAACATGGTTGTTAAAGAAGAGTAAAAAAATGAATTTTATGGTTCGAAAGCAACGTAAAAATTTACTTTGTGAGTAAAATAATGAGAACAGGAAATGTAAAAGTTGCATTAAGTTGTGCGCAAAGGCAATTTATTTTTTAGTAGTCGAATGTAAAAATGCTAATTTCCAGTTCCCGTCAACTTTTTTAAAGTTGGCACTTTCAAGCCAATTAAAGTGCAAGGTCAGGGTGTCGTTAATTACTAAATCTCCATGATCCTCATATACAATGTATCCACTCATTCCATCAACAAAAGTTGTCATGTTGTAGAGTTTCCATTCACCTGTAAACGATTTAAATTGCTTACCAAAGTTTACCAGGCTGTCGTTATTCCAGATTTTCCCATCTTCGAAGAGGATGAAATCTTTGGTTGTTAGAGAATCAAGTTTGCTTTTGTTTAAGGTTTTAATACCATCGAAGTATTCGGTTAGAACTTGTTTTAATACTTCGGGGTCATCGGTTTGTTTTTTTTGCTGACAGCTGATAATCGTTCCCAGTAAAAGGAATACGATTACAATTTTACACTTTTTCATAGTTGCATTTTTTTAGGTGTTTGCGCACAACTTAATTGTAATGCACCTTAAAAAAATGAATAAGAAAGGAAATGTTAAAAAGACAGAAAAATTGTTTCTCTCGCTTTCGATGAGTTGTTTTTAGTTTCTTCTAAAAATACAAGGTAAATAATAAAATACAATTGTACAATACGGCAATTTTAATTTAACGTACTTTCCGCATAAGGCTTGTCGAATCTGTTTTTATAGGCATTGTTCTTTTTAAGGTTACTATTCCAGTATAGATTCGTTAATCCTACTAGTCTTAGTATGTTAAACAGTAAACGGGTGGTTGCAGACATCCTAAGTGGTTTTCGTAGTTGTTCCTGAATTTGGGCTGAAAACTTTTCGTTTTCTGCGAAGTATTCGCCCAGTTTTTGAAACTTATCGAATAGTTTTTTTGTCATTCTGGGAGGCATAACTTGTATGCCTTCAACGCCTCCTTTGATGATTGTTCCCAGGTATTCAAAGTTTAACCGTAGTGCTAGTTTCTGCAAGTATCGTTCTACGTAAGTTGAGTGGACTGCTTCGGGAAATCCCGATTGAACAATGAACCCGACTCTTTTTGGAGATGAGTAGTCCAATTTGGCAATTTCTTCGAAGAAGTTTTTTACAATTCCGGGCATGCAATCGGTGTAAAGCGGAAAAATTATTATGGCTATTTCCGATTGGCGAAAAGCTTCGACATGGGATGTCGTTTCTTTTATATTGGCTAAGTAATGTATATCCACGGGAGTGTCGCAAACCCTGTGGTATCCTTTTAAGAATTCTTCGATAAGTATTTTCGAATTACTTTTCTTATTTCGTGGAGAGCCGTTAAATACTGTGAGTCGCATGTACAATGTCCTCAATTTTATCGTGGTCAACAATTTTTGTAAATCGTAAATTACTATGAAGATTTAGGGCAAACCTTTTGTAAATGTCATTTACAATTTCCAAATCTTCGTTGTCGGTATCAGCTTCTTTTTCCAGTACAAGTGCAATGTCCGGATTTTTATCGTACCTGTTTTGATGGTGGCATTCTCCGTCGAATAATTTAATGTACGGGTGGGTTAGCGCAACAAATCTGTCGGTAATTTTTTTGAGTACGGCGCTGGTAAATCCTGCAATTAGCGGAGATGCAAAAATTACAAGGTCGGAACTTACTACCGAACGGTAAATTTGTTCCGCATCGTCGTTGGTTGGGCATCTCCCGGGCGTTTTCCACCAGCAACTCCAGCATCCGGTACAGTAGTGCAGATTCATTTTGTTCAGCCGAAACATGTTTACGGTGTTTTCCTGTTGCAATGCTTCGGCTAATCTATTGATATAGTTTGAAAACGCACTTTCATCCTGACTTACATCGCCGTTTAAGATGGTAATTTTCATTGTAAAAAATTTTCTAATATTACTTCGAAAGACATTGCAATGCTTGTTCTGCCGAATTTACAAAATTTATTTGTCCATGCTTGTTGCTTTCATAAATAAAGTCCTTAAGGCTTTTGCTGGTAAATTTCGAAAAATCGCCAATAATGGCCAATTTGCAGCTATAAGTTGAAAACTTTTGCAAAATTTCCCCTGCAATACCGGTTGACAGATTAAAAAAGTCGGGGACAATATTTCTTTCGTGAATTATTATCCTGCTTGCGTCCATATTTCCGGCATCTGCCATAATGTCTAATGCATCTTGGGTTTCGTTGATAACAATTTCTTCGGAAATAACTTCCGCCATATTGAACCCATTAACGCTTTTAACTTCAAGTTTCATTTTTATGCTTTTTGTTGTGTAAATGAGTTAAAGGCCTAAATCTAGTTATATATTGAGGTTTTGTAGTTGTATAAGTATTATGTTTTTGTTTTTTTACAATGAATTTATCTGTTTGTCAGGGTGATTAGCGCTGCATAGGTAATCGTTTGGATGCTTAAATAATACTTTTGATAATCTCAAAATACAGTTCGTTTAATTATATATTTTATCCCATATTTTAAAATGAAAAACAATATAAATCAACAATATATAAAAAAACTAACAAGTTGATAACAGTAGTTCTGCATGTCAACTTGTTAGCCTGAATGTGTGTTGCTATTTTTTTACTACTTTTTTAAATTCAAAAGTTTTTCCGGTTTCAATTTTAACTATATAAATTCCGGGTAAGAATTTATTGGTTTGGACGGTTGTTGTTTTTTCTAAACGTCCCTTGAAAACTACTTGTCCAGTCGCATTGAGTATTTCGAAGTTTCCCTTTGTATTATTACCATTTGTTTCGATGGTTAATTCATCGGAAAATGGATTTGGGTATAGCGAATATGATGGTTGTTCGTCAGCCGAAATAATACCTGTACTTTGATTGTAGGTCAGTTCGTAATCTGAGTACTGGTAGCGTTTTCGCGTGCCATCGGTAATTTCGGAGTAAACGTAATATTTCGATTGGTCGGTTAAATCCGAAATAGTCCAATCCAAAGAGGATTCTGCTATAGTTGAACCCGTTGCCGATAAACTTTTCGATCCAATAGTTGCCGCATTATTGTTGTTGTAAGGGTTTCTGTCAACGTCAACATAAAAGGTAACGGTGCTTGCGTTTGCGTAACTTCTGTACTTATAGTTAATTTGTAAAACATCGTTGTCGCTTATTGCTTGGGTACCGAAGGACAGTTCTGTTGAGTTTTTTAGGATTGTAGAGGTAATTACGTTACACCAAACGGCATTTGTCCATGTTATGGTTTGTCGGGCACCATTACCGCCAAGTAGCGAGTTGTTGTTATAGCCTGCAATAATCGCATCGTTGTCGGTGACAGGAGTATCCGTACTTTTCCTATCCCCCATGATGATTCTGCTATATTTGAAGCCTGTGTTTTCACCGGCATTTTCGTACGTGTTAAACCATGCTCTTTCCGAATTGCCCATGGTAGCCTGTCCGTTCGATGTAGGAGTGGACAAATCGATAGTGCCGTAATAGGCAAGAATAATGTTCAGATGATCGGAAAAGTCGTAGTTCGTTCCTAGAACAGTGTAGTTATAGCCGCTTTCGTTGTGGTAACCGCCCGATAAATCGGTCCACAGCCGATTGTATGCCCCGTTTACATATTCCCCTTTCGGGAAATTAATGTTTTGCCAGTAGGTATCCGTAAATAGAACGTTCTCATAAACCTGCACAGGGGTATCGATTGTTTGGTTTAATACTTGAGGGTCGTTTGTAGTTAGGGGATGTGGGTCTAAGGCTGTTACCTGTTCAACCTCAATACCCTGCAAGCCGAGCAGACGGGCAATTTCGAAAACCATTCCTCCTCCACGGCTATGCCCTATTAAGTGAATGGGAAGTTCGGATAAGGCCGGTTGAGAGTTTTGACTTTCGTATATTTTAGGAGCAATTGCAGTTGCAACTTCCTGTGCAGTTACACCTGTTGTAAGATGGTTAGAAACGGCAGTCCAGTCAACAAGTACTACAATCTCGCCCGAAGTGGCGGTTGTCAAATCAAAATTCCAATTGGAACAGGTTGCTGTTAAATTTCCAGATGTTCCGGTAACGGTTATTGTTCCAATACTTCCGCTTCCGGCACGTGCAACAATTGCATTTGCCATATTTTGCATCCATGAAGGTTGGCTTCCGTCTGGATTCCAGCCATGGAGAATAATAGTAACTCCAGCACCCGGTTCGTTAAAGGTTTGCGAAAAACATGCAAAGTTAATTAGTGCTGTTAGAGCAAGTGTCAGTAGAAGTTTGGGTTTCATTGTGTTAGTTTTATAGGTTAGCGCTATATTTTGTGTTTAATTTATTATAAATAGTCCTTCAGGAAACAATTATATAATATTCGGTTATAATATTTGCTTTTGCAAAGCTTAAACTAAAGTTTTTGAATGAAAATGTATTTAAACGGAAGTAAATAAAATTAAATGAAAAAACTCTTTAAATGTGGTGATATTTAAGTTTTATTATGTGATTGTTTTATAATCATTTATTTGTGTGATTGTTGTAAGACGTTATAATTTGCCAAAACATACTTTTATCAAGTATATTTTCTTGTAGAATTTTAATGAAAAAAAGTTTACCAGTTTTTGTTTATCGAAACCGTTTGCGATGCGAACAGGTATGCTATATAGTTATGTTAAAAAACATATTATTTGGTTAAATTGTAGCCTCGTACAACTTTTTTTGCATACATTTGTCGCGGATTCATATCTGGGACTTATGATTAAAAAAGTACTTATTGCTAACCGCGGTGAGATAGCCGTTCGGGTTATTCGCTCGTGCCGCGAAATGGGGATACGCTCCGTGGCAGTGTACTCCGATGCCGACAGGCGTTCGTTACACGTTCGCTATGCCGACGAGGCATATCACATTGGACCTTCGCCTTCGCGCGAAAGTTATCTGAATGCCGACAAGATTATTGAGGTTGCCTTAAAGTCTGGCGCCGATGCCATTCATCCGGGTTATGGTTTCCTTTCGGAAAATGCCGATTTTGCTAGAAAATGTGCTCAATCGGGAATTACTTTTATTGGACCCAATCCGGATGCTATCGACCACATGGGTGATAAAATTACTGCTCGTCAAACAATGATTGCAGCAGGTGTTCCGGTGGTTCCGGGGACGCAACAAAAGATTTCCGATTTCGATACGGTTAAGCGTATAGTGGCCGAAATAGGATTGCCTGTCATGGTAAAAGCTTCCGCCGGTGGTGGCGGAAAGGGAATGCGTTTGGTGCGGAAACCCGAAGAGTTGATTTCTGCTGTAAAAATGGCTCAATCTGAAGCCATGTCAGCCTTTGGCGACGATACCGTTTACATCGAAAAGTATGTGGAAGCACCACACCATATCGAGTTTCAAATTTTAGCCGACAAACTTGGAAATACGGTGCATCTGTTCGAACGCGAATGTTCCATTCAGCGTCGCCATCAGAAGGTTGTAGAGGAAACACCTTCACCATTTCTTACTCCTGAACTTCGCGAAACTATGGGGCAGGCAGCGGTGGCAGCTGCTAAGGCTGTAAGTTATACCGGAGCCGGCACCATCGAGTTTTTGGTTGATGGGAATCGTAATTTCTACTTTTTGGAGATGAATACGCGATTGCAGGTGGAGCATCCGATTACCGAGCGTGTTACGGGTATCGATTTGGTTAAAGAGCAAATTCGAATTGCATCGGGGTTGCCAATTTCGTTTCGTCAGGATGAAATTTCGCAGCACGGACATGCTGTTGAGTGTCGAATATTAGCCGAGGATGCCTTCAACAACTTTATGCCGTCGCCGGGGTTAATTCGTCATATTAGCGAACCCAATGGTTTGGGCATTCGTACCGATGGCTATGCTTACGAGGGATACGAAATACCTATTCATTACGACCCCATGATTAGCAAGTTAATTTCGTGGGGAAGGACGCGCGAAGAGGCAATCGACAGAATGCGCAGAGCTCTTTTTGAATATAACATTACGGGGGTAAAAACATCAATTCGTTTTCAGAAACGGATAATGGAGCATCCGGATTTTCGAAAGGGAAATTACAATACGCATTTTATTCCCGATCATTTTGATGAGTTGATGAGCGCAAAGCGAACCGAAAATCCCGTGTTCGAGGATATGGCAATAATTGCAGCCTATTACGATTTCATATCCAAAATGGAGAAGGTTGCAATGAGCGATTTTACGGTTACTCAGGGTTCGATGAACTGGAAAACCTACGGAATAAAGAAAAATCTTCAACATATATAATCATGGCTTTAGATGTGAAAATTGGCGATAGGGTTGCCGATGTGAAGTTGATAAAGAGGGAAGGAGACTTTGCCATTTTTGAGGTTGATGGTAAGCGTTATGAGGTGGATATCGCTCAGGTTGAAAATGGGGTATATTCCATTCTTCATAACGGAAAGTCATTTAATATTGAGATTATTCCTGGCGATGGGCCTAAAAGTTATTATGTAAATACATATTACAACTCGCGTGAGGTGGAAATCATCGATGCGCAAAGCCGTTACCAGCAAAGTCGCAAATCTTCGGATGGCTATGCCGTGGAAAAGGTCATATCTACACCAATGCCGGGGCGTGTTGTTAAAATTCCGGTATCGGAAGGCGATGCGGTTCAGCAGGGGTCAACGGTAATTGTAATTTCGGCTATGAAGATGGAGAGCGAGTACAAGAGCCCTGTTGATGGAGTTGTCAAGAAAATTTACGTAGCCGAAGGCGATAATATTAATGCCAATCAACCCCTTGTAGAGGTGGAGTAGGAAATGTTGCAATGAATGCAATATTCCTGAAATGTCGATGTTTAAGCAATCGTGCGTTTTTGCGTTGTTTAAAAGTAAATTTCTTAATCTGTGTGTTGTAATTTTTACTTGTGATGAAAAATTTAGATGAACTATATCAGGAGTTAGAACGACGAAATAAGCAAGCCGATGAGGCTGGAGGAGTTAGCAGGATTGCCAAGCAGCATGAAAGCGGCAAAAAAATAGCCCGCGAGCGGATTGTAGAACTCTTAGATCCCGGAACGTTTAACGAACTCGATAAGTTTGTAACCCATCGTAATGCCGACTTTGGTATGGGCGATAAGCATATTGCCGGCGATGGTGTTGTTGCCGGTTATGGCAAGATAGATGGAAGGTTGGTTTATGTTTACGCCTACGATTTTACCGTTTTTGGCGGTACGCTTAGTCGGGCTAATGCCAACAAGATTATAAAACTTCAACAGCTGGCGAATAAAATGGGTGCGCCCATTATTGGTCTGAACGATTCTGGTGGGGCTCGTATTCAGGAAGGGGTGCAAAGTTTGGCCGGTTATGCCGAAATTTTTCATAACAATGTTCGAAGTTCGGGGGTGATACCTCAAATTACCTGTATTATGGGTCCTTGTGCCGGTGGAGCAGTTTACTCTCCTGCGCTCACCGATTTTATTGTGATGGTAAAGGATACCAGTTACATGTTTGTTACCGGGCCCGATGTTATTAAGGCTGTAACCCACGAGGAGGTGTCCAAGGACGAGTTGGGAGGTGCAATTACGCACAACTCTAAAAGTGGAGTAGCTCATTTTTTTGCCGATAGCGAGGAACAGGCCTTAATGCTTATTCGCGAGTTGATGAGTTTTCTTCCCGTGAATAACATGGAGGAACCGCCGGTAGTTCCGACAACCGACGACCCTTTGCGGGAAGATGAAGCGTTGCAAACGCTTGTCCCTGCCGATCCTAACAAGCCTTACGATATTAAGGATTTGATTTTATCCGTTGTTGATGATAAAAACTTTTTGGAAGTTCAGCCGTTATTTGCCAAAAATATTGTTGTTGGATTTGCCCGTATGGCAGGACACTCCGTTGGAATAGTTGCAAACCAACCGGCACACCTTGCAGGTGTTTTGGACATCGATGCGTCGGTTAAAGGTGCCCGTTTTATCCGCTTTTGCGATGCCTTTAATATTCCAATCGTAACCTTTGTTGATGTCCCCGGATTTTTACCCGGTATCAATCAGGAATCCAATGGAATTATTAAGCATGGCGCAAAGTTGCTTTACGCGTACTCGGAGGCAACCGTTCCAAAAATTGCTTTAATTACCCGCAAGGCGTATGGAGGAGCTTACTGTGTGATGTCGAGCAAGCAGGTTGGTGCCGATATTAATTATGCCTATCCTATGGCCGAAATCGCTGTGATGGGGCCGGAAGGGGCTGTGAATATCCTTCATAAAAGTAAAATTGAAAGTGAGGAAACCCGGCAGCAGTTAATCGACGAGTATCGCGAAACGTTCGCTAATCCTTATCGGGCTGCAGAGTTAGGTTATATCGATGAGGTTATATACCCGCGTCAAACTCGTTCCAAAATTATTCAGGCGTTGGATATGACACGTAGTAAAAGTTTGCAAAATCCTCCCAAAAAACATGGGAATATTGCATTATAAATTTGTTGTACTGAAAATGACTGGCGTTTATTTACGTTAAGTTAACTTTGGGGTGTGTTTAAAAGCGAAAAGCGGTCGAGAAATCGGCCGCTTTTTATGTAATGGAATTTTTAGTTACTTATTGTTCAGGTTAACCATTATGCCTTGTCCGTTACCCATCATGTAGGTAGGCAGTTGTCCGTTCCACTTGTTAATCCATTCCAACTCAATAATTTTTGGATTGCTGGAAATCGATTGTCCTTTAATCTTAAGGGCTTCCGATTCGCCTTTGGCCTTTTCAATGGCGATATTCTTGTCGATGGTTGCTTGTTTTAGTTGTTCCTCTTTTTGTTTGGTTACTTCAATTAACCTTAAAGCTTCCTGCTCGGCAAGTTTTTTTTCGTTAATAGCTTTTTCATAATCAGCATTGTAATATACCTCGCGAACATCAACGTTATCAATGATAATTCGGTAAAGTTTGCATTCGTCTTTCATCCTCTTTAAAATATCACTTTGAATATCGTTACGCTTTGTACTGTACGCTTCTATTGGAGTATAATTGGAAACAGTAAGTGCAAGTGCCGATTTTAGTTTGGCTCTGATAACGTTGTCTTCCAGCCAAATATATCTGCCCGAACGGCCTCCGTCGTTTTCGGTTACATTTTGATATATCCAAGGGGCTTGGTTGGCTTCGATACGCCACGAAACCGACACGTCGAAACCGAGTTTTATACCATCTTTAGTTGGTGCCCAAATTGCGTCGGAGTTAGGTTTTTCTCCTTCTCCTTGAGCGTTTGCGCAGGTATATACCCAAACGGTTTTATCCATAAAATGAACATCGTTCCAAGGGGCAATAATGTGCCATCCCGTGTGTATCGGATTTTCCAGAACCCCCCGAGGCGTTGTTATTACGCCAACTTCTTGTGGCCCTACCATTACAATTAGTGAGAGAATAGCGATGAATAGAATGCTTACAATAATAGCCGGTAATCCCAGTGGCAATTTTACAGTTTGCGGTTTTACATGTTTTAGCACTAAGGCTATGATGCCGTAAAATAGCATTACCCAGAAGATAAATTTTAGAAGTACCATGGTATTTTAATTAAGGGTTAATAGTTTGTAGTTGTTTGTTATCTTTTATCGGTGAGTTGTCGATAGCGTTCGTCTAGTTCAAATATATTGGAATTTCTAAACTTGAAGGACATTTCTTAGTACTTTTTGATGTTTGGGCGAAAATAGAATTTTCGGAACAGTATTCTAAATCGATTTAGTTATTTTTATATATTTGCTTAAATCGATTTAAGTATGAAGGTTACAATTGATTTGATAGCACAAAAGGTTGGTGTGTCCAAGGCTTTGGTGTCGTTGGTTATTAATGGAAAGGCTAAAAAGTATGGAATATCGCAGTTAACTTGCGATAGGGTAATGGCAGTGGTACGTGAGTTGAACTATAAGCCTAACCAAATGGCACGAAGTTTACGAACTGGGGTTAGTAATACCATAGGTCTTATTGTTTCCGATATTTCGAATGGATTTTACGCTTCAATGGCACGCCAGTTGGAAGATTTAGCTGCAAATTCGGGCTATAATGTTGTAATTGGTAGTACCGATGAGAATATTAATAAGGAGTTACGGCTCATAAATATTCTTCGAAATCGTCAGGTTGACGGTATTATCCTTTCTTCGTCGCAGGAAAACTCCGAAGAGTTGGAGAATATGTTTAAGGCTGGGTTTCCTTTGGTACTTATCGATAGGTATTTTCCAAACGCAGGGATTCCTGCGGTGGTTGCCGAAAATAGTCAGGGAGGAGCAACGCTTGCTCAGCATTTGTTCAATCAGGGTTTTAGGAATCCTTTGGTGTTGAACATAACGCCGAGTTATATATCCTCGGTGGGCGAGCGGACAAGCGGATTTCAAAAAGTTTTTACCGATAATTCAATTGTTCCCGAAGTTGTTCAAATTCCTTTTAGCGATATTTATAACGTTGTTTATGAGATTTTTAGTAAAAAGGTAAAAGAGAAAAATTTGCCCGACTGTGTTTTTGCTGTAAATAACAACTTGGCTACTGCTTTTTTATCGGTGCTGTCTAAGTTTAACTTAGCAGTTCCCGATGATGTGGCATTGGTTTGCTTCGACGATTTGCCTTACTTTTCGATAATAAAGCCATCGATAACTGTAGTTACCCAGCCATTGGATGTTTTGTGCTCTCGGACATTTTCTTTGCTTATGGAGCAAATTTCTAACCAGGAAAAGGTTGAGGAACACGAAACTATTTTTGAACCGGTAACACTTATTACACGAGAATCTTCAATAAAAATTAAATAATTCGAACCTAACTAATCTGTTATGAACCGGAAAACCTTAGCCATTTTGCTCGCATTTTTAACTATGGGTGTTGCCGATGCCATGGGGCCCATGTCCGATGCGGTAATGAAACAGTATCAACTCAATAACGTAATGGCAACGTTGCTACCGTTTTTTGTTTTTATTGCTTTTGCGGTGTTTAGTTTACCGGGTGGTTTGCTTGCAGCCCGAATCGGTAAAAAGAATTTACTGTTGCTTGGGTTGGGCATTAATGCGGTTGCCTTGCTAGTTCCAACGATTATTGCTCCGAGTTACTGGCTACTTTGCCTGTGCATTCTTTTACTGGGAATTGGTACCACATTACTTCAGGTTGCCGGAAATCCAATTATGCGTGATGTAAGTTCACCCGGTGCTTACAGTAGGAATTTGTCGTTTGCACAGGGAGTAAAGGGTATTGGAAGCACTGCTTCGTCGTATTTGGTAACTGCTGTTGCTGCCATTGTAATGTTTAAGGAGTTGGGTTGGCGTGCCGCATTTCCGGTGTTTTTCATATTTATGGTAATAACATTTTTGTCGGTTTTATTCATTAAGGTTGACGAAACAAAGGTTGATGTTCCTCCAAGTTTTAAATCGAGTATGGGGTTACTGAATAAGCCTGTTTTTCTTATGGCTGTAATTGGCATATTCCTGTATGTAGGTGCTGAGGTTTGTATGGCTCGTTTCCTTTTACCATTAAATAAGGCCATTGGCATGTCGCCCGACAATGCAAGTAAATTTGGTGCGCCATTGTTTTTCCTTTTGCTTACCATTGGGCGCTTGGTAGGAGGCGTGGTGCTTACGGTACTTAGTCCTAAAAGTTTTTTTAGAATTTCGGCAGGTATGGGCTTTGTGGGAATTCTTCTGCTGATGGTGGGTTCTCCAGTGTTGGCAATTGTTGGCGTCATTGTTGGTGGGTTGGGTTTTGCCAATATTTGGCCTTTGCTATTCTCTATTACAGTTGAAGAAAAGCCCGAAGCATCCAACGAGTTAAGCGGGTTGATGTGTATGGCAATTTCTGGGGGTGCCATAATACCAATGTTTATGGGCAAAATGGTTGACATGAACATGCATACCTTGTCATTTATTATTCCTGCACTATGCTTTGGGTATTTGTTGGTTTTGTCGTTTAGGGGAGTTAAAAGAGTTGCCGTGTAACAGGAGAAAATGTTTTTATCCTAAGTTATTTTATTTCTCTTGTAATTATTGCGTTTGTGCAGAGATGGTTGATTAATTTTATAAAAATAAAAACAAGGTTAAGATTATCATCCCGAGCTTGTCGAGGGATTTAAAATATTGAATAATGAAGCCGTTGGGAACATATAATTTTTTGTTTACATCGTGACAAATGCCATGCGAACGGTTTTATACATTGGTGTTACTAATAATTTAAAAGTAAGGCTATATCAACACGAAATGGATGCAAAGAATGAAAAAGCGCATTTTGCAGGTAAGTATAACACGTACAATTTAATTTATTGGGAACGTTTTGAGAATATAGAAGATGCGATTAAACGAGAAAAACAGTTGAAAGGATGGAGCCGGAAAAAGAAAAATGCTTTGGTAGATGAATTCAATTCTGGTTGGCGATTTTTAAATGATGAAGTATAAAAATGCCTCGGCTTTGCTCGGCATGACAAGAAAACAGGAATTGTTTACTTAATAATTTACGTTTTTAAACAGAATAATAATTCAGCAGCATGCTTTATAAAAACGATAGAAGGATAGTTCTTACCCTTGATGCTGGAGGAACAAATTTTGTTTTTTCGGCTATTAGGGGAATGGAAAGCGTTGTCGATTCGGTTGTCTTGCCTAGCAATGGAGATAATTTAAGCAAGTGCTTGGCTTCTATTATAGATGGTTTTAAAACGGTTATCTCTAAGTTGGATAGTAAGCCGAGTGCAATAAGTTTTGCATTTCCCGGGCCTGCCGATTATCCCAACGGGATTATTGGCGATTTGGGAAATTTGCCCGGGTTTAAGGGAGGCGTTGCTTTAAGTTCGATGTTACAGGAGCAGTTTAAGTTACCTGTTTTCATAAATAACGATGGTGATTTATTTGCTTATGGTGAGGCTATTGCGGGTCTTTTGCCTGAGGTTAATAAAATGCTTAGCGATGCCGACAATCCGAAACAGTATCGAAATCTTTTCGGTGTTACCCTTGGAACCGGATTTGGTGGAGGTTTTGTAGTAAATAACCAACTGTATATTGGCGATAATTCGGCAGGAGCCGAAGTTTGGTTAATGCGAAATAGCATTAACGTTGACTGTTTTGCCGAGGAGGGTGCCAGCATTCGTGCTGTTCAGCGGGTTTATCATAAACATTCAAAAAGGGACGAAAAGCAGTTGCTTTCACCAAAGGAAATTTCGGAAATTATCGATGGTAGTCGCGATGGCGATTTGGATGCGGCAAGACTTGCTTTTCAGACTTTAGGAACTGTAGTGGGCGACGCTTTGGCAAATGTGGTTACGTTAACCGATTCCGTTGTGGTAATCGGCGGTGGTTTGTCAAAGTCGTACAAGTATTTTGCTCCTGCAATGTTCTCGCAGTTAAATGGGAAAATATCAAATTTAAAAGGAGAAAAAATAGATAGGCTAGAGTTAAAAGTTTTTGATTTGGAAAATACGGAGCAACGATTATTGTTTACAAAAGGTGAATTGCGCAAGGTAAAAGTTCCTTTTAGTGAAGCAGTGGTTGATTACGATTCGTTAAAACGAGTTGGAGTAGGGTTATCGCGATTGGGAACTAGTTATGCAGTTGCGGTAGGCGCTTATGCGTTTGCATTGAATAAGTTAAATGCAAAAAGTTAATTGTGAAACGGTCGAAAAAGAAATTGTATAAGCATTTTTCTCTTCTATTAGCATTGCTTTTAAATGCTTTGGTTGTTTTTTCTCAGCAATCTATTAATCTTGGAGATGAGTGGCTGTTTCGAAATGCCGATAGCAACGACGAATGGCTTAGAGCAAGTGTTCCGGGAACTGTGCATACCGATCTTTTTGCCGATGGCAAAATTCCCGATCCTTATACAGGTTGTAATAATGTGCAGTTAGGGTGGATTGATACGTTGAATTGGGAATATCAACGTAAATTTAACTTACCCGAATCATTTAATTTGAACAGGCCAATTTATTTGGTGTTCGATGGGTTGGATACTTATGCTCATGTTTACCTAAACGACTCGTTGATATTGTTGACCAACAATATGTTTAGGCAATGGCGTAAGGATTGTGCAACAATCCTAAAGAGAGGAACGAATAGCCTTCGGGTAATTTTTGTTTCGGCGGTAAACGTTGCCAAACAGGAAGCGGCAAACTATAAATATTCGTTGCCGGGTGGCGAATGGGCTTTTACGCGCAAATCGCCATACCATTTTGGATGGGATTGGGGGCCCCGGTTTGTAACGTGTGGAATTTGGCAGCCGGTTTATCTTTATCAGCCTGAAGAGGTTGATATACGGAATGTTGCCATTACCACAATTGGCGTAAGTGAGGATAATGCTATCATGAATCTTGATTTTGATTATAGTTTGGGTAGCGGCAATTATGAATTACGGTTGATAGATACCGAAACCAATGTTCATTTAATTGATACAGTAGTCGATTTTGAAGTTGAAAAAGGTCGATTTCAACAACGGTTTAACATTGAAAATCCCCAACTCTGGTGGCCTAATGGAATGGGGAATCAACATCTTTATAATTTCAGGTTGAAGGTAGCGAGAAAGCAGAATATTTTTTTTGATAAAGTTTTTAAAGTAGGTGTTCGAACAGTAGAACTGGTTAATGCTCCTGATAGCATTGGCGAGACCTTTTTCTTTAAGGTTAACGGGAAACCGATGTTTGCAAAGGGTGCGAATGTTATACCTCCTCATAGTTTTCTGCCTTCGGTTTCGAATGCAGCGTGGATTTCGATTGCCGAAGATGCTCGAAAAAGTAACTTTAACATGGTAAGGGTTTGGGGAGGAGGTGCTTATCCTCCCGATGTTTTTATGCAGGCTTGCACCGAGCGAGGCATTTTGGTTTGGCAGGATTTTATGTTTGCTTGCTCAATGTATCCATGGAACAGCGAGTTTTTACAAAATGTTAAGGTGGAAGCCGAGCAACAGGTTAAGCGGCTTAGGGCGCATACGTGTTTGGCTCTATGGTGTGGTAATAACGAGGTTGACGAGGGTTGGCACAACTGGGGATGGAAATCGCAATTTGAGGCTACCCCTTCAGTTGCGGACTCTATTTGGAACGGCTACAATAAGTTATTTGGTAACTTGTTACCATACATTGTAAGTAGGTATGATTCTACGGTAAGTTACTGGCCCTCTTCTCCAAAATTTGGGTGGGGACAAAAGACAAGTATGACTAATGGCGATTCGCATTACTGGGGCGTTTGGTGGGGAAAGGAACCGTTTGCCGTGTTTCAAGAAAAAGTCCCTCGGTTTATGAGCGAGTATGGTTTTCAGGGAGCACCTTCAATTCAAACGGTAAAATTATTTAGCAATGATGGCGCGTTGCCAGACTCTGTCGAAATGCTTTGCCACCAAAAACATTCGGAAGGCTATCAGATTATAAAGGCTTACATGGAGCGTAACGGATTTAATCCTTCTGGTCTTGATGAGTGGATTTATGCCAGCCAGATTACGCAGGCGATTGGCTATAAAACAGCCATTGAAGCGCAGCGGTTGGCTTCGCCGCGTTGCATGGGTACGTTGTACTGGCAGTTGAACGATTGTTGGCCGGTAGTGTCGTGGTCGGGCATCGATTATTTGGGACGCTGGAAAGCGATTCAGTATGCAGTTCGAAATTGCTACAGAAAAGTTTTAGTTGCATCGCAGGCTGATGATAGCGTTATTTCGGTAAGAGCGGTTACGGATAGTTTGTTTTCCGTGAGCGGGAAAATCTCCGTGGCTGTTCTAAGTACGTATGGTGATACGTTGAAGTTATGGAGCAAGAATATTACCTTACAACCGAATATTGCCGTTGAGGTTGGAAAAATTTCGAATCCAATAGCAAAAATCAATAGCAATAAATACTTTTTACTCACTAAAATGAGTTTGAATAATGGACAGGAGTTTGAATCGTTTGCGTTTTTTGGAAAGACAGGTAATTTACAAACGCAGTACCCTCAGATATCAACGCAAGTAATAAAAAATAGCAACGGAGGTACTGTGGTGCTTTCGTCGAAATGCCCTGCCTTTTTTGTAGAACTAAGCAGCGATAACGCCAGTTGCAGGTTCGAGAATAATTACCTGCATATACTTCCCGGGGAAAAGTATTTGATAAAATACAGTGGGGATTTAGGGGATGGTTTAAAGTTGAATTGGTTGAATAAAGAATGTGAAGAGACTAAATGATTATAGGAAGAAACGTTAAGTTCAATCTGTGTTAAAAAAAATATATAAAAATCGATATAGAATGAGAAAATATCATTTTTTAGTAGTCCTAATGTTTGCCGTTAGTGCTACATCGTTTTCGCAGGAAAAGCAACCCGTAAACTATGTCAATCCGTTTATTGGTACCGATTTTCACGGACACACTTATCCCGGAGCAACAGTTCCTTTTGGAATGGTGCAACTAAGCCCCGATACGAGGCTTTCGGGTTGGGATGGTTGTTCGGGTTATCACTACTCCGATAATGTAATTTATGGCTTTTCGCACACGCATCTTAGCGGTACCGGGGCATCGGATTATGGCGATGTTTTAATTGCCCCTGTAACCGGAAAGCCTGTATTCGACAATACCCAGTATTCTTCTTCTTTTCAGAAGAAAAGCGAAACGGCTAAGCCCGGTTACTATTCCGTTTATCTCGATAAGTACAAGGTCAATGTTGAGTTAACGGCAACGGCAAGGGTTGGTTTCCATCGATATACATATAAGAAGCCAAAAAAGGCTGCGTTGGTAATAGACCTTGCACATCGCGATAAGGTTATAGAATCGTGGATTAAGGTGGTTGGAAAGGATGAGATACACGGCTTTCGTCGTTCCAGCAGGTGGGCTAAAGACCAGTACGTTTACTTTGTTATGAAGTTTTCTCAGCCTATTGAAATAGGCCCCAATTTTGTTGACGACGACAGCTTGCTTACCGTTTCAAATAACGAAGAAGGCGAAATTAAGGCCGAAGGCACAAAGTTGAAGGCTTGGATACAGTTTCCTAAATTGCCTAACGGGCAGTTGCTTGTTAAAGTTGGGTTGTCGGCTGTAAGCGAGGAAGGCGCTCTTAAAAATCTGGAAGCAGAAGTGCCGGGATGGGATTTTGACGGAGTAGTTCAGCAAGCACATGAACAGTGGAATAGGGAACTTTCTAAAGTTGAGGTTAGCGGAGGGACTCCCGAGCAGCTAACAACTTTTTACACGGCCATGTACCATGCAATGGTAGTTCCCAATATTTTCGACGATGTGGACGGGTATTACCGTGGAATGGACAATCAAATTCACCATGCCGACGGTTTTACGCCTTATACCGTTTTTTCCCTGTGGGATACCTACAGGGCTTGGCATCCGCTAATGACCATTATCGATACGAAACGGACTGGCGATTACATAAACACCTTTTTGTCGGATTATAAGTTTGGCGGACGTTTGCCGGTTTGGGAACTGGCTGCCAACGAAACTGAATGTATGATTGGTTACCATGCTGTTCCCGTAATAGTTGATGCGTGGAAAAAGGGCATTCGTAATTTCGACTCAAACCTTGCGCTGAAAGCAATGGAGCATAGCGCCAAACTCAACCATTTTGGGCTTAAGGCATTTAAACAGTACAATTTTATTCCGGGCGACATGGAGCATGAATCGGTCTCCAAAACGTTGGAGTATGCTTACGACGATTGGTGTATTGCTCAATTTGCCAAGGATTTAGGCGATAGTTCTGCTTATGTGGAATTTATTAAGCGTGCACAGGCATACAAGAATTTGTTCGATCCGAGCACTCATTTCATGCGTCCACGCATAAATGGAGGTTGGAAGATTGATTTTAACCCTGCGGAGGTCGATCAGAATTTTACCGAAGCTAACAGTTGGCAGTATAGTTTTTATGTACCTCAGGATATTACTGGGCTAATGAAGTTGTACGGAAGCAAGGAAAATTTTGCCAAAAAGTTGGATGACCTGTTTTCAACGTCTTCGCAGCTGTCCGGGAAAAATCAGGTTGATATTACTGGTTTAATTGGGCAGTATGCCCACGGAAACGAGCCAAGCCACCACATGGCATACCTTTACTGTTATGCCGGGCAACCATGGAAAACGCAGCAGTTGGTTCGAAAAATCATGTCCGAAATGTATTCTTCGAAACCCGATGGGCTTTGTGGTAACGAGGATTGCGGTCAAATGAGCGCTTGGTATATCCTGAGCGCAGCGGGTTTTTATCCGGTTTGCCCGGGAAGCACGCAGTATGTAATTGGGTCTCCGCTGTTCTCTAAAATTTCGTTTAACCTTGAAAATGGAAAAACGTTTTCTGTTATAGCCGAGAATAATACGCCCGATAATGTTTATGTAAATTCTGCATTTTTGAATGGGCAGCCCATTACCCGTAGTTGGATTGATTATTCCGAAATTGTGGCCGGAGGCGAGTTGAAGTTGGTTATGTCCAACATGCCGAACATTTCGTGGGGAAGTGCCGATGCCGATGTTCCGTCAACATCAATTATAGGGAATACAATAGCCGTAGCGCCGGCTTTTAGCACATCAACCAAAACATTCACGGATAGCTTGCAGCTAACTATTAGTTCAATTCAACCCGAAGCAATGATTTTTTATGCGACTTTCGATGCCGATAAACCGCAAACAACCCCTAAATGGATCCAGGGAAGAAAGGTGTTGCTAACCGATTCGAAAACGGTTAAAGCGTATGCCGTACTTCCCGATGGCACAACCAGTGCAATTATCGAGGGGACATTTATAAAGATTAAAAACGTAAGTAACGTTGAGATTAAAAGTCATTACAGTTCGTTGTACACGGGTGGCGGAAAGTTGGCGTTGGTCGATGGTGTAAGGGGAACAACCAACTTTAGAATTGGTGGTTGGCAGGGCTATCAGGGGCAGGATTTTGAAGCGGTTGTTGATTTGGGTTCCGAGCGGAACCTAAGCTATTTGGGAGCCGAATTTCTTCAGGATGTAGGTCCATGGATTATGATGCCAAAATACGTTTCCTTTGCGGTTTCGTCCGATAACTTGGATTTTGTCAATGTTGGTGAAGTAAAGAATGATATTCCCGATACCGAAGAAAATCCGACTATTAAGGAGTTTGGCGTTAATGTCAAAACTAAAGCGCGCTATGTAAAAGTTTTTGCAAAGTCGTATGGGAAGTTGCCTGCCGAACATTTAAGCGCTGGCGAACCGTCGTGGTTGTTTATAGATGAAATAATTGCGAAGTAAAGGAACCAAGTAATAAATTTAAGTAGGTCTGGATATATTATCCAATTTCGTGGTTATTTTACATTCAATTTTACTGGATTTCGATTCGCAGCCGTGAAAAAAAATTTTCCACGTTAAGAAAAATTTTTTTCACACTAGAAAATTATGATTTCCTGCTTAGGAAAATTTTTTTTCACGTTAGGAAATTAAAATTTCACGTTAGGAAATTTTTTTTTCTCGTTTTTTAGCATTCGTATGGATGCCAATCTAACCTTATTAACGGTTGTATGTAGAAATTTAAAAGTGTTATGATAGTACATAAATTTCTACATTTTTTCATAGGGTAAATTAACGTTCGGGTATCATAAATAAAAACAGGTGTATTAACCCTAACATGTTTAGCATGAAACGTTCTCTTATGTTATTGGTCGCAACATTATTTGCTATATCAATTGCGCATGGACAAGTTGAAATTTCAACCTTTGATATTAATCTGAATAATTTACCCGATACCCCCGAAATTTTTGCTCCCGGTTATATTTCTACGGGAATGTACGAACGCGATGTGGCCATTACGCCCGATGGAAACGAGATTTACTACTCGTTATTTCAGGGCGATTGGAATACTATTATGGTCGCCAAAAAGGCTAATGGGATTTGGCAGGAGCCTGTTGTTGCTCCATTTGCAAGGGATACGTTGTTTTTTTATGCAGAGCCGGCCTTGTCTGTCGATGGAAACAAAATATATTTTCTTTCCACAAAGCCTCGCGAAAACGAAACAGCCAAGCCGGGATGGAGCAACCAAAACATTTGGGTGGCAAATCGAAACGCTGATGGAACTTGGGGCGAAGCAGAACCTTTACCCGAAAATATAAACGAGTTCGAGGAGTTTTTCCCTTCGTTAACCAATGATGGTACGCTTTATTTTACCCGCACCGATGCAGAGTCGGGTATATCGCAAATTTTTCGTTCAAAATTGGTCGGTGGTATTTATCAAGATCCCGAGAAATTGCCTGAACCGATTAACGGCAAAGGAACTATTTTTAACGCTTGTATTGCTCCAGACGAAAGTTATTTGATTGGGTGCACGGTTGGGCGCGATACAGCAAATCCGAAACAGGCTACATATATGCTTTTCTTCCGTAACGCTGATGATACGTGGGCTGATGGTGTCGATTTGACTAAAGCCCTTGATTTGCCTTGTCCAAGGGCTATAAGTATTTCGGTTTCGGCGGATGGGAAAATTTTATTTTTTGCTTCAACTGCTAAAACTTTAGAGTTTAAAGACCTTTTGCCGGAATGGCGGTTAACTTCCATTGCAAAAAGGCGTTTATCGCCCGGCAATGGGAATTCGGACATTTACTGGATGAAAATTGAAGATAACTTTAGCAGGTTGAGACGGTAATAGTACGGTTTGGTTAGTTTACTATATGCTAAAGCGATGCAGGTTTTGCCTGTGTCGCTTTTTTATTGGTTAAGGGAAATTTTTGGGCGTGGCGTTTCTTTTACATTTTAATAGGTAATATTGTTATTTTTAACAGGTAAATAAAACCGGACCGACAATGAGAAAAGTTGTATTGATGTTACTATCGGGCATAGTCTTGTTGGCTTGTAAAAAGCAGGAGGTAAACATTATTCCTGTTCCTATGCAGGTAGTACAGGAAAAAGGGAACTTCAATATAAATAAATCGACAAGAATACTTATAGATACAGACGATAGCGTTGCGTTTAAGGTGGCAACCTACTTTCAGAATTTGCTAAAGTCTAAAGGGCTTATTCTTGAGTTGGATAAGGTTGTCAACTTTCCGGATTTAAAAAACGCTATTTATTTTACAAAGAAAGGCTTTGTCGATTCGCTGGGAGTGGAAGGGTACATGCTAACGGTAAATACAGGAAATATTACAATTTGCGCCAATTCGGGTTCGGGATATTTTTATGCTGTTCAAACGTTACGCCAGTTAATGCCAATGGGGTTCGAGAGTGCTAATGCAAATTATAGTCGGCTGTCGGTTCCTTGTGTTCGGATTATAGATAAGCCAACATTTGGGTGGCGTGGGTTGAATTTGGATTGTTGCCGTCATTTTATGAGCAAGGATTTTGTAAAGCGTTATATCGACTTGCTGGCTTACCATAAGATGAATATTCTGCATTGGCATTTAACGGAAGATCAGGGATGGCGAATCGAAATTAAAAAGTACCCAAAGTTAACGGAAGTTGGCGCATGGCGCCAATTAGCCGATGGAACAGAGTACGGTGGTTATTACACTCAGGACGATATTCGTGAGATTGTTGCCTATGCTGCCGAGCGTTACGTAAATATTGTTCCCGAAATAGAGATGCCCGGACATTCGGTTGCCGCGTTGGCATCGTACCCACAACTTTCGTGTACGGGAGAACCATTAAAAGTGGAGACTAACTGGGGTGTTTTCAAGGATATTTACTGTGCCGGGAATGAGTTTACTTTTACATTTTTACAGGATGTGTTAACCGAGGTTGCCGATTTGTTTCCATTTCCTTACATCCATATTGGTGGCGATGAGGCGCCAAAGTACCGTTGGGAAAATTGCCCTAAATGTCGGGCAAGATTAAAAAGTCAAAAGTTGAAAAATTACGAGGAGTTGCAGCAGTACTTTATTAGCCGGATTGCAAAATTTTTAGAGACAAAAGGTAGGAGAATAATTGGCTGGGACGAGATTTTGGAAGGTGGTCGTCCGCATAACGCCACGGTTCAAGCATGGCGAGGAATGGACAGGGTCGATTCTGCGGTATTTGCAGGTGCGCCGGTAATTGTTTCGCCAACTAGCCACTGTTACTTCGATTATCCTGTAGATGTCATCGATTTGCGTAAGGTTTACTCGTTTAATCCCATTCCCGACGGGATTTCTGCGCAGCAGAAAAAGTTGATTTTGGGAGGCGAGTGTAACATGTGGACGGAACATGCTCCTCAGAAAACTGTCGATTCTAAATTGTTTCCGCGAATGTTGGCGCTTAGCGAAGTTCTATGGTCGTATCCGAAGGTGCGTAGTTATGATAAATTTTTGGAACGAGTTCGTAGGCATTATGGGCGGTTGAGCAATATGGGTGTGAATTATGGCTTTGAGCAAAGTGCGGTCAAAGTTAATAGCCAACTTTCAGCAGATGCTAAGTCTATTACGGTAAGCATTGAACGGGGACAGGAAAACCTTGAAATATTTTACACTGTCGATGGCGCAGAACCGACAACCAAGTCGATTAAGTACAAAAAGCCTTTTGTACTCAAAGAAAGTGCAACGGTTAAGGCTGTCGCATTTCTAAATAATAGTAGAGTTGGCGAAGTTTTTACCCGTGAATTTGTACTATCGAAATCAACTGGCAAAAACGTAAAGTTGGGGTTTGCTCCTGCAACAAAGTATATGGGAGGTGGACTTCAGGCCTTGGTTGACGGGCGAAAAGGAACCGAGGCCTATAACGATGGAATTTGGCAGGCTGTACAGGGTAGCGATATGGTAGCAACCGTCGATTTGGGCAAAAGTCAACCTATAAGCACCGTTTCGGTAGGTTTTCTACAGTCGAATCCTTCGTGGATATTTATTCCTAAACAAGTTGATTTTTTTACATCGGTTGGTGGAACCGATTTTACTTTAGTTGGCACCGTATTATCTCCGGTGAAGGCCGAGGATGAAGGGTTAATTCGACATGATTTTACGTTGAATGTAAAAGGTATAAATTGTCGGTATGTTAGAATGGTTGCTTGTAGCATTGGTAACTGCCCCGATTGGCATCCGGCAGCGGGATCGCCTTCATGGCTTTTTGCCGACGAAATTTCGGTATATTAATATAGAAAATTTGATAAGTTTGAAATAACGAGCGAAAATTACGATTTTACCATTTCTTTTTTGTCAATAGATTTTAATTAATTGGGGAATTAGATGCTTCGATTTGATAGCATCGATTAAAGTTACTCAACCTAAATCTCCCAATTTTTTCACAACCTCATCCCGGTAATTACGTCCAATGGGAATTTGCTTTTTGTCGATTTCGACAAACGCGTGGGTAAAAACCTTAACCTGTTTAACGTTTACAATATATGCACGATGAATTCGTATAAATTGAGCACTATCAAGCATCGTCTCGATTCCCGATAAGCGGAGGTAGCAAACCAGCGTGTTTTGCTTCGTGTGGACTTTTATGTAATCGTCTAAACTTTCGATGTAAAGGATATCGTTAACATCAACCTTGTAGTTTTTTTTGTCCGATTTAAGCACAATGTGCTTTTGCTCGGAGGTTGGAGTTTCTGTAGTAATCTGCTTGACGGTTTCGTAGAACTTGTTTACGGCTTTAAGGAAACGTTCGAAAGGTATAGGCTTTACCAGGTAATCCAAAGCATCCACATCGAAAGCCTCGGCAGCATAGTTCCGGTAGGCTGTGGTGAAAATGACTTTTGGCGGTTGGGGAATCGATTTTAAGAATTCTAACCCATTAATTCCCGGCATTTCAATATCAAGAAAAATCAAATCGATTTTATTGCTGTGTAGAATGTTTAATGCTTCCAACGCATTCGAAAAGCATCCCAACACTTCAAAATTGCCTATTTTATCCACGTATCCATTAATAACCCTCAGGGCGATAGGCTCATCGTCGATAATTATGCACGAGTATTTTGCCGATATTTCCATTTCTATGTTAAATCCAGGTGGAGTAAAACTCTAAACTCGTTGTTATCATTTTCAACTTTTAGCATATATTTTTTACCGTACAGTAAGTTTAACCGCTCTTCAACGTTTTTAAGTCCAAGACCGTTTGTTGCGGTCGATTTTTCGGAATCGAAATTGTTAACTATTTCAAAGTTAAGTTGCTCGTTTTTGACTATTATGGTGATGGCTATATTGCTTTTCCCCGAACTTTTATTCGCGCCGTGTTTAAAGGCGTTTTCAACAAAAGTGAAGAGAATTAGTGGAGCAATGTTATAGTTGTCGGTAATTTTCGGGTAATCGAACTTAACGCTTAGCCGGTTGTCGTGGCGAAGTTTTTCCAGGTCGATATAATTTTGAATAAACTGAATTTCGTTTGCAAGGGGAACTTTCTCCTTGTCGCATTCATAAAGCATGTAGTCGAGCAGAGTTGATAGTTTCAGTATAATTTCGGGTGTTGTTTGGGAATTTTCCATCCATAACCCGTACAGGTTGTTAAGCATGTTAAAAAGAAAATGGGGGTGGAGTTGTCCTTGTAAAAGTTTTAGCTTGGCCTCTTTCAACTTTAATTCCGTTTCCATTTTTTGCTGTTCAGCCTTATTCCTTTCGATGAGTTTTGTGTATGTTTCCTTAATAAAATGGACAATTGCGGCAAAAAGAATTATTAAAAAGCTGCCCGAAACCAGTAAAATTAAATCCGTTTTGTTGGGAAGCGACGATAGCGGGTAATGGTAAGCCGTGTACCAAATAATAAATATAATGGCCATTATGTTTATCCAAACGGAAAATATTACCGAAAATAGTAGTAGGTATAGGAACTTAAATATTTCGCCATTGAATAGGTATCGGGGAATTAAAAAGTAGTTGATGAAGTAGCTTACGCCGAAACTCATTACGGTTAGGATAATTGTAACTGTTATACGAATTCGAAAATCGTAACTGCTATTGCTGAAAATGAGTAAAAGCAGTAATGCTGCAAGAATCCAGTAAAGGATATTCCAAATGCTTCGATACTTGTCCGATAGGATTATATTTTCGCTTACGAATTTCATTATTCCAAAGATAGTTGCAAAAGGCAACAGTAAAAATGTTTTAATTCGAAATTTCGGCGAACCGCCAATTTGTTACCCCGAACAACATTTTTCCGTAAATTCCATGAATTGTTGTTTATGCGGGGACAATTGTTGGCAGTTAATCGAAATAGTTTTTATAAACTTGCACGATGCTCTAAAATTGGCTTATGTTTAACTTAAAACTTAAAAGCCATGCTACGTTTACATTTAATTGAAGGAGGCCTCTGGTGGATGCTTCCAATTTACATTTTATGGTTAACCGTAATTGTACTAACGGTATTATTAATTGTAAGGTATTTAAAAACCGGGGAGGATAGCAAAAGGATACGTGAAGTTATTCTATTCCTTGGAAGTTTTGCCTTTTTATACGGAATGCTGGGGCAAGCGCTGGGAATAATGCAAATGATGAACTGTGTAGGAGAAGTTGGAAACATTGCTCCGGCAATTATTGCCAAGGGATTTGTAGTATCAATGTTGCCAACCATGTATGGATTTGTACTAATGCTTGTTTCGTTTGTAGTTTGGTTTGTTGCAAAACGAATAAGCGCTAAGTAATTTCGGATAACATTAAACCTGCGGGAATATGCTGATTCGCGCAGGTTTGTTTTTTCAATGGTATTCTAAATTTTGCAAGTGATATTATATCGATTCATCATCAACCCTGGCTTCAATTACATTTTGAATTGATGTTGGTACATTCGATAGAAAATCGTAACCCGTAAGCGATTCAAGAGAATCTACGCTAACCCTGTAGTACGACCATGGATGTTCGTTACAGGCTTGGGTATTTGGCATTATTACGGCTATTACTCGTGTTGTTGTTGAAATTCTGCTTAAATCGTTATCGCCGTTGGTAAGTACAACCACTATTTTCCATGTTTGGCTTGGTACTGTAATGAAATTCATGCCGGAATTAACGCTTATTTCATCAAAAGTTCCTTTTGCACTGGTTCCACCCTGCCCGTATGGTCCGCTAACGATGTACAATTCATTTCCTGCGTTTACTAAAGTTCTACAGTAATTTTCCAAATCACCCCAAGTTCTCTGGTTATTATTTGGGGCTTGGGGAATCATGTTGTCCATTAAGAATGTAGCCGAGTTGTCTTCTACCGATGCAGTTCTGTCTGCGCTTGGACACATGTGTCCTCGGTCGAAGCCGTATGTTGAGTACTGAAAATCGGATGAGGTAACATGGTACCAACTTGAAGGTAAGTCAGCGTCGGCTCTAAAGTTGTCCTGACGGTCGGTGCTTCCAAGGTCTCCGGAATATAAATGCCAACAGGTCCAGTTTGGAGTAAGCTTGGAGTTATTATAGGATAGGGAATACTGCGTTTTTTCCATCAGGTAGTTATTCTCGTTACTAATATCGTTGGTAGCGTTGCTAGGATTTCCCAACAGTAAGTTCGAATTATCGGAGACCGTTACAGTTTCGGTTGTAAAGGTTTCGTCCGAGCCGTACGCCGTGCCTCCCGAATTTGTAGCATATGCTCTGAAATGGTATGTTGTAGAAGAGGTTAGCCCTGTTACGCTACATGTAAAGGAGCCTGTGCCTGTTCCGCTGGTAACTTTAGAATCGGAAATGGTAGGGTTAGCTGTTATACTCCAACATACTCCACGTTCTGTAACCGATGCTCCTCCACTTGATAAAACATTTCCGCCACACGTTGCCGATATGGAAGTAATTGAAGTAGCACTGGTTGTGCTTACACTTGCCAGTTCCGCAGTTGTGGTAAAAACAATGTCGTTGCCATACATTGTACCTACGGAGTTTGTTGCATAAGCACGAACATGGTAGGTTTCTCCGGAGGTTAAGCCGGTAATATTGCTGGAATAAGTTCCCGTTCCGCTTCCGTCGCTGGTTTTAAAGTTTGCAGTTGTAGGATTCGTATTCGTGTTCCAGCAAACGCCTCTTTCGGTTACCGAATATCCTCCGTCGTTTGTAACGTTACCTCCGCTTACTGCAGTTGTGTATGTAATGTTGCTAACCGACACAGTGTTGACTGTAGGATATGCTCCACCGCTCCATGCAGGAATGCCCGAACTGTTTATTTGGAGGTACTGCCCGGGTTGTCCAACAGGAATTGTAACCCAATTAGTCCCGTTCCAGTATTGCATGTCGCCAATATTTGCACCTTCGGGTTTGTTGGTTAAGTCGTTGTAATTCCCAGAAGTTGCAACGGTAGCAAATGTTGGCTTATTGGTAATTTCGTTCCACGAAGGAACGTAGGAAATTGGTCGATATAACCCTTGATGGTTTCCCCAACTATAAGCCTCATTCCAGTTTGTTATGTTAGAACTGGTTATGTTACTTGATGGATGCGCTGTAAAAACAGGGTCGGTTTCCGTGTATGATTTTAAGTATCCTGCATTAGCATGATTTCCCCATGAGTAAGACAGGTTCCAATTTGAAATATTATCGGAAGTTATTGTACTTGACGGATGTGCTGAAAATACGGGGTCAGTTTCGCTTATGCTTCCCGATGTTTTCGCATAGAGGGCGTAAGGTACGGATAGCAATTGAGAGGTTCCCATTGTAACGTAATTTGCTCCGCCGTTTATGTCAACATCTATTTTTATAAAGTATGGGCCATTGCTCCAATCAATACTTTCGAAGGATTGATTGTTTACACTTCCTATTTTTAAATTTACCAGACCGTAATTGTTGGTAGGTAAGGAGAAGGATTCTGAACATACAGAAGTCCCGTTTACATCACCTTGAAGAATGGTTACCCTGACGTCAACCTGCCTGTTTGCAATTACAGTTCCATCCGTGTTTCGAATAATGGCCTGATAGTTAAAGCTGTCCGATGTTTGTCCAAATAGAAAACTAAATGCTAGACAGAAAAAAAATAAAGCAAAAAACTTCTTCATATAAAGAATCCCTCTTAAATGTCGGGTCAAAAGTAAAAATAAAGAAGTGCCTTTATACTAAGGCTTAGGTGAAATTTAAAAGGATTTGGCAATTTGGAATAAAGAAAAAGCCTCGAAAGGGAAAAACAGTTTTTTTTTCTGTAGTACAAAAACGAAGCTGATTCCTGAAACTGAAGTAGTAATGTTTAAACGAGTTCTGCAATATGTTTTTTACAAAAAATGTTGATCAAATATTGATGAACTAGGCTAATTTGTTGAAATACGCACGCCGTATGAAATTTGAGTAGCGTTAAATTCTATCTATTTAAAAGAGATATTTTCAATAAGTCAGGAATAATTCTAAACTCTTTATTTCTTCTTGCTATTACGTATCTTTCAATGCTTATTTTGAAATAATTAGATTAAATAACTTCCTTTTTCTTGAAAGCAAGCGTCGTAATTACAGCAACCAGCCCGGAGAATAGAAAGTTTACTAACTTAGCCGTGACGGTAGTGTCCATTCCGGTACTTATCCAAATAATTGTGAACGCCATACCTGCAACGATGGTTGATAGCGCGGCAATTCCGTGGAATCGTTTCCAAAATAGCGTTAGCAGTATTACAACGGAGAAAGTACATCCTATTCCGGCCCAGACGTAACTGACTAGCGTAAAAATAATTTTTTGTGGCGATAGGTAGGCTACAACTAAGGCAACTACGGCCAGTATTGCTGTTATTATCCGTGCTCTGGATAGCAGCCTTTTGGTATTGTCTGTTTTTGCGTACTGGTTTACAATATTCTCCGTTAGTTCTGTGGACGAAAGAACAAGAATAGAATCGGCGGTGGAAATCATGGCTGCAATGGCTCCTGTAATCAGAAGGGCTGCTATGGCCGGAGGAAATATTTTTAGCAGTGTTGCGGGCATAACGTATTCGCGGTCGGCAAGCGTGTTAGGCCCAAAAATGGCAAGGCCAATCATTCCGAGAAGCATTGCTCCGATGTATGCAATGATTGTCCACGAAATGCCGATGTTACGTGCCTGCTTTGCCTGTTTCTTATCCTTAATGGCCATAAATCGCATGGTTAACTGCGGCATTCCTCCGAGGTAGCCAAAGAACCAGCTAAACCCGCCGACTAGAAACATTCCTGCTGCTGCACCTTTTAATCCGTTGAATAGCGAGGCATGTGTCGGACTTGCATTTTGCAGTGCAGTAACTATCGATTGCGAGTAAACTTCGGGATGATTCGAAAGGTAAATAAATCCGGCAATTGGCCCTACAACGAGGGTGATTATCATAATAATAGCCTGAATAACATCGGTATATACAACGCTTTGAAATCCTCCATAAATGGCATACGGAATAATTACAATTGCGGTAAGTAGCATTCCCAACTGGGGTGAAATGCCAAACATGGCATGGAGCGTTTTACCTCCGCCCAGAAATTGTGCTCCAACATACAGAAAAAAGAAAAATACTATGGTTGAGCTGCTAACCAAGCGAATCCACTTAGCCATTTCGCCATGCCTGCGGGCAAGGTAATCGGAAAAGGTGTTGGCCGAGTACTTGGCTGCTTCGTCGCGTAAGCGCCAGGCTAATAGCCACCATGCAACAATAATTCCCAGCACACAGCCAATGGCTGTCCATATTTCCGCTAACCCCATTGCATAGGCTGCTCCGGGAAGTCCGAGTAATGCCCACGACGATTCCCCGGTTGCCCGTTCGGAAAGCGCAGCAACCCATCCCGGTAATTTTCTGCCGGCAATGGCATAATCGGTGCTGGTTTTTACTTTGCGGCCGTGGTAAATTCCCCACGATATCAGAAAAATTAGGTATGCACTTAAAACTAATGCAAGTTGTAGTTTGTCGCCCATTGCAGAATACGGTTTGTTATTTAGATTTAAGGGTGTTACGATGTTTCGAATTTATGATTTTTGCCTTAACTATCCAATTTCAACGTTTCAAACTTTGGTTGAAACCTTCGAATTTTATTGCAGGTGTTTACTTCAACTGGGAAGTTATATGATTGGGATTTGGCATAAAGTTTTAGGTTATTAACCTGAAAATAGTGGCTGCCATGTTGAATTTATGATCTCTATTAGAAATGATATTTTTAGGGTTCGTATTGAATAACTCACAATTTTTAATTTCAATTTATAGTGGTTGAGTTTTAATTCACCTGTGTTAGCATTCTTTTGCAAAAGAAATTGAACATTTGTAGGACGGGTGTGTTTTGTATTTCATAAATTTGCATCCATGATAAACATCCAAATAAATATGTGTTGTCCCTGTTGTTGTCAGGTTAAACCTTGGCCGCAAAGGGAGATGTTATGTGCTGAATAGTTTTTATAGTAGTTTAATCAGACAATCTCATAGACCCTTTCGGTAACCCGAAGGGGTTTTTTATTTCAATTCAATTAAAATAGATAATGTTATGATACTTAAAACTAAGAACAGTTTTATAAGCAAGGTTGAAGTTGAAGAATTCACAAACCGAGTGCTTCAGTTTATGTTTCCCGGCATATTGGAAGAATGCAGTGTCCGACGAAGCCTTAAAAGAATTTACAGTGATTTAAAAGAGTTACTTGGCAAAAACGGCTTGCAGAGCAGGATTGATGTGAAGGTAGTGGCGAGTCGATTTGTTTCGGAGTTACCGGAATTGCACGATAGGTTATTGGACGATGCTGCCTTTATTGCACAAAACGATCCGGCAGCAAGCAGCGTGGATGAGGTAATTGTAACCTATCCCGGATTCTTTGCCATTAGTGTTTACAGGTTGGCGCATTTACTCGCAGAAAATGAAATTACGCTTATTCCGCGTATAATGACCGAGTATGCGCACTCCAAAACGGGAATCGATATTCATCCTAGGGCTACAATAGGACATTCGTTTTTTATTGACCATGGAACCGGAATTGTGATTGGCGAAACCGCCATAATTGGCAATAATGTGAAACTCTATCAGGGCGTTACCATCGGAGCGCTGAGTGTAAGTAAGGAACATGCAAGAATAAAGAGACATCCTACTATCGAGGACAACGTGGTGATTTATGCAGGAAGTACAATTTTGGGAGGCGATACCGTAATTGGACGCAACAGCGTTATTGGCGGAAATGTATGGTTGACAAAAAGCGTTGTCCCGAATTCGTTGGTTTACCACGAAAGCAAGGTAATTGTTAGGAAACGAGAGTTTAAACTGGTAAATAGTTTATAGTATGAAGGTAAAAAATGTTTTGGATTCAATCGGGGGAACACCTCATGTTAGGTTAAGCAGGTTGTTTCCTAAAAACGAGGTTTGGATTAAGGACGAACGGCGTAATCCCGCGGGAAGCATTAAGGATAGGGCTGCGTATGCCATGATTGAAGATGCCGAAAAAAGAGGTGTTCTTCAAAAGAATGGAGTTATTGTTGAGCCCACATCGGGAAACACGGGAATAGGGTTAGCAATGATTGCTGCGGTTAAAGGATACAGGATAATTCTTACGATGCCCGAATCTATGTCCATTGAGCGGCGAAGGCTGCTTTCGGCTTACGGGGCAGAGTTGGTTTTGACTCCAACGTCCGAAGGAATGAAGGGTGCAATTGCAAAGGCGGAGGAAATTGTAGCCAAAATCCCCAATGCGTGGATGCCTATGCAGTTTTCCAATGAAGCCAATCCCAATGCGCACTACAGAACTACGGCCAACGAAATTATAGAGGATTTTCCCGATGGGGTAGATTATTTAATTGTTGGAGTTGGAACGGGCGGACACATTTCCGGAGTCGGAAAAAGGTTGAAGGAGGTTTTTCCTGCAATCAAAGTTATTGCTGTTGAGCCCGTAACTTCTCCGGTAATATCCAAAGGTATTGCCGGTTCGCATCCCATTCAGGGAATTGGTGCGGGGTTTATTCCGAAAAATCTTAACCGACAAGTAGTTGACGATATAATTACCATAGATGGCGATAAGGCATACGAGTATGTTCGAAAGTTGGCAAGAGTTGAAGGTTTGCTTGCGGGAATATCGACAGGGGCAAACTTGGCTGCAACGGAAGCGTACTTGCCGGAAATTGGGCGTAATAAGCGTGCGTTAACCTTTGCTTACGATTCCGGCGATAGGTATTTGAGCGTAGAAGGTTTGTTTTAATCTGTGGGTAGTTTACAACGGGTGCAGATTTATGGTTAATCGATTGCTTTTTTGGTTAACTTGCACTTATGGATGCAAAATACTATACGGTAAATGCCGATACGTCGGTTACCTGTACGCTTTGTCCGCACGGGTGTACGATAAAGAATGGACATGTCGGAATTTGTGGTACACGCCGAAATAGTAACGGCAAGCTGGTACTGACTTCGGAAGGAATTATTGCATCGTCGAATTTGGATCCGATAGAGAAAAAACCGCTGTACCATTACCATCCCGACTCTAAAATTTTTTCCATAGGCGGCTATGGCTGTAACTTGAAGTGCAAGTTTTGCCAAAATTCCGAAATATCGCAGTGTGTGCCAACCGGCTATTCGGGAGTACGGGATATAAACCCGCAGGAAATTATCGATAAAGCACTTAATCTGCCAAATAATTTGGGTATTGCCTACACTTATAACGAGCCCACCGTTTTTTTCGAATTTATGTTGGAAACTGCCCGAAGGGCAAAGGAGGCCGGATTAAAGAATGTTATGGTAACCAATGGTTACATCAATTTAGCTCCGCTTTCGGAGCTGCTCGGTGTAATAGATGCGTTTAATGTGGATTTGAAGGCTTTTAGCGACGATTTTTACAGAACCATGACGGGTGCTCGCTTAAAACCCGTGCTAAACACTCTCGATGCAATCTGCCAAGCGGGAAACCATTTGGAAATTGCATTTTTGGTTATTCCGGGAAAGAACGATTCACCCGACGAAGCCGAGGATATGTTTCGTTGGATATCGCAAACGTTGGGGAAGAATACGGTTTTACATATAAACCGATTTTATCCCGCCTATAAGTTTAATGCTCCGCCAACGCCCGTTGAAAAACTGTTGGAGTTATATGAAATTGCAACCGGTTGGTTAAACTATGTGTATATAGGAAATGTACGCGATATTAATCAGGGGACAAATACCCGCTGCCCCTCGTGCGGCTCAACGGTAATTAAACGCGACGGCTACAACACCTCGTTGGTTGCATTGGATAGCAAAGGCTACTGCAAAATTTGCGGTTACGGCCCTGTAGCTGTTATGTAACTTTTATATTACAAATACCCTGAGTAATTATGTAATACGTATGCGATAGGAAGTTGTTTTGTTAGACATAAAAAAAAACATGTTTATTTGGGGCACATTTTAAAAGAGAATTGAGATGAAAAAGTTTGTTTTAATATTTTTACTAATGATGTTAAATATTCTGCTTTATTCGCAGAATAATGTGCCTTTGGACACAGTTATCAACTATAGTCATTTAAAGCCCGGGAAGTGTATTAGCATAAATATATTCGACACGGTTACAGTTGAGGTTTTTAAAAAATCCTATAAAAAGTTTGATCCGTACATTAAAGTCAATAATTATTTTATTGATAGTTCATATCACAAACTTAACAATCCACTTCCGCTAAGCAATAAAATATTGTTTAACGGTGTAAACGAAAACCGTAAACCTGCTTTTTATATTTATGACCTAAAAACAAAAAAACTGGTAGAGAGTAACTTATATCAGCCTGAAAGTAATTTAAGTATTGATTGTGGCTATACCACCTATTATTCTTTTACAAATAGCGAGGATGTTAAGGTCTTTCTCGACGACGTTGCTAGTAATGAGAAAAAATTATTTGTGGATATTACAAAGTATGCCGGGTGGCTGAAATACCCCGACGGCTCAAAAAAAATAAGTTCCGACGTTAGACAATGTTTATTTTTTGGCGATAAAAACGCTATTATTTTTTTAGATAACGATTATGACGATGGAGGTTATAGTAATTATAAATACTTAAAAATTGATAATGGTAAAGTTATAGATTTGACTGAAAAATTAACAAATTCTTACCATTGGATTACTATTAAAATGCTGTCATCTGGTAGAAATTATTTGAAGACTTTTGATGAAATTCTTGCTGAAAAGTTCTATACATTAAGAGACAAGAACCTTAATTTTATATGTAATTCATTAATAATGGGAGGATACTATCCTTATTATGTTGATATTACCCAGGTGGGAATTAATCTACAAAAAGGAGAAATTGAGAACTACTTCCTAAGAAGTCAATTAAACGATGAGAATTATGTCATAGTCCCCTACAAATTC
>JACJXD010000006.1 GCA_020636845.1 Bacteroidales bacterium | reverse complement strand
AACAAAAAAAGTCTCCGATTTAGGAAAATTCAACGCATCTTTTGCAGAAACCCATCCAAATAAAGATACTGAAATTGTTGATTCAAGTTTATACGAATCGGTAAACATACGTAAGAACGGAGACATTTTTCCTGTAGAAATAAGTGAAAAAATAATAAGAATTGATAAAACCCAGTATTACCAAGCAATAATAAGGGACATAAGCGAAAGGAAAAAAGCCGAGGAGAAACTTAAAATTAGCGATGAAAAATTTAGAAACTTCTTCGAGTTTTCCAACGTGGGAAAATCCATAACTAGCATAGACGGAACAATTAGCACAAACAAAGCATATAGGGATATGCTAGGATATACAACCAAAGAATTGGACAATATCCCATGGCAAAAAATAACCCATCCCGACGATATAGAAAACGACAATAGAATAATTAAACTTCTGCTTTCAAGAGAAATATCATCGGCCCGATGGGAAAAACGGTACATTCATAAAAACGGGAAAGTAATATGGACGGATATTAGTACCGTACTTCAATTCGACGATAACAATCGTCCTCTATATTTTATTACCTCTGTGGTAGATATTTCCAAATACAAAACTGCAGAGCAAACCATTAGGGATACTCAAAAATGGTTTAAAACGACACTATACAGTATTGCCGATGGCATAATTACCGCCGATACCGAAGGTAAAATACTTCAAATGAACAAGGTTGCCTCGAAACTTACAAGTTGGAAAGAGGAAGATGCCATTGGCAAAAACATCGATGAAATTTTTGTACTAAAAAACGGAAAAAGTAATACAATAAAAGAAAGTCCTGCAATTAAAGCATTAAAAGATGGCGAAGCTACAGTTGATCAGTCCAACGAATCAATACTTATTTCCAAAAAGGGAAAAGAAATACCCATTGCCGAAAGCGCCGCTCCTATTCTCGACGAAAACAATAAAATAATTGGAATAGTTCTAATATTTCGTAGTCAGGTTGAAGAACGCGAGGCACAAAAAAAACTCATCGAAAGCAAAGAAAACTTCCAAGCTGTTACCGAGAACGCCAACGATGCTATTGTAGTTACCCTAAATGGAGGCAGACATGTTTTTGCCAACCGACGTGCTACAGAAATAACCGGATATACTTTTGAGGAAATGGAAAAAATAGGTCTAAAAGGCTATGCCCATCCAGATGAACTCCCTAAACTTTTAGACAGAATTAAACGAAGACTTGCTGGAGAAAATGTACCACCTCAATACGAAACTGCTCTTGTAAATAAACAAAGGAAAAACATACAAGTCGAAATAACTGCATCCAAAAGCACATGGAAAGGAGAACCTGCCGATATTGTAATTATACGTGATATAACAGAGCGTAAGGAAATAGAACACAGGCTCAAGGAAAGCGAAGAACGTTTCAGGGGTATCTACGAAAACGCATCAATGGGTATTTACAGAAGCACTCCCGATGGCAGAATATTACTATGCAATCCGGCGCTACTAAAAATGCTTGGTTACAAAACT
Organism: Bacteroidales bacterium; assembly: GCA_020636845.1. Lineage (GTDB taxonomy): Bacteria > Bacteroidota > Bacteroidia > Bacteroidales > Tenuifilaceae > JACJXD01. Next base: position 185,889 of record JACJXD010000006.1, on the reverse strand, counting down.
TTCGAAGAATTATCCAAACGTAATCTGGAACAGGAAGGTTTTGAGTTAGATGCTAATCGTAAAAATTTCCGCGAAGTAATAGACAAAAACGGAGAAATTATTGGGTATGAAGCAGGATGGAAACGTAAAGACGGATCGATAATTCACGTACTGGAAAATGCAAAGGCCTATAAAGATAGTAAGGGTAATATTGTGTACTACGAAGGCTCGGTACAAGACATTTCCAAAACCAAAAAGGCCATTGAACAGTTAAAGCAAAGTGAAGATAGATTTAGGACTTTAGTAGAATCTGCACCAGAAGCAGTATTCATACAATCTGGAGGAAATTTTGTTTATTTAAACCCTGCCGCTTTAAAATTATTTAAGGTAACCAATCCCAACCAACTAATAGGGCAACCCGTAATAAACTTCTTATATTCCAACTATAAAGAGTCGTTTCAGCAAAAAATTTCCGAACTAAAACGTTATAAAAAAGAAATTTCCAGCATCGAAATAACATGCTTAAATATTGATAATGGATTTTTTGAAGTAGAAGTGTCGGCCGTTCCATTCACTTATAATTCAACAAGCAGTGCCCTTGTATTTCTACACGATATTACCGAACGTAAGAAAGCAGAAACCGAAATTAGGATGCTGAACGAAGAACTCGAGCAAAAAGTTATAAATAGAACAATGAAGTTAAACGAAACGCTAAATTTCGTTGAACATATTATGTCTAATACAAATGTGGGTTTTGCCGTTTACAATAACAATGGAAATTGCATCCTTGCCAATAATGCTATTGCAGAAATTGTTGGAGGTACAAAAGACCTTCTTTTACAGCAAAACTATAACACAATACAGTCGTGGAAAGAAAATAAACTATACGAAAATGCTAAACAAGCATTTAAGGAACAAAAAACAAAGCGTGCTGAAGTTTTACTTAACTCCTCTTTTGGTAAAAGTGCTTGGCTTGATTGTAGATTTACCCCGTTTAAATTAAATAATATTGACAACCTCCTACTAACAGTAAACGATATAACCGAACGAATTAGTAAGGAGCAAGAAATAAAGGATTTAAATGAAGAACTGAAAACAAACATTGAACAACTCCGATTCCTTAACAACGAATTGGAAGCCTTCAGTTACTCGGTATCCCACGATTTACGTGCACCTCTTAGAGCCATTCATGGCTTTATTCAAATCCTTTTTGAAGATTACAGCGAAAAACTCGACGGCGAAGGAAAACGTTTAATGAACATTGTTCAGGATAACACAATTAAAATGGGGCAATTAATAGACGATCTGCTGGCTTTCTCCAGAATAAGCAGATCCGAACTTAATAAAACCGAGATTGATAGCAATGCCATTGTAAACATGGCCTTTCAGAGTTATCCCATTGATGAACAAAAACAAAAAGTTAAACTAACCGTAGCAAATCTTCCAAACATTACAGGAGACACCATTTTAATACAGCAAGTGTGGGTTAACCTTATATCCAATGCAATAAAGTACTCATCGAAAGTGGAAAACCCGCAAATAGAAATTGGATATAAGGAAAACAAAGATGCATACGAATTCTATATAAAAGATAATGGGGCCGGTTTCGACATGCAGTACGTGGATAAACTCTTTGGTGTTTTTCAGCGATTGCATAGTAACCGTGAATTTACAGGTACTGGTGTAGGACTGGCTATTGTGCAACGAATCGTTTCGAAACATGGCGGAACCGTTTCGGCATACGGAGAAGTAAATAATGGAGCAACGTTTCGTTTTACCATTCCGAAATAAAAACTCTTCTTACTTTTTGATATATATCAATTTGTGAATATTTTTTAATTACTAATTAATCTCGTAACTTAATATTTAAATAAACATACCTACTATGACCAACATTGAAATTGTTGATGTTCTGATGGTCGAGGATAACCCTCAGGATGCTGAATTAGCAATTCGAGCGCTAAAAAAGGGAAATTTTTCGAATAATATTTACACTGTCGAGGATGGAGCCGAAGCTCTCGACTTTCTATACTGCAAGGGGAAATATATCAATCGGAATTCACTGAATAAACCTAAAGTTGTTTTACTCGACTTAAAATTGCCCAAAATAAGCGGACTTGAAGTTCTTGAAAAAATTAAGGGCGATCCCTCTCTCAAAAAAATTCCGGTTGTAGTGGTTACATCCTCAAAGGAAGACCCTGATATTAAGAGAGCATACGAACTGGGAGTTAACAGCTACGTTGTAAAACCTGTTGACTTTGAAAAATTTATCGAAGGAATAAAAAACCTTGGATTCTACTGGTTACTTATAAATCAACCATCAACTTGACGACATGAAAGAGCCAATAAAAATTCTATTACTCGAAGACCTAGAATCAGATGCAGAACTTGCAGAACACGAGGTGAAAAAATCCATATCTGACTATCAAATACAATGGGTAGATAATCGTGAAGATTTTATACAACAACTAAAAACCTACAATCCGGACATTGTTATTTCCGATTACAGGTTGCCCACATTCGATGGACTGTCGGCTCTTAAACTAAAGCAGTCTATTAAGCCTGAAATTCCATTTATAGTCTTCACCGGGTCTATAAATGAAGATACTGCCGTAGAATGTATGAAAGCAGGCGCCACCGATTATATAATCAAGGAACATCTTAAACGATTGGGACCCGCTATCACAAATGCACTGGAACAAAAAGGGATTGTTGACGCCAAACACAAAACAGAAAAAGAACTACTCGAAAGCGAGAAGCGCTTCCACCGAATGGCCGATAATATGCCAGACATGATTTACCGAATAGCGTTTAAACCTCATAAAAGATTTGAGTATGTAAATCCGGCTACCGAAAAAGTTACAGGACATCCTGCTAAAGAATTTTATGAAGACCCCGAATTAGGCGCAAAAATAACCCATCCTGACGATTTGGAATATATACAAAACAAAGTATTAAAAACTGAATTCTATAAACCAACTACAACCCGTTTAATAAAAAAGGACGGTAGTGTTATATGGATCGAGCAAAGAAATATTCCTATTTATAACAACAATGGAGAAATAGTTGCAATTGAAGGAATCGCTCAAGACATAACAGAAAAACGGAATGCCCAAATACAAAAACAGGCCATTTACGACATTGCTATGGCATCGAATAATGCCAGAAACTTAAATGAACTATTCGTGGAAATGCATAAAATTATATCGGGAATAATGCCTGCCAATAATTTTTACATTGCACTTTACAACGAAAAATCAAACGAGATTAATTTTCCATACTTTGTTGATGAAAAAAGCGAACAACCAACAACACGAAAATTCGGCAATGGTTATACTGAATATGTAATAAGAACTGGCAAACCTCTACTATGCGATACCGAATGCGCTGTTATACTTAAAGGGAAAGGAGAAATAGAGCAAATAGGCGCACCGCATACTATTTGGCTTGGGGTACCTCTGAAATTTGAAGGCAAAACAATTGGAGTAATGGCTTTACAGCATTACTACAACGAAAGCGTTTATGGGGAGAAAGAAAAAAGCATGTTGGAATATGTGTCGCTTCAAATTGCCAAGGCTATTGTGTATAAACAATCCGAAGAACAAGTTCTTAAACTCTCCAAAGCCGTTGAGCAAAGCCCTGTTTCCATTATTATTACTGATACTCAAGGTACTATTGAATATGTAAACCCAACTTTTTCCGAGTTTACTGGATATCAGGCAGAAGAAGTTATCGGCGAAAAATCGAGCATACTTAAATCGGGCGATACTCCAAACGAAACGTATGTAAACCTATGGAAAACCGTTAAACTTGGACACACATGGACAGGGGAACTCATGAATAAGAAAAAAAATGGAGAACTCTTTATCGAAAGTGCTAATATTACACCTATTACGGATGAACAGGGCAACATTATAAACTTTTTAGGAATTAAGGAAGATATCACGAAGAAAAAACAAAATGAACGCGAATTAATTGAAGCAAAGGAAAAAGCCCAAGAAAGCGACAGATTAAAAACCGCATTTTTACAAAATATGTCGCACGAAATTCGTACTCCAATGAATGCCATCGTGGGTTTTTCGGAATTAATGGAACTCGAAATTGAAGATCCTAACAAATTAAAATACTATATCGAGGTAATTAAGCAACGCTCTAACGATCTACTGGATATTATAAATGAATTACTTGACATTGCAAGAATCGAAGCAGGACAACTTAGCATTAAAGCCGAAGAAGTTGATATTAACAAGCTGCTCCTTGAGGTATCGTCCTTCTATTCTGGGCATAAACTCAAAATAGAAAAATCAACTGTCGAACTATTTGTTAAAAATATACCTGTAGATTATTCTTCGATTACAACTACCGATCCAGGAAAACTTAAGCAGATTTTATTCAACTTAATTCACAACGCCTTAAAGTTTACAAACGAAGGACGCATTGAGTTTGGATTCCATTCGATAGAAAATAATCATATCACCTTCTTTGTATCCGACACAGGTATTGGCATACCTGATGATATGAAAAATATCATTTTCGAACGCTTCAGAAAATCTTCGAATGAATCCGATTATGTTCAGGACGGTATTGGATTAGGCTTAGCCATTGTAAAAGGGCTTTTAAACTTATTCGAAGGAAAAATTTGGGTTGAATCAGAGGTTAATAAAGGATCAACATTTTACTTCACCATTCCTTACAAGCCGGTTATAAAAAACTCAACAACAAATACGCCTTTAAAACAGGATAAGTACAACTGGATTAATCGCAATCTTCTAATAGTAGAAGATGATCCTTTTAACGCCGCATATTTCACCGAAATACTAAATAGTACCGGAATAAGTTACAATATTGCAAGCAATGGAAAGCAAGCAATAGACTTGTTCAGTAACAACGGACCAATAGACCTTGTATTAATGGATATTAAACTCCCAGATATGAGCGGATATGAAGTCATAAAAGAGTTTATCGCTATTAATTCTAAAGTTCCAATAATCGCGCAAACGGCTTATGCCTCGGATTTAGACAAGCAAAAAGCACTTGACGCTGGATGTGTAAATTTTATTTCAAAGCCAATTAAACGAGAATTTTTTATGGAGATAATAGATTCGTACGTAAAATAAAAAGCAATCTTTCCCAACTTTTTAAATATTTCCATGCCAGAATATGTAAAAACAAAATATTTTTTAAATTTGCACTCGCAAAATGAAGCCCAATGCCCAGGTGGTGGAATTGGTAGACACACCAGCTTGAGGGGCTGGCGCCGTCAAAAGCGTGCAAGTTCGAGTCTTGTCCTGGGCACTGAAAAAACCCTACAATCTTTGTAGGGTTTTATTGTATTCTCAAAATTGCCCAGTAAATTGAATTCTTCAATATATTTGGGTATCAAAAACAACTTCGAATATCAAATGAAACCTGCAATCACCCTGATATTATCCGTATCAACATCAATAGCACTAGGAAGTAGAGTTGATACTGTTACGACCCCAAACGGGAAGCCTGTTGCTATTCATTTTATTGGACATGGTTCGCTTATGTTCGAGTACAACAATGAAACTATTTACATTGATCCATGGAGCCAAGTAGCAAACTATGAAAACTATCCCAAAGCCGATTTTATTTTCATTACCCATCATCATGCCGACCATCTGGATTCGCTTGCTCTTTCGAAAATATACACTAAAAACACCAAACTCTTCTGGACGTCGCTATGCGAGGAAAATAGCAATTTTAAACAACCGGCAACAGTTCTTAAAAACGACGATAAGTTAAATGTTTCAACATTTTCTGTTGAGGTTGTTCCTGCATACAACATTGTAAACAAAAGAGCATCGGGAGAGCCATTCCATGTAAAAGGCGATGGAAACGGCTACATATTCAACTTTGATGGATTAAAAATATATGTTGCCGGAGATACCGAAAATATTCCTGAAATGAGCGAACTTGGGCGCATTGATATAGCCTTTTTGCCTATGAACTTACCCTATACCATGACTCCTAAAATGGTTTCCGAAGCAGCGTTAATCATAAAACCTAAAATACTCTACCCATACCACTACGGGGAAACTAACACAAACGAACTAAAAGAATTATTAAATAATCACCCTGAAATAGAAATTAGGCTATAGTTTCTGAATTAAATAAAAAAAAGTTGTCCGGGAATACTGTCGGGATCTGGGACTAATTGGTGGATTCGATGCATGGCTGACAGTAAGTGTGGTGCTCCGGACAACCTGGCTGCTGGTGGCAACAGCATTATTGTTTATGTGTTTGGGACATCATATCTTATTACATAATCATGCCAAAGAGCCATAAGACTTCAATAAATATCATATCTTTCTGAAAATGTTACAAATAGAAATCACGATCAAAAGCGCAAAAACAAAGCAACTATAAATGTTGTGTATAAATATCCACAATATGTGGCGGAGATTGTAAAAAAACTTGGACTTTACCACAATAATCAATCATTACATGTAAACAATATAACAGAAAAGATTAAATACAAATTCAAATACCATCATCCATAAGATACTGAATATCAATAAAATTTAAAGTCTTTACCACAATAATTAGGTCTGTAGAGTTATTTTTTTAAATTTGTAGAGAATGCTAGCAAACTATATTCAATGATGCGCCTAAAAAAAAATTGTATTTTCCTTTTTTTTATCGCCTTTATCCTTTTAAGTTTAACATTATTAGGACAAACAAACAACAGTAATAACGATACTATTCACAATATAAACCTTTCAAAAGCCCTTATCTCCTCAATTGACTCGCTTTATAGCATTGATGAATTTGATTCTACCCTTAACCAAATAGATAAAGCCCTTCCCATATTTAAAAATTCTGGACACCTAGACTTTATTGCCATCTCAAAAACGATACGTGGATCGATATACAGCTTGAGAGGCGACTACGCAAAATCGCTTATTGAATTTTATTCTGCGTTAGAATACTACAAAAATATTAACGATAAACGACAGCAAGGCTTGATATTAAATCATATTGGTGCTGTTTATCGCTTGCGAGGAGACTACCCATCTGCTTTGGATTACTACTTTAAAGCCTTGTCGTTTTACCAGGAATTAAACTATAAAAAAGGCATTTCGAGCGTTTTAAATAATATTGGAATTGTACACCTTTACCAAAAATTCTACGATAAAGCGTTAGAATACTACTCCCATTCATTAAAAATAGAAGAAGAACTAAACGATGTTGAAGGTATTGGAATTTCATACTTAAATATTGGTGAAGCATACCGAAAAAAGGGAGACCTGGACAAAGCCATCGACAATTACCTTAATGCCCTTGTTTACACCTCAAAAACTAACGACCTTGATGGTACGGGAACCATTTACAACGAAATTGCAGGTATTAATATCGAAAAAGAGAATATCAATGAGGTGCTAAAGTACCTTAATATGGCCAAAGATGTTTTTACATCGATTAAAAGCACAAGTCGTTTGGCCGAGTGCGAATTAAATTATGGCAAGTATTATGAAACTATAGAAAACTACAAGGAGTCGATAAAACACTACAAAAAGGCATTGTTACTCGCACAAAAAAGCGAGATGAAGGAACTTATCAGTAACATACATAAAGAACTCAGCGAGGATTACGATAAACTAAACTTACCGGTTGAAGCATACAAAAACTTCAAATTATACATCACCTCCCGCGACAGCTTGTTCAACGAAGACAATACAAGAAAATCGATTCAAGCAGAGTTAATGTACAAATTCGAAAGGCAACAAGAACAAATAAAGATAGAGCAAGCCAAACGAGACGCCACATATCAAGAAAAAATACACAGAGAATCCGTTGTCCGAAACCTTTTGATTGCACTGGTAATTTTTGCTGTAGTAATAGTTATTTTAACTTTTTACTACTTGGTACAAATTCGCAAAAAAAATGCAAATCTAAATAAACATCAATATGAAATTGTAGAGAAAAACGAAGAGTTAATGCAACAACAAGAAGAGATACTGGCCCAACGTGACGAAATTGAAAGGAAAAATCTCATTCTTGAACAATCGCAGCAGATAATAGAGGATAAAAATCACCGTATGGTTAGTAGTATTGAGTATGCTCAAACTATCCAAAAAGCATTACTTCCTAAAGAAGAAACCCTAAAAAATCTTTTCACCGATCACTTTGTTATTTACCTTCCCAAGGATATTGTTAGCGGAGATTTTTACTGGACTAGCACATACGATAATTTTGTTTATACTGCTGTTATGGACTGTACGGGACATGGCGTTCCCGGATCATTTATGTCGCTAATTGGAAACACGCTTTTAAATAAAATTGTAAATGAATGGAGGATTAGCGATCCTGCTTCAATCCTGGAAAAACTGAATGGAGAATTACGAAAGGCCTTGAAACAAGACCAATCCGATTCCAAATTACATGCCGGCATCGACCTAGCATTTGTTAAGATTGATAAATTGAACAAAAAAGGATATTTCGCCGGAGCAGGACGACCTTTAGTAGTTGTTCAAAACGGAAACCTGTCCAAACTCAATTACTGTATAAGAACCGCAGGTGGTTTTCAACCTGCAAAAGCACAAGCATACTTTAACGTTGAATTCGACCTAACATCAGATACAACAATATATATGTTTACTGACGGTTATCCCGATCAAATGAGCTCCGAAAGGAAAAAAATTGGCCAACAACGCCTAATCAATACTCTCGGCCTAATTTCGGAAAACTCGATGGATAAGCAACGCGAAATACTTCTTAACACACTCGAAACGCACATGCACGGCGCCGACCAACTCGACGATATTTGTATTATGGGAATTAAAATTACCCTATAAGCGGTTAATTGCTCTCTTTGGGATACTCTATTCGTGCATGATAAATATTCTCCAACTTCCGTTTGAATATCGATTTTATATCCGTTAATTCCTTGAACGTAACGTCCGCATTTTCGAATTGTCCTTCGTTCTGCTGTCTGGTAATTAACGTTTCCACAAGTTCATCTATTTTAGCCGCTGTTATGTCCTTTAAGCTTCGGGAAGCCGCCTCAATAGTATCGGACATCATAACAATTGCCGTTTCTTTTGACATCGGCTTTGGCCCCGGATAAGTAAACTGCTTGGCATCAACTTCTTCGTCGCTATATTTATCCCGCTGTTTTTGAAAGAAATACCTGACTTTTGACGTCCCATGATGTGTTTGTATAAAATCGATAATCTGCTGAGGCAAGCCGGCCTTCTTGGCAATTTTTACACCCTCGGTTACATGGTTAATAATAATTTTAGCGCTTTCGGCATAATCCAAGTTGCGATGTGGGTTGTAATCGTTAACTTGATTCTCCACAAAGTAAAATGGGTTTGCCATTTTTCCTATATCATGGTACAATGCCCCTGCCCGAACCAACAATGTATTTCCGCCAACCTGCATTACTGCACTCTCGGCTAAATTAGCCACTTGCAACGAATGTTGAAAAGTGCCAGGTGCAACCTCGGCCAATTTTCTCAACAAATCTAGGTTTGTATCGGAAAGTTCTATTAGCGTGGCATCGGACAAAAAGCCAAACAGTTTCTCGAATAAGTAAACCAACTGGTACGAAGCTAGTAAAAGCAAAGCATTTATGGCAAACCAAAGAAACGTAGTTCCTTTTTCGGCCAACGGAGTCCCCTCCTCAACAGTTACCAACCCTAAGTGGAGCAAAACATACGTTACATAAACCAAACTAACCGTAAGGAACAAGCGTCCACGTCTATAAAAATTTGTTAAACTGATAATTGCAACTACACCTGCCGCAAAGTTTATAAATACAAACTCAAAACTATTAGGCACTAAAAACCCTATCATAAAAATAATGAGCATGTGCACAAATAGCGCTAAACGGGAATCGAAAAAGGTTTTTATAAAAATCGGAACAATAACCAGAGGAATTATATAGATATTGAAAACATCCTTTCGGACCACATACGAAGTAATAAACACCATTAACAATATCATCATCAGTATAAACAACAACTTCGAGGTTTCCTTAAGCACCTCGGGACGGAAATTTAAAAGGAATAGCACAAGCAATACAAACAACGAAAAAACAAGAATGGCGTTTCCAAACATTATGGCAAAGGTTTTACGAGAACCCAACTTATTTTCGTATTCCCTTTTTAACGATTCTAATTCCTGAAAAACATCGGGAGAAATCACTTCGCCTTGCGAAACTATTCGCTCACCGGCCTGCACCAACCCATGTGTAAGCGAAATATTTGACAGTAATTCCGTTTTATACTTTTGGGTTAAGCCATCGTCGAAAAACAGATTCGGCTTTATATACGGTTGAAAATCGACATACTTAAAAACATTTAGAAATACGGTATCCTTTACAGAAATATCTAACTTTTCAACCTTACGCTTCAAGTAATCTATTGCTGAAACCTTAGTATAAACATCGGTATAGTTGTAATCGTAAATTTTATTTCCTACAACAAGCGAAAATTCAGAGTTAGATTCCCGCTCAATTTCAAGATTCGACTTTTCGAATATCCCTTTGGCATATATTTCATTTAGGATATCTACCGCTCTACTAATTATCGTCTTTTTTACTGCATCCTTATGCTTAGTAGAAATATACTGAACATTTACGCTTTGATTTATATATCCATCCCAAATATTCCGAAAATCGCTTCGGAACTTCCCAACAGAAGCAACGCTAATAGTAGAGTCGAGCCGATAAAAATGCTTGGCATTTTTTAAAATATTGTTTCTTTCTTGTACCAGTTCCGTTTCGGTTTTGTAAACAGGAAAATCGAAAGGCGCATAAAGGTCGTCGTGCATCCAAGGCTTTCCATTACGGAATTCGTAACCAAACTTTCCACCATGAGGAAATAAAAGCAAAACAGCCACAAACGCTCCAAAAATGTATAAAAACCTCATAAAATTTATTAAGGTAAACCTGTGTTTCCAACCTTTTTGCATATGCTCGTCTGAATTTTAAATGAATTGTAAAGATACAAAATTGATACTGCTATTAAACAAAATACTATAAATCTATATTACAGGGCTATTCCCTCATTTTGTGTAAAATTCCGAGCCAAAAACATCCCATCTCATAAAAAGCATGCGCTCATATATCAATAAGATTTATAAATAATTCATATTTTTACCTATTGAAAATACTTTTACCCTTTTCATTTTTCAACTTATGGAACAAGGAACTCTAATAAAAAGTTTAGCATCGGTACGCAAAGAACCCAGCGAAACTAGCGAAATGGTTAATCAACTTTTATTTGGAGAAACATTAGAAATCCTTGAAAAGTTTAAAAACTGGTACAGAATAACCAGTACATTCGACCAATACCCGGGATGGATTGACTCCCGTTCAATTGTACCAACCAACAATATCAATATCGATTCCAAAATAATTAACGCTTCCATAGTGAAAGTGAAGCAAAAAAACGACCCATTCTCTTTTATTATATGTCCGGGATCGGAACTACCTAACTTTAACAACGGAATTTTTAGGATTAATAAAGAAGATTTTGAATGCTTGGGTAACCCATTAATTCAACTTCCTGCAAGCATCAACGACAGAATAATTGAAGTTGCAAAGCAATTCATCAACGCACCTTACCTATGGGGCGGACGATCGCCGTTTGGCATAGATTGTTCCGGACTTACCCAAGTTGTTTTTAAAATATGTGGAATTAGCCTACCCCGCGACGCCAAACAACAAGCGGCAATTGGAACGGATGTTGAATTTGTTAACCAAGTACAACCCGGCGACTTAGCCTTTTTCGATAACGATGAAAATGAAATTATACATGTGGGAATTTTAACCGGCAATCAGACAATAATACATAGTTCGGGTTACGTTAGAATCGATAAATTCGACCATCAAGGAATATTCGACTTACAAAAGAAAGACTATTCCCATAAGTTAAGAATTATAAAACGTATTATTTAGTCTTAATTATGCACCAATGATAGGGAATCAGGTACTAATATCGTTTATAATAATTGCCATAGCCGTTTGGATTGCTCTAACCATTCGCGACAAGCGTCGTTCGAAGAACTCAGATAACTCGGAAGATACCCATGACGAACAATAATTTCTGTTACAAATATCCCAGAATGCTTGTAACTGTAGATGCAGTTATTTTCAAGATAAACAAGAATTCTGTACCCGAATTGCTTTTAGTTAAACGATTAAATCCACCGTTTAAAGGAGGTTATGCTCTTCCCGGAGGTTTCCCTGAAATGAACGAGTTACTGGTTGACGCCGCTAAAAGAGAACTTCAGGAGGAAACCGGACTAACAAGGGTTAACCTCACCCAACTCTTTGCATTCGATGGAATAGACAGAGATCCTCGCGATAGAAATATTTCGGTAGCATTTTGGGGAACTACCACTCCCGATAACGCAACGCTACATGCCGGCGATGATGCCGAAAAGGCCAACTGGTTTCCTATTGATAGTTTACCCGAACTTGCCTTTGACCATGCCCTGATTATTGAGATGGCCAAACAAAAAGCAAAAATTTAATCGTTTATCATTCCGGCTCCAACGGTAATATTGGTAGCCTCATCAATAAGAATTAAACTTCCCGTTATACGATTTTTTCTATACGAATCGTAAAATAAAGGTTTGGTTGTTCGTATGGTAATGCAGGCAATATCGTTTAAACCAACATTCTTATCGTCGTAATCCTTATCTAACGTATTGATATTCACCTTATACTTTACCTCTTTAACAAGGCATCGTAAATCGTTTGTAGTATGCTTAACCGCATATTTTCCGCCAACCTGCATGGGCTTTTCGTTAAGCCAGCAAACCATCAACTCGATATCCTGTCCCTGCTTAATCCCATTTTCTTCCGGAATAATCATACATCCCCTAGAAATATCCAAATCATCTTCTAAAACTATAGTTCCCGACTGAGGTGCGGTTATACTATCGAGAGAATCCTGCCAAAAATCGATTTCTTTGATAACCGAAGAAAAACCCGACGGAAGAACTTTTACCTTATCCCCCACCTTAAATGTCCCGCTGGCAACCCTACCGGCATAACCTCTGTAATCGGGATATTCGGCAGATTGAGGACGAATAACATACTGTACAGGAAAGCGTGCATCTAAAAGGTTATAGTCGTTGGATATATATATGGTTTCTAACAAGTACATAAGCGTAGGCCCCTGATACCAATCCATATTTTTAGAACGCTCAACCACATTATCGCCCAACAACGCACTTATAGGAATAAAACGAACATCGTGCAAATCCAAATGATCGGAAAAAGACAAGAAACGCTCCTGAATTTGAGTAAAAACGTCCTGCTTAAAATCGACCAAATCCATCTTGTTAACGCAAACAATAACATGGGGAATTCTTAAAAGCGACGAGATGTAGGCATGACGAATGGTTTGCTCTATTACACCGTGGCGGGCATCAACCAAAATAACCGCCGCATTTGCCGTTGATGCGCCTGTAACCATATTTCGGGTGTACTGGATATGCCCCGGAGTATCGGCTATAATAAACTTACGCTTAGGTGTATGAAAGTAACGGTAAGCAACATCTATAGTAATTCCCTGCTCGCGTTCGGCACGAAGGCCATCCGTAACCAGCGCTAAATTTATATGTTCCTCACCCTTTTTTATGCTGGCCTTCTCAATAGCTTCGAGCTGATCCTGAAAAATAGCTTTTGAATCGTACAAAAGTCGGCCAATTAATGTACTTTTTCCATCGTCAACGCTACCGGCTGTAGTAAACCGGAGCAATTCCATATCCAAATATGTTTGATTAGAAGATGTATTTTCCATAAACGTTTATACTCCAGAAATCAAAGTTAAAATCAAAAAATAATTGTTGTTTTTACTTCCCCTAAATTGATAGAAAATTAGAAGTAACCTTCTATTTTTCTGTCCTCCATAGCTGCTTCGGAACGTTTATCGTCGGCTCGACCGCCACGTTCGGTAACACGTGTTGCCGCAACTTCACGAATAATATCCTCCAGCGTATCGGCAGGTGACTCAATTGCTCCGGTACATGTTGCATCGCCAATGGTACGAAAACGTACAATCTTCTTCTCAATCTTCTCCGTATCCCTCATCTTAATAAATGGCGATTTGGCATACAGTACACCATCGCGTTCGAACACCTCCCTCTCGTGAGAGAAATAGAGCGAAGGAAGAGCAATATTCTCCATTAATATATACTGCCAAACATCCATCTCTGTCCAGTTACTTATCGGGAATACTCTAAAATGCTCACCTATATTTTTCCGTCCATTAAACAAATTCCACAACTCCGGACGTTGATTTTTGGGATCCCACTGTCCGAATTCGTCTCTATGGGAAAAGAACCGTTCTTTTGCACGCGCCTTCTCCTCGTCGCGACGGCCACCGCCCATTGCACAATCAACCTTTAACTCTTCTATACCATCGAGCAAAGTAACCGTTTGTAACTTATTGCGGCTGGCATTGTAGCCAGTTTCCTCTACAACCCTACCTTTGTCAATAGAATCCTGAACGTAACGAACTATTAACTGAACTCCAGTTTCCTTTACCAGCCAATCCCTAAAATCGATTGTCTCCTTAAAATTGTGTCCCGTATCGATGTGCATTAAAGGGAAAGGAACCTTTGCCGGGAAAAAAGCCTTTCGTGCCAAATGGTACATCACAATGGAATCCTTACCTCCACTAAATAGCATTACAGGATTTTCAAACTGAGAAACAACCTCCCTGATGACAAAAATCGATTCGGACTCAAGTTCTCTTAAATGATTAAACTTCAACTTCATATAATCCTAAATTTTCAGGTATTATTTGCCAATAAAATTCAATGCAGATTACATATCACTCTTTTAACCAAATTTCTACGTTCTTGTTCAGAATTTCGAAAGCCTCCGAAACGGTTGTCTCGGAAGTTTTAATGGTTAACCGAGGATTTTCAGGGACTTCGTATGGTGCAGAAATCCCAGTCATGTCCGATATTATTCCTTGGCGAGCTTTGCTATATAGCCCCTTAACATCCCGCTTGCTACACGTTTCGACATCCGCATCGATAAAAACTTCAAAGAATAAATTGTCACCAATAATTTTTTTGGCGTTCTGTCGCATTAATTCCAAAGGCGAAACAAAACAACAAACAACAACAACGCCCTGATTGTTCAATAACCTTGCAATGGATGCAGCCCGTCTAATGTTTTCGAACCTGTCGTCATTGGAAAAACCCAAATCGCTGCATACCAATTTTCTTACATCATCGCCATCGAGCAATACAGTTTCAACGTCCTTTTCTTTTAAGGACTTAACCAAAAGTGTTCCCAATGTAGTTTTACCCGACGAAGGTAAACCCGTAAGCCATACTGTTATTGGTGATATTTTGAACATCTCAAAATTTAAGAGTTGCTAACTAGCGCATATCGACAACTTCGACACCCTTAAACTTCTTAGCATTGAAAGTAAACCGATCGTCCCGAACGGGAATATTTGTTCTAAAATTCTTTACCTTAATAATGTAGTTATTTCCATCCTTTCCTTGATAACGGATAAGAATTGGCTCCAACGAATTTCTATCGAACTCCAACTTTACCGAAGAATACGGCAAATTAAGATTACGCGGATAAAAATCCATTTCGTAAATAACCCTGTTACGAACTTGCTTTTGCCCTTTAAACTTCGACTTAAAGTTTTTATCGTAATCCCTAAAAAGAGTTGTTGGATCGTCCATAAATCCACCATCACCACCATTTGGAGTTGAAATGGTTACTTCGTTTGCATCCTTAATATATTGCCACTTTGTTTTTCCGTCGAAAAAAAGTTCCATGCCCATTAATTCCAGCCAATACATATTCCCCTTCAAAATAATTTTGCCTTGATGAGTATCGGTTATATTTTCCTGAAGATTTTCGAGTGTAAAGGTAAAATTTGCAGAAATGCTTTTTACCGTTTGCATTTTCTGGCTAAACTCCTTAACGGCCTTTATTGCCCTTTCATCATCCTGCGCATTCGCAACAAGCACTCCAATAAGCAAAAAAAACACAGACAACTTGAATATTCTCATTTGATTCTATTTTTGATAATTACATTATACGCAATACAATTCTAAACTTTTGAACTATAACCAAGTAATTCCAAATAACATACCAAAACTTTGGAGTGCAAAGATAGCATTTTTTCAGCACTAACTATTCAGATTGTTCAAGAGCTGCTCTAACGACAAGTCATCGACAATTAACACCTGTCGCGCTTTACTACCTTCGAATGGGCCAACAATACCAGCCGCTTCTAACTGGTCGATAATTCTACCTGCCCGATTATATCCGATGGAGAATTTCCTTTGTATAAGCGAAGTTGAACCCATTTGCGATTGAACGATAAGCCGGGCTGCATCTTCAAACAACTCATCCCTCTTCTTCAAGTCAACCTCTAACAGATTATCCTGACCTTCCGGTACATACTCAGGCAATAAGAATGCACTGGCAAATCCCTGCTGATTACCAATAAAATCGGTAATTCGCTCTATTTCCGGAATGTCAACAAAAGCACATTGCACCCTAACCATATCGCTACCTGCCGAAACCAGCATATCGCCTCGTCCAATAAGATTATTTGCACCGGGATGGTCCAGTATTGTTCTGGAATCTATCATCGACGAAACCCTAAAAGCTATTCGGGCCGGGAAATTAGCCTTAATTACACCTGTAATAATATTTGTTGAAGGACGTTGTGTGGCAATTATCAAATGAATTCCTATAGCCCTAGCTAGCTGTGCCAACCGCGCAATTGGCATTTCCACCTCTCTACCCGCAGTCATTATTAAGTCGGCAAACTCATCGATTATTACTATTATGTACGGTAAGAATCGATGTCCTTTATTCGGATTCAGCCTACGCGCAATAAACTTCTCGTTATACTCCTTTATGTTCCTAACCTGCGCTTGCTTTAGCAATTCGTACCTGCTATCCATTTCAATACACAAAGAGTTTAGCGTATTTATAACCTTTTGGGTATCGGTAATTATAGTTTCGTCGGAGTCGGGTAGCTTGGCCAAGAAATGCTTCTCCAAACGGCTATAAAGGGTTAACTCTACCTTTTTAGGATCGACAAGCACAAACTTTATTTCGGCAGGATGCTTTTTATACAACAACGAGGTAATAATTGCATTTAACCCCACGGATTTTCCCTGGCCGGTTGCTCCGGCAACCAGCAAGTGAGGTAACTTGGCCAAATCCAAAATGAATATTTCGTTCGATATTGTTTTTCCAAGCGCTATTGCCAACTCATACTTGCAATCCTGAAATTTCTGAGACTTAATAATGGAGTGCATCGAAACTATTTCCGGGTGTTGATTTGGAACCTCTATTCCAATTGTACCCTTACCCGGAATTGGAGCAATAATACGTATTCCTAATGCTGCCAAACTTAACGCAATATCGTCCTCCAAATTTTTAATCTTGCTTATTCGGATTCCCGGTGCCGGAACAATTTCGTAAAGGGTAACCGTTGGGCCAACTGTTGCCTTTATTTTATCAATTTGAATTTTATAATTCGAGAGCGTTTCAACAATCTTGTTTTTATTTTCGACCAGTAATTCGTTGCTGGTTGGCGAAGTGGTATTTCTATAATCTTCCAATAATTCTAAAAGCGGCCGTTGATAGTGGGATAACTCCAAACTGGGATCGTACAATTCCTGCTTATTAACCTGAGCAGCCGAAACCTCTTCTTCCTTTTTCGCCTCAACGGTAAACTCTACTCCGTTGTGTTTCTCCTCATCATCAACGTTCTCCTTATCACCAACATTTTCTTTTCCATCAACAAGATTTTCACTACTACTTGCCTCTACAGAAAAATCGAGATCTTGAATCGGCTCTTCCATGTTTTCCACTGAAGATGCTAACTCAAAAGAATCGGAATTATCGTCTTCTGTAATTTCCTCGTTTACCGATACGCTGCTGCTATCATGCTCTTTATCCGGAACAGTAATCGGCACGGTAGCCTCCTCAGGCTTCTCATCTATAACTTCATCATCCTGATTGGCATTTTTTTCCCGATGCATTACAGACTTTAACCAATCTATCAACTTTCGAAGCGCAACTTCAAACCCATGTAAGCTAGATGGTCGAATATAGATAACGTAAGCAACAGTTACCAGTAAAAGCAACAAGGCAGCACCAAACTTCCCCAAAATTGCCGATATCCAATTCGAAACAAAGAGACCATGCGCTCCTCCAACCCCACTTCCTAAAAAGCCCCTAGCGTTTCCAAATAAAAATCCACATACCAAGGAAGCAACTAAAACACCTAGCGTAACCTTTAACGCCAACTTCAAAAGATTTCTATTGTATAAACGCAAAAGTTTTAACCCAATTGCAAAAATAATTATAGAAAAAGCTATGGAAGGCAACCCAAACCACCGATTCATAAACTGTGCCGATATTATTGCACCAAAACGTCCCGTCCAATTGCTAACTTTAACATCGGAACCAGAGAAAACACTTTGCCACTCGAAACTCTGATCGATTTTCCATGTAAAAATATACGACAGCAATGCTAACGTAAAGTATATACCAAAAAGGAGTACAAATAATCCTACAGTAAAACGCACCCTGTCGTCCTTAAAAAAACTTTTCTTTTCCTTATTTTCGGTATCGGCATTTTTAACACCCTTACCATTTTTTGAATTTTCAGCCATAAACTTACCTAAACCTTCGTTAAAAAAGGATTATCGAATATCTTCAACATAAAATATACACTGCAAATATAACCCTAATCTGTATAAAGAATTTTAAAAACGATTACAAATCGAACAACGCTGAAAAATCAGCAAATGTTATTGCTGAAGCATATAAATCAAGTCCGTGATAGTCTTAAAGTCAACAGCAGCATAACCGTCAGGAATATCGAACGTGCTCATCGGAACTTTTTTATGCTCCACCGACCGAGCCGACAAGAACATTTCCATAGAATTAATCCTCAAATGGAATTTAAGTAAAACTCCATCGACCATTTCAAAGGGGGTATTTATGTTTGGATTTTGAATGTCAATTTCCTTCGTATAAACTATCTCAAAATGAACATCCGGCGTATTGGCAAAATAGCCCATTGCCTTTATACAATTATAGTTAAGAAATTTACACGACTCGGAACTTTCAATAATTCGCACCTGAGGTATTCTGGAATACAAGGCAGGGTACTTTCCATCGGAAAAGTTCTCGGTATGGTACAACTTCTTATTAAAAACCTTCAGTAAAGTAGAAAACTGCTGTTTTAAAGGATTATTTATAATTGATATTGAAACAGCTCCCGATAGAGCATCAATTGTGTTTAGCGTACAATTATTGTTAAACTTCACGGTAAGTTCCGAAGGTAATAGTCTGGCATCCGTTTGCTTCAGGAGCACGCTATCGTAAGTAATGTCGTAAGTAATAACACCTTGCTTAATGTTTTTTTTACTAAACCTACTACAACTAGTAACCAAAACAACAACACATAAAAATACCGATGCCTTTTTTATCATTCAAAACCCGTTTAAAATTTTTTAAAATTACAAAATAGACTGCTTCCTGCCAAACGCAAATTTAATGTAAGACAATTACAAATTCTACCCTTTACGCTTTCCCTTATATGTTATTAAACATATCGTTATAATACAATTCTAGGGCTATGGACAACATGTAAATATATTGCGAATAAAAAAACTTTCTTAGCTTTGTACCTTCAATAAAAAAACTAACACATAATTGAATATGAGCAAAATAGCAGTTGTTGCACTAGGGGGAAATGCCCTACTACGAGGAAATCAAGCAGGAACTATCGAAGAACAGGAACAAAACACAACCGAAACTCTCGAAAATTTAGTTTATCTTATAAAAGAGGGATATAACCTTGTTATTAGCCACGGCAACGGACCTCAAGTTGGAAACATCTTGATGCGTAACGATGCCGGCGAAAGCATGTATGGTATTCCCCAAATGCCTTTAGATATTTGTGTTGCCGATTCACAAGGAGGAATTGGCTATATGATAGAAAGAATGCTTCGCAACGTTTTACAAAAACACGGTATTGACAAAGAGGTATGCTGTCTGGAAACGCCTGTTATTGTAAACCACGACGATCCCGCTTTTAAGAATCCCACCAAGCGCGTTGGCCGCAGCTACAATAAAAAACAAGCCGACGAACTGGCTTCTCAAAAAAATTGGATTTTTAAAGAAGAAATAAAAGATACCGGAAGCGGATGGCGTAGGGTTGTTCCTTCACCAAGACCCATTGGGATTCTCAACATCAAAGTAATAAATCAATTAGTGCGTCAGGGTATTATCGTTATTGCTGCAGGTGGTGGTGGTGTTCCTGTTTATATTGATGCAGAAAAAAATGTAAGACCTACCGAAGCTGTTATCGATAAAGATTTAGCATCATCCCTAATGGCAGCGGAAATTAAGGCTGACGAGTTTTATATTTTAACCGACGTTCCTTACGTTTACATCAACTACAAAAAACCGGGCGAAAAGAAACTGGAATTTATCAATCATGCCGACACCGTTAAGTATTTAAACGAAGGAATGTTTGGCGAAGGAAATATGGCTCCTAAAATTCGCGCATGTTTAAATTTTATTGAAAACGGAGGAAGCAAAAGCGTAATTACAGAGTCCACCAAGTTGGAAGATAAATCGTATGGTACAAAAATTACCATGGAGTACGAAGATTAACTTTTTACAAAATATTGTATAACAAGTAAATTTAACAATCATGTCGTTTAACTTACGTAACCGGAGCTTTTTAAAGCTGTTAGATTTTTCTCAAAAGGAAATCCAGTTTTTACTCGATTTGTCTGCCGATTTAAAAGCAGCAAAGTACACTGGAGTTGAGCAACAACAGTTAAAAGGGAAGAACATTGTAATTCTCTTCGAAAAGGATTCAACACGTACACGCTGCTCTTTCGAGGTAGCAGCCTACGATCAAGGAGCTAGAGTAACCTATCTTGGACCTTCGGGTTCACAAATGGGTAAAAAGGAGTCCATGAAAGATACCGCTCGTGTTTTAGGTAGAATTTACGATGGCATTGAATACCGCGGCTATTCACAAGAAATTGTTGAAACATTAGCAAAGTATTCGAACGTTCCGGTATGGAATGGATTAACCACCGAATTTCACCCAACTCAAATTTTGGCCGATTTCCTAACCATGCGTGAACACTGCAGTAAGCCTCTTAGCGATGTTTCTTTTTGCTATATGGGCGATGCTCGTAACAACATGGGAAATTCGTTAATGGTAGGTGCTGCCAAAATGGGTATGGACTTCCGTGCCTGCGCTCCAAAACAATGTTGGCCAAACGAGGAACTTGTAAAAACCTGCAAGGAAATTGCTAAAACCACCGGTGCTAAAATTACCTTAACCGAGAAAGTTGAAGAAGGCGTTAAAGGTTGTGATTTTATTTACACCGATGTATGGGTTTCGATGGGTGAAGCCGATTCCGTATGGGAAGAAAGAATAAAACTGCTAAAACCTTATCAGGTTAACAAAAAAGCTATGGAACTAACCGGCAATCCTAACTGTAAGTTTATGCACTGCCTTCCTTCGTTCCATAACATGGAAACTAAAGTTGGAGAAGACATCCACCAAAAATTTGGATTGGAAGCAATGGAAGTTACCGACGAAGTTTTCGAATCCGAAGCATCAATTGTATTTGACGAAGCCGAAAACCGTGTACATACTATAAAAGCAGTTATGGTAGCTACTCTCGGACAATAGCAACACTCCATAAAAATCTCAAAAGCAGCCTATTTTGGCTGCTTTTTTTTTGCATTTTTATTTTATTGGGTTTAACTTTATGTGTATTCATTTTAACTTTTTGCATTATGATGATTTACGTTGGCAACATTGCCTATTCTATGACAGCTGAAGAGCTAAAAGAATTATTCACTCCTTTTGGGAACGTTTTAAGTGTTAAGATTATTGTTGACAAAATGTCTGGCCGATCCAAAGGCTACGGGTTTGTTGAAATGGAATCCGACGAGGATGGTGTAAAAGCTATACAATCGCTTAACGATAGCCAAGTTAAGGGTCGTAACATTAAAGTTAACAATGCCTTCCGGAAAAGCGACGTAAAACCCGATGAGGCAAAACCAGAATAGGTTTTAAAAAAATACGTCGACAAAAAATCGGTAGGTTAAGTAACCCGAAACTGCAAATTTCATCCCTGTTCCCAACAGAAAGCCTAAAAATGATCCTGTTGCTGAAAGTAAGGGGTTGTTTTTGTTATTCTCTAAATTCCTATTACCAATCACCTCTCCTATATAAGCTCCTGCAAAAGGGCCTACTATGATGCCTATGGGAGGAAAAAATATTAATCCTATAACTAATCCTATAATTGAACCGTAAACACCATATTTTGTGCCTCCTAATTTACGGGTAAACCATGCAGGAAAAACGTAATCCAGAATGGTTACAACTAAAACAACGATGCCTGTAATTACTATAAACTGCCACGAATAATCGGCAAAATGGGTAAGTGCTAACAAAATAATACCAATCCAACTTAATGGAGGTCCAGGAATAATAGGCAAAATACACCCTACTAAGCCTAAAAGCATAAAGACGGCTCCAACAATAACCAATGCGTACTCCCATATCATATTACCAAGTTTTTTCTCAAAAATAGCATAATTTTGCAATTACCATTACTCTCTGTCTTATAGCAACAAGTAGCGCTTCAAATTTTACAAATGAATAAAAAAATCATATCAATCACAATAAATGGTAGGGTTCAAGGAGTAGGTTTTAGATACTTCGTTTACAAAACAGCCAATGCATTCGGAGTTTATGGATTTGTTAAAAACTTAAACAACGGGGATGTTTACATCGAAGCATGTGCCGAAGATCAAGTTTTACAAAATTTTGTTCTAACAGTTCAGAAAGGGTCTTTCTATTCTAAAGTAAATAGTGTAACTATAAAACCGTTATCGCAAAATATTCTTCCAACAGAATTTCATATTTTATAACAACCCGAACAATTGTGCTTTTATCTCTTTCAATTAACTCCTTTAACTTCGGCAAAATTGAACATATTGCACCTGGAATTTTGTCCGCAATAAGCAAAATTGTATTCCACCTTGCTTTAGCATTTTTACTCGATATTAAAGGCATTATTTTAGTAACAAAAACAGGTAGGATGTTCTTCGGAAATCATTGTAAAAACCTCTATACAATCGGACTAGAGTTTTGAATCCTTATTTAAAAATCCATCAGCAATATCATTGAGAAACTCCGGATTCGCAACACATAAACCAGCTATATCTATTCGACTTTTCTGTCTTATCCCCTACTCTGGATGACAATCGAGTTATGATTTCCATCGCTCTAATTTTGGCAGCAAATTTTCAGCCATTCTTCTAGCCTCGTTTTCGGGAATATTCATTCTTTTTACCGCAATTTGAACGTTTTTTTCTATTTTTTCCTGAAGGCTGATTCCTTCATCTAAAAACTTGCCATCCTTGTAGCAATAACTGCAATACATATTGCTTTTGCTTTTATCGGCATTTGTGCCTCCATTATTTGGATCTTTGTCAAGAGGCATTCCGCAACTTTGGCAGAGTTTAACTTGATTTTTCATACTACATGTTTTTTATCACTTTCAATATAAAAATGTAAGCATATCTGTTTTACATACAATTATTAAATATTCTAGAAATCCGGATAAAGAACTTCCCACATTACCCTATACCCTCCTGGTCCTTCCCAGTAGTAATATAAATATATCGTTTTGCTTGATGAATCGTAATACGACGCCTTACTACTATCGTATGGATCTCCGGCTTTTACTATATATTCAAAGCCTACAACTTCAAAAGTGACCGTATTATCCTGCTCTATTGTAATGGTCATGGTTTCGCCATCGCTACCCCAAATTGAGAAATTCATGCTGCACTGATTAGAAGAAATTGTTATCAACTCCTTTGAATCCGGTAAAAAGCCATACCAATAAGGAACGGTTGGATATGTTCCTCCTAAAGTAGGATGGAAATAGGTTATCTGCGACCGGTAATAACCTGCATACGAATTTGCAACAAGTACCTCCGTTTTAGAACGATTTGAGGCTTCTGTTCCATCACTTAAAACCGACACGTAGCGCAAAGTAAAGTAATCGCCAATATCCGCAAGATTTGCTGTTTGTGGAAAATCGTCAACTCCATTACCCAATTTCGAAAAGCCCTGACTTAACTGATCCCAACCATAAACCAAATCCAAGACCAACGTATCATCTTCGTTAAGTCCGTTAACGGCCACTTCGTCAAGTAAAATTTCGTCAGTTTCGCTACCATCGGCTATATGAGTATAACGTTTGAATATTTTAATTGAAGTTACCGCCGGCCCTTGGTACACAACAACACTAATGGTATCGTTGTGTAGCGAGCCCGCTTTATATTGAATTAAAGTTGTAGCATCGAGCAATCCTCCGGTATGAACATTGCTAGTCATTAAATCGTCGTTCATTAAACAAGAACTAAATGCAATAAGCATGAACAACAAAATGCAACAACCGGAAAAATACTTTTTAACCTTCATCGTATTACCAATTAATTAATGCCTTAGTTAGATTTAATGCTCGTTCCACCATACAGGTGTATTCAAATCGTCGGAACCGCTCATCCGAGTTAACGCCACATTTAGCTGTTCTTCGTTCCTCGAATATTCGTCGGAGGGATAACGCAGCCTTATGGGAATTTTCCCATTATTCAACCCATCCTCGGCCGGAACTAAAACAGGAAGCCCCGTTCTTCTCCATTCGAACCACGCTTGAACGCCCTGATCGAACATGGCAATCCACTTTTGCTTCGCTATTTTTTGTAGCCCGGAAACCTGATTCCATGCTCCGTCGTTAGCCAAAAAATCGTTAATAAAATCGTCAATATTCAGTACTACCCCATTAAATTGACTATAAAATTCCGGCGCTTTTTCCAAAATTTCATCCTGAAATTGATAGTACGATGCCCTAATTCCATTCTCGTAAAATGTTTGAGCATCGGCACTCGAAACACCTTCAAGTAAATCCTTATAAGCAACTTCTGCCAAAAGAAATTGCAATTCGGCATAGCTCATAAACATTCCCGGTGCCTCGGGCTGGATAAAGTAACTACCTATTCGAGATGTTCCTGTAAATCCGTTTCCATTATAGGCAGCAGCCTTTGCCGATGTTAACCCATTTGGCAAACCTGTCCAGTAGCCCCCTGCATCCGGAACATCGGCATAAACCATAATCCGCCAATCGGGATGATCCGGTTTATTTGGATTATACATTGCATCGACCAAAGTTTTACTAACACGATGGTCGTCACGAGTTTTATAGGTCTCGTTTAAGGGATTATTATTGGGTGTTGTCCCTAAATAATGAAGCGCGGCATTATCGGAATTCGATTGAAATATTGGATAAGTTGTAGGATTGTTAACTATTGATGAAATTGCGCTTTTTAAGGATTGAGCATCCATTTTATTGGACATTCTTAATAACAATCGTAACCGTAAAGAATTTGCAAACCTCTTCCACTTCACGATATCGCCATCAAATAAAATATCTCCATCAACAACTTGTCCATCATTTTTAAGTAAAGTATTTGCCAATTCCAACGCCTGCATAAAATTGCTGTAAATACTTTCCTGAGTATCGTACTTCGGCGTTAGCGTACTATCGGGCTTAAACGCTTCCGAGTAAGGAATATCGCCATACAAATCGGTTAGTACCGAAAACAAATAAACTTTTAATACCAATGCAACACCCTGATAATTATCGTGTCCATTTTTCTTTGCAATATCAATAATTCGCTGAATTTCAATTCCAGGTCCCGCATATAATGTCGTCCAAATATCATTAATAACATCGTTACGAGGAACATATCTATCTTCGTCGGTATATTGCACTTTTGCCATGTGCTGAACCCAACACGATCCAATTTCGTGTCCCAACCAAACATCAAAAATCAGATCGCCCAACTCTTCAATGGAGTGAGTAAGCAACATATCGGGATGCTCTTCGGTAATACTAATAGAATTCGGATCCTTATTCTCGTCCTCCAACTTCGAACAGGAAATACCGGTAATAGCAAAAATTACCGCAACTAAAAACAAACCTTTTTTAACGCTAAACATATACGCCGTTTTACTCGATTAAAACTTAAAACCAATGTTTAAACTAACACTACGTGCCGAGGGCAATTGTCCAAATTCCAAGCCCTGAACATTTCCATTGCTAAATGCCGTTTCCGGATCGATATGCGGAACCCGTGTATATAAGAGCGCGAGATTCCGTCCAACAATGGAAAAAGAAACATTTTTCACATTGGAATTCCCTAGTCTAGGAATAGTATAACCTATTCTTACTTCGCGTAACTTAATAAAACTAGCATCGAAAATGCTTGAATATGCAATATTGTTGTTATACGCTGCCTTGTTATACTCTTCGGCTGTAACAACTACATTATTGGCAACCCACTCACCATTTTCGTTAAGCATTTCACCCACTCCAACAATTCCCCCTTCACGCCCAATTAAAGTTTCCTTTAATACTCCTGCATATCGTCCCCAAGTTGTAGTCATCGAATAAATTTCCCCTCCAAATCGCATATCAACTAAAAACGAAAACGATAAATTTTTATACCTAAACTCGTTGCTAATGCTACCGACCCAATCGGGGGTATAATTTCCTAACGACCGCATTTGCCCCTGATAGGGTAATCCATCAACATAAATAATTTTACCATTAGCATTTCTCGCAAAGTCATAACCATATAATTCCCCTACTGGCTCTCCTACCTTTGCAATAACATCGAGACTCCAATAATTACCCAGAACATACTTATCAAGTCCTTCGGCTAACTTATTAACTACATTTCTGTTTAACGAGTAGTTGATGGTTGTATTCCATTCAAAACCTGTTCGGGTTTTAACAGGAACAACATTTAAAGAAATTTCTATTCCCGAATTTTGAATTTCGCCAGCGTTAACAATTTTCGAAACATAGCCAGTTGCTGCCGTAATTGGTAAATTTATAATTTGGTCGTATGTTTTTTGATTGTAGTAAGTAAAATCAATTCCTATTCTATTCAGAAAAAATCTTAAATCGGCTCCAATCTCCAATGAATTTGTTCGTTGAGGTTTTAAGTTACTATTTGCTAAATTATCGGGAATGTATATTGTAGCCAACTTAGTAGAGGCATTCCATCCCTGATCGAATTTATAAACCGATTCTAACTGGTACGGGTCGGTATCGGAACCTACCTGAGCCCAACCTGCCCTCAGTTTCGCAAAACTAAGTGTACGAGTTTGTATGTCGAATAAATCCGTTAGAACGCCTGATATGTTAAACGAGGGGTAGAAATACGAATTCTTTCCCTTGGATAAAGTGCTCGACCAATCATTTCTTCCCGTAAAATCGAAAAATAAGGCATTATTGAAAACAAACTGCCCATTGTAGTATAAACTGTTTATTTGCTTTTTATAAATGACATTGGACGAAACAATAGGCACATTCGCATTTTGTAAGTTGTAAATATTAGGAACAGCCAACTCGGTTGCATACGAAAGAAGCGTTTGCGAATACTGCTTCATTATATTTCCTCCAGCGTTAAAACTGAAACCTACCTTATCGGATACTTTTTTGTTAACTGTAAGTAAAAAATCTGTATTCAACTCACGAAATGTTTTTTTTGATTCTCCATAGTACCCGTACGGACTATCTATATCTCCAAATGCCGACCGTGCCGTATTATAATTATTGTAATTATCGATTGATGCGCCTAACTTTAGATTCATCCAATCGGTAAACTTAACAGTTGTACTACCTTGTCCAAACACCCTGTCACGATCTAAACCATTAAGGTTTTCGTACAATGTAAAGTAGGGGTTATTATGATAACTATAGTTCCAATTCCGCTTAGAACCATCAGAATATGTATATTTCTTCAAATCAGCAATATCAACCTGCCGTCCAAACCAAATAAATTGCTCCATTACATTTTGCGTACTATACCCATATGCAGGAATGTTATCGCTGTGCGTATTTACATACGACAAATTCGCGTTAAAAGCAATATACTTATGCGGTGATATTGTAGTATTAAGCATTACCGCATTTTTAGATTGGTCTGTATTGGGAATCATTCCCGACTGTTCTGTATTTGTGTAAGAAAACCGAACCGAATAATTATCGCCGGCGCTTTCTATTGCCACATTATTTGTAAAGGTTTTTCCAACCTCAAAAAAATCCTTCACGTTATTAGGATAGGACACCCATGGCGTAGGCTGACGAATGCCTCCTTCGATGGGAGAATTCCATTGTGGAATCATCAATCCAATATCAAGTTTAGGCCCCCAACTCTCATCCACGTGGTCGTTAATACCTCCACCTTTTCCATCAACAAATTCGAAAACACCTCCGGTTCCTTGCCCGTAAACATTCTGAAAATCGGGTAAACGTAAAGGCCTTTCCAGTGTAGTAGTGCTGTTAAACGAAACACCAAAATCATTATTTGCATTAGCCAATTTTGTTTTAATTAGGATAGCACCATTAGCAGCTCTCGAACCGTAAAGTGCTGCAGCATTTGGACCCTTAAGTACTGTTACACTTTCAATATCATTTGGATTTATATCGGCAATTCCACTTCCACGATTTACCCCCTCTGTAGAAGTGTTACCAAAATTACTGTTATTCACAATAACATTGTCAATAACAAATATTGGCTGATTATCGGTATTCAGAGAATTCACACCCCTAAGGACTATTCTGGTTGAAGCCCCCACTGCACCGGAAGAGTTTGTTATTGTTGCACCGGCAATTCTACCTTGTAGCGAATTAACAACATTTTGTTCCGAAGCCTGAATAACGTCTTCGCCTTTTACACTTTGAATGGCATAACCAGTAGCTTTTTCGGCACGCATTATACCCAATGCAGTAACTGTAACCTCTTTCACTTCTATCACATCCTGCATAAGTTCTACATCAATAACGCTTCGCCCAGATATTTCTATCTCCTGAGATTTATAGCCAATATAACTAAAACGAACTCGTTTAGCTATTTCAGGAATCTCAATGTCGTATCGACCAAAAGGATCAGTAACAGTTCCCTTTACAGATCCCACCAAAGTTACGCTTACCCCTTGCAGCGGATAACCCTCGCTGGCATCAATAACAGTACCTGTAATTCGCACAGTTTGAGCCCACAACCCAACATTTAGGGTAATAAAAAAGGCTGTGAGAACAGCACACAGACTTTGTTTCATAAAAAATAATTTGCAAAAATTATAAATTAGGTAGAATGACAAGTATATAAATCCAAATCAAATTTATAGGAAATAGTAATATGTGTCAAGTAAACCACTACAATAAAAAAAACCGCCCGAAGGCGGTTTTTTTTATTCATTTCAATATAAAATTAATGTACATCCCAAAAAACTTTAGTACTAATTAAATCACCTCCAATCATCGATGACGCAGCATTATAATTTTCAGTATTTAAAGTTTGTTCATTAATAGGAAATGTAAATCTTACTGGAATATCTGAATAATCTGTTACAGTCTCAGGTAAATTAAAAACAGGATAATCTAACCTACGCCAGTTATTATAACCTACTATTCCACAAACATAATTAGCAATCCAAGATTGAATACCAATTTTTTGCTTCCATGTACCAGCAGCCGTAGTATAAGCAACATCTGGATTGGTTAAATAAGTAGAAACATCACTTACACCCCAAAAGTCGAAAGAAGCGGTTATTCCCTCATCATACCAATATTCTGCGTTATGTCCTACATTATATCCCCTTTCGGCAGCCTCAGCTAAATAAAAACAAATTTCCGAATAAGTCATCATAATACCAGGAAAATCCGGTTGTTGAATAACTTCAGAAATATGCGAATAAACATTGTATGAATTTGCATATCCATAAATACCTCCAATATAAGCACCATTATACAATGTAAAATATGCATCTCTTCGAGGATCATTCAATGTATTCATTTCATCAACAATAGTGTTTGCAGGAACAAAATCATGACGCCCAGAAGCTACTAAATCAGCATAAAGTTGATTGTAATTCGGTGATGATGTTAAATAAGACATCAAACAATTGTCATCGTTAGAAGTAAATGCATTGTTGTAAGCGGCTTCTATTGCCGTTTGTGCTACAGCATCTTGAACATCTGCAACCATAATCGCTAACTTAATTTTAAGAGAATTACCAAATTTAATCCAAGACGATACATCTCCTCCATAATATAAATCTGCAGAACCAAAACTTTCCGCACTATTATCCAAGTTGGTTAATGCTGTATTCAACCTAGTAAATAAGTCACTATATATGTCAGCCCCCGAATCATAAACAGGATAAACATTATTAATATCAAGAGCCTGTGTATATGGAACTGCACCAAAAACATCAACCAAGTGTTGCCATGCATAAATGCTCAAAATCTCAATAATTTGTAATTTATTGCTTTTTTGCTTTGCATAAATACTTGCCACTTCTGTATTTTCAATTAAAGTCTTAGCCTCATTTAAATCTTTTAATACTCTCAAGTATACCCTAGAATAAATATTTGCACTTATGTTTCGATTAACTAAATCGTAATTTGCTTCATCTGTATATGTAGTTTCTGTCCAATACTGAGACATTAACGAAAATATGTTAATATTTACATTTACGTTACTTACATAATCAGCTAACTCTTTTTGTGCATTAGAAAATAGAACTTCCCCTGGAACTACATCAGGATGCTTTCTATCAGTATTAAAGTCCTCAAAATTGTCACTACAACTAGTAAAGACAAAAAGCAGGACTGTGAAAAGTATCAAAGTTTTTTTCATATTCTAATTGAATTAAAATTGTAAATTAAGAGTTACTCCAAAATTACGAGTAGCAGGCATTACCCCTGATTGCCACCCTTGAACATTACCAGCGCCTTGGCTAGCTTCTGGATCAGCATAAGGAAGGTTTTTATGAATAATCCACAGGTTAGAGCCAACTAAACTTATTGAGGCTCCTGCCACATATAATTTATTTGCAAATTTTTTCGGCAAATTATACGTTATAGTAACTTCTCTAAGTTTAATATATGAAGCATCATAAATAAATCTTTTATTTGGATCCTTTGTCCAACCAATTGCATAATAATTCTCTTGATTACGACGAACCCAGTTTTTTGTTCCGTCGGGTAATACACCATCCTCAATAACACCACCGCTGTTTGGAGCATAACCTCCTTCTTGTGTTTTATTATTAACATCATTCCAAACTATAGGATCTCGCTTATTGTTTCCTAAATCATTTTTCCCAGCAGTTTCCTTATACAAGCCTGTTCCCATTCCATACCATAAATCAAGAGAGAATACATCCCCTCCTTTTTGCATATCAATCAGAAAACTAAGTGAAAGACTCTTATAACTCAATGTATTTCTTACTCCAGCATTCCAATCAGGATTAATATCTCCTATAACAACATTGTTTGCTGAACTCTTTAAATATCTTCCAGTCGCAGGGTCTACAGTCTTTTTGCCATTGGTATATACGTAATCAGTACCCTGAATTGTTCCATAAGGCTGACCAACAGTAGCATTAATAGATACACCTCCTTGTAAAGAAGCTAACTCTAAATTAGTTACTTTATTTCCATACTCATCGGTATAAAGTTTAACAACTTTATTCTCATTTTTAGACCAGTTGATATTAATATCCCACTGAAAATTTTGAGTTTTTATTGGAGTTCCTCTTAGCGCTAATTCAACACCCTTATTTTCAATTTCACCTGCATTTACCCACTTACTTGAATAACCAGTAGTATACGATACAGAAACAGGCATTAATTGGTCAACATTATTATTTTTATACAAAGCTAAATCAAAGCCAACCCTATTTTGCAAAAATCCCATTTCTAAACCAGCTTCAAGAGCACGTTGACGCTCTGGTTTAAGTTTTGAATTCATTTTAGTATTAGGAACCGTGGCTAGTGCATTTCCACTAAAAGGAGTATTTGAAGAATATGTATCCTTAACACTAAGAGCTGGAGCACTATTACCTACCTCGGCATAATTTAACCTTACCTTTCCCATACTTAACCAATCTTGTTTTAAAATATTCGAGAATAATATACTCCCTGAAATAGACGGATAATAATATGTATTATTTGACTCTGGAAGTGTAGATGATACATCACGACGCAACGTTCCTTCAATAAAATAAGTATCAAGCATTCCCAATGAAACACTACCAAATATACCATTAACACCAATCTTAGTTAAAGTTTCCTCTGGTAAATCCATAGGATCTTTTGTATTACTTAATGCGTATACTCCAGGTATCGACAATCCGTTGTTAGTAGAAGCATACACAGTCTCAGCGCTATTTCGTCTAACATTGGAACCTAATAATGCCGTAAAATCAAACATATCTGCAAATTTCTTCCGATATGTAAGCATAAAATCTAGATTAGTTTCAGTATAATCTCTTGTAAAACGGCTATATCCCGATGTAACATCTGGACGTCCTACTCCAAATTCGCCTGCAACAGAACCAATAGCTTTACGCTCTTGTTGTAATTCATTATAAGTATCAATAGCATAACGCCCCATTGCTTTCAGACCGGCCATAATTTCCCAATCAAATTGTACGTAACCTATCAATCGACTTCTACTATCGTTCTCGTAATTCTCATTACGAATCCAATATGGATTATCCCAATAAGCTGGAGATGTATCATCGTAGGCATTAGGATTCCAAGTTATATTTTGATGAGTTAAATCATACATTTTTTTCAGTTCCTTCATATCGACATTTACCTGATACCACTGGCGAAACGAAGACATGATATTATCGGAATAGCCAGTCGAAGGTCGTCCTTTTCCACTGGTTCTTATATAATTAGCAGATGAAGTAACCTTTAAGTTTTTTAAAAGTTCATGCGATCCTGTAAAAACAACATTGTTTTTAGTAAGGTAACTATTAGGCATTACACCACTTTGATCAAAATAAGTATAGCCCAACCTGTAAGTTGTTTTTTCATCACCTCCAGAAATTTCAATATTTTCAGAATTCAATACCCCTGTTTGAAAAAAAGAATCAGGACCATTCTTCCCTGCAACCCATGGTGTAGCTTTTAAATAGTTGGGGGATTCCGGATAAAGAGCGTCCCATTGGTAAACCAATAAATTAGAATCAAATGCTTGTCCACGAGAAGCATCTTCATAATAAGGAACTGTATAATCTTTTATACCATCACCATTTACATCTCCATAATATTCAAAACCCCAATATTGACTATCATCATCACTTGGATCATCAGTTCCGGGACCACTATAATAATACTTTCCATAACCAGCACCATATTTGTTTTGATATTCAGGGAATGTGCTTTTGTCAATGGAGCTAACCATATAAGTAGAACTTACCCTTACTTGGGGACCTTTTGTTGCTTTTCCCTTTTTAGTTGTAATTAAAATAACACCGTTGGCAGCACGAGATCCGTAAAGAGCTGTAGCAGCAGCTCCTTTTAAAACGCTAATAGATTCGATGTCATTGGGATTAATATCCGAAGCAGCATTACCATAGTCATATCCATTTCTTCCAGATACTTGTCCACTATTATTTGTTATTGAATTATCAAAAGGAACTCCATCAACAACAAATAACGCTTGGTTATTACCTGTAAGCGATGCCGAACCACGAATAATAACATTGTTAGATCCTGCAAAGTTTGTATTAGATTTAACCTGAATACCAGCAACTCTACCAGAAAGTTGAGAAACAAAGTTATCGGACTTTACTTGATTAACATCATTACCACTTACTTCTTGAACTGAATACCCTAAAGATTTTTTTTCACGAGTAATTCCAAGAGCAGTAACAACAACTTCCTGCATCTCAACAGATTCAGATTCCATTACTACATCAATAACTGAACGACCAGCAATTGCAACATCTTGTGTTTTAAAACCCACAAAACTGAAAGTAACAGTTTCTGCTGTTGTAGGAACATTAATTTCGTACTTACCGTCAATGTTAGTAGTAACACCAACAGTAGTACCCTTTACAAATACTGAAACACCCGGTAAAGGCATTCCGTCCTCGGAACTAGTAACTGTTCCGGTAATTCTCACCGTTTGCGCTTGGGCTATACTTATACCCAAAAACAACAAACTTGTAAGAAAAACGCTTAGTTTTTTCATAGAACAAGTTTTAGGTTTACAATAGAGGTTAGTTAAATTTTCAACAAGGGCAATGTATTATTTTTTTTTAGCAAAACCAATAGGTTTTTTATATTTTTTAACAATTTAAAAAGTAATAGATACTATTGCTCCTTTAGGATATAGGCAATATATCTATTTAAAGTAATATTAAATGAAAAATAAACCGTTATGAATTAAGAATCCATAGTTTTAAACAAACAGTAAAAAATAATTTTTTTTATCATTATTATATTATTCAGTTTTCATAGTTGGAGTTCGGTTTATCCCAATAACATTCTAGATATTCATAAACCATGTCATCTGTTATATGTTCTGTAATCCAACCCCCAAAAACCAACTTATCCAGAAGCATCTTTCTAAATGCCTCGTACCAAGTCCCAGAAATCTCTGCTGCTACAGTCTCTAAAAACTTCCTTTCAACTTTTTCACCAAGTAATTTACGATAAACCTTTAGATTTGTAACTGAAAATAAATACTTACATTTGATTATCAAGTAAACGGGCGAAAAGAATCAACACACGAACTATTTCGTTCTGAAATAAATTGACACAAAGTTGGCTTATTATGAAAAAAGAAGCAAATTCAAGGGAAAAGCGCATCCAGCACAATCACTGCTTAGGCTTTTAGTAAAAGTTAACCATGTAGAAAAGGGCGAAAAAACCTATAAGCAAGCCCAAAAAAACTATGGTATCCAAGAAAGAAGCACTGTTTTGTTTGGTTAAGAAAACAAAGTAACTTGGGGTGGTCAATGCCACACTTACCTACCATAAAAAGGCCACATTCAAAGAAGACACCCGCTTAGAAAATCAAGCGATTTGAAAAGGAACTAACGAATGAACGTTTAAAAAATGATATTCTGAACAAGATAATATACACTTCAGATCAACAGCATGGCACCTCCATTAGAAAAAGACACTTACACGATCAATCTGAAACATCCAAAAAAGTAAAGAAGTAGGCTTGTTTCGTTGCTGTAGATTGTTTGAGATAATTAGACAAGCCGTTTTATCAATCAGAGAGTCGAATCAGAAAAATAAAGACAGCATTATCACCCACAGGCCATTGGTAGAATCAATTCGCATGAATATACCGAAGATAGGCACTCGAAAACCTACTCCCTAATATAAGGGGTTTGGACACACTCAATATCAAAATAGGCAAGAATGTTTTTTTAACCACTTAAAGTCAGAAAGGATTTTAGCAAGGTCACAAAAGCACTATATCAAAACAACCAACTTAACGCATTAACTAAAAAAGCACCGTTACTTACTAAAGGAAGTGAAGATGGAAAGGCCAGAACAAATATTGCAAGTAATATAAAAAGTAGAGAGAAAACGTACTACCTATCTTCTGTAACAAACACGTTTAGCAAAAAACTTGGGGTTATAGCCTAAGCAATGGTATAAACGCTAAAAGTGTAGTGCAAGCCATA
The DNA here is from genome assembly GCA_020636845.1 of Bacteroidales bacterium. Lineage (GTDB taxonomy): Bacteria > Bacteroidota > Bacteroidia > Bacteroidales > Tenuifilaceae > JACJXD01. Next base: position 150,283 of record JACJXD010000006.1, on the reverse strand, counting down.
AAACAAGCGTTAAAACATTGTCTTACCAATCGTTCATTTATCTTTCATTCAGATAGAGAATTACAGGATTGGTCATCTTTATATCAGTATGAGTTGAAGATTCATTTAACTATTCTATCTATACAAGGGCTATAATTGCTATCAAAATGCATTAGAAAGGATAACAAAAATTTTTGTTGTTCTAAGTGTAATACTTGTGAAGAATTAAAAAGGCTTATTGCTAAATCCATTGAGACATGAAGACCTCATTTAAGTTTAAATATGAAAACACCTGACTTTATTCACGAAAAAACCATCGAGGCTAGCCTCGATGGTTTTAATTAATTTTATTTAATTCCTGTCGACCTATTTTAGGACGACTCAATTATCGTTAAGAAATTATCTTGTACCTCCTGCCCACCAAACATTCTCGGTATAAACATAGGTACCATCTCCATATGCGTCTTGTACATTAGGATTAGTGGTAGTATCATCATTCCCGTAAGGACAACGCAATGGGAATTTATCAGTATTATTTGGATTTGCTAATACCACAAAGTTCTCACCTAAGGCTTTCATCCTACGAATATCGTTATAACATTCTGTTGATTCTCCTGATGCTCCAAAGAAAGCAATATACTTTTGAATCATAGTTTCACGTAAAGGATCAACATCGAATAACGGTTTAACATCATTATCAAAATAATTAGATGCGTCTGTTTCCGTCATTGGATTAGAACGTTCTGCAATTTGATAACCGTAACTTGCTAATGAAGGATTCTCAAAAGCTGTTTCTACGCTATTTTCTGCATTCATAATCCCAGCAGTCACGGCATCCTTTAAAATAGGCTCAGCCTCTGGAGCCCTATTTAAACGACATAATGCTTCAGCTTTTAGAAACAACACTTCATGATAACTCAAAAGTAGAGTTGGAGCTTCTTGAGCATATAAAAACATTGTCTCAGTATAGTGATACTGTAATTGTTCACAAGTTCCGTTCGGTGCAGGCTCGAAATAAGCTCCATCTGATGGTAAAAGTTGAGCCATATAAGTCCACACACCACAAAATACTCTATTTGCACGAGGATCATTAAGAGCAATTAATCTATCAGCCATGCTCTTGCTTGCAGCCAAGCCATCACGACTCCACTGAAAATCAAATAACGGATTTAAATTTGATGCATCATATATAGCAAAAGCAGCTTGATCATCTACCGAAGCAAATGAATTATCGCAATAATCAATAATATCTTGCAAATCTTGCGTTTTATTAGTAGATCTATACAACAAATGCATAGTATAACGAGCTTTTAAGCCATAAGCAAATTTTAACCATTTTGCTCCATCACCGCCATATAAAAAATCATAACCACTCATTGAGAGTGCATCTGTACCCTGTAAATCAATAATTGCCTGATCTAAGTAATTCATTACAACTTCATATATAGCCTCTTGTTTGTCAATTTTAGGAGTCAAACTGACATTTATATCGCAAGCTTCTGTCCAAGGTACATCCCCGAACATATCTGTTAGCAAAGCAAGATTATAAGCAGCTAACACTTCAGCAATACCTTTAGTCACCTGATTTGCAGGTTCAGAGCCATCTTCAGAACATTTTGCAATAACAATCTTTGCATTCTTAAGTGTTTGGTACAACGATCCCCAAACATTATTGAAAGTAGATGCTGCTTTAGGTTCATTATCACGAGTCTCTGCTCTATATAACTGATTATGAATACCAGCTTGATGCTCAACATAAACAGATGTGTACGTGTTAATATCACCACCAACATTGGAAGATGCAGTTCTTGTTATAACATCCGCAAGAATAAACTTTGCACTAACATCAGTAGGATGATTTGCATCTCTATTGATATCATCCATCGTATCTTCTGAACAGGATACCACAAACAGAGCTACAATCGTAGCCATTAGGAATCCTTTTATTGAACTATTAAATATTTTCATGATTATCTAATATTAAAAATTAATATTAAGTCCTAACCCATAACTAGATGTACTAGGCAAGGAGAACCTTTCAAAGGCTCCGCTCATATTTGTATTTCCTTGAGTAGCTTCAGGATCAAATCCCTTATGAGCAGACCATAATAGAATATTTCTAGCAAATGCATTTAGGTTAACTTTAACTCCATTTTTGTTCCAAACAGGATAGCCAATTGAAATTTCTCTCAATTTTAAATAAGACGCATCAATTATCATTGATTCAGAAATATTATTCAAAGCATTAAAATATGCTTGAGCATCTGCACCGCTAATTGCAATATCATTTTTAGCATAAGTTGGATTGCCTTCAACATCAGTTCCGGTAACTTTTACAGCGTTTTCAGGGAAGTAGAAATAATCTTTTTTACGATAATTAGCAGATCTCTGACTTACTCCGTAATAATCAAGTAATCCATATGTTCCACTATACATCTGACCTCCATTTTTCCACTCTAACAAAGCAGAAATACGAACCTTATAAACTTCAACACTTGTACTAAATCCTAAAATAAACTTTGGAGATACAGTACCTATAACTTTTTCTTCGCCAGCCTGAGGGAAACCGTTATCGTCAACAACTATTTGACCTTCATCATTTCTTAGGTAACTAACACCATAAATTACTGGAAATTGATAACCAATACCAGCACGTACCTGAGGCTCAACAAAACCACCCAAGAAAATACTTTCAACGCCTGGGGCTAATTTATCTACATAATTATCAACTTTTGTAAAATTTACCGATAAATCCCATACAACATTTTTACTCTTAATAGGAGTAGCACCTAATGTAAATTCATGTGAATTTGTGTGAATTGACCCTCCATTAGTTATAAAAGAACTAGATCCTGTTGAACCTGCTAAGGGAACTGCAAATATCTGATCTTTAACATTCTGTCTAGAATATGTATAATTCAAGGTAAATAATCCATTCAAAAGAGCCAAATCAATACCAGCTTCATAAGACTTGGTGTTCTGAGGTTTTAAATCGGGATCATATACCGCAGAATATGGAGTATAAGCAACTATAGAACCTATTGGATATTGAATTGGAGTTCCGCTTGAAAAACCTCCTCCATATGTTGGTGTTGTATAGTATGATTTATAATATGTTCCTGCTTGTCCAACCTCAGCATAAGATGCCCTTAATTTTCCATAAGTAAGAATATCGTTTTTTAATGGTTCTAATTCCGTAAAAATCCAGCCTAATGAAACTGACGGATAAAAAAATGAGCGATTGTTCCTTGGCATTGATGAAACAACATCATTTCTACCCGTTGCATTTAAAAACAACATATTCTTATACTCTAAAGACAAATTTCCAAAATTACCTACAGTCCGAGAATGTGTTGAACTCTCACCACCTGAATAAACTGAAACATTGTTTAAATGATTCCATCCTGAAAAATTAAAATTTTGACCGTAAGAATCAATAAATTTTGTTCTGCCATCAACAACTTCATTTCCATACATCAAATCAAAAGTCAAATCATCATTAATTTTCCAATCATAAGTAATTGTAAATAATGAATTTAATTCACGAGACGAAACGCTGTACTCATCAATAGATCCAAGACCATTAGCATGACCATACCCCCACAAATCAGTATAATTTGTAGTGTAAGCATCAACACCAACTTGGTACTTAAAATCTAACTTTTGATTATCGGAATTTAATTTAGTCGAATATTTTAAAAAAGAATTACCAAAAAAACGATTATTCCGTTCACTAAACTTATTGTTTTCTGTAGCCCAATATGCATTATCGAATCCAGAAGTACCTCTATAATTATTCTGTTGATAAAGATTATTTGCATAATGATCTGGAATCCCTGCTAAATCATAACTCGGAGGAGCAGGATAAACAGTAGCAACAATACCATTGTTTGCACTAGATTGTTTAGTTAAATAAGAATTAACATAGTTACCTGAAAATCCGGTTGACCAATTATCATTTAAATTTGCTTGTCCGGTAAACTTAGCATTATACTTTTCTAAGCCTGTATTAGGAATAATACCCTTATTTTTATTTGAACCTACCGAGAAAGAGTAAGTACCTTGACCCAAATTTTGAGCAACATTAATCGAATAGTTCTGATCAATCCCAGTTTCAAAGTAGTCTTTAACATTATCATAAGACTTAGGTTCAGCCCAAGGATCTAAACCCGCATTTGCACGTTGAGGAACATAATATTTACCCGTTTGCAAACCATCAACTGCAGTATAAGCATTATTAACATTTCCTCCATAAGTAGGATCATTTGGCAAATCGACAATTTTTGGTCCCCACGAAGTCGAAGCTGTTGGAACATACTTACCTCCCGAACCTTGAGCAAATTCAGTTTGCAAATCAGGATATACCGATAACGTATTAAAAGCAACGGAACTATTAACAGATACAACAGGTGCTCCTTTTTTCAATCCTTTTCCACTTTTAGTAGTAATAACAATAACACCATTAGAAGCACGTAACCCATATAGTGCCGAAGCTGCTTGACCTTTAAGAATATTGATAGATTCAATATCGTTAGGGTTAAGGTCTAATGCTCTGGTTGCATAGTCAGATCCTGTTACAGAATTACCCGTTGAAATATCTGAAGTAGAAGAAATAGGCATACCATCTACTACATATAAAGGCGTGTTATTTCCTGTGAAAGATCTAGACCCACGAATAGTAATTTTAGCAGAAGCTCCGGGCATACCAGAAGATGAAGAAACTTCTACACCAGATACCTTACCTTGTAAAGCTGTTGTAACATCTGAATTTGCAGCTTGTGTCAATTCATCAGATTTAACATCTTGAACGGCATAACCAAGAGCTTTTTTCTCTTTGGAAATACCCATAGCTGTTACAACAACTTCTTGCATTTGAACTGTTTCAGGATTAAGTACTACATCAATTACAGTTCTACCAGCAATTGCAGCATCTTGTGCCTCATAACCAACAAAACTAAAAGACAATGACTCGGTTTTTGCTGGTACATTAATATCGTACTTACCATCAATGTTTGTAGTAACACCAACAGTAGTACCTTTTACAAATACTGAAACACCCGGAAGGGGCATTCCATCCTCGGAACTAGTAACTGTTCCGGTAATCCTTACCGTTTGCGCCTGAACCACTGATAAGCCCAGAAACAGCAAACTTGCAAGAAAAACGCTTAGTTTTTTCATAGAACAAGTTTTAAGGTTTACATTTAGTTAGAGAATAAAATTATTATTTCCGACGCTAATCTATTTTATTTTTAGTTAACAAACAACTGTTAAAGTTAACTTTTTTTTAACAAAAAAGCCTTTTATAATGTTAAATCGAAGCTAAAAACCTTACAAATGCCTATAAAAAAAGGGATTAGAGAGCAAACGTTCTCTATCCCTTGTAAATGTTAAAAAAGAAAATTTACTGTAAAATTTTTTGCTCCACTATCGATAAAATTTCTTTTTCTAATGCAATCGTTTTCGAAACTGTTTCTTCACCTCTTTTTATAAAGTCATTTGCTACCATTTTATCTTTTAATCCCGATGCATTTATTTTCACATTTAAGTAAGCGCCCAAAACCGCAGAACGAGCAGCCAAAGCACCGACTCCAGCATCGGAAACCGAATTTGGATTACCCTGTTCCGCCATCGCTTTAATAACCTCCATCGATTCGTAACACAAATTCATAACCTTAAACGGAACTTCAATTGCATATAAAGTAGCATCCTGTATAGCCTTTGTACGAGCCGCTTTTTCCTCATCGGTGCCTTTAGGCAACCCAAAAGCATCCATTATCCGGTTAAACGCAGCAGTATCCTCATCAATCATGTGCAACAACTGCTCCATGTAGTAATTTCCCTTATCCGCCCAGTTGGAAAACTCTTCCCAACGGTCGTCCCAACCCGGTTTATGCGATGAAAGGTTTGCCACCATAGTGGCAAGAGCCGAGCCAAAGGCTCCCATGGCTGCCGAAATAGAACCGCCTCCCGGAGCTGGTGATTCGGATGCTGTTTCCTGAGTAAAATGTTCAAGCGAAAGATCAACCAACCGCTTGGTGTCCTTATTCTTCAAAATATATTCTATAATCTTTTTATCCGGATCGAAGGGGTATAGTTCGTCCAGCCCTAAAGACTTAACTGCAATTTTTATTATCTCCCTTTCCGGAATTCCCGTTGAACGTTTTTGCTTTTTAAGAAAGTATTTACCGGCATCGAGCATTGCACTCAAGGGAACAACTCCTACAACTTCGGAGCCTGTAACACGTAATCCTCGCTCCTGAGCCTTTTTACAAGCCTCCTCGAAAGCCACATGAATTGGAGTTACGGTAATATCCGTTAAGTTTATGGATACCTGAGCAATACCATACTCGTCGATAAACCATCCAATGGCCTTACATGCCTTTAACGAGCCCGGAATCCAGATATCTTTTCCATTATCGCCTTTAGCGATTTTACCTGTAACCTGATTTCCTTCACGTTTTGGACGCCCCTTCTCCCTAATATCAAAAGCAACGGCATTGGCACGACGAGTTGACGTCGTGTTTAAATTCACGTTATAAGCTACTAAAAAGTTACGTGCGCCTACAGCAATTGCCCCTGTTTGCGGTAAAAACTTAGCCGGACCAAAATCGGGTTTCCATTCGGCATCCTGTAATTTTTTAGGTAATCCTTCGTACTCGCCAGACCTGCAAGTTGCCAAATTACGCCGTTTTGCCTCAAACGCTGCAAACTCGTAACAGTAAACAGGTATTTCCAACTCATCGCCAATACGCTTAGCCAACTTATGTGCGTACTCAACAACCTCGTCCATAGTTATATTGGCAACAGGAACCAGCGGACACACGTCCGTTGCACCGAAACGAGGATGCGCTCCGTGATGTTTACTCATATCGATAAGTTCTTTTGCCTTGCGAACTGCTCTAAATGCAGCCTCAAGAACCTCATCGGGAGTTCCTACGAAGGTTACCACGGTACGGTTAGTAGCCTTGCCCGGATCAACATCAATTAATTTTACGCCTTCAACTGCTTCAATTTCCTTTGTTATCTGGTTAATAACATTCATATCGCGCCCCTCGGAAAAGTTGGGGACGCATTCTATTAGTTTTTTACCGCTCATGGGTTTGATTATTTATTCGATTGTTTTACGGATTATTTCAACATTAAAAATCAAGCAAATTTCTACTTAGAAACTATCTTACCATTAAGAATTACAGTTTCAACAAGGTCGGCAGTATAGGAATAAGGAATGTACTCAATGCTAGGAATAGGCTTAGTAATAAATACGTTCGCAACTTTTCCTTTACAAATGCTTCCATGTGTATCGGAAATGCCCATGGCATAAGCACCGTTTATTGTAGTTGCATTTATTACCTCCTCGGGTAACATGCGTAACTTTATACAACCTAACGACATAATAAACTTCATATCGCCCGACGGAGAAGAGCCCGGATTATAATCGGAAGCCATAGCCACCGGCAAACCGAACTGAATCATTTTGCGAACAGGAGGATCGACCATACCCAAAAAGAATGCAGCCCCGGGTAAAACGGTTGGCATTGTTTCCGAATTCAGCAACGCTTTAATTTCACTATCGCCGGTATATTCAAGGTGATCGACCGATAAGGCATTATACTTAACGCCAACCTGAATTCCTCCGGAATAATCAAGTTCGTTGGCATGAATTTTAGGTCTCATGCCATACTTAATTCCTGCCATAAGCATTCGCTCGGTATCTTCCACGGTAAAGAAACCCTTATCACAAAAAACATCTATATAATCGGCCAACTCTTCGGCAGCAACCATTGGAATCATCTCGTTGATTATTAAATCGACATATTCCGATTGTTTTCCCTTATACTTTTCGGGAACGGCATGTGCTCCCAAAAACGTAGTCTTAACCGTTAACGGAGTTGTTTCCTTTATTCGACGTGCAACACGAAGCATTTTTAACTCGCTTTCGAGCGATAAACCATACCCGCTTTTAATTTCCACGGCACCTGTTCCCTTATGAATAATTTCGTTTGCCCGCTGCAACGTTTGCTCGTATAACTCGTCTTCGGATGTTTTAGCCAGAAGTTTCGCAGAGTTAAGTATTCCGCCTCCCCTCTTGGCAATTTCCTCGTACGACAACCCTCTAATTTTATCGGTATATTCAATTTCACGGCTTCCGGCATAAACCAAATGCGTGTGCGAGTCGCAAAACGAAGGAAATACCATTCTGTCGTAAGCATTGTATATGAGAACATCGCCCGAAAGTGAAGATAACTCAGGGGCTTTATCCATAGTACCAAAATCCTTAATAACCCCATCCTGTACTAGTAAAAAAGCATTGCTAATGCTATCTAATTTCGACATTTGATCTCCAGCAACCCATTTCGCAGGCTTTTTTTCAACCTGTACGAGTTGCTTTATGTTAAGAATGAGTATCTGCATTGCTTCGTAAGTTAAATTTAGGGGTCGAAGTTAAAGATTTAAGTAATAAATGAAAAGCAAAACCCTCTCTCAATTTTTGTATTAAAAAACATATCCGACCGATTTTAAAACATTAGAATTAAAATCGATACAAATAAAATGAAAATGATTGCAAGTAAACTGACGATGCTTAAACAAAATTCATCAACAAAAATGCTACATGCTTTTATATAAAAGCACAAGATTCTGTCTCAAGAAACAAAGGGAAGTTGCAAGCAAACAACGGTGATACTAAAACAGGAAGTTTAAGCCAACGTACGTACCGGCAATACCGTCATCCTTATTTATAGCCCGCCCGTGATCCACCGCTATAATAAAGTTTTGATTCATTACTATGCGTAATCCCAGTCCCCAGCTGCTATGCAAACTTTCGCTATCGGAACTAAAATAATCTGCTTCGGTATAGGGTGTAGATTCCGAAAATGTTTTATCAAATTTTATCGACTTAACAACTTGTCCGGCATCGAAAAAAGTATTTAGCGACAGGTAAAAGTTCTGCTTAATGAAGTAAAACCTAACAAACTTCCACCGTAGTTCGAAATTGCCATAGGCAATCCCATCGCCAACTACACGATTTCGAATAATTCCCCTTAAAGATTTTGCACCACCAAGCCCTTCGCTAGTTGCACCACGCAAAAACAACGTTGTTATGTTAGGTTGAAGGTAAAAAGGGCATGTTCCTAAAAGCGTTCCCTGATATCCAACACGGTAAACAAACGATAACTTATCGTGAATTAAGGTAAAATACTGCCTGTGAGTTAACGTAAGCTTTACGTGCTCGTATTTTTTTCCTGCGCCTAAAAAACTAGGCGCATAAGTAACCACGGCTTCAGTCCAAACTCCTTTCATTGGGTTAGGCTCGTTATCGCGAGTGTCGAATACAGCGCCAAACTTTACATAGGTGGTAAATCCGCCATTTCTTTCATCGTCGGAAATAATACCCCAATCCACATAACGCTGATAAAGTCCTCCTTGGACATAAGGCAAAGCATCGGAACCCGATTTCCCCTTATTTAACTTATCAATATCAACAGTATCTATTTTAAAATTATATAGCCCGACTCCGGCTACCCATCCGAATTTGCTGTTGGAAAACTTTCCCTGAATGTCGGTTGTAAAACGGGTTAGTTTCCTATCGTACTTGTAAAAAGCCCTGCTCCTGTAATCGCTACTTTCATCGTCGGCCCAATCAAGGTTATAAACGGATTCGTAACCGTTAAACCCATAAAAATCGTACATTTTGTCCGTTAAGTAAGCCAAGTCCGACGTTATTCTTAAGCCCGGAATAAGATGCTTTGAGTCGTAAAACAAACGGTTAATTCCACTTCCCTTGGTGTAACGCGAAACTTCAGCATAAATGTTATGTAGATATTTTGGGTAAAGCGACCCATCGCCATAGTTAAAAAGGTTTACAATAGCCCCATACTCAAGACCCAAGTCAGTATCGTAAGCTACTACGGGTAAACCTCCAACATTCCATCCTGTTTTAACTTTATCGGCCTTTTTTTCTTCGGTATCCTGAGCGTATAACCCAACTGAAACTAGTAGCAACACTGCTAAAACGAATGACTTTTTCATTTGACAGGTTAGTTTTAGGTTTAGAGCAAAACTAAACGTTTTTTTTGATTTTCGACTTACCTATATTCAGAGAAGGCTAACTACTTAAAAAATTATAACAGAATATGATCCCCTAGTTATTCCTTTTTAAAGTTTTTATCCTTTTTATAATTCTTAAGCATTTTCCCAAAAGCCTTATCCTTTTTTCGCCTTTCGGCTACAGTTGCTTCGAAGTGTTCTTTTTCGCGCTCCATTTTTAAATAGTTCTCATAGGAGAGCCTGTCTATTTTCCCGCTTTCGACGGCAGCCAATACGGCACAACCAACTTCGGAAGTGTGAGTACAATTTTTAAACTTGCACTGTTGCGATAATTCCACTATTGCTCCGAATGTAGTATTTAACCCATCAGCAGAATCGGCAATTCCAATTTCCCGCATTCCCGGATTATCAACTATCATTCCGCCACTCTCCAAAACCAACAACTCCCGGTAACTTGTAACATGTTTGCCTTTACTGGTACTCGTACTGATTGCGCCAGTTTTCATGTGCTGTTCGCCCAAAAGATTGTTTAACAACGTTGACTTACCTACACCCGACGACCCTAGCAAGCAATACGTTTTGCCCCTTTTTAAACTATGTTTGAGTTCTTCAATCCCATTCTTCGATTCGTTGCTTATTGCCATTACCGGAACATCTTTAATCCTACCCTGAATCAGGGTAATCAACTTTGCCAACTCCAAATTGCCGATTAAATCAATTTTATTAAGAATGATAATTGGCTCTACGTTTGAGGTGTTGCAGATGGTTAAATACCTTTCTATTCGATTAACGTTAAAATCTCTGTCAACCGCCTGAACAATAAAAGCATAATCGACATTGGTGACTATAATCTGACTTTCGCCCTGTTTCCCGACCGCCTGTCTTTGAATAACTGTCTTTCTTGGAAAAACAGCATAAATAAGAACCTTACCATCGTCGTATTCGGAAATTGCAACCCAATCGCCAACTGCAGGAAAATCGGCTCTGCTACTCGCCGAAAAGCGTAAATTACCAATTACTTCTCCTTCGTATTCGTTTTCCGAGGTCTTAACAATATACCTTTCCTTATGCTCGGAAACAACTCTACCAACTCCAAAGGAATCAAGATTTTTATCCTTCCGATAATTCTCTAACTCTATGCTATATCCTAGCTCCTCAAGCGTCATTTTTGCTTCTCCTAAATATAATTAGGTATAAACACTTCGTTCTTTTTAATGAAGAACACTTCTTCAACCTAAAATCCGCTTAGCGGCATAAACAGGGTTGGAAGTAGCAACAAAAAGCCCACAACTATTAGAATTATCATTAACGGCAAAAACCAACGAACCCACTTATTGTAAGGAATTCGGGCAATGCTTAACACGCCGACCATTACTCCCGATGTTGGCGTAATAAGGTTTGTAAATCCGCCGCCCAACTGGTAAACGGTTACCGTTGTTTGACGGCTAATACCAATTAAATCCGAAAATTGAGACATCAGCGGAATGGTTAATGCAGCCTTTGCCGAACCCGATGCAATTATCAGGTTAAGCAGGTTGTAAAATACATACATTATGGCCATAGATGTTACCTTACCGTACCCTTGCATTGCTTCGGCAGAATAATTCAGCAGAGAATCGATTATATGTCCCTGTTCCAGAATTACAACAATTCCGCTTGCCAAACCAACAACCAAGGCAGCCGACATTATATCCTTTGCCCCGTCGATAAAGGAACGGGCCAAATCGTTGGCCTTTTTGCCAAAGGCAAATCCCGACAACAACCCCATAACTAAAAATAAACTGGCAATTTCCTTAATATACCAGCCGTAACCCATTACGCCTACAACTAGGAACAGAATGGTAAAAAGCAATATGTTTACAATGAAAAGTTGAACCGAGTGCCGTAACGCAACAATTCCAACTACAACCCAAAGCGCTGCTGCAATTGGAATAATAGGTGCCGATATAACATTTTGTCCAATTTTTAAATGGCTTATAGGATAGAAGTACGAAAAAATTGCAAACACTGCTGTTAGCAAGGCAAATACATACCAAGCGTTTTTTCCGGGTTTGGTTTTAGTTCCACTCTCCTCGTGCGCCGCTTTATGCCGCCAATATTCATCGATTTCATATACAGGCGAAAGTTTGGGATTCTTTTTGATTTTTCGAGCGTATATTATTACATACGAAATTCCTATTACATTTATAACCAACCAAATAACAAAACGATACTCGATACCCGAAAAGAGTTGAATTCCCGACAGTCCCTGCGCAATTCCGATGGTAAACGGGTTCAACAACGCACTGGCAAAGCCGAGTCCTGCACCTAAAAAGCATAAACTAATACCCACTATGGAATCGTACCCCATACTTATGGCAAGCGGAACAAAAATTACAACAAAGGCAATGGTTTCCTCGCTCATGCCTATTACCGCTCCAAAAAAACTAAAGCATATCATAATAAGGGCAATCACCAAATTATCCACCCCTATAACCTTTAGCGGTTTAAACCGTTCGACACGCTTGGTAAAATTCAAAAAAGATAAGATAGCCACATCGAGAGCCTTGCTCTCGTTAAGCAACCAGAACGCACCGCCAATCATCAAAATGTAAAAAATAATATCGGCAGTTCGCTGCATTCCCTTAAATATGGATGTAAAAACCTGCCATGTTTGTGGCTGGTTTTCCACCTGATGGTACGAACCGGCAACAATCACCTCCCTATCGATTCCGTTGATATTTTTTACTTCCCGGGCAAATTCGCCTCCGGGAATAAACCACGTAAGCGCAGCTGCAATTACAATTAACGAAAATATAATTACGTATGTATGCGGAAATTCACGTTTCCTCTTTTCTTTACTCATCATAATGATTTTTAAGCAGTAATTGTTTTGTTTAGTCGGCGTAGTTAACCTTTTCTATTAACCGGGGCAAATCGCTGGGCGTTACGATTCCAATCAGGTTGCTTTTTATACTTCCATTATCGGTAACCAATGCAGCCTGAATATACCGACCCTGTTTAAGCGAATTTCGGAACTGCCCAATTAACGATAAAATATCGGAATTCTTTGCCACCACAATAAACTCGTCTTTATCCGTAAATTCCAGCACATCCCTGATTTTTATACTTTTTATCGATATTTCCGTGTCCTTTGTACTAGCCAACCAGTTGGTAATTGTTCTTGCCGTTACCATTCCTACAATACTACCTTTTTCAACAACAGGGCAACGCCTTATCCTCTTTGTCGAGAAATTTGTAATTAAATCAACCAGCAAATCATCAGGAGTTGTAAATACCGGATTTTTAGTCATCACCGTAAAAACCTTTGGCGGGTTGTACAGTAACCTGTGTATTTTTTTCATTTCTGCAATTACCTCGTCGTGAGGCTCTGCAATTATAAAGTTTTGCCGACGGGTATGAACAATAGCGTTACGAAGTTGGGCAAACTCCTTTAAATCGGACGCAAAATGATAAACAACATCGCTGTGCTTTTCCGCCTTGCGCAGTAACTCCGAAAAGGTCGAGTGAAATTCGTCCTTACAAATCTCCTTTAACTTCTGTTCTATCTCCGTGAAAAGTTCAAGAAAAAGTACAGAATTGGGTTTAACTTGCTTATCCATTTATGTTAACTGTTAATGCGTTGTTTTATATAGTTCACTATTTCGTCCTTTTGCCGGGGTGTAAACCACGATATTTCCTTATCGCGAGCCCACCATGTAAGCTGACGCTTTGCGTATCGCCTCGAATTTCGCTTTATAAGTTCAATGGCTTCGTCCAACGTTAATTTTCCGTCAAAGTAATCAAAAAGTTCGCTGTAACCAACCGTATGCAAAGCATTATATTCTTTATGAGGATAAAGAGATTTTGCTTCATCAACAAGTCCCGCATCAACCATCAAGTCCACCCTCCGATTAATTCTATCGTAAAGTTCCTCCCTGGGCAAATTCAATCCAACTTTAATTGCCGAAAACGGTCTGGGTTTCTTAGGCTGTGTAAGAAACGAAGTGTAGGTTTTTCCCGTTTGTAAACAAACCTCCAGCGCCTTTATTATTCGCTGAGTGTTCTTTAAATCGACTTTTTGGTAGTAATCAGGATCAAGCAACTTCAACTGAGCCCTTAAACCTTCTACCCCATCGCGGTTAAGTTGCTCGTATAGATTTTCTCGAAGTTCCGAATCCGGCGTAGGAAAATCGTCAATTCCATTCAGTAACGCATCTATGTATAAACCGGAGCCGCCAACCAAAAGGGCAACTTCGCCCTTACTGTAAACAGACTCCAGCGTTGAAATTGCATCCAACTCGAACATTCCGCAACTATACCGTTCCGATACGGATTTATTCCCCACAAAGTAATGCGGTACCTTTTGCAACTGCTCGGGTGTTGGCTTAGCCGTTCCAACGTTCATCTCCTTAAAAAATTGCCGAGAATCGGCAGATATAATCGGAGCATTAAACAGAGTAGCCAACTCGATGCTTAAATCCGTTTTGCCAACTCCTGTTGGTCCTAATATTACAATTAAATGCCTTTTACCTGCGGGCATTGCTATTAATTAATGAAAACTAAAACTGATTAGAAATCCCTTTCATCATCCGAAAAATCCTCGGAATCGAGACCTTCTTCGAAATCATTGAAAAGGTTTTTAATTTCGTTACCGCTATCGGAACCGTCCACATCTCCATAATCATCGGAAAACTGTGCCGGAGGTTCGCCCAATGAAGCGCTACACTTGGGGTACTTTTCATTTTCCTTTGGTTCAAACATATCGATGAGTTCCAAAAACAGACTTCGGTCGGAAAAGATATCGTAAACATACAAAAGTCTCTCCCTGCGCTCCTTTACCAACTCCTTTAACTTTACTGTTTCCATGGGAATAGCAGCCATAGCACCATCGCTTTGCATGTCGATAAGAGTCAACTCCATTCCCTTGTTCCAATGTTCATCGGCAAGAAAAAACGACGCCAGCATGGAAGGCTCGAAGCCCAAATCGGACTGAATAAGGTTATGAAAATCGAGGAACGTTTTATCCGACTCTATTTCGTAATCTCTAAGGAAGTTATCCTCGTCGCCGGAAATCATCCTGAACTTGTATATCATATCAAAACAGATTTATGCAAATTTAACGAGAAATTAAATCAACAGAAAATATATAGATTTTAAAGATTAGCCAAAAAGTTAATGGTATCAATTCCGTCGGCATACTCATCAATTCCGGGTAGTTGTGTTTGCCCAAACGGAACAGCACCTGCCATTGGCAACATGCTTACAACACATTGAATTTTAGAAGCATTTAAGTTGATATACTCCTTTACCGAATCCACACTGTCGTACTCCTGATAGTTAAGAACGCCAACCGAAGAATCTATCGAATCCGACTTGGTAACCAGCAAAAAACCGTTATCGAAATGCTGGGTTCCGTTTATAATAAACAACGCCCGATGGTACTCGTAATTATTTGCATACCTGTGATGACGAATTAGGTGCGACCATTTTTCGGTTATCTCAAAGAAGCGTGTAAATTCGTATCCTTTAGGAACCAATAACTTGGAAACATTCCTGCAACCCAATCCAAAGTAGGAAAATATGTCGTTGCCCAGTAGCATTAAATCGTTTTCCGATTCTTTTCCGGTAAGCACGGCAATGCTGTTTCGGTGTCCCCTGATTATGGACGGATACTTTCTAAAGTAGTAGTCGAAATAGCGCGAACTGTTATCGCTTCCCGTTGCAATTACCGCATCAAAATTTGTTAACCTTTCATCGGTTATTTCGATAAAATCTTCGAATTCCGGCTCAATGCTTATAAGCATTTTGCTAACTGCCTTCATCAGCCCTCCGTCCTTGGACGAAACCTTTCCAACAATCCGGTGACCGGAAAGTAGTACGCACATAAAATCGTGAAACCCTACCAAAGGAATATTTCCTGCCATTACTACTCCTACAGTTTTGGGAACTTTCGGGTTAAACTGGGAAGAATCGTAATTTTGTATCCATTTGTTCAGCGTACCAATTCCAAGCCATTTAGTTGCTATGGCCTCTGTGGCTAACTTAACGTTTTCGGAAGTAAACCAAGGATTATGCGCTTGCGCCGAATTAATACACAATGCAAGCGGCGATTTACTATCGGCTTGCAATGAACTTAAAAATTCATTGCCCAATGTTGCAAACGCATTAATCCTTTTAGTAAAATTCATGTCGAAATAATTAAGAATACAAACCTAGCATAAATTTAGTTATTCAGCAGCTTTATTATTATTTAGCTTTGGGGGCATTTATGGCATTTTATTTAGCCTTAAATTTGATAACCGGTTAAATATTAAGGGTTGATAGTGCCGCAGTATGCGGGAACAACTTAAAAACATTCGAACCTAAAATACTATAAATCAATTGTCGAAATTTTATTAGGTTTGAATGATTTTATTTTAAGGCTGAAAATGAATTTTTAAATGCTTGCAAACAAATTATCGATACATGAAAAAACGCCTTGCAATACTTAATGAGATATTCCGAATTTCGATTAATTCAATTCTTTCATCTAAGTTACGTTCCATACTCACCATCTTAATTATAGCCCTTGGTATTATGGCTTTGGTTGGCATACTTACCGCCATTGAATCTATCGAAAACAGTATAAGTTCCGGCTTCTCTCAAATGGGAGCCAACTCGTTTACCATACAAAGTCGCGGCATGAGGGTTAACGTAAACGGGAAGCGTTACCGTACAAAAAACTATTCGTACATAAGTATGCAGCAAGCCCGCGAATTCAAGGAAAAGTTTAAGTTTCCCGCCGATGTTTCCATTTTAGTATGGGCAACCGGGGCAAGCACTATAAAACACGAATCGAACAAAACCAACCCTAACATCAACGTTAGAGGAATAGACGAAAATTACGTTAAAACGGCAGGTGTAGAGGTAGCCAAAGGAAGGAACTTTTCCAACTACGATCTTTCCAACGGAATCAGCGCTGCAATTATTGGCGACGAGGTTGCCCGAAAATTATTTCCTAACAACGAGAATCCATTGGACAAATTTATCAGCGTTGGAAACGGGCGTTACAGGGTTATTGGCGTTTTAAAGAAAAAAGGCAGTGGTTTTGGCGGAGGTCCCGACCGTTCGGTATTCTTGCCATACACAAATGTGGCAGTTTACTTCTCACGACCAAGTATGAACTACTCGGTTACCGTGCAGCCACACGATCCAAAATTACTGGAAGCCGCAGTATCGGAAGCAGAGGGAATATTTAGGTTAGTTCGCGGGTTAAATGCCATTGATGAGTCGGACTTCAACATTGAAAAGAGCGATAACCTGGCAAAACTACTCATCGAAAATCTTAAGTACGTTTCGTTTGCAGCCACATTTATAGGATTAATCACCTTAATTGGTGCAGCCGTTGGCCTTATGAATATTATGCTTGTAGCGGTTACCGAGCGTACCAGAGAGATAGGAACACGAAAAGCCATCGGCGCAAAATCCTCGTTCATTAAACAACAATTTTTATCCGAAGCCATTTTAATATGCCTTATCGGGGGAATTTTAGGCGTGATGTTCGGAATATTAATTGGCAATGTAGTTTCCATGCTAACAAGCAGCCCGTTTATTATACCATGGGGCTGGATGTTTGGCGGATTACTAATATCCTTTATCGTAGGAATGACTTCAGGTTATATTCCTGCTGTTAAGGCTTCGCGCCTCGATCCTATTGAGGCTTTACGCTACGAATAATTAAGTTTAGTTTGGTTTGTTCAATAAACAAAAAAAGGCTGCTTAAAGCAGCCTTTACTTTATTTCAAATATCTACTAGAAAAGTTTGAAAATCAAATCAACAACACGGTTCGAGTAACCCCATTCGTTATCGTACCACGAAAGAACTTTAACCATGTTTCCGTTTACCATTGTGCTAAGAGCATCGAAAATGGATGAGTGTGAGTTATGAATAATATCAACCGAAACAATAGGATCTTCGGTATATTCCAAAACACCCTTCATTGGACCTTCGGCTGCTTTCTTCATGGCTGCGTTAATATCCTCTTTGGTAACTTCTTTTTTAAGAATAGCAACAAAGTCAACTAACGAACCGGTTGGGGTTGGAACGCGAACTGCCATACCATCCAACCTACCCTTTAAATCAGGAATAACCTTTGCTACAGCTTTTGCAGCACCGGTAGTGGTAGGAATTTGCGAAACAGCGGCAGAACGTGCACGACGAAGATCCTTGTGAGGAGCATCCAAAATGCGTTGATCGTTAGTGTATGAGTGAATGGTATTCATAAAACCACGGTCAATTCCAAAGGCATCGTGTAATACTTTAACAATAGGAGCCAAGCAGTTGGTTGTGCAACTTGCATTGGAAACGCAGGTATCTGTAGCCTTTAAATCGCCATCGTTAACACCTAAAACTATCATACGATCAATTTCGTCCTTAGCAGGAACGGTAAGAATAACCTTTTTAGCACCATTCTTAATATGGTCGCCATAGCCACCCTTTTCGCTTTCGCGCTTTGTGAAAATTCCGGTTGACTCAATTACAACATCAGGAGTTTGGCTCCACTTAATGTTTAAAGGAGAGCGTTCTGCAGTAACTCTGTGTTTAACGCCATCTACAATTAAGTTTTGATCGTCATATTCAACTTTTCCGTTGAAATGACCTTGAGTAGAGTCGTATTTTAGTAGATGAGCCAAAGTTTTTGTGTCGGTAAGGTCATTAATACCAACAATTTCTAGTTCCGGATGATCCAACGCAATTTTAAATACGTTGCGGCCAATACGTCCAAAACCGTTGATTGCCACTTTAATTTTTGCCATAATTATGTATAATTTAGGTTTAAAAAGAATACTTCTACTTTTTCAAAAACAAAGGTAATGAAATTTGAAATTCGATTAGGTTTATTATTGAATGTTAAAACAATTTTTAACGCAAACGGTTTAAAGAAGGTATTTAGGCATTTAGGCTTTAATCATTTAGAAGATTTTTCTGCATTTCTATGTAATTACAAACCAACCTTCAACCTCATTAAATCCTCGTAGGTGTTAATATTAAAAAAAGCCTTTTCAACTTCATTGCTTAAGGGTAACTCTAAAAAACAGGTTGAACACATTTCCAATAATCGGCTAACGCTAAATTTGCCTTCACCGTTTAAAATATCTTCAACCTGAGAAATGATACTCTTTGAGTAAATTCCAAACAATGGTTCTGCGTATTTTCCTACTTTCGGGACAAAAATGTCGCTCTCGGGATTTTTACTTCTACGTGAAACTATTTGGTTTGCAATGTACATTGATGCAAACGGCATATCAACCGAAACAATAAACACATCACGGAAAGTTGCGTGCTTCAACGCGCTGTGTATTCCCCCTAAAGGCCCGGTTTCTTTATAAATATCCGAATAGACTTTTGCCTCAACGGGCAAATGCAACGAATCGTTGTAAATAACAATTACTTCGCTAAATAAACCTGCAAGAGAATCGTAAACACGCCTTATTAAAGATTGCCCGTTAATTTCGATAAGGGCCTTACTTACACCTCCCAATCGGGATGCCTTGCCTCCGGCAAGAATTGCCAGCGTTACGGGAGTTTCCGATTTATGGTGAATGTCAGAGGAAGAAGTCAAATACTTACTTTATTTCTATTTGGATTGCCAAGATAAAGGATTTGTCCTTTTACCCTATTAACTCGCCTAACCCCTCCCGGGTAATTACAGGCTCATCGCCGGTGCAATCGACCACTGTTGAAGGAATGTTATGACCTGCACCACCGTTAATAACAATATCAACCATCCCGTTTAAGTTTGCGTAAATATCGTCGGGATTGGTAGTGTACTCAACAAGTTCATCATCGTCCTTTAGCGAGGTGGTTAATATCGGATTCCCCAACAGCTTTACAATTTCCAAAGGGATTGGATTATCAGGGATTCGAATTCCAACGGTCTTACGCTTACTCAAAAAATAATCGGGAACCTTGTTTAGTCCGGGAATAATAAACGTAAACGGACCCGGCAAATTCTTTTTCATCAACCTAAAAGTAGCATTGTCCACCCTAGCAAAATCGGAAATTTGGCTAAAATCGTGACAGATAAACGAAAAATGAGCATCCTTTGGCTTTAACCCTTTTATTCGAATTATGCGTTCCACCGCCTTTGAGTTGGTAATATCGCAACCTATTCCATACACGGTATCGGTAGGGTAAACAACAACACCACCCTGTTTTAAAACCTCAACAATACGTTCAATGTCGCGCATGTTGAGGTTTTCAGGAAAAAGTTTTATATACTCGCTTTCGGTCATATTAACCGTTAACTTTTTTATAGTCTGCTAAAAACTTCTTTAATCCGATATCGGTTAATGGGTGATTCAATAGACCTAGAATTGCGCTAAGCGGACAAGTTGCAACATCGGCACCAGCTTCCAAGCACTGAATAATGTGCATGGTGTGACGAATTGATGCGGCCAATACCTTTGTACCATACTCGTAGTAGTTGTAAACGTTCACAATTTGGCGAATAAGCTCAACACCATCGGTTGAAACATCATCCAAACGACCAATAAACGGGGAAACGTAGGTTGCTCCGGCTTTTGCAGCAAGTAATGCTTGTCCAACAGAGAAAACCAACGTGCAATTAGTACGAATGCCATTGTCGGTAAAATACTTTATAGCCTTAATACCATCCTTAATGCAGGGAACTTTTACCACAATTTGCGGATGCAATGCGGCCAATTCCTTACCTTCGCGAATCATTCCTTCGTAATCGGTCGATATAACCTCGGCGCTAACATCACCCTTTACTATATTACAAATATCAACGTAATGCTTTTTAATGTTGGCCTCGCCCTTAATGTTTTCCTTAGCCATTAGCGAAGGATTCGTGGTAACACCATCGAGAACACCCAAATCGTTTGCTTCACGGATTTGGTCTAAGTTTGCTGTGTCAATAAAAAACTTCATAATATTTGAAAATTAAATTGTTTTCGTACGGCAAAGCTACATATTTTTTTAAATATCCGAAATTGTTATTAATAGGGTATTAGACGATAGGTAGTTAGTTTATGTGGCAATATTTTGGTTCAGCCTCAACCTATTATTTAAAAGTGTAGCCAAGACATCTGATTTTTCTATTGATACTAAAAATGTACGGAAAAACAATTCCTCGCAAGCAAAAGAATTTAAAAATACAGCAGCCCAACCTTAAGCGTTCTTCCTCATTTTACTTGTTTCCTCGGAAATTATTATTTGTCAACACACCACAATCTTCGTTCAGTTTCATATCTTTGCCCGTTATTAAAATCAGTTTTAACTTAAGCTATCAACGAAATGGGAGCAAATGGGCATACTCATAAATTCAATGCTAAGCAGAAGCAGGAAGTCTGCCTGAAGGTATCGGAAAGCACTACGCTTATGAAATTCCTACTTGCTCAAATACCGAGTAAAAATCGGGATAACTTCAAAACGCTTCTTAACGATAAGCAAATAAGAGTTGACGGGGAAATTATTACATGGTACAACCATCCGTTACGTCCGGGACAAGAGGTAATTGTTGGCTGGTTCAAAATGCCACGCGAAAAACAGTACCCCGGAATTAAAATACTTTACGAAGACCAATACATTATTGTGATTGAGAAATCGGCCGGAGTTTTATCCGTAGCAACCGAAACGGTAAGGGATATGACGGCATACAGCATGCTCAGAAGCCATGTTAAAGAAAAAGACCCGTCAAACAAAATATTCATTGTGCACCGCATCGACAGGGAAACATCGGGGGTAATGGTATTTGCAAAAAGCGAGCAGGTAAAAACAAAACTTCAAAAAAATTGGGATGAAACGGTTATCGACAGAACCTACCTAGCCGTAGTTGAAGGGGAAGTAGAACAAACCGGCACCATAGTATCCTACTTAAAAGAGGGAGCATCCTTTGTTATGCACTCAAGTCAGAATCCTGCAGAAGGACAAAGAGCCGTTACACACTTTACCGTATTAAAAAAGAATGCGCAATACTCGCTGCTCAAAGTTAACCTCGAAACGGGCAGAAAAAATCAAATTCGAGTTCACATGCAGGACATAGGACACTGTATAATTGGCGATAAAAAGTACGGTTCTACCGTAAATCCAATTGGACGGCTAGGGCTACACGCACAAGTACTCGAATTTTTACACCCGGTAAGCAATAAACCCATGCGATTTAAAACGCCCATTCCCAGAATATTCCTAAAACTATTCTAAGCACCTAAAAAATTTTTACCACCAACACCCTAAGAACGCCCCTCCCCGAGTTTACAATTCCACGGGGTTTATCCTTTTCTATAAAGATACAACTGTTAGCCTGCACAAGTAACGATTCTCCATCCGAAAAGATAGTCCCCTCGCCTTCAAGAATGTAAAATATCACATCGAAGGGATTTGAATGTACGGCAATTTCGTCGCCAACATTAAGCGTAAGGTGTATAAGTTCCGTTTTTCCCCCGCTGTACATTTTTCTTCCATCAAGATTAAAAGGAACTTTTTCGGCATTATGCAGGGTTGCAATTTTCATCTTTAAATTCAACAGTTATATGAATGATTTTCGCATCAATTTCTTTTGGCAATAAAAAACTCTGACAGAATTAAAATCCTGTCAGAGTTAATAATTAGGCAATTATCCTACCATCAATTTTATATCCTCGTCAACGGTGGTAATTCCACCTATACCAAAATTCTCCACTAAAACTTTTACCACATTAGGCGACAAAAAAGCAGGCAATGTCGGACCTAAGTGAATGTTTTTTACGCCTAAATACAAAAGGGCAAGAAGAACTATTACCGCTTTTTGCTCGTACCAAGCAATATTGTAGGCAATGGGTAACTCGTTTATGTCGTTTAGTTGGAATATTTCCTTCAACTTCAACGCAATTACTGCCAACGAGTAAGAATCGTTGCACTGACCGGCATCAAGAACTCTTGGAATTCCACCTATATCGCCCAATTGAAGTTTATTGTACCGATACTTTGCGCAACCCGCGGTTAGAATAACCGTATCCGTTGGCAATTTCTGGGCAAATTCGGTATAGTAATTACGATCCTTCATTCTGCCATCGCAACCGGCCATTACAATAAACTTACGAATGGCGCCGCTCTTTACGGCATCAACAACCTTATCGGCAAGTGCAAAAACCTGCTCGTGTGCAAATCCACCAACAATTTCACCCTTTTCTATTTCAATTGGGGCTTTACAGTTTTTTGCCATGGCAATAATTTCGGAGAAATCCTTTTGTTCGCCAGGTTCACGGTCGGCAATATGCTTACTTCCGGGATACCCCGCTGCACCAGTAGTAAATACCCTATCCTTATAAGTTGCATTACTTGCAGGCGGAACAATACAGTTTGTGGTGAAGAGAATGGGACCATTGAAGGTTTCGAAATCCTCCCGCTGATGCCACCAACTGCTACCGTAATTTCCTACAAAATGTTTATACTTTTTAAATGCAGGGTAGTAATTTGCCGGAAGCATTTCGCTATGTGTATAAACATCAACGCCAGTTCCTTCGGTTTGGGCAAGCAACTCCTCCATATCCTTTAAATCGTGACCGCTAATAAGTATTCCCGGGTTGTTTCGCACCCCAAGGTTAACCCTTGTAATTTCAGGATTTCCGTAACTACTTGTATTAGCCTTATCGAGCAAAGCCATTGCGCTTACTCCGAATTTACCGGTTTCGAGAGTAAGGTTGACCAACTCGTCCACCGACAAATTCTTTGTGATATCCACAAGGGCCTTTTGCATAAAAGCGTGGTTTATAGCATCCTCGTAGCCCAAATTGTACGCGTGTTCTACATAAGCAGCCATTCCTTTTACTCCGTAAGTAATAAGCTCCTTCAACGAACGAATATCCTCGTTTGCCTCCGTCAGCACACCTACTGCTACCGATTTTGCCTCGTACAGTTCTGGTCGTGCTGTCCAAGTTGCCCCGTCGAACGATGTGTCAACTTTAGCACCCTGCTTTGCGGCTTCACCTTTAAGCATATCGCGTAACTCTAACCCTTTCGTTACCCGATTCTCAATAACCTTCTTATCAAAGTTTGCATTGGTAATAGTGGTAAATAAGCTATCGAATACAAACTTATTTACCTCAGAATTTTCGTATCCTTTCTGTTCGCGGAGCGCAACGCTATAAACGCATACGCCCTTTGTTACGAACATTAACAGGTCCATCATATTTGCCAGATCGTCGGACTTTCCGCAGACGCCCTTAATTGTGCAACCTGTGCCTTTTGCTGCCTCTTGGCATTGAAAACAGAACATGCTCATGATTTCTTATTTTTAGTTATTAGTAAATAGTTGATTGTATTTGCTAAATCGAAAATCGTAAGTAAAATCGTGATTTGTTTTTCGTTTAACTCCTCACGTAAATCATACCCAAGTTGATTCCAGAATATCACCTTGAATCCCCACGGTAATCATTTTAATGGGAACTTTACGTTTAGCATTTTCCATTGCTACTTTTGCAAGTTGAAGCAACCCTCCGCAACAGGGAACTTCCATCCTCATTACGGTAATGGTATCGACCTGTGCATCATCGATTAACGAGGTGATTTTTTCGATATACGACTCCTTGTTGGTATCCAACTTTGGACAAGCAATTGCTAAAGTTTTTCCCTTTAAAAAATCGCCATGAAAATTTCCGAGCGAAAAAGCCACACAATCAGCAGCCAACAGTAAATTCGAACCACGAAAATGGCCCGATTGCGGATTAATTAAGTGAAGTTGAACAGGCCAATGTGCTAACTCGGACTTTCCCGAAACCATTTGAGGGCCATGTTCCATTACCGTTTTGTTACCAAAACTTCTTGCCGCCGAGCCGGGACAACCTTCTCCATGATGTTGATGCTGCGTATGCACGGACTCTTGATGCCCACATCCACAAGCATCCTTCTTAGAATGGTTGTGAACCTCCTGCATAACTTCGTCCAGATTAAAGTTAAGGTTGCTTCTATTGGCAAGCAGCCACTCTACACCCTGACGCAAATACTCCTTCTCATTGTAATCCTTAAGATGTTTCAAATGAGCAATTACCGTGTTCTTACCATTACTAACCATTTTGTCAATGGTAACAGACTCGTCGTAAGCCTCTGCCTCTCGATGTTCAATCGTTATAGCCCCTTCGGGACAATCGCCTACACAAGCACCAAGTCCATCGCACATGAGTTCGCTAACAAGAACCGCTTTCCCATCGATTAACTGCAAGGCTCCTTCGTGGCATCCGCCTACACATATTCCGCATCCCGTGCATTTTCCCCTGTCAATCGTAATAATGTCTCGTTTCATACTGTCGGTTATTTATTATCTGACATCTAACTCTCAAGACAAAATTATGGCAACCTCGCTCCACAGAATGTAACATATGTTACAAACTCTAGTTTTTTTCTCAAAAAAATACTACACGTTATGGACAAGGAAATTGTAGCAACTTCGGTTGAAATCACACTAAAACTACCTGCAGTAAACTCGGATTACTGCAACTCAACTTTTTTTATTCAACAGAAAAATTAAGAGTTCAAAAAAGACAAAATCAATCCAACACCATTATATAATGGTTCAAGTTTATAATTGTTCGAAAACGACTTGAAACTAATAATACTTTAAAAACTCGGCTATTGCAAAGCCCAGGTAATTACCTATTGCATAACCAATTATTCCAACAGTAATGCCCGTTACAATAATTCTTTTATTACCAATTGCCGCTGCAACAACAGGGACAAACGGCGGTGAGCAAACCAAGGCAGTAGATGTAATAATGGTTGTATCAACATCAATTTTAAACAACTTTCCGAAGAGTACCTGAAACACCAACGAGCCAAAAACAACTAGGGTGATATAGCCAAACAAACCCGGAGTTAACCCGGCAAACTTACTTATATCGGCCATAGATGCAACGGCAATACTGAAAATCAGAATCAGGTACATACCGGATTCGTAAGTTTTATCTATCGAGTTTATTGCCGGTATGGTTGAGGCCAATATGCTTAACGTTGTTATAACCAAAATTACAACGACCACCTGCTGCTCCTTTCCAACCAACATCGACAAGCCGCCCCCAATGGCAAATATTAAAATAGCAACGCCATACGCTTTAAGAAGCGGAATAAAGGTTTCCTTTTTGAAAATTCCCCAAAAGGGGTCGGAACCATTCGTATATTCCGGCTCAGGAATTTGATTATTCGAAAACTTTGGCAAGAATGCACCAAAAAAGCGCTTCCCCACTGCAATTAAAAAAGCAAGGTAAACGGTCGATACAACCATATCGTAAGTATGCGTAAGAATATATACATCGGCATCGACGTTAAGCATCATTTTAAGCGAAGCCAAATTGGGTGTTCCGCCTGTATATACGCCAATCAGCATTCCGGCTACCTTCCAAAGGTCGCCCATCCCTTTCCCCTTAAATAGAAAAAAACCTACAAACACCAGCAAAACAACCGAAAAAACGCCAATACCCAAAGCAATAAAGCCGTTTCGGGCCATGGACTTCCACTGCTTTAAGTTTGATGAAAAAAGTAGCAACGGAATGGCCAAAGGAATGGTTATGGACATTACCCAATCCTGAATTACCGAAGCATTGGACGGAAGTATGTTGATGTTTCCAAGAATTAAGCCAACTATATAAGCAATAAATACTGCACCCAACTTATTTACAAATGGAAATTTATGACATAAATGCAGAATTACGATAGGGGCAAAAACATAAAACAGAATTAAAAGCACACTCTCCATTTTTACTCTTTTATTTATACAAATATGGCAAATGATTCGAAATTTTGCCATTCTTTGGACATGTGCAAAAAAAATTTGAACAACATTAACCGATGATAACCGATTTTAACTAAATTGCATTTTGTTAAAGTACGCTGAAAATAAACACTTTAAGTAGATTTTGTAATTTTATAACATTTTCAAGCTAAATTGCTAAGATTAAATGAGGCCTTTAACTCTAATTACGGTTTTTGCTCTTTTTGTTAACCTAGCATTTTCTCAAAATTCGGTTCCCAACTACAACAAACGCTTGGCCGATTCGCTTGGAGCCGACGAGTATGGTATGCGCTGGTATGTAATGGTTGTGCTAAAATCTGGAACAAAAAAAATAAGCAAGGATTCTGTAGGCACTCTTTACCGGGAACACATGGATTTTATTAACGAACTTAGCCAATCGGGGAAGCTTATATTAACCGGACCATTGGGAAAAAACGAACAGGACTATAGGAATATATTTTTGATTAATTCGGTAAAAATTGACGAGGCCCAAAAACTCCTATCCAAAAACCCTGCAATCCGATTTGGGTTGTTCAATGCCGAATACTTTTTTTGGTACACGTCGGCGGCATTGCCAACTTACAAGAAACAACAGGTTGTCATAGAATTGAAGAAGCCTTAAGAATATTAGAACTTGATAATGCTTATAGCATATTTTTTATTTGCTCTATTTTCCATTTTCTATCAACCGAATATACATTTTCAGTTTTTTCTAAGTACTCATAAATTATTAAACATCTCTCATACAGCATTTTTTTATCTTTGTTTTGCCTGTTTTCTGCAATTATTGTAAGTATATCGGCAAGTTTATCCAAACTTTCGTTAGTAAAACCCTTTTCTGTTTTAAGTGTATTTATAAAATCATCTAACTGAATATTAAGTAACTTTTGAATATCGAGGTCTAAGTTTTCTTTGAGAACTTGATTTACTATTTCAATTCCATCATTCACCTTTCCTTGACTTTTTAATCCAAGCAAGTCAGACAATATCTTCCCCAATACTTGTCCAACTTGGTCAAACTGCCTCATTAAATAGTCTCGCCATTCCATTATTTGACTATCAGTTTCTAAACTGTGCTATAACTAAAACATAGCAATACAGCCTGATTTTCGCATCGAATATTAAAATCGTTTAAAACTGCCGGGGCATTAATAATAGCATCATTGTTATCGGTAGAAACTTTTCCTTTTACCAGTACTGAAAAGACACAGTTTAACCTGTACTTTTCGTTTCCTGAAAGCAGCATCAACTCCCCTTTCCGTAATTCCGACCTAAACTTTTTAACCGACAAGCCCACAAACTCTTCTCGACTCCTCAACAACTCAAAAGCGATTTCAATTCCAGCAGCCAACCCGAATAATTTTTCAAAGTCGGGCAGTTTTTCTGCAAGCCCTGTTAACACAGAGTCCGAAATTTTAACGGCTGTTATGGGAGTTTCTGCAATAACGGTGAATCGGCGAGAATTTCCAGTAAACCAATCCCACACGCCAAACGATTCGGAAGCCTCCCTAATCCCCATATTTTTACCATCTTTCTCGAAACGTACCGAACCGTTAACTATTACATAAATACCATCCGAAACCGAACCTTCGCGGTAAATTACGGCATTGGTCGGAAAGACTTTTTCCTGCGATTTTTGAACCACTTCCAGTAACTTATCCTTATCGATTCCCGATATTCCGGGCGAACTTTCTAACGTAGAAAAAGCATCGGATTTAAAATCTCCCGACATCGAAGAATCCAGAATATGCTTCATGGAATCTTGAATAGAAGCCTCAATGCGCTCAATATCGTCAGGTTCCAAACGCCCTTGCTTTTGCAACCGCTCCACCATATCCATTTGATGGTTAAGTATGGAACGAGAAGCCAACTGCGTTTCGATGGTTTTGCCTATATCCGAATACTTTTCCTTCAAGTTACGTAGAAAAGTAAGACCGGTAATTCTGTTCTCGTTTAACTCATCTTCCAACTTCGAAAGCATATCCGTTTCTTTACTATCGTCGGAACTCTCCAAGGAAAATCCAATCATCAAACTTGACAACGATTTTATATTTTCTTCCTGTGCGGCCACAAATGCACGAGCACAATCGTAACTCATTGCCAACCGAGCAGCAAAACGTTTTTTCCAAAAACGTCCAATAAGCGGCAGCCCTTGCAATTTCGAAGTTATCTTGGGAGTTTGCCAAAGCAACTCAATATCGTCCCGTTCCGAAAGAGGAACTTTTCCCCCTTTATCGAGTAACGTTTCAATTTGATCGGAAAGTATCTGTACACCGTCGGAACTAAGCATTCCCACACTGAATTGTCGCCAATAACTTTCCTTTTCCTTTTGCAGCAACCTCTTTCTTGTTTCGAATACTGCATCATCGATGCTAAAAGCCCTTTTTTCCACTTCAACTTTGTCCGGTTTTATAATAACCTCTTCAACCCTATCCCAATTTGCACCGGACATATACCTATTGTCCTTTAACTTTTCAATCTCCTTCTCGCTGCTTAACCGAATTTGCTGTACCGCCTGATTGTACATACCCGACTTAAATGCACCAACTTTCGATAATCCTAAAAAGTTAATTAACCAACGCACGGTTGTTGCATTAATAAGGGATGTTAGCACAACCAACCCTGCTGTCAGCGACAAAAGTTGAGAACGAACCTCCAACGGAATTTTATCCTCAATTGCTACAATAATTGCCAAAGCAAGCGCCACTGCACCACGCAATCCGCCCCACCATAAAACGACAGAATCCTTTAAAGACAAGCCATACCCCAATCGTTTCATTATTGGGTAAAACAGGTAAATTGTACCCAACCTTGCAATATGAACACCAACATAAACTATCAGCAAAACAACCAAATCGGTAAGTGTATAATGAACCTGTTGGGCAATTATCACCCCAACAATAATAAAAATCAGCGTATTAGCTATAAACGCCGCCAATTCCCAAAATTCATGAAGGAAATGTGTTACACCCGGACTTATACGAGTTTTCCCAGGGCCTGCCATGGCTATACCAAAAGTAACTACCGAAATTACTCCGGAAACATGAAAAACGCTCTCCGCCAAATAAAACGACAAATACGAGGCACTAATAATAACCGTTATCTCAATTAATGCATCATTAAACACTCTTTTTATCCATTTAACAACAATCCAAGCAATAGCGCCACCGACTAGCGCTCCTCCAAGAGCCACTCTTAAAAACTCCAGCAAAGCATTTTCGCTTTGACCGGAGCCTGTTATCATCGCAAAAATGGTCATAAAAACCACGATGGCCGTTCCATCGTTTAGCATCGATTCGCTCTCGGTAATAGTCGATAGTTTTTTACTTGCACCAACCTCTTTAAGAATTGCAACCACGGCAACAGGGTCCGTTGCGCTTACTATAGACCCAAAAAGCAATGCTACCAAAAACGACCAACCCGACAGCCCTATCCCCATTTTATTAATTCCTAATATTACCGCAGCGGTAATAAACATGGCCACCAATAAACCCGGAATTGCCAGAATAGTAGCATTTGCAAACGATTTTTTAAACGTGTGAATGTGTAAGGCAAATGCCGCTTCGAAAATTAGAGTTGGCAAAAACAAGTATAGAATTAAATGAGGATCGATGTGCCCGGCCCAATGAACCGATTCGCCAATAATATTGAGCCCAAAATTGGTAAAGAAATCCGATCGGTTTAACACTCCCAAAATAAGCCCAATTACCAATAACGAAATAGTATAAGGCAATGGCCCCTTTCGAAGCAATTGTCTCGTTGCTGCCCCTACAAAAAGTGATAGTACAACAAACAGTAATGGAGCCAAATTAGCCCCATGTTCACTTTTTTCGGAAATAGTTTCTTCCTCATGCTCTATATGCAAAGGAGTTACGTTGGCAACCTCCTGCTGCTGATAAATGTTCTTAGAGATTTTTTCACCGGAATCAATACCTACTGCAGAAGAAACATTTGCAAGTAACACCAAATATGATCCTAAAAGAAGAGTCCTGATTAATGCGAACATATGACAATTTTTTCATACAAGATATGAAAATTGCCAATGTCAAATCAAGTTTTTGGAAAAATTTATTTGTTACTGCCGGGCTTTTTATCAAGCATTTTCTGCAAGGCATACATTTCGTCCCGATACCTTGCCGCTTCTATGAAATTAAGGTTTTTGGCCTCTCGTTCCATTTCACTTTTTGCCCTAGCAATCGCATCCATTATTTGAGATTTGGACATATACTTAACAACAGGGTCTGCAGCGAAATCCACGGTATCGTTTTCAACATAAACCTTAGTACTTTTATCGGCTTGAATATGATTCCCCAAGATTGATTTTTTCGATTTTACAATTTGCGTAGGTGTTATTCCATGCTCTTGGTTATACTTTAACTGCTTTTGGCGTCGTCTATCTGTTTCATCAATAGTAATACGCATCGATGCGGTAATTTTATCCGCATACATTATAACCCTGCCGTTTATATTTCGGGCCGCACGCCCTGCCGTTTGGGTTAACGAACGAGCCGAACGCAAAAATCCCTCCTTATCGGCATCGAGTATAGCCACCAATGAAACTTCGGGTAAATCCAAACCTTCCCTCAAAAGGTTTACACCAACCAACACATCGAACAGTCCATTTCGCAAATCTTCCATAATTTGAACCCGCTCAAGCGTATCCACATCGGAATGGATATACCTGCAACGAATATCGAACCGAACAAAATACTTAACCAACTCCTCCGCCATTCGCTTGGTTAACGTGGTTACAAGAACCCGCTCATCCACCGACACACACTTGCTTATTTCCTCCATCAAATCGTCCACCTGATTTAAACTAGGCCGAACGTAAATAGGAGGATCGAGTAATCCGGTAGGACGCACAACCTGATCGACAACAACGCCCTGTGAAAGTTTCAGTTCATAATCGGCCGGAGTTGCACTAACAAATATGGCTTGTCCTATTAACTCTTCAAACTCCTCAAATTTAAGAGGCCTGTTATCAATAGCGGCCGGGAGCCTAAATCCATATTCCACCAGCGTTTTTTTCCTTGAATTATCGCCGCCGTACATAGCCCTTATTTGAGAAATAGTAACATGACTCTCATCAATAACCGTAATAAAATCGTCGGGAAAGTAATCGAGCAAGCAGAATGGTCTCATTCCCGAAGGTCGCCCATCGAAATATCGGGAATAATTTTCAATTCCAGGGCAGTACCCCAACTCACGAATCATTTCCAAATCGTATTCAACACGTTGCTTTATACGCTTAGCCTCCAAGTTGCGACCAATACTGTTGAAATACTCAATCTGTTTTACTAAATCATCCTGAATTTGCTCAATAGCCTGCTTCATTCTATCTTTCCCTGCTATAAAAATATTTGCAGGGAAAATAGGAACTTCGTCGAGTTGTTCGATAATTGCCCCACTAATGGGATCAAACATCTCTATCGATTCAACATCATCGCCCCAAAAAATAATTCGGATTCCTTTATCGCCATAGGCCAGGTAAACATCAACACTGTCGCCTTTTACCCTAAATGTTCCTCTGGTAAATTCCACTTCGTTGCGAGAGTATAAAGCATCAACCAACTTGCGCAAAAACTGATTCCTGGCTATTCTAGTCCCCACCTTTACGTGAATAGTACTCTCGTAAAAATCCTTAGGATTCCCAATTCCATACAAACACGAAACCGACGAAACCACAATTACATCCTTCCTCCCCGAAAGTAACGAAGACGTGGCACTCAACCTCAACTTTTCAATTTCGTCGTTGATGGACAAATCCTTTTCTATGTACGTATCAGTTACCGGAAGGTAGGCTTCGGGTTGATAGTAATCGTAGTAGGAAACAAAATACTCAACCGCATTCTCAGGAAAGAAATTTTTAAACTCCCCGTATAACTGTGCGGCAAGCGTTTTATTATGGCTTAACACTAAAACCGGCCTGTTTAACTGCGCTATAACATTTGCTATGGTAAATGTTTTTCCCGAACCCGTAACCCCTAAAAGAGTTTGAAATCTGTCGTTTCTTAAAACGCCATCGGTTAACTGCTTAATTGCTTCTGGCTGATCGCCGGAGGGAACATAATCCGATTTTAAATTGAAATTCATACCACAAAATTAATTCAAAAAAGCGCATTTAACTGTATGCAAAAAATAATTAACAAACCTGCTGAAGCAAAAGTTTTGCTTCTAAAAAACGTCAACATACAGAAAATAAAAAGTGAATTTAACGAATCGGGAACTTTCCCAAAATCAGTTTTTCGAAAACAACGTGGGAGAACTTCTTCTAACGATAGAACTATCCAAGAAACTATTCATAAGCTTCATTAAATCTTCCGCAATAATTGGTTTTGAAACGTACTCGTTACAACCCGACTTCAAGCATAACTCTCGATCCCCGCTAACAACACAAGCCGTTTGAGCAATTATAGGAACATCACGATCATAGCCTCTAATCACCTTTGTTGCATCGATTCCACTCATGCCATTCATTTTAATATCCATTAGGATAAGATCGATTCCTTTGGTATTTAAAAAGATTTCTATAGCTTTCTCACCATTAGAGGCAAAAATGATTTTTGCACCAGTTTTTGATATTAATACTTCTAACAGCAAAGAACTTGCCCGGTCGTCATCAACAACAAGTATCAGCTTATTTTTCCAGTTGTATTCCGCTAAACGCCCCATTTACAACACCAAAATATTGTTAAAATTTGTAGTAGCAAGTTATAAGTTTTTGTCTTTTATTATAAGCACGAAATACTAAAATTAACCATAGTTAACAGTTAAGCTTATGAAACAATCCCTTATCTTAATGAATGTTAACTTTTAGCTTATAAACTAAATACACTCCAAAGCTTTCAAGTTTGAGTTAGAAGCAGAAATTTCATACACTTTCTGATCCTTTTGAACCACGCATTTACGTGCTTTCCTGTCGATGCGAACTAAATACCGAAGATTTATTATTGCGGAACGGCTTATCCTAAAAAACGATTTGCCTTTGAGTTGCGCTTCTATACTCTTTATAGGAATAGAAACCATTTCCTGCTTGCGTGAGTGAAAATGAAGAATAGAATAACTGCCACTAGCCTCGCACCAGACTAACTCATCGGGACTAATAAAAATCATTCCGTTCCGAGTATTAAACTTCAACTTTTCGAACTGAGGAAACTGCTCCAGCAATACATCCACCTTCGCTTTCATTTTCAACTTTCCATTATTCGAACGTAATCTTTTCAACGTTTCGGACAAGTCATCTATATCAATAGGCTTTACCAAATAATCGAAAGCGGCATACTTTATGGCCTTTATAGCAAACTGGTTATAGGCTGTTATAAAAATAATAGTAGGATCAAGTTCCGTTCTCCGAAGCTTATCGAGTAATTCAAAACCATCGCCTCCCGGCATTTCAATGTCAAGAAAAACAACATCCGGAGTATTTTCAACAATAGACTGCTCCCCTTCCCTAATATCCTTGCATTTCGCAATCAACTCAACATCGTTGTGATAGGATAAAAGATGAGCTAATATTTCCCGCGAATTGGGTTCATCATCGACAATTACCGTTTTAAAAACATCGCTCATCTTAACTTTCAAATTAATTACCCATAAATACAGAACCTTTCTATATTGGGGTGTTATATCAAATTTAACTCATTTTTTTCAATTAACAAACTCAACTTGGTAATTCACTTAGCATTTTGAACAGAATCACAATAAATATAAAGTATTTTCAAAGGAGCAAAAAACATTAAAAAATATCAGTAAAAACATTGATAACACATTAATCTCAACAGAAAAAGCATTTATTAAATCACAGCACCAAAATTATTTCTATAATCGTTATTTTTGAAAAAAATTCGAATGCCATTTTTTACTCTTTTTCTAATTGCTCTAGGTTTATCGTTTGACACGTTTGCAGTAAGTGTTTCGAGCGGAATTGCACGTAATAAGATAGTTTTTTGGGAAGCCATACAAATTGCCAGCGTCCTAGCATTTTTCCAAGCACTAATGCCTCTTATTGGATGGCTTGGCGGTATAAGTATTAAAAATTACATAGAACCAATAGACCACTGGATTGCCCTTGCCCTCCTTTCCATAATTGGGATAAAAATGATAATTGAAAGTTTTAAAGAAGTTGAAAATCGCAAATTCGATCCTCTTAAACCTAAAGTTATGTTGAGCATGGCTATTGCAACTAGCATTGACGCTCTAGCCGTAGGTATAAGTTTTGCAATTACTCAGGTAAACATTCTACTTGCTTTCGTTACCATTGGTTTTGTTACGTTTATTGTATCGATGCTTGGAATGCTTTTTGGGAAAAAGATTGGAGGCAAATTGGGACAACGAATGGAAATTCTAGGTGGAATTATTTTAATTGCTATTGGAGTTAAAATTGTATTGGAGCATTTAGGAATACTTCCCTAGTATATTATATCTCGCACTTCCATTGCGTGAATTATAATATCAACCATCTCATCAATAGAAATAGTCATTGCGTTGAATGTGATATCGAAACGAGTATAATCGGTATCTTTTCCACCAAAATATGTTCTTACTTCCTCTCGTTTTTTATCAATTTCTTTTACATAAAACTCGGCGGCTTTAGTATCGAATTTGTACTTCTCTTCGACCCGTAAAACTCGCCATTCAAATGGAGCTTCTATATGAATATGTAAAGACCTTGGAATATCCCTAGTTATAGCAACACCACCTCTCCCCAAAATAACTACCCTTCCCTTTGATGCTTCTGAACGAATAACACTTTTCACCGTATTCTGGATTCTCCTATCGCTCTTATAATACTTCATAGACATCGACTGGAGTATCTCTGTCATAATACCCTTCCGTTTCGCTTCAAAAACATAATCAATATCTTCCTGAGGCAGCCCCAATAACTTCGAGGCTAATTTTAATACCCTATCCTTTTCCAGCCACTTCCAAAGGTCTTCATCTTTAAATTTATACCTATGGTTAATTTCCTGCACCAATTTTGACGTAACCGACGTTCCAGGACACCCCATTTCCCGCGATATAGTAACAACCGGACCAGGTTCCTTAAGCAGTTGCTTAGTTCTGCTATTACGATTGGAAAAATATTTAATAAGGTCGTGGCTCATAGGGAGAGAATTATAATTTCATTCAATTACTTTTTAAATATACGCGTTTATTTATAACGAGTCAATCCGTCATCCAAATATTTAATGCTGACTCTGACACAATATTATGGGAATACCGACTCTTTAGAGTTCTTAAGAAACACGCGTTTGAAAATTTCCCTATTGAAAAGCAAAAACAATGGAAATGTTGAAAGAAAACTAAACCTTACTAATTTTAGCAACAGGAAGTGTAATAAAAAACTTACTGCCCATCTCGGGTTGGCTTTCTGCCCAAATTTCACCTCCGTTCATTTCGACAAACTCTTTGCAAAGAATAAGGCCTAATCCCGTTCCTTTTTCGTTCGAGGTTCCACGAGTTGAATTCATTTGATTAAGGAAAAGTTTTTTCAAATTTTCCTGCGAAATACCTATTCCAGTATCCTCAACACAAATGGTAACCTTACCGTCGTTAATTGAACTCCATAGGCTTATTTTATCGTTTGCCCGGCAAAACTTAATTGCATTGGATACCAAGTTTCTTATCACAATGTCAACCATGTCCTTATCGGCATATACAAACGAAGCATCCTTAATCCTATTGTTTATGGCAATTTCCTTTTTATTGGCAGCATCTTTCAATAGCAGCACTCGGGAGTTAACTATCTCGTTTAAATCGAAATTAACAAGATTTACCTTTGTGCCGTGCATTTGATTCTTAGCCCATGACAGCAAATTCTCCAACAAAGCCGTTGTATGACTCACGTTTGTTGAAAGTTCACCTAATATTTCCTTAAAACTATCCTCGGTAAAATGCCCTTCCTGTGCAATATTTAGCATGGCAATAAGCGAAAACAAAGGACTTCGCAAATCGTGGGCAATTATCGAAAATAACTTATCCTTTAAAGCATTCAACTCCCTTAACTCATCGGCTTGTTTCGATATTTCCTCCTTCTGTCTGGTAATTTCCGCATTCTTCTCCCATAGCAACTTGTTTGCCTTCTTTTTTTCGTTATAAGCCCAAAATATTAAACCAGCAAACGCTAAGGAAAATATAATAAGCCCTATATAAACCTTTTGTAATAATTTTTGTCGTGCCAACTCCGCCTCCCGTAACTTCATTTCCGTAGTCAACAGGTCTATTTTCATCTTCTGCTCCTTTGTAACATTTTCGACCTGTCTGAGAGCCGTAGTTCTTTCCTTTAACTCCTCGCTTGTTTTGGTTAGCCGTTGGGCTGTAATTTCTTTTTCCGAAGATATTTGCTTAACTGCCATTTTTGCACTATCGGCAATTGCATTTGCCCTTTCCTCTCGAAGTTTTATCTCCTCTGCCTGTATCTTTTTTGTAAGCATTGCATAAAGCGAAAAATACTCGTTCGCCTTATCGACATTGCCCATTTTTTCGTATGTTTTGTTGAAGTTGTAATAAACATTCCGCAGTATTTTTGCATTATCTATTTCCTGCGCAATTTGTAGCGCTTCCTGCAAAATTTTTAATGAAATTTCTAACTCTCCTAACTCAATAAGTGCCGAAGATAAATTTATTTTCCCCTGAGCAATATCCGGCTTTTGCTTGAGGTTTTCTGCTGACTCTACTGCTTTTTGAAAATTTTCCTTGGCATTCTGATAATCGCCTAAATCGGAATAAATGAATCCAAGATTCGAACAAACCGCCTTAATTCCATTTACATTTCCAATAGTTTCAACATTTTTCAGTGCCTTTTTAAAATACTTTATGGCATTGGTTAACTCGCTGTTTTTCCAATAAGAGTTAGCCGCCTTATTATAATAAAAAACAGCCTGATTAATGTCGCCTTTTTTTTCACTCTCAACAGCCTGTTCAATAAAATCTTCGGCAGATATTTGTGCCTGCACAACAACAGGGAAACCTATACATATATTGAAAAAAATCAATATAAAATATGCTATGCGAGGTAAAAACTTTAAACGTCTAAACATAATCTAAACTTTCCTGAATATCACATACTTAATTCACATCAAAAATAGAATTTTATTTCTTAATATAATTTACGTTTTAACTGTATAGGAGCTACAATTCTCATCACAATTTATTTAAACAAACCTCCGTACGTGATAAAACCTAAATTTTAACGGACAAACGTTTATAATTATCAATTATTCACGCACCTGACAACTTTGCATACCAACGACATATTTTGTCAACCAAAATATGACTTATTTACATATTTATATTATGGCATAATATATGAATATAGAGAGTTACAACGCTAAAATAGAAGACCATGAAAGAAGTTAAAACATTGTCGGAGTTTAAACAGCATATCGATAAAACAGACAAAGCATACTTGCTCGTTTTTAAAAAGGGAACAGGAGTCAGCGATTGTGCGTACAGAACGCTGCAAGACGCTTCCAATTCGGCAAACATCAAAAATATATACTTTGTAAACGCTCCCGAATATCCTGAAATACACAAACATTACGAGATAACAACGGCTCCGTCGTTACTCATTTTCGACAGAGGAGAACTTAAGGATGTAATAAAAGGATGCCACGATGAATCGTTCTATAAACAACTATTCGAAAATGCCGTTTACGCGCAGAAGGCATCTAGCAGCAATCAACAAAAAAGTGTTACGGTTTACTCTACCCCAACATGTTCCTGGTGTAATGCGCTAAAATCGTTCCTTCGTAAAAATGGAGTAGCGTTCAGCGATATTGATGTATCCAGAAATCAGGATGCTGCAAGGCAAATGGTTTCGGCAACCGGACAGCAAGGAGTACCACAAACAAATATTGGAGGAGAATGGGTTGTAGGCTTCGATCAAGCAAAAATCAAACGGTTACTTAACATTCAGGCATAATCACCTTTTTAGGACAATAATTTTGTAAAAACTAAATACTAATAGAAATGAAAGAACTAGTACCTTTAAATCAACACGTTATTTTAGATTTGAACGAGGATTTGAATCCATCCACCACCGCATCGGGAATCATTATTCCAGATACTGTAAAGGAGAAACCCCAATGGGCTAAGGTAATAGCGGTTGGCAATGTAGAAAACGCCGAAATCTCCATTAACGACATGGTTGTTTTTAAGAAATTCTCGGGTACCGAGGTAGAATTCGAAGGCAAAAAATATTTGCTCATACCATACGCCGACTTGCTGGCAAAAGTTGTTGAAACAGAAGAAATTTAGTTTCGATTGGGATAACCTTTGTCTTAACAATATTTATCGATTTACAAAAGGCTGAAGTAGCAATTGCTTCCGGCCTTTTTTGATATATATCAAGTTCAAAAGATGCCGTGTTGAAGTAAATTTGTATGTTTCATCTACAAACCATTTCAAAGTTGCGTTGTTTAAGTAAAAAACAAGAGTATGTCGGTAGAAAAGAAAATAGTTCCCGTAGAAGGCATGTCATGTGCAGGATGTGCCATTACCGTTGAAAATGTAGTAAAGAAAAGCAACGGAGTAACCGATGCCGGCGTAAATTTTGCCAACAATACACTTTGGGTTCAATTCGACCCAAACAAAACCAACATAAATAAATTAAAGGAAGCCGTACAGTCGGCAGGTTACGACATTATTACCGACGCCGACGATGCCGTTAAAGCCGCCTCGTCGCTAAAAGCCAAAGAAATACAAACCTACCGCAAGCGTTTTATCCTATCTGCAATATTCTCCTTACCACTTGTTATCTTGGGAATGGTATTCTCAAAATGGAAATTTACCCCAATAATTTCGCTAATTCTTGCTACCCCCGTAGTATTTTGGTTCGGACGAAACTTTTTTATAAACGCATGGAAACAGACTAAGCATTTTAAAGCCAACATGGATACGCTTGTAGCGTTAAGTACATCCATAGCCTATATTTTCAGCCTGTTCAATACCATCTATCCCAATTTTTGGTTAAGCAGAGGCATAACTCCTCATCTCTACTTCGAATCGGCATCGGTTATAATTGCTTTTATACTTTTAGGAAAATGGCTGGAAGAAAAAGCCAAGAATCAAACTTCGTCGTCGATAAAAAAACTCATGGGCCTGCAGCCCGAAAAGGCTACTATAATTCAAAATGGCATTTTTACTGAAGTTCCCATTGCTCAATTAAAAAAAGACGATGAGATTCTAATAAAACCGGGCAAGCGAATTCCCGTTGATGGAAATGTTAGCGATGGTGAAAGTTGGGTTGAGGAAAGTTCAATTACAGGTGAACCCCTCCCAACTTTAAAAGAAAAAGGCTCCAAGGTTTGGGCTGGAACAATGAACCAAAAAGGAAGTTTAAGGGTAATTGCCACACAAATTGGCTCGGAATCGGTTTTAGGAAGAATTATTTCTACGGTCGAAAATGCTCAAAATTCCAAAGCCGAAGTTCAACGCATAGCCGATAAAATTGCCGGAATATTTGTTCCTGTTGTTCTATCAATTGCCATTCTATCGCTAATTATTTGGAACATATTCGACACCTCGGGAGGATTAACCCATGGAATAATTGCACTTGTATCGGTATTGGCTATTGCTTGTCCTTGTGCATTAGGCTTGGCTACCCCAACTGCCATTATCGTTGGAATTGGAAAAGCCGCCGAAAACAACATACTCATTCGCAATGCAGAATCGCTCGAAGATTTTAGCAAGGTAACCCATGTAATATTCGACAAAACGGGAACGCTTAGCGAAGGCATTCCCATTGTTTCCGATGAAATTTGGCTAGATAGCAATCCTATGCTCCCAAAAATCATTAAGTCCATAGAGCTGTTATCGGCACATCCATTAGCCGATGCAATAACTCGACATCTGCATAATGTAAACACAGATTTAGTTCCTGAAAATTTCCGGGAAACTGCCGGAAAAGGAGTTCAGGCTTCCGTTAACGGGAACTTATACGTAGCAGGAAATATCAATTTTATTAAATCGTCCGGAGTAATTATTCCTGCTGAAGAAAATACCGCTGTTGACAAGTTAACCAAAAGAAATGGCTCCGTTGTTCTTTTTGCTGAAAACAGCAAACTCGTTGCCGCTTTTCTAATTGCAGACGTTGTAAAAGAATCGGCAAAGCGAACGGTTAAATGGCTCTACAAAAAAGGCATTACTCCAATTATGCTTACCGGCGACCAACTTGAATCGGCTAAAGCTGTGGCAGAGGAATTGGGCATAAAAGAATTTCACGCACAACTTAATCCAAACGATAAATCGGACTATATAACCAAGTTAAAACAAAAAGGCAACGTTGTTGCAATGGTTGGCGACGGAATTAACGACACCCAAGCGCTAAGCCTTGCCAATGTAGGTATAGCAATGGGGAAAGGTTCCGACATTGCCATGGATGTTGCCCAGATAACCATACTAAATTCCGATATCGGGTTAATAAAGAAACTGTACAATCTTTCCAGAAAAACGAATAAAACCATTCGACAAAATCTGTTCTGGGCGTTTATCTACAATTTAATTGGAATCCCCATTGCAGCCGGATTGCTATACCCAATATGGGGAATAACATTAGACCCTATGTTTGCGGGAATGGCTATGGCAATGAGTTCGGTTTCGGTTGTTACCAACAGTTTGCGGCTTAAAAGGGTAAAACTTTAACCGTTCAGCGATTTTACAAAACTGTCAATCTGGCTAAAATAACTAGTCATAATATGCTTGAACCAGTAAGTATAATTTTTCGGATTAAGTCGAATATCTGTGGAAAGTTCACTCACGTTCATATATCTCCAAGAATCTACCTCGTCGGAATTAGGTTTTGGAACAGAATCGCTTAGCCCAAAGAAAACCCAGTCCAATTCATTTTCGGTCAATCCCTGTTCAAATTCAACTTTATAGTGAAAAGTAAAAGCCAACTGTAAATCGCAATCAATTCCCATTTCAAAAGTTAACCTGCTATGAATCGCTTCCTTCATGGTTTCTCCTTTGGGTAAATGACTACAACAGGCATTTGTCCACAAACCGGGAGAATGATACTTGGATAACGCCCGTTTATGAATGAGCATTTCTCCTTTTGAATTGAAAACTAAAACCGAAAATGCCCTATGCAATAAGCCTTTTTGATGAACAGCCAACTTTTCGGCATAACCAACCTCCCTGTCGTTTTCATCAACAAGGGTTATTAACTCTTCCATAAATACTTGGATTTATGCAAATGTGCCCTTATCAATTTCGTCGAAAGCAGCGGACAACTCTTCGGGAGTATTCATAACAATTGGACCATGCCAAGCAATTGGCTCGTTATATGGAGTTCCGCCAAAGAGCAGAAATTTCGCACCGCTTTCGCCGGCTTTAACCTGAAAAACCGTTCCCTGATTTAGAATAACACCCGACAGTGCATCGATATTATCCTTATAACCCGGAATGGCAACCAACCCTTCGTAAACAAACATTAGGTAACGAAAATCCGGATTTAGCGCTTCATCGAAAATGGCATCGGGCCACAACTTTACATCAAACATATCGACAGGAACTGTAGTATTTGCAACGGCTCCCGTTGCTTTTCGAAATCTTCCCGCAATTACTTTAACCCTGGCTGAGTTTGTCTCAACCATAGGAATTTCCTCGCTACTAACCGGACGATATTTAGGATCTATCATTTTTAACTCCTGCGGCAAATTCAGCCAAAGTTGTATGCCAAGCAATTCCGTGCTATCGGCGGTTGCCATCTCCTGATGAATTATTCCCTTACCCGCAGTCATCCATTGAACATCGCCTGGACCTATAACACCTCCATGCCCCTTATTGTCCGAATGTTCTACCTTTCCCTTGAGCATATATGTAATAGTTTCGAACCCTCTATGAGGATGCCAAGGAAATCCTTTGACAAACTCTTCCTTTTTATCGGATCCAAAAAAGTCGAGCAATAAAAAGGGATCGGTTTCGTATCTTGTTTGGAAATCGAATGCCCTGTTTACTTTTACACCTGCTCCCTCTAAAAAGGTTTGAGCTTTCAAAACTTTATTTACATCTATCATTTATTCTAATTTTTGGGTAAGATAACAATTTTTCAACTATTCATCAACAGACCTTTAAAGTATTAAGTAATAACAACATTTATTAACAACAATTAAGTTTTTTTGTTGATTAAAAAAGTATTTCATCGAATGAGTTTTACTTATTTCTTCCTACTTTTAACCAAAATTTCATCTTAACGGAATTACAATGGGTTCGAGTAACAAAACAAGTGGCAAGACTCAAATCTTATAATTTTTTCGAACATATAATTTAGAACCCTTTCATTCCGTTTGAGAACAAAAGAAGATACACAATGACAACAATATTTTCGTGGACAAACCCATTTAAACGCAAAAAGTCTATGTTTTCATCTAAGATAAATGCAACAATTCATAAGGCTTTAACGCTGATGCTTGTGTTTTTGTCCGTAACCGTTCAAGCACAAGAAACCGCTATAAGCACTTCACCCATAAGCAATTTTAATAAAGGATTAGAATTGTACCAAAAAGGCATGTATGTTCCTGCCCAAAAGTTTTTCGAAAATTTTATAGCCAGCAAGGAGCAAAGTGGCAGAAACCAACTAATTTCCGACGCCTACTACTATAGGGCAATGTGTGCCATTGAGTTGAATAATAACGATGCTGAGTTTTTGGTTGGAGAGTTTATTCAACGTTTCCCTGAAAGTAAGAATATCGACATGGCATACTTTTCCCTTGGAAAAATTCTTTACCAAACTAGAAAGTATGTAACCGCAAAGTACTGGCTGCTTAAAGTCGATAAAAACGGAATAGATAAAGACACGGATTATGAAAGGATGTTCATGCTTGGCTACTGCATGTTTATGAACATTGAATACGACGATGCAGCACAATGGTTCTACCGGGTTAAAGATGTTGAAAACAAATTTGCTTCACCGTCCACATACTACTATTCTTACATTGCATATTTCAGAAAAAATTATGCAACAGCACTTAAGGGTTTCGAAAAGTTAAAAAACGATCCCACCTTTTCCCCCATCATTCCATATTACATTGTTCAAATATACTACCTGCAAAACGACTTCGAAAGTGTAACTAAATTTGGCGTTACACTGGCCAATGATTCTATAACCAAGCGTGGCCCCGAAATTGCCCGTCTGGTTGGCGACGCTTACTTTAAGTTGAAAAAGTACGACAGTTCGATTGTTTACTTAAATAAATATGTTGACAGTAAACCTAAACTTACCCGAAACGACTACTACCTTATAGGTTTTGCCCAGTACAAAACCGGGAACTACTCCGAAGCGGCAAGCTACCTCGAAAGAGTGGCTACATCGGAAGATTCGCTAAGTCAGAATGCTTACTACCATCTAGCCGATAGCTATTTAAAACTTAACGATAAAAATAAAGCCCGTCAGGCATTTGGAATGGCTTCCCGATTAAATTTCGATACAATTATTCAGGAAGATGCCCTGTTTAACTTTGCCAAGTTAACCTACGAACAGCTGTATGCCCCATTCGACGAAGCTATTGATGCCTTTAAACAGTACATAAAACTTTACCCGAATTCCCCACGAACCGACGAAGCATACAACTACCTAACATTAGCGTACCTAAGCACCAAAAATTACAAC
Source organism: Bacteroidales bacterium (assembly GCA_020636845.1). Classification (GTDB taxonomy): domain Bacteria; phylum Bacteroidota; class Bacteroidia; order Bacteroidales; family Tenuifilaceae; genus JACJXD01. Next base: position 105,898 of record JACJXD010000006.1, on the reverse strand, counting down.
AATGCCGTTGAAACGCTGGAAAAGATAAAGAATAAGGACGTTACCATAAAAACAGCGCTGCAAAAAGCCGCATACTTTAGGGCATTGGAATTATTTCAGAATTTGAAATTTGCAGAATCCATCGATATGTTTAGCCGCTCGTTAGCCTATCCGGAAAATCCAACGCTTACAGCAATGGCAACATACTGGCAAGCCGAAGCGTATTACAGAACTAACGATTTTGAAAATGCGGCTCAGGGCTACCAAAACTTCATTCTTACTCCCGGAGCATTTAACCTTAACGAATACTTGCTTGCCCATTACAACTTGGGTTACGCCTACTTCAAAATAAAAAAATACGATGATGCCATAGTTTGGTTCCGTAAGTTTACCAACCTGTCGCAAAACGATACAACAAAGTTTGTTGGAGACGCTTACAACCGAATAGGCGATTCATTCTTCATACAACGTCGTTATTGGGCTGCGATAGATTACTACGACAAAGCCGTTGAAATTGGAACTATTGATGCCGATTACGCATTATTTCAGCGGGGTTTCTCGTTAGGTTTAGTAGATAGACCCGAAAAGAAAATTGAATCGCTTAAACGTTTACTGGCAACATTTCCAAATTCCGATTACACCGACGATGCAATATTCGAAATAGCCGAAAGCGAAGTTGTAATAAACAAAATTCCCGATGCCAAACAAAACTATAAGTTGATAGAGAAAAATTATCCCAGTAGCAGCTACTACTTAAAATCGTTAGTTCAATTGGGTTTACTTTACTACAACACCGAAAATCCCGACAGCGCCTTAATTTACTACAAACGAGTGGTTGAGGCGTTTCCAAATTCACCCGAAGCAAATAATGCGCTGCTTGGCATTAGAAATATTTACGTTGATAACGGCGATGCCAATGCTTACTTCAACTACGCCTCGAAATTGGGAAAAAACACAACCATAAGCGTAAACGAAAAGGATTCGCTCAGCTACATTGCGGCTGAAAAGACTTACGTTTCCGGCGACTTTGCCAAAGCAATAAGCGCTTTAAACGAATACATTACCACCTACCCTCAAGGGAACTTCGCGCTGAACGCCAATTACTACTTAGCCGAAAGTTACTTTAACTCTAACGACACAACGCAAGCACTAGAACTATACACAAAAGTATCCGCATTGCCAAAGAATAACTTTACCGAACCATCGTTGCTGAAAATGGGCAAAATACTGTACAGCCTCAAACGTTACTCGGAAAGTTACGATGCATACACCAAGTTGGAATCCATTGCCGAGTATAAATCGTTTCTGTTTGCTGCGCGCATTGGACGGCTACGATGCGCTTACGAACTCGAAAAATACGAAGAGATTCCATCGATAGCGGCAAGTATCCTGTCAACCGAAAAAATTGCCGATGAGTTGGAACGCGAAACCCGATTTAAACTGGCAAAATCGTTACTCAAATTGAATAAAGAAGACGATGCTTTAGTTGAATTTTCAAAAGTTGCGCAGAATCTTAAAACGCTCGAAGGAGCCGAATCTAAATACATGAAGGTTAAAATATACTTCGACAAAGGAGAATACAGCAGAGCCGAAACAGAAGTATTTAACTTTGCCGAGAAGAATACACCTCATCAATATTGGCTTGCAAAGAGTTTCATTTTACTTTCCGATGTATATGCAAAGCAAAACGATTTCTTCCAGGCAAAAGCCACCCTTCAAAGTGTAATCGACGGCTACAAGAACACCGACGATGGCATAATCGACGAGGCTTCGGAAAAATTGACAGAACTGGTTAAGGAAGAGAAACTACGCCAGAAACCTGATTCCACAATCAATGAATAGTTACTAACATGAAAACGACAAGACTCAATATACGTTACTTGGTTATGAACAAATATATTGCACTTTTAATCCCCTCCATTTTATTCTGGAATGTTAACAAAAGTGTTGCACAGGAAACAAATCTAAAAAAGGAAGTTCAAGTGGTAAAACCCTACGAGCCATCCATTTCCGATGCATACAAAATAAACCTACAGCCCAAAATAGAGGACACCATAAAAGTTAACCCGAACTTCAACTATTCCATTATTCAACGCCCTATCAACACCTACTTTCAACCCAATCCTATATCTGCAGCAAGAATGCTTCCCGAACCGTTAAAAGACTTACAAAGAGGCTTAATTAAAATTGGCATTGGCAATCGCTCTCTTCCACTATTCGAAGCATACTATACCAGCCCAAGAAATAAGGAATTCTCGTACGGCGCATGGGTTAACGCTAATAACAACATCGGAAAAGTAAAACTAGCAAACAACTCTAAAGTTGATGCTCAAAGCAATGTTACCAACATGGGACTTCAAGGCAAAAGGATGTTTGCCGATAAAATTCTCAGCGGAAACATAACCTATAACCGAAATCATTACTTGTATTACGGCTACGACACCGACAATGCCACAGTAACTCCTACTTCCGATAAACAAACCACTAATAACTTAAATGCAAACCTCGGATTTCAATCTACCTATAAGGATTCTTCCCGATTAAACTACTTTATCAACACTAACTTCGGACATCTATCCGATAAGTACGATATGCAAGAAACCAAAATAAAAGGATACGGCGGAGTAAATAAATACTTAAAAAACGAGCAGTTCGGTTCCGAAATTTCTCTCACCCAATACTTAAGAAATAATCAATTTTTCTTGCAAAACAACACAATATTTACACTCAGTCCATGGATTAAATTTTTTGGCAAGCAATGGAGAGTTCAGGCCGGAGTTAATATTACCTACGACGCCAACGACGTTACCAATAACACGTATTTTTTCCCGAAAGCACACTTCTCGTACGATATTGTTAGCAACTACATTGTTCCTTACGTTGAGTTAAACGGATATTTAACGGAGAATTCTTACTCGGAACTTTTAAGAACAAATCCATGGCTTAACCCGGGAAGCAACGGCTGGAATACGGCCAATAAGTTGATATTAACAGGAGGTATAAAAGGCAAGTTCAGTGCAAAAATTACATACGATGTACAGGCAAGTTACTCAATAATCGACAGCATGGCCTTTTTTCAAAACATCAGCATCGATGCCACAAATCCTCTGTTAAATAGGTTTGGCCTTGTTTTCGATAATATGGAGCAAACCAAAATACAAGGAGAACTAAGCATTGCCCCTTCCCGCAAAGTAAACATGTTATTCCATGCCGAATATTTTTCGTACAAAACAGAAACATTGGAACATCCATGGAATTTGCCGGATTACACCGCTTTTTTCAGAATCAACTACAACTTGTTTGGACGTATATTCGCCAATGCTAATGTTTTTATGGTCGGAAACCGTTGGGTACAAGGAATTAATGGTAATGCTCCCAAAAAGTTAAGCAGCTATGCCGACATTAATCTAGGTCTGGATTACAGCTACAACGGTCGATTGTTTGTATTTCTAAATCTAAACAACTTAACTTCCTCCAACTATCAACAATGGTATTTATATCCTGTACAAGGATTTAACATTCAAATTGGCGCTTCTTATAGGCTGTAAAACCATTCCAACTTTAACACAATAACCATATCGAAAAAAAGGAAAAAACATCAACAAAAATAAGAATACAACACACTGGTAACATGATTGTTAGATGTTGATTATTTTTATCAATTTATAAGGAAAATCGAACTTTTTTTACTACTTTTGAAAGCCGTTAAAAAAACGGCTTATAATTTTATTCTGAGGATATGAGTAATAGCGAGAACGAATTAACAAACAATTTAAACGGCAAACACAACAGTAACGGTTACACTGCCGACAGCATTCAGGTACTCGAAGGATTGGAAGCAGTTAGAATGCGCCCTTCCATGTACATTGGCGATACTGGTGTAAAAGGATTGCACCACTTGGTTTATGAAGTTGTGGACAACTCTATCGATGAGGCACTTGCTGGGTTTTGCTCAAAAATCGATTTAGTAATAAACGAAGATGGATCAATTACCATATCGGATAACGGACGTGGAATTCCTGTTGACTATCACGAAAAGGAGAAAAAATCTGCATTAGAGGTTGTATTAACCGTTTTACACGCAGGCGGTAAATTCGACAAGGACAGCTATAAAGTTTCCGGCGGATTACACGGCGTTGGCGTATCTTGTGTTAATGCACTTTCGTCCATTCTTATTGCACATGTCAAAAGAGACGGAAAGGTTTACAAACAGGAATTTTCCAGAGGGAAACCGTTAAGCAACCTTCAAGTTGAAGGAGAAACGGACGAAACCGGAACAACCATAACCTTTACACCCGACAGTACCATTTTTACCCAAACTACTGTTTTTAATTACGAAATTTTAGCATCCCGCTTACGCGAATTGGCTTTTCTGAACAAGGGTATTAAGTTAACCCTTACCGATAAGCGTGAACTAGTTGAAAATGGGAGCGCACATTTTCGCTTTGATGAATTCCATTCAAAGGAAGGACTTGTTGAATTTATTCACTTCCTAGATGGAAATCGCGAAAAACTTACTGAAAACGTAATTGACATTGAATCCAACAAAGGTGAAGTTCCCGTTGAAGTTGCGTTACAATACAACACATCGTTCTCCGAGAACGTCCACTCGTACGTAAATAATATTAACACCATTGAAGGCGGAACCCATTTAACCGGTTTCAGAAGCGCACTTACCCGTACTCTAAAAAAATATGCCGATGAATCGGGTATGCTTTCAAAGTTGAAATTCGATATTAATGGCGATGACTTTCGTGAAGGCTTAACGGCTGTAATTTCCGTAAAGGTTGCAGAACCTCAATTCGAAGGGCAAACCAAAACAAAACTTGGCAACCCCGAAGTTCGCTTGGCAGTTGACCAAGCCGTTAGCGAAGCGCTCTCCAACTATTTGGAAGAAAATCCGAAGGATGCTAAAAATATCGTACAAAAAGTAATTTTGGCTGCACAAGCCCGACATGCCGCACGTAAAGCAAGAGAACTTGTTCAACGCAAAACAGTTCTATCGGGATCGGGATTGCCCGGAAAATTGGCCGACTGCTCGGATAAAGACCCATCTCGCTCCGAAGTTTTTCTAGTCGAAGGAGACTCTGCCGGCGGAACTGCTAAACAAGGAAGAAATAGAAGTTTTCAGGCAATACTTCCGCTGAGAGGTAAAATTTTGAATGTAGAAAAAGCAATGCAACATAAAATATTTGAGAATGAAGAAATTCGGAATATTTTCACTGCATTGGGAGTAACCATAGGAACCGAAGACGATAGCAAAGCATTAAACCTGTCGGGTCTCCGCTATCACAAAATAATCATTATGACCGATGCCGATGTTGACGGTAGCCACATTTCAACACTTATAATGACATTCTTTTTCCGTTTCATGACTGACCTTATAAATAAAGGGCATTTATATATTGCAACACCTCCTCTCTATCAAATCAAAAAAGGAAAAGAAGAACGGTACTGCTGGACCGAAGAAGAACGGATACAAATTGTTGAAGAACTGGGTAAAGGCCGCGAAGGTTCGGTTCATGTTCAACGGTACAAAGGTCTTGGTGAAATGAATGCCGAACAACTTTGGACAACTACCATGAGTCCTGAATCCAGAATACTTCGTCAGGTTACCATTGAAAATGCAGCCGAAGCCGATAGGATTTTCTCTATGCTTATGGGTGATGAAGTGCCTCCTCGTAGAGAATTTATTGAGGCTCACGCCAAGTATGCTAACATAGACGCTTAAAGAAAATTTCAACTCATATAAAAAGGAAAAAAGGTGGTTAACTAACCACCTTTATTTTTGTAATACTCCAGTATCGCTATACACCCATTTATAAATGGGCTTATTAGTTTTTATGTAAAACACACGTCCCGCAATAATACCAGTAGGGTAAAACGCATTCCAAATGCCTACCTGAACATCGTTAGCATAGTTACCTTCCAACAGCAAGTTACCTTCTTTGTTGTAATAACGCCAAAAACCACAAGCTTTCCCCATTGAATACTTTCCAATCTGTTTTAAATTACCGTTTGGATGGTAAAACTTCCATAAACCATTCAATTTACCATTAACAAACAATCCTTCACCATGCAAATGCCCATCTTCATAAGAACTTCGCCATATCCCACTCTTTTCATTTTGCACATACTCTCCAACCTCTTTAGTATTCCCATTCTCATAATACTCAACATACCGTCCTGTTTGCATACCCATATCGAACGTTGATATAATTTTTGGAAATCCCGTTTCGTAAAAACTACTTAACGTTCCCGTAATTATTCCATTCACATAAAACGCTTTACTTAACAACCTCCCCGACTTGTAATATGTATATAAGGTATCGTCATTTTTCCCGTTTTTCTTTTTTCCGGAATTATACAACTCTCCCGTTTTGTAGAAAGTCTGCCAAATACCGTTTAGCGTATCATTTTTATACTCCGATCTCAACTGCAAAAGACTATCTGCGCTGTAAACCTCCGTCAAGCCATTTAGCATTCCATTTTTATACGTCGAACGACTGTCTATGCAACCATTTCCGTGATAGGTTATGAGTTCTCCTGACAATTTATCGTTTAAATACTGTCCTGTTTGGTAAAGAGTTCCATCCATATTCCAGAATACGAATTTTCCGTTTCGTACACCTTTAGAATATTTAAATAAACTTTTTCGCTGACTATTCGGATAGTAAGTTATCCAAATACTATCGGGCTTTCCCGACGAATAAAATCCTTCCTGAATTAAAACACCATTGTCGTTGTAATAGTGGTAACTACCTTCCCTTATACTATCTCCATTAAATATTTTACCTTGGTATCGCTCCTTAACCAACCCGTTAGTTCCAACTTTTTCAACATAAAAAAAAGAAACTTGCCCCTTTACTGCTAAAGAAGCAAAAAGCAATAAATTTAAAACTAAAACTTTAAAAATTAAGTTTTTCAACCTTACTCTTGTTTTTCTTCTATAGTCGTTGAATCTTTACTAGACTGAACAGGTATTGGCGTTGTAGCGTTGCCTACGTTAATTACAATTTGTGCTCCTTCCAGCGGAAATTTTGGTCCATAATCGACAATAGCAGCCAATGCATACGTACCAGTCGGTAAATCGTTAGTCATAGTAAGTTCAATATTCCTGCTAAGCTTTGGAAACACAACAATATCCTGAGTCGCGAATTGCTTTTCCTCTGCCGTTTGCATATTCGAAGCCAAGAGAAATGTTTTACAAGTAGTAACCTTATCTCCTAAATTCTCGATTGTTGCCGTAAATCTCCTAAGCGTATCGGATACTGCAGTAACTTCCTTTAAATTACTGATTTTTATCGAGTAATTCTGGTTCGACTTTGGCGATTGAAACACTTGTACACCAATACGACCGGTAACAGTAATACCGGTACTAAGAACTTTATCGGCACTCCATGTAGTCTGTTCTTTTGTCGGCTGCACGTACAACATACACCAAGTAGAACCGTACTCTTCCCCAGGAACTAACATGTTTACCTGAACTTCAATATTATCCCCAGGGTTAAGTTCAAAAAACGAAGGATTTACATTAATCCAATTTGCACAGGAACGTTTAGTAGAATTTGGAGGCAACGATTGAATGTTACCTTCGGATGTCGGTAAAAAATCAGAAATTCCGACAGAATATGAAACTCTCCGAGCACTATGGTTTGTTACAGAAATTGTCTTTGTTTGGCTGGTAGCAGGTTCAGCATCAAAAAACATTTTAACTGGTGCCACTTCAAAATCTTGGGAAACTGCCCAAAAGGGAACCAAACAAAGTATAACTAAACTCCAAGTTTTTAACTTCATAGCAAAGATTTAAAAGTTACTCCAACTGCTAAAGATAAATTTATTATTATTATAATGCAATATTATAATAAGTGTTAACATTTTAAGTTGTTAAACTTAAGTTTTTAATTGATTAAAGATAAATTTTAGTAAGATAAAATTAGTTCAAAAGTGAGGAATTGTTTTAATTGTAAAAAAATATGGTGTATTATTGTTTTTATTATTTTAAAAGAATATCTGATTTAACTTTAAACATTTAATCATTAATATAGTTAGTATTAATATCTGTATAACACAAAATTAACAACTTTAACCTCTAAGTGTCAATTAAATATTTCTACTCCAATACTGGCTAATTAATAAAAAAATTGTAGGTTTGAATAAAAAAAGTAACGGATTGAAACTTTTTAGAATAGTATTAATATTTATTTTATATTTCTTTAATCTAAGTCCTGTGTTCTCACAGGAAATTAGAGTTTTGCCCAAAGAGATGCAAGAAAACGTGGAAAGGTATAAAGAACTGGTTGCACGCTATAAACAAGCAAATAATCCTCAACAAGAAGCGTTTTACCTTAATAAAATAGCATTTATTTATTGGGGAAATGGAAACGCGAAAGAAGCTATAGATTACTTTTTACAAACTGTTCCACTTAATGAGAGGGTTGGAAATTATGCTGATATTAAAGCTGTATATAGTAACATTGCCCTCATCTACTCGGATATGGACAGGCTGGACTTAACCCTAGAATATTTTTACAAGAGTTTGGATGCCCGTCGAAAAATGAACGATAAATCAGAGGTGGCAGCGGGATTAATAGATGTAGCTTATATTCACACAGCTTTAAGCCAAAACGAAAAAGCTTTAAAACTACTTGAAGAAGCATTAACTCTTTCAAAGGAAGTAAATAATCCAAGACTTATACTCAACAGCTTAAAGTTACTTTCTCAAAACTACGATAAGTTAGGCAACTCTGCTAAAGCTAACGAGTATGCATCTATGTCGAGTGTGTATGAACAACAACTGGCAACCCAGCAAATAAAAACTGAATACGAAACTAAAATTATCAAAAGCGAAACTGAAGCTGAACGTGAAAAAATGCAGCGTCAACAACAAGAGTTAATGATGAATCTGAGCGAATTAAAAGCAAAATCAACACAGGATTCGCTTAACTATATCGTTTTTTTAAAACAGGACAGCTTAAAAAAAGCAGAAGAAGAAGCACAAAAACGACAAACTGAAATTGACCTTTTAAATACGGACAGGTTGTTAAAAGAGACTCAGATCAGAGAGCAACATGCCCGTTCGAGAGTACAACGGCTAATCATAATGTCTTCGTTTGTATTCCTGCTATTTGTGGTTATAGGCACGGTTGTTATATACCGAAACTACAGGGATAAGAAAAAAGCAAATGAACTCTTAAACCTGCAAAACATTGAGATTCAAAATCAACGCGACCATATTCAGAAGCAAAATGAGAACATAAATAAGAGTATTAACTATGCTCAGGGGATTCAGAAGGCATTGTTGCCACCACAATCCAGCCTACAGTCCATTTTCCCAGAATCGTTCATTTTCTTTAGGCCTCGCGACGTTGTTAGTGGTGATTATTACTGGTTTAAAGAATTAACTGCTGATTATATTTCGAAAGAAAAAACTGATAAAATTGCCATTTCGGCCATAGATTGTACCGGTCATGGCGTTCCGGGAGCATTCCTATCAATGATCGGTTACAATTTGCTTGACGATATTGTATTTAGAGGCATACATAAACCGGGAGCAATTCTTCAGGAATTAAATAATGGCATCCGAAGAACTTTGCGACAAGAAGAAACGGATAACAGGGATGGTATGGATATGGCCTTATGCGTTTACAATAGAAATTCAAATATTGTAGAATTTTCCGGAGCTAAAAACCCACTTGTATATGTAACCAATAACGAAGTTTTTAGGCTTAGGGGAGATAAGGAATCCATTGGCGGAGGTATGGGATACATGGAAAATGAATTTAGCACTCATACCATTCATGTTGATAACCCTACATGGTTTTATATGTTTTCCGATGGGTTTATCGACCAATTTGGAGGCGCCGAAGGGCGTAAATTCATGATTCGTAATTTTATCGACCTTTTAGGAAGCATCTCCATATTAACTGCTGACCAGCAGCGCGAAATGCTAAAAAACACGCTAAAGGATTGGATCGGAACAAAATATCCTCAGGTTGACGATATACTTGTTGTTGGATTTAAAATTAACCCGAATACATAAATCTTTTCAAAAAATTCAAACTTTAGTAATGCTCTAAGTTTTGTACATTTGATATTTTTTATCGTATTTTTAAATTGCAATTAATCAGACAAGTTGAACATTAATGTTAAACCAAATTTTTTACTTATGAAAAAACTAATTTACTTCTTTTGGTTTACTGCTTATTAGCCAGTTTGGCTTTTGGACAGGCAGTTAACGATCAGGCAATCATACCTGTTTCGGTTACGTTAAACTCTATTTTACGTTTAACTGTTGTTTCCGGAGGAAACATCGACTTTGTTGTAAATACCATTGATCAATATACAAGTGGGTAACAATGGTGGCGCTAATGCAGTATCAAACCTGTTTTACTGTTTCATCTTCTCAGGATTTCGACGTTACACTAAGAGCAGAAGATGGTACTTTAATTGGGCAAGAAAATCCCGCAACACACCATGCCATTAAACAACATTGGATATGATGTAACATCAGGTTGGTACTGACAGACCTTTGATGCTAACTGGGCTTTATCGACTGCAATACCTCCATTAACTAACGTTGCTGTCAACATAATTACAGGTGTTGTTGGTGCTTCTGCCGGAAGTGCAGCTCAAAATGACTTTATATTCAATGGAGGCTTGGTACTGGTGAAGGAACAATGAACGGAGCTCATCTTTACTTGCTCAAAGTTTAGATCCAGACAGGTATATTACTAATGTTATTCTGGAATTGGTTGCCAAATAGCTTTCTTTTCAAATAGCCTATTATATAATTTAAGGCTATAGACATACGTTCAAGTAATGAAACAATGGGAAAAGATTGTACTACTTTTTCTAGTAACAATTTTTTTGTTTAATTCTCCTTTTACTTTAAAGGGGCAAAATGTTACTAAAGTTGTAAGAGTTAAAAGTGGTGGAATAATTTCCATCAATTTTAACTCTATTAATGAATATTCATCGGGAAAAAGTTTAAATAACTGGTCCCGATTGAATATTAGTTTTGCCGATACAACAGATGTAGGTGGCGATGGTACTAGTATTGGGTGGAAATTAAGCGTAAGGGCAGGTTCTTCTGCTATTATATCCGACGGAGCCAGTCCTAACTTGGCTTTATCGAATATGGAGATACGACCTACCACAACAATACCAGGAACTACCGTTACAAATATTGTATTATCGGACGCCGACCAAGAAATTGTCAGTGGGGAGGATCCTGGCACAACTACCACAACTGGCGAAGTAGTTTTAAGTTACGACTGTGGAATAACCACTCCGCTGCTGGGTACAACTCCTGATTATTATTACGTAACCTAATATTTACTTTGGTTGAATTACCATAAATCTTAAGATGCTCAAACGGACTTCGGCATAGCATTACTTTACTTATTTTGGGTATGGCCCCTTATGTTAAGGGGACAATACTTTTTTTTTTATATCCGACGAGCCACCAAAAATAGATATATCGTTTGCCAAACATAGTGTTGAAGCAAAAAAAGGAAAAACAATCTTCAATACAGTCAAAATTGTCAACCAGTCATCAACCACTCAAATCTTTCACATTTCAGTTACAGTTCCATCAGGATGGCAAATTATTGGAGACGATAAACAAGAAATAACCTTAGCCCCACTAGACTCAATTTTTGTCCCGGTACGTGTTGCCATTGGCGAAAAAGTCAGAGGGGATATTGGATACTCTGTTATTGCCGCAATATCGGATAACCGAGGGAAATACAATTAAAAACGAATATAGTTTTATTAAAATACCCAGAGAATACGACCTTAGAGTAAAAATATTAACCCGTTTTGAATATTTTGAACAACAATCGGGACATACAAAATTCAGAGTTCTCGTGGAAAACAGAGGTAACAGAGAAGAAACGGTTACCATGCTTATTCAGGGAAATAGTTCCCTAGGAATAGAAGATGCCAGAAATTCTGAATTTGTTAAAGATGTAAATATTTCCCCATATAGCGATTCTATTATTGATTTTAACATATACCTTGATAGAGAAAACTTGCTATCAAAAGAAAATTACAAATTAAACTTTACAGCTAAAACTATAGATAGCACATACAAGGGTACATGTTGGGTTCGCAATTTAGGAGACCAATATTCCAACGATATTCCAGAATCGAGAAAGATGCTAATAACCGAATTTTTTGCAAGAGGTTTGTTTTCAAACTTTGCAAAACCTGCATATTCATCAATAATACAAGGGAACATTCTCTTTCCTAAAAGTCGAGAAATTTACTTTTTCTACAACAATGACGATACTAAGCCTACCGAAAATTTATACAAATACAATCGAATGTGGCTTGGATATAAAACCAACAAACTAAATATTGAAGTCGGCGATTTAAATAAAAGTATAGAAAGTAGCCTACATGGACGAGGAGGAGGTATAAGTTCCGAGTTTAAGAAAATCAAAATTGAAGCGTATGCTACACAGCGTATTCGAAATCCACAAAACAACTTTGGCTCGGAAGTTACATTCTCTCCAACAGAAAATGTAGGAATTCTTATGGGAGGTGTTTATACATCTGCTTTAAACAATATTTTCGAATCTAAATTAGGCGTAGCAGGGGTTAATGTTAAAATTGCAAAAAGCCTAAAATTAGGCATACAAGGGGTTTTTAATCAAATTCGATTCGAAAATTTGGATAACACTGTTTTTAACAAAAATGTATATGGTACTACTGCAACTTTAAGTTTTAATAAAAAACGGTTAAGTGTTTCTGCAAGGTATAAAAGTGGTCAAAAATTCTTAAACTCAAGCCATAATGGTCGCTCGGAATTATACACACAATCTATTTACCTTTTTAACAATGGTAATTACCTAAGTTACTATATAAGTGATAACCGAAATAGTCCTGGCGATTACAACAATTACTATATTACCTATCAGCCATTTACCAACTTTCATAAAGAGTTGGTTAATTACAATTATCAAGCCACCCCAAAATTCAATATTTATACAGGTCCCGGGGTAGAATATAACTCGTCGGATATTTTTCCGGTAATTCAAAGAGGAAAAGATTTTTTCTCAACTTTTGTTTACAACTATAATTTTGGGGCAAGACTAAAAGGAGATAAGCAAGGAAGTTCACTTACTGCAAATATATTTAGCGGTTTTGTAAGGGTTTGGCATAAACCCCTTTATTTCGTAGATTCTACATTCTCCGTTTCTAATATTAAAAACAAGTTTAACTACCAATATTTTACCATTAACCTTCGCCAACCCAAATGGGGTGTACAAGCAATGTACACTAACGGCCCCCGTTCTATTTACGAGCAATTTAGCTGGTACTATTCCTCAAGAGAAACCAGATTACTTAGAATAATGCCTTATTTCGATTCTTATATATACAAAGATTTGGTAAAACTAATGGTGAACGTATCCTATACTAACGATTTGGTTTCTAAATCGAGTTACTCTAACATTACCTCTCAACTATTCTGGTACTTACCACGAGATTGGCAAATAAGACTACTAAATGTTTACACCGTTCAATCGAGAGTTACCACTACCGAAAATGTAGAACGATACCAAAATATGTACTTTGAAGCCAGCCTTCGTAAAGAATTTGGGTTTCAACAACCTGTTATTAAATACTACAACCTAAAACTTGTTTTCTTCAAGGATTATAACGGTAACAGAATTAAAAACGATAATGAACCCGGTATTAAAAATGTTTTGGTGAGCATACAACGTACTGATACTGAAAACATGGAATTAACCGATTTCACATCGGGGGAACTGCTTTCGAATCAGTATGGCGAAGTTGAGTTCGAAAATATTCCCAGCGGAACGTATAAAATTGAATATAATCCTGTAGGCAAAGATGCTGGAACTTTTTCGAAAGCAGATATTGGTAACGAAATTCGAGTTGATAAAAAGAATACTACCTACTATATCCCGTTTGTTGAAAAGAATAAAATATTTGGAAAAATTATACTAAACAGAAGTCGCTTATCGGGACTAGGAAAAATTGATGTTTCGAATGTAAGAATTTCGGCAACCGATAGCCGTGGAAATACTTACTCCACGCTAACCGACAAAAACGGAGAGTTTCTAATTTTTGCTCCTATCACCGACGAATACGTTGTTAACGTAAATAATATCTTTTACGAAAACTTCGATTTGAGGCAAAATAACTTCCGTGTTCAATTTAACGGGTACAAGCAGTTTGAGGTTAACTTTGTTTTCGACGAAAAAATTAGGCGCATTAACTTTAGTCCTTCAACACAACAGGACGTAACCCAAGGTGTTCTTCAAATACGTCGGACTAACCTGCGAGGTACAGTAAAAGACGCAACAAGTCTTAAACCTTTACGTGCAAGGGTTAACCTCATAAATATCAAGAACAATTCTGTTGAACAATCCATTTACTCAAGTCCAACTTCGGGCGACTACAACCTATCGTTCATGGCTAACGATAACTATCTAATAGAAGTTATAGCCGACGACTACTGGTACTATTCGGAAAATCTAAATCTTAACCAGGTTACCACATTCATGAATGTAACCAAGGATATTCTGCTGAAACCAATTGCGATAGGATCGCAGATTGAGTTAAACATCCATTTTGACATTAACAAAGCAGACCTAGGTCCTGAAACGGTAGCCGAACTTAACAGGTTATTAAGAATACTTAAGGATAACAGCAATATTAGAATCGAAATACAAGGCCATTGCGACGACCTAGAAGCTGTTAGCAACTCTCAAATTGGAGAAGAACGTGCAAAAGCGGTTGCCAAATACTTAATTGAAAACGGCTTTAGTAACCTTCAGGTTCGAGGTTTCGGTAATACTAACCCAATTGCACCAAACGATAGTGAAGAAAATAGGGCTAAAAACCGCAGGGTTGAAATTGAAGTAATTGGGAAGTAGAAATATTTAGAGTGCCTAAAGTGTCGAGTACTTAAAGCAAATAAATATGGATAATAAGGCATTTGGAAAGGTTCTTGAGAAAAGAACAAAAGCATTTGCTATTTCGATAATTCGACTCTCATCAAATTTACCGAACACCATTGAAGCCAAAGTAATAAGGAATCAACTCACAAAATCGGGCTCAAGTGTAGGTGCCAATTACAGAGAAGCCAACCGAACTAGAAGTAAAGCAGATTTCTATAATAAAATAAAAATTTGTGAAAGTGAATGTAGCGAAACTGCTTATTGGCTCGAAATAATAATTGATTTAGACTGGCAACATAACTATGGAATTAACACCTTCCTGGATGAGTGTAATGAATTACTAGGTATATTTACCTCAATTTCCAGAAAACTAAAAAGTAGTTAATACTATAGCACTTTAAGTACTCTAGCCACTTTAAAGTACTTTTAACTTAAAAATTTTTCTATGCTAATCTCTTTCTCGAAATATCACGGTGCTGGAAACGATTTTATTATGATTGATAACAGGGAAAAAAGATTCGTTCCTTCGGTTGATATTATAAAGGAAATGTGTAAAACACATACCGGAATAGGTGCTGATGGGTTAATTCTTCTGGAAGAAAATGCGGAAGGATTACTTATGCGATATTTCAATTCCGACGGGAATGAGTCCACAATGTGCGGAAACGGGGGACGATGTTTTGCTTCATTTGCATTTACGCTAAACTTAGTCCCTGTCAAAATGAAGTTTTGGGGCATCGATAGCATTCACGAGGCCGAAATTCTTGAAAATGGCTTTGTAAAACTCCGCATGAAAGATATTTCAAACGTTGAAACTATTGACGATGGATTCTTTTTAGACAGCGGCTCTCCTCATTTTGTCAGTTTTGTAAGAAACGTAAACAACGTTGATGTTGCTCGTGAAGGAAATCTTATTAGGCAATCGGTAAACGTTCAAAATGGTGGAACCAACGCAAACTTTGTACAAGTTGAAAGCAATGGCATTCTTAAAATACGCACCTTTGAACGCGGAGTAGAAGCCGAGACACTCGCATGTGGAACCGGTGCTGTAGCCTCGGCAATTGCATACCACGAGTTCTTTGAACCATCGGACACTAAAGTTACCGTAAAAGCACTTGGAGGTACGTTAAAAGTTTCGTTTTCGGTAATTGAAAACAAATATTCCAATATTTGGCTCGAAGGCCCTGTAAAACACGTATTTGATGGTTCCTTTAATATAAAGCACAACTCACTTTAAAGATTTATAGTATATTTGTGCTTATAGATTTTAATGCTGAAGATTGATGAAGTCGTTAAAAATTGAAGAAACTGTTGATAGTCCCGAGGTTAACCTTGATAAAGAGAGGGGACGTTTTGAATTCTACGGAAAATCGCTGCCTGAAAATCCAAAGGATTTTTATCAACCAATAATTGACTGGTTTAAAGAATATGCCGAAAATCCTAACAGGGATACTGTAATTATATTCAAAATGGACTATTTTAATACAGCATCCTCAAAAAAGATACTGGAAATACTATCTGTACTTCACGAAATTCATGCTCAAAAGAAAAATATAATTGTAAATTGGTTTTACAGAAGCATAGACGAGGATATGCTCGAAACAGGGGAAACATTTTCGGAACTGGTAAAAGTTCCATTCAAACTTATACCCTACTAAAAAAATCAATATAACTTTTAAATGTAAAGCCGTTTAATTCAAATTGATTAAATGGCTTTTTCTTTTATAAATAGCATGAGACTTTTTCTGCGCGTTTTTATTTTTGCATTAATATAAAATTAAGATTTCTCGACTTCGCTCGAAATGACAACATGGTTGTCGCTGTTCAGATTACTAGACAATAGAATTATAATAAAACTGTTATGTTGAGCAATGTTGATATTTTTATGTTTATAAGATGAATAAACTCCGTTAGAAATTTCTTTGCTCGGTTTCTCGACAAGTTCAGAATGATAATTTATATCAAACTCACTTTAATTACATATTCAATTTTAATAATGGTTTAACATTTATTTCATTTTGTCATACATTGTCGTTAAAAAAACGCAATCCTGTCATCTGGTTGGTTAACAATCGTTAAGTATTAAATTTTTAATGAACAATGCACGCATTTTGTGTATTATTTTCGTGAAAACCAATTAAAGAGATAATTATGAAAGGACAAAAATTCATTATTCCGATTATTTCAGCATTTATTGGAGGAGTTGTTGCAGTATTCGTCACAACTTCAATGCAAACAAATAGTGCAACAACAGGGGTATCGACTAAAATTCCTACTGAAAATGTCAAGTTAACAAGGGTTTTTGCACCCTCCGACTCGTCGGCAACAGATTTTACATATGCTGCCGAACGTACTGTTGATGCAGTTGTTCACGTAAAAACATCGTTTACGGAATCGTTGGACTACAACTTTGGAAATCCTTTCTTCGATTTCTTTTTTGGTCCTCAAAATATAAACCCTAAAAGACAGGTGCAAGCCTCAGGCTCAGGAGTTATTATTTCAAACGATGGCTTTATAGTAACTAATAACCATGTTGTTGATAACGCTCAAAACATAGAAGTAGTCCTAAACGATAAACGCACCTTTAAGGCAAAAGTAGTTGGTACCGATCCTGCTTCCGATGTAGCTTTATTAAAAATAGATGCTAACAATTTACCGTTCATTCCTTTCGGAAATTCGGATGATTTAAAGGTTGGACAATGGGTACTAGCCATTGGGAATCCTTTCAACTTAACATCTACAGTAACGGCAGGAATTATAAGCGCTAAGGCGAGAAACATTAACCTAATCGACGATCAATATGCCATCCAATCGTTTATACAAACCGATGCTGCCGTAAACCCCGGAAACAGCGGAGGGGCATTGGTAAATCTTAAAGGCGAATTAATTGGCGTAAATACTGCTATTGCTTCGCGAACAGGTTCGTTTACCGGATATGCCTTTGCCATTCCATCCAGCATAGTTAAAAAGGTTGTTTCGGATTTAATAGAATTCGGAACGGTACAACGAGCCATTATGGGCATTCAAATTCGAGAACTAAACGATTCGCTTGCTCAAAAAGCGGGGCTAAAAGAAATGAAGGGTGTTTACGTTGTCGAAGTTAATAAGGACGGAGGAGCAGATAAGGCCGGAATAAAAGAAGGCGATGTAATTCTATCAATAAACGGGAAAAATATTAACAGCGTATCGGAATTACAGGAACAAGTTGGTCGTTACCGTCCAAATCAATCAATTGATGTTACCGTTAATCGAAACAACAATATCAAAAACTGTACAGTAACTCTTCTGAACTTTAAAGGAGGCGTAGATATTGTTAAAACAAGCGAAACGTTAAATAAACTGGGAGCACAACTTTCCGAAGCAACAAATAAGCAGAAAAAAGAACTTGGAATAGAAAACGGCGTTCAAGTTAAAGAGTTAAAAGATGGAAAATTGAAAGAAGGTGGCATTAAAGAGGGCTTCATCATTACGAAAGTAAATCGTACTCCAATCCGTAATATCGACGATTTGGAGCGTGTTCTCAGTATTTCTTCCGGTGGTGTACTTATCGAAGGTGTTTACCCTAACGGAATTGTTGCTTACTACGCAATCGGAATGTAGTTTCAAAACGTACCTTGAATAAGATATAATTTTTATAAAAATTTTATATCATTTGAAACAATTCACCCCCGATAACCGTTTCTAGTAAACGTGTAATCGGGGGTTAAATATCTTTAAAATTGCTCAAAAACAGAGCATATAACTTGAATTTTGAAGGTATTTGCCATAAATTCGCTAAAATTTAAAAGTTGAGATGAGACAGCTAAAAATTACAAAATCAATCACAAACAGGGAGAGCGCTTCGCTTGACAAGTACTTGCAGGAAATTGGGAAAGAAGACTTAATTACTGTTGAAGAGGAAGTTGAACTTGCACAGCGTATTCGAAAAGGCGATCAAGCTGCACTGGAAAAGTTAACAAGAGCCAACCTGAGATTCGTTGTATCGGTTGCAAAACAATACCAAAACCAAGGATTAAGTTTACCAGATTTAATTAACGAAGGTAATTTGGGACTAATTAAAGCTGCCGAAAAATTTGATGAAACCCGTGGGTTTAAATTTATATCGTATGCTGTATGGTGGATTCGTCAGTCTATTCTTCAAGCTCTTGCAGAACAATCCAGAATTGTAAGGTTGCCATTAAACCAAGTTGGCTCGCTTAATAAAATAAACAAAGCTTTTTCGAAGTTTGAGCAGGAATTCGAGCGTACACCGTCGCCCGAAGAACTTGCCAACTTACTTGAATTACCTAAGGAAAAGGTAAACGACACACTTCGTGTAAGCGGCCGCCATGTTTCGGTTGATGCGCCTTTTGTTGATGGAGAAGATAACAGCCTACTCGATGTTCTTGTAAACAACGATTCGCCTAACGCCGACAGAGGTCTTATTAACGAATCGCTAGGTAAAGAAATTGAAAGAGCCTTGGCTACCTTAACCGAAAGAGAACGCGATATTATTAAACTATTCTTTGGCATTGGCTGCCAAGAAATGACGCTTGAGGAAATTGGCGAAAAGTTTGGTTTAACCCGTGAACGTGTTCGCCAAATTAAGGAAAAAGCTATCAGACGGCTACGTCACACTTCCAGAAGTAAATTGTTAAAATCGTATTTAGGTTAACTAACCAATATAGAAAATTAAAAAACCCGCTTTTGCGGGTTTTTCTTTTTACTTACAATCTTTACATTCTTCCAAATTCCTGTTATAAATAGCCATAGCCCTATTACTCATACCCATGCTGGAGAAACCTCCATCGTTATAAACGTTTTGCATGGTTATTTTGCGGGTTAAATCGCTGAATAGAGTAATACAAAAATCGGCACAATCCAAGGCATTGGCATTACCAAGCGGTGACATTCGGTTCGAAAAATCGAGCAGTGCATCAAATCCCATAACACCACCACCCGCAGTAGTCTCGGTTGGCGACTGGGAAACGGTATTAATTCTTACCCCACGTTCCCTTCCATAAATGTAACCAAAACTGCGAGCAATAGACTCGAGCAGCGCTTTTGCATCAGCCATATCGTTGTAGCCATAAAGCGTTCGTTGCGCTGCAATATACGAAAGAGCAATCACCGAGCCACCATGTGCAATTGCATCTTTCTTCCAACTTGTTTGCAACAACTTATGAAATGATATTGCCGAAATATCTAACGTTTTATGTAAATACTCGTAATCCAAATCATCGTATGTTCTACCCTTGCGAACGTTGGGCGACATTCCAATAGAGTGAAGAACAAAATCGATTTTACCCCCAAAGCGCTCCATTGTCTTATCTAATAACGCCTCTAAATCGTCAATATTTGTAGCATCGGCAGGAATAACAACAGAATTACATTTTTCTGCCAACTCATTAACACTTCCCATTCTCATAGCAACGGGAGTGTTTGTTAATACTATTTCGGCTCCTTCTTCAAAAGCCCTCTCTGCAACCTGCCATGCAATTGATTTCTCGTTTAAGGCTCCAAAAATTAAGCCTTTTTTCCCTTTTAGTAAATTATAAGTCATAAATGTACAATTTAGGTTAGTCCACAAACCCATTAAACAATTTGTTAAAAATAAAGTTCAGCAAATTTAAACAATAGTATTATCCCAGCAATTCCTTTGCATTTTGTAATGCTGCATCGGTTACCTTTTCGCCGCTAAGCATTTTTGCAATTTCGATAATACGCTCATCGGATGTTAACCGTTTTATTCCGGTTTTCGACCCTTTATCGGTATTTTGTTTATATACTAAAAAATGCGTACTTCCCTTTGCTGCAATTTGAGGTAAGTGGGTAATATTAATTACCTGCATTCCCTTGGCCATTTGTTGAATAATACTCCCCATTCTGTAAGCTATTTCCCCAGAAACGCCCGTGTCGATTTCATCGAAAATTACCGTTGGCAAGCCTGTTGACTTCACCAACAAAGATTTCAAACTTAGCATTAACCTCGACAACTCTCCTCCCGAAGCAACCTTTGCAAGTTCCATAGGCTTAACGCTATCGTTTGCCGAGAATAGGAAAGTTACCTTATCGGTTCCCCACTCCTGAAAATCGTCTATTTTATCAATGTCAATTTTAAAAACGGCATGTTTAATACCCAACTGCACAAGCATTTCGGTAATACTCTTTTCAATAGGAAGTACAGCCTTTTTTCGTACCGAAGATAACTTGTCGGCCAAGCCATTAACCTTTGTTTTTTCTTCCAGTAAAGTCTTATGCAATTCCTGTAAATTGAAATCCACATTCCCTATAAACTCAACTTTTCGGGCAAGTTCATCACGATAGGCTATTAAATCCTCTACCGATGCGGCTCTATGCTTTTGAAGTAATCCAAACAGCAAATCTATACGGGCGGTTACATTACTCAACTGCCCATCATCAACAAAAATTTTAGCATTCTGAGCATCAAGTTCGTCGGCAATATCTTTAAGTTCAATCCGGCACGAATCCAGCCTATTCAGCACATTTTCTGTAGCCGAAAACACCTCGGAAATTCGCTTCAAACTACTAATTGCCTCCTTGGTAAAATGTAAAGCCGAAATATCATCCGCATTAATTGCCCCATAGGCTGTTTCCAACGCCATTTTTATTTCGGTAGCGTGAGTTAACTGACGTTGAAGATTTTCGAGTTCATCCAACTCTCCCGCTTTTATACTTGCACTTTGCAACTCGTTTAACTGATGCTGCATATACTCAAAGTCTTTCGAGGCTGTTTCCGCTTCCAACTTTAACTTTTCGTAATCGGCACAAATGCTCTTATACTTTTTGTACTGCAACCGATACTCCTCCATAATACTCTTTGAAGAGGCAAACGCATCAAGCACTTTTAGCTGAAACTGGCTATTGCCAAGAAGTAAATTTTGATGTTGAGAATGAATATCAATTAGTAAGTCACCAAGGTCTTTCAGCAAACTTAAATTTACGGGTATTTCGTTTATAAACGCTCTCGATTTCCCATTCGCACTAATATTTCTGCGAATAGTTGTAACCGTATTATAATCTATGTCGTTCTGCTCAAAAAATTCCGATAAATCGTAAGTAGAAACATCGAATTCCCCTTCAACAACACAAGGCTTATCCGGATTCATTAATGACGAAGAATCAGCACGCTGCCCCAATATCAGCATTAAAGCCCCCAACAATATTGATTTACCGGCACCTGTTTCTCCGGTGATAATGTTTAATCCTGGCTGAAAATCGATGTCGAGTTCATCGATTAACGCAAAGTTTTGTATATGAAGTTTACGAAGCATATCGAATTAATCGCTACTATCCTCTAGTATCTTCTTATACTTTGATGCGTTAGAGTTATCTATTTCCGTAAGAATGTTTACCACACGCGCCTTTTCGGTAGGAAAAGATTCTGAAAAGACATTCACCAATTCGTCGCTCTTTGCATCAAAAAATAGTTGAAGTACAAACATATACGGATCGGGTTTTTCCCTATAAATTTTCTGTAACGACTCTAAGCAGGTAGCAATTTCGGCACGGCCCTCCACCACTTTATCGCTCATTCTATCCAAGCCTAACCGATGATACTTATAAATTACTTCCCGTAAAGGCTTGTACTTGCTGTTAAGCAAGTTTTCAATTAACCAGTATCGATTTTTACGATTACCTTCGTATGCCCTCCACCCCTTCTCTGTGGACTGCTGAGCATTAGTTACTATTTTCTCTGCTTTTAAAAAGTAGTCGTTTCCACCCAAATTAGAAAACGAATCGTAATCCAATCCAATTATTATATATGCATAAAAAGCAAGAATGGACGAAAGGTTGTTCAGATTCGTATTCTCCGAAAACTCTAACTTATCGAACTCCCTATAAGTAAACTGAAGATTCTGGTCAAGGTAATTCAACATGGTTGTGTTATACGACGTATTATAAACAGGCCTACGCGACTGAACCTGAATTGACCCCTTAAATTCGTCGGATCCAACTTGTTCGGTAAGGTTAAACATTATACTGCACTCAATTCTCTCGTCGAATCCAAAAACATTGTTTGTCCATGCAGTATTATTCATGAATTCGTAAATGGCTTTTTGTAAATTTTGAAAAATAGTACGGTTGGTTCCCTGAATTTTCTGGGAATTTATAGAAACATTACACTTTAACTCTTGTCCGATTCCAACAAACGGACAGAAAATTAAAAGTAAGATTGCTGTAAAGCGTGAAAGAGACATAATTTAAAGGTTTAGCCTTTTAGATTTCCGATCATTTCGAATATTGCGCTAACAATATCGGCAGCAACTTGCTGCTTACTCTTTGTTTCAAACGGAGTAATCTCGCCCTTAGTGTTAATTAACGTAATTTTATTTGTATCGCCACTAAAGCCGGCACCTTTATCATTTAAAGAATTTAATACAATTAAATCGAAATTTTTTCTTTTGAGTTTTTCGGAAGCATTCACCTGTTCGTTAGCTGTTTCAAGAGCAAAACCAACAAGTAACTGATTATTTCTTTTTACTTTGCCCAATGTTGCTGCAATATCAACGGTAGGCTTTAAACGAAGAATAAGGTCGTCGGCCTCCCTTTTAATTTTATTATCGGCAACAGTTTCTGGGGTAAAATCGGCAACAGCTGCAACCATAACAGCTATATCAACACTAGGAAAAGAATTCTTTGCGGCTTCCAGCATTTCGCTCGCCGAAACCACATCAATACGAGTAATAGAAGTATCTTTAGGATAAACTCCTGCAGGTCCCGAAATAAAAGTAACCTGTGCTCCTTGCTTGGCAAACTCATCGGCTAAAGCCGCTCCCATTTTTCCAGACGAAAAATTTCCGATAAACCTTACAGGATCGATATACTCGTATGTTGGTCCCGATGTTATAAGAACCTTACGATTGGCAAACCTATTCGAACTGTTAAAAAAATCGATAACCCGGCGAAGTACTGTTTCGGGTTCTTCCATCCGCCCTTTACCGGAAAGTCCACTGGCCAATTCTCCGAAGGCTGCTTCAATAATAATATTGCCGTATCCGGCAATTGTTGCAATATTTTTTTGTGTGGCAGGATGTGCATACATATCTAAGTCCATTGCCGGAGCAACCATTACCGGACAACGAGCCGATAAATACGTTGTAAGCAATAGGTTGTCGGCAACTCCATTTGCCATTTTAGCTATTGTATTGGCACTGGCTGGGGCTATAATGTATAAATCGGCCCAAAGACCAAGGTCCACATGGCTATTCCAATCACCGTTCTCAGGATTAAAAAAATCAACTAAAATGGGATTTTTAGAAAGGGTGGCAAGCGTTAAAGGAGTAATAAACTCCTTAGCCAACGGTGTCATTATAACCTTAACCTCTGCCCCTTCCTTAACCAACAATCTAACTAACGTTGCAGCCTTGTAGGCTGCAATGCTTCCGGTAACTCCTAAAACTATATGTTTCCCTACCAGTTTCATGTTACTGGTTTTCCTCAGGTTCCTCCACCTCTTCGTATAAGAGTTTACCTTCCAAGAACTCTTGGGTTGCAATTAAAACAGGTTTAGGAAGCCTTTCGTAAAATTTCGAAATTTCAATTTGCTCTCTATTCTCGAAAACCTCCTCAAGATTATCGGTATAGTAAGCAAACTCTTCCAACTTGCGATTTAACTCTTGCTTTAAATCATGGCTAAGCTTATTGGCACGTTTGCCAATAATCCGAACCGATTCGTAAACATTTCCGGTTTCCTTATCAAGATCACTTAAATCGCGCGAAATAGTTGAAGCTGGCGCATTAATTTTCTTTACGTCCATAGTTTTTATTTGGTTTTTTAGTTATTCTGATCTACTGACTCATCCTTACTGATCACTTTCATCGATTTCTCATACATTTTTTTTGCATCATTCATGTATTTCGATTCCGGAAATTCGGCCACAAAGGAGTAGTATTCATCAACTGTACTTTGAAAACGCTCCCGTTGCTTAAGAGCAACACTGTTATCGGCCAATAAGAATGAAGATTTTAAAATTAGAAACATTTGCTCTTCCCTATGTTTACTATCAGGGTAATCGTTTATACTATTTTTTAAAGCCACAATGGCTGCCTTATAGTCACCAATATTGTAGTACAATTTTGAACTAAGGTACGACTTTTCTACCAACTTATTCTTTAATTCATCCAGTAACTTATTAACTTCGTCCCTACGCGGAGAATTGGGGTATCGCCTTAAAAAATCCATAAAAGCCTCTATTGCGGCTTTAGTACTTTCCTGATCCAAATCGGGACGAGGCGAAGATTTATAGTAACAATACCCATACATAAATTCAGCATCTTCGGTAAAAGAACTCCGCTGAAAAGTTTTGCGAAAAACATCAAAATCGTGACTTGCTAACAAGTAATCGCCCTGATAAAAGTTTCCTTCTGCAATATAATACTCAATAGTATCGGAACGATACGTACCTTTATAAATAGGCGACAATTGCTCAAAAAGAGTCAAGTACCTATAATGATCCTTTTTGGCATAATATTCTAGTGCCTTTTTATACTTGTACTCGTAATCTGTACTTTTTAAAATTTTTTCGAAACCCGAACACGATACAAACAACAAAGCCGTTAAGCTCAGGAAATACACCAAAATCCTTTTACTCATATAAAGGCGTTTAAAGTTAATTTACTAAGTATTACAACTAATCCGGCAAATTTAGGAAACAATACCGATATAATAAAATAGAAAATTCAAGTAAAAACATAAAAAAAGTTAAGTTTTTGCCTGTCGTATAACTCCCGAATTTGCTCATATTTAATAAAATTAGGGAACAAAAGGTTACATTTTATCAAAAATAAGTTAGTTTTGCCGATATTTTAAAACGATGTATCACTCAAAATTTTTATAAAGTGGATATCTTTGATAAAATTCAAAACATGGGACCTATTGGCCAATGGCAACAATACAGCCATGGCTATTTCTCATTTCCAAAACTTGAAGGTGA
Organism: Bacteroidales bacterium; assembly: GCA_020636845.1. Taxonomy (GTDB): domain Bacteria; phylum Bacteroidota; class Bacteroidia; order Bacteroidales; family Tenuifilaceae; genus JACJXD01. The sequence continues at coordinate 80,046 of JACJXD010000006.1, read as the reverse complement.
AATTAAGCCTCGAATGATTTTCAGGGGTAAAGAAGTATTAACCTGGAGTCTAAATAATTATTTAGGACTAGCAAATCATCCGGAAGTTCGTAAAGCCGATGCTGAAGCAGCCGCTCAATTTGGAATGGCATACCCAATGGGAGCCCGCATGATGAGCGGACAAACCCGCAAGCACGAAGAATTGGAAGAAAAACTAGCAAAGTTTGTAGGCAAAGAATCTGCTTATGTTCTCAACTTTGGCTATCAGGGAATGCTCTCGATTATCGATACAATTCTTGGTCGTAACGACGTAGTTGTTTACGATTCGGAAGCACACGCCTGTATCATCGATGGATTAAGATTATTCCCCGGAAAACGTTTTGTTTACCAGCACAACGACATGGAAAGTTGCCACAAAATGTTAGCTATGGCAACTAAAACAGCCGAAAAAACTGGAGGTGGCATCTTACTGATAACCGAAGGCGTTTTTGGTATGGCTGGTGATTTAGGAAACCTCAAAGCCATAACCGACTTGAAAAAAGAATTCAAGTTCCGCATTCTTCTTGACGATGCTCATGGCTTTGGAACAATGGGAAAACATGGTGCCGGAACTCCAGAACACTTTGGTGTTATGGACAAAATCGACATCTACTTCTCTACCTTTGCTAAGAGTATGGCAGGAATTGGCGGTTTTGTTGCATCTGACGAACAGGTTATCAGATTCTTAATGTATAACATGCGCTCGCAAATTTTTGCAAAATCGTTGCCAATGCCTATGGTATATGGGGCTCTTAAACGTTTGGAACTATTACAAACTCATCCAGAAATAAAAGAAAACCTTTGGAAAATTGTAAACGCCCTACAAAGTGGGTTAAAGGAAATGGGATTTAACATTGGTAAAACACAATCGCCCGTTACCCCTGTTTATATGACCGGAGGCGTTCCCGAAGCAGCTAACATGGTTTTCGACCTTCGTGAAAACTATGGAATATTCTGTTCAATGGTGGTTTACCCTGTTATTCCAAAAGGACAAATTTTGCTTCGCCTTATTCCTACGGCTGCACATACACTCGACGATGTTAAAGAAACTATAAAAGCATTTTCGATTGTACACGAAAAGTTACTCGCAGGAAAATACGACAAAGAAAAAATTGCACAAATTTAATGTGCACAGTATATTAAAAAAATCCCGCTAAAAGCGGGATTTTTTATTATTAGAATTTTCTTTCGCCAAGATATCGTTCCGTATCAATAGCAGCCATACATCCCGAGCCAGCAGCAGTAATAGCTTGACGGTAATGAGGATCTTGCACATCGCCACAAGCAAATACTCCCGAAATATTAGTTTTAGACGTACCCGGAATTGTCTTTATGTAGCCAACTTCGTCGGTTTCAATCATCGGCTTAAATATATCGGAATTCGGATGATGCCCAATAGCTAAAAAGAACCCTGAAATATCAATTTTAACATCCTCTCCTTTTTTAGTACTATTAAGAACAACACCGTTAACTCCGGTCATATCCCCTACGATTTCCTTTGTAGTATGCTCGAATAGCACTTCAATGTTTGATGTACTGAAAACGCGTTCCTGCATGGCCTTCGATGCGCGAAGATACGGTTTACGAACAATCAGATAAACCTTATTACATAATCCAGCCAAGTATGTAGCCTCTTCACATGCAGTGTCACCACCGCCAACAACGGCCACATCCTTACCTTTATAGAAGAATCCATCGCAGGTTGCACAGGCTGATACGCCCTGTCCCTTAAACTTCTCCTCCGATTCCAAACCAAGGTATTTAGCAGTTGCTCCCGTTGCAATAATCAGAGCATCAGCCTCTACTACCTTTTCCTCGTCGATAATCACCCGAAAAGGTTGCACGCTTAAGTCAGCCGAAGTGGCTATTCCAAAACGGACATCGGTACCAAAACGCTCGGCCTGCTTCTTTAAATCCTCCATCATAGCAGTACCCGTAGTGCCTTCGGGATAACCAGGAAAATTCTCTATCTCGGTAGTAGTGGTCAACTGTCCTCCCGGTTGAATACCCTCGTAAATCACGGGATTAAGATTTGCCCTCGCCGCATAAATTGCAGCAGTGTATCCAGCAGGTCCCGAACCTAATATTAATACTTTTACCTTTTCCACAGGTAAGTTTTGTTTGTCGGAATCCTCGTTTCCTTTTGTATCAAATGATTTGAATAGTGACATAATTTGTATTTATTTATCTACATACATTAATTTAAAATTGAGTACAAATATACCTTATAAACCATAAAAACCAATACTATTTATATTGATTTTAAACAACTCTAATGCTCTTTGCCAAATTAATAAAACCGATAAAAATTTACAAGTCAACATAAATGAAGAAACAACTTCCCCGAATCAAAGGTTCTTCTGTAAATCAAAAACTTTATTCACAACCATAGTAAAATCCATAATACTTATACCTTCCCGAGAAAACTCTGCAATGTACTCTATATTCATTGTTTTGGAATATATTGGAGCAGCTGTAATATGGACTAATTTATAGTTGTGTGCTTCGAATCCATGACGAATAGAATTCAATACTTTAATATGACTATCAGGATACTTTACAATTCCATTTTTATTTAAGGCCTCACGTCCGGCCTCGAACTGCGGCTTAACCAACAGTATCATTCTTCCGTTATCCTTTAAAAACTTAGGCAAATATGGGACAACAGTCAACAACGATATAAACGAAATATAGGATGATTAACCAACGAAGAATGCAACTGGTTGGTCCCCAAATCTATAGTCCAAACAAATTTAGCCCCGTTATGCAATGCGCACTGAGTAAAACCTCCAGTGAAAGCGCCTACATCCAGCACCAACTTGTCCGTAAAGTCGAAAGCAAACTCTTCTATAAACTTTTGTAATTTCAAAGCACCCCTGCCAACCCACTCCACATTATGAGGATTTGTTATTTCAATACAAACATCTTCGTCAACCATAAGCGACAGTTTTCCCTCAACTTGCCTGTTAATGCTAATCCACCCCTTCTTTATTAGCATTTTAGCCCGCTTACGCAATAGCAAAACCCTTTATCAACCAAATGTATATCAACCCTTTTCATGGTTCATTGCTTCTTTTAAAACCTTTTTTGATATTGATTTTATTCCGGGGGAGGCATCAATCCCAACCAGCCTTACCACGTTTGGCAACTCATCCTTCACCCATTGAAAATAAGGTGAAACCCTTGCCAATATCTTTAGGCAATGGGCCTTTACGGCAACTGGCGTTGACGGGGAAAGTACCCAGTCGAAACATGTCTCAGCCAACTGCTGAAACACCTCTCTCCTTTCTGCAACAAACTCCGACAAATCATCAAAACCGGAAATCCATAAACTTAATAGCTTTGAAGTATGTCTTCTTACTGAGTTGTTTTCTATACAAGGAAATATTTCCAATAATTTCGGAGAATATCGATTTAATAAATCAGAATTGCTCAGTAAGCAATTTTCCAACACCCATGCAGAATGGAACGCCAACATTGGATTATTATCGGTGGCTAACATTACTAATTGGTCGATAGACTGCGACGATGAAGCAAAAAAACTGGCCAATTGTAGCACATCATTCTTTTTAAGTGAATATCTTAGCCGATCAATTAGTTGTGTGTTATCCATTTTGAATTTATATTTTACAAAGTTATTGAGATGAAAGCAGATTTCGACATTTTAAAGATTCTTTTTGAAAAAGCAATTGATAAAAGCAAGATTGAAGAATTTTCGTTCACGGCAGGAGCAAAATACGTTGCAGCCTTATCGCCGCAAAAAAAAATTGGCGTGTGTGCAACGCTTGGCGTAAATGTTCTGGACACAGCCTTGAAACCCAACCTTGAAAAAGCAGAGCAAAGAATTTTGGCAAATGCAGCAGCTAATTCAGTGCTAAACTACAACGTACCCTTTGATGGCGATGGCGATATTTTTCAGGTTGTAGATTTTGACAAATACAAAAGCATTTCGATGATAGGCTACTTTTGCTCGCTGGTTAAGAAGTTCGAAGGAAAGGACATCAAACTAAACATTTTCGACATCGACCAGCACGAGGCACCGGTAATTCCGATGTCACAACAAAAGGAGTACCTTAAGGATTCCGACTGTGTAATTGTAACATCCACCAGCATTTCGAACAATACATTTACCGGAATTGTAAATAACATACCAAACTCGTGCGATGTATATATGCTGGGACCTTCAACACCTTTAGACGATGAAATGTTTAGCATTCCTCAGGTTAAAGGACTTTTCGGATCGGTATTTGAGACTAACGATACCGAAGTACTTAATATAATAAAAAACGACGGAGGAACACGAGTTTTTATGCCAAGAATGAAAAAAGTTTACCGCATAAGAAAATAAAAAATGGGGTGTATGTTTACACCCCATTTTTAATATAACCCTTTTCTACTCCAATCCCCTATTATGAAGTAATGGCTCAATACTAGGCTCTTTACCGCGGAAATCGGTATATAATTCCATTGCATCTTTCGATCCGCCTTTTTCCAACACGCATGTACGGAATTTGTGTGCAATTTCCTTGTTGAAAATATCGCCACTTTCGACAAACGCTTCAAAAGCATCACTATCGAGAACCTCTGCCCAAATATATGAGTAGTACCCGCTCGAATAGCCAACTACATCGCTGAAGATATGTCCAAAGTATGTTGTTCTATAGCGTGGCAAAATTTCAGGAATCAACCCTAAATTATCCATGGACGTTTTCTCGAAAGCTAATACATCGTCAACCTTTGCCTTATCGGCCGGAAGAGTGTGGTAATCCATATCGAGAACCGATGCTGCCAAGTACTCGGTAGTAGCAAAACCTTGGTTAAAATGACCGCTTGCCTCAATTTTCGAAATAAGTTCATCGGGCATAGGCTCTCCAGTTTCGTAATGCTTAGCATACATTTTCAGGTATTGCCCGTTGCTTGCCCAATGTTCCATTATTTGGCTTGGCAACTCCACAAAGTCCTGAGGCACACCCGATAATCCCGGATAACGCACCTTTGCAAACAGACCGTGTAAAGCATGTCCAAACTCATGGAAAAATGTTTCGGCCTCATCAAAACTCAACAACGATGGCTTGTCGGCAGTTGGCTTTGTGAAATTAGTTACGATAGAAACCACAGGAGTAACGAATGTACCGTCAGGCATAATTTTTTGACCACGATACTCGGTACACCACGCCCCACCCGATTTGCTATCACGAGGGAAAAAGTCGAGGTATAATATTCCAAGGAACTTTCCATCAGCCTCGTGAACTTCGTAAACCTCACATTCGGGGTTGTAAACAGGCAAATCGTCACGTTTAACGTAACTCAAACCGTACAGTTTGGTTGTTAAGTCAAATACACCATTACGAACAGCGTTGAGCGAAAGGTACGGACGGAGCATTTCTTCGTCCAAATCGTACTTGGCCTTACGAACCTTTTCGGAATAATACCACCAATCGGCAGGTTCAATTTTAAAGTTACCACCTTCCTCATCGGCAATCTTCTGCAGTTCGCTGCACTCTGCTTTAGCCACTTTATTAGCAGGGTCCCATAACTTATGAAGCAAATTATAAACATTTTCGGGCGTTTTTGCCATGTTCTCATCTAAAATATAATTTGCATAGGTTGGAAATCCCAATAATTCGCCTTTTTGCTGCCTCAACGCTACAACTTTCTTAACAATATCCTTGTTGTCGTTTGCATTGTTGTTATTACCACGCATGTAGTAGCCATAGTAAAGTTTCTTACGCAATTCTCTATTTTTTGCATAGGTTAAAAATGGCAGCATACTTGGCTTTTGAACGGTATAAACCCACTTTCCATCTAACCCTTTTGCTTTTGCATCTTCGGCACCCATTGCAACAACCGATTCCGGAAGTCCTGCCAAATCGTCCTTATTATCAATAACTATTTGATAATTATTAGTCTCGGCCAAAAGATTCTCGTTAAACTGAAGCGTTAAAACCGAAAGTTCCTGATTAATTTTCCGAAGTTGCTCTTGCTTTTCGGGAGTTAAATTGGCACCACCCCTTACAAACGACTTATACGTTTTTTCCACTAAGCGGCGTTGTTCTGCATCGTAATTTGCAGAATCCATGTTATCGTAAACGGCCTTAACACGCTCGAAAAGTTTAGCATTCATACGAACGTCATCGCCATGCTTCGAAAGCATCGGCGAAACCTTCTTTATAACGTCCTGCAATGCTTCGCTTGTATTTGCAGAATTCAAGTTACCCATTGTAAGTTCAACCTTCTCGAGCAACTCACCGCTATAATCTAACGGAATAATAGTGTTCTCAAAAGTTGGTTTCTCGGTATTAGCAACGATTGCTTCAATTTCAGCAGTATGCTGCTTAATACCCTCAGTAATAGCCGGCTCGAAATGCTCCGGTTTAATTTTATCGAAAGGAGGAACTCCAAACGGAGTATCGTAGGGCTTTAAAAACGGATTGTCCTGTTTGGAACATGCCGAAGTTAGCCCCGCTAACAAAACAGACATAACGAAAAGTTTGTAAATTTTCATTTTTGGTAGATTTTGGTTAACGGATTATAGTTTACTAAATGATTAACTTTTGGTGTTAAAAGGGTAAAAATCCTAAAACTTTTTTGACTACAAAAATTATAAAAGGATTACAAAAAAAGTAAAAGTTTTAACTAAAACTATGCGTATTATCAATTTTTATAAGGAATTTCCTCAATAAAGAAACAAAATATTATGAATTAACAATTATACTCCTCATCCTGTTCAACTTCAATAATAAAAATAAACAAAACCAGTTTTTTCGAAATCATATAGCAAAATTATGCTTTTACGCTATATCGAACTTTCCTTTAGCAAAAGACATCGTACATCAAAAAAAATGTTAAAACACAAAGTTATTCAAGTATAATACTCATTTTTAAGTTTATTTGAAAAAGATTTTGGCTAAACCGTCTATTCTAAAATTTAGCCAATGTTTGGGATAATATTTTATTTTTGCATCAGAATAATAAAACAATTAACTATAAAAAATAACAGAAATGGGTGCTTTTCATGCTTACGACATCAGAGGAATTTACAACAAGGAATTTAATAAGGATGATGTTTACAAAATTGGATTCTTTCTAGTTGAATTGCTTAAAACCGATAAGGTATTGGTTGGGCGCGATGTTCGCGAATCGTCCGACGAAATATACGAATACTTAACCAAAGGCATTACCGACGCAGGAGCCAACGTTTATAACCTTGGATTGGCAACAACTCCAATGGTTTACTATGCTACTGCCAAAGGCAACTTTAAGGCATCGGTGCAAATAACTGCCTCACACAATCCCCGTCAATACAACGGATTAAAAGTATCGCGCGAAAATGCCGAACCGGTAGGATACGACACAGGGCTAAAATTTATTGAAGAGAAAATGCAGAATACTCCCGTTGTTCCGGTTTCGAACAAAGGAAAAATTATTGAGCATGATATAAAAGTTGAATATACCGCGTTTCTAAACGGGTTTAAGCAGAATTTTTCCAACCTAAAAATTGGTATTGACTGCTCCAACGGAATGGCTGCCCTTATAATTAAGGATATTCTGGGAAATTCACCAATTTACATGTACGACGAACTTGACGGAACATTTCCTAACCACGAAGCCAACCCACTTATCCCTGAAAACGTAGTCGATTTACAGAACTTAGTTAAGAAGAATCAATGCGATTTGGGTGTAATTTTCGATGGAGATGCTGACAGAGTTATGTTTGTTGACGAAAAGGGTAAATTTATTTCGCCCGATTTAATGATTGGACTACTGGGACATTACTTTCTGGAAGAAAAAGGGCTCAGGGGAAACGTTTTACAGGATATTCGTACATCCAAGGCTGTAGGCGAATACTTAACCCCAATGGGCGCAACCATGCACACTTGGAAAGTTGGTCGTGCTTATGCCGCAAAAAAACTAAGAGAAATTAACGGGATTTATGGAGGTGAATTGGCTGGCCATTACTACTTCCGCGATTTCTACTTTTCCGATTCCGGAATACTTGCATGCATTCTAATACTAAACGTGATAAGCAAAATGAAGGCAAAAGGCATTAGCTTGTCACAAATTATTGCCAAAATTGGAACATACGCCAATTCAGGAGAAATCAACTTTAAGTTGGAACAAAAACGCGAAGCAATGGATGCCGTTCGCGACTATTTTATTAAACTCGAAAAGCCAACTGCTTCGTACGATTTCGATGGATACAGGGTTGAATTTCCCGATTGGTGGTTCAACATTCGTCCTTCGAATACCGAACCTTACCTTCGGTTTATTGCCGAAGCTAAAACCACTGACATGCTAAACGAAAAAGTTGCCAAGGTGAAGGAAATTATTTCCAACTTCAGCAAGTAGAATGCACATTGGCGAAACAATACTGTTAAAGGGTCAGTACGATAGTTACGTACTGGCCCTTAACGATTCTAAAAGTATAATTAAGCAAAACGGCGAAATATCGTCCACCTACCTAGGCATTGCCAACAATTCGGACAAAAAAGTTATAATCAAAAGGTTTCACCCTTCACTTTACAATCATCCTGAGTATCAATTCAGATTTGAAAAGGAGTACGAAGCCACAAAACTGTGTACGGAACTTAACCCCGATTTTTTTGAACAGGATGGCATAAAATACCTAGTTACCAATTATATCGATGGTATTACAGTACAAGCCTTAAAACAATGGAAATACCGTAGGAAACTGAAAACATCGGACTATTTCGGCATAACCATAAACATAATTAAGGCTCTTCGCAAAATTCATAATGCCGGCTTTATTCATTGCGACCTAAAACCTGCTAATATTATTGTTGAAACGAATAATATTAAAGAAATTTCGAACGCCCCTGCACATATAATAGATATGGGCTTAGCGCGACGAATAGGAGAAAAACCCGCATTAAAACGCGGAAAATTACCTTTCTCGTTAATATATTCGGCTCCCGAACAGATGCTCAACTTATGGGAATTGCTCGATTACCGCACCGACATTTACGCTTTAGGCGTAACCATCTGGCAACTCTTTACGCAACAAATCCCATGGGAAACCGACAATCCGCTAAAGACCATACACATTCAACTAACACAACCTCTACCACAAAGCCGAAAAGTCCCTGAAAACCTCAAGCCCATTCTTTTAAAGATGTGCTCTAAGCCACATTTAACAAAGCCACCACGCTACTATTCACGAAAAAAATTGCTGGAACTTACAACCGAAGCAATGGATAACCGATATAATTCCACCTTGGAACTCGAAAACGAAATTGTCCAAATAGCAGACTTGGAATAACGAGCAAACTCAACCAAAGGGAAATAATTTTAAACACATAATTTTTGTAAATCAAAAAATAGAGAGTATTTTTGCACTTCCAAAAGCGTTCGGGGTGTGGCGCAGTTGGCTAGCGTACTTGCATGGGGTGCAAGTGGTCGTCCGTTCGAGTCGGATCACCCCGACAAAATCAAAGGCAGTTAACGCTGCCTTTATTGTTATGTACTAAGCCAAATCTCGGCTCCAGCTTAATTTCAATTTCACATCTAATAATTTGTATTAAAAATATTTAACCACCAGTTCTTCATCAGTAAAAAATAATTAGATTTGCAAATCTAACATCGTTAGAAAATATAACATTTTTGAAATGGGACATGTTGAACGAAGAAAAAAGGAAAAAGAAAATATTAGAAAAGGCATACTAGATGCTGCGTTAAAAATTGCCATGTCGGACGGTTGGGGAGCCGTTACCATTAGAAAAATTGCCGATGTAATTGAATACACCCCCCCGATTGTTTACGAATACTTCAAAAACAAAGATGACCTATTAGATGAATTAGCACTAATGGGACACAGGATGCTGTATCAGGAATACGAAAATGTAAAGCAAAAAGAAACCGATGCAAAGAAAATTCTGATGCAACTTTCCATTAACCACTGGGATTTTGCATTTGAACACAAGGAACTGTATCAACTAATGTTTAGTTTCAATAGGGTGCTACCTAGCGAAGAAGCTCATGCTGAAATTCTTCAAATAAAGAATTTGTTCTTAGAATTAACTAACGACAAAGCGCTTGCTGGAGAAGTTATGTTTAGTTGGATGTGCCTGCAACAAGGTTTTATATACAATATGAAGCAAAAAGGACTACCTCCAGAACTAAGTTCAATCAGTCCCAAAGACTTATATACCAGAATTATGCGTAGATTCATTTTGAGCATTTAATTTTTTTAATACAAGTTAACATTGTTAGATTTTTGAACATAATTAGATTTGTGGAGTTTATCAAAACAATTTCGCCAAAGAAATACAATACTAAGAATAGTTAACAATGACAAATAACGATAAATTATGAAAAACAACCATTTCTTTATTGGAGGGCTAATCCTCCTTTTTCTGTTTACATCATGTAGCAAAAACGCTAAACAAAATCGATTGCAAGAACCAAAATCGTATAAAACCGAAGTTCTCGAACCTCAAAAAATAGAATTGCAATCTGTTTTCCCCGCTGTTTTAAAAGGGCAAGAAGATATTGAGATAAAACCAAGGATTGATGGATTTATCGAAGCTGTTTACGTTGACGAAGGCGCAAAGGTAAAAAAAGGACAATCCTTGTTTAAAATAAACTCTCCATCGTCGGTTAAAGCAATTGAGGAAGCCAAAGCATCATACAATACGGCAAAACTCAACGTTGAAAGAATGCGCCCTCTTGCCGAAAAAAATATTATCAGCAAAGTTCAACTCGAAGCATACCAAAATTCCCTTGATGCTGCAAAAGCCACGTTAGAACAAGCGCAATCGACCTTGGGATGGACTAATGTTACAAGCCCTGTTGATGGAGTTGTTGGTACAATTTCGTACAGGCTAGGTAGCTTGGTTAACAGCAGCAGCGTACTAACAACAGTGTCCAGTACAGCCAAAATATTCGCATACTTTTCCATGAACGAAAAGGAACTGTACAACTTTATGGATAAATGGGAAGGGCAAACGAAAGTTGAAAAAATAAAAAACATCCCTGACGTAAAGTTTTTACTTTCCAATGGCACCGAGTATAACGAAACAGGTCGCATCGCCACCATATCGGGAGTTGTTGACCAAACAACGGGTTCTGTAAATTTCAGAGCTTCGTTTCCTAACTCAAAAGGATTATTGCTTAGCGGAAGCAGTGGAAAAGTTATTATTCCACAGTATATCGAAAAAGCCCTAGTTATCCCTCAAAAAGCCACATTTAGTCAGCAGGATAAAACTATGATATATAAAGTTGAGGGAGATTCCGTTGTGCAAAAAATTATAGAAGTAAAATCGACACCCGATGGTAAAAGTTATGTTATTACTAATGGTCTTTCTGCCGGCGACAGAGTTGTTACCGATGATATTATAAACCTATCGAACGGGGAGAAAATAAAATTACAATAACTAATTAGGAATTAAAATGCTTAAAACATTCATAGAAAGACCTGTACTATCAACGGTTATTTCAATTTTTTTCGTTGTACTGGGGATTATAGGCATTTACAGTTTGCCTGTAGAACAATATCCAAACATTGCCCCCCCTACCGTAAGAGTACGTGCATCATATAGTGGAGCCAACGCCGACGCTGTTTTAAAAAGTGTTATTGTTCCATTGGAAGAGCAAATTAACGGTGTTGAAGGAATGACCTACATGACTTCATCAGCATATAATGGAGGTTCTGCATCAATTGTTGTATATTTTAAACAAGGAATTGACCCTGACATTGCAACGGTTAACGTACAAAACAGGGTTTCTCAGGCAACATCGCTTTTACCCTCGGAAGTTACACAAAACGGTGTTACCGTTGAAAAGCAACAGAGCGGTTACATCTTAATGATACAGCTGAAATCCCAAAATCCAAATTACGATGCAAAGTTTCTGCAAAATTACGCTCAAATCAACATAGTTCCTCAGTTAAAAAGGGTTACCGGAGTTGGAGGTGTTGATGTATTGGGTGCAGGAAACTACTCAATGCGTATTTGGCTTAAACCGGATGTAATGAAATCCTATAAACTAACTTCATCCGAAGTAGTTGCGGCTTTACAAGATCAGAATATTGAAGCCGCTCCTGGAGAATTAGGTGAAATGGGAAACCAAACATTTCAATATTCACTCAAATTTACGGGAAAGTTAAAAACGGCAGAGGAGTTCGGAAATATTATTATTCGTTCCGACGGCACTAACATTCTACGAGTAAAGGATGTTGCAGATGTAGAACTAGGAGCACAATCGTATAGCATTATCACCAAATCGAGCGGAAATCCTGCAATTATGCTAGCTGTTAGCCAAACAGCCGAGTCGAATGCTCAGGATATTATTACCGATGTAAAAAACCAAATGGCAAAAGTAGCAAAGGTTCTTCCTGAAGGAGTAAGTTTTCATTACCAGATGGATGTTAGCGATTTCCTGAACGAATCGATAAGTAAAGTAATAAGCACGCTAATCGAAGTGTTTATTCTGGTACTCCTAATCATCTTGGTATTCCTTCAAAATTTTAGAGCCTCTTTTATTCCTGCCATTGCAGTACCTGTTTCCATTATTGGAACTTTCTTCTTCCTTAAACTATTTGGATTTTCTATCAACCTACTAACCCTATTTGCCTTGGTTTTAGCCATAGGAATGGTAGTTGACGATGCCATTGTGGTGGTTGAAGCCGTATATCTTCAACTGGATTCGGGTATAAAGGATTCGAAACAAGCCGCACTAAAAACCCTCAAGGAAATTGCCCCTGCAATTATTTCCATGACTTTAGTTTCGGCCTCGGTATTTATCCCTGTTAGCTACATTGGAGGAACCAGCGGAGTTTTCTTTAAACAATTTGGATTAACGCTAACAGTAGCCATTTTAATTTCGGGAGTTAACGCACTTACATTAAGTCCCGTACTATCGTCCCTCTTCTTAAAAAAGCATGTATTGCCAAAAGATAGAAAAAGAACTCCTATTAATGTATTCCTCATGTACTTTAACCGTGCGTTTAATGCGGCCACCAAGAAATACAAAAAAATACTTATATACCTGGCAAAGAAAAATCACCGGTGGATATCCGTTGCCGTTGTACTCCTGTTTTCATTCATACTTTACTCTATCATAAGCATTTTACCTTCCAGCTTCGTTCCTCAAGAAGATAGCGGCGCCATAATGGGAACCATAGAACTTATCCCCGGCTCTTCGCTGGAGCAAACCGACAGCATTTTAACACAAGTAACAAAAATAGTTGAAGCAATTCCTGAAGTTGAAACCATGATATCCTTAAGCGGGTATAGTTTTATGAATGGTGCAGGAAGTTCTTACGGATCGGCAGTTATCAGGCTAAAAAGTTGGAGCAAGAGGGACAAAACGGCCAACGAAATAGTTTCGATATTACAGCAAAAAACCAAGGGTGTAAAAAATGCCTCCTTCATGTTTTTTGGAGTTCCAACTTTAATGGGCTTTGGATTAAGCAACGGAGTAGAATTAAAGTTACAAGACCGAACAGGTGGCGATATCAACAAATTCTATAGCGTCGCTTCAAATTTTCTTAATAAACTTAGGGCAAGACCCGAAGTGCTTGTTGCAATGAACTCCTTTAATCCCCGATTCCCTCAAAAACAAATTGAAGCAAACATTCCCAAAATAAAGGAAGCAGGGTTAACCTTAAGCAACATAATGCTTACCTTACAACAAAATATCGGGAGTTTATATATTTCGAACTTCAATGCCTATGGGAAACAGTATAGGGTAATTGTTCAGGCTGCCCCAGAATACCGAGCCCAACTCGATAACCTAAACAGCATCTACGTTAAGGCATCTAATGGAGAAATGACTCCTATCACTGAATTTATAAAAGTAACCGATATAACAGGACCACAAGGGCTAACCCGATTTAACCTGTTTAGCTCGATGAGCTTTACTATCATTCCAAATTATCCTGCCGGTTACACTTCAAGTGATGTATTAAAATTAATAGATGAAATAGGCTTACCTACCGGATATAGTTACGATTATTCGGGAATGACCCGTGAAGAAGCAGGAACAAAAAACAACACTGCCATAATTTTACTGTTAAGTGTAGTATTTGTTTACTTGTTGTTAGCGGCATTGTACGAAAGTTACATATTACCGTTAGCGGTAATATTTTCGCTACCTATCGGACTTGCAGGAATATACCTATTTACTTTTGCTGCCATGATGGGTGGTAGCGGCATAAACAACAACATTTACGTACAAATATCGCTGGTAATGATTATCGGGTTGCTGGCTAAAACTGCCATCCTAATTGTAGAGTATGCACTACAGCGTCGTAGGCAAGGCATGAGCATAGTAAAAGCTGCTATTACCGCCGCTGTTATAAGGTTGCGTCCGGTTATGATGACTGCTTTAACCATGATAATAGGATTAATTCCACTAGCTTTCGCAAGCGGTGCCGGTGCTATTGGAAATAGGTCAATAGGAATCAGCGCACTAGGAGGAATGCTATTCGGAACATTTATAGGAATTTTAATAGTTCCTATCCTATTCATTCTCTTCCAAGGACTACACGAAAAACTTAGTAGCCATAAAATTGAAACCATTGATGATTCCGACTTTTAAAATGAAATAATATGAATAACAGTAAATATAAACTCAATAGGTTATTTATCCCCGTTATCGCTGTACTTGTTTTGGGCTTAACATCATGTCAATCCTATAAGCATTTAAGCAGTACACCACAGGTTGATACAGACGGAATCATCAGAGATGTTAATAATGAGGATTCTACCACCATTGCCAATATTCCTTGGGAGAATTATTTTACAGATTCCAAACTTCAGACATTAATAACGGAAGGACTCTCCAATAACATTAACCTGCAGGTAGCCATAACACGCATTAAACAAGCCGAAGCATCGTTAAGCATGGCTACAGGTAACAGGCTGCCCTCCTTATCGGCAGGATTTCAAATAGACCATACACGAACCAGCAATGGTACTAATGGTCGTGATATTCTTGGATATACTTCAAACCAAAACTCTCTTGGATTTTCAGCATCATGGGAAATTGACCTATGGGGAAAACTGAATAGCAAATCGAAAGCCCAGTACGCAAACTATTTAAGCAGTTACGAGTATAAAAATTTAATTCAGTCCGAACTCATTGCCAGCATTTCTAAGGCTTACTATAATCTCCTAGCGCTAGATAAACAGCTGCAAGTTACAAAGGAAACTATAGTGCTACTTCAGGAAAGCGCTGAAACAATAGTTGCCCTAAAAGAAGCTGGACAGCAAAATGCAGCGGCAGTCGAACAAAGTTATGCACTTCTTTACAGCACCCAACTTTCGGTACCCGCACTGGAAAGCCAAATACGAGAACAGGAAAATGCCATTTGCATTTTGTTAGGACGAAAACTCGGTCCTGTTGAACGCTCTTCGATAGAAAACCAAACAGTCAACACCGATTTAAAAGTTGGCGTTCCTGCTCAACTCCTATCCAACCGCCCCGACGTAAAGCAGGCAGAACTGAGCGTTCTTGCTGCTTACGCCACTACCGATGCGGCAAAAGCAAGTTTTTACCCATCGCTAGCTATAACCTCTGCTAGTTTTGGTTTGGCTGCTGGCGATTTTTCCAATTTCTTTAAGCCTGAGAATCTTGCAGCCAATATTGTTGCAGGTTTAACCCAGCCCATTTTTAACAAAAGGCAACTGAAAGGAAATCTGGAAATAGCCAAAGCGCAGCAAGAAGCGGCTTTACTAACATTCCGTAATACGGTTTTGGAAGCAGGACAAGAGGTATCGGATATTTTATATGGCTACGAATCTTCTTTAAAAAAGAATGAATACAGGGAAAAGCAAATTACTTCCCTTAGCAATGCCGTAAACTACTCTAAAGACTTACTTATTGCAGGCGAAGCAATTTATACCGAAGTGCTTTCTGCAGAGCAAAATCTGCTATCGGCGCAGCTAAATCAGGTCAACGATAAACTTGAACAGTTGATATACGGAGTAAACCTTTATAAAGCATTAGGAGGAGGAATTCAACGTACAAACAAGTAAAATAAAAGGAAATAACAATCTACTAAAAACTATCCCCAACGTACAAACAAGTTGGGGATAGTTAATTTAACCGAGAACACTTTTTACTTACCATAAACGATTTTAGCGGCCTTTCCATATTCCACATATTAATAACACAGAAACAAATAACTATGGAAGAATTCATCGACCAATACTTCGAACCAATAAGAAATATGTTTTTCGAAGTAGGCATTAAAAATGTAACAATGAACGATATATGCTCCGAACTCGGTATTTCGAAAAGAACGCTATACCAAAAATTTAAGGATAAAAATCAACTGGTTAACGAAGTCTTTAGTAAGGATCTATACAACTTTAAAGAGAGCATAAAATCGATACAAAGCATTAGTCCTAATGCTATTTACGAAACATACCTTCTATTTAAACTCATTAGTAAAAAGCAAAAGAAGATAAGCGCAACAACGCTTTACGATTTAAAGCGCTACTACGCTATAAGGAATGAAATATCAATCGTAGCGAATCAACTAACAACACAGGTTTTCGAAAAAAACATTACCCGTGGAATTAACGAAAAAGTTTACCGAAAAGAAATAAACCCTACTGAAACAGCCAATATTCTTACCTTCTTTTTTAACTCGTTTATACTAAAAATACTTTTAACGCCGCAAGTTTTATCCTTGCCATTAAATAGTTTTCTCGAATACCATCACAACAGCGTATGCACTCAACAAGGAAAAACAATATGGGAAAAACTAAAAGCAAAATACCCCGACGCATAAAATGCCCCTATAATTTTCACTAATAAAGTTGTTACTCCATAAAAAAAGTAAGCGAGCAACTCTCCTTGCTCCTCATACGGAAATGCTCTCCGTACATTTGTTTGACATAACAAAAGTTACTGATAGAAAAGTTAATCGTCAAAAAGGCTTAGCTGTATTGCATCGCCGTAATCTTTAAATGCGGTTACCTGCTCATCAAAATTCGAAAGTGTTATACCCAACAACCTTACCTTTCGGCCTTCCATTTCTACCGAACTTAACAGTTGAATTGCAATTTCCGATATTGAATCCATATCTGTTATAGGATTAGGAAATGTTTTACTCCGTGTAATTTGCTTAAAATTACCATACTTAACTTTTAACGTAAGCGTATGCCCTTTCAAATTGTGCTTTTGCAAACGGTCAACAACCCTGTGGGCAATTCTCTCCAACTCAGCATTCATCTCCTCAATGTTCTCCAAATCCTCCGGGAAAGTATCTTCCGCTCCTACCGACTTAGTTTCTCTTTCAGGTTGCACTGTTCTTTCGTCAATACCCCGCACAATGTTGAAAAAGAATCGGCCGGCTTTTCCAAAATGCTTCGTCATTTCCCGTTCGGACAGTTGCTTCAAATCGGCGCCGGTAAACAACTTCATGCGCTTCATTTTTTCTGCTGTAACCTTGCCAACACCAAAGAACTTTTCGACCGGCAACTGTTCAATAAACTTTTCGACCTTCGAAGGTCCAAC
Source organism: Bacteroidales bacterium (assembly GCA_020636845.1). Classification (GTDB taxonomy): domain Bacteria; phylum Bacteroidota; class Bacteroidia; order Bacteroidales; family Tenuifilaceae; genus JACJXD01. The sequence goes on along the minus strand of JACJXD010000006.1, from coordinate 62,541 downwards.
AAAAGTTAGCCCATCGGGCTTTTTAAAGTCCGATGCAACCTTGGCCACAAATTTATTCACCGATATTCCGGCCGATGCGGTCAGGTGCAACTCATCCTTTATTGCCTGCCGTATTTGGCGGGCAATCTCAATAGCCGAACCAATGTTTTGCTTATCGCGGGTAACATCCAAGTACGCCTCGTCCAACGAAAGGGGCTCAATTAAATCGGTATAACGCCTAAATATTTCGTGCAGTTTTGCCGAGACCTCCTTATAAACGCTAAACCTTGGCCTCACAAAAATAACCTCGGGGCAAAGTTGTAATGCCCGTTTTGATGACATTGCCGAATGTATTCCAAACTTACGAGCCTCGTAACTTGCCGTAGCAACAACCCCACGCCCTTCGGGCGAACCGCCAACAACAATCGGCTTACCACGATATTCCGGATTATCGCGCTGCTCAATGGACGCGTAAAAAGCATCCATATCGATATGAACTATCTTTCGCTGCTCCTTTTTGGGCTCGATTTCCATCGGAGATAGTTAGTAAAATTTCATAGCAAATAAGAATAAAAGTTTAGCAAACCAACCTATTCCAAGGCTTTATAGCAAAATACTACAACAAGGGTTACTCATCATCTATAGCGAATTTTAGGTCGGGGAATTTCCTTAAATATAACATAGTCTCGAAATTTTTTCCTAACATCAGGGTCTTGCATACGCCTCATTTCTTCCTCAAATATTTTTTTATTGTTCTCGTATTCCTTAACAAAAAACATTGAAAATGCAGGGCAGAGACTTAAAAAGAAGTTTCCATCGGCTGTTTTCCAAGAATTTAGGTATTCTTCGGTTGTTTCTCCGGGATATTTATACCTAAATCCATCTATTTTCAGCTGAAAAAGTCCTTTTCTCAAATATGTTGCCATATCTGACAGCCCCACTATTTCCCGTAAAGAATCTAATCGGTTTATGATGCTATCGGAGTAGTTAATTAATGCAAGTGAATCGTCAATTTGAAGAAGCAAAGTAGGGCTAGCCCAGTATAAGTATTTAGGATAAAACTTTCCTTGAAGTACCATGTCTATTTGAATGCTATCCAAATTTATCGAGTTATAATCGTAGCCCTTTTCTATATACTCCACCCTTTTAGTTGAATCAAAAAATCTTTTATCGTTAAAACGATATTGCAACTGAAAAAAATGTACTAAAGCTAAGCCGTAGTCCACCCTATTAGGATACTCATACTTATTAGAGTAAGCCAAAATACTTTTTACATTATCGAAGACCGCGTAAAAAAGAGAGTCTTCATATCCCATTTGAGTTCTTTTTCTTGCATAATATTGGTCCGACCACAATACGTAATCCATCAAACTGTCAAGTTTTGCATTTTTACTCTTTAAAAACTTGTTATGAATTGAACTGTACTCCTTTTGAAAAACTTTCCATTCGTTCGAATTAATTAATGGCTCCAAATGCTTATTATCCTCCAATTCGTCTAATGTTGTACCTGCTGCAACTAACTCTTTTGCATATTTAATTGACAAATCGAAATTGTTTACCTTAACTGCACAAAGCAGCGCATTGTGTAAATCCTCCGGATAGGGATTATTTACCATGTTAAACGCACTGGAATAATATGTTAACGCATTAGTATCCGATGAAACTATAATAGCTTGCTCTGCCGAATCTACAAGCGAATAGTAATGCTTCCAAGTACTTCTTTCTTGGGAAAATACATTAATAGCCTGAGCCATTAAAAGGGTTATTATAAAGTATCCTTTCATACTTTTCTTACATTGTTTATTCCGTTTCATGCGATTTTATTTTATTACCTTTGTTTTCAGTATTCCTTTTTAACACATCTACTAATTATCGTTTTTCAAGGTTATCGGTATTCGCTATTTCATAACGTCATAAATTGATATAATCTTTACATTCTAATACGGTTATCTTTCCATTTATAGGAATCGTCTCTTTCCACATCCAATTATAGTGCTCAATTACTTTCTCTGCGCTAAGATGTGGTCGATTGCCTGTAGTATGACCATCAGAAATTACCGTCACTCTATAATTATTTGTAAGTGCCGACTTAACCGTTGAATCAACACAAAAATCTGTAGCACATCCAGTTATTATCAACTCATCTATCCCATTATCCTTTAAGATGTCATTTAATTCAGAATTATAGAATGAGTCATTTGCCGTTTTGCTTATTACTAAATCTTGGCTATCTCTATCTAATTCGTCTAGTATTTCCCATTCGGAAGTATTCGGAATACAAAAATTGTCTTTTGTTCCATCGTGCTGTATAAAAATAACCTTGTCTCCATTTTTTCTGAAATTATTAGAAAGCAAGTTTATTTTTTCAATTACCCCTTTTGCATCAAAACGAGGGGTTTCCGGAGTAAACGAAACTTTCTGCATGTCAATTATTAATAATCCTTTCATATAATTACTATGTCTATTGTTTAATCTGATTAAAGGTTTTGCAATTTATGAACTGGCAGCATTTATAAATTCAATTCATGTCTAATTTTTTTGTGAATCACACCAAATGTAAAAGGCATGAAAAAGAACAAAATCATTGTCATACTTCTTTCTTCCCTTTTTTTCTCATAAACATCATTTAGCGTCTTAGTTATAATCCAGAATCCATAAATCCAAGCATAAAAAAGATAAAACTGGGCAATTATCAAGCCGTATGAAACATACATTACAATCTGTTCTAGTATTTTTGAATATTCAATCAATCCTGGCATCATTGAGTTTATTATTAACTCTAAAATTAGAATTATAAAAATCACTTTTGAACATCTAATTACCTTACCGTATTTATCAATTGATTTTGTATCAATCTGGTCATACTCTCCTAATCTATTAACCACATACCACACCCAATATATCCAAATCACGAGTTGAAGATATGGGTAAAACAGCCCAGTTAACGGGATATTTAATTTCTCAGGAATCCCAATTGATTGTCCATTTGTTACAATTAAGATTGAAATAATTAATGGTGAAAAAAGTATCAGGAAAGCAATCAGTGTTTTAGATTCTACAATCTTTTTTAGTATTAGTTTCATATATAATCTATCTAATCAGCTATTAAAAGTTCTATTATCTTTTTATCAAGATAATTATCGTCGGACTCTTTCTTGCCCGTAATGGCAAATTGCATGAGCAGTAACGGTTCGCATAATCCAGAGGATGTTTGCGCCTGCCATATTGCCGAATTAGCACCACTATACTTTCAACCCAGTGCTTTTCCATATCAATATTTACCTAACAAAAACTCAATATAAAAATAGCTGATTTATCATGCTCAGCAAAGCCAAAATTTGCAGGGTTTAAAAGTATCAGAACACAAAACGTCTTTATAAATGCGAGATTATATATTACTTAAACCTCATTTTAATGGAATTTTTTCTATTCATTTCATTTAAAATTGTTTATTGTTTTATAGTATCAAATCCACAAATAAACTACTATTTAAATAAAACAAATAGGTAATGTATTTCTCATAGAAAAGGTGCAACTTACACTATGCAAGAAGCAAAACGCACTATTGGAGGTAATAGAGCAAATGTGCGCAGCAACAAAACTACCGTAAGGTATTCGAAAGGTTGGAAAGGAAATGTTCCAAATTAAAAAGAAATCTTACCGATGACGATTACTTGGGTAGCAGTTAGCTAAGTTGGTCCAAACCGAACTGGAAACGGAAACCTGATGTTGCAATCCACAATAACAAATTAGTTTTCGGGGTATTCCAAAGCAAGCAGTACAATATCGTGGTCGATATGATCAAAAAAAAACGCTGATGTTTGTAAAGGTGCCGATGTTTTCGAAATACTTTACCTATACCATGAACAATATCAACATAAAATATACAGCCATAGCTATAAAGTTTTGAAATCCTAATATTTGTGTAACATGCAATACTGCCGATCTTATTTTTTAGAAAATAAAAAAGGCCGTCTCAACTTTTTAAGACAGCCCTTTTTACATAGAAACATGTTACTTTTTAACTATTTTTTCATATTTAATTTTGCCCAAACTTTCGAGTTTCAGAATATACATACCGGGAGCAAAGCCACTGGTTGAAAGGATCGTTTTTTCCGTTACTTTACCATTGCAAACTACCTTTCCATTTATATCCACTATCTCAAAATTCACATTTTGACTATTGTCTTTGACTTCGATAGTTAATTCATTCACTACAGGATTTGGATAGATGTTTATTGAACCAAGTTCAATATTTTCGTTAATAATATCAACACCTGCAGCCTGCGTTACGGTAACACCTTGGACAATGATATCTGCAGCCGAAACAGTAACCGTTGCAATTCGCTCTGCACCTGTTGTATTAGCCTCTGCAGTGAAAGTAAGCATTCCGTCGCCGGAAGCCGAAGCCGGGCTTACACTAAGCCATGTCTGGTTACTGGTTGCTGTCCATGTTGCATTGGAGGTTATATCTACCGTATTAGTGCTATTGGCAGAGGCCCCAATACTAACACTATTTGATGAAACACTTAACGTAACCGCTCCGGAACCCTGACTAACTATAATAGTTTGACTGGCAGCACCCGTAGCCGAAACAGTAACAGTGGCTGTTCTACTTTCAGCAACAGGATTGTCGGTTAATGCAGTTAAGGTAATTGTTGCATTACCTGCTCCAGAAGCAGGGCTTACAGAAAGCCATGTTTCGCTACTGGAGGCTGTCCATGTTGTATTGGAAAACACCTGTAACATAGCAGAACTATTAGCAGTTTCGCTTATAATAACGGTAGAAGATGAAACACTTAGCGTAGCGTCTCCGGCAGCTTGCGTAACCGTAATAGTTTGGCTACCGGTGGCTGTAGATAAAACGGTAACAATGGCTGTTCTGCTTTCCATAACAGGGTTGGCCGATGCCGTTAAAGTTAGCGTACCATTGCCCGTAGCAGATGCTGGGCTAACGGCAAGCCATGTTTGGCTGCTGGACGCTATCCATGTTACATTGGAGGTTACATCTATTGTAGCCGTACTATTAGCAGGGCCGCCTATACTAACGGTAGATGATGAAACACTTAGTACAGCCTCTCCGGCAGCTTGTGTAACCGTAATGGTTTGACTTGTTACACCCGTAGCCGAAACGGTAATGGTGGCTGTTCTTGTTTCAACAGTTGGGTTAACGGATGCCGTTAAAGTTAGCGTGCCATTGCCCGTAGCTGATTCCGGACTAACGGTAAGCCATGTTTGGTCGCTGGACGCTGTCCAAGTCGTATTGGAGGTTACATCTACAGTGGTTGTACTGTTGGCAGTACCACCTATACTGGCATTAGAGGATGAAACGCCAAGTGTTGCTGCTCCTGCATCCTGTGTTACCATAACGGTTTGGCTTGCTACACCCGTAGCCGAAACGGTAATGGTGGCTGTTCGGCTTTCCATAATTGGGTTGACCGATGCCGTTAGAGTTAACGTGCCATTGCCCGTAGCGGATGCTGGATCAACGGTAAGCCATGCTTGGTCGCTGGACGCTGTCCAAGTCGTATTGGAGGTTACATCTATTGTGGCAGTACTGTTATCAGTACCACCTATACTAACGGTAGAAGATGAAACACTTAGCAAGCCTTTAGGTTGTGTAACCGTTATCGTTCGATTAACATCGTTTGACACAAAAACAGTAATAGTTGCTGTTCGTTCTGCCCCCGTCGCATTAGTTTCTGCAGCAAGAGTAATTGTTCCGTTACCCGTTGCCGAAGCAGGATCAACGGTAAGCCATGCTTGGTCGCTGGACGTTGTCCATGTTGTATTGGAGGTTACATCTACCGTAGCGGAGCTAGCATAAGTATCGACGCTAACAGCTGACGATGAAACATTAAGCGTAGCCTCTCCGGCAGCTTGCGTAACCGTAATAGTCTGGCTCGTTACGCCCGTAGCCGAAACAGTAATCGTAGCTGTTCGGCTTACAACAGTCGGATTGGCAAGTGCCGTTAAGGTAAGCGTAACGCTATCCGTAGCCGAAACAGTACTTAGGGAAAGCCATGTTTGGTCGCTGGACGCTGTCCATGTTGTATTGGAATTTACATCTACCGTAGCGGTACTACTGGCTGCGGCATCTATACTAACGGTGGGTGATGAAACACTTAGCGTAGGCGCTCCAGCATCCTGAATTACCGTAACGGTTCGACTGGAAACATGATCAGCCGAAACAATTACGGAAGCCTTGCGTATTCTTGCGTATGGATTTGCAACGGCTGTAAATGTAAGCGTATCATTATCGCTTCCCGAGGACGGGTCCACACTCAACCACGACGGATCGATGGATGTAGCCCAAGTAGTATTAGAAATTACTCTTACAGTATCTGTGCTATTGGCTGCTGCACCTATGCTTACCTCAAAAGACGATACGTTAAGTATATCATGGCATCCCTCTACCCAGTTAGAGGCAGAACCTGTAAGGGCAAAATTGCTTAGAGTACCATTTTGTGCAGAAGCCGAAGCGTCGTTAAGGGAGGTGATAGTAGCATTATTACCGCCTGCCGTGCCCTGATTAAATTGGTAGTAAAGCATTAAGCCGTCGGTTGTTTCCGGATTTTCAATATCATTATACATATTCGCTTCAATCTGGCTTTGCGAAAGAGCCGAATTCCATACTCGCAACTCATCAATGGCGCCTTTAAAGTAGTAGAGGTCACTGGCCCGCCTACCGATAAACGTTTCGAAGCTACTAGGATTATATACGGAACTTGAAGTCGAACCTGCTAATTCTCCGTTAACATACACTTTAATAGTTGAACCATCGTATGTAGCAGCAAGGTGAGTCCACTTTTGAGCGCTGATAGCATCGGTACCTTTGGTATCGACCCAACTACCATTACTAATGGAAAATACAGGAATGCCATCGGAGCCAATGTGCAACTCGCAACCCGTGCCGTAAATTCCCGAAAGCGTTGAAACAATAGCCTGATCAACATTTACTACGCTAGGGTAAACCCACGCCTCCATTGTAAAAGAAGTTGGGTTATAAACACCACAATTTACAAAATCATCGATCCCGTCGAAGTCCAAGGCATTGTCTGCTGTTGTCTGCGTAACCTCAATAGTACGGGTTATATCAAGCATATCCGAAGAAACGGTAACAGTAGCTGTCCGGCTTGCGGAAGTATGGTTTTCCGAAGCCACTAGGGTAAGTACGGTATCACTATCTCCAGAATCAGGTGTAGCAGCAAGCCACGGTTGATCACTGCTAACCGACCATGTAGTGTTGGATGAAGTTACATCAATAGTAGCCGTGCTGTAAGCTGCAGCCGCAATATTGGCAGTAGATGCCGAAACAGTAAGCGTTACTTCTTCTATATTAGTGAAATCACTCCATTGCCAGGCTGAAGCGTACAATGTTTTCGAACCTGATGGAACATAAAGGGTACAGGTTGTTACAGGCGAACTTAAAAATACCGATGCTTCTAATGAGATACTTGAAGGATCGTTGCCGTTAATATAGAAAGACTCTAAACTGCTGCAGTTACTAAAAGCAACATTTCCAATAAAGGTAACCGAACTCGGGACGGTAACGGAAACTAAACTACTACACTGGTAAAAAGCATATTTCATTATGGAAGTAACCGAATTAGGAATGGTTATCGAAGTCAAACTACTGCAACCATAAAAAGTATGATCTGCTATAGTGGTAACCGAATTCGAAATGGTTAATGATGTTAACCCGCTGCAATAAGTAAAAGCATAATTTTCTATGGAGGTAACCGAATTAGGAATGGTTAATGAAGTCAACCCGCTGCAATTATAAAAGGCAGAACCGCCTATGGAAGTAACCGAGTTAGGAATGGTTAACGAAGTCAAACTAGTGCAGTAAAGAAATGCAGCCTTTTCTATAGAAGTAACCGAACCCGGAATGTCCATTGAAGTCAACCCGCATTTGTAAAACGCATACTCCCCTATGGAGGTAACCGAATTAGGAATGGTTACTGATGTCAAACCGCTGCAATAATAAAACGCATATCCCCCTATGGCGGTAACTGAATAGGTTATATCATTATAAGAAACTGAAGAAGGTATTGTGAACGCCCCGACAGTAGAGGTACCGATTGCCGGAGCATTACTACCCGTTCCTATACTTACATACTTGTTGGTAGCATCGGTAATGGTATAAGCAACGCCATCCACTGTAAAATCAGTTGCCCATGCGCCTAGCGAAAGAAAAAACGCCAAAAACAGAAGTACATTTTTTTTCATTTTGTTTACTTTAAATTATTGTTATCGGATAAAAACACTTCGTGTGATAGCCATCGCCAAAGGCAAAGGCTTAATGTGTTTGAACATTCCGGCAAATGGTTAAAAATCATGTGAAATATTATGCCTTAAAGGAAATTATAATTAGCTGTTTTAAGCTTATCAAATCGTTCAATATTTGCGTACGATTTGACAAATTTCACAAAACAACAACAATGGAATAAGCCAAGCAATCACCTATTAATCAGCATATTTACACAAAATTTCACGGTATTGACTACCTAATAAATCGGTTACTCGGCTTCTGAAAAACTTGTCCGTTCTTACAAATTTCTATGTGTTATGAAAAAAAAAGGTTTTGTACGGCATGGTAAACCGGAACTTTGCTTACTTTGAACTTTTAATTTTCACAAAGAAAGATTGCATGACAACGGATTCGAATTCACTGGCAGGTATAATTCAATGTTTAGTTTGCCTTATCATGGGAACTGTTTTCCTGACCATTCAGGTACCTCAAAAAAAGGAATTATTTAAATATCGTATTTCGCTTAAAATACTTGCCGCCGCCTATTTAACTTTAGGAGTATTGCACTTAATCATCCTTCTGTTTAAACTTACTAATTATTCACAAGAACACCTTACGATTACAGTTATCGGAATATCTTCGTTGCAGGCGTTTATGTTTACATTTGCCCTAATCATGTTATTCAATACCAATGTTGTTAACCTGAAAAACCTGCTCTTTCACCTGAGTCCTATTATCTCCTTCATCGTGCTGTTTTCTATTTCCCGTTACTTTTTCGGAAATCCGGTTATTTCAGCGTTTAGCGAAATACCGTTGTATATGCATAATCCAACCCTTTGGATTCGAATACTCTTCTATTTGTTTTACATTTTTCAGCTTATCTTTTATACCTGGCTATTTTTAAGGGAAGAAAAAAAATGTAAAAACCAATTGATGAACTACTTTTCCGGCGAGGTATGGTTAAAACTAAAATGGGTTCGAATTGCTTTTTTTAGCGCCTTATGCATAGGACTCTTAGCAATGCTATCGAATCTTGCTCCAACAAAATATTATTGGATTTTTATTCTCACCTATGCTTCGTTCTATTTTGGCTTTGCCATCAAGTATATAAACTACAATAAGGTATTTACTATTATTGAGCTGGCTGTTAAAGCCAAAGAAGATGAGACATTTATAAATTCCCGTAAAAACCGTATTAAGCAGAATTGGCAGCCCTTAAAAGAAAAAATTTTAGCTCAGCAGTACTACCTTAATTCAGGTATAAACATTGAAGTTCTGGCTCAACAGCTGGGTGTGGGACGTACCGTTCTGTCAATCCTTATTAATCGCGAAGAAGGAGTAAACTTTAATATCTGGATTAACACCTTACGGGTAAGTAAAGCCAAGGAATATTTAATTAACTATCCTGATAGGCCTTTAAGCATAATAGCAGAGATGGTTGGCTATACCGAGCATTCCAACTTTAGCCGGCAGTTTAAGAGCATCGCAGGAGAATCGCCGGCAGTCTGGAGAAAAAAACATTTACACCTCTCCGCTTCAGAATAAAAGAAAATATGTTTTTGAGTAAACATTCCCGAGTATGAGCAGTAGCGGTTTGCGTTGTATTTTCCTATCAAACCGCTGTGCAGTTTGGGCGGGCTACAAACCTTGATGTTTAGCACTGTCCCTGCCATTACTTATACAAAATGTTAGCTTTAGTTGTTTCTGTCTATTTCAATATTCTATAAGTTTCAATTTCTCCAAATGACTTAAATCCAAATTTTGCATAAATCGGTTCTCCCATTAATGAAGCGTGAAGAACACACGTTTTAATATTATTTTTTTTAGCTTCTACTAATAAGTATTCAGTCATACTTTTACCTATTCCTTTTCCTCTACCTCTTGGAAGTGTCCCAATCATATGTAATCCGGCAATGTTCCTAGAGTCAAAAAACACTATGCCACAACCAAGGCATTCTATTTCTTCTTGATATGTATAAAGTCTGATATTTTTAGAGTTTTTTACAATTTCAAGAATCACATTGTGGTCAACAAGATAACCAAAGGATTCAGAGGCCGTTTTTGCAAAATATATTGAATCTGTTTCAGTTCTTACTCTTTTGATTTTTGAGTTTTGCATTGTGTGTTTAGAGACTAAATCTAAATTCAGAGCCATATTCTTTTGTCTAAACATAAAATCAAAGTCGGAGTCAATATTTATATCATATGGTTTTGTTAATGTAATTATTTCAGGCAACTCATTTTTCTTGCTAAGTGCTTTTATTTCTTCAACGACTTCATTGTCTTTTTGTAAATCAAAAATTCGATTTGGCCAATCTGAACTATCCATTGAAACTGCTGAATATTTTTTTGTTTCAACTAATCTGTTATTCAATTTTCCAATCTGTTTCCAGAATTCGTACAGGTTATTTATTATCTGCCTATTCATTTATTGCTGTTTATTTTTTCAATTAATGCTAACTTCATTATATCATTACTACAATAATCCTTAGGAATTGTAATAATCACAAACTGTTTTCATAACACAGTTTGGGCATTTAGGATTGGTGGGTCGGCAAGTTTCCCGACCTAAAAAGGACAGCGACATCCCCACCTCGTTCCACATCGATGCAGGAAAAACTTCCATCAGCTGCTTTTCTACCTTCTCGGGTTTAGTTCCCGCAGCAACGCCCAAACGGGGAGCTACCCGTAACACGTGCAAATCAACAATAATGCCTTCTGCAACATCGCCGGACTCCCGAATTATAACATTTGCCGATTTCCGTCCAATTCCGGGAAGTTTTGTTAGTTCGGCCATAGTGGTAGGTATTTTACTATCGTCGCCAACCGTACCTGCCAACTTATACAGCCAATTAGACTTATTACCGAAGTTTCGTACCGAACCTATAAGTCGTTGAATGTCCTCCAAGCTTGCCTTGGCAAGGTCGGCCATTGTCGGGTAAGATTTGAAAAAATCCTTGGCAACCTCGTTAATGTGCTTGTCGGAATCCTGCGCCGACAGGATAACCATTACAACCAGCTGGTAACGGTTCGCGTAATCCAAAGGATGCTTTCGCTTGCCATATTGCCGAATTAGCGGCGCTATACTTTCAACCCAATGCTTTTCCATATCAATTATTTACCTAACACAAATTCAATATAAAAATAGCTGATTTATCATGCTTAGCAAAGTCAAAATTTGTAGGATTTAAAAGTATTCGAATACAAAACGCCCTTATAAATGCGAGATTATATCTTACTTCAACCTCATTTTAACGGTATAAAACTTTTTTGTTCATCTTATTTAAAACTGTCTATTATTTTATAGTATAAAATACACAAATAAGACATTATATTAATTTTTATTTAAACAAAACAGGTGTATAATGTGTTTCTCACAGAAAAAGAGTAACTTACACTATGCAAGTAGCAAAACACACTATCAGCATACTCATTGGGATGGCAGGCATTTTGCTTTTTGCCCTAAACGCTAACGCTCAAGAAGCCGGAACGGTTAAGGGACGGGTTTTAAACTCGAAAAATAATGCCCCGGTGCCCTTTGCAAACATTGTTGTGTTTGAAACAACAATCGGAACTACGTCGGATGCCGAAGGGTATTTCGTTTTGAATAGCCTAAAGCCCGGCTGGATAGAACTAAAAGCATCTGCCATTGGGTATAAAACAGCCATAACACAAGCACTGCTAGTTACCAATGCCAAAGCAAACTATATTGAAATTTCTTTGGAAGAAGCGCCCATTCAACTAGAGGATGTGGTTGTAAAAGCGTCCACATTCCGGAGAAGCAGCGATGCACCTTTATCGCTCCGAAGAATTGGCATCGACGAAATAGAGCGTAATCCGGGAGGTAACAGGGACATTAGCAGGGTAATTCAATCGTTACCGGGTGTAGCCTCTTCGCTGTCGTACCGCAACGATGTAATTGTAAGAGGCGGTGGCTCAAACGAAAACAGATTTTATCTGGATGAGGTAGAAATTCCCAACCTAAATCACTTTGCCACTCAAGGGTCGTCGGGAGGGCCGGTTGGCATAATTAACGTTGATTTTATAAGAGAGGTAAACTTCTACTCGGGAGCCTTTCCCGCCGACAAGGGGAATGCGCTTAGCAGCGTTTTGGACTTCCGTCAGGTTGATGGAAATAAAGACAAGCTAAGGGTTAAAACATCGGCAGGCGCCTCGGATTTTGCCCTAACCCTAGATGGGCCTGTTAGCCCAAAATCCACGTTTATATTTTCGGCTCGCCGCTCCTACCTCCAATTCCTTTTCAATGCGCTAAAACTTCCATTTTTACCAACATATAACGATTTTCAGTTCAAACTTAAAACCCGTTTCGACAACAAGCACGAACTTACCGTTATAGGGTTGGGAGCCATTGACGATTTTGAATTGAATACCGGACTAAAAAATCCCGACGATTACCAACAGTATATTCTTGGCTACCTTCCGGTTTACAAGCAATGGAGTTATACCCTAGGCGTTGTTTACAAGTATTACAGGGAAAATGGCAGCGAATCGTTTATCATCAGCAGAAATATGCTGGATAATAGCCAATACAAGTACACCGACAACAACGAAAACATGCCAAAACTTCTGGATTATTCCTCGTGGGAATCCGAAAACAAATTCAGGTACGAAAGAAGCGGTACTTACAAATCCCGAATAAATTACACTTACGGGGCAGGATTAGAATACGCACGCTATTACAACAATACCTATCGCGCAAAATACATTGAGCAGGTGTTTTCGCCCGAACTTTACAAAACAAATTTAGACCTATTTAAGTGGAACACATTTGGGCAGGCCAACCAAACTTTCTTTAAAAAGTTAACCCTATCGATAGGTGTAAGAGCCGATGCTAATAACTATTCAACGGAAATGCAAAACCTGCTTAAAACGGTTAGTCCACGCTTTTCGGCATCGTACAAAATCCATAATGGCATCTTCCTCAATTTCAACACGGGAATATACTACCAGCTGCCACCATACACCACCCTTGGATATTCCACAACCACCGAGGAGTTGGTAAACAAGCAAAATCATCTGAAATACATTAAGAGCAACCATTTTGTTACAGGCATAGAATGGCTGCCAACCGAAAGCAGCCGTTTTTCGGCAGAACTTTTTTACAAGTTGTACCATAACTACCCCGTATCGCTCATCGACTCAATATCAATTTCCAGCAAAAGTGCCGATTACGGAACGTTTGGCGATGAACCCGTAAAATCGGTTGGCGAAGGAAGAACCTATGGCATTGAGTTGCTGTACAGAAACAAGCATTTATGGGGATTCAACACGCTAATTTCATATACACTGGTTAGAAGCGAAAGCAAAAGGATGGACAGTAACCTTAAACCCTCCTCGGGCTGGATTCCAACCGCATGGGATAACAGAAACCTGATAACCATAACTGCAAACCGCGACTTTAATAAAGGTTGGACAATGGGGTTTAAATGGCGCTACTTAGGAGGTGCTCCATACTCGCCATATAATCTGGACTTATCACGAATAATCGAAATATGGGATGTGAACCATCAAGCCGTAATTGATTATACCAAGTACAACACGCTTAGGTACAAGGCATTTCATCAACTTGACCTTAGAATTGATAAAATGTTTTACTACCGCAAATGGACGCTAAGCATGTACATCGACATTCAAAACGTGTATAACTTTAAAGGTGACGAACGAGCCATATACACGCTGGCAACCGATGCAAACGGCAATCCGATTGTTGATTCCAACGACCCATCGCGATACGTACTCAAGAAAATAGCAGGTAACGGATCGGGAACTATCCTTCCAACCATCGGAATTATTGTAGAATTTTAACCTTTATAGACAACAATGGAAGCAGGTAGCAAAAAAATAGCAGTAGTAGCCGGAGGAACAGGATTAATTGGAAGTCGCCTAATTCCGCTGTTGCAACAATCGGGATTTTATGTCAGGCTGCTTACCCGAAATCCCGACAGCATAAATATTCCCGAAGTAGAGGTTATACATTGGAATACAGAACCTACGAAAGGACTTTTAAAAGCAATTAACAACAGCTATGTTGTAGTAAACCTTGCGGGAAGCAGCATTGCCACCCTCTGGACAAAAAAGAACAAACAGCGCATTATTAACAGCAGAATAAACTCCACACGCTCCATTTCGTGGGCAATTGAAAATTGCGAAACGCCTCCTAAGATATTCGTTCAGGCTTCGGCAGTCGGTATATATCCATATTCCGGCAATCAAATCATGGACGAAACGTACAAACATGGCAATGGATTTCTTGCCGAACTAACGGAGAAATGGGAAGAAGCGGCTCTTAAGGTCTCCAGCATTTGCAGGGTAATACTACTCAGAACCGGCATTGTTTTGGCTAAAGAAGGAGGATTCCTCCTTAAGATAGCAAAACCGGCAAAGAACTTTGCCGGAATTTACTTTGGGAAAGGAAACCAACAAATACCTTGGATACACATTGACGACCACGTACAAATTGTTCTTCATTTAATAAATAATCCCAATTCACAAGGGGCATACAACCTTGTCGCTCCAAATCCGGAAAACTTAAAAACGCTGGTAAAAGAAGTAAATAAGCAATTAAAGCGAAAATTTACCTTTTCAATCCCAACTACTTTACTTCAACTCTTGTTAGGCAACTTTGCCCGCGAAACCTTGCTGGCAAGCCAACACGTTGTGCCTAAACGGCTATTAAACGAAGGCTTCCAATGGAAACATCCAACCCTGCAAAACGCTTTGGAAAACCTAATTAGTTAAATTTTTCGTCTTCAAGCGTTTCCAAAACTTGCGAAACAATGCAAACATTTTTCAATACTTAGCCCTTGTATAAAGGCTTATAAATTATATTTTTGTTTACGTAAATGCAAAATCCAAATGAGCGAGAAATTTCATATCAATAACTCTGGTCTGGCGTTATGTAATCCGTTTATTCCAAAACTTTTTTCGCTGCTGGAACTCACAAGCGAAAACCGTTTTAAAGATTCTCAAAGTGCCGAACGAGCCGTTATGTTGCTGCAATACTTGCTTTTTAAAAACAGCAACGTTCCCGAACAAGAATTAACATTCAATAAATTACTGTGCGGCATTGCCCCATCCAATTCAATAAGCTGTAACCTAAACGTAAATTCGCACGAAATAGAAATTATGCAGCAAATGCTGGAAGGAATAATTCAATACTGGAAGCATTTAGGAAAAACCTCTGTTCAAGGACTTATTGAAGCATTCTTGATTCGAGGAGGAGACCTGGAATTGGTTGAAAACAGTTGGCAATTAAATGTTGAACAATTGGGGTTTGATGTTTTACTTGATAGTCTTCCATGGAGTTATTCTCCAATAAAATTTGCATGGATGAATGCCCCTATTTTCGTCAATTGGAGATAAATTACCTCCTGCTTATCACGATTACTTCTTTATAAAGCATGAATACGCAAGGCTAATTACATTTTTATTAAAAGCAGTTAAACAGGAACCATCAATATTTATTAGCATGTTGAAATGCTAAATTTTACATTGATATTTCATACCTTAGCAACTTGAAGAAACTATAGTTGCAGTAAATATGGACGAAAACACTCTTATTGACATAAAAAAGGCAAATATCTTTCAGGAAGACAGCCTTATCCTAACCGACGTAAACTTATCGGTACAAAAGGGTGAGTTTTTGTATATAATTGGAAGAGTTGGAAGCGGAAAAACCAGCCTGATTAAAACAATTACGGCCGAATTACCCCTTTCGCAAGGCGATGCAACTATTTGTGGTTTTAACCTCCGAAAAGTTAAACGCAGACAAGTACCTAAACTTCGTCGAAAAATCGGCATTGTTTTTCAAGATTTTCAACTGTTAACGGATAGAAGTGTTTACGAAAATCTGCAATTTGTTCTCCGCTCCACGGGATGGAAAAACAAAAACGAGATTAAGCAGCGCATTTCCGACGTGCTGGATTTAGTTGGATTAAAATTTAAAGATTACAAAATGCCGCACCAACTTTCGGGAGGCGAGCAGCAAAGGGTGGTTATTGCACGAGCGTTACTAAATAATCCCGACGTAATTTTAGCCGACGAGCCAACCGGAAATTTGGACATTGAAACTTCCGAGGGAATTATGGATGTTCTGCATAACATTGTTGTTAGCGGAAAGGCTGTTATTATGGCCACTCATAACATAAACCTGATAAAGAAATATCCGGCACGAACCCTAAAATGCGAAAAAGGAAAAGTTTTAGAAACCGAGCATACAGCAGCAATCGATTTCGAAAGCCTTATGGATTAATAGGTTGACAACATTACCAATTTAACTTCTTGCTAAATAAAAGCATTATCGCCCTCGCCATCGGCAAAATTAATAACCTTGCCGTTTAACATCTGGGCAAACGGATTAGTTGCAACATACTTACGAACCCTATCGGTACTGTAAAAGTAGTACATCCTTAACTGCTTCAACCCATTAATTAATAACGGATTGTAAACTGTAATAAAAGAAGCCTTGCACTTATGGGCATGAAGCAAAACTATTTTCGCCATTAAATCCGCATACTCCTCGTTGAAATTAGAAAATGGCACGGAAAACCGCGTATTGCTATGCTGCATGTGTAACATACCCAATAATTCTCCGCCACGGTAAACCTTTACTAAAAACTGATTAAAAGATTTTACTGCCGATGCAAAAAAATACTTCTGTGAAACCACATCGGGCAATGGCGCAGAAAGAAGCCATGGGAAACGTAAAATCCAATTCCATTCCAAATCGGTTCTTTTGGTAAGCGTATGTTCACAACTCTGTGCAAACAATTCGTTTAACTCTGCATCGGGACGCGAAAAGTAATCCAACTCAACCTCTGTAGGCAACTTTAGCAAGTTCCTGTTTAATATTGAAAAATTAAAAAAGTTAATGCACCGCTCGCCTATTCTGCCCAACCGATTACTATAATTACAGCAATTGTAAGTTTTAAGAAATGTTTTACGCAAGTGAAACCTAATTCCATCCACCTGAAAAACATCGTGCAAAAAAGTAATTTTATCGAAAATTTGCTTTACTCCGGGAGCCATCCGGTTTCCTAAAACCATTCCGTTCCAATCGGCAGTTATATCTTCGAGTAAACGGGTAGATATTCCCCTGCGACGGTAATCGGGATGAACCCACGTTCCGCTAAGCCAAACAAACCTGTGCGGTTTTTCATCGATGTAAGCCAAGTCGGGTAAAACGCTGCGATAACCAACCAAACGGTCGTCGTCGTAAGCCAAGTAAAGCACGTTGTCGTCGTTGTTTGCGCGAGGGTTTGCCATGTACGACAATGCCCGTGTACGGCTAATCGGCAACAACTCCCTGTTAAATAACTTTGTGTCGTTTGAGAATACGGTTAATTGCTTTAATGTAAGTTTTGCTGTAGATATCATTATAAATCAATTTATATTACTTCGAGAATTTTTGTTTGAAGAACAAGCCCACCTTATACGGAAAACTCAACCTATTTACAACTATTCGCTGGTACGAACATGGCTGTGCTCCAAAACCTGCGTAAAAACGAGCTACCGAAGGTATCATGGAACCTTCAAAATCCAAAACGACATTGTCTTCCGCACTCCAACGAATTACCTGATCAACAATAGAAAACATAGCCCTATTCTGCTTACCAATTGCAGACGATGCCGCCAACAAATAAATTAACTTACCATTGCTTCGCACCAGTAATGCAACAGCACACAAACTCCCGTTACCAACACGAGCCCCAACAATTTCGGCATACTTATGCTTAACAAGAACTTCAACCAAGGTTGAAATTTTACTTCTCATGCCACTATTTACGCTATGCGCCGCATTTTGAAAGTAAAAATCCAAAAACGTATCGGAAGGAATATTCTTGTGAACCTCAACTCCCAGAGCAAACGATTTTAAACAGTTGCGCTTGGTATTAACTTTATACTTCTTCTGAATATTACTGTAAGGCTGAACCAAACACAAATGGTAAGTTACCCTTTCGTGAGCATACTTGGCAAACTCAACGGTTTTATTAATAGTATTCAGGTTTAACTCAACATACTTAAAATTTAACTTCAGCAGGCTGAGAAACTCATCGAGAATTTCCGGCGTTACCGCCGAATTGGAAAACAAGCCTAACTGCTGTGCAAATAACGGCTGCAAAATCAACTTCTGACAATACTTTTCGCATTTTGGCAACGGAAATATGTACTCGTAATTATCCGAAACCAACGCTCCCCAACCCGGCGAAACAACATCGAGATACCATGTATAGGCATAAACAATACCGTTGACCGCCTCGTCAACAATAAAGTTCCATCGGGCATCGTCTATTTGTTCACGCTGTAAGATTCGGATGTTCATCGTCGAAAGTTTTTAAATAATCCAACATTCCCTGCAAAACAGGGAAATAACCCTTGTTTTTACCAAACGAAGCCAAGTAGTTGGTATGCCAAATACTTACAAAAGTCCCATTTACCGACTTCACAACATCAACTAAATCCTGTATTTGCTTTACGGCCTGCTGTTCGTTTAACTTCAACCTCATTTTTAACGTTGAATCCATAACTGCAAACGGAACAACCTTAACATTTAAGGACTGCTCATCCAACAAATCGTAAAGAGTAAAAGGCGTGCATGTTCCGGCTCGGAATCCTACCCTATCGGGATAGCCCATTGAGTACTCGGTTGTAATTCCACAGGTGGACAAAAATCGAAAGGAGTCAGGTATTTTAAACCTTAAAAAATGAAAACGCGACACGGTTACTGCCCGTAAAAGCGCACTAACCAGCGTTGATAACTCTTTTCGATACTGATTCTCATTCAAAAAAGATTTGTACGAAGGATGAATTCCCACTTCATACTTATCGGACAACTGCTCGACAAGACCACTTACCAACTTGTTTTTCAAACTTATAGACTTGTCGTACTTTCCCCATTTCCCTGCATGAATAAACCATAGCGTTTTGGAACCTTGCGGTAAAATATCCATTAACTCGGAATAAACATCCATTGGATCGAGTTCAAAACCAAGCAGCACCTTTAATCGTAGAGCCAACTCTGCAAAGTTTAACGTAACAAAACTCCGAAGCATTCCCGAAGCATTCCGCAAAAAACCTTTATGCCTGAACATAAAAGCACAATCCATATCGAAGGTAGTTAGCCAGCTAAACTTACGTGCTTTTACACTTTTTACCCCGAACCTCTTTTCCAGCAACTTTAAAAGTTCAAAAGCCCAAATATCGACAATAGGCAAGTGTAAAAAATTATGCTTCTCGGCTAAACTCTGCGATGCAGGAAAGCGTCCATGCTTGTCGAACTTTTTGGAAACATACTCCTCGTAGCGCGAAACCAGATAAAACGATGCGGTAAAAATATCGAAAGGAATATCGGCATCGGATTTACATGCAGGAAAAGCCGGCAACCCATTCCACGTTGTAAACTCAAAGGTGTGAACCTGTACGCCTGTTTCACAAAGTAGCCCTTGCGGAAGAATATGCAACGAACTTGCAATAGCCTTACTGTCGTAACAAATTAAAGGTCCGGAATACTCGCTAGCCTCGGTAAACGAAGTGGTTAACCGATAATTTACCTTAAGAATTTCCTTAAAAATAAACCGTGTAATGAACTCGAAACGGTTCGAAATTTTTCGTGAGTATATGAGCAGTTCCAAGCGTTATATTGTTTTAGCTAATATACAAAACACCAACATAACAAAACAGGGAATTGTAAAAACTTAATAACCAGTCGCGTAATTTATGAACAGGGCAAGCCCTACTGAATTGATTTAAAATAATGAGTAACACAAATTTGACATGAGAATAAACTTTGGATTTTCAATGCTGAAAAATATTGATTTTGATCAATAAGACTTTTCGACTTCGCCATAAATGACATTACACATCGAGTTCTACCACTGTTATTCCGGCACCACCAAACTCCTCGTGCTCGTCGGCAAAGTTGACAATTCCCGGAGTTCTTTTTAGGTAATCGCGAATAACCTGTCGCAAAATACCGTTGCCCTTACCGTGTAAAATTCGCACCGTCGAAAATCCAAGCATTAGAGCATCATCAACTAAATCCTGAACCGTTTCAAGAGCCTCATCGGCTCTAAAACCACGAACATCTATATCGGTCTTAAAATTCAACCTTCGGTTATAAACATCGAATCCCGATTTTTGAGGAGAACTCACACTTTTCGAATTATCAGAATTACCGGGAACTACCCTTTTTAGCCTGTTCACCTTTTGCACGGTAATCATCTCGCCAAAAGCCACCGATGCCGTATCGGTCGAAATGCTTAGTACTTCTCCAACCAAATCGCTTCCTTTCACGTTCACCTTATCACCCGGGACAATCGGTTTTTCCGCAACAACTTTTTTCTTAACAACCTTTTCGTCTTCCCGTTTTTGGGCTTTTCGCTCCTGCCTACGCTTTATTTGCTCTATCTTCTTCTCGATTTCGGCATCGGTTAAGGTAACATTCTGAACCGTTTCCTTAAACTGTTCCAACTCCTCGCGCGCCTGCTTAGTCTCCTCCTTCTGCGCATTGGTTTCCTTAATAATTCGAATGGTATTCTCGATTGTTTTATTTGTATCGGACAGCAGGCTTTCCGCTTCGGCTTTAGCGTCGGCAATAATTTGCTTACGCTGACGCTCTACCTCTTCAAGTTCCTTTTGCAACTTCTCCTGAGCCGCATCGGCCTTTTTGTTAGCAATTCGAATATTCTCCCGTTTCTTCTCCCAATACCGCTTATCGCGCGAAATTTCGCGCAAATGCTTTTCGAAAGTAACATAATCGGCACCCACTTTCCCGGCAGCGCTGACGACCACATCTTCGGGTAAACCAATTTTTCGGGCAATTTCAAAAGCAAAGCTACTCCCCGGTTTTCCCATCTCCAACTTAAACAAAGGCTCTATTTTAACATGGTCGAAAAGCATAGCCCCGTTTATAATACCCGGAGTATTGGCGGCAAAGTGCTTTAGGTTAGAGTAGTGCGTAGTTATTACCCCGAAAGTTTGCAGGTTGCAAAAAGTCTGCAATATGGCTTCGGCAATTGCACCACCCGCCGTAGGTTCCGTACCCGCACCAAACTCATCGATTAAAACCAAACTATCGCTATCGGCATTTTTAAGAAAGTGCTTCATGCTGAAGAGGTGCGAACTATACGTACTCAAGTCGTTCTCGATGGACTGCTCATCGCCAATATCAATAAAAATATTTTTGAATACCCCCATTTCCGAATTTTCCAAAGCACTCGGCAAAAACCCGCATTGAAACATATACTGAAGCAGTCCAACAGTTTTTAAACAAACCGACTTTCCTCCGGCATTCGGCCCCGATATTAGTAATATTCGATTCTCCTGATTTAATTCGATATCGAGAGGAACAACGCTTTTCCCTTCCTTCTTTAGGGCAAACTGCAAAATAGGATGCTTGGCCTGTTTAAGAAAAATTCCCTTCCCCTCGTTTATTATCGGTTTGGTACCGTTAAACTCAATAGCCAACAAAGCCTTGGCCCTTATAAAATCAATCTCGCCCATGAAATTGTAAGCATTGAGCAAATCCGGCAAATAAGGGCGAATTACATTGGCAAACTCAATAAGAATACGAACAACTTCCCGCTTTTCTTCGTACTCCAACTCCCTTATTTCATTATTAAGTTCAACAACCTCAACAGGCTCGATAAACACGGTTTTACCCGTGGCCGATTCGTCGTGTACAATACCTTTAAGCTTTCGCTTATTGCCCGCCGCTACCGGAATAACCACACGCCCATCCCTTATGGTTGGCGAAACATCGGACTCGACAACGCCTTGGTCTCGTGCAGAACGAAGTATGGTTTGAACTAACTTGCTAACCGATGACTGACGACTCGTAATAGACGACCTAATCTGTGCCAATTCCGACGATGCGTTATCCTTTATCCTACCAAACTTATCAAGAATTGCATCGATACGCTCCGTAACGTAAGGGTAATAACTAACACCCTTTGCCAACTGGGCTATTGTGGGATACTTTTCGGTAACCTTTCCTACAAAGGTAATTAGCTGCTTAATGGCATTAAGCGACTGACGCAGGTTTACCAACTCGGTTTCGTCGAGCCAATTACCTTCCTTGGCTATTTTTCGCAACGAAGGCGTAACGTCAAAATATCCATCAACGGGAAATCCTTGCTCCATCATGCAAATCGACTTCATCTCGTCAACCTGCTTAATCCAAAGTTCTACTTCCGAAAATTTACTGCTACAACCAACATCACGAATCTTTTGCACACCCAACGGGCATAAACAACGCTCTACGGCAAGTTCGCGCAACTTATCGAAGCCAACCTTTTGCTCAAAGGTTTCAGGGTAAATCATAGGTAATTAAAAATAAGTTTATGCAAAGGTAGTAAATCTAAATTCAGAAGCAGCCTTGAACATACGACACGTGAAACGTTAAACGATTAAAAGGACAGATGTCGCCCACTTAAACAACCCTACTTAAGCGTCCACCCCTTCCAATTTTCACCTGAATCCGGATTAACCAACACCTGAGGAGTTTGAATCTTCCCCGATATTCCGGTCTCCTTACGAACGTTCTGAATTATGTAGCTACTAAGGTCGTTGTAGTTAACGTCGCCCTTGGTCTCCTGCAACTTTTTCAACAAGAAGTAAGTAAAGTAGCCGTGCTGCTTTTCCTTATAAACAGCCGAACTCTCGTCGCCCGTACTCGAGGTAAGCACAACCATTTTATTCGGAATGGGAGCGTTTTTGGGCTTTACCTTTACGCCTTTTACAGCAACCAACCCCTCGTTACGACCGCCACCGCTAAAACAAGCATCCAAGAATACATTTACCCTTTTTGTCGGCTGCTCGGACAATGTTTTATAAACATCGGCAACCTTAATGGCATACGTTAGGTTGGAACCGCTTACATCAACCGGAACCAAGTAAGCCTCCTTGGTTTGCTCATCGGGTAAACCATGACCAGAGTAGTAAAAGTAAAGTTCGGCATTACCGTTTTCGATTTTTGCCAAGTTGGCAAGCCAAGCCAAACCCTGCGATATTTCGGCAGCAGTAGCATTCAATAAAACCTTAATTTGCCGCTTGGGAATACCTATCGTTTTCTCGCAGTACAAAGCAAACATGTTCGCATCGTTCACGGCAAACTCAACATTCTGCTCCTTGCTTAACCCGACCTGTCGCGAGCTGTAGTCCTCGTTACCAACAATCAGCGCATAAGCGCTGTTATTCGACATACTTGCCGTTGGAATGTTCGTATCGACGTCAACCACAAAATCGGGAATATCCTCGATAACCACTTTGTTTGCAGGTGACTGTACATTATTGCTGGCAACCGTCCGGATGTACCCTTCCTCGGACAACTTAGTGTTTATGGCAAACTCCTTGGGCTGAGAAAATCCAAACTTTCCGACCTTCTCGTTTGCATTAATGGTAAACTGCAAATCGGGGTCGGTAAACTCGCTGTTTATAAAGTACCTATACGTTACCGTTTCGTACTTCCCGGAAGGAATTGAGCCAAACGTCGGATTTTGCCTTAATAGCTGATTTCCGTTTACAACGCCCAAAAACATAACCCCCTTTTGGTTATTATCGACCGAAATGTTAACATTATTAGCATCGCCAAGTCCAACATTTTGAACGGCAAACACCAAATCGACCATCTCGTTTATATCTATCTGGTTGTTGGGATTGGCACTTTGATTTTCGACCATGGCATACTTGGCCAGCAGCAACTCAGGCTTTTGAAACTCCTGGGTAGGAACCGACAATTGCTTACCCTGAATTTTAACCTTGAAGTGAGGTTCCTGCACCTCGATTTTAAGCTGCGCAACGGTAGCCGGCAAATCTACCGTTCCAGTAATGGGAACGGAAATTGTCTGCTTCCCACCATTTGCTGAAATTACCGGGAACTCCGTAGAAGAGGCAAACTGTAAATCCTTTAAGTTGGATTCTAAGTTAAGCGTAACGTCACGGGCGTCGCCCGGCCCCACATTCTTCAGCGTAACCGATAGGGTTGACGTTTCCGTTGCGCTAATGGAATTTGTAGAAAGGGCGATATCCTCTATCGACAGGATTGGTGGAAGTCCGGTAGGTTCACTTTTTGCCAGGTTATTGTCTGTGGTGGGCATAGGCGAAACAACACTACCATCTATTTTCATCCCATACAAGTTAAAAGAATTGGAAGCACCTGTTTCCACAAGATTCAATACCTTAACCGAAGAAGGAACCTTATCGAAAATCAATGAAAAATTCTCGATTTTTTTATAGTAATCCGTTTCACAAATTGGGATTCCAACTGCCCCTATCAAATTGTAATGGGTTCCTGTACTAGGATCCTCCAGATAAGCATCTCGGCTAATGCAACTATTTTCTGTTCCAGTATAATTAATATTTAATAAAGAAAAATCGTCATTCGTTTTTAAGTACATAGGATTAAGCGAACTACTTCCCCTTCGACGCGAAAGGTTATTACTAATGTTGGAAGTTACAACATTGGAACTACTTAAATCAATTGGAGCAGTATCGAAATCGCTTACTATTGTTGTTATGTAATGGCTATCGTCCCAAAGTTCCTTAATTTCTTTTTCCGGGTAATACGTTCTGGTTCGCCACGACTGCTTTGTAAATCCAGTTCCTTTCGACATTACCACAACCCATTCTCCATTTCCGTAAGTAATATCGGTAATATAATAATCATCATCCCAGTATTGTTTGATTTTTTCGTCAGGATAACTTTTACTTTCGAACCAAACCTGCTTGTCCATTCCCGTACCTTTCGACATTACCAATGCCCAACGGTCTTCCCCGTAGCAAAGGTTTGTAATAGCATAACCTTCGCCGGTTAACTCGTTAATCTCCGTTTCAGGAAAATTGGTACGAGTTCGCCAAGCTTGTTGAGTAATTTTAGAACCTTTGGAAAATATCGCAGCCCATTTACCATTCCCGTAAACCAGGTCGGTAATATAGTAACCGTCGTCCCATGCTTTTTTAATATCGTCTTTTGGAAAATCGGTTAACGTTTTCCAACGTTGTGCAGTATATGTTGTTCCCTTTGTTCCAACCACACACCAAAGTTTCATTCCATACGACAAGTTTGTAATTTCGTATCCGTCGTCCCAAAGTTCCTTTATCTCTTTTTCAGGAAAATCATAACGAGTTCGCCAAGCCTGATTGGTATAACCCGTTCCTTTTGTCATTACCAAAGCCCATTTTTTAAACTGAGCATTGGCAATTTCGGTTCCCAATAGCAATACTAAAGTAAGTATCAGCAAATAAACACTTTTCTTTTTCATGGCTTCTCGTATGTATTTTCGGTGAAAGTTACAAAAAATAGACATTTATAGCGTATGTAAACCTTGAAAATAAAAAACCGTTAGAGCAACTCTAACGGTTTAACACGTAAGTAAAAAAGATTGTTTAGTAATTCTCTTTTTTCTCTTCGAAATATGCTTGAGGATGCCCACAAACCGGACAATTTTTTAACGCTTTTTTACCTCTATGAACGTACCCGCACTTCCTGCAAACCCATTCAACTTCCTCTTCGCGTTCAAAAACAGTATTGGTCTCAACTCTTTCCAACAACTTTTTGTAACGCTCCTCGTGCTCCTTTTCGACCGTTGCCGTTAATTTGAAAGCTGTTGCAATTTTGGGAAAACCTTCTTGCTCTGCAACTTTAGCAAATTCAGGATAAAGTGAAGACCATTCTTCGTTTTCGCCCATTGCTGCGGCTTTAAGATTTTCGGCCGTAGTCCCAATTACTCCAGCAGGATACGAAGCGGTTATTTCAACCATACCACCTTCCAAAAATTTAAAGAATTGCTTGGCATGTTGCTCTTCCTGCAAAGCGGTAGTCATAAATATCTCGGCAATTTGTTCATATCCTTCCTTTTGGGCTACTTTAGAAAAGAAAGTGTAACGATTTTTTGCTTGCGATTCTCCTGCAAATGCCTTTAACAAGTTTTGCTCGGTAGCTGTTCCCTTTAAACTTTTATCCATATCTCTTTTAATTTGATTTGCATTACGAAAATATAAAAAATACACATACTATTTATAACTTATCGACTCGTTTTAACTCTTAAATTTTACAAATAAATTTATACCTAAACCAAAAAACAAATTGCCATACAAGCAAAAACTATTTTTCACGCGATACAACCATTAATCGCTGAGTTCCATCCATTTTTACTGTTAATGGACTTTCGAATCGAACATGACGGAAAAATACCGTTTCGTTTTCGGAAGGAAGGGCATCGAGAACCTCCCACGAAATAGTTGAGAACTTATCGGAATTTCCAACGGAACAGTAACCAACATTCATGGATATTACATTGTGAAAGAAATGTGAACCATACGAAGCATCTAAAGGAAAATCTTCGAAGCTGGTTTCCACAATTACCTTCGCATTGGATATTTGCGACCACGTTACCGGTATGCCAATCCATCTATCGCTAGTACCCCATCGTCCCGGGCCTATCAAAATATACGAGCATCCTTGTTCCGATAAAAGAGTATTTAAACCGTCAACCTCTGCAGCCATTTCCTGAGTATATGACTTATTGAATATATCCCGTTTTATATAAACAACATCCTGAATATTTTCGATTAGCCCATTTCCCATACTGTTATTGGAAACAAGAATAGCCTTTTCTCTATCAATGCTTTCTGCATCAATATTATACTCCTTGGTATTTCCCATTAAAGGCTTAATTTGAAGCAGAAAAAAGGTCGATTTATAGTCCTTTCCCTTATTCAGATCAACAGCAAATTCTATTTCGCATGGCGTCCCCAATGCTTCCTTAACCACATCCAACAATGTATCGATTGTTTGTGCCAACGGAATATAGTTATACTTTAAAATATTGGCAAAGTTTACAACTCTTGGCCCCGGCTGCCCGATACCGGGAACTAAATTCGAATTCTCGGCACTGTAAACCGAAGCACAATGTTTTAAGTTTCCATGCTGCTCTGCATCGTATAAATCGAGCCTAGCCAACCCCGCTTCATCGCCGGTAAGCAAATCATAATCATGCTTAGCCAAATCTACCGCCAAAAAATCTACCTGAGAATTTTTTATCAAGTCCTGTAACGTATAGTTTATCAGAGTCGGGTACTTTGGGCAAAACCTATACGTGCGGCCTCCTTCTACAACATGCTTACCCAATCCAATAGCTAAGTTAGCAAAGCCATCTTCGGGATTAATATGCCCAAATGGATAGTAATTATACGACTGTGCTACTCCGCTAATATGAGGATAGTAATAATTTCCATACTTGCTTCCCACAACTTCCTGAATAATTACAGCCATTTTCTCATCTTCAATTTTAAGATTTAAGGCTTTCACGTATGTTCGCGCAGTTGTGGAAAAAACCGAAGCGTAAACCATTTTTATGGCATTTATCAACTGCAAAAGCCTCACTTTTTTATCGGGATGCGAATTAGGAATTATGTAAGTTTCGAAAACCCCAGCAAAAGGTTGAAGTATGGAATCTTCTAACATTCCCGAAGATCGCACGGCCAATGGGCGCGTGTATATTTCCAACAACCGTTCCAAGCGAAAAACCAACTGTTCCGAAAGATCGGCAGCCAAGAATAACTTTTCAACATCAACGTACGACTTTGAATTAATAACCTTATCGTAAAGATCGTTTCGTGCCATGAAACACTCGTACTCGTTGGAACCAATTATGGAAGTGCGCGGAGTGCGTAAGTTTATATTAGGAATAAACTGCGAAATATCGAAAGTGTAAAGTAACGTATTAATAAAGGCCAAACCCCTACCCTTTCCTCCAATAGACCCATCGGATAAACTAACAATGTTGCTCTCGTCAACCTCCCAGTTGCTTTCGAATCCAACAATTTTGCCCCTTCGCTTTTCCTGCCTGTACTTTTTTAACGTAGTTAAAAGATATTCACGAATCTCCGAAGGCCCGGTAAAATCATCGATTGTTGAGGGATGAATTATACGGGCTACCTGAATTTCGCCTCTTGCAGACAGCCACATGGAAAAGTGATTTTTTTGCGCATGGTAAAGCAAACTTTCATCGGGAATAATGCGCAACGCCTTTTCAAACTCTTCCAAATTCGATGCTACCGTAATAGGGTTTCCAACTTCATCGCGAAACACGAAATCTCCAAAGCCTAAGTAATTATTCAGAAAATTTTTAATTTCCTGCATTAAACTCTCTGAATTTTTATCGATAAAAGCCACATTTAACTTTTTTGCTACTTCAGCATTAGCAGTCTCGTACGACTGTAAAATCACAGGCAAATTCGGAGTCTCTTTTCTAACATGCTCAACCAACTGAACTCCGGCATCGTCGAACATTTTGCCCTTTTTAAAAAACTTAACATCCGAAATAAGGCAAAGCATAAATTGCTTATACCGTTGATATAACTCCAACGCCTCCTCGTAATTACTTGCCAACAGCACTTTTGGGCGAACGCGAATCCTCAAGACTTTATACAAATCGTCCGTACTAACATCCTCCAGAATACGCTTGGTTTGGTCTAAAACGCTACCATACAGTAAAGGAAGATACCGAGAATAATATTTAGGAGAATCCTCGACCAATAAAATGGCCCGGGTAAGCGCTATGCGCGTATCATTTTCAATATTAACCCTATCCTCCAACAGCTTAATCATGGAAAAGAAAATTTTGGGTTCTCCGTTCCACACAAAAACCTTATCGATACCCTCCGCCGCCAGCGGAGTTTTTTCTATCTTATTAATTATAATGCTGTTATTAACCAACAGGTATAACGGAATATGCTTAAACTCCCCCTTAATTCTGCGAGCCATTTTAAGCGGCGTAACCGTGTCGGCTCCCATCATAATTATTATAAGGTTAAAATATTTTTCCTGCAACTTTTCTAACGCCTCATTAAGACTGGAAACCCCGGTTATTCGGGGAACACTCGATAAACTTAACTTGGCATACTCGCCCAAAATATTATCGGTTAGCCGATCTTCCCTTTCAATGCTATACGCATCGTATAAAGTTGAAATTAAAAGTATTTCATGAACCTTAAACGGCATCAAATCGTGGTAAATATCCCTATCGGCATTGTGCTGATTTATAAAACGCTGAAGCAGCCGTTTACTTTGACTTTCGGAAACCTTTGGCAAAACCTTAGGCTTGGTTTTAACTACTTCCTGCCCCTTAACGCTGTTAATGTAACCAAGAATAATATTGGCCAAATTTTTTATTAAGTCTCGCTCTTCCTTTAGAAAAGGGCCTTCATCTTCTTCGTGAACCTCCCGTGTGTAAAATATCTCAATCGCTCCAAAAAATCCATCAATCGATTCGAACCCTTCGCGCTGACACCATGGAGTTTCCTTAAATCCGGGCGAGGTAAACTCGTACTGGGCATACTTTACCCTTGCAACGGTATATTCAGGGTATTGCCACGCATCGGGCAAAATCATACAAAACTGGTGCAACGTATCCGCTATGGGTTTTGCCTCCTTAATGATAGAAACAGTACGATTTATGGCCGAAAGTTCCTTAAGTCGCTCTTTAGTTTGAGCCATCAACCGATAGTAATCCTCGGCATTTGTTTTGGACTTATCCATGCTCGATAAAATATAGTAATTACCTAATATTTGTTAAGATAACGAATTATTAAAACTCTTGTCAAGGGGTTTTACCATTTTACGCAAATCACCTAAAACATATCCGTAAAACACTTAGTTCGCACTTAAGTAATAAACTGTTTTTTAACGTGTTGTATTTGAACTAATGTTTTTATCCAATAAATTGAGCATTAATATTTCTTACCAATCTAACTAAACTCATACTAAAATGAAAGACATCGCATCTCAGGAAAAAGTTAACGCCTTTATGGCTAAGTTGATTGCTAAAAATGTCGGTGAACCCGAATTTCATCAGGCTGCCCGCGAAGTAATTGAAAGTATTTTCCCGTTTATCGAGGAAAACCCCATTTACATGGAAGAAAAAATACTTGAACGTATAACCGAGCCCGAAAGGGTTATTATGTTCCGAGTTCCTTGGATTGACGATAAAGGAAACATTCAAATTAACAGAGGATATCGTATTGAAATGAATAGCGCCATTGGCCCATACAAAGGAGGATTACGCTTTCACCCAACCGTAAACTTAAGCATTCTTAAATTTTTAGCATTCGAACAGGTATTTAAAAACAGCTTAACCACCCTGCCAATGGGCGGTGGAAAAGGTGGCTCCGATTTCGACCCTAAAGGAAAGAGCGACAGGGAAGTTATGCGCTTTTGCCAAAGTTTCATGACAGAACTTTCTCGCCATATTGGCCCTGATACCGATGTTCCTGCCGGTGATATAGGTGTAGGCGGACGCGAAATTGGCTACCTATTCGGGCAGTACAAGCGTATTATCAACGAGTTTACCGGCGTTTTAACGGGTAAAGGACTAAAATGGGGAGGTTCGCTAATTCGTCCCGAAGCTACAGGTTATGGAAATACATACTTTGCTAAGGAAATGCTTAAAACTCGTGGTGAAAGTTTTAAAGACAAAATAGTTGCCGTTTCAGGATCCGGAAATGTTGCCCAATACACCGTTGAAAAAGTAACCGAACTTGGCGGTAAAGTTGTCACTCTATCGGATTCCGACGGATTTATTTACGATCCAAAGGGTATCGATAAGGAGAAACTTCAATTTGTAATGTGGCTGAAGAACGAAAAACGTGGACGTATTAAAGAGTATGCCGAAAAATACGGTTGCGAGTACTATCCGGCAGAACGTCCATGGGGAATTAAATGCGACATTGCATTGCCATCGGCAACCCAAAACGAGATTAACGGTGAAGAGGCAAAAACTCTTGTTCGTAACGGATGTATATGCGTTTCCGAAGGTGCCAACATGCCATCGACACCCGAAGCCGTTGATGTATTCCTAAATGCTAAAATACTTTACGGTCCTGGTAAGGCTGCCAATGCCGGTGGTGTTGCAACATCGGGACTCGAAATGTCGCAAAACTCGCTACGTCTGTCATGGACCCGTGAAGAAGTTGACCAGCGCTTACACCAAATTATGGTCGATATTCACGAAACATGTAAGAAATACGGGACAAAAGAAGATGGCTTTATCAACTACGTTGATGGTGCCAATATCGGCGGATTTGTAAAAGTTGCCGATGCAATGATAGCTCAAGGTGCTGTATAACAATCCATCGCTAACTTAGTTTTTACACACAAGCGAGTTATCGTGATTTAACAAGGCATGCATGTGATAATGGCTCCAATAGAGTTACAATTATCCAGCATGCTTTGTTGCTTTAGTAGGTCTCTTAATTAACAGAAGAACAAATAAATGTTGGTAAGTTTTTTTTACCTTCTACTAGTTCAGCCAAAAAAAATGCTTTTTTTGTAAAGTAGTACAAGAAAAACAAACACAGAATATAATCCGATTTTCAAATTTCTTAAACAAAAATGTAAATGCGAGTACAACGACTACTTACAGAAACTGAGAACAAGAAAATAGCGGACAATGTTGACCTTAAACTAATTGAACCGTTAATTGAAAAGTACAAAGGGAAAAAAGGCAACTTAATCCCCTTACTTCAAGGAGTTCAATCAATTTACGGATACATACCGCGTTCTGCATTTGAATTACTTTCTGCAAAAACAGGACTCAAACTTAGCGATATGTACGGAGTTGCCACTTTTTATGCGCAATTCAGACTCTCGCCGGTTGGAAAGCATATTGTTAAAGTATGCCATGGAACGGCATGTCACGTTCAAGGAGCCGATGCTATATCTACAGCCATAAAAGATGCCCTTGGCGTATCGGACGGAGAAACCACTCCCGATAAACTTTTTACCTTGGAAACAGTTGCCTGCCTTGGCTGCTGCTCGTTAGCTCCCGTAATGATGATTGACGAAGAAAGCTATGGAAAATTAACCGGTAGTTCTGCCGTTAAAATCATCAAGGAAATTAAAATCAAAGAAAAAGAAAACAAGTAAGCGTTAACCGTTACTAAATATTTACCCTACTGACAAACTCACAAAAATGGCACAAACTAAGGTAATTGTTGGCTTAGGAAGTTGCGGAATAGCCGCCGGCGCAAATAAAGTTTACAACAAGCTAAAAGCCATAAAAGACGCCGAAAACCTCAACTTCGAACTAGCTAAAACCAGCTGTATAGGTATGTGTTTTCGAGAACCGCTTGTAGAGGTGGTTGACGAAAACGGCTCAATGATATATGGAGATGTAAATGAAGATAAAGCGTTGGAAATTGTTCAGCAACACATAATCGGGCATAATCCGATTAAGGATTACGTGGTAAAAACCGATTTATTCAAAACGCCCGACAACTCATTTTTCGACGGTCAAGTAAAAATTGCCCTTCGCAATTGCGGATATATCGATCCTGAAAATATACATGAGTACGAAAGTCGCAATGGTTACCAAGCTTTACGCAAAATTGTTAACGAAAAGATGCAGCCCGAAACAATTATCCAAACAATAATCGATTCGGGATTACGTGGCCGTGGAGGAGGCGGTTTCCCTACCGGATTAAAGTGGCGCTTTGCATACTCAAATAAAGCTGACGAAAAATACATTATTTGCAATGCCGACGAAGGTGATCCCGGAGCATTTATGGATCGTTCATTGCTCGAAGGTGATCCCCATGCAGTAATAGAAGGAATGATAATCGGCGCATACGCTATAGGTGCCACCAATGGGATAATTTACTGTAGAGCAGAGTACCCTTTGGCCATAAAACGATTAAACATAGCGCTTTCCCAAGCCAGAGAACATGAGTATTTAGGCAAAAACATAATGGGAATCGATGGTTTCAACCTCAACATCAATATAAAAGAAGGTGCCGGAGCTTTTGTTTGCGGTGAAGAAACCGCCCTAATGGCATCTATCGAGGGAAAACGCGGAATGCCTTCCAAACGTCCCCCATTTCCGGCAGAACAAGGGCTATGGCGAAAACCTTCAAACATCAACAATGTAGAAACCTACGCCAATGTTCCTTACATTATTGCTAACGGAGCAGAATCGTACAACAAGTATGGCACCGAAAAAAGTAAAGGGACAAAAGTTTTTGCTCTTACCGGAAAAATTAAGCATGGCGGACTTGTTGAAGTTCCTATGGGAACACCACTACGCGATATTATATACAAACTTGGCGGTGGAATTCAGAACGATAAAAAATTTAAAGCGGTCCAACTGGGCGGTCCTTCGGGAGGTTGCATTCCCGAACATCTCATCGACATCCAAGTTGACTACGATCAAGTTACCGCAACCGGTGCCATTATGGGCTCCGGAGGAATGGTTGTTATGGACGAAACTACCTGTATGGTAGATGTAGCAAGATTTTTTCTGGACTTCACGCAAAAGGAATCGTGCGGAAAATGTACTTTCTGCCGAATTGGGACAAAACGAATGCTCGAAATTCTTACTCGTATTACTCAAGGCGAGGGTGAGGAAGGCGATATTGAAAAATTGGAAGAATTGGCCTTACAGGTTAGGGAAAGTTCTTTGTGCGGATTAGGACAAACTGCACCGAACCCGGTTCTTACAACAATTAAGTACTTTAGGCACGAATACGAAGCCCATATAAAAGATAAAAAATGCCCTGCCCATAGCTGTAAAAAATTACTCACCTATACAATAGACCCGGAGAAATGTACAGGTTGTACGGTTTGTGCAGTTAAATGTCCCGTTAAAGCCATCGACGGGGAACGTAAAAAAGTTCACACCATCAATCAGGATATTTGCATTAAATGCGGCGACTGTTATTCGAATTGTCGTTTCGATGCAATAACAAAAAATTAATTTATCAAAATAAAACTCAGGAGTTAAATCTCACTCCTAAAACAAACACTGTACACTATACAACTAAATACAGTTTGAAATGAGCGAACAGGTCAACATAGTTTTAAACGGAAAAAATATTAAAGCCAATAAAGGCGAATACATACTGGATGTTGCACGCAGAAACGGAATCGACATTCCAACGTTATGCAACGACCCCAGGCTCGAACCTTACTCATCGTGTTTTGTATGCGTAGTGGAAATAGAAGGGCAGCGAAACCTTCAACCCTCATGTTCCACTCGCGTTGCCGAAGGCATGAAAATAAACACCGATAACGAACGAGTACACAAAGCCCGTAAAACAGCCCTCGACTTAATTATGAGCAACCATTACGCCGACTGCGTTGCCCCTTGTAGAGAACGCTGCCCGGCAGGAGTCGATGTTCAGGGTTATATCTCGCTTATCGAAAAAGGTCTCTACAGCGAAGCTATCGGGCTAATAAAACAAGCAAATCCACTCCCTGCAATATGCGGACGCGTTTGTGTTCGTCCGTGCGAAGCAGCCTGCAGGCGCAACAACATGGACGAAGAGCATGGCGTTGGTATCGATTACCTGAAACGTTACGCAGCCGATAAAGATTTAGAAGCAAAAAACCATTACAAACCTGTAATTGCAGCATCTACAGGTAAAAAAGTTGCAATAATAGGTGCAGGTCCCGGCGGACTTTCGGCTGCATATTTTTTACAACAAAAGGGACATCAATGTGATATTTTCGAAGCGCAATCACACGCAGGAGGCTGGCTACGTTATGGTATTCCCGAATACCGTTTACCAAACGATTTACTCGACAAGGAAATATCCACAATTACCGAGTTAGGTGCAACCATTCAGTACAACCAACGTTTAGGCAAAAATCTCGACTATAAAGATATTTCGAAAGAGTACGATGCTACAATTCTCACAATAGGTTCCCAACGTGGACAGTTGCTTGGTTCCGAGGGCGAAGATGCCGACGGCGTATTTTCCGGCATCGACTTTTTGCGTAACATGGAAGCCACCGGTCAAAAATACGACTTCAAAGGAAAGAGAATTGCAGTTGTTGGCGGTGGAAATACGGCTATGGACTGTTGCCGAACATCTATACGCTGTGGAAGTACCAATGTAACCGTAATCTACCGTCGTACCGAAGCCGAAATGCCAGCAAATCCCATTGAGATACACGAATCGAAACTAGAAGGCGTTAACTACCTGTTTCTTACCGCTCCGGTAAAGGTTAATAAAACCGCTGACGGCAAGGTAAAGTCTATGACCTTAATTAAAATGCAACTTGGAGAACCCGATGCCTCCGGTCGCAGAAGACCAATTCCCATTGAAGGTTCGGAATTTGAAATGGATTTTGATTACATACTTGCAGCAATCGGACAAAAAACAGAAATCGATTTTCTGGAAAATGTTAATAGCCATGCTAAGGAAGGTGAACTTAAAGCCAATAAGTGGGGTGATATTGAGGCAAACAAGCAAACTTTACAAACTGGCATTCCATCGGTATTTGCTGCAGGCGACGGAGTATCAGGTCCGGCAACAATAATCGAAGCGGTATCGCAGGCCAAACTCGCTGCCCATAGCTGCCACCTTTACTTAAGCGGACAGCCCGTTATTCCTCCTACAAAAGAATTTCTAAGCAAAAAGGACAACTTTAGGAAACTGGATAAAAACGATTTTGTATCCAGATACCAAAGTCAACTTCGCGAAGAGATGCCGGTACTTGAAGCCGATAAACGGGTTAACTTTTCTGAAGTAGAACTGGGGTACACCCACGAACAAGCCATGCACGAAACTGCGCGCTGCCTCGAATGCGGTTGTGTAGAGTACTTCGATTGCGATTTAAAACGCCATGCAGATACTTATCAGGCCGACCAACTACGATTTATTGGCGAACATAAAGAATTCAATGTTAACTTTTCGCATCCTTTTGTCGAAATCGACAATAACAAATGTATTCTATGTACCCGATGTATTCGGGTTTGTAAGGAAATTGTCGGAGCCGATGCCCTTACACTTGTAAAAAGAGGCTTCGATACGTTTGTGGCTCCCGCAATGGGCGATAATTTAGCCGATACAACATGCGAATCGTGCGGTTTATGTATCTCGGCCTGTCCTACCGGAGCAATAACCGAAAACTTTCCATTTAAGCCGGGTCCGGTAAAAACCGAAACATTCGATGTAATTTGCGGATATTGCTCCGTGGGCTGTAAGTTAACCTTCCATCATAAAGGTGGATTTATAATGAAAGTAACCGGAGCCAATGGACAAGTAAATGCCGACGGCAACCTTTGCATGTACGGTAAATTCGGTTACCGCCTATTCAACGGCAATCAACGAATAATCAAACCACAGAAAAAAGTTAACGGCAAATTCGTTGAAATATCATGGAATGAGGCTTACGATACCATCGTAAACAACATTAAAAAAGTAAAGCCCGACCAGAATGCCTTTTTTGCAGGAGCCGGACTTACCAACGAAGAACAATATCTAATTCAAAAATTAGCAAGGGCAGCAGTACAAACCAACAATGTAGGCAGTTTCCATTACTTGCAAACTGATGATGGTTATGCTTTCGATTCAACAGAAAACACGCTTTTCGAAGATATTGCAAAAGCCAACCACATTTACCTATTTGCTACCCAAATTAATAGGCACAATCCCGTTGCCGGTTATATGGTTAACAGCGCTAAAAAAACGGTAACCGTGCTGGCAAAAGAGGCAAGCAATCTCTCCGATAGGTCCGATAATTTTATAAAAATCGATTCTTACTTTCACTTTGTTAAAGCTGTAAATCACTATTTACTAAGTGAGAATAAGCAAAACATGATTTTTATTGGCGACCATTGTGAAGGCTTAGGAAAATACAGTTCTCATTTGCTTTCCGAGAATTACGAACAACTCTGCATACAATCGGGTTGCGATAAACGCACTATTGAACAGTTTGCCAATGAGTTTAACAACAATGCCGGCGCGTTACTTATATTCTCGGAAGCAGAGGTTACCGACGCTACCGCAACCGAAATTATGAACCTAATGCTTATTACCGGAAAGTTAGGTAAAACATCAAGCGGACTTATTGCGCTTAAACCTAAAAATAACTCACACGGGTTATTCGACATGGGCATATCTCCCGACAAGGGAGTTGGTTCTGTTTCAATAACCGAAAATGCCTTAACCAACAAGCTAAAAGCGACGTGGAAGGTTAGCAACATTCCATCTAACGTAAATAGCCTATCAAATCTACTGGAAACAGGGAAGTTGAACAACATCTTCATATTTGCAGAAGACCCCGTAGGCACAACATTGCACAGAAAATCCATTAAGGATGAATTAAACAAAATTGAGTTTAAGGTTGTTGTCGATGCTTTCATGACGGAAACTGCCCAACTTGCAGATGTCTTACTACCCGCTTCGCTGTGGTACGAAACCGGAGGCTCTTTTACCAATGCCAACCACTCCGTTCAGGTTTTTGAGGCAGGGTTGAAACCCAAGGTCGAAAGCACCACACCCGAATTGCTACTAGAACTGCTAAGTCGCCTTGGGATAAACAGCGGTAAGGATGTGTACGATATTCACACCGAAATACTCTCATTACTTCCACAGGCAAACGGAATGCAAAAACTTCAATTTAGAATT
The DNA here is from genome assembly GCA_020636845.1 of Bacteroidales bacterium. Classification (GTDB taxonomy): domain Bacteria; phylum Bacteroidota; class Bacteroidia; order Bacteroidales; family Tenuifilaceae; genus JACJXD01. Next base: position 24,878 of record JACJXD010000006.1, on the reverse strand, counting down.
ACCGAAAATGCCGGAAACTATCTTCAATTCAAAGCCGGATGTAACTACGCCATGATGATGTTTGACCACGACTTTGAAATTAAGTTGAATAATGCTAAAACTAAAAGCCATGAAAGAGTTTACTAACATCAACGATATTCTGACCTTTGCCATAGATCGGGAGCAAGATGCCGTTGATTTTTACAACCGTTTGGCACAAAATGCGCGCAACGACGAAATGCGTAAAACCTTCGAACAATTTGCCCGTGAAGAGATGGGACACAAAGCCCGTTTAGCCAAAATAAAGAAAGAAGGTGTTGTTACTCTTTCAAAAGAAAAAGTCAGCGACCTTAAAATCGCCGACTATGTAGTGCTCGATCAGGAACGCGACAACATGACCTACGAGCAAGCCTTAGTTTTAGCCATGAAGAGGGAGAAGGCCGCGTTTAAACTGTACATGGCCCTTTCGGAAAAAGTAGATAGCAACGATTTTAAAAACCTTTTTCTTTCCTTAGCGCAAGAGGAATCCAGACATAAATTACGATTCGAGTTGGAATACGATGAGTATGTACTTAAAGAAAATTAAAAAACTCAAACATGAACGCGCTTAACAGCGCGTTTTCTATATAAATATTTCGTCATAAATTATAACTCACAAATCGATTCAATTTTCCATCCTATTGTTTACCTTTGTATCGGATTCTGAATGTTTGGGAAAGTTATGTTCAAGCAAGGTAGGTGGATTTTTTTATTAGCTTTTACAGCCATTATCGTTACTTCGTGTGTCGAACCGGGTAATTTTCGCACACGCGATAGGTATGTAGTAAACACCGGAGTATTGCTTGTTCGTGAAGCACCTTCCACTTCATCAAAAATTATTGGCCGTTTTAAAAGTGGCGATACGCTTGTTGCCTCCGAACAGCAGGGCTACTGGATTATGGTTCGCAAATCGGGAATTAGTGGCTTTGTTGCAACCGAATATTTGAAACCTATTAATCCAATGGATACCCCACCAACTTTATCACTTTTAGAAGGCTTAGCCAACTGGAAATCGTGGGAGTTTTGGGTTATTGCAATTGTTCTTGTAACACTATGGCTTTCCAGTTCCAGCTGGATTAATAGCATTAAAAATAAGTTATCGGTTAAATTCGATCTACCTGTTAAATCGCTGCTAATTACACCGGTAGTTCTTTTTGTAAATGGAGTATTAACAGGATTACTTTACATATTTTGGAAGGATCAAGTAATAGAGGGAATAAGCAAAGGCTTTCAGTTTTTACCCGACGAGTCGAATTTAATTGATTTTGTTATTTGGATTCAACTATCGCTAATTATACTAAGTCTTGTTATCGACCTACTCGGATCCATTTTTAAGGATGGCGTTTCGTGGGGAATAGCCCTTACATTTCTCGACTTAATTGGTAGCATAATAACCTTTGCAACGGCTCTATTTCTTACAGTATCGCTAAGTTTTTACGCTATAGTATTCCTCATCGTGGTATTCGCAACCAAGTACATTATTACCGTTTACCAAAACAGTAATCGTAAATCCGGCTATACTCGTCCCAACTAATCTACCGATGATATAAATCTGACCGCAGAGGCCTTGAAGGAAATCCAAATTTCTACACCTTCAACAATTCCGAGCCGCTCCATTGCTTCCCATGTAATATGCGATACCACCCTTGTTCCTATATCAACCATTACCTCAAACCCAAATCGTTGAGGAATAATTTCCTTTATCACTCCCCGAAATACATTTACAGTACTCTGGTTTGGCTCGTTTACTGATAAAACAACCGCATTCTCGGAAAAACAAACGTATCCAACTTTGGCAATTTTATCGGCATAGCAATAAAAATTAATGTCGGAGTTTAACTGGGCAATATACAGCCCATGATTCCCTGATGCCTTCAACTGAACAGGGAAAAAATTATGCACTCCGGTAAAACGGGCAATAAATTCCGATTTCGGATTTTGAAAAACATCGCGAGCCGAACCCATCTGCTCAATTTTTCCGGCATTTATTACGGCAACCCTTGTTGCTAACGAAATTGCCTCCTCATAATCGTGCGTAACGTGAATAATTGTTTGCCCCTGCGCATTTATAGACCTAAGTAATGAACGTAACTCCATGCTCAACTGCACATCAACCGACGAAAGGGGCTCGTCCAAAAGTAACAACTTAGGTTTACATGCAAGTGTCCGAGCCAAGACCATACGCTGTTTTTCCCCACCCGAAAGATTTTCCGGAAATCTGCTTAATAATTTTTCTATGGAAAATTGCTTAGCCAACTCCGCAACCCTGCTATTAAGTTCGGAACGACTGTACCTCAATCGTTTTAAAGGATAAGCAATATTATCGAAAACAGACATGTGTGGGAAAACCGTAAATTCCTGAAAAACCAATCCAAACTTTCGTTTTCGTGTTGGCATGTCAGTTATATCGTTACCATTTAGCCAAACCGCTCCGCTATCAGGCTTCACTAAGCCTGCAATAATTTCCAAAAGCATGGATTTGCCTGCGCCCGAAGGACCCAAAAGCATGAAATACTCTCCCTCGTCAACTTCAAAGTTGATATTTTCCAACGCAAAATCGCCAAATTTTTTCGATATGGATTGCAACTCAATCATTCTTAATCTTTTTATTGGCAATTAAGCGTAATGCTATAAATACTAACAAACTTATTACTATAAAAATTACCGTTACCGGACGAGCATACTTAAGTCCAAATTGATTAAACCTTTCGAAAATAAGAATTGGTGCAACCATAGGATGATACGCCACTATTATTACCGCGCCAAACTCGCTCATTCCTCTGGCAAACATCAACACTAAACCCGACACAACACTCCGCCATGCCAACGGTAAAGAAATGGTAAAGAATACTTGAAAAGGCGATGCTCCCAATGTTAATGCCGTTTTTTCCAACTTCTCGGGAACCATGGCAAAGCCCTCGCGTGCCGCATTAATTAAAAAAGGGATGCTAACAAATGCCATAGCCATGGCAATGGCAACCCTCGTTCCTACTAGTTCTATTCCTAAACTGGAAAACATGCCGCCAATGACACTTTGCTTGGAAATTATTCCAAGTAAAGCAATACCTGCCGCAGAATGAGGAATTACCACAGGCAAATCGATAATGCCCAATACTACCTTTTTCAAAGGAAAATTATTTCGCGCTAAAAAGTAAGCAAACGGAATTGCCGCAATGGCAAATACCACAGTAGCAGCCATCGAAACCCAAATGGTCAACCATACGCTATTAGTAACCTCGGATTCTGTAGCAGTATGGGCAACATCGGATAATGGAGTATGAATAAACATTCCCAATAACGGAGCAACAATAAAAAGTAGCACCAAGCCTCCCAGTACCATTACCACAAATCGAAACCACGAAAAACCGGTACCCTTAGCAGCCATTTTCAATTTTATTGGAAATTTCACTTTGCCGGTAAGGCAAACTTTTTCAATTCATCGGGAATATTACCGTAAACATCGGTAGGATAAGGAACCAAAGACGTTTGTCCCATTTTTTCCATTATAGCCATGCCCCCATCCTTCCTTAAAAAGTATTCTAAAAACTCTATTGCCAAATCGGTATTCTCAGCAGTTTTAGGAATAGTTAAACCGTAAACCATAGGTTCACCCTTTATTGTCATTGTTGAACCGGGAGTTTTTCCTGTAATTTCAACTGAAACGGTTGAATAGGTCTCGGCAAAATCGGCCGACGACAGGTTAACTTCAACCGGAAGTTCAATAAACGGCAACCCGTGTTGCATGGCAACCGATTTGTATATAAAAAGCATATCGATACTTCCGGCTTCGATATGTGCAACCAAATCCACCTCCTTTGGTCGTATAAACCTGTTGTCCTTTGCTAAAATACTGTCGGCAATACCAGGCCTGTTATAATACTTCTCGGCCAATTTCAAAACTAACTCGGTTCTGTAACCGCAAGGATCGGAATTTGGGTCACTTCGCCCGTAATGATATTTATTTTGAAGTAAAACATCCAGCCAGCTATTTGAATTTATAACGTTGGCAACCTCCGAGTTGGGATTGTAAACCAATACCATGGAATTACCCGCAAACGGAATATACCAATCGGTTTTACTATCGTTAGCCAACTTTTTGATAACGGCATAATCGGCAGAAAAAAATATATCGCATCGTTTATTCAATTCGGTAATTTTTCGGGCACACTCCACACTTCCTGCGCCCTCGGTAAGTATTTTCACGTTAGGATGAACCAACGTAAAACTGTCGATTGCCGCTTTAATCGGAAGGGTTAAACTTCCTGCATGGAATATTACCAAATCGTCCGATTTTTTCCCTTTTGAACCACATCCCGAAATGGAAACGGCCAAAAAGAACAAAAGAATATACCTGCTTAACTTCATAATACCTATTGCTATACATTTATATGGGAGAAAAAGTCTTTTACAACCCGCTTTACCGACTCGTTAAATTCCAAACGAAGCTGGCGATAGGATGCTGCTAACCGACGGCCATCGTCGGTTAACTCGGTCATTCCTCCCGACCGTCCACCTCTATGCTTAAACACCAAACTAAAACCAAGTCTCTCTTCTGCCTGCTTTATAAGTTCCCATGCCTTTCGGTAACTTATTCCCAACTCCTTCGCCGAAGACGAAATAGAGCCCAACTCCTCTATTTGAAGCAAAAGGTTAAAATGTTCCGGGGTTAAAACAGGAACTTCATCGTTTTTATACTTTAGAAAAATACTATAATCGAGAAAAATATCGTAGTATTTCGAACCTTCTTTTCCGGCCATTTTATTGGGTGTTATAAGTTAAACCGTAAAAAAGAGGTTGTTCCAAGTACGCTGAAAACAATTTTTTGCCTTTTACGAATTTGAAACTATACGTACTTAGAACAAACCCTAAAAAACATTACCTGTAAAAGCAACGGTAAGCGGTATCACCATTAACCTTTACTTTAAACTTAGTATCCTTAGGCACAATGTAAGTTTCAAATTCCTTGTAAGTTTTCCACTTGCTCTCGCCAGGAAGTAAAACCTGCATTTCGCCCGATACAACTGTCATGTATTCTACGGTTGAAGTACCAAATTCGTACTCACCTTTTGCCATTACTCCCATAGTTGCTCTGCCCTCGGCAGTTTCGAAAGCAATGGACTTAACATTACCGTCAAAGTATTCGTTTGTTTTAAACATATCGTTAAACTTTTCTCAAATATACAAATTCAACGTTTAAAAATTTTAACACAAATTGAATTCTATAAAGATTAAATTCAAAAATTACTTCAGTAAATCAACTCTTACTATTCAAATTAAAATGAAAGTATTTTTTGAAGGTTAAAAAATATCTAACTTTATTAAGACAATAGCAAAATTACCATGAAAAAATATGTAACATTATGTATAGCAGTATTGGCTATTCTTAAGGTTTCGGCTCAACTACCCATAATAGAACCAAACAAAACCTGGAACATTGCACGCTGTAATAGTGCAGTTCCCGTTTGCACCACCCTTTTTTATAAGTTTGAAGATACGTTAGAAATTAACGGGAAAAACTATACCAAAATTTTAACTTCAGAGTTGTCGAATCCTGATAACTGGCAGAATGCCGGATATATACGTGACGACGGAACCGGAAAAACTTACTACTTAACCAATAGCAACAGCAAAGAAATACTACTGTACGATTTCTCGATGAACGTTGGCGATACGGTTGTGTTGGAAAGCGTGAACTATGGGCAATGCTGTCCATCGAAAACATCGGTAGATTCGATAAAAAACATCGACTACAATGACATAACCAGAAAAACGCTTTATGTTTCCTCCTTAATTCAAAGCGAAGGGAGTACGGCAAAAACAAATTCGGTATGGATAGAGGGAATAGGTTCCAAATTGGGTTTGCTACAACCAACAGAGTGCCTTTACACTGGTGCGTACTTTTACCTGCTTTGCTGCAATACAAATAATCAACTGACTTATAAAAACCCAACCGCATCCAGCTGCACTATAACAGCAATTACAAACAATGAACTGCAGAAAGATATAAAAATTAGAACCAACAGTACCAATATTGAAATTGAAAACAACTCAAAATATGCTATTTACGTTTTATTTGTTGCAGTTGATGGAAGAATCCTAAATAATACATACATTCCACAAAATTCCACGAAAACAGTATCTACCAGTAAATTTTCTAAAGGAATTTGTATTGTAACTATTTACTCCGAATCAGAGTCGTATAGTAGTAAAATTTTTATTCCTTAATATTTTCGATGGGTTTTGCTCCGTTCAACACGCGCAAATCACAAGTACTATAAAACACTGATTATTTACTTGGCTGCTTTTCGTGGTATTTTACCAGAACTTCTTCGAGCATTTCCTTGGTTAGCGGTTTCGATTTAAAATCGGTAAGAATATTAAGTGCCTTTGCCTGATTTTTATCTTCTTCCCTTGCAGAGGTTGTTAGCATTACAACAACCATTTTCCCTTTCAACTCACTATCGAGTTTATTGTACTCATCGAGAAATTCCCAGCCATTCATACGAGGCATGTTTATATCCAAAAAAATAATATCGGGATTAGGTTCTCCGTATTGCTTTTGATTTTTTAAGTAATCCAAGGCACGCTCCCCCGACTCTTTAATAATTATTCTATTTGCTGCATCGTTCTTTTTAATAACTCGTTCGTGAAAAAAGTTATCGTTCTCATTATCGTCAATGAGCATAATGCAATTTACCTTTCCATTCATGGCTGTATGTTTGGTATAGTGAATTTAAAAGTGCTCCCTACATTGTACTCCGATTCAACCCATATTTTGCCATTGTGTAACTCTACAATTTTTTTGCAGTTTGCCAAACCTATTCCTTGTCCTTCGTACTCCTTGGCACTATGGAGACGCTGAAATACACTGAAAATCTTTTCAAAATGTTTGGGTTCTATTCCAATTCCGTTGTCCGATACCGAAAATTCGTAAGAACCATCAGTATTACTCGCATCAATCTTTATTATAGGATCGATATCCTTTTTTCTAAATTTTATAGCATTGCTAATAAGATTTTGAAACAGCTGACGTAACTCAACTTCGTAAGCATATACTTCGGGAAGTTCTCCAACCTGCACCTTTGCACATGAGGTTTTAACCAGATTATGTAAATCCGAAAGAACATCACGAAGTATTTGGTTGCAACTACATAAACTTAACTTTCTACCTTTTCCAAGCCTTGAATAATCGAGAAGCGCTATAATTAAACTCTCCATCCTATTCGATGCATTTCCTATTATTTTTAAATGATGCTTTATTTCTTCGTCTAACTGTTTAGCATAATCTTCCTCGATAATCTGAATGTAGTTTGAAACTGTTCGCAAAGGCTCCTTTAAGTCATGCGAAACAATGTAATTGAACTGTTCCAACTCCTTATTTTTTATATCGAGTAAATGGTTAGTTTGTGCAAGAATCTTTTCCTCCTGCAGATTTTTCGTCAACGATTTTTCCAAAGCTTTTGCCTGTGGATAGTAAATATAACGCACTTCCAGAAGGATAACAATAATTGAAAGTGCTGCCAGAATCAACTCAAGTATAATGATAACCACCAACTTTTGGTCGGAATAATCGGCAAACTCGGCCACAATATTATCCATTTTAACAAGGAATGCTTCCTGATTGTCCACTATAGCCGCAATATCAATTTGTTTATGATACTTATAATTTTTCAGTTGCTTCCCTACAAAGTCAATTCGGGGAGATAGCTGCTCCAAGTCGTACATAATCTTATTTTGCATTGGTCCTGCAAAAACGAACAAAGTTGACCTTGAACTGGCTACCAAAAGTTTACTATGAGCCTTTTTCCAATTTTCAACATATCCTTCTATTTCACGAATAGTGCATTGATTTTGGCTAAACTGATAGAATTTAAGCGCTATTCTTTGACTCAGCATTCGCTGTCTTCCAGATAAATTGATGATGTCGGAATCTTGCCTCTTTTGATGAAGTGCATACTGAATTAGTACTTGATTAACAGTAATCAAAAGAATGGATAGAATAGCTCCAAACACAAATTTCTTTTTCATTCGTTCAAGTTATAGGTTGAACTCGCCTACTCCTTTAAGTAAAGTTAAGTAAAAGCAACATATCATCCAAAACTGATTGCCTGAATAACAGAGAATAACGCAAACAAATTCTATTTTTTACTGTATATTGAAATGATAACCTTAGCGTAAAAACAAGATTATATCCAACACTAGCAACTGATAATACTATTTTTTTGGAGAATCTAACTATAAAAAAAGGCTGCCCAAAAGGACAGCCTTTCATGAAACTATATAAAATTTTTACATCATATCCATTCCGCCCATTCCTGGAGCAGCCATAGGTGCTGGTTTATCTTCCTTCTTCTCGGTAATTACACATTCGGTTGTTAAAATCAAACCTGCAATAGATGCTGCGTTTTCAAGAGCAACACGCGTAACCTTAGTAGGATCGATAACTCCGCTTTCTAGTAAGTTTTCATACTTATTCGATTGAGCGTTGTAACCGTAATCGCCTTTACCTTCCTTAACCTTTTGAACGATTACAGAACCTTCCAATCCTGCATTGGTAATTATCTGACGTAACGGTTCTTCAATGGCTCTCTTTATGATATGAACACCGGTTGTTTCGTCTTCGTTTGCACCATCCATATTGTCGAGTGCTTCAATAGCCCTAATGTATGCTACACCACCACCAGGAACAATTCCTTCCTCAACAGCAGCACGGGTTGCACTAAGAGCATCGTCAACACGGTCTTTCTTCTCCTTCATTTCAATCTCGGTAGTAGCACCAACGTAAAGTACAGCAACACCACCAGCTAGTTTAGCAAGACGTTCCTGAAGTTTTTCACGATCGTAATCCGAAGTAGTATTTTCGATTTGTGTACGAATTTGAGCAACACGTTTGCTGATGCTTTCCTTCTCGCCACCACCATTAACAATGGTTGTATTCTCCTTGTCAATGGTAACCTTTTCGGCTTTGCCAAGCATTTCCATTTTGGCAGCATCCAAACGTAACCCTTTTTCCTCGCTAATTACAACACCACCGGTCAAAATTGCAATATCCTCAAGCATTTCCTTACGACGATCGCCAAAGCCAGGAGCCTTAACGGCTGCAATCTTCAAAGAACCACGTAATTTATTAACTACAAGCGTTGCAAGAGCTTCTCCATCAACATCCTCTGCTATAATTAACAAAGAACGTCCGGCCTGAGCAACTGGTTCCAGTACAGGAAGTAAATCCTTCATTGTGGAAATCTTACGATCGGTAATAAGGATAAGTGGAGTTTCCAATACTGTTTCCATCTTCTCGGGATCAGTAATAAAGTAAGGAGAAATATAACCACGGTCGAACTGCATACCTTCAACAACCTCAACGGTAGTCTCAATACCCTTTGCTTCTTCAACGGTAATAACACCTTCCTTTTTAACCTTCTTCATTGCTTCTGCAATGAGTTTTCCTATTTCGTTATCGTTGTTTGCCGAAATTGTTGCAACTTGTTCAATCTTAACGTAATCGTCACCTACAGCAACCGACTGATGTTTTAAATTTTCAACAACTTTTGCAACAGCTTTATCGATACCACGTTTCAAATCCATTGGATTTGCACCAGCGGTAACATTTTTTAAACCAACATTAACAATTGCTTGAGCAAGTACAGTAGCAGTTGTTGTACCATCACCTGCATTATCGGCAGTTTTGGAAGCAACTTCCTTTACCATTTGCGCTCCAACATTTTCGAAAGGATCGCTTAACTCAATTTCCTTGGCAACGGTAACACCATCCTTAGTTACTTGTTGTGAACCAAACTTCTTCTCAACAATAACATTGCGCCCTTTAGGACCAAGGGTTACCTTTACTGCATTTGCTAACTGATCAACACCTTTTTTAATGGAGTCGCGAGCTTCAACATCAAAGTTTAATACTTTTGCTGACATAAATTATATTTTTTAATAGTTAGACAATGAATTAAACAATAGCAAGAATATCGGACTGTTTCATAATCATGTAATCCTTGCCATCAATGGTAATTTCAGTTCCAGCATACTTACCGTATAGAACCACATCACCAACCTTAACTTCCATAGTAATATCCTTTGTTCCAGGGCCAGAAGCAATAACGGTTCCTTTTTGAGGTTTTTCCTTGGCAGTGTCAGGAATATAAATTCCGCTCGAAGTTTTTTCTTCGGCCTCTGTGGGCTCAATTAATACTCTGTCGGCTAATGGTTTAACTTTTACTGACATAATTTTTATGTTTTGGTTAATACATTTATGTTTACGCCCTGTGTGTATCATAACTTATGCCAAACAGCAAAACTGACTTTTTAGCATGAAAAAACTGACAAGGAAATTCAATAATGTCAGATTCAAAAGCACAGGGCTTTTTACGACAACCTCGGACAAAAAAAAAGCCGGCAGCAAGCCGGCAATATCTTATAAAAACTTATTACTTGGTAGAATCGCTAGGTTGACCTTGCTGTGTAGGCATTGGAAATGCTGGAGTAGCATCGGGTGCAGGTGTATTGTTCATTTTGGCCTCAACCTCAGAACGCTGTTCCTCGCCTTGTTTAGCCTTAGGCATACTTACTGTTGCCAAAAAACTAAGTACTACTATCGATAACGCCAATGTCCATGTTGCTTTTTCCAAAAAATCAGCGGTTTTTCTAACGCCCATAAACTGATTCGAGCCAGCAAAATTTGAGGCTAATCCGCCTCCTTTAGGATTCTGTGCCAAAACAATTAGAATTAGCAGGATGGCAGCAATAACAATGAATATTGAAATAATGGTATACATTGTACAATTAATTAATGTTTGCTATTTAACTTTTCTTCAACAATCCGAATTTGATCGGCAAAGTAACTACTTTTTTCTGGATATTTCAAACTTAATTTGCTATAAACTTTAATTGCCTTATCGTAGTAACCTTGAGCGACATATATTTCGGCAAGGGTTTCGCTTGCCAACTCTTCCGATTCGATAACTGAACTAACCGATTTATCTTCAATTTCAACTTTCTCACCTCGAGGTGGCATCGTTGGGCGTGGAATATCTGGCGGATTTGTAATAAATTGATCGATAAGATCTTCACCGTTTTTACTATCATTCAAAATAATCGAATCGGCATCTCCATCTATGAGTTCCAAAATATCATCATCGGTACTAGGTCCCGGTTTTGCCTCAATTGTTAAATCGGTCTTTGCCGACTCATCGGCAAATTGTATTGTTGAAGCCGGCTTACTCTTTTTAGGCCTACCCGGAGATTTCTTCTTTTTCGGTTCCTTCACCGTACTCTGAATTGGGGCTTTAGCAACTTCCACATCGCCTGCACTCTCAGAATATAAAAAATTAAACAGATGCCTTCTGGAAGGAACCAATGGAGCATTGGTCGTAACTTCTGTTTTGTACTCCCCACTTTCTGTATCCAAAAGTGACTTTAAGTACAAAACTCTTGCGGATTGGAAGTATGGGTATTTATCTACTAACTCCTTTAACCCCTGAATATCATCAGAAGTTAAAATTTTATTCTGAGTTAGTTCCGTAAAATTATCTGCACTTATCATATTTTACCAGTTTGCAGCCGATGCGTTAAAAATATCATCGACCAACTTTTCTACAATTTTCTGAACAAGATCGCTTTCTACCGAAGTAAAGTTCTCCGTACTGTTAAAGTTTTCATACTGAGTAAACGATTTCTCAAAACTTTGTTTAGGTTCAATAGCATTGGTAAACTTCACTTTAACCGATATTGTTAACCTATTTTGTGCCGCAACTTCATTCCCCTGAATGGCCACAGGTGCTACATTGTACTGAGTTATTTGACCCGAAAAAGCAAAATCGCCAAAATCATCAACCTGATTAAGACTGGTTTGCGTAATGAATCTATTTTTTAACTCCTCCGTAAAATAACTGCTAAGAGTGGGGTTCACAATGCTTGCCAAATTCTGAAAAAGTTGAACACTAAATGTCTTAGCCTCAGGAGGAATTGAAGCTCCAGTAAACGTGTAACTCACCTTGCAACCCTGTATGGTTGGCACAATTACCAACAAAATCAATGGGAATATTTTTTTAATATTTCTCATAAAACTAATCAATCTTATACTCCTTTATTTTACGATAAAGCGTTCGTTCCGAGATGCCCAATTCCTGAGCAGCAAGTTTACGTTTACCCTTATGCTTTTCTAACGCTTTTTTAATTAACTCTTTTTCCTTTTCTTCCAACGAAAGCGTTTCCTCTATAATTTCTTCGGTATCCTGGATATTATCAGCGCTGTGAACAAACGATTTGTTATCTAATTGAGAAGGTGCAGCCTTAGTTATTAGCGGTTCATTTCCGCCTACAAAATCGCCATGCATTGTTCCGCTGTGAACAAACGAAGGAGTTTCTACTGGAATATCCCCTTTCATTAACTCATTAACCAAGCGCTTAAGTTCGTTGACATCAGAACGCATATCGAACAAAATTTTATATAAAATTTCCCGTTCACTGGAAAAAGTTTTTTCGTCTATCATTCCCGCCTTTTGGTAAAGAGTCGGAAGTTTAGGAACATTATAATCGGGCAAGTACTTGGATAACGTTTCAACACCTATTACCCTGCTCTGCTCTATAATCGAAATTTGCTCCGTAACATTTTTAAGTTGCCTAATATTTCCCGGCCAATGGTAAGTTAACAGCAACTTACGAGCATCATCGTTAAGAACAATGGCTGGCATTCGATACTTTTCCGCAAAATCAGCGGCAAACTTTCTGAAAAGCAAAGGAATGTCCTCGTGTCTTTCACGTAACGGGGGCATTGTAATAGGTACCGTATTTAACCTATAATATAAATCTTCCCGAAAACGACCTTCCTGAATTGCACTAGGTAAATTTACATTGGTAGCCGCTACAACCCTTACATCGGTTTTGTGTACTTTAGACGAACCAACCCTTATAAATTCTCCCGTTTCCAACACTCTTAACAACCTAACCTGAGTAGATAAAGGAAGTTCGGCAACCTCGTCAAGGAAAATGGTTCCCCCATCGGCAACTTCAAAGTAACCCTTTCGGCTATCGGTAGCACCGGTAAAAGCGCCCTTTTCGTGACCAAAAAGTTCAGAATCGATTGTTCCCTCGGGAATGGCACCACAGTTTACCGCTATATAATTTCCATGCTTACGTGCGCTAAACTGATGAATTATTTGTGGAAAAACTTCCTTTCCTGTTCCACTCTCACCGGTAATAAGTACCGACAAGTCCGTAGGGGCAACTTGTCTCGCAATATCAATGGCTCGGTTTAATCCACTAGAATTCCCTATTATTCCAAATCGCTGTTTTATACCTTGTAATTCCATGCAATTTTATTCTTACTGACAAAATTACATATTTCTACATATTTGTCAGTGTTGCTCTGCTCAAAATTTGTTAAAATAATTACTCTTTTCTCCTTATTGGCTAAAAAGCAAATTACCTTTATGTAAGACTAACATCTCAAATAAGTGGTTTTATTTAAACCAAAAACTTTTTAACAGTTCTAATCAAGTGCTCCGATAATATATTTTTAATTTTGAAAATCAATTTTTAACAAATAAGTCACGTTAACTGATAACCATAAAAGTAGAATGATGAAAAGAACATTGCTTATTTTAGCAGGAATTGCCATTTCGGGTTGCATTATGGCGCAATCCAAGGACAAGGCTACCTTTAAGGAGTACAAGCCGGGCTTCTACCAAAACTTTATTATGAAGGATGTTCGCGAGGTTAAGGAAAAACAAACCCCGAAGGAAATGGACAAGCGCTTCGAAATGGACCAGTCTGGAATGGATTTGCCCGACAACGTTTCGCTATACAAAACGCAGTGGCATTTTGCCCCAATATCCCAAGGAAACACGGGAACTTGCTGGTGTTTTTCAACCACATCGATGTACGAATCGGAAGTTAAGCGTTTAACCGGACAGGAAATTAAAATTTCCGAGATATTCACCGTTTACTGCGAATACCTTGAAAAGACTAAGGAATTTATAAAAACACGCGGAGAGTCTCTTTTCGATGAAGGTTCGGAAGGAAATGCTGTTACTCGTATTTATAAAGAATACGGGGCTGTTCCCGAAAGCGTATATACGGGTTTAATAGGTGGACGAAAATTTCATGATCACTCCGAAATGATGGAAGAAATGCACACCTACCTCGAATCTGTAAAAAAAGATAATGCTTGGAACGAAGATGTAATACTTTCGACAATTAAATCGATACTAAACCACTACATAGGAACCCCTCCTACTTCATTTACTTGGAATGGCAAAACCTACACTCCAAAAGAATTTTTGAACAATGTACTTAAAATTAACCCCGACGATTACGTTGAAATTTTAAGCTATAAACAACAACCTTTCTGGGAACAAGTTGAATACGAAGTTCCCGATAACTGGTGGCATAGTAAGGAATACTACAATGTTCCCCTTGATGACTTTATGGCTGCATTAAAAGATGCCATTAAAAATGGCTATACCGTTAGCATAGGTGGCGATGTATCGGAAGCCGGATTTAGTCGCGACAATAACGTTGCCCTTATTCCCGATTTCGATATTCCTTCGGCATACATAAACGACGATGCCCGTCAGTTTAGATTCTCCAACGAAACAACCACCGACGATCACGGAATGCACTTGGTTGGCTACCTGGAAAAGGATGGAAAAACTTGGTTTTTAATTAAAGATTCCAGTTCCGGTTCGAGAAACGTAGGCTCGGAAGATCCTCGTTTTGGTTACTATTTCTTCAGCGAAGAATACGTTAAACTAAAAATGATGGGATTTACCGTTCATAAAGATGCTGTAAAGCAACTGCTAAAGAAATTTAAGTAAAATAAGAGAAATAAAAATAAAGGGGATTTTTTAGAATCCCCTTTACTTTTTTCAATCAAAAGATGCTATTCGCTTTTAGTTCCTTTCTTTTGTATTTCCTTTACATCATCCCAATTATCATAAATCACCCTTAAATCCTGTTCCGTCAACTTGGCTGCCTGAATGGACTGAATTGCCGTTGATTTGAATGCTTGATCCATCGTGAACATTTTGGCACTCTCTTTTTCCTCCTTAGGAGCATTTATAATTTTTTCCAATCCGCTTAAACTGCCAACAGCCATAACTCCCGAAACAACGGCTATTACATCCTGAGTAAACTCTGTGACATCGTCGTAACCATTTACTTTAAGAATTTCGCTAAACTTTTCGGGATTATCCTTGTATTCGGCAGAAGCATCAAGTGCATTTATCAACTTCGTAATTTTTTCGTCGGTAATCATGTTCGGTCCTGTCGAAAAATACGATTTTACTTCTACAATGGCCTTTTCGGGAAACTCATCCGGTCTCTTTGCATCAGCATCGGAAAACATATCCTCTTCATCATCGGCCACCTGCTTTTCGCCCTCCGTTGCTTCATCCTGAGCAAATTCGGTGCTGGCTTTTTCCAACTCCCCCTGAATTTTACTTAAACTTTCCTTATACTCATTTCCAAACATGGCTAAACGATTTACCGCTCTATGGGTAAAAAAGCCGCCAATAAGAACTATAAAAAATATTCCGGCAAACACATACGATAATATTTTGGCTGTTCCATCCTTTCCTTTAAGCACACCAATAACGGCAAGGTACAAAAGGTACAGCATGTAAATATTTACTGCAAACGAAATAATTGAGCCAAGGTAGTAGTTAATAAAATTGAATCCCTTAAGCAACGACATTATGGGAAAAAGTACCATTAACGAAGCTGCCACCCTTAAACTGGGTTCAAAATCGCTACTGCCATTACAAATCAGGGAAATTATCAGCACGATTAAAGCACCAATAAACAAGCCAATTATTGCACCAATAATTGTTACAAAAAATCCGCCTATTCCGGCTAATCCACCTAACATTCCACCTGTTAGGCTGCCAACAAAAACAAAACCCCAAATTAAGTTGATGATTGCGGCAACTAATCCGTAAAGCAACGCTTTAATAATAGGTTCTCCAAACCCGCCAGCCAAGGGCATTTTTTCAAAGTAACCTTTTGGGTTAATGAGAGTTTCCTTTGAATCGGAAATAAACTTGTTAAAGTTGAATGAATTCTCGCTCATAGTATTATGGTTTTAGGTTAGAATTCCTCGAAAGACAAAAACAAGTTCCGATAAAAATTTGAAAATGTCAAATTTGCAAGCAGAGCAACCAAATTAAAACATTAGTAAGGAATACCCAACTGCTTCATTTTATTGTAAAGAGTTTTGCGATCGATATTAAGCAACTTGGCAGCCTTACTCTTATTGTATCGAACTTTTTCCAGAGTAGATATTATTAAATCGTATTCCGCTTTTTCCTTAATATCCTTCAAATTATTCGATTTTGATGCTTCCGAAGGCGCTTCCGTTTCGTGCAAATTAGAAATAATATCGTCAGGAAAACTGTTAATAGTAAGCAAGTTTGTTGGCTCTAACAAAACAGCCCGACGAATAACATTCTTTAATTCCCTTAAATTCCCCGGCCAAGGATATTTGAAGAAAATATCGATAACATCGGTATCGAAACCGTTCACCGTTTTACCTAGTTCCTTATTAGCTTGCACTAAAAAGTTTTTGGCAAAAATTAGCAAATCGTCCTGACGGTCGCGTAACGGGGCAACACGAATGGAAAACTCATTTAGACGATGGTATAAATCTTCACGAAAGTTGCCTTCGTTTACCATTTGAAGCAAGTTATCGTTGGTAGCTACAATTATTCGAACATCAACAGGAATCTCCTTGCTGCTACCTATGCGCTTAACCTTTCGTTCCTGAATAGCCCTAAGCAGATTAACCTGCACATCGTAGGGAAGATTTCCAATTTCGTCCAAGAATAGCGTGCCGCCATTGGCAACTTCGAACTGACCGATTTTATCGGCAATAGCACCGGTAAACGAACCTTTTAGGTGACCAAAGAACTCACTTGCAGCTAATTCGCGAGGCAGTGCGCCACAATCAATTGCAACAAAAGGCTTCTCGTTCCTACGACTCTCCTTGTGAATTTGCCTTGCAATGTATTCCTTTCCGGTTCCGCTTTCGCCCTGCACAATAACCGAAAGGTTTGTTGGAGCAACAATGCTTATATACTTATTTATTTCGCGGCTATAATTACTATCACCTTTAATAAAGTTGAACCCATCAGCCGATTTACTCTCTTTATCCGATGCGCCATCGGGTAAAGCATTGTTTATAGCGGCTAAAATTTCGTCGGGATTAATTGGCTTGGTTACATAATCATAAGCACCTTGTTTAATAGCTTTAACAGCCATACGAATATCGGCATAACCGGTCATCATGATAACAACGGTATCCTGCGATTTTCGCTTTGCCTCAGCCAACACTTCCATTCCGGTATGCTCAGGCAGCCTATAATCCGCCAAAACAACATCGAAATTATTCCCTTTTACTTGCCTAACAGCCTCGTTAAACGAAAATGCCTCTATCACCTTGTGCCCATGTTTTCCCAAAAATGTTTTAAGCATCAGGCAAAAAGTAGAATCGTCGTCAACCACCAAAATTCTAGCCATAATAAACCTTACATCTATTTTGACGCTAAATTAATGAGATTTTAGCTGAAGAGAAAAAATATTGTTCCTTTCTTTAAATATCTGATTAATTAATTGATAAATCATCTTCAATTTAAAAACAAATACAGCAGCAATAAAAACAGTTTTGGGTATATTTGCCACGCTAAAACCGAAAGGTTAAATCGACACTTTTTCAACAATACCCCATATTTTATTGTTAAGCACAAAAAATTATTATGCCTAATTCGAAAGAAAAATCTTTGATTCTTGTACTTGTAATGATAACCTCGTTTATTACGCCGTTTATTGGAACGAGCGTAAACCTGGCTCTCCCAATAATAAGCAACTTATACCACATGAACGCCGTAACCATGAGTTGGGTAACCATGTCGGTATTGCTTTCATCAGCGGTATTTTTAGTTCCTATCGGAAAACTAGCCGATATTATAGGGCGTAAACGAGTTTTTATATGGGGAAATATTGTGCTATCGGTAAGTTCCATTTTTTGTGCAATATCTCCGTCGGGCACTTTTCTTATTGTATTCAGGGTCATACAGGGAATTGGAAGTGCCATGATGTATGCCACAGGTATAGCACTAATTACATCGGTTTTTCCTCCCAACGAAAGAGGCAAAGCCATTGGATTAAATGTTACGGCAGTTTATATTGGGCTATCTGCAGCGCCGGTTATTGGAGGTTTCATGATATCGGGAATGGGATGGCGAAGTTTATTTTACGTTCCGGCAGCCCTAGGTTTTCCCTCGGCAATTACCTTATGGTTAACGGTTAAAACCGAATGGGCCGAAGCAAAAAATGAAAAGTTCGACGTTTGGGGAAGTGTAATTTTTGTTATAGCCATGAGCGCCTTTATGTACGGACTTTCGAAACTTCCCGACAAATATGCCATTTTGCTTACAGTATTCGGACTTTTTGGACTTATTCTGTTTGTATGGATAGAAAACAGAAAAAAGTACCCAGTTTTGGACGTATCGTTATTTAAACAAAATAAACTTTTTGCCTTTTCGAATGCGGCTGCACTCATAAACTATGCAACAACCTTTGCCATAACATTCGTACTGAGCCTTTACCTGCAATACATAAAAGGAATGACACCCCGTGAAGCAGGAATGCTTCTGGTTATTCAGCCCATACTTATGGCAATAGTTGCATCGTGGTCGGGAAAATTATCCGATACCAAAGATCCTCGAGTTTTGGCTTCGTTGGGCATGGCTGTTATAGCCATTGGCCTTGCGCTTCTTATTCCCATTGGGAGCAAAACCTCTACAACATACCTTGGAATAGTGCTTGCACTGCTAGGTCTTGGCTTTGGTCTATTCTCCTCGCCAAACACCAATGCCATTATGGGTTCGGTAGAAAAGAAGTACTTAGGATTAGCATCGGGAACCGTTGCCACCATGCGCTTAACCGGACAGGTTATCAGCATGGCCATTGCCACACTTGTTGTTCACGTTTACCTTGGTAACCAATCGATAAATCCAACAAACTTCCGAGCATTTATAAATGGTTCGGCAACCATTTTTGCGATATTCATGGTACTAAGCATAGGCGGAATTTGGATTTCGTTGGCACGCGGGAGCAAAATAAACCAAGGAAATTTATAGCAACTCTACCTCCGAAACAAAATCGGTTACCTTGACTTTTTCGGAATCATCAGAAAAATTTAAGAAAGTAGGACTTACGCCTGTTTCTTTCTCAAACTCTGCATCAATCACCCTGAATGTAGTTAAATCGATTAACGAGTGTAACTCCTCAACCCGACTGCCCTCGCCTACCACTTCGTTTGGCACATAATAAAGAATTGCCCATTTTTTATCGGAAGAAATTTCAACATTGGTAAACGTTGAGTTTTTACCGCTTAAAATAGTTTTGCGGGAACCGTCGGCATAATTTGCCTTCAATATGCTATCATTCTCAATACTAATATCTTTTAAATTTTCGGCTTCGCTACCCTTTGCAGTAACAAACCTGTCGTTAAAAAACAACTCCGAAATACACACATCGCTATACTTTGTACCAGCATACACTTCAAGGATTTCAACTTTTAACACAATAAACTTTTGCACATTTTCGATGAAGTTTTCCGGTAAATTCGAAATGATTTTTCCACCACTAAACGACTTTAAACTATGCAATGAAACATCAAAAAAACGGTCCAACGAATCGGTATTAAACTTCAATAAAAATGATTGAACTGCAAATGTATCGGCTAATTCAAGATTAATACCTTTAGGATACTGAGACATTAAACAAGCCATGGCATTTTCGGAAACGTACCCATCGGGAACAAAGGCAGCAAGCACCGTAACCTTTACCTTTTTAGGTCTTGCATTTGCCAGAAAAAGCGATTGAGATTTTCCGTAACCGGAAAAGATATTCAGGATAAGTTTGTTCAAATTAACAGCGTCAGGAATTTTAACGTATAGCAATGCCGTTTGACTATTCCCTGCAACCCAACATGTGTGCAGGGTTCCATCGAAAAGATTGGTGACAGGATACTTACCGTAATTGCCATTACTTATACCCTTTTCAAAATCGGTAGAACAAAACGAAGTGTAAGGGTTATCGTACAGCATTTGTTCCACCCACTTGTTCGATTGGGCAACCCCCGAAGAGATAAAATAAACATTTACCGTGAAACATAGAAAAAGTAACCTACTTAATCGCCTCAAGTTTTGGCACAATTTGCCGGTAGTATTCTTCATAGTCTTTGTATTTTAAACTATCCCTGTAATCCAGCGATTTCGCATCCTTTTTCCTCAACCTGTCCTTAAAACGACTCATACTCTTTATAACCGCATCTATTTGTTTTGCACTCATCGACACAAATACCTGATTAACGACTGCATTACGTACCGTTTCATCTCCCTCCTTTTGAACAATATACTCGATATACTCATCCCGACTTTGAGGGTAAACCTCCTGCAACTTTACCCCATATATTTCCAACGAAAGCCGACGAATTTCTTTTCTAACCTTCTCCGTTTTTACCGATTTCGTTGGTTTAGCATACAACGACTCAAAAGTAACAGAGTCCACATCGCGCACCATGCCCGTTCCAATATTGCAAACATGTGCCGATGCTATGTAACTATACAGTTCGTATGCCATAACCGTATCTGCATGGGTTTTACATTTTTTCAAATAAGACGGCATGGCATAGTCAAAAATATGCGGTTTGAAGTAAAGCAGCGAGTCGTCCTTAAATACAATATCGATAAACTCATAATCGAGATTGTTGCACAATGGTCTTACACGATTTAAATCGACTACCCGCTTTAGCGTGCTATCGTTGCAACGGTAAACGTAAATAGCCACGTTGGAATACACTCCAACCGATTGTCCTCCATCGGGAAAACGAGAAATGCCTTCAGGCTTACGATATAAACGAACAGCAGTAAGGAAAGCAAACTCCGTACTATCGGTATTCCAAGCAATATCCCTACTTACCGTTAAGTTCGACGATAAGTATTTAGAGTGGCAAGAACCTAACAATGCTAAAAATACTATACCAACAGCACATTTAATCAGTTCCTTTTTCATTTGAAGTTTGAATTAGAACTCTTACTTAAACCATTTCTCAGAACTTCGAAAAATAATAAGTCAAAGTTACCCGAAAATACCGTTCATGTCAAATATCGGGTAAACACAAACCAACTGACAATTAAACTATTGTCAATAGATATTAACTATTATGAAAAAGATATTCCTTCTTAACAAAATTTTTCACTTAAAAACTTGATTTATGAACCATAGTTCATTATATTTGTATCGAACATTTGCTCGTTTTATGCCAAGATTAAAAATTCCACGGAAAGTAAACAACCCTCCAAAAGTAAAGGGTTTTAAGCCTTACGGAGTTATATCGGAAGGCGAAAAGTTGGACCCTGTAATTTTGAATTACGAAGAGTACGAAGCGCTAAAAATGTGCGACTACGATATGTACAACCATCATCAAGCATCGATAATGATGAACGTATCGCGCCCTACATACACAAGAATTTACGCTTCGGCCAGAATGAAGATAGCCAAAGCCTTTGTAGAAGGCAGAAAAATTGAAATTGAAGGCGGAAAGGTTTACTTCGACAGTAACTGGTTTTATTGTAAAAGTTGCGGTTGCCATTTTAACAACCCCGAAATTAACACATCCGTAAGTGCTTGTCCGCTATGCGGCAGTTCCGAAATTGAACAGCATTTTGAGGACACTACAACTTCGCAGGAAAACATTAACGACGATATGTGTGTTTGCCCCAAATGCGGTTACACAAAAAAACACATGCGAGGCGTACCCTGTCGTAACGAACGATGCCCTTCGTGCAACACCCCGTTGGTAAGGCAAAATCCATAAAAACAGAAAAACATGAAAATTGCCATAACATCGCAGGGAAACTCACTAGAGTCGAAGTTAGACCAACGCTTTGGACACTGCCAGTTTTTTGTAACGTACGATTCGGACAACGGAACAATAGAGATTATCCCAAATCCTTACCATAACGTTGAAGAACAGGCAGGGGCATTGGCTGTTAAGCTACTTTCATCTAAAAATGTAGCAAAAATAATTTCGGGTGAATTCGGATTAAAGGTAAAGCCCATGTTGGATAGCCTAAAAATTCAAATGATTATACTAAAGGATGATAGCAAAACAGTACAAACCATAATTGAAATGCTTAACAAAACATACTCCAAAGAGGAATAAGCAAGAATGAGAAAACTTTAACCAATAAAATTTTAAGACATGCCTAAAATGAATGGAACTGGCCCAGAAGGAAAAGGAAAAGGAACCGGAAGAAAACTGGGAAATTGCAGTAACCTCTCCGAAGAGGAAAAACTGGAGCAACTCGGCAAAGGTCTTGGTAAAAAACGCCACTCCGGCGGAGGCGAAGGAAAAGGAAAACGACTTAAATATAATTCAACAGACAACTAAATAAATAGGAGGTTATTATGCCAGGTTATAATCAAACAGGACCAATGGGTCAAGGACCTATGACAGGACGCAGAATGGGACGCTGTACCAACTATGGCGCAAACATTAAAAACGCTAACAACGAAGACACAACCGAAAACAACGAAATGCCACCGGAACCTTTATGGGGAAGAGGCAGAGGAATGGGT
The DNA here is from genome assembly GCA_020636845.1 of Bacteroidales bacterium. GTDB lineage: Bacteria > Bacteroidota > Bacteroidia > Bacteroidales > Tenuifilaceae > JACJXD01. The sequence continues at coordinate 2,210 of JACJXD010000006.1, read as the reverse complement.
GCCGGACGCGGCTTTGGCCGTGGTCGTGGTATGGGCCGCGGAATGGGACGTGGGCTTGGAAGACAAAACCGTTTTCGTGGAGGAATGTAAAATTTAACATCAAAATAACACAACTAACTCTGTTTTAATTTTTTAACTATGAAGAAGAGAATTGCTATCCCTTTGGAAAACGGATTGCTAAGTCCACATTTTGGACATTGTCAAGCATTTGCTTACGTTGACGTAGAAAACAACACTATTGTAAAAACAACCACTATGGACCCTCCCGAACACCAACCGGGAACATTTCCTAAATGGGTTGCCGAAAACGGGGCAACCGATGTTATTGCTGGGGGAATGGGGCCACAAGCTGTAAACCTTTTTAACGGCTATGGTGTAAATGCTTTTGTTGGCGCTCCAATTATGAGCCCCAACGACTTGGTTACAGATTTTATTGCCGGCAAACTAAACTTAAGCGCCAACTACTGCGACCATGGTGATGACAGCAACCATGAATGTCATCATGAATAGCATAAGCAAATTCGATACTTTTTTAAACACTCAGTGTAAGGATTGCTTTCTGAGAACATACCTAAGGTTGTTCGATAAGTTTAACTTATCGGACAGCCAAAGGGATGATTTTATTAAGTTCTTCCATAGCACACTCGAAAAAGACAAACATGCCTTAGGTTCGGAAATTCAAAGGGAACTGAACAGAAAATTAAGCCTTACACTAAACATTAACAACCTGTTTGCCGACGAAAAAGCAAAGAGCAATTCAATGGCTCAGGAACTTTACAACGACTGGAAACCCAGAGTTTTTGCTGCAAAAAATCCTTTCGAGGTAGCACTTAAACTGTCAATTGCAGGAAACATAATGGACTACGGGGCAAGTAACAATTTCGATGTAAATAACTCCATAACCCGTGTTATGCTTGCCAAGTTTGCCATTGACCACAGCAAACAACTACAAAACAGAATAAAAGAAGCAAAATCGATACTGTACATTGGCGATAATGCCGGCGAAATTGTTTTCGACAAACTCTTTATCGAAACAATAAATCATCCCAACGTAACTTACGTTGTGCGTGGAGGAGCCGTACTAAACGATGCCACATTAACCGATGCAAAGGATACGGATATGTACTCCGTTGCAAAAGTTATAGATAACGGATTCGATGCTCCTTCAACCGTACTGTCCAAATGCAGTCCCGAGTTTATAAATACCTACAAATCGGCCGAACTAATTATTGCTAAAGGACAAGGCAATCTGGAAGGTTTAATAAACGAGGATGATTCCCGAATATTCTTTTTACTCATGGTTAAATGCGATGTTATTGCAAACCTGCTAAACGTCGCCAAAGGCAGCTTTATAGTTTATAATCCAAATTAATTCAACAAAAATGGAAAAGATAAAAGTTGGTATCATAATATGCGATAGATATAGAACCTGCGCAGGAGGGAAATGCCTTCAATCGTTACAAAAACGCGAAGGCGCTTTCGAAATATACAAAGGAAAAGATGTGGAACTAGCCGGTTACACCACTTGTGGCGGATGCCCGGGCGGAAACATTGAGTACGCTCCTGCAGAAATGAAAAAGAACGGGGTAACCCATGTTCATCTCGCAACAGGATTGTTGGTTGGCTATCCTCCTTGCCCGTATTTAGACTACTTTACCAAGTTTATTCCCGAAAAGTACGACTTACAAGTTATAGTTGGAACACACCCAATTCCACAAAAATACTTTACCACGCACAAAAACCTTAAAACGTGGGAAACTCCTGTTCTACAAGAAGCCATAAAAAATACTACAACCGACGAAGAAACCAGATTGAAGTATGACTAGCAACTCCAAGTTGAAAATTGCAATTGCCAGCGGAAAAGGAGGAACGGGAAAAACGCTGTTGTCCACCAATCTTGCCTCATTTCTAAGCGAAAAGGAACAAACACTTCTTGTTGACCTTGATGTTGAAGAACCGAACGATTCCCTGTTTATAAAAGCAAAAGAAACAGGAACAATCGAACAGTTTAAAATGATTCCGCGTTGGGACGAAAACAAATGTACTCTATGCGGAGAGTGTACCAAAAACTGCAAGTTTCACGCTGTAGTTCAAATGGGAACGTTTATAGCCGTTTTCAAGGAACTATGCCATAGTTGCTATGCCTGCTCCGAACTTTGCCCTGCTAACGCACTTCCAATGGAACCGCATAAAATGGGAATTACCACCGA
>JACJXD010000005.1 GCA_020636845.1 Bacteroidales bacterium | reverse complement strand
GACCAAGGCTATGTCCGAAATTAAAGAAGGCCATAAAGCAACCAGTTCCACTGCTGAAACTATGAAAAAGATTGTAGAAACCATTTCGATTATAAATGATATTGCTTTTCAAACTAACATACTAGCGTTAAACGCTGCTGTTGAAGCTGCACGGGCAGGAGAACATGGCAAAGGATTTGCTGTTGTAGCCCAGGAAGTAAGACGACTTGCAGAGAAAAGCAGGGTTGCTGCAGATAATATTTTAAGTTTATCGGCTGAGGGAATGAGCGTTTCGCAAGATGCCAGCAAAAAGTTGGCCAGCGTTGTAGCCGATATTGAAAATACCGCACAACTGGTACAAGAAATTGCCAGCGCGAGCCTCGAACAATCGGCCGGGTCCGAGCAAATAAACAGCGCCATGCAGCAACTCAGTTCGGTTACCCAACAAAATGCCAACCTGTCCCTTAGTCTCGCTTCAAACTCCGAAGAACTTTCAGCACAGGCCGAACAACTTAACGATATGGTATCCTACTTCAAGTTGTAGCAATTGAATTATACTTTCCAGAAAATTAGAAAGATTATCGAAAATAAGATTTCGTTAACAACACTTACAAAACAAAAAAGCCTCGATTTCTCGAGGCTTTTAAGTACCCGGGGCGGGACTTGAACCCGCACAGCCGGTGAAGGCCGCAGGATTTTAAGTCCTGTGTGTCTACCAATTCCACCACCCGGGCAAATGTTACTCTTCAAAAAACTAAAAGTTCAAAGTTAATAGACTTTGAACTTTAAAAGAACTGGAGCGGAAGACGAGACTCGAACTCGCGACCCTAACCTTGGCAAGGTTATGCTCTACCAACTGAGCTACTTCCGCATTATTTCAAAGTTCCCTACGACTTTACTGTCGTTTTTATTTGGTGATGCAAAAATATACCATTTATGGTTATCTGCAAAAAAATAGCCAAAAATTTTTCAATAAAATCACCTATTACAATGCTCTTAGTGCTTATCGCTTTCTTTTACAATAAATATTGCTTCCTAAAGTTACTTCAAAAGTAAATCGAAATCGGTTTTTATGGGTTCGTTTTTTTCTAAATCGTAAAGGGTTAAACTTCGCATTTGATAAAAGTATTGCCAGTAATTGCTTAGCGTGTTTATATACTTCTGCTTTGCCTCGTCGCGTTCCGATTGCGCCACATTTAAGTCCAACACATCTATCTTCCCAATTAAAAATCGTTGTTTGGTAACCTCGTACCTATTCTGCGAAATTAAATCGGCCTTTTGCGCAATTTTAACCTGATCGTCCTGACGATTGAACTGCATTACCCTAAGAAAAATATCCTGTTCAAAATCGGTATATGCCTGTTGAATTGTAGTACGCACCACTTCCCTGTTCGACTGGGCCATTTTAACCTTTCCCTTCCCTAGTCCCCAATCTACTATCGGAATGGATACGCCTATTTGAACCGTTTGCAAATCCTTTAACTTAACATATACATCATCGAAGTTTTGGGCTCGTTGGGTTAATCCATAAGTGGCATAAAGATTTGCACTAAACCCTCTGTCGGCTCTTGCCTGAGCCACATCCCTGTCGGCTTCTATTAACTGTCTCTCATAGGAAAGTATTTGGGGATTATTCTGCATTGACAGCCGTAAAACACTATCGTACTGCAAATCGAAGTTTGGCACCTCTTCCGGTAAAATTATCTCCAAGTCGTACTTATCGTTAAGGCCCAAATACGACTTCAACTTATTCTTTTTTAACTGCAGATCAACAATTGCTTCATTCAACGATGTACCGGCATTAAGATTACTAAGTTCCATTTGCAACAGGTCGTTCTCGGCAATTGTTCCAATATTGTATCGACCTTGCGCTATCTTATAAAGGGTATCGGTATTGGAGTAGTTTAACTTGGCCGTTTCCAAATTCTGCTGTGCCATGGCTAAATCGAAAAACTTTTGGGTTGCCTCAATGGAAATATTCTCCATTGCTTCTATAAAGGTACGCTTAGCTTCCTCGTACTTTATCGGTTCTATCTTCTTGCTCCATTTAAGTTTATTCATACCAAAAAGAGGCTGCGAAAAACCTATTAATACAGGTTTGCTTAAATACGACGTCGTAGAGCTATCGCTAAAAACATCGGTTCGTTCCAAGTCACTCTGAATAAACACGTTTCCCCCCGTTAACCCAATATTCTGCTTTACGGTTAAACCTAGTGAAGTAGTGTTGGTATTGTCTTCAATGTAATCGTAAGAACCATCGGAATTCTGATAGCGCACAAAAGAACGGGAAAAACTCGGAAGCGTTCCATCGAGTGTTAAACTCGGCCGGAATTCGGCAACAAAGGTACGATACTCCCAATACGCTGCCCTAAAGCGATGTTTAGCCAATATTGCCTGTGGCGACTGGTCGTGAGCCAACTGTAACACTTCATCGTAAGTTAACCTATTAACTAGTTCCTGTGAAAACACGCTAAAACCCGTACATGCTAAAATTACTATTGTGCAAAAAATACGTTTTCTCATCTTCAAAATATCAATTTAAAATTGAGTTACCACAAACGCTTACTCGTACCGAAGCGATTCTATCGGGTCCTTTTCGGCTGCCCGTTTTGCCGGCGATAAGCCAAAAATAACCCCAACCGCTGCCGAAACGCCAAATGCAACAAGTATGGATGCTGGACTAACAATTGTAAGTATTCCCGCAAAATGGGTAATTAACTTGGAAAGCACTATTCCCAAAACAACGCCGATTAACCCACCTGTTACACTTATAAGAATAGCCTCGGATAAAAACTGTGCAATAATGTCGGCTTTTTTAGCGCCAATGGCCAAACGTGTTCCAATTTCCTTTATACGCTCCATAACCGAAGCAAACATGATATTCATAATGCCGATACCACCTACCACCAGCGAAATACTGGCAATTGCCCCCAACACTATGTTAAAAATATCCTTTGTCCGCTGTTGCTGCTTTAGCAAAAGTTCGGGAACCGTAATCTCAAAATCCTTCACCTCTTCGTGCCTACGTAAAAGCATCCTGCTCAGTATTTCGGATGTTGTGCTTATGTCTTCGGTGTTATTTACTTGCAGTATAATTCTATCCAACTGATGATAATTTTTAGGAGCCTGCGACTCGGTACTACCTCCAAACGCCACAAAAAAGAATCCCCCAAACATTCCGCTACTTTCCGATAACCTCTTTGAATTAACAAGAGCCCTGTTCTGGTAGCGTAAAAGAATACTTTTTACAGGTACGTAAACGTTATCGTTGTAAACGTTAATTCCGCTACTTTCGAAACCCGTTAACTTGACATCCGATTTGGAAAGCACTCCGATTATTCTTAACCAAACATGCCCAAACTTTATGTACTTCCCAATAGGATCGGTAGTACTAAAAAACTTTGTTTTAATATTTGCGCCAATTACGCACACGGGAATTCCATGCTCCTCGTGATACTGATTAAAAAAGACACCCTCGGACAACGGCAAACTAAACAAATCGAAATAATCGTTAGATACGCCCATTATTTTAGCGGGCATACGTAATCCTTTGTACTGCACAAAGGAGTTTAAACTGATTTCGGGACTTATATGCTTAACCGAAGGAACAATCTCTTTAATTGCCTCCATATCGGAAAGGGTGAGCCCCGGCGAAAACTTCTGCTTTTTCTTACCCCCATTTTCCTCCGTAGATGATTGCGTATCGGCCTCCTCGAAAATAGAGTTTACAATTACGTTATTTACACCAACCATCTTCATCTGGTCCATAATTTCCTGCTGAGCTCCATTCCCAATAGCCAACATGCTTATTACCGCCGCTACTCCAAATATAATTCCCAATGCCGTTAAAACCGATTTAAGTTTATTGGACATAATAGCCTCAATAGCAATGGTAATATCGTGAACGTAACGCTTATATATTTTTCCGAATATGAACATGTGCAGGAATTTTTACTTGGTTTCCTTTTTGTCGCTCGACACTTTAATCGATGCATTTCCGGGCAACCCTTTAATCATCATTTTGTTACCATTCTTATTTTTCAGGGCATTCTCCTGCTCCATTCTTCGCATTTCCTCTTCCTGCTTTTTTTTCTCCTTTTTCTGCTTAATAACCGGGATTAACTCCATTCCCGTATATTCAAAATCTTCCGGATTCTTAGGTACCGACAGGTAAACTTGCTCGCCAGCACTCAAGCCCTTTTCAATAATAATATAGTTCTCATTCATTTCGCCAGTAACAACAATTTGGCGTTTACCCTTACGGGTATAAACATAACTAAGACTGTCGTTGGCATGGAGCGCCTCCAAAGGAATATACATAACAGAATCGTAAACATTGGTTACTATCTGATTACCGGTTGTCATTGCCGGACGTAAAATTGCGTCGTACTCGTTCACCCTGATAACAACCTCAAAAACCTTAGCATCGGTATTGGGCAACTGCTCCCCAATATTAGCAACTTCCACCACTTTCCCCGTAAACTTTTTCTCAGGAAAAGCGTCAACCGTAATGCGAACCGATTGGTCTTTTCTAATTTTGCTAATATCAATTTCGTTTACATAGGTTTGCGAGTTCATTATCGAAAGGTCGGGCAGCGTTGCCACCGTTAAATCCCATGGACTTACCGTTGAACCTACCTTACGCTTACTGCCACTCCACTCCCTATAGTAAATTAGCATACCCGGTTTGGGTGCATGTATTTCGAATTTACCAAGCACATCCAGCATATCCTGACGTTCCCGCTTCTGGCGCTCGAGGTTTATACCAACCTCTTTCATCGAGGCAACTGCCTGTTCCTTCTTTAAAGTATAATTATGAAGTTCCTGATCGTACGAACGCTTGGCCTTTTCAAGGTTAATCTCGGCTTGCCGTTGTGTGGCAGGAGGCTCATACTTGGATTGCTCCACCACCAACTCCTTTTCTTCCATGTCGAATTTAAGATTCACCAGATTATTGCGAAGTTCCCGAAGTTGTAGGGTTGTATCGAGTTGCGTTTTAAGATACGTTTGCTGACTTTTTTCCAATTCGTCCTCGGTGTTCTTTAACTGATTGCTCAAAGCCGACCTATCAAGCGTAGCAACATAATCGCCGGAATCTACTACTGTTCCTTCCGGAATAAGATCCTGAATTTTAATTTCGGAAATGCGAAAGGTTCTTCCCCTAAGCTCGTTTGGAGCCGTTATATCTTCGGAATTTTGAGCCTTTAGTTCACCGGTAACATTTACCACAATCTCAAATTTTCCCTGTTCTACAGTGGTAAACTGAGGTTCATCTTTGTCGTTAGTAGATTTACTGAAAATAAGAATAAGCAGGATAATTGCTGCAATAACCGAAGAAAAAATAATTATTCTTTTACGCATTTTTCAAGAAATTATATATAAAAGATTAAAAAAAACACAACAGGTTTAAAACGAGTTGTATTAAAATATATTACCACACATTGCAATTTTTGTTAACGATTAGCGGTTACTCATGCTGAAAGTAAAGTCCCAGATTATCGTTATCCGCTAAAACTAAATTAAAGTAAAAATAATTTTCGTACCGCATAGCCCGAGTAAGGGCAATACTATGTTATTTATTTATGATTTTTTCTGTCAATTCAATCATTTCCGTAACTAATTTATTATCTCTCCGAGAGTATCCTACAATCGGAAAACTGATAATCTTAGCAGTTTCATTGTCAATTTTCAGAAAACCTCCTACACCCCATGAATTAAATTTCATTTTAGAACGATATTTTATAATGTTATTTCTACTGTCAAAATATGTAATCCTCCACTTTTCTTGAATTTTGTTTTTTACTTCGTTAAAATCAAACGGTATATTTTTAAGTTTAGTAGTTTTTTCAAGTTTATCTCCAAAAATAGGCTCATTCAACTCTTCAGATTCCAAATAGTTATATTTTGGTTTTAATGTAACGCTTATTCCACCATAATATATTAGAGAATATACTATTGAAATTACTAATCCACTTGAGGCTATGTTTATCCAATTAACTTCTTTTCCTACAATCAGATCAAATGTGATATTGGTTACTACATATAGTACCAGCATTGCAATAAATGATAAAAAAAAGATTTTTTTAATTGCTTTCATAGTCTAACTTTTTTGTTTTATACAGGTTTAGTGATTGTTGCATTAAAATGTGTCAAAAATAATTTCACAATATTGTTACAGATTGTCCTTTATAATGTAGCACAAGTAAAGAATGTAATTAATATAAGGTTAAAAGTAGCAAATTTACACGCTTCTGTACCTACCAACTCATGTTTTTATTGAAAAATGGAGAGAATAGAAATTAACAGTCTAGAAAACTGTGAATTGATTTATAAAGTAATAGCATTCAAATTTAAAACCGCTATTATTTACTATTGAATTATATTAATTTTTGTTCCATTGCAATTTTTACCAGAACCGCCGTATTCCTAGCATTCAACTTAAAAAGCAAATTTTTTCTATACCCGTTTATTGTTTCCACGCTAAGAAATAATTTTTCAGCAATTTCGGCATTCGTATAACCTTCCACAATAAACTTAAGAAGTTCCGTTTCGCGAGGAGTTAAAAACAGCTGCTTATCCGTTTTCTTTCGAAGCAGCAAATCCACATCATGGCAAAGGAACTGCTCGCCTCTCAACACTGTTTGAATGCCTTCGGCAACCTCTTCCGGCTCCGAATTTTTAAGTATATATCCCGACGCTCCGCTATCGAGCATTTTATGAATAATGGAAAACTCGCTAAAGCCGGTAATTGCTAAGATTATCATTTCAGGATACTTCCCTTTTATTTCCTTGCAAAGGTCTATCCCATTTTTATCAGGCAGGTTTATATCGAGTAACACCAGGTCAACATGCTTTGTACCAATGCAATTTAAGCACTCCTTGGCGTTATGTGCAATTCCAATAACATTTCCAAGGTTTCCTCCGGAAATAATGCTAGCAAGACTTTGCGCTACAATAGGGTGATCGTCCACCACTAAAATATCAGGCATAACTCTAAATTTTAAATTCAACCGATACTTCGGTTCCCTTTCCCGGAGCCGATATTATATCCATCCGTCCGTTTAACGATATAACCCGCGACTCAATGTTCTTTAACCCACCATTATGCTTTTGCGCAACAACTTCCCGATCGAATCCGCAGCCATCGTCGTAAACATTAAGGCTAATACGCTCGTTATCCTGCACCAACTGTACGTTTATTACTTTCGCACTGGAATGTTTCAGCGCATTGTTAACCAGCTCGCTTACCACGCGATAAGCAGCAACCTCCGTTTTCTCGTCAATCCGTTTCTCCATTCCATAAAACTGATACTGTACATTTTCGATGCTCTTACAAAAATCGCCGAGAGCAGCATTTAACCCATACCTAAGAAGCGATTCGGGCATAAGGTTATGGGCTACCCTCCGAAGTTCCTTTATCGAACTTTCAATCATTTCTAACGCAGAGTTAAACACCTCAACCTGATCGTCGGGAATGGTAAGATTTCCTTTTAAGTTTGATATTTTATGCTTAGTAACCGAAAGTAAGCCGCCAAGCCCGTCGTGAAGATCCTTCGAAAGCCGGGTTCGCTCGGCCGTTTCGCCCTCAAGTAACGCTTGTGTAGCAATAAGCTGCTTCTCTTGCTCTAATTGAATTATTTTTTGTTCGGCCAATTTTCGTTTTTGCGAAGCAACTTTTTGTTTTACAGCAATCAGCACAATTACAAGCACTAAAACAAAACCACCTAACAACGAAAGCAATACAATAAGTTTACGTTGCTTCTCGAGCAAGGCTATACGCAATTCTTTTTTCTCAGTTTCGTACTTTACTTCCTTTTCCGACAAAGTATTTAACATTCGTTCCTCGTTTTGCTTTGTAATTCGAGCAATACGATTTTTATATACCTCTAAAGCTTTGTTTACATCGCCTTTCAGAATATACACACTCAACAGTCTTTCTTCCAATCGTTGCATCAATATTTGATTATCCTTTTCGGCATATTTTTCCGCCTTTTGCGTATATTCCTCCGCTTTTGCAGCCTCTTTGGTCGAAATATAAATATCGGCCAACTGCCCCGATTGATCAGCAATAAGGGTGTTAAACTCATGTCCTTCCGAAAGTTTTAATGCACGATGCAAAAAGTCTAGCGCCTTAGCAGTGTTCCCTTTTACCGTATAACTGTCCCAACCAATTGTCGCCAATGTTACCGATTCTTCAAATACATTTCCTGCCTTGCAAAAATTCTCTAAAGCTCGATTGTAATAAATTATTCGTTTTTCAAAATCAGCTTCGAATAAACCCATTCCACGATATACATTTCCATATAAAGTAGGATCATCGGCCTTTTCGGCATAGGGCAACGCTTCATTAAAAAGTTGTTTTGCCTGCTCGTTATGACCCATATTTTTATAAAGAATAGCTATGTTAACCTTTGTTGCCCCTATAGATTTATAATCGCTTACTTTTTCGAAATAGGGTAGCACAGAATAGAAGTAACTGATGGCAGAATCGGGCATCCCTGCTTTAGAAAAAGTATTAGCTAATGCAAAGCGCGAAAGTAGGCTACGCCGTTCATCTTTTGCCAAATCTGCCCAAACTATCGATTTACGAAGGAATAAAACCGACGAATCAATTTGTGAAACCATCCAATAGCCAACACCCAAAAAGTTTGCGTAAGCAGCCATTGCCGCCGTGTCCTTTTCCATGGAAGAACGTTCCAATCCCATATGCGAGTAATTTAATGCCCTTTTAACGTCCACGTGCATTAATGAGATAATGGTATTTTGATACACCTTATTTCGAGCTTTTGGCGCAAGCGTATCAACAGATTTTAGTATAGAATCTGTTTTTCGAATATCCGAAACTTGCGCTTTAGCAACCTGAAATCCAAGTAAAACCAATACAATACTACAGATAAATCGACACATATATTTTACCATTTTATGTTTGTACTTATTGCAATTTTTCAGGAAACACTTCTGTATAAAATCTATCACAAAAGAAAACTCTTTATAAAACACATGGAAAAGATTTATTCGTCCTCCACAAAAGTAATTTAGTTCTACACAATAATATACCCCCAAAGAGGGGTATTCAAAATTTAATTTTACGGTAGTACAAGCACTTTGTAAAAACCCCCTTTTGGGGGTAAAGTTGTTAGTTACAGCCGCTGTACTTTTGTTTTGATTTTAACTAAAACAAATCTACGACATTATTTATTTCACGATGAAAAAAAATTTATTACTAACAGCAGCTGTTCTTATTGGCTTCGCCGTAAACGGGTACAGCCAAAACACTTTTGTAAAGAACGACAAAGTCCTAAATTTTGGAATTGGTATTGGTAATACCTTATACTCGGGAAGCGGATACACCAGCAAAACTCCACCCCTATCCGTTTCGTTCGAAATGGGGGTTAAAGATCAACTCTTCGACGAAAAAAGTTCCCTTGGAATTGGCGGTTACATTGGCTATTCCGGCGCTAAATGGGAATATTACGACTGGGGTTGGAAATACTCAAACTTTATTATTGGCGTAAGGGGAATTGGCCACTATCAACTGCTTAATAAAGTTGACACCTATACAGGCATCATGATTGGTTACGATGTTGTAAACGCTTCTGAATTTGGGACAACTTACGGCACCGCAACCTACTCGGCCACCTCTAGCGGTATTGTTTGGTCATGGTTTGCCGGTGGTCGCTACTACTTCAATGACAAGTTTGCTGCATTTGCAGAAATAGGCTATGGCATTGCCTATCTAAACCTAGGACTTACAATGAAATTTTAATTTCTGATTGAATTAATAATTGACTCACTTTAAATTTTTAAACTATGAGAAAACTAATAAACATCAGCATTGCTGCATTTTTAGTTCTTTTAGCAACTTCATGCGAAAAGGAAACTAACGACATCAATGGAACCTTAATCGAAAACGACATCAACACCACTACTACCTGGACTTCCGGAAATACTTACATAATTTCGGGTACGATAAATGTAGATGATGCCGTTCTGACCATCGAACCGGGAACAACCATCAAATTCGAATCCGGTGCAAGGTTAGACGTTGGCTACTATGGCAATGCAACGCTTATTGCAAATGGGACTGCTGAGAAACCTATTACTTTTACGTCGAATGCGGCATCGCCTAGCGCCGGAGCGTGGGAAGGAATAACCTTTTGGAGCCACAGCCTCAATTCCAGCATGACATACTGCAACGTTGAGTACGCCGGCAAAACATCCGAAGGTGCTGTAAACTTACGAAGTACATCAATAGTATTCAGCAATAACCAAATAAAATATGCCAAAGAATTTGGAATTGAACTTGACTATGAATCGAGTTTCGACGAAATGAACAGCAACACTTTCAGTAACTGCGGAAGTCACCCGGTAAGACTGTGTGCTGCATACATGCATACCATCGGAACCGACAACACGTTTAACTGCGCCGACGGCTATGGCGTAAATGTTATATCGGGCGATGCAACCGGAACTATCACATGGAGAAAACTGGATAAGCCATACTACATCGAAGGTGAAGTTGATGTTAACAATGCAACGCTAACCATTGAACCGGGGGCTACTTTCAAATTCAACACTGACGGATCCTTACACTTTGGATACTATAACTCTACAACTCTTATTGCCAACGGCACATCTACCGAAAACATAGTGTTCACATCAAGTGCCAGTGCTCCAACGGCAGGCGCTTGGAGAGGTATTACCCTTTGGGGAAACACGTTAACAAATACCAGCATAAGCTACTGCGATGTTAACTATGCAGGAAAATCGGCCGATGGTGCATTTATTGTCAAGGAAACGGGTATCGCGCTGAATAATTGTAATATTCATAACTCATCTTCAGCCGGAATTGTAATGAATGACGGAGCCTACTTCACCTCTATGGACAATAATACCATTGAAAATATTGCAACTCATGCCCTTGAAATTGATGCCGACAGAGTTGGAACAATTGGATCGGACAATACCTTTACCTGCAATAACGGATACGGAATAAATGTAACCGATGGCGATGTGAATATCGTTTCAACATGGAAAAAACAGACCGTTCCGTACTTCATTAACGTTGACTTAGATGTTGAAGCAAACCTCACCATTCAACCCGGAGCAATTCTTATGTTTGGCGCCGACGGACAAATGGATATTGGCTATTATAACAATACACAGGTTACTGCTGTTGGAACATCTTCAGAGCCTATTGTTTTTACCAGTGCCGCAACTTCTCCGGCTGCCGGCGCATGGAAAGGCATTTTGATATGGGAAAACAATTCGCCTAACACTCGTTTCGACTACTGCGAATTCAACTATACAGGAAAAGATGTTTATGAAAGTAGTGCCGCAATTTGGGCTTATAATACAAGCTTTACCGTAACAAATAGCAAATTTCAATATTCTGCCGGCTACGGAATTTTCCTCGATAGCGGCAGCACGGTAACAAATACCGGAAACACATTCACCGGCTGTGCTCTAGGTGAAGTTGGTCAATCAGACTAATTCAATCAACCAAATGGAAAAAGGGGAACCAGTATAGTTCCCCTTTTTTATGAATGATCTGTGATTTTTCAAATAAGCGATTGTATTTCCCCTATTGTTCGCTTAGCCAACTCATCCGCCTTTTCGGGACTCTTTGCCTCGGCATATATACGAATTATTGGCTCTGTGTTCGATTTTCGCATGTGAACCCAACAATCGTCAAAATCAATTCTTAACCCATCGATGGTATTTACCTTGTCGTTTTTATGTCGAACCTTTAACTCTGCCAATACATCGTCGGGGTTGGTGCTTTTCTTTAGTTCAATTTTATTTTTCGAAATAAAGTAGTTGGGATAGGTAGCCCGCAGTTCCGTACATTTTTTGCCAAAATGTGCAAGATGCGAAAGGAACAGCGCTATACCAACCAACGCATCGCGTCCATAGTGAAGTTCAGGAAGAATTACACCACCATTGCCCTCGCCTCCAACTATGGCATTCACCTCCTTCATTTTGGCTACCACGTTAACCTCGCCGACTGCCGAGGCAAAGTACTCTTTTCCATATTTTAGGGTAACATCGCGAAGAGCAGCCGTACTCGATAAATTCGAAACAGTATTTCCCGCATTATGGCTTAACACGTAATCGGCACAAGCAACAAGCGTATATTCCTCGCCAAACATTGTGCCGTCCTCGTTTACTATGGCTAGTCTATCCACATCGGGATCAACCACAAAACCGACATCGGCCTTACGGGACTTTATTACTTTTGATATTTCGTGAAGATTTTCGGGGAGCGGTTCAGGATTATGCTGAAAATCGCCTGTTGGCTCGGTATAAAGTTCTATTACGTTACTTACACCCAAAGCCTTCAATAATCGGGGAATTGCTATGCCACCAACCGAATTAACACAATCGATAGCCACGGTAAAGTTTGCCTTCGAAATTGCATCAACGTCAACATACTTCAACTTTAAAACCCGGTTGATATGCTCATCAACAAAAGAGCACTCCTCATCAACTACGCCTAACTTATCGACTTCGGCAAAAGTGTATGCGTTTTTCTCGGCTATTTCGAGAACCTTTCGTCCATCGGCATCGGATAAGAACTCGCCTTTCTCGTTAAGTAACTTCAGCGCATTCCAATGACGGGGATTGTGGCTGGCAGTAAGAATAATTCCGCCATCGGTTTTTTCGTGAATAACAGCCATTTCCACCGTTGGCGTTGTTGCCAATCCAAGGTTTAGCACGTCTATTCCACATCCCATAAGCGAACCTACAACAAGGCTGTTCACCATTTCGCCCGAAATACGAGCGTCCCTGCCAACTGCAACCCTGCAATGCTTGCCCGAATTGCGCATCTTAAGCCATTCGGCATAGGCCGAGGTAAACTTAACAATGTCGATAGGCGTTAAACTATCGCCTACGTTTCCCCCTATTGTTCCACGAATTCCCGAAATTGATTTAATAAGTGACATAATTTTATGTATTGATAATAACCCTGCAAATTTATACAAACGCTTCCGCTTTATAAAGCAAAAACATTACTACCCTCTTCACCTAAAATCTATACGTAAAAAACAAACCACAGAATCTCCTGAAACAATAAGAAAACTCTGTGGTTATTTAAGTATGTTTTGTTAGTCTAACTCTTTTTCCTCTTCAACAAATTTCACATCGTAATTTTCGAGCTCGTTGAGTATTGGGTTGTACAAGTGAGGCTTGATAGGAACAACTACTCCACGATCGGTAATTTGTCCGGTAAGCAGCATTTTTGTTGCAATGGCCAACGGAGTTCCAACCGTAATTGACATGGCCGTGCGAACAGGATCCTTACCTACAATTACAAACGTTGACGTTTTACGATACTTTTTACCTTTTAGCTCATAATCGATAACATGAAGCATTACAATTAAGTCCTTATCGTTCGGATCGAGCCCTAGTTTGCCTTCCATAATTTTTTGCAGAAGTTGAGCCGGACTTGCATTTGGCATTCCAATAACCTCGTTATCGAACATTCCCAACCACTTAACCTTGTTGTAAATAACTTCATCCTGAGTTTCGGGAATAATTCTCTTTAACTTTTCCTCAACGGATTCGGTTGGATGGTACGGCAAGAAACTATTTAAAAACTCGCGTCTGGTTAACTTTTCGCTATTAGCCACTTTATACGTATCGTCGGTCATACCCAGCTGAACAAATACATTCCAAGCTTTACTGTACCCCGAACGGCGAAGCGTTCCGCGGATTATTGTTTTAACATCTTCTATTCCGTAAATCTGTCTGTACTTTAACGAATCGCGGTTAGGGTACATTTCGAATTCTCCAAAACCTTTAATATCGTACGTACGAACATTGTTATACAATCTATGATAAGGAATGTACTTGTACTGACCATTTTCCATAAACTGTGCAACTCCCTGACCTGCCAGCACAACGTTACGAGGATTCCATGTAAACTTGTAGTTCCATGGATTATTATCGCATTCAGGAGCAACTAGTCCACCGGTATTGCTAATAAAACCAAGGATTTTCCCTCCCTTTCCTCTAATATCGTCAATGGCACGCATTGCCGACATGTGGTCAATTCCCGGATCTAGCCCAAGTTCGTTTAACAATGCTATACCCTTTTGTTTGGCCTCGTCGTTCAGCGCCTTCATGGTATCGGAAACATACGAAGCTGTAAGCAAATGTTTACCCTGCTTTACACACTCCTTGGCTACAATTGGGTGCATAAAAGCGGGCAACATCGAAACTACGACTTCAACCTTGCTAATCTCGTCGGCAAGTTGAGCCGAATTATTAATATCGAACTGTATGGCCTTGCCATTTGGATGATTGTTTACTCTTTTTTTTGCAGATTCGAGCGACATATCTGCAACGGTTATCGTCCAACCGTACTTGGTTGAGTTTTCCAGAAGGTAGTGGATTAAACTGTTTGTCGAAAGACCGGCACCAATAACTAATACTTTATTCATAATACTGGTTTGTTTGTTATTTATGGTTTGATGTTTCAGTTTCTTTCAAATTGTAACCAATTAACTTAATTTGACTGCCAAACTATAATTTTTTACAATACAATTGACCTATTTTTTAACTTTTTTTCAGAAAAATTTACAATTAACTTATTATTCCTCATTAAAATAGTTATGTTTACAAAAATCATCTACTTTTGTTAGGATTTGAGAGGTATTGACAGTTAAATTTTAGTTTGATTTTTTAATGATTAAGGTAAATAATATTGTAAAATCGTTCGGTTCGCTTACCGTATTAAAAGGCATTTCTGTTGAAATTCCCGAACAAAAAGTTGTAGCTATAGTTGGCCCCAGCGGCGCAGGAAAAACAACCCTGCTCCAAATTATGGGAACGCTTAGCAGACCCGACTCGGGCGAAATTTACATTAACAATCAGGAAGTGTCCTCGCTACGCGATAAAGCCCTATCGCGCTTTCGTAATGCCAACATAGGATTTGTTTTTCAATTCCACCATCTTTTACCCGAGTTTTCAGCAATCGAAAATGTTTGTATGCCTGCGTTAATCGCCGGCAAAAGTTTCAATCAAGCCGAAAGTAAGGCAAAAGAATTACTCGATTTTTTGGGATTATCGCATCGGTTTCAGCATAAACCATCCGAACTTTCGGGAGGCGAACAACAACGGGTAGCCGTTGCCCGTGCGCTTATTAACAATCCTATTGTTGTTTTAGCCGACGAACCATCGGGAAACTTAGATTCTCGTAACAAGGAAGAACTACATCAACTATTCTTTTCGCTTCGCGATAAACTAGGGCAAACATTTGTGGTGGTTACCCACGATAAAGACCTTGCCCAAATGGCCGATGTGCAAATTTCCATGAACGATGGAATAATAGAGACAACCAAGTAACAAAGCATTACAACCTTTTTCAACTCACCTTCATGCAACTTCCACAAACCTCCTCCGAAATTAAGGAACTACTCGACGACAGGTATAAACGCTACGCAAGCAAGCTGTTTGTGGACTCCGATCCCATACAAATTCCTCATCTTTTTCAAAAGAAAGAGGATATTGAAATTAGCGGATTAATAACGGCCACCGTTTCGTGGGGAAATCGTAAGGCAATAATAAACAGCATGAAAAAGTTGAATGGCATGATGAACGGTAAACCGTACGAGTTTACCGTAAATTTTCGACCTTCCGACGAGAAATTTTTAAACGGTTTTGTGCATCGCACGTTTAGTCAAGCGGACTGCATAAATTTTATTTTGGTACTAAAACATATTTATACCGAAATGGATGGGCTAAACAAACTGTTTACCCTGTCGTATAAAAAGAACGAATCAGTACCGGACGCCATAAATGCTTATAGAGAACAGTTTATCGCTTTAGAAATGCCCGGCAAAACATTGCGCCATATTCCCAACATTTATGCAGGCTCTGCAGCCAAAAGGCTAAACATGTACTTACGGTGGATGGTACGTCCCGCAAAGGAAAGTATTGATTTTGGACTATGGCAGCAAATTTCCACATCGGATTTGCTTATTCCTCTTGATGTTCATTCCGGTCGAGTTGCCCGAAAATTGGGACTTTTAACAAGGAAACAAAACGACTTTAAAGCCGTTTGTGAACTTACCAACGAACTTCGGAAGTTGGATCCCTCCGACCCGGTAAAGTACGACTTTGCACTTTTTGGAATGGGTGTTTACGGAGAACTTTAGTTTTGGTATTTTTGTACGATTTTATAAGAAATGGCTAACGATTACTTCAAGTTCAAACAGTTTAAGGTTTTACAGCGAAAATCGGCTATGCGGGTTGGCACCGACAGCGTTTTGCTTGGTGCATGGGCCAACGTTGCAAATGTAATTAATGCCATTGATGTAGGAACCGGAACCGGAGTTATTGCTTTAATGCTGGCCCAGCGTAATCCGTTAATGAAAATTGATGCCGTTGAACTCGACTCCGATTCGGCTGCCGAAGCCACCGATAACGTAACACGATCGCCTTGGGCTTCCTCTATCAATGTAGTGAATATGGCATTTCAGGACTTTGCCAATCAAAGTGGCAAAGCATACGAACTAATAGTATCGAATCCTCCGTACTTTAACAATTCCCTTAAATCGCCGCTGGCGAAAAGAACCTTAACCCGCCATACCGAATCGCTTCCCTACCACGATTTGCTCTTAGGCGTTCAACATTTACTTGCCCATAATGGTCGCTTTTGTGGAATATTTCCATATTCCGAAGGAAACGTGTTTATTGCGCAAGCATCAACCTTTGGCTTATACTGCACGCATAAAGTAAGCATTGTTACAAAACCGGGAAAACCTACCCTACGCATTCTGGTACAACTCGAAAAGGAGCGCCAACCGGTTACGGAAACGGAGTTAACCATTCACAATCCCGACGGAACTTACACCAAAGAGTACAAACAATTAACGTCCGAATTTTACTTGGCATTTTAATTTTCGCTTTTTGGCAAAATATTTCTATTCCATACACTTATCATTTTTTCTCATTTTTATGATGAAAATCAACTTTACCCCTATCTCTAATTTTTGTAACTTACCTAATAAACCAATTTGCCAAAATCATGAATAACGAATTTATTTGCCCAAAATGCGGAGGCGGGTTAACTGCAAATGGTTTTGTAGTTTTTTCCGCAAAAAATGCCAAAAGTGAAAAAGGACTTATCCTATTAAGCCCACACTTAGGAGATTACACCAAGATATTGAACAAATCTTTCAGGGTTGAAGATGGTAGCAAAGTAAAGTTCTACTGCCCGCTTTGCCATGCAGACCTAACAGCCACCGAAATACACGAAAATCTTGTCCATTTAATTTTATTGGACGAGGGAAATAACCGGCATAACGTTTACTTCTCGGGCATTGTGGGAGAATATTGTACATATAAAATATCGGACGATAAATACGAAAAATTTGGAGATGCTTCCGAAAATTATGAAATGTACTTTAAGTCTCGAAGAATTTAGCTAGTTAACTTTAACTGCTTTCCTAGCATTACCAATGCTTGCAGTAGAAAGTCAAACTAAATTTTTCGAAAACGCATCCTTCAATCAACTTATTTAAAATAATCGTCAAACTTTTACAGTTGGCACAGTATTTATTACGATATTCGCATACATCGTAATTAACACAAAAATTTTTTTTATTAAATCTTTTGTTATGAAAATCAAAGCCATACTCCTAATTGCCGCATTGGCCATATCGGCAAATATTTACGCGCAAATGCCTCAAGTGGGAGAAAAAGCCCCCGATATAACGCTAACCATGCCGACCGGTCAGGAAGTTAGCTTAACATCTATTAAGGGAAAATTGGTACTAGTTGACTTTTGGGCTTCCTGGTGTGGACCTTGCCGACGCGAGAACCCTAACTTGGTTGAAACCTACAAAAAATACAAAGACGCATGTTTTGAAAACGGGAAAGGGTTTGAAATATTCAGTATTTCGCTCGATAAAAAATACGATGCTTGGGTAGAAACCATTAAAAACGACAACCTGTTTTGGCCGGCACACGTAAGCGACTTAAAAGGTTGGCGAAGTCTGGCTGCAACCAATTACGGCATTACAGCAATACCCTATAACTTTCTAATTGACAGCACAGGTACAATTATAGCCGAAAATCTTAGAGGCGATAAATTGGAAAACACCCTAAAAAAATATAAAAAAGGTTGGCTTAACCGAAAATGTAACAACTGAATAACAAGACTATTAAAAAATTAACATATCAACAAATATGAGCAAAACAATAAAAAAAATACTAAAAATTACCGGCAAAGTATTTCTTTACATCATTATAATATCCGTTTCGCTGGTATTGCTATCGTTGATAACCGTAAAAGTTTTTGAAAAGAAAATCACACAAATGGCCCTTAACGAAGTTGGCACCGAGTTTAAAGCGCCATTCACCGTAGAAGATGTCAATATTCTTCCTTTAAAAGCGTTTCCGCTATTAACTGTCGAACTAAAGGGTTTTAAAATTGGCCCTACATACGATACATTAAATTTTGGCCCAAACCAACGACTATACGATACGCTTTTCAACTTTAACCGAGTATATCTCGCCATAAAAGCAGGCCCTTTATTCAGAAATGAAGTTGATGTCGAAAAGGTAACGGTTGATGGCATAAACCTCAACTACTTTGTTGACCTTAAAGGTATTAGCAACTTTGATTTTTTAATACCCACCGATACTACAACTCAAACCGAAGCAGATACATCCTCGTCGGAAAGCCTGCTAAACATACTACTTAGCGATTTAACCCTGAAAAACATCAACCTAAATTACGGCGACGACACACTAAAAGCCAAGGCTTGCATCCATATACCCGAAATGCACCTCAACGGGAAAATGTTGGGCGACTACTACAACGGAAACTCTAAGGGAACCGTTGTACTATCCGGATTAGGTTACGAAGATTATAACCTAAACAACCTGGGTGATTTAACCTTCGACTTCAACGTTGATTACGACAATGGCAAGGTAAAAATCAGCAAAATGGATTTGGCCTCTAACATCATAAAGGTATCGGCTTCGGGAAACGTAGCGCTTACCGATACCATGCCGGTTGATATGAATGTAAAACTAACCGACATCAACTTTAGCGACATGGTAAAACTTTTGCCAGCCAAAATGCTTAAGGAGTTTGGCATAAAGAAACTCGAAGGGGTTGCCAATGCCAATATTAAGGTTAAAGGCTTTGTGTATGATACGCTGATTTTGCCTTCGGTTTACATTGATTTAAACATGAAAAAGGGCAAAGTTGTAACTGCAGATTATCCCGAAATAAAGGAATTGTCCATGAAAGGAAGCATATCGGTTCCCAACCCCAACGACATGAGAACCATTAGTGCAAACTTTAGCCAACTCACAATTAAAACAACACAAAGTCAGGTAAAAATGGCCTTTAGTGTAAAAAATGTGGAAAAACCCATTTACAACGTTAAAGGCGATATGGTTATAACGCTCGATGAGTTTGAACCATTTCTCCCCGACAGCACATTAGAAAAACTTTCGGGTAGCATTTTGGCCCACATCGAAACTAACGGACAATTACCGGACAGCCTCGGAATGTCCAGTGCCGATTATTTTCTGGAAAGAACCAAGTTGAACATCAAACTAAATAAAATTACCGCAATTGTTGATAGTTCAACTTCCGTGCGTAACCTAAGCGGCTCCATCCGCTTAATGCCCAACAGAACGCTACTGGTTGACAAGGTTAAACTGGATGCTCCCGAGTACAACTTTAAACTGGATAATTTTGTTT
Source organism: Bacteroidales bacterium (assembly GCA_020636845.1). GTDB lineage: Bacteria > Bacteroidota > Bacteroidia > Bacteroidales > Tenuifilaceae > JACJXD01. The sequence goes on along the minus strand of JACJXD010000005.1, from coordinate 168,419 downwards.
TCCACACAAAACTTACCGGAAGTTTATCCGATTTAAAAACAATCGGGATGAAAACCGATACCATGCTTATTGCCTTTGGACAAAACTCGCTTAGCGGTTCTTTTACATTTAAAAATATAGAAAAGCCAACATATACGCTGAATTCTAATGTTAAACTAAACCTAGGTGAACTTAAGCCCTACATTCCCGATTCGCTGGTCGAAAAATTGGGAGGAACCATCACGGCAAACCTACAATCGCATGGCACAATTAATCCCGATTCTATTGAAAATGAAATAATGCCCATTGCTTTCAACCAAAGCAAACTTAGTGTAGCCGTAAACAGGCTATTCTTTTCGATGCCCAACGATACGCTGGTTAAACTTGACGACTTATCGTTAAACTTCTCCATGGCCGACGATACCATGCGCGTAAACAACCTGTACGGGAAAACCCACGGAATTGAATTCCGAATGGATTCTACCCGCGTTTGGAACGTTTACAAAGCTTTGCTAAAAGGCGAAAAGGACAAAAAGTTAATTGCCGATACCCGAATTTGGGTAAGCGATGTCGATTACTCTTACTTTGCCCCGTTAATGGCAGAGGATACAACCCAGCAAGAAACACCGGAACAAACTGTTACCGACAGCACTGCCACCGATAGCAGCAGTTTTGCCATTCCGCCATACATTGTTCGTGGAACATTTGCCATGAACAGTTTAAAATATGGCAAAATGCTGATTAAAAACTTCAGCACCAAGTTTAGGGTTGACGATTCTCTTTACGTTGTCGATGATATGAATATGGATGTGTTTAGCGGACATATCAACCTGTCGGCACTTTACGATACCCGCGTTGACACTGCTACGGTTATCGAGTTAAAAACCGATGCAAATAAGGTTGACATCAGGCAACTACTTTCCGAAAACGACGAATTCGACCAGGATTTCATCACCAGTAAAAACATCTCCGGACTTGTTACCGGAGAACTTTTTGCCCGTGTCGTTATGAAGGATACAAGCGTTCTGTACGACAAAATAAACATGCTGGGAAATTTCACCCTTGAAAAAGGTGGAATTTATAACTTTAAACCTGTTACCGGCCTATCCAAATATACGGGAATGAAGGAACTGGATAACATTGTTTTCCGAACCATGGAAACCAAAGTATTCATTTACGACAACCAAATTTACTTCCCAAAAACTTCGATTGTTAGCACGGCATTAGACATGTCGGTTTACGGAATGCAAAGTTTTAGTGATGATTTCGAATATCACCTTGAAGTATTTCCAGGAGATGTAATTCTTGGCAAAAACAAAAAATTGCTGAAAAAGCAAGGCATGGAGTCCGATTTGTTTAAAGGTGAAGATAAATCGAAGCGATCAGGATTGTACCTGCTGGCTAAAGTTGAAGGGAAAGACTCAAAGTACGGATTCGACAATAAACAGGCTAAAAATTTGATGAAAGCAAAAGTTCGTGTACAGGAACGAGGCTTAAATCTTATTTTCCACCCAAAAGTTGTAAACTTTAGCACGGAAATCGACCGCAAGGAAAGAAAAAAGAAAACAAGCAATAATGAATAGAAAAAAAATAGACCTTAGCCATATTGTAGCCTATACCATTTCGTTGGTTTTAGTTGTTCTCATTGTCATTAAACTATTCAACTACTTTGAGAACAAACCAACTAACACCATTAAGCAGCCGCTTAAACAAAACGAGTTGGATATTGCCTATGGTTCCGATAGTGCTAAGCTAACTGTTTTTATGTATTCCAGCTATTCCTGTTCCTACTGCAAACTTTTCTTCGATACGGTATTCCCGGAATTCAAAAAGAACTATATCGATAACGGAAAAGTTAAGTTGGTAATTCGTCTTTTGGAAACATCCAATAATCCCGATGCCATGAACGCGGCTAAAACAGCCGTTTGCATTAATAAATACGGCAAGTTCGACAAGTTAAACCAACTCTTACTTACCGACCATAGGGTAATATACACCAACGAATTCCGACAAATGGTAAACGAATTTGAAGACAAGGATGTAAACGTAGCCGAATGTATTCTGGGAGGTAAGGCCGATGACTACATATTGCAAATCCGGTCAGAATTCCATAATTTTGGACTTACTGGAACACCTACATTTATAATTGGGAAAAAAGTTTATAAAGGCTATAGGGATTATCCCAACTTTAAGAAACTTATAGATTACAGTATAAAAAATTGAATTAACAAATACTTGGAATTTCAGTTATATCAAACCAAAACATACAATTATGAAAAAGAAAATTTTCCTATTACCACTATCCCTGTTTGCAATATTTGCATTGGTAACATGGAGCTGTGAAAAAGATGAAAGCGATGATGTTTGTGATAAATATCAGCCTGCGGAAAGTTGTGAAATAGCAAATGCATGTTGTCCAACCGATGGGGGCAACTGCTACTATGAATACAACGATCAAAAATATTATTGCGATAAAACCCAAGACTCTGAAGACAATCCTGATGGTTGCAATGATGCGATGGAACAAGTTCTTAACGCAGTTTGCGGAAGTGCAAAAGGAGTAAACTATACTTTAGCTAAAGCCGAACTTCGCGCTTTAACTCAGCAACTACTTAACCAAGCACGGGTAGAATCGCTTTGTAACTAATTTATAAAACGCACTAAATCTGGAAAGGAGGCTATAAAGCCTCCTTTTTTCGTAATTTCAATTTCACAGGTAAACACCTGAACATCAACAAAAAAAATGACATTTCTCACACAAATTCTTTTTACCCAAACAATTATCTAAAAATATCTAATTATCAGAATATTGAAATTCTAATTTTCTTCAATGTTCTATAACATAGCCCTAAAACAGCGATTCTGTTGGCTTCGAAGTGCTTTTAATACTTATCTTCGCGGACTTTTATACAGGAATGCTGGAGGAGATGAGAAGGATTATTATTGCTTTTTTAGGAGTATTTGTCTTTATACCGAGTATTGTTCTATCGCAAGATACCATACCAACCGCTAAATTAAAGTTTGACACCCGTTTCGACTTTACGGATAAAATTCCAAATCAAGATAGTTTATCTAATCTGTCGAGTTTCGATGGCAAGTACCTAAATATCATTGTAGATGGAGATATCAACAATAAATTCTCCTATAAGTATCGCCAACGGCTGATTTTAAACAGCAAACCAGATTATGAAAGTTTCTTTAATGCTACAGATTGGCTATACCTTACCTGCAAAATAAACAGCAATATTTCTATCTCCGGGGGGAAACAGGTTATTGCCATAGGCGGATACGAATACGATGCTAATCCTATAGACTTATACTTTTGGTCAACTTTTTGGAATAACGTTATATGTTACCAAATAGGCGGTACAGTAAACTACAGTACTACGGATAATAAACATACGCTTGGGTTTCAAATAACCAACTCTCCTTTTACATCGCAAACATTACAAGGTATATATGCCTACAACTTAATATGGTATGGTAACTTTAACAGATTTAGCACAATATATTCAATAAATAGAATTGAGTACGAGAAAAATCGCTATATCAACTACGTTGCACTAGGCAACAAATTCAGTATAAATAAGCTGTCTGTTGAAATTGACTTAATGGATAGGTTTTCGGAACAACAGAAAAATCTGTTTGCCGATTTCTCGATTATAGGAAATTTACAATATCCCATAAATAACAAGGTAACCGTACTTGCAAAAGCAGGATACGATGAGAATAGCGCACAAAAACCAACTGCTTCGTTTATATACGACCGTTATGTTGTACCCGGAACAAAATACTTTTTCTATGGCATAGGCGTTGAGTATTTCCCAATAAACAACAGCAAAAATGTTCGCATACATGCAATGTGGTCAAGTAACAATGACCGAGTTCAATATCACACATTTAATGTTGGAATACGCTGGCAAATGGATGTTTTGAAAAAATAATACTATTAAAATTAATCATGAATTATACACCTATTAGATTTTTAACCAAGCGCCGACTAGAAGCAGGAATATTCCTAACCATATTTTTTGGAACCTTTGCTTTTATAGGAAACAAAATGGGGTTTCCTAACATGCTCAATACCATTATGCAAACCTCCTACAGTTTACTAATAGATACCGTCCTGTATATAATGGGGATAACTGTACTGTCGGGAGCGCTTGGCAAACTTTTAACCGAGTTTGGAGTGGTCCGCCTGCTCGAAGTAATACTAAAACCCCTGATGAAACCTATTTACAACCTACCCGGAGTTGCAGCACTTGGTTCGTTATTAACCTTTTTATCCGATAACCCTGCAATTATCAGCCTTGCAAAAGACAATAACTTTAACCGCTACTTCAAGAAATACCAATTAATATCGCTCACCAACTTTGGTACAGCCTTTGGAATGGGTTTGGTTGTAATAATATTTATGGCAGGAAGAGGCCATGCCTTCGCGGCATTTATAGGATTAATAGGAGCCATTATTGGAAGTATTATTTCCACAAGGCTGATGCAAAAATTTACGGTTAAGCAATATCCTGAATTAAAGTATGAACAAGTGGAAGGTGGTGATGAACAAAAAATATCCTTTAAATCTGAGGGCGGCATCTTTTTAAGAGTACTAAATTCTGTGCTTGATGGAGGAAAAATGGGTGTTGACCTAGGTCTTGCAATCATTCCCGGCGTATTAATTATCTCAACGTTCGTTATGATACTAACCTTTGGCCCTGGACCCGAGGGTTATTCAGGGAAAGCATACGAAGGAATCGCTTTGTTACCTCATCTTGCCCAAAAAATTAACTTCGTATTCGAATGGCTATTCGGATTTCACAACCCAGAACTAATTGCTTTTCCAATAACATCGCTTGGCGCAGTTGGCGCCGCGCTTGGGTTAATCCCCAGATTTCAAAGCGAAGGGTTAATAGATAGCAATGCAATAGCCGTATTTACTGCAATGGGTATGTGTTGGAGTGGATTTTTAAGCACTCATACCGCAATGCTCGATTCCCTTGGGTATAGAGAACTTACCGGAAAGGCTATTATATCGCATACTATAGGAGGTCTTTGTGCCGGCATTGCCGCTCATTGGCTCTTTGCCCTTGTCGGACTTTTCTAAATAATTAATCATTAGTCATTTCAAGAAATCGAAATTAATTAGATAGAGGAAGTTAGTCGAATTATTTCAACCCTAAATTTTGAAATACTAAATCGTTTCGATTTTTGAGATCCAACTTCAGAAAACAGGTCAAATTCGTTGAATCATATATTAGAAAATTCTCCAAAACAATAATATTCTAAATCAATTTCACGTTAATAACCCTCCATAAAAAATGCACGCGCCATTTTAGGCCCGTGCATTTTTAAGTACAAACAACCAAACTATTTCGTTACGCTAAGTATCGATTTAAACAAATCCTTATTTTCCTCAATCTTATCGGAATTACCATAAACACATATAGCATCTTTAGAAAGAATATCGCTAACCATTTTTTTCATGCCTCTTATATCGTCAACAGTAGTAGTCAATACTTGATTTCTTTCCTCTTTTAACTTATCTAAAGTTGTACGATAAAAATACCTACTTATGGCAATCGATCCACGTTGTGACGCCGTAGTCGGATAATCCATATTAGATATGGTGCCAATAATATACCGGGTCATTTCATCATCGGAAGCCTTTAAACTATCGATAAACTCAGGTACTTTAGCATACGCTTCCAAAGTTTTTTTCAAATGAGGATCGCGATATGATGCAAAATAAGCATTGCCGGTTGGAGAAAAACCGCAAAATCCGCCATAGGCACCACCAATTACCCTAACTTGAGTTTGTAAATAATCTCTTGAAAGAATCTGATTTAATACCCTCATCTTTCCTGTCCATTCATAGCCTAACTTTTTGAAGTCGTATCCTTCGGTTACGTATTGAACCTTTGATGCAGCCATTAAACCCTCATTTTTGATCGAAGGATCGAAATTCCATGAGTTAAGTTTTCCATCACCCTCTGGCAATGAAGAAATTAGTATTTGCAAATCTTTAGTATAAGTATCGTACTGATCGTTAGAACAAGTAACGGCAGCAATCATGTTCTTTTTGGTAAATAAGATTTTAGCCGTTTGGGCAAGTTTCTCACTTATTTCGTTGTGCTTTGCATCGAAGTTTTCGGTTAAATCGGTAAGAAAATTATAGTAATCTAAACCACCGGTCAACTCATCAAACATGCCGTCGTTTGTAAAATATGAATTTAGCCTAGTTAATGCGTAGTTTAAGCCATTGTTTTTAACTCTCGATTCAACCCTAGACTGCTGACGTGTTAGCACTGCCTTTAATCTATCTACATCGTCGTATTTTGAAGTATTCAAAATTTCAGCAATCAATTCAAAAAGTTTATCGCCTTTCTCGGTAAATGCCTTGGAATTAACTACAAATTTTGGAATCAAATTATCGTCAGAATAGTTTTCCAAATACGAACTTAAGTTCGTATAAACTCCACCGGTATTAATATTCAAAGCATTATCCAAATCCCCGTAGGAGTAATGTTCGGTACTCATTAAACCAATAATCTGGTTTAATAAATTCGCATAAGGAATTAAATCCTGCGGAAGTGCCCGTAAATCGAAATAAAGATTAGCATAAAGAATGTTATTAGTAAAATCCGGATGATACAAAACCGGAACATCTTCAACTTTATTCTCTTTCAAATCGTACCATTCTACGTTTGGACTAATATCGGAACGTTTAAGCATGGGAATTGTTGCCAAAGCCTCAGGAGTATCTTCTTCCTTCTGATATTCCTTTAACGCCTTGGTATCCTCCACTAACTTTTCCAACTCTTCCTTACTTAAACTGGCTTTATAGGCTGCTAATTCCTTTTTAGTTTTCTCAGCAATTTCTTTTTCAAGTCCCTGCTTTGGTACCAAAACCATTAGTAATGCATGAGGATTATCAAGAAACTGCTCTTTCACAATTTTTTGTAACAAACCATTTTGAATTCCCTGTTTTACTGCTGCCAATGGTTTTTCGAATTCCAAACCTAAGAAAGGATCATTGGCAAAAAACCACCCGTGATAGTTCATCATAACATCCATCAACCCTTTTTGTGGAGTATTTCCTTCTCTCAAGTTGAATTCCAAGCGGTTCACAATCCCATCGATTGTTTCCTTGTCGAAACCATCCTTAACTACTTTCTGAAATGTTTCGGTAGCAATTTTATCAAACTTATCCTTATCCTTAGGATTAGCATTTTGAACCCGAATGGAAAAAACATTCTGCTTTGAGTTATCCACATAAGCTCTTACATCCCTGCCGATACCGGCTTCTTGAAGCGCTAAACGTAATGGAGCCGTTTCGTTATTAACCAAAGCCTCTGTTAATACATCAAGGGCTATACCCAGTTCCATATCGGTGTCCAAGCCAACAACATAGTTTAAGCTCAAATAGGTCTTATCCCTTAAATCGCTGCCTTCGGGTACAGGGTATGGCTTTTCGGCATATTTCTTTGCTTCAAAAGGCTTTTGTAACGGTATTTCAATTTTTTCGTCGGATTTTTCATACTTCGATAAATACTCGGAGTCGATAAATGCAAGTTCCTTATCCAAATCGGCATTACCATACAGCAAAATGTGACTATTCGACGGGTGATAATACTTGTCGTGAAACTTAACAAAATATTCTTGCGTTAATCCCGGAATTGCCGTTGGGTAACCACCGGATTCCACTCCGTATGTATTATCGGGGAAAAGTATTTTATCGACTTGATAGCCTAATTCTCTTGTAGGATCGGAATAGGCCCCTTTCATTTCGTTATACACCACCCCGTTGTACGTAATATCGCCGTTAATACTGTCCAATTCGTAATGCCACCCCTCCTGTTTCATAATTCTTGGGTCTTCAACAAGTAAAGGATTAAATACAGCATCCAAATAAACATGCATTAAATTGAAATAATCCTTATCGTTCATGCTGGCAACCGGGAAAGTTGTAAAATCGGATCCTGTAAATGCGTTCAAAAAAGTATTTAAAGAACCTTTCGATAAAACATCAAATGGGCTTTTTGCCGGGAAATTCTTAGAACCATTTAGCACGGAATGCTCCATTATATGAGGAGTTCCAAAATCATTTTCGGGAACCGTTTCGAAAGCTATATTAAATAACTTGTTATTGTCGTCGGCCTCAATTTTAAACAGTTTAGCTCCGCTTTTTTCGTGTATAAAATACAAGCAGTTTGCATTTACTTCTTTTACAAACTTTTGCTCAACCAACTTAAACCCATGATATACATTTCCAACCTTATACTCGGGTTTAGATGAACATGCCCACAGCAGCGCAAGAGCCACCATAAACGAAATTGATAAAATTCTTTTTTTCATCTGCATAAAATTATTAAACAATTTATAGTTAGCGTATTGTACATTTAAACTTGCATTTACTTTTGAATAAAATAATCATATTATACGTATTACCTACTTAATGTAAATCAGTTAATCACTATCAACAAATAAATATTTACTTATTGATTAAAATTTGCAAAAGAAGTTTAATCCTCCTAATAATTAATACTATTAAAATTATAGAGATTAAAGTAAAAAACCTGCATTTTAAGGCTATTTAACAATAATAGAACTTTTACACTTAAAATAAAGAAGATTCTTAAACCGTCATTTATCCCTTGTATAAGAAGAAAAAATGCATCTTTTTACTTTTTTAAAAACTAATGTTGAAGTTGAGTTTAAGTTTAACATTCTCTTTCCAAGAAGGTGAAGAGTAATAACCGTAATTATAAAACCCACCCAAGCCTAAACCTAAATAGTACATGTTCATTATTTTGCCACGCAAAATATCGCCAATAATTAACCCGTTTTCATAATACCCTTTACTCATATCCGTGAGGGTTATCCCGCTATGAACCTGTTTATTTGTCAAACGCCCAAACCCAATTGCTTGGGTTATCTTAACCTTAGGCTTCCACTTTGAAGTAGCAAACAAAAGTGTTCCAAAATTATGGCTATAGTAAACACTGAAAATCTCATTATTAGCAAACCGATTTGGGGACATTGTATTGAAACGGTTATCAACAACAACAGGCATAGAGTTACTCCATGCTCCGGCACCTGAAAAAAGGAAAGAGTATGGCACATTACCCCATACCTTCCCCGCTTCGAGACAAACATTACTTTTCCCAAAGCGAGGAAAATGATATGAATAATTAAGTTGTACCCACAGTTTATCGTAATTGATTTCTCCTCCATAAAAATTTTCTAACCCCTTTTTATAATCAACTGTAAGCACCGGCCACTTTGTTTCAATTAACACCTTTTTTTTGAACTGCCAGATGTACTTCTCCCTATAAGCAAAGCGCATTTGTGCCCCTATCTCTGTAACTTCGTACTTATTAACCCAGTTATTATTGAGCAGAAACGAATAATCGTACTGAGGAGTTCTTTTATCGTTCATCAAACTTAACTGCAATTGTAAATACCTAATTCTAATTTGAAAAAAAGTCTCCTTTCTGCTTGAATAATCAGCCTGCTGCAGAAAATAACCTTCTATATAATTCCTTTTTCTAGAAAAATCCTCATTCCCGGGGAAAATAGCATCATAACTGTACGAAGCGCTAATAGATGTTTCTCTTTTTCTATCAAAGTAAAGTTTAATACTTGTTCCGTATTTCCATTCCTGATCGTTAAAACCATAGGCCCCCCAACCTCCAATTTCCAAACAATTTATGAATTTGTCATCGGTAAACAGACCAAAGCCAAGCCTGTTACCTTCAAACTTATTGTATGTATATAGTTTGTCCAAAGGAATATAAAACTTGCCAATGGGAATTTTCAACTCCATCATTTTTTCCAAGAACCTTTGCCAATAGTCGAACTTATACTTTTCGCCTATACTGTCCATGGTACCATACGTGTGCAAATCCTTTAAACTCAAGTTAGAACTTCTGAAACCTTCCATTGCAACCTCTGCGTTCTTGGTAGCCATCTTATCGAAGATTAGAACCTCCTCGGTGTATTTAATGGAATCCTGTGGAACATTTGCGCTAAAGTTAGAAATGTAACTTTCCGACTTTAAGTCAATTCCTATTTTTTGATCGTTAATATTTTCCCATTCAACTTCCGACTTCAATTCACATGGAAACCAGTAGCCATTTTTAAATTCGTAATTTTGCTGAATGCGTAAAGTCATTAACTTTTTTTCTGCCGGCGAAGCAACAACGCTTTCAATGGCATATCGGTTGGTATTGATATGCAAAAATCCTTTTAGCCCTTCAAAATTACTATTCTTTCTAGGCTTAAACGAAATAACAAAAGTAGTATCGCTCCCTTTATACAAGGTATCTTCTATTAAAAACGAATACTTTTTACAACTTCCGATACTTATTGGATTAAGGTAAGTAATATTAAAAATTTTTATCAAAGGATTATAAAAATGAAAAGGTTGAATATCGGTGGACAATGGTGCAAATGAGGGATCTTTAAACCCGGAAACCCTTACTTTTTCAATTTTCTCCAATGTTTTATCCGGAGCTTTATGAAAACGTTCCGTGGCCGATTCCATTATTAAATAATGATTTTTTTGAATAAAATCCACAAAATCTTGATTCGTAGTATCATTTATAAAACCATCGTTAATAGTATAATCATATGTGCTCTTATTGTATATATTGCAAACACACTCGGGAATTCTATCAGGATCATTAACTTTTCTGTTTGCCACTACTTTTCTTATAATTCGATGAGCAGGATTTTCGCTAGGATAAACAACAACCCCGGCAATTTCAACATTAACAGCCTTTAATTCAACAACCTGATAGATTTTAGATTGAGGCACTACCTTAGTTTCATAGCCAACATAACTTACCTGAATGCAGCTGTCCTTTTCTGACAGAAAAAATTGGGCCAACCCATTAAGGTTCGTTACCACACCATTATGCGGATTCTTATTTATTAAGATTGTTGCAAACGGCAACGGTTCCTTACTTTCGGAATCAACTACCTGCACAAAATATTTTCTTGTTGTATTTTGACCGTAAAGAGAAACACAAACACCTAAAATTAACGTATTACAAAAAAGAAATACAAGTAAATTAAACCTACTTTTCATTTTATAAATTTACCGCACACCTTATTAAATCGCCATTATGCTAATCGCCAATAACGCTTAAAATGGCTTTATTGGTTTTTGAAATTGTAAATAATTTTTACTTTGAATCGCCACCAATATCAACCCGTACATCGGGTTTTTCGGAAGTTCCGAGTATAAGCAAGTTGAATCGAATATCTTCGGGAATGGCAGCGCCAATGTTTCCAAGCAATTGATTTACTACACTGGCAGCACCACCCAAGTACGAAGAAGGAATCCTAACTTTTGCCTTAAAGTTTAAGGTTTGGTCAAGTCCCATATCGCCACCAACATTCATTTTGGTATCGGCAATTTTCGTATTAAACGGTTCGAAGTATATCCTGCCATTGTTAATCCGAAAGTTAATGTTCAAATCCTTCAGATTTGGATTGCGATACTCTTCCTTTTTAAGAATGTCCGCAATTTTCCCAAAAACTTTCGATTTCGTAATTTCAACGTTCTTCGACTTAATATTTCCATGAGCATCAATGCTGCTAGTTACCATAGACATAGATGAATCTAGTTTCGATTTCACCGTAAAAGTAGTAGATACACTTCCGTTCATATTTTTCATTTGGGGAGCCAACTTCTGTAATGCCGAAAACGAGTTGAACGTTCTTGAAATATTTACGTTATCCATTACAAAATCGAAATCAATTTCAGGATTCTCCTGCTTACGAGGATCGTAAATTCCACTCATACCTACAGTTCCATCAAGCATATTCATGGAAAGCCTATCTAATCTGGCAATGCCGTTAACAATTTCCACTTCACCCTTAAAATTCGCAACATCTAACCTGTCGTACACTATCCTATTAGCCTCAACCTTCGTATCGAGCACAATATTTGAGGGGAAAGTGATTTCCTTTACAAGTACAGTGTCGGCAGGTTGCCCGTTTTGCAACGATTTTCCTGTAAGAAGTTCATTTACATTTAGCAGGTTCGAAGTAATATTGATACTACCTTTTAAAATACCATCTTTAAATATGTAAGGAAAATAATTTTCGAATTTTCCCGTAATATTTAAGTTACTACCTCCAAAAGTACTCTCAAACCTTTTAAGTTCAGCAAATTTAGGAGTAAAGTAAACCTCCGCATGGGGAATTTTATAAGTCAACGGCAAACGGGGTGTACTTAGCATAAAGTTATTTAATAATGCTTTTCCACTAGCGTTAAATTCGTCGTAGTCCTTTTTTTCGATATACGAAAGTTTTCCTCCAAATTTCAAATCGGTTACCAACTCACCCTTAACCGTAAGGCTATCGAGAGGAATAACGTCGCTTAACGTGCTGAAATTTATTTTCCCGTTTACCTCTCCTTTTACCAGCATGTCGCTAACAGGATTGCTAACCTGCAACGTAACATCGAAAGGATTATCGTCCAAATCCAAATGGAACTTTTCGATATTAACCGTTGAACTGTCCATGTTTTGTCCGTCGAATTTGGCTTCGGCAAGAATATTTACATTCTTAGCCGACTTGGGTAAATTGGAATACTGAAAGAAACCGTTGGTTACCGTTAATTTCACATTGGCATTAGGTAAAATAGTATCGCCAACAATACCATTGATACTTCCACTTAACTCATACGAACCCGACGCTTCAACTCCTTTAAAATTATTAGTATAAATAACAGGAACCATCGAGAGCAAATCCTTAAAGTCCGTTGAAGGAGTCGAAAAGTTTATGTTTACAACTACATTATTGTCAGGCATTTTCATTCCACCTTCAAATAGGAGTTGTAGGTTGTTTACCCTAAGATTATTTTTTTTGAAGGTGTATATGTTTTTCGTAAAATCGGCACCAAGTACCGCATTAAAATTGATATTGGCATTATCAACATAGTTAATACCTTTCGCGCCTACTGTTAAACTAGATGCAGAAGCATCAAGTTTTAGGTCGGTTGCCATCATAGCCATTTTCCCCGACAACGTAAGGTTGAAATTTTTTACAGTTGTAATTCTGCTTAAAGAATCATCAATATAGACAATATTGGCATTCCTAATTCGAAACTTACTTAGGTCGATTTTAATTCTTGAAGGTCTCGCCTTGGGCCCTTTCTCTCTAACATTATTCGACTTAGCATATTTCAGCACTTTCCAATTCACACTACCGGACTTACCAACATGCGCTTTTACTTTTGCTTCGCTAAGCAAAACAGATCGCACTTCTATTTCTTGCATATCAATAACGCTCCAAATATTAACCTTTACACCTAACTCGCCAAGGGTTAACAGGGTGTCATTTTTAAAACTATCGATTCCTACTATCGAAAAATCTTTTAGTCCGACATAAAGATTTGGGAATCCTTTAATTAACGAAACGTTAATATCTCTAAAGTTTACTTTTGCCTCAATTTTCTTATTAATCTCGGTACGTGCAAGCTGCATCAATTGCGGTTTGTAAACCATAGAAATTATTACTGATGCTATAACTATCAAAAGCACTCCAAAAACAACACTCCAAAACAGGGTACGAACAAACTTTTTCACTTAAAATATTTTTAGTTAGAATTTTTTTTACGTTTTATCCCATAATGTTATTTATAAAATGGCATATACAACCATTACATACAAAATTAGCGTTTTGAAGATTATATACGACAGAAAACAAGGTAAATAAAACATTAACATTCTAAATAACGGATTATAACTCAATCTAAATACCTCAACTTTCAGCCCAAGCCCCAAAATTGGTATATTTGGAAATCAAAACACAACAACAATGGATACTCTTGTAAGCAGCCACCTAATAATTCCGTTTTTAATTGCCATGTTTTTGGCCATTAATATGGGAGGTAGCGGAACGGCTCCGTCGTTTTCGGTAGCATTTGGATCCAACGTAATTAAAAAAAATGCAATTCCCGGACTTTTTGGATTAATGGTGTTTTTAGGAGCTATTATTGCCGGAAAAGCAACTGCAAAAACGGTTGGAAACGGAATAATAAATCCCGAACTATTAAACTATGCGCAGGTTTCCATAATACTTTTTGCCGTATCCATTTCGTTGCTAATCGCCAATATTTTCGGCATACCGCAATCGACCAGCCAAGCAACTGTATTAGCAGTTGCAGCTCCAGGCTTTTACTTTAAAGAATTTTCCTCCCATACCCTTTTCGCCGAAATAATTCCCACATGGTTTATACTTCCAATTTCGGCATTTGTAATCTGTCTGCTAATTGCCAAGTACATATACAAACCACTACGCAGGAGAGGCTATACAATTTCATCGAAAATTAACGACCATTACATGCTTAAGGGTGCCATAATTATAATGTCGATGTACGTTGCTTTTTCCATTGGAGCAAATAACGTGGCAAATGCCAGCGGCCCTTTAACCACAATGACCATGAACGAGTTAAATCCCCAACCACACGGAGGAAGGTCGTTAGTTTTGTTAATGATAATGGCAACCATGGTTGTTGCCCCAAGTTTTGGAATTGGTAGTTCTATTTTTGGAAATAAAATACTTAAAAATACAGGAAAAGAACTATTTCTGTTTGGAAGAATAGAAGCTGTAATTATTGCATTTATTTCCGCCTCACTATTGCTGCTTGCCTCTGTTGTAAAAGGAGTTCCTACATCGCTAGTTCAACTAAATGTAGGCGCGATTTTGGGTTTTGGCGTTGCCAAAATGGGATACAAGCATATTTTCCGAAAAACACAGGTTCGTCGTTTCTTCTTAATGTGGTTAATCGCTCCACTTATAGCATTCGGACTTTCGTGGTATCTAACATACCTTGCCGATATTTATGGCTATATATAATGCTACTCGTACTTTAACGTTTTTTCAGGGCTAATTCGAGATATTACCATTGAAGGAACTACGAGCATGGCTAGCCCTACCACAAACGCACCGACATTTACCAGTAAAATGTGCCACCAAACTAGTTCTATGGGAACTTGTGAAAGAAAGTAGAAATCTTCATTAAGTTTAATAATTCCAAAATACTGCTGAGCAAGACAAATTGCTATTCCTAAGATAGTTCCAATAATCATTCCCTTTAGCAAGATGTATGCCGACTGCATTAAGAATATTTTACGAATGCTAATATTGGATGCTCCTAAAGCCTTAAGCAATCCAATAGTATTCGTTTTTTCGAGAATTATAATTAGTAATCCCGAAATCATGTTAATTCCGGCCACAAGAAGCATTAATACAATTAAAACAATCGCATTTAAATCCTGAAGTTCTACCCAATCAAAAATATTAGGATACTTGTCAATTATACTTTGAACTTTAAGCCTCGAACCATCGTCAAACAGCACAAATGCAGCAATGTCGTCAACGCTAAGGGCTATATCGTCAACCTTACTAATATTATTTACTAACAATTCG
Organism: Bacteroidales bacterium; assembly: GCA_020636845.1. GTDB lineage: Bacteria > Bacteroidota > Bacteroidia > Bacteroidales > Tenuifilaceae > JACJXD01. The sequence goes on along the minus strand of JACJXD010000005.1, from coordinate 152,996 downwards.
TATCCCGAAATTTGATTCTTACTCCAACCATTAAGTTTTTGTATATGGTGCAAATCGCAAAGGATGTAAATTTTATCGAACTCGGTCATTTGGGTATCGTAAATACCGGCAACTGTAAAACGCCTAAAACGTGCAGGTTGCTGAACAAAGAACATATCGTACTTATCGCCCACTTTTAGGTTAAGCATATTGGCCAAGGTTTTCGATATGAGCGTTTCGTTTGTGGTTACCGAATCGCTAAGATGCAGTAAACTTCCCGCTATCAAATTCTTCTTGAAAAAATCCCAACTAAAATCGGTAGTAATACCCTTAAGAACAACACCTTGAATTTCTGTATTAGTCTTAATAATTCCCGCCTTAAGCCCAAAACGTTGAATATGCGTTACTCCGGGAACCTTGCGAATATCATCCATACATGCCAAATCCGAAGGAATTGGAGTTGTTTCGTACGATAAATTACTATCGTAATTTGTTATTTGAATATGGCTACCAAAACCAACAACCTTCGACTTTATTTCGCGCTTGAACCCCGTAATGATGGCCAACGATATAATCATAACGGTAACGCTAAGCACCACCGATGTTACAGTAATTCGAACAAATGGTTTGGACAAACTATGCTCGTTAGTTCCCTTAATAAACCGCTGTGCAAGAAATTCTTCGAAATTCACGTTTCAACATTTTCTTTGTAAAAATAGGAAACCTTTCCGTTTCTACCCCAACACTTACAGAATTAAATGAAATTTTAATCCGCATAAAAAATTTTAATCACAGTCGAAAAAATTATTATTTTTTTAAATTAGTCAATATATTAATAGTAAGCCACATAGCACACGAATAAACAAATCAATACGGTAGTTTAAATTATTTATCTAATTGCCTTTAAATTTTTCACTTACATTAAATCAATTCGATTTGTCAACAAAAAGCAAAACCGATATTATTTCTTTTGCATATTGACATTGTTTTTTGAAAGGTCTAAATTGCTTTTCGATTTAACTAACCTATTTTTTAAACCAAACCTATTTTAAGATGAAAACTAACAAATGGATTAAAGTAGCATTATTTGCCTCTTTTGCTGCTTTAATTTTTCAGGCATGTTCAAAAGACGACGACCAAGTAATGCAAGAGACTAACAAGCAAAATTTTAACGTTCGTCCTGATTTCGCAACCGTTGATAACAGACCTGCTGAGGTTATTGCAAATTTCCAAGTTACTGCAAAAGATGCAACTCCCGTAATGTTGAGCAAAAAAGCAACTAAAGGTGGAAAATATGCTGTAGTAATTGGCATTTCGGATTACGATGGTACAGCAAACGACCTTGAATATTGCGACGATGATGCTAACGACTGGAAGGCTCGTTTACAAGCCGAAGGCTATAGCGTTACCTCTTTAACAGACAGAAATGCTACAATGAGTGCTATTGAAGCAGCTGTGAACAACCTGGCAAGCCTCTCGATTGCTGGTAACGAAATTGCATTTTGTTACTCAGGACACGGAAGCCGTGGCAACATCATTTCTACCGATTTATACTACATAAGCAGCAGCTGGTTCCAAACCAAATTTGCTAACTCCACCAGCACAAAAATGTATTTCAGCTTCGATGCTTGCCAAATAGGTGCTATGGCAACCAGTTTGAATGCTAACGGTAGAGTAATTGCCGTTGCTTCGAGCAAAAACACTTATTCCTATGATGGCGACGCAACAATGCAAAATGGCGTTTTCACATACTACCAAATGGAAGGCTTTGATCAAGTTGGTTACATATATGCAGAACCTGATTGTCAATATGCTATCGACGAAATGAAGGCTTGGGCAAAACTTCATCATGTAAGAGTTGCACCATCGTACGTTGATTCGTATGTAGGCGACCTTGATCTTTAATGGTTCGTTACTTAAAGGTTAAAAGTGAAGGGGTTAACTAAGTTAGCCCCTTTGCTTATTACTTTCGTCCAAAATCGGCAGGAATTTCACCCCATACTTTAGTTTCCCATTTAAGTAAAGGATTCTTCCACGAATTCTCTCGAAGCCAATTTTCTGCCCTGGCTACCAAGTTAAACAACAACCTATTTTTTGCAGTGGGCTTCAACTTTGTATTAGCTCGCTTGTTCCTAACCCAACTAATGGCCGTTTTAGAATCGGAATAAACCGGAATAGTTTCCCTTATTTTCATAATACTGTCCGGTAAGCCCATTCCCTTACTAAGCATTGCCAAAACATGAACAATAGCTAAAAACTCTCCAATGTTATTTGTTGCATCCGGGTATGGACCTTGTTTGAACAACTCAGTTCCGGTTTGCGCAACAACTCCCCGATACTCCATTTCGAGCGTTGCCGTATTCCATGCAGCATCAACAGCTAACGATGGATAAACAGGTTTTGGTGAATTATCGTCCACGCTAAAAAGTACCTTTTGCGACGGACTCAATTTTTCGTAGCCAATAAACCCTTCATTGTAAGCGTTCTCGGCTAATATTTTTGTATCAAACCCCTTGAACTTTGCTCCCGGAAATCCTTTTGTTTGAAGTTGACATGCTGACCAACTGTCGTAAACTCCCGGCTTATATCCAACCCAAACAACATAATATTTATTTTTTTTCGCCATATTTTCCTACTCAAAATCCTTGTATAGCAAATATTTCTTTCTAATTGCCTTATATTTTTTCAAATCGGGTTGCCAACTTTTGCGAATATCGTCGGCACTCATTCCACTAATAATCTGTTTTTTTAGTTCATCGTTTCCGGCAAGCAACCTAAAGAAATTATTAAAAAACTTTTCCTTCTGGGGATATGACCGATAAGCGTATATAAGCCAATCGAGAATAAGTGCTTTCCTGTCGATAAAGTAATCCGGAGCAAAGCCCCGCAAGTCGATACCGTAACATTTCTTCTCCTTGTAAGGAGGATTAACGCTAGCCCCCGGTTTTTCTACAGGTGTAAAACTAAAATTTTTCACCGGAAAATCAGGAAAGCCAAATACCTGAAAGGGGAAATCGGTACCACGCCCAACACTTACTGCAGTTCCCTCGAAAAGCCCAAGAGAAGGGTACAAAAGTACGGACTGCTGGTTCGGCAAGTTTGGTGAAGGCTTCACCGGAAGAGGAAAGGCTATGTTATGATTGTACCCCTCGCAGGGAACAACGGCAAGATTACACTTTTCCCCATTTTTTAACCACCCTTCACCGTTAATCATTTGTGCAAACTCGGCAATAGTCAAGCCATACACAATGGGTACAGGGTGCATTCCCACAAACGAACGAAATGCCGTGTCGAGGACCGGGCCATCAACATAGAAACCGTTAGGATTGGGCCTGTCCAACACTATACATTGCTTGCCATACTCGGCACAGGCCTCCATTACATAATGCAACGTGGAGATATAAGTATAAAACCTCACTCCCACATCCTGCAAATCGAATAAAACCACATCGATGCCCTCCAACTGCTTTGCAACGGGCTTTTTCCACTTCGAGTAAAGCGAGTAAACCTGAATATGCGTTTTTTCATCGATATAACTGCTGATAAGCGCACCTGCTTCGGAATTTCCCCTAAAGCCATGTTCCGGACTAAAAATTACCTTTACGTTTACCCCTAATGCTAAAAGCGTGTCCACTAAATGACTTTTCCCTACCAAGGAAGTATGGTTAGCTACTACCGCTACAGTTTTATTCTGAATTTTAGGAAGATAAAAATCGATTCGCTCCGCTCCCGCCTTAATGCCCGGGTAATTTTGCGAACATGAAACAAATGCTATCAGCAAAAAAGGTAAAGTGGCAAAATATTTCATCGGGGCAAAAATTCGATTTCTAGTAATAACGGATTTGATTACAAATTTAGGCATTAAAAATACTTAATTCCCAAAGAAAATTAAAGTTATAAAAACTATTCGTGATTTCAACGCTTGTTAAAACCTCTAATATTTGCAAGAATAAAAAAGGGATGAGTACCCTCATCCCCCTTGCTATTTATAAATTTCAAACTAAATTACTCGTCCAGGGTATTGTTTTAGGGCAACTTCCAAGCACTCCATTGCCTTCTTTAAATCTTCAACCTTTAAAACATAAGCAATTCTTACCTCGTTTTTACCTAAACCCGGAGTTGAGTAAAATCCGGTAGCAGGAGCCAACATCACCGTTTGATTATTATACTCAAAATCTTCGAGTAACCAACGGGCAAACTTCTCGCTATCGTCAATTGGCAACTTAACAACCGTGTAAAAAGCACCTTTCGGTTTTGGACAGTAAACTCCTTCCATTTTGTTTAAAGCCTCTACCATAAAATTTCTACGTTTAATATACTCGTCGTAAACACCTTTGAAGTACGATTCGGGAGTGTTTAATGCTGCTTCGGCAGCAATTTGTCCAAACGACGGAGGGGACAAACGAGCCTGTGCAAATTTCATGGCCGTTGTAATAACTTCCTTGTTGCGCGTTATTAACGCACCAATACGAACGCCGCACATGCTGTAACGCTTCGAAACAGAATCCATAAGGATTACATTGTTCTCAAGCCCCTTAAGCTTCATTGCAGAAAAATGCGTATGCCCGTCGTAGCAAAATTCACGGTAAACTTCATCGGAGAATAGGTACAAATCGTGCTTTTTAACAATAGTTGCCAATTTCTCCAACTCTTCCTTCGAGTATAGATAACCAGTTGGGTTATTAGGATTACAAATAACAATACCCTTTGTTTTTGGGGTAATAAGCTTATCGAATTCGCTTACATCGGGTAATGCAAAATCGTTCTTAATAGACGAAACAATCGGTTTTACCACAACCCCTGTTTGCACTGCAAATCCATTGTAGTTGGCGTAAAAAGGTTCAGGAATAATAACCTCATCGCCAGGATTTAAGCACGACATAAATGCAATGGTAATTGCCTCGGAACCTCCGGTGGTTACAATAATATCGTTGTGGGTAATATCTACACCAATTCCTTTGTAATAGTTGGCAAGCCCTTTACGATACGACTCGTTTCCTGCCGAATGGCTATACTCAACAACCTTTAAATCGGTATGGCGAACAGCCTCCAAAGCCACTTCGGGCGTTGGAATATCGGGTTGACCAATATTAAGATGATAAACCTTACGACCTTTTCGCTTTGCCTCTTCGGCATAAGGAACCAACTTACGAATAGGTGAAGCAGGCATTGAAAGCCCTTTTTTAGATATACTTGGCATGATTAATTTATTTTTGATTTGGACTACTATTACTTTCTGTTGGTTTAACTTCTCCGCTAATTATTAGCATAACCGGACTTGTTTTAGCATTGGAGAAAACCCGAATGCTCTTCCGGAAAGTTCCGGTATTACCCGTATTGTACTTTACTATAATTTTTCCCTTTTCGCTAGGGCTTACCGGTTCTTTTGGCCAATCGACCACCGTGCACCCGCACGAAGGAACCACATTGGTTAAAACCAAAGGAGCACTTCCTGTGTTCGTAAACTCTATACTTTTTTCGCCGCTCGAATATTGCTCGATTACTCCGTAATGAATTTCGGTTTGAGCAAATTGAATTTCGGCTTTTTTAACGGATAAGGTATCGGTACTACTTTGCGAATAACCCAATGCTACAAATACTAGCGAAAACAATGCGGTCAACAATTTTTTCATTTGTACAAAATTTTAGCACGCCGATTATTGAAATTTCAGTATGCAAACCTATGCAAATTTTATAAGGAAACTTATGCTAAAAAGCACAATAAGAAAAAAATTTTTACTTCGACACAACCGTTTGAATCAGCTGCTCCGAAACGAAATTGTCTATTTTCCTTTCAATCTCCTTTAGTGCATTAGTTGCCGCCCCAGTAGCATCAAAATGAGAGCCTATTTCCTTGTCCATCCTCCGGCTATACACAACGCCTTTATCTTTGCTTACTACCGTAATTGTAGCTTGCACGGCAACGCGAACATACTTGTTCACCTTGGACATTTTGTCAACCTGAGCATCAATATTGATAGTAAAATCGGCGTTGTTATCCTGCTCAATAATACTATAACCATCGGTTGTTAACTTACGCTTTAGTACATCAACAAGATAATCGGCAGCCTGCCGATTGGCAGCATCTTCGGGAACTGCATTAATTGCAAATGTAGGTCGAACAATGTTTACAACCGTTTCGAAGGTTGGCATGTTTACTCGCGATAGTATTTTACGAATGGCAAAATCGTTAGTTCCCTCCCGTATAATCGATTCAAAATCGATTTGAACTTGCAACTTTGCCGTCGTGCTCTTTGCCTTTACACTGGTAATTTGAACTTGCGCCTTACCCTTGCTATCGGTTACAACCTTGTATGGCATGTACGAGTTAACCGATAGTTTTGCAACCAATGGAATTCCCTTTTGAGCAACGCCCTGCGAATTCGTAACCTCATACTCCAACATATCACCTGTAATTGTGCTTCCCATTTTAAAACTTACCTCCTTTGGTCCTGTAAGCACAAGGTTACTTGCTTCCCTGTTAATCAAACTAAACAGTTCGTTACCCAGAAAAATGTCGGTTCCGTCATAATTAGCCACAATAGTTTCGGCAAAGTAAGGTTTTAACGGCTCAAGCGCCTTTATGGTCATTATTAATGCCGACTTCGAATCGTTGCTCTGCACATTTTCCAATGCTTTTCGGTAAAAATCCAGCGAAGTGGAAATCGCTTTTGCCTTTCGTTCTTCAACCTGCTTTTGATATAGTTCCTTGGACAACTGATAGTAAACCCAGTAGTTTTGAGCATCCTCCCATGTGTCAACTTCGTTGTAGCCTGCCAACTCCTTTTGCGTCTCGGCTCTAACCGTAGATGAGTAATCTTCGAAAAAGGTTTGCTGCGTTTCGAAAGCGCTTAAAACCGAGTTCGAAGATAATTTTACAGAAATCTCGCTTGACATGTCGGCCAATGCGTTTTGCTTTGCAGCCTGCATATAGTCGCCGGGATTACCAAATTTTCTGGCAGAACCAATGCCCACATAATAAACTGCAGACGAAGGTCTCGATTTTATCCACGAAGGCACATCCGTTAATTGTGTTGCCTTTTTAGAGGTGCCACAACCGGCCAACACTATAAGTAAAATTGAAAATGGAAGAATTCTTTTCACATCGAACTATTTTATTGTTACTACTATACAACGATTTATTACTTTTCCGGATCGTACTTATCGATTTTGCCACTTACCTGACTGGCTATTTCGTCGATAACCTGTTCGTTTAACTTATCCAAAGAAATAATTTCCCGTTTTCCATCGAGTAAATCCCTAAGTGCAGCAATATCAACTTTGCTATCGGACACTACATCGTTTGGCGAATCCTTGTTTATTTTTTCCCAACTACCCGGCACCAATTTATCCTTTGGTCCATCGAACTCAACATAATGTAAAGCATCTTCGGCATACCCTTTTGCTAAATCGGTAACCATAACCGCTCCTGTTTCTGTTGATGTTAATTGATACTTTAAAGACATAGAAGCGTAATTTTTAGTCTCATACTCCCAGTAGTAAACCTTTTTATACGACACTTTAGTTTCGGTTTCCTCAGAATTCGGTTTCTTTACTTTTGTCACCTCTTTTACATACCCTTTTTTACGGGTTTTGCTCAACTTTCCTACGTATTGCGTCTTTTCTATCAACTCGCCATTCAGAATGGCTTTTGCAGCTAGCATTTTACCAATATTGATATTTGCCCCTATCTCAGCACCATGCTGTTGTTCCTGAATAATTTGATTAGTATTATGCGTATCAACTATTTTTATGAAAGGATTATTCAACGAGTTAATCTCGGCAACCACCTTTCCCTGTACAACTTTAGACAAGTTTCTGTCGCCAAACCGTGCAGTAAAATCGTTTACACTTATGGTAATTAAAGCCTTATCCAGCGCTTCCTTCTTAAGATCGGCAGCATCCTTATAATCGCCAAACTCTTTTACAATTTTATCGAAATTGTAGTAAGCCTTTCTGTTTAAATTGTTTCCCATAAAAGTTTTTCCTTGCCTATACAACGGCTCGCATTTCGAAACTTTAAGCATATCCTTTACATCACCGTAATCCGGAGCCAAACTTTTTACCTCGTTAAGCAGCACCTCGGCCTCCTTAAACTTTTCGGCTTCGAGCAATTGCTGAGCCTCCCCATAAATTTTTTCAATATACTTTGGCTTAGCATCATTAAAATAGCCGGTAGCCATATCGGACATTATCAACTCAACGCCTAAAGATTTCGCATTGTTGGCAAAATTTTCCATCTCAATATATCCATAAACCGTCGATTTCAAATCGTCCGATTCGTAAGCCTTAACAACCTTTAGGGCTTTTTCGTCCAACACTTTTTGTCCGGTTCGCTTCAGTCCAGTGAGGGCATCAATATTATCGCGTTTAGCCGACAACGAGCGCATATACGACTCTGCAGCCAACTCCCACATTCCAGCCTGTTCGTACTTAACTCCTCTTTTTGCATATTTTTTCGAAACACAACCGGTTGCCACTATCAGTACCGATAAAATAGAAACTAGTAAATACTTTTTCATAAAGCGTAGGTTTTATACTTTAAATCAAGGGTTAACAATCAAAAAAAATATTCCGACAACAAACATATTCATCCTATAAATGTAAGAAAAACATGTTAAACACACTACCCCTCGTCAAATTATAAGCCAAATATCATACCTTTGAGTTAGTTCTATTAACCTATACAGGCATGTTTGAATTTACATCCTTTTGTACGAAGTTAAAGTTTTTACTAACCCAAACGCTTCCCGGCAATTCTGCACAGCAACAAATGGCTCCCTCGTTGCGCGAAGATTTACGGGGAAATAGTACCCCAAATACCCTAACCAGACAAAGCGCCGTACTCATCTTAATATTTCCCAGTAACAACAACGCCCCATACTCCGTGCTTATTAAAAGACAAACATACAATGGACCTCATAGCGGGCAAATAAGCCTTCCCGGAGGGAAAACCGAAGATTACGACGATGACATAATAAAAACAGCTTTACGCGAAGCCAACGAAGAAATAGGTATTAACAAAAACGACATAAAGGTATTAGGAACCTTAACAAACCTATACATTCCCATTAGCAACTTAACGGTTAAACCCGTTGTCGGCTATGTGGAATACGAACCGACTTTTACCCCAAATCTTCAGGAAGTTGAGTACATTATATCCTTTCCCATTTTTAGCATTCTTAATTCCGATAGCAAATCGGTTAAGGTTATTTCGTCCCATGGACGACCAATTACTGCACCGTATTACAATATTCAAGGCGAAATGGTTTGGGGCGCTACTGCCATGATTTTGTCGGAGTTCGAAAATGTTTTGCGACAGGCATAAACTCTTTCCAAGCAATTTTTGTTATTCTTTACTAAATTAACATTCAACAAAAATACGCGAAGAAAAGTTTCCGTACTTTAGCATTGCTTTTTAGCACAAACAAGCAAGGTTATGAATTACCTGCATAAAAAATAAGGGAAATCATATCTCCTTGATTTTCTAAATGAAATGAGAAAAAGAAACACATATAAAAAACTTCTTTCCCTTTACCTGGTGGTTGTTTTTACAGCACCACTGCTAATAAAGGCAACCCACTTTTTATATGTACACCACGAACATTATCATTCCACATATCCCAGCAAAACCGAACTTGCCAAGCAACACCAAAAGTGTCCGATTTGTGCTTTCGAGTTTGTTGTTTTCTTTACCAATACAAACTCACAAAATAAAGTAGTTCCCGAATACTTTTCGGACTACACCCCTCTGTACATTCAAAGTACGCCTGTACTAGACAATCCTTACTCATTCAATTTGAGGGCACCGCCTGTTACCGTTTAAATTAGCAATCAACAGTTTTTTCTAAAATCATTTTATTTTAAAACAGGTGGTTAGTTGTTTTTATGCCACTACCTCAAATTTTTTATCAATGAAAAAAGTAAAAATCTTATGGTTTATAGCCATGCTATTCACCATGATAAATTATAGTGCAACAGCACAAAACAAAATTACCGGGAAGGTAATTGACAAAAGCAACCAAAAAGCCTTAGAGTTTGTAACGGTATTTGTTCCCGAACACAACGAGGGAACGCTAACCGATAAAAACGGAGAATATACAATTTCGAACCTTCCCAACGGAAAGGTAAAAATTCAGTTTTCGTTTGTAGGCTACAAAACAACCATTCAAACTATAAGCATTAACAGTGCCGAAACAACCGTAAACGTTGAAATGGAAGCCTCTCCTTTCCAACTTGAAGAGGTTGTGGTTTCGGGCGGAACGTATTCTACCCAACACGAAAATGCCATAAAAATTGAATTGTTGAAGAGCAAGGAAATAGAGCAAGCCGGCACGCCATCCTTTATCGAAGCACTTTCGCAAATGCCCGGAGTTGATTTAATTTCGAAAGGCCCGGGAGTGGCAAAGCCTGTTATTCGAGGCCTATCGATGACCAATATTTTGATGCTAAACAACGGGGTAAAAATGGAAAACTTCCAGTTTTCCGAAAACCACCCTTTCATAATCGATGAGTTTGGTGTTGACCGTGTAGAGGTAATTAAAGGCCCTGCATCGCTGCTTTACGGCTCCGATGCCGTTGGTGGTGTGGTAAACGTAATAAGGGAAAAACCTGCTCCTACGAACAAAATTGTTGGCGACTACAACATGCAATTTCATTCTAATACAGAAGGCATTGTAAGCAATTTGGGAATTAAAGGAAGTTCAGACAACTTTTTCTGGGGAATTCGCGGAGGAATAAAAAGCCATTCCGATTATAAGGATGGAAATGGCGACTTTGTTCCCAACACCCGTTTTAACGAAAAGAGTTTTAAGGCAAATGTAGGATTAAATAAATCGTTTGGCGTTTTTAAGGTTTACTACGATTACAACAGACCCAAACTTGGAATGTGCGTTGATAATGCCGTAAACTTGGTAACAAGCAATGGAAGGGAAAATAAATATTGGTATCAGGATTTAAGCAACCAGACCATTTCAACTCAAAATACGCTATTTCTGGGAAAGTATAAACTCGATTTGAATGCAGCATACCAAATGAACAACCGCAAACTACAAACCGACAATAGCACTCCTGCATTCGAAATGGTTGACATGGATTTAAACACCTTGTCGTACGAAATGAAAACGCACCTACCATCTGCCATCAACTCGGAATACATTGTAGGCATACAAGGGGCCAACAAAACAAACAGAAACCACGAGGCTCCCAACCATGTTTTGCCCAATGCTAACGTAAACGATTTTTCGGTGTTCGGGCTATTTCAGCACAACTTTGGCAAAAAGTTAAAATCGCAGGCCGGAGTACGATACGACTATCGCCACATTTCAACCAAAGCGGAATCGGGCACGGATGCAGTTCATACTGATTTCGGAAACTATAGCGCCTCGATTGGCGCTACCTACCGAATAAACAATAATATTCTGTTACGTTCAAACTTCGCCTCGGCTTACCGAACTCCTAACATAGCCGAACTAACGGAAAATGGAATGCACGGGACAAGGTACGAACAAGGAAATCCCGATTTAAAATCGCAACGCAGCTACGAAACGGATTTAAACATTCATTTTCATTCCGACTATGCTATGATAGACGTCTCGGGGTTTTACAACAGAATTAACGATTACATTTTTATTGCGCCTACGGCCGATACCACATCCACGGGAAACAAAATTTACCGATATTCGCAGGTAAACGCCAAAATATATGGAGGAGAAATTTCCGTTAATATAATGCCCGTAAATTGGGTTAACATCACCACCGGTTATTCATACTTAATTGGGAAACAGGATGACGGCGATTACCTTCCATTTATTCCTCAAAATAAAATCAAGGTTGATTTTAAACTTCAAAAAGACAAATTGGGCTTCCTGAAAAAACCGTTTTTTAAAGTTGGCGGGATTTACGCATCAAAACAAAACCACCCTTCAACCTTTGAAACGGAAACCGACGGATACTTTCTGCTAAACGCAAGTGTGGGCACAAACATCAAATGGACTAATCAACTGATATTTTTGTCGCTCCAAGCCAATAATCTTTTAAACGAAACCTACATCGACCATCTATCTACATTAAAGGATATGGGATACTATAACATGGGTCGAAATGTAAGCCTGAGCATAACCATTCCCTTTGGATTAAAGTAAAAACACTATTTTAAAAAAGATTCTGTCATTCCGAAAAATGGCAGAATCTTCTTCCAAATTACAACTATATAAAATACGAAAGGCTTAAACAATCAGGTTCTGTTGCCTTCAATTCCCATCATATCCCAAAATCTATATATTTAAAAAAGGCTATATTTGCGAGGCATTAAACAACTTTCTACATTAGGGCATTTTTTTGAAACATTTTAAATGCCACATCAGAACAATTTTTTATCATATCGTTTCTTCGATTCCAACAATATCGAACAGAAAGTTACAGCCGAAACGCCACAATCTTAACATCTTTAATTTTCCCCTTAAATATAAGGCTTAATATACTTCGAGAACTTTATAAATAACCCGATTTAGCTATATTTGTATATCATAAGGTTAAGCATACAGAAAACATCATGTGCTGTTTAAACTTCTTATACAACACTTTCTTTTCAGAATTTGGGAAAGAATATTTCAAAAACAAATACTGTTTTTAACATGAATAAGGTAAAAAAGTATATTGCACTACCATTATTATCATTAATAATTATAATTTTTACAATCACTTATATTCCTAAACGTAAAACAACTCCATTTGCTAAAATAACCGACATTACCCAACTTAACTTCGATACAATATGCTCGATGGTGCAAAGAGTTCAAAACCCTCAGGAACTATCAAAAGCAGATAAGGCCACGTATTACCTGCTTGCTTCGCAGGTAACAAATGATATTACTCAATCGGATTCTCTTCTAAATCTTGCAGCCAGTTACTATAGTAAGAAAAAAGATTCACTCTACTTAGCTTATACTTATTACCAAATCGGAGTTAATGCAGAAAACAATAAGCAAAATTTACTAGCAACGGCCTATTACCAACGGTGTGCTAACATGTACCCACGACAGGATAAGTTTTATGCCCATTGCAATATGTATTTGGGATTTATGTATTCGGCTATGGGCAACTATGAGGCTAGTATTTTTTATTTTCAACGGGCATACCGCCTATCCTTAAAACTAAAGAATTATAAAAAAATTTGCTTTATTTTAATGTTTATGGCTCCGAATTACCTTGAACTTCCAACTCCTGAACCAGATAGCGCTATTTACTATAGCAAGTTAGCCATAAAAGTAATGAAGCAAAGCCATTCGTTATTTCTGGATTCACCATATAGTACAATTAGTCAGTCCTATAGCAAACAAGGAGAATATAAAAAAGCGTTGGAATACTCAAATCGTTCCATTGAAGCAACAAATGGAAAAACCTTTATCAGAGAACTAATTAACAGGGCCGAAATATTTTACCATCTTCACCAATACGACTCAGCATTGACATACCTTAGTAAAATTAATGAGAATTCGTTACATATAGATCGAAAGAATAAACTTCTTTCTCTTATCTATCAAGGAAAAGGAGAATACAAAAAAGCGCTTGAAGTTCAAAAAAAGCATACTACTTACCTAGATTCTTGTTATAGCGACTCCAAGAATAGTTATTTAAAGAATTTACGATTACTTATGAAGTTTAACGAGGTTAACGAAGAAAATTGGAATCATCAGGTACACGAAGAGATGCAGGAATATAAACTTATTGCCGTAGTAACTACTCTGATATGTTTATTTATTATACTGTTATATATACAATACTTACGAATTAAGCACCATAAAATAGTACAGAAAAAAGAAATTGAACAATTAAATATTGAGTATAAACTAGAATTAGAGAGACAAAGAAGAAAAGAAGTTGAATTGCGGGAGCAATTCCTTAGAAAATTAAACAGTTTTACCATTAATTCGAACGGAGTTAGGCATTCTTTTTCGGATGAGGAGTGGAACACAATGCTCGATAATGTTAATGTTGCTTTTAGTGGCTTAATAAATAAACTGAAAGAGCAGTTTCCTATGCTTAATAATGAGGATATTCGCTATTGTTGTTTAACAAAAATGGGATTTTCCCAAAGTGAAATTTCAACGATTGTTTGTCGTGAAAAGGACTCTGTAAAAAAACGTATTCGTAGAATCGTATTAAACAAAATGAATGCTCAAGGAGGCCAAATGCTCAGCGAAATTTTAGACCTTTACTAAAATATCCACCCCTATTTTTCGAAATTACCCTTACAACTATTTATCTATCAAATACTATAGACAAGTCCAGGTACATTGTTTTATCCACCCTGTTTTCCTTTATTTTTAGCAAATACATACTTACTTTATTGGACATAACCTAAAAGTCTAAAGTATGAGAAAAACCTTTATTATTATTATGTGCCTTTCTACATTATATTTACAGGGTAAATCGCAAGATAATGTAGGTATAAAGTTTGAAGAAGGCAGCTTAAAAACAGCTTTCCAAAAAGCCAAGCAAGAAAACAAAATGCTTTTTGTCGATGTTTTCGCTTCATGGTGCGGGCCTTGCAAGCGATTTTCCCAAAAAGTATTTACGCTTCCCGAAGTAGGTGCATTTTTTAATCAACATTTTGTATGCTACAAACTTCAAACGGATTCGAAGGATACGCTGAAAAAAAGCGAGGCTAGAAATTTCACCAAAACTTACGACGTGTCCTCTTACCCCACGCTTTTGTGGCTATCGCCAGATGGTAAAATGCAGCATTACTCGATTGGGTATAAAGAAGGCCCCGAACTCATAGAAATAGCGAAGCAGGCTCTCGATCCCAAAACAAATGCAGCAAATGTAATGCAAAAATGGGCTAATGGCGATCGTTCATTGCAAACCGGACTGGTATATTTTAAACTAAAGAGCGATTCTGTAAAAGAATTCGATGATTTCTACGCTCAACTATCTCAAAAGGACAAGCTAAATCCTAAATTACAATCGCTCATGCTATGGAGCATGTCTTTTCCTCCAGAAAGTCGCACGTTGCACTATATAGCCAAGCATAGAGAAAGTATGTATTTACCGGATTCTGCTGGCTTTTATTGGGACAGATTGTTGGAAATGAATTTAGAGAGCAACCTTATAAAGGCAAAAACAGAAAAAGGACAGGATAGCATATTAAATATGTATAGAAGCTATAATCTTCCTTACTTAAATATTTGTAAAGATAAAGTAAACTGCCTAAAGGATCTTAAAAAAGGTCAATACGAAGATTTTTTTTCTGGCATGAGGCACATGATGCAAACTTATTCTGATTATTCGTTTGTTCATCCTTTAACTTTAGAAGTTGGCTATATGCTTGAAGATGGACATTTAAAAAGCACCACAGAACCTAAAGAATTCATCGATTGGGTAAATATGTATATACAACAAAAAAAACCAAAACAGCTCAGAGCCGATTTGTATCGCCTTATAGCCTACAGCCTGCAAAGAGACCCGCAAAATGCCATACAACAGCAAAAGCTATACGAAGACGCATTGGAAAAGGCTGATTACGATGCAGACTATAAAAAATCTTTAAAAGAAGAGAGCGAGGCTCTTGTAAAAGCAGCTAACAGGTAACAGTTAATTATTCAATTTAAACACTTGACAATGAGACAAATTATACGAATTGCAATTATATGTGCAATTTCCTTTATTGGTTTAAAAGTACATGCACAGAACTATACACTGACAGGGCATGTAACCGATAGCGAAGGAAATATATTGCCAGGAGTCGGCATTAACGTTAAGGGAAGTACTATTGGCACAACTACCAATTCAAACGGTGAGTATGAACTTCAATGGAATAACATGCAACAACCGGTAATCGTATTTTCTTTTGTAGGTATGCAAACACAAGAGATTAAATACATTGGCCAACAAGTTTTGGATGTGGTATTAAAAGATAATGTACAACTTCTACAAGAGGTAGTAGTTACCGGATTGCAGCGCATCGAAAGAGGGCGTGCTACCGGTTCGTTTACGATTCTTAACGATAAGGAAATGAAATCTATTTACTCGAATAACGTTATAGATAAACTCGTAGGAACTACCCCCGGCCTTTATATTGACAAGAACAGCAACATTAGTATTCGCGGCATAAGCACCTTAAATGCCAATGCAAAGCCTTTGATTGTTGTGGATGGATTTCCCATGGAAAGTTCTACGTTAAATGTAAATCCGGAAGACATAGAACAAATAACCGTTTTAAAAGATGCCGCTTCTGCTGCTATTTGGGGAATTCGGGCTGCCAATGGTGTTATTGTTATAACAACTAAGCGTGGAACAAAAAACAAGAAAATGGAAGTAAGCTATAGCACCACTTTAACTTCCGCCGAAAAAGTTCACCTGAGCGATTTAAACATTCTTTCTTCTGACCAATATACAAGACTTCTTTTTGAGGATTACCAGAATGATGTTCCCTATACAAGCGGAACCTACGGAGGCGAGTTCAATGAATTGGAAAGTATATTCATGAAGTGGTACGATACGGGAGAACTTTCCTACCAAGAAGCCATTGCTCAAGTTAATGAGTTGGGAAAGTTTAGCAATAGAAAACAAATTGAAGACAATTTTTATCGTCGTGCGTTTACCCAACAGCATACAATATCTATGCAAGCAGGCGGCGAAAACATATCCGTTTATTCTTCGTTAAATTTTGATGAAAACAAAACAAGGCTTGTTGGGAACGATTATAAGAAAGTAAACCTGATGCTAAATACAGACTTTCACCTAACAAAAAAACTTAAAGTTAAACTGGACGTACGTGCAACTGACAAATGGGAAAATAGAAATGGCAGCTCCAGTGTTTTGGATTATGAACCATGGGAGCGAATATTAAATGATGATGGCAGCTATTATGATGAAAGTTATACCATAGTAAACAGAACATATCAGGAAGCTTGTAAAAAGATTGGCTTTAAAGATTGGAGCAAGAATATTTTGCAAAATATGCGTATGAACGATAAAAAAACAAGCAGTTACAACCTAAATACCTCACTTATGTTGGAATGGGCTCCGATTAAGAATTTAAAAATTTCAACACAAGGCACTTATGAAACAGGAAGAGACGAAGCAACAGATTACTACTCCCCGGAACATTACTACGTTCGAAACTTAGTAAATAAATTTACCGAGGTGGAGTTATCGAATGGATACCCCATTGCAGTTATCGAAAATCATTTACCAACGGAAGGTGGCATAAAGGACATAGAAAACACAACTTTAACTACCTACTCATGGCGAAACCAAGCTTCGTATGAGTTCAATGCAAATAACTTTAACACGCGCATAATGGGCGGTAACGATGTTTACTCTCTGGAAGGCAATATTTACGGAAACCGTTTATGGGGATACAACGACGATTATTTAACGCAAAGCACCGTTAACCTTACCGAGTTAAATACCGGAGTAACCGGATACAATGGAAAAAGGCAAAGACTAAACTATAATCCAACCTTGAGTGCAACGCTGGAAAGATATGTATCTTGGTTCGGAACTATGTCGGTAGAATATAATAATTTATACAATATTTTTGGAAGTGTGCGCTTGGATCAAACAAATTTGTTAGTTAATGCTAATAAATTCAGAAATAATCCATCGTGGTCCGTTGGGGCAAAATGGTTTTTAACAAACGAAACGTTCTTTACTAAACCAAAGGCTTTAGATAACCTTTCGGTTCGTTTTTCTTATGGGTTAAGCGGGAATATCGACAAAACAACCACTCCTGATATTACCGGAAGTTTTGGAAAGGAGTATAATGTAACATCGCTAAACATTCTTACCATTACCAACCCGGCCAATCCTTCGTTAGGATGGGAAAAAACGTACACTACAAACCTTGGGTTCGACGCTTCTTTATTTAACTACGGGTTAAACGTTACCCTCGATTTATATGGCCGAAAATCTACCGATTTGCTTTGCACCATAAAAAACGATGCAACAACAGGATGGGGATCGCTACGCACCAATGCCGCTTCGATGACGAATCGCGGCTTCGAGATTATGCTGCAAGGGGCTATAATCCGCTCAAAAGATATTGGCTGGAATGCTTCTTTAAACTTTGCCTACAATCATAGTAACGTAACCGATTATAAATATGAAAGCAGTGCGCTTTCGGCTATTTACGGAAACCCAATTGAAGGTCGTCCGCTGTACCAACTTACGGCAATTCGTTATGGTGGCCTGGACGAGAATGGCGAACCAACTTTCTTAAAAAAGAATGACGATACAAAGTATTCCTACTCCGAATTAAAAACCGTAACAAAAGAAGATTTAATAGACGAAGGACAAACAAATCCTCCTGTTTTTGGGAGTTTTAACACATCTTTACGTTGGAAGGCCGTTACGTTTAACATGGTTCTCACATATCAGCTAGGACATAAAATGCGGCTGCCTTCGCCTTACGTAAGCGGTGGCCTCTATACAAAATGGAGTGGCGAAAAATACAGATGGATAGAAGGCGCTGACAACTCAAATAAATGGGTTCCGAGACTTTACAATGGTTACGGAGGAAATACATGGGCTCCTTCAACTTATTGGGATTGCTTAATATATAGCGATAAAATGGTTGACAATGCCGATGTTATTCGCTTAAAAAGTATCGGAGTATCCTATGATTTAACCCGCTGGCTAAAAACAATTCACGTTGCCGGAGGTTCCGTTGGGGTAAGTGGGGAAAACCTATGGTTTTGGGCAGCAAATCGTGAGCACCTTGATCCTGATATTGTTAATGAGGATTTTTTTGGATATACTACAACGCTCGCTACTTCGGCCCGTGTAGTATTAAATTTAACTATTAACTTTTAATTATTGTAGATAATGAAAAAAATCAATAAATTTTCAATAGCTGCATTTTTATTAATTCTGTTGAATCTTACCGCTTGTAGCGATTTTCTGGATACAACTCCTAAGGGCAATATTATTCCTAAAACAGTTGATGATTTCGGTATGATGTTGGATGATGCTACAGATTCTTATGGAAATTACATAGCGTACGGTACATCAAATGTAGTTTTAATGGACGACGACATTAAAATCGGAATGTCAAAGGAATCGAAATTGTACTCATACGAATTGGCGGCTTACCACTGGGCAGATGAGTTATATACTACAACTCAAAGGGACTACGACTACTCTAATTTTTATAAGGTTATTTACATTTGCAATTACATTATCCAGAACATAGAAAAAGCGCCATTGGGCGATGGAAAATACAATCGCGACGTGGTGTATTGCAGTGCGCTTTTTCATCGTGCAAATGCCTACTTAAACTTGGTTAACATATATGCCAAGCAATACGATCCTAATGCCGCTGCTTCCGATTTGGGTGTCCCTTTAATGTTGGAGGCCGATCCGAATCTTCGACTTCCGAGAGCTTCCGTAGAAAAGGTATATAATCAAATTTTAACAGATGCTCATGCCGTAGAAGCCATGAATGCGTTGCCCGACGAAGCAGAATATTCTTTCCGTCCCACCAATGGGGCCTTGTACGCAATGCTTATGCGTATTTATTTGTACATGGGGAATTACGAAAAAAGTAACGAATATGCAATAAAAGCCAGAAATGCGATAGGCACGCTGTTTGATTATAACGAGTTGGAAATTTGGGATAACAACCCCGATTTAGGCGTTGACGGATGGGTTTCTTCGGATTATGACCTGTACCTATGTCCGGACGTAATCTGTTACAAAAACACCGACTATAATACTTTTTATTATTTCAATGTTTCCGACGATTTGCTTGCGATTTTCGATCGCGATGCGGATTTGCGCTTCCGCATATTTATTACAAAGTATGAATGCTGGGATGATGCGTGGGAAGACGAGGACGGTTTAAGAATTTCTACCATATACGATACAAATAAAGGGTATGGTAAGGGGGAAGTTTACATTACAGAGGCCGAAACCGCTCTTCGGTTACACAAAGTAAACGAAGCATTGGAGAGTTTAAACGAACTTCGTAAAAACCGATTCGATTCCTCTACATACAGCGATGTTACAGAAACCGATCCGGAAAAATTAATGAAAATTATTTTGGAAGAACGTCGCAGAGAGTTAATGTTTAAAGGATTACGTTGGTTTGATTTAAAACGATTGAATCTTGAAGGAAAATGGGAAAAAACAGTAACCCATGTATTATCTAACGGTACATATACACTATCGCCTAATGATGCTCGTTATATTGTACCAATTCCTCAAAGTGTAATTGATGCAAATCCACTGATTAAGCCAAATATACGCTAGCAGAAACAATAAAAAGGCTAAAATTAAGTAAAGAATTTTAGCCTTTTTATTGTATATACGGGACATACTGATTGTCTCATGAACATAACTTAATTTACACTAATTTAAAAAATTAACCCCGGTTTAAGGTTTACAAAAGCCATTTTAAACGCCAGCGTACTAACACTAAGAATTAAAAATATACATTCCAAAACACCTAACACTTTGGTAAACTCAGAAAAAACATAAAGAGGCTACACTAAATTTACCTCTTGCGGTAGCAAAAAAACATTTATACATAAATTCGTAAACAAGTAAGCAATTAGGCGGTTATACATTCAGCAAAATAATTCAGACTATTGATTTTTTTAATACAACTCGAATAATTCACAAAAAATATTACCCGCTCCTGCTACTCATCATATTACTTTTAAAATAAACAATACTTATGTACCTCAACAATTTCAAAACTAAACTTCATTTCTAAAGCCATCATTATTATTGGCTATATTTGTAATCATAAATCAACGATAAAAGCAAAGAATAACAATAAAACCAATATACTATGAACAAATTTAAGCATACATTACTCATTTTATTTGCTCTTGCCGGACTTACCGCTAACGCACAAATGGACGACCCTGTTCAGTGGTCGATTTCGTCGAAACATGCGGATGCTAAAAAGTACGAAGTTATCATAACCGCAAGCATCGACCAAGGATGGCACCTTTATACCACAAAACTTCCAGAAGGCGGCCCCTTGCCAACAAATTTCACATTTAATAAACCTGAAGGTTATAAAACTGTCGGCTCCATAAAGGAACTCTCTAAGTCCACCACCGAGCACGACGAAGTTTTCGACCTCGACCTTTCGTTTTTTGAGCATGAAGCCAAATTCAGCCAACTTGTAGAATTGACAGGAAACGAGGCCGTTGCCAATGTATCGGTTGAGTATCAGGCCTGCTATGCCGACAAGTGTATTTACCTTGAAAAAGACTTATCGGTTAAGGTTACCGCTAGCAACACGGCTGAAAATCAAGTTACAAAGCCCAATGATAACATAGAAGAAGTTTCTACAAAAACAACCTTAAACGAAGTTAAACCTGCAACGGTTTCCGATAACAATTTGGAAAAAGAAACGGAAAACAACAAAAGTAGCCAGTCGTTATGGGTTTTCTTTTTCATTGCATTTGGAGCAGGGCTTCTGGGACTGCTTACTCCTTGCGTTTTTCCAATGATTCCAATGACAGTATCGTTCTTCATGGGAAAACAGGGAAACAAGGCCAACGCCATTTTAAATGCACTGGTATTTGGCATTTCTATTATTGTTATATACACATCGCTCGGCTTTATAGTTTCGCTGTTTAACCTTGGTCCCGACTTTGCCACCACGCTCACGTCGCACTGGATAACCAATACCATATTTTTCCTCTTGTTTATTGCCTTTGCTGCATCGTTCTTCGGACTATTCGAAATAATTCTGCCCGGCAGCTTGGCTAACAAAACCGATAGCAAGGCCGACAAAGGTGGAATAATTGGCTCATTCTTTTTAGCATTAACTACCGTTATTGTTAGCCTTTCGTGTGTAGGCCCAATTGTTGGCGCATTGCTAGTTGAAGCCGCCTCGGGGCTTGGCGCTAAACCAATTGTAGGAATGTTTGGATTTTCGTTGGCCTTTTCCATTCCGTTTACCCTGTTTGCCATTTTCCCGTCGTGGCTAAAATCGTTACCCCGCTCGGGTGGATGGATGAACTCCGTAAAAATTGTGCTTGGATTTATTATTCTTGCCTTCTCCCTAAAATTTTTGCTAACTATCGACCAGTCGTATCAACTACACCTGTTTAGCCGCGAATTTTACATATCTATTTGGATTGCAATTTTCATACTTTTAGGAATGTACCTGCTTGGCAAAATCAAATTTAAGTTTGATTCCGACCTTCAGCATGTGGGGGTATTTCGCTTATTCCTTGCCATAGCCAGCTTTACATTCGTATTTTACCTCATTCCCGGACTTTTTGGGGCACCTCTAAAATCTATTTCAGGACTACTACCGCCACTTTCCAGTCAGAGTTTTAAATTAAGCGACAATCACGGAAACGTAATCAACACATCCGCTTTGAATAACAATTCACTTTGTGAAGAACCTCGTTATGCCGATTTTTTAGAACTGCCTCATGGACTTAAAGGCTACTTCGATTACGACCAAGCATTACGCTGTGCAAGGGAAAAAGGGAAACCGTTATTTATAGATTTTGTCGGTCACTCCTGCGCTAACTGTAAGGAAATGGAGGCAAGCGTACTGAGCGATCCCCGTGTATTGGAAAGACTTAATAACAACTACGTAATTGTTGCCCTATACGTTGACGACAGAACCGATCTGCCCAAAAACGAATGGGTTACTTCAGCAAGAGATGGTAAAGTAAAAAAGACCATTGGTAAAAAGAATGCCGATTTTCAGGCAACCCACTTTAACGTAAATGGACAACCGTACTACGTTTTACTAGATAATAACGAAAAACTTTTAGCCGACCCACGCGGTTACAACTTGAATGTAGATGAATTTGTAGCCTTTTTGGATAAAGGTATTCAAGAGTTCAAGACAAGAGATAAATAATTTCCCATTAAATAAAGAATAAGGCCGTTTTTCAACGGCCTTATTCTTTATAATTAACCAATACTTTTATCCTTTCGCAAATACTTGGAAATGGCAACAGCCAAAGATAGCAAAGCAAGAAACGCCGAAATATTACCAATGTAATCGCCGTGATTAGCATAGTACGTAACCTTGTCGTTAGCATTAATGGTCCCCTTAATGGCACCACGTTTCCACCAACCAAGGGTATCGACCAAATCGCCACGTTGATTAATCAGCGCAGAAATACCGGTATTAGCCGAACGAGCAATGGAACGACGCATCTCGATTGCGCGAATGCGCGAAAACGATAAATGCTGATGATAACCGGGAGTATTTCCCCACCAACCGTCGTTTGTAATTACAAATAACAAATTTGCCCCGTTTTTAATATAATCCGAAACGTACTTACCGTAAACTGATTCGTAGCAAATAATAGGGCCTACACCAAAACGATTATCCGGAGATCTAAAAACGCCACGTGTAGGCTGTGTTCCAAAATTTCCGGTAACTCCTCCCAAATCAATCGAGAACTTTTCAAGAAATTTAAAGAATTTTGGATACGGGGTCATCTCAACACCAATTACCAACTTCGATTTATGGTAAATTGGCAATTTCATTGAAGTGTCAATTTGAACAGCAGAATTAAAATTATCGTAATAAAACGGCGCATCCATAAACTTTCTGGCAGTAGGAGAGATTGGTTCCCCCGGTAAATAACGTTTATGTGATATCAATCCGGTAATCCACTTAACGCGA
Organism: Bacteroidales bacterium; assembly: GCA_020636845.1. GTDB lineage: Bacteria > Bacteroidota > Bacteroidia > Bacteroidales > Tenuifilaceae > JACJXD01. Next base: position 129,388 of record JACJXD010000005.1, on the reverse strand, counting down.
GGATGCTCATCCACAAACTTTTTAATTTGGAGTATGCTAGGATTTTTTACCATCATGTTTTCCCAAATACGAGTATCGATAGCGGATTCCGGGCAAACCACATAATCGGTCAAACTATCGGTATATTCACTCGCAATGTTTACCATGATATCCAGTTGCTGTTCGTATGTTAGCCCGCTGAACTTTTCGTTATACGGGTCAATATTAGGCTGAACCACCACAACATTTACCGGATTAGGCTTTTCTTCATAGTTAAAGTATATGTAAAGCGATATGACAAACGGAATGGTAAAAAACAGTAGTACATCCAGAAAAAACCATGCAATACGCCCATAAATTTTCTCTTTCCAGGCGGTAACCTGCGAAATAATAAAAAAGTTAACAACTAATATCCACAACGAACCGCCCAGCACGCCTGTGTATTCGTACCATTGAATAACCATTGGATGGTTGCCGAGCGCGTTCCCTAGCGTAAGCCACGGCCATGATATTTCGGTGTAATGAAAAAACTTTTCCCAAGCCAGCCAAAGCGTTATAAACGCAAATGCTCCTACCGTTTTTCCTGCATATTTCCGTACAAAATGAAAAACAGAAAACACTAAGGTCATTAGTAATGAATTAGCAAAAAAGGCTGCAATTGCGCCCACAACTGTAGCATTGCATAGCCACCACGTTGCCAGAGCATTCCAAACAAAGAAACCTAAATAGATTAGCCTGATAGTTTTCCAATACCCAACTCCCTTTTCTTGAAGCCTGTCGTAGGCCATAAACATTGGAACCAGCCCAAAGAAAATTGAATAGCTGGGAATTCTTTCATACCAAGGAAGTGCCATTAAAATCCCCGAAAGAATTACCAAAAACAACTCCGTGTTGAAAAACTTTTTCATTTACCTAGATAGTTAAATAATTTTAGTCCAAAACAGTTGTAAAGATAATCCATTTGAATTCTAAATTTATGCTGAACGTTTAATTTTGAAATTTTATTACTTCTAAAACTACAAAGGCATATAATTACCCATCGACAAACGCTACATTGGTTTTATTTCGTAAAAAGGATAGCCCACACATAGCCTATTCATCAACTTTTGAATCGAAACAAGGAAATCATTCAACCTAATAATTTCTGTTGCGTTGTTTAGCTTTCCCAATACATCTTAAATTGCTATATTTGCACCTCAATTTAAAAAAGTAAAATGCTATTAATCCTGCTGGTTAAAGGAATAGTTATTGGTTTACTTGCATCTATACCCCTAGGCCCAATAGGGGTAATATGCATTCAAAGAACTATAAATAAAGGTCGATCCAGCGGATTCGTATCTGGCTTAGGAGCTGCTTCGGCCGATACCTTCTTCGCCGCAATTGCAGGTTTTAGCCTTTCGTTTATTATCAGTTTTATTGAAGAAAAACAACTTATAATTGAAGTTATTGGTGGAATTATTGTTGCATTGCTCGGCTTAAAAACATTCTACACCAATCCGGTAAGTCAATTAAAACGCCATAAAAGAAAAAAGAATAAACTAATCGAAGATTTTTTCTCTGTTCTATTCCTAACAGCAACCAACCCTTTTGCCATTTTTGTTTTTGTTGCACTGTTTGCCGCAACAGGAATTGTTGCTCACGACCAGCATTTTGGAATAACTTCAATAGCGCTTTTAGGCGTTTTTTTGGGTGGCTCTTTATGGTGGTATATTCTATCGAGCTTGGTAAACTTTTTTAGACATAAATTTAGATTGAAACAGCTTTGGTGGATAAATAAAATTTCAGGCGCAATCATCTTTATTTTGGGCATTTTAGCAATAATAAATGTCATTAAAGAAATTTGGATTGGATGATTCTAAAGTTCCCACACTAAGTATAAACTCTCCGATTTAAACGATTTTATATCGATTTGCATTTACCCAAAATTCTTTCTATATTTTAGGTAAGCTTTTCGTTTTTTAAACTATCTTTGATGATATTGTTAGCATTTCAATATTTCAAGGCTTTATGAATTTTGTGAACGAACTACTGTCTATTTGCAATTTTAATGGGAAAAACAGCCCAAATGAGGCAAATAGTTTCTTTGGCCATTTTTTTATTATAACAATGGCTTTTGGTCTTTACCTATTTCTTTCAGGTATTATATTTTTTATTCAAAAATCTTTTCTGGTTGGATTATTACCTTTTCTAGGTTCGCTAATTATCCTAACATTACTATACATAAGTAAGCAAAAATCAATAACCTCGATAGGAAATATTGTAGTTCCGCTTACGTCAATTGTATTAATACTTACGGAATACTTTTCCGATGCAAATTTTGCTTTCATCGTTGGAATAGGATTATTTCCTTTTTTGGCATTTACAGGAACAGGCAATAAGGTTGCACATACAATTTCTATAATCACAGGGCTTATTACTGCATACTTTATTTATTTCATCCCCAATAAAATGGGAATGAGTACAACTAGCACCATTTATGTTGCTATTCTTTTTGTAGCGATATACCTAGTAATTCATCTAACATCGTACATTCTGTTTCAACACTTTAAGTTTAGAGTTGAAAAGGCAGAAAAGTCGATAATCGACTTAAAGAATCACAATAACCTTAGGGATGAAAACCTAGCAAAACTTTCCCATCAAATACGTACGCCGTTAAATAATATTATGGTTATTTCCAACATTCTTTCGTCCTCTAATATTGAAGAAAAGACCAAGGATTTAATCGATACTATACAAGCCTCAACAAATAACCTCTTGGGAGCGCTAAACTCCATGATTGAAATGCAAGCCGACGAACAGCAAAGGGAAGCATCGCTGAACGTTCCATTTAACCTTTCGTCCACACTGAACAATACCATAAGATTATTTGCCACTACATCGCAGGCTGTAGGCTTCAACATTAAAATTGACGAAACAATTCCCAAACAACTTATCGGAGATCCTGTTAGGCTTAAACAAATTTTTCTGAACATTTTCGAAAACATCATAAAAAATAAAAGCACCAATAACAAGGTAGTGCTCGATGTTTTTGTTTCAACCGACACACGAAGTTCTAGTAAAATAGAAGTTCTATTTTCTGTAAAGAGTTCTTTTCCTTTAATGTTGAATATCCGCAACGGATATACTCAATCGACTATTGGCGAAGGAGCAAACTCGTTAAGCACTCAACTTTACGTTGAAATGCTCGATCTTCACATTACCGATAAGTTGGTAAGAGAAAATGGAGGGAAAGTAAATATTAAACTCTCCAACGACAACGCTAACGTTTCATTCTCGTATTTTCTTGAAATACCTAAAACAGAAACTTCAGCAAAAATTGAATCGGAAATCACGCTATCGGAAAAACCTGCTTCTGCCCCGGGCAAAACCAACGAAATTCATACCAATACCGAAACTTCAACGCTCTACGAACACAAACTTGGAAGCGCAAATGTTTTACTTGTTGAAGACAACCTGATTAACCAGAAAATTGTTATTCTTAGCCTTAAAAATATTGTTAAAAATATTGATGTAGCGGCTAACGGAAAAGAGGCACTGGATAAATTTGGAACCAGCAAGTACGATATTATACTTATGGATATTCAAATGCCAATTATGAACGGATATGTTGCTTCGAAAAAGATTCGTGAAATTGAAGCAAGTTCTAATAGCCACACCCCGATAATTGCCATTACCGCAAATGCACTACTTGGGGATAGGGAGGAAAGTTTGGCTGCCGGCATGGACGATTACATTAGCAAACCATTCCAAATAGAGGTGCTTATTCAAAAGATGCGAAACCTTATTGAGCACAAACAGTAACTTCTTCGTCTAATTATCGAAAACCCTTGGATTAAATATTGAGTAGCCAAAGGTCACGTTAAAATACAACTCTTTACCGCCATTGGACGGAAAATACGAAACCGATGCGGCAAACGGACCAAAAGGTGTATTATAAACCAAGGCAAAATCACCAATTAACCAGCGTTTACTAAAAGTCTCATCAAAGTACACATTCAAGTTATCATCCTGCTCTATAGTTTTCATAGGTTGAAATAAAAAGGCTGAAACTCTTAAATGAAAGTTTTTACCAATGTTTAGAACAGGAGTTAATCCAACTGCAAAGTACTGTGGACTGCGATACCGTTTTAAAAACATCGACTGGGAATAAACCGTTGACGAAAACTGATTAGTCGATAATAACGTAGCATAGTAGTTATTAAAAAGTTTTTGACTTGAATAGTACCCCTCCAAATTAAAACCAAGCCAAAGCGCATTTCCAAGCAAACGATGGTAACTTTCGTTATAAAAGTATGCTGTAAAAAATTTATGGTCGTACACCTGCTTAACCGTTTGTGGCGCAGTAGTTCCTGGTCGGTGCGTTTCGTCTCCTTGATAATACGAAATGCTTAATTGCTGATGCCGTCCTCTAGTTGCATACTGCTTCGAATTCAGCGTATATTTTTCCAGCCTTATCGACCCTTTCACATAATCGAATAAAGTTTTATCAGGGGTATCGAACGAATAGTATTGCTCAGTTTGATAATACTCATCGAGTTTTTGCCCTCTTTCTACATACAAAGTTGAATTAAACGCACTAGTATGACTAATTTTCACCTCGCCCATAGCAAAAACCTCGTTCTGTATTGCATAGGCAGGTTTCAAATCTTCGTAAAACGGTAATGGATTACTCCGATGGTAATCCAACCTATTTGCAAGAACCGTTCCTATTAATGAAACCGGAACTATTGTTGGAAACGTCTTGACAGCCGAAAGTCTCACACTATTAAAAAGTTTCCCAAAATACATGTTGCTGTACAGCGTATTCGACGTGCGTGAAATCCAGTTATAATTAGTAGAAACAAAACCCTCATTACCAATATCGGACGATAAACTTAAGCCTAGGCCTAAATCGATAGTCCTTTTCAACTTTGGTTTCAACTTAACATCAAACAAACCAGTACTTTTATTATAAGTAAAAAATGGTTCTATACGCGAAAAAGCCCTGTCGGACATTAGCCTATAGTAGTCCTTTTTGAATTTATCTATTGTAATTATTGAGTATTTATTGAATACCAACCTCTTAATATACTTAATTTGCTTTTTATTCAGCCCATCAAGGGTTATGCTTCCAATGTAAAACGGAGGTAATTTCTCTCTAAAAACTTTACGTTTAGCTTCCAACTGAGCAAGCGGTACTCTTCTAGCAATTTTTTTCTTAAGAGAAGGTATAAACTTTTGCGCATTGTTATACCCAATCATGTATATCTCATCAACTTTATCAAAATCCAATAATTCTACATCCTCAAAATGAGTATCGATAACAAAACCCAACGAATCCGGAATACTATAGTTGGTTAAACCAACTATCATGGTTTCGAGCTGTAATAGCGGATCGTCATCGTTCGGAACCTTACTATTCGATGCAACCTTGCTTCCTATAATGAAGCCGGGAGAAAAGGTTTTGTAAGCCTCCTCCCACAAAAAGTTGTTGTATATTCCGCCATCAAATAGCAGTAAAGAATCAATAAATATTGGCTTAAAATATAAAGGAAATGTCATTGAGGCTCTTACACTTCTACCTAAATCGCCATTTTTAAAACAAATCATTTTTTTATTTACAACATCGGATGCGTTGCACCTAAAGGGAATAAACAAACTATCGTAGTTTCCATTGCATACCGCGGTTCCTTGCGAAAACAACTCCGAAAAAGCAATATCCATGCCTACCGATGAAATTAGGTTGGATGCAATTCGCGGTTTCACACCCAACTTTCCAATAGATAACCCCACACTTATGTTTTCTGCATCGTAAAGAGACAAATCGTTTATATTGAAACGCAAACTGTTATCAACCAACCCGTGGCTCCAGTTATAAAAATCACTGGTTTTAAAAAGCTGTATCATCTCCTCGGGAGAGTATCCCATGGCATACAATGCTCCAACAATAGCACCTATTGATGTTCCTGAAATATTATCGATTGGAATATCGTTCTCCTCAAGAGCCTTAATTACACCAATATGGGCTATACCCTTTGCGCCCCCTCCGCTTAACACCAAACTTACCTGCTGCGCTTCAACCTTAAAAGTAAAAAGCAGCAAAATAGCAAGCAAAACTCTGCAAGGCCTCATACTTCACTATTTCTAAAACATACAACTTAAATCTGCACGAATTCCAATTATTAGTATATCGTCAACCTGCTCAAGACCTCCCCTCCATTCCATTATTGTTTCTTTAAGCCGTTGCCGCTGTACTTCGAGCGGTTCCATGTGGATATTCAATAACAAATATCGAAAACGACGAAACTTAAACTTTTTCCCTTCCATTCCCCCAAATTGATCTACATAACCGTCGGTAAACATATATATCATATCGTTAGGTTCTATCGGAATATAATAACTACTAAACAGTAAATGCCCAGTATCATCGGCCATACCAACCGAAAACCTATCGCCTTTAAACTCGATAATCTTACCATTCCTAACAATATACAAATTAGAAAAAGCCCCAGCAAATTGCAGTATATTATACTCCCTGTCGATTACACAGAAAGATACGTCCATTCCATCCTTAACTTTTATTCCCGAATATTCCACATTGCCACTTCCCGTAAAAGTTTCGTGAATATTTGCACTAAGCTTATTCAAAATTTGCGCTGCATCGTCATCCCCTTCTACACTGGTTATATTTCTGAGCAATTCAATACCAATTATCGACATAAAAGCACCCGGCACGCCATGCCCAGTGCAATCGACAACAGCTACAAATGTTTTGTTTTTCGTTTCGTTAATCCAGTAAAAATCGCCGCTAACAATGTCCTTCGGCATAAACAAAATAAACGAATCCGGCAGAATATCTTTAAACTTATTAATTGGAGGCAAAATAGCATCCTGTATTCGTTTGGCGTAGTTAATACTATCGGTAATATTCTTATTCTTAGTTTCCAACTCCTCCTTTTGTTCCTCCATTTCCTCTAAGACTTGTTCCCTCTCGAAAAGCAACTTATTTATTCGTCTTACAATACGGGAACGATGAATAAAGTATAAAAGGACTATAATCAGAACAACGGCAATGTATATTATGTAGGCTATTTTTGATTTTAAGAATGGCGCAACAACAACTATTTTTAAATTTTCAGATTCCGAATTCCAAATTTGATCGTTATTGGCTCCCATTACCCTAAAAAAATAAGTTCCTTCCTTTAGGTTGGTAAACGTAACAGCATGGTTATTTCCCAATTCAACCCATTTATTGTCTAACCCTTCCATCTGATACCTAAAAGTATTCCTAGAAGGTTTAACAAAATCCAGCGCTGCAAAATCGATTGTAATCGAACTAACATCTGAATTAACTTTAAGCACCTTGAGGTTGAATGGATAAATTGTCCTTAAACTATTCTGATCGAGAATCTCAATTTTTGAAATACAAACATTAGGTACCGATAAATTTATAGGCAAAGAATCTGGATTAAAATAATTTACTCCTGCAACAGAGCCAAAGTATATCCGGTTCGAATTCGATTTAAAACTAGCATTTACATTAAACTCGTTGCTAAAAAGCCCATCGACAGTTGTGTAGTCCTTAAACAGTTTAACATAAGGATTAAACATGAATAATCCCCTATTAGTACTAATCCACAACCGACCTTTTTCGTCCTCCTCCATCGCGTTAATTAAGTTTCTTGGAAAATTTCCAAGTTCCGATAAAGGAATAAAAGCGTTGGATTTGGTGTTGATTCCGGCAATTCCATTGGCCGTACCCGCCCAAATAAGACCGTTTTTAGACTGCGTTAAGCAAAATACCTCGGCTGACGATGTACGGCAGGTACCAAATCCTTTTACAACCTTGGGAATATAAATTCTCGTAAGATTTTTATTGATAACACAAATTCCACTATTGGTTGCCAACCAAATTTTCCCTTGCTTATCGACTAGTATATCGTAAACTTCATTTCCCGGAATTGAAAGCGAATCGTTCTTCTTAGAATAAAAACTTACCAATCCCTTCGGTGTGATAGCATGTGCGCCAGTTCTAGTTCCAAACCAAAAGCGATCGTTAGCATCCTTCACAATAGCATTAACCCCATTTTCCTTGAAAACGTCGCCTACATAAACTTCCTTTAAATCGAAAAAATTTCGAAATTTATCCAACCGTTCATCATAATAAAAAACACCATTCCTCGTCCCCACTAACAATCCATCATCCAAAGAATAGTATAAGGAAGTTACATAATCCCCTGACAAATAATTTTCAACTGAAATTTTCTCGGAAGTAACTTTTGAACTAAATCTATGACATTTATATAAACCTGTACCTAATGTTCCTACCCAAAGATTTTTACTTTTGTCTTCAACAATTGCCGTAATTATATTGTTGCCAAACAAGTTCTTTGCATCGGGAAACTTACTCAGTCCCTTGAAGCGATTTCCGTATGGATTCAACTTAAGCAGCCCCTTTTGGGAACCAATCCAAACTACGCCTGCCTTATCGAATAGTATCGCGTTTACATTTACTAATTCAACAGGTTCGTTATTAAAGTATAAATCGCTAAACCGATGAAACGTTCCGGTACAAAGGCTAAAACTACCAAAACCACTGTTTAGCCCAAACCAAAGCAAGGAATCCGAACTATACGATATGCATCGCACCTGACTTTTTACTTGGCTTAATGCACTTTGATACTTATGAATAACCGTTACTTTTCGATTATTGTACTCAAATGTCTTTACTCCTTTACTTGTTCCTACCCAGAAAACATTATTAACATCCTGATAAATGGAAAGTACCCTGTAAGACGTTTCTCCCAACTCCCTAAATTGCTTAAAAACCTGATGTTCGTTATCAAAAAGAAAAAGGCCATCTTTTGTTCCTATCCAAATTCGATGCTGCGAATCCTCAAAAATCGGATTAGTATCCGAATCTAAATTTCTTGTAAAGAAATCGTTAAAGTAAGGGAAACGGGTAAAATCGTTAGTTTTTCTATCGTAACGATGCAACACACCGGAAGTTAACACCCAAACCTGATGAAAACTATCTACATATACGTTTAGCACAATATTCGACGCTATAGATCTAGGAACTAAAGAATTGTGAAAGTAATTTGTAAACTTGCCAGTGTTACGGTTAAATCGACTTAAACCAAAACTTGTTGCAATCCATAAACTCCCATCCTCATCTTCGGCAATAGCCTTAGCATAGTTATTACACAAACTCAGCGAATCCGAAGGATTAAAAGTAAAATTAACAAACTCGTAACCGTCATAACGACAAACACCCTCCCTTGTTCCCAACCATATAAAACCTTTATGGTCGATAAATAAACTGTTTATATGTGTTTGAGGTAATCCATTGTTAGAATTGAAAAACTCCACATCAATACGTTGAGCATATAAACTAGATATTGTTCCCGCTACAAGTAAGGAAAGCAGGCTAAACAATATTCCAAAATTTTTCAACCTATTCATGTAAGGCTAAGATACAAAAAAATAATTCGTTTACTACTCTCTACCCTCTGCTATTGCTCCTTTACCCATTGACAAACATTGAAATTTTGCAGATGGAGATTCAATAAAAGGCCCCATACCCAATTTATCCCATTTCGAGTTTACGTTACTTATAGTTTGACCATCCATTACAACTACATTTGGCCATTGACGTGGAAAATTATCAGATGCGTAAGCTTTGCGTGTTGCATCTATCGCAACTTTTCCATCGCCCATTTCCGAATCAACTATCCAGATGTCCCGATTAGGATCAACGTTGCTTGCCGTAAACCATGCAATAATATTCATATCGTTCAATATAGCATCGACATCTACCGCAACAATACTTCTAACCTGTGCCATTTTTTGATGCAAACACAAATCCATTAAAACATTTTTCACTACAACACCTTCAAACTTACTAACGGAAACAACTACAATAGGAATTTGATGCTTGGAAATCAACTCCAAATTAAATCCTTTTATATCCTTATACTCATTTAAAAATGCAACGATTTTCTCCACTTCGATATCTTCTACTTTTCTAGAAACTACATTCCGGGTAGCATCGATAAAAAGTTTTCCTCCAAATGCAAAGGTATCGGATGAGTGATCAAGCACATCGAGCGGACCTTTCGAAAAAAAGAAATCCTGCTTAGGTTCAACGTAATCGCTTATACACTTTAGCACCTGTAAATTGTTGTTTAAATCGACCCACGAAGGAAGTGCAACCATAAATTTATTAAACATCATTTGTCCCGCACCCCAAAGAGCGTTCATGGCCTTGTATGCCTGACCCGGGAAAATTGTTTTTAACTTTATCAGGGCAATATTATGCGCTACACCTTCCACTGGCAATACCATATCGTCCAATTCAGGAAGCATTGTAGCCCTAATTGGCTCCAAAAAAATTCGCTCGGTGGCCTTTGCTATATACGCATCTTCCATTGGCGGTATGCCAACCAACGTTGCCGGATATATAGCATTTTTTCTATGGGTAATACACGTTACATGAAATTTGGGGTACCAATCGGCCAAAGAATAAAAACCTGTGTGATCGCCAAAAGGCCCCTCCCAAATTAAATCGTCAGAAGGATCGACATAACCCTCAATTACAAAATCTACGTCTTCCGGAACCTCAATATCTACCGTTAAGCACTTTACCAAGCGTACCTTTTTCTGCCTTAAAAAACCAGCCAATAAGTATTCGTCCATGTTATCGGGCATAGGAGCAGTTGCGGCATATGTATAAGCAGGATCGCCACCAAGCGCAACGGCTACCGGCATCGGTTTATTTTTTTTCTTATACTGCTCAAAATGTCTCGCACCAACTTTATGCCTATGCCAATGCATACCTGTGAGATTCTCCTCAAAAACTTGCATTCTGTACATTCCTACATTTCGTACTCCAGACTCCTCATCCCTAGTATTAACCATTGGCAATGTAATAAACCGTCCTCCGTCGAACGGCCAACACTTTAAAATAGGCAATAAGTTGAAGTTCGGCTGCATATCGACAACTTCCTGGCAAACACCTCTTCCATTTACAACAACAGGCATCCATTTGGAAACTTTTCCCAGTGTTGGTAAAACGCTTAATTTCTCCCAAATTGAATTTTTAGGCGATGTAAGTTGATTAAGCAACGAATGTATTCTGCCTCCTATATCTTCTAAATTATGCACGCCAAGCGCTAATGCAATCCTATTATCAGAACCAAACGCATTGATTAATACAGGAAACGACGTCCCTGTATTTTCAAATAAAAGTGCTTTACCGCCTTTTGGCTGTTTGGAAATTCTACTCGTAACTTCTGCAATTTCTAAAACAGGGTCAACAAATTCTTTAATGCGAATAAGTTCTCCTTGTTGCTCTAATGTCTGCACAAAATGTGCTAGAGAAGAAAATGCCATAAACAAATATTTTCCTAAAAATAGCAAAAAGGCTCGGTTAATTCCGAGCCTTTCCAAATTTTTATACTGTTTTTTACTTTTTAATATACTTAAAATTCTTTCCAGGATATATTGCAGAACTACCTAACATTTCTTCAATTCTCATAAGTTCGTTATACTTAGCAATCCTGTCGGAACGCGATGCCGAACCGGTTTTAATTAACCCTGTGTTAAGGGCAACTGCAAGATGTGCAATGGTAGTATCCTCCGTTTCTCCCGAACGATGGCTCATTATGGATGTCATAGAATGAGTTTCTGCTAAACGAACAGCGTTTATAGTTTCGGTAAGAGTTCCTATCTGGTTTACTTTAATTAAAATGCTATTGGCTACACCTGCATCAATTCCTCTTTGCAACCTTTCTACATTGGTAACAAACAAATCGTCGCCCACCAGTTGAATTTTTTTACCAAGGGTGTCAGTCATTAATTTCCAGCCATCCCAATCGTCTTCGGCCATACCATCTTCAATGGATATAATAGGATACTTATTAACCCAAGTCTTCCAGTAATCAACCATTTGAGCAGGGGTTAACTTATCTCCGGTTGACTTATGTAAATGGTAAACCTTTTCTTCCGGAATATAGTATTCCGACGATGCCGGATCAAGAGCCAAGTAAACATCCTCACCCGGTTTATACCCTGCATTCTCAATAGCCTGAAGAATAACCTGAATGGCTTCCTCGTTGGATTTTAAATTTGGAGCAAAACCACCTTCGTCGCCAACGTTGGTAGAGTAACCTTTCTTTTTCAACACCGATTTTAGGTTATGAAATATCTCAGACCCCATTCTTATTGCTTCTGTAAAAGAATCGGCACCTACAGGCATAATCATAAACTCCTGAAAATCGATACTATTATCAGCATGTGAACCACCATTCAAAATATTCATCATCGGAATTGGCAGGGTTCTGGCATTAACACCGCCTACATAACGGAAAAGAGGCTGGTTAGTTAGCTGCGCAGCAGCATGAGCTACAGCCAACGAAACGCCTAGAATAGCATTTGCACCTAAATTTCCTTTGTTTGGCGTGTCGTCCAACTTAATCATAGTTTCATCGATAAGTTGCTGCTCCAACACATTCATTCCTACAATTTCCTCGGCAATTATTTTATTAACATTATTTACAGCCTTCAAAACGCCTTTCCCGAGATAACGACCTTTATCGCCGTCGCGTAGTTCAACAGCCTCATGAATACCCGTTGATGCTCCACTGGGTACAGCGGCTCTTCCAAAATATCCACTTTCAGTTGCTACATCCACCTCTACGGTAGGATTTCCTCTTGAATCGAGGATTTCCCTTGCAACAATACTTACAATTTGTCCCATAATATGAAAGTTAAGTTAACTATTAGATAAAAAAAGGGATTAAGCAGTAAGCTTATCCCCTAAATTTAGTATTTTAAAAAATATTACTCAGCCTTTTCATCTGAAGTATTATCCTTAGGCTCTTCATTTTGCTGTTCAACATTCGGAGTAACTTCGGCTGCAGGTTCTTCGGTCTTTTTTGCTTTAGAACCAGCCCTACGTGTACGTTTTGCTGCAGGTTTTGCGGCTTCCTTAACGTAAGTAGCATTATAATCAACCAGTTCCATAATGCACATGTCGGCATTATCACCCAAACGAGTACCAGTTTTTAAAATTCTGGTATATCCACCCGGACGATCGCCAATTTTCTGAGAAACCTCACGAAACAACTCGCTAACAGCATACTTATCCTGAAGGTAACTAAATACTACACGACGCGAATGAGTTGTATCATCCTTACCGCGAGTAATTAGCGGCTCAACGTATGGACGAAGAGCTTTAGCCTTTGCAACTGTAGTTGCTATACGTTTATGCAAAATCAACGAAGAAGCCATGTTTGCCAACATTGCCTTACGGTGAGCGCTCTTGCGACCTAAATGGTTAAACTTTTTGTTATGTCTCATCGCTATTATTCCTTATCCAATTTATACTTAGAAATATCCATACCGAACGAAAGGTTTAGGCTGTCGAGTAAATCTTCCAACTCTGTTAACGATTTCTTACCGAAATTACGGAATTTCAATAAGTCGTTTTTGTTGTAGCGAACCAATTCGCCCAAAGTCTCTACATCAGCAGCTTTCAAGCAATTAAGCGCCCTAACGGATAAGTCAAGGTCAACTAGTTTTTGCTTTAAGAGCTGGCGCATGTGTAGAACTTCCTCATCGAACTCCTCGGTTTCAAATTTATCTTCAGTTTCAAGGGTAATCTTTTCATCGGAGAAAAGCATGAAATGATAAATAAGAATCTTGGCAGCTTCCTTTAAGGCGTCCTTTGGATGAATGGAACCATCGGTCTCAATTTCCAACACCAACTTTTCGTAGTCTGTTTTTTGTTCTACACGGTAATTTTCGACCGCATACTTAACATTACGAATAGGCGTGTGGATTGAGTCGATTGGAATTATACCAAACTCTCCTTCTTCAGGTTTATTTTCTTCTGCAGGTATGTAACCACGACCTTTCTGAATATGAACATCAACTTCAATTTTCACATCGGGTTCCATTCTACAAATTACCAACTCAGGGTTAAGCACCTTGAAATTCGATAAGAAATTCGAAAGGTAGCCTGCCTTAAACTCGTTTTGTCCGGTAATTGTAATGGTAACCTTTTCCTCGTCAACACCGTCAACAATGCGTTTAAACCGAATCTTTTTCAGATTCAATACTATTTCGGTAACATCCTCCATAACACCTGGGATAGTTGTAAACTCGTGATCAACACCACGAATACGTATCCAGGTGATGGCATAGCCTTCGAGTGACGAAAGTAGTATTCGTCTTAGCGCATTGCCCACCGTGATACCATAACCTGGCTCAAGAGGACGAAACTCGAATTTACCGAGATTATCGGTAGATTCAAGCATAATAACCTTATCGGGTTTTTGAAATGCCAGTATAGCCATTCGGTACGGGATTTATTACTTAGAGTAAAGTTCAACAATCAATTGCTCCTTAATGTTTTCGGGTATTTCCGAACGTTCAGGAACATTCATAAATTTACCTGTAAATTCATCGTTATTCCATTCCAACCACGAATACTTGGTGTGGCGGTTTGAACTAAGAGAATCGGTTATTGCTTCTAACGATTTTGAACGTTCGCGAACGCCAATAACATCGCCAGGGCGTAAGTGGTACGAAGGAACATTTACTAACTCGCCATTAACCATTATGTGCTTATGGCTAACCAACTGACGTGCAGCGGCGCGAGACGGTGCAATACCCAAACGGAAAACCACGTTATCTAAGCGCGATTCAAGAATTTGAAGCAAAATTACACCGGTAATACCCTTCATACGAGCAGCTTTCTCGAATGCATTGGAAAACTGACGCTCTAAAAGTCCATAGGTGTACTTTGCTTTTTGCTTCTCCTGAAGCTGAGTTCCATACTCCGATAACTTTCTGCGCTTTTTCATTAACCCGTGCATTCCTGGAGGATAGTTTTTCTTTTCGAAATACTTATCGGGTCCGAAAACTGGCTCACCAAACTTGCGGGCAATTTTAGTACTTGGTCCAATATATCTTGCCATTACCTAATAATTTAAATTATTCCTAATTAATATTTTACAAAGGTTTATACCCTACGGCGTTTTGGAGGGCGGCAACCGTTGTGAGGCAATGGGGTTACATCTACAATTTCTGTTACCTCGATGCCCGCAGCGTTGATGGTACGAATTGCTGACTCGCGACCAGCGCCAGGACCCTTTACAAACACTTTTACTTTACGCAAGCCCATATCGAACGCAGTTTTTGCGCAATCTGCAGCAGCAGTTTGTCCGGCATACGGGGTGTTCTTTTTAGAACCCTTAAAGCCCATTTTACCTGCCGACGACCACGAAATAACCTGTCCGGTACTATTGGTTAACGTTACGATAATGTTGTTGAACGATGAATGAACATGTGCTTGTCCAACAGGATCAACCTTTACAACTTTTTTCTTCGCTGTTACTTTCTTCTTTGCCATAGCCTATTTACTATTTAGTAGCCTTTTTCTTATTGGCAACAGTTTTCTTTCTACCCTTACGGGTTCTTGCATTATTCTTGGTAGATTGACCTCTCACAGGTAATCCCAAGCGGTGGCGAATTCCGCGATAGCATCCAATGTCCATAAGACGTTTAATGCTAAGCTGAACCATAGAACGAAGTTCTCCTTCTACCTTATAATTTTCGTTAAGGATAGTACGAATTGTAGTGATCTCATCGTCAGTCCAATCCGATACTTTCTTATCGTAGCTTATGCCTGCTTTTTCCAGAATAGTACGAGCAGTACTACGACCCACCCCGTAAATATAAGTTAGGGCAACTTCTCCTCGTTTATTTTTCGGCAAATCTACACCTACTATACGTGCCATATTGTTTACTTAAAATTTTTAGACCACAAAATTAAACAATTTTACCCTTGACGCTGCTTGAACTTAGGATTTTTTTTATTAATCACATATAAGCGTCCTTTTCGCCTAACGATTTTACAATCGTCGCTGCGTTTTTTAACTGAGGCTCTTACTTTCATCTTATGTTAGTTTAATAAATTACTTATAACGGAAAGTTATACGTCCCTTGGTTAAATCGTACGGAGACATTTCAACCTTAACCTTATCGCCAGGTAAAATTTTGATATAGTGCATACGCATTTTACCGGAGATATGGGCTACAATTACATGTCCATTCTCTAATTCAACCCGAAACATTGCGTTTGACAATGCTTCGATAATAGTTCCATCTTTCTCTATTGCTGCTTGTTTTGACATTCAGCTAAAAAATTAATTTCAGTTTTTGTTTTGTAAAACTTCCTCAATGTAACGGAATGTTGACAAAACATCGGCCTTACCCTTTTCTACAGCAACGGCTAATTCAAAGTGAGCCGATGGTTTTCCGTCGAGGGTTCGTATTGTCCAGCCGTCGTCTTCCTGATAAACATGCTTTTTCCCTAGATTAATCATAGGTTCAATGCAGATTACCAATCCGCTAACAAGTTTGGGACCTCTTCCCCTATTCCCGTAATTTGGCACTTCTGGTCTCTCGTGCATATCGCGGCCCAAACCGTGCCCTACTAATTCGCGTACAACAGAGTATCCGTGGGCTTCGGCATGAGATTGAATAGCGTAACCAATATCGCCAATACGTAAACCTTCAATAGCCACCTCCACTCCTTTGTAAAGAGACTCCTTGGTAACCTTTAACAGCCGCTGCACTTCGGGCGAAACTTCACCTACAGTAAAAGTGTAAGCAGAATCGCCATAATACCCGTGCAAGTAGGTACCACAGTCTACCGATACAATGTCGCCATCGCGTAATTCGTACGTCGAAGGAATTCCATGAACTACTTCATCGTTAACCGAAGTGCAAAGAGTTGCAGGGTAACCGCCGTATCCCAGAAAACCTGGTTCGGCACCGTTATCACGAATAAACTCTTCGGCTACACGGTCCAACTTTTTTGTAGTTATACCCGGTTGGATAATTTTTGCCATTTCGGCTAATGTTCGCGATACAAGATCGTTATTTAGCCGTAATAGTTCAATTTCCTCCTGAGTTTTTGGTACTAACATTATAAAGAACGATTATTTAAGAGGAAGCCGATGAATTAAAATCCACCTGCTCCCTTAATTCTTCCAGTTTTCATAAGACCATCGTAGTGACGCATTAGCAAGTGACTCTCGATTTGTTGTAAAGTATCGAGAACTACACCTACAAGAATGAGCAACGATGTTCCTCCATAAAATTGTGCAAATTGGTTATTAACTCCCATTAAAACTGCAAATGCCGGCAATATTGCAATAATTGCTAAAAATATTGAACCAGGCAACGTTATTCGGGACATTATGCTATCCAAAAATTCTACTGTTTTTTTACCAGGTTTAACGCCAGGAATAAAACCGCCATTCTTTTTCATATCCTCCGCCATTTGCGTAGGATTGATTATAATGGCTGTGTAAAAGTAAGTGAATAGTATGATTAACAAACCAAATGTAAAGTTATACAGAAATCCTGTATAGTTAAATGCTGCTGCAATTCCAGCAGTAGAATCGAATCGTGCAAACAGCATAGGAATAAACATCAACGCCTGCGCAAAAATGATAGGCATAACCCCTGCTGCATTAACTTTTAACGGAATATACTGACGAACACCTCCATACTGCTTATTGCCAACTATTCTTTTTGCATACTGTACCGGAATTTTTCGAGTTCCCTGAACCAAAAGAATGGTAAACATGAAAACAACAAAAAGAACCACTAACTCTGCAAAAAACATAACCAATCCACCACCAAGTTCCTCAGCACGGTTAAAGAATTCAGCCACAAACGCAAATGGTAAACGAGCAATAATACCAATCATAATGATAAGCGATATGCCGTTTCCAATTCCTTTGTCGGTAATTTTTTCACCAAGCCACATTATAAACATTGTGCCGGCAATTAGGACTAACGTTGCAAATAACGTAAAACTAGTTCCCTTAATTACAAAGGCTGATTCTGGAAGTTGGGCATGAAGGTTTGCTAAGTAAGCCGGAGCTTGAAAGAATAAAATACCAATGGTTAATACACGGGTAATCTGATTAATTTTGTTTCGGCCACTTTCACCTTCCTTTTGCAGACGCTGAAAGTATGGTACAGCAATGCCCAAAAGTTGCACCACAATAGAAGCAGAGATGTAAGGCATAATACCTAACGCAAAAATTGATGCGTTATGGAATGCACCACCCGAAAACATGTCGAGTAGTCCCATTATACCTTCCTTTGTTTGCTCCTGAAGTGCGCCCAATTGCGATGGGTCTAGTCCCGGTATTACAACAAAACTACCGAGCCTGTAAATTAGCAGAATACCTAAAGTATAGAGTATCCGCTTACGCAGATCCTCTATTCTAAAGATATTCTTGATGGTTTCTATAAAGGCTTTCATTCGGTTATAGTTTTACTACGGTTCCGTTAGCTGCTTCAATTGCTTCAACTGCTTTTTTTGAAAAGGCATGAGCCTTAACTTCTAGCTTAGCAGTAAGAGTTCCGTTTCCTAAAATTTTTACCATATCGTTACGGGAAACAAATCCTGCACTGCGCAAAGCGTCAACGTCAATTGTTGATAATCCGCTCTTTTCGGCAATTTGCTGCAAGATACCAATATTTATTGCTTTATACTCCGTACGGAATGGGTTTTTAAATCCAAATTTAGGCAAACGGCGCTGAATAGGCATCTGACCACCTTCGAAACCTCTTTTTCTGGAGTAACCGGAACGAGACTGAGCTCCTTTGTGTCCACGGGTAGCAGTTCCTCCATGGCCAGATCCAGGTCCGCGAGCAATACGTTTACGGTTTTTAGTCGATCCTTCAGCGGGTTTTAAATTATGTAGTTCCATGACGAAAATCGTTAATTAATTCTATTACTATTCAACACGTACAAGGTGCTTAACCTTAGCAATCATACCAAGAACCTGTGGAGTTCCCTCAACTTCAACGGTATGGTTAATTTTACGCAAACCTAGTGAGCGCAAAGTGTTACGCGTACGTTTCGGATGACCGATAACGCTACGTACTTGTGTTACTTTAATCTTTGCCATAATCTTCAAATTCTATCCGTTAAACACTTTGTCTAAACTTACACCACGTTGTTCGGCTATGGTATGAGCATCGCGAAGTTCCAACAATGCCATAACGGTAGCTTTTACAAGGTTGTGAGGGTTAGAAGAACCTTTCGATTTGGCAAGCACATCGGTAATGCCTACACTCTCGAGAACAGCACGCATAGCACCTCCTGCCTTAACACCTGTTCCGTGAGATGCAGGACGTAACAATACATTTGCTCCACCATACTTAGCAACTTGTTCGTGAGGAATAGTTCCCTTCAATACGGGTACCTTAACCAAGTTCTTCTTGGCATCTTCTATTCCCTTTGAAATAGCAGCAGTAACTTCACTAGCCTTTCCAAGTCCGTAACCTACAACTCCATTTTCGTTTCCTACAACAACAATAGCAGAAAAACTGAAGGTACGTCCACCCTTGGTTACTTTAGTTACACGCTGTATGCTAACCAATCGATCCTTAAGTTCAAGATCGCTGGATTTTACTCGTTTTATGTTAGTATTTGCTGACATCGTCGTTAGAATTTAAGTCCACCCTCTCTTGCTGCATCGGCTAGAGCCTTAACTCTTCCATGATAAAGGTTTCCACCACGGTCGAAAACAACCTCGGTAATTCCTTTTTCTAAAGCGTTTTTTGCGGCTAACTGACCAACAAGACGAGCTTGTTCAGTTTTGGTAATATTGGTTTTCTCGGCAATTCCTTTAACTTGCGATGAAGCAGAGGCAAGAGTTTTACCCTTAACATCGTCGATTAACTGAACGTATATATTAGTATTGCTCCTGAAAACCGATAAACGAGGCCTTTCGGCAGTACCCGAAATTTTTTTACGTATTCTCCTGCGAATACGAAGCCTTCTTTCTACTTTACTTAAAGCCATATCTCATTCTTGATTTTACAGGTTATACACTAGCTGATTTACCAGCTTTCTTACGAACAACTTCACCAACAAAGCGAATACCTTTGCCTTTATAAGGTTCTGGTTTACGAAGTGAACGAATTTTAGCGGCTACCTGACCAATTAACTGCTTATCAATGCTGGTAAGCGTTATGGTTGGATTACCCTTACGTTCGGTTTTTGCTTCAACTTTAACCTCATTAGGAAGTTGAAAGTGAATGTCGTGCGAATAGCCAAGGCTTAATTCCAGTATTTGCCCTTTAGCCTCAGCTTTGTAGCCAACGCCAACCAATTCCTGTTGAATTACCCATCCTTTCGATACGCCTTCAACCATATTGGCTATAAGCGCACGGTATAACCCATGAAGCGAACGATGCCGTTTGTTATCAGTTGGTCTGGTGAGAACAACTGCATCTCCCTCTACCTTAACGGTTATGTCAGGGTCAACTTTCTGGGAAAGTTCCCCTAGAGGGCCTTTTACGCTCACCACATTACCAGCGCTAATCTTAACGCTCACACCCTGTGGCAAGTTTACAGGTTTTTTTCCGATCCTAGACATTAGTTAATTTTTTAATATATTAATAAACATAACAAAGAACTTCACCACCTATTTTCTTCACACGTGCCTCCTTATCGGTTAGCAAACCTTGCGAAGTACTTATAATGGCAATACCCAATCCGTTTAGTACGCGTGGCAATTCGTTTGCATTGCTGTACTTACGTAAACCTGGGCGACTGATACGCTCTAAATGCTTAATAGCATTCTTCTTAGTCTCGGGATGATATTTGAGCGCAATTTTGATTATCCCTTGTTTTCCGTCCTCTTCGAATTTGTAATTTAAAATGTACCCTTTTTCGAAAAGGATTCGGGTCATTTCCACTTTTACGTTAGAAGCGGGGATTTCTACCACCCGATGGTTTGCCATCACGGCGTTGCGAATTCGGGTTAAATAGTCTGAAATTGGGTCGGTAATCATTTTTTCTTCTGATATTTAATTATTTACCAACTAGCTTTCTTTACGCCTGGAATCAATCCTTTAGAAGCCATTTCTCTGAAGGTAATCCTACTGATGCCAAATTGACGGATATATCCACGAGGACGACCAGTTAACATGCAACGGTTATGCAGGCGAATGGGATTAGAGTTACGGGGTAACTTTTGTAATCCAACAAAATCGCCTTCTGCTTTAAGTTTTGCACGTTTCTCGGCATATTTTTCTACTAATTTTGCGCGTCTAACCTCGCGGGCTTTCATTGACTCTTTTGCCATAAACTAGTTCTTTTTTGCGTTTTTAAAAGGTAATCCAAATTCACGAAGTAAGGCATATGCTTCTTCGTCGTTGTCAGAGGTAGTAACGAAAGTAATTTCCATTCCTAAAATACGACTGATTTTATCGATGTCGATTTCAGGAAAGATAATATGCTCTTGAATACCTAATGTATAATTGCCTCTACCATCCAACTTGCTGTTAACTCCGTTAAAATCGCGGATACGAGGCAATGAAACGTTAATTAAGCGTTCCATAAATTCGTACATCCTTTCGCGACGTAAGGTAACCTTAAGACCAATAGGCATGCTTTTACGCAACTTAAAATTCGAAATATCCTTACGGGATAAAGTTTGAATTGCCTTTTGACCTGCAATATTGGATAATTCTTCCTGAGCCGATTCTATAATCTTTTTATCGGCAACAGCTTGTCCTACTCCTTGGTTGATAACAATTTTTTCCAACCGAGGAACCTGCATAATGCTTTTATAGCCAAACTCTTTCATGAGTGCAGGGACAATCTCTTCCTTATACTTTTTCTTGAGGGTTGGTACGTATTCCATTACTTAATCTCCTCTCCTGATTTTTTTGAGTATCTAACGAGTTTACCCTTGCTATTGAGCTTACGACCAATACGTGAGGGTTTACCTGTAGTTGGATCAACAACCATTAAGTTTGAAATATGAATGGGCGCTTCCATTTTGATGATGCCCCCTTGTGGGTATTTGGCGTTTGGCTTAGTATGTTTCGATACCATGTTCACGCCTTCGACAAGGGCACGTTCCTTCTTTACCAGCACACTTAATACTTTCCCTTGCTGCCCTTTGGATTCACCCCGGATAACGTAAACCAAATCCCCTTTCTT
Source organism: Bacteroidales bacterium (assembly GCA_020636845.1). Lineage (GTDB taxonomy): Bacteria > Bacteroidota > Bacteroidia > Bacteroidales > Tenuifilaceae > JACJXD01. Next base: position 107,376 of record JACJXD010000005.1, on the reverse strand, counting down.
AACATGTAACTTGTTTGCCATAGTTCTTTATTTATTTGGGGTTATAATACTTCGGGTGCCAACGAAACTATCTTCATATACTTATCGCGAAGTTCGCGGGCCACTGGGCCAAAAATACGGGTACCTCTAATCTCACCTTGGTTGTTTAAAAGTACACAAGCGTTATCGTCGAAACGGATATACGATCCATCCGAACGACGAATTTCCTTTTTAGTACGAACAACCACTGCTTTCGATACGGAACCTTTCTTTACTTCGCCCGAAGGCAATGCGCTCTTTACGGCAACGACTATTTTATCGCCAATTCGGGCATAGCGTTTACCGGATCCACCGAGCACCCTAATGCAGAGCACTTCCTTGGCTCCGCTGTTATCGGCAACTTTTAAACGGCTTTCCTGTTGTATCATGGCTACTTAGCTCTTTCAATGATTTCTACTAGTCTCCAGCGTTTTAACTTGCTAAGAGGACGAGTTTCCATAATTCTTACCAAATCACCTACACCACAAGTGTTACTTTCGTCGTGAGCGTAGAACTTGGTAGTTTTATTTACAAATTTACCGTAAATAGGGTGTTTTACTTTACGTTTTACAGCAACAACAATGGACTTGTCCATTTTACTGCTAACAACAACCCCAATTCTCTCTTTACGTAAGTTTCTTTTAACTTCTTCCATTGCTCCTGGAGATTACTTGTTCTGATTAGACTTCCGTTGAGTCAAGATTGTTTTTAATCTTGCAATATTCTTACGGGTCTCATTAATTTTCATAGGATTATCAAGAGGAGAAATACTGTGATTAAGTTTTATCTTAACCAAGTTCGTTTTTTCAAGTTCAATTCTCTCTTCAATTTCCTTATCGGTCAACTCTCTGATCTCTGCTGTTTTCATAATTCGTTAACTTTCAGATTCAACATAATCGCGACGAACCACGAATTTGGTGATTACAGGGAGCTTTTGAGCAGCTAAACGCAATGCTTCCTTTGCAACTTCGTAGGGAACGCCATCACACTCAAAAAGCATGCGTCCCGGAGTAACCGGAGCTACAAAACCTTCAGGAGCACCTTTTCCTTTACCCATACGAACTTCTGCAGGTTTCTTTGTTATGGGCTTATCGGGGAAAATACGGATCCAAATCTGACCTTCACGTTTCATATAACGGGTCACGGCCTGACGGGCAGCCTCTATCTGACGGCTGGTAATCCAAGCCGATTCGAGAGTCTTAATTCCAAAAGAGCCAAATGCCAACTGATGTCCACGTTGTGCATTTCCTTTCATGCGGCCCTTTTGCTGCCTCCTAAATTTTGTTTTTTTGGGCTGTAACATTTCTTAGAATGCTTTTTAATTTCTACACCTTATTTTTTCTTCTTACGTGCTGGACGCGGTTTTGCCTGTGCCGAACGAGGAAAATTCTGACCTTTACCAGTTCCGGCAATGTTTGGCGATAAATCGCGCTTTCCGTAAACAAGACCGTTGCATATCCATACCTTAATTCCAATTACGCCTACCTTGGTATGTGCCTCTGCTAAAGCGTAATCAATATCAGCACGAAATGTATGTAGAGGAATACGTCCATCTTTGTAGGTTTCCGAGCGAGCCATTTCGGCACCACCCAAGCGACCTGCAATTTGAACTTTTATTCCCTCAGCACCCATACGTATGGTTGAAGCAATGGCTGTTTTAATAGCTCTACGGTACGATACGCGTCCTTCCAACTGGCGAGCGATGTTGTTCGATACGATAACAGCATCAAGTTCTGGACGTTTCACCTCAAAAATGTTGATTTGAACATCCTTGTTGGTGATTTTACGTAATTCTTCCTTTAACTTGTCAACCTCCTGGCCACCTTTTCCAATGATGATGCCCGGACGTGCAGTATGAATAGTAACGGTTATCAGCTTGAGGGTTCGCTCAATAACGATTTTTGCAAGGCTAGCCTTCGATAGTCGTTCGTTTAGGTACGAACGAATTTTGCTATCCTCAACTAATTTTTGAGCGTATTTGTTACCTCCGTACCAGTTAGAATCCCATCCTCTGATGATTCCAAGTCTGTTTCCTATTGGATTAACTTTCTGTCCCATTGAGCTGTTAGTTGTTAGATTCGTTAGTAACTACGCTATCCAAAACCACGGTTACATGGTTGGAGCGTTTTCTGATGCGGTGTGCACGTCCTTGGGGAGCAGTGCGAATACGTTTAAGCATGCGGCCTTCATCAACAAAAATTTCTTTCACATAAAGGTTAGCATCCTCGATACGAACACTTTCGTTCTTTATCTTCCAGTTAGCAATAGCCGATAGTAACAGTTTATGTACATCGGCAGCTGCATTCTTAGAACTATACTTGAGTATGTTCAAAGCGGTATTCACATCTTTACCGCGCACCAAGTCAACAACCAAGCGCATCTTGCGGGGAGACGAAGGGCAATTACGTAACTTGGCAACTGCTTTATTCTTTTTCTCCGCTTTTAGCCTTTCGGCCATTATATGTTTTCTTGCACCCATTTGTTAGCGTCTTTTTTCAATCCAGTTATTTCTTTTTGTTTCCTGCATGTCCACGGAAAGTACGGGTAGGTGCAAATTCACCTAACTTATGTCCGACCATATTCTCAGTAACATATACTGGAATAAATTTGTTTCCGTTATGAACTGCGATAGTGTGTCCCACAAAATCTGGGGAAATCATAGAACTTCTCGACCAGGTTTTCAGTACCGTTTTCTTGTTGGCTTCGTTCATTTTTATAACACGATCTTCCAACTTATAATCGATGAAGGGACCTTTTTTCAGTGATCTGCTCATAGCTTGAATGTTTTACGTATTACTTTTTCCTACGTTCAAGAATTAATCTGCTGCTGCCTTTCTTCTTCGAGCGAGTCTTATAACCCTTAGCAGGTATTCCTTTGCGTGAGCGAGGATGACCTCCCGAAGCGCGTCCTTCACCACCACCCATTGGGTGATCGACTGGGTTCATAACAACACCACGAGTACGAGGGCGACGACCTAACCATCTTGAACGGCCAGCCTTTCCCGATTTTATCAACGCATGGTCGGAATTTGATACGGTTCCTACGGTAGCTTTGCATTCTGCAAGCACCATGCGAGTTTCACCGCTAGGCAGTTTAATAATAGCATACTTACCTTCACGAGCAAGAAGCTGAGCATACGATCCTGCACTACGAGCCATGCAGGCGCCACGTCCTGGATACAACTCGATGTTGTGAACAACGGTACCAAGAGGAATCTCGGATAGGTAGAGTGTATTTCCTACCTCAGGAGCAACACCGTGTCCGGATTCAATTTTTTGTCCAACCTTTATTCCTTCTGGAGCTATAATGTAGCGTTTTTCTCCGTCGGAATACTCAACTAATGCAATACGAGCTGAGCGGTTTGGATCGTACTCAACGGTTTTAACAACCGCAGATTCATTTTCACGATCGCGCTTAAAGTCAATTAATCTGTACCTCCGCTTATGACCACCCCCTATATATCGCATGGTCATTCTCCCCTGGTTATTTCGTCCACCAGTTTTTTTCAGGGGGCGTAGCAACGATTTCTCAGGTTTCGATGCAGTTATGTCATCGAATGTACCTATAATTCTGTGTCTCTGTCCTGGTGTAACAGGTTTTAATTTCCGTACAGCCATTTTATTTAGATGTTGCTATAAAAATCAATAGTTTCTCCTTCTTTCAGCGTTATTATCGCCTTCTTATAATTGCTGGTGCGCCCCGCTACATATCCTGTACGAGTGTAACGCGTTTTAACCTTACCAGCATAGCGCATTGTGTTTACTGAGGCAACGGTAACGTTATATAAATCCTCTACGGCCTTCTTTATCTGTAACTTGTTAGCCCTACGGTCAACAATAAACGCAAACTGGTTTACCTTGTTGGTTAAACGCTCCATCTTCTCAGTTACAACTGGTTTAATCAGTATATCCATTGCTACGATACTTTAAACATTCTATTGATTACTTCAACCGAACTCTCTGTTAATACCAATGCGTTGGTATTGAGTAATTCATAAGTATTTACAGATGAAGCATTTACAACTTTTTGGCGCTGTAAATTTCTGGACGACAAATATATATTTTTATTTGACTCGCCCAACACGAATAGCGCTTTTTTATCGGCAATGTTTAAATTATTGCAAATTGAAACAAATTCCTTTGTTTTAGGTGTTTCAAAGTTGAAATCTTCAACAACCGTAATGGCATTATCCTTAGCCTTGTAACTAAGCGCGCTCTTACGAGCTAACTGCTTCACCTTTTTATTCAACTTAAAGTTGTAATCGCGGGGTACAGGTCCAAAAACTCGTCCACCTCCACGGAATAATGGTGATTTTATGCTACCAGAACGAGCAGTTCCTGTTCCTTTCTGGCGTTTCAGCTTACGTGTACTACCGGAAACCTCGTTACGCTGTTTCGACTTATGCGTACCCTGACGTTGATTGGCAAGGTATTGCTTTACATCAAGATAAATAGCATGATCGTTAGGTTCGATGGCAAAAATGCTATCGTCTAACTGTACCATTCTACCAGTTTCCTGTCCGGATATATTAAGAACTTTTATTTCCATTATCTCTCAATAATTAAGTAAGAACCCTTTGCTCCGGGTATGGAACCTTTAACAAGAAGTAAGTTGCTTTCAGATATAACCTTAAGCACTTTTAGGTTGATAATCTTCACCCTGTCACCACCAGTACGACCGGCTAAGCGTTTTCCGGGGAAAACACGTGAAGGGAACGAAGATGCACCCAAAGAACCTGGATGACGCTGACGGTTGTGTTGCCCGTGGGTTCTTCCACCAACACCGGCAAATCCGTAGCGTTTTACAACACCCTGAAAACCTTTTCCTTTTGTTGTTCCCACTACATCTACCCAGTTGTCGTCCTTAAACAAGTCAACTGTTACAACATCGCCTAAGTTAACGCTCTCATCCCAATCGCGGAATTCTACAAGTTTACGCTTAGGTGTTGTATTTGCTTTTTTAAAGTGCCCTAACATTGGGCGACTGGTATTCTTTTCCTTTTTGTCGTCGTAGGCCAACTGAACAGCAGTGTAACCATCGGTTTCCGCTGACTTAACCTGAGTAACGACGCAAGGACCAGCCTCAATTACAGTGCACGGGATGTTTTTCCCTTCGGCACTGAACACGGAAGTCATTCCGATTTTTCTTCCAATTAATCCTTGTGGCATTGTCTTTACAATTTACAATTCACACTCATACTTTAATTTCTACTTCGACTCCACTAGGTAATTCGAGCTTCATAAGAGCATCGATAGTTTTCGGAGTGGAGCTGTAGATGTCGAGTAATCGTTTAAAAGAGCTAAGTTCAAATTGCTCTCTCGATTTTTTGTTCACAAAAGTAGAACGGTTAACCGTAAAAATCCGCTTATGAGTTGGAAGCGGAATAGGTCCGTTCACCACAGCGCCTGTAGCCTTTACCGTCTTCACGATTTTTTCGGCCGATTTATCAACCAGGTTGTGGTCGTACGATTTGAGTTTAATTCTAATTTTCTGGCTCATTGTACATATTAGTAAAAGTAATTAATCAATCTCCTTTACTTCCTTGCCACGCGATTTTTCAACAATTTCCTTAGCAATGCTAGCCGGAACCTCGGCATAATGCGAAAATTCCATTGTTGAAGTTGCTCGTCCGGAAGTTAAAGTGCGCAATACAGTTACATAACCAAATTGTTCCGACAAAGGTACTTTGGCTTTCACTACACGTGCACCACCCTTCGATTCCATACCGGATATTTGACCACGACGTTTATTTAAGTCGCCAATCACATCACCCATGTACTCTTCGGGAGTTACCACTTCTACCGACATAATAGGTTCCAAAAGAACTGGGGCTGCTTTTGGAGCAGCTGCACGGAACCCATATCGTGCTGCAATCTCAAATGAAAGAGCATCGGAATCAACGGGGTGGAACGAACCATCCTTCAACACTACCTTCATACTTGGTAATGCAAATCCGGCTAGTACACCATTCTTCATTGCTTCCCCAAAACCCTTTTGTACGGATGGAATGTATTCTCTTGGAACATTTCCACCTTTAACTTCATCGACAAACTGCAATCCGGTAACGCCCTCATCGGCAGGACCTATTTCAAAAATTATATCGGCAAATTTACCACGACCACCCGACTGTTTCTTGAACACCTCACGATGCGAAACTGTCTTAGTAATGGCTTCCTTATATGCAACCTGTGGAGCACCTTGGTTAATGTCAACGTTAAATTCACGACGTAAACGATCGACAATAATCTCGAGGTGAAGTTCACCCATACCCCTAATAATAGTTTGTCCACTATCGGGGTCGGAACTAACCTGAAAAGTAGGATCTTCTTCGGCTAACTTATTTAAAGCAATACCTAACTTATCGAGATCCTTTTGTGTTTTCGGTTCAACTGCCAACCCAATAACAGGTTCAGGAAATACCATAGACTCTAATGCTATAGGAGCATTTTCGGTGCACAGGGTATCGCCAGTACGTAAATCCTTAAATCCTACAGCTGCGCATATATCGCCTGCTTCGCAAGATTCTATTGGATTTTGTTTATTAGCATGCATTTGGTAAAGACGACTGATGCGCTCTTTTTTCCCTGTACGCATATTGTAAACGTACGAACCGCTATCGATTTTACCAGAATATATACGAACAAAAGCCAAACGACCTACGTATGGGTCGGTAGCAATTTTAAATGCAAGACCACAAAATGGATCATCTACTGTTGGCCTACGTATTTCTTTTTTATCAGTTTTAGGATTAGTTCCTTCAACGCTACCTTTATCCAACGGACTTGGAAGAAATGCTATTACTGCATCCAACAAGCGTTGAATACCTTTATTTTTGAAAGCAGCTCCACATAGTACAGGAACAATCGACATGTCTATTGTTGCCTTGCGGATAGTTTCAATAATTTCCTCCTTGGTAATAGAATCTGGATTGTCAAAGAATCGTTCGAGCAAATCGTCGTTGTACGATGCAACGGCTTCGATTAACTTGCCTCTCCACTCTTCAACTTCAGCCTTCATGTTTTCGGGAACATCTTCCAAACGGTAATCGACACTCTGAGTTTTAGCATCGTCGTACCAAACAACGGCCTTATTCTCGATAAGGTCAACTACTCCTATGAAAGAATCCTCTGCACCAATAGGCAGCTGAATAGGAACAGGATTAGCACCTAATTTATCCTTTATTTGTTGAACAACAGAAAGATAATCGGCACCAACTCTATCCATTTTATTTACGAAAGCAATTTTTGGCACCCGGTATTTATCGGCCTGACGCCAAACAGTTTCGCTTTGAGGTTCCACTCCTCCTACTGCACAGAAAGTTGCAACAGTCCCATCGAGTACGCGTAGCGAGCGTTCAACTTCAACAGTAAAATCAACGTGGCCCGGAGTGTCTATAATATTAATCTGATAATGACCGCCATTGTAGTTCCAAAAGGTTGTAGTAGCAGCCGAGGTAATGGTAATACCACGCTCCTGCTCCTGCACCATCCAGTCCATTGTAGCAGCGCCATCGTGTACTTCGCCAATTTTATGGGTTTTCCCGGTGTAGTACAAAATACGCTCGGTAGTTGTTGTCTTACCGGCGTCGATGTGGGCCATAATCCCAATGTTACGCGTAAATTTTAAATCCCTACTCATTTAGTAATCCTACCTTCTACTTAATTGCAAAAATTAAAAACGGAAATGTGCAAAAGCCTTGTTAGCTTCAGCCATCTTATGCATATCTTCTTTCCGCTTGAAAGCACCACCTTCTTCGTTGTAAGCAGACATGATTTCTGCAGCCAACTTTTCGCTCATGCCTTTTCCTGAACGCTTGCGAGCAAAAAGAATTAGGTTTTTCATGGAAATGGAAATTTTACGTTCTGGACGTACTTCCATAGGAACTTGGAACGTTGCACCACCTACCCTACGGCTCTTAACTTCAACCTGTGGAGTAACATTTTCGAGTGCCTTTTTCCAAATTTCAAGAGGAGATTTTTCATCTTCTTTCATCCGCTGTCCAACTATATCGAGCGAATCGTAAAAGATATTAAAAGCAGTACTCTTCTTACCCTCTAGCATTAAGTTATTTACAAAGCGGGTAACCATTATGTCACCGAACTTTGGATCGGGTAAGATAATTCGTTTTTTTGGTGTAGCTTTTCTCATTGTAGTAAAGCGTCAATTGAGGTTAACTTAATTATTTCTTAGGTCTCTTGGCTCCGTACTTAGAACGACGCTGACGACGTCCTTCAACACCAGATGCATCAAGCGTTCCACGCACTAAGTGGTAACGAACACCGGGTAAATCCTTTACCCTGCCTCCACGAATAAGCACAATTGAGTGCTCTTGTAGATTGTGACCTTCTCCAGGAATGTAGGCGTTAACCTCCTTACCGTTAGTAAGCCTAACCCTGGCAACTTTACGCATAGCCGAATTTGGCTTTTTAGGTGTAGTGGTGTACACACGTACACATACCCCTCGTCTCTGTGGGCAAGCATCAAGCGCTGGCGCTTTGCTTTTATCCTCCAGCCGAGACCTTCCTTTTCTTACTAGCTGCTGAATTGTAGGCATAAATACAATTTATGGTTAATTTAATTTAAAAATGGCTTGCAAAGGTATTGTTTTTTTCAATACTATCGCAATCCCGTTTACTTTTTTATCTGTTTACCAGCGGGTTTCCCCGCTCTTTGCTTTTGCGGGCGCAAAGGTAACATCTTTTTTATTAAAAAACAACACTGATTATTAGACACTTTAAAGATTCTTACGCTAATCGGCATTTATGCTTAAAAACATACCGATTTAGTTGATAAAAAGTTGTTTGAAACAAAATTTTACTATTTTTGGGGGCAATCATAACCTAACCGAATAATTTAAACAATCGCGTTAGAAGGCTATTTTAGCCTATTATTTGTTTAACCCAATAAAAATGCGTAACGCAAATGAAAACCTACTTAAGTGAACAAATCAGAAATATTGCCCTGATTGGAAATACAGGCTCAGGAAAAACCATTTTGGCTGAATCGATGATGTTCGAGGGCAAAGTTATCGACCGTAAAGGTACTATCGAAGGAAAAAATACCGTATCGGATTACACGGAAATTGAGCAACAAAACCAACGGTCTATTTTTTCAACTTTACTGTACACTGAATTTAACAACCATAAACTAAATATTATAGATACCCCGGGTTCCGACGATTTTGTCGGCGCGGTAGTTACTTCGATGTACCCAACCGATTTGCTGGTCATGGTTATTAACGGTCAGTATGGTGTAGAGGTTGGAACCGAGATTTTTAACCGTCATGCGGAGAAGTTAGCAAAACCTATGGTTCTTGCAGTAAACCAAATGGATCACGATAAAGCAAACTTCGACCAAACCATCGAATCGCTTAAGCAAACCTTTGGCAGCAAAATTGCCATTGCCCAATACCCTGTAAATTCTGGAGCCAATTTCGATAGCATTATCGACGTTATAAAAATGAAGATGTACAAGTTTCAGGGCGATACAGGTGTTCGTGAAGAATTAGATATTCCTGCAGATCAGTTAGACCATGCAACCGAACTTCATAACGCTCTTATTGAATCGGCTGCCGAAAACGATGAAACCTTAATGGAAAAATTTTTCGAACAGGGTTCTTTAACGGAAGAGGAAATGCGGTCGGGTCTTACAATGGGTATTAAAAAACGGGAATTATTCCCCGTATTCTGTTTGTCGGGTAAAAAGACCATTGGTGTAAAAAGGCTTATGGAATTCATTATTAACGTATGTCCAAATCCTGCCCAAATGCCTATGCTGCCTAACAACAGCAAAACAGAAATTAAATGTGATGCTTCTGCTCCAACTTCCCTGTTTATCTTCAAATCGAATATTGAATCTCACCTTGGCGAAATTAGCTACTTTAAAGTAATGTCCGGAAAAGTTACCGAAGGTATGGACCTTACAAATGCAAACAACACTACCAAGGAGCGTTTATCGCAACTATTTGTTACAGCAGGAAAAAATCGTACAAAGGTTACCGAACTTGCAGCAGGCGATATTGGCGCATCGGTTAAACTTAAAAACTCTAAAACAAACCAAACACTTTGCGCATCGGGTTTAGACTTTAAATTTGATGCCATGAAGTTCCCCGAGCCCAAATTCCGTACTGCTATTAAACCTAAGAATGAAGCCGAAGTTGAAAAATTGGGCGAATTACTTAGCCGAGCTCATCAGGAAGACCCAACAATTCTTGTTGAACATTCTAAAGAACTTAAACAGATAATTTTATCGGGACAAGGCGAACATCACCTCAACATACTAAAATGGCAGTTAACTAACTTAAATAAACTTGAAGTAGAATTTATTCCTCCACGTATTCCTTACCGTGAAACCATTACAAAGATTGCCCAAGCCGATTATCGCCATAAAAAGCAATCGGGCGGTGCAGGACAATTCGGTGAAGTACACATGGTAATTGAGCCATATGTTGAAGGAACGCCTGATCCGTCTAAATATAAAGTAAACGGAAAAGAAATTAACCTCTCCGTTAGAGGTAAGGAAGAAATTCCACTTGAATGGGGCGGTAAACTTGTATTTTACAACTGTATTGTTGGTGGTTCTATTGATGCCCGTTTTATGCCAGCTATTTTAAAAGGTATAATGGAAAAAATGGAACAAGGACCATTAACCGGTTCGTATGCTCGTGACATTAAAGTTGCTGTTTACGACGGTAAAATGCACCCCGTTGACTCCAACGAAATTTCCTTTAAACTAGCAGGACGTAACGCATTCAGAAACGCATTTAAGGATGCCGGACCTAAGATTATGGAACCTGTTTACGACGTTGAAGTTCTTGTTCCTTCGGATAGAATGGGCGACGTAATGAGCGACCTACAAAACCGCAGGGCAATTATTATGGGTATGGGAAACGATAAGGGCTTCGAAATTATTAATGCTAAAGTGCCCCTCGCCGAATTAAATAAATACTCAACAGCTCTTTCGTCTCTCACAAGCGGCAGGGCAACTTATACCATGAAATTCTCTGCATACGAGCAAGTTCCTTCTGATGTTCAAGAAAAACTGCTTAAAGCATACGAAGCTGAAGAGGAAGAAGAGTAGATTTATTAGAATTGAAATTTCAACTTAAAATAGAGTAATAAAAGGAGGCTAACAACCTCCTTTTTTATCGTAACAAATGGCAGCAACTTTACAATAATTATGAGTTTACATTAAATAAAGGTTGATTACCGAAAATTTGCTACTTTGCATTACCTGTTTTTCCATTCTCAAAAAAAGTTCATTAAAGTTAACCCATGGAATATGTTTTTATTGCAATTATCTTTTTGCTGGTAGCGGCAGTTGCATCGCTAATAGGAATTGGCGGAGGTGTAATATATGTTCCCATTTTACTGTTAATGGGCTATTCATTTCACGCAGCATCGCCTGTTAGCCTTTTTTTAATTGCAATTACAGGCTTTTCGGCTTTTCTACGATACCGCAAAGCCAATCTGGTTGATTGGAAGTTGGCTATAGTAATGGAAATTTTTACCGATATGGGCTCCTTTACCGGAGGCATCACCTCGGTACATTTTAATCCGATGTTACTTAAAATCATGTTCTCGATCATTCTGCTTGTTCTGGCCTTTATAACCATAAAAGGGAAAACATCCAATGCTAAAAAGGGCGTACTGAAACAGGGATTCGGACACTGGGTCCGACAATTCAACGGCGAAAGTTACAGCATCCCTATTTTTCTAATGATTCCGATAACATTTATTTCAGGCTACTTATCGGGATTATTGGGGATTGCAGGTGGAATGCTAAAAATTCCGGTAATGATACTTTGGTTTAACATACCGGTTAAAATTGCCATAGCCACATCTGCGCTAATGGTTAGCATTACCGCTATTACCGGGCTTGCAGGCCATTTAATAAACACCAATATTGATTGGACATTGGCACTTATATTGGCCGGAGTTGTTTTTATTGGCGGACAAGTTGGTTCGCGAATTTCAGTTAAAGTTTCCGAGAAAGTAATCAGTAAAGTTGTGGGGTATGTATTTGTTGCTATGGCAATTTTTATGATTATACAAACCGTCTTTCTCGACAAGTAAACGAGCAACCTACGATACCTTTTAACCGAGTTTTGCGATTGTTTAAGACCATAAACATTTCGTACATTTGTAAAAATTTAAATAACACGACTTGATGAGAACAGCAGAAATTCACACCCCGAAAGGTGTAATGAAAGTAAAATTTTACGAAGAAGATGCCCCTAACACGGTAGAAAACTTTGTAAAACTGGCTAAATCCGGATTTTACGACGGATTGGCATTTCATAGAGTTATTCCGAACTTTGTAATACAGGGAGGCTGCCCCTTTTCAAAGGATATGAATGATCCCCGCGTGGGAACCGGTGGCCCCGGTTACAAAATTAACTGCGAACTAAGCGGGAACAATCAGTATCACGATCGTGGTGTGCTTTCTATGGCTCACGCCGGTAGAAATACGGGCGGCTCGCAATTTTTTATCTGCCATAGCAGGGAAAACACAAAGCACCTCGATAGGCAACACACCTGCTTTGGTAAAGTTTATGAAGGTTTGGATGTTATCGATGAAATAAGGGCAGGCGATAAAATAGAGAAAATTGTAATTGTTGAAGAATAAAAACAACCATTATAAGTTATAGGAAAGACTTCGCATTAGCGAAGTCTTTTTCATTTTCCTCTAAACCTTGTTGCTTTTTCATTGTTTAAGAAATTTAATTAAATTTGATGTAACAACTGCAAACATGAACCCTCTAAAAAAAGTATTCCTATTTTACTATGAAGGTTTTAAAAGCATGACCGTTGGCAAAAGCCTGTGGTTAATAATTCTTATAAAACTTTTCATAATGTTTGCTATTCTAAAAATATTCTTCTTCCCAAATCTTCTAAAAAGAAATTTCGACTCGGATTCCGACCGCAGCAACTATGTAATTGAGCAACTAACAACTAAATCAAAATAACCGACTATGGAACATTTCGATCTTTCGCTGGTTAACTGGTCTCGGGCACAATTTGCCCTAACTGCCATGTACCACTGGGTTTTTGTTCCACTAACCCTAGGTTTGGCATTTATTATTGCGTTCATGGAAACGCTATACTACAAAACGAAAAACGAGGAGTGGAAACGGATAACCAAGTTTTGGATGACTCTTTTCGGAGTAAACTTTGCCATTGGCGTAGCAACTGGCATTATTCTCGAATTCGAGTTTGGAACTAACTGGAGCAACTACTCTTGGTTTGTCGGCGATATTTTTGGTGCACCTTTAGCTATTGAAGGAATAATGGCCTTCTTCATGGAATCTACCTTTATTGCCGTTATGTTCTTTGGATGGAATAAGGTCAGCAAAAAGTTTCACCTTATTTCTACATGGTTGGTAGCCATTGGGGCAAATCTATCGGCATTATGGATTTTGGTAGCCAACGCATGGATGCAGCATCCTGCAGGAATGCACTTTAACCCCGAAACAGCCCGAAACGAAATGAATAACTTCTGGGATGTTTTGTTCTCTCCGGTTGCAATAAATAAATTTCTACATACGGTATCTTCCGGTTATGTGCTATCGGCAATATTTGTTATCGGCGTGAGCGCTTGGTTCATACTAAAGGGACGCCATTTGTTGCTTGCAAAACGTAGCATAATTATCGCATCAGTATTCGGGTTAGTAACATCGCTATTCTTAGTGCTAACAGGCGACGGTTCTGCATATCAGGTTGCGCAAAAACAGCCGATGAAACTTGCTGCAATGGAAGGATTATACGAAGGTTCCGAAGGCGCACCTTTAGTTGTAGTTGGCGCCTTAACCCCCGGAAAAGAATACAACGACAGTAGAAATCCATTCGTATTTCGCGTTCAAATTCCCCGTTTGCTATCATTTCTCGGATACCGTTCAGGGGAAGCATTTGTTCCGGGTGTTAAAAACTTGGTTGAAGGAGGTTACATTTACACCAATAAGGAAGGGAAAGAACAATTAGCATTATCGTTGGAACAAAAAATGGAACGTGGAAAAATTGCCATACAGGCACTTGCCGACTACAAGGCAGCTTCCGATGCAAAGGATACCACAGCCATGGCCTACCATAAAAATTTGCTTGATAGTAATTTCGAATACTTTGGATATGGTTACCTTAACAATCCCAAAAGTATAATTCCAAACATTCCGCTAACATTCTACAGCTTTCACATAATGGTAGGGCTTGGATTTCTGTTTATACTCTTTTTTGCTGTTCTACTATACCTAGCCCTTCGCAAAGAGTTTAAAATTAAAAAGTGGCTACTTCGTATCTCGATACTTATGATTCCTTTGGCATACATTGCCAGCCAGGCAGGATGGATTGTTGCTGAAGTTGGCAGACAACCTTGGGTAATACAGGATATTCTTCCATCGGTAGCGGCTGTTTCCAGAATCGACTCGGGGGCTGTACAGGTAACATTCTTCCTATTCCTAATCATTTTTACTACGCTGCTAATTGCAGAACTAAAAATTATGTTCAAACAAATTAAACTTGGACCTAAAGAAGGAGGGAAATAACCATGACCGATACAACATACATACTTCTACAGCATTACTGGTGGTTTATAATTTCGCTACTAGGAGCCATATTGGTATTTCTACTTTTTGTTCAAGGAGGCCAAACGCTTATTTACACCCTTGGAAAGAACAAAACAGAACAAACATTACTTGTAAACGCGTTAGGCCGTAAATGGGAATTTACGTTTACAACACTAGTTACCTTTGGTGGTGCTTTTTTCGCATCGTTTCCTCTATTCTACTCCACCAGCTTTGGCGGAGCATACTGGGTTTGGATGGCCATTTTGTTTTGCTTCATCATACAGGCCATATCCTATGAATATCGTAGTAAACCAAGCAATTTTCTAGGACAACGAACCTACGATGCGTTTCTTTTTGTTAATGGATTTTTAGGAACAATCTTACTGGGAATAGCAGTAGCAACCTTTTTCACCGGTTCCGAATTTTCCGTTAACAAACTGAACCTTGCAAACAGTGCAAACACTGTAATATCGTCGTGGGAAACACCTTGGCACGGGCTCGAAGCCGCACTGAACTTGCATAACCTGTCGTTAGGTCTAGCTGTTTTCTTTCTGGCAAGGGTACTTGCAACTCTGTATTTTATGAATACTATTGATAATGATGAAATTTTTAAACGTTCGCGGAAGCAATTACTTTACAACGCAATACCGTTTCTTGTATTTTTTCTAACTTTTGTAATATGGCTAATGCTTCGACAAGGCTTTGCCGTAAACCCAAGCGACGGTACGGTGTTCATGGAAAACTTTAAATATTTCCATAATCTTATACAAATGCCAATTGTACTAATTATTTTCTTAGCAGGAGTAGTTTTAGTGCTTTGGGGAATTGCCGCTTCACTTTTAAAAACATATACAAAAGGGATTTGGTTTACAGGATTTGGTACAGTTCTGGCTGTTTTGGCTCTCTTCCTAATTGCCGGATATAATAATACCGCATACTACCCTTCCACATTCGACCTGCAAAGCTCGCTAACCATATACAACAGCTCTTCAAGCAAGTTTACGCTAACTGCAATGAGCATTGTATCGATATTAATTCCATTTGTAATTGCATACATTTGGTATGCATGGAAAAGCATAAATGTTAAAAAGATTAACGAGGAAGAAATAAATAACGAATCGCACGTTTACTAAAAAGACCGCAACTATGAAACACTTGACAGAAATACTTTGGTTTATAAGTTGGCCAATACTTATTTACCTCAGCTATAAACTTTCGATATGGGCCATTAAAATATGGGAGAAGAAAAATCCGGAGGCAAAGGACAACTAGAATACTTTAAAATGGTTCAGATATACCGATTGTTAAAGGTAAACCGTATGATTAAGAGCAACAGAATAAAGTTGCTCTTAATTGTAATGGCACAATTAACCCACAAACGCTATTACTCCGTTCGAATTGACCCTGTTTTTGCATGTAACCTAAGGTGTCGTATGTGCTATTTTAGCAAAAGCAGAAAACCATCCTCCTCAAAGTTTACTTTAGAGGAATTAAAATTACTGGCCAAAAGCATATTTCCCCAAGCATTACAGGTAATGGTTGGCTGCGGAGCAGAGCCTACCATGTACAAAAATTTTGTTAAAGTTGTGAAGTTGGCAAAACTTCATAACGTACCGCATGTTGGACTGGTAACCAACGGGCAACTTCTTTCCGGTGAAAACATTTCCGATTTGCTTAATGCAGAATTAAACGAACTTACCATTTCGATTCATGGAACGTGTAAGGAAACATACGAACACTTAATGACCGGAGCTAAATGGGATAAAATTCATTTCATTTTAAATGAGTTTAATAAGCAACGAAAGCGGAGCGGATTTAAAACTTCCTTAAGAGTAAACTTTACAGCAAACGCAGATAATTATACTGAATTAGCAAACTTTTTTGATGTCTTCGGAAAGTATGGGGTAAACACCTTACAGGTAAGACCTGTAATGGATATTGGCGGAGAAAACTACAATGCTATTTCTCCCGAAATAATCACAAAGTATTACAATGTTATAGATTCATTAAAAGCGGAGTGCAAAAGGAATAATGTTTTATTGCTGGCCAACACGCAAAATCCTTCGTACAAAAAAAGGAACCCGTTAAGTTCCATAATTGAGGAAACATACAAATACGTATCGCCCGAAATGGTTATTGCTAAAGATTTTGAATGGCAAAAAGAAACTTACAGCCAATACTTAAAACGAACAAAGTGGGCAGGAAAAACTCTTCGGAAAATATTTCATAGTTACAAAAAACAGCCTATTGAATTGGCCGAAAAATACAGCAGTCAGTACGATTTCTTTTAACGCAAAAATAGCCCGGAATCAAAAAGCCGTTAGCTAAACGCCAACGGCTTTCATTTTACCCCAAACTATGCTAAAATGTAACGGCAGTACGAAAACTAATGGTTTTTATAGTTTCATTGTTACCACGAATTATGCCGTTTCCATCCAAGTCCTGAAATGTCCATCGGTAATCTAATCCTACGATAGCGCCTTTATAGTTGTATCCGACTGAAAATCCAACCAACGAACTAGGCGTTTTCCATTCCTTAAAATCCTGAACGTTATTTTGAATATAATACCCCTTTACATCGGCAAAGTGAAGCATGTTCTTCAACGTTTCGCCCATACGTAACTCTCCATGAATGGAACGTATGTGATCATCGCCGGTTCCCATCAAATCCTGATATCCGCCATATACCACCACATAGTTCAACAGGTTCAACTCAGCACTGGCATAAACTCCATTCATTTCATGGGTTATAGCCAATAGCTGCTGTTGTTTTGTTATTACCTGTCCATTGCTGGTAAACTGCGCACGTTCAATATCGTAAGTGTTATTAAAGTATCCAAACATAAACTCTTTAGAAGAACGGCGGTACTCTGCTTTCAACGTTAAAAAATTATTCACACTTCCTGTTCCTATAATAAAACGCATACCCGGAAGTGCAACACCCCAGCCGTATGTTTTCTCCCCCTTTAATTGGGTAAAATGGGAATAAATATCAAATTGAAATTTTTCGCGTTCAATAACGGGAATTCCTATGTCAACACTAGCAGCATACATTCTCGAGGTTTGTCCTGCAAGGTTAAACAAATCGGACATACGGGTTGTATCGGATGGTACCAAACCCGCAGCCAATAAATTCTGATACGCCTCTGCCCGAGTTGCACCCCAATACGAATCATCTAAAAGATGATTCCAGTCCGATGTGCTAATTTTATCCATATCGGTAGCCCAGTTGCCGTTACTAGGATAATTATCAATTGCATCGGGAACTCCGTCTCCATCTCTATCCAAAAAAGCATTATACTCATTCAAATCCGCACCAAGCGAAACTCCTATCTCCAACTTTTTTAATGGGCGGAAGAAAACGCGGGTACCAAATAGTAACGAAGGCTCTGCCGGACTTTCCAAAAACAGCTCCTTTACATCGCTAAACAAAAATTCTGCACCCATACGCGGCTTTCCTTCCCATTTCTCCGAAGGAATGTAAAACGACAATTCGCCCCCGTAACGCTTACGTGTTGGATATTCCAGCATATTGGTGTATCCGTTAAAAATGTTAGAATAGCCAATGTAACTGTAATCTAATCCTCCCAGCTTAAAGTAAAATGGGTCGGTTTTCTTGCCAAAGCGGATATAGTAAATTTTATCAAGATAATCCTGCCATTGATCCCAATCTTCTTTGCGAATATTTCCATTTTCATCAAGAAGAATTTGCATGTCGAGTCCAAACCCGAACTTTCCAATAGGAATATCGGTACGAATGGCAACTTGTTGGTAATTTTTACCATCAACCGTTACCGCTCCTATAATGGCACCTCCGGTAAATTTAGCGGAATCGCTTTTAGGCAGTTCGTCGAGTTGTGCAAAAGCGGAACTTCCCAAAAACAATAAAATGCCAGTTAGTATTAAAAATACTTTTGATTTCATAAGGCCTCCGTTTTTTTAGAGTTTAGGTTGTTTTTCAATTGGTTAAGAAATTTTCTATTTGATTAAACAATTAGCAATATACCTATTTGAGTTCACCCTTTGCTCAAAACAAATATTATGCCTCTTTTGTTAAAGTTTCATAAACTATAAATTCAAGTTCAAAAACACAAGTCTCGAAATACATTGAACAATTTTCCGTTTTCGAAAAATCGAAAATAAAGTCATATAAATACCATGTTCTGATTAACTTTGTGTTCTAAAATTAAGGAAAGACTGTGGAATCCCTCTTAGAAATAGAACCGTTAAATAATTGGTTTGAAGGAATAAACTACCCGTTAATTATTGCAGGGCCATGTAGCGCTGAAACGGAAGAGCAGGTTCTGTCCACAGCAAAGAGTTTAGCAAAAACCAAACAGGTTTCCGTATTAAGAGCGGGCATTTGGAAACCCCGCTCTCGTCCAGGGAATTTCGAAGGTGCCGGTGAAGAAGGATTAAAATGGCTTAACCGCGTTAAGAATGAAACCGGGCTAAAAGTGGCAATTGAAGTTGCTACGCCTGCTCATGTTGAACTTGCGCTAAAAAATAACATCGATATGGTTTGGATTGGCGCCCGAACAACAGCCAATCCCTTTTCGGTTGAACAGTTAGCCGCAGCGTTGAAATCCACTAATATTCCTGTGCTCGTTAAAAATCCGGTTACTCCGGATATAGAACTTTGGATTGGGGCCATAGAGCGCTTTAATAAAGTCGGAATTACCAAACTGGCTGCCATCCATAGGGGTTTTTTCCCTTACGAGCGTTCCCGCTTACGCAATATTCCAAAATGGGAATTAGCCATCGATTTAAAGAGCCGATTACCAAAACTTCCGCTTATATCCGATCCCAGCCATATTGCAGGGAAAAGGGAACTTGTTCAGGAAATTGCTCAACACGCCATAGATTTATCGTACGATGGATTAATGGTCGAAGTTCATCCAAACCCGCCTACGGCATTAAGCGACTCCCGCCAGCAACTCGACTTTAAGGAATTTGAGCACATGCTCAACAGCCTTAATTTCCATAAACTGGCAACAGGCGATTCGAATTTTACCGATCAACTGGAAACTATCCGAAACCAAATAGATTCTATCGATCAGCAAATACTTGAGTTGCTAGGCAACAGAATGCGGTTGATTGAAAAAATTGGAGAGTATAAACGTGATAAAAACGTTACAATAATTCAACTTCGCAGGTGGGAAAAAATACTGGAATCGCGAATTGAATGCGGTCAAAAATTAGGATTGAGCGAAGAATACATAAAAAGCCTGCTACGCTTGGTTCACAAGGAATCCATAAAACGACAGGCCGAAATTCTCAGAGGAAAACCCGATACTAACGGGGAATAGTTACTCCTTTACTTCGTTTAGCACAAAATCGAAACCTTCCATTACAGGATTCGAAAGCACTTTAGCAGAAATTTCAGTTACCTTTTCCATGGCAGCCTCTTTCGACGAAGCCTCAATTTCCAAATTGATATGCTTTCCGATACGAACGCTGGAAACCTCCGGATATCCAATTCCTTTAAGGGTTGCGTTTACAGCTTTACCTTGTGGGTCGAGCAATGCTTTTAAAGGCATTACATTAATTGCAGCTTGAAATTTCATTATAAATGAATTTAATTTTTGGCAAAAATAGCTGTTTTTACCGAACTACTATAAACTTTTTCCTTTTGGCGAGGCTATTTTGTCGGTAAAATAGAACGCCACCGAAAGGAGTATGTACCATAAAATAATTAACGACAGCGAAGCTTTCGAGAAAACAATAAGCAGTATAATTGCGCCAATAACCAACGCAAACTGCTTGTACGATTTGCTAAACGCAAGTGTCTTTATTTTTAACGAAAACATGGGCAACTCGCAAACCAACAAAAACGACTCCACCAAAACAATTCCTACCATTACCCATGGCGATGAGGTTATGTAACGGAAAATCCCTGCCCATGAACTATCCAAGCCAAAAACCAATCCGGCAATTAAAAACGCATTGGCAGGTGTTGGCAACCCTATAAACGAAGACGTTTGCCGCTCATCGATATTAAACAATCCCAACCTTAACGACGAAAATGCTGCCATTATAAAAGGCACAAGCAATAGCCAATATCCCGAAAAAATTCCATCGCTTGGGTTTAGCCCCATTGCATTGCGCATAAGATGATAAACAATAAATGTTGGCGCAACGCCAAAACTTACCACATCCGAAAGCGAATCGAGTTCCTTTCCCAACTGCGTATATGAGCCAATAAGACGTGCAGTGAACCCGTCGAAAAAATCGAAAATTCCGGCAAGAATAATAAAAAGACCGGCAACTTCAAGTTGACCCTCGAATGCCGAAACAATCGACAAACATCCTGAAACTAAATTTAGCAACGTAATTACATTAGGAAAATGTTTTGCAATTCTTTTTTCGCTTGGCATAAACAGTAATGTTTAATAGTTGCGTAAAATTACGGTTATTTCGCAATGCTAAAAAATTTTCGGGGTAAAACATTTTACTCTTAAAAGTTACGGATTGCTAATGTTTTATAAAATTTCCTTAGTTTTGAGTGAAAAATTTTGCCAATGCTACGAATTGCTATTGACTTTGACGGAACAATTGTTGAAAATGCCTATCCGGCAATAGGCAAGCCCATGCTTTTTGCATTCGAAACTCTTCGCGAACTTCAAAAAAGAGGCTTCATTTTAATTCTTTGGACAGTACGAACTGATAATTTACTTGAAGAAGCCGTTGAATTTTGCCGTAAAAACGGATTGGAATTTTACGCTGTAAACAATAACTATCCCGAAGAGCAATTCGATCAAACAAGTCCAAGAAAGTTAGATGTTGACATTTTTATTGATGATAGAAATTTTGGAGGTTTCCCGGGCTGGGGCGCAATTATCGAGGCACTTATATCGGACAAAACTGAACTAAATCAAAAAAAACTTTTAAAAAAGTATAGGCAACCAAATCGGATTCAACGTTTTTTTAGAACTAAAAAATAAATCAATGAACATCGAAATAAAGCATTTGCTTATTGCCAGTTTACTCCTTGTATCGTGCTCCAACGGCAATACCAACTCTCCAAGCAAAAAAGATAGCGCGCCTTCGCCCAAACCGATATACATGATTAGAATAGACAAGCCTATTGGAGGATTTACCGTTACTCGAGGCGAAATTGTAAACGTTACATTTGCACTAACCGATACAATTAAGCCGGATTCCATTATTCTTCGAGTAAACGGGAAAAGTCGCGGATTAGTTGGCAACCTAAAAGCCGAAACAAAAACATCCGATTTACCGCTGGGAAGCAATAAAATCGGAGCAACGGCTTGGTATAACGGACAACGACAAACAGCGGAAATCAACATAATAGTTAAATCGGATATTACACCCAAAACGTTTACCTACAAAGTCATAAAGGAATACCCTCACGACCCCAAGGCATATACTCAAGGATTGTTTATAAGCAACAACATTCTGTACGAAGGCACAGGACAACCGGGCGCATCGAGTTTACGCAAAGTAAACCTGCAAACAGGGAAAGTTATTCAAAGTATAAATATCAGCGACGAATACTTTGGCGAGGGAATTGCCTTGATAAACGGCGAAATATTCCAACTTACCTGGACTAGCGGAATAGGATTTGTTTACAATGCCGAAAATTTCAGCAGGCTTCATTCGTTTAACTATAACACGCAGGGATGGGGCCTAACAACCGATGGTAATTTGCTAATTATGAGCGATGGCTCCAATGTTATTCACTTTATGGAACCCCAAGGCTTTTCCGAAGTGAAACGGATTGAAGTTTACGACAGCAACGGCCCGGTAAAAATGCTAAACGAACTGGAGTACATCAACGGAAAAATATACGCCAACGTTTACCTTACCGATAAAATTGTAATTATCGACCCTACTTCCGGAGCAGTTGTCGGAAACATAAACATGGCAGGATTGCTTAAGCAAGCCGACAGAACCGGAAACGAAGATGTGCTGAATGGCATTGCGTACAATCCCGATAACGGCAAAATTTACCTTACCGGGAAATACTGGCCAAAACTTTTCGAAGTAAAATTTATTGAGCGCAAATAACAATACTGAAACAAAACATCAATGCGAGTTGAAAACGACTACCTTGGTTCAATGGAAATTCCCGATGATGCCTTTTACGGCATTCATTCCGCCCGAGCTAAGCAAAATTTCCCCGATACAACACGGTTTCACCTGGAATGGTTTCAAGCCATGGGGCTCGTTAAGCAAGCCTGTTACCATACATACTCCGACATGGTAAATGCGGTTAACTCCGACTCTAAACTAAGCAATAGCAAGCACAACTTTATTCCCGATAGCATTCTAAAGGCTCTTACAAGTGCAGCCGGCGAAATACATAATGGAAGCTACTTCGATAATTTTATAGTACCAGCCATTCAAGGTGGTGCAGGAACAAGCATCAACATGAATGTGAACGAAATTATTGCCAATGCTTCGCTGCAAAAGTTAGGACATAAACCCGGAACATACAGCATTATTGACCCTATAGAACACGCCAACATCTACCAAAGCACTAACGATGTTGTTCCTACGGCATTAAAAGTTGCTGCTGTTCGCCTGTTAACCTTACTCGAAGAATCCATAAACAACACCCGTAACGGTGTAGAAACTATCGAAAAATCGCATCGTAACTCGTTGCGAATTGGATACACACAAATGCAAGCAGCCGTGCCATCGTCGTACGGACAACTATTCAGCACTTACAGCGAAGCGCTTTCGCGCGATTGGTGGCGCGTTTCGAAATGCTTCGAACGAATAAAAGTGGTAAATCTCGGTGGCGGAGCCATCGGAACCGGCGTGGGTTCTCCCCGATTCTTCATAATGGAGGTGGTAAAACACTTGCAAAGGCTTACGGATTTCCCGTTTACCCGTAGCGAAAACCTCAACGACGCCACCGCCAACCTCGATGCTTTTGTAGAGGTGCACGCAACGCTAAAAGCACATGCTGTAAATCTCGAAAAAATGGCCTCGGACATTCGCCTGTTGGCTTCGGATATTGCAGGAAATTCCGTCTCCATCCCAAAACGTCAGGTAGGAAGTTCCATTATGCCGGGGAAGGTAAATCCAGTTATTCCGGAGTTTGTTGTTAGCGTTACCCACAAAGTTTACGCAAACGATATGCTTATATCCTCGTTAGCCGGACAAGGCGTTCTCGACCTGAATGCTTACATTCCTACCATAGGACACGCATTACTCGATTCCTTAAAATTGCTAATTTCGGCAAACCAAACCTTAGCACAGCACCTGTTAGTTGGTATTGAAATAGATGCCGAAAAGTCGGAAAAGCAGCTGCTTTGTAATCCATCCATTACCACCGCATTGCTACCTTTAATAGGATTCAATAAGGCAGCCATTCTGGCAAAGGAAATGCGTAAAAATGACCTAAACATTTTCGAAGCCAACCAAAAAGTTAAGTTAGTTGAGAATGAAAAATTGAAGGAAATTGCCCAGCCACAAAATCTTTTAAAACTGGGATATTCGTTTCGAGAGTTTTAGTATTCGTAAATTTTTACAATGAAAAAAGCAACTGCCTTCCTGTTAGCAATAAAATCGATGCCGAAATATGTCGATTTTAGTAAATTGGCAATAGTGCTAATAGCCGGGTTCGTTTTTTTCATCAACTTCAACACAAAACCATGGAATTGCGGACGGGTTATTCACGACGATATGGTTTCGTATTACTGCTATTTGCCCGCAATAGTAATCCATCACGATTGGCATTTCGCATTTGCCAAGGATAATCCGGAATTTTATGCCGATAAATATTGGCCTGTAAAAACCCCCGATGGCAAGGAAACAGTTAAAATGACCATGGGATTATCTATTTTATACTTGCCCTTTTTCCTTATTGGTCACCTGTTTGCATTAGCCGGAAATTTCCCCACCAACGGTTACTCGTTACCATACTTAATTGCCATTCAGTTTAGCGCACTGTTGTACCTGATTATCGCACTAATTGTACTACGCCGATTACTGGCGAAATGGTTTTCCATCAATGTGGTTGGCATGGTTTTACTGGCAACATACTTCGGTACAAACATGCCACATTACAGTACATTGGAAGCAACAATGTCGCACACTTACAGTTTTTTCCTTTTCGCCTTGTTTTTTGAACTTACAGTAAAATTCTGGAACTCACCCAAAACAAAGTACTGGATATTCTTAGGTCTCCTACTGGGACTAGTATCGTTAGTACGACCTTCGAATGCAATAATTTTACTTTTCTTTATTTTGTGGGGAATAGACTCAAACGCAGCCTTTGGCAAAAGGATTGTTTTTTTCCTCAAGAAATGGAAGCAGATTCTACTTACTGCCGTTTTCTTTCTCATGGTTTGGCTTCCGCAATTAATATACTGGCATACATCCACAGGGCATTGGTTCTACTACTCATACAGCAAGGAAGGTTTCTTCTTTTCAAATCCGCATATTATCGACGGCCTTTTCAGTTACCGAAAAGGATGGTTAACATACTCACCTGTGATGTTTTTTCCCTTAGCGGGAATAATACTCATGATTATCAAGCGAAAACTTAGCTGGTTTTGGGCAATAACCCCGTTTTTCGTTATAAACCTATATATAATATTTTCCTGGTGGTGCTGGTGGTACGGAGGCGGACTGGGAGCCCGTCCATTAATTGAATCGTACGCCATACTTACCTTGCCATTCTGCGTTGTTATTACCGAAATGAACAAAAAAGGTTGGAGCAAAATTCTCGGAAACGCACTTATTACAATTTTATTGGCATACGGACTGTTCACCAATTTTCAGTACCGATACGGGTCGATACATTGGGATGCGATGAACAAGGAAGCGTACTGGGACTCTTTTATGCGCCTAAAGCCAAGTACTCGATTTTACTCTTTACTTCAAACACCCGACTACGAATCTGCATTACAAGGCAAAAAGGAAATTCATACCGATAACCGCTAAAAACGAACCCTAACCATTGCCTTAATTTCGCTGCGTGTATTGCCCTGAATATAATCGGCACCTTGCCCTATTCCATCGACATTTGCATACCGAGTTTGCGCATAGCGCAGCCAGCAATCTAACCTTTTAGTTGGACTGTACTTCAACAACAAGTAAACTCTTGTTCCCTGTAAATAGTAAGCCGGAACGGTAAAAGAGTAAAGCATATCGCTTTCGTAAGAGTATATCCGAGTATCCCATGAATAGGTATCGAAAACAGCGATTCTGGCACTTAACTCAAGGGGTATCTTACGAAACTTAACGAAAAAATCCTGAGCAATTAACGAACCGTACTCCCTCTTTGTGCTATCTGTTTCAAATTTAACACCTTCCAGCAGCGTTTTCAACCTTAATATCTCCAACGGAGCATAGTTCATTTCAAGTCTTAATCTGTGGTTAACTTCTTCTATCACAGGAATAATCTGACTTACACTCTCTGAGTAATTCTGCAATGTTTGCTTATACCTATATCGAACAGTTATGTCGAAATTCGCATTTACCGTATATTCCGTCTGCGCAGCCAATTCTCTTCCTGTTGAAGGAGAATTCACCCTATACTTTAACCAAGGAAAACTAAAAACATCGACATAACCGGTAATTTTCCAACCTTTTGCAGGTAAAACGGTTATAGCCGTATATATACCATTTTCGTTAGCAACTCCGCTTCCTTCCGAAAACCCGGCGGTATAACGGGAGTTAAAAAAGCGATTATACGACCTTCCTATTATTCCCAATTGAACCGTGTTACTCAACCTAAAGGAGCCTCCCACAAGTGAGGCAACTCTTAAATCGTTCAGTTGAAGGGCAACTTCGCCAAAAATATTGCTGCTCCTGATGTAAGCATCGGAACTTAAACCAACAACATTTTTGTCGTACGATTGCGGGAAAGGTTGGTACAACGCCAAACTCTTTTGATTCTCGCCAAACACCTTGCTTCGTACATAGGTAACCGAAGTTTTTACTCGCCTGCTGTTTAAGGTTACGTTTGTTCCCGCCACCAACTCGTCAAGGTTATTCCGATTATCTATTTCCGAAATCGAACGGTGATAGCCCGTTTCGGGCAACGAGGTAAATGCAAATTCGCCGTCTTCCAACGTATCGGAAATTGCTGCATCTATTTTGCGGTACGAACCAAACGCGGTAATATCAAACTTTCCAATACCAATGGTTCCTCCAACTCCTCGCAAATATTCGCTTTCGTATGCCGACGAATGCTTTACCAGTCCATTCGCCCGCTTGTGCCCACTAACAACCCCCAAGGATTTACCAAACGATAGGTTATTCCAAAACGTTAAACCCTGTCCAAACTCGGCATGGTAATCGCCCACAATCAACCGTTTAACCTTCCCCAACTTATTAATTAACACATAACCCGATAAGTAATCGAAACCAGTATTGAACGTTCCGTCAAAAAAAGGCTCCCCGGCATCCTTCTCGGCAATTAAACCAACCTGAAACTTATCGGAACTTTTGTAACTATATCTTGCATAAACCGACGGTTTGCTTCCCAAATATTTTCCCGTTCCCGAATACGAACTTTTATACCCTTCGGGAGTTTCCAACGTCGATTTAATTCGGGTAGCAATTTCGCTCCTACCGTAAACAATGCTTCGTAAAGTAAAATAGTCGCCTGCCTGACTAACGGCAACAAACGGCCAAACCTTTTCCACATCGGAAATGTCGAAGCCCGGAACAACCAGCAACTCATACTTACTTAAAAAATTTCCGGTTGAATCCCTATAACTTAGCAGGCTTTGAATTTGAAATGTTGATAAAAAGAAAATTCGTGATAAATCGTCGGCATTAGCCGTATTCAAATCTATAGGGTTTTCAACCAACTCGTTTAACTCATCAACAAAAGTAGAATAATCCACTTCTACATCGGTTTGAGAACTTAACTCCTCTATAATTTCCGAAATAACCTGATTATAATTTTCCGTATTTTGGGAAAAACTCTTTTGACTCCAATAAATGAGCGTAACAACCAATAACAATGCAAGTATTTTGCGCGAAGGTATCATTTAACTTTTCGCTTAAGTACGGGCGAATAGCCAATGGATAATTGTGGAGAAAAACCTAAGACACTATGGTAACCCATCGAAAAATCAACGCTAAGTTGCTTTATGTTCCAACCTAAGCCAAATGTCATTCCCTGAAGATTTCCCGTTGAATAGCCGACACGAACGGCCAATTGCTTAACAGCAAAGTATTCTACCCCTACCCTTAACGACGGCGACGTTTCGGTATCGTCATCAACTTGAACCATTAAACTAAGACTATTGGTTGGAGCATACGCCAAACCAATTCCCAGTAACGGAGGTAACGTTTCCGTTTCGGTAAACGACGAACCCGTAGGATTAAAAAAGTAAGCGCCAACGGTTAGTTTATCTACCGGCGTATATATTATTCCTCCCTCAACGGTGTAAGCGCTCTTACTTTTATAATCGCCCATAACCTGTAAATAGTGATATGCCAAGCCCACGCCGGCTGCCAGACTTTTGGACAACTTCATTCCGTACGACAACCCTACTTGTGTTGTATTAAAACTTGAATACCCAAAATGCGAAATACTAAAACCTAAAGTCCCGGGAGTAACTGGAAGTTGAACGCCCAACGTACTATACCCTAACTCTTTAACGAGAAAACGGTTTTCGTGATTTAAGCCTACCCAAAACTCCCTATTGTAGGCCAACGCTGCCTGGTTTCCTAAGCCTCCCCACTTTGAAGAAGTTGGCACAATCCATACATTTCCCATTCCGGCGCCAACTCCTCCAATTGGTTTTTCCGGAATAGACGCCCAAAGTTTCTCCGACAAGAGAAGGAAAAGTGCCAAAAGCACTAACCCGTAAAAAGTTAAGTTAGATTTCAGAATATATGCTAGTTGGTTTTATTCTTAAACTTTATCTGTTCTAAATCCTTGTTTGCCTTAACAACCTTTTCGCCCAACGTTTTCTTAAAATTAATAACATCCTGCTGAACCTGTGGCTCACCGGTTCCAATAATTTGGGCAGCCAAAATTCCTGCATTCTTAGCACCATCCAGAGCAACTGTGGCAACCGGAATACCCGAAGGCATTTGCAAAATCGATAAAATAGAATCCCAGCCGTCAATTGAGTTCGACGATTTAATAGGAACTCCAATAACAGGAATAGGCGTTAAAGCAGCAATAACACCGGGTAAATGCGCGGCACCTCCCGCTCCTGCGATTATAACCTTTACTCCACGGGTGTGTGCATTTCTGGCAAAATCCAAAACTTTATCCGGAGTTCTATGTGCCGATAGCGCATTAATTTCAAAAGGAATGTTCATTTCGTCGAGAAACT
The DNA here is from genome assembly GCA_020636845.1 of Bacteroidales bacterium. Taxonomy (GTDB): domain Bacteria; phylum Bacteroidota; class Bacteroidia; order Bacteroidales; family Tenuifilaceae; genus JACJXD01. The sequence continues at coordinate 78,518 of JACJXD010000005.1, read as the reverse complement.
TGGCAGCTGCTTCCATAATCGGCATATCGGAAATACTACCCATAATTATACTTACCTTAGGACTCATTGTAATAAACTTTAGAATAATTTTCTACAAATATAATACGCTACGCCGTTTTTTTCTAATCAGCAAACTCGAACAAAAAGACCTTTAATTCAAATTTAATCAATTTTGCGATATAATAAAGTATGTTTGTTACCTTTGTGCCATTTTGTCGGATATTCATAACTGGAATACATTTTGATTACAAGTTGCAAGTAAAATCGAAATAAAACACAAAGAAATATGGTAAAGAAAACTAAGCAATCAGAAGAAATTAACGATAAAGAAGAGGTTACTTCCGAAAAAGAAGAGAAAATAGTTGATGAAACATTAAATGAAGAAAAAAAGGAAGAACAGAATGAGAAAAATGCCGACGCAACATCTTCTGAGACAGAAGAAATTGCCAAGGACATTGAAACGGAATTGGGTAATATGAAAGATAAATACCTCCGCTTATCAGCCGAATTCGATAATTACCGTAAACGTACTTTAAAGGAAAAAAGCGATTTGCTAAAATATGCGTCCGAGGATGTGCTTACCGATTTACTTCCTGTAGTTGACGATTTGGACAGAGCTTTAAACGCAATTGAAGAGGCTAAGGATGTTGCAGCTGTTAAAGAAGGATTAAAACTTATTGTAAATAAGTTTCACGATTTTCTTAAATCAAAAGGTATCAAAGAAATTGATGCAATGGGAAAAGACCTCGATACCGATTTACACGAAGCTGTAACAAAAATTCCAGCCCCCGACGATAAGTCAAAGGGTAAAATTGTAGATGTTATTCAAAAAGGATACCTGCTAAACGATAAAGTTGTTCGTTTCTCGAAGGTAGTAATTGGAGAGTAAAATACTATGGCAGAGAAAAGAGATTTTTACGAAATACTTGGCGTAAGTCGGAATGCGACTAAAGAAGAACTAAAAAAGGCATACCGGCAAATGGCCATTAAGTATCACCCCGACAAAAATCCGGGAGATAAAGAAGCCGAAGAAAAGTTTAAGGAAGCCGCTGAAGCTTACGAGGTCTTAAGCGATGACAATAAACGTGCCCGTTACGATCAATTCGGTCATGCCGGAATGAGCAACAGCGGAGGAGGTGGATTTGGTCACGACTGGACTATCGATGATATTTTCTCTCAATTTGGAGATATTTTTGGCGGTCATTTTGGCAGTTTTGGAGGATTCGGCGGTTTCGGTGGCAGCAGCCGGGGACGTTCGCACCGAACGACACGCGGGACAGACCTTCGGGTTAAGGTAAAACTAAACCTTAAGGAAATTGCCAACGGAGTCGAAAAAAAGATTAAGGTTAACAAGTATGTCCCCTGTCAATCGTGCCATGGCACAGGCGCAGCAAACGGCTCGGGCTACAGCACATGTTCCACATGTAGAGGAACCGGCTATGTAACCAGAGTTGCGAACACCATACTGGGGCAAATGCAAACATCATCGCCATGTCCAACATGTAATGGCGAAGGTAAAATTATTACAAACAAGTGTACCGCTTGTAACGGCGAAGGCGTTATTAGAGATAGCGAGGTTATTACAATAAAAATTCCTGCCGGTGTAGCCGAAGGAATGCAACTAAACGTTTCGGGCAAAGGTAATGCCGCTCGAAGAGGTGGCGTTCCCGGCGATCTTCTTGTAGTAATCGAGGAAGAAAAGCACCCCGAACTTATACGCGACGGAAACGACCTAATTTATAACCTTAGCATAAGTATTCCCGATGCCATTTTAGGTGCACCGGTCGAAATCCCTACCATCGAAGGTAAGGTTAAAATTAAGATTGAGCACGGAACTCAACCCGGAAAAATATTAAGACTTAGAGGGAAAGGGCTACCCGATGTAAATGGATACAGCCGAGGCGATTTACTTGTGGCAGTAAACGTTTATATTCCTAAAACATTAAGTAAGGACGAAAAAACGCTAATGGAAAAACTAAGTGCGTCCCCTAGTTTTAAACCAGATCCGTATGAGAAAACTTCGTTTTTCGAAAAAATGAGAGGATACTTCGAATAAAAGTTTTAAGCATTATCAAAAGAAACAAGTATATTTTATATAAATTAAAAGCCGGTATTATTACAATATCGGCTTTTTTGTATAAACTGATTTTGAATAGTTATTAAACTTTAAAACAAAAATTTCTTCTAAATAAAAAATTTAGACAATGAAAAAATTTATAATCTTAACTGCACTAAGCATCGCTTTAACCATATCCGTTAGTGCACAAACCGACACTACAATCCAAAAAATAATACAAATTGGGAAAACGGATAACCAAACCATGGTTTTGCTCGACGAACTGTGTAATCGTATTGGCGGCCGACTCATCGGTTCTTCTGCTTACGAAGACGCTGTTTTATGGGCGGCACGAAAATTTCAGGATTGGGGGATGGATATTATGCTCGACGAAGTAGGACAACTGCCTGTAGGATTTAACCGTGGCCCGTGGTTCGGGAAATTATTGACCGAAAATGGCATGATTCTTCACTTTGCCACACCCTCGTACACCGCGGGAACGAAAGGAGTTCAGCGTGGACATGTGGTTATCGAACCAAAAACGCAGCGCGAATTCGACAGAATGAAAGGCAAACTTAAAGGTGCTTGGGTTTTGGTTTCGGGCGAGAGCAACGGTTGGCCCTTGGATTTCTCGACTGAGGCCAGCGAAAAACGGAAGGAAATTATCGCCAAAAACGAAGAAATAGAAAAGCAAAACAGTGAAATAAGACGAGAAAATTGGCAAAATCGAAACAATAAGGAGGCACAGAAGGAGTTAATCCCTTATATCGAAGAACCTGCATTGTTTTACCAGCAAATGGCAGATGCAGGTGTTCTCGGCTTCATACAAAAAGCCCCTGTCCCAATACGCGTGCTATACGATCGTAAAAACCTTCCCAACATGTCGTGGAATAACCTCCCTAAAGTTCCCGATATAAAATTAGACGAAAAGCAATACGCCGTTATCGAAAAAATGGCTAAGGAACGACAATACTTTCAACTGGAATTCGACATCCGGAACCATTTTCGTCCCGGCCCCATACCTTACTACTCGCTAATTGGAGTAATAAAAGGCACCGAATACCCCAATCAGTATGTTATAATGGGCGGTCATCTCGATGCCTTTGATGTGGCAACCGGCGCATCCGATAATGCCTCTGGCGCTGTTCCTGCCATGGAGGCTGCAAGGCTAATAATGAAATCGGGCGCAAAACCTAAACGGACAATCCTAGTTTGCCTTTGGGCAGGCGAAGAATTTGGTCTTTTAGGCTCCAGCAGTTGGGTAGAAAAACATGCAAACGAACTGGATAGCGTTTCGATTATGCTCAACCGCGATGGAGGCCCCACGGTAGCCAATGGTCTTTCTGTTCCAAAAGCCATGTACCCCGATTTCGAAGAAATTTGCAAACCACTAAATAGCATCGATTCGCTACTCCCTTTCACCCTTCGTGAGGTTGAACCTAAACCAAAGCCTACCCATCCGGGAGGTACCGATACTTCTCCGTTTTTAATGGCAGGAATTCCTGCCTTTCAATTTGAAACACAGGATGTAAACGGTTACGATTTTAATTACGGAGAAATTTGGCATACCGAGCGCGACACTTACGAGAAATGTCCGGCAAATTATATGAACCATACATCAATAGTTACCGCAATTGTTGCCCTTGGCGTTGCAAACTTAGACCATTTGCTATCGCGCGAAAACTTTTTTGCTCCGCAAAAGGAGGATAATAACACAAAAGTTTCGAAGAAAAAGAAAATAAAATAAAGGAGTATAAAAGCCGACATGTGGTCGGCTTTTTGTTTATAACCATTCACTAAGCAACATGCCCCGAAAAAAGCGAACTACTCACATTTATTGAGCAAGTTTAACTTTAAAAAGAAGAAAAAATAAAAAAATCGGTTTAAATTTGTGCCTTCATTTTTAACATACAATCCATTAAAAATGAAATGTTTGCAATTTTACACTCGAAAAGTGAAGAACATTTCGTATAACAATAAAAACATTCAGCTCATGAAACAGGTTACTTTAAAAGATAAAACCTTTGGTATAAGTTACCCGGAGAATGAAATTCAAGCCGATATTGATGTTCTTGCATCAAAAATCAACTGGGATTTTCATGCTTCGGAGGAAACTCCCATTTTCCTTAGCATTCTCAACGGCGCTTTTATGTTTACTGCCGATTTGGTAAAGCGTGTTTCGTTTCCCTGCCAAATTTCGTTTATCAAACTATCGTCATACAAAGGCACCAAGTCAACAGGTAATGTTAATGAGTTAATCGGACTTAACGAGAATATAGAAGGTAGAAGCGTAATAATTGTAGAAGATATTGTTGATACGGGCATTACACTTTCCAAACTTTTTGCAGAACTTTCCAAACTCAACCCGAAAGTTATAAAAGTAGCAACGTTACTATACAAGCCCGATGCCTATAAAGGAACCATTCCTATAGATTACATTGGAAAGTCTATCCCTAACGAATTTATTGTAGGTTACGGACTTGACTACGATGGCATCGGAAGAAACTTACCCGATATATACACGCTTATCTCCGAGTAAAGTTAATCTGGAAAATTTCTACAAATAAAAAACGATATTTGGTCGTAATATCCTAAAATACCCTGACAAGATCAGGGTATTTTTCTTCTTTATAAGACATTTATATTTAACTTTTCTGTAAGAAAATAACCATTTGCCAAACATTTTTACGCAATGAATTTGCCCATTATGCCCGTTTATTTAATTTTGTTAATGCAATCTTAAACAATGCTGGCCACCTTGGTCAGCAAAATTTTTTGCAAACAATTGTATTACAAGTTAAAACTGTGCTAAACTAACCTAAAACAGCCATGCTTAACATTGTTCTATTTGGCCCTCCGGGGGCAGGGAAAGGAACTCAATCCCAATATATTATCGAAAAATACAACCTAATACATTTGGCTACCGGCGACATGTTAAGGGCTGAAATAAGCGAAAAAACGCAAATGGGACTTGAAGCAAAAAAATTCATCGATAAAGGGCAACTGGTTCCAGACGAAACTGTAATAGGAATGATTGCCCACAAGTTGGAAAAGCATAGCAATGCTTCGGGTTTTGTTTTCGATGGATTTCCCAGAACAACCGTTCAAGCCGCAAAACTGGACGAAATGCTCCAAAAACATGGTGCTCCCATTTCCTTAATGATTTCGCTTGAAGTGGGAAAAGACGAACTGATTGCCCGTTTGCTTAATCGGGGAAAAATAAGCGGACGTACCGACGACCAAAGCGAATCTACTATCCGTCGGAGACTCGAAGTTTATAACACCGAAACCCTCCCTGTAATGGATTACTACAAAAAACAAGGGAAATACCGTGAAATATACGGAATGGGAACTATAGAAGAGATTTTCCAACGCATTTGCAAGGTAATCGACGAAACAAAGGGTAAATAATATAAACTTGATATTGTCAAAAGATAATTTTGCTATGTCGAGCGAAGGCAAAACAGTTTTGCTTTAATAAGATAACTTCCTCGACAAGAGCAGATGTCAACTTATATAGAACTCACACTTGGTCATATAAAAACACCTTTATTTTTTACTACCTTTGCAGCCAATTCTGCAAAAACATGTCGAACTCAAACTTTGTAGATTACGTAAAAATTTTTTGCCGCTCCGGCAAAGGAGGAGCCGGTAGTACGCATTTACGTCGTGAAAAATTTGTTCCCAAAGGAGGTCCCGATGGTGGCGATGGCGGTAGAGGCGGACACGTATTCATAAAAGGAAATAGTCAACTTTGGACCCTGTTACACCTTAGGTATAAACGCCACATCTATGCCGGTGATGGCGAATCCGGCGCGGGATCGCGCCGAACCGGAAAGGATGGTAACGATGTTACCATTGAAGTTCCGGTAGGAACCATTGCCCGTAATGCTGAAACGGGAGAGATTATTGCCGAAATTGTCGAAAACAACCAAGTTGAAACAATAATGAAAGGCGGTCGTGGAGGCTTAGGTAACTGGAACTTTAAAACACCCACACTACAAACACCCCGATTTGCCCAACCCGGCGAAGACCGTGAAGAAGGTTTTGTTGTTTTCGAGTTGAAAATTCTTGCCGATGTGGGATTAGTAGGATTTCCCAACGCAGGAAAATCGACGCTGCTTTCAGCAGTAAGTGCAGCTAAACCTAAAATTGCCGATTATCCTTTTACAACACTGGTTCCGAGCGTGGGTATTGTTAACTATCGCGACGATCGTTCTTTTGTAATGGCCGATATTCCCGGAATTATAGAAGGTGCCCACGAAGGGAAAGGTCTTGGATTAAGGTTTTTGCGTCACATAGAAAGAAACTCCATGCTACTGTTCATGGTACCCGCCGATAGCGACAGCGTTTCCGAACAGTATAGCATTTTGGTAAACGAACTAAAAATGTACAATCCAGAATTGCTCGAAAAGAAACGGGTACTTGCCATAACTAAGTGTGATTTAATAGATCAGGAGATTAAGGACGATATTGCGAAAAATCTTCCAGATATTCCTGCTGTTTTTATCTCAGCTATAACAGGCGAAGGTATTACCCAATTGAAAGACATGTTGTGGAATAATATTAACTCGGAACATAAATAACCAATGATAGATTACCTTATAGCAATCGATAAGCAACTTTTTCTGTTTTTAAACGGATTACATAGCCCTTTCTGGGATGCAGTAATGGTGTTTGTATCGGGCAAATTAACATGGCTTCCACTATATTTAGTCATTGTTTTTTTCATGTTTAAGAAAGCAGGGAAAGAGGCTTTTTGGTGGCTACTGGGAATTGCCTTTGTGGTTTTAATGGCCGACCAAGTATCGGTTCATGCCTTTAAGTATGTATTCTTACGCTTACGTCCCTGCCACGACCCCAGCATAAGTAACGCCGTTCATTTGGTTAACGGATGCGGTGGAAAATACGGGTTTGTTTCGTCACATGCAGCAAATACCTTTGGTGTAGCCGTTTTTCTCTCGTTACTTTTTTCGAAAAAGTGGTTTACCTTCAGCATCCTTTTTTGGGCTGCGTTTGTATCGTATAGCCGTATATATTTAGGCGTTCATTTCCCAGGAGATGTGCTGGTGGGAGCCATTTTAGGTGCTGGGATAGGCATTGCAGTTTGGAAAATTGCATCGGCACTTATATTTCGGTATGCACGACACCAAAAGTAAAGTTCTCTAAAAATCAACATTTAGAAACTATCTTTTACCTATTTTCCCCAAGTTTCAGGAGTTCTGCGCCATTCTTTAAGCACTTCGACATATTCGGAAGAAATAATACCATGCTCCATTGCCACTTCTATTAATTCGGTGTAATTCGAAAGAGTAGTACAACCACATCCTGCATTCGAAAAATTATCCTTGGCCTGTTGAAACTGGTAAGTAAATATCGCCAATAAACCAAGCACGTCGCAACCAGCACCCCGCAAAGCCTCTACTGCGGCTAAGCTGCTCATCCCCGTCGAAATTAAATCCTCAATTACAACAACCTTTTGGCCAACCTTATAATCTCCTTCAATTTGATTGGTTAACCCATGCGATTTTGGAGCCGAACGAACATAAATAAACGGAAGGTTAAGCCTGTCGGCAACAAGCATTCCATGAGCAATAGCTCCGGTTGCAACGCCCGCAATAACCTCAACATCCGGATACATTTTCTTTATTAAACGGCAAAAACCATCGCAAATTAAATTTCGTACTTCCGGAAAGGATAATGTTTTCCTGTTGTCGCAATAAATTGGCGATTTCCACCCCGAAGCCCATGTAAACGGATTTGCAGGATTGAGCTTTATTGCATTAATTTGTAGCAATTTTGATGCTAAATGTTTACTGTCCATGTCGTCGGAGTATAAAATATTTTTTAACAATCGTAAGTTTATTATTACCAACAGCCTAAGCGATTTTAACAATTCGAAAAATGCCTTTTTCTGGGGTGATGTTCACCATCAGGAATTCCCAAATTTACTCGATTTTTTTAACTCTCACACCTACATTCCAGAGGTTTTTGTCGGTACCAACAACGTTGAAGTTGCTTTTGAACAGTTCTCTTCGAACTTCGCACCTATCCCTGCAGCCGGAGGGTTAGTAAAAAATGCTGAAGATCAGGTTCTAATGATATTCCGAAACGGACATTGGGACTTGCCTAAAGGCAAAATAGAAACCGGAGAAAGAGTTGAAGCGGCAGCACTCCGAGAAGTAGGCGAAGAAACAGGGTTAAAAGAAATTAACCTTGGCAGTAAAATTTGCTGCACCTATCACACCTACTACATAGGAAATGTTAGAGCCCTAAAAGAAACCCATTGGTACCAAATGGGAACTAACGGAAAGCAAAACCTTATTCCACAAACGGAAGAAGGAATTACTCAAGCCGTTTGGGTTGATAAAGAAAAAATCCCAACGCTACTTAAAAATTCCTATGGAAGTATTGGCGAAGTCTTCCGATTGTACAACCTCTAAATTTCGCCTTTACTGCGTAAAAGGTTAAAGAAGCGTAACTCGAAACCTTCCTTTGGCGAAGGTGCGGGCGACATAATAAGTTTTCTGTCGGGTCCTATCAAAAAGTAAGTTGGATACGCTCTAACATCAAAATCCTTTATTACCCCGGGCTTATTCCCATAGTATAAAAATGTCCAATCGTATCCGGTATTCTTAAGAAACGATTTTAAATCCGCTTTCTCCTTGTCTGCCGATATTGTAACTATCTCCAAATGCTTTTTATACTTATTATAAAGTTTTTCCAACAGCGAAAACTCCTGTAAGCAGGTGTAACTTGTTGTTGTGCAAAAGTTCAGGTAAACGTACTTTCCTTCAAACTGATCCAACGAAATTTTCTTCCCGTTAATATCCTCCAAAGTAAAAGGGGTAGGAACAAAACCTGGAAGCAACTTGGTTATCCTGTTTCGGATGTTCTCGGCAATAAGTATATGCTCCGGAATTTTAGTTGTACGGTAAAGCGAATCGAGTATAGTTAGTAATGCCGAACGGGAAAAGTTATCGCTAAAAAACTCATCGTATAACGATTTAAGAATTACCATTTCCTTCAGCGTATCGTTACTTAATACCTGATCCGTAGATAGCGTCTGCTCCAACAAGGTAAGACTTTTTCTTTTCGAAATGTCCTCGAAAATTCTATTTCCCTCCGAAGTTCTTGAAAAGAACAAAAAATACTTGTCGTAAACCAAGTTAAACAACTCCATATACGACGGATTATTATACAGTATGGGCTTGTTCAAAAATAGCTCGTTGGAAATGCTGGCGGATTTTTTAAGTAACGTTATTTGACGGAGCAATCCGTAACGGTACTCCCGGTACGCCTTAAAATATGGGTTATTGCAATCAGTAAACTTTTCCTCGATATGGTTGATAAGCGAGTCAACATTTTCTTTTTCCCCCTTAAATGCGCTTTGCACAATCTGGTCGAAATGTTCGTTAAATCTTACATCGAAAGCATTTATAAGGAAATTAATATCACTATGAGTGATATTCTTAATGCCTACCTGTAAGTCGGTTTCTCTAAAAAAAGGATTTAGCCGCTGAACTTCCGTTTTCTCCTCCTTAGCAGGCAAAACCAGTTCGTAATTACGATCGGGCTCGGCAAAAAAGTATATTTTGTAAATACCCAGATGTGAAAACACATAGCTGGTTTCAAGTATTTTTAGTGTAGCCTTGAAATTTCCATCCTTATCCACGGTACAACGACCAACCTCGTTTTCGGTATTGGTAATGTAATCGGTATAAGTATAAAAAATCAACTCGTTGCCCTTGTAATCCGGAGCATTACCAAACACCGTAGCCTCGTTCCCGTTTACTCTTACAGAAGATAAAACAAGCAACGCAAATACGGTAACCCGAAAAATTTTAACCATGAGATTTACTTCTCCTTTTCAATGTAATCAAAAATGTTGATGGACGAAGGGATAAACTGCGAAGGATCGCCATTGTGAATTAGTATATCCCTTATTATTGTAGAGTTTATAGATGTATGCTCCGGTGCCGTAAGTAGAAAAACCGTATCGATATTCGGAGCCATTGCTTTGTTTGTTTGCGCTACTGCCCGTTCAAATTCAAAATCGGCCGAAGTCCGCAATCCACGAATAATATAGTTAACATTCAGTTTTTTGCATAAATCAACGGTAAGTCCCTCGTAACTGATAATTTGCACATTAGGCTCATCACTAAATACCTTTTGAATCATTTCAATGCGCCTATCAATGCTGAAAAAAGCATTCTTACTAACATTATAGCCAATGGCAACAATAACTTTATCGAAAAAAGAGAGCGCTCGGCGGATCACCGATTCGTGCCCTACGGTAATAGGATCGAAAGATCCGGGAAATATTGCAACTTTTTCCATTGATTTTCATTGTTAACTCTCTCGCAATATTACATAAAAAAGTAAAACCCTCCGAATAATTCGAAGGGTTAGCCTTATCTTATCGATACTTTCACCTTTACCTATAAAAACAGACCTTATTCTATAACCAAAGGCTTATCAACTTTTTCGTCGAGCAAGGCGTTTTCCAATACCTCTAAAATTGTACTTACGTACTTAAACTTCAAGCCCTTAATGTACTGTGGATTTATTTCGGATATGTCCTTGCGATTTTCTTCCGGCAAAATAATATTAGTAATGTTTGCACGCTTAGCGGCAAGAATTTTTTCCTTGATTCCTCCAACAGGTAGCACTCTGCCCCTAAGCGTAATTTCGCCCGTCATTGCAAGATTGCTGGCTACCTTACGTTGTGTAAATGTCGAGGCTAAAGCAGTTACCATTGTAACTCCCGCCGAAGGCCCGTCCTTGGGAATTGCCCCTTCGGGAACATGAATATGTACGTTCCACTTTTCGAACACGTCAGGATTAATGTTAAGTATGGATGCGTGCGATTTTAAAAACTCCAATGCCAATACTGCGGATTCTTTCATCACATCACCAAGGTTTCCTGTCAGGGTTAAGTTTCCCTTACCCTTGCTTAAACTTGCCTCCACAAACAAAATTTCGCCGCCTTGCTCTGTCCAAGCCAAACCTGTAACCACACCGGCAATATCGTTCCCTTGATATACTTCCTTTGTAAACCTTGGTATTCCTAATATTACCTCAACATCCTTCAAGGATAACTTGGCATTGTACTCTTCGCCAAAGGCAATTTTCTTGGCTGCATACCTTACCATCTTGGCAATTTTCTGGTTCAGGTTACGCACTCCGCTTTCGCGGGTATAATCCTGAATAACCTTTGCAATTACCTTATCGTTTAAAACCAACTTTTTCGGTTCAAGTCCATGCTCCTTAAGTTGATTGGGAACTAAGTGCCTCTTGGCAATTTCCACCTTTTCCTCTAGGCTGTAACCGCTTACTTCAATCAACTCCATACGATCGCGTAGCGCAGGGTTAATGGTAGAAATTGAGTTGGCTGTTGTTATAAACAGCACTTTCGACAAATCGTACTCAACTTCAACAAAGTTATCGTAGAACGTACTATTCTGCTCAGGATCGAGCGCTTCCAACAAAGCCGACGAAGGATCGCCGTGAAAATCGTTACCAACCTTATCAATTTCATCCAAAATAATTACAGGATTGGAGGACTTAACTTTCTTAAGACTCTGGATTATTCTACCCGGCATTGCTCCAATGTAAGTCTTCCTATGCCCCCGAATTTCCGCCTCATCGTGCATTCCTCCCAGCGAAATACGAGCATACTTACGTTCCAATGCTCTAGCAATAGACTTTCCCAACGAAGTTTTTCCCACACCCGGAGGGCCATAAAGACAAAGTATAGGCGCCTTTAAATCGCCCTTCAACTTAAGAACAGCTAAATGCTCCAAAATACGATCCTTTACCTGCTCCAAGCCAAAGTGATCCTCATCCAAGATTTCCTTTGCATGGGCTAAGTCAAAATTATCGGCGGTATATTCGTTCCAAGGCAAATCGAGCAACAATTGTACATAGTTAAGTTGAACGGAATACTCGCCTGCCATGGGGTTCATCCGTTGTAACTTATTAACCTCCTTGTCGAAATGCTCGGCAATTTCCTTGCTCCATTTCTTTTTCTTTGCCTTCTCCTTCAAATCCTCTATTTCCTGCTCAATAGGATTTCCACCCAACTCATCCTGAATGGTTTTCATCTGCTGTTGCAGAAAATACTCTCGTTGCTGCTGTTCTAAATCAATTTTAACCTTATTCTGAATATCGTTTTTAAGCTCCAAAAGTTGTAATTCCCTCGACAAAATTTCGAGCAATAATATTGAACGCTCACGAATACTGTTTTTCTCCAGCAACTGCTGCTTGTCGGTATTCTTTATATCGCTGTTAGCGCTAACAAAATTTACCAGCACTCTAGGGTTATCGATATTCTTTATGGCAAACGTTGCTTCCGGAGGTAAATTTGGCGAAAGGTTTATTACCTTGATTGTAATATCGCGAATGGAACTAACTATTGCAGAATACTCCTTATCGTCGTTATCGGGAATACTTTCGGGAATTTGCTTAACCTTTGCCATGAAAAATGGATCGTCACCAACAAACTCTTCAATTTCAAACCTAGAAACACCCTGTAAAATAACCGAAGAATTACCGTCGGGCATTTCCAAAACCTTAATAATGTTAGCAACAGTACCTACTTTGTACAAGTCGGATGTACCAGGTTCCTCTATGTTTGCATCAATCTGAGATAGAACACCTATTATCCTTTTCTTTTGCGGAAGGCTACGTATTAACTTCAGCGACTTTTCGCGTCCTACGGTTATAGGCATTACCACACCCGGAAAAAGCACTGTGTTCCTAAGTGCCATAATTGGAATAACATCGGGTATATCGGAACTTTTTACTTCCGGCGTGGCCTCCTCGGCAAGTATTGGTATAAAATTAACTTCGGAATCATTAGAGTCGTTTATCAATTGATCAAACAAATCCCGTCCTCGTATCTTCTTCATAACTATCCTTTTCCTAAAATAAAATGACAAAATGACATCGTCTCGGGAAATATTTCCCGGATTATAGTATTGTCAAGAGCTATGCCAAAAACAGTTACTAACAAAAAATGGCACTAGAAATTTCTGTAGCACGCAGTAATATCGAAAATATGCTGCAAAATTGTCCTATCGGTTTGTGTAAGGTTAAGACTCCTTCTAGCCATCATTATTTCAGCAGTTTCTATTGCTTTGGCAACTTGATGAACCATGAAGCCATTGGCTCCACCCCACGAAAAACTTGGAATAAAATTCCGAGGAAATCCGCTTCCAAATATGTTTGCACAAACACCAACCACCGTTCCCGTATTAAACATGGTATTTATACCGCATTTGGAGTGATCGCCCATGAACAAACCGCAGAACTGCAACCCCGTTTTAGCAAAATGATTCTCCGAATAGTTCCAGAGTTTTACCTGCGCATAGTTGTTTTTAAGATTCGAATTGTTACTGTCCGCACCAATATTACACCACTCGCCAATTACCGAATTACCAAGGAAACCATCGTGAGCCTTGTTAGAATAACCGAAAATAACGCTGTTATTAACTTCACCCCCAATTTTGGAATGTGGGCCAACAGTTGTAGGACCATACACCTTAGCCCCCATTTTTACTGCCGAATGTTCACAAATAGCAAACGGACCACGAATTATTGCACCTTCCATAATTTCAGAATCAGCGCCAATGTATATGGGGCCGTTTTCCGCATTTAAAATCGCACACTCAACCTTAGCACCCTCTTCAACAAAAATATTTTCGGGATGAATTATCCTGTTAGTCGAAGATATACTTTGCGACTTACGCCCTTTGGTAATTAACTGAAAATCGGCCAACAATTCGTCTCCATTACTGCGAAAAATATCCCAAACATTTTTTACCTCGAAAAATGTTCCGCTATACTCTGTTACCTTTGAGAAATTTTTAGGTTCAGGTAATTTCGAGGGCGTACCTTTTAACACTGCCGCAATAATTGTCCCCTCTTTTACAATTGCCTCTTCCTGCTTTAACAGCTGAATGGCTTTCAGTAAATCGAGATTTGGGGTAATTCTACCATTAACTAAACAAACTTCACCGTTTGTTTTTAGTGCAGGATACTTTCCCGAGAGAAAATCAACAGTAAAAAAACTAGGTTTCTGCCCCAGGTACTTTTCCCACTTTTCAGTAATGGTAAGGATTCCGACTCTAATTTCGGAAGCAGGACGAGTAAAAGTGAAAGGTAAAAGGTTCACCCTTTTTTCATCGTCAAAAAGAATATAATTTCGGTTCATGGGTAGTTGAATTTTTGCTAATATACCACATTTAATGATGTTTCCGATAATAAAAAAAGCTCTTGGTAAAAGAGCTTTTTTGTAATGCTATCAAGTAAAGATTACTTCGATTTTCTTTCGTCCATGTGTTTTTTGTAACGATTCATGAACTTATCTACACGACCAGCAGTATCAACAAGTTTCATCTTACCCGTGAAGAAAGGATGCGAAGTATTCGAAATTTCCACTTTAACCAAAGGGTACTCAACGCCATCAAGTTTGATGGTTTCCTTTGTATTAACAGCCGATTTGGTGATAAAAACATGCTCGTTCGACATGTCCTTGAATGCCACCAGTCGGTAATTCTTTGGATGTATTCCCTGTTTCATTTTGTTTATACTTATTTAGTAACTTATTTGTCTTTAACTGTTAAGCAAATTCAATCATGCTTAAAATGGCTTGCAAAGATATTAACTAATATTTAAATATCAAACCTTTACCCATTAATTATTTTCGCGAAACACGTGCTAGCAATCTTAAAAATTCAATGTAAAGCCAAACGAGCGTTACCATTAAACCAAAAGCACCATACCATTCCATAAACTTCGGAGCACCCATTGCCGTGGAACGTTCTATAAAATCCAAATCCATTAAGATATTAAGCGCTGCAACGGCTATTACAATTAAGCTAAACACTATACCAAATGTTCCGCCGCTATATATGAAACCTATATTGATATTGAAAAAACTCAATATTAAAGAAACCAAGTAAGTAAGGGCTATGGCACCTGTTGCTGCTAGCACAACCCTGCGAAAACGGTTGGTTACCTTAATTACACCGGTACGAAATGCCAATAACATTAAAAAGAATGTTGCAAAAGTTAATCCAACAGCCTGAATTACAATTCCTGCACCATAAGAGGCTGCAAAGAAAGCCGATAATCCGCCTAGGAATATACCTTCCAACGCTGAATATATTGGAGCAGTATATGGTGACGTTTTTGGTGCAAAAATTACTACCAACGAAGTTATAAAGCCGCCTATACCTCCTACCAACATCCATGTGTAAACCGACTGTGGCGTTAAACTTTCGAAATAAACCCGCCATGTATATGCTGCCCCCAAAAACACCAACGCTAAAAGCAGCATGGTTTTATTCATGGTACCTTTGTAGGTCATCACCTCCGAAGAAGCATACTGACGGCTACGATCAAAAACTCTCTGCGAAAGTGCAGGATTCGATGATTTAAATGTATTCATAATTCTAAAAAAATTATTTTCATTGATTTTTACTAGACAAAGTCAATATTTATGCCGAAAGGAATGTCTGACAATCCGGCAGTGTTTATGACTCAACAAACTCGTATAGAAGTTCGTTGGCAATCCATGCAGCCAACTCGTTTTCGGACTCGGACATGGAATTGCATAACTCTACCACCTTCTGTCGCAACCCGTCGTTGCGTTTGGCAATTCCTCGAAGAGCATATAGCATTGCCGATTGGTAAACATCGGTAACTTCGTCGGCCATGTTACCAAAAATATCAACGTAAGGCTCAAATATTTTATCGTTTAACGACTCGTCGGAAGCATTTCGGCCAATAATTAGCATTCCCGCTTTTCGCAACAACTCGTTCCCGCTAATACACCACTCTATACTTCGCGAAAGAGCATACTTCGACTTCCAAATAAGGTTGCTGCAAGCCTGCTCCACTATTTCAG
The DNA here is from genome assembly GCA_020636845.1 of Bacteroidales bacterium. Lineage (GTDB taxonomy): Bacteria > Bacteroidota > Bacteroidia > Bacteroidales > Tenuifilaceae > JACJXD01. The sequence goes on along the minus strand of JACJXD010000005.1, from coordinate 62,547 downwards.
GATTGTCAAAATCTTCAGACCAACTATCAATTTGTTCACCTGTAACCTTAGCAGGATCGTCAATAAGCGACGCTATAATTTTACACTCCCTAATATCCTCCTTGAAAAGTTCCAAAGCCAGATCGTGGTCGCCAACATATTGCTGTGCAATTTCCCTTAACTCCGGAATAGAAACTCCGTAGTTCACCTTGTAAACAATTCCTGCCAACCGCATGTTTTCGGCAACTTCGCCATTCATCCGATGTTTAATCAACGCCTTTATTTCCTGTATCTTAACAAGAGTTGTCATGTCAATTATTTTGAACAAATTTACTGCATTTATCAAAACAATGCGAATCTTACACAAGTGTAAACTGTTAAGATTAACAAACTATAAATAAAGTAAGGCTTCAGTGCAATGTATTCTGACGGAGAAATTTTTAGGTAAAATTTATTATACGCTGCTAAAAATACCTTTTCGGCCAGATAGACTATTACGGTAGCCATTGCTACTCCTTCTATGCCCCAATAGCGAATTAAAAACAAGCTAAGCAGTATATTCAAAAGCATCTCCACTATGGATGCCAGCAAAATGACCTTGGTTCGATTTAACCCCATGGTAACGGTCTGCGGAAAAATGCTGCGACTTACAATCAGCAACGAATATATTGCAAATATTTTAGCGCTATCGGCAAAATCGCTGCTAAAAATCAACGGGAACAATGGTTTACTAAGCAATATTGCTATCATTGAAATGGGGAAAAGAAGGTGCATTAACTTTCGGGATTCTACCTTTAACTTCTCGAGAGAGACTTTTAATGCGCTAGGATTTCCTATTTCAGGCATTAACGAATTGCTTAGACCAACCGTTAGCAATGTTACCAAGGGTATTTCCCTCGCGCCAAACCGGTAAACGGCAAAGGTTGAAGAATCGAAAAAACCGGTAACAATTGCCTGATCGATATAAACGCCCGAACTGCTTACCAAATACTTTAGCGATAACGGTAAACTACTCGAAAATAACTTTTTAAAAATCGCCTTATCAAACTTAAATGTCGAATATCGAAAAAGTAACGCTAAAAGCCAGGCAACCCTGACAAATGTAGCCAATAGCAATCCGGCAACCGAATAGTACACGTCGAGTCTTACAAAAAGCGGAGCAATAACGCACAATATTTGAAAACCAAAAACCGCCGCTCCATACACAACTATTTTTTTTGCTTCGTTATGAAGCAAGTAGATATACTCCACCAAGGAGGCAATGGAATTCAACGCCAAGTAAACCAATGCCAAGGTGTAAAAAGGGAAATTTTTAAAACCTAAAAGATTCGAAAGTGGCACTCTAAAAAATAATCCTAATAAAAACGTTACAATGGCATACCCGAGAACTACCAAAAACGCATTGAAAATGAACCTTGGCTTTTCGTTGGAAGCCGAAGCCCCAAATAGCGGTAACAATGTTTGAATAATTCCCGTGATCCAAAACATCGATAACACGGACGAAATGAATAACACCAACTCGTAGTAGCCAATCTGCTTATTCGAAAGCGACAATTTTACCATGGCTATACCTATGGTAAACATACCTAGAAAGCGAATCACCTGAAAGTACTGCAACGCTCTAGTATTGTTCACCTTAAATAGACTCATGGTATAGTTCTACTTTTTAGCTAAGATATTCAAAAAAATACTACTAACGAGAGCAATACTCTACATTGGCATCCGCACAATTATTTTTTGCAATTATGAAATTTTGGTATATCTTTGCAGCCGCATTTGATGGTGGATGTAGCTCAGTTGGTTAGAGCACCAGATTGTGGATCTGGGGGCCGTGGGTTCAAGTCCCATCTTCCACCCAAAAAAGTCCGAGAAATCGGACTTTTTTGATTCTTTGCAATTATTGCTTATTCCCCTTTACCCTGTTCATCAAATCTTCCAGGTAATCGATTTGCAACTCCTGAAATTCCATTAACTTTTTATTCTGATTTACCAGTAAGTGGTCAATTTTCTCGCTAATAAGCTTAATTTCTAACTCCGCTTTAAGGTTAATTTTATAATCGTTTTCTGCCTTAATTCTATCTTTCTGCTCCTGCCTGTTCTGACTCATCATAATAATCGGAGCTTGAATTGCTGCAATGCAAGAAAGAAATAAATTCAAAAGAATAAAAGGGTAAGGATCGAATGGCTTGGTAACCAATATCCAAACGTTAATTATCATCCAAGAGAATAGAATGGACAAGAATATGAAAATGAAAGTCCAACTACCTCCGAAGGTAGCAATTTTATCGGCGACGTGCTGCCCAAAGGTAAATTTAGAATCAATCGTATCCTCAATATTTTCCGACAGGATAGAATTATTCCTAATGGCATTAACCACATCCAAGTCGATGGCTTCCAATTCGCCCTTCTCCTGTTCCACTAACTGCGATATAAAAATTCGCCTATACCGATTCAACTCGTCTATAGAAATATAATCGTCAGCCGAAAAATCCGGAAAATCAATTTTAATTAAGTTAAATATTTCCTCTCGTATTTCACGTCCCATAATCGCACTGCTCTTATGCAACTCCTTTTTGCTAATGAAACTTTTTACCATTGCCATAGTGTTGTTGTATTAGTATATAGTATCGTAAAAATAGCACATTTATACATAATGAGCCTAAATTTACACCATTGAATATAACAAACGCCACTTTTCTGCCTTTCGAAGAGAAAATATGATATAATTAAAAACAAAACCCAGAACCATCAATTTTACATAGTTCTGGGTTAAGACCAAGTTATGACACTCAGTATTCCGGATTATTTACCCTACCAATGAACAGAATGGTATTTGATGTTCGTTCACGGATAATAAATACAAAGGGTTTATTAACTATAAAGTAAGAGTAATCGGGAACGCTTGTAATTCCATTACCAATAGTAGTTACAGCAGCAGCCTCGCTTCCCTCCTCATTTACATCTATATAAGTATTCTGCTTAATAAAATCCACGTATAACTTGGTTGCGCTAATTAACGACAAATCGGCCAACATTGGGTTAAAAGCATCCACCATTCCCATATCCTGTAATGTTTCATTCAAGTTCTTTTCAAATTCAAACTTAAACTTTGGCAAGTAAACCATAACCTCCGAAGGTTCCGTTTGTTGATTAAAATTTGAAACCATTTCGTCCCACAAATTGCCATTAAACATCGAAATGAAATCCTGCGTATTGGTGGCAGGCAAAGCAATTACCATAGAGTAGTTTGTTCGTCCGTAAGGCAACTCTATTGCCGATACACTTTCGTTACTGAAACTGGCAGCAGGAATCAACCCTCTCATCATCTGCACGCTAGTTGTTCCTCCGTTTTCAAAATTAAAAATATCAGAGGTTGTACTCTCCTTATCGAACTTATACGTCCAATCCCCTTTAAAGTAAAGGGCATTCATTATAATCATCACTATTTGCGGATCGATGCTGTCCAAAACCTTACTTATTTTACCATTTGTGTTATCGCTTGCCCACCCGTTTATCAGGCTAAGTGCATTACTTGAGTTAAAGTCCAATCCCTGAACTTCGCAGGAATACACATCCTTAAGCGTTTCGGAATAAGAAGAGTAAAATTCAAAGCCTTCCCTGTAAAACAAAGCATTGGCAAGAGCAATGGAAACTTTAGAATCAACCTCCAATAGCTGTTTCACAAGGCTTTTATACGAACTGTTAACATCGTCCATAGACTCGTACCCCAGCATGGTAAGCATTTGCCGATATGTATTGTTGTCCGTTCCGTTCAACAACATTGAAAGCGCAACGGATGCGCTTAAGGGCGAAATCATTAGATTACCTTCGGTTGATTGCGATACTTCACGAAAAAAGTTAAGCCCAAAATTGTTATTGTTTTCGATTAGCGCGACATCTTGTTGCGTTAACTTCAACTGCGTCGGCTCTGTAACAACTTTTGTTTCTTCGGATTTTTCGCAACTCCATAGGAATAGAATTGTTGCCGCCATTATTATTTTCGATTTCATAACTTTTAAATTATTAAAGGTAAATTAAACTTGTTTTTGTTAAGATGCAACTATCCTAAAATTGGTTGCGTCAGCCTTATTCAAAATATTAATATCTCAACGCAACCTTTTCCGGCAACAATCCATCTTTTAATTGTGAACGGTTGGTGCTATATTTGATAAAACATTGGCCTTTTACGCCGGCATGTCCACAAAATGGAACTTTCGAAGGATTTAATTAAAAAGGTAATTAAGGGCGACAGAAACGCCCAGCATACTTTGTACAACACGTACTCGGCAAAAATGTACGGCGTTTGCTTAAGGTATCTTGCTAATCCGGAGATTGCTCGTGATATTTTGCACGATGGTTTTATTAAGGTATTTTCTTCCATTAAAACATTCAGGGGAAATGGGTCTCTGGAAGGTTGGATTTTAAGAATAATGGTTAACACGGCATTGGAATATATCAGACGAAGTAAGAACAACTTTAAAGTTGATATTGATGAAGCAAAAACTTTAGAGGCAATTAACAATACCGAAGGTCCCGACTACCAAATGCTCTTAAAGATTATAGCCGAGCTGCCTCAACAATATCGAACTGTTTTTAACCTTTACGCAATTGAAGAATATACCCATGCAGAAATTGCCGAAATGCTTGGAATATCGGAATCGACAAGTAAATCGAACTATTCGAGAGCAAAGGCAATTTTAAGAGTTAGACTCGAAAATTTTTTAGATGTAAACTATGAAGAGTTTTTCAGATAAAAACGCAGAGCAAAAATTTATAGACTCCCTTAAATCGTTAGAAGTAAAACCTCCTAAAGATTTATGGAATGATATTGAAAAAACGCTGCATAAGCGTAACCGAAAAAAATATCTGCTTTACATTTCGTACGCATCGGCTGCTGTTGTTACGCTATTCTTCATTATGGAAACTTATTTAACAACTTTAAAAGAGCGACCCGTTGAAGTTGCAAAAAGCGAGCAAGCAACGCAAAAAAGAACAATTGTAAATCGAAAAATCGAGAATAACTTAAACCCTTTGCAGGGAAAAACTTCAAAAGGAATATCTGTAAAAAACACATCTTCTGAATATCAAAATAAATTTATTACAAGTAATACCGATATTGACAACTCGGACAACAGAACCATTGCCATAAACGAATCGCCGAAAACTTACAAAACCCTACAAAGAATAAATGCAGTAACTATAAACTTCGACATTCAAAATGAAACACCTTTTCCTAAACAACAAAAAAAATACGCTTCAATAGCAAACCCGCCATTAACCGCCAATAAAAATGTTGAATGGACTTTAAGTGCAACAGGGTTCCCCGTTTACGCATTTCACACTGCCGGAGTGTTTAACCCGGACAAAAATTTACAGGAAGTAGGATTATGGGCCATGGGCGGATCGGTAACCATTCGCCGATCGCTTCGAAAAAACTTTGCTATTGAAACGGGGTTGCAGTATAACCCTCTTGGACAGCAAGTAAAAAATACGGGCATTGTTCAAACAGACATAAACAGTGCCACTTACATTGCCTTTTCCAGTTCATCGAATACATGGGGTACCCCTGTTATTTCTTCAAACGAACTTCTATCAAGTAGCACTAACGGAACAACTAGTTTATGGAGTTTAAGCGATGTTCAAATAACACAACTGCTGACATATATAGAAATTCCGATAATAATATCGAAAAGTATGACATTCCACCATTTTTCCATTAACCTTAAATCAGGGCTATCGGCAGGTTTTTTAGTGGGAAATAAAGTAAAAGTTACAAGTTCGTATGGCTCTTTTGATGGCAAAACCGAAGGCGTAAAACCATTTCTTTCTTCAGCAATATTGGGAGTTGGAATATCCACACCATTTGTTTCCAAAGTAAATTTAGTTATCGAACCAACTTTACGAATAGGATTATACACGCTACATTCCGGGGATAAAAAAAGTTACCCTTTCTCAACATCCATTAAATTAGGCGTGGAAATTCCTCTATAGATTTTTCCGTTAATTAAGCAAATTGCTTGCTTTTTGCTCCTTTCCTGCCCTACGCCGCTTACTAAACTGTTCGAACAGTAACGCAATTCGTTGTAAAATTTTAAGCTGGAGCACCGCATACAGCATTAACGTGAAAAGCCACATTACGGTAACGTTAAACCAAATTGTTTTTACGTACTGTCGGTTAAACAATTTATACGGAGCATACAATTGCGCCCGCCCGAACGGGTGATCGGGTAGCATAAAAATAGGCTGAAATTTCTGAATAATCCGGTTGTCGGTTTCAAGATACTTGGTCAACTCGTCGTTACGTAATACCCAATTGGCTAACGTTTCGTTGTAATAATTCTGTTTTAACTGAAATATTCCGTTTGTCCCTATTTTTCCAACTAATAGTTGATAAACGCTATCGCGTTTAGCCGTTTCACTCTTAAGCGTAGTCGAAAACACCTTTTTTATGAAGTACAGGTAACCGGAAAGTTCGTCGGACAAGTAATCGGAAAACTCGCCATTTTTAAGTTCGTCGATAAGTTCAAAAGGTGCAACTCCGGCTGTTTTTGTTATGTATTCAATTTCACCTCCGATAAACTTTAGATGTCGCTGAATGGTTGGATAATTTTCTTGCCCAATGGCATTTAACCTTATACATTCGGCTAACTTCGTTTGCAATCGGGGAACAATAAAGTTCGTTCTAAAGTTAGCTTGACTAATGGCCTGATCGAACCTATAAAATTTCTTTTCGTACTTATTATCCACAAATTGAGTAACCGCTAAAGCCTCGTAAGCCCAACGCGATGCCATAACATCGCCAACAACCGGAACATAAATTTTGCGCGTTAAACTCGGATGCAGGTTATCGAAATCTACAACAGTTCCACTAAGCAATATTTGGGGAACAAGTATAAACGGAATGGTTATATAAATTGAGACAACCGAATTCATCACAGCACTAATTATCAATCCTGTTAAGTTAGCAAAGCACGCCGCCGAAAACAGTACCAACCAGTACTGAAATGTCAACCCCTTTATTTCCAAAATTGAATTTCCAACCAGCACAAAAAGTAGCATTTGTATGGCCGATAACGAAAACAAGTATATTACCTTCGAGTTGATGTAACTAAACCGGCTAAGATTCAAAAAAGATTCCCGCTCAATTATTTTTCTGTCGCCAATAATTTCCTCGGCACTTACGCTTAAGCCCATAAACAAAGCAACTACTACACTCATAAATATAAATGCCGGCAAATTTTTGTTGTTGGCAAATATATAGGAGGTCCCAGCCGAATACTTAACAAAGAATGCCAACACAAAAGCCAATATAACCGGCTCCAAAATGTTTAGCAGGACATACTGAATGTTCGAAATTTTAGCAAGGATATTCCTTATACTGTAGATTTTTAACTGCTTAATGACGTTAGGAAGCAAGTAATATTTTGTAGGTAACTCCTCCTTATGCCCATTTTGCGCAATTTTACTTTGGATATTGTTGTTATAATAGGAATACCACTGTTCCGGAGAAACTAACCGCTTTGCGGTTAACTTTCCCTCTTGGTCAACTTCCTTCCTCTCAATAATCTCAAGTATCAACTCCGGATTTACACTCTCGCACGATAAGCAACCACTTTCGGCAACTTCCAAAGGATTAATACGCTTATTTAGGAAATCGATAGCCTCAATGGCTGGCCCGGCATAAACAGGAAATCCTCCTTTATCCAATACCCATAGTCGATCAAAAAGTCTGAATAGTTTATCGGATGGCTGATGAATATTAGCAACCACCAACTTGCCCTTTTCGGCTTGAGCCTTAAGCAACTTCATTACCATTAAGGAATCGCTGGACGATAATCCGCTGGTAGGCTCGTCTATAAAAAGGATTTCGGGTTCACGAATCAACTCCAACCCAATATTTAAACGCTTACGCTGTCCACCGCTAATAACCTTATCGAGCGGCGATCCCACTTTAAGATCCTTTATTTCCCATAACTCCAAATCGCGCAACACCCTTTCGACCCTATGCTTAATCTGCTTCGAAGTTAAGTTGCCAAAGCAAAGGTTAGCGTTATAGTAAATATTCTGGTAAACGGTAAGATTTTCGAAAAGAAGATCATCCTGTGGCACAAACCCCACAAGTCCCATTACGGAATGTTGCTCGGAGTAAATGTCGTAACCGTTTATTAACACACGTCCTCCGTGCGGCTTAGTTTTCCCAGAGAGTAAATTTAACAAAGTGGATTTCCCCACCCCGCTGCTTCCCATTATTCCTATCAACTGTCCCGAGTGTTCAACTACCGAAAATTGCTTAATGCCATTGCCACTTTTCTTATAGGCAAACTCAACCTTGTCAACAGTTAAGGTTATACGCTCAAGATTTTCGCCCCGATGAAAAACATTGTTAATCTGCGAAAAGTATATTGGTGATAAATTTTCCCCTTTAATTACGGATCCTACCGGGAAAAAGTAAATTTTCCTTGGCACAATAGGCATCCCATCAACTTGCAAACTCGCATCTCCATAGTACTTTAACAAGAAACTGCTGCTATCGGGTAGTTTAAAAAAATAAATATACCCTTGTAGTCCCGGTACAACAATTTCCTTTAAACCTTCATTTTTTACAGAAATATCGTCGGAATTTTTACCCCTTACCAAAACAAAATCGTGCGCCCTTGTCGGCTCAATTGTATTGTTATTGGCAAAATCCTGAATGCCTACTGCAATGGAACTGGGAATGCTTAACGACTGTGTTACCGTTTGGCATACATTACCGATAAACTCCCCTCCTTGCTTCACCTGTGCATCTAGTTCCAGTATTTTTACAAGTAGAAGAATACGATCCTCAAGAACCAGCTTATTTTTAACTTCGTTACAAACCTTACTAATATTATCGAAACAACCATTACATTCCTCTACTGCAACATCTCCGCCAATCTTTTTCGACTGTTTATAAAACTTCCACAATTTTTCATTCCGCCCTGCCAACGAATACTTGCCAACCATTTCTTTGGCAATTTCATCAAACTCGGCTTCTAACGTGCCATTTACAGAGCAAGTCGAATAAATTTTTAGCAGGCTATAAAGTACTAACTCGTTCAACTAGTTCAGATTTTAGGGTATTAATTTACAAAAATTAACAATAACTTTTAGGTCTGCAATGTATTCAACATAAAACAATTGATCCCCAACATTAAAAACTTATCTATTCCATTTTAGTTTTATAAGAAACATTTTCTAAGCCTACAAAATTTCGGAGAACAAATTCCTCAAAAAAGGAAACGCCATGTTTCATATTGAGTTCTCATGATAATTAGATATACCAAATCAATAAAAGTTACACCCAACATCAACTTTTACAACAAAATTTTTCATTGTTTAATACGACTTAAAGTAGAGACGATATTTTAACGCATTTTGTCCAACGTTGACATCAGAAATTTCTAAAAAGCAATTAATATTTGCCACTCTAAAAATTAATCTAATTTTGTACTCCTAATTTCATAATCAAAAAACAGTTTTATGAACTTACTTGAAACTCATGGGATTGAAAAGCGGTACGCCAACCATTTGGCACTAGACGATGTGAGCATTTCCGTACCAAAAGGCAGCATTTATGGACTTTTAGGTCCAAACGGCGCTGGAAAAACCACGTTAATCCGCATTATCAACCAAATAACCGGCCCCGACAAAGGAGAAGTCCTTTTTGATGGAAGAAAAATTGTACCTAATGATATTTTCCGGATAGGGTATCTCCCCGAAGAACGCGGATTGTATAAGAAAATGAAAGTTGGCGAACAGGCGTTGTTCTTTTCACAGCTAAAAGGGTTAAGTCGTGCCGAAGCTCTTAAAAGGCTAAAGGTGTGGTTCGAAAAATTTGAAATACAAGCCTGGTGGGATAAAAAGGTAGAAGAACTATCGAAGGGAATGGCCCAAAAAATTCAATTCATGATTACGGTAATTCACGAACCCGAATTGCTAATTTTCGACGAACCATTTAGCGGTTTCGACCCCATTAACGCCCAACTTATTAAGGATGAAATTTTAGAACTTAAGCGTAAGGGAGCAACAATTATTTTTTCCACTCATAACATGGCCTCCGTTGAGGAATTATGCGATCAAATTACCCTGATTAATAAATCGAAAAATATACTTAGCGGACATATCGACACGGTTAGGGCTAACTACGGTAGCAACATTTTCGAAGTCTCCTTCCGTGGCAATCCCGATGATGCCAAAAATGCGCTAAACAACGGTTTTGAGCTTATACAACTAAATACCGAGGGTGCTATTCCTAAGGTGCAAGTAAAACTTCAATCGGAAACCGATAGTAATAAACTTTTACAAGCTTTACTACCAAGCGTCGAAGTTGTATCGTTCAATCCTGTAGTACCACACATGAATGACATTTTTATTAAGGTTGTGCAGGATTACAACAAAGCCCATGGCTTAAAAAACTAAATTTTTAACTAAAAAATTAAATCACCATGAAGGAGATAATGCTTATACTTCAGCGAGAGTTCATGACCCGCATACGTAAAAAAGCGTTCATTATAACAACCTTACTTTCTCCCCTATTCTTTGCAGCAGTTGTAATTCTACCATCATACTTAGCTTCGCTCGACGTTACCGATGTACGTAAAATTGCAGTAGTTGACAACACTGGTAATTTCACCAATGCAATTCCATCGACCGAATACATCAAAATTGCCTATTTAAACGATACACCTGCCGAGAAAGTTAAAAACAACCTTGAAGAAGCAGGCTACTATGCACTCTTAGTTATCGATAGTGCTCAAAATAGCCAAGCTAACCCTTTGCTAACCCTTTACTCCCAAAAACAACCGTCCATCGATGTGCTTCAACACATCGAAAACACCCTCGACAAGGTAATTGAAACCCGCAAGCTTAAAGAATACAATATTGACAACCTCGATAAAATTCTTGAGAATGTTAAAACCGATGTTCAGGTTCGTACCATGAATGTTTCGAAGAACGGCGAAGAAAAAGAAAGCAACACGTTGGTTACAATGGGCTTGGCCTACATTCTGAGTTTTCTGATGTACATGATGGTACTGATTATGGGAACACAAATAATGCAAGGTGTTATCGAAGAAAAAAGTAACAGAGTAGTAGAAGTTATTGTTTCATCGGTAAAACCTTTTAAAATGATGGTTGGGAAAATATTAGGAATGGCTTCCGTTAGCCTTTTACAAATATTTGTATGGGTAGTTTTAACCGTTGGGTTGGCATCGGTTGGCATAAACCTATTCATGGATAAAACCAGCACCGCCCAAATGGAACAGCTACAGCAAGTTTCCCAAGGAACGGATAATGCACAGGTTGCTCAGCAAGTCGAAGCAACGCAGCAAATGTCCGACCCAAATAACTTCTTGGCAGCGCTTCAAAACCAAAACTTCCCGTTAATCATCGGTGGTTTTATTTTCTACTTCCTAATGGGCTTCTTGCTGTATGCAGCAATGTTTGCCGCAGTTGGTTCGGCAGTAGAAAGCGTAACCGATACCCAGCAATTAACCCTTCCAATCACCCTCCCGTTAATCTTATCGATTATTGTCATGATTAGCGGCATAAAATCTCCGGACGGGCCTTTAGCCTTCTGGTTCTCCATCATACCGTTTACCTCACCAATAGTTATGCTTACCCGACTACCTTTTGGCGTTCCAACATGGCAATTGGCACTTTCGGCATCGTTACTTGTAATAACCTTTTTTATTATTGTATGGATTGCCGCTAAAATTTACAGGGTTGGAATTCTTATGTACGGGAAAAAATATACATGGAAGGAAATGATTAAGTGGATTTCGTATAAAGGATAATAATTAAGTTGAATATTTGAGAGGCGAATATTCAACGGAGTATTCGCCTTTTTGTTAGAAAATCACTATGAATCAAATTGAAAAAGTACGGAATAACGTAAAAGCATTTTGCTCAAACGACTCAACTGGACACGACTGGTGGCATGTTTGGCGAGTTGTTAACCTTGCCAAAGAAATTTCGCAGAAAGAGGGAGCCAACGAAACCATTGTGGAATTGGCAGCTCTGCTTCACGATGTGGACGATTGGAAATTGGCATCAAGTTCCGAAAACTACACAAATACGATACAAATTCTATCGGAAGCGCAGTACAACTCCAAAATAATTAACAAAGTAGTAAATGTAATAAAACAGGTATCGTTTAAAGGCGCCGGAGTAAACACAAAACCAACAACCATTGAAGCAATGGTAGTTCAGGATGCCGATAGGTTAGATGCAATCGGAGCCATTGGAATTGCAAGGGCTTTTGCCTATGGCGGAGCCAAAGGTAGGCAAATTTACATTCCGGGAGTAGAGCCGGTTTTGCACAACACCTTCGAGGAGTATAAAAATGCGAAAGGACACACCATTAACCATTTTTACGAGAAATTACTTCTGATAAAAGATCTTATAAATACCCAAACTGCCAAGGAAATAGCAAAAGAAAGGCATGCTTTTATGTTGAATTTTTTAAACCAGTTTACCAATGAATGGAACGAGTATTCGAAACAGTAGCACTATAGCCATTATTGACATGGGAACTAACACGTTCAACCTGTTGGTTGCCGATGTTAGCCCCGACAAAAAGTTTAAAATTTTATTCGAAAATAAGCTTCCCGTGAAACTCGGAGAAGGCGGGCTCTCGAACAACGAAATTAAACCCGAAGCATGGAAACGGGGAATTAATGCCATAGAAAAACATGTATCGGATGCTAAGCGTTTTAATCCACAACAAATATACGCCTTTGCAACATCGGCTACACGTGATGCCCGTAACGGAAAAGAGTTTGTTGCCGACATAAAGAAGCACTGTGGCATTACCGTTGAAATTATTACGGGACAACACGAAGCCGAACTAATTTACCTTGGGGTAAAGCAGGCTATCAACTTAGGTAATACCTACAACCTCATTCTCGACATTGGCGGGGGAAGCAACGAGTTTATTATAGCCAATAACGACAAAATTGTCTGGTTGCAAAGTTTCAACCTTGGAGTTTCAAGGTTAATGCAAAAATTCACGACCTCCGATCCCATTCAAGTTGAAGAAATACAAACCTTGGAAGAATACTTTACCGTACAACTTGCACCTCTCTTCGATGCTGTACAAAAGTTCAAACCGACTACATTAATTGGATGTTCGGGAACATTCGATTCTTTCAGAAACATTCTCGAACACCGAAATATTGTAAAACTAACCCAAGACCCGTGGTCCGAAATTCCTTTGGATGTTTTCCGTGAACTACATTCCGAACTTATTCGAACTACGCTGGAAGAACGCCTTCAAATTAAAGGGCTTGTTTCCATACGTGCCGAATTTATTGTGGTAGCAACGGTATTTGTAAATTTCATCTTAAAAAAACTAAGTATCACCCAAATGTTACAATCCTCCTACTCGCTAAAAGAGGGGGCTTTTGCCAAACTGGCAAATTAATGTTATGCTGTTGACCTTTACTTATTTTTAGATAACTTTATCGCAAAATTTACTGCCATGTATAAAATCTTAGTTATCGACGACGAAAAAGCTATTCGAAACACCTTAAAGGAAATATTGGAATTCGAAGGAAATCAGGTTGACTTGGCCGAAGACGGCCCAATGGGATTGGAGTTGTTCGAGAACAAGAGTTTCGATGTTGTTCTGTGCGATATAAAAATGCCCCAAATGGACGGTATTGAAGTGTTGGACAAACTCATCGAAAAAAATCACGAAGTCCCGGTAATCATGATTAGCGGCCATGGCAACATTGACACCGCCGTTGAAGCAATAAAAAAGGGTGCTTACGATTTTATCGAAAAGCCTCTTGACCTAAACAGACTACTTATAACCATTCGCAATGCAACCGATAAAAATGCCCTTGTTCAGGAAACAAAAACGCTAAAGCGTAAGGTTAACAAAGCATACGAAATTGTTGGCGAATCGGAGCCCATTACCAAGGTTAAGGAGATGATAGAACGTGTTGCCCCAACCGAAGCCAGAGTTCTTGTTACAGGTTCCAATGGAACCGGAAAAGAACTGGTAGCCCGCTGGCTTCACGAAAAAAGTAACCGTTTCAACATGCCGTTTGTAGAGGTAAACTGCGCTGCTATTCCATCGGAGTTAATCGAAAGCGAACTTTTTGGCCACGAAAAGGGAGCATTTACCTCGGCAATAAAACAGCGTAAGGGAAAATTCGAACAGGCTGATGGCGGCACGCTATTCCTCGACGAAATTGGAGACATGAGTTTAAGCGCACAGGCCAAGGTTCTCCGCGCTTTGCAGGAAAACAAGATAAGCAGGGTTGGCAGCGATAAGGATATAAATGTAAACGTAAGGGTTGTTGCAGCTACCAATAAAAATCTTACTAAGGAAATTGCAAACGGAAACTTCCGCGAAGACCTTTACCACAGGCTAAGCGTTATTATTATCCATGTTCCATCGTTAGTAGAGCGAATTGATGACATTCCCGTACTAACCGACCACTTTAACAAGTTAATTTGCGAGGAGTACGGCATTCAACCAAAAGTTTTTACCGATGACGCCATTGAAGAGTTAAGAAAACTACAATGGACAGGAAATGTCCGCGAACTCAGAAATGTGGTGGAACGGCTTATAATACTTTCCGACAAGGAAATAAGTGGTAAAGATGTAAAAACTTTTGCATCGCCTGCATTTTAAATGACATTCGAACTAATTACAACCCTTGCTCGGCGAAGTCTGCGACTTCGTCGTAATTAAGTAGCGGTTTACCTGCGCGAACTCGCAAAAAAACGGTTCGATTCCTGACCGCATAAAACTCCTAACTGTAAGTTTTCCTTTAGTTTACCTCGCAATACAATCGCGTAACAGCGGGGGGGCCTACTCCTGACAGGGTTTTAAACCCTGTCAGGGATTCAAAAATGGCAGCAAACAATTGGGTTGGTACACGTTTTTAAAACCAAAAGGAAACAACCAATAAACAGATACCAGCAGGGTTACAACCTTCAACTAAAAAACAAAGGCAGTCAATATCGACTGCCTTTTGTCCCAACCACCATGTAAGCCTTAATTTACAAAAAAGAAACAAGGTTCAACATCAACCAGTTCGTCGAACTTATCCTTAAACAACTTAACATCAAGTTGATCGATAAATATATAGTAAAACGATAGCATTCCCTTTGCCATTTTCTTTTGATTATCAACGTCAAAAAACAGCACATGGGAATTAAACCAAAAAGGATTTTGGTTAATAACCAACTCGGCCAACTGCATTATTTCTTTAGAGTAACTGAACCGCATATCGCTTTGCTTTGTAACTCAAATTACGGTATAAAATACAATAACACAATATATTGAACAAAAAAAAAGGTGATATTCATCACCTACTTTCTATTTCTATTTTAATAGAATTACCTCAAAAATGTTTTGCAGAATTTAATCGAAACTGCTTATCCTGCGAATGTCGGCTCCAATTGCATTTAGCCTTCCATCAATATTCTCATAACCCCTGTCGATTTGCTCAATGTTGTGAATAAGACTTTTGCCGTCGGCTGAAAGTGCTGCAATAAGCAAGGCAACTCCGGCTCGAATATCGGGCGAGGTCATAACGGTTGGCCTAAGCGTAAGTTTCCTATCGTGACCAATAACTGTAGCCCTATGCGGATCGCACAGGATTATCTGCGCTCCCATATCGATAAGCTTGTCAACAAAGAACAAACGGCTTTCGAACATTTTTTGATGTATAAGCACAGAACCCTTTGCTTGCGTTGCAACTACCAAAAAAACGCTAAGCAGGTCGGGAGTAAGACCCGGCCAAGGAGAGTCGGCAACCGTAAGAATGGAACCGTCGATAAAAGTATCTATTTCGTAATGTTCCTGAGCAGGTATGTAGATGTCATCGTTTTTCAGTTCAAACTGTATGCCCATTCTACGAAAAGCATCGGGTATTAAGCCCAAATCCTGATACGAAACATTTTTAATAGTTATCTCGCTCTGGGTCATTGCAGCCAAGCCAATAAACGAACCTATTTCAATCATATCGGGCAAAATGGAATGAGTGCATCCTCCCAGCTGGTCAACACCTTCAACGGTTAGTAGGTTAGACCCAATCCCCGATATTTTGGCTCCCATTTGCACGAGCATTTTGCTTAACTGTTGAACGTAAGGCTCGCAAGCAGCGTTAAAAATTGTAGTAATGCCGGGAGTTAGCGTTGCCGCCATTAAAATGTTTGCAGTACCAGTAACCGAAGCCTCGTCGAGTAACATGTAGGCTCCCTTCATGTTCTTTCCCTCCAAGGTGAAAAAGTTATCGCGAGTATCGAAATCGAACTTTGCGCCTAACTTTTGGAAGCCAAGAAAATGTGTATCAAGCCTACGACGTCCAATTTTGTCGCCGCCGGGTTTAGGTGCGTAAGCCTTTCCATAACGTGCCAACAAAGGGCCAACAACCATTATTGAACCCCGAATTGCTGCTGCTTTAACCTTAAACTCTTCGGTGGTAAGATATTCGATATTAATATTTTTGGCAGTAAACGTACAATCCGAAGGAGAATGCCTTGACACCTCAACGCCCATCCCCTGAAGCAACTCGATGAGCTTATTTACATCACGGATATTCGGAATATTATGTATGGTAACCGGTTCGGAGGTAAGGAGCGTTGCACAAAGAATTTGTAATGCCTCGTTTTTTGCTCCTTGGGGATGCAATTCGCCTTTTAACTTTCGACCCCCATAAACCTCGAATGTTGCCATAAAGTAATGCTATTAACGTTTACGATGATGCTTATTCCTGTTACGCTGCCTGAAATCTCTATTTTCAACTAACTTAGAACCCGGAGCCATAACCAACCTGCCCTCGCTTAAAACATTCATATCGCGGAAAATATCCTCGTCCGAAACGGATTCCTTATTCCACGTCATGTTTGCCTTTTTCATTTGATTTGCTATTAACTGCTTAAGGGCATCCTTTTCGGAACCTTCCTCGTAGTCAACAGCCTTTTCTATCATCTGCTCAATAAGTCTCCCGTAATGTTTAAACTTCACAGGATTGTGAGGATAAGGAACCTTACGCGGCTTTTCTTCATACTGCTCCAAGTTAGGTCTTGGATAAGGAGAATCAATGTCGAGTTTAAAATCGGACATAATAAATATATGGTCCCAAAGTTTATGCTTAAAATCTTCTACATTACGTAAATGCGGATTTAAATTTCCCATGATGACAACCAGCGAGCGGGCTAACCTGTTTCGCTCGTCCCTATCCTGAACATTGGTAACATAATCGACCATTTGATGAATATGCCTGCCATACTCGGGAAGAACCAACTTTTTACGTTTTGTGTTATAATCCATTGCCATGTGTTAAGTGGTATAAAATTAACAATTTTTTGAATTATTCCTGAAATAAACTGCACTAAAGTCTTTTTAGGAGATTGCATTATTACGAATAACAACCTTACTACAAGTGCTGAAATTTGTTTAATATCTGAAGTAATTTAGTATCACCGTATTTGCTGCAAAGCTAATTTAATAGTTCGAAATATGCAAACGAGCTTACCTGCTATTTAAAATTATGAAGATGAAATACTTAATCGACAACCTGTTTCAGATTGGCAAATTTGAGCAGTAAATTTTTTTGTCCTACCGCATCGAACAGGACTACTGCCTTTTTATTTGCATCATCGCCTTCGAGATTCACAACTTTTCCCACTCCAAATTTATTATGATAGACTAACATACCTTCCGAAATGCTGTCGGGAGCAATATTTTCCGTTTTTACATTGGTATTTTGAGCACTGCTTGGTTGAACTCTTCCCATATGTTGCTGCGCTTGCAAAGTTCCAAACTGTCGCTGCTTAGTTCCGTATTGCATTTGCATTGTTCCACGAGGGTCTGCACTGCCATACGAATTTGAATCGGACAAACCACTACCATCGATAAACCGAGGATCGATTTCCTTTATAAACCTACTTGGATTGGCATTGGTTGGCGTTCCCCACTTATACCTGGTTTGGGCAAACGATAATGTTACCCTGCGGGCAGCACGGGTAATTGCAACGTAAAACAAGCGGCGCTCCTCCTCCAAATCGTCCAACGAGTAGTTAGTCATTGACGAAGGAAAAAGGTTGTCCTCCATGCCCGTAAGAAAAACGTAGTCGAATTCCAACCCTTTGGAAGAGTGAACTGTCATAACGTTTACACGGTTGGCATCGTCCTTGTCGTTGGCATCCATATCGGTAAGCAAGGCTACGTTCTCCAAATAATCGACCAATGTAACCGTTTCCTCCACCCCTTCCGATTTCTGGTTCTCGATAAACTCCTTTATACTGTTGATAAGCTCCTCAACATTTTGCATTCGCGAAATTCCTTCGGGAGACGTATCGGTTTTTAAATCGTTCAAAATTCCCGCATCCTTGGCAATAGAATATGCAGCCTCATAAGCATCGGTATTAAATACCAACGCTCTGAAATTGCTTACCGTTTTAATAAAATCCTTCAATTTCCGTTCTGCCGGGCCTTTAATGGAAGTTGGTTCGCTTCCCAAATTCTCTATGGCAACCCATAAGTTCACCCCTTTACTTTCTGCAAACTCGCTTAAATATTCCATGGTTGTTTTTCCAATACCACGGGCAGGGTAGTTCACAATCCGGTTCAGAGCTTCGTCGTCCGAAGGGTTTACGGCTAACCTGAAATAAGCCAACAAATCTTTTATTTCCTTTCGCTGATAAAACGACATTCCCCCGTAAATACGGTACGGAATGTTTCGCTTACGAAGCGTTTCCTCGAATATACGCGATTGTGCATTGGTACGGTACAAAATGGCAATATCGCTATAATTACAATGGGACTGCTGCACAACGCTGGCAATTTCGGCAGCAACCAAAAAGCCCTCTTCTTGGTCAGTATAGGCCTTTATCAACTTAATTTTATCGCCAACATCGCCTGCCGAAAAAGCCTCCTTTTGTAACTGTTTTGTATTTTTTGCAATTACACTGTTGGCCGCATTAACAATTGTTTGCGTTGAACGGTAGTTTTGCTCTAACTTAAAAAGTTTATAATCCTTATAGTCGTTTCTGAAGTTTAAAATATTTTCGATTTTAGCACCACGAAACGAATAAATACTTTGCGCATCGTCGCCAACAACGCAAACATTACGGTGCAATTCTGCCAGTTTTCGCACTATTAAGTACTGGGCGTAATTTGTATCCTGATACTCATCGACCAGTATATATTGAAATTTCTTTTGATACCTTTCCAATACATCGGGGAAATCCCTAAAAAGCACGTTGGTATTCAGCAACAAGTCGTCAAAATCCATAACCGACGATTTATAGCAACGTTGTGCATACAAGGAGTAAATTTTCCCCACCTCTCCTTTTCTCGCTTTTACATCTTGCGTAACAATAGCCGAATTGCTGGCATACGCCACAGGTGTTACCAGATTATTTTTTGCCATCGAAATTCGCGAGTGTATATCGGATGGTTTGTAAACCTGCTTGTCGAGGTTCAATTCCTTAACAATTTGCGAAATAAGGTTTCGAGAATCGGTTGTATCGTAAATGGTAAAAGTTGGACTATACCCTAAAAGTTCGGCTTCCTTCCTAAGAATTCTTGCAAAAACTGAATGAAAAGTACCCATCCAAAGCTTCGAAGCGGTTTCGCTTCCAACTATTCGGGCAATTCGTTCCTTCATTTCCCGAGCCGCCTTATTCGTAAATGTAAGCGCCAGTATATTCCAAGGTTTTACACCAAGGGTAAGCAAATGGGCTATACGATATGTAAGTACACGGGTTTTTCCTGAACCTGCCGACGCAATTACTAGACTGGGACCCTGAGTATTGGTAACTGCTTCGCGCTGAACGCCGCTAAGATCGTTTAAGTATTCCTGCATTCCAGATTTTCAACTTATTTGCCACAAAATTAGTTTTACCAGTTAAGTGTAACAAGTTATACCATGCTTTGTTATTAACAACAGCATCACAAAAACATATCAAACTGTATATCAGCATACAAAAAGCACAAATTTCAAAATTAATAAGCATCAACACAACCGCATGTTTTCTAAGAACAAGGCAATGCACAATTTTCTGAATTAATTTCGTTAATATTGTAATTCAATTTTGGGAACATGAATTTTTATGCTTTACCAATAGCAAAGCGCTTTACAATTGTTGCAGTTTGCCTGTTGTGCACCAATGTTTTACATGCACAACTTACTGCACCCGAAAGAGATTGGTCGGGAATAACCGAATACACCAGGTCGTCGCAGCAGGATTCTATTTTTACCTTTTTCGAAACTACCGGTACGTTAAAAGCAACCCACTCATCAGGAAACCCTTCAACTTTTACATGGTACAAGTACAATTCCACGGTTTCAAACATCGCAGACCGATTCGAACAAATAAATACCCAATCCGGGACCTCTTCGGAACTGACCGGATTAACCGAGGGTGGATACAGAGTAATAATTACAGATAATACCGATTCTACCGAAACATATACCGCATGGTTATTTACCGATGACATTACCATTAGCGGGGTATCTGTTTACAACCAATGCGATTTTTTGGAGTTGACAATTCAGTCGGAACCAAACTTCTACGACATCGAAAACGACAGGTTTGTTTACTACGACCTATCGCGTTCGATGCAAACCGAAAACAACAAGTACGGCAGGGCATACTTCGAAAATACCCTTTGGGAAGCATCGGATAGCCGCATAGAAATACCCGAATCGGGAACAACCGTTCTTACCATCGAAAACACAGCCCCACTATACGACGCATCGTACTCGGCTACAGTAACAAATCCGTTTGGACGAATATTAACCACTCAAACATCAACCATCGAAGCCAAGGCAACGGATGCCATTTTAACCGTTCAGGTGAACGAAGATGGCACTTGGTCCGATTATAGTGATTCCGGTTACGAAGCGTTACTGGAACTTCGGCTCGAAAGCGGAGCGTTAAACGCCGATTCTGTTTACTGGTACGTCGATAACCAAAAGTACGTTGACTACGAAGAGGTGTATCAAACAATATGGCGCGATAGCGCAATTTTAACCAACCGTACAGAATCGTTACCCGACAAAAACCTAATGACTCCCGGTTATTACAGAATACGACACTA
Source organism: Bacteroidales bacterium (assembly GCA_020636845.1). Lineage (GTDB taxonomy): Bacteria > Bacteroidota > Bacteroidia > Bacteroidales > Tenuifilaceae > JACJXD01. Next base: position 41,477 of record JACJXD010000005.1, on the reverse strand, counting down.
CTCCGTAAATACAACTTCGGGTTGTATCGATTCTGTTTATATTGATGTAACAGTTGATTCCTCCGCCATAAAAGAAAATGCCATTCCTAACGTTTTTTCGCCTGATAACGACGGCATTAACAGCACTTTCAAATTTGTCGATTCCGACGAAAACATAAAATCGATAAGAAGTTTCAACATAAAAATATTTAGCCGTTCCGGAAAACAAGTTTACTCCTATTCCGGCGACCCCAAAGAATGGGAAGGATGGAACGGACAAATTAACGGCAAGGGGCCTAACGCCGCCGAAGGAGTTTACTACTATATTATAGAAGCCAGAGGCTGGGACGACAGAACTTTTAAACGAGGTCCGTATAAAGGTTTTCTGTACCTATTCAGAAAAAAATAGAGTGTTAACAAATAACTTATGGCTGAAAGTAAAAATATTTTAGGACTTATTCCCGCACGTTATGCTTCAACCCGATTCCCGGGAAAACCATTAGCAATTATTGCCGGAAAACCCATGATACAATGGGTTTACGAACGTGCGTCCACCGTGTTTAATTACTGTTACGTGGCTACCGACGATAGCCGAATAGCTAAGGTTGTTGAAGAGTTTGGCGGAAAAGTTGTTATGACATCGGAACGGCACAAAAGCGGAACCGATAGGTGTGCCGAGGCTTTGGATATTTTGCAAAATTCCCTGAATATTGAATTTAATGTAGTAGTAAACATTCAGGGGGACGAACCGTTTATTCAACCCGAACAGCTAAAAAAAGTATCGGAATGCTTTACCGATCCCGGTGTAGAAATTGCCACTCTTGTAAAACCTTTTAGCCATAACGAGAATATATTCAACCCCAACTCTCCCAAGGTAATTGTAAACATAAAGGGCAACGCCATTTACTTTAGCCGCTCGGCCATTCCCCACCTTAGAGGAAAAGAGCCAAAGGAATGGCAAAAATATCACACCTACCTGAAACATATAGGCTTATACGCCTACCGTGCAGATATATTAAGGAAAATCACCCGATTACCACAATCAGTTCTTGAGAAAACAGAATCGCTCGAGCAACTACGTTGGATTGAAAACGGGTATAGCATTCGTGTTGTTGAAACCAACCTGGAAACCTTGGCGGTTGATACGCCCGAAGATCTGGAAAAGGTTAAAGAACTTGCCAAAACAAAACTTGCCTGATAATTCCCTCGCTCAGCATTCTAAGACATATGCAAGTAAAAAAAATAATTATTTTTGCATTGCCAAGTAACGACCGATGGCGACAGCTAAGCCAATGGTTACCCTAGGGGTGGTTTGTTTTGATTTACAACAGGCATCGAACCTGCTGTAAATCAGGTCAGATAGTTTCATCAGGCTCTGTTGTCCAATGATTAGCCTGCCTGTCTGAGGGTTACGAAGGGTGTGCCCCGCCTAACCATGGCGTAAACCCTTAAAACGATTTTGAACTTCACGGCGTTCATGACCACCCCATGCTCCTTCCCCTCGTCCCGCTTGCGCTTTTAGAACTTCCTCAGTTCTGGGTCATCGACAACCGCGGAGCGGGTTGCATTGGTCAGTTGGGTTTTAACCTGCTTGTTTGCCGGGTGGCTTACCTTGGTTTTTCCTCGGACGCTAGTCCCCGATGAGTGCTCAAAGGGCGCAATGCCGCTGTAGCAGGCAAATGACCGGGGTTCAGGTATGCCCACAAAGTTGCTACTATACATAATAAAGAGCAGGGCGTTAACCATACCCACCCCGATTACACTAGTAGCCAGTTCGTAATTTCTGGCTATGGCTGGGTCGCTCTGCACAGCCTCTAGCAGCTCCTTCTCCACCGAGCGAAGATCCCCCTTTAGCCGTTCCATCCTTCCCTGCAACCGCTGGAGCGCTCGCCCAGCACAGGGGTTAACTCAGACAGCACGCCCTTTTCCACCTGCAGGGCCTTTACGATTCGTTCCCTCTCGCTGAACAGGACACGTAGTTGCTGCAGGATTTTTGTGGGTGGCTGGGTTGGCTTTAGCTCCTCCCTGTACAAATAGCAGTACTTGGCAAGCATAAAGGCATCCACCTTGTCGCTCTTACCCCGTGCAATACCCATGCTCCTTTTTACCTGCAGCGGATTTACGATACAGCAGGTTGCTGTTCCCTCAGAAACGAGGCGAGTTCTAGTCCGTAAATTTCCGTATGTTCCATACAAACAAAAACCTCAGAGAGGTTGACGCAACGCCGTACAAGTCATTTTTTGAAGTTCTTGTACCCGCTTGGCGCGTTTTCAAAGCGTGAATGTAAGGGCTGGCTTGATTTGCCCTGATTGAAAATGGCCGCATCGAAAGTCTTTTTCAAGATGTCCACGCCAATAAACCAACGACTTTTCATAGATTTGGTATTAGAAGTTGGCGATTAACCGAGTTCTTGAGAGAACTGACGCCTTTAATAGGTCTGCAAACCTAGCATCCTAACTGGTTCCTTTCAACAGGGAAGGGTAAAGGTCTTTAGCCGAGCATAGACATTTCTGAGTCTGGCGAAGTCTCTAGTTCATCTTTACTCTTCTGGTTAATCGGTAATGAAAAATTAGTGTTTTTTTGTAGATTACAAATCTAAAGGCGAAGTATGCGACTTCGTCGGAGTTAGGAGGGCGCCTGAGTCTCCCCTTTCAGGAGAGATGATTTAGAGGGGTTGGAAAATCATCAAAAATATTTTTAACGAAAACGACTTTATATTTTTTCGAAATGTGGTAGGTTTGCGTATATTCAAAATCAGGTATGAATTTTAAACATTTCATTTTTGTTTGGGCTTTGTTGTTCGTTGCTTGCAATACGGAGCATCGTAGTGATTTTCAGCAAAACGTTTTTCGGTATAACGAGAGTAAGGGAATTACTTCCTTAGATCCTGCCTATGCCAGAAATTTAGCGTTGATTTGGCCGGTGGTTCAAATTTTTAACGGGCTGGTTCAGCTGTCGGATTCGCTTACCGTGGAACCTTGCATTGCCAAGTGTTGGAACATTTCGGATGATGGGTTGGAATATACATTTACACTTCGACACGATGTTTTTTTTCAGGCATCGGAGGTGTTTCCCAACGGAGTAGGACGACGAGTAACCGCGCAGGATTTTGTTTTCAGTTTTAATCGAATAATGAACTCGTCGGTGGCTTCGCCGGGCTTATGGGTGATGTCGTCCATAGATAAAGGCGTTGCCGGATTCGAAAATGGATGCAAGGCTATAAACGATAGCACTTTTACGATTCGGTTAAAACAACCTTTTCCACCGTTTTTGGGAATGCTGAGTATGCCGTACTGTTTTGTTGTTCCGCACGAAGCGGTAAGTAGATACGGGAAGGACTTTGGAAGGCATCCGGTAGGAACGGGGCCGTTTTACCTTAAGTACTGGAAGAATGGCGAAAAGTTGGTGCTTAGGCGTAATTCCAATTATTTCGAAACCGATTCAACAGGGCGGCGGTTGCCGTATCTTGAAGCCGTTAACATTACATTTACTGCCGATAAGCAGTCGGAGTTTATGGATTTTTTGTTAGGTAATACCGATTTTTTATCGGGTATTCATCCTGTTTCCAAGGACGAGTTGCTAACAAAATCGGGAAAGTTAAATCCTAAGTATAGCAGCAAAGTGCAAATGATAACGGGGCCTTACCTGAACACGGAGTATTTGGGTATTTTGCTCGATACTTCATCGGTAAATTGCAATAAAACCTTACAGAATTTTAAGGTGCGAAAGGCTATGGCTTGCGGTTTCGATAGAAAGTCGATGATACGCTTTTTACGGGGAAATATTGGTTATGCTGCAACGCAGGGTTTTGTTCCGCCTGCCATGCAGGGATTCAAAATGGCAGGTTATGGATACGATTATAATCCTGAATTATCCAGAAAGTTGCTGGCTGAGGCAGGCTTTCCGAACGGTAACGGACTTGAACCAATTACCATATCTACAACCGACGACTATGTGGATATTTGTGAGTACATTCAGCATCAACTTGGAGAGGTCGGTTTTACCGTAAATATCGATGTGTTGCCCGGTGCTGCTTATCGGGATATGTTGGCCAATTCGAAATTGCAGGTTTTTAGGGCTTCCTGGGTTGCCGACTATGCCGACCCTGAAAATTACCTTTCGCTGTTTTTGTCCGAAAACTTTTCGCCCGAAGGGCCAAATTATACACATTTTTCCTCGGCTAAATTTGATAAGTTGTACTCGCAGGCAATGAGGAAAAGCGACTATGGTAAAAGGTTACCGTTTTACAGACAAATGGATTCGTTGGTTGTTAGCAATGCCGTGGTTATCCCATTGTATTACGACAAGGTGGTTCGTTTTGCCAGTACCCGTGTAAAAGGGTTAACTGTAAATCCCATGAACTTGCTGGTGCTAAAAAAGGTAAAGGTTGAATAACCAAATTGTGAATATTCATTTTTACATGATGGTAGAAGGGATAGTACATTTTGTATATTTGGTGTGAAGAATATAAAAAAGGTGTAACTAAAATTTAATTAAATAATGATTGTTGTTGCCGATAGCGGTGCTACTAAAACCGATTGGAGAATTATTAAAGAAAACGGAGATTGTTTGTCGTTCGAAACCATTGGGCTTAGCCCATATTTTAACACCTCTGACGACTTTCGCAAGGCTTTGTCGGAAAATTTTCCTGCTCAGGTTTCGGTGGACAATGTTTCCCATGTTTACTTTTACGGTTCGGGATGTGGAAATCAGGAGCGGGGAAACGACGTTAACGGATACCTTTCGGCGTTTTTTTCTAATGCTAGTGTAAGGGCAAAATCCGATGCGTTAGGAGCTGCGAGAGCATTATTTGGGAATTCCGAAGGAATAGTAATGATTTTAGGGACAGGTTCCAACGTTACTTATTATAATGGTAAAGATTTAATTAGCAAATCGCCATCGCTGGGGTTTGTCCTTGGCGACGAGGGTAGCGGTTCTTTTATGGGACGCTTGCTTTTGCGTGCTTACTTGTACGGCTACTTGAATAAACCGCTGAGCAAAATGTTGGAAAGCGAGTATAACATGGATTTGAGTTATATTCTTTTAAACGTTTACAGCAAGCCTCGCCCGTCAACATATTTGGCGTCGTTTGTTCCTTTTATTCTGAAGAATATTGAGCAAGTTCAGATTCGGGAAATTGTGGACGAAACATTTTCTCAGTTATACCAGCATCACCTAAGACGTTACGATAATTTGGATAAAAGGCAAATTGGCGTTATTGGGTCGGTTGGCTGTTTATTTTCTTCAAGGCTCGATGCAATAGCGAAAAAGCATGGTTTTAAGGTGGAAAAGTATTTGCGTTACCCTATTGAAGAATTGCTTAAGTACCATCAATCTTTTAACGAGGAATAAGGCTTAAAGCCTGAATTAGACCAAAGAACCTGTGCCATATTGTTGCATTGCTCGGCATTGGAATCTTCACCCAAATTTTTAAGACGTTTAGCAAGTTCGGATAGTAAAACGCTCTCACCTAAACGGTAATCGGCTACGTTACAAAGTTCAATGGCGTTACGAATACATTGGTTTGCCTCTGCAAGTTTTCCATTATCCAAGTAGTGTTTAGATCTTAGCGTTTCGCCGATTATAATCCATGGATAATTTCGGGTTTGGTTAAATTGAGGATATAACTGTAATATGGCTTCACATTCGGAATCCAGTATTTCAACTTCGTTGATAGTTTTTTCCAATAGGTTGGCAATAAAATAAACAGCTGTATAGTGCGAAGATGTTGCCGGTTGATGCTCTGGTAAAAAAATGGGAATTTGGGTACCCTTACCTGTAAGTGCAAGTGTTGGTATAAGCAATTCTGCGAACTCAATTTTTTCGGCGAATGTATCGATTATACTAAAATGATCCTTGGCCTGTTTTATAGATGCCTGTATGCCGGATGGTTTGGTGTTAAAGAAGTTTTCGAGTATCGATGCGGCAAACCATGCACCAGCAACAATTGGATGTGTGGAAAAGTTGGGCTTTTCATTTTCAACTTTTCTGTAATTGTTTTGGGCCTTGTCAGTTTTTAACTCCAAATAGCCGCTAAGCGATAAAAATGTATGGGCGGGAACTAAATCGTTTTTCTGTGTAGAACTTTTTACCAAATATCCCAGTAGTGTTGAGTAGGTTGATGTAAGCCGATTTATGTAAAAAAAGTTACTTATCAGGTAGTTTCTTATAAACTGATTTGAAAAATATGTTGGTATTAACTTGTCTAGCAGAAAAGTATCGCTTTGAAGCGCTATAAAGAATTCTTCGATGGTTGTTTTACTGGTTAGAAGGTTAGGGCAGGTTCTAAAAATGTTTTTGAGAATATCTGTATTGCGATTTTTACAGAGAAGCCAGATTAGGAACGATAAAACGTAAGGGTACATCTCGGTTTCGGCAAAGTTGTTATCCAGTTTCGATATTAGAGGGGCACTTATAGTTGCGTTTTTGTTAAATACCCATTGCACAATAAAAAGTGCAAAAAGTTGTTGATTGGTAAACCTTACAGTTTTGCTTACTCCTCCTAGGTTATTGGAAAACAAATCTTCGGTAAGAATGCCGTAACTTATTAGTTGATTGTATGCTTCAAAGTAATTGCCAGCCTGTTTTAAATGTATAGGGAACGCATCTTTTAATTCTGCTTTGGGTGTGTGATGGTTGCCATTGAATGCTTGTTCTGCCAAAAAATTTATAATGTCTAATTTTTCGTCGGATAGTTTAGATATGTATATTTTTTGTTTGGCAAATTCCGAAAGTAGGTCTAGTTTGTTGTTTAGCAAGTTAGGCTTTTTAGGCGAGTAGAGTGTTACAAAAAGTTGAAGGTAAAAAGGATAGCCAAGGACGGTTCTAACATCGGGGTGCAATTCAAAAACCAATAAATTTTGTTTGAGTTTTTTGTTAATTGTTTTGTCGAAAACTTCCTGTATCTCTTCATAGTTTAAGGCGGGGAAGTTGGATTCGTCAGGGGTAAAATATAGAGGTTGAACAAAGTACCAGTGTTCTTTATGAATGATTAATGATTCTAATATTTTCCATGAAGCTAGGCGAGTGGAAATAATTAACTTTACTTTGTTTGTGTTTGCAAATTTATCGGCAATGGAAACCAGTGCCGATAACACTTTGTCGAGTTTCGGTCCGCGTAAAGTTATTTCATCCAGAGCATCGAAAATAATAATTAGGGTACCGGGAATATCAATGGTTTGATTCGAAATTTCGGAAATAACAGTAAGATTTTGGCTTAGGCCTAATAGTTTAGCTAGCCACATATCAATATAAGAGTCTGAATTAGCAAATTGCTCCAATATCGAAGCCGATGCAAATAGTATAATTTTGTCTGCTTCCGAATAGTGCTTTAGGTACCAACATGCAAGGGTTGTGGATTTTCCGTATCCTCCTGGAGCCACCAATGCGGTAGTGGAACATTTATCGGCCAACAAATTATTTATTCGTTCATCGGCAAATTTCCTATATGTAATCTGGTCAAATGCTATTCCCGATTTGGCTTTTACTTTTTCGAATGTTAAGTGCGATATTTTTTCTGCGGAACTTCGCATTGTATTCCAAAGTTCATCAGAATTGATGTTTTTTATTGTTGCTTCTTTTTTGATACTTATAAAGTGTTCCCAGTTGGAGTATCCAACGTATCGAGAAAGGATGTCGAGTGTGACACGCGATGGATTAGAATTCGTAGCTAAAAAGCCGAATAGCCTTCGTAATGTAGCAGGGCTAATGTACTCGTGGATGGTGTTTAGTATGCTGTTGGATAGTAATTTACAATCCTTTTGGTAGCTTATCTTTTTGCCAAATTTCTTTTCAACTTCTGTAAGAATTAGTTTTTCCATTTCAAACGTTTTCAGGAGCGTTTTTCCGATACAAAAGTGTTGTAAATTCTTGTGTTGGCAAATATAGGTTAAAGTATCTTAAAAAAAGTTATTGAATTTAAAATATTGACATCAATGACACCTTGCCAAGACTTCCCTTGGGAATATATTTGACACAAATAAAACATTAAAAATAGTCATGTCAAAAATTACAAGCAGATTAAAAATTGATGTCGGAGTATTTTTAATTTTTTTCATAGTGACACTTGTTTTTGTAATAACCTTAGTGAAGTTTATGTCAATGTAATAACTAAAAATTTAAGATTATGTTGTCGGAAGTTTGGAAAGGGTGTTATGCTTCAGTATGTAAGTTACAGTTCATAAACGAGCGAGGAATTGAAATCGATTCTCTAACAGGATTTAAGGTAGGAAAATCGTTGGTAACTTGCGAGCAGGCATTTTATATCGAAAATGCGCATAAAGTGGAAATTCGATTTGTTGATGAGGATGCAAATACCATGACTTCGTGCATTCGGGTTGATTATCGTGAATTCATTAACGATTTAAGGGTGGGTTTTGTTAATAATCATTCCGATTACGCCGTTTTTAATATCGATTTTCCGGAGTTTGCATCAATTCCATCGTTATCGCTTTGCGAACGCCGAAATCACCCAATTGGCTCATCGGTGGCAGTTTTTAGTTATAACTATGGACAAAAGAACTTGAATATTCGTAGCGCAATAATTTCCTCGGCATATTCAAATTCCGATGGAGTTCGTTACCTTCAAATAGATGGTCTTACTTGTAGTGGAAATAGTGGAGCTCCTGTTATTAATCCGGAAACAAAGGAAGTAATAGCAATACTTTCGCGTCGAAATTCCCCTGCTTCGAAAACGTACAAAGAATTGTTGAATTACATTAATCAGAATATAGAGGAACTTAAAAGAATTAATGGAAAACTCAGGGTTGATACAGTAGATCCGATGCAAGTGCTTATTACTAATCAGAATCAAATAAAACATTTAGCTACAAATATTTATCGGTATTCTGCAATAGGACAAACTAGCGCAGTGATGCTCGACCGTATATTATCATACTTCAACGAGCAATTAGTTTTTGAACAACCTAGCGTAGCCGAAATCGCGAAGGTTGGTGTCGATTAAATCGATGGTTAATTGGTTAGTATTTTCGGTAAAAAGCCACCTGTAAAGGGTGGCTTTTTTAATAGCCTCAATGTTGAACTTTAAAAGTCGCCAATTTTATTCCGACTAGTTTTCACTTTTATAGTAGAAGAAATGGACTGTTTTACTAAAGTTGGTAGAAATTTTTAACAAATACTGTTAATTTATTTAATGTGTTGCCCAATTAATGTATAACTCAAAATTTCAAAATATATATTTGTAAAACATGAAGTAAAAGAATTCCAGTTTTCTTTGTTGGATGGCTTTTTAATGAAATGTAAATTTGTAATAATAGTTTGTTAGAAAGACAACTTTTTTACTTATAGATTGTTAAGCCGGAGAATTCTGAAATAGTAATAATATGGATACAAATAAAATTGTAGAGTTTCTTAAGAAGGTAGAACTTTTTAGGGGGTTAAGCGAAAACGACTTGCATTCCATAGCAAAATCTGCCGAGGTATTAAAATATGGAATAGGCGAACTGCTGTTTAGCGAAAATTCTCCTCGTAAGGGAATTCTTCTAATTTTGGAAGGAGATGTTGAACTCTTTAAAAGCAACCCCTATGGTGCGGAGTTAAAATTGACATATTTTACGCACGGCGATTTTTTGGGAGAAGGTTCTTGGGCTACGAATTCTCCTCATTCTACTTCCGCTAGGGCTTTACAGGATACAGTCGTATTGTTAATAAGAAATGAAACGCTAACAAATAATTCGAATGTTGCATTAAAAGTGCTGCCCAATATTGTAAGGGTAATGCAGCGTCGTATGCACAATGCCAATAATCGAATGATCAACCCTGCGTCGCAATACGAGTCGGGAAGCACCAGAATTGAGCATGATTTACTTGGGGAGCGTGATGTTCCGGCCGAAAGTTACTATGGCGTACAAACCCTTAGGGCTATCGAAAATTTTAATATATCTGGAGTTACTCTTAATTTCTTTCCTGATTTAATAGATGGATTGGCTATTGTAAAACAGGCAGCGGCCGAAGCAAACTTCGAGTTGGGTCTTATTGATGAAAAAATTCATGATGCAATAATATCTGCTTGTATCGAAATTACCAATGGAAAATTTCACAACCATTTTGCGGTTGACATGATACAAGGTGGGGCCGGCACATCTACCAATATGAATGCTAACGAAGTTATTGCAAATAGAGCATTAGAGTTGTTGGGCTATTCGAAGGGAGAATATGAGCATTGCCATCCTTTAAATCATGTAAATCTTTCTCAATCTACTAACGATGCGTACCCTACAGCCGTAAAAATTGCATTATACCGTTCAAATGCTAAGTTGGTTAAAGTGTTGGAGAAGTTAATTGAAGCATTCGAGGAAAAGTCTAGAGAGTTTGCTAGTGTAATAAAAATGGGACGTACACAACTTCAGGACGCTGTCCCGGTAACTCTTGGTCAGGAATTCGGGGCGTATGCAACAACGCTTTCGGAGGAAATTGAACGGCTAAATCAAAATGTTGAGTTGTTTTTGGAAGTAAACATGGGAGCCACGGCTGTTGGAACCGGAATAAACTCTGAACCAGGTTATGCCGATAAGGTGTTGTACCATTTGCGAAAAATAACCGGGCTGGATTTAAAATTAGCGAAGAACCTTGTAGAGGCAACGCAGGATACAGGTGCATTTATAATGTATTCGTCTGCAATTAAACGGTTAGCCGTGAAACTCTCGAAGATTAGTAACGATTTAAGGCTATTGTCATCAGGGCCACGAACCGGTTTCAACGAAATAAACTTACCTCCCATGCAGCCTGGCTCTTCAATTATGCCGGGGAAGGTGAATCCGGTTATTCCGGAGGTAGTAAACCAAATTGCATTTAAGGTAATAGGCAATGATTTAACGGTAACCCTTGCTGCCGAAGGTGGACAATTGGAATTAAACGTTTTTGAGCCCGTTATAGTGCAAAGCATATTCGAATCTGTAGAGATGCTTAAGAATGGAATGAATACCCTGAAGTTAAGGTGTGTAGATGGTATTACGGCTAATGAGGATAGATGTCGGCAGTTGGTTCATCATAGCATAGGACTAGTAACTGCGCTAAATCCGTACTTAGGGTATGAAGTTTCTACGCAATTGGCAAAAGAGGCTTTAGCCACAAATAGAAGCGTTTACGAGTTGGTATTAGAAAAAGGGTTGCTAACCAAAGAACAAATAGATTTGATACTTGCTCCTGAAAATATGATAAAACCACGTAAAATGAAATTTTGATGTAAGCAAACAAGATAGTAACATTTTGTTACCTTTGAAGAAAATGCAGGGATTACTAAAATAGCAGCAGATGAAAAGTAAAGAAAATTATAAGATTGATTTTTTTCGTTATTCGGACACTAACGAAATGAAGGTGGACGAGCAGAAACTTATAAAAAAGGCAATAGAGGCAATAGATTCAAGTTATTCTCCGTATTCTCATTTTCAGGTTGGTGCAGCAATTTTATTGGAAAATGGTGAGGTGGTAACCGGAAGCAATCAGGAAAACGGAGCGTATCCTTCGGGTCTTTGTGCCGAACGGGTTGCTCTTTTTTATGCGGGAGCAAAATATCCCAAAGTGCCTATTGTATCAATGGCAATTGCGGCTCGAAATAATGGATCGTTAGTGGAGGAGCCTATTTCTCCTTGTGGCGCATGTCGGCAAGTAATGCAGGAGTATCGGGATGTTCAGAAAAAACCATTTAGTTTAATGATGGTTGGAACTTCTAATATTATTAAGGTGGACGATGTGCTACACTTGTTACCCTTCAATTTTTCCTTATTGAAGGACGATAAAGAGTAGCGAACATCTTTATTAGAAAGAGGATACCACTTTTCGGAGCGCAGCGTTTGGAATAAACCCGTTAGAATCTTCGGAATATTCGGGTTTTATTCTTTCTACGAAGTACATATCGATTTCACCGATATTTTTTGCCGGAATTTTACCTCTATAGGTACAAATAAAGTAATCCTTTATGTAATTATAGGTTGTTTCGGATATGTTGATTTTTTCCGGCTCACAGGCAGTTTCAATTCTACTGGCTACATTTACGGTATCGCCCCAAATATCGTATGCGAATTTTTGTTTTCCAATTACTCCGGCAATTACCGAACCGGTATGAATACCGATTCGTATTTTCCATAGCGGTTGTTTGTTTGTTGCAGCAAGGGATGCTTTTTCGTTTGTAAATCGTTGAATTTCGAGGGCTGCCAGTACCGTATCGAAAGGGTGACTTCGGTTAATACGCGGAATACCACCAACGCACATGTAACTATCGCCGATGGTTTTTATTTTTTCAATGTATCGTTGTGACGTAATTTCGTCGAATGCTTCAAAGTAGTTGCTTAGTACACTTAAAAATTCTTCGATGTTTTCGTAGATTTTACTGATTTTAGAAAATCCAACAAAATCGGCAAACATAACGGAAACTTCTTTGAACTTTTTGGGCTTATACTTTCCTTTTTTTTGCAAAGCATTGGCAACTTCTAAGGGAAGTATATTAAGCAGTAAGTTTTCGGACTTTTGCTTTTCAACTTCTAGTTGCTCAGCCTGTTTTTGAATTTTTTCTTGCTGTGCATTAAGAATATTGTTGTTGTTTTCTAGGTTTTCGGTAAGGTCGAGTAGGTGGTCGCGTTTTTCTGCCAAGTCGCGTTGAATGTATTTTAACTCGGTAATGTCAGTTTCAATAGCTATGATGTGTGCAAAGTTTCCCAAATCGTCGAAAATAGGAGTGAGGTTGGTTTGAATATACTTCTCTTTTCCTCTCGGGGTTATCCATTTATTTTCGTAAACCACGCTTTCGCCTTTTTCCCGGCATTGTATCATGGCATTAAGGGTGGATGGATTAGTTTTGGGGTCGAAAAGATTGTCCCCAACTATATTTTTAAAATATTCGAGCGGGCATTCGTAAAGTTTTTTAAAACCTTCGTTTACCCATTGTATCTCGCCGGTTTCGCTAATTATTACTACGGAATTTCCGGCAAGGCTTATTGCCGATGTTATGCTGTCGAAATGTGTGGATTGTGTTTTTAGCTTGCTTAGTAAACGACCTCGCTGAATGCCTACCATAATTCGTTGGATTAGTTCGGAGTCCGAAATAGGTTGTCCAATGAAATCGTCGGCGCCGGCATGGAACAGGCTTTGAATTTTTTCGGGATGGCAAAAATCCGCAATGGCAATAATAGGAATATCAATGGTTTTTGGGTCGTTCTTAATAATTGATATTAAATCGGCTGATGCTCCATCCAAAAATTTAGAGTCGAATAAAATAATTTCGGGATTGGTTTGTGAAATTTGGGTTATTATCTTTTCCTGATCGTCGATAAAATCGACATGAAACTCGTCTTCCGCAAGACTAAGGATGTTTGTTATCTTGTCGGTAAGTTGATTGCTGCCACTCGCTAATAAAATTTGATAAGGCATTATAATCTAATCACAAAACGATATACAAATAAAAATAAACTTTTTGAATTAATAAAATTATAACGTTTGCGATTTCAATCTTGCCGATTGGCATTTTTTTACTGATCGGTTTGAAAATCTTCAATAATTTTTTGTATTTCCTCTTCGGTCGATCTAAGTTTTGCTTTGCAAAAGTTTAGTAGTTCGGCGGCACGTTTTAATTTTGATGCCAGTTCGTCCAGGTCGGTTTCGTTATCTTCTATTTCAGAAATAATTTTTTCGACTTCTGCAATTGCTTCGTTGTATTTTAAAGCCTTTTTTGTCATTTCGTATGTTATTTTTTCGAAATTGGTAATTGTACGGTAAACGTAGTACCTATGTTTGGCCTACTTTTCACACTTATGTTTCCGCCGTTTTTCTCAACAAATTCTTTACAAAGGATGAGTCCTAAACCGGTACCGTTTTCCTGGTTTGTTCCTTTTGTTGTAAACCCATCTAATTTGAACAGCTTATTTAAATTTTTAGGATCTATTCCAATGCCAGTATCGGTTACCGTAATTTCTGCCCATCCGTCATTTTGAAATGCAGATATGGTTATTTTTCCTTTTTCGGGAGTAAACTTAATGGCATTGCTTAGTAGGTTCCGAAAAATGGTTTGGGTGGTGTTATAGTCAACAAATATTACAATATTTTTATCGATATTTTTTTCTATTATAATATCTTTTGCAGAAGCGGGAAGTGAAGATATTTCAACAACCTTTTCCATTAAGTCGTTTATATTTACCTCTTTGGGGCTTATTTCGATTTTACCACTTTGTGCACGAGCCCATCCTAGAAGATTTTCTATGAGCGATAGGAGATCCATTGCTGATTTATGGATATGAATGCTGAATTCTTTTATATCGTTTATGGAAAGTTCGCTTATTTTTGAGGACATGATTTCGGTTAAACCAACCAGCGCTGTAAAAGGACTTCGTAAATCATGTGCAATTATGGAGAAAAGTTTATCACGAGTTTTTAATGCTTGAATTAAATCGCTTTCACTTTTAGTTAACTTGTCGTTTATTTGGTTTATTTCCAGTATTTTGTCTTGTAGTAGTTTGTTGTGCTTTCTTTTTTGGATAAGGTTGTAAAGCATAACACCTGCTAACAGCAACACTAATAGTGATATTATGATTAAAAGATTACGGGTGATTTTTTGTTTTTCAATTCGGGCTTTGTCAAGTTCTGATTTTTGTCGTAGGGATTCAACCTCAGTTTCAATGAGTTTAATTTCGGATTTGGTCTTGTCTAGTTCTAAATCGATCTGAGCTTCAATGTTGGCTTCGCTTTTAATTGCATTGTCGAGGCTATCCTTTATAAACGTGTAGCGTTCATGGTGTTTGAGTGCTTTTTCAAAATCTTTTTTTAACTCAAAAAGATCTTTGAGTGCCAAATTTCCGTATAGTTCTAGGTGCGGATTTTTTACTTTTTTACCAATCTTAATAGATTCTTCAATATCTTTTTCGGCTTCGGCATAGTTTCCTTGCGTCAATAAAATTTCTCCAATTTTTCTAAGGCATAGGGCTGTTCCTGAAGAGTCTGCCTTTTCATTATAAAACTCAATAGCTTTTTTGAAGTTTGCTATTGCTTGTGTTGGCTTGTTTGCTTTTCGATCGACATTCCCGAGTTCATTGTAAAGTTCCGCGAGTTCTGCTTTAATACCTGTGTTGTTTATAGATTTTATAGCCTGAGTAATATAGAGTCTTGCTTTTTGTGTGTTCCCCGCTTTGAGGTAAGCCTGCGCAATGTTGATTCTAATTTTTACCGTTCCTATTTTATCCCCGCTTTTTCCCTTGTACTGAAGAGCTTTGTTGTATGCAGCAATAGCTTTGCCGTATAAATTTTTGTCGGTGTAAATATTGCCAAGCGTTTGAAGTATGTATGCAGCATCGTTAGGATTGGGGTCGAAATTAGAAATTTCGTTTCGCGCTTGTTCTAAATATTTTTGGGCATTGTTTAGCATTCCCGATTTTCGGTAGGTAAGTCCAATGTTCAACAAGGCTTTTGCAACATCCTCGCTTTTGCCATAGACCTGTCGTATTTTTAGGGCAAGCAGGTAACGTCGTAAGGCTTCGGAAATATTCCCACGTTTTAAATTCAGGTTCCCCATTTCGGTAAGCAGCAAGGCTTCCGTTTCGGGGTCGTTTAACTTCTCTTGATGATCTAGTGCTATTTTTAGATTATCGAGAGCGAGATTATACTGTTTGCGAAAGGTGTAAATTCTGGCAATGTTTGCTCTTGTTGTCTGAGCTTGTTTAATATACTCTTCCGATTCGCTTATGTCTAAACTTTGATTATAGTAATCCAAGGCAAGGTTGTACTGTTTAAATTTAAAGTATAAGCTGCCAATTAGATTAAGAATAGATGCTCTTTCAAGTTTATCGTCGATTGCCGAAGCAAGATTTAGCGCCTTATTGAGACTACTCAGCGATTTATTAAATTGTCCGAGTTCCCGATAAGTAAGTCCAATATTTTTTAGGGAATTCAGCATTCCGGTCGTATCAAACTGATCTTCACGAATAATTAAGGACTTATAGTAATTTTCCAAAGCTTCGTTAAAATATCCATTTTGCCAGTATGCGCTACCAATAGCAGCATGGCAACTTGCTTCGAGTTTTGGAAGATGATATTTTTTTGCAGATTCTAAAGCCAGCAATTTTAAGCGTTCGGCTTCTTTTTGTTTTCCTATTTTTCTATTTAATTCGGATTGAGCCAGTAATGTTCGTACTTGGTAATCGGAAAGTTTATATTTAGTAGCCAACCGGAAACAGTTGTTTAGGGTTTCCATGGAACCAGTAAAATTTCCCGCATTAAACTGTATGTGCGATTTTTGTAGAAGAGTTTCCAGTATTAGCGGTTTGTTATTTTTACTGGTCGAAATTTTATATGCACTGTCAACAACAGTTAAGGCTTTATCGGTAAGCGAAAGAAATTGAAGAGTTTCGGATTTTGCCAAAAAATAAAAAACCTTGCAATCCGACGATTTTGTAGAATCAGCAATTGCCTTGAGTTTATCAACTATTAAATTTGCTTGTTGAGGTTTTTCGAAAGCAAATTTTTGCACCTGCTGAAATAATGTGTTACAGTTGTTTTCTTTGGAGAAAGATGTCGAAAAAGAGGAAACAAGTATAGTAGCAACTGCAATAAATACTTTTTTTGTTTGCATAGCAAATTTCTAATGTTGTATGTACATCAAATTTAGAAAAAATAATAGATGTAAAGAGTAAAATCTCTTTACCAATTTATACTGCTTAGTCCTACGTTAATGGAAGAGTAAAGAAAAAGTTACTGCCTTCGCCTTTTTTACTGTCAACCCAGATTTTGCCATTGTTTTTTTCGACAAATTCTTTGCAAAGTAATAGACCTAAACCGGTTCCGGATTCATTTGCGGTTCCTTTAGTGGAAATAGACCCGTCGAGTAAGAAAATACGATCGATATTGTCGGAGCTAATACCAATCCCGGAATCTTTAACAGAAATTACAGCCATGTTATCTTTAATTTCAGCATTAACTTTTATAACTCCGTTATGATCGGTAAACTTTATTGCATTACTAATAAGATTTCTGATAATTACAGATACGGAATTTTTATCTGCAAATACTTCAAATTTATCGTCGATATTTGTAGTAATCTTAATTTTTTTCTTTTCGGAGTTGGGATTCAGATTGGCAATTTCTTGCCTAATTATAGGCAATAACTTGAAGTGTTCCGAAACATAGTTTATAGTACCGGTTTGTGTTCTTGTCCACTGAAGAAGGTTGTCCAGAAGTTTAAAGAGCGATTGGGCAGATTCATTTACAATGGCAATGTACTCTTTTCGTTCTTCATCGGAAAGAACAATGTAATTTCTGTCTAAAATGTCGCTAAAGCCAATTAAAGCGTTGAAAGGATTTTTCAGATCATGGGCTATAATGGAGAAGAGTTTATCTTTGGTTGCGTTTAGTTCACGCAGGCTGTCTTCCGATGTGGTAAGTTTTTTGTTAGCGGTTTCTAATGCTTTATTCTTTTCAGATTGTAGTTTATTTGCTTTACGAGATACGTAAAGGATGTAAAAGGCACTGGCAACCAATAAAAGAAGCAAAAATGTGGTTAGCACAAGAATATTCTTGAAGTTACGCTGCTTATCCAGTTCTAATTCTCGTACTTCGTTAGTCTTTTTTAGTAGTTCAATTTCTCTCTCTCGTGTTTCGGTTTCGAAACGGGTTTGCATCTCGGCAATGCTTTGTAACTGCTGGGTGTGAAAAATACTGTCGTTATATATGAGTTGCTTATTCTTATATTCAAAGGCTTTTTTGTAATTTCCCCTTCGCTCGTTTAATTTGCTGAGTAGGAGGTATGTTTCCTCTGCGAATTGAAGTTCGGTTATTTTGTTTATATTTTTAAGAACAACGTTAAGGTAATACTCTGCTTTGTTTAGATTGTTAACTTTTAGATATGCCGAGGCTAAGTTGTTACATGTATTCATGTAAGAATCGTATATTTTATTCCTTTTTGATATTTCTAAAGAAGATTCATAGGCCGAAATAGCCTTTTCCATCTGATTGATTCTTACAAATGTGTATCCTATGTTATTTAGGGCTGTTGCTATTCCGATGGAGTCTTTGAGTTGTTTGGCAAGTTCAAGCGATTTTTGGTAATAGAGTAAAGCTTTTTCATGATCTCCTTTTTCGTCGAATATTGTACCTAAATTATTGACTCCGGTTGTTTGTCCTTCTATACTATTTTTCTTTTTCCATATATCATAAGCTTTTTGATAATATTCTTGAGCTAGATCTAGATTCTTTAAATCGGCATGTATCGAGCCAATGAAATTATAGGTATTTGCAATGTAGTTATCGTTCTTTTCTTCTTGTAGTATATTGAGCGCTTTTAGTGCATATTCCAATGCTTTGTTAAGTTCGTGCAGTTGTTTGTAAATATCTGCTATGGAATTATATGTTATTCCTTCTAGTATCTTCTTCCCTGTTTTATCATATAATTCGGCTGATTGCTTATAGTAACTTATGCTTTCGCTATACTTTTTTAATAGCAATGCAGATATACCCATATTGTGGTAGGAATCGCCAACTTTATCCAATTTGCCTTCTTCCAGCCTATAATCTTTCGATTTAGTGTAAAACTCTATAGCTTTTTCATCGTTGCCTTTTTCGGAATAGGCATTTCCAACTGAATTGTATGCTTCACCGAGAGCAAAGTTGCTTTTGTCAATTTTTGCTTCATTTAAAGCAAGGTTTGCATAGTATATTGAAGAATCTGCGTTAACATCCCAAAAAAATCGGGATAGTGTATCTAAGTATAAAACCTTAGTAACGCCTTTCGAAGTTTTTATTACTTGTTTTAACTTATTTGTTTTGTCATTGTTTTGGGCAAACGATACTATTGCAAAAAGCAATAGTAGTGGAACTAGTAATATTTTTGAAACATTTTTCATCTCATGCTATATGATACAACTTTCTAAAAATAAGTAAAGTAAATATTAATTTCAACTTAATTTGATGTTTTATTTATAATAGAACTAACAGTTCCATCTGATAATATAGTTGTTATAACGTCGTTTTTTTTAACTTGTTTCGAACTTTTTATAATTTCATTGTTGCTATATGTCATACTATATCCTCTGTGAAGTATATTTTTAGGGTCTAGATGCTCGGAAGTACGAGATAAAAATTCAACTTTATTTTTTTCTGTTTTAATTAATCTGTTGGGAATAGTTTTAAGTTTTTCTATTTCAAGTTCAAGGTTACGCTTAAGAATTTTTAGTCCGTATGGAGTTTTTTTCAGCGCATTGCCTAGGTTTGATAATTTATTTGAGTTGTAAAGAATAATTAAATCGGCTTTGCTTGCCCTGTGAACAAAGGTGTTTAGCGTTAATTTATATTTGCTAATTTCTTTGGTGGAATGCAATACTAATAACTGCGAATATTTTTGAATGGTGCTAAGGTTTTCGTCCAGTAAGTTTTTGATTATGGATGATATCTTTTCAGTAACTTGGTAAAGTTCGGTATCGGCGTCGTTAAAGCGCGCAATAATAAATTCTGCAGCAGCCGTTGGCGTTTTTACCGATGTGTGAGCAACCATATCAGTTACCGAGGTGTCCTTATCGTGACCGATTCCGGTAATAACGGGTAATGGAAATTGTGCTACATTAGAAGCAAGTTCGTAAGAGTCGAAGCAGGATAGGTCGGTTTGTGAGCCACCGCCACGAACAATAATAACTACATCAAAGTTATTGATTTGACTGTAAATGTTGCCAAGTTGATTAATTATAGAGTTCTCTGCTTCATCGCCTTGCATAATGGCTGGAAAAAGTGTAACGGAAAAAACGTATCCGTAGGGGTTGTTCGAGAGTTGCTTACGAAAATCTTGGTATCCTGCAGCATTTTCCGATGATATTATGGCAATTCGTTTGGGAACATCGTCAATTTCCACTTCCTTGTTCATTTCATAAACACCGTCGGCAATTAGCTTATTAATTGTTTCACGTCTTCGCAGTTCAATTTCTCCAATGGTGTAAGTTGGGTCGATGTCTAAAATATTTAGGCTGTATCCGAAGAATTCGTGAAACACTACCTGTACGTTGACAAGAATGGTTAGTCCGTTTACAAGCGATTGCCCCGTTGCTGTTTCGAAGTAGGGTTTAAGCATTCTGTAGGTGTAGTTCCAAATGGTCGCCCTTGCTTTTGCTTTAATATTTTCGGTTTCTTTGTCTTTGTAAACTAATTCCAGATAGCAATGTCCTGATGAATGCTCCTTTATTTCGGCAATTTCGGCAATAACCCAATAACTTGTCGAAAGGTTTTGGTTAATGCTTTCCTTTACAAGATTGTTCAGTTCCAATAGGGTTATTTTTCCTTCTACACTCATTGGTTGTGTTTGCCTTGGCTATAACTTTATTGCTTTTATGTTATATATTTTTGAGTCTGTTGTAATTTTAAAAATTAGAGTTCCCTGTTTGATGCTTGATGGCAATGTTAAAAACAGGTTGTTAGATGGTGAGTTTTCTAGTTTTTCGTAAACTTTTACTCCATTTATCTCATAGATTTCAACCTTAACTTTGCTATGGTTCGAAGGAAGGTTGATTGTAACGTTGTTTCCGGAGAAAGGATTCGGAAACAGGCGAAGTTCATGATCTTCCTCAATTTTTGGCGACGATGTGGCTGCATAGTATAAATCTGGAATTCCATATCCTATGCTGTTATTGGGAGTGTTATAATTGCTTGAGGTTGTTATCAGTAAATTGGCAATTTCGCTATGAGTTAGGGTTGGTTGTGCTTGCCAAAGACAAGCAATGGCTCCTGCCGTAATTGGCGCGGAAAACGAAGTGCCATTCGAAGTTCCTATACCTCCGTAGGGTGATGCTACTACAACATTTTGTCCCATAGCGCACACATCCGGTTTTGTCCGTCCGTCGGCAGTGGGGCCGAAAGAGCTGAACGATGCTTTGTTTTTGTAAGCATCAACAGCTCCAACTGTTATCACATTAGGGGAATCTGCCGGAGCGGAAATATACTTCCACGCATCATTTCCTTCGTTGCCCGCACTAACAACAACTACAATTCCTCGTCCTGCAACCATGTTGGCGGCCTGCGTAATTACCGTTGTTTGTCCGTCTAAATCACTATAGGTGTGGTTTTGCGATTCAACATCAAAAGTTGTATATCCTAAGGACGTATTAATTATGTCCGCACCAACGCTGTCGGCAAATTCGGCTCCGGCTTGCCAGTTATACTCTTCAATTACCTGTTCGGAGTTGGCATCTTCGGTGCGAATTAGCCAAAAGTTGGCATGAGGGGCTGTGCCTATAAGCATTCCGTCGGCATACCCTCCCATTGTGGAAAGTACCATCATGCCATGTTGATCTTCCTGGTATATATTCGACGATGGATTAACAAAATCCTTTGTACCTAAAATTTGGTTGTTTGTTCTTAGAGAATCTAATGCGGAATGAGTGTTGGCGTTATAAAAACCAGCATCGAGAATGGCAATTGTTATTCCATCGCCGAGGTATCCGTTATTGTGGAGCATGTGGCAATTTATCATTTTTACTTGTGTTGCCGATTGCCCGTAATTCAAGTCTTGAGTGTTGGCGTTTCCCTTCGATACTTTGTCCAATTTCTGAACCTGAGGGGTTTTGAATTTTGAAGAAGTTTTTGTTGGTGTGTAAATTTCCTTTACATCGCTTACGAATGCCAATGACTGAATTTGTTCCAATGTTGTCGAACTACTTATGGATACAACGGCACCATTTGTCCAACGTAAGGTATAATAAACAGTTGCCCCTAACTGTTTTAATTGTTCAACATAGGTTGCATTTACAGGAATATCGGATTCGGTTATTTCTATGTTTTCTTTTGCCCTTCGATCGATTGCCTTTTGTGATAGAAATGTTGTTGGGTTTGCAATAGAATAAGGAGAACTATTCTTGTCGGTAAATTTTACAAAATATTTACTTTGAGCGTTAATGCTACTAACACTTGCAACGCAAAGCGTTACTAGTAAAAGAAATAATTTACGCATACGTAAAAATATTATTTGTTCTGTTAATGGTAACTATTAAGAAATTGGTCGATGTTAGGTTCCTGAATTTTGCCAGCATTTTGCATAAGAGAATCCAACTCCTTGCTTTCTGCATCGAGTAACTCGTTGTAGTTTTCAGGAATGCCTTCATGGTAAATAATTGTGTTAGACAGTTTCCCGTTATTATCGTAAAACTTCCATTCTCCATCTTTTAAACCATCTTTATATATGCCATCAATGCGGAGGTTTCCGTTGGTGTAAAATACCTTTATTTCACCGTGTTGAACTCCATTGGAAAAGTTGACAATACTTTTATTTAGCCCGTTTCTGTAAAATTGAACCAATGTCCCGTTTAACTTTCCATTTGAGTAAGGAGCCGATTCGTAAACTTGTCCGTTTGAGTAGAATTGCTTGGACTTTCCGTTTTTTTCGCCGTTTTGGTATATTTCCGTGTATGCAATATCTCCTTTTGAGTTATAATAAACCCAAATGCTATCCTTTTTCTGTTTAATGTATTTTCCTTCGGCTATTTTGGTTCCGTTTGGCATTAAAAAAGTTGCCCAGGCCGTATTGTCCGGTTTGCAATTTAGTACGACTTTGAGGTCGCCTTTTTCGGTGTATCTTTTAAAAGTACCAACGGGAATATTATCCTTAAACCAACCTTCGTAGGCTTTTTTACCATTTGGATATTGTTTGCACCAGTAACCTTGTTTTAGATTTTTACTATCGATACGGTTTACGGTATCGTTTTGCGCTAGTGTGTTTAATGTTAAAATGCTACACAGAAAGATCCAAAAAATTCGCATATGTTTCGTTTTGTACAAAGGTACATTTATCGTGCTAAACTTCACCATAGTACAAAACAAAAAAGCCAACCCTTAAGGTTGGCTTTATATGCAAAATGTATTATTATTTTACTTCTTCAAAATCTACGTCTGTTACCTCTTTGTCATCCTTTGCGCTATTGCTATCCGATGAAGCGTTTGCGTTTGCATTGGTGTTTGCATTAGCATTAGGATTTGCCTGTTGTTGGCTTGCTTGTGCTTTGTAAATTTCTTCGGAAGCGGCTTGCCAAGCGGAATTTAGTTCATTGGTAGCAGCATCGATAGCAGCAATATCCTGACTCTTGTGTGCTTCTTTAAGTTTGTTAAGAGCCTGTTCGATAGGTGCCTTTTTGTCAGCAGGAATTTTATCTCCAAATTCCTTAATCTGCTTTTCAGTTTGGAAAATCAAACTGTCGGCTGTGTTAATTTTATCGATACGTTCCTTAGTTTCCTTGTCGGCATTCTCGTTTTGTTTAGCTTCGTCGCGCATACGCTTAATTTCGTCGTCGGTAAGTCCCGAAGAAGCTTCAATACGAATTTTTTGCTCTTTGCCAGTTCCTTTATCCTTAGCTGTTACGTTCAATATACCGTTGGCATCAATATCGAAGGTAACTTCAACTTGAGGTATTCCACGTGGGGCGGGTGGTATTCCGTCGAGGTGGAACCTTCCAATGGTTTTGTTATCCTTGGCCATCGATCTTTCACCTTGTAGCACATGAATTTCAACTGAAGGTTGATTGTCGGCAGCCGTAGTAAAGGTTTCCGATTTACGAGTAGGAATTGTTGTGTTAGCATCGATAAGTTTGGTGAAAACACCTCCTAAGGTTTCAATACCCAACGACAGAGGAGTTACATCAAGAAGTAAAACATCCTTTACTTCGCCAGTTAATACACCACCTTGAATTGCAGCACCAACAGCAACTACTTCGTCAGGATTAACTCCTTTATTAGGGGTACGTCCAAAGAATTTCTCCACAAGTTGTTGTACATATGGAATACGAGTTGATCCACCTACTAAAATTACCTCGTCAATTTCGGATGCTTGCATGTTTGCATCGGCTAAAGCTTTACGGCAAGGATCAATTGACCTTTGGAACAGTTTATCTGCCAATTTTTCGAATTGAGCACGCGTTAAGGTTTTAACCAAATGCTTTGGAATTCCGTTAACAGGCATAATGTAAGGAAGATTTATTTCGCTTGAGGTTGAACTTGATAATTCAATCTTAGCTTTTTCGGCAGCCTCTTTTAAACGTTGAAGTGCCATAGGGTCTTTCCTTAAATCAACACCTTCATCTTTTAGGAATTCTTCGGCTAACCAATCTATAATAACATGGTCGAAGTCGTCGCCACCTAAGTGAGTATCTCCATTTGTCGATTTTACTTCAAAAACGCCATCGCCTAACTCTAGTATAGATATATCGAAGGTACCGCCACCAAGGTCGTAAACGGCAATTTTCATATTCTTGTTCTTCTTATCCAGACCATAAGCCAATGCAGCAGCGGTAGGCTCGTTGATAATACGACGAACTTTTAAACCGGCAATTTCACCGGCTTCCTTAGTTGCCTGACGTTGAGAGTCGCTAAAGTAAGCAGGAACAGTAATAACCGCTTCGCTAACTTCTTGTCCTAGGTAATCTTCGGCAGTTTTTTTCATTTTTTGTAAAATCATTGCCGAAATTTCCTGTGGAGTATATAATCTTCCGTCTATTTCAACTCTTGGGGTATTGTTGTCGCCTTTAATTACCTTGTAAGGAACACGGGGAATTTCTACACTAGCGACTTTGTCGTAAGTTTCACCCATAAATCTTTTTATCGAAAAGACTGTCCTTTTTGGATTTATTATAGCCTGACGTTTTGCCGGATCGCCTATCTTTCGTTCGCCATTCTCTAAGAAACCGACAACCGACGGAGTGGTCCTTTTACCCTCGCTATTAGTTATGACTACTGGCTCGTTCCCTTCCATTACAGCAACGCACGAGTTGGTAGTTCCTAAGTCTATTCCAATTATTTTTCCCATTTTTAATTAAGTATTAAGTTTTTTAGTTTTTATTCGTTTAATTGCTCTATACTGTTTACAAGGTTTATGCCATTGGAGGAAAATAAAGTTTTTCAGAAAAATTGGCATATTTTTACTCGTATCAATATTTATTTTGTCAGGTGTAAAAGAAAAGCCCTATGTTGAGGACTTAAACTTTATAGCATTTAAGAAAACACAATTTAGAATGAACGATAAAAGATTATTAGGAGTATTGTGCTGGTAAGTTAAAAGTATGCTGGAGTGTTATGCAGATGAATATAGTGCGTGTCATGTTTTTGTAATGTGTTGATACATAAAAAGTAGGCATATTCTTTAGATTCGTCGATGTCAAATTGGCAGCGTTTGGAAGTGTAAATAATTAACTTTAGGAAAGTTTGTTGTAAATAAGTTGTTTTAAAGAACTACTTTTGTATAAACAAAACTTTGCAGTGATGTCAACTGAAGGTAAAAATAGGGTGATAACAACGCATGTACTTTATGAGATGAAGTTGCGTGGCGAGAAAATAGCAATGCTGACGGCTTACGATTACTCGATGGCCCGTATTTTAGATGCTGCAGGTATCGATGTAATACTGGTTGGCGATTCGGCATCGAATGTAATGGCCGGACACGTTTCTACATTGCCCATTACGTTGAATCAAATGATTTACCATGCCACTTCGGTGGTTAAAGCAGTTAGCAAAGCTTTGGTGGTTGTCGATTTGCCCTTTGGAACTTATCAAGGAAACTCGAAGTTGGCATTAAATTCTGCCATTCGGATTATGAAGGAGAGCGGTGCCGATGCTGTAAAGCTTGAAGGGGGCGAAGAGGTTATTGAATCAGTTCAACGAATTTTGTCGGCTGGCATTCCTGTAATGGGACATTTAGGTTTGATGCCACAATCCATTCATAAGTATGGAACGTATGTAGTTAGAGCTAAAGATGAGGTAGAAGCCCAAAAATTGACAAACGATGCACATCTTTTAGAAAAGGCAGGATGCTTTTCCCTTGTACTCGAAAAAATTCCCGCTTCGCTTGGAGCAAGGGTTGCAAGCGAGTTAAAAATTCCTGTTATTGGTATAGGAGCCGGGGGTGGAGTGGACGGTCAGGTTTTGGTAAGTCATGATATGTTGGGCATTACACAAGAATTTTCGCCGCGCTTTTTACGCCGATACCATAATTTATATGCTGAAATGATGGGCTCATTTCAGGCCTACATAAATGATGTGAAATCGAAAGATTTTCCAAACGAGAGGGAGCAGTATTAACATCTTAATTAGTAGTAATGTTAGATTCCAATAGAATTTTATACGAAGATAACCACTATATTGCCGTAAATAAGAACTGTGGCGATATTGTGCAGGAGGACAAAACGGGCGATTTAGCGTTAATTGAGCAGGTGCGTCAGTTTATAAAGGTTCGTGATCGTAAACCGGGAAACGTTTTTCTTGAGGCATCGCATAGGGTTGATAGGCCTGTTAGCGGTGTAATTCTGTTTGCAAAAACAAGCAAGGGGCTGAGTCGGATTAACAACCTTTTTCAGGAAGGGAAAATAAAGAAAACGTATTGGGCTGTTGTAAAAAATAAACCGCCCAAGGAGTCCGATTTACTGGAGAATTATATTGTTAGGGATTCTAAAAAGAATAAATCTTACGTTTTTAGTAAGCCTGTAAAAGGATCGAAAGAGGCAAAGTTGAAGTACAAGTTGGTTGGAAGGACTAAGAATTATTATATGCTCGAAATAGACCTGATAACCGGAAGACATCATCAAATACGGTGTCAGTTGGCTAAGATTGGTTGTCCGATTCGTGGTGATCTTAAGTATGGATATCCACGCTCCAATCCCGACGGAGGGATTCATCTGCATTCCAGACTTTTTGAATTTATTCATCCTATATCTGGCGAAGAGATTCGTATAGTTGCCAATCCTCCATCCGATGCCATTTGGAAAGAGTTTATGGGTTTAAATATTGAGTGATAACTTTAAAATATTAAACGTTAGTGTTATGGTTGATAGGTATTTGCTTGTATTTGCATTACTTTTTCAAAGCATAGTTGCATTTAGTCAGGATCGTCTTTCGCGTGAAGAGTACATCGAAAAATATTCGCCTATTGCAATTAATAATATGAAAAAATATGGCATTCCGGCAAGTATTACCTTAGCTCAGGCTCTTTTGGAAAGCGATAATGGAAATAGTGAGTTAGCCCGTAAAGCCAATAATCACTTTGGAATAAAGTGTCATAATGATTGGACTGGTGCAAAAATGTATCATGACGATGATAGAAAACACGAATGTTTTAGAAAATACGATGAACCTGAAAAGTCCTTTTTCGATCACAGTCAATTTTTGCTGTCGGCGCAGCGCTACGCTTTTCTTTTTAAATTAGGCTCAACCGATTATAAAGCATGGGCGCATGGGTTAAAAAAGGCAGGCTATGCAACTAACCCGAGGTATCCGCAACTTCTTATAAAGATTATTGAAGATAATAACTTAAGCCGTTTCGACACTGGGGTTTCAGTTGCTCAAGTTAATAAGCCAAGCAGGAAGAAATCTAAAAATCTTGATAATTACGTAATTGATATTTACAACACTCGTGAGGTGTATGTACGCAATAGAATAAAGTATATTGTTGTTGAAGATGGCGATACTTACGAATCCTTAACTAAGGAGTTCGATTTAATGCCTTGGCAACTTTTCAAGTATAACGATTTAACAAAAGATTCTACGTTGAAGGCAGGACAAGAACTTTATATTCAGCCTAAACGGCGTAGAGCTGCGCGAGGTAATTCAACACATAAGGTTGAAGCGGGAGAAACAATGTATCAAATTTCTCAGCAATACGGTGTTCGGTTAAAGTTGCTTTACCGGAAAAACTACATGCGTTTTGGCGAGCAGCCCCACGAAGGCGACGTGCTTTACTTGCGCAGAAAGAAACCCTTATAGCATTCGGATTAATTTCAGATTCTGGGTTCCCCTTAAAAATTCATCTATGGAGAGCCTTTTTTTACCTGCCAGTTGTATGTTTTTTATAGCGATGAAACCGTTTGAACAGGCTACTTTTAACTGTTTTTTCCCATCGGTAACAATGGTTCCTGCTTTTAGGCTATGGTTAGAAATTTCTTTATCGGTACTGAATATCTTTACGGAGGTAATAGATTTTTCTGTGCCGTTGTTAATTTCCATTTCGCTCCATGCAGTAGGGTAAGGGCTTAACCCTCGTATTAGGTTATAAACGGAATCGATATTTAGTGTCCAATCTATTTTACAGGTATCCTTAAAAATTTTGGGAGCCGGTTTAAGGCTATTGGATATGTTGAGGTTATTTTGCGAAACAGGTTTAGCCCTATTGCTAAAAAGTAAGTTAACGGTCTCAACTACCAATGGTGCTCCAGCCAGCATGAGGTTGTCGTGCAAATCGCCGGCGTTGTCGGTATTTAATATGGGAACTTCTTTTTGAAGTAAAATATTTCCCGTATCAATTTGTTCGTCAATAAGGAATGTGGTTACTCCCGATATGCTTTCGCCGTTTATAATGGCCCAGTTTATAGGGGCGGCACCCCTGTATTGCGGCAAAAGCGAAGCGTGTAGGTTAAATGTGCCAAGACTTGGAATGCTCCATATTTCTTTAGGTAACATACGGAAGGCAACCACAACGGCTATATCGGGTTTAAGTTGTTTTATTGCCTCTACAAAATCGGGAGATTTTAACTTGTCCGGTTGTAAAACGGGAATTCCTTTTTCAACAGCATATACTTTTACTGGTGATTGTTGAATTTTTAAGCCACGTCCGGCAGGTTTGTCGGGAACAGTAACAACGCTTAGAACGTTGTATCCCGATTCAACCAACAACTTAAGGGGAGCAACGGCAAAGTCCGGAGTCCCCATGTAAATTATTCTAGGTTCTTGCATGAAATGGCTGTTTTTACGAATGTTTTTCGTCGCTGAAAAGATGAATATGCCCCATTTTTTCGTGCTTTGTTTTCAGGTAAAATTCGTTGAATGGGTTTGGCGGGATAACCAAAGGAATATTCTCGACAACCTTAAGTCCGTATCCTTCTAGCCCTTTCATCTTTTTAGGGTTGTTGGTAATTAACTTGATATTTTTTACTCCAACTTCGCGAAGAATGCTGGCACCAACGCCATAGTCGCGTTCGTCGGGTTTAAATCCCAGTTCGACGTTGGCTTCAACGGTGTCCAACCCTTGTTCCTGTAATTTATATGCGTGAATTTTATTGAAAAGGCCAATGCCCCTTCCTTCCTGGTTGAGGTAAACCAAAACACCTCTTCCTTCCTTTTCAATCATTTGCATTGCGTTATGGAGTTGAGGTCCACAGTCGCAACGGTACGAACCAAAAATATCGCCGGTAACACACGACGAGTGTACCCGAACCAAAACAGGCTCGTCGGGTTCCCATGTGCCTTTAATTAAGGCAACGTGTTCCAGCCCATTCGATTTCTGGCGGAAAGGAATTAATTCGAAATTGCCATATTCGGTAGGAAGTTTAACCTTTACCCCTTTTTCAACAATGCTTTCGGTATTTAGTAATTGAGCAATTAAATCCTTGATGGAAATAATTTTCAGGTTGAACTTTTTTGCAATAACCATGAGTTGCGGTAAGCGGGCCATCGAACCGTCTTCGTTCATAATTTCAACCAGTACGCCACCCGGCGTTAATCCTGCCAAGCGGGTTAAATCGAGAGCGGCTTCCGTATGTCCTGCGCGGCGTAAAACTCCTTTGTTCTTGGAACGTAATGGAAATATATGACCCGGCCGGGCAAGGTCTTCCGGCTTTGTTTTTGGGTCGATAAGCGCCCTAACCGTTTTAGCCCTGTCGAAAGCGGATATTCCGGTGGTACAACCATTTCCTAATAAATCGACCGATACTGTGAATGCCGTATTATGCAAGGCAGTGTTGCGTCCAACCATCATTTGTAAATCCAGCTGATCGCAACGGTTTTCCGGTAACGATACGCAAATTAAGCCACGACCGTGTGTGGCCATAAAGTTTACTATTTCAGGGGTAATAAGTTCTGCTGCTGCAATAAAATCGCCTTCGTTTTCTCTGTCTTCGTCATCAACAACAATAATAACCTTTCCGTTTCGAAGATCTTCAACCGCTTCTCCAATGGAATTTAACTTCAATTCAGTATCACTTGTCATTTTATTGGTGGCTTTATTTAAATTTAGTCTTTACAAAAATAATATAACCTTGCTAAAAAAACTTAATTAAAAATTAGTTTTTCGTTTTGCCTTTACCCATAGCGTGTTTTGCCTGTTCTGTAAAAATCTTGCAAAACCTTTTATTATGGACATATTCATCATAAAAAGGTAGTAAGGAAAAATTAACGGGGACGGAGCATTTTTCCTGTTTCGAAGTAAATATCCTATTAAACACAACAGGTAAAAGCCAATAAGTAAAAAGAACGTGGTAAGGTAAATTGGGTTGCTAAAATTTTTTAGCAGAATAATCAGGTTTAGTAAGGGGAGTAAAAGTAACGCTGGAGGAACAATAATCCATCGTAAAAGTTTATGTGAAATGAATTTAAATGCGAGTTCAAAATTTTTGAAAGGATTAATTAGCTGAATGTTACGTTTTAACGATTGAAAATCACCGGCGGCAATACGAACCTTGCGTTTTGCCTCTTCGGCTATGTTGGCCGATCCGGATTCGGTAGCAATTGCCTTACCGGCAAATTTTACCCGATAACCGTTAAGGGCAATATTGGCCGATATTTCGAAATCGTCTAAAATGGTGTCGCCTGCTATTGGGTGAAATAATTCGGTTTTAATGGCGTAAAGTTCTCCGGTGGCGGAAAGCGTCGAGCCAATGGAGGATTCTAATTGTTTGATGTACGATTCGTATTGCCAGTAAATTCCTTCGCCTTTCGAAGCAGAGTTGTCGTCGGTTTTCCAAAGAATCTTTTTCTGACCGGCAACGCAGCCCACTTTAGAATCGTTAAATGGTTTGAGCACTTCGATTATTGCATCGGGATGGAGCATGGCATTAGCGTCGGAAAAAAGAGTAAAGGGAGTGGAAACATTGTTCATGGCAACGTTTAACGAAGCCGATTTACCGGAACGATGTTCGTTATTTATCAGCAGAATGTCGGGATGCTGTTTAAGTATATCGCTTGTTTTATCGGAACTACCGTCGTTTACCCAAACTTGCTTGATTTTATCTTTGGGGTAGTTCAGGTTTTGTGTATTGGCTATTTTTTCGTGTATGTATTCTTCCTCGTTATATGCAGCAATTACAATGGTTATTTCAGGATAGAATTCGGCATTTACGGGATTGTTTAAACTCTTCTGAAAAAGTTTTTTTACTGCGCTACAAATCCAAAGTAAAAAAGTATAACCTATGTAGGTGTATATTACTAAAACAACTATAATCCAAAAAATTGTTTTAAAGATCATTACTTAACAGGGATTTGTAGAAATTTGTCAACTTACTGGCGAGCACTGTGGCATCAAAGTTTTGGTAGGCAAAATTCTTGGCATTCTCGGCAATTCGTTTTCCTTCGTGAGGAGCCTTAACCAAATTGTAAACTGTTTCGGCAAAACTTTCGGGAGTATCGGCAATTAGAATATGTTCGTTGTTCACCACCTCAATTCCTTTTACAGCCATACTGGTGGCAACAATGGCCCTTTGTAAAAACATCCCTTCGATAATTTTTACCCGGATTCCGCTTCCCGAAAATAAGGGTACCACCATTATAGGGTATTCCTGAATAAACTCGGACGAATCGGCTACCTGTCCGTGAAAAATGATATTTCGCTCAATCATCAACCGTTCGGCAAGGGTTTCGCTGGCATTTTTTCCTGCGATGTGAAATTCAATATCGGGAATCATCGATTGAATACGTGGCCAAACCCAATCGATAAACCATATCAAACCGTCTGTATTAGGACGCCAATCGAGAGCTCCAATGTAACAAATAACAGGTTTGTCCGATGCCTTGTACGCATTATCTTTCAAACGATTTTTAAAGAAGTAACCTACCGGAACACATATTGAGGGTTTTGAAAAGCCGTTATCGGTAAACCATTCGAGATCTGGTTGGCTAATGGCAACCAATGCGTCAACTTTTTTGTGTACTTTCTTTTCAATTCTAGCCAAGCGTCGGGTTAAAACCCCAAAGTAAGCAGCCTTAAACCTGTTTTTTTCCTCGGAGGCAAGTGTTTGCCAAATTTGGTGCTCCACATTATGAGCACGAAAGGCTATCTTGCCAGTGTAGTTTTTACGAATGCCTTTGATGTATGGGTATAGGTATAACCCTTCCAGTTGAACAACATCGAAGTGGGAGTAACGCAGTGTTCTTCGTATTATCCACTTAAATGAGTTTTTTTTGTAACGCTGAATGGTATATGGAATTCGGGTAAAAAAGAAGTTTGTAATATATCCAAATACATTGGTGATGAGTGGAATGGAGTGTATTTCAAAGTTTATTTTCCGCTGAATATCGTTAGGGATGCGTTCAATGGAACTGGGATGCTTAGGGGTGCTTAGCGTGAGAACAAAAACTTCATTTCCGGCGTCTGCTAATCCAATGCACATGTTCAGGGTTGCAAGACATCCGCCATCAACGGGAGGGTAAGGGGGTTTGTGCGAAATAACAAGAATTCTCATGCTGTACGTTAGTTGGAATGAAAAATAAATAATCGGGTTTACTGTTGATGTTTAAACTTCTTCTTTAAAAAGTTTTTTAAGGTGGCAAGTTTTTTTATTGCTTCAATGTAAAAGTCAGCATTCATTAGCACGGAATCTGTGGTGGCCTTATAGGACAGAAATATTCCTAATGGGAGTAGAATAAACGAAGAAATCCACATACCCAGCGCGGGATTCCAGTATAACTCCCGTGCAAATTTTTCACCGGTAATGGTTATAATGTAGTATATAACAAAGAATAGTACCGATATAACCACAGGGGTTCCTAACCCTCCTTTACGGATTATGGCTCCAAGAGGTGCCCCTATAAAGAAGAAGACAAAACATGCAAACGAAAGGGTAAATTTTCGGTTCCACTCAATTTTATGCCGTGCAATGTACTTTTCCTTGTAATGCAGTTCATCAACGGTTGACGAAACATAACTTTTAGTAGATCGGGCATGGTCTAGCGCTCTGGATATTGCTATGTGCTTTTGAGCGAGTGGAAGCGTGTTGTATAGTGAATCAAGATTAATAGCGTATTTCTTTTTTATAGTAGTATCTTTTACCCTTTCCATACGATGCCAGTTTGGATTGCGCATAATGCTGTTGTTAGCCAAGCTGGCCGAAAAACTGTTTACTTGTTGCGACAAGGATAGGGATAGAGAATCCTTTGCCTTTTGAAGTTGATTTAAGTTAAGAACCTGATAGCTGTCCTTGAAGAAACTTTCATCGGTGCGGTGTAACCCAAATCCTTTTAGTTCGAATACTATAACTTCTTTTTCGAAAAGTTGCTTTTGTGCAGGAAGATTATTGTCTTTACTTGGCCTTACATTTTTTTTTGAAGTTACTTCCTTATATGAATAACCAGTGTAGAGAGTTGCTACTAAAAATTTTTGATCGGATGTTGGTTTCATATAACCGGAATCGGCAAAGGTTACTGCCGTGTTTCCGTTATCGGAGCTATGGTCGTAAATTAAAATATTGCGCAACTTTCCTGTTTTGGGGTCTTTGTCGGAAACTTTAATGCTGTATCCCTCTACTAAATTGGTAAATACACCCTTTTTTATTATTAAATCTGGCTTTTGCTGTTTTACGGAGTAAAGGAGAGAGGATATTTTTAGGTTTGTGTATGGCAGAACGTTGTTCGAAAAGAAAAAAGCCCCAATGCTTATAAAAATTGTGATAACAATAAGAGGAGATAATATTCGAGGAAGTGAAATCCCTGCCGATTTCATGGCTAACAATTCATTGTTTTCACCAAGATTTCCCATGGTCATTAACGAGGCCAAAAGAGTAGCTAATGGTAGTGCCATAGGAACCAAACTGGCCCCGGCGTATAAAAGCAATTCAGATATAACGTCCCAACTTAATCCTTTACCTACCAAGTCGTCGATGTACTTCCACAGAAACTGCATTAGCAGTATGAACATGGTAATGAAAAAAGTCAACACCAATGGACCTAGGTAGGAACGAAGAATAAATTTATGTAAAGTTTTCACTTCGAAAAATTTAATGAAAAAATGCCAGACAAATGTAATGGTTTTTCCATTAAACTTAAGTGAAAAAGTAATAGTTAAGCACCAATAGCCCTTTTTAACTCATTAACCTGATGTAGCCATAACGTTTTTACCTCTTCTTCCTCTTCGGGATCGTCAATATCTTCTATTACAATTAAGGAGATGTCCCCAGTAATGTCGTCTGTAGAAATTTTAAACGAGAACGAGGCATTGCTATCATCGTCAATCCATTGGAACTTTACATACTTGTTGACTTTAAGTTCTACCAACTCCGCCTGACGGCTGGTGCCTTTCCATATAAATGTAAATGTTTTTCCGGACAGGTTAACATCGTCGGCAAACCATTCCGAAAGACCATGAGGAGTACAAAGCCTTTGAAACAGAATGTTTGGTGAAGTATTTACAGAAAATTCGAGTTCAACTCTGGTAATGTCATCAACTTCTTCTTTCATTTTTTCCGTTTTTTTCATCAATTACTGCAATATAATTTTTTTTGTGAAAAGAAGGCTGAATTTCAATGATTTATTTATTAACAGTACTTGTTGATAAGGCATAGAAGTGTCAATATTTTTATAACGGAATTTGCAGGGAAAAAATTATTTCATAATTTTGCCACGCTTTTAAAGCGTACAACTTTTGTTGAATTTGGCGTTTTTTAAGGCAAAATTGATAGTTTGACAAACATGTTTGTTGAAATTTTTTCGAGTAATCGAAAAATTTGTTTTAGCAAATATTAGCATGGCGAGGTAGCTCAGCTGGTTAGAGCGCATGATTCATAATCATGAGGTCGCCGGTTCAATCCCGGCTCTCGCTACTAGAAAATCAACCACTTACAGTTTAAAATCGTAAGTGGTTTTTTGTTTTGTTACACAACCGTTACACAAACTAACTTTGTAGAACAAGATGCCTAAAATTGCTGGGATTCCCATGTACGTTAAGTTTGTGCTCATGATGTGTGAAATTAATCATAAAAAACTTTTTGGGACAAAATTCTAAAAAAAAGTACTAAAAAAGTGTCCTTGTAGTGCATAGAAAGTTGTTGAAAACTTCAAAAAAGTGCCCTAAATGTTGAAAAAAGTGCGATAGTGTGAGAAAAAAGTACATTATTTCTTGAAATAGGCTACTCAAATTTGTTGTTTTTGAGATTATGCAACCTTATTTCGGATGTAATTTTACTTGATTTTATTGTGTTTAGATAGTCCTTTGGTTGTTTTGGTAATTTGCTGCCTAAAAAACAATGACCAAATTGCTAAAAGTAGAATGAAGGATAACAAAGAAAATTTTAGACTAAAGGATTATTTAGAAAAGGTGGAGTTGTTTTTGTCGAAATTTAGGTTCGTTGCCATTCCCCAAACAATAAATACATCTGCCAAAGGTAATTTTACGAATAAGTTTTTTCCCCTTGAGGGTATTCTCTTAGAAAAGGGTTTGAAGATTGTTTCTTCTTTTGCTATACCAAAACAAATAATTCTGAGGGAATTTGGAGTTTCTCATTGTTCATTTGTACTTATACCTGTTAAATGCAATTTCCATTAATTCCTGCTCCGATTTCGGAATATTGTAGTTGCTTGCAATTTTTTGCCAGTTCCTAGTGACCTTCTCGATTTGCTCGATTATAGTTAATGCTTTTGTGTTACTCAACCTAAAATAGCCAATCACCGAAAGGGCTAGTTCAATGTCAAGAGAGTTGTCATCCAGCGAAATATTCAAAGATAGCCCTGTGCCGTTTTCATTTGGATTAATGTCAAAAGCAGGGGAGAGTGCCCACCCTTTTTCCGTTAGAATAAACCCGTGATTCCTTAGGTGGTCGTCTGTGTTGGATATGCAAATGCTGAATACAATTCTGCGCCAAAGTTCCTCTAGGTCTCTATCAACATTAGAACCATGCCTTGTTATAAATTCTGCAAGTTCAATATAACTAACTCCATCATGAAAACTAGCACCATCATTATAGCCTAGCATAGTCATTGCCGAAGCGTAGTGAATTCGGTCTTCTATATTCGTCCTGTCAAATCTCTTTGTAAGATAAGTGTGGTACCTATTGGAGAATCTTTGAATCTTGGCTTCAGCAGTATTTATACCCGCTTTCTTTGCTAAGTCGTTTGCTACCATTTCCCAAGCTCCAATATCCTTATCATCGTTACGACTTGGAAATTTTGCGATCCATAATTTTTTTTTGTCATCAGTTACGCTTGCCTTGGGTCTTGCGCCTCCAATGGATGAACCGGGGTTGACTAGCATGGTTAACCATTTCCAATAATCTGGATTTTCTTGAGCGTTATCGTCTTCAAGTTTAAGACTTATCTCTTCTAGCTCTCGAAGCGATGTCCAAGGAGGGGATGCAAACTCCTTATTATCGTTTAAAAATGGACCATCAATTGTATCTTTAAATCGTAAAGCCCCCATTCGATGTCCATCAAAGACTCCAAGTAGGTAATCAGTTTCTTTAAGGGTTCTCTCATTTCTTTTTTCTCTTCTTGCCATGGCCGATTCACGTCTTTTCATCAAAACCCGCCCCCATCTATCTGGAGAAGAATCAAGGAAAATGCCGAAATTTTGCTTTTCTTCGCTTGCATACTGAGTGCCATCGAAAAGTTGCAGGTCGGGGTCGAGCACTTGAGAATGTCCAGAGGTTAGCCATTCCTTTGAATAGCTAAAAGAAAAAACCTCTTTTCCTCTAACATATTCTGCGGTTAACAAGCCCATATACATAGGGTTGGTTATTCCTATCCAATTTGCAAAAACATATATTTCTCTTCGATT
The DNA here is from genome assembly GCA_020636845.1 of Bacteroidales bacterium. GTDB lineage: Bacteria > Bacteroidota > Bacteroidia > Bacteroidales > Tenuifilaceae > JACJXD01. The sequence goes on along the minus strand of JACJXD010000005.1, from coordinate 4,804 downwards.
ACTCATTTTCGTTGTTGGTTAGGTTCCCTTTTACTCTTTTTGGAGCTCTTTCTTTCACTATAAGTTTTGCATCTTGTAGTCTTCTTCCAAGTTTATCGTCCTTGGCCACTTCCATTATATCTTTTTCAAGCCCTAGAACAAAAAGTACATTAGCTATTGCGCCAATGCTTACGCTTGGAAGCCCTTTTTCAATAGCAAGTAGAGTAGGCCTACTGATATTTGCCCTTTCAGCAACCTGCTCGGCACTATATTTACGCCTTAACCTTGCTAATTTGATGTTTTCCCCTAGTTCAACTATAGATTTTTGAACTTTGGGCAAAAAAGTTTGACTTTTTGCTTTCATAATGTAAAATATAATTTACAAATATATATAAAAATGATAAATATATTTATCATTATATAGTTTTAATATTGCGCTACAGAATAGAAATTTATTAAAAAAAACCGCCTCTCGCTACAAAGAAAAAGACTTTCAGGAATGAAAGCCTTTTTTGTTCTATTCAATACGTTTTTGATTAGATTTCTATCTGATATTCTATTTCAATTACTTTAGAAACATGTTTTTCTATCTAAAACTACTTACTTATATCGCTGCCATTAATGAAAGTATCGACAAAATTCAGTATTCGCTTTAAAATTCTGTTACCAATTTTTTTTCGCTCCAAAAGGGTTGGCTTTTCACCTTCTAAAAGATCAAGAATTTCATCGCGCAGAGGTTCTTTTTCTGCATATAAATAGTCTTCAATTAAAGTTTGAGTTTTTTCGGGTGAAAGATTCTCATCCTTTACCAATTGGTCAAAAGCTTTTTGCTGTTCTGCATTCCAGAATCTTTCAAATTCTTGTGGAATATCATCTGAATTTGTTATTTCAGGTAAATTATCCTGAATAAATTGTTCAATCAACTCACGTTTGCTTCGTAAGTGGGTAACTGTGTTGAGAAGGTTGAAGATTTCTTTTTCGGTTTGTTCTACATCCTTTTTAACCTTTGATTTAAGTTTAATTAATAGTTGAATGATGTAGGCAACATTGATTTCATCACGGTGAATTAGTTCCAACTCAAAATCCACGTCCTCAAGAATAGATACTTTTTCCTTCTGATGTTCATTCTTTACTTTTTCGTATAGATCAAGATACTTACTTTTATAATTCTCAAATAATTGTTCACCCATTGATAAATCTTCCCAGTTGAAATCGGAAAAAGTTACAAGGATGTTCTTGATTCGCATTAGGTCTCTGAATGACTTTACAAATTCAAACTCATCATCTTCTGATTTTAATTCATTTACGCTATCTACTGTTGGGGTAATTTTTAGCAATGCTATAAAGGCCTCATTAAATTTCTTAACATACTCTTCATAAGGCTTCATAATTATAATTTCAATGGCTTCCTTGTTGCTAAATAAGGTTATCGCTTCGTCAGTTGCATTTTTAAGATTACGGAAGACAACAATATTCCCTTGTGATTTTTGCTCATTAAGAATACGGTTTGAACGGGAGTAGGTTTGTATTAACCCATGATATTTAAGGTTTTTGTCAACGTATATTGTATTAATTTTTTTTGCATCGAAACCTGTTAAAAACATATTTACCACTAAAAGAATATCAATTCGATCGTCTGGGTTTTCTGGTAAACGCTCTCTATCCTTAAGTTTTTTTGATATATCGTTGTAATAGTTATAAAATGATTCGCTATCCTTGGTTGAAAAATTAGTTCCAAACATTTTGTTGTAATTTTCAATGTATTGGTCTAGTTTTTCTCGGCTATGCGCATTGAGCCCGTACAAAACCCTTGGTTCTTCAGTTATTGATAACTCCTCAGGAATAAATCCATTGGCATCGGCATCGTCTTCGTTGGCTACGTAACTAAAAATGGTAGCAATTCGCAAGTCATGTTGACCATCTTCTTTTTTTCTTTGAAAAATGTCGTAGTATTTAATAAGCGATTGAACACTGCTTACACAGAGGATTGCAGAGAACTCTTTGTTATGTGTTTTTCTACCATGATTGGCAATAATATAATCTACAATTTTTTCGAAACGTTCTGGTGATTCCATTAGTTCCTGGGTGTCGATATCTTCTACTTCAATGTCAATTTCAGTGGCACTGTCCTTTTTCCTGTACCTGCCTACATATTCAACTGAAAATTTCAAAACATTTTCGTCTCGAATTGCATCCGTAATAACATATTTATGTAAGCATTCATCAAATAATTGTGCTGTGGTTCGTTTACCTAGTTCGTTTTTTACAGCATTTTCAGCGAAAATGGGCGTGCCTGTAAACCCGAACAGTTGAATGTTATTAAAGAATTTAGTTATTCGCTTATGAGTTTCGCCGAACTGAGAGCGGTGGCACTCGTCGAAGATGAAAATAATGCGTTCGTTTTTGATTTTCTCCAACTTGGATATGTAACGTTGCTTGCTTATCGCTGTATTTAGTTTCTGAATGGTTGTAACAATTAGTGGTTTTGTATCATCGGTAAATTGTTGTACCAATTCCCTTGTATTGTCAGTACCATCAATGCATCCCTTACTAAAACTATTAAACTCTTTGGAAGTTTGATAATCCAAATCTTTGCGGTCAACTACAAAAACAACCTTTTTAACTTTGGGGAGTTTGGTAAGAATTTGGCTTGCTTTGAATGACGTAAGGGTTTTTCCTGAGCCTGTAGTGTGCCAAATATAGCCGTTCTTTTGGCTGTGCATTACCCTGTCGATAAGCGCTTCAACGGCGTAATACTGATATGGACGTAATACCATTAGTGCTTTTTGCGTTTCGTTCAGTACTATGTATTTGCATATCATTTTTGATATGTGACAGGGTTCTAAAAATTCATTTGTAAAACCATTGAGAATGTTGGTTAACCTTTTGTTTTCCTTATCAGTCCAAAAAAAGGTTTGCTTAAACGATTGGTTTCGATTATTTGCGTAATACTTGGTATTAACACCATTTGAAATGATAAAAATTTGTATATATTGGAATAGCCCTGTATTTGCCCCAAATGAATGACGTTGATAGCGATTAATTTGGTTGAATGCCTCTTTTAGTTCAATTCCTTTGCGTTTCAGTTCTATTTGTACAAGAGGGAGCCCGTTAATTAGTAGAGTAACATCGTAGCGGTTTTTATATTTGCCTTCCATTGTAACCTGATGCGTAATTTGAAATTGATTTTGGCACCAGTGCTCGGTTTGCAAAAACTCGAAATAAAGGTTTTCGCCGTTATCTCTTATAATATGTTGCTTTTCTCGAAGGGTTTTTGCTTTTTCGAAAACAGAACCCTTGTTGAGAATATTTAATACCTTATCAAATTCGTTGTTTGAAAGGCTGAAGTTGTTGTGCTTTTCTAGTTGCTTTTTTAAGTTGACTAAAAGACCTTCCTCATTTGAAATTGGTCCATATTGATAGCCCAATTTTTGTAATTGGGCTATCAATTTTTCTTCCAGTATTTGTTCAGATTGTTTCGACATGTTATTATAATATTCTACATTGTAACAAATATATCAATTTTAAAGGTCGATAATTGTTTTGAAAATTTGAATAATCATTTTAGACTTCGAAACATCTGGTCAATTGCTTTCTTTTTTTGTTCCAAATTGGGATGTACGTAAAGATTTAGAGTAGTGCTGATGTTGGAATGACCTAGCAAAACACTTACCGTTTTATAATCGCAATTGCTTTCTATGCACCTTGTGGCAAAGCTATGCCTAAGTCCGTGAAATTTTAGTTCAGGCATACCCATCTCTTTCATTAGGTTTTTGTAGTAAGTTCTGTAGGTTCTTGGCTCGGTAGGTTTTTCCTCGTTTGTCAGAACGAAAAAAGAATTGTTGACAATTTTCTTGATGGGTTTTAGCATTCTTAGCAAATCTTTGTTCATTGGGATTTCGCGAATGGAGTTCTTGGTTTTGGGAGTGTCGAGTATGATTTCCGTTTTATGAATACCTTCATCGATGGTATAAATGCGCTGTATGGTCCTTTTAACGTTAATAACCCCATTGTCTGTGTCAATGTCACTCCAGGTAAGGGCGCAGATTTCCCCAATTCGCATGCCCGAACAAAGGCAGATGTACACGCCTAAATTTCGAAAAGTAAAGTGTTCCTGAATGTACTGCATTATCTTTTTTTGGTTGGCACGGCTTAACACTTCAACATTGTGCTTTTCCCGTGTGGTTGGGAATTGAATATCGAGTGGTTGATGTTCCAGCCACTTGTTTTTAACACCGAACTTGAGTACCATTTTCAGTACAATTAGAATATCCTTTACCGTTTTCTGACTAAGTCCCTGATCTAACTTTTGGAACACGAAGTTCTGCACCTCCGGTTCCTCAATTTTGTACTTATGTCCAAATACCGGCAACAGATGGTTTTCCATTAAAAGCATATAGGCCGAATAGCTCGATTTTTTTACATACTGCTTTTTGTCTTCTTTCCATAAATCCACGATTTCAGAAATTGTTTTTTGTCCTTTCATAAAGAATAAAGATTAAAATTAATTGCTAATCCCAAAGGAAATAAATTTGGGTTTCTAATTCCTTAATACTAGATTTGATTTTTTTGTGAATTATGACAAAAATATCAAAGAAAATCGCTAAGGTTCCCAATTTGAGATTCCCTGAGTTTAGCGAGGAGTGGATTAAAACAAATTTGGGAGATGTAGCGAGAAAGGTAAATAGCGGAAAAACCCCCTTAGGCGGTGAAGTAACATACTCAAGTGAAGGAATTCTCTTTATTAGAAGCCAAAATGTAAATAACGACAAACTAGAGTTAGAAAACTCTGTTTTTATTTCAGATGAAATAAACAACGGAATGC
>JACJXD010000004.1 GCA_020636845.1 Bacteroidales bacterium | reverse complement strand
ACTAATGGAGTATTTAGCGATGAAGGCGTAAATAAAGTATTTGGTGTTGTAAGTGGAACGCTTGCTAAATTTGTATATCCTATAGGTGTTTCGGGTAAGTACACACCTATTGATGTAACCGTTGATGCCAATACAAATACGGGAACTATTCGAATTAATTGCGTAAACGATAGTCATCCAGCGGTTATTGATCCTACAAAAGTTTTACATTACTATTGGTCGGTGGAAAGTACGGGGTTAACAAGTTTTACAGGTAGCCTTGTATTTAATTATCTCGATGATGATGTAATTGGTACTGAAGCGGATTATTACGCTGCAAGGCTTACAGATAACGCATGGGGTTTTCCTGGAACAGTAGATGCAACGAATAATACGCTAACATATCATTTTACCGGAGACGATAATTTAGGTGATGAATATACGGCTGGTGACGATGATGCCTTTCCAGACGATATTCCTGTGTTTACAAGTAAGCAAGATGGTCCGTGGAACGATCCAAATACATGGGAACATACGGCAGGCGATGATTATACACTTACAGGTGGACCTAATGGATTTATTGTAATTGTTAAGGATACGGTAACTTTGAATGAAAATTACTGTCAGGCTTATCGTACAACCATTACAGGAAAACTAAAAGTTGTTAAACCATACTTTGGGCACAACTTAGGAACTGTTGATGGAGATGGCACCCTGTACCTTGAAACGGCGACCTTCCCTGCTGGTAAGTACGATTCTTTCTTATCTTGCTCTAATAATAGTACATTAGAATACGGAGGAACAACCGATTATGCAATCATTGCCGATTTGTACGATGAAATTGCCAATTTACGTTTTACCGGAAGTGGAACCAGAACGTTACCTACTAAGGATTTAACCATTTGCAACTTGTTCGAGATCGATGGTCCTACGGTAGATAATAGCGTAAACAATAAAAAGTTAATTATAAAGGGAGAGATGATTCGTACATCGGGTAGTTTCATTAGCGGTAGCGGCAGCGGAGCTACAGTTTCCTTTGCAGGAACATCTCCTCAATCGGTCGAAAATTTTAATGGCAGCAATGCTTTTAATAACCTTGAAATAAATAACTCTCAGGGATTAACGCTCGATAGCGAAATAGAGATTACAGGGAGTTTACTCCTTACCAATGGACTAATTAATACAACCGCTTCTAATATTTTGTATATTTCTAATACGTCAACCGATTGTGTAACCCCCACGGGAGGCAGCAGTTCTTCGTATGTAAGTGGTCCGTTAAAAAAGAAATTAACAGGAGATATTTACGATTACTTTAGGTTTCCTGTAGGAAATTCTTCAAGAGTTGGAAACATGTTGTCGTTAGAATATGGGCATCCGGGAACATTAGATTGGACAGTTGAATACATAAACCCCAGTTCATTGAATACACTTTCTGGATATTTAACTGCCGTTAATGAAGCGGAATACTGGAATGTAGGTTCTTCTTCTGGCGATGTTTCAGGTGCAATAGTAAATATTGCATGGAACTCTTCTAGTAACCTTACTCCTTTAATGACGGAGAATGGCGTTGAGGATATGCGTGTAGCCGAATATGATGATGATAATTCTTATTGGATTGAGTTACTATCGGAAACAACTACAGGAAGTGATAATTATAATGGAAGTGCGGAAACATCCTTGAGAGTTTCCATTGGTTCTGGTTCCACAAAGAATTACACCCTAGCATGTGTTAATGTTCCAAAACCAAGAATTAGGTTAGCTCCTACCGGACCGGTTTGCGGAGACGCCGGGATTCCTATTGAGTTAAGTTCTTCGTATAGTATTACGGGAGCATATTCTATCGGTTATACAAAAGATGGTGTTGCTCAAACGTTATTAGTTCCGACCTCTTTTCCTGCTACCTTACCAACCGATATTAACGGAGGAATTTATCAGTTAACAGGGTTTACTTACGAAGGAGGAGCAAAAACCGGAGCGTATGATAATACATCGGTAACCGTTTATGCGGTTCCTACAACTGCTGCTGCTGGTGATGACCAATCTCTTTGTGGTGCATCCGGAGCAACTCTTGAAGGGAATACACCTGTTTTAGGAACAGGAACTTGGAGCATTATTAGCGGAACAGGAGGATCTGTGGCTGAACCAAATAATCCAACGAGTACGTTTAGCGGGGTGAATGGTTCTACCTATACGTTGCGCTGGACTATTGCCAACGGAACATGTACGTCAACCGACGATGTTGTTATTTCGTTTCCGTTGTTACCTGTACAGCCCCTTTCGTTTACCCAAAGTAAAACTCCGGTATGTCAAGGAGAAACGGGAGTTGCATATACTGTTCCTTTAGATCCTAGTGTAACCTATACATGGACTTACACAGTAGGAACTGGAGCAACAATCAATGGAACAACTAACTCTGTAACGGTCGATTTTAGTACAACGGCAACAAGTGGAACATTAAATGTTACTGCAACTAATGGTTGTGGAACCAGTGCACCTAGGTCTGTTTCTATTGTAGTTAATGAAGCCCCAACGGCTACAATTGCCATTGTTGGAAGCAGTAATATTTGTGATGGAGAAAATCCTCAAATGACGGTTACCTTTGCAGGCGGAACTTCTCCTTACAGTTTTAGTATTACGGATGGAACAAATACGGAAAGTTTTACCAATGTAACATCTCCGTATGGTTATACTGCTTCGAATGCGCTTGTTTGGACAGGACCGGGTACTAACAATACCTTTACGTATTCTATTCCAACGGTAACATCTGCAAATGGATGTTCTAATGTTGGATCAAATACGTTAGATTTTAATGTTTACAAAATACCCGAAACGGGTCCGGAGTACCACGTACCAAATAATTTTGCTAATTAATTTGCATAAAGGGAGAATTTATATTCTCCCTTTATGCATTTTTATTTCGTTATAATAAAATTGCCGAATAAATACATTTATTAAATTGCATCGCAGAAGATTCTGCATTAACGACTAAATATTACTACCATGAAGTTAGGAAAATCAATACTTGTGTTTTTCTTTATTTTGTTTTTGAGTTTAAGTGGATTTTCGCAAAATCGTCCGCCTCAGCAGGTGCGTCGTGTTATAGTAACTAGTCGGTACGAAATTAAAGATGGCAAACGGACTGCTAAAAGCATGGCTGTCCGGCAGGATATAATGGATTCTCTGTATCGGGTTCATACTATTCTTTATCGCGATTACAATACACAGCAAGTAATTGCCCATGTATGGCACACGTTCGAAGGAGCCGGTCGTTTGCCGGTAAAAACGCAGGAGTTTAAGGATGGTAACCTTTTTCGGACTACAGATTTCAGTTATTCGCCCGATTCGTTGGTGCTTTCAAAAACGGTATATTACATAACTCCTGGCGATACATTGCTTTATGCAACGCTTAAGTATAGGTACGAAGGAAAAAATCCTGTTAGAATTGATGCCTATAATGCAAGTGGTAAGCGCATTTACAGGGTAAATTCAACTTTTAACAACAAAGGGTTGGAATTGCTACGCGAAGTGAAAAAATTGCGCAAGGGATTTTTACCTGTCGATACAATTATTTCATTAAAAAATACTCCTGCTTATGACAGTTTAGGTAGGTTGGTTTATATTGAAACAGAAAGAAAATTTGCGGATGGAACAAAAACGGTTCAACGGTATAAGTATAGTTACAACAAGCAGAATTTAAAGGATACCATCGAAACCCTTGATGCCAATTCTAAAGTTATTTATCGTAAAACCATGGAGTATAATAAAGGTAAGTTGAAGTTCATATCCACCTTTGATAAAGATGGCGTATTAATAGATTTCGAGGCGTTGAGGTACGAACTTTACCCTAGTCGTAATAGGCAAAATAGGATTATAGAATACTAACTATTTTTCCAATTCTTTCCAAATAAGCGCTGCAGAACCTAAAATTGCAGCGTTTTTATCTTGCAGACCGGAGGTTAGGAGTTTTACTTTTCCCTTAAAAACAGGGAACATATATTCTTCCATATGTCGTCTGGTAGGATCGAAAAGTAACTCGCCGGCATTGGCAAGTCCACCGAAAAAGAAAATTGCCTCAGGGTTTAAAATGGCCACTAAATCGGCAAGTCTGGTGCCTAAAATTAAACCGGTATATTCGAATGCGGCACGAGCTAATGGGTCACCGGCTTTTGCCGCTTCGGTTACCATTTTTGCCGAAAGTTTGTCGTATGTAATATTTCGTAAAACGCTGGGTTGGTTACTATCGGCAATCATTTTAAAGGCGGTACGCCTAATTCCTGTAGCCGAAGCGTATGTCTCCAAGCAGCCTCGTTTGCCACATCCACATTGACGCCCATTTACCTTTGCTACAATATGCCCGAATTCCCCGGCAAATCCGTCGTTACCAACAACAAGTTTTCCGTCAACTACAATGCCGCTACCAAGTCCTGTACCTAATGTTATAACAACAAAATCTTTCATTCCTTTTGCTGCACCAAAAAGCATTTCGCCAAGTGCTGCTGCATTGGCATCGTTGGTTATTACGCTTGGAACACCTGTTTGCTTGGATAACTCCTTGCATAAAGGTAAAATTCCCTTCCATTCGAGGTTGGGAGCATCAACTATGGCTCCGAGGTTGTACGATCCGTTTGGCGCTCCCACGCCAATGCCAACAAGTCGAACATCGTGCTCAAGGTCAGTAAGTAATTTCTCTATTTCTGCGGAGAGGCGTTTAATGTATATATCGAAAGTTGACTTACATTTTGTAGAGATAATTGTTTCGGCAAGTATATTGCCTTCATGGCTAACAATACCTATTCCGGTATTTGTTCCACCTATATCAATTCCTGCAACTACGTCTTGCATTATGTTATATTTAGCAGTTTGGTATAATAAAGAAGCAATCTACTTTACTTCTTCATAATCAACATATTCTCCTTCGCCTTTATCTATCAACTTCTTTTTATTATTTTTCTTTTTGCTGTTAAAGTTATTACGAGGTTCGTTACTTTCGGGAGGATTCATTTTATTAAAGAATCGTTTTACCCAAAATTGTAAGGTGTAGCGGGCAATTAACCCGAGAATAAATAGGGCAATAAAAAAGTAAAAAAGAAATTTAAAAAGTGATAGCATTGTTGCACTGTCTCTATTTACAATTGCCGCAAATATAGCTATTTATTGTTTAGCGAATAACAAATAATGGAACCATCGGATAGTCCAACAATTAGGTTCAAATGGCCAAATCCCTTTAGTTTTGTTATGCTGAAAGGGGTATAACCTGTCATGGGAAAGCCGTTGTAATAATCTCCGTCACTATTGATCAACGCAATTTTTTCGTTATTTTGGGAGTATAACCCAATGCCCTGCTGTTTTCCAAAATCGAAAAGCAGTATATCATTTTTAGGGTTGAACGAAAATCTTTTAGAAAACAGTTTTTCTTTTTTCTGATTGTAAACGGTAAGTTCCGAGTTATCAACAAAAATGTATTCGTTTAGTCGGTCGCCATTAATATCGGCATAGTCGAAAGCGTGATTGGCGCTAAATTTATTTATGATAATCTCGTCAACCCTTCCGTCGAAAAACGTCCTTTTCACAATGCCGTTTGTATCGGTAGTAATAATAAAGTTTCCTTGGCCGTAAATATTGCTTAGCGAAAAAGTGCTGTTTTTCCCTTTCGAGAACAGTTGGTTCGGCTTTAAACGTTCCTCGCCACGTCGATTTAAAAAGTAAGACCGGTTAGCATCGAATGCAACTATGTAGTCTTTTCCCGAAACATTTGCATAGCCAAGTCTGCCTGTTACAACGGTTTCTGTTTTATCGAATTTCCAACCCTTTACAATTTTGCCGTTTTTGTCGTAGCAATATATTTTTCGATTGGCGCATGCTTGGAAAAACCGATAATCCCTGCGATTATCATAATCTACAATTAATACAGGATTTGTAGCAGCAAATTGGTATTTTACAGGAAATCCGGTTAAATTATTTCCGTTTCTGTCGATAATATAAAGACTTGTTGCTGTGTTGAAAACCATTTGCAGTTTACGATTCTTGTAAATATCAACCTGATCGACACTTCCCATTATTTGTCCATTAACCGGTCGTTTCCAGAGAATTTGACCTTTCGAGTTTAGCAGGTAAACAACGTTAAGTTCATCCTGAACTAAAATCTCGTTTTCACCGGTTATATGGTTGGTTAAAATTTGAGGTTTAATTGTAGGCTTGCTGTCAAGGTTACAAATCCATTCCGGCTTACTTTCGGAAACTTTCTCGGCTTTACCTTCCAAAGCAATAGAATTTAAGTATATGGGAGAGTTTCCTCCGATAATTTGGAGAGCAAAAGTTTTTGTACCCTTTTCAACAAGAGTTTGTATGAAATTGGCAAAGTTAATGGAAAGGTAACTTTTTAGCGGACTGCTCGAAAATTCGGGAGCAGCATATATCAGTAAATTTGATTCTCGGGTTAACTGACTGGAAAGGTAATCGAAGTTAGCGCTGTTTTCCAACGTGATGTTTCGGGAAAAATTATCGGCAAACCAACCTAACCCTTTTGCAGACGAACCTATAACCAAGTACTTATCGATAATTGTAAAGTACGATTCGTTAACGGGGTCGAATAAACTGCCAACAAGGCTTGAGGTAAAATTGTCAGAAATAAAAGGATAAACGTTTACCTTAAAGTTAGCGTTTACTTTTACTGTTTTCGGTGAATTTTCCTTTCCCGATTTACTTAGCAAATCCTTGAGCAGCAATTCCGTTTTGCTGGGACTGTTGGTTTTTATAACGGAAAACCAGCACTCTTTTTCGTTTTTCGACCAGGGAACATAAGCAAGGGCAACTTCTCCATCGATTATTTGCTTGAATACTTCTTCGGGTTCTATGCCTATACTTTTGGCCAGTTTGCTTAAGGTTTGGGTATAACGGAAAACATCTCCCTTTTTATCCAAATAGTTGCGGTAGTCTTCAAAAAACCTTGGAATATCCGAAAGGTATAAGTCGGCAAAAAATGCAGTATTTTTTGGGAGTATTAATGGTAGTTTCAGGGATTCCGGACTTTGATGGGACAAAAGGTTTAAGTACGAATTGCTTGAATCGGAAGTAGTAATTACACCTCCGCCAAAGAACTTTCCGTTAGTATTCAATTTATAGTCAATTTCGCTCCATTCGCCAATATCGGTAAAACTCAATGGAGATACGGAATTTCCTGCTAAACGAGATGTAATTCCGGCCGAATGCGGAAAACATATAAACAGATTTGCGTCCATACCGTTTCCTGCCGTTTTCTGAATTGCCTTAAACTGAGGGTTGTTCGTTAAAGAAATTTTTTGGTTGAGTTGATTTATGGCATTTTGTAGCAACAATTCGGAATTGCTTACTAAAAAGACATTGTTTTTTACAGTTAAGTTTAGCGTTTCAATGCCTAAGTTATTCAACTTAAAATTGTATATGGTTGATTTATCGTACTCGGTTGTATTTAGTTGGTATAATCCTACCGTTTGAAGTTTTACGTATTCCAAAATTTCGTTCGTAGATATTAAATCGGGTAGTTTAACCGACAAGATAAAACCTGTGGAATTTTTACCAATCGGGTGAATAGAAAGGTATGCCGGATTATTTGTAAAAAGGTTTTTTACTAAAGAGTTGTAATGGTAAAGGCTGTCCGAGTAAAGTAGCATTTTGTTAATGTTGGAAGCCTCTTTTATTACTGAAGCGTTTTGCCATAAATTGTTTTCGTTAAGCGATTTTGCCAGATTTGGTAAACTCTCTATTCGGATAAGAATGGGTGCATCAATGGGAATTGCCTGAAGGGCATCGGAGTTGTTTTGCTTAGAATTCGAAATCCATTTATAGGCGCCGAAACTTAGGACCCCAATAAAAATAACAGTTGTGATAATTAGTATCAGAACTTTTTTCACTTGCCAAATTCTGTTTAAAAGGTTAGTTAAAAGTAAAACGTAAATTCATATATAGCAATTGGTTGTAAAGGAAATTGTACTAGGAACAATATATTCAACCCTAAAAATAGTATAATGATTGCGATTTGCCTAATTCAAATGGTGTATGTTTTTATTGTATTCGTGCAGCAAAAATAGGTATAGATTAGTCGTTATAAAAACGGCAGAAAGAAATTAATAGTTAATAAGTATAAATTGAAAAATCTAACGTTTAACATAAAATCGGATACAATGAAAGTAAAGTTACTAGGAATGTTGTTTTTGCTTACAGTAGGCATGGCAACTCAAATGCAAGCTCAAGAGACCAAATCGTTTAACGAAAAGGACTTTAAGGGTATTGCCAATAGTACGCCGGCTACGGTTAATGTTTATCAATCGCCTAACTTTAAAATTGAAGTAACGGCAGAAGATCGTTCCATTTTCGACGAAATGGAAATATATACTGAGGACAACATACTGAAAATTAAAAGCAAAGAGCGGTTTTGGAATTTTGGGAACAATTGGAAAAATGTTACCATAAACATTTGGATGCCGGAAATTGCGCTGCTTTCGGTTAACGGATCGGGCGATATTTATGCCAAAACAGCCATTAAAACTACCGATATAAAGTTAAGCATTAATGGAAGCGGTAGCGTAAATGTTGATGAAATGGAAGCAAAAGAGGTAACCGTTGGAATTAATGGTTCGGGAAGCGTTTTGGTTAAAGGAAAGGCACAGGCAGAAGAGTTGACTGCAAAATCGAATGGTTCCGGAGATATTAGACTTGAAGGATTATCTGTAGATGAGGCCTTTGTAAGTTTAAATGGCTCGGGTAGTGCTAAAATTCTTTGCAATAAAGAGTTCAAGGGTAAAATAAACGGAAGTGGAAGTATTGTTCTTCACGGTTCCCCTTTAATCGATGCAAAGGTTAACGGGTCCGGCAGATTAATAAGAAAGTAAAGAAAGTGTTTACGAAAAAACGTCACAGAATATGTGGCGTTTTTTGTATAAGTAATAGTTTTATTAGAGAATAGAAAGTCATTTAAACGGTTCCCATTTTTTTGCCAATCCCCCAATGCCTGTTTCGCGGTAGGCAACCTGAATATCTCTTCCCGTTTCGGCCATAGTTTCAACGGCTTGATCGAAGGAAATTTTATGACCACCATCGGAAGAAAGGGCGTAAACGGCACAGGAGTATGCTTTGGTTGCTGCAATAGCATTACGCTCAATGCAAGGAATTTGAACGTACCCCATTACGGGATCGCACGTAAGTCCAAGATTGTGCTCCATGGCCATTTCGGCTGCATACTCAATTTGATTGGGAGACCCGCCGAGTATTTGTGCCATAGCACCTGCTGCAAGGGCGCAAGCCGTTCCAATTTCACCTTGACAACCAACTTCGGCTCCCGAAATAGAGGCATTATGCTTAACCAAATTTCCAATTAATCCGGCTGTTGCAAGCGCCCGGAGAATTTTCATAGTTGTAAGATGTTCTTCTTTGCTTAGGTAAAAAAGTACAGCAGGTAGGATTCCTGACGAACCGCAGGTAGGGGCTGTTACTATTTTCCCTCCTGCTGCATTTTCTTCGGCAACAGCCAATGCAAAGGCAAAAAGCAAACCTACTTGTTTTAAGGTTCCGTGGCTGTTTAGCGCTTTTGCATATTGTGCCGATGCTCGCCGAGAAAGTTTAATAGGTCCGGGTAAAACGCCTTCGTTATCGATACCTCTTTTTATAGCATCCATCATGGTTTCCCATACGACATCGAGAAACTTCCATATATCCTTGCCTTCGTTGTCTTCTACAAATTCCCATAACGATTTACCCTCCTGCTTGCACCATTTAAGTATTTCGGACATGGTGTTTATTTCATAAATAGTTTTGTTGGTTATTACACCTGCCGTATCATATAAATCGCCACCACCAATACTGTAAACCTCCCAACTATCAATAACGTTTTTTGTTTCGTTGGAGAGAGCCTCAAAAATCATCCCGTTAGGATGATAGGGCAAGACTTTATCCGGTTTCCATTCTACTTCAAGGTTATTTGGGAGAAATGTTTTTATTAGAGCCTCGTCGGTGTGATGGCCTTTTCCCGTAAGGGCTAGGCTACCATAAAGTTGAACTCGGAAATTTGTTGTGCTTGGGTGTTTAGTAATAAACTTTTCGGCAGCCAAAACTGGGCCAATGGTGTGGCTGCTGGAGGGGCCGTATCCTGTTTTAAATATTTCGCGTATCGATTGCATTTTCAAAAACTTGTATTTTGCGCAAAGGTGCACTAAAAATGTTAAATTTGATTATTAATAGATTTAATAATACTTAAATTTTGGTGGGATGGTTTTTGGAAAAGATTTCTTAAAGATTACCCTTGCTTTTACATTGTTTAAACTTAATTTTGTTACACTAAAACGAGTGAATATTTAAACAGTGAAGAAACGTTTTTTTATACTTATTGTTCTTGATGTCCTATTAATACTTACGGCTTTTTACATTTCCATTCTGTTAAAAGGGGCTTACTTTCAAACATATTTTACTAATTATGCCGATGCACTGGTTGTATTTTCAGTAATTTGGATAGTTGTTTCCATGTTGTCAGGGAAGTTTATTTTTACAAAATATTCTTCCCGAAAAATTTCAGGAGGAATTGTAAAGGCAAATTTTATTACTACTGCAATAGTTACTTTTCTGATATTTTTTACTCGTTCCATCAATTATTCTAGGTTTTTAGTATTCAGTACAATAATTATAACAACTCTTTTAGAGTTGATTATTTACAACATTTGGATTTCGCTAAAAAAGGCCAAAGTATTACCCGATGATGTTTTAGGTATAGTTGAACGAAGTTTAAAGTTTTCCATACCGGCCATAGTACAGCCCAAGGAAAACATTCCTAAACATAAAATTCAAAATATCCAGAATGCAATTCTTGAGGAGTATAGCCCCAATGTTTTTTCTTTTATAAAAGACAACACAAACTTATTTTCTGAAACCACACTGCTTGTTGCCACAACAACTCCATTTAACATTCAAAACCAACTTAGTAACCATTTTAATACTATAATTAACTTAAAGCGGGTAAATGACATAAGGCGGATAAACAAGTTTTTTGAAGCGGTTAATCAAAAGTTACCTGTTGGCGGGAGTTTTGTTTGTGTAGTAGAAACGCAGGAACAGCGAAAAAGTAGGCTACTTAGGAAGTTTCCTCCAGTACTAAATTGGATTTACTATTTCTTTGATTTTTTGCTAAAACGGATTTTTCCAAAATTTTCGGTTACCAAGTGGTTATACTTTTTAGTTACAAGGGGCGAGAATAGAGTGGTAAGCAAGGCAGAAATGTTAGGACGGTTGTATTCGTGTGGATTTTATGTGGTTAAAGAGGAGGCTATCGATAATTTGTACTATGTAATTTCAAGCAAAATCCGGAAACCTTACTTTGATATGGAGCCGACCTATGGGCCTCTCATAAAATTAAGGCGGGTTGGTAAAGGCGGTAAAATTATAAAGGTATATAAGTTAAGAACCATGCATCCGTATTCCGAATACTTACAGGAGTACATATACAGTAAGCATAACCTTGAGCAGGGTGGTAAGTTTAAGGATGATTTTCGGGTTTCGACAATCGGGAAACTCTTGCGAAAGTTTTGGATTGATGAGTTACCTATGATAATTAACCTGCTAAAGGGTGATTTAAAAATTGTGGGAGTTCGTCCGTTAAGTCGGCATTACTTTAGTTTATATAGCCAAGAGTTGCGGGAACGTCGGATAAAGTATAAACCCGGGCTAGTACCGCCTTTTTATGTTGACAATCCTAAAACGCTGGATGAAATAATGGCTTCGGAAATTAAATATTTCGATGCTTACGATAAACATCCTGTTATTACGGATTTTAAATACTTTTTTGTTGCCACGTATAACATCGTTTTTAAGAGGCTTCGAAGCAATTAGCCTTTCCTGTTCTTGGTGAGAATTCTATCTTCAGTATCTATTTTCAATTTTGCATCCAAAGGCAGAAATTAATACTTTTGGGCACAATTAAATGAAAAGAGAAATATTATGTTGAAAAAGTTATTGAAGTCAATTGAAATTATCGCACTTTCCTTTCTAATGTTTTCTTGTGGAGTATCTTTTAAGACTAGCGAAACAGTAAAGTTGGCAAATTCCAGTTATTCAAGTAAAGATTACGAAACGGCTTATGTTAAGTATAGAAGTACTATAAATGAGTATAACAATAGCGGGAAACAGGTTCCGGGAGAGTTGCTGAATAATGCCGGTGTTTCGGCTTTTTATGTTGACAAGGTGGATACGGCAATTGTTTTTTTGGAAGGAGCAAAGAAGCAGGAAAATATTGATGCTTTTGGCTATTATACGTTGGCGCTGTCGTACCGAAAAGTCGATAATCTTTCGCGCGAAATAACAAACTTTGAGTTGTGCAATCAAAAATTTCCAAACGATACAATAGTAAATAGTGCAAATGAAGAACTGTTTGATGCTTACGTTAGAAGTGAGAACTGGGATCAGGCTAAGGAAATGTGGAGTAAGTTGAACTTGAAAAAGCGGGGCGAGGTTCGCTTTTTAACGGATTATTTACAGGTAATGCAGGCTACAAGTAGCGAAAAGGATGTTTATGATATTGCTAATCAGATATTAAAAATCAGTAAAAACAGCATTCCAGCACAAGCGGCTCTTGCCGATTACTATTATTCGTATGCTGATTCACTTTATGTTTCCGAAATGAAAGCATACCAGCAGAACCAAACAATGAAGCAGTATAATAAGTTACTTGCTGCGTTGAAGAAGGTGAATAGTAATTTTAGATCAGCACGCGATATTTACGAAAAGTTATATAAAATAAATCCAGACCCATTGTATGCAAAACGTTTGGGAAATATTTACACCCGTTTCGAGAATAAAAAGAAAGCATCGTACTATTATAAAAAGGCAGGCCAGTAAATTCATAGTTAAAATTAGATAATATGAAAATTGCAGTACCAACCAGAGAAAACTGCGTTGACGAACATTTCGGCCATTGTGAGCAGTATGCTATTTTTACCATTGAAAACGGAGTTGTAGTAAAAAAGGAGAGTTTACAATCGCCCGAAGGTTGCGGATGTAAGTCAAATATTGCCGCTGATTTGCAGCAAATAGGTGTAACCGTAATGCTTGCCGGAGGAATGGGGTTAGGTGCACAGAATGTACTTGCCGCACACGGGATAGCTGTTGTTAGAGGTTGCTCGGGAAATGTTGATGAGTTGGTATCGCTTTACTTGAAAGGAAACGTTACCGATTCCGGCGAAAGTTGTTCGCACCACCACGGCGAAGGTGGACATGTATGTAACCATTAGCATTTAAAATAAAAAACCTGAACTTCTTGTTCAGGTTTTTTTCGGTTAAGAGTTTATGTAAATATAATTTGAGTTCCTTCGCCGGCAGCCAATTCGTAAAACTGCCCAATGGTAATAATGTCTTTAACATGTTCGCTGAAGTCTTCTTTTTTAAGACCAAACATTTCAACGGCAAGTTTACAGGCATAAATTTCACCTCCTCCGGCGGTTATTAGTTCAAGAAATTCATCAACAGGAGGAATGTCTAACTTTTCCATTTGATTTTTCATCATAGCGGAAACTCCGGCTTCTACACCGGGTAGAATTCCGAGTAAAGTTGGAAAAGGTAAACCTCCGGGCATTCGCATACCGGGGTTACCAGTTGTAGCCGTGTGGAGTTTTTTCATTCGTTTTTTTGTAATTGCGTCAAGTCCGAAAAATGTAAAAAACACCTTGGCTTCAATTCCTTCCATTACGGCACCGTTGGCCATAACCAGCGCAGCATATACATCTTCGATGTTTGCCTTTGCGCATATTATCATTACTTTCTTTATTGGATGTTCCATTGTAATTATTCTATTATGCGATTAAACACAACTTGCCGGTTTGGCAACTCCCGCAATTTTACTGGCTTTTTTCAATGGGGCTCCGGGAAATAGATCGTAAAATCCTTTTGTATCTATAATGCCGGACTTTCCAATGGAGCGAATTGTTAGGGTTTCGCCTTTGAGAATTTTATCGCGAATAAACTCGATAACTGTTAAGTGCTTTTCGTTAAGTTCAATTCCTTCTTCTTTTGCAATTTCAACTGCAACTTCCTTTGTCCAATCATCGGGATTAGTTAAATAGCCGTCTTCTGTTACATTAACAGATTTTCCTGCATAAGTTTTTTCTGCCATAGTTTTAATTATTATTGATTTAACATTATTGTTTTCCAAGTACATTCATTATGCGAACTAAAAAGGATAGCGTTTTGCGTGCTTCGGGCTTATTTAGTTCTCGGATAATTTTAAAAATTGATTTTTTGTCTATACTGTCGTCTATTTTCATTGTTGACAGTTGTACAAGTGTATTTATTGTTTCCGGATGTGTTAAGTTCCTAATTATAGTTCCAATGGCCGGCATATTTTTTCGAATGTTTTCGATATCCGCTTCGGTAATATTTGCTTTAACATCGCCAACCAGTAAACTCAGCTGTTTGATATACGAGAAGTATCCATCGCGTTCCAGTTTATCGAGCGATTTGGTAACGGATATGCCAGCATCGTGAATTACGGGTCCAATGTCTTTCATAAAATCCATTACGCTTTCCAGCGTATCCATTAGTTCGCCAAAAGTTTTAATATTGCCGATAAGTTTAAAAATGAGGTATTTTACGTCGTCTCCGTCTATTTTTATATTTTGGATGGATAGTTCGTCAACGGCGGTCTGAAAGGCATCTTTTCCGACAATCGAAAGATCTTCAACCAAATCATCAACAACGGTATTACGTTCCTGCTGTTTTTCCAGCATTTCAAGCACCATGTCTATTTTATGGCTAAGCGCATCAATTTGCTGTTGCATGTTTATGTTTTCCATGGTTCTACTATTAAAGTTCTTTGCCGGCCATAGTCATTTGCGATTCCAGAGGAAGTTCTTTTCCCTTCAATAACAAGTGCCAGTAAATCCAGCGGAACATTACCTTCCCGTAATGGTTTATGCGAGTATTTTTTAATAGACCAAAGGGGCCAACTCCCGGTAAAGGGTAAGTTCCGGGAAGCGGTTCTGTTTCGTAGTTAAAATCTATTAGCGATCCTTTACCAAATCCGGTTTCAATGTAACAGTTGGAGTGCCCATCGAATTTGGCAAGAAGAGGACGTCCCTCAATGGCCGACATCAGGTTTTCGAATACAATATCGGATGCAAAATGTACTACCGATCCGGCTTTAGAGGTAGGTATGTTACTTGCATCACCCAGAACAAAAATGTTTTCCCATTTTTCCGAACGAAGTGTGTAGCGATCGGTTGCAATGTAGTTAAGGTCGTCGCCCATACTGCTGCGGGCAACCCAGTCGGCTCCCATGTTTACGGGAATTATAGTAAGTAAGTCGAAGGGAATTTCTCGTCCGTCGTACGATATTAACTTTTTATTTTCATCGTCAACGCGTTCCAGGTAAAAATCTGGAATAATGTTGATGTTCTTTTCCTTGAGTAGTTCGCCGAGCATTTTTGTCGCTTTGGGTTTTGTGAATGCTCCCGAAAGGGGAGTAGAAAAGTAGATGTTGACTTTATCGCGAATGCCTTTCTTAACAAAAAATTCGTCGGCCAAAAATGCGAATTCCAACGGGGCAACAGGACATTTATAGGGTATTTCGGCAATGTTAATTACCATATTTCCCCCTTCCCACGTTTTAAGAAAATTTTGCAGGGCAACAGCACCTTGGTGTGAATAAAAATCGAAAATGCTTTTATACCATTCTTTTCCTGTTAATCCGGGAGTTTCGTCTGGTTTTATATGAGTTCCCGTAGCAACAATCAAAAAATCATACTCTAAGGTTTGTCCGTTTGCCAAGGAAACCACATTTTTTTCGGCATCAACGTGGTTTATGCTATTTACTATAAATTTTACACCGGACGGAATAAAACTTGCTTTGGGCTTTACCACATCGTACTTGTTATAAATTCCGAAGGGAATAAATAAAAAGCCAGGTTGATAGTAGTGGTTGGGATCGCGATCTACAATGGTAATGCTCCATTCTTCTTTATCAAGAACTTTGCGTAGTTTATTTGCCATAATAGTTCCCCCGGTTCCGGCTCCTAGTATTACAATTTTTTTCATATTTTGGTATATTTGTTTTAGTTTGCTTTTAAGTCAAATATCACCTTTATATTATTGAAAAGCATTGATAGTTACGTTGTTAAAAATCAAATTTGATATATATCAAGAAAATTAGATATGACAGAAAGTATATGTTCTTCGAGTAGTTGTGCTCAATGTGGGTTTCGGTCGTCCATATTTTCATCGTTAACCGATGAGCAGTTAAAGGAGTTAACAGTTCAGAAATCTTTTCACAAGGTTGGCAAAGGAGAGGTTATTGTAGAGCAAGGATCTTCGATAAACGGGTTTATTTTTTTGCGGGTTGGTTTGGCAAAATTGGCTCGAATCAATCCCGATGGTAGGGAGCAAATAGCAGGAATTGCAACGCCTAACGATTTTGTTGGATTATTGAGCATTTTTTCTTCGAAAACGTACAAGTATTCTATTATAGCAATTGAAGATTCGGAGTATTGTCAGGTCGATTATCAGTTGGTAATGGATTTGGTGGAGACTAACGGTAAATTTTCGAAAAGTTTACTGGAAAAATTCTCCAGCGTTTCGGATTTGCTTGTTGGCACGCGTCTTGAACTGGAATTGCGTCAATTGCGCGGGAGGGTGGCTTTTATTATATGCTACTTTGCCAACGAAATATATAAGGATAAAACATTCAATTTGCCAATATCCCGAAAGGAAATTGCAGAGTTAATTGATATGAGAGTCGAAAATGTAGTTAGAACGTTATCGGAATTTCGTCGCGATAAAATCATCAAAATAGAAGGAACTACAATCGAAATACTTGATCAGGAAAAGTTGAAGTGGATTAAAATGCACGGGTAAGGGTTATAAACCCTTTATTTTCCTTGTGAGTTCCGATGAAAAGACAAATTCGTTTAACTCTTTATTATCGCTGTCCAAAATATCGTTTCGACTACCTTCCCACCATTTTTGTCCTTCGTAAATAAAAATAACCTTATCGCCAATTCCCATTACGGAGTTCATATCGTGTGTATTTACCAGTGTGGTAATGTTATATTCTTCCGTAATATCTTTAATTAAATGGTCTATTACCACCGAAGTTTTAGGATCAAGACCGGAATTTGGTTCATCACAAAATAAAAATTCGGGATTTAAAGCAATAGCACGTGCAATGGCAACCCTTTTTTTCATACCCCCACTTATTTCATCGGGGAATAAGTGATTGGCATTTATAATGTTTACGCGCTGAAGGCAAAAGTTTGCTCGTTCCAGTTTTTCCTCCTTCGACATTTCGGTGAACATATCTAAAGGAAACATTACATTTTTTTCAACCGACATGGAATCAAATAAAGCAGCGCCTTGGAATAACATTCCCATTTTTTGCCTGATGAGTTTCTTCTTGTCAAAAGAAAGTTTGTTGAAGAGAATATCGTTGTAGTAAACTTCCCCTTCGTCGGCTTCCAGCAGGCCCACAATACATTTTAGTAAGACAGTTTTTCCCGATCCGCTTTGGCCTATAATTAAATTTGTTTTGCCCTTGTCAAAAGTGGCGGATATATCGCTTAGAACCTTCCTTCCGTCGAACGATTTGGAAATATTGTTAATAGTTATCACGATAGCAAAAGTTGCGTTAATAATAAGTTGAAGAGAAGAATAAAAATACTGCTCATTACAACTGCGTTCGTACTTGCCTTGCCAACTTCGAGCGACCCACCCTGAACTCTATATCCGTAAAAGGACGAAATGGTGGTAATAATAAATGCAAAGAACACCATTTTAATGAGGGCATAGGTTATGTAAAAAGGAACAAAAGCATACCGAATTCCATCGATGTACTGTTGAGTTGAAACAACTCCCGTAAAAACACCTACCGACCAACCTCCGATAATACCTACTACCATACTTAACATTGTGAGGAAGGGATTAAAAAGCATGGTTGCTATAATTTTTGGAAGAACTAAATAGCTGGCTGAGTTGATGCCCATTATTTCCAGCGCATCAATTTGCTCGCTAACTCGCATTGTACCTATTTCGGAGGCAATGTTAGAACCAACTTTCCCGGCTAAAATCAGGCCAATAACAGTGGACGAAAACTCAAGTAAAATACTGTCCCTTGTTCCAACACCAATTAAATAGCTGGGCAAAAAGGGATTTTCAATATTATATGCTGTTTGAAGGGTGATAACTGCACCCATAAAAAAAGAAATAATAGTAACAATACCAATAGAAAGGAATCCCAGTTTATCCATCTCTATCATGGTTTGCTTAAGGTAAATTTTCCGCTTCTCAGGTTTCGAAAATACCTTTTTTAGAAAAAGCACATATTCACCAAAAAGATGAAATACTTTAACAAGCATAAATCTTTTATTTTTTACAAATTTAAGGTTAATAGACAATATACCAACAATGGTCAAAAAAAGAACTTTCCTATCTAATTAATTTTCGATAAAGGGAAAAAAGGTTTACGTTTGCAAAAAATTTAATTATGATAAATTCAACCGACCAATATTGTATAATAATGGCTGGCGGAATAGGAAGCCGATTTTGGCCATTAAGCCGGAGTTCGAAACCTAAGCAGTTTATAGATATTTTAGGAACAGGAAAATCTTTGCTTCAGCAAACTTTCGAAAGGATGGAAAAAGTATGTCCTTCCGAAAATATATACATAGTTACCAGCGGAGCCTATAAAGATCTTGTATTACAGCAATTACCAAAGGTAACTTCGGAGCAAGTGCTGCTTGAACCCATGAGGAGAAATACTGCACCTTGCATTGCTTACGCTTCATACAAAATTCAGAAGAAAAATCCTAATGCGGTTGTTATTGTTGCTCCAAGCGATCATTTAATTCTGAATGAACAAAAATTTATAGAATCTATTGCAGTTGCATCCGAGTTTGCATTTACTGGCAATAAGCTTGTTACTTTGGGAATTCATCCTAATCGCCCAGAAACAGGTTATGGATACATACAAACGGGCGAGCAGGTAAAGAAGTTTGATAACCTTTTTAAGGTTAAAACATTTACCGAAAAGCCAAATCTTGAAATGGCAAAGGTTTTTATGGAAAGTGGTGAGTTTTATTGGAATTCAGGACTTTTTGTATGGAGCCTTCCTGCAATTTTAGACGCATTTAGTAAACATCTTCCAGAGGTTAACTCCTTATTTCTTGAAATTAGTAATGAATTAGACACGCTGGACGAGGCAAAGGTTATAGAAAAAACGTATGCCGAATGTCGTAATATTTCTATTGATTACGGAATAATGGAAAAGGCGGAAAATGTATATGTTATTTGTTCCGATTTTGGCTGGTCCGATTTGGGGACTTGGGGGTCGTTATACATGCATTTGCCTAAGGACGATAAGGCTAATACTGGTGGTGCCAATGTTTTGCTTTATAATACGGAGAATTCGTTAATAAATATTGCAGACGATAAGTTGGCCGTTATCCAAGGATTAGATAATTATATTGTAGTTGATACCGAAAATGTTTTACTTATTTGTAGAAAAGAAGATGAACAGCAAATAAAAAACTTTGTAAACGATGTTACATTAATTAAAAAAAGTGACAGATTTATATAAAAGAAATGTGTTTATGTAAAAAAAGGCTTCTCTTGTGGAAGCCTTTTTCTTTTGTTTTTGATATAATGAACATTAATATTCCCATAAATCGTGTTCGTAGTTGAACAAATCATCTTTTATTCTATCGGACTCTTGCATGTTCTGAACGCCTCCAAAGGTATAATCTGAAATAAGCCTGTTGTCGTAAACGTTAGATTCTTTTATTATGTAAGAGTTGAACCGACGTTTAAAGAATAGATCATCAAAAGAAACTCGTTGAGCGTCATTAAAACTGTTAAATACATCGGTATTAGCAAGGATACTGCGAGTTTCGGGGAAATAAATCCAGAAGGTTTGTTTTTTTATAATTTCACCAACTTGATCTTCGTCGCCACCAGTATCAAGAAAACGCAATTGATGAATAATTGGACAAATTCCAACGATGCGAACATTCATTGTAGAGGTTTGCTTGTCGAAAAACCAATCTTCTTTAATAAGAAGTTCCTTTATATCGCTCCATTTTATTTCTCCCTTAATAACAATTTTTTGTTCTTGTCCATTTTCATCTACTACAGTTTTTTCTTGGTCTTCGGCACCCAGCGCTTTTACAACCTGATCGTACGACATACGTGTAGTAAATTCATCGTCAATAGGATCGTATGCTGTAATTTCGTTGTATTTTATGCCTCTTACCAGTCGCTGTACTAAACTTTCTCTATCCTGCATAAGTTCAGTAGGAAAGTATAACGGATAGTTAATTTTTTGACGAAGATCTATAATTCTCCAAATGCGTTTGGACCACATTACATCTGCTTCACGGACGTAAGTGTAAGGTATTGGCTTGCGCTGTGGCATTGTTTCGCGGGTGTAAAACCCATCGTTAACCAAACTTTCCTTACGATCCTGAGCGTTAGTTGTGATTGTTCCAATCATCATGAGCGCTCCGGTTGCTATTAACAAAGTCCTTTTCATGGTTCTGTATTTTGCTAAATGGCTTATCTTAATAATTATCTAATTTTATAAACAAGATCGTTCAAATCTATAACATCTCCGCTTGGTCCTACTGCTTTTATATCGGTAAAGGCAACTTGGCTTCCACTTCGTAGGTTATTCATTAGTTTTCGTTGATCATCGGTAAAACGAGAGGAGTTTGCTTCTCTTTCTTGTAAGAATCCTCCAACAGTTGCCGATAATTTAAAACTTACTACTTTATAGGTTAATTCAAATTCAAAATCTTGAGGCATTTCTGCTATTAGTCCTAGTGATGCAGCCAGTTGGTTTCGTTCAACAATTTTCCTGTCAATACCAATAACTTTAGGATTGGGAGGGGGAACTCGCTTTATTCTAAATAATTTAGAACCCATTAGAACTTTTTTACGGTTCTCCATTTCCGCATAAACCGAAATTTGGCAGTTTGGTACACCTGTTCCTGGTTGTACCAAGTATCCTCCTGACGACCGGTCTGGTTTGATAGAACCTTTGCTAATTGTTGCTGAAACCTTGTTTGGTGAAACGCCCGGTATAGAAATTTCAACGGGATTGTCAACGCCTAAATAAAGCACATTCATTTTTGTGGGTGCAATAACAACGTTGGGTTCAAGTACACTATAACTATGTTTAAAAGGTTTACGAACTATTGATCCATCAGGAGCTTTAATTTCAATAAGTCCCGACCAGTTAACATTTCCTAATTGTGTTGGTTTGGTAACATAATGACCCCTGCCGTTCTTGGAAACGGGAATATCTGTTTTTGTTCCAACAGCATTGTATTCCCATGTTCCCGATTTAGTAAGTGAAGAGTCATATCTACAGAGATAGATATTAGGCTTCTGAGTTGTGTCGGATGCGGCTAAGAATACTTCTGCGTTAAATTCGCCACCTTTAAAAACGATGTTAGAACTTGGGATTACCGTTGCCGATAAAACGTTGAATTTAAACTCTGTTGCCCCAATTTGCCCTAGTAAGTAATTTACCACTTCTGCTTCGGTATTTAAAATATCAACTTGAACCTTTGTTAATTGAGGAATTACAGAGGCAAGTGGAATGTGTTCAAAGCGAGCACTTTCCCAAGTATTAACTGTTCCATCTTCTTTTTTAGGAGGATCGCTAGTATCCAGAATTCCATTGATAGATTTGATTAAATCTTCTCCTTTGTTGGGGTCGATTAAAGAAACAACATACTTTCTGAATTCAATAATTTTACGTTTAAGTTCAAATGCTTTTCCGTTTCCATTTAAGCCAATTAGAACTTGTCCTCCAACGTCAAGATCACTTTTATTTTTAATTAACGATGCATCAATTTCATTGCCTTTGATAGAAGGAGCATCGCTACCCTCCGATTCTGTGATAACTTCCTTTTTTAAATCCTGAACATAGTTATAAATGTCGTTAACCATTTGTTTGATCTTATCGGATTTATCCTTGGTTTCTTTAACTTTTACAGGATTTATTTCGTAAGCTTTATCAACTTCAAGGTACAATTTATCGTTTTTAATTCTATAGTTTTCAGTAGTACGTGAAAGTCCGTTTTCTACCAATACGAAAGCTTCTAAAACTTCGGACGATACATTAAGGGCGAGCATAGCTGTTAGCACGAGGTACATCATGCCAATCATCTTTTGTCTCGGTGTTTCTTCTCCGTGTCCCATAGACTTTTTGAGTCTTTTTAGAATTGATTACTTACCGGAAATAGCATTTATTGCGGTAAGCATGTTTCCATATACGTTATTAAGTGCTGCAATATTGTTATTTAGTGTTTCCACTGCTGTCTTAAATTTGTTAGTTTCTTCAATGGTCGAGTTAAGATCCTTAACCATTCCGTCAACGCCCTTATAAACTTTTTCTGCTTCTTTTAAGCGTTGTGTCGTTTCTTGTAAATGCAGTTCATGTGCTGCATTTAAAGCAGCCATATTTTTATTTAATTTTTCAAGTTGTTCTTTATAATTGCCGCTACCGTTAGTAATGGTTGTTCCATTTGCTTGCATAGCTTCTGCCAATTTTTGGTAAGTAAGCGATACTGCTTCTGCAGTTTGTTGGTAAGCATTTGCCAAACCGTCAGCAGCAGAGTTTAATTTTCCAGTAGCATTTTCGCTTGAATCCATAATGCGAGAACTTACTTGTTTCCCTACGTTGGTAAGTTCTTCCTCTAGGTTTTTGACAGATTGATCTACTCCGGCCATAAAATTTTCACCGGATTGAGACATTGTTCCTGTTGTATTTTGAATACTTTGGGAAAGGGTATTCATTGAGTCATTCAAAACCTGACTATTCTGCGAATAATTCTGATTGAATGAATTAACGGCTTCTGAAGCTTTAGATAATTTATCGGAAAAATCTTTGACAGTATTGGTAGTATTGGCAATATCTGCAATTTTGTTTGAAGCATCGCCAAGTTTGTTTAAGCCAACGCTAACTTTATCGAAAAGGGCAGGAGAAATTTCAGCATTTTCAAGCATTTTATTAAATTTCTCTGTAAAAATGAGGGCACCATTCATTCCTCCACCTCCACCTGCTGGAGCAACGTGGGTTTCTAATGGTTGAGAAGTTTTTCCTGTAGTCTGAGGAACTGCTGTTGTTGGAGCAGGAACACCTTGTGGCATCGATGCTAAAATCCCCGTAATTATTTCTTGTATTTCTTCGGGGCCAATACCTGAGTGGCGAACATTTTTTCTATAACCATTAATTTCTTCCTCTTCAGTCATGCCTGTTAATTCAGGATATACTAAAGTCCAGTCTAATTCTTCATGAATGGGTTCGAATGCTGAAAAGAAAAATATAATTGCTTCTGTACCCATACCGGCGAAAAGCATACCTCCAGCACCCTTTAAGTGTAAAATTTTAAACAGTGCACCAATAATAACAACAGAAGCGCCCCAACCGTAAAGGAACTTCATGAAGTTTTTCCACTTTTTGGAGGTTACTATTTCTTCTACATTTATTTTCATATCGGTTAATCTTTTGAGTTGCTATTGATATTCTATTTAGCCCCAAGATATGGGCGAACGCAACGGAAGCCTATGTAAGATTTTGCAGAATCCTGATATTCGTATGTACGCGTACCTACTTGAAGAAAATAGCTAATATCTTTCCATGAACCTCCACGAATTACTTTTCTTTTTAAAGCAGGAAGATCATTTGGTTTTGCGTTATATTTATAGTCGGGATTCATATCGTGTGTAAAGGAATAAGCACTTTCGTCATAAGCATTTCCTGTCCATTCTGCGACATTACCAGCCATATCGTATAGCCCGTAATCATTTGGTTCGTAACTGGCTACTGCAATTGGAATTAATCCGCCATCGTCAACGTAATTTCCACGCAATGGTTTGAAGTTAGCCAAGAAGCACCCTTCGATGTTACGAGGGTATGGTCCGCCCCATGGATACATACTGTGATCGAGATTTCCCCGAGCTGCATATTCCCATTCAGCCTCTGTTGGTAGTCGATAATCTTGAATAATAATACCATCGGCAGCCAAATATTTGTTTAAATATTGTGTGCGCCAAATACAAAAGGCAGAGGCCTGTTTCCAAGTAACACCAACTACGGGATAGTTATCGAATGCCGGATGCCAGAAATAACTGTTTGTATAGGGTTCGTTATAAGCGTAAGTAAAATCACTAATCCAGCAAAGAGTGTCCGGATATACGTTTACTTTATCGCGCATTATAAAACTCTGACGATTATCAACTTTCACCTTTTCGCCTAAGCTGTTTACAACTTCACCTTTATCGTAACTTAACGTTTCAAAGTTGTACCTATTATTTTTTTGTGCGGCTTGTTTTAAATCAATCCAGTAATATTCGTAAAAAAGTTTACGTGTATCAATTTCCTTCTTTCCATAAAACTTATCGTCGTCGGAATAATACAAGCCTTTTAATGCTTCTACTTGTTCTTCATCGGTCAAATCGATAGGAACATCCCAGTTTAATACTGGCGGATCGATTGGATTACCAAATTCATCTTCAGTAGTTACAAAATCTTCGTTTATTTCGGCAAGCATTCTACGTTCGATAGAGTCTCGAACGTAAAAAACGAATTGTCTGTATTGATTATTCGTTATTTCGGTTTGATCCATCCAAAAAGCATCAACCGAAACGGTTTTTGTGGGAGCGTTAATTGACCATGCAACATCCTGATCGTTACTACCAATGGTAAAAGATCCCATTGGAATAAAAACCATACCGTAAGGTGTTGGTTCTGCAAATCCTCTACGACCAGGAACTCCGGTTAATTCTCCGTTGCCACTCGGAGCGCACCCATAAAGAAGGGCAATTAGTGCACTTATGGAAAGAAGTTTTTTCATAACACTTCGTTTATTTAGCAAATAACGTAAAATTTTCTTTAAAAATTATTATAAAGTTACAAAAATCTAATGCTCTTGTACTGCTGAGGAGGTTTTTCCTTTTTCAGTTGAAAATTGTACGCTAGCATAAATTCGTGTGAACCGTCGTTATACTTACTAATTTGACCTAAACTAAATTCGTAGGCATAACCAAATTTAATTCCATTAAAAAGTTCAAAACCAATAATACCTGTTATAGCTTCGTCTATACGATAAGAAACGCCGCCCCATATTTTTTTATTGTATTTGATTAAAGATGTAAATGAAAATCGTGAAGAACTTAAATCTGTAGTCATAACAACGGATGGTTCAAATTGCAACGAATTTCCAGGGAAATCAACAATGTAACCTCCTGTTAAGTAATACTGTCTAGTATATCGACCGGCCTCAACGCTTTTATACATTTTTGTTTCGTTTAAATGGGTAACAGAGGCACCAAAAAACATATAATCGGTATTATAATAAAGACCAAATCCAAGATCTAAGTTAATGGAACTTTCCTTTTTTTGAGGAATTGAGGGGTCTGTGCCGCTGTTAAGGGCATTCCATGTCGGATTTATGCTATTATTTATAAATCCTCCGCTGATACCAATACCTAATGAACTATTTGTTAATTTAAATTTAAATCGGGCGGCATATGAAAAACTTATTCCCAGATCATTGTCGAAGCCTAATTTATCATTTAAAATGCTTAACCCAATGCCACTTTTAAATCCAAAAGGGGCAATTGGTCCGTTAATACTAACGTTTGTAGTTACCGGAGCACCATCGCCAAAGCCAACCCATTGTAACTTATTTATAATTCCAGTTCCTATCATGTTTAAACTACCAGCATATCCCGGGTTTATGGACATAGGGTTAAACATGATTTGATTAAATTGCGGATCCTGTTGAGGGAGAGCCCGCAAAGCCGTAAAAATTAAAAACACAAAAAGGGTGGTATGCTTTAGCGTAATCTTCATAAAAGACAAAATATACCTATATATTAAACCGAAAAGTAAAATAAGTAAAAAAAATATATACCTGCAAATTTATTAACAATAACAGTTGATAAAATTTAAATTACACGTAAAAACTTATACAGGATTTTAAGTTATTGGGTTACCCCTTTGGTTGCTTTATTTCAAAAATATCTTACAACTTTTGAATTTTCTCAAAAAAATTAAGCCATCTATCGGGAACATCTCCACGACTTGCAACAATGTAATCTGCTTGAGAACATGGGAAAACCATGTTTTTTTGTTTTACCTTTTTTGATGAAATTGGAAATTCGAACCACCAACGGTTGGTAAGTTCATCGCTATAAAAATTCATGTCAACCTCAGGAGTTCCCGTATTTACTATAAACTTTTTGAATAAAGAAGGATTTTGTAGCGGATTTTTAATTTTCCGTTGTGCGAAACCGTCAATGTAATGCCAAACAAGTTGTGCGGTTAGCATGGTGGAAACAGTGTCTTTTTCGTGCTTGCATTCAAAAAGTCCCAAGAATCTATTTTTTTCGCCGCCACCGGCAAACCGACAAAGTTGGCAGGCTTCTTCGGCGTACAGGCCGTTTGGTGTCGGGTATTCATTGGCTGGGTAATCAGAATTGCGAATAGCACTCAAATCGAAGCTAAGTATTTGTGAATTTCTTAGAGCCGGTTCTACGTCAAAGTATCCCGACCGGATATTGCCTAATCTATACAGTTCGTGATGTTTTTTTGTAATTTGATTTATGGCAGAATTTCCTGTTAAGTATGTTTGAAAGCCAATTACCGATAGGTTCAAAAGGCTTTCAACTTTTTCGTTAAGTAGTTTGTTTATGAAATTTTCGGAATGAAAATCTGTGACATCCGAGTTAACATCAATTTTGCTGTCGATAATGGAAAGGGAAAGTAAGTTTTCGGTGGATTTGAAACCTTCGTATGCGTAGTATGTAAGTTCGTGCGAACTGCCAATAAAAACTATTGCTGCATTAGTTTGTGCCAGCAACTCGCAAACCGATTGAAAAGTTTGGTAAGCATCGGATTGGGATTTTGATGGAATTAAGATGCCAAGGTCGAAAATTGTTCCCTTCATTTTAATTCCGGCTAGGGCATACAAGTATTCTCGAAACAAGGATTGCTCTCTAGCGCTGAACAATAAAACATCCTTACTTCCGGGTTTGAAGTCTTTTAACGCATGAGGGTTCACTATTTGTAAGTTTAAACTATCCTCAATGCCAAAGCCTGCTGGTTTTGTCTTTGCCGAAGGTGGTGTAAATAAAGAAAGGATGTCGTTCATTAATGCTTATTTACTTTTGCTACTTTTACGTTTTTGTTTTGGTTTAGCGCTTTTCCCATTTTCTGTTTGCGCATTTACCATTTTCATACATTCTTCTAGTGTAAGGTCGGCAGGATTCTTTTCCTTATCGGTTATTTTATAGTTTTTTTTGTTAAATGCAATGTATGCTCCCCAACGTCCTTTAAGAATTTGAAGGTTTGCATCCTCGGGGAAAGTCTTAATCATTCGTTCGCGTTGTTTCTGACGTCCTTCTTCAATTAACTCTATTGCTCTTGGCAGGGTAATTTCCAAAGGATTATCATCCTTTTTTAAGGAGTAAAATTTTGAGTTATGGCGAACGTAAGGGCCGAAACGGCCAACCCCAATAACAACCTCTTTGTCTTCGTATTCTCCCAGTGTTCTTGGAAGTTTAAACAGGTTTAAAGCTTCTTCAAGTGTAATGGTTTCCAAAAGTTGTCCTTTAAGCAAGCTGGCATATTTGGGTTTTTCATCAGCGTTACTGTCGCCTAGTTGAACCAATGGTCCGAAGCGGCCAACCCTGACACTTACGGTTTTTCCTGTAACCGGATCGGTACCTAAAATACGTTCACCTTTAACGTAATCGGATTCCTTTGTCGTTTTTTCTACCAGTTTGTGAAAAGGCTTATAGAAGCTATCAATCATTTTACTCCACTCCAAGTTGCCCTCTGCAATTTTATCGAATTGCTCTTCTACATCTGCGGTAAAGTTGTAGTTTACAATATTTCCGAAATATTCTACAAGAAAGTCGTTAACAACCATTCCTATATCGCTTGGGAAAAGTTTCGACTTTTCGGTTCCGGTGATTTCCGTTTTTTGCTTTGAACTAATTTTACCGTTTTTTAGCGTAATGATAGCATATTCGCGTTCTGTTCCCGGTCTGTCTTCCTTAAGAACATATCCGCGCGAAATTATAGTTGAAATTGTAGGAGCATATGTCGAAGGACGGCCAATTCCTAACTCTTCAAGTTTTTTTACCAAGCTGGCTTCTGTGTATCGCGGAGGACGTTGAGTAAAACGTTCCGTTGCTTCTATACTATTTGATTGTAATTGCTGGTTAACGGCAACTTTAGGAAGAAGAGTACCTGCTTCGTCGTTGCTTTCGTCGTCCGTAGATTCAAGGTAAACTTTGAGAAATCCATCGAATACAACAACCTCGCCAGTTGTAACAAATTCGTACTTGCTTCCGGAGACTTCAATGCTAATGGTTGTTTTTTCCAACAGCGCATCGTTCATCTGGGATGCTACGGTACGTTTCCATATTAGTTCATATAGTTTTTGTTCGGCTCTGCTTCCCGAAATGCTTAGTTTATCCAAGTATGTCGGACGGATAGCTTCGTGGGCTTCTTGTGCTCCTTTTGTTTTTGTTTTGTATTGACGTGGCTTGTGGTATTTCTCTCCAAATTCTTTATAAATAATGTCTTTTGCCGAGTTAATGGCCATTTGCGAAAGGTTTACCGAATCGGTACGCATGTATGTAATATAGCCCGATTCGTATAACTTTTGAGCAATTGCCATTGTTTGGGAAACCGAAAAGTTGAATTTTCGGCTAGCTTCCTGTTGTAAAGTTGATGTGGTAAAAGGCGGAGCCGGTGTTTTTTTTGCGGGTTTCTTGGTAATATCGGCAACTCGGAACGAAGCGTTTTTACATAGTTCCAAAAATGCCAGTACCTCTTCCTCTTTAGTAAATTTGTGCGAAAGTTCTGCCTTAAAAGCACTATTGGCTTGAAAATTTCCGGTTACCCTGAAAAAAATAGATGGTTTAAATCCTATAATTTCTCTTTCGCGTTCAACAATAAGCCTAACGGCAACGGATTGTACCCTACCTGCAGAAAGCGACGGTTTAATTTTTTTCCATAAAATGGGCGAAAGTTCAAAACCAACCAATCTATCTAAAATTCTTCGTGCTTGCTGAGAATTTACAAGATTAATATCAATAGTTCGCGGATTTTTAATTGCTCCTTGAATGGCGGGTTTGGTTATTTCGTGAAAAACAATGCGTTTTGTTTGGTCGGATTTAAGCTTGAGAACTTCGTAAAGATGCCAAGCAATAGCTTCTCCTTCACGGTCTTCATCGGAAGCAAGCCAAACGGTTTCTGCTTCCTTTGCTTCCTTTTTAAGTTCGTTAACCAGTTTCTTTTTGTCTTCGCTTACTATATACTCTGGCGTATAGTTTTTTGAAATATCAACTCCAAGATTTTTTTTGGATAAATCGCGGATATGTCCAAAGCTTGACATTACTGTAAATTCTTTCCCCAAAAACTTTTGAATAGTTTTAGCTTTAGCCGGCGACTCAACAATTACTAGGTTC
Source organism: Bacteroidales bacterium (assembly GCA_020636845.1). GTDB lineage: Bacteria > Bacteroidota > Bacteroidia > Bacteroidales > Tenuifilaceae > JACJXD01. Next base: position 231,034 of record JACJXD010000004.1, on the reverse strand, counting down.
TGAATCATATCCAATTTGTAATTTTATTTTGACGAAAATTTTCACAAAGAAAAGCATTTACCTAATTAACAACAAAATTACACCTATATATTTATGAAACGATACCATTATAAATGGCACAATATCAAAGGAAAATAAATTTAAAACATTTTTTGATGGGCGTTTCTTGTGAAAGCCTCTTTTAATATAGGGCTGCTAAAGGAATGTTTTTTATTAACAATGAAGCTTGCGGCTTGTATTATCTTTTGTGTAACTTTACGCCGATATGGTATATTCTTTATTAAATCAACGTATTACGTTATGACGCAGTTCGATAAGGGAAAATTTTACAAGCGATTTAAGTATTGGTTTTGGGGAATTTTGGGTTTCATTTTTGTTTTTACCGTTACCCTTTTTACGCTAATAGGTTTAGAATTTTTTGGACCGATGCCAACATTTGAAGAGTTGGAAAACCCCAAAAGCAATATTGCTTCCGAAGTAATATCGGACGATAATGTTATCTTGGGGAGTTATTACTACCAGAATCGTTCGTTCGTTTCTTACGATGAAATATCGCCGAATGTTGTAAATGCGCTTATTGCAACCGAGGATGTTCGGTTTAGGAAGCATAGCGGAATAGATGTTAGGGGGCTGGCGAGGGTAATGGTCAAAACTATATTATTTGGCAATCGTTCTGCAGGAGGGGGGAGTACAATAACCCAGCAGTTAGCAAAGAATTTGTTTCCTCGCGACACGGCTGCGCAAAGGGGGCCTTTAGCGCGTAAGGCAAAGTTGGTTATTGCCAAGTTTAAGGAATGGATAACCGCTGTTAAGCTTGAGAGAAATTATACAAAGGATGAAATTTTGGCTATGTACCTTAATGTGGTAGAATTTGGTAGCAATGCGTATGGAGTAAAATCAGCAGCCCGTACATTTTTTAATACAACGCCGGATTCTCTCAAACCAGAACAGGCAGCATTACTTGTGGGAATTGTTAATGCGCCAACAAAGTATAGCCCGGTACTAAACCCTGATAACTCTTTCGAACGGAGAAATGTAGTGTTGGGACAAATGAATAAGTACGGATACATTACTACGGAAGAGTTTGATTCTTTATCGGCAACACCCCTCGAATTAAATTACAAAGTACAAAGCCACAATGCAGGTATTGCTACATATTTTAGGGGAATGCTTCAGAAATTTATGACAGCAGATAAACCTCAAAGGAAGCAGTACTATTCCTATAATATGTTTAAGGAAGATTCTATTTTATGGGAAACAAATCCTCTTTATGGTTGGTGTGAAAAGAATACCAAGCCTGACGGGACTCCGTATAATTTATACCGTGATGGTCTTAAAATTTATACAACCATAAACTCGAAAATGCAACATTATGCAGAGGTGTCCTTGGTTAATCATTTAAAATTCGATTTACAGCCATTGCTCGACAAGGAAATAAAGGCTCGTAATGGTAATATTTTTTCTTCGAAAATTACAAAAGAAGAAGCCGATCACATTTTTTACCTTGCCATGCGTCAAACGGAAAGGTATAGACATTTGAGAAATGCAGGTGTTTCCGCCGATAGCATTATTGAAAATTTCAACACAAAGACTTCTATGCGTGTTTTTACTTGGCATGGAGAACGCGATACGGTTATGACCCCGTTGGATTCGATTAAGCATTATAAAAAGATGTTGCGATCGAGTTTTATGGCAATGGATCCACATAACGGTTATATTAGAGCATATGTAGGAGGTCCGGATTATAAGTATTTTAAGTACGATATGGTTATGCAGGGTAAGCGTCAGGTGGGATCGACCATTAAGCCGTTTATTTATACTCTTGCAATGCAGGAGGGATATTCGCCATGTATGAAAGTTCCTAATGTTCCTCAGTCCTTTGTTGTGGGCGATACAACGTGGACTCCTAAAAATTCGGGAAAAACCCAGTACGATGGTAAGATGGTTACGTTGAAGTGGGGGTTGGCCAATTCCGTAAATAACATTTCGGCATGGATAATGAAACAGTTTACGCCTCAGGCTGCGGTGGACATGATACATCAGTTAGGAATTCAAAGCGAAGTAGATCCGGTTCCTTCCATAGTTTTGGGAACTTTTGATTTTAGTCTTTACGAGATGGTTGCTGCTTACGGAACCTTTGCTAACAAAGGGGTTCACGTTGAGCCTATTTTTGTAAACAGAATAGAGGATAGAAATGGGAATGTGCTGTCAACATTTAGCACCGTTAAAACGGAAGCAATTAGTGATCAAACGGCTTATCTTATGATTAATTTGCTAGAAGGTGTTATTAATAAAGGAACCGGAAGAAGAATCCGTTTTAGGTATAATTTACCGGGGAAAATTGCCGGTAAAACAGGAACAACGCAAAACAATTCCGATGGATGGTTTATGGGTATTACGCCTAACTTGGTTGCCGGTGTTTGGACTGGGGCAGAGGACAGGGCTGTACATTTCGACGAAATTGCCCTTGGCCAAGGAGCAAATATGGCTTTGCCAGTTTTTGCAACCTTCCTCGAAAAGGTGTATGCCGATTCTACTCTTGGCGTTTCTCCTTTAGACGATTGGGATAAGCCGGTTCTTCTGAAGAATTTCAACCTCGATTGTCAGGACGAAGAGGATGATGGGGAAATTAACGAGGTAGAGTTGTTTTAGGAAATTTTACTCAAAAATCCAGGGACGGATTCGATTAAACGTTTTGTATATTCCGATTGGGGCTTATCGAAAACATCTTCGGTAGCCCCTTGTTCTACAATCGAGCCTTTATTAATAACAATAACGCGGTTACTTATACTTCGAACAATGCTTAAATCGTGCGAAATAAAAAGGTACGTTAGGTTAAGCGTGCATTTCAACTCTTTTAGCAACTCCAAAATTTGAGCCTGAATGGCAATGTCGAGAGCGGAAACAATCTCGTCGCAAATTAAAACCGTTGGATTTACCGTTAGCGCACGGGCAAGAACAATACGCTGACGTTGTCCTCCGGAAAATTCGTGTGGGTATCTATAAATGCTATCCGCGGGCAAGTTTACTTTTTCCAGTAGGTTAACGGCCAGATCCACAGCGCTTTTTTTCGAGGCAATATTATAGTAAACAATAGGTTCGGTTAGTGCATGTCCAACGGTAAGTCTTGGATTTAACGATGAGTATGGATCTTGAAAAACCAGTTGAACATTTCTTCTGAACTCTTGCCTTTCAGTTTTAGTTAAACTATCTATGGGCTTGTTTTTATAGGAAAGATTTCCCGAACTGCTTTTTATAAGTTTAAGTAGCAGCCGACCGATGGTGCTTTTCCCGGAACCTGATTCGCCGACTAAACCAAGAACTTCGCCTTCGAATAGCGAAAACGAAACGTTGTTTACTGCTAAAAATGAGTTATTCCGCAAACCTTCCGATGTATAGCGAATGGAAATATTGTTTGCACGGAAAATTGGCAATGCATTCTGTTTTTCAGTTGCAAGCGGCTTGGCATTTTGTAGCTGTTTCTTTAAATCGATAAGTTTGCGTGTGTAGTTACTTTGTGGGTTGTCAAAAATGTTTCTGGTTGTGTTCTGCTCTACAATTTTACCGTTTTGCATAACAACAACCCTGTTTGCAACCTCTTCAATTACCGATAAGTCGTGCGAAATAAAGATTATGCCAATATTATAGTTTTCCTTTATTTCCTTTAGCAGATTAATAATTTCTTTTTGAACGGTAACGTCAAGTGCGGTAGTTGGCTCATCGGCAATAAGCAGACTTGGATTTCCGGCTATGGCAATGGCAATCATTACCCGTTGTTTTTGTCCTCCGCTAAGTTGATGAGGATAACTACGGTAAACTTTTTCCGGGTCGGGCAATTGCATTTCCGTTAACAATTCTATGCAACGTTGTTTTCCTTCCTTTTTGTTAAGTGCTGATGTGTGTAAAACAGCCTCTAATAGTTGCGTTCCGCAGCGCATGGAAGGGTTTAAACTGGATTGTGGCTCCTGAAAAATCATGGCAATTTGCGAACCCCTTAACTTTCTGTGTTCCGAGGATTGCAACCCGATTAGTTCGATGGATTTTTCTTTATTCGTGCAGAATTTTATGCTACCGTTAACATGGGCATTATCGGGCAATAATCCCATAATTGCAAGTGAAGTAACCGATTTCCCAGATCCCGATTCCCCAACAATACCCAATATTTCTCCGCGTTGTACGGAGAAGTTTATACCATGTAAAACTTCCTGGTGATTAAAGGAGACAGTTAGGTTTTCAACGTGTAGCATTAAAGGTTAATGTTGGAAAACTTGTTATTAAGAATTGCTTCGCCCATTAAGTAACCATGGGCTGTTGCATAAATAATGGAACGAGTTGCTCCGGAACAATCCCCAATAAATTTCAACGAAGGTTTTGTAAGGTTGTTCAACCTGTTCGAATAAAATTTAATCTCCGGGGCGTAAACTAGGTTGTCGTTATTGGCAACGCCGGGAATAACCTTATCGAGGTTTTCTATAAAATCGATTATACTTTCAATTATTCTGCGAGGGAAGGCAAGGTTAACATCTCCTAAAATGAATTTTTCCGGATCGAGAGTAGGTTGAACGCGGTAAAGCCTTTTTGTACGTTTCGACTCTTTAAAATGGCTATAAGTTTGAAGTATTACCTTTCCGTTTCCTGCCAAAAGGTTCGATAGTTTTGCAATGTACGAACCATAACCGATAGGATCGTTAAACGGTTCGGTAAGAATTAGCGATGCCAAAATGGCAAAATTTGTATTGTTGCTTTTTTGGTGCATTTTGGCGTGGCCATTAACGGTGGTAAAATCGCCATAGTTTTCAGTAACTACGTAGCCCGAAGGGTTGTTGCAAAATGTGCGAACCATATATCCTGTTCTGCTTCTGTATTTTACCTTAAATTCGTACATTTCGCGGTTTAATTCATCAACAATATGATTAGGAAGTTCGTATCGAATTCCTAGGTCAACTTTTGTGTTGTTAAGAACTAACTCTGGATACTTGGTAATTGCATGATTTATGAGTTTGTGTCCACTACGTCCAACTGCTATTATTACCAAATCGAAAGTATCTGCTTGATTTATTCGAACAGAATGATCGGATACTTCAAGTTCCTTAACCTCATAGCTAAAGTGAAAGTGAATATTCTTCACCTTTTTAAGGTGGCTGTATATATTAAACAGGACTTCTTTAAGTTGATCGGTTCCAATGTGAAAAAATTCGGAGGAAATAGGTTGAAATCCTTTTTCGTAAAAAAGTCGGTAATACTTTTCGTCGCCAAACGAATGGCCAGTTTCAACATGTTTATTTTCGGTAAAGTTTATGTAATAATCAACAAATTTACGTTGAAGGCTCGATTCTATGTAAATTTCGCCACCCATTTCGTTGGAAACAAATAACTTCCCATCAGCGCGAATGCCGGAAATACTCGAGGAGTATATATCTGTGCTTTTTTCAAACACATGAAGTTCGTGTTCGCTATCTTTTAGTTTCTCAAGTAGTCCTATTGCTGCTGCACCAAAGCCAATTATTGCGATTTTCACCTTATATATATTTTAGTTATTGCCTTTTCCAAATACCTGTTTTACCAGTTCTTCAATTCTGGAGACAGGAATAATTTTAATTTTGGTTGCTCCCTTATCCAAATTTTTAACGCCGTACTTCGAAATGTATATCTCTTTCATTCCTAATTTTCGAGCTTCCGAAACTCGTTGATCCAAGCGGCTAACCGGTCTTATTTCGCCAGATAGCCCAACTTCCGCAGCAAAGCAGGTTGTTCCCGGAATGGGAGCGTCAAAAGTAGAAGAAAGAACGGCAACAACAACTGCCAAGTCAATTGCAGGGTCGTTAACCTTTATACCTCCGGCAATATTAAGGAATACATCTTTATTGGCCAACCTGAAACCGGCTCTGCGTTCCAATACGGCCAATAGCATGTTAAGCCTGCGCTGGTCGAAACCGGTGGTGGAGCGTTGAGGTGTCCCATATACAGCGCTGCTTACCAATGCTTGCGTTTCGATAAGAAATGGGCGGGCTCCGTCGATTGTTGCAGCAATGGCAATTCCGCTTAGCATTTCATCGTGATGAGAGAGCAAAATTTCCGAAGGATTTAGCACCTCGGCTAATCCGCTGTTTTGCATTTCGAAAATGCCTATTTCCGACGTTGATCCAAAGCGGTTTTTGGATGAACGTAAAATTCGATATAAATAATTTTGATCGCCTTCGAATTGAAGAACTACATCTACAATGTGTTCCAACACTTTCGGGCCTGCAATGCTTCCGTCTTTGGTAATGTGTCCGATAATTATTACGGGAGTTCCGGTAGTTTTTGCATACCGAAGTAACGATGCGGCAGTTTCCCTAACCTGTGAAACGCTTCCGGGAGAAGATTCTATGGAGTCGGAATAGAGCGTTTGAACGGAATCTATTATAGCCAAATCGGGTTTAACGGCATCTATTTGAGTTAGGATGTTTTCCAGTAAGGTTTCGTTAAGAATAAGGCAATCCTGATTGTCCGGCATTATCCTGTCGGCGCGAAGTTTAACCTGTTTTGCACTTTCTTCTCCCGATATATAAAGAACTTTTCGGGAATGAAGTCCAAGTGCCAGTTGTAGGGCCAATGTCGATTTTCCGATTCCCGGTTCCCCCCCGAGCAGTACAACCGAACCGGGAACTAGGCCTCCGCCAAGAATTCGGTTTAGTTCTCCAATGCAGGTGTCTATTCGTTTTTCGGAATTCGATTCGATTTCCTTTAATGGTTTGGGAATGGCGTTACGCGAAACGTTAACTAAGCCGGGTCGGCTGGAAACTTCTTTGGTAATTCGTTCTTCAACGTAAGTATTCCATTCGTTACAGACAGGGCATTTTCCCAACCATTTTACCGATTCGGCGCCACAATTTTGGCAAACATAAACGCTGCGAGTTTTAGCCATCTATCCTATTCCTTGTATTTTGAAATTATATCGTCAACGCTTGTGTCACTACCTGTAAATATGCTTACTTTTCCATTCCATTCCTTTACTATTTCCAAACCCTTTTGGTCGTTTTTCGAGGCATGTTTGCAGCAAGAAGCAACTGTCGGTTTTACAAGACGTAAAAAGTCGTCTAGCCCTTCGTTGCAAATGTACACTGCGGAAACGAATTGATGGGATGCAACCATTTTACTTCTTATATCTTGATTATACACAGGGAATTTTGGTCCTTTTTCGTTTTTTATTTCCGCGTCGGGTTTTATGCCAACAACCAGTTCTTTCCCTTTTTCGGCAGCATAGTTAATGAGTTTGAAAACCGAGGGATGAAAAACATCAAAACTGCCATACAAGGCAACAATGTCTCGATTTTTGAAATTCCAGTATGCAACCTTTCGGCTAAGTTCTTCCCTTGTTAACAATATTTTTCTATTTAGAATTTCCTGTTTTTCCATATTTCAGATGTATTTGCTTATGAAGCGAAATATACAAAAACTTTTATTTTGAGCGGGAAGAGAAGGGAATAATTCCCCTATTAAACTCTATAAATTTACGCTGGATGGTTTGCTACTTGTTCGGTAACTTTTTTGCGATGTTTTTCTTTGAAGTATAAGTAAAGTAGCGCTAGTATTCCGGCGATAATGAGGAAAATGGTTTGAGATTCGTGCGAAACAATGGCAAAAATTAATCCATTTTCGTAAGATATTCCAAATATTCCGAGAGCAACCGAAGTAATTATGTGATATGCTCCAAATCCGCCTTGTACAGGAATGGTCATGCCGAACGAGCCAATAACCATAATAAAAAGGCCATCGAATAAATCTAAATTGGAGGTAATAGGAACAGACTTTAGTAGTAGCCATGTCATAATCCAGTAAAATAGCCAAATGGCTAAGGATGAAATCAGAAAAGAGGTTTTCTTTTTGGATTTAAAAACGGCTTTTAATCCATCGGCAATGCCCTTTAAGGTTTTGCGGATTTTTCCGTTAAGTTTTTCTCCAAGAAGATTATTTTTTAAGACTATTCGAACTATGACTACAAAAGCAATAATTATTATAAGTAGAATTATTATTTGATAGGGATGAACCTTTAATGCTTTTTCCTTTATTGGAATTAGTATATGGGTAAGAATGAAGTTTCCAAAAACTTCAATTTTAATAAAAAAAACGATGATTGTGGACACAATTAGCATAACAACGTCCATTCCTCGTTCAGCAACAACAGTACCCAGTAACGATTCTATTCTTATTCCGTCGGTTTTGCTTACCGAACCGCATTTGGCAACTTCGCCAAGTCGGGGAAATGCGATGTTGGCGAAATAGCCAATCATTACAGCGCTAAAAAGATTATCGAAACGAACCTTTTTGCCTAAAGGTTCAATCAGGATACCCCACCTGTACGCCCTTAATATATGGGCAGTAAGTGCAGCCACAAGGGACAAAACAACCCAAAAGTAGTTTACATTTTTAAATCCCTGAATAATATGCTTAAAGTCAACGCTACGAAAAGCGTAGTAAATTAAGAGTATTGAAAGCGCTAGAAAGAAGCAAAAATTTACAATTTTGTTTGAAAGTAGTTTTTTCAATGCAAGCGTATTGATAGGGATTTATACGAGTTTATTAGTCGCTGTGTCCGGAAATATTACCGTTGGTTTAAAGGATTTGGCTTCTTCAAAATCGATAGTTGCGTAAGAAATAATTATTACAACATCGCCTACAACACATTTCCGTGCAGCCGGACCGTTTAAGCAGATTTGTCCGGAACCTCTTTCGCCCTTTATAACGTAAGTATCTAATCGTTCGCCATTATTGATGTTCACAATTTGAACCTTTTCATTTTCAAGTATATTGGAAGCATCCATTAAATCTTCGTCAATGGTTATGCTACCTACGTAGTTCAAGTTTGCTTCGGTAATGGTTACCCTGTGTATTTTCGATTTTAGAACTTCAATAAACATTATCTTGCCAATTTATTTATAAATAATGTTATCGATTAATCTAACATTGCCGGCCCATACAGTTATACACCCTACAACATGTTTTGCATCATTCCAATTGTTGATAGGTTCAAGTGTTTCGGCATTGACTATTTCGTAATATTCAACTTTTAGCAAGGGATTTTTATTTATAGTGCTTATAACCCAATCTGTTAAATCTTTTACGTTAAAAGTAACTGTTAGGTTACGGGACTCACTGAGAGTCTTATAGATAGATGGGGCTGCTTCACGATGAGCCTCCGAAAGAAGTTTGTTTCTGCTGCTTAGCGCCAACCCATCGGTTCCTCGAACTATTGGACAACCGACTATTTCGACATTAAGATTTAATAACTTCACCATTTTTCGGATAATGGTTAACTGCTGAAAATCTTTTTGTCCAAAATAAGCCCTATCGGGTTGTACAATTTGAAAAAATTTACTTACAACCTGAGCAACTCCATTAAAATGGCCGGGGCGAAATTTTCCTTCCATTACCTTATCGAGCATACCAAAATCAAAAATCCGAGTATCGGGTTCAGGGTACATTTCTGTTTCAGAAGGCATAAAGACAAACTTTACACCGGCGTTGTCTAACAAATTTGTATCTTTTTCCGGAGTGCGAGGATAATTTTTAAGATCGTTTTTGTCGTTAAATTGCGTAGGATTTACAAAGACGCTTACAATTGCAACATCGTTTTCTTTAACGGCTTTTTCAACTAGAGAAATATGGCCTTGATGTAATGCTCCCATAGTTGGGACAAAGCCTATTTGCTTTCCTTCTTTTTTTAATTTGTTAACGATGTTTTTGACTTCGTTAACAGTTGTCAAAACCTTTATCATTACTGTGAATATTATTATGGGTGCAAAGGTGTGAAAAATTTATAAAATAAAAACAGCTAAAAAAGACGAATGTTGTAAAAGGCATGAAAATGTACTAGTTGAATATCAGCAAAAAAGAGTAAAAAAAATGTCAAAAATTTTTTATATTTTTGTAATCAGAATTAGCCAATTGACGGCCCGGATGCGGACAAGTTCCGAATTCCGGGTTTTGTGCCAAATAAATTGGTGTTTTTAGCCTAATTTTGAGAATTAATGGCGAAAAAACATGGCAATTAAGTTAGGAACAAAATAATATACAAAGTGAAAGCAACAAAAGTTTTGTTTATTTCGCAGGAAATTACTCCTTATCTTCCCGAAAGCGAAATGTCAAAAATTGGACGGTACTTACCACAGGGAATTCAGGAAAGGGGAAAGGAAATTAGAACGTTTATGCCTAGGTATGGTGTTGTAAACGAAAGGAGGAATCAACTTCATGAGGTTATTAGACTTTCGGGGATGAATTTGGTAATTAACGATACCGATCACCCGTTAATTATTAAAGTAGCATCAATCCAAAGCGCAAGAATGCAAGTTTATTTTATTGACAACGAGGATTATTTTCAACGTAAAAACATTCTTACCGACGACGAGGACAATTATTTTTCCGATAACGATGAAAGGGCAATCTTTTTCAGTAAAGGAGTATTAGAAACAGTAAAAAAGTTAAGGTGGTCTCCCGACATTATTCATTGTCATGGTTGGCTAACAGCATTTGTTCCGTTGCTTGTTAAAAAAAATTATGCAGACGAACCATTATTTTCAAAGGCAAAAGTAATTTATTCAATTTATAATGATGATTTTAGTTCTGAACTTAATGTGAATACAAGGAAAAAAGTTTTATTTGATGGAATTTCTAAAAAGGATGTTGAAATTTTAAAAGAACCAACGTATGAAAACTTGTCTAAGTTGGCAATAAACTTTTCCGATGGATTTATTCTTGGGAGTAAGGATGTAAATCACAACATATTGGAATACATAAATTCTGTTAAAAAGCCTACGTTGGAATATCAAAGTGGAGATAATTATTTAGATATTTACAACGACTTTTACGAAACAATACTAAATAGCAGAACAAATGCGAAAAAGAAGAGTTAACGCCTTGCCATTGATATTCAATGCTTTTACAATTATTTTTGCCTCAATTTTTTTAACCTCATGTTATAACGAGCCACAGTTTTTAGGAAACAACTTAACGCCAGATGACGATATCCTTGCCCTTAAAACAGATACGACATTTGAAGTATCGGCTTATACAGTTAAGGATGATACAACAGATACTTATGGGGCTACTTCAGGATTTGTGGGTTATGTTAATAGTCGTATTTTTGGTTTAACAAAGGGTGCATTTTTAGCCAAACTTTTGCCAATAGAATCATCTGAAGGTTGGGGTGGCTCAACAGCAAAACCGGATTCTTTAATTTTTTATTTTATTCCGACTTCTTATTATGGTGACACCACTATTACAGTTAAGTTGAATTTGTATGAGTTAACGGACACTTCTTTCTTGGATTCGGAACACAACGCTGTTGATCCTATTGATGGAAATTACAATATGACCCCTTTGTTTTCTGAAGAGTATTCAGGGACACAGTTGAAAAAGATTTATTTAGATACGCTTTTTGCAAGAAGTTTAATGGATTCTATTTCGTTAGCAGACACAAGTGTTTTTGTCCAAAAATTTCCTGGATTTTATTTTACTTGCGAGCCTCTTGTTACTAATGCTGGAGAATATTCTGAAATTGGTTATAATGTAGATTTATCAACTTATACAATAATTTCAAGTACATATTGTTATAATATGTCGTTTGTACTTTATTATCATTATATGGAAGAAACCGATGGTGTAGAAGATACCGTGTCTGTTAGTAGAGCATTTACTTGTACAACTCATCAGTATTTTCAATATTTACATGATTATACAACAAGCGATCCTCAATATTCAATGAAAAGCATTAACGATACTATAAATCAAGATACAGTAATTTATTTGCAAAGCCTTGGTAGTGTTTATGGAAAAATAAAACTTAATGATTTAAAGATATGGAAGGATAGTTTTCCAGTAATAATTAATAGAGCAGAACTTATTATTGGGAGAGACAATTCTCCTATATCACTATCTGATAGTTTAACCGATCAGTTAGTTTTATATTATAAAGACACAGATGGCTCTTGGGCAGGTATTATCCCTGACCAATATACAAGTTACTCACTTAATAGCAATGGAGAATACCGGACTTATGATCAATCTTATAGCATTGAAATAACCTCTTTTTTGCAAAGGACACTTGAAGGAGAAATTGGAGATGGATGTATATATCTTACTCCAACAACAGGAACAAGTCTTTTACATGCTGTATTAAAAACGAATGCAAGTAGTAGAAAAATTAAACTTAAAATATCTTACACAAGGTTAAATTAATTATGTGTGGAATTGTAGGTTATATAGGATTCAGGCAGGCTTATCCGGTTGTTATAAACGGTCTTAAAAGATTGGAATACAGAGGGTATGATTCTGCTGGGATATGTGTTATTGATAAGGACCCTGTAACGTATAAATGCAAAGGAAAGGTTGTTGATCTAGAAACTCTTGTAGGGAAACAGTTGAATGGTCAAATCGGAATAGGTCATACCCGTTGGGCAACCCATGGAGAGCCTAACGATGTAAATGCACATCCGCATGAATCTATGAATGGGAAATTTATTCTTATTCATAATGGGATAATAGAGAATTACAGTAATTTACGTTGTAAACTCGAAAAAAGAGGATATACGTTTAAATCGGAGACCGATACAGAGGTTTTGGTTAATCTTATAGAGTATATTTATTTAAAAGGAAACGTAACTCCCGAAATAGCCGTAAGATTAGCCTTGACAAAAGTTGTAGGAGCTTATGGCATTGTTGTTGTGAACAGAGATGAGCCAGACACTTTAATTGCAGCAAGAAAAGGCAGCCCTCTTGTAATTGGCGTTGGCGAAGGCGAATACTTTGTTGCTTCGGATGCTACTCCAATTGTAGAATATACCAACAGCGTTATTTTTTTAAACGATAACGATGTGGCTATTCTTAAAAAGAATCAAATGGTTTTAAAAACCATTTATAACGAAGCGCTGGAACCAAACGTTCAGGTACTGGATTTAGATATTGAGGCTATTGAAAAGGGTGGGTTCGAGCATTTTATGCTGAAGGAAATTTACGAGCAACCTAGAAGTATTCACGATACTTTTCGCGGTCGTATAGCTTTGGATCCGGCTGAAATTCATCTTGGAGGATTGTATAAGGTTCTTCCAAATCTTATAGATGCTAAAAGAATTATCCTTATTGGATGTGGAACTTCGTGGCACGCTGCACAGGTTGGAGAGTATTTATTAGAAGAGATCGCAAGAATTCCTGTTGAGGTTGAGTATGCTTCGGAGTTTAGGTATAGAAATCCTATCATTAATCCGGACGATATTGTAATAGCAATTAGTCAAAGTGGAGAAACCGCTGATACCTTAGCTGCTATTCGAATGGCAAAAGAAGCGGGAGCAATGGTTTTAGGAATTTGCAATGTTGTTGGTTCGAGCATTCCTCGCGAAACGCATGCTGGAGTTTATACACATGCTGGGCCGGAGATAGGAGTGGCCTCAACCAAAGCATTTACAGCCCAGGTTACGGTACTTGTAATGATGGCGCTTCTTTTAGGTCGTAAACGAGGAACATTAACTCAAGACCAATACAAAGAGTTGATAGAAGAACTTTATCGAGTTCCTCAGAAGATTGAAAGGATTCTTGAAAATGATCCTACTGTTCAAAATATTGCAAAAAGATTTAAGGACGCGACAAATTTTCTTTACCTAGGAAGAGGATTCTATTTTCCCGTAGCGCTTGAGGGAGCGCTTAAGTTAAAAGAAATATCATACATTCATGCAGAGGGTTATCCTGCTGCAGAAATGAAACATGGACCTATTGCTCTTATTGACGACACAATGCCGGTGGTCGTTATTGCACCACATGATAATACCTACGAAAAGATTGTAAGCAATATTCAGGAAGTTAAAGCTAGGAAGGGCGTTGTTATTGCCATAGTAACGGAAGGCGATATTACCATTAAGGGAATGGCTGATTATGTAATTGAAGTACCTCAATCGAATGAAGCTGTCGGAGCGCTTCTTACAGTGATACCCCTTCAATTGTTGGCTTATCATATTGCCCTCTTAAGGGGATGCAACGTAGATCAACCAAGAAATCTGGCAAAGTCTGTTACCGTTGAATAAAAATATAAAGGGGCTTTAAAAGCCCCTTATTTTTTATCTATTTCCGTATTGTTGTTCGTAGTATCGCTGATAATTTCCGCTTACAATTTCGTTAAGCCAGGTTTCGTTGTTGAGATACCAGTCAACGGTCTTTTCAAGTCCCTCTTCAAAATTCAGGGAAGGGTTCCAGCCTAAATTATGTTGCAACTTGCTTGAATCAATTGCATAACGCAAGTCGTGTCCAGCTCGGTCTTTTACAAAGGTTATTAATTTTTCGGATTCTCCTTGGTTACGAACAAGTTTCTTGTCCAATATTTTACATAGAAGCCTAATTAAATCGATGTTTTTCCATTCGTTATTACCTCCGATGTTGTATGTTTCACCGATTTTTGCATGGTGAAAAATAGTGTCAATGGCAGCAGCATGGTCTTCAACGTACAGCCAATCGCGTATATTTTCACCCTTGCCGTAAATAGGAATCGTTTTTTTATTTTTGATATTATTAATAGCCAACGGAATTAATTTTTCTGGGAATTGATTTGGTCCGTAGTTGTTGGAGCAATTCGATATAACAATTGGCAAGCCGTATGTATGATAGTAGGCTCTAACTAAATGGTCGGAAGAAGCCTTGGATGCCGAATATGGACTGCGAGGATCGTAGGAAGTTTCCTCTGTAAATTGTCCGGAAGTTGAGTTTAAACTACCATACACTTCATCGGTGGATATATGGTAAAAGCGCTTACCTTCGAAATTTCCATTCCAATGTTTTTTTACCGCATTTAGCAGTATGGTTGTACCTACAATATTTGTTCTAATAAAGGCCATTGGATCGGTTATCGATCTGTCAACATGAGATTCTGCGGCTAAATGAATAACTCCATCTATTTTGTGTAAATCGAATAGTTTTTCAATTTCCTGCTCATTGGCAATGTCAGCCTTAACAAAGGTATAGTTGGGCTTATTTTCAATATCAGAAAGATTTTGAAGATTTCCGGCATAGGTCAACGCATCAACGTTTATTATTTGGTAATTGGGATACTTGTTTACTAACCGTCTAACCAAATGAGACCCTATAAAACCTGCACCTCCAGTAATAACTATTGTTTTTTCCATACGAATAATTTTTAAAAATTATTCAAATAAACTAAATAATGGTTATATTTGCAACCGCAAAAACGGTTCGTAGCTCAGTTGGCAGAGCACGTGACTCTTAATCTCGGGGTCGTGGGTTCGAATCCCACCGAACCGACAAAAAGCCGCCTTTTTAGGCGGCTTTTTTATTAAAGATTTATACGTTTTTTAACCTTTTCGAGAATCTAAAAAAGACTTTTTCCATCCACTTATCTGCCAGCAGCAAAAGAAGAACAGGAATAATGAATATAATGACGTTGGGATTCAATATAAATTTGAGAAGTTTTGAGATTTCTAGTAAAAGTTTCTCTGCTTTAGGTGTATAAAAGGCTACTATAGTTGTTGTGCTAACAAGTAGGGCGATAGCACTGATAAAAACAGGTAAAATTCCTGCAGCAAAGGTTAATTCAGAATTGTTTATGTTAACGGCAGGTACATTATTAACTTTTTGATAAACCAAATCGTCCAGTTCTTCAGGAGCCTCAATAATGCCGTCTGCTAAAATTTCTCGAATTTTAGAATCTCTTATTTCGTTATTATTGTTCATAACACATGGATTTAAATTAATGCTTTTGCCTCTGTTTTTAATAATAACGTTAACGCTTCGTGGAGTTTTACTCGCGAACGATGAAGTTTAACCTTTGTATTATCAACGCTTAGTTGCATAACCTCAGCCACTTCTTCTACATTTAAATCTTCCAAATAGTAGAGTTGTAAAATAGTGCTTTCCTCGGCTTTTAGTTTGTTTAATGCTAAAGATATAAATTTCTTTCTATCGGTTTGACAAAGATATTGAATGCTCTCCGAAACTTCGCTAAACGAAATGCTTTGGTAATACGTTTCGGGAATATCTTCGTAATTTTTTACTGTGCGGTTGTGCTGTAGTGCTTGATTTACTGCAATTCGATATATCCAGGTTGAAAGTTTTGCATTTCCTTTAAAAGAGGGCAATGCCTTATATACTTTCACAAAAGTTTCCTGCGATATATCCAGTGCGTCATTTTTATTGCCAGTAAAGCGAAAGGCTATGGTGTAAACCATATCCTTGTACGATTTAAATATTTGATCGAACGAATATTGTTCCATAACTTTTCGCTTCTTCGCCAAACCGTTAATCGTTTTGTTTTACCCCAATTGTAAAATAGTAGGTTAAAAGTCCGCAGCCGCCAAAAAGTAAAATGCTCGAAATCATTACGGCGGGTTCTGAAAGCGACGAATAATGATTGATTAATGCTCCTACAATAATTCCTAGGGCTATTCCAACAAGAAGCATTCCCCATTTGGCCGAAGCATGAGGATTGTTTTTACGCCTAAGTTTATAGGAAGAAAGGTCTATTCCTTTTTGAATGGCAGTAATTCGTTCTCTATTTTGTGCCCAGATGGCATAAATAATTGCAAATCCCGAAACCAAGATGGCTATTATAGGGATAAGTAAAGCTAATACGGGTGCATTCATGATTTCTATTTTTAGTTATTTGTCTATTTGATGCAACAAGTTGGTTACAGGTTACAGGAAAACAAATATTTTTATTGAAAAACATGTCTATTGATGTAGTAGCAAGGGAAACAACTAAATATACAAACTTTAATGCAGAGTAATAATTAGGCTTTTGTTAAACGTGTGGAATTACGAATACTTATTATAAGTCGAGCGATCAAATAAAGAATTATTAGTGTCAGAACAACGGTAGCCCCTGTTGGAACGTTAAACCAGTACGAAAAAATAATTCCGACAATAAGTGATATCATACTAACCAAAAACGAAAACGAAATTATTTTGGTAAACTTATTGGTAAACAAATTCGCAACATTGGCAGGAATTGTTAGAAGTGAGATTAACAATATTATTCCAACGGCTCTAATACTAAATACAATAACTAAAGCAATGATTATTTTCAAGATAATATTGATAAAGACTACGGGCAGGTGTTGCGTTTTAGCATAGTTTGGATCGAATGCATAAAAAAGGATAGCATGGTAAAATACTGCGTAAAAGATTAAGGTGATGATAGACAGTGCAACTAAAAGCCATACGTCGGTGCTGGAAATAGTTAAAATATCGCCAAAGAGGTACGACATTAAGTTTGGAGCATAGCCGGGAGTTAAAAACACGAAGAAGATTCCAATGGCCATGCCAAACGACCATAGCATACCAATTGCAGAATCTTCGCGTAACTTTTTGTTTTGAGTTAGCACTTCTAATCCCAGAGCAGTTAAAACGGCAAATACGGCGGCGCCTGCTATTGGATTTAGTCCTAAATACCATGCAATGCCTACACCTCCGAACGAGGCATGGGTAATTCCACCGCTAAGAAAAACTAACCGTCGGGCTACAATATAGGAACCCACTAAGCCAATTAGGATGGAGAGAAGAACCGATGCAATAAAAGCATTTTGAACAAATTGGTATTCAAAAAATTTTATCATTGCCAAAAGCATAGTATTCGAATTTGTGGATTATTGGTTAATGTTTATGGTTGTGTTCTAATAAAACGGTATGGGGTATAGGGCCGTGGGCTATTACCTGAATAGGACAATTGTACGAAGCCAGTTGTTCCGATGTAATTTGATTGGATTCGTGGTAAAATAAGGTTTTGTTAATACAGGCAATGGTTTTTACATAAGAGGTAATGGTTCCTAAATCGTGCGAAACAATAACTATCGCCATTTTTTGATTTAACTTATTGAGCAATTCGTATAGTTCTCCTTCAAATTTGTTATCCACGTATGTGTTGGGTTCATCCAATATGAGCAGTTGAGGTTGAGAAATTAGGGCACGGCAAAGCAATGTACGTTGTAATTGTCCTCCCGATAATTCACCTATATTTTTTTTACCAAGATTTTCGATACCGGCTATTTTCAAGTATTCTAGTGCCAGTTGTTTTTCGTTTTTTCCATAGCGACCAAATAAACCTTGTTTGCCTATAAGTCCGGAAAGCACAACCTCCGTTACCGATATAGGGAATTTTTTATCTATTTGACTTGCCTGAGGTAAGTAACCAATCGACATGTCATTTTTAAATGAAATACTTCCGCTAAAGGGTTTGATTTCGCCGGTTAAAAGTCTAAGAAAAGTTGTTTTTCCTCCACCATTAGGACCAATAATTCCAATGAAGTTGTTGGCATAAATGTCTAGGCTAACATTGGTTAAAACAACTTTATTATCGTATCCAGCAGTAACGTTTTTTACGCTAACTAATTTAATTTCGTTCATAAGTTTTTCCTGTAATTGCCATTGCTATGCTTATCATGCTATCTTCCCAATTTTCGCTTAAGGGATCAACAATAATAACGGGCAAATTTAGTTCTTTGGCAGTAGTTGTGGCTTTTCTTGTATCGAATTGGCCTTGCGAAAGAACGGCCTTAACATTTGTTGCCTCGGAAATTGTTTGGGTAATTCCTTTTACCGAAGGACTTTTTCCTTCCTGTTCTATGCTTAGTTGTTTTAGATTATACTCTCTGGCAAAGTAGCTTAGTGCCGGATGGTAAATTAAAAATGAGTTGCAATTTCCTGCGTTAAGAATGGAATCTATAGTACTTTTTATACCATCGGCTTTCACCAGAAACTTTTGTAGGTTATTCTTGAAAAGTAGAGCATTGTCGGGGTTAATTCTACATAATTCGTTGGTAATGTTTTGTGCAATAATTTTGGCCCCGTTAACCGACATCCAAATGTGAGGATCGACACCATGATGGTGATGATGATCTTCTTCAACAGATTTTGCCGTTATTAAATCTACATCCTTCGAAAGGTTTACGTACAAGTTTTTTTTGTTGGTCAACTTTGGTTCCAAACCTTTTTCAAAATCAAGGAGACCAATGGCAAAGTATAATTTTGCTTTATCCAGAGTGATCATTTGTGCAGGAGTCGGCTCAAACATTTCGGGGCTAGAACCTGGGGGAACAAGTACGTTTATTTGGTACAGCGTATCTGCAATTTGTTGTACAAAGTATTTTAGCGGAAGAATACTTACAACTATCGATGGCTTTTCTTCGACAATTTTCGGATTGGTGCAACTTGTTGTAAAGAGTGTCGCTACAGAAATGAACAGAATATAAATAAACTTTCGGATCATATATTTAAAATTTTCGATAAAGTTACTTTAATGCAATTAGTAATAACCAATGAATATTGCTTTTTGTTTATAAGCAAGCGAAGTTTTTGCTTTAAAAAGTAAATATTATATTAACGGTTATTGAAATAGTTTGTTTTCAACAAATTTTGCTTAACCTTGTGTTGTTCTCTAAACTTTTGTTAATTTGTACTATACAAAAAAGCAACGTCAATGTCTTTAAAAGTTAGAATATTAATATTAGCGCAAGTTCTTCTTATGTTTTTTCCCGGAATATTGTTTGCTCAACATTCGGAGAGTGATAGTCTTACGAACTTGCTAAAAAATTCCAAAGGGGAAGAAAAGTATAAGTTGTTAATTAAACTTTCCGAGTCAGATTCTTACACGGAAGAAGGAATTAAGTATGCGGAGGAAGCCGTTGATGTTGCCAAAAAGTTAGACTATAAATTTTTAGTTGATGCTTACGAAAATCTCGCAATTACTTATTTCGACAATAATAGAAGCGATGAAGCGTTGACTTACTTCTGGAAAATGTACGAAGTTAGCAATAACAATCAATTTACTCCCGGATTATTAAAAGCATATAAAGGTCTTTTACCAACATACTTCTATCTCGATTCTTTCGAAAAATCCGAACAATATGCGCGTCAACTTCTTAACCTTTCCTTAAAGGAGGATAGTTTAGGATATCAGGCTTATGCCCATTTTTGGTTGGGAAGAGATATTCACGCATTAGGGAATACCGATTCTGCATTAGTTTTTATTAATAACGCGTTAGAAATTTATAAAAAGACTGGAGACCAGAAAGAAATTGCGAAGATATACAATAGTTTGGGTGATATTTATTACGATGATGCCAAGTATAATAAGGCTGTAGAATATTATAAAAAGGAAATCGAAGTAAAAGAGGCAATGCACGACGAGCCTCAGTATTTGGCTATTGCGTATTTAAATCTTGGAAGCACTTTTATTGCGTTAAGCGAATTCCAGCAAGCATTAGAGCAGTATCAAAAGGCTCTTAGAACTTTTGAAAGTATTGGTGTTGAAGAGGGTATTGCTGCAGCAAATTTTGGAATAGGACAGATTTATGAAAATTTATCGCAGAGTGCCCTTGCAACTAAGGAGAATGAGACCAATTATTTAAAAGCTGTCGAAAATTATAAATCGGCTCTTCATCTGTACAGGAAAATGGGATTTGTCGAAAAGGAAGGGCAGACTCTTTTGGCTTTGGGAACGGTTTATTCTCGGTTGGTTACAAACAAGTATGCCGAACAATTTGGAGAGGAATGGGAAGATTCGCTTTACCGGGTAAAGCAAGCGGATATTTTACAATCGTTCGACAGTTCTTTGTACTACTATAACCGAGCTTTGGATATTTTCACTGAGCAAAAGGTAGAAAGGGAAATAGCAAAGGTTAATACGAATGTTGGCAGCATTTACAGTTGGGCGCGTGAGTGGGGGAAAGCCTATTCGTTTATTTCGAAAGCGGTTAGTTTGTGCCGTAAAAATAATCTTCAGTATGAACTCTCGGCAGCGCTATATGCTCTGGGTGAAAGTGATTTTAGACAAAGCGAGTTAAAAAATGCGGAGAAAACATTTCTTGAGTGTGCTCAGTTAAGTAAATCGCTCGATTTAAAGGAAACGCTAAGATATTGTTACGACAGGTTGTCTCGGTTATACGATCAGCAAGGCCAATCGGTATTGGCGTTATCATATTTGAAAAAATCGGTGAGAATTAAGGATGAAATTTTTACGGAGAAAAGTCAAAAGGTGATAGCCGAACTTCAAACAAAATACGAAACGGAGAAAAAGGAGCAGGAATTAAAGTTAATGAAGAATCAGGATGAGTTACAAAAGTCGATAATTCAACGGCAAAAACTCATGATAATTGGCGCAATAATAGGCTCCTTGCTCATACTTATTGTAGCCTTGTTGATGTTTAAAATGTTTAGGGATAAACAAAGGGCTAACGTTGTTTTAGAGGAAAAGAACGCTTTAATTACAAGTCAGAAACAGGAAATTACCGATAGCATTAAATATGCAAGTCGTATTCAAACGGCAGTATTACCATCAAGTAACTTGATTGCCGACGCTATTCCCGAACATTTTGTCCTGTTTTTACCTCGCGATATAGTTAGCGGCGATTTTTACTGGATGACCTGCAAAAACGATAAAATTGTTTTAGTTGCTGCCGATTGTACCGGACATGGCGTTCCTGGCGCATTTATGAGCATGTTGGGAGTTTCGTTCCTATACGAAATTGTAAACAAGGAAAGCATTTTACAGCCAAGCGAAATTCTGAACCGCTTGCGTAATCATATAAAAACAACGCTATCGCAAACGGGTAAGATTGAAGAACAAAAAGACGGAATGGATATTTCGCTTTGCGTAATCGATAAGCAGAACAAGCAGTTAGAGTGGGCAGGTGCATTTAACCCGTTATATCAAATTCGAAAGGGAGAGTTAATCGAATATAAGGCAGATAAAATGCCTGTTGCCGTTCATATTAACGACTATAAATCGTTTACAAATCATGAAGTCGAAATTCAACCGGGGGATACGTTTTATATGTTTTCCGATGGATTTTCCGATCAGTTTGGAGGAGCCGACGGACGTAAGTTTATGAGCAAGAAGTTTAAGGAAAAACTTTTGTCTATTTGGGACAAACCAATGGAAGAGCAACGATCACTACTTCTTACTGCACATCTTGATTGGAGAGGCGATCACGATCAGGTTGACGATGTGCTTGTAATTGGTTTCAGAATGTAAATTGGTATGTCTTTTCATCTAAACTGCGATATAACTTTAGGAGGCTAAAGGCATCGTTTTCTTTAGGAATTTCTAAATTCATTTTAGTTAGAAGTTTTTCCGCTTCCTGAATTACAGGTTGCCTTTTATAGGTGTTCTCGTTCGAAAAGTTCATGTATTTAAGCAGGGCAAAAGCATCAAACCATAGAAAGAACCGTTTTCTATATGCTTTTAAAGAAGCCGAATTTTTCTTGACACTCAAAATAGCGTTTGTTGCATTATTCTGAAGCAAGAATGTTTTTATTGTTTGGGGTAATTGCGAAATTAGAGTGTTAATGTCGTTGACTGTTGTGGTATTATAAAAAGGTTCGATTAAGGAAAAGAAGGTTTTTAACTCTAAAAAAGACTCTAGTTGGTAAGTTGTAAATGGTTCGTTATTATCGAGATGTTTGCTCATAGCCCTACCGGTTCCAAAGGGAACTCTATCCGATGGTCTAGGCGATGGAATAATGCAAGTTGAGTTTAGTTCTAAGAAATTTCCATGGGGTATAATCTTTTGCAAAAAGTAAAAATCTTCTCCGGCCTGATGACGGTTCATTCCGCCAAATTTAACGTAGGCGCTGGCGCTGCAGGCCATCGATGAACCAACGGTGTGGTAGGCAAACGGGAAGCCAATGTATCGGGATGCCTGATTATAATACCTGAGGTGCAATTCGTATTCGGCAATTCCTTTGTAAATAGTTGGATTGTAATTGCTACCGGATAATGGATGAGCATACCGTATGGAGCAGGCGTTGGTTTTCGGATTTTTCTCCCACAACTTTTCTAGTTCTGTTAGATAGTTTGTATCGCATGTAGAATCCGCATCAAAGCAAGCAATAATACCTAGCGGACTATTTATTTTTAGTAAGCGGAATGCCGCTTCGTCCATGCCTATTTGACGGGCGAGCCCAACTCCGGCATGTTTTTTTGGTAAGTCGAATGCTTTTACTGCAAAGTATTCAATTTTCTCATTGCGGTTGTTACGGTTAAAGTTTTCGACCAGTTGAAGCGTTTCTTGTGATATTTCAACTATGCCTTCTGGAGAATCTTGGGGATGATTAACAACTACTAATACTTCTACATTGCATTTTGGAAGGATACATTTTGATAGAGCGCTTAGGGCAATATTAAGGTTTTCTTCTTTGTAGGAAGGTATAACCACGCAAATACCTAAGTCCTTCGAAGGGAGTTCTTTCAGTTTGGGTTTATAGTTTTTCTTTTCAAAATAAGCAGTGTTCATGGGGTAAAAATAAGAAACCCTTTCGAAATGGCTGACCACTTGAAAGGGTTTCGGTTGGTTTAGGTTTAGTTTAGGTATTATTTTGAATTTCTTGTTGTAGCGTACTTTTCGTTTAACCCTTTAATAACTTCTTTGGTAATATCGATGGACGGATGTCCGTACAAAACTTGTCCGCCAAACGAGTAACTAAGCACAACGCTGTAACCTTTGGCTACGTTATATTCTTTAATGTATTCGGTTATGCTGTTATGAATTTTACGCAACTTTACTTGTTCTTCTTCGGACAGTTGCATACGCATATTATCGCGTAAGTTGTAAAGTTCTTGTTCTTTCTGTGCCAAAGCATTTTGTAATTGCTGTGCTTCGGAACGAGTTATCAATCCTTTTTGAACTTTATTTTGGAAATCGTTAGCTTCTTTTTCGAACGATTTAGATTTTGCATTGAGTTCTTCTTCAAGTTTCTTACTGCTTTGTTCCAATTCTGCTTTCATGTCGTAATACATATCATAGGAATTCAGAATGGTATCCATATCAACCCATGCAATAGGTGATTTAATAGTGGAGTCGGGAAGAGCGATTGTTCCGTTGGAAACCACATTTTTTCTAGATGTGAAAAAAAGAACAAAAAGCGCAATAACCGCAAGTGTTAAGACTATATTAAAAATTAAATTTACTTTTTTCATTTTAATGTTATTAAGAGTGGTTAATAGAGTAGTAGTTAAAATGGTACTTCTGCAAAATTATATGAAAATAGTACACAGCAAAACATTTTGTAAAAAAATTGAGCAATGGAGTTATACTAGCAATCCTTCATCTCTAAAAAGAAGAAGGATTGACGAGAATGGGGCAATAACATATTTTTCGTTATTAAATTCCACTTCTATCGAATTTTCGTGCAGGTAAACAGCTAAGTCGCCAATTTGGGCTTGTAGAGGAAAGTATTTTGCATTTTCTCTGCTTTTCTTCCAGGGCTCGTCGGCATCACCTATGGTAGGAATTGGATAGCCGGGACCAACCTTTACAACATACCCGCTATGGGCTTTTTGCTTTTCCTGTACGCCGGGAGGCAAAAGTAATCCAGCCTTTGTTCTTTCATCAGGATTTTTAGGCTTAATCAAAACCCTATCGCCTACCACAATGAGGCTATCGAAATCTTTTGGGTCGAAGGACAATGACATTTGTAAAACAATTATGATTATTAAGTAGAACAGAAATAAACAAATACAAAAATAAAAAATCAACGTATATTTTATATTTGTACAAGTTGAAATTCGAATAATTTAAGCCGTTGTTTGTTGGTTGATGGTTGTATTTTATCGATAAATAGAATTTTTGTTGTAGCACAAGTTGAATTTAAAGTTGGATTGCCATAACTTATGAACATAAATTTTGCCATGGACGATATTGAAGTATATGCTTCGGAATATGCAAATGTAACGTACAATAGTAAAAGCAAATCTATTATTGTAAAGTGGCATGGTAATGTTAGTTCTAAAGAGTATATAAGGGCTATTGAAACTGCACTTGACTATCAGAAAAAGTATGAAGTGCCAATACACAATTACATTTCCGATATTCGAGGACAGGGAATTGTGAGTCCCGAAAGCCGTAAGTGGTTTGAAAAAAATGCAATACCAAGGGCGGTATCGCAGGGTTTACTTAGAGCGGGAGTTGTTCTTGAAGGAAATTTTTTTAAGAAGTATTACCTGAATATGATACTTCAAGTGTCGAAGGCATACAAGTTGCCCTTAAAATTTTTTAATTCGTTTGAGGAAGCGATTGATTGGGCAAGTTCTTTTGAGGATTAGTATTAGTAAGAATTTCGTTTATCAGGTTTGCAATATTACTTAAGGTTATGTTTCGTTTAGGATGAGATCGTGTAACAAGCAACTCATCCTTTTCTTTTTTAATTACAAAGGTTAGTCCGTAAGAAGCGGGAGGTAAGGCCCCTAAACTGGCAAAGCGTAAATCATGAATACAGAAAATTTCATTAGGTAGTTTGCCAACGGAGTAAAATCCTTTTGTAAAGTCCATTAGTTTGTCAACATCGTTGTTTGGAATAATCTTCGATAGAAGTTGCCTGTTTTTACGTATATAGTTGATGTGTGAGTTAGCGCCTGAAACTACATTGTGCTTCCAAATGGCATACTCGTTGTTATTTTCAACAAGAACCAACCAAATAATATTGTTTAAAGGTAGAGGAGTTGTGTAAATTCGCGTATAAGCAACTTTTTGCTCGTTAAGTTCTTGTTTAACAGTTTGATTTAGATTTTCCTTTATAAATATGGACAGGATAAAGTAAAGAGATACGAGAATCACGGAGGTGATAGAAATGTTCCTCTTACGTTTCCAATTTTTCATCCAAAAGAGTAAAATAACCGTTGGGATAAGTATTAGCAAGATAACGGCGTCTATTATTGCAACGGAATCGTACGATATTCTTGTAGCGTTAAAAGGTTCGAAAAGAGCGGTTCCGTAAGTGTTGAAAATATCAACTATTAAATGCGAGAACCAAGGTAATCCTACTACTGCAAGCCATGTGAAGTAGCTTACTTTTTTTGAGCGAAACAGGTATTTTAAGCAGCCTGCGATAAGTGGAGCCAGTATTACCAGTAGTAAGAAAGAGTGGCTGAATCCCCGGTGAACAAACATGGCATCGGCAGGTTTGAAAAAAGGAGTTACAAGCATATCGAAATCGGGAATGTTTCCTGCTATTGCTCCAATCAACAAAGCAGTTTTTCCTAATTTTTCATTGGATACTGTTTGCGCAACGGTTGCGCCCAAAACAACGTGAGTTAGCGAATCCATACAATTTTACTACCTTTGCAGCCTAACATTTACAAATATAATTGGTTCAAAATTAACACATTTTACTGTGAACAAACGTAAATATCCGATTATCGAAGGAGTTAAAATTGAAGGAATTGCCGCCGAGGGTAACGCAATAGCCCGAGTTAATAACAAGGTTTTGTTTGTGCCTTACGTAATTCCGGGAGATGTGGTTGATGTGCAGGTAGTAAGTAGCCGGAAAAGTTACATGGAAGGTTATGTGGTTAAGTTGATTAAAAAATCGGATTTACGGGTAGAGCCTTTTTGTTCACATTTTGGAACTTGCGGTGGATGCAAATGGCAAAGTTTGCCGTATAGCGAACAGCTAAAGTTTAAGCAAAGCCAAGTATCCGACCAACTGACGAGAATAGGGAAAATAGATTTACCTGAAATTTCACCGATTATTGGGTCAAAAAATACTACACACTATAGAAACAAGTTGGAGTTTACTTTTTCGGATAGCCGTTGGTTAACAAAGGAAGAAATAGAATCCGGGGAAGATTTTGGAAATCAGCCGGCATTGGGTTACCATATTCCCAAACGTTTCGACAGGGTTTTCGATGTAAACACGTGCTACCTGCAACCGGAACCATCAAATGCTATTCGGTTAGGGGTTAAGAAATTTGCCCTTGAAAAGGGAATACCGTTTTTAAACCTTCGTAGTAAGGAAGGAATATTGCGAAACTTAATTGTACGTACATCTTCCGCTGGTGATGTAATGGTTATTTTATCCGTAAAACAGTTTATTCCACAGGTAAAAGAGTTGCTGGATTTCATTGCTGAAACTTTTCCACAGGTAACTTCACTTTTTTATGTAGAAAATACGAAGGTTAACGACACCATAAACGATTTGGATTTGGTGCTTTACAAGGGAAACGATCACATTGTGGAGCAGATGGAAGATATTAAGTTTAAGGTTGGACCAAAATCGTTTTACCAAACCAATTCCAAGCAAGCGCTCGAACTTTATAGGGTTGCCCGCGAGTTTGCCAGTTTAACCGGAAACGAGTTGGTTTACGATTTATATACAGGCACTGGGACAATTGCCAACTTTATTGCCGCACAGGCAAAACATGTAGTTGGCGTTGAATATGTTCCGGAGGCAATTGACGATGCTTGGGAAAATTCCCGAATCAACAATATAAAAAACACCAGTTTCTATGCGGGCGATATAAAGGATTTACTTACGGATGACTTTATTGGGCAGAATGGAAGACCGGATGTTGTTATTCTCGATCCTCCTCGTGCAGGGGTTCACCCCGATGTGGTTAAGATGTTGATGCAGGTTGCTCCTCGCAGAATTGTATATGTTAGCTGTAATCCGGCAACACAAGCTCGGGATATTGCTTTAATGGGCGAAGGTTACAGGGTTGCTCGGATACAGCCGGTGGATATGTTTCCACAAACGCATCATGTTGAGAACGTTGTATTGCTGGAAAGAATCTAGCCTAGTAGGGTGTTAGATATTGAAATGAGAATTCAACTGAACTAGCATTTTTATTTTTCCGAGAAATCGGTATTAAGAATTTTCCGGGTGATTATTTGAACGGGGAAACGTGCGGCCAAATACCCGATAATAAGTACGGCAACCAGTATTAATCCGATGTCTCCAAGTTGAATATCAACAGGGTAGGCATCAATTATAAAACTTCCCCGGCCTTCCAGTTTTATCAATTTAAAGGTTATTTGAGCCCAACAAACAATTAATCCCAGAATAGTTCCAATTATAGAACCGCCGAAAGAAATGAGCAGCCCTTCGGCAAGGAATATTTTCCGAATAAGGCTATTGTCTGCACCCATGCTTCTTAAGGTTTCCACATCTTTACGCTTGTCAATTATCAGCATGGAAAGCGAACCGATTATATTGAACGATGCGACTATCAGAATAAGAATAAGAATTAGCGCGATGGCAAATTTCTCGGTTTTCATCGTTCGGTACAACGACTCGTTTTGCTGGTAATGGCTAAGAACCTTATAATTTGAACCTAACAGTTGTTGTAGGTTTTCCTTTAATTTATCGGCATTTGCATTCTTGGCAAGTTTCAGTTCTATGGAAGTTACGGTTGTTGAGTCGTACTGTAAAAGTGTTCTAACAAACTCAATAGGGGCAAACATGTACTGCATATCGAAATCTTGCTCAATGGCAAAAATTCCCGAAGGCATAATGGCTTTTTTGTTAAAAGCGTGCTCAACGGATAAAACTGTTTTTCCTCGTTTGGGAATGTAAACAAAAATTGGGTCGAATTGCCCGAGATTGGTATTAAGGAAATAGGCGACACCTTTACCAAGAACGGCTCTTGGTTCTGAACCGAACCACAAAGAAAATTTACCATCAATCATCATGGTGTCCAGACCGGTTAGTTCGGTGTAGTTTCGGCTAACGCCCTTAATAATTCCTATGTGTTGCTTATTCCGACAGCTGAAAAGGGCATTTTCTTCAACAACCTCTGTAAAAAAAGCGATATCGGAACGTTTTTTTATCTTATCGAATTCGGGAGTGTTTACGGAAAAAGATTTTCCTGTTGCAGGAACTATTTTTATATCGGAATCAATGGTGGAGTATAAGCGCCCTATAAGCGAATCAAAACCGTTAAATACCGATAGTACAATTACCAAAGCCATTACGCCGGTAGTAACTCCTATAAGTGAAATTAGGGAGATAATATTGATAATGTTATGCGATTTTTTTGCAAACAGGTATCTATGGGCAATATAAAATGGCAGGTTCATAGGTTTTTATTCCTTTTTGCAGATGTATAAGATTTCGTTGAATGGTAAGGCGTACCTTGTAACTTGTTCTTTGGGTAATGTTTTTACAAAGTCGTCTTCAATTACAGCAAATCCGACGTTTCGAAGTCTTTGGGCGTAATCCCGACCGTAAAGGCGCAGATGGTCGCGTTGTTGATAGTATTTTTCGCGAAGTTCCGGGGTGTTGTACTTTTCATCTTCCAGCGTTGTTTCCATGTTATAGTCTATGGGAACTTGCAGAATGGCAAAGCCTCCGGGTTTAAGTACCCGCAAAATTTCCTGCATAGCTTTAATGTCGGAAGCAACGTGTTCCAGTACATGGTTGCAAAGGACAACATCGAAGGTCGATTCTTCAAAAGGAATATTCTGAACATCCATTTTTACATCGGCCCACGGCGAATTTAAATCGGCCGTAACGTATTCCAGATTCTTTAACTTTTTAAAGGGTTTAACAAAGCAGTACTCGGGAGCTATGTGCAGAACTTTTTTAGGGTTGACAAAAAAATCGGTTTTACTTTTCAGGTATAACCATATTAACCGATGCCTTTCGAGCGACATGGAGTGTGGTGCCAGTGCATTTTCGCGCATTATTGTACGGCCATAAGGCAACAGTTTACGGTATTTTTTCCCCGATATGGGGTCTTCGAATTTATTTCCGGAGTAAAAGAAACCGATAATTTTTAGGAAAAATCCGGCAACAGATTGCAAAATATGCCGTGGAATAAATCGGGTAGTAAAGGCAATAATACGTTTAAGCATAAAATTACTTGTTAAGCAAACGGTCAATATTTTCGATGTAATCTAGCGAGTCGTCAATAAAAAAGGCCAATTCGGGAACAACTCTCATTTGGTAGCGCACCCTTTTGCCTAACTCTCCCCTGAAGTAACGTGCATGATTTTTAATTCCTT
This sequence comes from Bacteroidales bacterium, assembly GCA_020636845.1. Classification (GTDB taxonomy): domain Bacteria; phylum Bacteroidota; class Bacteroidia; order Bacteroidales; family Tenuifilaceae; genus JACJXD01. The sequence continues at coordinate 201,284 of JACJXD010000004.1, read as the reverse complement.
CAAGGGTTTGTTCCCCTCCCGCTGAAGGGAAAATGCTTAGGTAAACTTTTGCTAAGGCTAAATCGGGGCTAACCCTTACCTGTGTAACGGTAATCATTTTTCCCGCAAACATCGATTGTCCTTCACGTTGTAAAATCTCTCCCAAATCCTTTTGGATTAAACGGGCTACCTTTTGTAGTCGTGTGCCTTCCATCTCTATTTTTTTGCAAAGATACTTTATTTTGAGGATAAGGGATTGTGTAAATTGTCGATATGTATTTTTTAAAGTAAAAACCCCCATCGGTTTGATGGGGGTTAAATATTAAGCAAGATTATTTATAGTAACGGCTTTATTACCTCAATGAGTTCGGGTAAATCCATTCCAATTTCTTTGAGGTGCTCAATGGTAGGAACTCCGTTCTTATTCCAGCCTCTGCGGAAGTAAACGGCGTCAAGTAGTTTTTCGTATTGCCCTTCGCGGTAAACACGCATCTTGGCAATTTTCTCTTCAATTGTCATGTTGGCTGGATCAATTCCTACTTTTTCCTTTAGCTGTTTATCGTAACGTTCTTCACGGCTTAGGTACTCTTCCTTGGTAACGGGGCCGGCTGCGCGGTAAGGTTGAGCGTCATTTTTGCGTAACCCGTAACCACGGCGAATGTTGAAAATACGCTGGAAATTATATACCCGTTCGCTTTGTCGAATTAGTTCGTACTTATCTATATGGCTGTCGGTTACCGAATTATATATTGTTACGTAGTTGTCAACGTGCTCGGGAACCTTTGCCGGTTCTTTAGTTTCGGCATTGTTTTCAGGCTCAACATCGTTCCAAGGTAGTTTGCAAAGACCTTGTAGTCCGAACCAAGTACGGAACATCGGGAAGTAGTGAAGCGCTTCGGCTTTGTCCTCGAATGTTGGAATTTGGTTGTTAACCATATCCATAAATATAAGCCAAGCTTCATCGTGCTGTGGCCCTTTGTTGGTCATGGCATAACCGCCTTGCTGTGCAAGCGACTCTTTGGAAACATACTGGCTATATTCCAAGCCTTTATTTTCCATTCCAATGTCTTGCATTAGTTTTGGATCGGCGCCAAAGTTTTTAGCGAAGTATTCTTTCAACTTATGAACGCCCATTCCTACTATTTTTCCAAAACCTTCGCCACGTGCCAGTTGGTGTAGTAGTTCCAGAGCGTCGGCAGCATTGCCCCATGTTAAATCGAGACCGCCTGTGCGCTCTTTATTTAATACGCCTCGCTGATAGCACTCCATTACAAATGCCATGGTTGTTCCCCAGGTAATAGTACAAATGCCGTATGTGTCGCAGTAAAAGTTTGTTTCGATAACATATTCGGGATCGAACATGCCGCAGTTGGAACCTAGTCCGGCTGCCGTTTCATATTCCGGACCGTCAACAATCACCTCTTGACCTTTATACGGACCTGTCTTCAACTTAAACTTATCAACGCCTTTTGCGCAGCTCATGTTACAGCCAATCCAACAGCCGTCGGGAACACCTTGGGTAAAGTAACTCTTCCAAACTTCAGAGTGAATTTTACCGGCATCCTTGTGCGAACCGTATTGGAAGTTATGTGTTGGTAGTAGGTCGTAGTCGTTCATAATTTCAACAAGGTGGGCGGTACCCTTGCCTCGCATGTTACACTGCTTTTCGTCGAGTTCGCGCATTTCTTTGTTAAACCTGCGTCCGCGTTCCTGAATGGCTTCAAGGTTGGCAACATTGTTGAGGTTTCCTTTAACTCCGGGAATTTTACAAACAATTGCTTTGATTTTTTTGTTGCGGAAGACGGTACCTATACCTCCGCGACCGGCTTGTTTTAAACGAATGCACTTACGCTTGGAGTCGTAAAAGGTAAAGTTTAGCATTCCTATAAGGCTATGGTCGGACGCAACGCCGGCCGAAACAATACCGATATTCTTTTTATCGGACTCGTCTTTGGCAAACATATCGCTAAGCACTTCTCCTAAAACATGGCTATCGATAGGCTCTGCAGGAGCCTCGAACATTTCAACCTTATGCTCGGTTCCGTCAATATAAATAATAACATCGTTTTTGGCTTTTCCCTGTAATTCTATGGCATCGAAACCCGAGAATTTGAGAAATGGACCGAAGAAACCACCCACGTTGGAATCGATAACAATGTCGGTTTGCGGTGAAATTGTACAAACAATGGACTTTCCTGTTCCCGAGTATTGGGTAATTCCTCCAATAGGGCCGGATGAAATAACTATTTCGTTTTCGGGGTCATCCCATTTAGTGTTGGGTTTTGTTCCGTCCCACAGTAGGCGAAGGTCATAACCTTTCCCGCCAATAAACTTTTCCTTCATTTGTTGGGGAACGGCTTTTTCTTTTATCTCGTTAGTTCCAACGTTAACATATAACGTTTTGTCGGTGTAACCGTGGAACAACGGCTTCCATTCATACTTCCATTGATTCAACAACTTGTGTTGTTTAACCATTTCCTGAATGTCCATAGTGTTTATATTTTTAGTTTGATTTGTCAACTTTATTATTTGCATTAAAAATATGAGTAAAGATACTTACAAAAAATGACAATCATCAATATGAAAACGTTTGCATAACGTTTTGTATTAGACATTTACGGGTTATGTTCAATGCAAAAAATTGAAAATAAGATGCTAACAAAAATTTTCCATGAAAATTGGATTTTAAAACATTTTAAGCAAAATTGATTTTTTTGCTTAACCATGCGGAAACTTTAGCAAGTTGATTATTGTTTTTATCCCCCAAAAACTTAGACAAACTCGAACTGAAATATGGATATGTGTTCGTACGCTTCGTTGGGTTTAATCAATGTTGATGGGAAGTTTGGTGTGTTGGGCGAATTTGGAAATCCTTGAGGTTCAAGGCAAACAGCCCAATTTCCGTGGTTGGGTAAGTTAATACTGCTACTTAGGATATTGGGCGGGTTAATCGGGGTATAAAGTTGAATGCCGGGTTGATTGGTATATAGCGTAAGGCTTAACCTGTTTTTAGGGTTAACCAGCATAGCGGCAGGTTTGTTTATGTTAGCGTGTTGTAACGCAAAGCAATAATCGTAGAAATCGTTTGCCAAATCGATATCGGCGCCAACGGCTCGCTTAACGGTAAAATCGAAAGGAGTGCCGGATACGTTTCTGAGTTCTCCGGTTGGAATAAGCTTACTGTTTACGGGCAAGTAGTGTGGTGCGTCAATCCAGAGCATGTGATCGAGTACATTCGACTTGAATCCGCTGAGGTTAAAGTATCCGTGCGAGGTCATGTTCACATGCGTTTCTTGGTCGGTGTTGGCAACGTAGGTTATTCCCAATTGGTTATCGTCGGTAATCTGAAAAGTTGCCGTAATGGCTAAGTTTCCGGGGAAGCCGTCCTCTCCATCGGGACTGAGCAACGATAGTTTAACTATTCCTACGCCATCGCGTTCGCCAACTTCCTCTTGATTCCATATTCTATGGCTAAGCCCAATAACTCCGCCATGAAGCGTGTTTTCTCCTTCGTTTTTCGAGAGGGGAAATGTTTTTCCGTTTATTGTAAAACTTCCATTTTCAATACGATTGGCATACCTCCCAACCGTTGCTCCCGGATAGAAGTTCGCGGCCAAGTACCCGTTTATATCGGTGAAGCCGTATGCTATATTAAGCATCTCGTTATCAACGGGCGCTTTTATACTAACAAGCGTTGCACCAAAGTTGGTGAACGAAAATTCCATACCGCTTGCGGTTTTGGCGGTGTAAAGCCACACATCCTTTCCGGAAAATTTTCCCCAGTGGTCAACTTTAAAATCCATAGGCTTTTAGGTAATTCGAACGCGCTGCTACAGGTCGTCCTCGTTAACAATAAAAATGTCCTCGTTAGGTTTCTTCATAAGGTACTGCTCGCGGGCAAATTTCTCCAAGTTTTCGTTATTCGTTCGAAGTTCAAGAATTTTACGCTTATCCTCTTCAATTTTCTGGTTGTAGTACTGAATTTCGTGCTTTAGCGTTTTTATGCGTCGAGAGGTGTTTACCATCGATATCCAGTTACTGCTGTCGAAAATAATCATCCACAGCACGAACACCAGTGCGGTAAGAAAGAATTTATTTCGTAAACGGCTCAGAAACCACCGCCAAAAACTCATTTCTCCTTGAAGCATCAGCTATCCTCCACTTATCAAATGAATTACCTGTACCTTATCGCCGCTCTTGATGGTGGCAACTCCGTAATTGTCCTTTTTTACCAACGTTCCGTTAATTTTAACCACCAGCAACTTGAACGAGAAGTTTTTTATGCTAAGCAGCTCGCTAACCGTAATGGAGGCCTTATTGGTGTTAAGGTATTCGGGAGTGTTGTTCAGTACAATTTCCATCATCATAAAAAATAATTTGGGCGTGCCCCCTTCGGGGTCGGGCTATCCGCTGCAAGTCCTCGCTTTGCTGTGGGCTTTCCGCTTCTATCCCTCACGCAAATATAGCAACAACTTTTTGTCTAAGGCAAATGTTTTTGCTTAAATAGCGGGTCAAGTACAATGCTTAGTACCACGTTTGCCTGCATACAGGCACAAATGCCAACACGCGGGGCAATGGGTGGAAGGGTTTCCGACACTTCCGATTTCCCGTCGCCGCAAACGTAAAGTGAGCCGTACTGCGTTACTTGCATATCGTTCGATTGTCCCCAACCGGCCATGCCATTACCCAGTATAAGCGGCATGTTAGGATATTTTTCCTGAAACACCTCTGTAATCAACTTCTTCATTTCGGCATTGTCAACGGCTTCAACCATCACATCCACGGTGGAAAAAATTTCTGAAATGTTATCTTCATTTAGCCGTACATCAAAACTTATAACTTTAACATCCGGGTTAATGTTGAGTAGGTTAGCTTTCAGGGCTTCCACTTTCTTTTGTCCGATTTGCGACCTAAAGTAAAACTGCCTGTTCAGGTTCGATTCCGACACCACATCGAAGTCGGCAATTATCAATTTACCAATGCCGGCACGGGTAAGCGTCATGGCTACGTTACTTCCCAAGCCCCCGGCTCCGGCAATTCCGATGGTAACGTTGCTGAGAACTCTTTTTATCTCTTCAAATGTGGGCATGTGCTTTGGCTACTAAAGCAAAGGTAGTAATAATAATACCCGTATCATGCAAAGGAAGATTGAAAATATTTCGCAGGATTCGGGATAAGTAGTAGAATTTACAAATCCGTTAAAAAGGCGAAGTTTCTGTTTTGCCTATTTTATGTGAATATACTTATCGATTATACTTTAATTGTAATCCTTTTAAGAAGTTTCGTAACAGTTGGTCGTTACATGGGCGATATTGGCTTTGCTTTGGATTTCGGAAAAAAGCGCTGAGTTCGGTCTTGCTTACTTTCATGCCGGTTAAAGCAAGAATTTCCAGTATATCATCGTCCTTAAGGTTTAAGGCAATGCGAAGTTTTCGAAAAACAATGTTGTTGTTCAGCCGTTTTTCGGCAGTAGGAATTTTATCGTCCTTTTTTCCTCGCTTGTCAATAATTAGCCCGTTCAGAAATACGGACAGTTCTTCGTCTTTTATCTTGACAAATTCTTCATCTTCGTCTTTTTTAAGCCAATTGCTAATTTCTGCTCGTGTAACTGTTTGCCCTCCTAGTGCGAAAAGTTCAATTACTTTAGTATCGTTAAAATCGAATATGTAGCGTATGCGGCGTATTACATCGTTGTTTGTTAGCATGGCTTATTTTCAAAATATTTTGAGTAAAAGTAATATTTTTTGCACTAAGAAATTAGAGTGTTCAAAATGAAAAAGGGGAAGCGACATTATAAGCCCGCTACTTATCTGTTTTAATAACGGGAAGTTGTGTGTGGCGCGGAGTACGTAAGTTGTTCTTTTTGAGCCGAGACGAATGTTCGAGCGAGTAATGATGCTCGAATATGTACACAAATCGTTATTAGACATAAGAATTCCGACTTGGCTAGTTTATCTTGAACCACTAAATATAATATCCTTATTTTCAATTACTTTATTATATTCTTTCATATAAGATATATTTAAATGTAAGGTACTTGGGCATAAAAAAACTTATTTTATTCTTATAGCGAACTCTCGTTATTTATTAAACAAGAACACATGCGAACAAAAAAATTATTAACGTATAAAAGAGATAAAATGAAATTTGTTTTTATAGGGGGGAAGAAGAACAAGAATTTTAATTTTCGCTTGAAATAAAAAAACCGCCTCAATTTTTACGTTGAGGCGGTTTTTTTATCTTTTAATTTTACTTGTTGATTAATGATTGATTAACAATTTGGTATCCTGTCCCATAGTAAACATCCATAACGAATATGTCGCCGGGATTTACACCATAGTAATTTGTAGTTGGATAGTTTGGGTTATCATAAGAACTTGAAGTTGTTCCATTATTTCGCCAATCGTTTACATTTCTTACGTACTTTTTGCCAGGGTTGGTGATTACAACGTTGCTTAATGAAGTAGAGGTGCTAACATTAGTTTTGGCAATAGCCCCTTCACCCCATCCACCAAGGGTTGTAAGGGTAATGGTTGGAGGAACTTTGGGATCATAACCATAACCTGAATTATTAATTGTTAAACTAGAAAGAGTACTATCCGTCGAATTAATATCCCAAGTGCCGACGGCTACATCTGCTTTTTGTGTTGGTGTATTGTAGGTAATGAATACTGGGGTAGATGCTAAAAAAGTTGTTGTTGTTAAAGTGTCGCCGTTTGATGAATTGCTGACAATCTGTCCATTTATTATGTCTGCATAATTGCTTAAAAGATAGGTTCGGCCTAAAATATCATTTGATCCATCATTAATATCGTTGTCAACACGGTTAACTTCTGTATAGTTGGAGAACGAGTTGGCTTCAACCGAAACTTGGGGATAGTCGAAATAACCAGTGCCTTTGTTAGTGATATATAGATTGTATTTTGTTTGGAAAAAGAACTGAATATTTGCCTGTGTAGTTGGTTGAGTGGCTAAAGCGCTATAATCTAATGTAGGCATAGCATCGTAGGTTGCTGAATTGTTTGTTATGCCCAAAATGTTGGTTATTATGCCGCTTGATAACATTACTGTTAGCGTAGCTACATTTCCATCTTTATCCGCTGTAAAAGGAATATCATATGATCCAGAAGCCCCGCTATTATAGCCAGCACCTCCATCATGTAACAGATAGAAATTAGGAATTGAACTCAAAGAAATTCTGTTTGCTTTTGATGCCATTGCAAATCCAGAGCCAACGGTACTTGCTGTTGGGGAGGAAATAGTGGCGTAAATACTTGGTATTGAAGGAATGCTAAAAGTGGCGCTGTTGCCCGATTTATAAAGAACTGTGCGTTCTGCTACGGCGATAGTTTTGTCATCTTGTTCAAAAGCAAGTTTTTGGTTTGCAGTAAACTCCGGAAAATAAAGTTCAATGTAATCCCCATCGCTAGTTGTTGGAACAGCAATTTCGTAATTGCCATTAGCATCGGTTGTGTCGGTAAAAATCAATTCAGTTGACGAGTTAAGTCCATAATTATGCGCTTTAACAATAACCCCCGAGGCAACTTCCTTTTTTCTATTGGTAAGGTCACCCTCGTAGGTCAAGCGGCCTTTAAAAATTGCCATTTTTGTAGGATCCTTGGAATAGATTGAGATTATGGATGAAACCTGACTTTGTCTGTAGCTGGAAGGTACGGTATTTACGGTTGTAAGAACCGATGTGTATGAATCTTTTGAAACATTAACGGCTACATTTCCGCCAATATTTACTTTATTAAAAATTGTTATTCCACTTCCGTCGGTTGTTTGAGTCATTACAGAATCTTTAACAACAACGCGAACTGTAGCACCCGAAACGGGACTCATACCCGACGAGGCGTCAACAACATTAATAACTAGGTCAATAGTTTGTTGTGCATCTAAAGCATCTTTTTCGCTAAACTTGTCCTTTTCGCACGAAAATAACAACATTGCAGGAATCAAAAAGATTACCAATTTAAACATTTGCTTCTTCATAATTATTTAGATTTAATTAAACACTTAATTCTATTTTGTACTTAAAAACCAATTCCTAAAGTAATATAAATGGTGTTAGAACTTAAATCGCCTTGAATTTGATGTATCCCCAAATAGCTGTAGCCTTCATAAGTTTTGTTTAAACTATATCTATATCTAACATCAAAAATCAAGGGTAGATTTCTAATCCGAGTTTCAAATCCTAAACCGCCTGTAACTCCATATTGTAAAAGATTGATATTGCTTGTAATATTTTCTTCTTTATAAAAATCGTAGTACACGGGAATAATATCTTTCGATCTTGCGGATACATCAGTTTTTGCAGTGGTGTGAATATTAATGCCTAAACTAGGTCCTACTACAGCGAAAACCTTAAGACCTCCAATAATTTTGTCGTATTTAAACAGTAAGGGTATGTCGATGTTGTGAAATAATATCTTTTGATCTTCAATTTCCAAAGCAAAAGGATAATCAGGAATTGAGAGTACAGCGGGGTCAAATATTTTTATCAAATTACCACCTTGTTGCATGTACGATGGCTCCATCTGAAGGGCAATGTTACTCGATAGTTTATACGTAATAAAACAACCCGCTATTAACCCCGGTTTGTAATTGTTGTGGGGTTGTTCCGATGAAAAGTTACTCAATGTTGTTCCAACCTTAATGCCATAACTTATCTTTTTTTCTGACTCCTCTTGGGCCAACACTGAGTTTGTTATATGCAGAAGGAACAGAAACGAAAAGAAAAAAGTAAACACGAATTTTGTATTTTTCATATTTGTATAAATTTAATTTACAGAGATAGTATAATTGGTTAAATAAAAGTAGAAAAAAAAACTAAATACAAAACAGAACCAGCATTTTTTCTTTTGCTAAAAGAAAGCATTGCCTTTATAAATAAAATGTTGTAATTTATTTAATTAATCGAGAACGAACTGGGGGTACAATGGACAATTTTATTGTGTATTCTTTAGGTATTTTTAACCTTTTAGGGGAAAGAATACTTTTATTGACGAACATATTTTTTACAACGTTTGCTAGTGTCGATATTGGAACCGTGTTTGTTATTGCCATTTGTTACAACACTAATATTCTTTGGAATTGTTTTTATTGATATATTTTTGTTTTCGTACATAGCAATAAGGATCTGTTTTGCTTCGCCATCTCGTTTTTTTAATTTGATACATTTAGTAGGAAGTGCTTTTTGGGGAGGAATCAGTTTCACGATGGCGTTATTTAACTTATTATACTATATTAATTAGGCAAAATTTGGAGTCCTGATAGGCTCTACATTAGCCTCTGCGTGATAGCAATTATTCATAAAAAGCACAAATTTGTTACGAACTAACACATGTTAGCGCACTTCTTTTCTTGTTGTCTGTTTTTTGTTTCCGCAAGCAATGGTAAAGAAACAGGAGCTCGGAACAAATGCTAACGTTTCTTCATTTTTTTGTGCACGGTTCATGCCAAACTGCTTAATAGCCCCAACATGGTAGATGACTGCAACAAAGGACAGCGATCTTTTGGAATTTACATCTACTACTTAGTATTAGTTAAATTCATTCAAAGTTCTATTGATAGGGTGTAGCACAGCAGATACATTTGCTGAGACTAACCATATAAAACCAAATCTATGATAAAGCGAGCAAGTATTTTATTTGCAATAATTTTACTCGGAATAGCAACTCAGGGGTTTGCGCAGGATGAATCTCCGCTGACTTTTGGCGCAGACCTTATGAGCAGGTACATTTGGCGTGGGGTTAATTGCGGAGGTAACAGCCCCAGCTTACAGCCGTGGATGAAGTACGATATGGCAACAAGCGATTCTAAGCACGCTTTAACCGTTGGCGCGTGGGGTGCTTACACGTTTTCGGCAACTTCGAATCAGGAGGCAGACTTGTATTTAACCTATACTTATAATAGTGTGCTTAGCTTAACGGTTACCGATTATTTTTTTCCTGGTCTTTACGATTCTGGCGAGCGCAGCCATTACTTTAACTATGACAAGGATAGTACCAGTCATGTTTTCGAAGGTGCAATCAGTTTTAACGGAACCGATAAGATTCCTTTTACCTTACTTTTTGCTATGAACGTTTACGGAAACGATGCCCGTAAGGCAAATGGTGACTTATTCATGAGTAAGTATGTTGAGTTGGGCTATAAGGCTAACGTAAAAGGGGTGGATTTTAACGCTTTTATTGGAGCCACACTCGATAACCCCGATACCGATAAGGGAGAACTTGGTTTTTATGGAAACAGTTCGGCAGGGGTAATTAACCTTGGAGTTAAGGTCTCAAAATCGATTAAGATATCCGATAGTTTTAAACTTCCCGTTCAGGCATCAGTTATTACAAACCCTGAAGCGGAGAACATATTCTTTGTATTTGGAATGTCATTTTAATTACACACTTTAATAATCAAATAGCATGTTAAGTACAATTTTATTACAGGGTTCTGTACTCGAAACCGGATCGACTGGGTTTATGCTTGTGGCAACCAGTTTGGTTATGCTTATGACCCCCGGTTTGGCCATGTTTTATGGCGGGTTAGCTACTAAACGTAACATCTTGGGAATTATGATCCAAAGTTTTGTTTCCTTAGGTTGGACGACAGTTCTTTGGGTTTTATTTGGCTATTCGCTATGCTTTAGCGGTGGCGATGGTGGAATTATTGGAAACTTCGACAAGGCGTTTCTTTCTGGTATTAGCATCGATACGCTTTGGGCAGGCAACGGAAAAATTCCAGAGTTTGTATTTATTGCTTACCAAATGATGTTTGCCATTATTACTCCTGCTCTTATTACCGGTGCTTTTGCAAATAGGGTAACCTTTAAGGCATACATGATTTTCTTAACTTTCTGGCAAATATTGGTTTACTACCCGTTTGTTCACATGATTTGGGGTGGTGGTTTACTTGCTCATTGGGGTGTTATCGACTTTGCAGGAGGTATTGTTGTTCACGCAACGGCCGGATTTGCAGCCCTTGCATCAGTTTTGTATGTGGGAGCCCGTGTCGATAAAAATTCTACACCAAACAGTATTCCTTTAGTTGCTATTGGTAGCGGTTTACTTTGGTTTGGATGGTACGGTTTTAATGCCGGTAGTGAAGTTGCTGTAGATAAAATTACTTCGTTGGCATTTATCAATACCGATATTGCTGCCTCGTTTGCAACCATCGCTTGGTTAGTTGTTGAATGGTCACGCGAAAAGAAACCGAAATTTGTTGGTCTTTTAACCGGTTCTATTGCAGGTTTGGCCACAATTACTCCTTGTGCCGGTTTTGTTCCTATTTGGGCTTCGCCTCTTATTGGTATTGCTGCCGGATTAGTTTGTTACCTAGCTGTTCGTTTCAAGAACAAAATGCAGTGGGACGATGCTCTTGATGTATGGGGCGTTCACGGTATTGGCGGTGTTCTTGGTACCATTTTACTTGGTGTGTTTGCATCGAAGGCTATTAATGCTTCCGGAGCCGATGGTTTAATTTTTGGTTCGGGAAGTTTCTTCTTTAAAGAAGTAGTTGCTGTAGTTGCTGCTGCTGCTTATGCTTTTGGCTTTACCTACCTCATGTTAATCATAATTAATTTAATTACTCCGGTTAGAGTTTCGGAGGAAGAAGAAAAAGACGGGTTAGACAACTCGTTACTTGGTGAAAGAGCTTATGACGAAGGTGCGTTATAAGTTTTATAGGTGTTTATATTTATGTAGAAAAGGCTCAATTTGAGCCTTTTCTGTTTTAAATTATATTTGTTATTTTGTAATACCAATTTACCGACCATGTTCAGAAAATCCATAAACCGAAGGCTGATGATTCTGTTTTTTATTGTGGGCGTTTCGTCGCTTTCGATAATTGGTGTTTACTCTTACTTTAATGCTAAAGATGCGTTGTTAAAACGCACGCTAGACCAACTTACTTCCATTAGAGTTATTAAAAAGGAACAGGTAGAAATTTTCTTTAACGAACGCATTAATACCGTAAAGGTTATGGCGGAAAACGATTACCTAAAAAGTTTAGCCATAAACCTATGCAAAAGCAAAAGGATATTAAATAATGATGCTGGAAATATTGCATCGTATTACAAGTCGATTGTTCAAAGGATAAACTTTCCGTTGCTTGGAAACAACCAGATATACTTGATAGTTGAGCCACAGGAAGATTTTTTGCAGATATTTACTTTTCAAAACGATTCCATTAAGCACATTCAACCCGATACCACTACTTATATTCAGTTAAAATCGCTTTGGGATGAAACAGCATATAGCGGTAATCCTGTAATTGTAGATTTTAAAAAGCATACAGATAAGAATAAGGAATTGGCATGTTTTGTAGGCAAAGGAATTGCATATAAAGGTTGCAATGCTGTTTTGGCGCTTCGAATACCTTTATCGGATATTAATAAGATTATGCTTGAGGATAAAAATCCTCAAAATGGATTGGGAAAATCGGGTGAAGTTTACCTAGTTGGTAACGACTTTTTTATGCGGAGCAATTCGCGTTTTATACCAAATTCCGTTTTAAACGTTTCCGTAACAACACAAAGCGTGAAGAATGCTTTTAAGGATAAGTACGGTTCTTCGCTGATAGACGATTACCGGACTATTGCTTGTTTAAGTTCGTACGACAGGCTTTCTGTTCCCGGGTTAAACTGGGCAATTGTAGCAGAAATTGATTACGACGAGGCAATGATTCCAATTGTATCCATTCGTAACGATATAGTATTTCTGTCGCTTATAATTTGTATTTTTTTGTTTTCGTTGTCCCATTTTATTTCTCGAACAATTACAAGTCCTATAGTTCGGCTTAAAAACGCCGTTCAGCAAATTGGGGAGGGTGCGTTAGACGTAAATCTTAAATCGACATCGCACGACGAAATAGGGTTACTTACCGATGCTTTTAATACCATGACCCAGCAGTTGAAGGACGAAAGGCTAAAGCGAATGTCGGCGTTATACGACGGGCAGGAGTTGGAACGTCAACGTATATCAAGAGAATTGCACGATGGGCTTGGACAAAAGTTGGTGGCCATTAAGTTGCAAATGGAAAGCACCAGCAAGTTAAAACCCGACGAGGTTAGTAATAGAATTAAGGATATTAAGGAGAGTTTTATTAAAACTATCGATGAAGTTCGGCAAATTTCCAACAACCTGGCTCCAAATATTCTAAACGAATCGGGTATCGATATTGCCCTTCAAAGTTTATGTAACTCGGTAGCCAAAACAACCGATATCGATATAGAATTTTCGGTTTATGGCGACTATAACACCAGCGATTCGAAAATAAAATTTTATATATACCGAATTGCCCAAGAGGGAATAAACAATGCCATTAAGCATTCTGGGGCCAGTAAAATTCAACTTCAACTTATAGGAAATAAGGACAATATAATACTAGTGCTTGAGGATAACGGAAAAGGGTTTGAGTATGGCGGAAATTATTGTACGCCATGTAACGGCATTTATAACATGAAAGAGAGAGCCAGGTTGCTAAACGGAACGCTTGATATTGAATCCGAGCACATGGGCGGAACAACCATAAGGCTAAAGGTGCCCAAAAAGCAGATATAATTTGATATGCAGATGGATATAATTAGAGTGCTTATTGTTGACGACCATCAAATTGTGCGCGATGGCATTCAGAGTATTCTTACCGGGGAACCCGATATAGAGTTAATTGGTTCGGTTGGCAGTGCGCAAAAGGCATTAAGTATAATAAAAACGAAAAATCCGCCCGATGTGTTAATTGCCGATTTATCCATGCCGGATATGTCGGGGATAGAGTTAACCGAGCATATTACCGAAAATTATCCGGCAGTAAGGGTGCTTATTCTTTCCATGTTCAGCGATGAGGAGTACATTGTAAGGGCCATACAGGCTGGGGCAAAAGGGTATTTACCAAAACAGGATTCTACCACGGAGTTATTGCTGGAAGCGATTCGGGTTATTTATAAAGGCGAAGATTTTTTCAGCCCTTCAATTTCGAAGGTGGTGATGAAAAGTTTTGTCAACAGCGTTAAGAAGGCAAAGACCGGCGATACGTCAAAAAAGGTTCAGCTTACCGGTAGGGAAAAGGAAATTTTAAAGTTGTACGTGGAGGGTTTTACCAATACGGAAATTTCGGAGAAGTTGAATTTAAGCGTTTATACCGTTAAAACGCACAAAAACAATATTATGCAGAAGTATAACTTTAAAAGCACCGTGGAGATGATAAAGTTTGCCATTAAGAATAATATTGTGGAGTGGTAAGTTTTAAACCAAAGTTGACGATTGGATTCATAAATAAAAAATGATAGAGTATAGATCGCTTGGCACATTAAAGTTTGACGAATTGTATGCTGCCTTTTCGAGTGCATTTTCCGAGTACGATATTCAAGTTAACAGGGCTGAACTTGCACGAATGTTACATCGCAGGGGATTTGTTCCGGAACTATCGTTTGGGGCATTCGATAATGATGCGCTGGTTAGTTTTACCTTTAACGGAATAGGAACTTTTAACGGGTTAAAAACAGCGTATGATACGGGTACCGGAACCATAAAGGAGTACCGAGGACAGGGTTTGGCATCGAGAGTTTTCGAAAAGTCGATACCAATGCTTGTAAAAGCGGGTATATCGCAATATTTACTTGAGGTGTTGCAACACAACAAATCGGCCGTGTCGGTATATGCCAAACAGGGTTTTTCGGTTACAAGGGAGTTTAACTATTTTAGCCAGCAAATGTCAAGTTTGACTTTAAAAAGTGAGGATCTTCGTTCGGAATGCTTAATTGGCGAAATAACCTTAAGCGATTTAAAGAATGTTTCAAAATGGTGGGATTATGCTCCGTCGTGGCAGAACTCTTTTGAATCGATATATCGTAAACCCGACGATTTCGTTGTAATTGGGGCAACAAGAGGAAATACTCTGTTGGGTTACGGAATTATTGAACCAACTACAGGTGATATTACGCAACTGGCTGTTGAAAAAACAAATAGAAGGCAAGGTGTTGCAACGGCAATACTAAAGGAATTGTTGAAAAGGAACAGGTACAGCAGCATAAAACTTATAAATTCTGAAATCTCCTGCTATTCAATAACAGCATTAATGGAAAACAATGGTATTCCCCTTCGGGGAAAACAGTTTGAGATGGTTAAAATGTTAACCTAGAAACCTTTTATCCAAAAACTCCTGAAACTTATCCTTGTAGCCTTCGGCTATTGGAATGTAGGTGGAGCCAAAAACAATACGGCTTCGCTCGATGGTGGTTATTTTATTTAGGCTAACAATGTACGACCGATGTATACGCATGAACTGGGTAGCCGGAAGTTTTTCCTCAAGCGATTTTAGTGTCATTAACGATAAAATGGGCTTGGGTTGATCGGTTAAGTATATTTTTACGTAATCCTTTAAACCTTCAATGTAAAGTATTTTATCGAAATCGACTTTTTGCAACTTGTAATCCGACTTTACAAAAATGGAGGTTTCCGTTGTTTCCTGTTTGTCGTCCGATTGCTTCTCAACTAATCCAAACCATGTAAGCGCTTTGTTGGCTGCCTTTAAAAATTCTTGATAGTTGAAAGGTTTTACCAGGTAATCGAGAGCGTCCACTTTAAAACCTTCTAGGGCGTACTGGCTGTAAGCTGTGGTAAAAATAATTTTTGGTCCGTTTTGAATTACCTTACTAAATTCGATACCGTTTAAACCGGGCATTTGAATGTCGATGAATACTACGTCTATACTGGTAGTGTTTAGCAGTTGTAGAGCTTGGTATGGCGAGTTAAACCTGCCCATCAATTCAAGGAAAGGTGTTTTTTTTACGTACCCTTCTATTAAATCGAGGGCAAGAGGCTCGTCATCAACAATTATACAATGCAGGGTTCTCATAGTTGCAATACCACTTTTACGTGGAACATTTTATTTTCGTATCCTCGGGTAAACGAGTATTTTCCGGGATAAATTAGCGATAGCCGTTTTTGCAAGTTTTCGAGGCCAATACCCTTGTTTCCGTTCTGGTCGTCGTTTTCGTACTTTTGCGGAAAATTGGTATTATACGTTTCAAAGGTAAGAATTCTGTTTTTCTCCTGCATAAATATTTTTATTTCAGAATCTTCCGTTGGACTAGTCCCATGTTTAAAGGAGTTTTCAACCAAAGGGATAAATAGGATTGGTTTATTGTTGCCGAAGGATTTTCCAATTCGAAAAGTGTATCAACTTTAACATTGTTGGATAAACGGAGTTGCATCAAGGCTATGTAGTTTTTCATTATTTCAACCTCTCCGTTAAGCGATACCCGCTCCTCGTCGGTTTCGTAAAGCATATAGCGCATTAACTTAGCAAGTCCGTGTACCGATTCCTGTGCTTTATCGGGGCCGTTTGAATTAGCGAGTAAATGTTATTTAATGTATTGAAGAAAAATGCGGGTTTAACTGCATTTTAAGGTTGTTTAATTCCGACTTAAGATTTTCGTTTTCGAGTATTTTACGTTGATTTTCGGTAACGAACCATCGTCCAGTCGTTTTTATTGCTACGCTAATGCTAACAATGAATAGAAATGAAAAGTTATGTAATCCAAACACGAATCCTATTGGTGGGCGTGGATGCTTAGTAAAATCTTCGGAGAGAAAGAAGTTTCTTAAAATGTCGGAGAGGTAAGAGAATAGTACAATTACCAGTATGTTAATAATGATAAACCATGTAATTTTTTTTTGCTGAAAAGAAGTTTATTTATTAGAACAGCGTAGTTCAGGTAAAAAAGAATTAGAGAGAATGTCATGGGAATCCAAATGATGAAATTCGTCATTATCTCTTTAGGCTCGGAGTTGGGGTGAAACCTGTTAACGGAAAAAAATAACAGGGGCGGCAAACCATAAGCCCCACACAAGTGCATGTAGGGCTACTATGGCTGTTGTTCGTGTTTTTTTATTATAGTTTATCATGGAGTGTTCTTATCAGAAATTCCCTCGTTGTGGGGGTTGCATATTTCCTTCGGGTCTTTGTCCTTCAGGGCCTTTTGGTCCACGTTTTTGAGGTTTACGTTCTTCCATGTATTTCTGGTAAACCTTGTACTGTTCCTTGGTTAGCAGTGCTTTTACTTTTTATCCTGATTGTTCTCCATTTTTGTCATATCAGGACGTTCTCCAGATTCTGTGTCCTGCTTTCATTTCGGTAAAGAAATTCTCAAAAACAACTTTTAGGAGTCTTGAATTGGTACGTCGATAACCATTTCCTTTGACAAATCTAAAACTGTTTGTGCTGCCATTTCCGAAGGCTTCATTTTAGCCATGTCGGGTTGCTGTGCTTTTTACTGAACTAACGCTTAGTAAAGCAATAATACTCAAAAATAAATCTTTTTCATTTTTTTTGATTTTAAAGTTTAACTATTCGTAACGTAAGGCTTCAATAGGATCTAAGTACGAGGCTTTTCGGGCTGGATACCAACCGAAGAAAACGCCGGTAACTACGCAAACCATAAAGGAAATTATAATGGATGCAGATGTTATTGCTACTGGCCATCCGAGAATTGAAGAAACCCCAAACGACGCAATAAAACCTAGCATTATACCCAGAAAACCACCGGCAACGCTAATCATAACAAACTTCAATAAGGAATTGTAGCATTATATCTATTCCCTTCCGCCAATTGCCATGCGCAATCCAATTTCACGGGTTCGCTCGGTTACCGATACAAACATTATGTTCATAATGCCAATGCCACCTACAACCAACGAAATACTTGCAATAGCAGCGAGAAGAATGGTTAGCATGTTTGTTACAGAACTAAAGGTGCTTATAAGTTCCGATTGAGACCGAACTTCAAAATCATCGTCGTCGGCATCCTTAAGTTTATGACTTTTTCTTAAGGCGCTGGTAATTTCTGTAAGAGCCTTATCCGAAGTTAATTTCGCTCGTTGCAGAGGCAAAAATGCTTTGTAACCAAGTGGTTGCCATTACCTTTTTTGTATGGTTGTATATGGAGCAAGGATAATATCGTCCTGATCTTGTCCAAATGTATTTTCACCTTTTTCGCTTAGCACACCAATAACCTTGAAGGGAATTTTGTTGAAACGAATAGTCTTGCCGATTGGTGAAGTTCCATCTGGAAACAAATTTTCTATAACTGTTTGTCCAAGCACACAAACTTTTCCTGCACGAAGTACGTCCTTTTCCGAAAATATGGAACCTTCTTTAATGGATAATTTCCGGATGGTTAAGTATTGGGAACTAACACCCTGTACTTGCGTAGGCCAGTTTTTGGATGCGTAAATAGCCTGACCGCTTGTGCTAACCTGCGGCGATACAGCAGCAACTTCGGGACAATTTTGTTGAATGGCTTTAATGTCCTTTACTTTTAATGTTTGCATGGAGCTAGGATTCATTCTTACACCTTCACGCATATCGCTGTTTGGTCGAACAAAAAGCATATTTGTTCCCATTCCCGATATTTGTTCCTGAATGCTTTTTTTTGACCCCTGTCCTATGGCAAGCATGGCAATAACCGATGCAACTCCAATTATGATACCCAGCATCGTAAGGAAAGTTCTCATTTTGTTCCTTACCATTGCAACGAGTGCTATTTTTTTATTAAATTTGGATGTTCATTGTGCTATGTTGTTATTGGCAAGGAATTCGCTTAAAACTTTAGATGCCTTTTGTGGTTCTTTTATAATGCTATCGTCAATAATTAATCCATCGCGTAGTGTTATAGTTCTTTTGCTCATGGCAGCAATGTCGGGTTCGTGGGTTACGAACACAATGGTTTTTCCTTTGCCATTAAGTTCCTGAAATAGGTTCATAATTTCGTAAGTGGTCTTAGTATCGAGATTTCCCGTTGCTTCATCGGCAAGAATCATAACCGGATCGTTTACTAAGGCTCTTGCAATTGCTACTCTTTGCTGTTGTCCTCCAGATAGTTGGTTGGGTTTGTGATCCATTCTATGTTCCAGTCCAACTGCTTTTAGTGCTTCAATAGGCTCTTTCCTTGCGCTCCTTTGCTGAAACTTTAGGATTGTATAGTAAAGGAAGTTCAACGTTCTCTATAGCGGTAGTTCTGGCAAGTAGGTTGAATGATTGAAATACAAACCCAATTTTTTGATTACGCAACTTTGCTAGGTCATTTTTGGGAAGCGAAGCAATGGAAATGTTGTCGAGTAAGTAAGTTCCTTCCGTTGGGCTATCTAAGCAACCTAGTATGTTTAGCAATGTGGTTTTGCCTGAACCGCTGGCTCCCATAATTGTAAGGAATTCGCCTTGCTCTACATTAAAGGAAACACCTTTTAGAGCATGTACCGTTTCGCTTCCAACTATAAAGTTTCGCTTAAGGTTCTCTATTTTAAGAATTTCATGATCCATCGTTCCTGTTATTTTCCTTTTTTGTTGTTACGTTGTGGAGGTTTTGGCATAAATGGACTACCACTCTGAGAAGTTTTATTTTTGCTGATTTGAACTTTTGAAGTACCAATAATTACGCTATCTCCATCGTTTAACCCTCTTTTTATTTCGATGTTTACTTCATCGTCCATGCCGGTTTCAACCATACGCGGCTCAATTTCATTTCCTTTTTTACCCAAACCAGTTTTAGCATTTTTCATATCCGGACCCATAGGAGGACGGTTAAATTCGCCATTTGATTGTTCCATTGCTGGTTTGTGTTTTTAAGGTCCCCTTTGGGTTTGCCTTGCCCTGGTTCTGGAAATTGTTTTATTGTGTATTCCGATGCTAACTCTTGGGTTGGTTCAAATTGTAGAGCCTTTGGAGGAATCATTAACACGTTTTTTGCTTCTTGGGTAACAATTTCGACGCTAGCCGTTAAGCCTGGCATTAACTTTAAGTCTTTATTGGGAGCTTCAATGATTACGGTGTATGTAACAACATTGGAAGAAACGGTTGGTTCTAGCCTTATTTGCGTTACTTGTCCGGGAAAAGTATCATCGGGGTAAGCATCAACGGTAAAGTTAACCTGCTGATTTAGTTTTACTTGTCCTATATCGGCTTCGTCAACATCGGCTTCAACCTGCATTTTGGTTAAATCGCGCGCTATGGAAAATAGGGTAGGCGTACTAAAGCTGGCAGCAACAGTTTGCCCTTCCTCTACACTTCGGTTCAAAATTACTCCGTTAATGGGCGAGTAAATATAGGCATAGGAAAGGTTTACTTCGGCCTGTTCTAGTTTTGATTTTAACTGTTCGTAGTTTGTTTTGGCATTTTTATACTGATATTCAGCATCTTCATAATCGGTTTCGCTAACCATTGTACCTTCGTAAAGTTTTTTAATACGGTTATAGTTTTGTTCGCGGTAATGAAGTTCGTTTTCGGCTGACGATAGGCTTGCCTTTGCTTGCAACTCCATTGCCTTTAACGTGGAACGGTCCAGTTCAGCTAGCAGCTGTCCTTTTTTTACAACATCGTTATAATCAACGTAAATTTTGTTGATAACGCCGGAAACCTGAGTACCAACATCAATTTGGTCGATTGGTTCAACGGTTCCAGTTGCTGTTACTGTGTTTTTAATATTGCCGTACGAAACCGTGCTTGTTTCAATTTTTATAGTTTCCTTTTTCCCTCTGGTAAAAATAATAGCGGCTAATATTATTACCACAATAACAATGGCACTTATTATTAAAATTTTCTTTTTCATTGTTGTGTATTTTATAATGTTATTGTTTTGCCCATGTAAAAGTCGAGTATCTTTTTATTTAGTATTGCTGCGTATTTGGATTGAATAAATTTGATTTTGCATTTAGGTACGATGTTTTTGCTTTTAAAAGTTCTACTACGTTTATCATTCCTAGGTTAAACTGCTCTTCGGATAGGTTGTAGGCTCTCGGTTGCCGATTTTAATTGTTCTGTAGCAGAGTTGTACCGGCTGACGCTGGCGTCGGCGTTTAGGTAAACGGTTTCCACTGTTTGTAGTAAGTTTTTTTCCGTTTCCTGTTGCGATAATTCTGCTTGGGAAATACTAATTTTCGATAACTGTACCGAATTTCTGTTAGTATTTTTGCTGAAAATAGGAATGTTAAGAGCAACGCCAAGTCTTTGAATTTGTCCGTCGGAAATCTGATTACTAAAACTTCCTATCGAATTGCTGGAATAGTTAGCCGACAGCCCGGCACTCATAGTTAAACTGGGATAATAGCCCGCTTTGGCAATTTTAAGATTCAACTCAGCAATATTTTTGCTTAGTTGACTCGATTTTATCTCGGGTCTTGTAGATAAAGCCGTATTATAAGCATCGGTTTTACTAGGTAGCATCGTAAGACTTTCGGTTAATGTTACTTCCGGAAAGGAAACCTTAAAAGTATCGACAACTGGAATTTCCAAAAGTTGTTTTAAATCGGTAGTTTTTGAGTTCAACTCGTTTTCGGCAAGTACCAGCGAGTACTTATCGCTCGAAAATTGCGACTCCATTTGTACCAAATCTAATTTAGAGGCAGAACCGGCTTTGTAAAGTTCACGGGTGCGCTCAACTTCTTTTTCCGAAGCGGCTACCATTTCGTTGGTGTAATCCACCGTTTCCTTTGCGTATAGTACATTTAAGTATGCTTGCGTAATAGAAAGAATTATAGAGTTTTGAGTAATTTCAACATCAAGATTTGCCATATCTAGGTTGAGCATACTTTTTTTAATTCCGTTTGTAATGCTATTTCCTTCGAAAAGAGTAAGGGATGAACTTACCGAAAATGCTGTACTTGTGTTGGGATCCCATGCTCCATAAGTGTTATTGGTAATTTTTTTTGAGTTGTTAAAATTCTCCGAAACGGAAGCGCTTACATTCGGAAGCCTGTCCGATTTGCTTTGATTTAGGTTTACTTTTTGGGTTTCAACGTCCAACTTTTTGCTGTTAACTTGGATGTTATGTTCTAGCGCATAGTTTATACACTTGTTAAGATCCCATTCCGTTGCCGTATTTTCTTGCGAAAATGCCGGATAGAATAAACTTGTTGTACCAACAACTAGGATAGTTCGGATAAGTAATGTTTTTAAGTTCATAAGCATTCACTATTTGCAGGCAAATATCTGCATACATATAGTTGAATACAAATAGAATAGATGTTTAGGCAGTAATTAAAGATAAACTTCGAATTTTTATCGACAGAAAACCGATATGAGTTGGATAATGGAGAGTTAAATTCGTCCTATTTTCCTGAATTGTCCGCGTTATTATCGTTGAGCAAGTGGCTTATGTTTACGGCAATTTTTAGAATTTTATAAACTTTACCGTTGGCATCTTTAACAGGAGTGTATGTTTCGTAAAACAGGTATGTTTTGTCGTTTAGAGTGAATTTATACGTTTCCTGTTGAATCATACCGTTATTTAAATTTCCCCAAAATTGTTTGTATTTATTCCGTTGTTCTTCGGTAAAATCTATTTGAAATGAGTGATGTTTCCCAATGATATCGGCAGCCTGTATGTTTAATAGGTTTAGGTAAGCATCGTTGATAAAACTAACGTAACCATCAGGAGTGTACTCAATTACATACGTTGAATTTGAAATGGCTTCGAATAAGGCTTTATTTTCGGCAACTTTCTTTTCCAAATCGCGTTGGATGGCAGAAACGTTTTCGTCTTTAAGCGAAATTTCTTCTTCCATTAGTTTTGAAGCAGTAATATCACGGGTAATTCCAAAGGTTCCAATAATTTCTCCATTTTCGGTTTTGAGCGGCAGCTTTGAAGTTTCTGCCCAAGTAAACCGCCCGTCGGCCATAGTTTCTTTCTCAACAATACCAATTACGGGAGTATCGGTACGAATAATGCGTTGTTCGTCCTCGTACGCAGGACGTGCATGTTCCTCGTCAAAAAAGTCGAAGTCCGATTTCCCCATAAGTTCTGCCTCTTTCTCCATTCCAAAAAAGCGCAATGTTGACTTGCTTGCCTTAATAAAACGACTTTTTAGATCTTTAAAGTAGATTTTGTCGGGGAGATAGTTGAGTAGGCTGTCGAGAAGCGTTTTTTCCCATGATAGTGCATTTTGATTTTCCTGCATTTCTTCGTTACGCTTTTCCAACTCTTCCTTAATGGTAGCCAGTTCTTCAAGGTTTTGCCTGACCTCTTCTTCCTGAGCCCTCATTTCTTCAGCCTGCTGTTGTGTTCTTTCCAGCAATTCGGTTGTCCGGATATTTGTTTGAACCGAGGTAATTGTTTGCGCAATACTTAATCCGATTTGCTCAACAAATTCAATTTTATACTTTTCGAATTTATTAAACGAAGCTAGTTCTATTACACCCAGCACATTTTCTTCAACTTTAAGGGGAACAATGAGCAGCGATCGAGGTTTTGCCTCTCCTAATCCTGAAGAAATGGTTATGTAATTTTCGGGAACTTGCTCAAGGTAAATGGTCTGCTTTTCGATAGCACAGGTTCCTACCAAGCCTTCGCCTATTGCTATTTGTTTTTCGATAAATTTTTTTCGGTTATAAGCGTAAGCCGCGAGAAGTTGAAAATACGGTTTAGCGGCATCATCGTTGTTGAGAATGAAAAGTCCTCCCTGAATAGCCCCAAGGTAGTTAACCAAATTGCTAAGAATATTCGAACCTAATAGTTCAAGATCGTGATTGTATTGGCGAAGAATTTCACTGAAGTTGGCCAGTCCCTGATTAGACCATTGCCTTTTTTCTTCTTCTTCGTGTCTTTTTTCCTCCTCCTCTTTTGCCCTTTGAAGATTTTTGGCCATGTTAATAAGCGATTCGCCTAATACGTCATCGTTGCTTAATACCTGTATAGTTGCATTATAGTTTCCCTTTCCAATTTCTTCTGCAAATTCAACTTTATTGGCAAGTCCATCTACGGTAAGGTTGAGAAAATTAGCCATGTTTCCTAATTCGTCGCTGCTTTTGGCTGATACTTTCATTTCATGCGAAATATGTCCTTTCGATAAGCGAAGCAGCATTTGCGAAACAGCGCCAATTGGTTTCAACACAAAAATATCAGAAAAGTAAAGTACAAGAAGAATTATTAATATAATGGCAATGATACCGAGAATTAGTGTTTTCCAAAAAACGGAGGTAGATTCATTTAGAACCACAGATTTTGGAACGAATACAACGAGCGACCATGCCTGTGGGCAGTTGCCTACGGTAATGGGTTTATAGGAAACAAACCAGTTTTTTCCATTAGCATCTTTGTCTTCGAAGAAACCACCTGTTGCGTTGGCAACCTTTTCTTGCAAATTCTCCTTTTCGAAGAAATTACCATAATATACCAGAGCATCTTCGCCAATAAGATCTTTATCGGGGTGAGCAATAAATTTCATTTTTGACGAAAGCAGAATAGCATAGCTCCCTTTGTATGGTGTTAAAGTCCTTATATAATCATAATAATATGTTAAGGGAATATCAACACCAACAACCCCGGCAAATTTATCGTCAATGATATTGGGGACTACTAAGCTGGTCATTAATACCTGTTGGGAAGGGTCATTGTCATAAGAATCAAAGTAGGGTTCTTCGAGGCTTTCTGTTTTTTCTTTTTTTAACCAGGCATAATCAGGAGAATCGGTTTTATATATAGTATCGGTAATTGCCTGTATAGCTCCGCTATTTCTCCAAACTACAACGCGGAATCTTCCATAATCTTTAGGATAACTAGGGTCGAGAAATTTCATTTCCCAACTATCCCATACCGATAAAATATTAGGGTTATTGCCTAGAATATTACTGTATAATCTTTTTAAATAAGGGAATAAACTATCGTTTAAATATTTGTTTTCTTTGCATACTTGCGAAAGAGAACGCGTTGTATATAGGTTGATTTCAAGATCGTTTTGAATGCTTAACGCATTTTTTTCGGCGGTTGCATTCATTTTTTCGATAGCCGCATCTACCGAACGAGTTTTAAATTCGAAGCTGACAAATATTAATAGTACGAAAATAACAAGAGAGGTAACTCCAACAAAAAGGATTAATATCTTTTTACGAAACGATAAGTTTAACAAATACTTACTGATTTTCTGCTTTAGCAGATCCAGATTATATTTCATATTAAGTTTTACAACTAGTTTAATAAAAACTTTGATACTTACGAACGCGCGGATTAACGCACATAACAGGAATATCTAGACTCTTTTCCCGTTTGGCATCAATAAAGTTGTCGTACTTATCGGACATAACCAATATTAAATCGGCTTCGATTGTGTTACCAAACCTGAAAACTTCGTCTTCGAAAGTTCCCTTCTTTTTAGCAGTTTTAATACCGTAAACAATGTTTACCCCATCCAACATTTTTTTTGTAAAGTAAATGTTGTTAGCCAACATTTTTTTCTTGCTATCGTCGGTTATGTATGGCTTAATAAGATTTATGTTACACTTATAGTATTTAGCAAGATATATTATCCAATGAACGGCCTCCTTGAATTTTTGGTCGTAATCAACAGGAATAACTATTTCAATATAGTGGTCGTGCTTAGGCGGATTGCTTACAATGATAAAAGGTAGGGTAATGTTTTTGAATATCAACTTCTTGAGAGAACGTGAATTTCTAATCTTTTTATCTTTAAACTTGTAGGCGTGATTCGATACAATAAGGTTTACGTTTGCAGTAAGAATTAAATTTTTGAAAATTCTCGAAGGATTTCCCTCTAAAACAAGTGTTTGTGGCCGAACACCATACTTTGCTTCAACATTAGAAGCAATTTTTTCAAATTCGGCATTTAGCGTTTCAATGTTTTTAATGTTTACCTTTTTAATGAAGGTGTCATAAAGTAGAGAATGGGGAATTATATGTAGCAGCATAATGTCGTTATCTCCGGCATTTGCCAATTGTATAGCATGTTGTAGTGCTATCTCACATTCCTCGGTAAAGTCCCAAGGCACAAGTACTACTTTTCGAATTTTTTCCATTTCTTGCGAAGTATGTAAGGTCAAAAAAATGAAAAACTTACTATTTATTTTAAGTTAAACGAGTGTATGTCTAAAACGCGTATAATAACACCCGATAAATTTAGTAAAAATATAAAAAAACTTATAAAAAACTATTGAATTTCCTTATTTTCCATTTGCTCCATCCATTTTTTTATGCTTTGAAGTTGCAGTTCTTTGTTTACATTTCTTAGTCTTCGAGCGGTTTTCGTAAAGTACTGGTGCTTTTCAATAAATTTAATTTGAAGCGTGTTCCAGTCGTGTAACGAGCCAACCATTCCATGTTCATGCAACTCTTTGTAAAGCATGTTGGAAACAGGAATAAAATCTGCTCTGCCCAAGTAGTCTAAATCGGCATCACAAATAATTTCTTCCATAATGTTTTGGGGATTTGGAGGAAGTTTGGTTGCCATAATAAGTTGGGCTACTTGTGCAATTTGATTTTTGTTGTAGCCAAATTTTGGGAGAATTTCGTGGGCTAGTTTTACGCCCATTTCTTCGTGTGTTGCATAGTCAACAAGATGACCTGCGTCGTGAAGTAGTGCCGCTGTTCTTAGTATAAGCAAATCCTTTTTTGAAAGGCCTTCGGAACGACCAATTAGTTCAACCTGAGTGTAAACGTCAACGGTATGTTTAAGATTATGGTAGTAAAGGTTTTTGGGAAGTCCTTTTTCCAGTTTTTCCAGCATAAACTCTTCAAGATCGCCAAGTCGTATAAGTTGTAATTCGGTGGTGAAATCGTTATTAGGGAAAAGACCATCGTTATTTACGGAGAGTTTTGGGATAATTCCTTCCACAAAGTACATTTTTACGTCACCCTTATTTTTTATAGGAATTTTTCCCCGATATGTACAGTTGAAGTAATCGCGAACCAAAAGATATGTATTTTCGGATATGTTTATTTTTCCGGCTTCACCGGCCGATTCCATTCTGCTTGCTGCATTAACGGTGCTTCCCCAAATATCGTACGACAGCTTATTCCTTCCAACAACTCCCGCAATTACAGGGCCAGTATCAATTCCAATACGAAGTTCCCAAACTTCTTCGCCATTAACGCGGTATTTGTTGATTTCCCGCATTCTATTTGTCATTTCTAATGCCGCTGCTACCACTTCGATGGGATTAGTGCGGTTCTTTTCAGGAATACCTCCAGCACACATATATGCGTCGCCAATGGTTTTAATCTTTTCAATTTTATAGCGATCTACAACCATATCAAATTCGAAGAAGAAACGATCTAGTTGATCGATTAATTCTTCGGAGTTTATTTCATCGGTTATGCGAGTAAATCCCTGAATATCGGAAAAGAGTACGGTAACCATTTGAAACTTTTGTGCTTCAACTTTGCCGTATTGCTTGAGTTCTTGCGCTGTTTTTTCTGGTAAGACTCTGGTTAATAGATTTTCGGATTTTGTTTTTTCGCGAATAAGCTCTTCTGTTCGATGGTATAGTTGAGTTTCAAGTTCATTGACGGCTTGGCTGTGCTTGAGCATTAAGTAGCAATGAATTAGCAATGCAGATGTGCCAATAAATAAAAACAATGAAATCCAAACTCCTAGCATAAGTGGGTATTTAATCCAACTAAACTACAATTTTTTTGATTTAAATAAAAGAAACTGGCAGAAAAAGAGGAGTTCTAAATTTTATATTGAAATACCTTTGCTATTAATTCGAAGGAAAGGATGTAAGATTTGAACCGTAAACATGGTATTGGAAAAATTGTTGGTAAAAATCTACTTTTGTGTAAGTGTTTAGTAGCGAGAAATAAACGTCAAAAAGTGGAAGGATTGATTGGTATTAGCAAGTTTGCCATAAAAAATATTGAATAATTATTTTTTCCCCTTCTAACATAAGTGTTGGTGTGTTTTGTACCAACTTTAACATTGAAAATGTTGTTTATATGCTTTCAAATTAAAGCTTTTAATTAACTTTGCTGTAATTAAGCAGAGAATTGTTATTAAAAATTTTAAGCCATGATTTCAAAGAAAAGAATTTTGGTTCCTACCGATTTTTCCGAAGTTGCTGGATATGCACTTCAGCATGCCGTAAGAGTTTCCGAGGTAGTAAAGGAGCCAATATCAATTCTGCATATTGTTCAGGCCGAAAGCGAAATACCAAGTGCACAGGAAAAAATCAATTCGATTGTAAAGGGTATAAGAGAAAAATATGGGAAGGAGATCGTTCCAATTGTAAAAGTGGGCAGTTACTTTACCGATATAGCGTTAGTAGCAAGTGAAATTAACGCCAGTATGGTTATTATGGGTTCTTCTACAATTAAGGACATGGACGAAAATAAGGTTTCGTGGGTATTAAAAGTAATTACCAGTTGCAAGGTTCCTTTTATTACTATACAGGAGCCTCCTGTAAACAAGCGTTACGATGATATTGTATTTCCTATTGATTATACTGTTGAGAACAAGATGAAGCACCGTTGGATTTCTTACTTCTCGGATTTTTACCTTTCAAGGTTTCATCTTATTAAACCTAAAACAACTGACCCCGAATTACTTGCCAAGATTGATATGAATATGGCTTCGGCAAAAAAGTATATCGATGAAAAAGGTGCTCGATATATAGAATATACAGTGCCTGGGAGAAAACGCTACGAAGAGGAAGTTTTGGACATGTCGGTAAATATTCGTGCCGATTTGATAGTGCTTATGACTACGCCGGTTAGCAACGGAGGAAAATTTGAAATTGACCCTATAGAACAGCACATTTTGGCAAATTCACATCATATTCCGGTTATGTGCGTTAATCCAATGTAATAATGGCGGGGACAAATAGCCAAATTGTTTTTGCAACCAACAATTTGAATAAACTTTACGAGGTTCAAAACATTTTAGGTAATCAATTTAAATTAGTTACACCTATAGATTTAGGAATAAGCGAGGATATTCCGGAGGATTTTGATACGTTGGAGCAAAATGCGCTTCAGAAAGCAAGGTACATTTTTCAGAAAACGGGGATTAGTTGTTTTGCCGACGATACCGGCTTGGAAGTAGAAGCATTAAATGGGGCTCCGGGTGTTTACAGCGCTCGTTACGCTGGATTACAAAAAGACCCTAAGGATAATATTCGTAAACTGTTAAATGAGATTAAGGGTGCAGAAAATCGTAATGCTCGATTTCGGACGGTAGTAGCCTTAATATACAATGCGAAAGAGCATTTGTTCGAAGGTATTGTTGATGGTAAAATAATTGACCAAGAACGAGGGCAGAACGGTTTTGGTTACGATCCTATTTTTGTACCCAACGGATATACGCTTACTTTTGCCGAACTTCCACTTAGCGAGAAAAATAAAATTAGCCATAGGGCAAAGGCCATTCAAGGCTTAGTGGAATTTTTGCATGGAACATTATAATATAGCCTATCTTAGCACGTTTTACTTTTTTACAGTTTTATGAAAGTCAAAGCCAACCTTATTACAGGGATTCTTGTAGTGATGGTCTTGCTTGCTCAAGCCCAAATACCAGTGGGCGAATGGCGCGATCATTACTCGTATAGTAATGCTCGGAATCTTTCTGTTTCGGGGCAAACAATTTACTGTGTAACCGACAACGGATTTTTTACTTACAATATTGAATCGGGAGAAATAGATAAGTTTACTAAAACCAACATTCTTTCGGATATTGACTTAACGGCCTTATCGTTCGATTCGGAATCAAACACAATTGCCGTTGGATACGAAGATGGAAATATCGATTTAATTGTTAGCGGTACTAAAAAAAACTTACCTTTTTTAAAGGAGAAAACCATTATAGGAAGTAAGCGCATTAACCGGTTTACCTTTTATAACGGTTTAATATATGCTTCAACCGATATTGGAATAATTGTAGTTGATCCCCAGAAAAGGGAGTTTAGGGATACTTATTTTTTAGGTGATATGGGTAGTAGTTTACCCGTTTATAACCTAATAGTATGGAACAATTATTTTTGGGCGGCAACTTCGCAGGGCTTGAAGCAAGCCAATGTTAATGATCCTTTGCTTGTTAGTTACCAACATTGGCAAAATATATCAGCGTTTACTAACGAATCAGCGTCTTGCTCCGACATTGCAGTTTCAGGAACCCAGTTTTTTGCTGTTGAAAAACAAACAGTAGGAAGCGATGTAATATGGAAATACAACGGAATTACTTGGCAAGAGTTGGATAGACCGTTTAGCGAAATAAGTTATTTGAACGCGAACGAATCTAAATTATTGGCAACTTCGCCCTCAGGTGTACAAACGTATTATATTCAGGGAGGAAAGGGTCCATTGTTAAGTACTTATACTGTCAGTTCTGTTTTTCAACCAAAAACTTCAATTCCAATAGATGCCGATAGAATAGCAATAGCCGATAGTTTTAATGGATTAATTATTGGAACAGTCTCGGAGCAGCAAAGTGTAAAGCCTAATGGGCCTCAAAGCAACTTGTCCTTTGCAATGGGAGTTACCGAAGGAAAATTAATTGTTGCTGCTGGGGCTTACGACGATTCTTATTCGAATCGTTGGAAAACATTTAATGTTCATTTTTTTGAATCGGAAAAGTGGTTCGATTATTTCGATTGGAACGGACACGATGCGGTATCGGTAAAATTCGATCCGCAAAATTCCGATAATTTTTATGTAGCAAGTTGGGGTGATGGGTTATATCAATTTCACGGGCAAGAGTTGGTAAATCATTTTACTCCTGATAATAGTACATTGCAAACTATACTGCCGAATGCTCCGTATTGCCGTATAAGCGGAATGGATTTCGATAGCAAGGGGAATTTATGGGTAGCTAATTCGGAGGTAGCCAATCCAATTTCGGTTTACAAAACCGATGGAACGTGGACCTCATTTTCTTATGCGACATCAATAAATGCCGATTACTATGGTTCGTTAACCTATTCGCCTTACGGTTCTTTGTGGTTAGTTCTTCCACGCGGGGGAGGATTGTTCGTGTTAAATCCCGGAAACGATATTGGCAGTAAGGACGACGACAATATTCGTAAGCTTACCTTGAGGGATGGAGACGGAAATTTACTGTCTCAGGAAATCAACTCATTATCTTTCGATTCGGATGGTTATTTGTGGTTAGGAACAAGCCAAGGGGTGTTGGTAAGTTATAATCCAGCCTCGGTGTTTAATGGGCAAACCTATTTTCAAAAGATAAAAATACCCGATGTTGTTGAAGGGTTAGCTGTTTACTTACTCGAAACGGAAGAGGTAAATGTTGTTACCGTTGACGCCGGTAATCGAAAATGGTTTGGAACGGCAAAATCGGGAGCCTACTTGTTTAGCAGCGACGGAACTAAGCAAACGGCTCATTACACTTTCGAAAACAGTCCGTTACCATCGAACGATGTTCTGGATATTAAAGTAGATCCTGCTAGCGGAGAAGTTTTTTTTGCCACAGATAAAGGTGTTGTTTCGTTACGAGGAGACGCAACAAAAACAAGCGATAGTTTTGGCAAGGTTTACGCGTTCCCGAATCCAGTTCGTCCTACTTTTAAGGGAGTCATAACCATTGTAGGACTAATGGAGAATACAACGGTAAAGATTACAGATGTTAGCGGAAATCTTGTTTACGAAACCCAATCAATTGGAGGAAGCGCCACGTGGGATGGCAATCTAAAAAACGGGAAACGAGTGCCAACGGGTGTTTACATAGTTTTTTGTGCTAGCGAAACCGGTGAAAAAACTGCCGTAACAAAACTCTTAGTGGTTAATTAAAATGCTTGATAAGTCAAGGATAATAGTGCTCAGTTCGGTAAAGTACCGTGACAATAGTTTAATAGTTAATAGTTATACCGAGAAGTACGGCAGGAGGGCATTTATTGTTAATAGCGTGCATGGTAAGGGCAAAGCCCCAGGAAAGGCGGCAATGTTCAGGCCGCTATCGTTGCTTGATGTTGTCTTTTACAGTAATGTAAACGCTGATATTTCGAGAATAAAGGAGGTGGAAATTGCTCAACATTATAACTCCTTACATTTCGATCCGTTAAAACAATCTATTACGCTATATATTAGCGAATTATTGTTGCGGTCGGTTAAGGAAATGGAGGCTAATCCTCTTTTATTTAGTTTTTTGGAGAATTCCATTTATTTTCTGGACTTAATGCAGAGTGGGGTTGCAAATTTTCATTTGATTTTTACCATTCAATTATCCAGGTTTTTAGGATTTTATCCGGCGAACTTCTGGAATCGAAACACACCGATATTAGACTATAAAAATGGGATTTTTCGAGACCATGAGCCAATGCACAATTTTTTTCTTCCTTTAGAAGAAAGTCGATTAATTGGCGAGATACAGCAAACTCCCTTTCATGAGGCAGAGATTTTGGAGTTTAATCGACTACAACGTGGAAAAATTATCGAGGGGCTAATGTGTTTATATCGCTACCATTTGGGAACATCGGTTGAGTTAAAGTCTTTGCCTGTACTTTCCCAGTTGTTTGAATAGGTTGTTTGTCCTTCGATTCCTGCTTTCTGTCAAAAGCGTCATGTAATACTTAATTTTTAGGTTAAATTTGAATTAGCAACCATTGTGGGCGAAAATTATGGAGAATAAAGTTGGATTGAATGATGGTGAAAACAGCGCCAATGTTAAAACAACGAAAAGCATTTTAGATTTTACGCAAGAGGGGATAAATTTACCCATCCCTAAGGAATTAACGGAAATAGTTATTTCGAAGTATAAAGATACACAGGGAATCCCTGAGGTAATTGGCGAAGAGGTTTTGCGTAAAGCTGTTGCTAGAATATTTCAAAATAAATACTTTTCTTCGTTTGATTATCGGCATGAAATTATTATCAACACAGGGCTTTCGGCAGCAATATATACCATTTTACTTTCCACAGTAAAAGAGGGCAACGAGGTTGTTATTTTTGAGCCATATCCCTATAACTTATCCGAAATAGTTAGGTTTACCGGAGCGAGAGCAGTTTATATTCCCTTAAAAGAGAGCGATTCTGGAATAGATTGGCAAGAGGTACAGCGTGCCATTGGACCGTCAACAAAATTGATTGTAATACAAAATCCACATCCAATTACAGGGAGAGTGCTTACTCCTGATGATTTCGAGAATTTGCAAAAGTTGATTAATGGAACGCGAATAAAGGTGATTTGCGACGAATCTTTATCCGAGACTATTTTTTCCGAGGAAACCACAAGCGGAATTGCGTTTTTTCCGAAACTTTTATCAAGTACATTTATTGTTGGTTCATTTGCCCAGAAAATAGGTTTTGCAGGATGGGATATGGGTTTTTGTATTGCTCCCGAGGAGCAAATGGAAAGTTACTTGAGAGTTCATCGAATTTTAAATAGTCCGGTTAGCAAACCTTTACAGCTGGCGCTAGCCGAGTATTTTGATGCTAATAATCCAATATTTAAGCATTTGGAATTGTTAAAGAATAATTCGAAGTTAGTTTTCGATATGCTTTCAGCCAGCAAGTTTAAGGTTCAGATGCCTCAGGCGGGATGCCATGTAACTATAGACTATTCCGATGCTTCAGAGTTAAAAGATGTAGAGTTTGTTAGTTTGCTGGAAAGCAATTATGGAGTGATGCTTGCTCCGGTTTCCCAATTTTATCATGACAGGCAGTGTCATAAACGGCTAATCATGAACATTGCCCATCCTACACAGGTAATCGAAAAGGCTTTGAAAAAGTTGGCAAAGGTATAATAGTTCAGGAGTAAAAGTCTAAAACACAACACTATCTTATCTCGTATTTTTGTTTCTTGGAATAGATTAGACTGGTTCCAAGACAATGCCGTATTTATCGTTTTTAACGACTCCATTTTTACTAACTACATAGGTTGTTAATTATCAAAAAGAAGGAAAAATGATAGGAATAAAAGTACAATCAAAGGGTGTTGGAACAATAGAAGTAAGTATATAAGGGTTAATTAAACCAATTTATATGGATTTTGTTTATACTTTTTTATGTACGGCAGTCAAGAAATTTCACTTTTCAAACTTTGAATTTAAAGCATCTTTTTAACTAAAAAAGAAAAAATGGAAACAGGGAGAGGTACAAAATCCAAAAACAAAATTGTGGTTATTGGAACGGGAATGGTGGGGATGAGCTACTCTTATTCCTTATTAAATCAGGGAACTGTTGAGGAACTGGTGCTAATTGATGTAAATAAAGAACGTGCGGAAGGGGAGGCTATGGACTTAAATCATGGGTTATCGTATGCACCAAGAAAGATGAAAATTTATGCAGGAGAATATAGCGATTGCGAAGATGCCGATATTGTTGTAATTACGGCGGGTGTTTCCCAAAAAGAGGGAGAAACAAGAATCGATTTGCTAAATAGAAATGCAGCAATAATGAAAAGCGTTGTTGCTCAGGTAATGAAAAGCGGATTTCATGGAATTATTATGGTTGCTTCGAATCCGGTAGATATTTTAACTTATGTAGCATGGAAGGCGTCGGGGTTACCTTCGTCGAAGGTAATTGGTAGCGGAACCTCCCTTGATACGGCAAGGCTTCGTTTTGAGATTGCACAAAAAATTAACATCTCGGTTAAGAATATTCACGCATATATTATGGGCGAGCATGGCGACTCGGAATTTGTATGTTGGTCTAATGCGTATATTGGAGCAAAGCCTCTTGTTGAAGTAATTGGGACTATCGATAAAATAGATTTTAAGGATTTGGAAGAAATTCATAATAAGGTTAAGAATGCTGCGTACGAAATCATTAAACGCAAAAGCGCGACTTACTATGGTATTGGTATGACTTTAGTAAGTCTTACCGCTGCAATCTTGAGCGATGAAAATAGAATTATCCCGATTTCTGTTTACAACAATGGGGCTTATGATACGGTTAAAGATTTATATATAGGATTACCTGCGGTATTAAATGCGGAAGGCGTTCATCATGTCGTGAAGTTAAAACTCAACGAAGAGGAGCAGGAACAACTTAACAATTCAGCAACAATGCTGAGAAAAGTACTGGATCAAATGAATTGTTAGATTAAGAATTATTATCCTAATCCCTTTCAACATCTTTAAAAAGGTAGAGTGTGTGGCGGGTAATAGTTATCTCTTTTTTTGGTAGTAAAGTTGTAATTTTTTCCGAAAAACCCTTTCGTTGGCCTCGTTAATGGTTTTTATCAGATTTTCGATTAGTTCGGTGCGACCTTTAAGTTCATCGCCGCTAACAACTTCGCCATCGGAGTAAACAATACGGTCAATTTTATAGCCGTTCATATCAAGGCTTAGCGCAACGGCAGCGTTATAATCGTCGAAAATTATTATAGACGGTAACGTGTTTACATTATAGCGCATTACTGCCGAAATAACCCTACTGCGAATATGCCTGATTTGATCTTCTCCTAAATATTTTGCACCCAGTAGTATCCGTACCAAATCGATTTGGGCAACCATGTTGTTTTTCTTTTCCTTTACTAGCTTTTCGTAATTACTTTGTGAAGTATTTAGAAATAGGTCGATAAAACGGGCAGGAACACCCTGAAGGTCGCGCAAATCGTTTTCTTTTTTGCGTAGTTTATATTCTTTTTGGGCCAATTGCTGTGTGTTTGGAAAATAGTATTCCCACTTACGGGTTCGTTTGTACGATTGGGTAATTGGCTTTGGTTTCCACTTTGTAACGGGACGCTTAAATATGGGGTCGTTCAAATTTAGGCTTTGCGATTCCATGGAGTAAACCAAACAGTTAATAAAATGGATATATCCGCCACCAAGACTTTCGTTAAGTGCAGACCAAAGGGTTTTGAGGTTAATTGTTTTTGCGGTATCGTTTTTTTGCTCCTCGGGAGAGTCCAACTTTTTACTTTTTATATAATCCACAAATTCACGGTCGAGTGTAACGGGGTAATATGTGGTAGAGTTATCGGTAGTGTCGATAAAAACATTTTTTCCTGTATGGTAGAGGCCTCGAACATCAACTACGTAGGCCGAATCGTTTCCTAACTTAATATGCAGATTATAATCGGCGCCCCATTTCATTGCCGATATGGTTGGTTGTAGCCCTTGCGAAAAGGCAAACGGAGCGACTATTATTAGTATGGCTGTTAGCAGTTTAGCTTTCATGTCGATATTTATTTGCTTGCCTAAAGATACAAAAAGGGAAAAATCAAACGCAATAATTTTAGGCTAAGCTATTTATTAGTAAAAGGTCAATATTTGCTGTATGTTGTCGTTAGTCACTGTAAATCAACATACAATGTTATTATTATAAATGAGAATGCTATTACTTTGCCAAATTTCCTTAAAAATTTTGAGTAAGTTGTGACAAGTACTGATATAGAAGTATCTTGTTGGGGTGGAATACTATAAAGATTGCGTCATAGTTGTCGTATAAATTGTTTTTTTGAAATGTTCAATAATTATTAAATTTGATAAAATTCGTTAACCAATGGAAAATGGTATAAAGCCCCAAACGTTTCACTTTTTGGAGTTGTTAAAGGAGAATAACAACCGGGATTGGTTTTTGGAAAACAAAAAGTTGTACGATGACGCAAAAGCCGACTTCGAAAGTTTTGTACAAAGTTTGATTGCAGGAATAAACGAATTTGACCCTGATCTTGGATTTCCAGAGCCAAAGGATTGTATTTTCAGAATATTCAGGGATGTTCGGTTTTCGAACAATAAGCAACCATACAAAAATAACTTTGGAGCCTATGTTGCTCCGGGTGGACGTAAAAGCCCGCTTGCGGCGTATTACTTTCATGTTGAGCCGGGAGGTTCTTTTTTATCGGGAGGTGTGTATATGGCTCAGGCCGATGCAATGCGGCGTATTCGTGAAGATATTTTAGATTACTCCGACGATTTCTTGAGCATTGTAAATGCTAAGGATTTTGCAACCCAGTTTACGTTTACCGATTCCGAAATGCTTAAGCGTAATCCTACAGGATTTCCAAAAGAAACACCTGTCGATTTTTTCCTGAAGCTTAAACATATTACTCCGTGGAAGGAACTTTCCGATACCGATATTCTTAATCCGGACTTGAGAAACCATGCGTTGAAGGCGTATAAATCGTTAAAACCGTTATTGGACTTTTTAAACAGGGCAATTAAACAGTAAGATTATGCAGAAAATAATATGGATACTGATATTTGTTTTAAACGTTGGTTTTGTAAAAGCTCAGGTTGGTTTCGTTCAGGAAGGATTTGCTTCGTCCTATGGCGATGAATTTGAGGGAAGGGTAACTGCATCGGGCGAAAGGTTTAGCCAGAAAAAAGCCACCTGCGCACATGTATCAATACCATTTGGAGCGCTGGTTAAAATTACCAACCTAGAGAATAACCAAACGGCGGTGGTAAGAGTAAACGATCGCGGTCCTTTTGTCCCGGACAGAATTATAGATGTAAGCCAATCGGTAGCCCAAAAGCTTGGTATGTTGGCTAAAGGAGTTGCAAAAGTTCGTATTGAAGTGGTAAATAACAATGGTGTTGCCGTTGCCGATATACCTTCGACCGATCCTTTAACCGTAAAGAAGAATGATAATACAGTGGAGGAAAAAGTTCAGCCTCCGATGAAAAAAGAGGGGAAGTTGGAACCTGTACAGCCCGAAATTCTGCAAAAGCCACAAGTGGAACAGCCCTCGGTTTCAAATGGGGACTTTTATCAAGTAAAGGTAACATCAGGTTCTTTTAGCGGTTATGCAGTTCAAATAGGTAGTTTTAGGGATTTGAATAACTTGTTGAGTCTGGCAGCCGATGTTAGTAGCAAATACGGAAAAAGTATTGCCGTACAAACAATGGAAACAAGTACTGGTAAAGTTTATAGGTTGTTGATAACTGGATTTTCAGGGAAGGACGATGCTTCTAATTTTAAAGATGCTAATTCCAAGGCTTTTCCCGGCTGTTTTGTAGTTAGCTTGTAAAAGGGGTTTAGAGTTACTTTGAATTAAACTTTCATTTAAAACAAATGTTTATATTTATGCGAAACATTTTGTCTAGGTTTAAATTCAACTTAACACTCTATTTGCTATGAAAAAGTACCTCACACTGTTGGCGTTATCGCTTTTCTCTTTGGTTGTTTTTGCACAGAATCAGGATAAGGTTCTTGACGTTTGGTTAACTCAGTATGGCGATTCGAAGGTTACCATTAAAAAGGACGCAAAGGGAAAATATTATGGAGAAATTTCGTGGCTTAAAGAGCCAACAAAAAATGGTAAGGCAAAGTTGGACGACAAGAATTCGGATACAAAATTACAAACGAGGCCGATAATGGGATTACGAATGCTCGATGGTTTTGTTTATAAAGATGGTGAATGGGAAAATGGAACTATTTACAATCCAAAGGAAGGGAAAACGTATAAGTGCTATATGTGGTTCGAGGATAACGACTACTCCAAACTTCATGTAAAGGGCTACATTGGCTTTTCGCTAATTGGTAAACAGGTAATTTGGACTCGAAGCAAATAGGAATACTAAGCATTGCAGGCTCTCTGCTAAAGGATTTGGGAAACTTATTCTATCCCAACAATTGTATTATTTGTCATGATGGGTTGGCTCGTTCCGAAAAGGTACTTTGTACTGCGTGTTTGTACCATATTCCACGTACGCGATTTTGGCTTACGGACGATAATCCTGTTGCTAAAATTTTTTGGGGTAGAGTACAGTTGGAGCAGGCTTGCTCGTTTTTTTACTTTGCCCGGGGAAGCCGGTATCGTAAGTTATTACATTTGTTAAAGTATCGTGGACGTTCCGAGGTAGGCGAATACCTCGGCGAGGTGTTTGGACAGGAACTTTACAAATCGGAATTGTATAGTAATATCGATGGAATTGTTCCGGTTCCGTTACATCCTAAAAAGTTGCGAATTCGTGGTTACAATCAGGCGGAAGTAATAGCAAACGGATTATCCAAAGCAATGGGAGTTCCGGTTATAAACGATGTGCTTATTCGGAATGTATTTACGCAAACACAAACCCGTAAGAACCGTGCGGATAGGGTGAAAAACGTGTCTGGTGCTTTTAGTGTGATAAATTCAGAAAGTGTCGAAGGTTGTCATTTACTGTTAGTTGATGATGTGGTTACTACAGGTGCCACGCTCGAAGTTTGTGCGCAAGCATTATTACAGAGCACAAATGCGAAAGTAAGCGTAGCCACGTTAGCATATGCTTACAGTATCTAGCCTTGCTAAAAGTAAAAACTCTACCTCAAATAAAAGGTAGAGTTCACGCGTGAATTTTATATCGATGTGTATTTATTAATCCTCAGGATTTTCCAAATTTCCTATGAACAGAATGGTGTTGGTTGTTTTATCCCTGAGAATATATACAAAAGGATGATCTGCTATAAATGTTTGCGTTGGGCGGAAAACGGATTTTACAGCAACCACAACAGCCGTTGCAGCAGCAGCAGTGGTGCCTTCCTCGCTGACTTCGATATAGGCCTTGTGAAAAGCATCGGATATTTTTAAGTCAGTTTTTCCACTAATACCGGAAAAGTCGGCGTCGTCCGAGAATGCAACCCCCATACCCATTTCACTGAGCGTCTTTTTCAGCGATAGCGATGTTTCCAATTTGAAAACCGGAATGTTAACGGATATTTTTTCTGGTGCAAGGTTTTCGATAATGTTGTTGTATGTGTCAACATTTAGTTTTTGACTAAAATCTTGTAACGATGTTCCTTTATTTGGCAAAATAATAAGTAACGAAAGTTCGTCGCCATAGTAATTTAGTTCCAGTGCGGAAAAATCGTCGGACGAGTAGTATCCGAAATCATTGGTTGAGTACATAAATTTATGCTTTACCTCTTTGCCATTGCTCGGATAAAACATTCGTTGACTGCTTTTCTTTGGGTCGAAAGGAATTTCCCATTTTCCCTTGAAGTAAACGGCATTCGTAAGAACCAGCCTGGTTAAATTATCAATGCTACCTTGAGGCAGAAGGTCTTTAATAAAGCCCCTTGTGTCGGTTTCAATAGTCGAATTAATACTGTTTCGGGAACCTTCTGGGTCGCTAACAAATGAAGTTTGACCAATTTTAGCACGGAAATCGGAACGTAAAGCCCTGCGAAATTTACAACTTGTTTTATACG
This sequence comes from Bacteroidales bacterium, assembly GCA_020636845.1. Classification (GTDB taxonomy): domain Bacteria; phylum Bacteroidota; class Bacteroidia; order Bacteroidales; family Tenuifilaceae; genus JACJXD01. Next base: position 161,500 of record JACJXD010000004.1, on the reverse strand, counting down.
ATTTTTCTATCCAAACTCTGTTGGTAATGGTAATGTTAACCGAATCGTTTCCTCTGGATTTTAAGTCTTTAAGCAGGTTCCCCATTTGTTTTGGGAACTGTTTGTTTTTTTCAAAATGAAACGTACTGTTAATTTTATTTAGCGTTTCGCCTTTTGCGCCTAGAGCAACCATGTCAAATGCAGGAGTAATGCTGATTGGCGAAAAAACAAGATTGTTTTTTTCCTGCGAAAGGTTTTTATAGAGGTCGAAAGTGAAACTATTCACTGATATGGGAGCCTGGCCGTATCCAGAGAACCCTAGTATTACAAGTGGAATCATAATAGATAGTCGCTTCATGATGCAAAATTTAAGTTGAATTACTACGAGTTGTCGTAAATGTTTAACAAAATTAGACCAAATACCGTGCAAAAGCAAATGTTGAGGTTAATAGCGTTTTCCCTTTTTAGTAGAAAAAGGGTAGTTACTTGTTATCTTTATTTTTTTCTAACAATGCTTTGGTCGATAGTAAGCCACAGGCTGCTTGAATATCCTGTCCGCGCGAGGCCCTGATTGTGGTAAACACTCCTTTGGCAGTTAGCGCATCCCTGAATTCAATGATTTTGTTATCGGGAGTCCCTTGCAGCGGAGAGTTGGGAATGGAGTGAAATCGGATAAGATTTACCCTGCATTGTAACCCGCTTAGTAATTTGGCTAACTCTTTAACATGTCTAGGTGTATCGTTTATTCCATCGAACATAATGTACTCGAACGAAACTCTCCGTTGTCCTCGGATGTTTGCCTTGCGCAGTTCGCTTATTACATCGGCAATTGGGTAAACGTTCTGAATGGGCATTATGGCTTTGCGCTCGTCGTCGAATGGATTGTGGAGGCTAATGGCTAGGTGGCATTGACTTTTGGCTATAAATTCGTTCATTGCAGGAATTATTCCGATTGATGAAACGGTTATTCGCCGAGGACTCCACCCAAGTCCCCAGTCGGAAGTTAGTACCTCCGTACTTTGTAAAACATTCTGAAGGTTATCGAACGGTTCGCCCATTCCCATGTAAACAATATTGGTAACCTTTTCGAATTCGGGAATGCTTCGCAGTTGGTTTAGTATTTGATTGGCAGTTAAATTTCCCTGAAAACCTTGTTTCCCGGTCATGCAAAACAAACAGCCCATTTTACATCCCACCTGCGAAGAAACGCACAGCGTAGCCCGGTCGGATTCGGGAATGTAGGCAGCCTCAACAAACTTCCCATTTTCGTTCTCGAATAGGTATTTTTTTGTACCGTCGTTTGACTCTGAAACTTTGACGGGTTCCGAGAGACCAACTTCATACTTAGCCGAGAGGGTTTCCCGGGCTACCTTCGAAAGGTTGGTCATTTTATCGATAGTATCGACGTGCTTATGGTAAAGCCACTCGCTTATTTGTTTGCCGGTAAATTTGGGCAATTTTTCCTGTATGGCTATGGCAATTAACTCTTCAAGAGTTTTACCGTAAAGGGGAATCTTATTTTGTGAATGGTTTGTCATGTTATGAGTTTAAAAATAAATTTCGGCGGTTATATTCTGAAAGGGAACATTACGGGAAATTAACAAATCGCGGGTTTCAACAACCATTTCGGCACTACCGCAAAGGTAAAACTGTCGGTTGGTATCCAAATCTGTCCACGATTTAACAAATTTAGTTACCCTTCCAACAAACTGAGAGCCTTGCATACAACGGGAACAACATTGAATGTAATGTTTTCCCAAGTTTTCGGAGAAGTAACTGGCAAAGTAAAAGTACTCGGAGTAAGGCGCTCCATGAATTACCGTTGCTCCTTTTGCCTTTCCCGATAGACACATCGACGCAAATGGTGCAATGCCTGTCCCTGATGCAATAAACACAGGTTTCGGGGCAACTTGCGTAAAGGTGCCAAACGGATTAGAAACTATTACAGTATCGCCTGATTTTAACAGCGAGAGCATGGGTGTTAACTTTCCATCTATTTTTTCGCTGTAAAGGATAGAAACTAGTTCGTCGTTTTCGCCCGATGCAATGCTGTAATATCGGGGTTCAATGTTAATGTTAACTCCAAGGGCGATAACTTGTCCTGCAAGAAAGTTGAAATTTCTGCGAAATTTTAGAATGTAAGCCCCCGGTGCTATTTGAATATTCGATACAATTCTGCGTTGAGATATTTCGAAATCGGACCAGGTTTTCATTTTTATTATAACAACATCGAAATTTAGGATAATGTTTAAAAAGTTCGAAATCCGTTTTACTTTCCAAAGGTATATAAGTAGGCAACGTTTACGCTTTCCACAATAGCTTTGGATTGTTTAGGATTATCAGGATAATCAGGATCGAGAAAGTCTCCATACCCCCGAGCAATTCGCATTTCGGCTTGTATGGTACCCCATTTAAAGTTTCGGCTTAGTCCTACGCCTGCCATAATTCCGTAATCGAGACGTTTATCGCGTAGAACATTAAAATCGATTTTTTTTAGTTTGAAGTCTCCACTGGAATTATTGCCTTCTTTAGCATTAAGCATGTATGCAATGTAAGGTCCTGCATTGACATGGATATAAACCAACTTCAAATTTAAACGGGCTTGAATAAATATGGGTAACTCGATGTAGTTGTTAACCCGCATATATAAAGTATCCCCCAGTTCGGCGAGGTCTGCAGCCTGTCGATATCCGCGGTTTATGGAATACAGTTCGGCTTGAAATCCCAAGTATTTTAGGTCGTAGTATTTAAGAACCAATCCATAGTCTAAGCCATATCCAAATAGAAGCCGAGTGTCTTCGGAAGGGTAGAAGGAAATATCCGACATGGAGTAGCCTCCTTTTACTCCTATGCTTAGTTGGCTTTTAGCCGAAATTGTCGATAGTATTAGTAAAACTCCTAGCGCAAATTTTTTCATGTACCCCGGACTATTTGTTGTTTTTAAGTTTCGATTCAACAGATTCGATTTTTGACTTTATTCTTCCCGATTTTCCTTTTCTGATATCAAGGCTGACCGTAACGTAAACCCTGTCGCAATCGGGTTCTAAAACGTTGTATGTGTTTTCTATAACGGAAAGCGCTTGGGAAATGTTTTCGGTTTCTACAATTGTTCCCATGGATGATAGTTCGGATTGGAATCCCATAGCACGGATTTTTCCTTCTATCTTGGCAACATATGGGCTAACGCTGGCTCCTTTATCGGTTGGAAACATTGCAAAATTCATTAAAACAGACATGATATACAGTTTTATTTATAAATAAATTAAGGCTTCGGAATGGCAACTTGCATTTCGCTATCCCAGTTTGCCCGAATATTTATTTCACCTTTATTTTTTCCTTCGGTAAACGGGATAATCCTTTCCGGTTGTATGCCTTTAAGGTAATTTCCGGTGTCCCATTTTCCGTTAGAATTTACATCGTCCGTGAAACGTAAAAAGTATTTTCCCGGTTCGATGAAAAGAAATTGTACGGAACCATTTCCTTTTACCCATTTCGATTTTACGATTTTCCCTTTATCGGTGGTTAAATCGGCAATAACGCTACCGTTAATACCGGTAAAGTTTATTTTTAATGTTCCAAAACTTTCGGGATCCGCTCCGGTTGTTGCTATTTTTAGCGTATCGTTGGTTTTGCCATATACCGTTGTAAATGTTCCGGGTAAAATTAGCAGCTTGTACGATTTATTTGTTTTCCAATCTTTGTTGAACCTGTAAATTCTTGGACTTAACGTATCGGGGATTAGCGAAACGGGTGGTTCCATTATGCTATCGGTTTCGTTAAAAATCAGAATTTGTGAAGAATCTACTTTTTGAACGGGCGCAGGAATTGTAAAATCAACCGGAATGTTCGGGAAACCTGTTCCGTTTGATGTTAGGGAACAGGTAAGGCTAAAGCCTAAAGTATCCTTTTTAGGTTGTTCGTCCTTATGTTTTTTGTTTTTTCTTGATGATTTGGACGAAACAATCTCTTCATCGGTGGGTGTATAAAGTAACTTGAGCGTATCGATTTGTGGGTGAAGAATATTAAGAGAATCGGTTTTTTGATACGATAATTTAAGGTAAAGTGTATCGGTTTTGATAATAGCTGTGTTGGTAATCCAAAGTTTTAGGGTATCTCCTTCGGCATCGGGTTCGGAAATAAACCAGTTGGCTTTTGCGTCCATTTTTAAAGGTTCTGCAACAAAGCCACCAACAGGTTTTCGGGAAAAGTTAAGTTCGATTATATTGCTATCGGGACGAGAATAGCCTGTTAAAAGTTGATACGGCAAAGGTTCCGTAAATGAGCGTAAGCTCAACGTTCTATTTTTATAATCTTCCGAAGTAAAAAAAGATTGAGGAACAACCGAATCTAAAAAAGCGATTTGTTCGCCTCCTTGGTTGTAAAGGAAATCGTTATTACCATCGATTATGGCAACAACTTTGTAGTTTTGGGATTTTAGGTTATTTACCTTAAAAAGTCCCTTTTTGTTCGACTTGGCAACATGCGTAGGTCTTTCTTTATATGGAAGAGAGTCGGTGTTGTTAGTATAAAGCATAATAATTGCACCTTCAACCGGTTCGTTGGTAAGGGAATTTGTAATGCTTCCCGCAAGGGAAAGTGTGTCGATATTTGGGCCGGTGGAAAAGGCAAATTCGAAGTTTGGAATGGCGTTTCCTTCGTTGTTATCCGTAATAGCATCGCCAAAGTAAATGGAGTATGTTGTATTTTCCTTAAGAGTATCGTTAATTTCCAAATCGAATCGTTTTCCGCGTTGCTTAATTTCCGGACGATTTTTAAGCGGAGGCGAAACCAGCATTTTTTGGTAGGCATCTTTAAGCACAATGTATTCGCTAAACTCGAAGGTTAACTTGTTTTCCTTAAAGTTTGTGGCGTTTGGTTTGGGATTGCTGGCAACTAAAATAGGCGGAATTGTATCCTTTGGGCCGCCGGTTGGAGCAACTACTTTTGCGCAGCGTGGAAACAATAATGTTATAACCAGCGCAAACATGGCTAAAAATACTAACTTCTTCAATTCGGTCTGTTTTATTAATGAAAACTTTAGCAAAGTTACAGTAATCAAACTTATCTTTGTAACTACTTTAAAAAAAAGTAAAATGGAAAAGGGAAAATCTTTCCCGGTAGCGTTATTCAATGGTGTTGTTTTTACAACAACGGGGCTTTACCGAGTGTCCGACATTTCCAGCGAAAAAGTTGCAGAGTTAGTAAGGCAGAATAGTTTTGTTTCGGCCGTTGGACACGACGCTGCAGCTCAAATTTTTTCCAATATTCTTGAAGAAGATGTTGCCACGAACAGAATTTCGTTCGAACAGGAAGTTGGGCAGTTGGCTATTGCATTAAAGTTGAACGTTAGGCCTGCGGAGGGTAGCGTTCTGAGTTATAAAGAAATGCAATCGATAGGCTATACTTTTAAGTTGATAGAAAGGTTGGAGTAGTTATGCTTCTTAAATTTTTAATAATAGCCGTTGGTTTAGTTGCTTTGGTTTACGGTGCTACTTGGCTGGTGGAAGGAGCATCCAGCATTGCAAAAAAACTGGGAGTTTCGGCTTTAACAATAGGATTAACGGTTGTTGCATTTGGCACCTCGGCGCCCGAGTTGGCAGTTAACGTTATTTCGGCAACTACTGGCAATTCCGAAATTGCTTTGGGAAATATTTTGGGAAGTAACATTTTCAATGTTTTTGTAATATTGGGAATATCTGCGTTAATAAAACCTATTATTGTTCAGCGTAAAACCGTTAAAATTGAAATTCCTTTTAACTTTTTGGCTACAGCGGTAGTTTTTGCTTTGGCTGGCGATATGTTTATCGATCATAATTCGTCGGCGTTTATTTCCAGATCCGACGCTATAATTCTTTTGTTACTATTTGCAGTCTTCTTGTATTACAATTTTTTATCGGCAAAGATGGGAGACATAGATACGGAACCCGATGTAAAAAAAAGAAATGCGTGGTATTCTGTTCTTATGATAGTTGGTGGGCTTGTGTTGCTTGTGGCCGGAGGCCGAATAATTGTTTACAGTGCGGTGAAAATTGCCGAAGCATTGGGTGTAAGTCAAGCTGTAATAGGCTTAACAATTGTGGCGGCGGGAACATCGTTGCCGGAATTGGCAACTTCCGCAATAGCGGCTTACCGTGGTAAATCGGACATAGCAATAGGAAATGTTGTGGGGTCGAACATATTTAACCTACTGTTGGTTTTAGGCGTTACCTCGTTTATTAGGCCTATAAACATTTACCCGAATGCGTGGTTCGACCTTTCAGTTAATATTCTTGGCGCAATTTTAATGCTGGTTTTTGCCATGTGGGGAAGAAAATGTAGAATTAGCCGAGTACATGGGGCTATATTCTTGGCAATAGCCATTGCTTATAACGTTTACCTTGTAATTAACGCGTAGGTATTTTATGAGACAATTTAGATGGACAAAAACGGTTATGTTTTGGACTCAAAATCTTGTAGGGAACTCTGCAATTTTTTCGATTAATCTTGTATTGACCGTTATTGTTGGACTTTTATATTCTTTTAGAGTAACGGAATCAAAGTTAATTCTAATAATTTTTGGTGCGGTTTCGCCAATTTTGTTTACGTTTTGTATATACGAGTTGATACTTTTTGTTGCAAATCAGCGGGACGATGTTCCTGTTCCAAAGGCATTTGCGCGACCTATTACAAATAGAGTGCTTATGCTGGTTGACTCGTCGCTTATTCTACTTTTTGTAACCTTACTTTTCTTTAATTTTATAAACTACTTCATTGTAAGGTTTTTGCTTGTTTTTTTATTTCCGGTGATAATGTTAGGTATGATGCGAACTCTTTACTTCGTTGTTACGCATCCCAACATGGAATTGTAAATCATGATGTTTTAATTTCTTTTGATAGTAAAAATGAAGGCAGATAGTAAGTATTGTGTAAGTTATTCGCATTATTCCAGACGAAAGGCCGTTGAGGTTTTTATTGGGGAAGTTCCTCTTGGAGGCGATAATCCCATTAGGATACAAACCATGACGACAACTAATACCAACGATACCATTGCCACGGCTGAGCAGTGCATAAGGGCGTATAATGTTGGTTCGGAGTACGTTCGAATAACAACGCAAAGCACCAAGGAAGCTGCTAATCTTCAAAACATAAAGGAAGAATTGGAAAGACAAGGAATAACCATTCCTTTAATAGCCGATGTTCATTTTAATCCTGCTGCAGCATTAGAATCGGCAAAGCATGTGGAGAAAGTTCGTATAAATCCGGGTAATTTTGTTGACCCTCGGGCGAAGTTTAAGATGGTAGAATATTCGGATTCCGATTATAAACAGGAGTTGGCAAGAATTGAAGAGAGGTTAATTCCGTTGTTGGATATTTGCAAAAAAAGGAAGGTGGCTATTCGAATTGGAGTTAACCACGGCTCTTTGTCGGATAGGATTATGAGCCGTTATGGCGATACGCCTGAAGGAATGGTAGAATCGGCAATGGAGTTTTTACGTATTTTCCGAAAGCACAATTTTCACGACATTGTAATTTCCATGAAATCGAGCAACACGCGCGTAATGGTTCAGGCTGTTAGGTTATGTGTTGTAGCCATGAATGCCGAAGGCATGAATTACCCGTTGCACTTGGGAGTAACCGAGGCCGGAGATGGCGAGGATGGACGCATTAAGTCGGCGGTTGGTATGGGGGCCCTTTTAGCCGATGGTATTGGCGATACAATAAGGGTTTCGCTTACCGAAGAGCCTGAGGTGGAAATTCCGGTGGCAAGAAAATTGGTAAGTTACTTCGAAGGTCGGCAAACCAATCCGAGGTTGGACGAAATAGGCAGTCTTCCTTATAATCCGTTTGAATATAAGCGAAGAGTTTCCGAAAAAGTGTTGAACATTGGAGGTGAAAATCAGCCTGTTGTTATAGCCAATTTATCGGGGTTGAAAAAAGTTACCGGTGAAGTTCTTTCGGAATGGGGTTGGAGCTATAACTCCGAAACGGAGGAGTGGACTCGAAACGATTTATCTGCCGATTATATTTTAGTTGAAAAGGGCTGTGATATTTCAGTGCCTAAAGTTGAAAATCTTCCTATAATCGGTAGCGAAAATTCTATAGCAGCATATTCCGTAAATGAGTTTTTGAATCAAAAGGAAGTAAAAAAAGGTTGTTTCCTAAAAGTATCGTACAACGATTTAAACAGCGAAGAATTGCAGGGGTTACTCCGTTCCGATGTTCCTGTAATACTTTTGCTGCAGACCGAAAACGCCAACGGATTTGCCGAGCAAAGGGCTGCTTTTATAACATTGATGAATTTGGGAATAACCCGGCCTGTTGTAATTTGCCGTAACTATGCCGATAGCGATACCGAACTTTTTCAACTTAAGGCGGCTTCGGATGTTGGCGGTTTGCAACTAGACGGCTTAGGCGATGGAGTAATGCTTACGGCACCCAACATTTCCCGGCAAACGGTTTGTCAAACGGCATTTTCTATTTTACAGGCATCGCGTACGCGAATATCTAAAACCGAGTATATTTCGTGTCCAGGGTGTGGTCGGACGTTGTTCAACCTTCAGGATACGCTGAAAAAGGTAAAAGCGGCAACGGCACACCTAAAAGGGTTAAAAATTGGAGTGATGGGTTGTGTTGTAAACGGTCCCGGAGAAATGGCCGATGCCGATTACGGCTACGTTGGAGCCGGGTACGGACGGGTGTCACTTTACAAAGGGAAGGAACTTGTAAAAAAGAATATTCCCGAACAGGATGCCATTCGGGAGTTGGTGGCTATTATTAAGGCCAATAACGATTGGGTTGATTAGTCCGGCGTTACTCTTTATTTCCGGTAAACGTATCAAGCAGTATTTGTGCAGCGGCAAATGAGCTTAGCTTGTTGTTTAGCACTTGTTTTTCCAGATCGGCTAGTTTACTCTGAACTTTTTCGTCGTTAAAAAAGCGGGTATGAAGCGATTCGTTAATAGTTTCGTAAATCCAGTATTTGGATTGTTGTTGCCTGCGTTTTAAAAAATATCCGTTTTTTCTGGTAAAGTCAACGTACTGGTTAATGATTTGCCAAACGTTATTTACCCCGTTTTTGGTAACCGACGAGCATGTTTCCACACAGGGAATCCACCCCGACTCCGTTGGGGGATAAAGGTGAAGGGCGTTTTTGTATTCGGCCTGAGCCAGTTTGGCCTTGTCAATATTATTCCCGTCGGCTTTTGTAATGGCAATCATATCGGCCATTTCCATTATTCCCCGTTTAATACCCTGAAGTTCGTCGCCAGCTCCGGCGAGCATAAGAAGCAAGAAAAAATCGACCATGGAGTGAACCGCCACTTCGCTTTGTCCGACGCCTACCGTCTCAATAAAAATGGTGTCGAAACCCGCTGCCTCACAGAGCATAACCGTTTCTCTGGTTTTACGGGCAACGCCACCCAACGAGCCGGCCGACGGCGAAGGGCGAATGTAAGCGTTTTTGTCGGCGCTAAGCGTTTCCATTCTTGTTTTATCGCCTAAAATGCTACCCTTGCTTCTTTCGCTACTTGGGTCAATGGCGAGCACGGCCAGTTTGTGGCCGGTTCCGGTAATGGTGGAGCCAAGAGCCTCAATAAAAGTGCTTTTTCCAACGCCGGGAACTCCGGTAATGCCTATTCGTATGGAGTTTCCTGTATATGGTAAGCATTTATCTATTAGTTGGTGGGCTATTTCCCTGTGTTTTGGCAACGAACTTTCTACCAACGTAATGGCCTTGCTTAAAATCATTACGTTGTGTTGTAGGATGCCTTCGAAATACTGTTCTGCTGTAAGTAGTGTGTTTTTCCGTTGCTTAATGCGGTTAATTGCAGCCTGATTAATTGAGGACGGTTGCTCTATTCCCGGATTTACAATTAACGCGCTGTCGTTGGTATTATGTTTTTTGTTTTCTCCTTTGCTTTTCTTTGTCATGACAAACCCTTATTCAATTTCCTTTTTATACTTTGAGTAAACGTAAAGTACATCGCCCAGTTTTTCGAAACCATTAAAATATTCTTCACCTTCATGATTAATAAGTTCTTCGCGGAAGCCAAGAATTACCAAGCCTGCAAATTCCGATTTTTCGGTAATTATTTTTTTAGGGGAAACAGATTCTTCGTTTTCGATTATTTCGATGTTATCGGGCAAAATAGGCAGTCGTCCGCTTATCATAAGTTCCCTGAGATTACGCCGTTGGTCTTTAACCTCGTTAGGTTTGCAAATGTTAAATATTTTAATGTAACCATTTTTCCAGAAAGGATGTCCCGATATTATGAAGCTTAGCAAAATCATCAGGTTGGCGTTTTCGTTGTCTGTCGATTTAATCCAGATGTGTATTCCGTTCTTTGGATAAACTGGGCGTCGGCTCGAAGCAAGAATGCAAACGTCGAAATTTCCGGCACTAATTAAGTTGAAGTTATCCAAGATATCCTTTAGCCCTTTCTTTTCGTCCTTATCGTATTCCAAAATAACCATGTTGTTTTCCATTCCGGCAATTCCCGGAATTTGAATGGCATTGGCTACAGCCGAAGTGTAGGAAGGCGAAATAATGGTATCGATATATACAAAGTTCTTTTCGTTTTCAATGTTATTTAAAAGCCGCTTTAACTCTTCGCGCGATTGCTTGTTGGTACTTGTGGAAAAGTAACCATCAATTCTATGTAGATATGTGCCAAAGCCGTAGCGGTAAGCAATCCAGTTTAGCAGTCGGAAAGCGTTATCGCGGTCGAACGACGAGTCGGAAATGCAAATTGCTCCCGGACGCCATTCTAGAAATGTTTTGTCTTTACTTTTATGTTGAAGAAAGATTTGCAGGTTTCTGTTTAGTTGGAATAGGGAGTTGGCAAAAATCGACGAAAGCCCTTTTCGGTTACTATGATAAAAGTTGATGTAAATATTCATTAACACCATCAAAATAATGGCAAGTAATGCGTAAAGGGTATCAATTTTAAACATTACCCAAACGGCAACAACAAAGCCCAATAGCGATATCCACCATTTCGATTTGAAAGAAGGACGATACGATGGCGATGCTCCAAAGTGATTAAGAAAAGAAATTAACGATAAAGAACCATAGGTAACCATAAAGAACATCGAAATAATGCTGGCAACAGTATTAACTTCGCCTAATGCCACAAAAATTAGGGCAATTGCGCAAGTTACAATGGAGGCGTTTGTAGGTTCGTTGTCGTTTGTGCGACCTTTTGCCAACCATCTGTTTACTTTAGGGATGGGAAAAGAGCTGTCGTTTGCCAGAGCCTGAAGTGTCCGGGGTGCAACCATTACCGATCCCAATGCCGATGAAATTGTTGATGCTGCTAATCCCAAGGGAATAATAATTGACCCGCCAATGGCTATTTTTCCCATAATAAGTTGGTTGGATACCAAATCTTCCGGCGATGCCGATACGGCCAACTTGTAGGTAACAAAAAAGTATATAACCATGCCAATAAGTGTTGCCGATATGGTCCCAATTGGTATTGATTTAGCCGGATTTTTAAGGTCGCCCGACAGGCCAACACCTGCAGTCATTCCTGTAAAGGCAGGGAAAACAATTGCAAATACAATAAAAAACTTTTCGGGATTGTGAAATTGATCGCTTAATAAAGAAAAATCGGTGTTGGCGGTGTAGTTGGTTTGTCCAAGGAAAAACATTGCCAAGGCTACAAAAAGTATGGCTACAACAAAATACAACGCTTTAACGCCAAGGCTAGCCCCTTTTTTTAGGATAAGTACCGAAAGAATTAGCATGACGGGGATGCTTATTGCCTGACGGGGTAAAAATATTCCGACACCTTGTAGGTAGTCGAACAAAAATTGGAACGATTCGGTAAAGGCAATTACATAAAAAGCTACGCTAATGGCTTGTGATAGGTATAAGGCAATTCCAATTGTTGCGCCAATGTTTAATCCGAAGGAACGTGAAATAATAAAATACTCGCCACCCCCTTCAACCCTTTTGTTTGTCGCTATTTCGGAAAGGGCTAAAGACGTGGGAATAGTAACCATGTGTCCGAGTAAAATAATTAAGATTACCCCCCAAAAGCCTACAGTTCCAATTGCATATCCAAAACGTAGGAAGAGAATAGCTCCTAAAATGGTTGAAATTGCGGTGAAAAACACCGGTGCTGTACCAAAGCGTTTAACCTGTCCAGTCATATTCTTTAAAAATGATTTACACAAATATCCAAATTTTTTATGAACATCAATGGATTCAAAGGTATTTTAACTTCAGTTTTATTGATGCCAATAAATTTATTTTAATTTCAAAATAGAACATAAAAAAGGCTACTACAATCAAGTAGCAGCCTTATAAAGATAAAATTATACAGATTATTTGCTTTTTACTACATTACCGGTTAAGCGTAATATTAACGTTGAATTTTTAGGATCGTTGGTAATAATGGTAATTATTTTACTTTGCCTACCGGAGTAGCCTGAGGTACGGAACGAAGCCTGTATATTCGTAGTTTCACCCGGTTTTAAAATTTCCTTATCGGGAGTTACGGTAGTACAACCACAGCTGGCTTTGATTTTACGAATAATCAAATCGCTTTTGCCTTCATTTTTAATTACAAAGTTGTGGTTAACGTTTTCGTTATCGGGATGGTCGCCAAAATCGTAAACGGCATTATCTACGCTAATTTTTGGGGCGCTATCCAGTTCTTTTTGAGTTAACTTGGAGAAGTCTTCCTCGATACTTCCGGAAACGGAAAGAGGTGCATTGTTTATTGGCTGTCCGTTTACAACGAGCACGAACCTGTCAACTAAAAAGCCCCAGTCGTTACGTTTGTCGGGAATGTAAGTAACAATAATGTTCCCAAATTCTTTTGGCTTAACACTCTCGGGAACAACATTAATTTTTAGGAAGTCCATTCCGCTTGCATTTACAGCAACCTTAACCGTTTCGGTAGAACTATTCATAAACTTCAATGTATCGGTATATGTACTTCCTAGGAACATGCGCCTAAAGGGAATATGATTCTTTTCGAAACGAAGGTTGTCGCCAACAGGTATGCGGTAAATTTCGTCGATAGTTTTAACATGAGGAGCAACGTTTCCCTTTATTTGAAGAACTAAAGATGGTGTTTCGGAATTGGAAAAAACAGTAATGGTTTTTGTGAAAGGTCCTGGTCTGCCATGAGGGTTGTATCCTACCTTTATTTCACTGGTTTTACCGGGGGCAATTGGCTCTTTTGGCCAATCGGGAGTAGTGCAGCCACACGAAGAAGTAACCCTTTGTATAATTAACGGAGAGTTTCCTGTGTTGGTAAATGTAAAATCGTGATAAGCCACGCCATCATCTTCCTTTAGCGTTCCGTAATCGTATAACGTGCTTTTAAATGTTATACCCGATTTTCCATCTTGGGCCATTGCAATGCCAGACCCTAAAATGCAAGCTAAAAATGCAAACGATAAAAACTTCTTCATACTTTTTATGTTTTTATTACTTAAAGAATTTCGAAAATCGAAGTGTCAATTGATATGTCAAAATGATTGAACGCTCCTTTTGTATAATAAGTTACCTTTGTATTTCGGTTACAATAGTATTATCTATGTAATTTAAAAACTCAAAAGTATTAATATTTGAGTGCGATGTCAATTTTTTAGCATATTTTTTACCGCTTTGGAAAACAATTTAAATTTGTTAACAAATTGAAGCTATATGAATTACGAAATTTTAATACTTATAGGCATTGGATTACTAGCGGGCTTTGTTGGTGGTGCTTTAGGCTTAGGCGGAGGTATAATTATTGTTCCGGCACTTATATTTTTATTGGGATTTAGCCAGCACGAGGCCCAAGGAACCAGTTTAATGGTGCTGCTGTTTCCGGTAGGAATCCTTGCTGCAATTAACTACTATAAGGCGGGTTATGTTGATTGGAAGGTTGCCATTATTTTAATTATCACTGTAATAATTGGCAGTTACTTCGGTTCGAAAGTCTCAATAATGCTACCGGATAGGTTGCTAAAAAAGATTTTTGGTGTTTTCATTTTACTAGTTTCAATAAAAATACTTTTTGGCAAGTAGGGTTGTACGTTCAACTTATTTTTAACTTTTATTTTTTAATAACAAACAGAATGTTTTTTACATAGAAACGTCATGGAAAACAGGAAAGTAACAGACATTATATTACAAAATGTTGAAGTTTTATCCGGAACTTTAAGGGAAATTCGTAAGCAGATTCATTTATATCCCGAATTATCCTTTAGTGAAAGTAAAACTTCGAATTTAATATCATCTAAATTAAAGGAAGAAGGTTTTAAAATAGTCTCTTTTGGCGTTCATCATAGTTTTGCTGCAATTTTTGAAAGTGGACATAGCAGCAAAACCATAGCAATTCGTGCTGAGTTGGATGCATTACCCATAACAGAGGATTCTGGCAATAGAATAGTTTCCAAGGTAGATGGTGTTATGCACGCATGTGGACACGACATTCACATGGCAGCAGTGCTTGGTGCCGGCCTTTTGCTTAAATCCATGAAAGAAGAATGGAGTGGGAGGCTGATTTTAATATTTGAGTCGGGCGAGGAATTGTTGCCGGGAGGTGCAAGCGCAATTGTAGCCACAGATGTGTTTAAGGAGTTGAATATCGATTTTATGTTGGCTGCGCATGTTTTGCCCGAACTTCCTTTAGGAAAAGTAGGTTTTTGTTCGGGAAAGTACATGGCTTCGGGAGATGAGGTTTACCTTACAGTTCACGGAAAAGGTGGTCATGCGGCGTTGCCTTACGCTTTGATAGACCCTGTAGTAATATCGGCTCAAATAGTAAATGCACTTCAAACATTGGTTAGTCGGAATGCTAACCAAAATATACCTACAGTGCTTTCGTTTGGACGTATTGAAGCCAACGGGGCAACAAATGTAATTCCCGATAAGGTTGACTTACAGGGAACGTTTCGAACGATGGACGAGAGTTGGAGAGGCGAAGCGCATGGTTTAATTACACGTATGGCCAAGGGTGTTGCGGAGTCGATGGGAGGAAGTTGCGATGTTGAAATCCGTAAGGGTTACCCTTCGGTTTATAACAACCCCCAGTTGGTAGAAAAAGTAAAGTTGGCTTGTACTGTAATATTTGGAAAGGATAATGTGATAACGCTTGAACCTCGAATGACCACGGATGATTTTGCATACTTTAGCCAGCAAGTTCCATCGGTGTTGTTTAGGGTAGGTGTAGGTGAAGATGGAAAATCAACGCAGCTGCATCGCTCTAACTTTGATCCTGATGAAAAAGCAATTGATATTGCCATGAAAGGATTGGGAATTATGCTGTTAGATTTGTTAAAGTAAAATCATAATAAACAAAGTTTAATTTTGGCACTTGTCTTGTTGGACAAAAATCATCATAAAATCGTCTTTTAGCAAAAACTTAATGTAAACGAACTTACCAAGCAATGAAAACAGCAATAGTTTATGATACTTCGCATGGGACTACCGAAAAAGTTGCCAATATGATTGCTAGTTTCAATAGTAGTATAGAAATATTCAACTTAAAAGAAAATAAAAATGTCAACATGGACGAGTTCGATCAGGTAATTATTGGAGGATCGATACATGTTGGCAAAATACGGCGTCGTGTAAAGGAATTTTGTTTAAAAAACTTAGATAAATTGTTACAAAAGCGAGTTGGTTTATACCTGTGCGCCATGAACGAACCCGAATATGAAAACGAATTAAAATTGGCATTTCCCGAGGAACTTCGCAACCATGCGGTTATAAAAAAAGTTGTAGGTGGAGAGTTTCTTTTTGACAGAATGAATTTTTTAGAAAGATTTATTGTGAAAAAAATTTCAGGGATAAACGAAACAACCTCTAAACTCGATGAAAAGGGAATAATGCAAATTGTAGATGAAATGGGTTTGCGTAGTATGTAGCAACCATCAGGATAATTAAAAATTATAGAATTTTATAAAAAACAAAACAACATTTAAAAAACTTCATGACATAATTTAACATTATCAATTAGTATAATTTATCGGTAAAATAATTTTTAAAAATTCCATAATAAGCACTTCTTCGTAATAAAAATTGTCGTAACTTGTTCGAATAAAGGCAAATCCTTAAAATGTGTACTTTGCTAGGAATAAAAGGCGTTGCGATGATTTTTGTCATCAAACTTTAAACGTAAGTTAGGAAAATAGGTTTTTATGAAGTTGGTCTTTTTAGCATAAATTAATATTTATTGAAATCTGAAGTTAAGGTATTGGCCTTAGCTTTTTTGTTAGAGATAATAGACGAAAACTATGAGAAAATTAGCAACCTGCTTAATAGGGTTAATGCTAGCATTTGCTGCAACTCAAATTCATGCTGAGGGAACAAAACAGTTGATGCCAAACTCAAGCGACAGGCTTTGGTTGGAGTTTAATGTTTTTGGAACTAACGGGTTTGGAACGTATGGCTGCCCAGTAGATAAGCGGCTTAACATAAGAATGAAGAGTGGCGAAAAGGCCTTTTTCGGCATGAAGATGAATGCGAGCAATTACGGAGGAAATGTAAGTACCAGTAGGTATAGAGTGCATTTTAGGGTTTGCCGTCCCGACGGAACTGTTATTTTTGCTGAAAGAACCATGCCTGGTTCCGGAACTGGGTATATTACAGATTATGCACATGCTATTACGGGCCCAAACGGAGCAATACTGAATAGTGTAACTATATCGGGAGGATATACTCCATATACTTTTACTGCCGATCAAACTGGAGATTTTTACATTGAATTTGAACATGATTACGATAGCCGTTTTGCTCTCGAGTTCTTCGATTTTACCGTAACCGATGCTTCAAATAATATAGTTACCAACGCGGGAGCGCCTAACGTTCCTGCAGGACGTTTGTGGTCGAAGAGTTGGCAGTTGACAACTACTAGTTTTACACAGTATAAGGTAAACAACTATTTTTATGTTTTTACTTCGGACGATTTTGTAAATAAAATAAACTTTCAGTATTACCCTTTTTCATTCATATTTCAATCGAACTCGTATGGCTTAATTAAGCAGGTTTCCGAATCGAACTACATTAAAAGAGCCCAAAGTAAAGATGATAACCAAACAACCAGCGCGTTGGAATATAGGGTTTATCTCGACGATCCCGATCAAATTGTTTGGCCAACAACATTGCTAGCACCGCCAACAACCCAGGTTTGGGCCGACGATTCTCTTTTTTACGACTATAATTATACTCGTAATCCTCAACAACTATCATTTACCGATAAAGACATCTACCTAGAAAAGAATCGGGTAGGTTGCACCTATAGTTCAATTGCTATTTTTAAAATCACATCGAATATAGATGCGTTTACGGCCATATTGCTCGATTTGGACGGGGATGGAAGTTACTCGACTAACGGAAGCGATCGGGTTATTTATCGCGATATGGCAAAGGGGAACAACTATATACTTTGGGATTTTAAAACCGATGCAGGAGCAGAAGTTGCTCCTGGAAACTATTACGCATCGGCAACGTTTATGGGACGCGGTCCTACAAATTTTCCTGTTTACGATGTTGAGCAGTGCGATGGCGTTACCACTTCATCGGTTAGACCATTCAAAAAGTTAAATGCAACCATTTATTGGGACGATACAAACATTTCGCGCTGGGGCGATGAAACCGGAAATGGGTTGATGGACGAAACTCAACAGAAGCAGTTGGTTATAGGGAATAACATCCCTAGAATATGGTCGTGGAACAGTTCGTTGAAGAATGTAAATTTTAATGGCAATATGAATACCATGAATACATGGTTTAATGCTATCGACTTGGGATATTCCAGTATTACTATTCATGTTAGTCAGAGTACAACAAAGTGCGTAAACGGCTTAGCTCCGTGGGTCGGAGATATTTATAAAGAAGGATTACCCAATAGTACCATTACTTTTTCGCAGGCTAATTTTACGAAGAAGTTTTTCGACCCTACGGAGGATGCACTTACCTTGATAAGAGTTCTATCGTTGCCAACCAATGGAACCTTAAAACTTTCGGGAACAGCAATCACGGTAAATCAGGAAATAGCGCTGGCAAATCTTGGAAACATCACATTTACTCCTAATACTGATTGGTTCGGGCGAACCAGTTTCGATTGGGAGGCAAAGAACAGCCAGTTTTGGTCGATGAATACCGATAAGGTTTACCTTACTGTTAATACGCCTCCTACAATATCTACAATTTCCGATCAGGATTTGTGTACTAACAATCCGTCGCCGGCAATTCCTTTTACTGTTAACGATGCGGAAACACCTGCTGCTGATTTAACGGTAACGGCATTTTCGCACGATCCGGCTTTTGTCCCTAACGAAAATCTTATTTTAGGAGGTAGCGGCTCAAGTAGAACAATTACGGTTACACCGGTTGCAAACAAGTCGGGATTTGCCATTGTATATGTAATGGTGGACGATGGCTATTCGCAGGTAATAACGAAGTTTGCCGTTTATGTAGGACCCGACCTTGAGTTTAGTGGTGACACTACGGTTTGCGTTGGGCAGAGTTTAGATTTAGTTGCCGAGGAAGTTGGTGCTGTATATACATGGAAGTATGGTTCTACCACTATGTCAACCTCACAGGTATTATCAATTACATGGGGATCATTTAGCCCCGGAACATGGTCGTTGACAGTTCAAAAAAACGGTTGTAATTCCACACGTTATTTTGAAGTGGAAATATCGCCGAACACATCATTTTCGGGAGATCCCAATGTTTGCGTTGGTGAGGAAATATATCTTAGTGCCGAAGAAAATAATGCTTCGTACGTTTGGCGAAATGGAACAACCATTGTTTCTACAACAAAACAGTTTACAAAATCAAGTGCAGCGCTTAGCGATGCAGGTACAAATTACACCCTTGAAGTTACTAAGGATGGGTGTAATGCTACTTCTAATCCTTTTGAAATATCGGTTATAAATCAGCCTAACATTGGATTAACCGTCACTGGAAATACTGTTGATCCTGGGCATGATGGAACAATTACCGTAAATTCCTCACAAACAGGGGTAACATATAACGTTTACAAAAACGAAAGTTATATTACTACTGCTACGGGAACAGGATCAAACTTGAATATTACAGTTCCTGCAGTAAATTTATCGGTTGGGAGCAATGTGTTTACAGTGAAGGCGGATAATGGAAATTGCGAGATACCATTGTCCAGTACCGCAACAATAACCGTTCGTACACCGGGATTTACAATATCTGCAATATCCAGAAATACTACGGAAGTTGGTGGAACTGCGACGTTTACGGTTGTTTTAAAAACCCAGCCAACAAGTAACGTAACATTGCCGCTTAGCAGTTCCGATGCAACCGAAGGGACTGTTTCGCCAACCTCGCTTACATTTACAACATCAAATTGGAACACACCCCAAACTGTAACGGTAACAGGCGTTGACGATTATGTTGTAGATGGAAATGTGGCATATAGCATTATTACAGGAACATCGAGTAGTTCCGATACATACTATAATGGAATTAATCCTAGCGATGTTAACTTGCAAAATATCGACAACGATGTTGCTACGGTAATTGTAAACCAAACATCAGGATTATCTACATACGAGGCTGGAACACCAACTGCAACATTTAATATAAGGCTTGCAAGTCAGCCATCGGCGGATGTTTCGTTAACATTGAGTTCGAGTAACATTGCTGAAGGAACTGTATCGCCAGTATCGGTTACATTTACTTCAGGGAACTGGAATACAAACCAAACAATTACTGTAACAGGAGTTGATGATTATGTTGATGATGGAGATGTAGTTTACACAATAGTTACCTCTTCAACTTCGAGTGCCGATCCGTTATTTAATAACCTATCAGTTGCCGATGTTTCGGTTACAAACATTGATAACGATGTTACGAATATTATTGTAAATCCAACAGGAGGACTTACCACAACCGAAGCAGGTGGGCAGGTAACTTTTACAATTAGGTTGAATAGTCAGCCTACCCAAAATGTAAGCATTGGGTTGAGTTCTAGCAACACTGCCGAGGGAACGGTTTCACCTTCGAGCGTTACATTTACTTCTGCAAATTGGAATGTTTATCAGATTGTTACAGTTACCGGAGTTAACGACTATATAGCCGATGGAAATAAAACCTATACCATTGTAACTGCTCCGGCAGTAAGTGCCGATGCAACTTACAGCAATTACAATGCGTCGGATGTTACTGTTGTTAACAACGACGATGATGTAGCCGATATTATTTTATCTAAAACGTCGGGACTTATAACAACAGAGGCAGGGGGAAACGACGTGTTTAAAGTACATTTAAATAGCCAACCTACCGCTAGTGTAACTATTACTTTATCGTCTACTGATGCCACAGAGGGAACGGTAAGCCCTACAAGTCTTACCTTTACCAATTCGAATTGGAGTTCAGACCAAACGGTAACCATTACTGGCGTAGATGATTATATTGATGACGGTAATATTTCGTACAGTATAAATGGTTCTTCATCGAGTTCCGATGGTAATTACAATGGTAAATCCTTTGTGGTTTCTGCATCAAATACCGATGATGATGAAGCAAATATTTATGTTGATCCAACAGCAGGGCTAACTACAAACGAATCGGGACAACAGGCAATTTTTAGAATAAGTTTAACTAGTCAGCCAAGTGCTAGTGTTACTATTGGCCTTTCGTCCAGTAATACAGCTGAAGGAACAGTAAGCCCAACATCAATAACAATTAATCCTGCAACATGGAATGTAGCGCAGGTAATTACAGTTACAGGCGTCGATGATGCATCCGCTGATGGACCTCAGGCATACACAATTATTACTGCTGCAGCGGTTAGTTCCGATCCCAAGTACAACGGAATAAATCCTGCGGATGTATCTGTAACCAACAACGATAACGACGCTGTAGGTGTTACAGTTACGCCAACGTCGTTAACAACTACCGAAGGAGGATCGGCTAAAACGTTTACAATAGTTTTAAATACAAAGCCTTCGCAAACAGTTACAATAAACTTATCTACAAGCGACAATACCGAAGGAACCGTTTCTCCAGCGTCAATTCAGTTTAGCACAACTAATTGGAACACGGCTCAAACCGTTACGGTTACTCCAGTAAATGACGACGAAGCCGATGGTAACATTACTTATACTATAGTTACATCGAACGCGGTTAGTTCCGACCCAGGTTACAATAATTATAATGTAGATGATGTTACTGTTACGAATAACGACGACGATCATGCTGATTTTACATTTAATTCAACCAGTGGGTTAATAACTACAGAGGCGGGGGTAACGGCTAGTTTTAAAGTGCGATTAACCTCGAAACCAACGGGTAATGTGACTTTTAGTCTTACATCGAGTGATATTTCGGAAGGTACTGTATCGCCTAGTTCATTAACATTTACCCCTTCGAATTGGAACACAGATCAAGTTGTTACAATTACCGGAGTGGACGATTATGTTGCCGATGGGGATATTTCATACAGCATTGTAACAGGGGTTGTTTCCAGTACCGATGCGAATTATAATGGGAAAAACCCTGCAGACGTTTCGGTAACAAACACCGATAATGATGTGGCAGGATTTACGGTAACGCCCACAGCAGGGTTAATTACAAAAGAAGCAGGAGACGGGGATACTTTTAAAATTAGATTAAAGTCTCAGCCGTTAAGTGATGTAACCGTTGCTTTATCATCAAGTAACACATCAGAGGGCTTGGTGTCGCCTACAAGCGTTACTTTTACATCAACAAATTGGAATACCGATCAAACCGTTACAGTTACAGGTGTAGATGATGATATAGATGATGGCGATGTTGCATACCAAATAATTACCAATCCTGCAACCAGTTCCGATCCTGCGTATAGCGGGAAAAATCCTGCAGATGTTTCTGTAACAAACATCGATGATGACGAAGCTAAAATAATTGTTAATCCAGTAGGCGGTTTAACAACATCTGAGGCTGGTAAAACAGATTTGTTTAAGGTGGTTCTCCAAACAAGGCCAACAGCAAATGTTATCCTTACTCTCTATTCGAGTAACACAAACGAAGGAACAATTTCCGCCTCAAGTTTAACTTTTACACCATCAAATTGGAATTTGCAGCAAGAGGTTGTTGTTACAGGGGTAGATGATGATATTGATGACGATAATGTTGTATATACTATTATTACAAACGCTGCAACCAGTTCTGATGCAAAGTACAATGGTTATAATCCATCGGATGTATCGGTAACCAATACCGATAACGATGAGGCAGGTTTTACAGTAACACAAAATACTGGATTAACAACAACCGAAGCTGGAGGTACAGCAACCTTTAAGATTAAACTGAAAACTCGTCCTATAGCTAGCGTTACAATTGGTATTTCTTCCTCTAACACAAATGAGGGAACGGTTTCACCATCTTCGCTGGTTTTCAATTCTACAAACTGGAATGTGGATCAAATTGTTACTATTAAAGGTGTTGACGATTATGTTGACGATGGCGATGTAGTATATACAATTATTACTGCCGCCGCTGTTTCATCGGACCCTAAATACAATGGCAAGGATCCAGAAAATGTTACAGTAACAAATACTGATAATGACGAGGCTGGCGTTACTATTACTCCAAGTGTAGGGCTATATACAACCGAAGCAGGTGATACAACTTCATTTAAAGTAAGGCTAAATACCCAACCCCTAAGTAGTGTTCAAATGACCTTTGTTTCAAGTAATTCTTCTGAGGGAACGGTTTCACCAAATACACTAACATTTACAACTACAAATTGGAATTCTTATCAAAAAGTTACAATTACAGGTGTTAACGACGATGTTGACGATGACGACCAGGCTTATATTATAGAAACGCAGCCTTGTGTTAGTTCCGATCCAAAATACGATAATTATAACCCTGTTGATGTTTCTGTTACCAATCGCGATGACGATCAGGCCGGGTATAATGTATCTAACACAAGTATTTCATACTCCGAAGGAGATGTTCCTGTTGAGGTAACCTTCAGTTTAAAATCGAAACCCACGGCCGATGTTCAGTTTACCGTTTCGTCCGAGAACACATCAAAAGGAACTGTTGTTCCCGCCGGTTTAACGTTTACCCAATCGAATTGGAGTGTTCCTCAAACAGTTACCATTACGCCTGTAAACAATAGCATTGTAGATGGCGATATTCTTTTTAATGTTGTTACCGATTTACCGACGACAACCGATGCGAAGTATGCCGGATTAAACCCTCCGGATATTGCAGTTACATGTACCGATGATGACGTGGCGGGTATAACGGTATCGACAATTAGCGGAAATACTAGCGAAGACGGTACTACCGCTGAATTTATGGTTGTACTGACAAGTGAGCCTACCGATGATGTTACAATTCCGATAACATCGCTTAATACTTCCGAAGGAACAGTTTCGCCTGCTAGTTTAACATTTACCGTTGCAGATTGGAGTACGCCGCAAACTGTTACTGTTACAGGAGTGGACGATGCTGCCATTGATGGAAATCAAACATTTACCGTTGAGGTTGGGGCAGCGACTAGTACAGATACTATTTACGATGGTTATAATCCCGACGATGTAACTGTTATTAATATTGATGACGATCAGGCCGGGGTAAATGTTTTCCCGACAAGCGGACTTGTTACCAGCGAAGCCGGTGATACCGATACCTTCCAAATGAGTTTGAATACTATTCCTACCGATGATGTTTCGGTAACCTTTACTTCAACAAATACTTCAGAGGGAACAGTTTCGCCAACAACTCATGTATTCACCAGTGCAAATTGGAATAGTCCGGTTATCGTTACACTTACAGGTGTAGATGATTTAATCGCCGACGGCGATCAAGGATATACTGTATCAATTACAACGTCAAGTTCCGATGCGAATTATAACCTTATGACAATCGATCCGGTTTCTGCAACAAATTTGGACGATACAATACCTCGTGCAATGAATGATGTTGCAATAACCGATGAGGATACTCAAAAGAATATTGATGTTTTACTTAACGACCTTGGTCTTGATGCAGGCGGATTAACGGTTACAATCGCATCTAATCCATCGAACGGAACAGTAAATGTTGAATCGGACAACACCATAACATATACTCCGGATGGAATATTCAATGGCGATGATGTTTTCACGTATCGTGTTACCGATGCAAATGGGGCATACGA
This sequence comes from Bacteroidales bacterium, assembly GCA_020636845.1. Taxonomy (GTDB): domain Bacteria; phylum Bacteroidota; class Bacteroidia; order Bacteroidales; family Tenuifilaceae; genus JACJXD01. Next base: position 137,417 of record JACJXD010000004.1, on the reverse strand, counting down.
TGAGGCTAGCGTCACCGTTACGGTAACTTTTGTAGATGATCAGCCTGTTGCGGTTGACGATAGTCGTGGAACCAGCATGAATACCCCTCGTGTAATTGATGTGTTGTTTAACGATTCTGGTTTGGAAGATGGAGGTATTGTTGTTTCTATTGATACTCAAGCTGACCCTGCAAAAGGCGAGGCCGTGGCGAATGCCGATAATACGGTTACCTTTACTCCTGCACCCGATTACACGGGAATAGCAACCTTTAAGTATAAAGTTACCGATAACGATGGCGATTTTGCAACAGCAACCGTTACGGTGAACGTTAGGGAGATAAATCACATTCCCGATGCTGTTGACGATAATGCTTCAACTTACGTTGATACCGATGTTACGGTTAATGTGTTAAGCAACGATTCTGGCCTTGATGATGGCTTTAAGGACATAACCGTTCATGCCGATCCGGCAAATGGAAGCGTAGTGGTTAATGCTGACAGAACTGTAACTTATACGCCAAATGCAGGATTTTCGGGGACAGATTCTTTTATCTATTTATTAGAAGATATCGATGGTGATTACGATGTTGCAACCGTAACCATTACCGTGACTGCAAAACCCGATTTTCACCCTGTTGCCAACGACGATCGTAGGGGCACGTCGCTCGATACTCCTGTAACGGTTGATGTTTTGCTAAACGATACCGGATTGGACGATGGCCTTGCGTCCATGAGTATAACAACACTTCCTGTTAACGGGAGTGCAACGGTTAATGCAGACAACACTATAACTTATACGCCAAATACCGGATATTACGGAACAGAAATATTTGGTTACCAAATTTGCGATACCGATGGCGATTGCGATGCGGCAAATGTTATCGTTACGGTTAAAAATGGAGTAAATTATGTTCCTGTTGCCAACGACGATAAGGATAGTACATATCTGAATACGCCTGTCACCATAAATGTTATGGAGAATGATAGCGGATTGGAAGATGGGTTTGATTCTCTTGAGATATTCGAAGAGCCTCAATTTGGCACTGTAGTGGTTAATGCAGACAGGACGGTTACTTACACTCCAACCTACATGTTTATTGGCGAGGAAACCTTTAAGTACATTATAACCGATGTTGATGGTGATTATGGCATTGCAACGGTAACCGTTAAAGTTTACGAGAAACCTAATTTTATTCCTGTTGCCAATGATGATAGAAGAGGATGTAGTTTCAACACCGCAGTTAATGTTGATGTGCTATTTAACGATACCAATTTGGATGATGTTCCGGTCACGGTTACCGTTTCGGAAGCGCCTGCTCAGGGGAATGCTAGTGTAAATTCCGACAACACGGTAACATTTACGCCTGCACCCGATTTTGTAGGAATCATGACTTTCCGTTATACTGTAACCGATGCCGATGGAGATTCGGACGATGCTATGGTTTCCATCAACGTAAAATCGGGTGAAAATGTAGTGCCTTCGGCCGTAGCCGATGAAGCAACAACAATTGTAAATACGCCGGTTACCATAAATGTATTGGCTAACGACGAGGGTTTAGACGATGGTTTTAATGATTTACAAGTTTATTCGCAACCGCAATTTGGAACAGTAATTGTAAATGCCGATCGCACGGTTACCTATACTCCTTCGTACATGTTTATTGGAACGGAGACGTTCCGGTATTATATCGAGGATGTTGATGGCGATTACTCGTTGGCAACCGTTACGGTTTCTGTTATCGAAAGGCCCGATTACCATCCTACGGCTAACGACGATGCTCGTGGTTGTAGTTTCAATTCAAGTGTTATTATAGATGTTCTGGAAAACGACGAGAATATAAACGATACCCCGTTAACCTTGGCATTTACAATTCCGCCTAGCATTGGTTCTGCTGTTATTAATGCCGATAACACAGTTACTTTTACTTCGGACAACGATTACGTGGGCGTTGTAACATTTGGATATTCCGTTACCGATGCCGATGGCGATTCGGACGATGCACAGGTTGTGGTTACGGTAAAACCGGGCGAAAACAATGTGCCAGTAGCACAGGACGATAATGCTCAAACCCTTGTGAACACGCCTGTGGACGTAAACATACTGGCCAACGATAGGGGGTTGGAAGATGGATTCGGGGAAATATACATAAAGCAGCAACCGTCGTTTGGCTCGGTTGTGATAAATGCCAACCGTACAGTTACCTATTTTCCGGGCTACATGTTTATTGGCAGCGATAGTTTTACTTACAAGTTAACTGATGTCGATGGCGATTACTCCGTTGCTACGGTAACCATTACAGTAATCGACAAACCCGATTACCAACCGGTGGCTAACGACGATGCCCGTGGTTGTAGTTTTAACTCGGCGGTTACCGTGGACGTTCTTGCCAATGACACGGGATTGGACGATACGCCTGTAACTGTGTCTATTAATTTACTACCGTCAAGCGGAGGTGCTGTGGTTAACCCCGACAATACCGTAACATTTACACCCGCAACAAACTTTACGGGGATAATGACCTTTGGTTACACGGTTACCGATGCCGATGGAGATTCGGATAATGCATTGGTTACCATTAACGTTAAGGAAGGCGAAAATATAGTTCCGGTTGCTGTTGACGATGCCGCTTCAACTTTGATAAATCAGTCGGTGGTTATAAATGTGCTGGCGAACGATTCCGGATTAGAGGATGGATTTGATAAGTTAACAATTTTTGAGCAGCCTCAATTTGGAAGCGTTGTTGTGAATGCAAACAGAACGGTTACTTACACCCCAAGTTACATGTTTGTGGGGACAGAAACCTTTAGGTATAAGATAATCGACGTAGATGGCGATTATGCAATGGCTACGGTTACGGTTACGGTTACCGACAGACCCAATTATGTCCCTGTTGCCAACGATGACCGGAGGGGCTGCAGTTTTAACCAGTCCGTTAAAATAGACGTCTTGTTTAACGACAAAAATCTGGATGATATTCCTATTGCAGTATCTATTGCCGAAAATCCTCTTAGCGGATCGGTTGTGGTTAATGCCGATAACACGATTACATTTACGCCGTCAACGGATTTTATAGGCTTTATGACATTTAGGTACGCCGTTACCGATGTCGATGGCGATTCGGACGATGCGCAGGTCACCGTAAATGTAAAAGAAGGTGAGAACTACTGGCCAACGGCCAACGACGATGTTGCATCAACAATAGTTAATAAAAGCGTTGATATTAATGTATTGGCCAACGACTCTGGACTTGACGATGGTCTTGAGCGGTTGCTAATCCAAAGTAGTCCTCAATTTGGTTCGGTAATAATTAACGAGAATAACACAATAACATACACTCCGTCGTATATGTTCCTCGGAACGGATTCTTTCGAATACTTGGTTGAAGATGTTGATGGCGATTACTCGGTTGCTACGGTAACCGTAACCGTTACGGAAAGAGGAAATGCCCAGCCTGTTGCAAACGACGATTATAGGGGAACAGCCATTAACACTGCTCGCATTGTTGATGTGCTTGTTAACGATACGGGATTGGACGATGAGCCGATAGTTGTAACAGTTAAGAGTTTACCGCAAAACGGATCGGCTGTGGTTAATGTCGATAACACAATTACATATACTCCGAGTAGTAACTATCTTGGTATGGATTCGTTGGAGTACACCGTAACCGATGTGGATGGCGATTTCGATAACGCATACGCGTTTATTAATGTTAAGCCGGTTAACATGATTCCAGTTGCCAGCGATGACTATGTTGAAACCTACGTTAACACGGCGGTCGATATTCATATTCTCGACAACGACACGCTATTGTACGAGGGAATAAAGAGCGTTCAAATACATGCTGCACCTATATGGGGAACGGCAACGGTCAATGCCGATCATACGGTAACCTATACGCCTTCGTACTTCTATGTTGGAAACGATGAGTTTAAGTATATAGTTGAAGATGTTGATGGCGATTATGCAATGGCAACCGTTTATGTATCGGTTATACCAAAACCAAACAGCATACCCGTAGCCAACGACGACAGTAGGGGGACTTCTATTAACATGGCAGTAGTGGTTGATGTACTTCTTAACGACGATGGATTAGACGATACTCCTGTGGGTATTTATATCAAGGATAAGCCCGATGTGGCAACAGGCTCGGCAACGGTTAACCTGGATAACACGGTAACCTTTACTCCCGCTACGGATTATTTGGGCAAGGCTGCGTTTACTTACTTTATAGTTGATAATAATAACGACACCAGTAATGTTGCGAATGTAAATATCAATGTAAAAGAGGTAAATTTTATACCGATTGCCAATCCCGATACTGCCGAAACGGTTATGAATTTGCCAGTGCTGATCGATGTTATTAACAACGATACAAACCTGGACGACGGGTTAAGTTACTTTAAGATTTTCAACAAGCCACTTCACGGATTTGCTTATGTATTCGATAATAGCAACATTAGGTATATCCCTTCGAGTTGGTTTGTTGGAACCGATTCGTTGGAGTACATTGTTTACGATACCGATGGAGATTACGGAATAGCCAAGGTTTACATCACCGTAAAAGAGCGCCCCGACCATAAACCTGTAGCCATGCCCGATGGAAGGGGAACTATTATCGATAATCCGGTTAGCGTTGACGTGCTGTTCAACGATAAAGGGTTGGAAGATGGAGGTATAGTTGTACTGGTTAACTCTTCTCCACTAAACGGAAGCGTAATAGTTAACGCCGATAATACGGTAACCTACACTCCAAAAACCGGATATTATGGCGAAGATGTATTCTACTATCAGGTTTGCGATTTCGATAGCGATTGTTCCAGCGCGGCTGTAACCATTAATGTTAAAACAACCAACGCAGTTCCTATTGCCAACAACGATGTCATTACAACCTATAAGAACCGTGCTGTAAGCATAGACGTACTGTTTAACGACCAGAACAAGACGGATGGAGGCATAAGCGTTTCGGTGTTGGAAAATCCTGCAAATGGTTCGGCTTCGGTTAATGCCGATTATACAATTGAATATACTCCGACAACCGATTTCTTTGGAAGTGATTCTTTAAAATACTACCTAAAGGACATTGATGGCGATTACGATATTGCCACTGTTTACATAACCGTTCTAAATAGGGAAAATTACACGCCAAGCGCGCAGGACGACGATTATGAAACGTATATTAATGTTACCATCCTTTGCGATGTGCTCACAAACGACACTGGCCTTGACGACGGCGTTAAATCGCTTGAAGTGGAAACGGCACCAACCAATGGGCTTTGTACTATCACTAACGACCTGAAAATTCAATATTCACCGTTAAACGGATTTAAAGGAAGCGATACCTTTACTTATAAAGTAACTGATACGGATGATGAGGCAAGCGTTGCTTATGTTACCGTAACAGTAAACGCCGATCCTAACAAAAAAATTGATATCCCGGAAGCCTTCTCGCCCAATGGCGATGATATTAATGATACATTCGAGATACTTAACATTGAGCAATACCAGCGAATAAAATTGAAGGTTTACAACCGTTGGGGAAACTTGGTTTATAAGAATGATAACTATACCAATAACTGGGATGGGTCAGCCAATGTTTCAATGGCAATTGGTACTAAGCTTCCTGCGGGAACCTATTACTATTTGATTGAAATTGTTGACAATGGGAAGATGTATAAAGGAAGCGTATTTATTAAACGATAAAGTGCATTTAGCGATGAAGAAGTTTGTAAGAGCATTATTTATCAGTTGCGTTGCTGTTATTTTGGGTTTGCCGGTTAAGGCTCAGCAAGAGCCAATATTTACACATTACCTGAGTAATCCGGTATCAATAAATCCTGCCATAGCGGGAACCAAGCGTAATCTAAACTTAAGTTTGCTATCGCGCTTGCAGTGGGTTGGATTGGAAGGTGCTCCAAATTCTTATAGTTTATCGGGACACATGCCTTGGCCGCAGAAAAAAATTGGTGTGGGTTTCAACATAACCAGCGATAATACATGGCCGGTAAGCAACACGCATGTTTCCGGGGCTTACGCGTATCGTTTAAGGGTTACGGACGATATAACCCTTTCGTTGGGAATTAAAGGTGGGTTTACTTATTACTATGCTTCGTTAACCGATCTTCATGTTCAAAATCCCGATGATCCCGAATTCTCGGAAAACGAAAAACACTTTTATCCGAACATAGGTGCGGGTGCATATCTGTATTCATATAAATTTTTTGTAGGATTATCGTTACCCCGTTTTTTAAGAACATCATTTGACCGTAAGTTCGATAAAACGCTGAAGAGTCCGTTGTATGTAATGGGTGGGTATAATTTTGATATTTCGTCCGACTGGGTATTTATGCCGTCCATGTTAATGGGGGCTATGATAGGCGTTCCCATGTCGTGTGACTTAACGGCACAAATGCTTTACAAAAATCGGTTTTACTTTGGTACCCATTATAGGATTGGTGATGCAACAGGAATGTTTTTTGATATGAAAATTAACGATTATTTATCGTTTGGGTATGCTTTCGATTTTTCCTTAAACAAACTTTCGCGTGTAAATACGGGGACTCACGAGTTAATGCTATCGTATATTTTGTCTCCCAAATGGAAATTCTAATATAGACTGGATAACAATAACCGACTGAAATTTGTAAATGAAAAAAACTATGTATTTTTGTAGTGTTTCAAAATAAATTAACTTTGTAACTAATTAAGTCAAACTAAAATTTTACTGCAATGGCATACAAAATTTCTGACGATTGCACCGCTTGCGGAACTTGTATTGATGAATGTCCTGTTGAGGCAATATCGGAAGGTGAAATCTATAAAATCAATCCCGATCTTTGCACCGAATGCGGTTCATGTGCTGATGTTTGTCCTGTAGAGGCTATTCATCCAGAATAGGAAAAAGCATTAAAGTGTAAATCCGCAGTTTACGCTGCGGATTTTTTTTCACACAAACTGTAGGTTTTTAATATTCCGAGAAAAAGTTGTACTGGTAATTTTTGCCATAACAAATAGTTGCTAAATGAATGTGTTTTAGTACAGTAAATGAGTACTGTTCTTGGAATGACTTTATATCAATATGCTAAGAGTTAATATGAACAAAATGAAAAATCTGTTTTTAACGGTAGTTGCTTTAATGCTTGTAGTAACAAGTTTTGCACAAAAGAAAATTCTTTTCGATAATACAAAGAGCGAAACGGCAAGCAATGCAGACTGGATAATAGACGACGATCAGCCGATTCCCAGTCCGGCGCAGTCGGGTATTACATCTTCTTCAACCGAGGAGTATTGGCAAGGCGCACTTTCGAGTTGGGGTGTAGAAATGGTAAAACGAGGGTACTATGTGGAGACGTTACCAAGCACGGGTTCGATTACGTATAACGATGCTTCGAATGCACAGGACTTATCCAATTACGATATTTTTATAGTGTGCGAGCCTAACAATCAATTTTCGAGTACGGAAAAGCAGGCAATGATAGATTTTGTTCAAAACGGAGGTGGTTTATTTATTGTTTCCGACCATGCTGTGGCTGATAGGGATGGCGATGGATGGGATGCACTGGAAGTATGGAACGATTTTTTTTCATCGTATAGCAATCCGTTTGGTTTCACGTTGGATGCCGGAAGTAATGTAAGCAAGGATCCTGCAACAAATGTTGCGACATTGCCTTCCAATCCAATTCTTCATGGGGCAGCAGGCGATGTGGATGGTTTGGCTTTTTATAATGGGGCAACCTTTACAATTGACAATACGGCAAATTCGTCGGCGGTTGGATTGGTTTTTATGGATGGCTATTCCAATACGGGAACAACCGGAGTTATGGCTGTTTGTGCAACCTATGGAAATGGACGGGTTGTTGCGGTTGGCGACAGTTCGGTTCCCGAAGACGAAACCGCTCACGATGGCTCTAGCACTTATCCGGGTTGGTATCAGCCTTATAGTGCAGGCGATGCAACCGGCGATGATGGTGTTTTTATGACAAATGCAACAATTTGGTTGGGCGAGTCGAGCACAAGTCCAAGTTTATCATCATCTCCCGGTTCGCTATCTGGTTTCACTTATGCTACGGGTAATGGTCCGTCAACCTCACAATCGTTTAGCGTATCGGGTTCTAATCTCGATGGAAGTCAGGTTACGGTAACGGCTCCTGCCGATTATGAGATTTCTAGCGATAATTCTACGTTTACATCAAGCATAAGCGTTTCCTATACTGCTCCAACTTTAACTTCAACAGCGGTTTATGTACGTTTAAAAGCCGGGTTGTCTAATGGTTCTTATAACGAATCCATAACAGTTTCGGATAATGGCTCTGCTACCGATATCAATATTAGTTTAAACGGAGAGGTTAGCAGCGATGTAACCATACTTAACGAAGATTTTTCGACTTGTCCGCCTTCTGGTTGGACAATTTATTCGGTTACAAGCAGTAAGGATTGGACATGTAGCAGTCAGACCATGTCGGCCAATGGGTATAATGGCGATGTGGCTTCGGACGATTGGCTTATATCTCCGGCTATGGACTTTTCGGCATATTCAAGTATTATTTTGAATTTTGATACTTGGACACAATATGCCGACGATGGAATTTCGGACCCCGAAGTACGGATGAAATACTCTTTGGATTATCCCGGAAGCGGAAATCCGGAAAGTTACACATGGACAGAATTATCGTATAATTTTCCTGCGGAAAATTCGCAAACGTGGATGTCGTCGGGAGATGTCGATTTATCTGCTATTTCAGGAACGGATGTTTATATCGCATTTCAATATACTTCGTCGGGAACGGGGACTGGCTCGTCGGCATTGTGGAAAGTAGATAACATTAGCGTTATGGGACAGGTTGCTAGCACAGGGTATTCGGTTTCAACTTCGGTAAGCCCGGCAAGTTCCGGTACAGCAACCGGTTCCGGATATTATAGCGATGGCGAAACGGTTACTTTGGTTGCGAGTGCCGCTACCGGATACCACTTTATAAACTGGACAGAGGGCGGCAATGCTGTTTCGACAAGTGCAACGTATCAGTTTACGGCAACGTCGGATAGAAGTTTGGTTGCAAATTTTGAGTTTCAGACCTCTGTGCAGGAAGTGAAAAATTTATCGGTAAATATTTATCCAAATCCATCCAATGGACAATTTTATGTTTTTGTTAACAACGAAATTGTAAAAAGGCTTGAAATATCGGATATTACCGGGAAATTAATTCTTCAATCTGACATTAAAGGTTCCGAGACATCTGTAGATATAACTAGATATTCCAAAGGGATTTATTTTATCCGTTTTATTGGTAAAAACAATTCCGTTGTTAAAAGAATAGTAAAACAATAAGGATTTCGTGTTTCTGTGAAAGCCGACTAGTTTGTCGGCTTTTAAAATATAAAGATGAACAGTCTGTTCAACTATCTTAAACATCCTGTTTATTGTTTTAACAGGAAACCAAGGGGAATTTATTTTCTGTACTTATTACTTTTATATTTAAGCATGTCCATTTTTATTGGCGTTGTTAGTTTTGTTATTTGTAAACAGTTTGAAATAAATCATAGTGAAATTGGGTTAACTCCGCGAATGACTACATTCTTGGGAATAATATTTGTCCCTTTTTATGACGAGATCATTTTTAGATCTTTATTAAAATTCGAGAAGAAAAATATTCTTCTGTTTATTTTTACATTGATTGCATTAATAGCAATTTCTGTAGTTAGGGCTAAAACAAACTTTACTATAATGCTATCGATATTATTGTTCAGTTTTATTGGTTTATTAGCGTTTTTTCCATTAAATAAAATAGAACAGGTCATTTCCTTTAAAGTTCAAGTATTTTTTCTACTTATCGGTAATATTCTTTGCATTAATGCATCTGTTTAATTTTACAGGGAATATTTATTTAATGTTAGTTTTTCACCTATTCTATTGGGGCCTCAAATAGTTTTAGGTTTAATTTTAGGGTTTATTAAAATGAACTATGGACTTGTTTATAGCATTCTTTTTCATATGCTTGTGAATACATCACTTTTGCTGTCCTTGTAGAGGTTATTGCTTAATTTCTTTGCAGTTAACGTTACGGCAATTGATGCTTATGGTTCATTTTGGAGCGGTTTAATATGGGGGATATTTGGATTTTAAAACCTTAAATTCTATAGTTATGAGAGAGTTGACAAATGAAGACTTGTAAATTTAAATGGGGGCAATGAAACTGCTTATAATCTTGGCCATGATATTGGAATTGGAATAAAAAATGGCTTAGAAGCAATCGGAACATATATTATGTTATTTTGGTAGATGAATATAGTACCTCGGTCTTTGAGGTACTATATTTATTAATAAAAGGTTAAAATTATTATAATTTGATTTGATAACATGAAGGACTTTTTCATTTATTTAAAATCCCCTTTTTTAGTTGAAATTCCAACTAAAATTGAATGGGGAAAATTTTTCAGTTTATTTATTTTATATATTATAATAATGTTACCTGTAGGTTCCGTTGTTAAAATAGTAAATCATATTTTAAATATCTCACAAGTAAGTATTGAGTCAAGTATATATTTAAAAATATTAATTGCATTAATTATTGCTCCTGTTTTAGAAGAGTTTCTCTTTAGGTTGATTTTGATTATAAACAGAAAAAATATTATTATTTTTTCCACTACTTCATTAATCCTTTGTATAATAAGTTGCTTAAGGTCCCATTTTTTTAACAGCATAATTTTATTACTTATTTCATTACTTGGAATATTGGCTTTATATAAACTTCCTTTTTTAGTTAAGGTTACTAAAAAACACTTTTCTATTTTCTTCTATTTTATTGCCTTCACCTTTGGTTTTTTTCATGTTTTTAATTACGTTGGAATTTCTGGATTTAAATACCTTTGGGTTCCTTTTTTAGGTTTGCCTCAAATTATAATGGGTGTATTTTTTGGCTATACAAGGCTAAAATACGGTATTGCATATTCAATTCTTTTTCATATGATTATAAATTTACTGGCACTCAGTTCTTTATAACAGCGTGATTGCTTGTACGGGAATGTTTTCCGTGAGCCGGTTTAGGGTATAAAATGTAAGTAAATTTGTGAAGTAAAAGTATGTAAATGGCATTTGGTTGAAAGATGGTTTTAGTATATGGCATGGACTGCAATCGAGTTTTTTGCGAGTTCAGCGGAGTTACCTCTGTACCGTGGGAGAGAATACCTCTCTTCTGCAATCTCCTTAAAAAAGGAAGGAGCAGTTATATGAAGAATAAGAAATTGATTTTGGAGTTAATTTGGGAGATTTAATAATTTTTGTTTTATGGGTTTTTAAAAATTGGGATTTGATAACAAAGTTAACATTGAATTGGATATGACTTCGTCGAGTTCGCAAAAAACGCTCGATTGTTATTCTGTCCTTTGCTACTATAAGGATTTCTTAATCCGAAAAAGATTCAATGTTCTTTATAGTTTTTCTTTTTAATAGTATCAGGTAAGCCTTGGATTACAAGTTTAAGGCAACTGGGGACATCAATTTTTTAATTTCAATATTTAAAAGACCTTCCTGTGGTACACTTTCAAACAATCCTTTTTCAGCAAGGTGTTTCGCGAGGTATTCCTGCTCGGTTTGCCCGGGAGTGGGAACCAGCAGTGCCGATTTTTCAATTGCCAGCAAGTCCATTACCGTGCTGTAACCCGAACGGGAAATTACATACTTTGCATTTTTAACAACATTGTAGAAATTCGCATCGGAAAGATGTCCCGACTTCCAAACATTTTCTGATACTTGTACTATTTTGTCTCCTTGTGTTGGCAGTCCTTCAAGAATAAGCGATTTTACTTTAAGTTTTTGGGCTAGTTGGGTTATTTTTTTTTCGAAAATAGTTCGTTGCGGTTCCGGTCCAGAAACAATTCCGATAAGTTCCCAGTTGGTTTCTTCGGCTGTTGATGAAATTAAGGTAAATCGGGAGAGTATGCCAATGTATTTTAAGTTGAGCAAACCATTACTTCCGGAAAGTTTTCCGGCAATGGATTTCTCGTTGGGATAATCGGGAATCCAGACTTCGTCGAATTTCTTTAGCCAGTTTTTTAGTAGAAGTTCGGTTAACTTTTGGGCAAAGCCAAAAGGTTTTGGAGGAATAAGCCTAAGTTGATGGGTGATAATTACGCAAAAAGCGTGTTTCGAGTACAAACCGTATCGGTTGTCCGAAATCACCATGTTCACATGGCTTTCTTTTATAATCTGTTGAAGTTTTCTGTGTTCCCAAATCCGAACAAATGGAAGTCGAAGAGCGAACCAAGCAAGCGGAAGCAGTTGGCTTTTACCTTTTCGGAACTTAATTTTTATTGATTTAAACGAAAAAGCCTCAATTCCCGGGAATGTTGATTTTATAAGGGAAAGACTGCTTTCATCGCCGGCAACTATTACCTTGTTTTCGTTTTGCAGTTCTTTGTGAATAAGCGGAATAATCCTGCTTGCATGGCCGAGCCCCCAGCCAAGAGGACTGAACAGAATGGTTTGTTTTGTTCTTCCGTTCATGCAGAGTAAGTATTACTTAGCAAATATAAAGGTTTACAGCGAAGGGGCGAAGGCTAATTCCCTGATGTTTTAGAGTAACTTTTTTACCTTGCTGTGAACGGTTGGGCGAAATTTATCAAAATCGAATCCTGAAATTAAGTTTAGTCCCGGGGTTTTGCCAACTTCGATAGTTCCTATGCTTTCTGAAAACCCTAAGGCAACAGCCCCGTTTAACGTCGCCATTTTCAGCACCGCATCAAAGGAAATATCGGGGAAGTAGTTAAGGATTATGTTTATTTGGTTAAGCATCGATAGCGATGTAGCCGAAGCAAGACTGTCGGTACCAATGGCAATGTTAAATCCCGACTGTAAAAATTCGGATAAGTCGGGAAGCGAATTTTCTATGTAAAGGTTCGATTCGGGACAAGTAACTATGGTTGTTTGGTTAAAAAAACTCTGCAGCCGTTTTAGTTCGTTTACGGTTGCATAGGTGCAGTGAACCAGCAAAACATTGCTGTTTGCCGGAATGTTATCGGTAATAATTTTTTGCGGCGAAGTTTTTCTGTTGGTATCAATGTAAATGCCTGCTTTGTTATACCACTCACCTAATGGGCCGGAAGAATTTTCGAGAAATTCGTACTCGGCTTTACTTTCGGCATAATGCACGCTTACCGGATTATGCTGTTGCTCTAGGTGTGTGCCAATAAGTTTCCAAAGTGGATTCGACAAGGAGTATGTAGAATGAGGCGTAATCGAAGAGTTGTTCGGAAACTTCTCCGAGAACTTGCCAAGCACTTTTTGCACGTTATTGTAACATTCTTGTGCTTGTTGAGGATTTGAACCGAAAACCTCGATAAAATTCTGAAAATGAATTTTATGTTGAATTTTATGGAGTAGTGTGTCTGTAGTGTTGCAAATATCGCCAACAGCAACTGTTCCGGTTTCAACCATTTCCTCCAACGAATGTTTTATGGCACTATCGATGTCGTTGGGGTTTGTGTTTCTGTTTTTTGTAATGGATTCGACAAAACCGGCAATGCCTGTTTTTTGAGGAATTTTGTTTCGCAAGTGCGAAAGTTCAAGGTGGCAATGGCAATTCACAAATCCGGGAACAATAATGCCGTTGTAAAATTCGGTGCTGTGAAGTTCGCTGGTGTTTTTTTCAGGCTTGTAAATATTTACAACAATACCGTTATCATCAACTTCAACAATGCCATTCCGTATAGGCGGTGACGATACGGGAAATACATAATTTGCCGAGAATCTTCGCATAATACTTTAGCGTTCAACGGGCTTAACAAATTTTTTAGGCTTTAAATTTTTTACAGGTATATTTTTGGGAGGCTTTAGTTGTTTAGGCTTTTTTATAACGTTGGCTGGTTTATAGATTACCCTTAAATTGGAAAAAATGGCATGACGGTTAAACTCTTCATTTCCGTTAGCATTATCGTATAGCCAACCTTTTAAATGTGTTGCCAATGTATTTTCCAATTTAAACACATATCGGCGGTGATGTATTTCGCCATCTTTTGTGTAGTTAGCAAAAATAGGGCTTGTTCTAACTCCAATCGATGTTTTATCGTCAAGGTAGAAAAAAACGTAAAGTCGGCAGTCTTTCGAAGAATCGTCGGGGAAAAACTGAGTGTCGAAAGACAGCAGGTATTCTCCTTGTCCTTTTAGTGGTAATTCAAAGCCCAACGAAGGATTTTGCGTATGGTCAACGGCCATATTCCATGTTGTTTTCAACGGCCATAAGTTTAAGCTGTCGACTATGGCAGAATCTTGTATGTTGTGTTGCAAATCAACCTGATCGTCAATTTGGGTGAGTTCAATGATAACTTGATCCATAATCTTATCAAGTGCTTCGGCTTTTTGAGCGTAATACTTTAGTGAACTATCGAACTGTTCTTTGCTGTATCCGTATTGCTTTAGTATTGGTTCGTAGTAACTTATGGTGTCCTTTGCGAAAAGTTTTCCATTATTTACAACATTAATAACTCCGTCGGTAAGGTACATCTTCTTTAAAATTTCAACCATGTCCTTTTTAGGGATAATGTCTTTGTTAGTACAAGCCGACAAGGTAAAAAGCAATCCGAGTAGTAAACATTTCAGTGTAGCCGATTTCATCCTTTTGCAGTTTTAATATGTGCAAATCTAATGTAAAATAAAATAATGACTTGCATTGATGATGAAAAATGAGTTAATGCAATTTATGTGTATTGCTTTCAAATGGGAAAAAGAACATTTAAAAAAGATTTGTTGAAAACTATTTAATAAAAAATGAACAAATTGGGACTATTATACATCCTTCAATGTTTAATTTTGAAGCGTATTTGGTTCATAACCGATTAAAAGGGAATTTGGTGTAAGTCCAAAACTATCCCCGTAGCTGTAAGTTCCGATAAGGGTTTAATCAATTTTGCCACTGTTTTAAAAATGGGAAGGCGATTAAACCGGGAACAAGTCAGAAGACCTGCCAAGTACGTAGTATTCGTAGCTTTCGGGTGAAAGGCGATAGAAATTTCCTATTAAAAGGTATTCTATTTTTATCCCCGCGAGTTACCATTTATTAACCTTTAAATTCATTAAGCAATGAATGGTGAATCTCGTATTAAAAAAATTGTTAAACGGAATGGCGAGGTTGTTAATTTTGACCAGGGCAAAATTGAACATGCCATTTTTAAAGCCATGCGGGCAATTGGCAAGCCGAATCGGAAAAAGGCCAGCGAGTTGAGTTGGCAGGTGGTGAGCGCCCTCGAACAGAGCATTTCTGAAAAAACGCCAACGGTGGAGCAAACGCAGGACATTGTGGAGCGCATCCTTTTTCAACAGGCGGATTTCGATTTGGTAAAAGCGTATCTATTATACCGAAAACAGCGGGAACAATCGCGTAACGTTAAGGAGTTGTTTTCGAATATCGAGGTTATCGACAATTACCTTTCGATGGACGATTGGCGTGTAAAGGAGAGTGCAAATTCGGCGTACTCGTTGCAGGGGCTGAATCAGCACATATCAACCGTTACTACTGCGCAGTATTGGTTAAAGAAGTTGTACCCCGAAAACATCTCGAATGCCCATCGGCAGGGATATTTTCACATTCACGACTTGGGCTACCTGAGCGTTTATTGCGTTGGCTGGGATTTAAAGGATTTGCTTTTAACCGGATTTAAGGGGGTGTTGGGAAAAACCGAGAGCAAGCCGGCTAAGCATTTTAGAACAGCATTGGGACAAATAGTCAACTTTTTTTACACCATGCAGGGAGAGGCGGCAGGTGCGCAAGCTTTTTCGAATTTCGATACATTTCTTGCTCCGTACATTCGATACGATAACCTTACCTACGAGCAGGTAAAACAAGCAATGCAGGAATTTTTATTCAACATAAACATTCCGACACGGGTGGGCTTTCAAACGCCGTTTACCAATATTACCATGGATTTGGTTATTCCCGATTTTTTGAAAAATGAGCCAATTGTTTGGGGTGGAGAGGTAAGGGAAGGTGTATATGCCGATTTCCAACCCGAAGTAACCATGTTGAATAAGGCGTTTGCCGAGGTGATGATTAAGGGCGATGCTAACGGGAGTCTGTTTTCGTTCCCAATACCTACTTACAACATAACTCCCGATTTCGACTGGGATAACCCCAATTACGAGGGAATTTGGGAAATGACGGCCAAGTATGGTATTCCTTATTTTTCAAATTTTGTTAACTCCGACATGAAACCCGATGATGTTAGAAGCATGTGTTGTAGGTTGCGGCTCGATAAGCGCGAGTTGAACAAACGTGGAGGAGGCCTTTTTGCGGCAAATCCGTTAACGGGGTCGGTTGGCGTAGTAACCATAAACTTGCCAAGGTTAGGATACGAATCCACTTCGGAGGAAAATTTTTTTCAACGGTTGAAAAACCTTATGGAGTTGGCTAAGGATAGTTTGGAGATTAAGCGTAAGACCATAGAAACATATACCGAAAGGGGCTTGTATCCTTATTCTAAATTTTACTTGCGCGATATTTATTCACGTTTTCACTGTTACTGGAAGAATCATTTTTCGACTATTGGAATAAACGGTATGAACGAGTGTTGCTTGAACTTTTTGGGTGTTGGCATTGCCCAGCCCGAAGGGAAGGCTTTTGCTAAACGTGTGATGCTATTTATGAGAGATGTTTTAAAAGATTTTCAGGAAGAAACCGGAAATATTTATAACCTGGAAGCAACTCCGGCCGAAAGTGCGGCGTATCGTTTTGCGAGAATCGATACCATGCAATACCCCGATATTATTACGGCCAACCAACAGGCTTTTAAAAGCGGAGCAGCGCCTTACTATACAAATTCAACTCATTTACCGGTTAATTTTTCCAACGAAATATTTGAAGTGTTAACTTTGCAGGACGAATTACAGACGCTATATACTGGTGGCACAGTTTTGCATGTCTTTACGGGTGAAAGTAACATGCCGGCAGAATCGGCTAAGAATTTGGTGCGGAAAATAACCGGTTCGTTTCGATTGCCGTATATTACCATTTCGCCGACTTTTAGCATTTGCCCTTCGCATGGTTATATTCGTGGCGAGCATTTTTTGTGCCCAAGGTGTGGTTCGGAATGCGAGGTGTATAGCAGAATTGTTGGTTATATGCGTCCGGTTAGACAATGGAATGCCGGAAAGCAACAGGAATTTAAGGACAGAAAGTTCTTTGACACAAGGGTAGGTGAGCAAGGTATAAATATTGCAAAAAGCACATTAACGCATGAAAAGGTTGTATAGCGCTGTTTCGCCTCAGGAGTCCGTAAAGGCCATTAAATCGGGCGATAACGTTCATATTAGTTCTGTTGCAAACGCGCCTCAATGCTTAATAAAAGCCATGTGCGATAGGGGAAGGGCTGGAGAATTGCACGATGTTAAAATATTTCATTTGCATACCGAGGGTTCTGCTCCATACGTAAGACCTGAGTTTGCCGGGATATTTAAGCATAATGCGTTTTTTGTTGGGGCAAATGTTCGATCCGAAGTGCAGCAGGGCATTGCCGATTATATTCCTGTTTTTCTTGGCGAAACTTCAAAATTATACAGGGAAGGATACATAAAGTGTAACGTTGCGCTAATTCAGGTTAGCCTTCCCGACGAGTTTGGGTATGTTTCGTTGGGGACTTCGGTCGATGCAACGCTGGCTGCGATAGAAACGGCCGATTGTACCATTGCTGTGGTAAACAAGCATGTGCCGCGTTCAATGGGCGATGCACTTATTCCTATGAGTCTAATCGATTTATTTGTTGAAGACGATACGCCGCTTCCGACATCTTTGTGTGGAGAGCCAACGGATGTTGAGAGGAAGATAGGCGAAACATGTTCAACATTGATTGACGATGGCGCTTGCTTGCAAATGGGAATAGGGTCTATTCCCAATGCGGTTTTGTCATGTTTAGCAAACCATAAAAATTTAGGCATTCATACCGAAATGTTTTCCGATGGTATTTTAAATTTGGTTGAAAAAGGGGTAATTAATGGTACCAATAAAATTCTTGATAGAGGAAAAATTGTTGCAACGTTTGTAATGGGTTCGCGGAATATTTACGATTTTATCAATAATAATCCGCAAGTGCTGATGAAGGATGTGGAATATACCAACGATCCGTTTATAATTGCCCGACAAACTAAAATGACGGCTATTAATTCGGCCATACAAATTGACATTACCGGACAAACGTGTGCCGATTCCTTGGGGAAAAAGATATATTCGGGAGTTGGCGGTCAAATTGATTTTATTTACGGTGCATCGAGAGCAAAAGAGGGGAAAGCCATTATTGCCATGCCATCGACTACGCTGAAAGGGGTGAGTAAAATTGTTCCTACTTTATCAAAAGGGGCCGGTGTAGTAACAACCCGTAGCCATATTCACTGGCTTGTAACGGAATACGGTGCTGTTAACTTACATGGGAAACCCTTACAGGAGAGGGCAAAGTTAATTACCTCTATTGCCCATCCTGATTTTCGGGATGAGTTAGAAAAAGAAATTTATAATCGTTTTGGTTCAAATAACTATTTTATTAATAAAAATTAGAAGGAAATGGATACTGTTGAAATTATTAAAATAATATTGGCTCCCGCAGTTATGATCAGTTGTTGCGGGTTGTTTCTCTTGGGAATGAATAATAAGTATTCGGTTGTTGTTGGCCGAATTAGAACCTTGGAGGACGAAAAAAGAAGATTGATTGCAAAAAAACGTGATGAGAAGTTAAACGATAACGAAGATGTTCGGTATAACAGCATTTTAAATCAATTGGCAAAGTTGTTTTACCGGTTAAAACTTGTTCGGAACGCAGTTATTTTTTACAACCTTGCCGTTGCATTTTTTATTATTACTTGCTTACTAATAGGGTTCGAGGCTATTTTTAACATGCCTCATTCTTCGTTTTCTGTTTACATTCCATTTTTCGTAGGGCTATTTTTCGTTTTTCTGGGAGTTTACTACGCTACTCGTGAAATAATAAAAGGGTACGATATTGTTAAAATCGAAATAAGCGAGAACTAATGTTTATGGTAACAATTAAAACACAGAATCATGAGGATTGGTGCTCTGGTCAAGCAGAGTTTCATTGATTGGGAAGGCAAAATTGTGGCAGTAATATTTACTAAAGGTTGCAATTTCCGATGCGGTTACTGCCATAACCCTGAATTGGTTTTGCCTGAATTGTTTAATCGGTCATCGGATATTTCGGAAAAGGAAATTTTCGATTTTTTAAAGTCGAAGCAAAGTTGGTTGGATGGCGTTGTTATTACAGGAGGAGAACCTACGCTTCATCCCGATTTGGAAGATTTTATTCGATTAATTAAGGCGATTGGCTTTCCGGTAAAGTTAGATACCAATGGTACGAATCCGTCAATTTTGAAGAAGTTAATTCAGGAAAACTTGGTCGATTACGTTGCCATGGATATAAAGAATGTACTTGAACATGACCAGTACAACAAGGTTGCTAATTGTAACTATACGGATTTAGTTAATAGGATTCTTCAGTCCATAGAAATTCTAAAGAAATCATCAATTGGCTATCAGTTGAGGACTACCGTAATTCCCGAAATTCATACTAAGGAAATTATCGACAGGCTGAAAAGCGAGTTTTCATATTGCAACTATCGGTTACAGGAATATAGGGAAGGGGTGACTGTTGATTCTTTTTAAGAATATAAGATGTAAAAAAGACCGGCTATACAAGTCGGTCTTTTTCTTTAAAGGAATATTGATGATTACTTAATTTTATCGAACATATATCCAAGCATAATTTCGTGTGATCCGGAGTTGTACTTGCTTATACCCAACAGGCTCCAATCGAAAGAGTAACCTAACTTATACTTTTTATTGAGGTCAATACCCATAAGGATTGAAATGGCGTCTTTCCAGCGAAGCGATAGTCCGCCCCAAACAAAGCTGGTTTTCAGTCGGTATTCCAACTTTCCATTTATTTCAACCTGCATTGGACTGTTAAACATGTACTTTATAATTCCGTTGGCTTCCAGGTTCATATCCCTGTTTAATGGAACAAAGTAACCTCCGCTAACCATTATGTGTTGTTTTAGTCGGTTTTCTTTTATTGGTACTTGGTAAAACTTTAGACGTTGACCAAAAAGTTGATGAGCGGCAATTCCTACATTGAAGCTGGAACTGTATAGGTAAAAACCAATGGAAGCGTCTGGCGTAACTACCGTTTTGGTGGAACCAATAATAGCCGGATCGTACTGAGGGTCGGCTTCTTCACCTACTGTTAATTTAGACCCATCGAGTTTGTAAAGTAGCATACCAAAGGAAATACCACCCGAAACTCGTAACCCATCATCGTTTAGTTGAAGGTTATAAGCGTATGTTCCCATTGCCGAAGTACGACTGGTTGGTCCTGTAACATCGTTCGAAACGTAAGCACCCCAACCCATATCCCGTTTCGAGAAGGGTCCCCAAAAACTAATGTTTACCGTATATGGAGCATCGGTAAAACCAACCCACTGATAGCGGTTATTCAACCTCATTTGGTAGCTGTTGGAAGTTCCGGCTACTGCAGGGTTGGTAATGTACGTGTTAAACATGTACTGGGTGTATTGGGGAATTTGCTGTGCATAAGTTCGCTTTCCGTAAACTAAAGCAAAGCCAATTAGCACGCAAATAATTATGTTTTTCCCTTTAAAAATTTTCATGACTCAAAATATTAAGTTGAATCAACATTATCGAACAATTGTAACAGAACCCGTAACCGGTTTCCAACCGGAACCCTGTGTTTTAACGTTAAACTTAATAACGTAATAGTATGTTCCCAATGGTAATTCTTTTCCACTATTGGTTTTTCCGTTCCAGCCCTTAGCGGCTTTGTCGCCTTTGGCCGACCAAACTAACGATCCCCAACGGTTAAATATCTCTATTGATAAATCGGGGAAAAGGTAATCTTTTGGTACGCCCCATACATCGTTAATTCCGTCTCCATTTGGAGAGAAAACGTTGCCAAATCCTAACTTGTCCACAATGCGAGTGTAAAGCCTGATGGAATCGGTACACCCGCGTTCGGTTGTTGCAATTACATCAACAATGATGAAATTAGTTGGGCGCTTGGTTATTGGGTCCACAAAAATCGTGTCCCTATAAGCAGGTATTTGGCTTATAACATCATCGGTTATAAAGAGGCTAGAATTCCAGCTGTCGGAAGGGTTGAACATAACGCTTGGTTTCCATTCGAAAGCGGTTGCGTATTCAACGCTCTTTGTAATAACATCTACGTTGAATTCTTTACCCTTAATAACCGAAATTATGCTATCCTGAACTGCAGAAATATACAGCGGAACTTCCAACCCGATTTCGGGAAGAACATCTAATGTTATTGTTGCAGAATCTCGGCAAGTTATATTAGAATCAATCCACAAATCAACCCACAATGAGTATGTTTTGCTTGCAGTTAACGAAACGGTTGTGTCTTGACCTATATATATCGGATTACCGTCAAAATCATCGCCCCATTTGTATGTGAAGTCAAGGTTGGAATCATCCCCGCTTACGCTACCATGGAGCATAACAGGGTTATTATAGCAAACTGTTGTATCTTTCCCTGCCGATGCATTGAAGTTATATTTTGTAGGAATGTTGTATTCAAAGGTATATTTGCAATTTTTTGTATCAGTAACAAGCAAAGTATGAATACCTCCTTGTACTTTTCCCAGAGGATCAATACTCCCAAGTATTTTTCCTTCCGTTTCAGTTTGAGCATCTTTATCCCAAAGGAAAATTAAATGGTCGAAACTTCCATTGCCACCTGTAGAACCTGTGAGTTCAATACGGCCAATATCTAAGCCATTAAGAGATATTTTGCAATTAGCAGAATCTATAATAGGGGCAAATAATTTAAGCATTTGAGGCCCTTTAACCGTGAAGGTTTTCGAAACCTGACAGTTTAGTGCATCGGTAACCGTAACGGTATAATCGCCCGAGGTTACATCTTCCAAATCCACGGAAGTTTGTCCGTTCGACCAAAGGTACGAGTAGTCTGGTTGGCCGCCGCTAACCTGAATTCTTACAAATCCCAAAGAATCATAAGGGCAGATTAGCGAATCTTCCGGAGTTAACCCCGATATTACAATTTGGGCTGGTTCGCTAAGCGTAACGCTAACAGGAGGCGCAAAGTTTGCCGAGCAGCCATTTTCGTCCTGAACATCTAAGTTGTAAACACCGGCCGGGAGATTTTCGAATACGCCTGTTGTGGTGGTATCGTTTAGCATTCCCGAAATAATATACCTTAACACTCCGGTTCCTCCATTGGCAGTAGCATTAATAGTACCGATTGCCTCCCCGTAACAGGTTGGGTCGAACTGGTCGAGGCTTACCAGTTTAATAGGTTCAGGTTCGATCAATTCGGGAACATCAACGTCGGTTGAACATCCGTTCTGATCGGATATGGTGAATGTATATAAGCCGGCGCCAACGCCTGTAGCAATGGTATCGGTAACCGATCCTACAACGGTGCCGTTATCTTTCCACTCAATTAGGTAAAGGGAATCGGTTCCGGTTACAAACGGGGTTCCCCCTTCAATATTAAATATTACCTCTCCGTTTGTATCTCCGTTACATAGCGGATTGGTATGGCTAACGTAAGTAGCAATCAGCTGTGTAGGTTCGGTAACTATTTCCTGATAGGTATATACCGTGGATAAATTATCGGTTATGGTGATTAAGCATGTGTCGGCCGATAGGCTGTTAATGGTAAATACTCCGCCTCCTTCGTCTGTTACAGGTAAATCTGTCATTTCGGATATTCTGGTTCCAACCACTGTAAACGGAGGGAAACCACCTGTAATTGTTACGGTAATTTTTCCATCGGTTCCACCATGGCAATTAACGTTGGTGTGGGTAATATTAATATCGATGCTGCTAATTACCAATGCTCCTGTTTCAACATAGCACCCATTATCGTCGGTAACCCTTACGGTATATGTTCCGCTACCTAAGCCCGTAAAATCACCGGTAGTGTTATCTGGTAAAACGTTAGGTGTAATGGAATAGGTTAATGTTCCGGTTCCACCGGAAGCGGTAACAATAATTTCGCCGTCGCTTGCTCCTGGGGTACTTTCTTGGTTAACAGTTGTGTTATCAATAGTAATTTCTGCCGGTTCGGTTATCGTAACAATGTCCGACTGAGGACAATCGTTAATGTCGTTAACCATTATGGTGTAAGTTCCTCCGCCAAGTCCGGTAAAGGTATTTGTGGATTGATAGGTTGTTCCGCCGTCAATCGAGTACGCTAACGGAGGCGTTCCTCCCGAAGCAATAATTTCAATTTCGCCGTTTGTGTTGCCATAACAACCCGTAACGTTGGTAACATTTACATTATCGATGGAAATGAGCGATGGAGAGTTTATTACAATTGGGGCGGTACTTATTGGGCCACAACCGTTTTCATCGGTAACATCAACGGTGTAGGTTCCTGCACCAACTCCCGTAAATTCGCCAGTTGTATTGCTTACTGCGCTAGGATTTAGCGTGTAGGTGAGAGTCCCGGTTCCTCCGCTGGCTTCAACTTTAATGGAGCCTAATGTAGAACAGGTTGGGTCAACTGTTGTAACATTGTCGATGCTAATAGCCGTTGGTTCGACAATTGTAGCGTTGTCGCCAACCATACAGCCCTTGGAATCCATAGCCTCAACTAGGTAGGTGTTTGCGGTTAGTCCCGCAAAAGTTCCTGACGATTGCCAAGCACCTCCATCCAGTCTAAATTGCATAGGATCTACTCCCCCCGTTGCCGATGCGTCAATTTGTCCATTTGTATCGCCGTTACAGGTAATATCGGTGGCTGTAACGGTTAAGGCTATTGCATCGGGTTCTATTATGGTTACATCTTGCGAAGAAGTACATCCGTTGGCATCTCTTACAATAACGGTATAAGTTCCTCCGCTTAGGGTGTTTATAGTATTGCTTAAGCCAAAAGTTGCTCCTCCATCGAACGAATACTCGTAGGGAAGGGTTCCTCCTGAAGCGGTAACTGTAATTTCTCCGTTTCCATCGCCATTACAAACTAAATCGACGGTTGTATATGTGAAAGTGAGCTCTGCAGGTTCGTTAATTGTGAAAGGACCTGCTACAACCGGGCCACATGAATTTAAGTCGTTAATTTCTACTGTATATGTTCCCGGAATGATGTTTTCGAAAAGCCCTGTTCCGTTTGTTGCTATAACAGAGGATGAAGCGTCGAGTAGAGTATAGGAAAGCGGTGCTGTTCCACCAATCCCTTCAACGGTAATAGTTCCATCGTTTGCTCCAAAGCAGGTAATATCCGTTGATGATTGGCTGTTAATGGTTATTGCATCCGGTTCAACAATGGTAATATTCGAACCCACTGTAATACACCCGTTTGCATCCTGAACGGTTGGAATATACGTTCCTGCGGATAAACTGGTAAAATTGCCCGTTGCATTGGGGAATGGAGCGCCGCCAGTTATACTATAGTTGTAAGGCGAAGATCCTCCTGCGGCAACTAGGGTGATTGTTCCGTCAACTAATCCGTTACAGGTAATATCGGTCTTATCTAAGGTAGAGAAGTATAGAGCTGGAGGTTGTCCAACCGTGAAATCTTGTGTGAGAATACATCCGTTAGCATCGTGAATGTAAAGGGTATAGTTGTTTGCAGATAACCCGCTAAAATCACCGGAAGCCTGGTATGTTACTCCGTCTATAGAGTATTCAAGTGAACCTGTTCCGCCACTTGCACTGGACGAAATACTACCATCAACAGCACCAAAGCATGTAGCATCGGTAACGGTTAATGCGTCGATAACAATTTCGGGAGGGCCAGAAATTACGGCAGGTTTAGTAACGATACAATCATTTTCATCCTTTACATAAACGGTATATGATCCAACACCAACGTTAAATACCTTTGTTGTAGGATAGTAGTTTATACCATCAATAGAAACCAATAAACTTCCAGACCCTCCACTAGCATTTGCTACTTTAATTGTTCCGTTATTATTATACCAGCATGTTGTAACATTGGTAGTCGTAACATCAAATGTGATTAAAGATGGCTGGATTAATATTTCAGGATTACCCGACCATTCAAATAAACAACCATTTGAGTCTCTTACTTTTGCATAGTAGGGATAGGATGCTCCTCCAGGCAGACCTGTAAAAATTGGATTGGATGACCAAACTTCAGGTTGATATATTGAAAACTCGTATCCTGTTCCAGTTCCACCAGTTACATTGCTAAACGTTATTGAACCATCGTTTTCACCATAACATGTTGTAATTGGAGAAAACTGAACAGATGCATATAACGATGGGGGATTTTTCATATTAATTAGGGTTGGCCAAGTGGATGTACAGCCATTTGCATCACGAACTATAATTTCGTAATATCCACTACTTACTGTAAATATGTTGCTTGCTTGGAAGGTTGAGCCATTATCAATTGAATACTCTAGAGCACCAGTTCCACCACTTGCAGTTATTGTTATAGTACCGTCGCTTGAACCATAACAAGAAATTGGAGTGGTTTGAACATCGGAAATAGAGATAGCTGCGGGTTCGGTTATGTCTATGTCTTCCGTATAAGCTGGGCATCCATTTGCATCGGTTATGCTTATGGTGTATGTGGTTGCAGTTAAACCATTAAATTGAGCTGTAGCAGGGTTAACCGGATTTTGAGTTCCAACAACGGTAACACCATCATACAAAGTATAAACGTAGTCGGGAGTACCTCCATTAGCCAACACTTCAATAAATCCGTTGGCATCCCCTGCACATCCTGTAACTGGTGTTACAGTTTTCGATGCAACTCCTATTGCATCGGGCTGGGAAAGTGTAACATTATCGGTAGCCTGACAACCAAATATATCTGTAACAACTACAGTATAACTAACTCCGGCTAAAAGTCCAGTAGCAGTTTGAGAAGTTTGTTCGGGAACTGTATTCCAACTGTAAGAATATGTTGGAGTTCCTCCGGTGACATTAACGGTTGCTTCTCCGTCGTTATAGCCATTACACGTTGGATTGGTTGTATTAAAACTTGATACACTAAAATCGGGGCTAACCGTCACCTTAATAACGTTGCTATAGTAATCGGTACATGGTCCGCTGTTTACAATCCTTCTGTACCAAGTGCTTTGCGTTAACGGAGAGGTTGGAGTATAATTTTGACTTGTAGCACCTCCTAAGTCGCTAAAAGGTCCGGTTTCGTTAGTCGTGCTGCTTTGCCATTGATAAGTATATGTTCCATCGCCTCCGGTTGGCGTAGAGCCGTCCAGTTGAGCAGGTATAGTGTTATAACAAATATCCTGATCGGCGGTTATTGTGTTGTTATCAACTGCAGGAAGAACGGTAATAGCAATAACATTGCTATAGTTAATGCACGAGCCCGAAGTTACTAATCGTCTATACCATGTATTTTGGGTTAAGGGCCCCGGAGTATAATTTTGTGCTGTTGCCCCGGTAATGTTGCTAAAAGGACCCGTTGCTCCTGTAGTGCTTTTTTGCCAACGGTAGGAATATGATCCTGTTCCGCCTCCAGGAATAGGTCCCGTAAGTTGAGCGGGAATACTATTGTAACAAATGGTTTGGTTTGCTGCAATGGTGTTGCCTGTTATTTCGGGAACAATTGTAATAGTAACCGTATTTGAGTATGTAATTCCACAAGTATTTGTTTCAACTCTTCTATAACAGCGGGTTTCTGTTTGTCCTGCTGGAGGATCGTAAGATTCTCCGGTTTCTCCTGAAATGGCAATCCAACCGCCTGCACAGTCGCTTTGATATTCCCAAGAGTAAGTAAAATTATTGTCACCTCCCGAAGGGTATGTAACATTATTAATGGCAGTAGGATCAGAGTTATAGCAAAGCGTTTGATCTCCGTTGATTGTTCCCGAGGTTATATCTGAATATACGGTAACGGTTACTTCGTTAGAATAGCCAGTGCCACAACTGTTTGTAGCAACTCTCCGGTAAGTTCGGGTAGTTGTTTGAGGTGCCGGTATGTCGTAAGTTAAGTTACTTTCGCCAGCAATAACAGTCCATGCGCCTGCCCCTTCCTTATATTCCCAAGAAATGGTCCAAGCTCCGCTTCCTCCCGATGGTGAAGTTAAATCCACAAACGCATCAGGATCTCCGTTGTAACAAACAGGGTCGGGAGAGTTTATTTGACCGCCATCAACAGCGTCCGAAACGGTTACAGTAATCGTGTTTGAATAGCCTGTACCACAACTATTGGTTGCGCCACGTCTAAAGTTGGTTGTTTGGGTAATTCCGGAAGGCGGATCGTAGGTTGTGTTGGTTTCTCCTGCAATAGAAGTCCATCCTGAACCCGTGTCTTTTTCCCAGAAATATGAAAAAGCACCATTTCCACCAGAAGCGTCGGTTGTGCTTGTAAATGCAACAGGATCATCGCCATTACAAACTGTTTGGTCGGAAGCAATTGTGCCTCCGTTAATGTCTGCATAGATGGTAACGGTAACCGTATTAGAATAAACCGTTCCACAATCATTAGTTGCAACCCTCCGGTAACAGCGGGTTTCTGTTTGTCCTGCTGGTGGGTCAAAATCATAGCCCGTTTCACCGGCAATAGTAGTCCAAATCCCTGCACAGTTAGACTGGTATTCCCACGAAATTGTCCATGGGCCATTGCCTCCCGAAGGATCAAGCGTGCTAGTAATTGGATCTGGATCAGAATTATAGCAAAGGGATTGGTTGCTTACAATGGTTCCTCCATCCATTTGAGAATAAACAGTAACGGTGAGTTCGTTGGAGTTTGCAGTTCCACAAGCGTTAGTTGCGACTCTACGATACATGGTTGTTTGTGTTATCCCAGCCGGAATGTCGTAAGTATAACCATTTGCTCCTGCAATAGTACTCCACGAGCCAGCACCTACTTTTTCTTCCCAGTTAATTGTCCATGCGCCTGTTCCTCCAGCAGGAGTAACATCGTCGGTAAATTCCACAGGATCGCTTCCGTAGCAAACCGATTGATCGGCAGAAATGGTTCCTCCAGTAATATCGTCATAAACAGTAACGGTGAGTTCGTTTGAATAGGCAATACCGCAATCGGTTGTTGCTACCCTGCGATACATTGTAGTTTGGGTTAATCCTGATGGGACATCATAAGTTTTGGCAGTAGCCCCGCTGATTGTCGTCCATGCACCTGCGCCTACCTTTTCTTCCCAGGTGTAGGTAAAAGTATTATCGCCGCCACTTGCGTCTGCATCATTGTTAAAAGCGGTAGGGTCTCCTCCGTAGCATATTGACTGATTGGAACTTATTGTTCCGCCATCAAGGTCAGCGTAAACTGTAACGGTAATTGTGTTGGAATAAACCGTTCCACACGAACTTGTTGCGACTCTGCGGTATTGCGTGGTTTGGGTTAGGCCCGGGGCAATATCATAAGTATATCCATTTTCGCCAGCGATGGTAGTCCATGCTCCGGCACCCACTTTTTCTTCCCAAGTTATAGTCCAGGTTCCGTCACCTCCCGAAGGCGAAACTTCGTTTGTGAAAGGGTTGGGATCGCCGTTGTAGCAAATGGTTTGATCGGAGCCAATGCTCCCTCCATTTAGCTGATTATAAACAAGTACCGGTGTTATTGCTGAGTTTTGGCATCCATTAGCATCCTGAACTGTTACGGTATAGTTTCCCGAATTATTAGGTGTAACATTGGTTATTGATGGGTTTTGATCGGACGAAGAGAACGGAGTGGTTGCATCGGTTGTCCAACTGTACGAGACCATTCCGGCTGGGCCGGAACTAAGATTTACAGTTCCGTTGTAGCAAACAGGTCCATCGTTATTTGCAGTTGCAGATGGGAGGGAGTTAACGGTTACGGAAACGATTGTACTTGAGTATTTGTAGCAACCATTTGTTCCTGTAACCTTTATTCTGTAATTGCCAGAAGCGTCGGCGTTGTATATATAGTTGTTAGCACCTGAAATGTCGGAAAAATTTTTTTGCCATTGGTATGCAACACCTGTTTGGCCACTAGTTTCTTCAAGTTCTACCGAATTTCCTTCACAAAAAGTGGTTGCTCCATTTGCAACTATATTAGCTAATGGACTCGGTTTAATTTCTACAGTAACACTTGCCGAGCCTGTAAACCCTCCATCATCTTCAACATTAACAGTTAAGTTATATATTCCGGCAGGTGTAGTATTTTTATACGAGACTAAATCTCCAAGGTCGTTAAAATATAAAGGATTGGTATCTCCTGTCCAAGTAAATGTTTGTCCAGAGCCAGTTCCTCCAAAAGCTTGAACAGTTAGAGCGACAGTGGAACCCTGACAGGCTTCCACGTAAGAAACGGCGTCTTCTCCATAAAAAATAAAAACACTTAATGTTTGTCCATAAACAGGACTAAATAAAGAAAGGACATATATAGTAAGAACTGCTAATATGCGTGAAATATACTTGTAAACCTTTCTCATTGTCATATTTATTTTATTTTATTTCAATTACATTGGTGATGCTTATGCACCCATTTTCATCATTGACCAGTGCTTTATATTGCCCCGGTTTTGGTTTTTTAAATGGTTTGTTTAAAAATTCGTTTGTTAAAGAATCATTGAAAAACCATTTGTACCTGCATGTAGAAGAGTTTTCACTTAAAACAGTTATTGTATTATTTGAAATTTGTATAAGAGTATTGGGTTTAGGCAATACTTTAACAATAATTGTTGTATCTAGTTTTTGGTCATTATTTAAGATAATATAGAATTTTATTTTTTTATTTCCAGCATTGGAGGTATTAACTTTTGCTATTTCTTTTTTTGTACTATATAAGGCATCCTTATCAGCATCCCAGTTAAAATTCTTAATGTTTTTGTAATTAGGATTAATTATAGCAATGATTCCAAGAACACTACCTTGACAAACAGAAAAAGCATTGTTTGTTGTTTCAAATGAAACAAAATCTTTTTGTCCATAAACTATTAACCCATTGAACAAAAGATAAAAAACTTGTAAAAAGACAAGGAATTCTTTCATTTTAGTTTTCGATGTATTTTTAATTTTTACGTTACTCCAAATGTTATTGTTATAAACCAATATATCAATTTTTGTTTTACACAACAACTTATTAAGGAACACCAAACCTAAATTAACTTCGAAAGTAAGTCATTTTTTTTATTTTGTCAGTACCTTACCCCTAAAAAGTATCAAAAAATCAGATACTTTAGAAAAAATTCAACTCTAAAATTGCTTAAAAACAAGGGAAAATATTATTACGGAATATAAAGCAAATATTTTGCCAACAAGTGTAACTGTCATAAATATAGGCAAATAGTTGAAATAAAGAAAACCGCAGTGTCCGTTTTCGGCTATTTTGTGTCCGATATTCTTATTTTGTCAAAAAAAACACTGTTTTTGCCTTATGAAAAAATACTTCCGTCAAAATGCGGAAACTTACTTTAATTTCAAAAGTGTAGAAAATTTATAAAACCAGAATCATAATACTAATCCCTAGTAGAAATCCTAAATAAACCTGAATGGGAGTATGTTCGTTTTGTTGTAATCTGGCTGATCCTAAAAAGCCTGCAACAATAATACTTGAAATTAGCAACATCGGAGTCGAGAGGTATCCTAACTCTATAGCGTTAAAGATAAACCCTACTAATGCTCCTATACCCATAGAATGAAGGCTGATTTTCCACCAATATGAAATTACCGCTGAAAAAATTAGGAGGTATATGCCAACTCTTAAAACGTTTAAAAAGATTAAAGGTAAGCGTAGTTTGGCAAAAAAGACAATGGTAAGCATGAACGGTAAAGTATTTATCAATAACGGAATTAACCGTTCCCGTTTATTCGATAGTTCAATGCTGGAAACAGCCTTAATTTTTTTGAGTATAAATAAAAAAATTAAAGGGAGAAAGGCCGTGTTGATAATAACACAAACCAATATTAACAACTTGTATGTAAAGGGTAAAAAGGAGATGTGCGAATTCGAGTTCAACAGAATTAGGTAAGCGTAAAAGGGCATAAATACCGGATGAAACAAAACTGATAATATACGAGCCGATGTCGAATTCATAACCGTTAAACTTCTTTGCGTAAACGTGCCACAGGAATATTTAGCTGTTCGCGATATTTGGCAACAGTACGGCGTGCAATGGAGTATCCTTTTTCTTTTAAAACCTGCATGAGTTCCTCGTCGGTGAGTGGTTTCCTTTTATTTTCGTTATCGACGCATTCTTGCAGAATTTTTTTAATTTCTCGCGTAGAAACTTCCTCGCCATCCTCGTTTTGCATGCCTTCGCTAAAAAAGTGTTTCAACGGGAATATTCCAAAATGCGTTTGAATATACTTGCTATTTGCTACTCTGGAAATTGTGGATATGTCTAACCCTGTTGCTTCGGCAATATCTTTAAGAATCATCGGCTTTAACTTTGTTTCATCGCCATCCTTAAAGTATTCCTTTTGGTAATTTAATATTGCCTGCATGGTGAGTAATAGCGTATTTTGCCGTTGCTTAAGGGCATCGATAAACCACTTGGCCGATTCAATTTTTTGCTTGACAAAAACCATGGCGTCCCGTTCCTGGCTGTTGGTTTTATCCTTGTTTGTGTTGTAGGATTCAAGCATGTTGGAGTAATCCTTGCTGACACGCAGTTCTGGAACATTTTTGGAGTTTAGGCTAAGCCTTAATTCACCATCTTCGTATTCAAGCGTAAAATCGGGAATAATGTGCTGTGCCGATTGATCGTAAGGGTCGGTAAATCCTCCTCCCGGTTTTGGGTTTAACTTCAGGATTTCTGCTATGGCTTCCCTTAATTGCTCATCGGTAAGGTTTAACTTTTGCGATATTTTATCGTAGTGTTTCCTGGTAAATTCGTCGAAATGGTACTTAAGAATCTTATAAGCAGTTTCGCTAGATTCAGAAACACTCGATTTTGCCTTAAGTTGAATTAACAAGCACTCCTGTAAATCGCGGGCACCAACTCCGGGAGGATCAAATTCCTGAATAACGAAAAGAATTTTTTCCAGTTCATCTTCGTTGGTTTCAATACCCAAGGCAAAGGCCATATCATCAGCAATAGCCGATAACTTTCGGCGGATGTAACCATCTTCGTCGATATTGCCTATCAAATATTGGGCAATTTGCTTTTCGTACTCATTAAGGTTGGTCATTCCCAACTGGGCGGTCAGGTGCTCGTGAAACGAAACTCCGGTCGAAAATGGAATTTCCTCTCGCTTAATGTCGCGTGAGTTGTTGCTAAGGTTTAACTTGTACGAAGGAATGTCTTCTTCGTTCATATAATCTTCCAAGGAAAACTCATCGTCGTTACTGTTGGTGTTTTCATCGGACGAAGGAGTTTCCTCTTCTTGGCTTAATTCCGAAGTGCTAGTTTCTTCCAGCACAGGATTTTCTTCTAATTCTTTTTTTATGCGTTGCTCCAACAACATTGTAGGAATCTCCAGCAACTTTATCACTTGAATTTGCTGGGGCGATAATTTCTGTAGTAACTTCTGTTGGAGTCTTTGTTTAAGCATTTTATTTAAAATTCGCAGTTTTTAGGAGTACGGGGGAATGGAATAACATCGCGGATGTTTCCCATGCCAGTAATAAAAAGTAACAAGCGTTCGAAGCCTAAACCAAAACCGCTATGGGGCGCTGTTCCGAATTTACGGGTTTCCAAGTACCACCAAACATCCTTTTCGGGAATGTTTAGTTCTTTAATTCGGTTAATAAGTTTGTCGTAGTTTTCTTCCCTTTGCGATCCTCCAATAATTTCGCCTATTTTAGGAAATAAAACATCCATTGCTCTAACCGTTTTTCCATCGTCATTTTGTTTCATGTAGAAGGCTTTAATGTCCTTCGGATAATCGGTAAGTATTACCGGACGTTTAAAGTGTTTTTCTACGAGATATCGTTCGTGCTCGGACTGGAGATCTACTCCCCAAAATACCGGGAATTCCCATTTTTGGTTGGCTTTTTCGAGAATATCAATGGCAACAGTGTAAGGAAGCCGTTCAAATTTGTTGTTCATAACAAATTTGAGCCTGTCGATAAGTTCGTTGTCGAACATCTTGTTAAGGAATTCCAAGTCTTCCATACAATTATCCAGAGCATATTGAATCAAGAATTTCAGGAAATCTTCGGCAGTATCCATGTTGTCCTGAATGTCGTAAAAAGCCATTTCGGGCTCAACCATCCAAAATTCTGCCAGGTGACGTGGAGTATTCGAATTTTCGGCACGGAAAGTAGGGCCAAAGGTATAAACTTCCGATAACGCCAATGCACCTAACTCTGCTTCGAGTTGACCGGAAACTGTTAACTTGGCTTCTTTTCCAAAGAAATCCTCGTTCCAATCTATTTTTCCATCTTCGGTTTTGGGAATGTTGTACGGGTCGAAGGTGGAAACCCTAAACATTGCCCCGGCACCTTCGGCATCGGAGCCGGTAATAATTGGTGTATGAATGTAGCAAAAGCCTTTATCGTTAAAGTATTTATGAATTGCAAATGCCATGGCATGGCGAATACGGAGCACTGCACTAAAGGTATTTGTACGAGGACGTAGGTGGGCAATTTCGCGAAGGAACTCCATGCTATGTCCTTTCTTTTGTAGAGGATATGTTGCGGGATCGGCAGTGCCCAACAATTCTAAATTCGTAGCCTGAATTTCGAATCGTTGCCCGCTTCCGGGAGATTCTACCAATTTGCCCTTTACTGCAATACATGCTCCGGTAGATATATCTTTAAGTTGATTTTCGGTGAAAACAGCCATATCAAAAACAACCTGAATATTATTTATTGTGGAACCGTCGTTAAGCGCTATAAAGGAAACGCTTTTATTTCCACGCTTTGTTCTTACCCATCCCATGGCAGCAACTTCTGTGCCGGCAACTCCGCTACTTAGTAGAGTTTTTACCTTGGTTCTTTCGCTGTTTCTCATAATTTTTTAAATGAAAAGTCCATTAACGGACAAAAATAATAACTTTTGTTGATAAAATCAGGAGAAAGTTAAATGATGAGTTAAGAAGATAAATGTTGGTTGTGCAAATGAAAAAATTGAGCGCTAAGTATTACTACATAGTTAGTAAAATAAGGATTTTTGGTTAACCTTTTTCCGGGTCGAAAAATTTTCGTAATTCTTTTAAAACAGGCTTTACTTCTTGGCTGAGTCGTTCGAAGTATAGTTGCAATGCTTTAAACTTGTTGGGTTTAAGTTCTTCTATTTTTTGCAGTAGGGCGGCAATGTGATATATTTTAAACTGGCTAAAGCCCGATTTCATTTTATGGGCAATCTCGGAGGCATCCTTTATTTTTTTTGTTTTTACAGCCTTGCCAAGTTCGTTGAGGTTAACGTATGTATTATCTAGGAACGAACGGATTATCAGTTTTAGTGCTTTGGGATCGCCACCGGTAAATCGGTATAAATCGCTTAAATCGAAGTATCGACTGGGAGGTGTTGCAGCCTTTTTTGTATGGTGTTGTACTGTTTGAGGAATGCCAATTAATGGCGAAAGAGCCTTTTGCAGGTCGGTTTCGACAAATGGTTTTATTAAGAAACCGGAAAATCCGTGCTCCGTGAAATGTTCGGGGCTGGTTATCATGCTGTTTGCCGTTATTGCGATAACGGGAACGGAGAGAGATGCTTCCGAAACCATTTTTACCACGTCGTAACCACTAATTTCGGGCATGTGTAAATCGGTAAGTATGGCGCAGTATTCCTCACTTTCGATTTTTTCTAAAAGATTTTGAGGGCTGGCAAGCGAATCGGCAAGCAAGCCTATGGATTTAGCCATTTCCTCAACAATCATCCTGTTTACATCGTCGTCGTCAATAATTAAAATTTTCTTTCCTTCGGGAATAATATTTAAGTTTTGTTCTACTTGTTTTTCTTCTCCTTGAAGGTTAAACGGAAGTGTGATTTTTATAATTGTTCCTTCGTCGGGTTTACTGGTTAGGTAAATTTCGCCGCCTTGCAGTTCAACTAACTTTTTTACAATGGTTAGTCCCAAACCGGTTCCTCCGAATTTTCGGGTAACACCGGTTTCGGCTTGTGTAAATTCTTCAAAAATTAGTTGGTGTTGTTCCTTAGGAATTCCAATTCCCGTGTCGGCAACAGTAAATAGTATTCGTGCAAATTCGTCGGTTTGCC
This sequence comes from Bacteroidales bacterium, assembly GCA_020636845.1. Lineage (GTDB taxonomy): Bacteria > Bacteroidota > Bacteroidia > Bacteroidales > Tenuifilaceae > JACJXD01. Next base: position 102,369 of record JACJXD010000004.1, on the reverse strand, counting down.
TTACTACCGATACGCTTACAATAACGCTTCCGGTTTGGGTAAACCTAATGGAGTTACTAAGCAAGTTCATTATTATTTGCTTGAGCCTGAACGAATCCCCCCAAAGGTGGCTGGGAACCTCAGAATCGATATTGGCCAGCAGTTGTAATCCTTTTTCGGTGGCCTTTACGGCAAAGAGGTCGATAGCATCGTTTACAACTTCCGAAGGCGAAAATTTATCTTGTTCGAATTTAACCTGCCCGCTTTCGAGTTTGGAGTAATCCAAAATGTCGTTGATTACCGAGAGTAGATGATCGGCCGATCGGGAAAGTGGTCCTACTAAAGCGTCTTGTTTAGGTGTAAGCGTTGTTTTTACCAGTTGTCGGGTGAGTCCTATTATTGCACTTAACGGCGTTCTAATTTCATGGCTCATATTAGCCAAGAATTGCTCCTTGCTTTTTAAAAGCCTTTCGGCATACTGTTTAGCTTCGAAAAGTTGAGTTCGGTATAAGTTTCCTTGGGAAATATCTTTAAAAATAAGGGCAATAAGAATTATTAGTAGAATTAACGTGAACGAGCCTAGCACAATTAGCTTAATTACCGAACGGTTTAATGTTTCGCGAAAAGCAACTGTTTGTCTTGTGCTTTCGGCAAGTTCCTGTTTTTCTAATAATTGGGTAAGATTTTGAATTTTTGATAAGATATCCCTTTCGCGAATCATCAATTCATACTCTTTTGAACTTACCTTGTTGAGGTATTGCTTTTGGTCGGTTCGTATGGTATTTAGCGCTTCGGCTAAACGGTTTATAATAGAATCGGAAACGTAAGCGCCATAGTCGAGCGTATCAACGGTGGTGGTAACGCTCACGCTGGAACTTACGGTATCAACTTTTTCGGGACCTACAAAAAAACGCTTAACGGCATCGAAAAATGAGTTTCCTTTATTGTTTTTAGTAATAACGGTATCCTTAAGCCGATTGGTTATTGTTGTTGTTTTGGCCATTGCTAACCGTTGTTTCCGTTGGCTGGCCGCATCGGCAATTTCTCTAAAAGCCTGATCGAAAAAGTAATCCGATTTTTGAGCTTTATTTATTTCGATTAAATCTTTTACAATAACCTCTTTTCGTTTTAAGAGATTTTCAATTTGAGATATATTTTGCCTCTGACTGTAAGAGCCTTCGGTTAGTAGGTACAATGCCCTAATAGATTCGTTTATTTTACTCGATTTCGACTTATAGGATTTAAGGTAAAGGCTGTCGTTGGTTATGGTAAAAAGCCTTAAGTCGGCCTCCTGTGAGTAAAGCGCATTGGTAAGGTGACTGATGTAAACAAATTTTTGGCCCGGAATTGCCAACTTTCGTTCCGATTGGCTTAACTCCCAAAATCCGCGGTATGTAATTACTACCGAAAATATCGATACCAGTAAAAGTAATGCAAAGCCGGCTACAACCTTTGGCTTTAACCAATACTGATCCGATTTTTTAATTTGGTTGTTCATACACAGCAAAATCTATTTCAAAATTAGCTAAAAATGTAAAGTAATTTGGGATAACCATTACTTGCAAATTTATTCGATTAAATATTTAATTATGATTAACAGTTATAAACACTGTTTTACGTTTGCTGTAATTAAATTTAACTCCTTAAAATATTGTATATTGTTCAACTCGTAAGTCTCATAGATTCTAATGTTCAATTAACGGTAAAGGGCAAATGGGGAAAATACCAGTAAGGATAAGTGTCGGGCATTTGTTTTTTATATTTTCTACGCTTGTGTTAGTTAACTATGCCACGGCATCGTATAAATTTCAATTTAACAAAAGTCCTAAATTACCCGAAAAAAGGGAAGGAACGGCAGTAATCATCACAGGGGCCGCGGCTAAGATTGCACAGGAGGCAGCCTTGCTGCAAACGCTTTACGAAAAAGGAGAACTAAAAAATGTAGTGTTCATATCAGGAGCAAGTTCTGGCGCGTTAAATGCCGTTTTGCTTAATGGAATTTTAGAGGGAAAAATAACGTGGGACGATTATAAGAATATTCTTGCCGATATAAAAAATAGCGATGTCTTTAAGTCGGATGGCGATAAACTTCCTGTAGATAACGAGCCGTTGCGAGAGTTGGTAACCCGTATTGTTGTTAAGCGTCTTGGTTATCAGAAACTTTCCGATTTACCTATTCCTACCTCGCTTTCGGTGGTTAATCTTAGGGCAATGTTTTCGCAGGATAGAACCTTGAGGCTTTCGAATTTGCCAATAAATTCCGAAAGCGATCCAAACATCAACATTGTTGATGTGTTAATGGCATCTACAGCATACCCGCTTGTTTTTCCTCCCGCTAAAATTGAAAGTGACGGAGATATTCCCGATGTTCCCCTTTACGATGGTGGTATTGCCGACGACAGGTTGCCGTATAAGGCTCTTATCGATTTTATTAAGTATCGCGGAGTAAATGTGGAAAAGGTGATTATTGTATCGCGAAGTCGCGATAAAAATGTAACCGTAGGTGACGAAATGGCTCCTTTTGGATTCGATGTAGGTAAGTTGGTTCAGAAGGTTAACATTTCTCCCGATGAATTTTCGGAAATTGGTTTCAAAAAAAGGCTGCGTGAGTATGGGCGTAAGTATCCCAAACTTGCAGATAGAACAATTGTTTATGTCCCCGATTATGAGCGTGCTTTTTTAATGTTTAACTTTAACGACATGGAAGAGCAGTATAATCTCACCTACAAGTGGGCTCAGAATAATCCGCCAAAACCTTTCGATGAGTTTTTACAGGATATTAAGAAAGAATAGAATCGGAAGCGTGTTATTTACTTGTTATTATACTGACTAAAATGCTAAATTTGCATTTAAATTTTATTGATGATGGATATTGTACTAAGCGGAATTCGTTCGACAGGCAAGTTGCATTTGGGAAACTATTTTGGTGCGCTGAAGAACTTTGTTAAAATGCAGCACGAAAACAAGTGCTATTTCTTTATTGCCGATTACCATTCTCTTACAACTCACCCAACTCCCGAAGATTTGCATGGTTCGGTAAAGCAGGTTTTGGCCGAGTATTTAGCTTGTGGGCTTGACCCCGAGGTTGCTACGTTATATATTCAAAGCGATATACCCGAAATTCCGGAGTTATACCTGCTTCTAAATATGAATGCTTACAAGGGAGAATTGGAAAGATGTACTTCGTTTAAGGAGAAAATACGCAAACATCCCGATAATGTTAATGCAGGATTGTTGACTTATCCAACTTTAATGGCTGCCGATATTTTAATTCATAAGGCAACAAAAGTTCCTGTTGGGAAGGATCAAGAGCAGCATTTGGAAATGACCCGTACTTTTGCTAACAGGTTCAACCGATTGTATAAGGTAGATTATTTCCCGGAACCGGTTGCTTATAACTTTGGGGAGGAATTGGTTAAAATTCCCGGCCTTGATGGTTCTGGGAAAATGGGCAAATCGGAAGGGAATGCCTTGTACCTTTCGGACGAACCCGAAGTAATAAGGAAAAAGGTTATGAAGGCTGTTACCGATTCAGGGCCAACTCAGCCAAACCAGCCGAAGCCGGAAGCAATACAGAACTTGTTTACCATAATGAAGGCAGTGTCGCAACCCGATACGTTAAAATACTTCGAGGAGAAGTATAATGCCTGCGAAATTCGTTATGGTGATATGAAAAAGCAACTTGCCGAGGATATTATTAAGTTTACAACTCCTATTCGTGAGAATATCGAATCCATTTTGGGCAATGATGCTTACCTGAAAAAGGTTGCCAACATGGGTGCCGAAAAAGCGCGCGAAAGCGCATCAAAAACAATTAAGGATGTTAGACACATAATTGGGTTTAGAGAATTTTAAGTAACGTTTATCATATAAAAAACGCCTCGAAGTAATTCGGGGCGTTTTATTATAGGCTTAAAATTTCATTAGTCAATTTCCCAATCAAATCCATCTTTTCTGTCGCGTACCACAACGCCGAGTTTTGCAAGTTCATCGCGAATTTTGTCCGAGGTTGCAAAATCTTTATTTGCCTTTGCTTCCAACCGAATATTCAGTAACATGTTAATTAAGTTTCCGGTTAGTTCGGCGTGTTTCGAACCGGATGTTTGCTCGTCAACCAATCCGAGAACATCGAAAATAATGGTTCGGAAAAAAGTTTGAAGTTCTTCAAGACTTTCAGCGGTAATTTTCTCTTTGCCTTCGGCAAGTAGGTTAATGGTTTTTACCCAGTCGAACAGCGTTGCTATGGCAATGGGACTATTAATGTCGTCGTTTAATGCCTCGTAAACTTTATCTTTTAATGTTGAAATTTCAACGGTCGAACTATCCGATGCCTTTATCCTGTCCAGCATTCTGTTTGCAGTCATGAGCCGGGCCAATCCTTTTTCAGCAGCTTTCAAAGCATCGTTGGAAAAATCGAGCGTGGAGCGGTAGTGTGCCTGAAGAATAAAAAACCTTATGGTCATGGGGCTGTATGCCTGTTCCAACAACTTGTGTTTTCCGGTGAATAATTCCTCAAGCGTAATAAAGTTACCGAGCGATTTTCCCATTTTTTGCCCGTTTATGGTAATCATGTTATTGTGCATCCAGTACCTAACGGCTTCTTTGCCATCAGCAGCAACGCTTTGGGCAATTTCGCATTCATGGTGCGGAAACATCAAATCCATTCCCCCGCCGTGTATATCAAACGGTTCGCCTAAATATTTTGTGCTCATTGCGGAGCATTCCAAGTGCCATCCGGGAAATCCATCGCTCCATGGCGAAGGCCAATGCATAATGTGCTCGGGCGAAGCCTTTTTCCAAAGTGCAAAATCGAAAGGGTTATGCTTTTCATCTTGGCCATCGAGTTGGCGGGTATTGGCCATTAAATCGTCAATGTTTCTACCCGATAGTTTTCCGTAATTATACTTGGTGTTGTATTTTACCACGTCGAAATAAATGGAACCGTTGTGTTCGTATGCATATCCATTATTGAGAATCTTTTTTACCAGTTCAATTTGCTCAATTATATGTCCCGAAGCCCTGGGTTCTATACTTGGTGGAAGAACGTTTAGCTGTTGCATGGCTGCATGGTACCTATCGGTATAGTATTGGGCAACTTCCATTGGCTCGAGTTTTTCTAAGCGAGCTTTTTTGGCAATTTTATCGTCACCTTCGTCGGCATCGTTTTCCAAATGGCCTACGTCGGTTATATTGCGTACGTAACGAACTTTGTATCCTAAGTGAGAGAGGTAACGGAAAAGCAAATCGAATGTGATAGCCGGACGCGCATGTCCTAAATGGGGATCACCATAAACGGTGGGGCCACATACATACAACCCTACGTGTTGTGGGTTAATAGGCTTAAACTCTTCCTTTTTTCTGGTTAACGTATTGTAAATAATTAAAGTCTTGTCCATATCGGGAATAATGATTTTTGTTGTGAGAAAATTTATTGCGAAATAGTAAATATCAAATTAGCACTGTAAAGAAGTTCCAGTGCAACATCGGTTATGATGGGATATGAGCCATGATGTTTTCATATCTTGCAAAATTAATCAATTTTACTAAAGCGCGTTACGATTTTTCGAACATATACAATATAAGGGGGAAAACATTAGCCTGTAAACCAATATTTTGTAAATTGACCAGAAATAATCATTATAGAAAGATGTACAAAAACATTCGTAAGTTAGTTGGGCTTTGTTTGTTGCTGTGGCTTATACCAATAGCAACATTAGCGCAAAAGGGTTCTCCGTTTATAACCAACTTCGAGTTGCCAACCGAGAGCACTTCAGGGAATATTGGCTTTGCTCAGGACGCAAAAGGTGTTGTTTACATTTTGGTACAAAATAGAGTTTTTTCGTTCGATGGTCAACGATGGATTCTTATTCCCATGCAGGGACAACCATTGGCTATAGATTTTATCGATAATGTTTTTGTTGCAGGCGATAGGTTGTTAGGGTATTTCAAAACAAACAATAAGGGAATAAGCATTTTTAAGGAGATAGAAGGTGGGCAAAAAGATGTTTTTTATAAATTTTTTCATTTCGAAAAAAATCTCTACGTACTTGGGTTGAATGGTATATATAGAGTTAGCAGAGTAGAACCGTGTAGTGTTTCATCTTATTATGCAGAAAAGGATAGCGGTAAAATTTTCACCGATATATTTAACGTAGGCGAAAAGTTATTTGCTATTAAAAACTATAACCAGCTGTATCAGGTTGCAAGGAACGATGCTAGGGCTATACCTTCGACATTAAAGGACGATGAAGAGTTTTCTTTTAGTTTCAAGCATAACGGTCTTCAAGTATTGGGGACAAGTAAAGGAAATATTTACAGTTTCGACGGAAATTCTTTTAAGCAGTTGAAGTTTAAGGATCAGCAATTTATAAACGATTGTTTTGTTACTGGCGGGGTGTCGGTTAATAGCCGTACAATAGCCTTTTCTACACTTATTGGAGGGGTAATAATTTTAGATTCGGAAAGTGGAGATACAAAGTACATTTTGAATTTGAATAGCGGCTTACCCGACGATGAGGTTATTGCCATGAATGCCGATATCGATGGAGGTATCTGGCTTTTTCATGGAATGGGAATTTCCCGTGTCGATATAAACCTTCCGGTAAAATCGTTTAGCCATTTCGAGGGGTTAAAAGGGAACATTTTTTCTGTAGCGGAATATAATGGCGAGTTGTATGCAGGAACAAATAATGGGTTGTACAGCTTAGAGGAAAACAAAAAGTACGAAACCGTTACCATTGAACAAACGGTTCGGCAACCCGTAAAATATCAGGTTCCTTCAACAGTAAATACTAAATCGGGAGATGAACTCGACACAGGTTCTAAGACTAAGAAAGGTCTTTTTGCGCGACTTTTTGGAAGCAAAAAAACGGAAGAAGCAATTACCGATGAAAAGCCAACCGAGATTAAGCAAACGGTTAAAACAAAAAAAGTAAAAAGAAAGGTTACCAAGCTTGTTTCTACCAGTTACTTGTTCAAAAAAATTGATGGTGTTGAGGGAAAGGTAAGCAATTTAATTAATCGGGACGGACGGTTAATTATTGGTTCGGCAACAGGGTTATATACATTGTCGAAGGGAAAGGTTAAGCCAATTTTGTCGGGTGTTTACGTTAATTATATTTATTTCCCCGACAAAAAGAGTTACGGATATATTGCAGGCGGTTCAAGTGTTTACAAAATTAAACTTTCACCGGAAGATGTTTCCTACTCTTATGTTTTGAGTTTACCCAATCAAAAAGTGCTTTCTGTTTCGGAGATTTCCGATAAAGAGTTAATGCTAACAACAGATAATAAAATATACCATATTGATATTAGTGTTCCTAGTGGGAACCTTACAGAAGTTTCGGTTGGAAACAACAAGTTTTTTTCACCGATAGCATTGAGGATGGAAGGCAATATTACGGTGGCAACGCCAAACGGTTTTTACGATTACTATTCAAATGGCGACAGTATTAGTTTAAGCCAGACAGATAGGAATGTTCAGGAGTTAAAAATTTTCAACTCGGGATTTTTACCCACATGGATAAAGCAAGGAAATACTTGGAGCACCATTCCCCAAACTCGAAGTTTAAAGCAACTTGCCGGGTATTTAGGTTTATTGGATAATGTTAATTATATCAATTTATCTGATTCTGGCGATTTATGGGTTGTAAACAACCATAAGCAGATATACAGAATTTCTCCGATCGAAGTTAAAGATTCTGTTTCCATGTTGCATCTCAGCCTTCAGCGTGTTGTTGACAAGTCCGGAAATATCCTTAACTCGAAGTATGCAAGCATTGATGCTGAAAATAATGCATTGACCGTAGAGTTAGAAGCACCATTTTACTTAAAGGAACGAGGTGTTGAGTATCAATTTTTGTTGACCAACCTTATGCCTAGTTGGTCGGAATGGATGGATAAAAGTAAAATCGATTTTCCTTTTATTCCTTCGGGCGAAAGAGTGCTTAAGTTACGGGCTAAAGATGCAATGGGAAATATTAGTCCTGTTTACGAGTACCAGTTTTATGTATCGCCTCCGTTTTATCAAACGTTGTGGTTTTATTTGTTTATTATGGCGGCAATGGTGCTTTTTGTATTTGTGTTCATTAAACTTAGAGAGCGCAAATTATTAAAGGAGAAACGAGTTCTTGAGCAGAAGGTAAGGGAGCGAACTAAAACAATAGAGGAACAAAAAAAGGCTATTGAGGAACAACGCGATGAGTTAAAAGTACGAAATTCGGAAATTCTTCAACAAAAGGAAGAAATAGAGGCTCAGCGCGACGAAATTGTAGCCCAACGCGACCAAATAATATCGCAAAATAAGGATATTATAAAGAGCATTTCCTATGCTCGTAGGATTCAAACGGCGGTTATGCCCGGGAAAGAAAAAGCCGACAAAATATTGGGCGATTATTTTATACTTCTGAAACCGCGCGATATTGTTAGCGGCGATTTTTACTGGATGGCAAAAAAGAGTAACAAAATTGTTGTAATTGCAGCCGATTGTACGGGGCATGGCGTTCCGGGAGCTTTTATGAGTTTGCTGGGAATAACGCTGCTCGACGAGGTGGTAAATAGTAGCGGCGATATTATGCCTCATTTAATATTGAATAACCTTAGAGCATACCTTAAAAGGGCGCTTTCACAGGTAGGCAAGGAACATGAAGCAAAGGACGGAATGGATGTTGCATTAAGTGTAATAGACAAAGAAAACGGGAAGGTATTTTTTGCCGGAGCATACAATCCTTTGTATATCATACGAAATTCCGAGTTACTAGAATTTAAGGCAGATAAAATGCCTGTCGGCATCCACGTTAACGAGAAAGAATCTTTTACCTTACACGAAATTCAAATTCAAAAGAACGATTGCCTGTACATGTTTTCCGATGGCTACGTTGATCAGTTTGGTGGAGACAATAGCCGAAAATTTATGGCAAAGAATTTTAAGGAGTTGCTGGTAAATATTTCGTCTAAAAGTATGGAAGAACAACAAGCCATTTTAGAGGATACAATCGATAAATGGATGGGAGGAAACGATCAGGTTGACGATATCTTGGTGATGGGAATAAGAATATAACTGCAATGTTTAACGGCAGTTAGGCGTATGATGTGATCTCGAACGAAGTCGAGCAATTTTTCAAATATATTCAGTAGGTATAAAAAACGTCCGAATTATTTCTGTAATTCGGACGTAAAGTAAGGTTTAGTATGATTAGTTTATGTTGAATCTTTTCATTTCATCAACATATTTTCTGTCTGTAACCAGAATATGGTTTGCTAACCAGTTTTTAAGAAAAGTAGCAGCATCAATAACGAAATCGGTTTTTCCTTCTTCAATCATTTTTTTGTAGGAATTTACCTTGTTTACAAAAGCCTCGTGTTCTGCTTTGTGCTTTTCGTAGTTTTCGTATCCTATGCTTTTTAGCAACATTTCCTCTCTACGAAAATGACTTTTGGTATAATTCACGAGTTTTTGAATTACGTCGCCAATAACTTCCTTCGATTTTCCATCTCTCATGGCGCTGTAAATTTCGTCGGTTGTTTCAACCAGCGTTTTATGCTCGTTGTCAATGCTATTGATGCCAAACACATACTTTGGCTCCCAATTAAAAAATCCCATTTTTGAAAAAATTATGTTAGTAAAACAAATAAATTTCGTAGCAATAATACGGTTGGCAAATAAAACCTTATTCGCAACATTTTGTTACGAATAAAGTTTGGTGAAGGATTTTTATTTAGCATTTTTTATGAGACATGCTACTTGTTTTCTGCCAACTTTAAAAGTTGTAGCAAACAGAAACTAATTGTTAGAAACTGGTATAATCGCTGTCGGAGTCGGTTTTGTTTAGTTTAATGTGAACGCCTTTTCCCGTAGGTTGCTTTGTCTCGGACAATTTACTGTTGGTTGATTTTTCTTGCGGTTTTACAGTTTTAGATTCTGCAACTTTTATCGGTTCTTTTTCCTTTAGCGTAGAGTTTTTGTTGTTTCCGGTAGTTTCAGCAAATTTTCGTCCTAAATCGAAAAACTCGATGGTGTCCTTTAATAGTTCGGCTTGGCTGGATAGTTCTTCGGAACTTGTCGATATTTCTTCCGATGCGGCAGCATTTTGTTGTGTTGCTTGGTTTATTTGCTGTAGTGCAGTGCTAACTTGGTTTGCTCCTGAACTTTGTTCTTTGCTGGCGGCGGCTATTTCCTGAACCAATTTTGCTGTTTTGTTTATTTCAGGGATAACGTCGTTAATTAAGTTCGTAACATCTTCGGTTGTTTTTACTGTGTTTTTCGACAGTTGAACAATCTCGTCGGCAGCACCTTTACTTCTTTCGGCTAGCCTTCTAACTTCGGCAGCAACAACTGCAAATCCACGGCCATGTTCACCGGCTCTTGCCGCTTCAACAGCTGCGTTAAGCGCTAAAATGTTGGTTTGAAAAGCAATGTCGGTTATAATGTTTATTTTTTCGGATATATCCTTTACGGATTTTAAACTCTCGCCGGATGTTTTTCCAACAACCTTAATTCTATCTTCGGCATTTGTTGCGATTTTTTCCGTTTGAAAGGCATTTTGAGAGTTTTGCTCAATGTTGGCTGCAATTTCTTCCATCGACGAAGAAACTTCCTCAACCGAAGCTGCCTGTTCGTTTGACCATTGTGCCATACCCTGCGAAATTTCGTTTAGTTGTTCCGAGGCTTTTGTTACATTTCCGGAGCCAACGGCAACGGTTTCAATAATTTCCGATATTTTATCAACAGTTGTTTTAAAGGTTTTAAGGAGTTTACCAATTTCGTCGTTTGAGTTAACGTTAATTTTTGCGGTTAAATTTCCGGACGAAACACTTTTTGCATATTCAATTCCGTTGTTAACATTTTTCAAAATGCCGCTGGAAATTAAATAGGCATCTATAATAGACAGTATAAAGGCTATAGCCGCAATTATTATGGTGAGCATAACCGTGCTGTTGGCACTTTCGTCCATTTCTACGTTCGATTGCTCCGATACTTTGTCGGTTAACTCAACGGCTTGGGTAAAAAGTTCACCAATTTGCTCTAGGCTTTTTGTTGTTTCATTTTGATATATATTTTGAGCAATTTCAACTTCATTCGGATTGTTGTTTTTTAACGCGAGTTCAAAGTGTTTTTCTATTTCTTGGGCACTTTCGTGAATTTTCTTATGAGGTTCTTCCATTTTATCCAGAATACTTTTTAATCCGGGAATAATTTTTTCCGCTTTACCTCTTTCTTCGCTGTAGTACCATTTCCCGAATGCGCAATGGTTATAGTTTAACTCTACATTAATTTTTTTGTCGGTAGAGTATATATCCTTACTTAATTCTTTTGACCATTCAAGGTGCTTGTTGTAGTTCTTCATCAACGAAGAACTTATTGAAGTTGTTTCCTTTATCTTTGTTGAAGATTTGTTTATTTTGTTGAATTCAACTATCGAAACAGTTGTAATTATTACAAGGAGTAGCATGATTGCTCCAAAACCAAGGATAAACTTACCCTTTAACGAAAGATTTTTCATAATAGCAAGATTTAGTTAAAAATCAGAAAATAAAATTCGGGTAATGTTACGTTATGGTAATTTTAATGTTCCATATTTGTTTAACTGTTTGATGGAAATTTTACTAAAAATGCTTAAAAGTTGAAAGAGGTTCGAAGGTGTACTATTATCGAACACTTTTTGTTTAACTAACACGGATATAAGTTGATACTATGTTTACGATACGATAAATTCATCGATTTTAATGGAGTTGAACGCATAGAAGTTTTCGAATAATTTTTAACAGTTTACGTTAAACTGCAATAGTGTGTTATTATGCAAATTTCCAATATCTTTGGATATTAATAAGAAGATTTTCAGTAAATGGCAAAATCAAAAAAATCTACAAAAACCAGCCTATCACAGCGCAGGTTTACTAAGAAAGAGTTGAAACAACTTGTTTCCGACTTACTGCTGGAGAATCCGGCCCAAAGTTACAATTACCGGCAAGTAGCCAATAAAATAGGAGTAAAGGACGATGCTTTACTTAAAATGATTTCGGAAATTTTATATGAATTGGTTGCTGATGAAAAAGTAGAAGAATTGTATAAGGGAAAGTTTAGGGCTGTTCAGCAGGACATGCTTGTGGTTGGAGAGTTGGAAATGAATACCGATGGTTCTGCGGAGGTATTTACCAACGATAATCGGGAAATATTTATACCGGATTTCAGGCAAAATCATGCGTTGCATGGCGATAGGGTTGAGGTGTCCGTTTACAGGCATAGGCGACGTGGTTTGCTCGAGGGGGAAGTTATAAGGATTATTGAGCGTGCAAAGCGGAATTTTGTGGGTACAATTAGCTTCGTTCGAAACCATGCCTTTGTAATTCCCGATAACAAGTTGATGCCATACGATATTTTTATTCCACGAGTAGAGTTGAAAGAGGTGCAGAATGGGCAAAAAGTAATTGTGCAAATTACCGATTGGCCTGCTCGGGAAAAGAATCCTAATGGTAAAATTGTTGAGGTATTAGGAAATCCGGGTGTTCACGAAGTGGAAATGCACGCAATATTGGCTGAATTTGAATTGCCTTACAGGTTTCCTGAAGAGCTCGATAAGTTGGCCGAAAGGATTAGCGATAAAATTACCGATGCGGATTATAAGGAAAGAAGGGATTTTAGGGATGCTCCAACTTTCACTATCGACCCGTTTGATGCAAAGGATTTTGACGATGCTCTTTCGGTGCGGCATCTTTCGAATGGTAATATTGAGGTTGGTGTTCATATTGCCGATGTTACCCATTATGTAAAACCTAATACGCCAATCGATAACGAGGCAATTGAACGGGGAACTTCGGTTTATTTAGTTGACAGGTGCGTGCCGATGCTTCCCGAAAGGCTTTCGAATTATATTTGTTCGCTTCGTCCAAACGAGGAAAAACTTTGTTTTTCGGCAGTTTTTGAATTAAACGAAAATGCCGAAGTTCTTTCCAAATGGTTTGGTCGGACAGTGATTATTTCGAAACGAAGGTTTAATTACGAGGAGGCACAGCAAATAATTGAGACGGGAAAGGGTGACATGAAAGAGGAGATACTTTTGTTGCATTCCTTAGCCCAGAAACTTAGGGCAGATCGTTTCAAAAAAGGAGCCATTGCCTTTGAACGGGTTGAAGTTAAGTTCAACCTCGATCCAAAGGGAAAACCGTTGGGTGTTTACTTTAAGGAGAACAAGGCATCGAATCAGCTTATCGAGGAATTCATGTTGTTGGCCAATAAGAATGTTGCCGAATTTATCGGTACCAAAAAGGTAGGTCGAAAGGAATTGCCTTTTGTTTATCGTATTCACGATAAGCCAAACGAAGACAAGTTAAACGCATTTCGCACGTTCATTACACGTTTTGGTTATACCATTACGGGAAATACCGACAGGCAAATAGGCAAGTCGATAAATAAGTTGATCGATCAGGTTAAGGGAAAACCGGAGCAGAACCTTATAGAGACGTTAGCCTTGCGTTCTATGGCTAAGGCACGGTATTCTTCCGATAACATTGGCCATTACGGTTTGGCTTTTCGGTACTATACTCATTTTACTTCACCAATTCGTCGTTATCCCGATATGATGGTTCATCGATTGTTGGATCATTATTTGCACGACGGAAAACCTAAAAGTAAGGAGCAGATTGAGGATCTTTGTAAGCATACGTCCAACATGGAGTTAAAAGCCGCTGAAGCTGAAAGAGCTTCGGTTAAGTATAAACAGGTAGAGTTTATGCAGGATAAGGTTGGTCAGGAATTTGCAGGTGTAATTTCAGGTGTTACAAATTTTGGAATATTTGTAGAACTTCCCGATACACAATGCGAAGGACTTGTTGCTATGCGCGATTTAGACGATGATTTTTATCGTTTCGATGAAGAAGATTATGCTTTGGTTGGCGAGCGTACCGGACGAAAATTTCAACTTGGCGATGAGGTTAAAGTGGAAGTATGGCGTACTAATCTTGTGAAAAAGCAGCTCGATTTTAAGTTGGTTGGAATGGAAAAATCCGGTGAGAGAAATAACCGGGAGAAAGGAAGTAAAAACTTTCAGGGGAAAAGAAGGCCAAATACTTCAAAGCCTAAAGTAAAATCTAGTCGAAAGGGGCAGATAAAACCAAAAAATAAGGCAAAACGAAGAAATCGATAATAGCGTTAGTTATGAGAAAGTTAGCATTTATAGTATTGATTTTTATTTTGGCTGCTTGCAGCACAAAAAAACAGGAACTGAAAACGGGGGCGTGGCTTGGGGTTATTAAAATGGATTCTACATCCGAAAAGTTGGATGTTCCTTTTAATTTTGATGTTGTTAACGAAGGCGGGAGAATTGCATTGCAAGTTAAAAATGCTGATGAGAAGATTTATATTGATGAGGTGCAGTTGAAAGGCGATACGCTATTAGCAAAGTTCCCGACTTTTACCAGCGAACTTCAGGCAATAGTTGGAGATTCCTTAAAGGGATATTATTACCCGAAAGGGGAAGTTGCAGGAGTTCGTTATCGTTTTTACGCGTTGAAGGGTGAGAAAGATAGATTTCCTTGGTTTACCGGGAAGCCAGTGTTTAATATTTCGGGTCGTTGGTGGTTTATTGAAGACCCCGGGAAGCCGGATTCTATGGTAAATGTAGCCGAACTCAAGCAGGACGGGGCTAAGGTTGTTGGAACTATTCTTAATCCTTATGGCGATTACAGGTATTTGGAAGGGAAAGTAGCCGGAAACATGTTTTTCTTTTCGAAGAACGATGGCGCTCAAACAATCATTATTCGTGGAGAAATAGCCGACTCTAATAGTATGGTAAATGGAATTATTTCCGGGAGTCCCCGTTGGATATCGAGTTGGAAGGCTATTCGGGACGATAATGCAAAACTTCCTGAACCGGAATCTTTGGTGCATGTACGTAAGGGATATTCAACGTTCAAATTTGAGGGTATCGATGTGAACGGAAATAAGGTTACCTCGTTGGACGAAAGGTTTAAAGGGAAAGTATTAGCCGTGTTAGCAGGAGGAAGTTGGTGTCCGAATTGTTTGGACGAAGGGCGTTTTTATAAGTCGATGCATCAAAAGTATCACAATAAAGGCTTCGAAGTTGTTTCGCTTTGTTTCGAGGATAAAACTTTTGCAGCGGCTAAGCCTAAGATTGAAAGGTTTGCAAAGAGCATTGGCTCAAACTATACCTTTTTATATGTTGCTCCTCGGGGAAGAGTTCAACGCGATTCGGTGCTTTATCCGTTGGAGGGGAAGATGGCTTATCCTACCAGCATGATAATCGATAGAACAGGGAAAATCCGTAAGGTCGAAACAGGCTTTTCAGGGCCGGGAACAGGCGAACATTATGCTAAGTTTGCAAAGGAAACCGAAGATTTTATAAAAGGGCTGTTAAAGGAAAGTAAGTGAGTTACATACAAAAAATGTCAATGTTTATAAGATGAAGAACGAGGCTATACGGCCTCGTTTTTTGTAAATAGTTGAACAATATTTTCTTTTTGCGGATTTAGATGATAGGTTATAAATCCCAGTTTTTGTGCCGAAATTAGATGTTCCTCGGTATCGTCAATGTAGAGCGATTTATTGGGTTGAAGATTATTTTCCTTTATAACTGCTAAAAATATTTCGGGATTAGGTTTTCGCATTTCCATTTCGAACGAAAGGTAAGTTTTATCGAAGTATTCGTGTAAGTTTTTTCCGGTAGTCTGCAAAAGTTTATCATTATAGTAATCAAAGTGAATTTTGTTGGTATTGCTAAGCAAAAATACTTTGTAGTATTTTCGGAGGTTTTGTATCATTTCCAAGCGTTCCATGTTCCAGTCGAGCAAAAGTGCGTTCCATGCACGGTCAATTTCTATCGATGTTAACGGAATGCCTACAAGTTCCAGTAACTTTGCTCTAAAAATTTCAATATTAAGGCCACAATCAAGTTGGTTAAACAGTTCAACCTGACCGGTAAAGGTATTTTTATCGGATATGTTTACGCCAAGTTTTCGGAATGCGTCAATCGTTCTTTCATAATCGATATCCAGTACCACATTCCCCAAATCAAAAATAATATTGCTGATAACCTTTTGGGGATAAGGCTTAAATTGATTTTTATTCATAAAAAATTAGTTAAGCTATTGAAAAATTAGTTGCAAATATGTAATATTGCAGTCCAATTAAAAAACAGTTTCTACTGTTTTTTGGGCCCATAGCTCAGCAGGTTAGAGCATCTGACTCATAATCAGAGGGTCGCTGGTTCGAGCCCAGCTGGGCCCACAAGTCACCAAGCGGTGACTTTTTTTATTTCCCCTAGTTAACGATTTGGCACATTTACAGTTCTTTTTTGCATTTAAAAATCAATTTCCGTTTTTTTATAGTTTTACAAAATAATTTATTGGCATGGAATCAATAGATATATTCAACATATCATCGGAGGCTGAATTTGCTGAAAAGGCACTGCAAACATTTCTGTTTCAGTATAACAATGTTGAAGTTTATAAAACCTATGTGGATTTGCTTAAAATTAATCCTAAACAAGTTGATAGCATTGATAAGATTCCTTTTTTACCCATTCAATTTTTTAAAACGCACAAAATTATTGCAAAAGGATACAAGGCGCAGGAAACATTTACCAGCAGCGGGACAACCGGAACAGAAACCAGTTCCCATTTAGTTTCGGATGTAAATAGGTATATCGAAAGTTTTACCAGAGGATTTCGTTATTTTTATGGCGATCCCGCCAATTACGTTATATTGGCTTTACTTCCGGCATACCTTGAACGGACAGGTTCCTCGTTAGTTTTTATGGCTGACGGTCTAATAAAGCAAAGTGGTAAATCCGAGAGTGGATTTTATCTGTATCAGTACGACGAATTGGTGAAGAAATTAATCGAATTAAGTGAGAAGAACGTTAGGGTACTGTTGCTTGGTGTAAGTTTTGCCTTGTTGGATTTGGCGGAACGGTATAATATTTCTTTAGAAAATGCCATTGTAATGGAAACCGGAGGGATGAAGGGGCGACGAAAGGAATTGATACGAAACGAGTTGCATCAACTATTGCAACAAGCCTTTGGGGTGAAATCTATTCACTCGGAGTATGGAATGACAGAACTTTTGTCGCAGGCGTATTCCAAGGGTAATGGCATTTTTAAATGTCCTCCTTGGATGAAGGTGCTGGTTCGCGATCCGTCCGATCCGCTTACTACCACATTGCTGCCAATGTCCGGCGCATTAAATATTATCGATTTAGCCAATACGTACTCATGTTCGTTTATTCAAACACAGGATTTGGGAACGTTACATGCCGATGGAAGTTTTGAGGTTTTAGGAAGGATGGATTCTTCGCCTGTTAGGGGATGTAATTTATTGATTTACGAATAATTTTAAACATTCTTGAGTTATTGTTTGTTGTACGTTTGTTTTATTTGTTTATATTAGCGGCGTAATCTGGTGGCATTAAATGCAAAGGGCAAACGTATATTTAGCCATAACTGCTTATTATTTTGTACTTAGACGTTTTATTTATAAAACGCTGAGGTCGTTTTTGTATAGGGTTAAGCGATTTTTAAATTGTTGCTTTTCGCCTCATGCTTTTTTCAAATTTCACTCCACCATACTCCCAGATCTTTTTTTTACTTTAAACAGTTCACTTAACATTGGCCTTTCTAACGGCTATTTAAAAGAATTTCTGAGAAATTGATTCGGTTAGTTTCCTAGTTGTCTTGGGGCAAAAGGAAACTATCTGCACAATACGAACGTTTAAATCAAACGTTTATTAATTTCCGTTGAAAAATAATTTGCAACCTAAATTTTATGATTATGAAAAAAAGTCTATTCGTTTTATTGTTAATGGCAGTTAGTTCTACGGTTGTACTGGCAGGGGGAATAGTTACCAACTCTAACCAGAGTGCGGCCTATGTTCGAATGCTTGCTCGCGATGCGTCAACCAGTATCGATGCAGTTTACTTTAATCCTGCTGGTTTAACAAAACTTAGCGATGGTTTTCATGTATCGTTCAGTAACCAGTCGATTTTTCAGAAGAAAACTATAGAGAATACTTTTACTTACTTGCACGATAGCAAATTTATTGGCGACGTGGCAGCACCACTATTTCCGGATATTTACGCAGTTTATAAGAAAAATAAACTTGCTGTAGCTTTTGGGTTAACACCCAATGCAGGTGGCGGTTCTGCCGATTACCAGACTGGATTGCCCAGTTTTGAAATCCCGTTTTCGGTAATACCTATGTCGTTGTCGGCAAGCGGCATTCCAACAACAAATTACTCTGCCGATATTCAGTTTAAAGGAACCAGCGTTTTTTGGGGTGCTCAGTTAAATGGCGCTTATGCAATTAACGATATGATTTCGGTATCTGCCGGACTTAGAATGATCTACGCGGTTAATACGTATTCCGGGTCCATTAGCAATGTAATGGTTAATCCTACTAGTGCAACATATGGTTTCGACGGAACAATGCGTACGGCTTCATCCGTATTCTCAACGCTTTCTGCCGCATCATCGGCAGTGGTAAGTACATACTTGGATCCGTTGATTAATAATTATAATGCAGGTGGATATACTTTGGATCAATTAGTTACTGCCGGATATATTACATCGGAGCAGTCTGCACAACTTAGTGGGGGGCTAGGATCGAGTTATAACTCGGCCATGACCATAAACGATTTGAAAACGGCATATAACCAAAAAGCAGATTACTTGGCAGGGAATGCGGCAGCCACAGCCGATCAATCGGTAGATGTTGAGCAAAAAGGGACGGGTTACACGCCTATTCTGGGTCTAAACTTAACATTTGGTGAAAAGTTTAATGTTGGAATTAGGTATGAATTTAGAACGAAGTTGACTTTAAAGAATTCAACGAAAAAAGATATTATTGGTGGTGTTAATGCAGATGGTTCGGTAATATACATGTTTCCCGATAACGCTGAAATCAGGAGCGATATTCCTGCAATTCTTTCGGTAGGAGTTGGCTATAGCGCCTTGCCTAAGTTGAGGTTAAGTGCCGGGATGCACTACTATTTCGACAAGGATGCAACAATAGAATCTGCTCCGGGAGTGAAGAAGGAAATAGATGGCAACTTATACGAGTTAGCTATAGGTGGCGAATACGACATAACCGATAAAATTCTTATTTCGACTGGGTACTTGTATGCCAGAACAGGTGTAGGGCAGGGTTACCAAACCGATTTAAGCCACAGCTTAACGTCCAATTCTGTTGGATTTGGTAGCGGATTTAAGGTAACCGAGAAAATGTTACTCAACCTTGGTATGCTATATACCATGTACACTTCCGATTCCAAAACTATAACTTATGCCAAGTACGGAAATTTAAGTGCTAACGAATCGTATAATCGTACAAATGTTTCGTTTTCCATTGGAGTGGACTATCATTTTTAATGCAAGTTTCATAGAGAAAATTAATCGGAGTTGTAATAAAACAGCTCCGATTTTTTATTTAGAAAGGTGTCAAAAAGTTATTAATATGAAGGAATAATAGTGTTTTATATGAAATCAAGATTATATTTGAGTTAGTTAAAAATATGATTGTAAAATTTTATAGAATGAAAAAGGCCATACTTTTAGTTTTTACCCTGTTAATAATGCGGTTAGGTTTTGCACAACATGTAATAGTTAGCCCCTTTGCAGCAGAACTTTCGCATCCGGAACTTAATATCGACAGTGTCGCAATGTATTCCGATTCAACGGTGTTTTACATGACTGTGGAGAATAAGGCCGATAAGGGTGGCTGGTTTTGTGCGGATAAAAAAATTTATATAGAAAACCCTAAAACGCACGAACGCATTTATCGAAGGGCTACAAGAGGAATTCCTGTTTGTCCGGACACTTATAATTTTAAGGCTTTGGGAGAAAAATTGTCATTTTCGCTTTTATTTCCGGTAATAAGTTCCGATTTAAAAACTATTAATTTAATAGAAGATTGTGATAGGGCGTGTTTTTATTTCAAAGGAATAATATTGGATAACAAGTTGAACAGCGACATACGAACCTTTAACAAGGGAATGGAGTATTACACGGCAAACAGCCTTGATAGTGCAATACAATGTTTCACAGATGTAGTAAACTATATTCCTGACTTTTCGACGCATGTTTACGGATACGCATATTACCACTTGGTGGTAATTTATAACAGTAAAGGTGATAGCATCTCTGCCCATTTTTGGTTGAATCAGCTGCGTGCTTCTATTTTACCCAATAAGGATTATTTTATAAAAATGATAAAACGCGATACGGGTTTAGAATAAAAAAGGGGCATTAGCCCCTTTTCTTTTTTGGTAAGTATAAAACTATTTCAATAGCCCTTTTGCGTGTTTTTCACCAATAATTTTAAGCATGTCGTCGGTCATTGTTTCCAAGTTCCATTTTGGTTTCCAGTTCCACTCTTCGCGCGCGCAGGAATCGTTCATATAATTTGGCCAGCTATCGGCAATTGCTTTTTTAACGGGGTCAACATCGTAAGTCATGGTAAAGTCAGGCATACGCTTGCGAATTGCATTGGCAATTTGTTCCGGCTCAAAGCTCATGGCTGTAATGTTGAAGCTGTTTCTGTGTTTTAACTTGGATGGGTCGGCTTCCATTAGTTGTACGCAGGCATTTAAAGCGTCGGGCATGTACATCATGTCCAGGTAAGTACCTGCAGGTATTGGGCAAACAAATTTCTTTTGTTGAATGGCTCCGTAGTATATTTCCACTGCGTAGTCGGTTGTTCCACCACCCGGGAGGGTAACGTTCGAAATAATGCCGGGGAAGCGTACGCTACGTGCATCAACGCCGTATCTATGAAAATAGTAGTCGCCTAAAAGTTCACCGGTTACCTTGCAAATCCCGTAAATAGTATTAGGACGCATAACGGTATCCTGTGGGGTATTGTCCAATGGCGAAGAAGTTCCAAAAGCGCCAATAGAACTAGGGGTGAAAATAGCACACTTGTATTCTCTTGCTATTTCCAGTGAATTCATAAGAGCACCGATGTTAATTTGCCATGCAAATTGAGGATTCTTTTCACCCTTTGCCGATAGCAGAGCAACCAAGTTAAAAATAGCATCAATCTTATGCTTTTTAACAATTTCGATGTAACGATCCTTATTTAAGGCATCAAGTTCTTCGAAAGGGCCGTTTTCGGCAAGGTGTGTGCATGAATTGCAGTTGATATCTGCCGCAACTACATTTTCAACGCCATATATTTTTTGAAAATGGGGAACTAACTCTGAACCGATTTGTCCACCGGCTCCAACTACTAGTATTTTTTTCATTTTACTTATAGTATTTTATTGTAACAATTGCAGGTTGATAATTTTAGCAAAATTATAGTTTTTGATTAAAAGTTAATACGATTTGAACTGTTTTTGGTTTATATTTTAAAGCATTTTTTTAATCAATGCTAATAATCTTTAAATGTAAAAAAGAAAAACCCCTCTGTTATTGCAGAAGGGTTTTAATATGTTTTTAGATAATTACTATTCTCGTATTGCCTTAATTCCCGGGAGTTCTTTCCCTTCCATATACTCTAACATTGCACCGCCTCCGGTTGATACGTAGGAGATTTTATCGGCCAGTTTGTTTTTATTAACAGCGGCAACCGAATCGCCTCCGCCAACAAGGCTATATGCTCCTTTGGCTGTTGCATCAGCAATGGCTTTTGCGATTGCCGAGGTTCCATGAGCAAATTTTTCCATTTCGAATACCCCCATAGGGCCGTTCCAAAGGATGGTTTTCGATTTGGCGATAACATCGCTAAACAGTTTTACGGTTTCTGGTCCAATATCTAAACCCATCCAGCCATCAGGGGTTTCGTTAACTTTGCTGATATTGGTGTTAGCGTTAGCGTCGAATGCGTCAGCATTAATGGCGTCAACGGGAAGATAAACATTTACACCTTTGGCCTTAGCCTTTGTCAGAATTTCTTTTGCCAAGTCTAACTTATCCTCTTCGCAAATCGACTTACCAATACTTCCTCCTTGTGCTTTTATGAAAGTGTAGGTCATTCCGCCGCCAATAATAAGATTATTAACCTTTTCCAATAAGTTTTCAATTATTAGTATTTTGTCCGATACCTTTGCTCCACCCATAATCGCTGTGAATGGTTTATCGGCAGCCTTTAAAACCTTATCCATGGCTTTTAGTTCGCTTTCAATTAAGTAGCCAAACATGCTGTTTCCCGGGAAGTGTGCCGCAATTAATGCCGTGGAGGCATGGGCGCGATGAGCAGTTCCAAAAGCATCGTTAACGTAACAGTCAGCCAAGCTGGCTAACTTATTAACAAACTCTTTTTGGCTTTCCTTAACCTTTGCCTTTGCTGCTTTTTTTTCTTCATCGGTAGCATTTTCACCAAGACTGTAAGGCTTTCCTTCTTCTTCTTCGTAAAAACGAAGGTTTTCCAACAAGAGAACTTCACCGGGTTTAAGTTCGGCCGCTAGTTTTTTTGCCTCATCGCCTACACAGTCGGGAGCAAACTTAATTTTAAGTCCCAAATCCTTTTCAATTGTGGGGACCACGTGTTTTAGTGAAAATTTATCCTGAGGTTTTCCGTTTGGCCTACCTAAGTGCGACATCAGAATTGCAGCACCACCATCGCCAATAATTTTTTTAATGGTTGGTAAAGCACCCCTAATTCTTGTATCATCGGTAACTTGAAACGTTGCTTTGTCGAGTGGTACGTTGAAGTCAACTCTAACAATAGCCTTTTTGCCATTGAAATTGTAATTGTCGATGGTTTTCATATTCTAAAATATTAAGTGATTTCATTCCAAAAACAAAATTACAAAAATCGATATTAAAACACACTCTTAATGCACTACTTTTCACGCAAACGATTGCTTGTTGGTAGTTTGCGCGTGTTTGAAATCAGTTTGTATGTGGCGGTAAAAAAATGCTAACTTTGGGGAAGAAAATGTATGTACGATGTTTTTTAAAGATATAGTTGGGCAAGAAGGCATTAAGGATAGGTTGATAAAATCGGTTCAGCAAGGAAGAATTCCCCATGCACAGTTGTTTGTTGGGCCTATGGGAACGGGAAAGTTGCCTTTGGCAATAGCCTATGCACAGTACATTATGTGTGAAAATAGGGGAGAAACGGATTCGTGTGGGGTTTGCCATTCTTGCAAAAAAATATCGAAGTTGGTACATCCCGACCTCCATTTTGTTTATCCGGCAAAGAGCAGTGAAAAAAAGGATGCCGATGCGGAGAACGATTACGATGACACCATTTCCGCTTGGCGGGAGCAAATTTTAAGCAATCCGTATTTTTCCGAAGCCGATTGGTATGCACAAGTGGGTTTAGCCAATAAGCAGGGTGTGATTAGCACGGCTAAGGCAAGCGAGGTTATTAGGAAGTTAATGTTGAAAAGTTTCGAGAGCGATTATAAGGTGATGATTATTTGGCTTCCCGAACGAATGAACGTTCAATCGTCGAACAAACTTTTAAAACTTATTGAGGAACCTCCCGAAAAAACTGTTTTTTTGTTGGTAAGCGAGAATCCTAATGCCATTATTAAGACAATTCTTTCGCGTACTCAGCAAATTATGATTCCTCCCGTTAGTAGGGAGAGTATTGCATTGGCTCTTACCGACAGGTTATCCGTAACTCCCGAAAAGGCACACGATATTAGCCGATTGGCAAACGGAAGTTGGTATAATGCAATAAATTTATTGAATGCAAAACCGGGTGATTACTTTCAACATTATTCAACTTTAATGCGGCTTTGCTACAAGAGGGATTTTAAAGGTTTAATTGACTGGTCGCAGGAGGTTGCCGGGGAGTTTGAGCGAGAGGAGTTGAAACAATTTCTGGCATACTCGTTAAAGTTGACTCGCGAGAGCATGGTTGCGCGAGTGGGACTAAGCAATATTTCTTATATAGTTGGCGAAGAATCAGGGTTTGTTCAAAATTTTTCACCCTACATATCAATGAATGCAATTCAGGAGGTGTCCGATGAATTTAGTAGCGCATACGAGCATATAAGCCAAAACGGGAACCCTCAAATTGTGCTTTCGCACATGGCGGTGGGTATGGCTAGATTTATTTCGCAAAAACCGGAAGATTAACGATTTTGAATAGTGACATGGAGTTATATTAGCATTTTATTAAATTTGCAGATTAAACAATTCAGAGTATGGAAAAGAGCAACAGCTCAAGGGGATTAATAGTTACAACCAATGCAGCATCCGAGCACATGACCTGTCAAACACAGGGTAGTGTGAAGTTGGAGGTTTACGATTGGCTGGAGGATATGCCGAAAACTCTGCAAAGTTACGATGTAGTTGAAATTCAATTTAAAAATACGCGTAAGGGATTTTATCGTAATTCTAACAACCTACAGTTAGTGAAGGGTGATATTGTTGCCGTGGAGGCTAGTCCGGGACACGATATTGGAGTAGTAACCCTTACCGGATGGTTGGTGGAAAAGCAGATGAAAAGGGTTGGCATAGACCCCAACTCGACCGAGTTAAAAAAGGTTTACCGAAAAGCTAAGTCCACGGATATCGACAAGTGGGTTGAAGCTATGTCCTTGGAGCATGAAACAATGATTAAATCTCGGAAAATAGCCGAGGATTTAAAGTTGAATATGAAGATTGGCGATGTGGAGTATCAGGGCGATAAAACCAAGGCCATATTCTATTACATTGCCGACGAACGTGTCGATTTTCGTGAGCTCATTAAGGTACTTGCCGATGAGTTTAAAATTCGAATAGAGATGCGGCAAATTGGAGCTCGTCAGGAAGCTGGTCGAATAGGAGGAATTGGATCGTGTGGGCGTGAACTTTGCTGCTCTTCGTGGATTTCGAACTTTGCTTCGGTTAGCACAAATTCAGCAAAAATTCAGGAAATTTCGCTTAACCCGCAAAAATTGGCAGGGCAATGCGGAAAGTTAAAATGTTGTCTTAACTACGAATTGGATTCCTACATAGATGCTCGTAAAGATTTTCCGGATTTAACAGAACCTTTGGAAACTTTAGAAGCCAGTTACTATCATTTTAAAACTGATATTTTTAGGAGGTTAATGTGGTTTGGTTCACAGCCTGGCTCTTCGGTGAATTTAACGGAGGTTTCGGTTGATAGGGTAAAACAAGTTGTGGAACTTAACAAAAAAGGTATAAAACCCGATAAGTTGGTCGAAATTGGCGAGCAAAACGAAGTTCAAAAGAAGAATATGAGTTTTACCGATGGGCTCGAGGATAACAGTTTAACCCGTTTTGACCAACAGAATGCGGGTAAAGCAAAGAGTAGAAATCGTAAGAAAAGAAGACCTAATTCGAGAGGGGGAGATAAAAGAAATGAATAGGCTTTTGTTTTTACTGATTTTGGCAATGGCTTTAACATCGTGCGATAAATCGGTTGTTTTCGAGAAGTATGTTTCTATTCCTGAAGAAACGTGGAATGCCGATAGTTTGGCGGAGTTCAACATAAATGTTACGGATACAACAAAAGCATACAACTTGTATGTGAATGTTCGGAATACCGTTTACTATCCTTACCAAAATATCTACTTTTTTATTGATGTTTATTCACCATCTGGGGCAACCCTGCGGGATACCCTTGAATGTTACCTTGCCGATGAAAAGGGGAAATGGCTTGGTAAAGGAAATGGTAATCTTCGCGATAACCGTTTTGGTTATAGAACCGGGGTAAAGTTTTCGACTGCCGGAAACTTTCGTTTCGATATCCAGCAAGCTATGCGAGTTCAAAAGCTCAAGGGAATTGCCAATATTGGCTTCCGAGTTGAGGAGGCAAAAAAGGCAACATCAAAAGTTAATTAGTTTCCAACCTAACCAAGTAAGGCTGTGGGTAAAAATAAGTTGATGCGATTTGCGGAGAATGAAACCTTTGCTAACCTGTTTCAACCTTCGTTTGAAGAAGTTTTTAAGAAAGACTATGAACTTAAGGGAAAGTGGAGAACGAATTTCTTTGGAAACAAAAATCCAATTGTACTGGAGTTGGGCTGCGGAAAAGGTGAATATACAGTAGGATTGGCTCGGCTATTTCCGAACAAAAACTTTATAGGTGTTGATATTAAAGGGGCGCGAATGTGGCGTGGGGCCAAAACGGCATTAGAGGAAAAGTTGGGGAACGTAGCGTTTGTTAGAACACGAATAGAGCATATAACCTCTTTTTTTGCACAGGGCGAAGTAGATGAAATTTGGGTTACCTTTCCTGATCCTCAACCTCGATTTATTAAGGCAAAAAAGCGTCTTACGTCAAGTCGGTTTTTAAATCAATATGCGCAGATATTAAAACCTAATGGCATTGTCCATTTGAAAACGGATAGCCAAATGTTACACCAATATACCAAGGAGGTGGTTATTCGAAATGAACTGCCAATGCAGGTATGTACTAACAATTTATACGCTGAAGTGAAGGATGACCCTATTTTGGGTATTCAGACTTTCTACGAGCAGTTGTTTATGTCGAAGGGTTTTCCTATTACCTATATTAAGTTTTGTGTAAACCGTTCAGGCCCTTTTTATGAACCGGATTTCGAACACGGACAGTAACTTTTTTGAGTCGGTTTATCAGGTTGTAAGGCTCGTTCCTTATGGTCGTGTAACTACCTATGGCGCAATTGCGAGGTATTTGGGAAGCCCGCAATCGTCCAGAATGGTAGGCTGGGCACTTAACGGGTCGCAACATTTGCAGGAGTGGGTTCCGGCTCATCGAGTGGTTAATAGGAACGGGGAACTAACAGGTAAAATTCATTTTCCGGGAAACAATACCATGCAGCAACTTTTGGAATCGGAGGGCATTGTCGTAGAGGATAATACCGTGGTTAATTTTAACGAGTTACTTTGGGATCCTACGGTTGAACTTTAATGAAGCAGGCTTGTTTTATTTGCGTAAATAGACTTTATCAATTAGAAGTAAAAGCATATCTTTGTGCATTAATTTAAACTAAATCAAAACAATGAGTGTAACGGAAAACTCAGTTCAAAAGGTTTTATCTGGTGTTATTCATCCTGAGACAGGAACGGATATTGTTAGTATGGGAATGGTTCAGGGTCTTACAGCAGAAAATGGGAAAGTTCATTTCACTCTTAAGCTAACAAAAAGTAACGATCCCTTTGCTTCTGCAATAAAAAAGTCAGCGGTTAAGGCTATTCAAGGCGAGTTTGGCGAGGATGTCGCAGTTGATATTTTAGTTGTTGCCAACGTAGAACCTAAGATATCTCCTTTAAAACAAAAGGCATCGGTTAGTAAGGTGAAAAATATAATTGCCGTTGCATCGGGTAAAGGCGGTGTTGGTAAATCTACCATTGCAGCAAACTTGGCAGTTGCCGTTGCCAAAACCGGTGCTAAAGTTGGTCTTATCGATGCAGATATTTTTGGACCGTCAATACCAAAAATGTTTAATGTAGAGCATTTGCAGCCCGAGGTGGTTCGGGAGGATAACATGGAATTAATAGTTCCTGTAGAGAACTATGGAGTTAAGTTACTATCCATTGGTTTTTTTGTCGATCCTAATAATGCTTTAGTTTGGCGGGGACCTATGGCAACCAGCGCGTTAAAGCAGCTTATTCATCAGGGAGCATGGGGAGAACTTGATTATCTGTTTATCGATATGCCTCCGGGAACCAGCGATATTCATTTGACTCTTGTACAGGAAGTTGCCGTAACGGGAGCCGTAATTGTAAGTACTCCTCAGGAGGTTGCCTTAGCCGATGCAATAAAGGGGATAAGCATGTTTACCAGTCCGGGTATTAAAGTGCCTGTTTTGGGATTGGTAGAAAATATGGCGTGGTTTACTCCGGAAGAACTGCCAGAAAATAAGTACTATATCTTTGGAAAAGATGGATGTAAGAAATTAGCCGATCGGATGAAGTTACCATTACTGGGTCAAATTCCTCTTGTTCAAAGTATCCGCGAAGGGGGAGACTTTGGAGAACCCGTTGCAATTCATTCTTCCATTGTTGGCAAAGCTTTCGACAGTTTGGCTGCAAATCTGATTAAACAAGTGGAAATTAGAAATAGCACGTTGCCTCCAACAAAGGTTGTAAATGTTCAACATAAATAACTATAAATAAAAATTAATTTGAAAACGACTATGTCAAGCAAAGAAGATATACTAAAACGAGTAAACAACTCTATTGATACAATACGGCCATTTTTACAAAATGACGGAGGCGATATTTCGTTGGTTGAGATTACCGATGATTTTATTGTTAAAGTGAAACTTCATGGAGCTTGTGGAAGTTGTCCGTATAGCATTATGACACTGAAGAATGGAGTTGAACAAGCAATAATACGCGATGTTCCTGAAATTAAGGAAGTAGTAGCGGTGAACTTGGATTTTTAGTGTAAAAAATATTGAAGTAATTAAGGCTTCCTTGATGGAAGCTTTTTTTGTGTACAAAAAAGTAAGAATTACATTCAAGGCAAGTGAGTTAAAATGTTAAAAAAGAAATTTGGTCAAAAGGAATGGGCTAATACTTGAATTTCAACATTAACTATATGTAAATTTCGCTAATTAAACCAATTACCATGAAAAAGTTAATGATATTAATTTCCTTAGTAGTTTGCTATAGTTTTATTAGCGCACAGGAAAGTGTAAATTTAAAATTTATTCGTCCATCAAAAATTGCTGGTTCTGTAGAGAGAATCAAGGTAACAATTAACGATTCGGAGTATATCTTAAAAAATGGTACAGAAATTACGGCTGCTGTCAGTTGTGATTATGGCCATTCGTTGCGTGTAGATGCTAGTTCTATGGGTTCAGAAAAAACTTATTATCTTAAAGTTAAACGGGGAGAAAGTTATGTTTTTGAAGTTGGATTTGAATTTGGTGGAATTTATCTAAAATTATTGAAGGGAGTAGAGGCTACCGAAGAAGATAATACTGCACAGGCGGACACATCAAAAATCGATGAAAGTTGGAATACAACATTGAAAGTTGATAGAAAGGATAAAAGTATTGGTTTTACGGCAGAAAAAACCGATGAAACCGAAACCATAAGGAAGGAGTGGCTTGCTCGTGGTGGAAAAATTAAAAACGAATCGGTAATGCTTACCGGTGCTTATTTCAGTACCAATATTAAGGGCTTTGGAACCTTTAATGGACATGGGGGAGGTTTTTCGTTTGCACAAAATTGGATTACGTTGAATATTCCAGATTACAGTACAGGCAAGAGTTCATGGAATTCTTTGAATCTTGGCTGGGGATACGATATGCTTTTATATACGATGAAGTATGATATGGATATAGAATCCGTATCTTCCAAAATATCTTCTTTTACTATGACAATGCCAATAAGTGCCAATATTGGTTGGACCGTTGGATTGGGTAAGTTTTTGGATGAAGGAAACTGGAAGGGCGTGGCATTAACATTTAAGTATCGTCCATCGTTAGTCTTGAACAACCAAAGTTCTACAGTTAAAACAACGGTTTTGGGGACAACTACTAAATCTTCTAGTACTGATGGCAGTGTACAGTTTAATGCAGTAAGTTTTGGATTTGATATAGACTTTTCGAATTTCAGTGCAACTATGGATAAGTTAGCGCCTAAGCCCAAATCTAAATTTTCATTTTTCTTCTTACCCCCAATAGGCGATACTCCTTTGTTTATTTCGTTTAGTTTTGGTGTTTCATTTTATAGCAGGTAGAATAGTAAAAAGAAGCCGGAGTTAATCCGGTTTCTTTGTTTTTAGTTTTCAAAGGTTAGTTTAATGAATTCTTTTTCGCTGGGTTTTCCTGGAGATATGTAAAGAATAGGAGAGTGACTTAACTCCATTACGAGACAACCATAGGTGTTCTCGTTCGAAATTGGCTCTATATCTGGTTTTGCAAGACTTAAAATATTCTTAATCGTTTGATAATTAAGATTGTAATTGGCCTCTATAATTTTATCGTATGCTAAAAAGTATCGTGGACAATAGTATGAATCGTTTACCGATTTTCCGTATTGTTTGAGTAAATCGATGAATTGTTGGTTAAAATCGCGGTTAGCAATGGAAAAGTTTGTATGGAGCGTGATATTCTTTTTTTCGAATGGGAAAAATTGTGTTTTCTGATTGGTCGAACATTCGTAGCATCTAGCCTCATTTTTCCCTCCAATTGTAAAGCATTGCGGTACTCCAATGGGAATTTTTTCGATGAAAGCGAATGCGTCACCTTCGTTTTTTTGTTGAAGAACTTTGCGAACAATAAACGAAATTGGTAATCCGCTATTTGCATGGTTGAGCATTGATATTCCATTGCAGGTTATGCCAATACCCTTCGAGTTCATTCCGTTTAAACCAATAAACCCCGGAATAGTATAAACATAACTTTGAATGCCATTTTCCTTTTCCGTTATATGAAGCAAAGTTGGGAAGCCATGTAGAAATAGTGGCGGATCCATATTCTGTGCCAAGAACGTCGGATTATTATCGGTGCTATTAATGCTTATCGAAGTACAATGACTTCCTTTAATGTCGTTGGAAAGAGCGTCTATTTCTTCACTTAGTTGGTATGCTAAAATGGTTTCATAATCAATATTACATCCATTGGCAATGCCTCTTACTTCTTCAAGAATATCAGGACTTTGTTTTTTTATTTCATTTAAAAAGTTAGTGTTGATAAAGAAACTTGCTATGGCCGATTTAAAATCGCTCTGGTAAGCCATTTCAACCTCTTTTTCCCATCTTGATACAATGATCTCAATTTCCTTTTTAAGAAATTTCCCGTGTGCAAGCCCTCGTTCGTATGGAGATCCTTGCAGGTGTAGAATTGTTAAGTCATTAATTTTTTCAATTCTTTGTTTAGGTTTGCAACTAATGCAAATGCAGAAAACAATTAGTAGGTGTAAAACAATTTTAGGTTTCATGGTCTTCTGACGCTTGTATGTTAAATTGCAAGAAGCAATAAATAGGATGTTTCTATAACATTGTAGGAAAGGACGTGATATATACTTGATACAATTTATTAAATATTTTGAAGATAGGGAGACTTTTGCGATTGTAATTTGGGTAAAATAAAAAAGGAGGCTTGTAAGCCTCCTTTCTGTCGGGGTGGTGCGACTCGAACGCACGACCCCCTGCTCCCAAAGCAGGTGCGCTAACCAACTGCGCCACACCCCGTATTACCACCAAACTTTTACAACCGCGGAGAGGGGGGGATTCGAACCCCCGGTACCCCTTGCGAAGTACGACGGTTTAGCAAACCGTTGGTTTCAGCCACTCACCCACCTCTCCAAGTGGTTTATGCTGAACCAGCTTTCGAAAAAGCATGGCAAAAGTATAAAAACATCTGTTATGTGCAAAATATTTGACAAAAAAAGAGGGGCAAAACCCCTCTAATTTTCAAAAAAGTAATAACGCTTACTTTTTCTTAGGTTCGTTCCCCGACTTTGCAATATTGTCGCGCATATTGGTATCGGCTTCAATATTCTTAAGTTTATAATAATCCATAATTCCAAGATTTCCACTTCGGAACGCTTCGGCCATTGCTTTTGGTATTTCGGCTTCGGCTTCGATAACTTTTGCACGAGCTTCCTGTGCTTTAGCCTTCATCTCTTGTTCTAGGGCAACAGCCATTGCTCTACGTTCTTCTGCTTTTGCCTGAGCAATATTTTTATCGGCATTAGCTTGATCCATTTGAAGTACAGCCCCAATGTTGCGGCCTATATCAATATCAGCTATATCAATGGAGAGGATTTCGAAAGCAGTTCCTGCATCCAACCCTTTGTCAAGAACAGTTTTAGAAATTCTGTCAGGATTTTCCAAAACTTCCTTATGACTTGCAGCGGAGCCAATAGCCGTTACAATACCTTCGCCAACACGGGCCAGAACGGTTTCTTCGCCAGCACCTCCAACCAGCTGTTTAATGTTGGCTCTAACGGTAACACGTGCCTTTGTGATTAGCTGAATGCCATCCTTAGCAACCGCTGTAACCGGAGGTGTGTTAATCACCTTAGGGTTAACCGACATTTGAACTGCCTCGAATACGTCGCGTCCGGCAAGGTCTATGGCAGTTGCCATTTTGAAGTTGAGCGGAATGTTGGCTTTTTGTGCAGAAACTAAGGCATGTACTACTTTAGGAACACGCCCTCCTGCAAGAAAATGAGCCTCCATTTCGTTTCTGTTTAAAACCAGTCCGGCTTTTGTTCCTTCAATCATTGCCTGTACAATTACCTTGGGTGGAACTTTACGCCAGCGCATGAAAATTAACTGTACTAACGAAATTCTTACCCCGGAAATCAGGGCTTGAAACCAAAGGCCAACAGGAACGAAGTAAAAAATGATCCATAAGCCGACAATGCTGACGGCAATTATCGCAAGTAATGCGCCTATTTCATTCATAATTATTCTGTTTTTGGTTTAACTATTATTTTATTTTCTTCAACTCTAACAACTACAATAGGAGTGTTTTGATCGATGAGTTGGCCGTATGCGGTTACCTCCACCATTTCGTTATTAATGTTGGCTTTTCCCATTGGCGCAAGCCTGCTTATAGATACGCCCGTGTCGCCAACCTTAATTTTGTCTTCATAATTTTCGACGGCTTTTGAGTCGATTTTATTGTTAAGGGTTACTCTTCGCCATGTTTTTGCCCTTAACGATAGGGCAATGGTAATTACCGAGGCAATTGCCGTGAAAATAAGCGTTAAATGTCCAGCCATTGTTCCGTGGTCGGCATACGCTTTAAAAATTCCAAAACCTATAAAACCGAATCCGGCAATACCTGCAATGGTTATACCCGGAATTAGTAAAAATTCAACAATAAGTAGGAGAAGTCCTATAATAATTAAAAAGATAATCCATGTCATGATGGCAATATGTTAGTTTGGGTTTATACTGGCACTTAATCCCCTACGGTGTAACTCCTCCATTATTGGTTCAAGTTCGATTACCTGACCGTGTTTAATATCGCATTTCCCCTTATAATGTGTGATAATAGCGCATTGTTCTGCTTGATGTTCGTTGTGTTTACATACATCAACAAGCGTTTCTATCACAAATTCAAATGTGTTTATATCGTCGTTATGCAGGAAAAGGATATACTTATTACCAAGTGCATCCTTTCTTTCCACTTCATCTAATGGCTTTTGGACGACCTTCATTTTTTAAGAATTGGGTTGTGCTAATATACAAATTTTTCGGTTTCTATTTGTCTTCGTTCAGATTTACAACAACGGCACCGACAAAACCGCTGGCAATTAAGTTGTCTTTAATACGTTCGGCCTCGTCAAAAGAGTTAAAATTTCCTACCGAATAGATGTAAAATCCGCGAAGGTCAACCTTGCGTATAATATCCTTTTCGGGAACCAATGTTCTTACTGTCTTTAGTTCGTCTTCGGGCAAAGGCGATTCGAAAATTCCAAGTTGAATGGAAAAAACGCCTTCAACGTTTACAGGGTTGGAAATCGATTTAACCGGTTGTTCTCCCTCTAACGATTGGGCACGATTGGGGCTAATGGTTTTTCCATTGTACCATGCAACTACAAAAGCATCTTTAAATCCCTTTGTTTTAACGTTGTTTAGCGCTTGATTGGCTTCCTGAAGGGTGTAGAATATTCCTATGTAATATTTTATAAGTTTCTTGCCAACATTTTCGGCAGCGATGGGATAAAAGCCTTTAAAGAATGAAGATTGTCGTGGAGTGCTGAACACTCCTATTTGAATTTTGTAGCACACTCCGTTTGGAAGTTCCTTGTCGAAGGGAATAGGGTTGTTTTTACCGTATTTTATGTCGGAAGATTGTCCGAATTCCGAAGGAATCAAGTTGCTTTTAACCGTTATATCAATGGGTTGTTCAACATCCGCTTCTTTTTCCAATTTGGGAGTAACCTGTGTCACTGTTGTTTCAACACTTTCTTTTTGCTTTTTGGGCTCTTCGGCATAATTTGGATGTCCAAATAGTTGACGCTCTAACTTTATTATGTTACTAATTTGCTGCTGTTCAAATAATGTTAGGTTCCAAATTTTTGCAAAAGCCAGATCAAGGTAGTTAATGGCAAGTTCTTCGAGTAGCGAGGCTTCGAACATGCTTTCGGTTTGTCCTTCCTCGGTTAGGTTGTTAATAATGGTTTTGGCTGTTCTAACATGTGAATGGGCCGTATTAATATCTTTCATTACCGAGTTATCGGACATGCCTTGCTTAGCATAGGCAACATGCACGCAATCGTCGTAAATTGGATACTTTTTTTCGAAATAGGGTTCCAGCGTTTTACTGTATTTACCCATTGCAACCAACATGGACTTATAATCAGCGTTGCAGTTGCTGGAATCTGTACTTTTAATCAGACAATTATTGTAGGTTTCCTGTGATGTTATTGCGTTTTCCCTAAGCTTTTGAACCGAATCGTACAACTTTTCGGCTTGAGCAAGTTTGGCTATTTCGTTGGATTGAAAAACAGTGGAGGCGAACTGAGCCTGATAGATGAATTTAGGGTTATCGTTGCTAAACGAGCTGTTTTTTGTTGAAGTTGGCTTCCTTTTTCCCGAAAGGTATTCCTGCTCAATTTGACTGGCTCTAACAAACATTTGGTCGGCTTCCTTTTGTGCGGCCAGCATGTCGTCTTCTACCTTAACAACCTGTTTCTCGAGTTTGACCCGTTGGTCGGCTGTATATACATAGTCGAATTTTCCGCGTAAAATGTCGAGACGTTCCTTTAAGGAATCGGCTAATGCTTGCGATGCAAAGCCCTTGGCGATTACTCTGGAATATTCGGGGTCGTTTTCTACGGCGCTGAACGATGCCGATTTTGAAGTCGGTTTATGGTTGCTGGTAACCGCTTTGCTTTTGTTAGGGGGTATTACAGTTTTACTTATTGTCTTTTTAAATTGGGATAACTTGTTAATATCCGAGTAGTTATTGGCGGAACGACGAACAGGGTTTGGTTCGAATTTTTGAAGAACGACTTGAACAGTATCATTTAGCGTACTGCGGTTGGTTGTAACACATGCCAAAGAATCGTTCAAAGAAACAACAAATAGAATATCATCGTAGGCTGAATTTGTAGGGAACCCAACATTTTCGGGATTACTCCACGTATTAGTTTCTTCGTTGAAAACGGATTTAAAAATATCGTATCCGCCCATGCTGTAGTGTCCTTTGGATGCAAAGTATAGCGTTACCCCATCGGACATCATATAAGGGAAATCTTCGTTTAACGAGGAGTTTACGACATCTCCTAAATTTTCGGGTTTATCCCATGTATTGTTACCCAAATATTTTGTACGGAAAATATCCGTTCCATACGATGTACTTAGCCCAAAACTTGAGTAATACAAATAATCGCCTACTTTAGGGTTTTTAGGAAAGAAAACTATCGATTGGTGATTTTTCCGTTTGTCGATAGTTGTGAGCAAATCATCGGGAATAGGAATAAAAGAGCCGGATTCAGGAGCAATAGAGTAAAACTTAAAAAAGTCGGAACGAGTTGCCAACTTTACATCGTAAACGGTTGGGGTGTAAACGTAACGTGTGAGGAATGCTCCGTTTTCGCAAAGGGCAACGCGTTGCTCAATGGTGTCGGTTTTAATTGCAGGATCGCCACCGTTAACCGTGAATCTGCGATAGTAATCTATGGCTTCGTTAAATCGGTAGCCTTGCCGTAATGCTTCGGCAAGGTTAAAGTAAACCATATTGGGAACATCGCCGGCAGATGCTTTCAAAAGCAATTCGGCTGCTTTTTCAACGTTG
The DNA here is from genome assembly GCA_020636845.1 of Bacteroidales bacterium. Taxonomy (GTDB): domain Bacteria; phylum Bacteroidota; class Bacteroidia; order Bacteroidales; family Tenuifilaceae; genus JACJXD01. The sequence continues at coordinate 66,777 of JACJXD010000004.1, read as the reverse complement.
TGAGTTCCTTTTAAGTAACAACTTCCTAGGGTATAAATAATTTCGTTATCGCGAGGGTAACTTTCGAGCAATTTGCTCAAAACGGGAATTGCATCTGAATATTTTTCTGCATTGAAAAGAGAATCGGCTTTATGACGAAGCGGGTCTTTTCCGGATTCGTTGGCAATATCGGTTTGTCCTACTACTAAAACAGGTAAGTAACAGGATATTATAATTAAAGCAAGAATTTTTGTGAGTTTGGTAATTCGCATGACTTTTTTCGAAACAAAATGTTTTCAATCAACCCTATCAAAATCATTCAAAAATAGCGCATTAATCGGACAAAGCAAAAAACAGTTGAAAAATCGGTGACGAAATTTGGTAGGGTGTTTTTTCCGTGAATTGTATAATGATAAAAGCAGATTTATATATGTAGTTGTTTATAATAAAAATAACAGATATGAAAGTAAAGGAAAATATTGCAATCAGCGACAACGGGTTTGTTTTTAACCCAACTACCGGAGATTCTTTTACCCTTAATAACACGGGGAAGGAAATCCTTTTGCTGATTAAGGGCGGTAAAAGTATGGGTGAAATAAAGACTACATTATTGAGTTCGTACGATATGGACGAAACCACGCTCGATAGGTACTTGCTCGATTTTGTTAGTGAGTTGCGTTTCAATAATTTAATAGACGAGTAGGGCAATGGGAGCACAAAAAATAACTATTGCGGTCACCGGCTTAAACAACATTGACAGTCCGGGTCCCGGAGTTCCCGTAATTAGGGGTATTAAGGAATCAAAAATATTCGATGCCAGAATTATCGGACTTGCTTACGAGCATTTGGAGCCGGGAATTTACATGGAAGGGTTGGTTGATAAAACCTACATGATTCCATATCCGTCGAAAGGGAAGGATGCCCTTTATGAAAGGTTGATGGAAATTCATCAGCGTGAAAAGTTGGACATGATAATACCTAATTTCGATGCGGAATTATTCTCGTTTATTAAACTCGAAAGTGCCTTAAACGCTCAGGGTATAAAAACATTTTTGCCTACGTTGGAACAGTTCGAGGAACGGCATAAGTCGAACCTGCCTGCTTACGGGAAAAAGTACGGGGTAAATGTTCCAAAAAGCCAGGAGGCTTTTAGCCTTGCCGACATGCAAAATATTCTGAAATCGTACGAATACCCTGTTATGGTTAAGGGAAAGTTTTACGATGCTTACAAGGCCTATTCAATAGAGCAGGCTGCAGAGTATTTTTCCAAGTTGTCAGCTAAATGGGGCTTTCCGGTAATAGTTCAGGATTTCATCGAAGGAACCGAGGTGAATGTTATTGCCCTCGGCGACGGAAAAGGAAAGGTAATTTCGGCAGTAGCCATGCGTAAGCAGTATATTACCGACAAGGGAAAAGCTTGGGGTGGTGTTACCATTGCCGATGAAGCGATGCTGGAACTCACCCATAAAATTATTTCTCAAACCAAGTGGAAAGGCGGAATGGAGTTGGAGTTAATCCGTACAAAGGATAATAAACTGTACATTCTCGAAATCAACCCGCGTATTCCGGCATGGGTTTACCTTGCCGTAGGTGCGGGGCAGAATTTACCGGAGGCGCTGGTTAAGTTGGCTATGGGTATGAATGTGTCGCCATATACCGATTATAAAATTGGGAGAATGTTTATCCGCTACTCGTGGGATATGATTGTGGATATTGACAGATTTTCGAAGTTAGTAACTACCGGAGAGTTGTAACAAATTAAAAAATTACGATATGGAAAAGAGAGTTTTTGAACGACCAACAATAACCAAGTTATCACCGGGTTTGCCCTCGAAACATGGAGTTGGAACAGCCATTGCGCCAATGCCATTTGTGGAGGGGTTAAAGGTTGATGAGCTGATAGAAAAGTACGGTTCGCCTTTGTTTATCTTATCGGAAAGCGTAATGCGAAAAAATGTTGAAGATGTAAATCGTGCGTTTAAAGTTCGTTATCCGAAATTTCAGTTAGCGTGGAGTTATAAAACCAACTACCTTGATGCAGTTTGTCGGGTGTTCCATCAGGAAGGTTCGTGGGCCGAGGTAGTTTCGGGTTTCGAGTACGATAAAGCACGGCGAAACGGGATTCCGGGCGAGCATATTATTTTTAACGGACCAGGGAAAAAGGCCAAGGAGTTGGCAAAGGCTGCAAGCGAAGGCGCTTACATTCACATCGACCATTTCGACGAACTTTACCTATTGGCCGATGTTTGCCAAAAGCAGAATTTGGAGGCAAGGGTTGCCATTAGGGTAAACATGGATGTTGGAATTTATCCGAAATGGGACAGGTTTGGCTTCAACTACGAAAACGGAGAGGCTTGGGATGCCATTAACCGTATTATGGCTAACCCGAAGTTGAAGTTAATGGGCTTGCATACGCATATTGGAACGTACATTATGACTGCCGATGCGTATAAAATTGCAGCAACCAAGTTATCGGATTTAGCATCTAACATTGCGCATAAGTTCAACCATAACATTGCTTACATCGATATGGGAGGAGGATTTGCCTCGCGCAATACGCTTCGTGGAGCATACCTTTCGGGAGAGGATACAACGCCTTCGTTCGACGAGTATGCCGATGCCATAACTTCGGCAATTATCAACTCCCAAATTAAGCCCGATAAGTTGCCAACTATAATACTGGAAACAGGAAGGGCGCTAATAGACGATGCCGGGCATATTGCCGGAACAGTAATTGCCAATAAACGACTTTCCGACGGACGCAGGGCTACCATTATTGATGTAGGCGTTAACATGCTGTTTACGTCGTTTTGGTACGACCATAAAATAAACCCCACACAAAACCATTCGGGTTTGGTAGAGGAGACAATTATTTACGGACCGCTTTGCATGAATATAGATGTTATTCGGCCGTCGTTGATGTTTCCTCCGTTAAAGGTTGGCGAACACTTTATTATTTCACGAACAGGAGCCTATAACAATACGCAGTGGATGCAGTTTATTACCACTCGTCCAAATATTATTTTGATTGATAAGAACAGGGAAACCCATATTGTGCGTAAGGCGGAAACTCTCGATGATATTGTTGCTAACGAGGAAATACCCGAGCATTTAAAATGATTAGGGGTGAGGTAACATTAGACCTGAAGAATATACTTCATTTAAATATTGTTTTGAGATGAAATCGAACAGCACGTTGGTTACATTGGCAAATGGAATAGCACGCAGTTACTCGCAAATTTTCTTTTCCACCGATTACCTGTTTGCCATTCCGTTGCTTCTTGTTTCTTTTATTGATTTTTCAACGGGAATGGCAGGCCTTATCTCCGTATTTGTAGCAACATCGGTAGCTTTAGCCATAAATCTTGATAAAGAAACAATTTCGAAAGGTTTGTATGGATTCAATGCGCTGCTGGTAGGTTTGGGATTAGGCTATTTTTACGACATCAACTTAACGTTGGTGCTGCTTGCGGCTATTTCGGGCTTTTTTACTTTGTTGGTAACCATTACGCTGCAAGGCGTACTTGGAAAGTATTACCTGCCGTTTCTTTCGTTACCCTTTGTTTTAAGTATGTGGCTGGTTTTAAGCGCAACCTGGCAGTTAACCTCTGCCGATGTAAATCAGAATAGCGTTTACCTGCTTAATAAGATGTTCGAGATTGGAGGAATAAGCTTGGTGAAGTTGCACGGATGGTGGAGCAGCCATGTTACGTCGAACTTTATCAACGGGTATTTCATGTCGCTGGGTTCCATTTTTTTTCAATTTAATATTTTAGCCGGAGTTATTGTGGCAGTTGCCCTGTTAGCGTATTCTAGGGTTGGATTCACATTGTCGGTAATCGGTTATAGCGTGGCGTACATTGCCTATTTGATTTTTGGGTTGGATATTACACAGTTGGGATATAGTTACATTGGTTTTAACTTTATTCTTAGCGCCATAGCCATTGGCGGTTACTTTTACATTCCGTCGTTGCACTCGTATTTGTGGGCGATTTTGGTTACTCCGGTAATAGCTCTTGTAACAACCGGCATGGTGGGTATTTTCAAGACATTTGGCTTGCCAATTCTTTCGTTGCCGTTCAACATAGTGGTGCTATTTTTCATATACACGTTACGTTTCCGTTTATCGGCATCGGGAATTAGCGAAGTTTTAATACAGGAAGGAAAGCCTGAGTTAAATCTATATTCATATAAATCCTTTGCGAAGCGTTTCCCAAACTTTGGCTGGACAAAAATGAAGTTGCCGTTCTTTGGCTCGTGGATGGTAAATCAGGCGCATAACGGAGAATACACTCATAAAGGGGAATGGGCTCATGCTTGGGATTTTGTTATTGTCGATAGCGATGGGAAACAGTTCAGAAATGAGGGACTTATTCCCGACGATTACTTTTGCTATGGCAAGAATGTTATTGCACCTGCCGAAGGCGAGGTGGTAACCGTTGACGATGGCATTGACGATAATCCCATTGGGGAAATAAACATTACCAAAAACTGGGGCAATACGGTAGTAATTAAACATGCTGACAATTTATATTCGAAAATGTCGCATTTGCTTAAGGGTTCCATAACTGTTAGGGAAGGCGACAGGGTAAAGTATGGAACAAAAATTGGTGAAGTAGGAAATTCCGGTCGTTCGGCTTATCCGCATTTGCATTTTCAACTTCAGGCAACGGAGTACATCGGTTCTAAAACGTTGAAATACCCGTTGGCATCGTATCTGGAGGATAATGTTGATATTAAAACTTTCGATTACCCAAAGTTGTACCAGCAGGTTCAAAATATTGAGACGGATTCAATTTTGCTAAATACATTTAAGTTAAGACCTGGACAAACAATAACATGGAAAGTTAAAGAGGGGGCAAACAGCCGAACTGTAAATTGGGAAGTATTTATAACGCCGCTTAACAAGTTATACATTCAGTGTTCGGAAACAAAGGCAAAAGCCTACTTCGACGTTGACGGAGTGTTTTTTTACTTTACCCATTTCGAAGGTGATAAGCAGACGTTACTTTACCGATTCTACCTTGCAGCATACAGAATTCCGTTGGCTTACATCAATAATTTATCGGTTAACGATTGGTTCCCGGTGAATAAAACTTTTGGCGGATTAAAGCTTTACCTGCACGATTTTTTTGCTCCGTTTATACAGTTTCTTAGCACGAAGTATCAAACTCGAATTACCCGAAAGGGAAGCGAATTTGATACTGAAGGTTACCAATTATTTTCCATTGTTACAGGATACTTTTTACGCAAAGTTTTATGGGTTAGAAGTTTTAGCATAACTGTTAAAACTAACAATAGCCTGTATTTTAAGGATGAACAAAACGAAATTGAAGCAACATGCGAACTTTAGTTATTACCGTTACGTTGTCGTTATTATCAATAGGGCTTTGGGCTCAAAACGATTTTATTTCCCTTGACAGGGCTAACTACGATTACTACCTGAAAAAGGATTATAAGAATTTAAAGAAGAGTGCCAATAAAATTCTTGCGTTAGGGACCGATTACTATTACTTGCGCTTAAGGCTTGGCATTTTGTCGTACGAAAAAGAAAGGTATGCAACCTCCGTTGATAATTTTTTAAGGGCAAGGCAGATGAACCCTTTCGATACAATCTCAAGTGAGTATGTTTTTTACAGCTATTTATTTTCGGGACGAACAAACGATGCTTACCTGTTTTTGAAAAGGGTTAACGAGCATCAAAAGGACAGGCAGTTAAAATCGATTAAGCAAAGGGAAGGTACAATTGTTTATGGGGGGTATTCGTTTAACTCGTACGATGTTTACAAGTATTCAACCAACTCACTCAATTACGAGGCTATCGAAAGCGTGTCTGCGCTTAATGCGGGAACGCAATTTGGCATGGGCGAGCATATGCGTGGAACAGTGGGTTTTACAAACCTCAATAAAAAATCTACGGTTTACTCCTCTACCGATTCTACCGGCGAATACGGTACGCTCACACAAAATCAACTTTACTTTAGGTTGAACAGATTTTTCGAAAGGGGGTGGGAATTGTACGGTTTTGCACATTGCCTATTTTACAATACCGACAATAGTACAAGAACTTACGGAAGACGGTCTTCATCTTCAACTACATTAAACACAGAAGTTTTGTATGGATTAGGCTTTACAAAGAAAAGTTGGTATGTAAGAGGTGGTGCAAGTTTTTACCATAGTAATTACTCATCTTCAACACAACTTGCGGCAGAGGGGTCTTTGTCAGTGTTGCCATTTGGAAATTTGAATTTATATACAACGGTAAGCGGGATGTTTCAGCACGATAAAAATTGGGGAAACACTTACCAGTCCAACGTGGAAATAGGAAGCAAGGTATTTAAGTATTTATGGGTTGAAGCGGGGCTGTTAAAGGGTAACTCGTTTCTATACTCTCGTTATCAGGGATCTTTTGTTAATAACTCGTTTTTAATTCCCCAATCCAGTTACTATGGAAGTTTTATTATTCCCATAAAGAAGATTACCCTTACCGTTACCGGGAATTATACTAATAATGTTCTTTATTCGTGGGATACCACGGATTACACACGCACGTTAAAAGTCGAAAAAAGTTCAGTAGGAATAAATACATTGTTAACCATAAAATTTTAATGCTATGAAACTAAAAAGTTTACTAATAGTTGGGCTTTCTGTAATCGCCACAAGCGTTGTTGCTCAGGATTTCGCCAAGTTAACAACGGCATTTTCCGATAGTTATTCCAAGGAAAAGGAAGGAAAGTATGCCGAAGCGGCAAAACCCTTAAAGGCCATGTACGACGAAAAATCGTACGAGATAAACTTAAGACTTGGCTGGCTTACGTACATGCAAGGGCAGTTTAGCGAATCCATTGGTTACTACTCTAAAGCGGTGGATTTAATGCCTTATGCCATAGAGCCTCGGTTAGGCATAGTTTTACCGGCATCGGCCATGGGAAATTGGGGCTTGGTTGTGGATAATTACAATAAGATACTGTCTATTGCTCCCAATAACACTTTGGTGCTGTACCGAATGGGAATGATTAGTTACGAGAACAAGGATTACAAAAAGGCCTTTGCCTATTTCGAAAAGGTGGTAAACCTTTATCCGTTCGATTACTACAGCGTACTTATGCTTGGTTGGACTAACTATCAGTTGGGCAAAACCAAGGAGGCAAAAATACTATTTCAAAAGGCATTGCTTTACGATCCTACAAGTGCCAGTGCAAAGGAGGGTTTGGAGTCAATAAAGTAACGCGAGTTAGTTTTTTTGATAGAAACCGGAAGAAAATGAATACAGACTAGGAATTTAGCATTATTGCTACTTTGCCAATTAGCAGCGGAATAGACAACCTAAATTTCTACTTTTTCATCGCTCGGTCCATTTCGCGCCGAGCGTCTTTATTTTTAAGGTCTTCGCGTTTATCGTGAGTTTGTTTACCGCGTGCCAACGCAATATCAACCTTTGCCAATCCCCGTTCGTTAACAAATAGTTTCAAGGCAATTATAGTAAGTCCTTTTTCCTGCGAACGCCGTTTCAACTTCATTAGTTCGCGATGGGTTAGCAGTAGTTTGCGCTCCTGTTTTGGATCGTGGTTATTGTATGTTCCCCACGCGTACTCGGCAATGTGTAACCCTTTAATCCAAAGTTCGTCGCCGGTAAACTGACAGTACGAATCCACAAAGTTGGCCTTTCCCATTCGTATCGATTTAATTTCGGTTCCTTTTAGCACAATTCCCGCCGTAAACTTTTCAACAATCTCGAACAAAAAGGTGGCCTTCTTATTTTTTATAACAATACTATTTGCCATACTTGTTAACTCTTTCTTTGTTTTTTAAAGTACCTAACCCAAAGCACTATGTAAAACACAATGGCCAATGCCATGGCTATAATCATACCGATGTTCTGTCTGCTTATCGGATTAACGGTAAAAAAGTTCGAAATAACAACTATTACAAAAGTTAAGCTTACTACTAGCACAAATCCCATATTTATCAGCCTGTTAATGCCGTTAATTTTATCGGGACTATGCCTCATTCTTAACTTTACCATGGTGGCTATTTCATTAAAAATCATCAAATGAACAAGATTACAAATTTAGCTATTTTTACATCCGGAACTAACGTTAGAAAGAATGGAGAATGCGAAATTCGATATAATAGCCATTGTTGGACCTACGGCAAGTGGAAAAACAACGCTGGCTGCAAATTTGGCTGCAAGAATAAACGGAGAGATTATTAGCGCCGATTCCCGTCAGGTTTACAGGGGCATGAACTTGGGTACCGGCAAGGATTACGACGATTATACCATTAACGGGAATAAAATACCATATCATCTTATCGATATTGTTGATGCAGGTTACAAGTATAATGTTTTTGAGTATCAGCGAGATTTTTTGAATGTTTACAACGATATACAAAAACGCGGGAAACCGTCTGTTTTATGTGGAGGTACAGGCTTATATATCGATGCGGTGCTAAAAGGCTATAAGTTACTTCCGGTTCCCGAGAATCCTGCATTACGGCAAGCGTTGGAAACGAAAACCGATGCCGAGTTAACGGCAATATTATCGTCGTATAAAAATTTGCATAACACAACGGATCTTGATACGCGGAAGCGTACCATTAGGGCTATTGAAATCGAGGAGTTTTATACCGAACATGCCGTGGAGGTTGACCCTTTCCCGAAGTTGAAAAGTAAAATATTTGGGGTGAAGTATCCTCGAAATATTGAAATGGCAAGAATTAAGCAAAGGCTTGCGCAACGGTTAAGCGGCGGAATGGTTGACGAGGTAAAAGCGTTGCTCGATAGGGGGCTATCGTCCGAGAATTTAATTTACTACGGATTGGAGTATAAGTACATTACCGAGTACATTATCGGTAAACTCTCCTACGACGAAATGTTCCAGCAATTGTATATTGCCATTCGGCAATTTGCCAAGCGCCAAATGACATGGTTTAGAGGAATGGAGCGTAAGGGGTTTACCATAAACTGGCTAAACGGGGAAATGCCTTTAGCCGAAAAGTTAAATACCATTTTGGCTCAAATTGAATCCGACAACTAGATGTTGAACGCTCGTATTAGCATTGCGAAGAGTTTTTTACTAAAGGGCAAGAATTACCTGCCTTTTGCTACTGCCGTGGCATTTCTGATTTTGTACTTGCTTGGGTTATCGCACAACAATTCGCTGGATGCGTGGGGGTATGCTGCAGATGTAAAAAAAGGGCAAGATTTATTTTTGCCACACCACCTGCTTTACAATGCGTTGGGCTATTGCTGGATAAAATTATTGCAAATTTTTACAGAAGTTGAGGTAATAAGGGCATTGCAGGGAATGAATGCAATTTTTGCATTTCTATCGTTGGTTGTATTGGCTGCAACGCTAGCGCGGTTAGATATTTCCGTTAAAACAGTTACTGCGTTAATAGTGCTGGTAGGTTCTTCGTGGAGTGTGATGCGCTTTGCTACCGAGAACGAGGCTTACATTGTTCCAATTTTCTTTTCCATGCTCGGGTCCTATTTTTTGTTGACCTTTCTGCAAAAAAATAGAATAGGATTATTAGTAACCTCCGGATTGTTATTTGCCGTTGCGGCGCTTTTTCATCAGGTAATGTTTTTTGGGTGGTTGGCCGTAGTTGTAAGCTTGGCAGTTAAGAGGAACAAGTTTTGGAAAGCGGTAATCTTTGCAATTCCGGCGTTGGTTGTTCCGTTGACATATTTGCTGGCGTTTGTTGCTATAAACCATAATTTTAGTATAAGCGGGCTGGTGCGATTTATGCTTTCCGATTACATCACCGGAAGTGCCAGTATCAGCCTTAGCGCTAAATCGCTTTTACTTTTTGTAATTAGCGTTATTCGAACATTTATGCAAGTTCACGGCTATATGTGGGTACTCCTGAAAGCAAATTGGTTTTTGTGGTCGGTTACCGTTTTTGTACTGTTGCTTTTAGGAAAGGGTTTGCTTGTTTTTATAAAGCAGAAGGTTGAATTTTCAAGTAATATTTTTTTACAAATAGCCGTAACCGCATTGGTGTTTCACCTGTTATTTTCCATATTTTCCGGAGGAAATGCCGAGTTTTTGGTTATGCTTCCTTTTTTAGTTGCGATAATTATTGCATTTGCAAAACAAATTAACCTGCAGTGTTTATGGTTGATTGCAATTGGACTGTTTATATGGAATGTGATATTTGGTTTAGTTCCGTTGAGATACAAAACTTTGGATGATAGTCCGATGGTGATTAACCGTATTTTGCAGGATAGTTCTGCCGTTGCAGATATTTATATTTTGAACAGCGTTCCGCGCATCGAAAACGAGCTGGATTACATGAAAGTTCAGGCCAGACCAACATTTATAAAATCGGAAGATTTGCGAAATCCGGCAATTCGCGACAGCATTGGTAATCTTTTAAAATCGGGATTAAAAGTTTATACAAACGCATATCATCGTCCGCAAACAGTATCCCGCGAAACCATTGTTGGTAATAGTATGGACGAGGCTTTAAAAAACTATGTAAAAATTCCTGTTGACTCGGTGAACACAATTACCGGAAAATATTATCTGTTTCAGTTCATTGACCCCAAGTAAAAACAAGCTTAATTACAAAATGTAAAAGGGTTAAATGGTCTTTATTTAAAATGATTATCTTTTTAATGAATTAAATGTTGGCAGGATTAAAAATGTAATTTTGTAGAATAGGAATTAAAATTATGACATATTACGACCGAATCAGCAAGTTAATACAAGTAGTGCCAACAACGCTGGTTGATTTTAGTTTACCAAGAGACCCTGCGCGGATTCCTACTCAGGCATCATCTAATTTTATTATAAATAAAGAACAAGGCGATTGGGCTGAAAATTTAATTTTTAGGGCATTTAACGAAGCATCTAAAAATTTTGTAGCGGTAAAGTATGGTAAATCGGATAACTTAGTTGCAGGAGAAGAAGGTTTTGATGCTTTTTATCGAGAATTTCAAGAAGAACTAGATTCAATTGGAAAAAGGCCAGACTTACTTGTATTTAAACGAGAAGATTTTAATGCAAAGTTAGGATATGACATTAGCCATAATCCTCATCATACAATTACAGAGTATGTAAAAAAGGCAATTGCAGGTATTGAAGTAAGATCAAGTGCTTTTTTAATTGACAAGTATGAGGAAGCAATGCAAGTAAAAACTGAAAAATTTAGTCAAATAGCATTACAAACAAGAGACTTTATTCTTACTGAATTTCAAAAAGAATTAAATCATCCAAGTCGTCAGAGTTATATAGATGTATTGCAAGGAATCACCCCAAAGACATTATCAGTAACTGACTTTAGAGTGCCAAGTTGGAGTTCAACAGAAAGATTGATATTGCTAAAAAGTTACTTTAGAAAGTTAAAAGAAGCAATTAAAGAAATTCAAAAAAGAGACTATCTTTCGATAACTCCAAAGGTTGAGGATTTGAAAGTTGTTTACAAGTGGATCGAAGTGTTTAATGTGCCTCATTTTTACTTTCAAGTGTTTTTTGATAAAGTTTATGGAATCTCCTTTGAGCATATTCTTTCGATAATTTCTGATTCAAACAACGAGGACATAGTTTTTTCGGTAGAAGCAGACGCAAAGAATCAAAATAAGACAACTATTAAAATTAAATCTAAAGCAGGAATACAAATTGCTTCAAAGGTTGAAGAACCAATGCACGAAAGTGTTAGAAAGGAAATGGATAGAGGACGACTTTTATTTTACGTAACTTTCAAGGGAGGAACTGCATATCTGGACGTTGACAATTTGGCAAATATTCTTGGAATAAACACAGACGAATTTTAATGATTGAATCGGAGAACACGCTTTTGATTGATAATCAATTAGAAATAAAATACTCTAAATCAATTGCATTGGAGCATAGGAAGAAGTATGCGCAGTTCTTTACGCCATTGTCCATTGCTTCGTTAATGGTTGATTGGCTTATAGGAAATATTTCTCTTAAAACTGTTTTAGAACCGGCGTTTGGTCTTGGTATATTTTCGAGAATTTTGCTGGCAAAAAAGTCAGACCTCTTAATTAAAGGATTTGAAATTGATAAAATCATTTTTTCCGAAGCCAATGAAATCTTTTCGGAACAGCAAAATGTTGAAATACATTTGGAAGACTACATGTATAACGATTGGAATAATCAATATGATGGAGTTATATGTAATCCGCCGTACTTTAAATTCCACGACTATGATAATAAATTAATTTTGAGTGAGGTTGAAAACCAATTAAAGATTAGGCTCAATGGTTTTACCAATCTTTATACTTTGTTTCTATTAAAATCAATACATCAGTTAAAAACTAATGGGAGACTTGCTTATATTGTACCCTCGGAGTTTTTAAACTCTGACTATGGAAAACTTGTGAAATCTGTATTGATACAAAGTAAAATATTAAGGCATATAGTTGTTTTTAATTTCAAAGAAAATATTTTTGATGATGTTTTAACAACTGCCTCTATTCTTTTTTGTTCAAAGGACCAAATGTTTCAAGAAGTTAAGTTCTCAAGTATTAGTAAACTTAACGAGTTGTCTTATTTAAAAGATTATATTTCAAATTATCCCAATAAAACCGATAATGAAAAAACTTATTTGTTAGAAGAGTTAGATCCAAAGGCAAAATGGAGAAGGTACTATCAGAATCCCAATGGCGTTAAATTTAAAAATTTGGTACCATTTTCAAATGTTGCAAAAGTTGTTCGAGGAATAGCCACTGGGGCTAATGATTATTTTACTTTTTCAAAGATAAAGGCAGAAAGATTGAATATAAATAAGCAATACTTGCTTCCTTGTATTTGTAAATCGGTTGATGTAAAAGGATGTTTTTTTACAAAAGATAATTTTTTTGAATTGGTTGAAGATAATAGACCAGCATATTTGTTAAATGCCGTTGGTTCGAACGACAGAAATGTGAAGAAATATCTTGAGTTTGGCGAAAAAATGGAAATTCACAAAAGATATTTAACTGCCAGTAGAAATCCTTGGTATTTGCTTGAAAATAGGACTCCTGCTCCAATTTGGGTTTCTGTATTTAATAGGAATGGGCTTAGATTCATAAGAAACGAAGCAAACATATCTAATCTAACAACCTTTCATTGTATATATCCCGAATCATCATTGTTTAATACTATTAATATTGATATCCTTTTTGCTTACTTAATTACAGATGTTGCAAGACAAATTTTCGAAGATAATAGAAGGGAATATGGTAATGGTTTACAAAAGTTTGAGCCCAATGATATTAATAAGGCAATGATGTTGGACCTTTCTCTTTTAAGCGAAAACGAAGAAAAATATATTTTAAATTTATATCAACAGTATAGGAAAACTGTAATCGCAGGGTTACCACAAGAGTATTTTGTTAATACTATAAACGAGGTGTTTCTATCTAAATATTCTCATGTTAGTTAGGAATGGTTGTATTTGCTTATAAATTTATGGTTGAATTCATAACTAATGGTGTTATTACTTATCCAACAACGCATAAAGCAGGAATTCATTCGAGTCGAAGTTAAACGTGTCGTTTTCCACTATTAATTTATACCTTAGTTTAAACTTGCCTGTTTCGTTGGGTAGTAAAATGGTATCGTGTTTTGTTTCGGCAACGGTGAGTACGCCCCAATAGCCCATTGGCCCTGTTTGTGTGCAAGCAATCGGATTGTCGATTTCGGTCCAGGTTCCGTTTTCATGTGCAAGAATTTCACTCGGACAGATGTCCACATTGTCGCACTTAAAGTAGTAGGCTTGCTTATCAAGGTTATTTCTTATGGTTACAGCAATCTTACTATTTATGGCGTATTCGCTTTTTTCCGTTGTAATTTCAATGTTTGGGGACTTTTGAGTCTCTTTTTCGCAGGCCAAGGCTAAAAGGGAAAACAGCATGATTGGAATGAAGTTTTTCATCTTGTTAAATTTAAAATTCTATTTAAAAGATGAATGTGGAGTAGTTATGGTTGCGTTGTATGTTGGGGAAAATTGAAAGTATAAAGTTTGGGCTGAATGGTTAAAGTGAAATTTGAAAAGTAATTTCATTTTTTTAAAAAATACGATAGGGATTATATTTGCAGGAGCAAAAGGTTGAACTATTAATAAATTATCGATGAAGTTAGTTGATGTAGAAAGTTGGAACCGAAAGGAGCATTTCGAGTTTTTCTCGAAGATGGCCAGCCCGTATTTCGGAATTGTTACGGAGGTGGACTGTACGGTTGCCTACAAAAAGGCAAAGGAAGCAGGAATTTCGTTTTTTGCCAGTTATCTTCATAAATCTATGATGGCTGTAAACAGGGTTGATGAGTTAAAGTATAGAATTATTGACGGTAAGGTTTATCAGTTCGATAAAGTTAATGCGGGGGCGACAATTGGTCGGGACGATGGAACATTTGCCTTTATATTCGTGAACTTCTCGGAGAATTTTGAAACGTTTAATACGGAGTTACAGAAAGAAGTTGTTGCTGTGAAAAATTCAACGGGCTTACGGTTAAATGGTGATGATGTGAAAAAGGATTTAATTCGACATTCAACTATTCCTTGGACATCGTTTACGGGGCTGCTGCATCCTACAAATTTTGACAAAACAGAATCTGTGCCTAAAATAACATTTGGGAAATTTTCCGTGAAGGAAGGCAGAAAGTTTTTACCGGTTTCCGTGGAGGCGCATCATGGCCTATTGGACGGGTTTCATGTTGCTAAGTACTTACAGGAATTTCAAAACCTGTTGAATGGGTAATGTTGTTAAAATTTGTGTAATTTTATTTATAACGTTTGGTTTAATAAGTAGCATTATGAAAAAGAACCCAAAGATTGCAGTCCTTTTTTGTTTTTTTACCCTTTTAATGGTCTTGTTTTCGTGCAAAAAGGATGAAACAATTGACCTTTCAAACTTAAAGGATTATTACTTTGTATATTCAACCGATAACAATTTAGGAATTGATAATCTTCAAATGGGCGATACGGTCTTTTACTCTTTCGATGGAGACTCTACCGCATGTGCAAGTTATTATGAATATGAGTTGTCGGAGAATGGGATTTATGAACTATACCAACATTGGTGCGATGTTAGAAAGTATTCCGTAAAGGGGAGTAAAATTATACTTGAAGCATTTAATGGTGAGGGTTTTTATGTAATAATCCCATTATTTGATCCTTATTCAGACTGGTCGGTTCTTACATTCAACG
This sequence comes from Bacteroidales bacterium, assembly GCA_020636845.1. Taxonomy (GTDB): domain Bacteria; phylum Bacteroidota; class Bacteroidia; order Bacteroidales; family Tenuifilaceae; genus JACJXD01. Next base: position 51,636 of record JACJXD010000004.1, on the reverse strand, counting down.
ATTCTTTATTACAGATTAAGTATCTTGGATCTAGCCGTACTTTAAAATGTATAAATAAGTTGCAATGTATAAAATAGAAAATTTTTACCACAAAACAGTTCAACCCATATAATTAAAGGCGCAACTAGTAACCGCCCCCTTGCGTATGAAAGCTCCCCATTATAAAAACCTCCTTGGGAGTTATGCTAAGTACGGGAATTGGGCTTTTACTAAGCATTTGCTGGGCTTGACTTCCTAATACAAAATCGCTGAGGGCAAAGTTCTGTTCTGTCATTATGCTAACCAAATCGGCATTAACATCCAAGGCGTATTCAATGGTTAAATCGGTAAGGTTATCGCCACGTATGCTTGCGGTTTGAAATCTTATCTCTCTATCTTTAAGGTAAGTAGAAACCTGTTTAATATAGGCGTTTAGTTTCAAGTCTATTTCATCGGTTTGGCGGTTTGCCACGCTGATTATGTGAATTTCGGCATCAAATGCCTTGGCTATTTCGGCGGTAAATGGAACTTTTTGGCGAGTATCGGTGGATATATCCAAAGGAAGGACAACCTTTTTAATTTCGTGGGGCATAGCGCCATGACGGATGGTAATAACCGGACGCTCGGTTGCCGAAATTATACGGAAGGCGTTGCTTCCAATAAAAAACTCCTCGAATCCCGACGCCCCATGTGTGGAACATATTATTGCAGAATCTTCGAAAGCTTCGGCTTGGTTAACAACTTCGCGGTAAATTTTCCCTTTTTTTACTATGTATGTTAAGTTAGCGCTTTCTAGCATTTTTGGAGAATACTCCTCAACCAGTTTATTAAACTTTTGCTCGGCTGTAGTTGCCTCTTCCTCGAATTGTCCGGGTGTTAAGTCGGTAGGATGTTTTTGAACGTAAACCATTTGAATTACGCTGTTAAACTGGTTGGCAAAAATTATTGCCAATCGTAACCCGTTTATGGACTCTTTCGAAAAATCTATGGGAACTATTATTTGTTTCATGGTTTACGATGTTAAGGTTCAAAGCAAATCTACATCATTTTTAGTGAAATTCACAAGAACCGCTATAAAATTTGAGAAGCAAGAAGAAGAATGAATTCTGTTTTTTATTTTTAATTTCGCTGATAGCAATTTTATTAACTAAATTGAGTTTTAGAATGCAAATTGGTAGAAAGGCGAAATGTAAAATACGTCTAAACTCGTTTTTAGCAAGGAATGTATTTACATTTTTAATAGTTATTGCGTATGCAGCACTTCTTTTATTTCGCATTAATACTAATTTATGGAACGATGAAATTTACACCTTGAAAAATTTTGTTTTAGTTCCTATTTCCAAGACAATTACGGATTATCATGTTCCCAATAACCATATCTTTTTCAATTTGGTTAATAATATTTATTTAAAAGTTATAGGAGTTAGCAGCATCGATTTTTTACTTGAGCATCCCTTTGTGATTAGAGTTTTGCCGTTCATTTATTCAATTTTACTGCTTGTATTTATACTGCTAATTGGTAAAAAATTTTTTAATGCGAAAGTTTCTTTATTGGCTTTAGGAATAGTTGCTACAACAATTCCTTTTTTCAACTTTACTCTTCAGGTAAGAGGCTATGGTTTAAGTATGCTATTGCTGGTAATAGCATTTTATTCGTATTTAAGTTATCGAAAAGATAAACGTTGGCTTTTTGCAGTGTTGGTTGCTTTGTCTGTTATGTTGTCGGTTTACACTTTACCTTCTAACTTGTATATTATTGCGGGATTTTTGGTTTTTATTTTTCTTGATTTCCTTGGTATTATTATAAAATTTCGCAGGAAAAATTTTGTAGAAATTTACCGTTTTAGTCAAGTTCAAATTGTTCTGTTTGTTGCAATTACACTTGGAACACTTTTGGCTATTTTATTGTACATCCCTGTTTTTCGCAATGTCTTTTTTAATCGGTATGTTGCTGGCAGTGGAGTTGTGAAATTTTCCTATTTGCTTTCGTTTATTTTTACAATGAACTACTTTTTATCGGCGCGATGGTTTCTTTTGATTTTCTTTTTGCCCGGAATTATTTATTTGTTTTTAAAAAGGAGCGAATTAAAAAGTACGGAGGGGCATGTAGTTTTACTTTCAATATCTTTAATAGTAATACCGTTTTTTATTGGGTTTGTCCGAAATACTCCTGCGCCCGACAGAATTTATGTTGTTTTAGTCCCTTTTTGGAGTTTTTTAATGGCAATTGGAATAAGTTATTTTTATAAGTTGATGCCTCTATTTCAAAAATATTCCACTTGTATAAATCTTGCGTTAATTGCCTTATCCGTGGTAACTTTTTATGTTGAAAATGTTAAAGTAAAAAATGCTGTTGCCGATAGCATAAAAGGAAATTACAGAATGCAGGATTTATACTACAATTATTACTTGTGGAATTATACCCCGCTTAACGATGTGAGGCAGTTTAAAACACATTTTTATAAAGAATCTTCGGTTGTGTTAATCGAAGGTGCCGAACCGCACGATTTGCCGGATTATTTTCAACATTTCGGTATGAAATTTTGCGATGAAGAAAAATTTGATTCTTGCTTGTTAAATGTTTGTAATGATCAGGGATTAGACACTTTTTACGTATTTTCTAATCACCCATACAGATTTTTTGAGAAGTTAAAAAATGAGTCATTGCCCTATTATCCCAGTTTTGTAAAGAAGCCGCTGTCATATCATAATGCCATACAAGTGGTGAAAACCAGCTTGATAGAGAATAGGGTTGTTGATAGTCTGAAGAGTTTTATGTTAACATACGGGGATTCTTCACGAATTATTTATGACAACATCAATACGACCATAATACCGAAGGTTCCTCTTGGCTATAGTTGTCAGGTTAGGAACGACGATGATTTCAGCAGAGTTATTTTAGATATGGAGTCTAATTCTAATAAGCATGTATTGCTGGTGCAAGAGCGTTTTATGCAAAATGATACTTTGGGGAATATGCTGAAATTTGACTTTTCGCAAGGAAATGTGGCGGAAGTAGGGCCTTTTATATTGACCTATTACCTTGCAAATCGTAAAAATTCTAATAGTAAAAGGGTGTTCTTCAACGATTTTGAAAAAAAGTATGACAGTTGGGTTGAGGAGTCCGCTTGCTTCGATTCTAACATTGTTGCAGGAGGACAGCGAAGTTATAAAATGGATTCTTCGGTTCGGTACAGTTCTACTTTTCGTACGAAAATAGGCGATTTATTTCCCAAAGATTATAGTTCTTTTATTTTCAGAACATCTGTCGATTATGAATTTGAAGGAGATGCAAACCCTTTGCTTGTATTTCAAGTTGTTCGACGGGGAAAAAATGTCCGGTGGGAAAAGAAAGAGTTAGTTAGCAGTCAAATGAGCGTTTGGAGCAAAAAGTTCATGGTAAATACGCTATCTGATGCGAAATCAACCGATGAAGTTAGAATTTATATATGGAATGTCAATGGGAAAAATATTTGGATTGACAACTTTAAGGTTGAGGTATTAAACGATGTTCGTTAGCCATTTACGCTTTTTGTAGGCCCAGTTCATTACACAAAATATCCAGTTCGGTCAAGGCGTCGTCTTTTGTTTTAAAGTTTTTTATGGGGAATAACGGCTTGTTTTCGGACGAAAATAGAGTTATGCGAATAACATTATCGCTAATATCAGCAGTACGATTGCTCTGGCTGTAAGTTCTCCATGCTTTTGTGACTTTTTCTACACCCAACTTCATGGTTGGTTCAAGATTTAACCAGCTGCCGGTTGGTATAATTCCGAAAATATTATTCGAAAATCTTACCCGTTTTTTTTCGAGGTCAACAGTTGTGGTTGCACAGGTAAACCCTACAAATGCTCCAAATATTGCAATTATTAAACCGTAAAGGGACGAAAAGCAGACAATGATTCCTGCAATAAAAATTATTTTTCCGGAGAACGACCCAACAGGGCCAAAGGAGTTGTTTATTCTATTAGTCGATTTCATGGATGCAATATAGATAAATTGATTTAAAAATTCAACATATGGGTTTTAGCAATTGGTGTTTTCCATGATACATGTTTTGCATTGATGATTTAAAAAGATTGGGAAGTTGTTATTGTTGGAAATAGTTGCGGACAGCAGCACTAAATCGAGTGCGTGATTGCAGATTATTGATTAGATTTGCAATCTGTTTTCAGTTTGTCAATTAAAATATTTAGTTACAGTTATGAAACAATATAAGCGATACCTTATAACCACTGCGTTGCCTTACGCTAATGGTCCGGTTCACATAGGCCATTTGGCCGGCGTATATATTCCTGCCGACATATACACCCGTTACTTACGGGCTAAGGGGGTTGATGTTGTTTGGGTTTGCGGTTCCGACGAACACGGTGTTCCTATAACCATTAAGGCCCGAAAGGAAAACACAACGCCACAGGCCATTGTCGATAAGTATCATGCAATTATTAAAAAATCGTTCGAAGATTTTGGAATTTCTTTTGATATTTATTCTCGCACTACATCCAAAGTGCATTATCAAACGGCTAGCGATTTCTTTTTGAAGTTATACAAAAAGGGCGTGTTTGTTGAAAAAACAACGCAGCAGTATTACGATGAGGAGGTTGGTCAATTTTTAGCCGACAGGTATATTACAGGAACGTGTCCGCATTGCGGAAACGAGAATGCTTACGGCGACCAGTGCGAAAAGTGCGGTACCAGTCTTAATGCCACCGATTTAATAAACCCAAAGTCAACCATTAGCGGGTCTAAACCGGTTTTACGGGATACCAAGCATTGGTTTCTACCCCTCGACAAATTTCAACCGGATTTGGAACATTGGATTCTTGACGAGCACAAGGAGTGGAAAAGTAATGTTTACGGGCAGTGTAAAAGTTGGCTCGATCAGGGATTACAACCCCGAGCCGTAAGCCGTGACTTAAATTGGGGAATTCCCGTTCCTCTTGAGAATGCTGAGGGAAAGGTGCTTTATGTTTGGTTCGATGCTCCTATTGGGTATATTTCGGCAACAAAGGAATTTACTCCCGATTGGGAAAAGTATTGGAAGGATTCCGATACGCGCCTTATTCACTTTATTGGAAAGGATAACATTGTTTTCCACTGTATAATTTTCCCGGCAATGCTAAAGGCCGATGGTTCGTACATTTTGCCCGATAACGTTCCGGCTAACGAATTTTTAAATCTGGAAGGCGATAAAATTTCCACATCGCGCAACTGGGCGGTATGGCTTCATGAATATTTGGAAGAATTTCCCGGGAAACAGGATGTGCTTAGGTATGTACTTACTGCAAATATGCCCGAAACAAAGGATAACGATTTTACGTGGAAGGATTTTCAAACCCGCAACAATAGCGAGTTAGTGGCTATCTTGGGAAATTTTGTTAACCGTGCCATGGTTCTTACGCATAAGTATTTCGAAGGTAAAGTTCCTGAACTAAGGGAAATGACAGACTTCGATAAAGAGGTACTAAACGAAATTCCACGGATAAAGAGTGCCGTAGAGCAAAATTTGGAAACTTTTAAATTTCGCGAGGCGTTAAAAGAGGCTATGAATCTTGCCCGTTTGGGGAATAAATATCTTGCCGATACGGAACCTTGGAAGGTTTACAAGGAAAATCCCGACAGGGTTTCAACAATTCTGAATATTGCCATGCAGATAACGGCAAACTTGGGCGTTATTGCAGATCCTTTTCTTCCTTTTACGGCCGAGAAAATTAGGCAAATGCTAAATTTCGATGGCAAGGAATGGAGTTTGGGCGGAAAGTCCGACTTGCTTTCGGCAAACCATGTTTTGGGTAAGGTTAGCTTGCTATTCGATAAAATTGAAGACGATGCTATTGATGTACAACTTCAAAAGTTGCAATCAACTAAAGCGGCTAACGAAGCTTCGGTAAGTAAGGCTGTTCCTCAAAAGCCATCCATCAATTACGACCAGTTTTCCGAGATGGATATTCGGGTTGGAACTATTTTGGAGGCAGAGCGAGTTCCTAAAACACAAAAGTTACTTAAGTTAAAGGTTGATACCGGAATAGATGTTCGTACTTTGGTTTCCGGCATTGCAGAGTATTTTTCGCCCGAAGATGCCATTGGAAAACAGGTGGCTATTCTTGTTAACCTTGAACCAAGAAAGATTAGAGGGATCGAGTCGCATGGTATGATTTTAATGGCCGAAAACAGCGATGGGCATTTACAGTTTGTTGTTCCTGCCGATAAAGTGGACAACGGTTCAACTATAAAGTAGATAGTATATTTATTGAATAAGAAAAGGTTCCACAAGGGAACCTTTTTTATTTTTGGCTAAGCAGCCAAATTTGATTGAAATCGTTTTGCGCTTTTAACCTTTCCAATTCGCGCATAGCCCTGTCGTGGTTGGTAAAATGGTAAACCGCCACCCGGTATGACGAACCACTCGAAACAATGAAAGGTTTATATCCTTTAGCCTCGTACTTATTAACTAACTGCTGAGCGTTTTGTTGCTGACTAAAACTTCCGATGATAATGTAAAAATCACCTGCTTTATCGGTTTGTTCAATGTAACTCAGGGCAAGTTTTTGGTTTGTGGTTGCCGAAAGTTTTTCGCTAATGTTACTCTGCGTTTCATGGGTTGGTGCATCTGAAACAGTGGTGTCGGAAGGTTGGGTAAGTTCCGAGGAATCAATGGAGGAGATGGGCTGATCAATGGTTGAGGATATTACACTATCGGTTTTTAATTCGCTTTTTTCAACTTTCGCAACATTTTCGGTCGGATTCAAGTTGATGTACCGCCAAAAATGCAAATCGGGAACTAACCATACAACTGCAGTAATGGCTATTATCGCTACAATTACAACAATTGGAACTACTATAGTTGACGTATTTTTACCGGATGTAACCTTAACCGGAGTTTTTGCAGGTTCTCTTACAGGTATAGGAGTTTCTGCCTTTTGGGGTTTTTCTGTTACGGGAGGCTTTACTACTGATGACTTTTCAACTTCTTTATGTTCCGTCGGTTTACTTTCGGATTTTTCGGTAAAATCAAATTCAACAACATCTAATCCGAAAGTATCGCTGGCTATTTTGTCTTCATCCAGTTTTAGTACAATATTCTCTGCATCTTTTGTTAAATCGCCAATTCCGGAAAAATGTACTTCTATACCTTTGTTTAAGTTTTCCCGAACAGATGTTACAAATTCCTTAACCTTTGCAGCAGCGTCGGATAAATCAAACCCTTTTTCTTCAACTAGGTAGTTTTGTAAGGCTTCGTCGTCGAAAGTTCTGCTAGTGTCAAAGATATAATATTCCCTTGGCGGGTAAAATTTTTCACCTTCCTTTTTAGCGGGTTCGTAACGCTTAACAAAACTGCCCAATTCAGGCAAACTAACGTATTCGAATTTTGCTAAAAGTATCTGAATAAGAGATGCAAACTCCAACTGCTTAAATTTTAGGGTTTCACAACAAAAGTAAAAAAATATTGAGTTAAATCAACGTTTAGTAATTATTTGTTATTAACACGCTTAAAAAATCAAAAATAAGAGAACCGTTTGCTTATTCAAGTAACGAAAAAGGTCACCTGCATTGCAGATGACCTTTTACTTGTTGTCCTGCCAGAACTATTTAACTGTTTACTTAGTTTTACTTAACTAAACTGAAAACAACAGGATATAAGGGGTTTTCTGAATTTTGGTAGTTGTGTTTAGATGTAAAAAATTAAGTAAAATTAAAATTATTCTTACCCCAATTCTTACCCCAAACAATAATTTGTTATCTTTGTGATATTCAACCAATACCCCAAACAAAATGGACGTTAAATTTTATCTGAAACGACCCAAAGAAAAGGGCAAAACTGCAATCTATTGTCTTTGCCATTTTGGCTATAAGGAATTAACCACGAATGGCAATGAGAAATTCAAACCAGTTAAGATTTACACCAAACTAAAGATTGACCCCAAATTTTGGGACGCAAAACGGAATAGGGCAAAAGAAACTTCGAAGTTTCCAGAACACCCAGAGTTTAACGATAGTCTTATTCAAATTTCCTCAAGTTTAAACGCGTTGTTCCTTGAGTTACAAAAGAAAAACCCAGTTGTAACACCTGAACTATTTAAAAGTGAATGGGAGCGATTAACCAAACCTCAACCATTAAAGGCGAAACCAACACTAATAGACTTTGCAGAGCAATTCATTATAAATGTAGCGTCAACCCGAAAGGAAAACACTTTAAAGAATTACCGGAACTCACTTAAACACGTTAAGGAGTATGCCGAAAGTAGAAATATTAGCCTATCGTTTGAAAATATTACACTCGATTTTCATTTGGATTTTGTGGAGTACCTGAAAAACGAAAAGAGTTTTAAACCTAACACAATTTGGCGAATTGTTAAGGTTGTGAAAATGTTTATGAACGAGGCGGCCGAAAGGAAACTACACAAAAACTTCGACTATAAGAGCAAACGATTTGCCGTTTCCCCAGAGCAAACCGATGTAATATATTTAAACAATGCCGACCTTGAAAAACTTTACAGTTTTGACCTATCCAAAAATAAGAAGTTGGAGCGGGTTAGGGATTTGTTTTTAATTGGTTGCTATACAGGGTTGAGGTTTTCGGATTTTAGCAAACTAACACCCGATAACATTATTGAATTTGAGGGCGTGAAAATGTTAAACGTTCGCACTCAAAAGACAAATCAACCCGTTTCAATTCCCCTTCATTCTGTTGTAGTCGAAATTATTAACAGGTACGATGGGAACATTCCAAAGGCATTAAGTAACCAAAAGTTTAACGACTATCTTAAAGACGTTGCCAGAGAGGCTGGCATTACCGAAAGTGTAACCATTGAGCAAACAAAGGGAAACCTTACAACCCCCAAAACATTTAAAAAGTGCGATTTGGTAACAACGCACACAGCAAGGCGAAGTTTTGCAACAAACGCCTATTTGGCAGGTATCAACCCCATTTCTATAAGGGCAATAACCGGACACAAAACCGAAAAGGCGTTTTTAGCATACATTAGGCTATCGGGCAAGGAAAACGCCCTTATCCTATCAAAACACCCGTATTTCAATAAACCAATACTTAAAGTTGCTAAATAGTTTAATATGAACGAACAGATATTGCAGGATATTTCAGAATTTATTGAAAGAATAAGTAATTTTAATTACTATTATTCTATTGAAAAAGATTGTTTTGATTCTGATGCTAGTTTTTATGAAACACTAGCAAAAAAGATCGAGAAAAATATTGTTTCAAGTTATTTGAGTCTCAACGATAACGACTTTAATGCATTAATTTATAAAACGCTAAAACTTGTTGACATTTCTGAAAGTTATTTAAACTCCTACAAAGGATTTGTTTGTGAGGGTAAAAAAATTAATGCAATTGGAAAAATTGAGCTGATTATTAAACGTAAATCTCTTTCAAAAAAAATGCTCCCTTTTTTTTCTTTGAAGAATAGGAACAAATCAATAATAGATAAGAGATTTAGAGACCATGAAGAATTTAAAAAAAACTTGAAAGAGTATTTTGATGAAAAAAAATATTATTTAGAATATCTTACAAGAATTATAAAAAAATACGTGCCAAATACTGAAAAGCAAGTAACATTTGACGAAGTAGGAAATAGCAGTTTGACACTTAAACAGCAATTGATACTACTAGATTTGCTAGGAATATTTGAAGTAACTAAACTTAATGAAAATAATACAAAATTAAGTGTTCTGATAAGTAGTTTAATAGGCAAGAATGCTCAAAATATAAGAACAAGTTTAACTTACTTTTATAAAAATAGCAGTCAAAGTCCATTAAATAATTACGAAAACCCAAAGGCAGTAATTGAATTACTTGAATCAATTGGACTTATAGAACTTGCAAACAGAGCAAAAGAACGCTATAAAGATAGTCTAAGTAAAATAGAACAAAGATTGTAGTTACTACAAACCCCACTACAGGGCATTAAGTGCAATATACTTGCATCGTAATCAATAATAAAAACGATGCAAAACATTATCTTTTCAATTCCAGAACCCGAATTTAAAACAATCATTCGGGACGCTGTTTTAAATGCAATAGTAGAATTTGCCCCAAAACAGCAGGTCAAAGAAACAACACCGGAACTATTAACCAGAGCCGAAACAGCCGAATATTTAGGCGTGTCGCTACCAACGCTAAACGACTGGACAAAACACGGCATTATCAAAGGGTATCGAATTGCTGGGCGCGTCAGGTATAAACGCCCCGATATTGAAAACGCTCTAAAGGAAATAGAAACCTTTAAGAACAAAAGGAGGGTGTAACTATGGCAACCAATACACCCGAACACAAAAAGTTCGTTTTCGTTCAGAATGAAAAACGAAATGATATTTACGACCTCAAGGGCGAACCCGATTCAAGGCTATTCCACTACTTTAGAATTTCTACACCCCGAAAACCATTTTTAATTAAACAGGGGGCAAGATTTGTTATTGAGAGTTGGAGCGGACACGAAAAAACTTCATTTACGGGATTAATACCTATTAAAATTGAAGGTTGGTATTATGGGGACTTGTTACTAAAGAGGGCAAATAAACAGCCTGCCAAATCGTTTTTAATTGCCAATATTAATGGAAACGAAACAACCCTTTACCTTTTCCCAAATTTCACATTATACCCTGCAAAACGGTTGAATTTTTGCCACTTGTTCGCAAAGAAAATCATCGAGCAAAATAATAACCTCAACAAGTGAAAAGAAACAAGGCGACTAGTACCCCTACCAGTCGCCTTTATTCAACCAATACACACCCGAAACGGGCGAATATTTACACAAAGATAGTTAAAAATGATTGACTATATAAAAACCAAAAATGTTAGTTTATCCAATCCAGAGTTGCCGGAATGGGAAATAACTACCAACCAAAAAACGGGCGAAATTAGACCCGTTGAGGTTGCAGAGTACAACGGACTAAAGTTTCTTCGAAAGTCGGGTAAAATTTTCCTTAGGGGGTCATTGCACCGCTATTTTAACGAGGGTCAACACAACTACAATGATTTTTATTACTGCGACCTTGAAAACGTCTTATACAACTTAAAAACGCGTTTTGGTTTAGACTTGGGAAAAACAGAAATAGAAAATATTGAATTTGGCGTTAACTTGGTTATTCCATACAGCCCCGATAAGGTTATTAATAGTTTGGTATTGCATCGGGGGCAACCGTTCCACAAATTCCCAATAGGTCAGGGCGTGGAATGTTCACACGCTCAATATTACATTAAAGTTTACAACAAGGGATTGCAATTTAAACAGCCGGATAACATCTTGAGAATTGAATTGAAGGTTTTTAAAATGCAATTCTTACAGTTGCAAAACATACCCCTGCGGACGCTCCAAGACCTGTTAAACACAGAAATTTTACAGAGGTTGGGCGAATTATTGACCCGAACCGTTGAGGAAATTATTTGGACAAACACTAAACTTTCAACCAGTAAAAAAGTACCCGAAAAATACAGGCTATTACTGGCTAATGGGTCAAACCCCTTGTATTGGGTCAATCTTAAACCCGAAAGTAAAGACCCAGAGTATAGCAAGAAACGCAAAACGTATTACAGGGAGTTAAACCGATTTGAAAAGGTTGTTGCGAATTACGGCAATAGTCTTAAACCCGAAATTGTGGCTAATAGTAGGGACAAATTTACCGACTTGTTAAAAAAAAGTAGAATAATTAGAACCATAAAAAAAGGGGACAAATTTACCGATACTCAAACCCATGTAGGGACAAATTTACCCTGTAACTATACTGTAAGTTTGTCCCATGATGCAAAAACGTGTCCAGTTACCGGATTAGATATTTCAATGCAAAAACCTACGAGTAAGTTTTTAAGTGTTGCCGGAATAAAATACTACTATCAAAACGATAGTGCTATTTACAATTACCTTGAAAGTATGTTAACCGATAAGTGGAAACGCGAACCATTAAAAACCCGATTTAGGGAAATAGCCCACTACATTAGAAATGAATTTAACAACCCCAGACACAACTACAATAGAGATTCAAACAAAAGGGGGGCAAAACTTTTTGATGACACGCCGTATTTTTCAGACCGATTAAAAGGTTCGATGTTTGGCAATGCTAGTTTATGACAAAGACTTTTCTCACCTTATAAAAAATAGAGTTTTCTTACATATAAAAAAAGTCGATATTAAAACAACTACAATACAACTTGAATTTGAGTGGAATGCAAAGTTAAAACTTTAAAGGTACTGGGTGAATAAACAGAAATAATGGAATACGTTGCGCCCTTCGATCTTTATCAACTCTCAATTTCTTTTCATCTGTAGTAAAAATTGTAGTATTTATTGACGCGATAAAAAAGAGATAAACCAAACCCTTCAAAGATTTTTCTAATATCATTACGCGCGAAGGAATACTTTTTACGAGTGGTTGGAGAAGGATGAAGAAAAATCGAACAAGTACGCGCGCGCGTGTAGCGTCAGGGCTAATTATGAAATTGTTTTAGGTTGCACTTGAAAATGTTGATACATGTTTAAATATTCCGGTTAGTTTATCAAAGACTTTATTTACGCAATAAAAAAGGAAAGTGTTTATCGGTTTTAATGGATTCCAATTAATCATAGATTTTTCTCAAATCACTACGCGCGCGTTATGTTTCCCAAATAGGCATAATGTTTCCCTTGTTTAGCTAACGAAGTATATTTTTACATATATACACGCGTGTAGTAGTGTTAATTGTTTACTTCAATCATTGTTTAATCAATTCAGTTTAATACCTTTAGGTTACAAACCTAAATCAAACTACCATGACTAAAATTGAATGGATAACTAAAATATTTGGGGATCGCGACCCAATGCTAAGGAGTTATTTAAAAACGTTTTACTCCCAGAACAAGGAACTTAGCGAAACCAACTATGCCGAAAAACTCAACAGCGACCCAATGTTCAACTTGATAGTTAAGAACATAAGTTTGCAGCATTCAAAAAGGAGTTCATTGTGGATTCAGTTTTTGGGCGTTTTGTTTCTTATTTTTCTAATTATTTCAATAATAACGCAGGTTGCAACAAATTCTAATTTCGGATAAACAACAAGTCGATTCTTACCCCTATTCTTACCCCAAACAAAAAACACCCCTGTAACAATTTAATTTACAAGGGTGTTCGTTTTTTAAAGTTGTCCTGCCAGGGGTCGAACCTGGACTCTTCTGATCCAGAGTCAGACGTGTTGCCAATTACACTACAGGACAATGGATTGTTTCGCTGCAAAGATAATGGTTTTGTTTATTGATTATAACAAAAAAGCCAAAAACTTTGTAAAATCCCTTTGTATGTTAATTTACAGTTACTTTCCTGCAATTTTTGCCCAAGTATCTTTAAGCGTTGCAGTGCGATTAAACACTAACTTCTTCGATGTTGTATCGGAATCAACGCAGAAGTAGCCAATTCTTTCGAATTGGAATTTATCCAAAACTGATGCGTTCTGCAACGATGGTTCTATAAGACCTTCGATTACCTTTAAAGAATCCGGATTTAACGACGACTTCCAATCAACACCTTCGGGTACGTTGTTGGGGTCGGGATTCGAGAAAAGCCGGTCGAAAAGGCGAACTTCAGCCTTAACTGCGTGTGGTATCGAAACCCAATGAATAGTTCCTTGTACTTTTCGACCATCGGGCGAATTTCCGCCACGAGATGCAGGATCGTATGTGCAATGTAACTCTACTATATTTCCGTTTTCATCTTTTATTACATCGTTGCATTTTATAAAGTAAGCGTAACGTAGCCTAACCTCTTTACCCGGTGCTAAACGGAAGAACTTTTTAGGAGGATTTTCCATAAAGTCTTCCTGTTCGATGTATATTTCGCGGCTGAAAGGAATCATGCGCTTTCCGGCACTTTCGTCTTCAGGGTTATTAATGGCTTCCAACTCTTCACTCTGGTTTTCGGGATAGTTGGTTATAACAACTTTTAGCGGGTTTAGCACTGCCATTCGACGTTCGACACGTTTATTTAAATCCTCGCGAAGGCAGAATTCCAACAGTGACAAATCGATAACGTTGTCGCGTTTAGCCACGCCAACTTTGTCGGCAAAGTAACGAATGGCTTCGGGAGTGTAGCCTCTTCGGCGTAGTCCGCAAATGGTTGGCATTCTGGGATCGTCCCAGCCCATTACAACCTTCTCCTGAACCAGTTGTAATAACTTTCGTTTGCTCATTACCGTGTAGGATAGGTTTAAGCGGGCAAATTCGTATTGCTTCGACGGGAATATTTCGAGTTTTTCGATAAACCAATCGTAAAGCGGACGGTGAACATCGAATTCCAGCGTACAAATAGAATGTGTAATATTTTCGATAGAATCGGATTGTCCGTGTGCGTAATCGTACATGGGATAAATGCACCACTTGTCGCCTGTGCGGTGGTGTTCGGAATGTATTATTCGGTACATTATTGGGTCGCGCAAAAGCATGTTCGGGTGTGCCATATCAATTTTTGCCCGTAATACTTTTTCTCCGTCCTTAAATTCTCCGGCTCGCATACGCCTAAACAGGTCAAGATTTTCCTCTGCAGAACGGTCGCGCCAAGGGCTTTCCTTTCCGGGTTGGGTAACAGTTCCCCTGTTTACTCTGATTTCTTCCTGCGATTGGTCGTCAACGTAGGCGTAGCCTTTTTTAATTAGTTCTTCGGCCCATAGGTAGAGTTGATCGAAGTAATCGGAAGCATAAAATTCGTTAGCCCAGTTAAATCCTAGCCATTGAATATCCTCCTTTATGGAGTTAACATACTCAATATCTTCCTTAACTGGATTGGTGTCGTCGAAACGCAGGTTTGTTTTTCCTCCGTACTTTTGGGCAAGTCCAAAGTTTAAACAAATAGATTTTGCATGTCCAATATGTAAGTATCCGTTAGGTTCTGGAGGAAATCTGGTTAAAACTCTTCCCCCATGTTTTTCGGATTTAATGTCAGCCTCAATAATTTCTTCAAGAAAATTTTTGGGTTTTTCTTCGTTGGTCCCTGTATTCAACTCTTCGCTTGCCATGTTTATAAAATTTAAAAGTCCGAATTGACAAAATTAGAATTTTGTTGGTAAATGATTGATGTCGTGGCAATTTTTTTTGATGTCATTTACTTTCCACATACTTTATCCTAATACTTTAGTTCAAATAGAATATCTTTGAGCAAAATTTTAATTGATGGGAAAGATTCAAATCGAAGGCATGGAATTTTACGCCTATCATGGTTGTTTTCAGGAAGAGCAAGTAGTTGGCAATAAATTCTTAGTGGATGTTGCCATTGAAACGAATACCGAACAAGCCCAAAAAACCGACAGTTTACACGATACCGTTAATTATCAGGTTGTTTACAATTTGGTGAAGGAGGAAATGCAGGTGAAGGCTAAACTTCTTGAAAATGTAGCAGATAGAATTATTGTTAATATTCATAGTCATTTCCCAGAAATAATAAGTGTAGAGGTAAAGGTGTCGAAAATGAATCCTCCGATGGGTGGAAAAATCGATAAGGTTAGCGTAACGCTGAAAAAGGAATTTGCAAATTAGCCCATAAATTTGGCAATTTGTTTTTTTTTATATCTTTGCACACACAAAATGGTACCGTGGCCGAGAGGTTAGGCAGTGGTCTGCAAAACCACGTACAGCGGTTCGAATCCGCTCGGTACCTCAGAAAAGAGTCCCTATATGGGACTTTTCTTATTTTTTACGATTATGTAAACCGCACTCTTTTGTTTCAGGATTTTCCCACCACCATCTTCCTGCTCTTATATCTTCGCCAGGGAGTATTGCCCTTGTGCATGGTTGGCACCCTATGCTTGGGAAACCTTTGTCGTGAAGCACATTATACGGAACGTTGTTTTGCTTAATGTAGTTCCATACCTGATCTTCATTCCAGTCTATAAGAGGATTCAACTTGATTAACCCGTTGGCTTCATCCCATTCTACGAGTTGGTTGTTGGAGCGAGTTTCGGATTGGCTTCGGCGTAATCCACAAATCCACACGTCCAAACCTTCGAAGGCCCTTTTTAATGGTTCTAATTTTCTTACTTTACAGCACTCTTTTCTATTTTCGATACTCTGGTAAAACAGGTTGATTCCTTTTTTGTTAACCATACTTTCAACCTCTTCGGGTTTAGGGAAAAATATCTCGATGTTGATTTTGTAGCGAACGCACGTTTTCTCTATCAAGTCGTAAGTTTCGTAAAACATGCGGCCTGTGTCTAATGTGAAAATTCTTGTCTGCCGATCAATCTTTACTAACATATCCGTAAGCACCTGATCTTCTGCTCCCATACTTGTAGATAAGGCTATTTTCCCTTTGTATTTATCGATAAACCATTTTATAACATCAACAGGAGCCTTTCCAACATGCTGACTATTTAGTTCTGCAATAGATTCTTTCATTTTTGGTTTTATTTGAAGATTAAAAAGGTGATATTTGTCAAAAATAATCATGTTTTAATGTAAAAACGTTGAATTTGAAAAAAAATCAGTGTAATTTGATTTTGTATTTTTTACCGAAAACAAGGTAGAGATTTAATATAATAAATAAACCATGAAAAAAATAATTACCTTACTTTTTTCAATATCCTTTTTAACCGGTTATTCACAAGATATTGCATTGCAGGTAATATCCCCGGCAGGAGGGTATTTCGAAAGTTCATCAGCAGGATTGTCAATTAGTTGGACACTTGGAGAGGTGGCTTATACTACACTTTCCTCGGATAATTTCATACTAACACAGGGATTTCAACAGGGCGACTTGTTTTCTACTGGAGTAAGTAATCCCGAATTGGTTTCAAGTAATATAAGCCTTTATCCTAATCCAGCAAGTTCCGAAGTAAAGTTAATTATAAATATGCCAAATTCATCTAATAGTGCGGATGTCAGAATTTATGATTTAACGGGTAAAATGGTAGATTATCAATTGGTTAAATATGAAAACAACGTGGCAGTTCCACTAAATATTTCTAATTTAAAACCGGGCATTTTCTTGGTAAAAGTTGTTATTGGCGATTCTATACAAAAAGTAATAAAATTAATTAAGGAATAACCTCCTTAGTTCCTTTCATAGTAGGCCTTTTATTTATTAACTAAACTTTTTTATTATGAAAAAGTTAATAGGCTTTTTTTCCCTAATTTTAGCAACGGTTCTGATTGCTAAATCACAGGTCCCCAATGGGTTCAATTATCAATTTGTATTGCGTGATGGCGATGGTAGCGTTATGTCAAATACTGGTGTAACAGTAAAATTAAGCTTAACCGATATTAGCCAGTCAACTGTTTACTATGTGGAAACGCATGACACAACAACAAATTCACTTGGAATTGTAAATTTGGTTATAGGGCAAGGAACTGTCGAGAGTGGTAGTTTTTCGGAAGTTCCTTGGAGTTCTGGTGATGTTCATATTAAGGTGGAAGTATTGCCTGAAGGGCAGAGTAGTTATGTATTTATGGGTATTGATAAACTATTGTCGGTTCCATATGCTTTGTATGCTGCAGATGGCAACACCATGCAATGGTTAGGTTCTCTTGCGAATCCTCCGGCAGATCCTGTAAAGAATCAGGCATATTATAGTACCTTAGATAAGGCTTCGTATATATGGGATGGAGATTCTTGGGAGTTGTTAGCTATGGATGGGCTACAAGGCGAGCAAGGACCTCAGGGGTTGCAGGGCGATGCAGGCCCACAAGGGGAAATGGGAGACCCTGGAACAGATGGATTTTCTATAGATTGGTTAGGAGAGTTAAGTTCTGCGCCCGCAAGTCCTCCCATAAATCAAGCATACTATAATACGACTGAGAGTAAGTCCTATATATGGAATGGAAATTCATGGAATTTAGTTGCTGTTGATGGAGAACCAGGAGCCGTTGGACCACAAGGAGATATTGGATCACAAGGGCCAGCAGGAACCGATGGTATTTCTATAATTTGGCTTGGAAATTTAGATTCTGAGCCAGTTGATCCAACATTAAACAATGCATACTATAATACTGTGGATAAGATTGCGTATATCTGGAATGGGGTTGATTGGCAAATATTAGCAAAAGATGGGGCAATAGGGGTACAAGGGCCACAAGGAGATGTTGGTCTCCAAGGACCAGCGGGATCCAATGGTATTTCTATAGAGTGGCTTGGTAATTTAAGCAATGCTCCTGGAACCCCCTCGATAAATCAGGCTTATTATAATTCTACTAATAAAATATCTTATATATGGGATGGAGATTCTTGGGAGATTTTAGCACAAGATGGACAAACGGGAGCAACAGGGCCCCAAGGTCCTGAAGGTCCAGAAGGTCCGGCAGGAACTGGTTTAACAAACAAGGGGAATTGGGTATCGGGAACAACATACGACCCTGGCGATTATGTATTTGCATTAAATAGTGGAGGTACTGCTAACAGCATGTGGATAGTTGAAGCTTCGTTATCCTTTACCTCTACTGTAGAGCCTCGTGACGATTCTTCTAATTGGATAGAATTTGAAGCCCCTGAAGGCCCTGCAGGAACCAATGGTATTTCCGTAGAATGGTTGGGTACATATACTGTTGCCCCGAGTTCTCCGTCAACTAATCAGGCTTATTATAATTCGGTTGATGGGAAGGCGTATATATGGGATGGAGACTCTTGGGAAGTTTTGGCTCAAGATGGTGTTCAAGGTCCTGAAGGCCCATTAGTATCGGGAACAACAGGGCAAACTTTAAGACATAATGGAACTTCATGGATTGCAAGTAGTTTGCTATATAACAATGGGGTTAATATTGGCATTAATACTACATCGCCTTCTCAACTGATGGATATAAATGGTAATGTTCGAGTGCGTGGATTATTATACGATTATAATAATGTGTCAGGAACAACGGGTCAATTTCTGACGCGAGGAGCAAGTGGAGTGCTTTGGCAAACTCCAAGTTGGACAACGGGGACAGGATCTAGTGGACAGATGGCGATTTGGAATGGATCTTCAACTTTAACAAATTTGCCGAATCTTACGTTTTCAAATAGTTTAGTTGTTGTGGGTAATCCTACGGCAGATCCAGATGATCCTATCTTCGAGGTGAAAAATAATGCGGGACAAGTAATTCTGGGTGTTTATCAGGAGGGTGTAAGAATAAATATCGCAGAAGTATCATCTACAAAAGGAGCAAAACGAGGTTTTGCAGTAGGAGGCTTGACTAATGCAACTAAGGGAGATGAAGTTGAATATTTAACTATAACACCGGATTCTACAAGAATTTATGTAAAAGACGATGTAACAAAAGGGGCGAAACGAGGTTTTGCGGTAGGAGGACTAACCAATGCCACCAAAGGGGGAATAAATTCGTTTATGCAATTTACAAGGGAGAATTACCTTATTGGTTATGATGCAGGGAAAGCAATAACTACGGGACTTTATAACTCCATTTTAGGATATCAAGCAGGAATGGTTAATTCCGTTGGGAGTTGGAATACTTTTTTAGGTTATCAGGCTGGTATGAATAATACTGGAAGCGATAACACATTTATAGGTTATCAGGCTGGTATGGTTCATCAAAGTAAAGGAGGAAATGTTTATATTGGAAGCAAAGCAGGGGCTAATGCTCAAAATGGTGAACGCAATGTGCTAATCGGTGAATCTTCCGGTTATGGGATTACTACAGGGGCAAAGAATGTTTATATTGGTTTCGAATCTGGTTATAGTAGTACTTCAGGAAATTATAATGTATTTCTTGGAACGACTACAGGAAGGAGTAATACAACTGGATCGAGTAATGTTTTTGTAGGAATAGGCAGTGGTTATAATAATGTATCCGGATCGAATAATCTCTTTTTAGGAACAAGTAGTGGATTGTCCAATACAACAGGTAGTTATAATACTTTTTTAGGATATGAAACGGGATATTCTAATAATTCGAGTTATAACTCGTTTGTTGGATATCAATCTGGAAGATATAATACCGATGGACAATATAATACTTTTTTGGGATACAGATCGGGATATACAAACAGTTCTGGAGCAAAAAATATATTTATTGGATACTTAGCCGGTTATGCAAATACTACGGCCAGTAATAATGTTTTTATCGGGAACCTGAGTGGACGGTATAACACTACAGGTACTAATAATATGTTTTTTGGGAAATCAGGCTGGTCAGGCAAATACAACTGGATATAGTAATGTGCTGATAGGAAACCAAAGCGGTTATAGCAATACTTCGGGTAGTTCCAATATTATGATAGGTGACTTAGCCGGTAGAAGTAATCAAACAGGATATAACAACATAATAATGGGACAAGCAGCTGGTTACACTGGAACTCAATTAAAGTATAATGTTTTTATTGGTGACAGTACAGGGTTTGAGCAAAATAATGTCAATGCTAGTAAAAATGTATTTATTGGCTATACCGCTGGGAAAAAGAATCAGAGTTATAATAATGTTTTTATAGGAAATCAGTCTGGATATAATAATATTAATGGACAAAATAATATTGCAATTGGCGATAAGGCCGGTTATCAAAATTTAGCGAGTCAAAATATTTTTATTGGAGCGTCGGCAGGAGAAAATAATACCGATGGGTATTTTAATATAATGATAGGTCGTTGGACGGGGAAAAAGAATACTACAGGCACACAGCAGATACTAATAGGAGGAGGGGCAGGTGGTTCTTTAACTACGGGAGGCGAAAATGTTATAATCGGAACAAACGCAGGGGCTTCTAATGTAACAGGAACGGGAAATGTTTATGTGGGAACATCTGCAGGATGGAGTAATACGGGTTCAAAGAATATCTTTATTGGATATAAAATGGGCTATGGAACATTTCAAACCGTATCCAATGCACTGGTTATAGGCACGGATGTTAGCGGGTCTTCACCGCTGCTTTATGGTGAATTTGACAATCAGAAACTAAAAATAAACGGAAGTTTAGGGGTACTTGCCGATCCAAACTCTAGTTATGGAGTTTACATAGACAAGTCAAGTACAGCAGGAAGTGGCTATGGTTTATACGCTGCGGCAGGTTATAGAGGAGTTTATGGGTATGTTAATTCTTCAGGAACAGGGTATAGGTATGGCCTTTATGGTTATGCTGCCGGAGGAGAATATAACAGAGGTTTATATTGTTATGCTCCGACTACTTCGGGAAACTATGCAGGATATTTTAACGGCAATGTTTTTGTTACAGGAGCAATAACAGAATCTTCCGATAAACGCTTAAAAGAAAATATTGCACCGTTACAAGGATCCTTAGCGAAATTATTGAAGATTAACGGAGTAACATATACTTGGAAAAACAAAAAAGATATAAAAATAAAAGTCTCTGATGGTAAGTTGGACGAAGAGGTTGAGAGTAAATATAACTTTTCGGAAGGAAAACAAGTTGGAGTAATTGCTCAGGAGGTCGAGAAGTATTTCCCCGAATTAGTTGTTGAGGATGAAAATGGGTATAAATCCGTAAACTATGTAAAACTAGTTCCAGTGCTAATAGAAGCGGTTAAAGAACAGCAAAAAATAATAAATGGGCAAGACGAGAAAATAGAGGATATGCAGAAACAACTTAACGAAATCGAGAAATTGTTGAAAAAATCACTTAAGCGAAATCGATAACTTAAGCAGAAAGCCTCCTGTTAAGGAGGTTTTTTTAATTGATAATTAAACTAGTTTGAGTTTAAAGTATCGAATGAAAAATATTTAAGATTTTTTAGATGAAAGGTGTTAATTTTGTTGAAAGATAATTAATAGTTTTTTCATAAATTTATCAGGAGAATTTTAGCACAATGCAAAAGAGAATACTTTTTCTACTTTTATTTATTATTCCTGTTGTTGTATATCCTCAACAATTCAATCGTAGTGGAAATCCAATAATTACAAATTACACCCCTGAAATTTACGGAGGAAACGAACAAACATGGTGTATTGCTCAGGATAATAGGGGGGTAATGTACTTTGGAAGCAACGATAATGGTGTCTTGGAATATGATGGGAGTATATGGAAATCTTTTCCATTAGCAGGGAATAAATCTGTATCTTCTTTGTTAAAAGGAGAAGACGGGATTATCTATGTTGGGTCTATTAGTGAGTTTGGCTATCTTGAGCCTCAAAATAATGGCAATTTAAAGTATAAGTCTTTAATCTTGTTAGTTCCTGATTCAATTCGTAAGAGCCTTGGCTATATATATAAAATTCATTGGCTTAACGGTAAAGTTTATTTTTGTTCTAGTTCTTATATTTTTGAATATAATGGAAGTAAAATAACTCCTCATTTTTTAGGTGAACAAAGTACAAATGCCAATTTTTTAGCGCTTCAGGCTAATGGCAATTTTTACATTAATAGTTATTTGAAGGGGCTTCGAAAATTCTCAAAAGGAGAATTAGAACTTATTAAGAATGGTCAAGAATTTGAAAAGAAAAATGTATATTCCATTGTATCAATAGATGCTAATACCCTTTTAATTTTTTCGAACGCGGGTTTTTATATTTACAAATTAGATTCGGGAGTTCTTTCTCCTATTGATACCCCTAATAGACTTGTAAAAAAAATGACAGCCGAAACAGCAATACCCTATAGTGCAATAAAATTAAGCAATAAAGATATTGCACTGGGATTGGTTGCATCTAAATGGCTAAGCATATTAGAGTTTACATCTAACCTTATTCCTGTTTCAATTGCCAATACGCAAACAGGTTTGCATTCTGCTCAGATAACAGATGTTTTTCAATATAAAGACGCACCCTTGTGGGCAACCCATTATGATGGAGGAATTTCTAAAGTTGAAATAAATTCGAACATTAGACGATTTGCAGCAGAAAGTGGTATTAATGAGTCTATTTCAGACATAATTCGATTTAGAGGAGTGCTTTATATAGCAACGCTTAATGGAGTTTATTATTTATCTTATGATGAAAATGGGATTCCTGCATTTGAGCAAGTAAAAGGAATAACAGGAAATGTTTGGTCGTTGATTGAGTTTAAAACGTCAGATAGTAATTCTTTATTACTTGCGGGAAATTATGTAGATGGTGTGTATCAAATTATTAACGGTACGGCATTTAACATTAGTACACCGTTAATAAAAAGTTTAAACAAGTCTAAAATTGTTGATCCTCAATGTTATATTTTATACCAATCACAGTATAACCGTAAAAGGTTGTATATGGGGATGACTACAGGGTTGGCATATATGGATTGGGATAACGGGCATTGGGTAAATATTGATAACAAATTAAGAGATTCGATTAATTTTGAAATTAGATCGATAAAAGAAGATAGAAAAGGAAATCTTTGGTTAGCGACAACAGCGTCAGGCGTTTTTTGTATAAAAGCAAAGGGTAGCATATCTCGGTATAATAAATCGAAGATAGAAAATTTAGATAATTTACAGTTTATAACTTTATATTCAAAAAACGACAGTTTATATTTGTTAACATCAAAGGGAATCTATCATTTTGATTATTTTGAAGATTTCTTTAAAAAGGGAGGTTTAATAGGAGATAAGGCTAACCTGCAAGGGATTTATCGTTTGGCTGAAATTTCCGAAGGGTATGCGGCGTTATGCTATAATACCGATTTGAATAATTCTTCTTGGGTTGAAAATTTTGTTCGAGATACTAATAATCATTGGAAATCTGAAAATAGATCCTTTAAGCGGATACCCGCTAGATGGGCAGATGCTATTTATGCTGATAAAGATGGAGTTGAATGGTTTGGAATTTCGAAGGAACTTTATGGTTACGATCCTAGTGTAAAACGTAGTTACAATGCGCCTTTTTGTGCGTTGGTTCGTAAGGTGGTAGCAAAGGATTCTTCGCTTTTTGATGGTACTTACTACAATATTGACAGCAGTGGGCGACGAATTACATCCTTAATTCAGCAGGAATTTCAAACTCCTCGGTTGAGTTACCATTATAATGCTATGTTTTTTAACTATGCGGCACCGTATTTCGAGAAGGAGGAGGATATCACATTTAGCCATTACTTGGAAGGTTCCGATGAAGAGGGGTGGAGTCATTGGGAAAAAAAGCCGGAGGCAACATACACCAACTTACGTGAGGGAAAGTACATTTTCCACGTTAAGGCAAAGAATATTTATGGTGATGAAAGCGTTGAGGCTATCTATGCTTTCGAAATTCGGCCTCCTTGGTATAGAAGCATTCTTGCTTACGTTTTGTATGTTATCTTTTTTATTTTGTTTGTATGGGGAATTGTTAAATGGAATACTCGACGGCTCATAGCAGAAAAAGAGCGATTGGAACAAATAGTGAAGGAGAGAACGGCTGAAGTTGTTGCCCAGAAGGAAGAAATTGAAGATCAAAAAGAGCAAATATCTGCCCAGAACGAGGAAATTACCAGTAGCATTCAGTATGCTAGTAGAATTCAAACGGCGCTGCTTACTCCCAATGAACAAATTAATCAAATGTTCCCTGATAATTTTATTTTGTTTCTTCCTCGTGATATAGTTAGTGGCGATTTTTACTTTTTTGCGCAGGTTGGAAGTAAAAAGTTGGCTGTTGCAGCCGATTGTACTGGACATGGGGTTCCAGGAGGATTTATGAGTATGCTGGGAGTTTCTTTCTTGACCCAGATAATTTCCGAAGATAAAACGCTTAACGCCGGGGAAATATTAAACAAACTTCGTAGTTTAGTTATAAAGGCATTGCATCAAACCAGCGAAATAGGAGGAAGTAAGGATGGTATGGATATTGCCCTTTACCTTTTCGATGAGGAGAAGATGACCGTAGAATTTGCAGGAGCAAATAATCCGCTTATAGTTATTCGTGATGATGAGATAATTCAAGTGAAAGGCGATAAAATGCCTATCGGAATTCATTTGAAGGGAGAAATTCCTTTTACGAATAATGTTGTTGAAGTTCAAAAGAATGACGTTTTATACACTTTCTCCGATGGCTATGCCGATCAGTTTGGTGGTGAAAACGGACGGAAGTTTATGATTAAGAATTTAAAAGAACTTTTCTTACAGATTCATACCAAACCGATGGACGAGCAACGGGAAATTCTTGATACAACATTAAAAAACTGGCATGGGGACTCTCCTCGTATCGATGATGTGGTGGTGATAGGTGTAAGAATTGTTTAACAAAATATTCACTAGGCTTTTTATTGCTCGAATGCAATGGCAATAAAATTATTAACTTTATTGCAAATTTGTTATTATGACTAACATAACCCCTCCATATCTTTCGCATGGCGATACAATTGGGTTGATCGCAACAGCAAGAGCCGTAGTTCGTGATGAGATAATGCAAGCTGTAAAGTATCTTACGAGTAAGGGATTTATGGTAAAAACAGCACCACACCTTTTTTCAAAGCAAAACCAATTTGCAGGAACCGATGAAGAGCGTGCTCAGGATTTCATGGAAATGGTGGAAGACCCAAATGTTAAGGCAATACTTTGTGCTCGTGGAGGTTATGGTACGGTTCGTATTTTGGATTACATTAATTTGCGAAAACTTCAGTTAAATCCTAAATGGATTATAGGTTATAGCGATATTACGGTTTTGCACAGTATTATTACAACATGGTATGGTGTGGAAACGCTGCATGCAATTATGCCGATAAGTTTCCCTAAAGATTTAACAGGCGATAAATCAGTGCAAATGCTAGTTGATGTACTCACGGGAATTAATCCGGTGTACGAAGTTGAGCCGAATTCTTATAATAAAAAGGGTTCTGCACAGGGAATTCTTACGGGGGGAAATTTATCGATACTTGTAAACTTAATTGGCACCGATGCCGATTTTTCTGCACAGGGAAGAATTCTTTTTATAGAAGATGTGGATGAATATCTCTATCATATCGACAGAATGATGATGCAATTACGTCGGACCGGGAAGTTGAAGGCAATTTCGGGTTTAATTGTTGGTACGTTTACTAAGATGCGAGATAATGAGGTTCCTTTTGGCTCCGACGCTTACGACATTATTCATAGTGCTACACGAGATCTTAAAATTCCTATATGTTTTGGTTTTCCGGCAGGGCATTCGGAGCCAAATCTTCCATTAATTATGGGGAGGCAAATTAAGTTGGATGTTACAAATGAAGGATCAAAAGTGACCTTTGAATCGGAACTTACCGCTTATTAGCCTATAAGTTCCCGAAAATTTTTCGGAATAATAAAATCTTGTTTTGGCAGAGATTTATTTTCAATTTTAACAACTCTAATGCTTTCCATGAATTTACGCAAGTTGGTGCGACTCACTACTTCCATTGGAAAAATGTTAGAACTATTTGGGAGTGTTGACAAAATGCTTAACGGTGTTTGACTTTTACTTAGCACATCAACAAGTATTGGGAAAAAATCGAAATGCTGCCTAGACATCCAGTATGTTACCACCGTATTGTTATTTTTATCTTTTACCCGCCATTGATTACAAACCGTTCCATTTATTTCTTTTGAGTTGGGGCTTTTTATCACCTCTAAGTTGCTGGTGGTTAAACTCGTAGAAGTCTGTTCTAGTTCGGCATATTGTTTTTTTGCAAATGATAAAGCGTATATTTTTTCATTTTTCAAGTTGATTAGAAAACTTTGGTTTAGTTCTCCGTTTGAGTTGAACTCATCCATTCTAATCCAGTCGCCTTTAACTAGTAAGTTCAAAACAAGAGTATCGTAAATGCTTTCCTTTACCAATTTGATTTTGCCTTCAAAATTGGCTACATTTGGTAAGGATACTGAGGGCAGTAAAAGAAAAATTAGTAATATTTTAAAATATCGTATAATCATTCTTCCTTCTTAACATACATTATAGCGATAATTTATAATTAATGTTACATAAATTTATGAATAAAAATTCAGATAGTATAAGTTCTCATGTAGAACTTGGTAAAAAGGGGGAAGACATTGCTGCTCGATATTTAGTAGGTAAAGGTTATAAAATACTTCATAGAAATTGGCGCTACTTGCATAAGGAATTAGATATTGTTGCAACGCAAAACAAATATTTGGTTGTTGTTGAAGTTAAAACAAGATTGTCGGATTATTGGGAAGAACCCAAGGAGGCTGTTCGGCGAAAAAAGCAAAAAAACATTATTGAAGCAGCCGATGAGTATGTAACTAGATACAATATAAATTTAGATGTGCGTTTTGACATTATTTCAATATTAATTAGTAATGGTAAAGTTGAAGTAGAACACATCGAAGATGCTTTTTATCCAACATTGTAATTATGGAAATTGATGAAATAAGGGACTACTGTCTGACTTTGGGTGATGTTTCGGAGCACTTTCCTTTCGATGACGATACGCTTGTTTTTAAAACAAACGGTAAAATGTTTGTGTTAGTAAGCCTATCGGAGCAAACAGTTAACTTGAAGTGCGATCCCGAATTGGCCGTTGAATTACGCGAAACATACTCATACGTAATTCCGGGGTATCACATGAATAAAAAGCATTGGAACACTATTTTAGAAGCAAGTAAAGTTCCTAACAATCAGTTAAAGGAGTGGATAAACTACTCTTATCGGCTAGTGTCTGGCAAGGATAGGTATAAAAAGTAATCGAAAGGTGGTTTTTGTAAAAACTATTTGATTACGGTGAAAAGTTTATTGTTCATTAATGTGGAAATGGCATCAAACTAAAAAAATGTTGTATTTTGGTACAAGAATTGCTCTAAAAACAAAAAATACTAAATATTGTATGATGAAATCATTTACTCGATTATTGGCAATACTCTTGGTTATGACCGCTACGCAGGTTAGCGCTCAGGAGAATTACATTGTTACCCGAATTAAAGGTAAGGTTGTTAACTATAAAACGGGGACTTCGTTGCAAGCAGGCGATATACTTCAGCCAGAAGATAAAGTAACCTTCGATACGTTCGACTCTTACGTTATTTCCATTAATCAAAATATGGGTAGGTATATGATTAAGTTGCATGAGCCACCTGCTCCCGAAAATTTACAATTAACAGCAGTGGTTAAGGACATTGCTATACCTACAAAACGGCGTAGTTTAATGGCCGAGCGTTATAAACCAGAGCAGTCGGAAGTAAACGATTTACGCGAGTATTTTGGCGAAGAACGATTCTCTGTTATTGGTGACGACGTTGAAATTCCTATTGATCCTGCTTCGGTAAAAATTGACGATAACCATTTCCTCGTTTTTTATTACAGGGTTAATAATAATCCGGTTTCAAAGAAAATAGGATACGACCAAAATACCGTTAAAATCGAAAAGGATAAGTTATTATCGACCAGTGCGGGTGTTATTTCGACGGATGAAATTCCTGCAGTTTCGGTTTACTTGTATGAGCCATCAACACGTACAAGCGATAAAATAACCAGTTTCGACCTCGTATTTGTAAATCCGGATGAACTTACCAAGGAGTTCCAAACAATTTTACCCATACTGCGCAAGCAAAATATGGATAACAACGCCATTAAAAAATACCTGATAGAATACTTTTACGATTTTTATGGGGCAACAGATTCTCGTTCGATAAAAAATTTCGTAGATAAGTTGGTAGATGCAAGTAAATAAAGTGATTATAAGAATCAAAAAAGGCAGCAATATGCTGCCTTTTCTATTTTACGCAAACTTTTATTTAGCAGGAGTATTTTTATCAATGACTTCCATATCGAGAATTAAAGCCTCAACTTGGCGTAACAAGTTCCGTTTTTTGCTATCGGGAGCGTAAACATAAGCTTCGGCAACAATTACCCTATTGTATTTTTCATCAACCGTTGCGTAACTTATAAACGGTCCTCCCATAGGATGCTTGTAAACATCCCATAAGCCTCTGAGTACAGCATAGTATCTGTCTTTATACATCATAGGCGTGAGTTGGGGTGGAATAACCATTGATGTAGTCATATACGAACCTTTTGTGGGGCCTTCGATGTTTTTAACAAAGCTGTCGCGCTTAGCAATCAGGTAATCGGCGGTAAAAGTATTTTTATCTTTAAAGGGGAAACTGTATATAATTAAACCTTGGCTAATCCTTGGAGTTTCGTGCGAAATCCAAACCATGTTGTTTCGTTTGAAATTTATTTTGTACCCTTTAGGTATGTGCATACGAACGTTGAACTTTTCTTCTAAAACAGGAGCAATTTCCGATTCTTCATATTTTATAGCCGTTTGAATAGTACGTTTTCGTTCGGCTTGCTCAAATATTGCTACAATTTTATCGCCTTTTTCCTTAACTATTTTTTCTATGGTTTTGTAGTCAGGTCCAATAACAAAAAGAACTGATTGAGGTGCAGCCCAAACATCATACTTAAGAATTAACTTAGCAGGACTATTACTTTTAATTTCGTTATAAATGATGTTTCGGTGCGATTTCATAATGCTGTTAAACGCATCGGGAGGAATGGTTATTAAGTTGAACATAGGTTCGGCTTGTGGTAAAAATGGGACATCGGCAGTGAGCAGTTTTTTATATGCGACTCCGACAGAATCGTTAAGAAGCTGGTTGGGGAGAACCAATACAACTTCCCCTGCGCTACCCGTTACGTTCGGTAGCAATGTTTCATCACCTTTCGATCCTTGTTTACAACTAATTACAGTTAAAGGTAGTACGATTAGCGTTAGCAGTTTTCGAATTTGTATCATAGTATAAATATTTGAGATTTACATGTTTGTAATTTTTCTTTAGCCATATAACGTAATTTTTAACAGGAAATTGCAATAGAATGCTCAGTTTTCTATCGTCCATATAACCAACTGTTGGCCTTTGTAAAGAACGGTGTCTATGCTTGGGTTCCAGTTTTGTAGCTCTTTTATTGTACAATTAAAATTAATGGCAATTCTGTGCATACTATCGCCATCTTTAACGGTGTAAGTAATTTTATTAGTTTTCGAAATTTCCTGCTCGTTGTTTAACAATGCAGTGGTTTTGTTAGTTTGCTTAATAATCTTTTGTTCATTCTTAACAAACTTATCAATTTTATCGGATGGAAGTCGTATTATGCTATAATCTGTATTTTCCGGAATGAAATTCAACTTGTACTCTGGGTTTAAAAATTGTATAACAGCTAGGTCTATACCTAAAAAGTCTGATGTGAGTTTGAGATCAATTGGTTTTGATACCATTACGGTGTCTGTTTGAAAAAAATCAGCGGTAGGCATTGTGGGGATTATTCCATGGTCTTTGTAATTGTTCATAATATACGCAGCAGCCATAAACGCCGACAGGTAATTTTGTGCCGATTCGGGTAAATATGGGTAAAGCTTCCAAAAGTTAGTTTCGCCGTTGTTTCGTTCTATAGCATTCCGAATTGGTTGAGGTCCGGTATTGTACGCAGCAATGGCTAAATGCCAATTTTTAAAAGTTTTATAAAGATATTTCAGGTATTTGCAGGCTGCATCGGTGGACTTTTCCGGATCCATACGTTCGTCTATCAACGAAGTAACTTTTAGGTCGAATAGCCGGGCGGTATTAATTTTGAATTGCCATAAGCCAACGGCTCCCGATGTGGAAACGGCCAAGGGATTCAGTGCGGATTCGACAACGGCGAGGTACTTTAATTCCAGGGGAAGTTGATACTTATCCAAGTATTCATCAAAAATGGGGAAGTATAATTTCGATAAGCCAAGCATTTGCGAAACTTGTTCCCTTCTTTCCAGCGAGTATATGTCGATGTATTTACGAACATATTCGTTATAATCGAAATCGATTGGAGATTGCTTGCTAATTTCCGCAAGATGGTATTCATATACCAAATCAGGAAAGGCTTTTACGCTATCCTTGTTAACAGTATCGGAACAGTAAAATATATTTAAATCTTCTAAATTATTGATGGTTTCGAGAATTACATTGTGTTTGGTTTTTATTGAGATAGGATTTTTCGAGTAAGCATTCGTACTTATGGCGAATAAAAGTAGTAGAGTTATTTGGTGAAACGGTAATAAATGTTTTTTCTTAAACCACATAGTTCAATACTTCTATAAAAATTACTTTTGAGTTCTACTTATCAATATAAAAATGTTTACTCTTAAAGTAGCGTTCATAAGCACGTTTACTTAAAAAGTCTTATTACGTCGTTGGCATTGGCGTACACCAATAAGGCCAACAGAAGCATTATTCCGATTATTTGGGCATATTCTAAAAACTTATCGCTGGGTTTGCGTCTTGTTATTATTTCGTACAGAAGGAAGAGTACATGTCCTCCGTCGAGAGCCGGAATAGGTAACATGTTCATTATTGCCAATATAATCGACAAAAATGCAGTTAATCCCCAAAACGATTGCCAATCCCAAACACCGGGAAATATTTTACCTATGGTTATAAAACCGCCTAAGGATTCGTAAGCCTTTGCCTTAGGGTTGAAAATTAGTTTCAGCTGTTTTAGGTAACTAACAATTGTTGCATATCCCCTTTTGATTCCGGCAGGAATTGACTGTATAAAAGTGTATTGCTTATGGTTGATTTCGAAAAAACGGGTGATATCGCTAACCGATTGTACGCCTATAATTCCATCATTAGGAACAAGAAAATTTATATCAACGGGAACTTCCGCTCTTTTTACGGTAATAGTTATTGATTTTCCTTTGTTGCTCTTTAGCGAATCCTTGAACTCGTCGAAGAATTTTGCTGGTGAACCGTTTATGCCAATTAGTTCGTCATCTTTTTGAAACCCTGCTTTTTCAGCAGTATTTCCAGAGATAACTTTATCAACAATAAAAGGGAAACGAGGAATAAATAGAATCGGATTTTTAACCAGTTGCCCGACAACGTCGTTTGGTATGGAAACGGTAACCGTATCATTATTTCTTAAGACCTTAACCGTTCTATCATCGTTCAGAAGTATGTCGTGGGCAATTTTTTGAAAGTTTTCAACTTCATGTCCGCTAACAGTTAAAATTTTATCGCCATTACGAAATCCTAAATTTTGGGCAAGCGAATCGCATACTACGCCATACTTCATGTTTTTAGTAGCCAAGTACTCATCGCCCCATGTATATAAAACGGCGCTGTATATAAAAAGGGCAAGAATGACGTTAACCAACACGCCGCCTATCATTATAAGTAGGCGTTGCCAAGCTGGTTTCGAACGAAATTCCCATGGTTGGGGTGGTTTTTTCATTTGTTCCGTATCCATGGATTCGTCTATCATTCCGGCTATTTTTACATATCCTCCGAGAGGAAGCCAGCCCAAACCGTATTCGGTTTCTCCGCGTTTAAATTTGAATATTGAAAACCAAGGGTTGAAAAACACGTAAAACTTTTCGACCCGTGTTTTAAAAATTTTGGCAAAGGTAAAGTGTCCTAGTTCGTGTAGTATAACTAAAATAGACAAACTTAAAAAGAATTGCGCAGCCTTTACTAGTATCTCCATTTGCTTGTGTTATAAGTTAATAATTCGTTAGCAATACGTCGGGATTCTGCATCAATTTTAAGGTACTCATCTACGGTAGGCGATGCAACGAACTCCGCTTTTTCCATTACTTGTTCTATTAATTCGGGCATTTGTGTAAACCCAATTCTTCTCTCAATAAAATTACCTACCGCAACTTCGTTGGCGGCGTTTAACACGCAAGGATAACTTCCTCCTTTTACCATGGCTTCGTGAGCCAGGGCCAGATTTCTAAACTTATTGGTATTAGGTTGCTCAAAGGTAAGTTTGTCCGTAATGGAAAAGTTTACCCTCGGGAATTTGGATTTTATACGATTTGGATATGTAAATGCCAGTTGAATAGGCATCCGCATGTCGGGCATCCCCATTTGTGCCTTAATCGATCCATCTTCAAATTGAGCCATTGAATGAATTATCGATTGTGGATGAATAACAACTTCTATTTGCTCTGGTTTTAATCCAAAAAGCCATTTTGCTTCAATTACCTCCAATCCTTTATTCATTAGCGAAGCCGAGTCGATAGTTACCTTATTCCCCATTCGCCAGTTAGGGTGATTTAATGCTTGTTCTACAGTAACGATTTTTAGTTCATCTTCACTTAAATGGAAAAAAGGACCACCGGAGGCAGTTAGTATAATTTTTTCGACAGGGCTAACTTCACCCATTAAACACTGAAATATTGCAGAATGTTCAGAATCTACAGGCAATAATGGAGTTTTATACTCCAAAACTAATTTCGATATAATATCGCCGGCAACCACTAGTGTTTCCTTGTTTGCCAGTGCAACTATTTTTTTCGACTTTATTGCTTCGATGGTTGGTTTTAGTCCCGCAAAGCCAACGAGCGCGGTAAGTACAAGATCTACCGAGGTGGATTGTACGACTTCTTCGATGGCTTTTTTGCCGGTATAAACTTTAACGTCGGTGCTAGCCAAAGCCGATTTTACTTTCTGGTAATTATCTTCGTTTCCAATAACAACGATGTTCGGGTTGAAATTAAGCGCTTGCTTTACCAGCAACTCCCAGTTGTTTTGTGCAGTAAGAATCTCAGCAGTAAATAATTCTGGGTTCGATTCAATAATATCAAGCGCTTGAGTGCCAATCGATCCGGTTGATCCTAGTATGGCAATACGTTTCACTTCTTTATCAGGTTTAATGAATTTACTAACAAATAATTATAAATATTTACAATGCTTAGAAATGAATAACTTTGGCTGGATCAACTGGTTTTTCATTTTGCCAAAGTTCAAAATGTAGGTGAGGGCCAGTAGTTAATTCACCCGAATTTCCAATAATAGCTATTACATCACCGGCTTCAACATAATCGCCTTGGCGCTTTAGCAGTTTGCTATTGTGCTTGTAAACGGAAATGAAGTTGTTATCGTGTTGGATTACAATTGTATATCCGGTTTCAATAGTCCAGTTTGCCAAAATCACGGTTCCCTTAGCAACGGAAAGGACCACTTCGTTAGGAGCCGCAACTAGGTCGATTCCGTAGTGATTTGCCAACGGGTTAAACTTATTGGTTATTATGCCCTTAACCGGTTGTATGAATAATTTAGAATTTTCGTTGTTTTTAATGTTTTTGTTAAATGACAAGTTATACATATCGTCAGCCTCAATTTGGGAACGAAGAACCGAGTCTTCTTCTGATCGACTGAAATCAATAGGACGTAAGTGGTTACTTGTATCGGTATTGTTTTCGATGGAAGGAGGAGTTCCTCCGTTCAAAATTATTTTAATGTTTTGATTGTACTCACCCCATTGTGCAATAACATTTTCGAGGGAATCTACTTTAAGCGCATTTTGTATGTATCCCTTTCGTGTTTTTCCGTCGGGGTAGCCCGGAATAAACTCCCTTAACGGGGTAAACGCAATTAGTACAGATACCGATACGATAAGGAATATGGCAAAACCACCAAAAAACAGAATAACATTTAAACGCGACAGGCGCATATGCCAAACTTCCTGAAACGTTTCGGCATTAAGAATGCTTAACTTGTATTTGTCTCGGAGATTGCGAAATAACTTGCTTCTTTTCACCTTATATTTATTTTACTTTCGCACAAATATAGTTGATTTAAAGTAATAACCCTGTAAAACGCATTACCTTATGTTTTCTAAATTTTCATAAAAAAGTTTGAAAATTTTACAATTGATGAGCGTAGGTAGCAGGTTTATTTTCAATTAATAAACTGAACCGTTTTAAATGCGAATTGCATGTATTGCTTTTAAAGAATGAATAGCCTTGGTTGTTCTTCTTAATATTTTTTCATTTTATTTTGTCACGAACGATTTTTATATTACCTTTGCACCTGCAAAAAAGGATTGCGGGGTGGAGCAGTTGGTAGCTCGTTGGGCTCATAACCCAAAGGTCGTAGGTTCGAGTCCTACCCCCGCTACTAAAAAGAACCTCCTATAATTTAGGAGGTTTTTCTATTTTTAGAAAGTGTAATTCCGCTTATTTAATTTCCAATTAAAATCAAGTTTATAGCAATTAATTGTTTGGCGAAACGTTTATTATAAACGTTTACATTGAGTAGTATGTTGATTTTTCATGATATTAAGTAAATTTATTGTTGACAAAAATGCTGGAAGATAGAGTTAATGGTCTGTCTTTAGGCTAATTATTCATTTTGCTGTTGTTTTGAGAAAACTATTTACTTCGAATTTGATATTGCTATTGCTGCTAAATGTTGCAGTTAAGCCTTTGTGGATTTTTGGCATAGATCGAACGGTGCAAAATGTTTTGGGAGCTAATGAGTATGGGTTTTACTATGTTCTGTTCAACTTCACTCTTATTTTCAACATTCTTCTCGACTTAGGAATTACCAATTACAATAACAGGGAAATAAGCCGACATCCACAGTTAATCAACAGGTACTTTTCCGGAATAGTGTCGTTAAAGGCGATGTTAGGAATAGTTTACCTTGTTGTTGTAACATTTAGCGCATACTTCTTGGGTTATGGTAAGCACCATACCGTTTTGCTTTTACTTTTAGTTGGAAACCAGTTTTTGTCGTCAATGGTGCTATTTGTACGTTCCAATCTTAACGGGCTACATAAATTTAAAGTCGATAGCATTCTGTCGGTACTCGATAAGTTTACCATGATTATTATTGTGTCTGTTTTCTTATATACCAACCTTTCGCGGTTTTTTACCATTAAAACATTCGTAATAGCTCAGTCTGTTTCCTACCTTTTCACCTTAGCGGTGAGCATATTCTTTTTACTGTTTTACACTCCTGCACTAAAATTCAAGTTTAGGTTGAAGTTTTCTTTCAATACGCTAAAAAGAAGTTTGCCATACGCCTTGCTGGTTTTGCTAATGTCTATTTACGGAAGAATCGATACGGTTGCGGTGGAACGATTAATGAGCGACGGGTTTACCAATGCAGGAATATACGCTCAAGCATTTCGATTATTGGATGCTTTTAACATGTTTCCCTTTCTTTTTGCGAGTTTACTTTTGCCCATTTTTTCGAGGATGATAAAGAATAAGGAGGATGTAGTTCCATTTTTGGGCTATTCCTTTTTAATTCTGATTATTCCTACTGTAGCCATAGCGATACCGACAATTGGGTATAGTCAAAACATTATGGACTTGCTTTACAGGGAACATCCCGAAATATCGGCAAAGGTATTATCCATACTTATGGGGTCGTTCATGCTGATTACAGTGAATTATGTTTTCGGAACGCTGTTAACTGCGAAGGGTAATATTGCCATGCTCAATGTTTTTTCCGGCATAGCAGCGGCAACCAGCATTGTTGTACAGTTAATTTTTGTTCCGAAGTTTGGAATTTTAGGGGCTGCACTGGGGAATTTGTTAGTTAACGCTTTGGTTGCTATAATGCAAACGGCTTATGCTTGTAAAGTGTTTGAGTTAAAGGTTTCGGCAATGTTTATTTTCAAGTTTGTTGCATTTTTTGTTGGTACTGTTTTGTTATTCCTTTTAAGTAAATATTTTAATACCAGTTGGTTTGTGAAGTTTTTTGCATTAATAGGGGCTTCAACGTTATTAGCTTTACTGTTAAGGCTGATTAACTTGAAGTACTTTTTACCCTTTTTATCAAAGGATTAAAAACACCCACCACCAAAAAACTTTAGAAGGTAAAATTATATGCGGTTTCGTTTTGATTTTTTTAGGGTAAACTTATATCTTAGGGGTTGCTAAATTATACTCTTTACCATGCCTATTCAACGCGAAAAAACTGCCGATTGTCCTTACATTAACTTTTCCGAGGATGGAAATCTTGAAATAGAAGGCCGTTCCATTACCGAGGATCCGTTTTCGTTTTGGCAACCCTTATTGGAGTGGATTGAAGGCTATTTAAAAAAGCCTGCTTCTAAAACTAAAATATCGGTGTTTCTGGAATACTCCAACAGCAGTTCCAATAAGTACATTAATGAACTGCTAAGGATGTTTGAGAGTGTACATGGTAAAACAACAGAAGTAGTTGTAGATTGGCGTTACGAAACCGATGACGAATCGGTTTTACAGTTGGGCGAGGATTTTCAATCAATAATTAGTTTACCTTTCGACTTTATACCTGTTGATGTAGAAAAAGAAAGGGCTCGTAAGATTAAGATTAAGAATAAGAAGAGTGGAAGCGAGGCAATAATCACATTTAAGTATT
The DNA here is from genome assembly GCA_020636845.1 of Bacteroidales bacterium. GTDB lineage: Bacteria > Bacteroidota > Bacteroidia > Bacteroidales > Tenuifilaceae > JACJXD01. The sequence goes on along the minus strand of JACJXD010000004.1, from coordinate 14,764 downwards.
GGGACGCAATTGTTCGTAACGGACATGGCGAAGAGTATCAAATTCTGGAAGAATTTTTTTAAATCAACAATTTTTTGCATATTTGTTAACATTAGAATAAAAAGAAGATTCGATGGTTAAGTTCGAATTAAAGGAAACAGCAACCACACCATATATTAGTTTTGATCCCGAAACAGGTATTGTTCGCATGGAGGGTCGATCTATCCCTGAAAATGTTATCGACTTTTATCAGCCGATTTTACGTTGGATCGATGAGTATTCAAAAAAGCCACAGCCTGAAACAGTGGTGCATCTTAAGTTCGAATACTTCAACACAAGTTCATCCAAGCGAATTTTCGATATAATGAAAAAGTTCGAGAAGTTGGCTATTGATACTGATACCAAGGTTACGATAAATTGGTATTTCGAAGAGGATGACGAGGATATTTACTTTGCAGGGAACGATTATAAAGCACTGATAAATAAAATTGATTTTAACCTTGTAGAGGTAAAGCCAACATAGTTTTATAAAAGGGAAATAGTTTTAGAATTTATAGCCGCAAGAACCAATGTTGCGGTTTTTTTGTTCTTTTGTAGAAAAACCATAACAGTCTAAATATGGTTGAAACAAATAAAAAGAAGATAATTAACGATCCCGTGCATGGGTTCATTAGTTTGAACCATCCGCTTATTTTCGACTTGATTGAGCATCCTTACTTTCAGCGACTTAGAAATATTAAGCAGTTGGGGCTTACTTACCTGGTTTATCCGGGAGCAACGCATAGCAGGCTTCAACATGCGCTTGGAGCCATGTTTTTACTCGATATGGCTATTTCCACATTACGGACCAAGGGACACGTTATTACAGACGACGAGGCCGAAGCAGCTAGCGCAGCAATTCTTTTACACGACATAGGTCACGGTCCGTTTTCTCATGCTTTAGAGTATAGTATAGTTAAAGGTGTGTCGCATGAGGAAATCAGTCGGTGTTTTATGTATAAACTCAACGGGGAGTTTAACGGCAGGCTTAACCTTGCTTTGCAGATATTTGACAATACATACCCCAAACACTTTTTACATCAGCTAATTTCGGGGCAACTCGATATGGATAGGATGGATTATATTAAGCGCGATACTTTTTATACAGGTGTATCGGAGGGAACAATCGGTGCTGATAGAATAATAAAGATGCTTAATATTGTTAACGACCAGTTGGTGGTTGAAGCAAAGGGAATTTACTCCATCGAGAATTTTTTAATTGCAAGGAGGCTCATGTACTGGCAGGTTTACCTTCATAAGACGGTAGTTGCTGCCGAGCAAACTTTAATTAAGTTGTTATCGAGGGCAAAGACTCTTGCTTCTAAAGGTGTTGAATTGAAAGTTTCTGCAGCGTTCGAATTTTTCCTGTACAATAACATAAATAGCAGCCATTTTAGTAAGGATTCTAACTGTTTCGACGAAACCGTAATTGATAATTTTGCCCGGTTGGACGATACGGATATTATGGTTGCAGCCAAAACATGGATAAACCATCCCGATATTATTCTTTCGAAATTGGCAAGAATGGTAGCCGATAGGCATATATTAAGCATCGAGTTGAGTAATGCCCCTGTGCCTCAAGAACGTGTTAACGAACTTATTATACGATTTAAACAAGCACATCCTGAACTTGCCGAGTATGTGGATAATTTTATTTTTACCGATTCGGTAAGTATTAACGCATATAAGCCCGGAAACGAGTCAATTAATATTCTATATAATAATCATCAACTGGTGGACATAGCACAAGCATCTGATATGCTTAATGCCAATGCTTTATCGAACGAAACGAAAAAATTTTTTATTTGTTATCCAAAGGAGTTAAGATAAATTAAAGATTATTAACTAGTTTTGCACGTTTTAAATATTGAATAAAGATGGAATTTACAGCACAAGCTATTGCTAGTTTTTTAGGAGGAACAATCGAAGGGGATCCCAATGTAGAAGTTCATACTGTTGCTAAAATAGAAGAGGCCTTTCCGGGTTCGTTGGCTTTCTTGGCCAATCCAAAATACACGCATTACATATACGACACAAAAGCTTCAATTGTATTGGTAAATGCGGATTTTGAAGCAACACATAAAATTGATGCTACGGTAATCAGGGTTAAAAGCGCCTACGAAGCATTTGCTCAGCTGTTAACCATGTATGCAGAGGCTAAGCAGCCAAAAAGCGGAATAGAACAGCCTTCGTTTATTCACGAAACGGCAAAGGTTGGAACCAACGTGTATATCGGGGCATTTAGTTATATTGGCGACGGTGCTCAGGTTGGCAATAATGTAAAAATTTACCCTCAAGTATATATTGGACCTAACGTAAAGGTTGCCGACGATTCTATAATATACCCGGGCGTTATTATCTATCAGGATTGTGTTGTAGGAAAGCAGTGCATTATACATGCAGGAGCCATTATTGGTGCCGATGGTTTTGGATTTGCATCGCAGGAAGATGATAATTACAAAAAGATACCTCAAATAGGAAATACTATTTTAGAAGATTACGTTGAAGTTGGCGCAAATGCTACTGTTGATAGGGCTACCATGGGATCGACAATTTTGCGTAAAGGAGTTAAAATCGACGACCATGTTCATATCGCTCATAATGTCGAAATTGGCGAACATACTGTTATGGCAGCGCAGTGCGGCGTGGCAGGATCTGCAAAAATTGGTAAAAACTGTATGTTTGGAGGTCAGGTTGGTATTGCCCCTCATACAAAAATTACGGATGGTGTAAAAGTTGGAGCACAGTCGGGTATTGCTAGCGATATTCGTAAGGAAAATGTAATGCTTTTAGGAAGTCCTGCTAACGAAATATTAAAAGCTAGACGATCGATAGCTATTTATAATAACTTATCCGAATTACAAAAAAGGGTTAACGAGTTGGAACGGACTGTTAAGAAGTTAAGTGATAGATTGACAAGTAAATAGTATTTGTGATATATGAGTATGAACGCCTGTTTATTTTATTTTACTAAATTGCAGGCGTTTTTCTATTTCAATAGAATTTTTTACAATTATGGCAGATAAACAACGTACAATAAGCCAAGAAGTAACTCTAACCGGAAAAGGGTTACATACTGGCGCAGAGGTTGAAGTTTTAATTTGTCCTGCAGATGTAAATACGGGAATAATCTTTCAAAGAACCGACCTCGAAGGATTTCCTAAAATTGAGGCAATAGCCGATAATGTTACCGACACATCCAGAGGAACAACCATTGCAACTAAAAATGTAAAGATTAATACCATTGAACACATGATGGCTGCTTTGTCGGGAACCGGAATCGATAATGCAATTATTAAGGTTAATGGGCCTGAAATGCCAATATTGGATGGAAGTTCAAGGTTATTTGTGGACGCAATACTTAAAGTTGGAACGGTAGAACAAGGCGCTGAGCGAAACTATTACATTATTAAAGAAAAAGAGGTTTTTCGTGATGAAAAAAATCAGGTTGAAATTGTTATTTATCCTGATGATGGGTTTAGCATAGATGTTCAGGTTGACTATAACTCAAAAGTATTGGGGCATCAGTATGCAAAAATGAATAGCATTGATGAGTTCCCAGAACAAATAGCACCTAGTAAAACATTCGTGTTTTTTCATGAACTGGAGGTGCTTTTAAAACACAATCTTATAAAAGGTGGGGATTTAGAGAATGCCATAGTTATTATGGAACACGAAGTCCCTCAAACGGAACTTGACAGGATTGCCGATTTGTTTAATAAACCGCACATTAAGGTTAAACCCGAAGGTGTATTAAATAATATAGAACTTAACTTTGATAACGAACCGGCACGTCATAAGTTGCTCGATATGGTTGGCGACTTGGCTTTGCTGGGTGTGCGTATTAAAGGTAAGGTAATTGCCATGCGTCCGGGACATTGGGCTAATACCGAGTTTGCAAAGCAACTTCGCAAGGCATATAAAAAGGATTTGCTTAAACCTTCGGCTCCTGAGTATGATCCCAACAAGACTCCGTTAATGGATATCAACCAAATAAAGCAAATACTTCCGCACCGTCCGCCAATGTTGTTGGTTGATAAAATTATAAGTTTGGATGGACGATCGGTTGTGGGGATGAAAAATGTAACCATGAATGAGGCATTTTTTGTTGGACATTTCCCCGACGAGCCTGTTATGCCAGGTGTTTTACAGGTTGAAGCGATGGCTCAGGTTGGAGGAATCTTCGTGCTGAGCACCGTTCCGGATCCAGAAAACTATCTTACATTTTTTCTTAAAATAGACCAAGTTCGATTTAAACGGAAAGTTATTCCTGGCGATACTATTCTTTTTAGATGTGTATTAATAGAACCGATAAGAAGAGGTATTGCCCATATGAACGGGCAGGCATTTGTGGGAGATCAACTGGTTATGGAAGGTGTTTTGATGGCGCAAATAACAAAAATTCAAAAATAATGTCTCAGCAATTAGCATATATTCACCCCAATGCAAAAATTGGGAAAGATGTAGTTATCGGTCCGTTTTCGTACATTGCCGAAGATGTTGTAATTGGTGATGGAACTTGGATTGGACCTAATGTAACTATTTACGAAGGTGCCCGAATAGGGAGTGGTTGTAAAATTTTCCCCGGTGCAGTAATAGCTGCAATCCCTCAGGATTTAAAGTTCAAAGGAGAATACACAACTGCCGAAGTTGGAAATAACACAACAATGCGGGAGTGTGTTACAATAAATAGGGGAACTGCTTCTAAAGGAAAAACAGTTGTTGGAAGTAATTGTCTCCTTATGGCATATTCACATGTGGCTCACGATTGTGTTTTAAAGGATAATATAATACTTGGAAACGGAGCGCAAATAGCTGGAGAGGTCGAAATAGATGATTATGCCATACTTAGTGCACACGTGTTGGTTCATCAATTTGAACGTATTGGTGCTCATGTAATGATTCAAGGTGGTTCAAAAGTTAATAAGGATGTACCACCTTTTATTATAGCAGCACGGGAGCCTCTCACTTTTGCCGGAATAAACTTAGTTGGATTACGCCGAAGGGGTTTTACTGCTCAGCAAATAGGAGAAATACAGGAACTCTACAGGAACATCTATAATAAGGGATTGAATGTTTCGCAGGCTTTGCTATTTATTGAGGAGAATATGGACAGGTCCGCATTAACGGATGAGGTTGCAGGTTTTATAAAAAATTCCAAACGAGGCATTGTTCGGGAATTTACCGGAGCCGACCCAAAAGAGGGCGCAGAAATATAGCAAGATGTTGGGCTGAGTTCTCAGCCCGTTTTTTTATAACGATATTTTTGATTTTTTCTGAATTCGGGGTTATTTTTGAACTTCTAATTCCTAAATATGCTTCTACTTTATAACTTAGGTATAAGGTTTTATCATTTGTTAATAGTTCTTCTGTCTCCGTTTAACTCTAAAGCAAAACTATGGCTTGGGGGAAGAAAAAGCATTTTTAAAAAAATTGCCAGTACTGTTAACCCTAATGCAAGTAACATTTGGATTCATTGTTCATCGTTAGGAGAATTTGAGCAGGGACGTCCTGTTATCGAAACAATTAAAGAGCGTTTTCCGGATAAGAAAATAGTGCTAACTTTTTTTTCCCCTTCAGGTTACGAGGTAAGAAAAAATTACAAAGGAGCCGATTTTGTTTTCTACTTGCCATTGGACACACGGCGAAATGCTCAACGATTTTTGCAGTTGGTAAACCCTACAATTGCAATTTTTGTAAAATACGAGTTTTGGTATCATTACCTTAATCAGCTGAAACGGAATGGTATTTCAACCTATATTGTATCGGCAAATTTTCGACCAAGCCAGGTTTTCTTCAAAAAGTATGGTGGATGGTATAGAAAATTCTTATTGAATTTTTCGTATTTCTTTGTACAAAACGAGCAATCAAAAGCGTTGCTTGCCAGCATAGGGATAAGCAATGTTACCGTAACCGGAGATACGCGTTTCGATCGTGTAGCTAAAATTGCCGTTGAGGCAAAAAGTGTACCGGTTGTAGAGAATTTTTGTAAGGATAGTCGGGTGATAGTAGCAGGAAGCACCTGGCCAAAGGATGAGGAGATTCTTTTTGAGTATTTATCATATGCTCCTGAGGATGTAAAGTTGGTTATAGCTCCTCATGAAGTAGGAAACGATCGAATTAACAGCATTATTCAGAAATCCCCATTTCCTGTTGTTTGTTACTCAAACTCCGAAGATTTGGAATTAGCAAAAACTCGTATTTTGGTAATAGATACTATAGGCCTTTTATCTTCGCTTTATCGATATGGGATAATAGCATACATTGGCGGCGGCTTTGGAGTTGGCATTCATAATACGTTAGAGGCAGCGGTTTATGGGGTACCTGTAATTTTTGGTCCAAAATACCATAAGTTTCAAGAAGCAAAGGATTTAATTGCGCAAGGAGCAGGATTTTCTATAAATAGTTCTTTTGAGTTTGTACATTTGCTAAATAACTTGCTTTCAGACCGAAAAAATCTCAAAGAGGTTGGAAATAAAGCAGGTTATTTCGTAAATTCGGGGTTAGGTGCTACAGCAAAAATTGTCGACAGTATTTTTAGTAGCGAGAAATAGAAATGTTAATGTTATAGTAATATAGATTTATATCTAAGAGTATATTTTTACAAGCAAGCAGTATTAAACCAATAAACCTAAAACCTATGATTAAAACGTTAAGAAAAATTTTTCTAACCCTAGCGCTGGCCTTTACAGTCAGCATGTCCTTTTCACAAGGAGTTGTAAAGGGGGTTGTGATTGATGCGAACAGTGGAGAAAAATTAATAGGTGCTACTGTCGTAATTGAGAATACTACAGTTGGTGTTTCAACTGGAGTTGATGGTACTTTTTCGTTAAAGGTTCCAACAGAGAAGGCAACATTATTAGTTTCATTTATGGGTTACATTGATCAGAAGATAGATGTTGCTGTACCTCAAAATGGAGAAAAAGACCTTGGCAATATAGCCCTTCAAACAAGTTCTATTGGTATTGACGAAGTTTATGTTACAACATCGTTTGTACGTGATAGAACAACACCCGTTGCGGTATCAACAATATCGCCTCAAGTGATTACAGAGAAATTAGGGAATCAAGAATTTCCTGAAATTTTGAAATCGACACCATCCATATATGCTACAAAAAGCGGTGGAGGTTTTGGTGATGCTCGTGTTTATGTTAGAGGATTCGATTCTGATAATGTAGGGGTTCTTATTAATGGAATTCCTGTTAATGGAATGGAAAACGGTAAAGTTTACTGGAGTAATTGGGCTGGCTTGTCTGATGTTACAGAAAGCCAACAGGTTCAACGTGGTTTGGGTGCTTCTAAATTAGCATTATCTTCAGTTGGAGGAACTATCAATATTGTTACAAAATCTACAGATGCACAGCAAGGTGGTGCTGTTTATACTGGTATTGGAAACGATGGCTACCGAAAACAAACTTTTACTGTTTCAACGGGATTACTAAAGAATGGCTGGGCTGTTACTCTTTCGGGTGGGCATACTTATGGCGATGGATATATACAATCCACTAATTTTGACGGATATTCATATTTTGTTAATATTTCCAAGCAAATTAATGATAAACATCGTATAGTGTTTAATGCATTTGGAGCTCCTCAGTGGCATAATCAAAGAAGCAATCAACATACTATTCAAGAATTTAGAGACAACATAAATGAAGCAAAATGGAACTCTGATTTTGGTTATAGGAATGGAGAAAGATATAATATAGGTTATGCTTACAATTATTATCATAAACCTCAGGTTTCTTTAAACCATTACTGGAAAATTGATGACAAATCGTTACTTTCTACTCAAGTGTATGCGTCTATTGCAACAGGAGGTGGTAGAAGAATATATGGTTCCAATTCTAGTTGGTTAAGTTTGCAATATCCAAGTGGAGAACCTTATGCTACTTCTGCATTAACTCCGGAAGGATACTTCGATTTCGATTGGGTTGTTTCTCAAAATGCAGCAGCAACGAGTGGTTCTACATGTATAGTAGCAAATGCTGTTAATGACCATCAATGGTATGGAATGCTTTCGACTTACACAACGGAGGTTTCAGATTTTAAAATTACTGCTGGTTTTGACGGTCGTTATTATAGTGGAGTTCATGCATATAAAATTGACGATTTACTAGGAGGAGAATATTATCTTGATAATAAAAATATCAATCGTTCATCTTCAACTCCGTTACATGTAGGCGATTATGTAAATTATAATTACAGAGGACAGGTACTTTGGTTAGGCCTTTACGGTCAGGCAGAGTATATTAAAGATGAGTATTCTGGATTTCTTTCGTTGGCTGCGGCTAGTAATAACTATAGGAGAGTAGATTTTTTCCAGTACACTTCGGGAAATCAAAAATCATCGTGGTACAAGTTCCTTCCATGGAATGTTAAAGGTGGTTTTAATTATAAGATTGATGAAACAAACAATGTGTTTATCAATGGCGGTTATATTAAGAAAGCGCCAATATTTGCCAATGCTTTTTTAAATAACACAAATGAATTTAACGATGATGTTAAATATGAAACTATAGCAACAGCAGAAGTTGGCTATGGATATGTTACTAATATAGTAAACATTAAATTGAATGTATTTAGAACTTATTGGTTAGATAAGGGATTGGTTAAATCACTGAATGGGCAAACAGCTAACATATTGGGTATAAACGCTTTGCATCAAGGTGTGGAGTTCGAGGGACTTTATAAACCGACCAATAAACTTTCAATTAAAGCAATGGCTTCTGTTGGTGATTATCGTTGGACTGACGATGTTCATTTTACCCTTTACAATGAAGATCAATCTGTTGTGGGTACTTATAATGCTTATATTGCAGATGTACATGTTGGGAACTCTGCTCAGGTTACGGCAGCACTAAATTGTGATTACGAAGTGCTACCAAAACTTAAGGTTGGATTCGATTTTAACTGGTATAGTAAAAACTATGCATATTTTGATCCAACGGCAAGAACAAAAATTGAAGATAAAGTTGATGCTTGGATGATGCCTGATTATTATTTGTTAAATGCCAATTTCAACTATAAGTTTAAGATAGGAAATTTAACGGCAACCATTTATGGCAACGTTATGAATTTGTTAGATACCGAATATATTGCAGATGCTACAGATGGCTCGGATCATGACGAATATACGTCGTATGTATTTTATGGATTTGGACGTACATGGTCAACAGGGTTGCGCATCAATTTCTAAACTTAAAAACTATTAAAACATGAAAAAAATACTTTATTTTTTATCGTTTATTGGGCTTTTGTGGGCATGTGATCCTATGGAAGACACCTATAATAAATTGGATGATAGCAAAGAGCCATACCATGGAGATATAGCATACACGCTGGTTGCTACAGATTATAGCAATGCTGCAGCTTATGCAAAAGCCGATGATTCAATTTCAACGTGGACAGGGTATATTTCATCTTTTTCGGCGTTCAACGATAGCTTTCCCGGAAGTAAGTACATTGCTAAATTATTGCCGGACTTGTTTCCTGCATATAATGTAGGTTCGAAAGCCAGCATAACTTATAACTATTTTGCAAAAATGCCCGAAAATTTGACTGCTTATGCTAATGCTAGCTCATACTCTTTTGTTCAAAGTGATTATGCAAGGGTTGATTCGTTAACAGGAATTACTGGGTATTTATACCCCGATTTTAATCCGGAGTTTTATATTCCTGCAATATTAGCCGATTCTGTTCCTAATCCACAAAAGGATGATATACATAAGGTAATTTATAAATATTCAGATGTTAAGCCTTTAATCAACGTCGTTAATAATGCTGTAGTTTTTGCCGAAGATTTTGAAACGGCTACGGCATACGAAACAATAGATATTAATAATTGGACACAATATATTGAGGCAGGAACTGCAACTTGGGAAGGACGGTCTTTTGGAGGAAACACATACGCTTCGTTTAGTGCCCATAATACGGGAGAACCGAGTAATATTGCTTGGTTGTTAACGCCAGCTATCGATTTAACGGAATACTCTGCAGTAAAGTTAAATTTTAAGAGTAAGGATGGATATAACAATGGAGATCCTTTGGAAGTGTTAATTTCAACCGATTATCCGGGAACCGGTGATCCAAATTCATATACTTGGACGAATCTTAATCCAACTTTATCAACGGGAAATGTAAGTGGCTATGCAAGTGACTTTACTGCATCTGGTGATATTAGTTTGAATTCTTATTGTGGAGGCGTAATTTATATCGCTTTCAAGTATTCGGGGGGAGATGGATCCATCACTACAACAATGCAAATAGATGATTTTGTTGTTACTGCGTTAACTCAGGGATACGAAGTTGTTGGCGAGCAGCCATATATAATAACTGACTATTACCAATACGATGGAACCAGTTGGGCAAAAATGGATAATGTTCACTATTTAACCAGCAAGGATTATGATGCAATGGGAGATCCAGGAGATTACGATAATTTTTCATCGTCGGTGCTTCCTCAGGATTATATTCCTAAATATTTAAATAATCTTTATCCAACTGCGGGAGAAGGCGTAAGTGCTATTGTTCTTTATAAGTATTATACTGGAACGAGTTTAAAAACTTTAACTATTGCCGATAAGTTGACATACACCTCAGGAGAGTGGGTTTCTTCGTATAATTTTATAAGTACAACAACTGCTCAATTTATTTATAAACCTAATTTAGGGTGGATTTTTGATCCGACTATCCATTTGGATCCATCTTATGAAGACTATATGCTGCTTGTAAATTATGTTTATAGTAATTTAAGTAGGACTTATGGCAGTAGTAATTATGCAAATGATGAGTTTTATTACGGAGCAAGTGCCCATTATTTGAATTTTGACTTGAGATTAAGTAATAAGACAACGTACAATATTCCTGGTTTTGACACTGGTACGGAGGAAGAGCAAATTGCCTTAACATGGTCTCGTCTTCAGGAGGGTTTAGTTATTCTGTTGCAGTTAAAATATCCTGATGCAGTTACAGAAGTTAACGATATACCTGTTTATTATTGGGTAACTTTTGCAACTTATGAAAATGATCTGAGTAAGAATACGTACACAGGTATATTTAAATGTACAAAAGCAGGACCTGATCCAATGTTTGAACGTGATACAACAATGGAAGATCAAGCCGTTACAGAGGGGGAATTAACGTCAGAAGATGTTAATTGGAATAGAGAGTAAAAATTTCAATTTGTTTTGGATATAAAGCCGCTCGGTTTAGAGCGGCTTTTGTTATTCATATGAGGTTATATGGGAAATAAATTTATATGTTTTAGATGTGCTTATTTGGGATTGGAGCGATTTTTTGTTTTCTGTTAGTACAAATTTTTTTGTACAAAACTTTTCGAAAAGCGTTTTTTAATAAATATCAACGCCTTACAACAACTTGCTGTATATCAGAATGCCTGTGTAAGTCGCGTATGTTCAAACTTTTATCTTGTTCATAACTAGAACCGATTGTTGATATTTACAAACAATTTAGTTTGGTATCGGTGGGCTAGGTTTTCTAACTTCGTAAGAACAATTTTTCGGAAACGAAATATTTTTACTTAACTCAGTTTCAATAAACTGAGGCGAAAAGTTGTCGGCTTTAGAATTTAAAATTGGATTATAATGGAAAATAAAAGCCCCTTGATGGATCAGCAGGTTAAGAAAAAGGCAAAAACTTACACTTTCGATGATGCTTACGAAGCAAGTGTAAAGTATTTTAATGGAGATGAAATGGCCGCAAAGGTTTGGGTTAGCAAGTATGCTCTTAAGGATTCGTATGGCGACATATTCGAATTAACTCCAAACGATATGCATCGCCGAATTGCAAAGGAACTTGTAAGGATTGAGCAGCACTATCCCAATCCCATGAAGGAGGATGAAATTTTCGGGCTTCTTGAGAACTTTCGATATATTGTTCCGCAAGGTGGTCCAATGACCGGAATTGGAAATGTTTTTCAAGTAGCATCGCTATCAAACTGTTTTGTTATTGGAAACCAAGGTGTTGCCGATTCGTATGGTGGAATAATGAAGATTGACGAGGAGCAGGTTCAACTTATGAAGCGTAGAGGTGGCGTTGGACATGATTTGTCGCACATTCGTCCTAAGGGAAGCCCTGTAAAGAATAGTGCTTTAACATCAACAGGAGTAGTTCCTTTTATGGAGCGTTATTCTAATTCTACCCGCGAAGTTGCACAAGACGGTCGTAGGGGGGCTTTAATGTTAAGTATTTCCGTAAAACATCCGGATTCTGAAAAGTTTATCGATGCTAAAATGGAAGCGGGAAAAATTACCGGTGCGAATGTTTCCGTTAAAATCGACGATGAGTTTATGCGGGCTGCTATTGATGGTAAGCCTTATATTCAGCAGTATCCAATAGATTCTAAAGAGCCAAAGTATCGTCAGGAAATAAATGCTGCTGAACTTTGGAAGAAAATTATTCATAATGCTTGGAAATCTGCCGAGCCTGGTGTTCTTTTCTGGGATACGGTGATTCGTGAATCTGTTCCCGATTCTTATGCCGATTTAGGTTATAAAACGGTTTCGACAAATCCATGTGGTGAAATTCCGCTTTGCCCGTACGATAGTTGTCGGTTGCTAGCGTTGAATCTGTACAGCTATGTTGAGAATCCGTTTACCGCCGAAGCAAAGTTTAACTTCGATTTATTTAAACGCCATGCGCATTTTGCTCAGAGAATAATGGATGACATTATCGATTTAGAGTTGGAAAAGATTGATGCCATTTTAAATAAGGTTAATGGTGATCCCGAGGAGGAAGAAGTTAAGGCGGTTGAAAGCAACTTGTGGCAAAAAATTAGACGGAAAACAATAGAAGGTCGAAGAACCGGTATTGGTATTACCGCCGAAGGGGATATGTTGGCTGCACTTAATTTGAAGTATGGCTCCGAAAATGCTGTTGATTTTGCAGTTGAGGTTCATAAAACCTTAGCAGTAGAGGCTTACCGTTCGTCGGTGGAACTGGCAAAAGAGCGCGGTGCTTTTCCTATTTACAATGCACAACGCGAAAAGAATAACCCTTTTATAAATAGAATAAAGGGCGAAGATTTAGACCTTTATAACGATATGGTTGAACACGGGCGTCGTAACATTGCGCTATTAACTATTGCTCCAACCGGAACTACTAGCCTTATGACGCAAACAACATCAGGCATTGAGCCTGTATTTATGCCATACTATAAAAGGCGTAGAAAGGTTAATCCAAACGATAAAAACGTTAAAGTATCTTTTGTCGATAATGTTGGAGATTCGTGGGAAGAGTTCAATGTTTTTCACCATAAGTTTCTTACATGGTTAGAAGTTAACGGATATAAAACGGAAGAGGTTAAAGAGTATAGCGATGAAGAAATTCATGAACTTGTAAAGAAATCACCGTATTATGGTGCTGCTTCAAATGATGTGGATTGGGTTAACAAGGTTCGGATGCAGGGAATGATTCAAAAGTGGGTGGACCATTCTATTAGCGTTACCGTAAACCTTCCGGAGGATGTTACTGAGGAAATAGTCTCTAAGGTATATCAAACAGCGTGGGAAAGTGGTTGTAAAGGTTGTACCGTTTACCGTGAAGGCTCACGGGAAGGTGTTCTTGTCTCAAATAAAAAGGAAACAACCGTTGTTAATCAAGAAAGTTTTCCGGGCAAGCGTCCGCCAGTTTTGGAATGCGACGTAATTCGTTTTAAGAATAGTAAAGAAGATTGGGTTGCTTTTGTAGGATTGTACGAGAATCGTCCTTACGAGATATTTACAGGTATGACCGAAGATGATGTGCTGCCAATTCCAAAATCGGTTACTAAAGGACGTATTTTGAAAATTAAAGATGAACATGGAAGTCGGTACGACTTTCAATATGTCGATAAGTATGGCTATACAAACACGCTTGGGGGACTTTCGCATATGTTTAACAAAGAATTTTGGAACTATGCAAAGCTTATTTCCGGGGTTCTTCGCAACGGGATGCCCATTCCTGATGTAGTGAATCTTGTTTCATCGCTTCGTCTTGATAGCGAAACCATCAATACATGGAAAGCAGGGGTTGAGCGTGCATTAAAAAGGTATATTCCTAATGGTACAAAGGCAAAGGCAGGAAAGAAATGTCCGGAATGTGGTGCAGAATCGTTGGTTTATCAGGAAGGATGTTTAACGTGCAGTAATTGTGGCCATTCGAAGTGCGGATAAAATAACATGTTAGTTTATAAAGAATGCCCGATATTTCGGGCATTTTTCATTATATTTTGATGAATTCGTAAGAATTGCCAACCCAGTTAAGATATCTGAAAAAATGTTCCGTTGGAATTATCAGCGAAGCCGTATTAATATTTGGATGAAAGCTAAGGTGATGGCTTTGCTGTAAATCGGCATCAAGAAAAAGGTGGACAAGATTATCGATGTCATTAATAAGACCAAAAGGGGAAACCGAACCAGGAGTAAGGTTAAGGTACTTTTTTAATCGGGCAGGAGATGCAAAGGTTAACTTACCTTGCCTGAGAATTTGTTCCAGGTGTTTAATGTTCAATATTTTGGTGTATTCCAAAACAACCAGATAGTGTTTATCTCCTTTATGATTCCTGAAAAACAAATTTTTACAGTGGGTGGAGTCTATACCCTCCCAGTATTTTGCCGCTTGTTCTACGGTAGGAGCAGGTGGGTGTTCGTGATATTCGAATGGTATGTTTAACTCTTTTAATACCTCATATACTTTAGGATCGCCTCTAAAATTGTTATTGTCCATTGCTGAATTATCCAATGAC
>JACJXD010000003.1 GCA_020636845.1 Bacteroidales bacterium | reverse complement strand
GGTGGTAATGTAAAAGTAATAGTCCTGATTTTCGGAAACATTTTTAATGCTGTACGTTAAATCGAATTTATCCACATTGGCAACACGCTTAAATGTAGTCCAGTCGGGGGTAGTCATATACAGGTTATAATACTGGTCGGTGTTATTATTATCCCAACCTTCGTAGCGTTTCCACGAAAGGTCGATTTTTGCGTTACAGCTATCGTAAGCTGAAGTTAGCCATATTTGTGCATGTTCCCGGGTTTGCTTACTTGGCTCGGTTGGACCAAGACTGGCAATGGTGTATCGAAGTGTATCTAAATTACCATTTGCATTAATATCGGTGTATGTAAAGGTGCTTTGACTAACCGTGTCTATTTCATGAAAATCCTTATTTCCAAGGTTATCTACTAAGTACCTGTAAATAATATAGCCCTGTGGATTCGGATATTGAGGGTCGTCGGAAGGGGCAGTCCAGTATAGGGTTGGATAGCCGGTACTAGGGTCGATGGTCATATAATCGAACGTTGGCGATTTAGGTTTATCCTGCATTTGCGCCCAAAGCGGATTTGATGCAAGTATCGAAAATAGTATTACTATAACTTTTAGTGTACGCATCGTTGAGTTTGTTGTTTTATGAACAGATAAACGGTAATATTTATTTATCACTTAAAACTTTAACTAAACAATTCTAAGTAGTTCAACATTGATTAGTCCTTGGTATAAGGCAAATTTAATTCAAAATTAGCCTATATATTGTTTTTACCAAGCATTATTTTAATCAATTATTCCAGCAATACTTTCAACTATATTGTCTGTGTTAAGGTATTTATTTGCAATATCTTGAAGGATTTTAGGCGTTATGGTATTTACCGTGTTAATTGTTTTTTCGAAGAATTCAATCTCAAAGTTATTGTACTGATATAAGCTGGACAAACTATCGGCCAATGCTAAAGGGCCATCGAATGTTCGGAGAATTTCGCCTAAAAGGTAGTTTTTAACAAGGTTGAGCTCGTTATCGGTTATTGCCGAGGTTTTTAACTTTTCTATTTCATTATAAATTTCGGTAATTGTTTGGTTGGCAAAGTTTTTCCCTACTTCGCTGGCTATAAGAAATACCGTAACTTCCTCGAAAGGAAGGATGGTGGAATAAATGCCATAGGTGTAACCCTTTTCTTCCCTGATGTTTTGCATTAGCCGGGAGCCAAAATACCCACCAAGAATTGTATTAAGTACCGACAATCCAATAAAATCGGGATGATTACGCTTAATGGTTGGCATACCCATTCGAATTGCCGTTTGCGTGGCGTCTTTTTTTAAAGAGAAAATCCTTTTGTCGGATTGTTTATTGTTGGCTATGTTTATAGGCGAAAGCGCTACTTTATGTTTAGATGAAATTTGTGCAAAGGCATTTTTAATCGCATCTATTTCGGTATCGGACAATTTTCCGGTAACAACCAAAAAGGCATTCGAAATATCGTGAAAGGCTTTATGAAAACTATATATGTCATCTCGGTTTAGCAAGTCGTAATCGGAGGGGATGGCGTAAGTTCCGTAAGGGTGATTTTCGCCAAACATCTTTTTAAAGAAGTTCATTCGGGCTACTGTGCTTACCTTTTCTAGTTCAACCAGCAGGTTTTGTTTACCTCTTTTTTTGTAAACGTCAAGTTCCGATTGGGGAAAGGTTGGCTGCTCTAGCATTTCGACAAGAAGTTCGAGAATTGGTTTTAAATGCTTATTCGTTGTAAGCGTACTAACCGAGGCAAAGTCGCGATCGTTTGAAAATTCTATAAAACTTCCTGTGAAATCGAGAAATTCCGAAATATCTTTTGAAGATTTGCTGGCGGTTCCCTCTATTAATTGGGAAATGGAAGCCTTGGCAACTATCGGTTTTTGCTGATAGCGTGTGCCGGCTCTAAAAATAAGTTCTAGTTTAACAATATCCTGATCGCCCGAGTTTAAGAATGCAATTTTTAACCCATTAGGTAAATTTTCCATCAATGGATTGGGTATTTCAACGCTATCTATTGCTTTTTGTGGGGGTTGTATTTTTCGGTTTAATGAATGTACTGCCATGTTAATTAACTCTTTTTTGATTTATAGTATAGTGTTGAACAGTTTGTTTTTCTGAATAGTTTTGCCGCAACACGGGAAATATCTTGTAAGGTAACTTGTTGGTAAACTTCTACCTCTTTATTCAACATGTTGGCATCGCCAAGCATTTCGTAGTAGCAGAGATTCATTGCCTTGTTTAGTGCATTGGTGCTGTCGTATATGAAGTTTGCTTCAAATTTATTTTGAACTTTTTGCAGTTCGTACTCGGTTATGTTTCCGCCAATAATCTTTTCTAACTCGTTGTCTATAGCCTTTTCTGCTGCCTGATAAGAAACACCGTCGAAAAGTTGCCCGGTAATTACAAATAGTCCATTCTCTATATCCCCGGTTATGTAAGCATTTATGGTGCTAAACAGTTGTTGTTCTTTTACCAGATGTTGGTATAAACGGGAAGATTTTCCGTTTGAAAGTATATCCGATAGCAAATCGGTGGGAGCGTAATCAGGATGATTTCGTTTAGACATGTGATATGCCTTGTAAATTGCATTGAATGGCACATCGCGCTCTACCTCCAAATGTCGTGGTTCGGATTGTTCTGGTTCCGGGGAAATAGGTTTTTGGTCAACGTCCCGATGTTCTATTGGTCCGAACCATTTTTCGACCATCGAAAAAACAGATTCGGGTTCAACGGGTCCTACTACGCATAAAACGGCATTATTAGGAGCATAATGATGGTAAAAGAAGTTTTTTACATCGTTTAATGTTGCATCCTGAATGTGTTTGGTCGATTTCCCGATGGTTGGCCATTGGTATGGATGTTCTTTATAAGCAAGTGGACGCAATAGTAGCCACACATCGCCATAAGGTTGATTTAGGTAGCGTTGGTTAAACTCTTCGATTACCACTTTTTTTTGAACATCGAGACTTTTCTTTGAAAAAGCGAGTTGGAGCATACGGTCGCTTTCCAGCCAAAAGGCGGTTTCGATGTTGGCTGCAGGAACCGATTCGTAGTAATTTGTTAGGTCGTTTGTAGTGAAAGCGTTGTTATCGCCTCCGACGGCAGTTAAGGGTTGGTCGAAAACGGGAATATTTATCGATCCGCCAAACATCAGATGTTCAAATAGATGAGCAAAACCGGTTTTATTTGGGTTTTCGTGTTTCGATCCTACGTTATACATAATATTTACCGCTGCAATAGGAGTGCTATTATCAGGGTGAACAATTACTTTTAATCCGTTGCTAAGAGTTTTTGTAAAAAAGTCAATCATCCAATTTTATTTTATTGAAATAAGTTAAAAGTTAGGTAACTTTGACATTTTCTTTGAGGATGGCAAGATTTATCCTTAGTTTTCAAAAATAGCCAAATTAATTTTAGCAAGCACCTTACGGTGGAATTAAATGTAGAGATGGAAAGAAACGATAATTTTATAAAATGGTTTGTAAGGCATAGAACGCATCTTCGTAGAAGTATTTGGATATGGTTTAGACAGTTGGGCGAAAAGCGGTTAATGATAATACTCGCGTTGGTTGTAGGAATATTGAGCGGATTGTTGTCGGTGGTATTAAAAAACGTATTGCACTTTACTTCGATAAAACTTCAGCAAATATTTCCTGTTGATAAAGTTAACATACTTTACTTGGCTTTGCCGGCAATAGGATTGCTGCTTACAATTCTTTTTGTGAAACTGTTAGTTAAGGATGATATTCGGCATGGCGTTTCCAAGGTTTTGTATGCTATTTCCAGAGGAGGAAGTAAAATCAAGGCGCATAATACTTTCTCATCCATAATTGCCAGCGTTTTTACCATTGGATTTGGAGGTTCGGTAGGAGCCGAGGCTCCAATTGTATATACCGGTGCGGCAATAGGCTCCAATGTTGGGAAAAGTTTTAAGTTGAGTTACAAAAACCTGACATTACTAATTGGATGCGGCGCTGCAGGAGCTATATCTTCAATTTTTAAGGCACCGCTTGCTGGTATAGTATTTACCTTGGAAGTTTTGATGTTAGACTTAACATCGGCATCCATAGTTTTGCTTTTAATCTCGTCGGTATCAGCAGCAACGGTTTCATACTTTTTGTTAGGAAAAGAGGTTGTTCTTTCGTATAGCATAATTAGGCCGTTTGCTCTTAATGTTATTCCTTGGTACATTTTACTGGGTATTTTTACAGGAATAATATCTCTTTATTTTATCCGGGCTTCAATGCACATCGAGAAACGATTGGGTAACATACAATCGCGTTATATGCGTTGGGCAGTGGGTGGAATTATTCTTGGAATACTGATTTTCCTTTTTCCCTCGCTATATGGCGAAGGTTACGGGGCATTGCAATCTCTTTTAGATGGAAGAACAGCAGCTCCTTTTAACAATAGCTTTTTCTTCCATTTTGCTCAAAATCCTTGGTTGTTGTTAATTTTATTAGCATCGTTGTTTCTTATAAAAGTAGTTGCTACTGCTGTAACTAATGGTTCTGGCGGTGTTGGAGGAACATTTGCACCTACTTTGTTTTTTGGCGGTGTTGCAGGTTTTTTTGTAGCGCGTTTACTTAACCAGTTTGGACTGGCAAATCTTTCGGAAAGTAACTTTGTCCTTGTTGGAATGGCTGGTACAATGGCTGCAGTAATGCACGCTCCTTTAACGGCAATATTCCTTATAGCAGAAATTACAGGGGGATATGCTCTTTTTGTTCCGCTTATAATAGTAGCAACGGTGTCGTTTTTAACCATATTAAGTTTTGAACCATATTCCATTTACACAAAAAAGTTAGCCAAGAGGGGCGATTTAATAACCCATAACAAGGATAAGGCGGTGCTTACGCTGCTTAGTCTTAAACGGGTACTCGAAACCGATTTTGTTCCCGTACTTCCAACAGAAACGTTGGGCGATTTGGTTCGAAAAATCAGTCAATGTAAGCGAAATCTCTTTCCCGTTATTACTAAAAAGGGAGAATTTTTAGGTGTTGTTTACCTTGATGATATTCGTACAATAATGTTCGATTCTTCAAAATACTCGATGCCCATCAGCGATATAATGACGCTGGCTCCCGAAGTGCTACATTACGATGAACCAATGGAAAGGGTTATGCACAAGTTCGACCAAACAGGAGCATGGAATTTACCTGTTGTGGATAATGGTAAGTACGAAGGATTTGTGTCGAAATCGAAGATTTTTTCAATATATCGAAGTATGCTTGAACAGTTTTCCGATGAGTAATTATCGGTCATGCAAACATTTATGCTATTAGCATATTTTATTCCTAACTTTGTATAATTAAGTTGAAATTACAGAAACATGCAAAGTAAACCAACATTAGATTTAACCGGCAAACGAGTACTTGTTGTAGAAGATGACACGGTTAGCCGCATTTTTTTACGCGAGGTATTGTTGTCCACCAATGCCGATGTAAACTTTGTTCGTAGCGGTTACGAAGCCAATAAATTTATGACGGAAAATAGTGCTCCTCATTTAGTTTTTATGGATGTTAGGCTACCCGATATAGATGGGATTGATCTTGCAGAAGAAATTATACGCAAAAATCCCGAAGTGAAGGTTATTGTGGAAACGGCCTATGCTATTCCGGGAATAAAAGAACGATGCGAAGAAAAAGGGATACATGGTTTAATTTATAAACCAATTAACCAAGAGCAGCTTATATCGCTAATTCAAAACCTTGTTTAGGAACATACCTTTTGAAAACGTTTGCATTATTTTAATCACTAAATTTGCTCGTATTAATATAAAATCCAGTATAATGACACGCGATAAACAAATTTTTGATTTAATTGAGCAGGAGCGTAATCGCCAAATGCATGGTATAGAATTAATTGCTTCGGAAAATTTTGTAAGTCCACAGGTTTTGGAGGCAATGGGTTCAGTATTAACAAATAAGTATGCCGAAGGTTATCCTGGAGCAAGGTACTATGGCGGTTGCCAAGTTGTTGACCAATCGGAACAGTTGGCTATTGACAGGCTAAAACAACTCTTCGATGCAGAGTATGCTAATGTTCAGCCTCATTCTGGAGCACAGGCAAACATGGCTGTTTTTTTAGCAACATTAAAACCCGGCGATACATTTTTAGGTCTTGACCTTTCGCACGGAGGGCACCTTTCGCACGGTTCTCCGGTCAACTTCTCGGGAATGTGGTACAATGCTGTTTCCTATGGCGTAAAAGAAGATACCGGTAGGGTCGATTACGATATGATGGAACGCCAAGCTTTAGAGCATAAGCCAAAACTTATAATCGGTGGTGCTTCTGCATATTCAAGGGAATGGGATTATAAGCGTATGAGAGAAATTGCCGATAAGGTAGGAGCTCTTCTTATGATTGATATGGCTCACCCTGCAGGTCTTATTGCAGCAGGTCTTTTAAATAATCCTCTTAAGTACGCCCATATTGTAACATCGACCACACATAAAACACTTCGTGGTCCTCGTGGAGGTATTATTCTTATTGGTAAAGATTTTCCAAATCCATGGGGATTGACTACTCCAAAGGGGGCTGTTAAAATGATGTCGCAAGTTATTAACTCAAGCGTATTTCCAGGAACACAAGGCGGTCCGTTAGAGCATGTAATTGCTGCTAAGGCTGTAGCATTTGGCGAAGCTTTAACACCCGAATTCAAACTGTATCAGGCGCAGGTTAAAAAGAATGCTGCTACTATGGCTGCTGCATTTATCGATAAGGGATATAAAATAATTTCGGGTGGAACCGATAACCATTCAATGCTTATCGATTTGCGTACCAAATTCCCCGAAATTACTGGGAAAAAGGTTGAAAATACTTTAGTTTTAGCCGATATTACCATTAATAAGAATATGGTGCCATTCGATAGCCGTTCGCCTTTCCAAACATCCGGCATGAGGATTGGGACGCCTGCTATTACCACTCGTGGTTTGAAGGAACAACACATGCCTATAGTTGTGGAACTTATCGATAGGGTTATTTCGAATATCGATAATCAACAGGTAATTGACCAAGTTAAAACTGAAGTTAACAAGATGATGAAGGATTTACCATTGTACGCTTGGTAAAACGATATTGTGTTAAAATTTAACCCCGATCCTGATAAGGTGTCGGGGTTTTTCTTATCTTGCTCAAAAAAATACGCAACATGAAAGAGTTTTTTATCGATTTAAATGAAATGCCGCTCAAGAAATCGAAACTATACCGTATGTGGATTATTGGCGCACTGGTTCTAATTGTCTTGGTAATAGCGTCTTTTTTTATTTTCGATATTAAATCGGTTAAAACGGGGTGGCCAATGCTTTTGCCTTTGTTTTACTTGTCGGTTTATATTTACTATGCGTGGTACACCTATAAGTTAAAATTGTATATTCGGGGCGATGAGTTTGCCGTTGAGTATAAGTTTGGCATGTTAGCGCAATCCGTAAATACAATTATTTGGGACACGGTAACTAAGGTTAAGTTTGGTCCAACGTATGTTACTTTTTTCAAGAAAAGTGGGAAAGCCAGAAAGATTGCATTGGGTTGGCTGCCTTATGCAAAGGTTGTTGAAATTAAGGATAGTATTATCCAACTTTGCGAAAACAAGGCTATAAAATGTGAGCAGGGAGAGTATAAAAACTATAATAAGAAATAGCGTTTTTAGATGGAGTGGTGGATTTATGTTTTAGTTGTACTAGCCGGTGTTATTGCCGGCTTTATTAATACACTTGCCGGAAGTGGTTCTTTGCTTACTTTGCCAATTCTGATTTTTGCAGGTTTGCCGGCCAACATTGCCAATGGTACTAATCGTATTGGTATTTTGCTACAGAGCATAGTTGCGGTTGGCGGATATAAACAAAAAAAGGCTTTTGAGTGGCGTGATGGAATATGGTTAACCATACCGGCTGCAATTGGTGCGTTTGTCGGTGCATTTGTCGCTGTTGATGTTGATGAACAAATTTTGAATAAAATTATTGGCGGACTCCTGGTCTTTATGTTTTTTCTTTTGATACTGAATCCCCAAAAGTGGTTAAAAGAGCATTCAAACGAGTATTCTGGGAAAATATCTCTTTTAAAAATTATTATTTTTCTTGGAATTGGCTTTTACGGTGGATTTATTCAGGCAGGTGTCGGTTTTTTTATTCTAGCAGGTTTGGTGCTTGGCAGTGGAATGGATTTGATTAGGGCTAATGCGGTGAAAGTGCTGGTAACATTGGTATTTACCGTTATAGCGCTTTCCGTTTTTATTTATAATAATCAGGTTAATTATTTGCTAGGTATTATAATGGGTGTCGGGAATATGATTGGAGCATGGCTTGCTACCAGGTTTGCCGTACAAAAAGGGGCTAAGTTTGTTCATAAAATTTTACTTGCTTGCGTATTGGCTTTTGCGGTTAAGTTGTTGTTTTTCTAAATTTTAGTGTGTATAGAAACATCACTAACACACTTTCACCTTCCACCGGATATAAGTTTATAAAATTTGGGGGTAATTCGTTTTATATAATAACCAACCAATATGCTTATGAATATTGTTAGTGTCGGAGCAAGAAAATAAATTGCTAAGGCCATAGGTTCATTTTTACCAGTTATAAAAAATAAACCTTTTTTAATAATTGTTAGCAGGGGTTCGTGAAATGCATATAAAAAGAATGAAAAAGAGGCAAGGTTAAAAAGTATTTTACAATGGTAATTTTTATTTATTTTGAAAAAATCATAAGAACTCCAAATAGTTGTTATTCCCGTTAGTATTCCTATCTTATGTAAAATTGTTGTTGTTTTAGAACATTCTGGATGAAAGTATATCAGAATAACTTCTGAAGAAACAAAAATTATCCAAAGCAAGGCATATATCCAATAATGTTTTCGGAATCGGGTTTGTAGCAAAAGGTTACTTTTAGCAATGGCAAGGTATGCTCCTAAACAGAAAAAGAATATTGACTCATTTGAAAAAATGTAAAAGTTAAAATTAAAGAATCCAACCCAAATTATAAATAGAAGCAAAAGTGGAATAAATCGGAGATGCACAATAAACCAATATATTATAGGAGAAAATAAGACTATCACTATTAAGTCACGAATGAACCACAGTTGATAGGCAATAGGATTTAAAAATATTGTATTCAATAACTTTGTTGAAGAGTAATTTACTATTAGTTCATTTGTGAAAAAATTTTTTGATATAGGAAATATCTGTAGGATAAGTAAAAACAGTAAACTCCAAACAGACCAGAATAAGTATGGTATTAGCAGGGATTTTGTCCTTTTCTTATATTTTAAGACAAATTCAGATGTGTTTCCTTTTAACTTTATGAAAAATAAGTACCCCGATATGATAAAAAACATTGGGACAGCAACTCTAGTTATACCTTGGTAGAAAAAATTTTGAATAATAAAATTATATCCTTTATTAAATAATAAATTACCTGAGTTAAAACTTACAGTAATGTTATAAGAATGTAAGAAAACTACCAATATCATTGAAATGAAGGAAATTATTTTTAATTTACTACTTAGATATTTATTCATCTTTTTAGGAAAATAATGTTTTCTAATCAATTGTATTAAGTGTTCAAAAGTCAATATTATTGGCTTTTGAAGGATAGTACTAAAATATAAATTCTTTTTCTAAAAAATGAGTTGAGTTATAAGAAGTAAATAAGGCGCATAAATAAATTATACGCAACAAATAAATATTTTTTGTGAATAGTATAAAAAATATTTAAGTTGTAACCATGAGAGTTATCTTACTGTAATTTAAAAATATAAGTTATTGTTCCTATTTGGTATGCAGGGGTATTTACGTTTTTTACTATATTGAATCTGGCATTTAATGCGGCTTTTTCAGCAGCTTTAAGCAATTCCGCGTCTAGCGTTGTAGAGCCTTTTATGCCTGAAATGGCTTTTGTTACTTTTCCCTGATTGTCCACGGTTACTTGTACTACAACACGACCTTCCTTCATGCTGGGGTAATCGGGTTTAGGAAGATTTTGGACTGTGCGACCGTTGAGGTTCGCAATAATACCCCCTTGTTGATTGACTCCGCCTCCATCCGAACCCGTTCTGTTTGGAGAATCAGGAGAGCCTTCCACACCGCCTTGATTTCCCGGATTTCCTGTGTCTCCTTCGCCGGTATTACTTCCGTTTACCTTTTGACCGGGGAAAAGGGCTTTTTTATTTACTTCTCTGGGCTTTTCGGTTTCGTTGTTAGTATCTGTATTGGTGTCTTTGGGTGTATTTTCTTTGGCTTTAGGCTCAACCTTTTTGACTTTTTTCTCGTTTTTGGGTTCAGTCTTTTTTACCGGAAGCGTTGGAGCCTCTTCGTAATCCTGAGTTATAGGAGCCTCTTCTTTATTTACTTCTGCATTTTGTGTAGAACTCGCGGGATTTACTTTTTCTTCTACCTTAGGTTCTAATGCTCCTGATCCTTCGTCGGAAGTTCCGAAATTGATGAGAATGCCTTGTTCGGCAGGAAGTGGAAGCGGTGTTGTAAAACCAAACATTACAAGTAATAAAATGGCAACTAAGTGGAACACAATTGTTCCAACAATACCTTTAAACTTATTGCCATTCATACTCATGTTACTGTTTGCTTAATGGCTGGGTGGCCAAAATCAACTTATACTTGTTATCCTTTGCTATATTCATAACCTTTACTACGTCTTCCATTGGAACCGATCTGTCAACATGCAATGCAATGGTTGGATCTTCAACATTTTGCATTTTTTGTTGAAGCAAGTATTCCAGTTGCGAAAGGGATACGGGAACTGTTTCTAAGTAAAAATTTCTGTCGGCTGTTATGGAAACCGAGGTAATTGGTTTTGCCGAAACCTGGCTATTACTTTGGGGCAATAGCAATTTAAGGGCGTTAGGATGAACAAGCGTGGATGATACCATGAAGAATATAAGCAGCAGGAATACAATGTCGGTCATGGACGACATGCTAAAGTTCGGATTGACTTTCGATCTGCGTTTTAGTGCCATATTCTTAAATCTAAGCTACAGGTTCGTATAATAAATCCATAAATTCCGAGGTGCTTCCTTCAAGTGAGAAAATAACCTTTTCGATGCGGGCTACAAGAAAATTATATCCAAAGTATGCAAAAATTCCGACAATAAGACCGGCAACCGTTGTTACCATTGCCGTATAAATACCGTTTGACAGCAATCCTACATCAATATTATTTCCGGCCATAGACATATCGTAGAATGCCCGGATCATTCCTATTACGGTTCCTAAAAATCCAAGCATTGGGGCTCCACCGGCAATAGTAGCTAACGTTGGCAGACTTTCTTCAAGTTTCGATATTTCGAGGTTTCCTACGTTTTCAATTGCTGTATTAACGTCGGAAAGGGGACGGCCAATACGTTGAATTCCTTTTTCAATCATACGGGCAACGGGAGTATTTTGAGATTGGCAAAGAGCCAATGCAGAATCAATTTTGTCTTCGTGGATGTACTCCTTTATCCGGTTCATAAAATTTGAGTCGGATTTTGCAGATTTTCGTATGGAAAGGTAACGTTCAACAAAAATATAAACAGCCATAATCGAAAGGATTACCAATGGAATCATAATCCAACCACCTTTTATGGCCAAGTCGATGAAACTTAATTCAACCTCTCCGGTTTGTTCAACGCCTGCTTGAGCAATTGTTGAGGCAAGAATAATATTTGCTATCATACACTTAGAATTTTTCCGAAAATTACTAAAAAAACGCGATTATTACTTGAATATTGCCAGTTGCTTCAAAGTTTGGCGAATCATATTAGTTGTTTATTCTATTTTTAGGAATGTAGAATCGTTTTTAGTAGTATCTGTTGAATGATTTGTCGAATCATTTGCATTTTCATCGTAGGGCACAATTGGTTCTATTTGATAGTCGGATTTAAACGTATTTTTTAGTCGGCGAAGTAAATCCTTAAAGTTGTTAAAGTCTTCGCGGTAAACAATTCCTGCTCCTGTGGTATAGTTATTTTGCTCTGTTGTGGACAGTATATCATCGTTGGAACGTGCAAACGCTTTTAGCCTTAATTTGCCGCTTCGGTTCAATTTTACATCAACGTTAAAATCGCCTGCAATTGGATTTGCCGAGTTATTTTTTCCTACATCGACATTTCCGTTGATGGAAACCCTATCGTTAAGCACTTGAGTGGAAAGGGCTAGTTCCATTTGGTCGGAACTAATATCTTGTTCCATTCCAGGACGATAATTTATGCCAATATCGAAATTGTTGCTCCATTGCGATAGCCAGTTACTCAGCTGGTTCGAAAGCATTTCGCTTGCCGTGTTATACAGTCCCATAGTGCCGTAGTTGGAGTTGGATGTTTCTGTTAGTTGCCCGGTTTGGTTTGGGTCAACTATAAAGCTGTTTATTATTAAAAGCGATAAGAATTGGGTATTTATTTTTTCTTCGCTGTTTAACGCTCCGTCAACTAACGCTTTGGTTTGCGAGTCGGCGTTGGGAACATCTATATCGAATTGAATTACTGGAGACATTAACTTTTGCGAAAGCATTATCTTACAATCAATCGGAACTTTAGTAGTATAGTTTTCGTTCATAAGCAGTTGCTTTAGCGATGTTTTTACCCTGTAAACGGCGTTTATATCCATGATAGCATCCAACGGGTCGCCATTCCATGTTATATAACCTCCCGATTCTATTCTAAATTTCTTATTAATAACACCTTCCAAGGTAAAAAGGTAATCTCCTTTTTCGATGTTGTACGTTCCGTACATGTTAAAAATATCCTTTCCGGGATTAATTTCCATTCGAAGATTTCCGCTACCGCGTGCTTTAATAATATCGCCTAACTTTTTATCGATAATTATTTGGGCTTCGGCTTCGGGGGTTACTTGTAAGTTAAGGGCAACATTAAGGTTCGTCGGATTCGTTTCTTCAACCGGAAGAGTTTCCTCTATAAAAATTTGATTGGGATCGGGGTTTACAAATGTTACAAAATTATTTTGCTCTACATTGCTACCTGTAGGGAGCGGTAAATATATGGCTGTTTTGTTTTCGGTTTTTAAATTTACGCCAATGTTTATGTCGGTTGGTTTGCCTGTGATGTATATTATTCCTGAGCCAAATACCGTTCCGTAAAAAGTTTCGTTATCAAACTCAGTGGTGTTCATACATAGAAAGTTATCGGCATTTAGATTCAGGTTTAGGTTGAAATTGTTAAAGTACGATGTCTTAATAATTCCGTTTAGCAAGGCAATTCGTTTAAAACGGTCCGTTAAATTGAAATCCTTGAAAAGAATGTTACTGTTTTCTATGGCAACAGAACTATTTAATTTGTAGTGAGTTTTAAGAAAATCTATGGTAAGTTCGCCATTGTTGAACTTTACAGTACCATTTAAGTTAGGTTTATCGGTGGTTCCTGTTAGCATCAATTTTCCTGATATATTTCCTCCGATATCCGAAACGTTGCCTGCAAGCAAAGGAGACAGAAGTTGCAGTCTAATTCTGTTTAAATCCGCTAAAATATTTAAATCGCCGGTTTCGGGAAATATGTCTCCAAAAGCCTTAAAGGTTGTTGTGTCGTTCAGCACATTTTCAACTTTTACAGCCATTCGCTTTTCGGAATTAATCCATTTGCTCGATAAGGAGATGTTTCCCGTTAAATTTGAGTTTATTTTTAGGGAGTCGATGCTTAGTTCTGCAAAAAGATTTGGATTTTGGTATGCTTGCTTTACGGTAGCAAGACCGTTAACCGTTCCATTTAAGTTATATCCAAAATTTTGTAGGTATAAGTTAAGGTACGAAATATCGAAGTTCTTTAAATTTATTGTTGCAGAATCGGTTGCATTTGCCGAAAGTTTTCCGTTAATCTGGAAAAGTTGATTGCTATTGTAAATTTTGAAGTTATCAATTTGTACCGATGAAGAATCTAAAACAATGACGGATGACGCAAATTTCCAGTTGGCATCGTTTATTACAAATTCCGATGGGTTAAATGTAAGTTTGGCAATGTGTCCGGCTGTGTTGTAATTACTAAAATCGACATTTCCTTCAATATTGCCATATGTTTTTGGTTTATCGGGGTTATTCCAGTCAAAGTTGATGTTTAAAAGGTTGCTTTTTAGAATGGAGTTAACCTTAAAATTTCGAATATAAGCGTTACCTTGTTTTATGGTTGGGCTTGTTAGCACGGCCGTTAAGGTGCTATCCGACGTTTGTCCGTCGATAATTAAATCTTTTATCCATGTAGATCCGTACTGAACTTCGGGAATACGAATTTTAAAATCCAACGATTTTTGTTTTGGATTCAAAATGCCAAAAATGCTTGAGTGTTCGGCAATTTTAAATTGGGGTATAAGTATGCTGGTTAATCGTTCCGTTTTTTTCAAACGGAATTTTACCAAGTATTCATTCCCATTTGTTGTACTATCTTTTATTTCCTTATGTTCGTTGCCGTTTAACTTTGGAATATATTCCGAAATAATTTGCATTAGGTACCCGGGGAATTTCGAAAAATTGTACCTGCTTCTGATTTCGCCCTCGGCGTAATCGGAGTTTAACGTTATAACCCTGCTGTCTTCGGAGTTATCAGCAGAAATGGTAAGATTGTTTAACTTGAATTCGCCTCGTTGGTTGCGGTATAGCCCGTTCAAGAGTTGAATTTCTCCTTTACTGTTATCCAAGTTACTGCCGCTAAATTTTGTGGTTAGCAGAAACGATGCTTGCGAGATTGAATCTTTAGGGTTAAGGTTTAGCGCAACCAAGTCTATTTTCGGCACAAATGCCGAGAAATCGAATTTTGGTATTGTATCCGAGAAGTCCACTTGTCCTAAAAAGTTTACCTTACAGTTGGGGTCTTCTAACCGGATGGAACCTACATAAGTTTTGCTTGTTAAGTCACCCGAGATGTAGATGTTTTTATAGTTATATCCATTGGCGATGGCCGAGAAAATTACAGCATCGGTTTTAATGTTGATTTTGCTTTCTTTATCAACGCTTCCTTTTATTTTGGCAGCTAGCGATACTTTTCCGATATGCTCGTTTCGTATAAGTTTTCCTATGTTTAGTTCGGAAGTACTTAGTTTCCCGCTAATGTTGATGTTTTGTTTTTTTGCAGGGAGTATTTCTATATCAAGTTTAGCGTGTCCAATGGCACTGGCTATGCTTCCGTTAGTTACAAAATTGTTAAGGTATCCCGTAAAGTTTCCTTTGTAGGTTATAACTCTAAGTTCATCAAAATTTTCGGGTAAAGGGATCAGCGGTTTGCCGTTGTTAGTTAGTGTAAAAGTTTCTATGTCGGAACGGTTTGTCGATAGTTCCTTAATTTTTACGTCAAGAAATGTTTTGTCAATGTTGGGAAGTCCGGTAATGCTAAAGTTTGTATTGATTTCAGATTCCGATCCGAAATTAATGTTGAAGTTTTTTCCTCGAATATTGGATATTGTTCCGTAAACTTTTCCGTTTAGCGATGCGGTAATGTTATAGTTGCCGAATTCAGGTACAAAATAGCTAAGCGCTTTTGTTTTCAGTAGGGTAGGCGAAAAATCGGCAACCAAATGAACGCTGTCGGTAAAAGAACTGAAAGCACGCCAGTTTTTGAAGTTAAAGTGCAACTTGTTAAACCTTAAATCGGAACCATGTGCCGATATACGTAACTTGTCAAAATGCATATGGTTACTACATAGACTGAAATTGGCTCGAAATCGCTGTAAGTTGAAACCGGAATGATCTATAAACTGAATGTTATTGATAATAGCCGAAATGGTATCTCCGGAGATACAAAAGTTTTCGGCCGATAAGTTAAGATGCTTAAAGTAAAAGTCCTGATAGTTAACTCCATTGAGTTTGGGTGTAGCGTTTGCCTGTGCCAGCCTAAATTTTGAATCGACTAAATCTATGTTTTGAATGGCTAACCTAAAATTCCCGGAATCGGATTTGGCTGTATCGTTTTTGGATATTTTTTGTAGTAACGCCGATAAGTTCATAACGCCACTGGTATCGGTAATAAAATTTACCGTAGCATGGTTAATTTCGGCGTATTTTAGGTTAAAGTCACCCTTCGACGGATAAAGAGCGTCTAGCGAAACGGTAACGCTTTGAGCTTGGATGAGCGTATCGGAATTGAGATCGGAAATAAAAACGTTATTTAATTTTACACCTGTAAAGGGTCTAAAGTTTACTTTTTCAATGGAAACCTCAATTCCTGTATTTTCGTAAAGAAATTTCGAAATCTTGCCAACAAGAATAGTTTGAACCTGGCTGCTTTGCAAAACAAGCCATGCAAAAGTAGGTATGGCTATAATAACGAAAATAGTCCACACCAATATTTTTACTGTTTTTTTGATACCTTTGCCGTTATTCAACTTTTTTGCTCAAACTTTGTTCCGCAAATTAGAGATTTGTATCGAAATTTCTAGGAGTTGATGTTACTTTTTAAATAATCTTTTGGCTGTTTTAAGGTAATTTACGATGAGTGTTACAATTTTAGGGATTGAATCTTCGTGCGATGATACTTCAGCTGCAGTAATTCGCGATGGTTATTTACTGTCGAATTTAATAAGCAGCCAGAAAGTTCACGAGGAGTATGGAGGAGTTGTTCCCGAACTGGCGTCAAGGGCGCATCAGGCAAATATTATTCCTGTAGTAGATGGAGCCTTAAAAAAGGCTGGCGTGGGTATTTCAGGAATTGATGCTGTTGCATTTACGTTGGGGCCGGGTTTATTAGGGTCGTTATTGGTTGGAACTTCTTTTGCCAAAGGTATTGCCTTGGCTCGGAATATTCCAATGATTGCCGTTAACCATCTACAGGGTCATGTGCTTGCTCATTTTGTTAAGGATGAAGTTAATACGGAACATCCCGAATTTCCGTTTCTTTGCTTGTTAGTTTCGGGGGGGCACACGCAACTTATTATTGTTCGAAGTCCGCTTAATATGGAAATTGTTGGCCAAACAATTGACGATGCTGCGGGCGAAGCATTTGATAAATGCGCTAAGGTTATGGGGTTGCCTTATCCGGGAGGTCCTGTAATTGATAAAATGGCGAAGGATGGAAATGGAAACGCATTTAAGTTTGCAAAGCCTAACATAAAAGACCTTAACTTCAGTTTCAGCGGGTTAAAAACATCGTTTTTATATACTTTGCGCGACAATTTGGAAGAAAACCCGAATTTTATCGAGGAGAACAAGTTAGATTTATGTGCTTCGCTACAAAGCACTATAATTAGCATTTTGTTGTCGAAAGTTGAAAAGGCTGCGCGCAAGTACAATATAACTCAGGTGGCAATTGCTGGAGGTGTTTCTGCAAATTCAGGGTTGCGTAATGGGATTGTAGAGTTGGGAAAAGTAAAGGGTTGGAAAGTGTTTGTTCCTCAATTCCGATACACAACCGATAATGCTGCAATGATTGCCATTACAGGGTATTACAAGTATTTAAAGGGCGAATTCTCTGAAATGAACGTAGTTCCTAAAGCACGCTTTCCATTGGGAGTTGCAAGCGATTAGAGTAAAAACTTTCGAAGAATATTATAAAGTTCAATTCTGCTTATAGGCTTTGTAATAAAATCGTTGCAACCTGCTTCTATGCTAAGATTTACTTTTACCCCGGAACTATATGCGGTTTGTGCTATTATAACAACTTTGGTATTTATTTGTCGCATTTGGCGAGTTAGTTCAACTCCATCAGCATCGGAAAGGCGTAAGTCCATAAAAACTATATCGATATTCGGGTTATCGTTGAAAAGTTTTGTTGCTTCAAAACCGGTATGAGCATGTAGTGTAGAGCAACCCGTTCCTTCGAGCATTTTGTTTAACAAAACATAGTTCGATTGTACATCTTCGACTATCAAAACGGACTTCCCTTGCAAATCGGGAGGTGTTTGTTCTGGTAAGTAGGCTGTTAATTCTGTTTTTTTTCGAGGACTGCCAATTGGTGTAAATGGTAGTTCAACGCTTATGGTTGTTCCCGCATTATCGTCTGTATCAATCCAAATTTTGCCGTTTAGCATTTCAATAAAACGGTAAACTATGGGTAACCCTAAACTTAGGCTATTGTCGATATTTGGATGATTGGGGTTAAAAATGTCTGCCAGTTTTTCGTTAGGAATACCACTCCCGCTATCCTGAACCCAGAATAATAAAGAATCTTCATCCTTCTTTTTGCAGCCTATTTCAATGTAACCCTTCGATGTAAACTTAACAGAGTTGTTTATTAACCTTACAAAGATGTTTTTAAGGATAATTTTATCGGAAAGAATATCAAAGGTAATATCGTCGTCAACAAATGCTTTTATGGTTAGCGTTTCCTTATCAAACAACTTGAGTTCGTTTAGCAGGACCAACTGTAGATTATTGAAAAAATCGTTGAGGTTAATTCTGCTGTAAACAATCTTTTGCTGGTTGGATTCTAGTTTCGAAAGATCGATAATGTTGTCGATTTGATATTGTAGTATTCTGCTGCTTTTGTTAATTTCTTTGGTGTATTGAAGAATTTGCCCTTGTTTTAGTCTAGGATCGGTAAGCAATTCGCTATATCCAACAATGTTGTTCAACGGAGTTCGAATCTCGAACGAAACATTTCCCAAAAGCGATTCCTTGAAATTTTCCAACTCTTTATTCCGTTGAGAATACTTTGCAAGTTCATCTTTTATTGATGCACCTTCAAGGTTAAGCGAATCTATATGAGATCTTAATCTGCTTATAACACTGTTGTACTTTTTTTTTCGTTTCCCGAGTAAAAACATTAATCCAATTGCCACACAAATAGCAATAAAAATACCAATCCCAATAAACCAAATTAGCGTGTTGTAAAATTCTTCGGTGTCCTTCCAAGTAAATAAAAAATCATCGATACTTCGTGTTTTCGAAATTAGCCCGGCATTTAAAAGCACTTCAGTGATGTTAATCCATCGGCCTTTATTGGAGTGTCCAATGTTTACAAAATTCGGTTTAATAAAGTTGTTAATAGAGTTTGCTTCACTTAAAAGGTATTCGAGTGTTTTTGTGGATTTGTATTTATTTTGAATAAGACGAGCAACCTCTTCAGGATTTTTTATGGCATATTCCCAACCCTTTATGGTCGCTTTTAAAAAGCGATTAACCAAGCGTGGGTGATTATTTACCATAGCCGATGTGGTAAACAAACATTCGGCGTAAAAATCAACTCCGTAATCCGAAGGTTTAATCACTTTATAAGGGATTCCGAATTTATCTAAAAAGAAAGGTTCGTTGGAGAGGTATATTTCCAACGCATCGGCTTTATTATTTAGTAGGTTATTTAGCGTATATGATGGCTGAACAACTTCATAATGAGAGGGCTTTAACCCTTGAAGTTGCAGCATTGCCAAAATTTCGGTAGAGCCTGCATTAAAAACGTTAAGTTCAATTTTTTTACCTTCCAAATCGGTTGGTTTGGAAATGTCGCTATTACCTCTTACCAGTAACGCTTCAGGACTTGTTTGAAAAAATGGGGCAATGGCAACTATGGGGTCGCCATTCATGTAGCGCACCAGAATATCGGAGTTTCCTATACCAAATGTAGCATCTCCTTCAAGAACCTGGTCGATAGGGGAATTCTTTCCATCAAATTCTCTAATTTCAACATCAAGGCCTTCGTCCTTATAGTAACCTTTTTCCAATGCTGCGTAGTATCCTGCAAATTGAAACTGGTGTTTCCAATGCAGTTGCAATACTACTTTATCGTTACCTTGACTTAGTTTCGAAAAAGAGACGATAAAAAGTATGAAAAATATTAAATACTTGGAAATATGTTTAACGTAATGCTTATTCATTTAACTATTAGAACATTTTTACCCTGCTAAGGTTTATATTCTGGATTAAATTTTTTCCTGCTAAATTGCACGAATTAAATAAAGTTACAAAAAAAATATTGGTATTTAACCATGCTTTTTAAAAATTAACAGAATGTTTTTTACAAAGCACCAATATTTGGTGTTTAATTAAAAAAATAAAATATGCCATCGTTCAAAATAATTTTATCACCATCAAAAACATTAAGGCCATTACTTGCTGATTCGAATTCGCTATACACAATTCCTCGTTTCCTTAACATGTCTGTCGAGATAGTTAATGCTATTAAAGGGCTTGATATAGATGAGTTACAAAAACTTTTAAAGGTTAATAGAAAGTTGGCAGAGCAGAATTTTATACGATATCAGCAGTGGAATTTACCTTTCTCCGTTCAAAATAGCGTTCAGGCAATTTTCGCCTTTTCAGGCGAAGTTTATTCAGGATTGAACTCTAAAGATTTTACTTCGGAAGAATTAACTTACGCCCAACAGCATATTAGCATTCTTTCTGGATTATATGGAATTTTACGTTCGTTGGATCTTATGCAACCATATCGGTTGGAGATGGGGTCGCCATTTCGTTTACCTGACGGGAAATCGCTTTACAATTTTTGGAGCAATGTGGTTAGTAAAGAATTAAAAGAAGAGTTGGGAACGGGTGGTATTATGGTTAACCTTGCCTCGTTGGAATATTCAAAGGTGATTTCTTCTAGGATAGGAATAAACACTGTAAATATTGAGTTCAGGGAGAATCGTCCGGATGGTTTCAAAATAATTCCAATTTTAGCCAAACGGGCTCGTGGTTTAATGACCCGTTTTGCAGTAAAGCAAAGAATCACAAATCCCGAAGAGTTAAAACTTTTCGATTACGAGGGCTATACTTACGCAGACAACATGTCGGAAGAAAACAAGTGGGTATTTATACGGTAGAAAATTTGCTTATTATTTAGGTAATTATTTTACCTCTAAAACTAACCCTTTTAGGTATTCTCCTTCGGGATGGTAAATGTTTATAGGGTGATCGGCCGGTTGTGTAAGTTGATGTAGAATAGATACTTTTCGGCCGGATATGGCACTTGCCGAGAATACCGCATTTCTGAAATCGGTTCTGCTTACCACTTGCGAGCACGAGAATGTAAACAGAATTCCGTTGGGTTTTAAATTCCGAATTGCTGCCAAGTTTAAGCGTTTATACGCTTGCAGTGCATTTTTTATTGCATGTGTATGCTTAGCAAATGCAGGAGGATCGAGTATTATTAAATCGTATTTTTGATTCGAGGACTTTAAAAAGTCGAAAGCATCGGCAACAATGCCTTTGTGTAATGCAGTATTCGGAAAGTTGAGTTCTATGTTTCTGTTTGCTAGGTCGATTGCCTTTTCGGAGCTATCTACTGTAACAACGCTGTTTGCACCGCCGTGCATGGCATATACCGAAAAGCCTCCGGTATAACCAAACGTGTTTAAAACATCTCTACCTTTGGCAAATTGCTCTATAAGTTTTCGATTTTCGCGTTGGTCAACAAAAAAACCTGTTTTTTGTCCTTCTTCCCACGAAACTTCAAATTTGCAACCATGTTCAAAAAAAACTTTTTCGGCTGGTGGTTGTCCTACAATATATTTATCGGTAGGGTTGAAATTCTCATGAAGGTTTAATGTCCCTGCGCTTTTATCATATACAGCAGTTATTTCTTCATCAAACTCAGCAACAATAGCCTTGGCTATATCGTTGCGCGAACGGTACATTCCTGCCGAATGGCATTGCATAACGGCGGTGTTTCCGTATATATCCACAACCAGTCCTGGGAGATTGTCGCCTTCGCCATGAATAAGTCTGAAAATATTTGTATCTGGATTGGGATAAAGGCCTATGCTTCTTCTTAAAGTAAGGGCTTCTTTTATTTTATTTTGCCAAAATTGTTGAGTTATTTCATTTTTATTGAAGTCGAGAATTCGTACTGTAATGGACGATTGCTGGTAATGTCCAACTGCTAAAAAGTCGTTTGTGTCGCTATATACTTCAACAACATCGCCATCGGCAGGATTCCCTTCAATTTTTTTTACAGCGCCGGAAAATATCCACGGATGAAATCGTTGAATAGACTGTTCCTTTCCCGGTTTTAAATATATTTTAGGTGTACTCATGCTTTGCAGAAACTTTTACTTGTTTGTTTTAATGATGTTTGGGTCAGCATTGCAAAAAACTTCAAGTATTTTTTTGCAAACCCACGCATCGGTTGCGGCATACTCAATTTGCTGTTCGGTAAAAGGATTTGCCTCCCAGTTGCTTAACTGTTGCCGTTTCGATACTCTGCCTTGCAATACAATGGCAGCCAATTTTCTAACGCTAACACTCTCGATATCGAATTTTTGTGCAACATTTTGCAGGTCGATAAACGCTTTTGGAGTGAATTTGCGAATTTTAAATAATCCCTTTAAATCGTCGCGAATTGCAGCGCCAACTTTAATGGTATTAGGGTCTTCTAACAACTTTACCAAGGAATTAGTAATGCCTGTTTCTTTAATTCTAATTAGTAGTGATTTGTTGCTTGTAGCTAGTTGAAGTAGGGCTATTCCGTTGGAAATTCCTTTTTTAAAGGAAGGTTTGGATTCCGTATCGAACCCAACTATACTTTCGTTTGTAAAGATTGCGAGTTGTTTATTGAGTTCCTCTGCGCTAGAAATTACAACACTATTGCCTTCGAAAACAATTCGTGGTAGCTTGGTTACTTCGTTATTTTCAATATTGGATTTGAACATTTTATTCAAGAGGCGTGTGGTCGATATCCTGTTGTCGTTTGGTAATAAACCATTCGGAGGTATCGGGTTCAGAAGTGTTACTTTTATTTTCTACGTTATCGAGTTCAACATTCCCAAAGTTTAGTATGTGGAATGCTCGTATTAGGTTAACCGTGCGTATTCCCCAAAAATCTCTGAAACTTTCGGAACATTCCCAAAGGGCATCGTTCATAACTTCGGAATTTCCGGTCATATAGCGCAGACTTAAGTTCTTTAAATCTTGGTAAATATCGGCTAAGTATTCTGCAATGCTTGCTGTAAATTGTCCGTAAGAATCTTCGGCTCGTTGGTCATGAATTTCAAGAAAATCGTTGTGTTGTCCCAGAAGCGCTTCAACCTTGTTTTCGACGGTTTTATAATCGAATTCGGTAACAAACTGCTCGTTCCTTTCGTCAAGGACAGGTGTGGTTGAAGGTAATAACGTTGCTTTATAGTAGAGGAAGGGGAGTAGTTTGTTACATGCGGCAACAAAGGACTTTATGGTATGTTTTTCGCAAACCTCCAAAAAAGCGCAAAATTCCTTAGATACCGTAACAAACTCTACAACGCTAAGCTGGTAAACAAATTTTTTTGTATCCATGGGTAAAATATTAATCCGCAAAGATACTAAATGTGTAGTAAATTACGGGCGTTTGTTTTCATTGGGTTAAAAAGGGGCTGTTTTGCAGCCCCTTAGTTTTATTGTTTTAACCTCTAACGAATATTGCTTTAATTATATGGCTGGCCATTTTAGGATTTTCTTTCAACCTTCGGGTTGAGTATCCGAACCATTCTTTTCCAAACGGTACGTAAATTCGCATTGCATTCCCCTTTTCTACAATGGAACGTCTTAACTCGGGAGTTACTCCGTAAAGCATTTGAAATTCGTACATGTTTTTGGGAACATTGTATTTTTCAATTAGTTTAAATGCTCCTTCAACTATGGGTTTGTCGTGACTGGCAATTCCGGGGTAAATGCTATTTTTAAGCATAAACTCTAAATCTTCGAGGTAGTGCTGATTTATTTCCTCATACTTTTTGTAGGCAATTTCAGCAGGTTCAATGTATATGCCTTTGCATAGCCTGAAGTTTAGTGGATGTTCGGTAGAATGTATATCCATTAAACTTTTCACATCGTTTAGCGTGCGTTTTAGGTAAGCCTGCATTACCAGTCCAACATTCTTAGGAAATTCTGCTTTTAACTTTCTGTACAAATCGATTTCCATGTCGGTGCATGGCGAATCTTCCATGTCAATTCTGATGAAATTTTCATAGGAGGCTGCTTTGGCAACAATTTCGCGAACATGATTATAGCAAACATCTTTGTCCAGTAGTAATCCAAACATGGTTGGTTTTAAGGAGTAATTTCCGTCGATGCTTTCGCTTTGAATACGGTCGATTAAATTTAGGTAATCCTGCTTGTTTTTTTCTGCTTCCTCAAGAGTTTTAATAAATTCGCCTAAAATATCAAGGGTTACTTTTATTCCTTGGCTATTAAGTTCTTTCGAAACCCTTATGGCATCTTCTATTTTTTCGCCAGCAATATATCTTTTGGAAAAAATCCAAACCAGTTTCTTGGGTAGGTAAGGCAGCATTGCTGCAATCATCTTATTAAACATATTGGATTAAGTTTAAGTTTATTGGGTGCAAAAATAGTTTAAGTTATACACGGACAACAACTTATTGCAATTATTTTCTCCAAGGAAATTTTGAGATAACAATTGTTGGTAATTTATTTAAAATTAGTGCTGTACAACTATTCTTTGAGTTTTTGAATACTGATTCCCGGAAACCCGAAGTATGTACATGCCCGATGGGAGATTTTCGACATTAGCGGTGAACTTATACCAGCCGGGTGCAAAATTTCCTGCCCCAATATCCATAAGTTTTTTCCCGGAAATGTTATAAAGGCTTATCTGTAGGTTGTCGGTGGTGTGAACATTGATGAATATTTTGCAGTTGTCCGATACGGGGTTTGGCATAACAGGCATAAGTGTGAATTTTTGGGAAATTTCGTTTGTTTCGCTTATTCCCATTGTACGATTATCGTCGGCTTGAAGCCATGCCGTGTAAAACAGCTCTGCCAGCGAGTGCGATGCGTTACTAAAAAGCATTAGGGTAAAATCCTTTGTTTTGTTCCATAGTGCGTCTTCGTACTCGGCGGAACTGTAGTCGGACGAAATATTTTTGGCATAGTTGTCGGCAATAAGTACGGAGTCAACATATTTATTGTTAGCGTAAATGTAATCCAAAACATACTGAGGAACATCAGCAATTCTGGAAACCGAACTGCCGGAGTAATTCCATAGGTCGCTTTCGTGCCCGTTAACCATGGTGCTTTCGTAGCGTGAGTGAATTCCGTAATTATCAGTAAGTTGTCCGTCGTAGTTTTTAGTTAAATGCAGGGGCATGTGGCCATCGCCAACGTAATGTCCCAAATCGGAAGCAAAATACTTAGCCTTATCCCAATTTTCAACGGTTAATGCGTGAACAAGAGAATCGTAAGTTGCCATTGTTGCCCAAGGAAGGATACCCCAATTATAAACATTCGACGAACCGTGGGCTGCAATTGCCTCGTTTAAAGTTTTGGGAATGTAACCATAGGTTACAAATTCGTAATAGTAATCTATATCGATATAATGTTTTGGGCTTTCGTTCGGATCTTCGCTTTTTCGTCTGTCGGCATCGGAGGCATGATCGGCAATATAACTTGCCCATGTAACAAAAAATTCCATGTCGGATGTATATGAAAGCGATGCGTTGGTGCTAATAATGTAGTGTCCTGTTCTTCCCCAACTCGATAGCAAAATTATTGCTAAACAACCAATAGTAAATAGTATTCCTTTTTTCATTTTCCAAAATGATTTTATGCAATTTTAGTTGATTTTTTTACTTTTTACTTTGATATTAAAAAAGAAAAAGGTTTAATTAACTTTATTTAGAAAAAGTTATAATGCTATACGATTTTATATGGCAAAATGTTCGTTATTCAATATTTATTATATAAATCCGTTATACGCATAACTAACATTGGGTTAATACTGCCTTTGTTTAAACCTTTTTTAACATATTTAGTCGTTATTATACAGCCTATTGGTTTTACCTTAGCAAGATAGACTTTTTGCTATGAGAACTAGTTTACTTGGGCAGTGTTGCAATTATGTAAGGTTTAGGGGCAAGTGTAAAAAGCGGGGAGGATACGGAATTCATTCGCCTTTTTTATACTCGCTGTATGTTGAGGTTATTGAACCAAGCAGGCACGAACCGATCTTTGAAAAAGCCGAAAAGTATCGAAAGGAAATGATTAACTGTGGCTTGTCCGTGTTTATTCGTCATTTGGGCGAAACAATACAAAATGGTTATTCGGGACAAGAAATTAAGTTAGCATATGTAGCTCGGCATGTTGCGGTTCCTATGCATTTGGGGAGGCTTCTTTACCGTTTAGTGTCGCACGTTAAACCGGCTACTGTTTTGGAGTTGGGCACTTCCGTAGGCATAAGTTCCATATATATGGCCTTGGCTGATAGTAATGCCCAAATTCATACCATTGAGGGAAACGAAACGATTTTAGATCTTGCAAGCAATCGTTTTAGACAGTTGGGGTTGAATAATATAAAAACGTATTCGGGTGAATTTGACGTTACGTTACCTAAGTTACTAAGTAAATTGCAGACTATCGATTTTGTATTTATCGACGGAGATCATAAGGGAGATTCATTACTTAGGTATATACAGTTGATTCAGCCTAAACTTACTAAAGATTCTGTTGTTGTAATCGATGATATTCGTTGGAGCAGGGACATGGAAAGGGCATGGAATAAAATTCGAAGTAGTAACGATGTAACACTTTCGCTCGATCTTTTTCGGTGTGGTGTGCTGTTTTTCCGAGAAGGAATTGTTAAACAGCATTTTTACTTAAGATATGGACCTTTTTGAAATATTGTTATAACTTAACCTAAAATCTGTAAAAAGAATATGAGCGAAAAGGAATTAATACAAATACAAGATATAAAGAAATTTTATCAGGTTGGAACCGTGGTGGTGAAAGCGCTTAAAGGGGTCAACCTGAGCATTCAAAAGAATGAGTACGTTGCCATTATGGGCCCTTCGGGTTCTGGGAAATCTACTCTTATGAATATTTTGGGATGCTTGGATACGCCTACCGATGGCGCGTATATTTTAAATGGAACCGATGTAAGCAAACTTTCCGACGACGATTTGGCGGAAATTAGAAACAGGGAGATTGGATTTGTATTTCAAACATTTAACTTACTGCCCCGTTATTCGGCATTGGACAATGTTGTACTGCCGCTTATTTACGCCGGAGTGCCAAAACACGAACGTGTGGAAAGGGCAACATTAGCATTGGAAAA
This sequence comes from Bacteroidales bacterium, assembly GCA_020636845.1. Lineage (GTDB taxonomy): Bacteria > Bacteroidota > Bacteroidia > Bacteroidales > Tenuifilaceae > JACJXD01. Next base: position 437,059 of record JACJXD010000003.1, on the reverse strand, counting down.
CGTGGGTTTAGGTGATAGAATGGAGCATAAGCCAAACGAGCTTTCCGGGGGACAACGTCAACGTGTTGCGGTTGCCAGAGCTTTGGTAAATAGGCCTTCGATTATTTTGGCCGATGAACCTACCGGAAACCTCGATACCAAAACGTCAATTGACATTATGAATTTATTCGAGGAGATTTTTTCCCAAGGAAATACCATAATTTTGGTAACACACGAGGAAGATATTGCACGTCATGCTAGACGAATAGTTAGGTTGCGTGACGGACTTATCGAATCCGATGAAATTAACCCCGATCCTGTACTTAAGCAAAAAGTTATTCTAAACGAACAATAATCGTAAATTTTCTATTTCATGCAAAAGGCCTGTTTTTCAAATAAGTAGGCCTTTTTTATTGCGATTAAGTTTGGTGTGCTAAATGAGTATTGTTTGCAGATTTAACATGAGTTCGACATAAAAACAAGTAATTGATCTTCAATGCTAAAAAGTAGTTTTGTCGCTTTTAATGAGGTATATCCTTCGATAAGTTTGGAATGATAACTTATGTCGAATTCGCACTAAAATTAAGTATTAAATAAAAACTGTTTTTGCTTAGATTTGTTATATTCTCCTTTGTTATGCTAATTTTGTTTTTATTGTGTGATTAATGAAAACAAATCTGATACACGTTCTTAATTACAGTATTCATTAATTTATAGTATGTTAAAACGTTAATAAATAAACTGGTAGTATGAAAATATATACGAAAACTGGCGATAAAGGTACAACTTCGTTAATTGGAGGGAAGCGTGTGGCTAAGTATCATCCGAGAATTGAGGCATACGGAACCGTTGACGAGTTAATCGCATTTATTGGACTTTTACGCGATCAACAAGTTAGTTCCGATACAAGGGACATGCTAATTTTTATTCAGGATAGGTTGATGAATTGTGCGTCGATATTGGCTGCGGATTGTGAAGACTGTAAAGTTAGAATTCCCTTGATTGAAGATGCCGATATTTCTAAAATAGAGGAGAGTATTGATGCAATGGATGCACAGTTGGAACCGTTAACATCGTTTGTTTTGCCGGGAGGACATCCAATTGTGTCACTTTGCCATGTGTGTCGTACTGTTTGCAGAAGAGCCGAACGTTTAGCAACTAAGTTGGCAGAGGAAATTCCTGTTCCTGATAATTTAATTATTTTCCTGAACAGGCTTAGCGATTATTTTTTCACATTGTCGCGTAAATTAGGGCAAGAGTTGAATGTGAAACAGATAAAATGGGAGCCTAATCTGAAATAGTAATTACAGACAAGTTGAAATTAATGTTAAAAAACAACTGTATAGCCCTTAAAAATTTCATATATAGCTTTTGGTATTAAAAATTTTTTATATTTGCTTTTGTATAAAAAGTAGCAACGACTTGTAAATCAAACTTTTAACATTATAGTTTATGTATTGGACGCTTGAATTAGCCTCAAAATTAGAAGATGCTCCCTGGCCAGCAACCAAGGAAGAGTTGATTGACTACGCTATTCGTTCGGGTGCACCTCTCGAGGTTATTGAGAATTTGCAGGAGTTGGAAGATGAGAGTGAAGTTTACGAGAGCATTGAGGACATTTGGCCAGATTATCCAACTAAAGAAGATTTCTTTTTTAATGAAGACGAGTATTGATTAAAATGCCCATATTTTACTTTTAGCATTAAGTAGAGTAGGGGCATTTTACGTTTAACTAAAGAGTTTATTAATTTTAACCCAATTAATAAGAATTTATGGCAATAAAAAAGAGGCAAAGCCTCTTTTTTATTTGCTTTTGATTTTCAATTTTTTGTCGTTGTTTTCCTTCTGAGTTGGCTTTGCGTCTGGTTCTTTTGTTTTGGGAGGTGGTAGTACTTTAGGTTTTGGAAAGAGTAGTTTACTATTCTCAAGTATTGAGTATTTATTCTTAGGACGTTTATTATCAAGCCATTTAAATCCTTTTAGCGTAATATCTTCGTATTCAACTTTATCTATAGGGTAAAGGTTCGATGTTGGTTTTTGCATAACATTAATCTTGCTTACCTTATTTTCTTTAATGTTAACTTTGATTTTTGAACCTTCGGAACGGTTAACCATTGTTAGTACATTATTATCGCGAATGTAGTATATAGCCTGTCCGTTACCCAGAATATCCATGGTGTTTAGTTTACCATCAATAAAGTGCGCATCAATAGTTTTACCCCTTATCTGGTTGTAGAATATGGAATCTTCGTGCGATGTGATAAAGGCGTTTCCAATAAATTCCATTTCGTGAATTTTTTTATTAGCAGATAAAACTTTGATAAGGTCGGCAGTAATCTGATTTACGTCGTTCCATAGTATTGGCGTAGCGTACATATACAGGGTTGAATCTTTGGTTTGGTAAATGAGCGAGTCGCATAAACCTTGAATATCGGTGCGGTAGAAACGGACGTTGCCAATGGCCTTTATTAAGTGTTGAGTAGAGTCTGTTTTGGTGGTATCTTTCGGCTTTATGCTTTGCAGGTACATAAAATCGGAGCGAAGAAAAAGCGTGTCCTTATTATCGATTGCCACGAAAAACGGATTATCGGTAACCTCGGCGGCTTCTTCATTTTTCCAGTAATTGGCCTTTTGCCCAAAAAGGTATGTGTTGTTTGTAGTATCTACAACCACAACATTATCGGTAGCGCGTGCATATCCTTTTGGTTCGTCGTAAAATATATTATTAGCAAAAAGTCGTTGAGCGCCGTTTATAAGATAAGCGTCTTGTTGAAAACTCGATTGTTTTAACTGCCTGTTATGCCAACCTTTGTTACAGTATATAAATCCGTCGTCGTTAGTAATTCGCGTATTTTTAAAAAAAGATGCAACTTCACTCTTGGTGTTGTAAGTAAGAGAATCGGTTTTTATTACTCCGTCGGGATTATCCATCACCACATCGCCCGAAAATGCAAGTAAGGATATGTTCTTATCGAAATAACCTTTTTTGCTAGTTAACTTCGAATCTTTTGTTGTAATAACTCCGGGAACGGGGTAGTAAACAAAGTTGGTTTTTGAATTAAAGTTAACCTCTTTGGTAATAAGCATGGTTTCCTCGTCGATAAGTTTAACTTCCTGTCCGGTTAACTTACCCGTGCTGGTTTTTCCGTCGTAGTGTAGCTTATCTCCGAAAATTTTAGAACTACCTTTTTGAACAACTACATTTCCGTATGCGTCGAACTGATTGGCTTCATCGTTGTAATATGCGCTATCGCATCTAACGCTGGTGCTATCATAAAAAAAGTGGACGTTCCCTAAATAACGAATAATGTTAAGGTTTTCCAGTTTAAGATTCTTCAACAAATCTGCTCTTTCAAGCCTAATTTTTGTTTTTTTCTGGGCTAGAACCGTTGAAGTAGCGAAAACCGAAAGTAAAACTACCAAACAAAGGCTAAAAAGTTTAATGCTTTGCTTCATTAAGTGTAACAACTATTTAATCCAACCCTGATTTTTAAACTTGCAATTCTTAAAAGAATCATCAATAAGAATATATGTCGATTTAATTTTCTTTTCAACCCATTCTTTAAGAATTTCGTCTTCCTTTCCCATTTTTGCCATGGTTTGAATTTTGTCGTAATCTTCATCTAAATTGGCTTTGTGAGCAGGAATTTTTCTTTTTAACTTGATAATTTTAAACACAACATTTGCATGCTCGTCGCGCGATTCGAAGGGTTGTGTAATATCGCCTTCTTTTAAATTAGAAATAGCGTAGTAGTCGGCAGGAATAAGATGATCCTTTTCGAAAAGCGCAGTGTTAGTATAAGAGTTGATAACCAATCCGCCGTTCAAACTCGATTTTTTATCCTCGGAAAAGCGTTGTGCTGCTCTTTCGAAAGTAATGCTGTCGGCTTTAATCAGGGTTGAAATACTATCTAACTTACTAATGGCTTCGGATAGCATTTCCGATGAATATTGGGGTTTCATTAGAATATGCCGAACGTTAACCCTATCATTTTTCTTTTCTATCATCTGGATTATATGGAATCCGTACTCGGTTTCGACTATTTGGCTAACCTGACCTTCTTTTAGGTTAAAAGCTGCATCGGCAAACGGTTTAACCAATTCATCGCGCGAGCGAAATCCAAGTTCTCCTCCTTTAACGGCAGAAGCCCTATCTTCCGAATAGGCAACAGCCAAAGTGGAAAAACGCTCCCCATGAAGAACTCTTTTACGAATTTCCAGCAATTTTTCTTTAACCTTTAACTTAGCTTCTTCGGTTGATGGGGGAAAAAGCAAAATTTGCTGTAGTTCGAATTGTTCCGGAATTGTTGGTAAGCTATCCTTTGGAAGATTTTTGTAGTAATGCTTAACCTCGGTTGGGGTTATTTTTACGCGATCCACAATTTTTTTCTGCATTTGCTGTGTAAGCATTTGATCTCGAATAACCTCGCGTAAATCATCCTTAATTTCGTAGATAGGCTTACTAAAGTAGTTTTCCAACGCTTTTTCCGAACCCATTTGGTTTACAAAATACTTGATTCTACGATCAATTTCCATATCAACGTTGGACTCTTCTACTGTTAAACTGTCTATTTTTGATTGAGTTAATAGTAGTTTTTGAATGAGTATTTGTTCAAACAAATCACAACGGTCGAAATTGCCTGTAATATCGCCTTGCATTTTCATACGAAGCATTTCCTGTTCTACATCGGATAACAAGATTCTTTCGCTGCCAACAACTGCAATAACTTTATCAATAACCTTTTCGGTATCCTGAGCCATAACGCCTGTAAACTGAAAAAGAAATAGAATAGCAGTAGCATAAATTCGTAGAGTTCTCATACTATTTTTTTTGAGATTTTTTATTTTCGTAAATGTCTATATTGCCTTCATTTCCTGCCTTATCGTAAATTTTTTGTTCAATATCTTGAATGAACTTTTGCTTACGGGAGTTAAGAATAATACTTTTTAACTCATCGGTTACAATTTCCATGGGGGCAATTTCCCCTTGGTTTAATACATCGCGGAACGAAACCAGGTATAAGAAGTCGCCGTCCTCCATCTCGATGTACCTTTTCTTAAGAATCTCTTTTTCATCAATTTCAGGCGAATATGGCATTTGCTTGAGAATAAATGATAGAGGAATCCATTGGTCGTTGAAAAAGTCGTATTTAATAGCAGCTTGATAAGCCAAGTTATCTAAAGTTTTAACATCCTCGTCCTTATTGGAACGGTATAATTCTTTAATTTTTTGATTTTGAGGAGCTTCTTTTCTTAGTTTTATAAAAAGCGCTTTTACCATAGTTTCGTTAAGAACGAAGTTTTCTTTATTGGAATTGTAGTAGTTTTCAATTTCTTGAAAATTAACAGATGTATCTATTTTTTGGTTAACCAACGCTTGCTCGTACTTGAAAATAAGAAGCGAGGTTCTGTAGTCTTCCAATTGACTGGCAACATTCTTTTGAGAATCCGAAAGATTTTTTTCTGCTTCGCTTAGCAACAGTTGGGTTTGAATCCATTTATCAATATACGCTTTTACAATTAGTATGCTATCCTCTTTGGATACATCGCTTTTTATAATGCTTTTAATGTCGGATTCATATAAGTATTTATCAAAAACACGGGCAACCGGAATTGGTGTAGCCCCTTGTTTGTTGCACGATATGGCTAATATGGTTATTATTCCTAGGAGAAGTATTTTTCGTTTCGATTTCATTCGGTCTAATTTATATTTTGCAAAGTCGTTTTTTATTGGGCTGATATATTGCAAAGTGAATGTTTAACCTCGTTTAGCGTTTTTTTATTGAAGGTTACCTTGTACTTGCTTTTAAGTTCCTGCAGCCATTCGGTTTCCAAATCTTTTTGTAAATCGGAAATAACTTCTCCTCGGCAATCATTTAAATCTTTTATATCGCCATTAGTAATTTTATTTACTTCCCAAATCTTGATACCATTTGAGGTATGATGAGTGCTTAACGGTTCTTTCCACGACTTATAGTTACTTAATTCGGGGGTAGAAATATCTCCTACTTTTTGTTCTACAGTTAATGTTGATTTGGTTTTCTTTTCGAATTCCTTGGCAAACTCGTTAGGAGAAAGTTTTGCATATTTTTTACTTAGCCGTTGTTTTTCCAGTTTATTGAGTAGAAGGGTATCCTTTAATGTGTATATTGTGTAATATAACCTTTCGCCCCATTTGTAATTGCTTTTATGTGCATTGTAAAATTCAGCGATTTTAGCGCTGTCCGATGCAGGTTCCCAAACTATTCTGTTCGATATTTCAAATAGCAGCATTCCCTGAAGGTATTCTTGTGCCAATTCCTTGTAAGCGGGATAAATTGTGGGTAAAAGACTTTTTTCGTAGTCAACTAACAGCTTGTTGCTGTATTCGGAAAAGGAGAGGTTTAAGAAATCGGAGATGCTTTTTTGTCCAATGGTCTTTTGAACGGTTTCAATGTAAGTGGCAAAATCGTTTAAAGTGTATTGCTTACCGGCAAATGCTATTACGGTAGGATTGTTTTTTAACGGTTGTATTTTCCATTGACCTTTGTATAACGACGAATCTAAGTAAGAAACAAGTTGCTGAACAGCAACCATGTTTGCTTTAAAGTTATATTGCTTTTTTAAATGGTTAATTAACGCAGCGGTCATTTGCGAACTTCTGCTGTCTCTGGAAATCATTTTTTTAATTTCAGGAAGCATCTCTTCTTTTGTACTTACTTCTTTTTTAGCAATTCGCTTGATAATATGCCATCCAAATTGTGATTGAAAAGGTTCCGAAATTTGCCCGTCATGGTCTAACGAAAAGGCAACGGCTTCGAACTCTGGAATTATTTGTCCGGAATGAACCCATGGAAATTCGCCTCCATTTTTTGCGCTGGCTTTATCGTCCGATTCCTGTCTGGCAACAGCAGCAAAATCCTCTCCGCTAGTAACCTTTTTGTACAGGTCAAGTATTTTTTTTCTGGCATTTTCAACTTCTTCGGGAGTTGCGTTTGGTTGTACACGAACCATGATGTGTGCAATTTTTATTTCGCCTTTAGAAGGACGACGTCCGTGAACTTTTATGATATGGTAGCCAAAACGAGTACGTACAGGCATCGATATGGAATCTTCGGGAGTGTTGTAGGCTGCGTTTTCAAATGGGTAAACCATTTGAAATGCGCTGAACCATCCCAAGTAACCATTGTTTCTAGATACCGAAGGGTCGTTGCTGGTTGAAAGGGCTACTTTGCCAAAAGGTTCGCCGTTAAGTAATCGGTTGCGGGTTTCCAACGCTTTTTGGTAGTATTTCAGCGTATCTTTAGAATCTACCGAAGGAGGAATGGCAATTAAAATATGACTTGCACTAACTTCAACCTTTAACCGTTGGTATGCTTCGTCTATTAGCTTGTTCAGTGTAGTTGAATCTATGAGGTAGGATTCTGCCAGTTGATCAACATAACTATGGTACTCGTTTTGAAACGCTTTGGACGTATCTATTTTTAAATCTTTTGCAGCCTGAACCTTAAGCCGAAAATTAACAAACAAATCCATGTAACTTTGTAGCGTTGAGTCTGGAATGCTGTTTTGGATATTTACGTTTTTAAGGTAAAGATTGTAGAATTCTCCAACAGTAACAGGAGTATTGTCAATCAGAAAAAGGGTATCGGATGGTTGTTGCGCAAAGATTGCGCTTGAACTTCCTATGTAGATAAACAACAGACAAATTCCTACGATTCGTTTCATGGTTGCATTAATTAGATTTTATCTTCTATAATAAAAAACATTCATGTGAAAAGCGCAATTTTATACACTTAATCATGAATGTTTTCATCTTTTTAAGGTTAATTAATAATTATTTAAAATCCCGTATCGCGGCTATAATTAGGAGCTTCGCGGGTTATAGCAACATCATGAGGATGGCTTTCGACCATTCCAGCATGGGTTATTTTTACAAACTTAGCATTTTTTAGAGTTTCGATATTGGGTGCTCCGCAATATCCCATTCCGGCTCTTAATCCTCCAATCAGCTGATAAAAGACCTCGGAAAGGGTTCCTTTGTATGGAACACGGGCTACAATACCTTCGGGAACCAATTTCTTTATATCATCTTCGGCATCTTGGAAATACCTGTCCTTGGAACCTTGCTGCATTGCATCGAGCGATCCCATTCCACGGTACGATTTAAATTTACGACCATTATAAATGATTGTTTCGCCGGGGGATTCTTCCACTCCGGCAAAGAGCGATCCGGCCATAATGGTGTCGGCTCCGGCTGCCAATGCTTTTACTATATCGCCAGAGTAGCGAATGCCTCCATCGGCAATTAGAGGAACTCCCGCTCCTTTTATTGCGTTGGAAATATCCCAAATGGCGTTTAACTGAGGAACCCCAACGCCGGCTATTATACGGGTGGTGCATATCGATCCGGGGCCAATTCCTACTTTAACGGCATCGGCACCAGCGTCAACAAGCATTTTTGCTGCTTCTGCTGTTGCAATATTTCCGACAACCACTTCAAGGTTCGGATATTTGGATTTAACACGCTTTAGCATATCCACAACCCCTTTGGTATGCCCGTGTGCCGTGTCAATTACAATCGCATCTACGTTAACTTCGACCAATGCTGCAACACGTTCCAACGTATCGGAAGTAATGCCAACTCCGGCAGCTGCTCTTAGTCGGCCCTTGCTATCCTTGCTGGCATTAGGGTTATCCTTAACCTTGGTAATATCCTTGTATGTTAAAAGACCAATTAATTTCTTGTTTTCATCAATAACCGGAAGTTTTTCAATCTTGTGCTCTTTAAGAATTTCCGTGGCTTTCTCAAGGTCGATAGACTTGGTGGTTGTAATAATATTTTCCGAGGTCATAACCATTCGTATAGGAATTAGAAGGTTTTCCTGAAAGCGAAGGTCTCGGTTGGTAACAATACCAATAAGTAGTCCGTTGTTATCGACAACCGGAATGCCTCCGATATGGTACTCGCGCATTAAAGCCAAAGCATCGCCAACGGTAGCGTCCGGATGAATGGTAATAGGTTCGTAAATCATACCATTTTCGGCTCGTTTTACCTCTTTTACCTGATGGGCTTGAGCCTCAATAGTCATATTTTTATGTATAACGCCAATTCCACCTTCTCGGGCAATGGCTATTGCCAAACTCGACTCTGTTACGGTATCCATGGCAGCCGACACAATAGGTGCTTTTAAATTGATGTTACGAGAAAATTTGGTGGCTAGGTTAACATTTCGTGGAAGAACTTCGGAGTATGCCGGAACTAACAATACGTCGTCGAATGTTAGACCTTCGGCTATAACTTTTTCGGAGTATAACGACATGACTAATTGGATTTGTTTTTAAAATGCGGCAAGTTACAAAAAAATGGCAAACGAAACGGCGTTTTAGGAGCGCTTTTGGCGCTGATACTGTTATATTATGCAAAAAAGCGTTGAATGTAACTTTTATTGATGGTAGAATTTGAGCAGGCGAAAAGTCTCCTTAATTTTTAATAAATTTGTTTTAAATATTAAGCTGCTTTGGAACGATTCGAAGAAATACTTCGTGAATATTGGGGATACTCAACTTTTAGGTCGATACAGCGTGATGTAATCGAGTCCGTTTTCAACGGTAACGATACGCTTGCGCTGATGCCTACAGGTGGAGGAAAATCGATAACTTTTCAGGTTCCCGCATTGGCAATGGAGGGAACTTGCCTGGTTGTTACACCATTAATTGCCCTAATGAAGGATCAGGTTGAAAATCTAAATAAGAGGGGAATTTCTGCCGTTGCCTTGCATTCGGGAATGTCTTCCCACGAAATAGATATTACGCTAGATAACGTGGCCTATGGCAACGTAAAGTTTTTATACTTATCGCCCGAACGGTTGGCCACGGAGGTTTTTAGGGCAAGGTTGAAAAAGTTTACCATTTGCATGGTTGCCATCGACGAGGCTCACTGTATTTCCCAGTGGGGGTACGATTTTCGTCCGTCATACCTTAAAATAGCCGAACTTCGTAACGTGCTGTCTTCCGAAGTCCCTTTTCTTGCCGTTACGGCAACGGCAACGCCTGAGGTTGTCGAGGATATTCAGGCCAAACTTGGATTTCGAAATGGTAAGGTATTTCGGATGAGTTTTGTTCGTGAAAATCTGGTCTATCTTGTTCGGAATGTAGAGGATAAATCGAAGTACTTATTGCGGGTGGTAAATAGCATTCAGGGTAGTGGAATTGTTTATGTTAGAAGTAGGCAAAAAACGAAGGATATTGCCTTGATGCTTAGGAAAGAAGGCGTTTCGTCCGATTATTACCATGCTGGATTAACCATGGAAATACGGGCTGCTAAGCAGTCCGATTGGCAAACGGGTAAAACCCGCGTAATTGTTGCTACAAATGCTTTTGGCATGGGAATCGATAAGCCCGATGTGCGTTTTGTTGTTCATGTTGATTTACCTGATTCTCCCGAAGCGTATTTTCAGGAAGCGGGAAGGGCTGGGCGAGACCTGAATGTGGCGTTTGCCGTTTTATTGTATAACGATACCGACGAGCAAAAGGTAATACAACGTATCGATTCTACTTTTCCGCCAATCGAGGAGTTGAAGCAGGTTTACCATGCACTTGGTTCATTTCTTAACATTGCCATTGGTGCGGGTAAGGATGAAGTTTACGATTTTAACTTGTTGGATTTTTGTGCGGCCTACCATTTAAATGCCGTTAAAGCGTATAACTCATTAAAAATATTGGAGTTGAACGGTTATATCGAACTTACGGACGAACTCAATAATCCTAGCCGTATTATGTTTTTGGTTAATAGGCAGGAGTTGTATAAGTATCAGGTTGCACATGCCGATATGGACAGGTTTATAAAAGTTATTCTGCGAAATTTTACGGGAGTCTTTTCGCAGTATGTTCGAATCGATGAGGTTTATTTAAGTCGATTGGCATCAATTTCGACCGATGCGGTTTATAATAACCTTAAGTTGCTTAGCAAGCAAAAGGTTGTAAGTTACATTCCGAAAAAGAAAACTCCGTTAGTTATTTTTATTGAGGAACGGTTGGACGAAAGAAACCTAAGAATTGAGCCAAAGGAATATCTCGAACGAAAGAATCGGTATTTATACCGGGCCAATGCTATGGTAGATTATGCTAAAAGTAAGGCTAAGTGCCGAAGTCAGTTACTTTTGGAGTACTTTGGACAAACGGATTCGTACAGGTGCGGTAAGTGCGATGTTTGTACTGCTCGTAATGAGTTGGACATGAGTAAGTACGAGTTCGATGTAATTTTACAAGATTTAAAAACGTTGTTGCAAGAACAGGAGCAAACTTCCGAAACGTTGGTTGACGGCGTTAAGCATAATTCCGAAAGGGTATTGCGTGTAATTAAATTTCTTCTCGATACCGGTAAAATTAAACAAAACGCTCAAGGTTTACTGGCTTGGCATAGCAATAACGAATAAATTTCTCCTTTATTTTATCAATATTTATCAAAGTTTTGATATTTAGTCAGATGCTTGTATGTAATAATTGCGGCATGGTATTTGCTTTTGTTAAAATCGGAATAAGATTTACTACATTAGTTAGAGTTATTTTAATTTTTTAATTTGTAGAACATGGAACCGCTATTGAGTAACAAGGATATTCAGGACAGAATTTATGAGTACTCTCGCAACGTTGGATTCGATACACAAAGGGATGCGTTTAAAGACTTAATATCGTTTTTAGTTGATATCGATGAAAATTTTATATACTGTCTTTTAAAACCCGAAGAACGCGAATCCTTGGTTTACAATTCGCTCGATGAGAAGTTGCTTAAAATACAATTACATAGAGTAGTCGAGAGTCTCTAATTAGAGGAATGTTAAGAAAGCAGGAGCATTTAGCTCCTGCTTTTTTGATTCTATAACAAACTGTTCGGTTTATGGCGTGGTTATGTTTGTAATATTTTGCTTACTTTGTAATACATAATCGATGTAAATGGCCAATATTCTTTCAACCGACATAAAATACTTACCGGGGGTTGGGCCTAAAAGGGCAGAACTTCTTGGCAAAGAGTTAGGCATTTTCACTTTTGGCGATTTACTCTACTACTTTCCGTATAAGCACATTGATAGATCTCGAATTTACCGGATAGCAGAGCTCAACGAGGATTTGCCCTACGTTCAAGTTGTGGGGCGAATAGTGAATATTGCTGAGGTTGGAGTAGGGCGGAACCGCAGGTTAACCGCAATTTTATCTGATGGCTCTGGGCGGTTGGAGTTAGTTTGGTTTAAGGGAGTTTCATGGATGACCAAATGGCTTAAGACCAATGTGGATTATTTGGTATTTGGCAAGGCTAATCGGTTTGGCTCCGGCTTAAATATTGCGCATCCCGAAATGGAAGAATTCGTTAGGGGAAAGGATAACATTGTTGGAGCGTTGCAGCCGGCGTATTCCACAACCGAAAAGTTGAAAAGCAGTCGGGTAACCTCGCGAACAATATTAGGGCTTCAGCAGGAGTTGGCAAAGCAGGTAAATGGGAAAATCATCGAAACGTTGCCTCCTTACCTGATTGAGCAGCACAAGTTAATGACACTTTCCGAAGCCTTACGGAATATTCATTTCCCGCAAACGGTAACGTTGCTTCATAAGGCAGAACTTCGTTTAAAATTCGAGGAACTATTTTACATTCAGTTAGGAATTTTATTTAGGCAAAAGGTTAGGTTAAGCAGGGTAAACGGTCATGTATTTTCCAAGGTAGGAGAGATGTTTCATCGTTTTTACAACGAGAAGTTGCCTTTTCCGTTAACTAATGCTCAAAAAAGGGTGATAAAGGAAATTCGAAACGACATTGGTAGCGGAAAGCAAATGAACCGTTTGCTACAGGGAGATGTTGGAAGTGGAAAAACATTGGTGGCTTTAATGTCGATGCTTATTGCCATTGATAATGGTTTTCAGGCTTGTATAATGGCTCCTACCGAAATACTGGCAAACCAACATTACGATTCGATTACCGAAATGCTTGGCGATTTACCTGTAAGTGTAGGGTTGCTTACGGGAAGTACGCGAAAATCGGAACGGAATACGCTGCATCAGTCGTTGGAGGCAGGCGAGTTAAATATTCTGATTGGAACACATGCCCTGCTTGAGGATGTTGTTAAGTTTAATAACCTTGGTTTAGTTGTAATCGATGAGCAGCACAGGTTTGGTGTTGCCCAAAGGGCAAAGTTATGGGAGAAGAATACCAACCCTCCCCATGTGTTGGTAATGTCGGCTACACCAATTCCCCGAACCCTAGCCATGACGCTGTATGGCGATTTGGAGGTTAGCGTAATTGATGAGTTGCCACCGGGACGTAAACCCATTAAAACCTTACATTATACCGATGTAAAGCGCAATGTGGTTTTTGGATTGATTCGGGATCAAATAAGTGCGGGAAGGCAAGTGTATGTTGTGTATCCGCTAATTAAGGAATCCGAAAAGATGGAAAACCTAAAGGATTTGCAGGATGGGTACGAAAGTATTGTACGTGCATTTCCTCCGCCGGAGTATGTTACAGTTGTAGTGCACGGACAAATGAAACCTGAAGACAAGGACTTTTCCATGAATTTGTTTGCCAAGGGAAAGGCAAATATTATGGTAGCTACAACGGTTATAGAGGTTGGTGTAAATGTTCCTAATGCCACTGTAATGGTTATTGAAAGTGCCGAGCGTTTTGGATTGGCGCAAATGCACCAGTTAAGGGGTCGGGTTGGGCGCGGTTCCGACGAAAGTTATTGCGTTTTAGTTTCTTCGGTTAAGTTGGGTAACGAATCTCGTAAAAAGTTGCAGATAATGAGTGCCACTAACGACGGTTTTAGAATAGCTGAGGAGGATTTGAAGTTACGTGGTCCTGGCGATATTGAAGGCACTGTGCAGAGTGGATTGCCTTTCGATTTGAAGTTGGCAAATTTATCGACCGATAGCCAACTTTTGCAGCATGTTCGTGCTGTGGCCGGTAAAATTCTCGATAATGATCCGGAATTAGTTAATCCTGTAAATAGTTTATTGGTTGAGCGTTTAAAAGAATTGCAATCCCAACAAAGGGACTTTAGTAGAATAAGTTGATGAAGAATTTATTGAAAATCTTTTTTGTGGCATCGTTTGTATTGCTTTTTCATTTTGATGTATTTGCTCAGGACGATGAATGCGGTATAGTTAACTCGTCGTTTGTAAACGGCGAAAAAGTTGTTTATAAAGTCAGTTATAACTGGTTTTTTGTTTGGACAGATGTTGGCGAGGTCGAATTTTCCGTTTCGTTCGACAGTAAGTTCAACAAAAGTTTATTGCATCTTAAGGCAACAGGGAAAAGTTACCCTTTTTACGATTGGTTTTTCAAGGTTAGAGATTTGTACGAATCTTGGGTGGAGCCAGTAACCTTGCGTCCGGTTTATTATAATCGTAGTATATACGAGGGCGGTTTTACCAAGGAGAACGAATATTGGTACAATATAGATTCCAGCAATGTAAAAATTAGAATCAGACGAAAGAATGGCCCCAATAAGTTTGTTACAGTTCCTATAAGCCCTTGCACTTACGATGTTGTTTCATCGTTGTATGTTGCTCGAAATTTCGATTATAAGGGTATTGAACCAGGGAAAGTATTTCCTATGAAGGTATTAATGGACGAGGAAGTTTTTAATGTTGGATTTCATTATCTTGGCCGGGAGGAAAAACGTGTTTCTGGTTTTGGTAAATTAAGATGTTTAAAATTTCAGGTTGACTTAGTGGCTGGAGACATTTTTTCGAGTGGGCAAAAGTTGATGGTGTGGGTAACCGATGATGATAACAAGTTACCAGTTCTTATAGAATCTCCAATACTAGTTGGGAGCGTTAAAGCCCGATTAGTAAGAGCAGAAGGATTACGACATGCAATAGAATGTCAAAGCAACTAAACCTATTCACTTTTTTAATAAATTTGTACAAAACATATAATATGAAAAAGATTATTATTTCAATTTTGGCTTTGGTAGTTGCAGTTACGATAATGTCATGTTCGGATGGCGATTCCAGTGTTTATTACAATGGTTATGTAGCAATGGAAGCAGGTCCTTTACCAGATACTATGCATTTAAACACAACCTATACTTTTAGTTTAATAGCATCAGCGTCAAACAGTTGTTGGCATAATTTGGAATTTTTGTATAATAACAGCGTTGATTCTGTTTATAGTTATGCTGCGTCGGGAGTGTTCGAGAATAACGGAGAAACTTGTGAGCAAGACATGGTTGTAAAAGATACTACTATTGTATTTACACCGGAGGAGTTAAAAACGCTTATTTTCAGGTTTTACTCGTATGGTGCTATCGATCGAGTTGATACTGTTGTTGTTGTTGAGGCAGAATAAGTAAAAAATTTCTTTAAAGTCTAAAACTCTCGATTTATCCTAAAAGGAGTTGTATTTTCCTTGTCCGTTGCTTTATCAACGTAAAATTTTTATAAAAATTAAATTAACAATATTAATTTAATTAACAAGTATAATTATATTTGCATTGTTAATTTTAATGTGATGAAAAATAAGGAAATTCAAGAAAAAAGAATGAAAGAGTATTTCATTCAAGCAACCAAAGACATTCTAAAGGGTGAAGGTATAAAAGGTGTTAGCGTTAGAAATATTGCAGATCAGGCAGGTTATTCTTATGCTACGCTTTATAACTACTTTAAAGATGTTAACGATTTGGTTTTTGTTTGTGTAAGCGATTTTCAGGAAGAATGCAAAGTGTTTATTAATGGTCAAATGCCAAGTGACTTAGATGGTGTGAATAGGTTAAAAGCCACAATATTGGCATATCTAAAGTATTTTGTTGAGTATCCTGGTATTTTTGATTTGTTTTACTTAACAAAGGTTGGTGACTTTGGAAATAAGCAGACAATAATTTCAGTAATAGAGAACTCTTTGAATGATGCGTGTGAAAGCGAATGGAACTATTGTGTTGAACATGATATTTTTACACTAGAAGAGTCTGACAGAATTAAATCACAGTTGAGGTACACAATTATTGGGTTACTATTGCTTTACTTAAACAGGCTCATTCCTAAGTCGTATTCAGAATTCATGAAAGAGGCTAACGGTCAAATTGATAATTTACTTTTACAGAAGTAAGTAAGTATAATGTAAGGTCAAACTATCAATACTTAACTTTTAAAATATTCTTTATCGTAAAACAGATTAATTCTATTGAGTTCACGTTCCTCGATTTTTTACTGGTTAAAATATATTGCTTATTAAACACACGCTATAAAAGACTTCGTACTCGTCAAAAGATGTATTTTATAAAGTTCTTAATGAAACATTAACAAAAAGACCTCCTTAATGGGAGGCCTTTTTATGTTAATCTTATATCCCTTATTTTACAATTCCTGCAAACCCCATAAACGCAAGTGCCAATATACCTGCGGTAAGTAGGGCAATAGGAACGCCCTTCATTCCTTTAGGAATATTTGCTAACTCCAACTGTTCGCGGATACCAGCCATTATTACCAATGCAAATCCGAAACCAATAGCCGATGCTGCTGCGTAAACAACTCCTTCCAGTAAGTTATAGTTGTTTTTGATTACCAAAATGGCAATACCTAAAACAGCACAGTTGGTGGTAATTAGCGGTAAAAATATACCTAATGCTTGGTATAATGCGGGGCTAATTTTCTTAAGAATAATTTCAACCATTTGCACTAGCGATGCAATAACCAAGATGAATACAATGGTTTGCATAAAACCAGCACCAAGAGGATCGAGTATATAACGTTGAAGCAAAAAAGTTACCATTGTTGCAATAACCATTACAAAGGTAACAGCACCAGCCATTCCTATCGAAGTGTTAATTTTTGAGGAAACTCCAAGGAAAGGACAAATTCCTAAAAATTTTGAAAGAACTACGTTGTTAACAAATATGGCTGCTATTACTATAAGTATATATTCCATGGTAACCTCCTATTGTTTACGGATTTTATTAAAAATGGCGATAAGGTATGCCAGCACTATAAAAGCACCTGGTGCAAGAATAAATACAAGCATGGGTTCATGGAAAAATGCGGCTCTACTCCACGAAGGATCTTTGGGTAAAACCCTTAATCCGAAAATAGTGAAATTACCGAGTAATTCTCTGATACTACCAAGTATGGTTAAAGCTAGGGTAAAACCTATACCCATTCCTAAGCCATCAAGAGCCGAATCTAGTACGCCGTTTTTATTCGCAAATGCCTCGGCACGCCCAAGTACAATACAGTTAACAACAATAAGAGGAATAAAAATTCCTAACTTTTCGTAAAGACTTTGGGTATATGCCTGCATCAGTAAATCTACTATTGTTACAAAAGTTGCAATAACAACAATGTAGGAAGGAATACGTACTTTATCGGGAATAAAGCCTGCAATAAGAGAAATTACAGCATTCGAGCAGAGTAGTACAAACATTGTAGCTAATCCCATTCCCATGCCGTTTATTGCCGACGAGGTGGTGGCCAATGTAGGACACATCCCTAATACCAGTACAAACGTGGGATTTTCTCTGAAAATACCTCTTGTAAGGTTTGCAATTCTATTCATTGTTTTCTCCTTTCATAAAAGCATTGTAGGCTCTAGACACAGCATCGCAATAAGCTCTGGATGATATTGTTGAGGCTGTAATAGCGTTTACATTACCGCCATCTTTTGTAACTTTTAGTTTGAAAGTTGCAGGGTTTTTTCCTTCGAATTGAACGCTGAAATCCGATTTGCTAGGTTCTATTTTATCTCCAAGCCCGGGAGTTTCTTTATGAGAAACAACGGCAATTTTATTTATTGTTCCGTCGGGAAGGAAACCAACCATTAATTCTATTTTACCACCAAAGCCATTATTACTAAAGGTTTTAACTGCAACCCCAACCTTTTGGCCATTTTTTGTAGCAGGATAAAAAATTAAATCGCCACCGTCGGCTTTTACTGTATAAGCTTCGGTGTAAGGTTGATTGTCGAAATCGGGAAGGACAACTTTTATGGCGTTATTTACCTTTGCAAGTTGCGCTACTTCAATAGGTCCTTTTGTCGATTGATAAACTAGTCCTAATCCTGCTGATGCAATAAGCGTTATAATTAGCAGGGTAAGGGTCATATTTTTAAATGTTGATTCAACTTTTGCCATTTTACTTTACCTCCTCTCCAAAGCGTTTGGGTTTAACGTAACGGTTAATGAGTGGAACAAAGGCATTCATAATTAGAATTGCGAACGAGACTCCTTCGGGATAAGCACCCCAAACACGGATAATCACAGTAAGCAATCCAATACCTATACCAAAAATCCACATTCCTAAGGGGTGCATTGGCGATGTAACATAATCTGTAGCCATAAATATTGCCCCGAGCATTACACCTCCGGTAAGAAGATGAAATAGTGGATCGGCATTCTTCTCAGGATTTATCAGCCATAAAATGCCGGTGAAAACCGTAATGGTTGTGAAAATAGAAACAGGAATATGCCATGTTATTGTTTTGGTAAACAGCAGCCATGCAAATCCAATTAGTAGAGCAAATGCGGCAATTTCGCCTAACGAACCGCCCATTAAACCCATAAACATTTGCATGTGCGATGGAAGTTTGTCGGTAAGTTGCGAAATGTTTTCGCCATTTTTAAGCCCTTCTTTTAAAATTGCTAGCGGCGTAGGGCCTGTAATTGCATCAATGTATTTTAACCTCGATTCAATAGGTAGTGGCCAACTGGTCATTTGTACAGGAAATGAGATAAGCATGAAAACCCTGCCTACTAAAGCGGGGTTGAATGGGTTATTTCCCAACCCTCCAAAGCTCATTTTTGCAACGCCAATTGCTACTAAGCTACCAATAACAACAATATACCAAGGTAAATTGCTAGGAACATTAAAGGCAAGAAGAATACCGGTAACAATTGCAGATCCGTCCGATATGGTGGTTTTACCTTTAATGATAAATTTTTGAATAAGATATTCGAAAAGCACGCACGATGCCACTGATACCATGGTGACCATAATGGCTCCGACTCCGAAGTAGTATATCGATACTACCAGGGTTGGTAATAGGGCTAACACCACATTAAACATCAGCCGACGCGTAGATTCGTCGCTATGAATGTGAGGTGAAGGTGAAACTATTAACTTGTTCATTCGTTTCGAAAGTTTTTTCTTAATTACTTTGATTAATTTTTACGGGCTCTTATTATTTTTCCAACTTCTCCTTTTCCAAGCCTGATATAATCGAGTAGAGGTAGATTTGCGGGACATCCGAAACTACACGATCCGCATTCCATACAATCCATAATTCTTTCGGTTTCCAGCCTATCATACATCATTCGTTGGCTTAATTTAATTAAAAGGAAAGGCTCTAAGCCCATAGGACAGGCGGATACGCATTTTGCGCAACGAATACATGCACCTTCCGCCTTTCGTTTCGAGTCCGTTTCTTTAAAGACAATTACACCCGAAGTGCCTTTGGTTACGGGAACGTTGGTGTCGGATAGGGCTTTTCCCATCATTGGGCCTCCGTTAACAACCTTTCCGGTATCTTCGGGGAACCCTCCTGCTGCATCAATTAAGCTAGAAATGGGAGTACCAATACGAACTACAAAGTTGGAAGGTTTTGCTAATTCTTTACCGGTAACGGTAACTACTCTTTCAAAAAGAGGTTTGTTCTTTTGAACAGCTTCGTAAACGGCAAAAGCCGTTCCAACGTTATGAACAACGGCACCGATGTCGATGGGTAGTCCACCGGAAGGAACTTCGCGGTTTGTTATGGATTTTATGAGCTGTTTTTCGCCTCCTTGCGGATATTTTACCTTCAAGGCTTGCACTTTAATTCCGGGGTATTCAGTTTCTAACGATTGTAAGTGGGCAATAGCGTCGGGTTTATTGTTTTCAATACCAATGAACGCTTTGTCAACGTTGAGCGCCCGCATTAATATTTGAATACCAACCATTAGTTCATGCCCTTTTTCAAGCATTAACCTGTGATCCGAAGTTAAGTAAGGCTCACATTCCACTCCGTTTATGATAAGGACTTCAGCCTTTTTACCTGCCGGGATCGAAAGTTTAACGTGCGAAGGAAATGTTGCTCCGCCAAGACCAACAATTCCTGATGCGCTAATTTTTTTAATTATTTCTTCTGCGGAAAGGCTAATGGTTTTATTTAAATCTTTTGATCGATCAATGCTTTCTTCCCATTCATCGCCTTCTACGGTAATGGTTATGGCGGTTCGCTTATAGCCACTGCTGTCCATTACGGCATCGAGCGATTCTACGGTGCCCGATACGGAGGAATGAATGTTTGCCGATACAAAGCCCGAACTTTGGGCTATTAGTTGGCCAACCTTAACTTTATCGCCTTTTGCAACCAAAATTGTTGCCGGAGCACCAATATGCTGCGATACAAGAATGCTTACCTTCGACGGTAAAGGTAGTGCCTCAATGGGTCTATTGGCCGAAATTTTATTTTCGGGGGGATGAACCCCACCTTTCGGAAAAGTCTTTAACACGTTCGGTTACTTTTGTTGGTTAAGTAATAGCTATTCTATTTTGTTTCAGCGTTTTCAGTTGCTGCTTCTACTTTTTTCCTTGGAGGAAAGTTCAATTCATGAATTGCTCCGGTAGGGCAAACCTCAACGCATTTCCTACAAAGTTTACATTTATTAAAATCGATGTAAGCCAAATTGTTTTCCAGTACGATTGCTTCGTGAGGACATGTTTTAACGCACTTTCCACATCCGATACACGCAGCACTACATGCTTTTCGGGCAATGCCTCCCTTGTCCTTATTGACACACGATACGTAAATGCGCTTGTTTTTAGGACCTTTTTTCCTCAGTTCGATAATGAACTTAGGACATGCTTTGGCACAGGCCCCACAAGCAGTACACTTTTCGTCGTCAACAACCGGAAGTTTTGTTTCAGGATCAATGTGGATGGCGTCGAATTGGCACGCATTTACACAGTCGCCAAGCCCTAGGCATCCGAACTGGCAACCGGTATCGCCGCTATAAAGCATGGTGGCTAACTTGCACGATGTGGCTCCATCATACTCAAGGGTGCGAGGTCTGTGTTCGGGACTTCCTGAGCATCGGACAACTGCAACCATAGGATCTTTTGCTTCTGCAACCTTGCCTAATACCTCGGCTGCTTTAGCCATTGTACTGTTTCCTCCCACCGGGCAGAATAATGAACCAAAATCATCGGCCTTAACCAATGCTTCGGCCATACCTCTACACCCGGGAAAACCACAGCCTCCACAGTTCGCTCCTGGCAAAACTGCTTCAACTTGATCGATACGGGGATCTTCTATAACCTTGAATTTTTGCGCAACGGCATAAAGTATAACTGCCAGCAAAACTCCAAGTACGCTAAGAATAATAATTGATGTTAATAAAATTGAACTCATACAAAGCTTGGTTTAGTTGAGTTTTTCGATTTGAAAATTAAATTTTTTCGATATTTTATTTCGAAATAAGTAAACTATTCCATAGTAAGGTACCAGCAAGGCTAGGGTTATTAGTCCCGATTTTTCCTCGCTTAATCCCATTGCTGAAAGGGTGAATAAGGCAACCAGTACAAGTATTAATGGGTAAATGTAGCCCAACATTAAGGCCTTAAAGCCTTGCGATTGCTTCATTACTACCTTTACCGTTTCTCCTACCATGAAGTTGTGATTGGGCTTGGTTATTGCTACAACTTTTTCTTCAACATCCGCAGCAGTACACGCTCCTTTTGCATGGCAGGTGGCACATGCCGATTGGCTTACAATTGTTACCCGAATATCGTTTCGGGTTATTGCATCCACACGACCTAAATGCTCAATTACCTTATCTTTTGCCCTCATCGTACTTCTTAAAATATTACACAAAAATATATTTCTTTGATATTCGGTTTTTTATTTTTTTGAACATTCGGGCAATTTGTAATCGTTCTAAATTGCTATTAAGTGTGTTTTATAATTTTAATGAAATTATTAGAACTAAATCGTATTCGGAATAAGCGAGAGATTTTACATAATATTGAATGTATAAAGTTTTGTAGTATTTCGAGCAGTTTTTATGCAAAAACGAGGTATGTAATGCTTAACAGAATATTTAGAATATAATTTTGCTATACTTTTGAATAATTTTAAATACAGAATACTTGGAATGTTATGCTTCGTAAAATTCTATATATTGTTTTATTGTTGTTGCTTTTGGTTGATTTAGGGTATTCGTTCAGGCAACATTTGAGCCAGCCATTAGATGGCGATATGGCAGGAGGAATTGTTCCCGAGAATAGCATTAAGCCTATTTTTCGGAGTCCTTTGGGAACTGCTGTTTTTTTTGAGCATAAAACCTATCCTAATCCAAATAGGTACTTTAGTCACTTAATGTTTAAGGAGTATTTTAACAGTGTACCCGTTTGGTTGCAGAGTTTTGTAAGCCCAATAGATAGTGTGTACTTGTCCTGTGCAATTGCAAAAACAGCAATACAATTGCTGTTAATACTGCTTTTAGCCATGGTTATTACCGGGACAAAAAATGTATTTCGTTTGGATTTTATGGTTGCGGCGGTTTTGATTACACCGTTTTTTCAGACCAACGGCTATAGAGGGTATATGGGAATAATTGATACTTCAACAACATACACATTTTTCTATGCCTTACCTATAGCCATTTTGATGCTCTATTTTTTGCCGTTTTTTTGGGGGTATTGTCATGGACAAAGGTTTTCAAAGTCAATTTTTGTAAAATTTTTTTTACTCCCTTTGGCTTTAGTAGTATGCCTAAGCGGTCCTTTAAATCCGGGAATAGTCCTTGTTTTCGCAGTAGTGATTTTTTGGGATTGGATGGTTAAAAAATATGTCGCTTCCAATCAAGGGGGGGCTGTAAGTAAAATGTTATTTGCAATAAAATCTATTCCTGGAGCGTATTGGTTTTATTTTATTCCGGTTGTCCTTTTTTCTTTGTATTCATTGTTTTTGGGAAAGTACAACTCAATAGATATTGACAACAGTGTTTCTTTAGGTAGGTTGTATTCAAAACTTCCGGAGGGAATCTACTACCAGTTTACTCAGAAATTGGGGTTTCCCATACTATTTGGGATTTTGATTTTGAATACATTTCTGATTAAGAAATATTTTAAGACATCGGAAGGCCGGAAAGTATTAAATGCTTTTAAAGTAGTAGGAATATTTTCTTTGCTTTACATTCTTTTGTTGCCTTTGGGAGGATATAGGCCTTATCGTCCTTATGTGCTTAGGTACGATACAATTTTGCCAATTACGTTAAGTTTGATATTCATTTTCGGGGTAACATCGTTGTTTCTGCTAAAACAAATGAGTGGCAAGCAAAAAGTTTGGTATGTACCTGTTATAGTTGGTATCCTTTTGATATTTACAAATGCCGATAAACCTGAGTTTGACAAAAATAAATGTGAAAAATTAGCGCTAAAGGAAATTGCAGAGTCGAACAGTAAAATTGTGAAGATACATGAAGATTGTGATGTGCTTTCGTGGCAAAGAATTGTAAAACCTGAGGATTCGGAGTTAAATGCCCAGCTATTGTTTTTGTGGAAAATTACCGGCGAAAAGAAACTTTATTACTATTCTCAACCATAAAATGTGTGGTTTTAATTACATACAAAAGGCTATTGGGTAAGCAGTGTTGTTTATTTGTTAAGTAAATAGCCTGAATAATCTCAATACTACATGATTAAATTATCGGGTTGAATGTTGTACCTTTACGCCCGATTTATACAAATTTTAGAATGATTTCGGTAAATAATTTAACGCTTAGTTTTGGAGGATTCAATCTTTTTAAGGGGGTTAGTTTCCAACTTGCCGATGGCGAAAAGGTTGGATTGGTAGGGAAAAATGGAGCCGGTAAAACAACGCTTTTGCGATTGATAGCTGGCGAAATTCAGCCAACATCGGGAATGGTTGCATTGCCAAACGATATTCATTTGGGGTACTTACCTCAGCAAATGGCTTTGGCTTCGGGACGAAGTGTTATAGACGAGACGATGCTGGCATTTTCGGAGATAATTGGGTTAAAAAGGAAAATTACTTCGGTTACCAGTCAAATTGCCGAGCGTACCGATTATGAGTCGAACGAGTATTTACACTTGATAAATCAGCTTACCGAGTTAAACGACCGCGTTACCTTTTTGGATTCCGAAACTGCCGATGCTCGTGCCGAGCAAGCATTATTAGGGTTAGGGTTTAAGCGGTCCGATTTTTCCCGTCCAACAACCGAGTTTAGCGGAGGTTGGCGTATGCGTATAGAGTTGGCAAAAATATTGCTCCAAAAGCCTCAGGTATTTCTGTTGGACGAGCCTACAAATCACCTTGATATTGAATCTATTCAGTGGCTGGAGGATTATTTAAAAACATTTTCGGGAGCATTGCTTTTAATATCGCACGATAGGGCATTTTTGGATAATGTAACCCAGCGTACGGTGGAAATATCGCTTGGCAATATTTACGATTATAAGGTTCCATACTCGAAGTATGTTGAATTGCGCCACGAGCGACGCGAGCAGCAGCTTGCGGCATACCGAAACCAGCAAAAGGTAATTGAGGAAACCGAAGAGTTTATCGAGCGTTTTAGGTATAAGGCAACCAAGGCGGTTCAGGTTCAGTCGCGAATAAAAATGCTCGATAAGATGGATGTAATCGAAGTTGACGAGGAAGATGCCTCGGCTGTTAGCATCCGGTTTCCTTCGGCTCCTCGATCGGGCGACATTGTTTGCGAGGCAAAGGATGTTGGCAAAAGTTTTGGCGATAATCGAATTTTTAGTGGAGTAAATTTTACCATTGAGCGTGGGCAAAAAGTTGCATTTGTTGGCAAAAATGGTGAAGGCAAAACAACCATGAGTCGCATAATTATAGGTGAATTGGATTACGACGGTCATGTAAAAATAGGGCATAACGTATCTATTGGGTATTTTGCTCAGAATCAGAATCAGCTGTTGGATGGGAAAGCATCGGTTTTAGATACTATAGATAGGGTTGCCGTGGGCGAAGTTCGAACGAAAGTTCGGGATATTCTTGGCGCTTTTTTGTTTAGGGGCGAAGATGTAGATAAAAAGGTTAGCGTTCTGTCAGGAGGCGAAAGGAACAGGCTGGCACTTGCCAAGTTGATGCTTGAACCTTATAACCTTTTGGTGCTCGACGAGCCTACAAACCACTTGGATATGCGTTCGAAGGATGTGCTTAAAAGTGCCCTTATGGCTTACGATGGTACGGTTATAGTGGTGTCGCACGACCGTGAGTTTCTTGACGGATTAGTCGAAAAGGTGTACGAGTTCAGCGATGGCAAGGTACGGGAACATCTGGGTGGAATTTACGATTTCCTGAGGCGTAAGAAGATGGAAAGCCTAAAAGAGTTGGAAGTAAATTCGAGAGCAGAAAAAAATGTAAAGGTAAAATCCGATTCCGACCAAAAGCGATTGTGGGAGGAACGCAAGGAAATAGATAAGCAAACTAGAAGGGTTGAAGGTTCCTTATCGAAAGTGGAAGCAAACATTGCTAAACTTGAAGAGGAAATTGCAGTAATCGACAGGATGCTTGAAAATCCTGAGGCCAACGGAGTAGATATGTCCGATACCGAATTTTTTCATTCATACGATGAAAAAAAGAGAGATTTGGAAAAGTTAATGCAGCAATGGGAAGATATAACCTTAGAGTTAGAAGAACTTAAAGAAAAACGAAACACATTACAGTAATGGAAAAGAACGACACGTTAATTTTTGGAATAAGACCTGTTTTAGAGGCAGTTAAATCGGGTACTAAAGTAAGTAAGGTATTAGTAAAAAAAGGATTGACCGGAAATCGGGCATCCGAATTAATGGGGATGCTAAAGCACGAAAATATACAGGTACAGTTTGTTCCGATAGAGGCATTTAATAAATTCCAAGGTAAAAATCATCAGGGAGTGGTTGCCTATACTTCGCCTATTGAGGTTAAAAATTTGGAGGAAATTTTACCCGATTTGCTGGAAAAGGAGGAGGGTGCATTTTTGCTCATACTGGATAGAGTTACCGATGTTCGAAATTTTGGTGCAATAGTTCGTACTGCCGAGTGTGCCGGAGTAGATGCCATAATTGTTCCGGCAAAGGGAGCTGCAAATATTGGGGGCGATGCGATAAAAACATCGGCAGGTGCGTTGAATTATCTGCCAATATGCAGAGTCGGCAGCTTAAAAACAACCATAAATTACTTAAAGCAAAACGGTGTAAAAATTATTTCGGCAACCGAAAAATCCGATAAAATGCTGTACGGCTCTACCCTAAAAGGCTCCGTAGCATTGGTTATGGGCGCTGAGGATACTGGTATTACCCCCGAGGTAATTCGCATGTCCGACGAGGTGGTAAGCATTCCCATTAAAGGGAAGGTAGAATCGTTAAATGTGTCGGTTGCAACGGGAATTATGCTATACGAGATAGTACGGCAACGTTTGGGGTAAGTTTAAAAAAATATTTTATAGTTTTTTTAATGCTTTACGGCATTGAATTCTTCCGTATTCAATTAATTCTTTTGATCGGTAGAATTCGAACGCGGTTGCAGATTTTTGGGATATGGGGATTACCAATTTAGGTTGCTGCAACTCAATGGCATACTGCGTAAGTTGAGTTTGCATTAGCTGTAAGGAGCGGACAAGTAGGCTGTAGTAACCGATGTTTTTATTGCTGGGCTTTTTTACTTTTTGTTCCGAGTCTTTTTCTTCGTGTCCAAATAGGTTGTCCCATTTTTTGAATAATGCCTGAATTTTTTCGTTGTTAAGCCAGGTTTTGTCCCCTTCTTCATTGGAGAGAAAAGGTTTATTGTAAGGAATAAGGGCATTTACGTCAACGGCAACCAGCATGTCGCCCTTAGTCCGATGAATGTGTTCAATTGGCAATGGTGAAAGAACGCCACCATCAACTAAAAGGGAATCGGTATATGGCATGGGCGTGAAAACGCTGGGGATGGAAATGCTGGCCCTTATGGCTTTAATCAAACTCCCTTTAGTGAAAATAACTTTCTTATTGTTTATTATATCAACTGCAACTGCGGTATAAGGAATTGGCAAATCTTCGATATTGATATCGGGAATCATGTTTAGTTTTTGCATTTTATCAAAAACCTTTTCGCCTTTAACAATACCTTTATTCGAAATTGTAAAATCAATTAGGGAAAGAATATCCATTTTGTCCATTCCTTCGGCCCATTTCTTAAATTCTTCAAGTTTTCCTGCGGCAAAAAGTCCGCCCACTAGTGCTCCCATAGAGGAACCAGATATTGACGTAATTGAGTAACCGTTTTCCTGCAATACTTCAATGGCTCCAATGTGAGCAAGTCCTCTAGCACCACCGCTGGATAGTACCAATGCGATTTTTTGGGACGGATTTGCCATGCGGGATATTAATATTTAACCTTGTTATCCTTATTTTCCCATTCCCTAAAAGGAATCACACCCTTATCGGTACATAAGGGCAGAAACGGAATACGGCGTTGGTCCAATACAATATTTACTTCATTGTAAATAAAACTATCGTCGAATCCGTGGTACGAAGCCATGTTTCTGTTGGCTGCATAGTAAACTTTGTCGAGACGAGCCCAGTATATAGCGCCGAAGCACATTGGACAAGGTTCGCACGATGTGTATAATACACATCCTGTAAGTTGAAATGTATTCAGATTTTTACAGGCATCCCTAATTGCCATAACCTCGGCATGTGCTGTGGGGTCGTTGGTGGAGGTGACATGGTTGTTACCTTTACCTACAATTTTTCCATCTTTTACTACAATTGCACCAAAAGGGCCGCCGTCATCAGCTAAAACTCCTTCGATTGCCAACTTAATGGCTTCATCCATAAATTGTTCGTTCTCCTTCATATACTCTAGTTTTCAACCTTTCTAATTTAGTGAAAAAATGTTTATAAAAACAGTATTGAAACGAAAACAGCGAGGGTGAACTTCGCTGTTTTCTGAAAGTTATTTATCAACGCTTTTAATCATTGTTCTAATGTCATCGCTCGTCATTCGCTGGAATACCTTTAGTTCGAACATTGGAATTATAGCCATGAGGTATTCCATTATTTGCGATTGGATTTTTTCGTAAAAAGCCCACCGTTTTTCATTGATAAAAAAGTATATTTCAAGGGGAATACCGTACTCTACAGGTTGTTTTATTCTTATTAGCAAGTCAAGCGATGTGTTGACTTCGGGAAGCGATTGCAAGTATGCTTCGATGTATTTACGAAATAAAGTTAGGTTGGTGGGAATATCTCCTTTAAGCAGGTCTGCATCGGTTTGACAATCGGCCACTTTTTCCAAGTACGATTTTACGCTTTCGCCTATGAATGGGAAATCTTTTACTTTTGAAAGAAAATCGGGTGTACAAAATTTTACGGTTTTATAATCGATATATAGCGATTTCATAATTCTTCGACCGCCCGATTCCTGCATTCCACGCCAGTTTTTAAAACTTTCGTTTATTAATGCAAATGGGGGAACGGTAGAAATTGTATTATCGAAATTTCGCACCTTAATGGTTGTAAGGCTTATATCGGTAACATTGCCATCGATGTTTCGGTTGGGAAGTTCAATCCAATCGCCAATGTTAAGCATTTTGTTAGCCGATAGCTGTATAGATGCAACAAGCCCATTTATTGCATCTTTAAAAATTAACATTAAAACAGCGGTAGAAGTTCCCAATCCAATTAATAGAGAGTTGGGGTTCCTATTAATGATTATGCTTATTACGATAATGCTACCAAAAATGAATATAATAATTTTTATTACCTGTAAATACCCTTTTATTGGCCGACTTGCAGCAAATGGGTATTCCTTATAAATGCTGTTAACCGATTCAATAAACGCATTTACTGCAAATATTGCCAAAATTACCATGTAAATCTTGCACAAGGACTGTACAAAATGCGTTGTTCCGGGAATGTAATCGTAAAGGGCTATACCTATTGTTGCATAAACAACAAGAGCGGGAATAATATGTGCCAAATAATGAAAAAACTTCTTTTTAATAAGGATGTCATCCCACTCTGTTGTAGT
The DNA here is from genome assembly GCA_020636845.1 of Bacteroidales bacterium. GTDB lineage: Bacteria > Bacteroidota > Bacteroidia > Bacteroidales > Tenuifilaceae > JACJXD01. The sequence goes on along the minus strand of JACJXD010000003.1, from coordinate 408,096 downwards.
TCGCCTGGCAATGCGCTTCATCGAGGTGAGAAATATCCGTTTTGCAACAAAATCGGCTATAAGCGCTAAAATTAAAATAGTAAAAATCGAAATTCCTACTTTTAAAAATTGGGCAAGAGTTTCGCTTGCACCCTGCGAAATTAACCATCCTTCGAACTGCTCGAGCATTTGATACTTTTCGGCAATTTGTTTGTTTATAATTTCCAGTTGCATGGTCTGTAATTTTATTAGTTAACTTGAATTCTATAGTAATGACGATTTTTGTTGATAAATCGTAGTAGTATAAGGTATTCGAGTTATAAATGTTGAATTACTCTCCGACTTTTCCTTTTTCGTGTTTAACTACTATGTTTTTGCAATTCAATTTTTTATCGAACCAAAGTTAATTAAAAAGGAAGTATGTTCGAATCGTCATTATTGTCCGGTAAAAGGTAGTCGTCGGACATAGGAGGCATTTCTGGAGGAATGTTATTGTTAGCATCGGCATTTTGTGCAGTAATTCGCCATGCTTTTACATCGGTGTACCAACGTCCGTTGTATTCCCTACTTTCGATGTTTGCTGAAACTTTAACTAAATTTCCTACTTCGATTTTTTGAATATCGGGAACTCTTTCACCCCAAGCTGCAATGCAAACTTTACGGGGATATTGTTCTTGAGTTTCAATAACAAACTCTTGTTTTATCCACTCGCCACCGCGTCCTTGTCCGGTTTGTTTGTTTAGCTTTTGAATTAGTTTTCCGGTTATTTCTACGCTCATTTTGTTAATGTCTTTTCAGAAAAACGGCCGGATGAAACCACCCGGCCGGTAAGCTGCGAGTTAAATATTACTATTTTTGTGGTTGATCTTTAACAATATCAAGAAGTTCTACTTCGAAAATTAACGCTTGGTTAGGACCGATAGGACCTCCCGGACGTACGTGATCTCCGTAAGCAAGGTCAGCGGGAATGTAGAAAATGTATTTAGAACCAACTTTCATTTTCTGTAGTCCTATAGTCCAACCTTTAATAACCTGATTCAACTTAAATTGAGCAGGTTGGTTGTGATCGTATGATGAATCGAATTTTGTACCGTCAATTAAAGTTCCGGTGTAGTGAACTTTTACAACGTCATCTTCCTTAGGCATTGGGCCTGTCCCCTCTTTAACAATTTTGTATTGAATTCCGGATGTGTCAACTATAACGCCCTCTTTAGTCTTGTTTTCTTCTAAGAACTTTTCGCTTTCTTCCTTATTCTTTTTAGCTTCCATTTCAGCTTTATTTTGAAGGAATTTCTGGATGTACTTAATGGCATCTTCGTTGGTCATTTTCACACTGGAAGAATCGTTTTTGTAAGCATCCTGAATTGCACGGGCAAATGCTTTATAGTTTAAATCGTCCAATTTAAGTCCTTTTAAACTTTGGGCTACGTTTACACCAATTGCATAACTTATGCTATCGGTATCGGTCTTTAGCATTACTTTTCCAACCTGATGGTTCGAGTTTTGGCATGCAGCCAAAATGGGAAGTACAATAGTTAATGCGAATAAATTTTTAATTTTCATAGATTATAACTTTATAGTTAGAGTCAAATATTTACCATTGCGAAGATAAATAATTATTATTCCGTTCACATTAAAATATCCAAATTATTTATCAATGGTATAGTTAAATGACCTTAAACCGAATTTTTTGTTGCCATTAGAATATGCCGTTTCCCCGGGGGCCCGGGAATCCGTTTTACATTGAATCCCACTTCTCGTAATGTTCGTTTTACGATGCCCTTCGAGGAGTAAGTTACAAGTATTCCGGAATCAGTTAAAACGTCAAACAATTTCTGAAAGTTATCCATACTCCACATTTCTGTTTGGTCGTCGGGAGCAAAGGCATCAAAATAGATTAAGTCGAATTTTTGAGTTGCGGGGATCCATGAGCAAAAATCGCCTAAGTGTTTAAAAATGGAAAAGTTGTCGTTAATTTCAACATTCGTATTCCATGCTGCATTAACAATTCTTTTCCACATGTCTGTTTGTGTTGGCGATAACAGTTCGGGATAGTTTAGTGCTTGTGCTACCTCATTTTCAGGAGGGTAAAGTTCTATTCCATAGTATAAAGTTTTTAGGTTTAGTTTTGCGGATACACCGGCGGTTAATGCGGCGTTTAAACAAGTACCAAGTCCGATTTCTAAAACGTTTATTAAAGGTAATTTATCTGCAAGTTGCATAAATCCGTTTTGGATGAAGATATGCTGCGATTCGGTTAGTGCTCCGTTTGTAGAGTGGTAGTAGGCATTGAATTTCTCGGAGAATAATGTACTTGAACCGTCGTTTGTCGGAACTACCTTAATATTGTTCATTTCGGTTTATTTTCGTTGCAAATGTAAGCATTATGGTAGGTACAAAATGCCATTATGTTACTCGAATAGTTTTTGAGTTGTTTAGATGTTGAATATAAAGCTTGTTTTTTCAACTGCGCTAAAAATTTGCTTTGTTTGTTACTAAGGGTTAAATTTGGTTGGTTTTTCCTTGGTAGTATCAATGGTATTTAGTTTAAATCTCGATTTATAGGCATGGTAAAGCATTTGTTCCATTCGATATTTTTTGCAATAGTTTCACTTGTTTTCATAAATGGTTGTTCGTTGCTTCCAACTCCGCCTGTTGCTTATAAGCAACCTTATAAACTTATTGCAAATGGCGATACCCGTATCGATCCTTATTTTTGGCTAAGTTATAGGGATTCACAAAAAGTTCTCGATTACCTTTTGAAAGAAAATACTTACACCGAAGAGGTAATGGAGGCTACGAGTCAACTTCAGGATAAGTTGATAATGGAGTTTAAGTCGCGTAAACGGAACGATGATGTGTCCGTTCCGGTTTATATGAATGGTTACTATTACTATACTCGATTCGAGGAGGGAAAGGATTACCCGATAAACTGTCGCAAAAAAGCGAGCATGAATGGTGTGGAGGAAATTATTCTCGATGAAAACGAGGTTGCCGCAGGCTATCGTTATTGCTTGGTTGCCAGTATAGATATTTCGCCGGATAATAGGTATTTAGCATTTGGTTTGGATACTTCGGGGAGTAGGCTATTTACCATTATGTTTAAGGATTTACAAACAGGACGATTTTTAGATACTCGTATTAACAATTCAGCGGGAGTTGTTGCGTGGGCAAAGGATAGTCGTACTGTTTTTTATTCTCAAAAAGATAAGAAACTGCGCCCTTCAAAAATATTTCGTTGTAGTATATTTTCTCCGGAAAATAAGGTTAACATTTTTGAGGAAAAGGATAGCACCTTTAGCGTTCAGGTTTTTCCATCCAAATCGGGCGATTATATTTTTATTGCCAGCAATAGCGGGACTTCGTCGGAGTATAGGTTTTTAGATGCTGAAAATCCTTATCAAAAGTGCAAGTTAGTGCAAGCGAGAGTGGAGGGGTTGGAGTATAGTGTGGAACATGCGGGAAACGGTTTTTATATTTTAACCAATTGGCAGGCCGATAATTTTCGAATTATGAAAGCCAACATTGATAAACCGGACATGAATCATTGGACGGAGTTAATACCACATAGGCCAAACGTTCTGATAATTAGCATGGATCCATACAAAAACTACCTTGTTGTTACCGAACGTAAGGATGCCTTGTTAAAAGTGAACGTTGTTAACCTTTTGGATAGTTCGCAGCAGTATATCGATTTTGGCGAAGATGTTTACACGGCGTTGCCATCGGTAAACCCTGAGTTTAATTCGGACAAGTTTCAGTATTACTATACTTCGTTAACTACACCCGGAACAACTTACGAGTATAACTTTCAAACTCATAAAAAACAGCTGTTAAAGCAGGTTGAGGTTGTTGGAAATTTCGATCCTAATAATTATGTGACTCAGCGTTTATGGGCTACTGCCAGTGACAGTACGAAAATTCCAATTTCTATTGTTTACCGTAAGGGAATAAAATTCAATGGTAAAAATCCAACCTTAATGTATGGTTACGGGGCTTATGGCTATTCAATAAATCCTAATTTCGATTCGAATTTATTGAGTTTGCTTGATCGCGGATTCATTTATGCCATTGCCCATGTTAGGGGAGGACAGGAGTTAGGCCGTCAGTGGTACGAAGCAGGAAAGTTGCTGAATAAGAAAAATACCTTTACCGATTTTATAGCCTGTACCGAGTATCTAATAAAAGAGCATTATACATCGCCAAAGTATCTTGTTGCTCAAGGCGGAAGTGCCGGAGGATTATTAATGGGTGTTGTAGCAAACAGGCGTCCGGATTTGTATAAGGCAATAATTGCCGAAGTGCCTTTTGTAGATGTGCTTACAACAATGCAAAATCCGAATTTACCATTGACAACCGGAGAATATGACGAGTGGGGGAATCCGAAAGATTCGGTTTATTACTACTACATTAAGTCCTATTCGCCATACGATAATGTAAAACCTCAGCAATATCCAAATATGCTGGTTCTTGCTAGTTATAACGATACTCAGGTTCAATATTTTGAAGCGGCAAAATGGGTTGCCAAACTTCGGGCAACAAAAACGGACGGGAACTTATTACTTCTTAAAACGGATATGGAAACCGGACATGGCGGCGCTTCTGGTCGTATGAATATCTTGAAGGAACAGGCGTTTAAGTATGCTTTTATGTTTAAGGTACTTGGAATTAATAACTGATGCGAAGTTCAGATAGATCTTCTATTAAATGTCAAAATGTTTTTTAATAATACTGAAAAGTTTATCGGAGATAATTGGTTTCGAAATATAATTGTTACAACCTGCGGCGAGTGCCTTATCTTCGTCGCCTGTTAAGGCAAAAGCTGTTTCGGCAATTATTATTACATCTTTACTGATTTCCCTGATTAATTTTGTTGCTTGGTATCCATCCATTCCGGGCATTTTAATATCCATCATTATTAAGTCGATGTCAGAGTTTGCCTTAAATAGTTCAACTCCTTCGTTTCCTGAATGGGCCTTAAGAATTTGACTGGTTATAACTTTCAGAATGTTTTCGAGCAATAAGTTAGAGATGTTGTCATCATCAACAATTAGGATTTTTAACTTATTGCCCGGGGTATGTGAGTCAATAGACATATTTTTTAAACTTTTATTCAGTTGTAGCATATTGGGGTTTTGATATTGGAAGCGTAAAATGAAAGGTTGATCCCTTCCCGAGTTCGCTTTCTACCCAAATATTTCCACCCAGCAAATTTACATAAGCTTTTGCAATCGACAAACCTAACCCTGCACCTTCGTAGTTGCTACATGTTGAACTATCAACTTGGGCAAAACGTTGAAATACTTCGTCGTGCTTATCATTTGGAATGCCAATACCTGAATCAGAAACGACAAATTCAAGGGAGTTATTTTTTTTCTGACATGAAATTTTTACGTATCCTTTGTCGGTAAACTTAAACGCATTTTTAGCAAGATTTAATAGAATACCTTGAAGTTTGTACTTGTCGGTTACTATTTCGATTTCGGAGTTAGAAATGTTGCTTTTTAATTCAAAGGTTAATGCTTTTCTTTCGGCAAGGGGTAAAAAGAATTTGTGAATAAATTCAAGTATTTGCAAAACATTGCATTTCTCCATTTTAGCAGAAACCTGCCCTGCTTCAATCCGTGAAATATCAATCAAGTTATCTAGTAAATCCAGCATTCGCTCGCCACTTCGTTCGATAATGTTTAAATATTCGTTTTTCTCATTATCCGAAACGTTATCCCTCTTCAATAGTTGGGTAAATCCCATAATTCCGTTCATGGGAGTTCTTATCTCATGGCTCATGTTGGCTAAAAATGCCGATTTTAACTTATCGCTTTCTTCTGCTTTTAACCTTGCAGCAATAAGTTCCTCTTCCCATTTTTTTTGTTCGGTAATGTTGCGTGCAACGGCAATAACACATTTTTTGCCAAAAAACTCTCCTGGTGTAAGGCTTACTGTTTTAGGGAATATTTCACCATTTTTCTTTTGCCCCCAGAATTCAAAAAGTATGGTTTCCCCATTATACGATTTTTTTAGAAGTCCAATTACATATTCCATATCGTTTTTACCCGGAGCGGAAATCATGGATGGTTTTTTCCCTATAAAAAATTCGCGGGGATAACCGTATAATTTTACGGCAGCCTCGTTAACATCCAAAAATATACCTTGCTGATCCATTATGTAAATAGCCTCGTAAATGCTATTTATTATTCCGCGGAAAGTTTTTTCCGATAGGGTAAGTTGTTTTTGAATTTCTTTTTTTTCTGTTATATCCCTAGCTGTACCAACAAGTCCTATTAACTTTCCTTGAGAGTTGTAAAGCGGGGCTTTATGGATGTCTAGAAAATGAAATTTTCCATTTATAGTTCCAAATTCATCAAATTGAAGTATTTGTTTCGATTGCAGTGTTGCTTCGTCGGTATCGATGCTGAGTTCTCCAAATGTGTACCATTCAGGGTTTTCCGGATGAAGTTCCTGTTCGTGTTGTTTAAAGGACAGGTATGTTTTGCCAATAGGTTCGTTGGTATTCTTTACGTTTAGTAACTTTTCGCAGGTCGATTTGTTAGTAAAAATATACTGCTTGTTTATATCCTTTGCCCAAATCATATCGGGTGTAGTATCGCTCATAAGGCGAAGCAGAGAATACAAATCGTGGTACTTTGCCTGACTTTCGCGAAGCGAATGTTCAACTAGTCGCTTTTGAGTAACATCTCTAACAATTGCGATAACTTTATCGGAACCGTACTTAACCAACCGACTTTCAAAAAATTTGTTTTTGTTATCAACGGTTAGTTCATAGTCGTATGTCGAAATGTGCGCAGAACTTTTGATAAGTTCTTCTATTTTAGTGTGCGTTAATTTGGCAAGACGTTCCGGGAGAACTTCATCTACAGATTTATTTAAGAAAGAGCTTGGCTGAACATACAAGTCTCTTAAATTTTTACTGTGAAAGTCACTTATAACCCCATTTTTATCAAAAACAAACATTATGTCAGGATTTGCATTGAGTAATGCTTGATTTCTGTTTTGGGAATCGGTTAAGCGGCTTTCAACGAGTTTTACCTGTTCTTCATTAATATTTAAGTAGTTTATTAATGAGTTGTACTTTGCTTTTAATTCTTCTAATTCTTTATGAAGGGCTTTACATTCGGATTGATCGTTTTGTTCCATTATCGAAAAAAGTATTTGGAAAATAATCAAACCAAATTAACAAATTTGTTCTCTAAGTTGCAAGATTCTATTTTTATATCTGCTACTGTTCTACATCTTTTAAACTTAATTGTATTCTTTTCCGCTGAATATCTACTTCCAGAACTTTAACTTTTACATGCTGGTGTAATTTTACTATTTCCAATGGGTTCGATACAAAACGGTTAGCCAATTGGGAAATGTGAATTAAGCCGTCCTGTTTAACACCTACATCGACAAAAACGCCAAAGTTGGTTATGTTGGTTACAATTCCGGGGACAACCATGCCCGGTATCAAATCGTCGATTTTGAAAATACCTTCGGCAAATTCGAATACTTTAATTCCTTTTCGCGGATCGCGCCCCGGTTTGGACAATTCCTGAATTATGTCGTTTAAGGTTGGAAGTCCAACTTTATCGGTAACGTAATGTTCCGGTTTTATTTTATTCCTGAGTTGTTCGTCTCCTATCAAGTCGGATACCGAGCAATTTAAGTCTTTGGCCATTTGTTCAACAATATGGTAACTTTCGGGGTGAACCGCACTGTTGTCAAGAGGATTTTTAGCATTGGAAATCCTTAAAAACCCGGCGCATTGTTCGTAGGCTTTACCGCCTAAGCGGGTAACTTTTTTCAATTCGGTTCTGCAGCTGAATGGCCCATTTTGTTTACGGAAATCAACTATGTTTTGGGCAAGTTGAGGTCCTAGTCCGGAAACGTAGGTAAGCAGGTGTTTGCTGGCAGTATTCAGGCTAACGCCTACGTGGTTAACGCAACTTTCCACAACCTGATCGAGGCTACCCTTTAACTTGTTCTGGTCAACGTCGTGTTGGTATTGTCCCACACCAATTGATTTGGGATCGATTTTAACCAGTTCGGCCAACGGATCCATTAACCTGCGTCCTATGGAAACAGCCCCTCGCACGGTAACATCATACTCGGGAAATTCTTCCCGCGCAACCGGTGATGCCGAGTAAACCGATGCTCCATCCTCGCTTACAACGAATACCTTGACATCGCGATTAAACCGAATTCGTTTTATAAGCGCTTCTGTTTCCCGACTAGCCGTGCCGTTTCCAATGGCAATGGCTTCTATTTTGAAAGTTTCCACCAACGACGAAATCTTGCTCATTGCTTTTCCACTTTCGTTTTGAGGAGGGTGAGGGTAAATGGTTTCGTTGTGTACTAAGTTGCCTTGTGCATCAAGACAAACAATTTTGCAACCCGTTCTATATCCGGGGTCAATAGCCAAAACGTTTTTTTGTCCTAACGGAGCCGAAAGTAAAAGTTGCCGAAGGTTTTCGGTGAAAACGTGTATAGCTTCATCGTCGGCTTTTGTTTTAAGTTCGGCGGTAAACTCATTTTCGATAGACGGTTCAATAAGCCTTTTGTATGAATCCGTAATTGCCTTATCCATTTCTTCGGCAGCATCGCCGTAGGAGCGGATAAAGTTACTTTTTAATTCTTCCAGTAGCGGTTCGGATGGGGGAACTATGCTAACACGCAGAAAGCCCTCTTCCTGTCCGCGACGCATTGCCAAAAAGCGGTGCGAAGCGCAACGTTTTACCTCTTCCTCGAAATTAAAATAATCGGAATACTTAACGCCTTCGGTTTCCTTTCCCTTAATAACTTTCGATTTTATTGTGGCAAATCGTTTAAAATGCCTGCGGGCAATATTACGGGCTTTTTCGTTTTCGCTAATCCATTCGGCAATAATATCGCGAGCACCCTGAAGGGCTTCTTCAACGTTGGGAACCTTGTCGTTAATGTACTTTTCCGCTTTGGTAAGGATGTTGCGTTCTTGTTGCCTGTAAATTATTTCAGCCAGAGGTTCCAGCCCTTTTTCCTTGGCGATGGTAGCCTTTGTTCGGCGTTTGGGTTTATATGGAAGGTAAATATCCTCAAGTTCAGTGGTGTCGTAGCAGTTTATAATTCTCGATTTGAGTTCATCGGTCAGTTTGCCCTGCTCTTCAATGGTAGATAGTATTGTTTCCTTGCGTTTGTCGAGTTCGATGTATTTAGCAGAAAGGTCTCGTATGGATGACACCTGAACTTCATCCAAATTACCTGTCATTTCTTTTCGGTACCGGCTAATAAAAGGAATTGTAGCACCATCGTTTAACAGTTTGATGGTGTTGGAAACCTGACGGTCGTTTAGGTTTAGTTCCTTAGAAATAAGGTTGATGTGATTTTTTAAATTAGCCTCTTCCATAGTTCGAAAATTTGCTAACAAAAGAAAGAAATTATTGTGGGTAGTGCAAATGTTATCCGTTATCGAGTGTTATGGCGAGTATTTTAATTAAGAAAAAAGTTGGAGTGTTAACCCCAACTTTTTCACTTTAACAAAACCAAAAACCCTGATAAATGAGCGATTGTTGCATCTACCAGTGTTAGCTAAATATCAAATTTTACTCCTTGTGCCAAGGGGAGCGTTTTTCCGTAGTTGATGTTTACTGTTTGGCGGCGCATGTACGATTTCCACGCATCAGATCCGGATTCGCGACCGCCTCCGGTTTCTTTTTCACCACCAAAAGCGCCGCCTATTTCTGCTCCCGAGGTACTTGTATTTACATTTGCAATACCACAGTCGGACCCTCGTTGGGATAACCACTCTTCCGTATCAATGAGGCTGGTTGTAAACATAGCCGACGATAATCCTTGAGGGACATCGTTATTGGCAGCAATTGCTTCCTCAAGCGAACTTACCTTGATAAGGTAAAGGATAGGAGCAAATGTTTCGCTTTGTACAATTTTATAGCGGTTTTTAACTTCTACTATTGTAGGAACTACAAATGTTCCGTGCTCAAAACCCTTACCGGATAACACCTTGTTACCGAAAATAACCTTGCCGCCTTCTTTTATTGCTTCGTTAATTGCATGGCTGTACGCATCAACAGCCGATTTATCGATGAGTGGGCCTATAATAGTATTTTCTTCGAGCGGATTGCCAATTCGTTTTTCTAGTTGGCTATAAGCATTAATCAACCGTTGTTTTACATCGTCGTAGAGTTGTTCATGAACAATAATTCTACGGGTTGAAGTGCATCGTTGACCGGCAGTTCCAACGGCTCCAAATACTATCGAAGGAATTGCAATGTCCAGATTTGCCGATGGCATAACCAAGGCTGCATTGTTTCCTCCAAGTTCAAGAATAGATCTGCCAAAACGCTTGCTAACTAATTCGGCAACATGTTTTCCTACCTTTGTCGATCCGGTCATGGAGAAAAGCGGAATGCGTTTATCTTCAAGGAAGTTATCACCTAATACCGAACTCTTGGCAATTACAAGGTTAAAAACTCCTTCTGGAACATTTAACGATTTAAGCACTCCGGCAATTATTTTGTGTACGGCAACGGCAGTAATAGGCGTTTTTGAGCTGGGTTTCCAAACAACAACATTTCCTCCAATAACTGCAAGCATTGTGTTCCATGCCCAAACTGCTACAGGAAAATTGAACGAAGTTATTATGCCAACAATTCCCATAGGATAGTATTGTTCGTACATCTTATGGTCGGGACGTTCCGATTGTAGCATAAAACCATTCATTACACGCGATTGTCCAACGGCAAAGTCACAGATATCTATCATTTCTTGAACTTCACCCATTCCTTCCTGAAGAATTTTTCCCGCTTCGATGCTAACAAGGCGTCCGAGTACCTCTTTGTATTCCCGTAATTTTATTCCAATTAAACGTACAACCTCTGCTCTTTTAGGAGCCGGCCAATTTCGCCATTCTTTAAAAGCCTTGTCGGCATTTTTCATCATCAACTCATAGTCATCAATGCTTGCAGATTTTACTTCGGCAATAATTTCACCATTAGTAGGGTTTTCCGAACTTAGTATGGTACCATGGGTTTCAACCCAGCTATTTCCAGTACTAATTCCATGGTTAACCCTTTCAATTTCTAATACTTTAAGAGTGTTGGCAATATCTTTACTCATTTTTTGTTTTTTATTATTATTTACAATCGTTTTCCATGAATGGGTACTTATAGTTGGTAGCAGGAACAAGTGTTTCCTTTATAACGCGGGCGCTAGTCCAACGGATAAGATTAAGGTGACTACCTGCTTTATCGTTAGTTCCCGATGCACGGGCTCCGCCAAATGGTTGCTGACCAACAACTGCTCCGGTTGGCTTATCGTTAATGTAGAAGTTACCTGCGGCGTAACGCAATTTTTCCATAGCCAATTCAATAGCCTTGCGGTTGGTGGAAAAGATTGCCCCTGTTAAGGCATAGGGTGAGGTTTGATCGCAGAGATCCAATGTCTTTTCGTAATCGTTGTCATCGTAAACGTAAATGGAAAGTACCGGGCCAAAAATTTCCTCTTCCATGGTAACAAAGTGAGGATTGGTTGTTAGTATAACCGTTGGCTCGACAAAGTAGCCTACCGATTTATCGCCATTTCCACCGAAAACAATTTCGGCTTCATCCGATTTCTTCGCCTTCTGAATGTAACTCATGATATTATCGAACGATGCTTCATCGATTACGGCGTTCACAAAATTGGTAAAATCAATAGGATCGCCCATTTTAATTTCGGCAAGCATTTTTCCCATTTCCTCTTTAAGTGCAGGCCACATCGATTTTGGAACATAGGCACGGGATGCCGCCGAGCATTTTTGTCCTTGAAATTCGAATGCCCCACGAACCATTGCCACTGCAACCTCGTCGAGGTTAGCGCTCGGATGAACAACAATAAAGTCCTTACCGCCTGTTTCTCCAACTAATTTTGGGTACGAGCGGTAACTTCCCAAGTTTTCGGATATTTGTTTCCAAAAGTGGCTGAATGTTCCGGTAGAACCTGTAAAGTGGATACCAGCAAGCATTGGGTTTTTAAATATTTCCTTGCCAATTACGGAGCCTTTGCCCGGGATAAAGTTTATGACACCGTCGGGAACACCTGCTTCTTTAAAAATTTTCATTAGAATATAGTTCGATAGAAGAGCGGTTGTTGCAGGCTTCCAAACAACGGTATTTCCCATTAGTACAGGCGACATGCTAAGGTTTGATGCAATAGAGGTGAAGTTAAAAGGCGAAACGGTGAAAATGAAACCTTCCAACGGACGGTATTCCGTTCTGTCGAGGTGCGAATTCTCCGAAAGGGGTTGTTCGTTGTATATTTGGCTGGCAAAATAGGAGTTAAAACGAAGGAAATCGATTAACTCACAGGCTGAGTCAATTTCTGCCTGATAGGCATTTTTGCTTTGGCCTAGCATTGTTGCCGCATTTATAAGTGCACGGTATTTTGTCGAGATAAGTTCGGCTATCTTTAGGGCGATCGAAACTCTATCGATCCATGAGGTTTGTTCCCACTGATGATGGGCTGCTAATGCTGCATCGATGGCCATGTTCACTTCTTTTTCGCCAGCCATGTGGTACTTTGCTAAAACCTTTGAGTGGTTATGAGGCATCACAACATTTCCGGTTACTCCGGTTTTTACCTCTTTACCTCCAATTATTAATGGAATTTCGGTAACGGTTTTCGAAAGGTTTTCTAATTCCTTTTGAAGTTTAATTCTCTCGGTTGAGCAGGGTTTATAATCGAGAATCGGCTCATTTTTAGGGCAATCAAAATTAAAAATAGCGTTATTCATAATTTTTGGTTTTTAAATTATTTATCCGATATGCAAAAATATACATAACGATATGATTTTTTATGATTTTTGTTACTCTTTTATTATTTGGAACTAATTTAAATAACAAGCAAAGTAGAAGATTGTTTGTTCTCAAAGTCTTTTGTATTAGGGAAGGTTGTGTTGTTGGAAAATTGTTTTTTATATGAGAAGCTTAAGAACATAAGCGTAAACATTGGTAAAAGGGTTGTCATAAAAAGAGTACCTAGTTTTCGATTTAGCAGAAGTTCGAAGTTTTATTTGTAACCAATGAAATATGCTATTTTCTATAGCAGAGATTTTGTGTATAAGTGTTCCTGCGAAACCTTTGTAAAACAATTAAAATCTAATATTTTTGTAGGAGTTCAGGGTTATTATTATTTAAGTATGAATTATTTAGTTGGGATCGACGATACCGATAACTTGGAAAGCAGAGGTACTGGTTTTATTGGACGTACCATGGCGCAACAAATTGTTGCAAATGGATTAGGCAAAACGGGGGCCATTTCGAGGCATCAGTTGTTATTCGATCCAAGAGTTCCTTACACTTCGCATAATTCATCGCTTTGTATAGAAGTGGAAACGGAATGCCCCGATAACTTGTTGAATTTCATGATAGCATATTTGCTTAAGGCTTGTGCCATTGGTTCCGATTGCGGATTATGTATGGTAGATGCGAACAATGTTCCGACTTCCATTATAGAGTGGGGACTTACTGCTAAAAAGGAATTGGTAAGGCAGATAGATGGGTTAAATTTGTCTAAAAAGGAGAATATTGTTTTAATCGGTCTTACTGGCAATCACGACGGAGTTATTGGTTCAATGGGAGCCGTTGGCTTAAGAGCATCGGGTAACGACGGTAGGTTTGTTGCGTTAAAAGGTGTGGATGTAAGAACAATAACGGGGATAAAAACTCCTGCCGAACTAAAAAAACTGGTTGAACTGCATAGTGTGGTAACGCCGGAAGGAGAGCCGGTAAACGAAAACGAGCCTATTTTGATGGAAGGTTGGCTAAGGCCTGTTAACCGCAATGGAAATATAACATTAATTGTAAATAAGATAATTAACAATACCGATTATGGCTATAAACTCGCAGACAAGGACTATATCAAAAGCATTTCCAATTAGTTTTTCAACTATAGCGCAAGTGCTAATTTTACTTATTGTAGGTTTTGTAGCTACGTGGTTGCATTATCGGTTGAGAATTCCTATGCGAATGCCGGGTCGTCACGGGTTGGAATTTATGCTCCTACTTATGGGAGCTCGTTACTTATCGAATTTGCGGTTAGCATCTTCGGTAACAATTACAGGTTCCATTTTAACCACGCTAATTCCGGGTTTTGGATTTACCGATCCAGTTCTGCCATACATATACTTGGTTATAGGCGTTTTAATCGATTTTGTTTGGTACGTTTGGAATAATCGAATTCGTTGGATTCCTGTCATCGCAATTCTAGGAGGGTTTGCTTATGCGCTTATTCCTGTGTTTAGAATTATTATTTCGCAGTTTGCCGGTTACTATTATGGCAGCTTGGCAACGGGTATCTTTTTCCCGATTATTACTCATTTTGCCTTTGGGTATGTTGGTTCATTAGTCGGATTGGGAGTTGCATCGAGTATTCGAAAAATGAAAAAATAGCGTGTTGCTAATCGCGAAAATTTTGAATATCAAAATATAGTGTTGATTTCAATTTATCCGATCGAAATTAATTAATCCCAACAAATTTCATAGTAGATGGTCATGTTTAGTAAAATATTGCTTAACGATATGAAAAAAAGTACATTTCGAGTGTTTTTTTTGTTATTCGCGGTAGTCCTAATCTTGTCGGCGTGTAAAAAATCGGATAAAAATACAAATCCGCCAATAATAGAGTTGGTAAGTGAAACAGGGATAATTTCTGCCGATACTTCGGCAGTTATAGCCCAGCCGTTGAAATTTAAGGTTCATTGTAAATGGAACGGCGATAATGCTCTTACAAATTTTATTGTGTCGAGTAACGGTACCCGTGTTTTAGACGAAGGAATGTACATGCAGGAGTTCGATCGTGATGTGATTTTTGCTAAGGATTCTAGCGATGTGGAGTTGGTAGTTTTTACCATTCGCGATATAAAAGGTGGCTCTGCTAGCGTTTCGCTGAGGGTTGCCAGGGAAAATGGAACTATTGGTGGTGAATTGGTTAGGTATAGTAACATCGTGCTTGATGCGCAAGGGATAGAGAATGGTAAAAGTTTTTTGTCGCTAACCAATGGCGTTACATATACTTTGCAGGATGCTTATGGGATTCAGAACGAAATACATTTGCTTTACTTTTACGATCCGGAAGGAGACTATAACACTATTTCGTCGCCAGGGGCAAACATAACAATATCGTATTTGCCTTCGAATTACGATATTCCTAATTGGAATACCCGGACCACTTGTCGTTTCGTGCAGGTAGCGCTTACGCAGGAAGAGTTCGATGCAATTTCGGAACCAGCCTCTGTTGTTGGGCTTTACACTAACGACGGGAAACGAAAAGCAAAAAATTTGAAAGCAGGCGATACTTATTCATTTATTATTGAAGATATTGGGAAATATGGAGTTTTAAGAGTATCGGACGTTACAGGGCAGGAGTCGGGACAGGTAACCTTTTCCGTTGTGGTACAAAAGTAAATAGTGACTTATGAAGAAATTTTTGTTATTGCTACTAGTTGTTTCAACATTCATTTTTACGTCTGTTAGTGCTTTTGCTCAAAGTTGTATAAGCGGAAAGGTTATCGATACCGATACCGGAAATCCATTGCAGGGAGTCACCGTAACAATTAAGGGAACAACAAAAGGCGTTGTTACGGATTCGTTAGGACGGTTTAAAATTTGCTTTTCGAATGCACTACCTGAAACGTTGGTATTTAACCATTTGGGCTACATTTCTAAAGAAGAAAAATGTGATAGCTATAAGGCGATTCTTGTAGAGTTAAAATCAAAGTCAATTCCTATAGAACAGGTTGTTGTTACTGCAACGTTAAATCCGGAACCTACATGGGAGGTGCCTGCAATGGTTTCGGTCGTTAGTAAACAGGTGGTTCAAAATACACCAACTACCAATGTGGATAATTTGTTAGAAACTATTCCCGGTATTTTTGTAAACCGTTCCAATGGCGTTTTCTCTAAAAACGCTTCGGTTACCATGCGCGGGTTGGATGGGACTAACAGGGTATTAATTCTTTACGATGGGGCGCCATTAAACAAAACTTCCTACGGATTTATAAATTGGAGTTTGATTTCGCCCGATTTAGTTGACCAGATCGAAGTTGTTCATGGTCCGTCGTCGGCGTTGTTTGGCAACAATGCCATGGCTGGCGTAATTAACATTCGAACTAAGAATCCTCTCGACAAACCGTTTTATGGTGATGTAACTGCCGAGGCCGGAGGCTTGGGTTTAAAAGGAGTGCGAGCCACCGTTGGCGGAAAAATTCCGGTACTTAAAAAGGGGATAAATGTAATGACCTATGGCTTTTGGCGCGAAGGTGATGGTTATATTGCGGAACCTCCGGCGATACGCGATTCTACAAATGTTCCAATGTATATAAAGGAAAAAGGAGCAAACTTTAAGATTATGGTACCGACTACCGATAGCGCATCATTTTTTGTCGGGGGAAATTTATACGAAGATAAGCGTGGTTCGGGGCGAAAAGTATATCTTGATGATGGGAGTTACGATGCTTATACAACAAGTCGATTGCGATTTGGATACAATGGTAAGTTGAAAGGATTTTTAGTTGATATTTACGGATTTGCCCAGCGGGAAGTTTACAACAGACAGAACGAGTCTTTAAATTCGAGCGCAGAGTATAAGTTGTACTATACCCATCAAGTTTCGGGGGATGTTGGTTTATGGGCTAATGCGTCAAGAAGTTTTTTCAGCAATAACGATTTTACATTTGGCATTGATGTTAAGCATGGCTGGATGGACGCTGAAGATACTTATCGAACATCTACCGATTATATCGAAAGGGATGGAAAAGTAACTTTTGCGGCAGCGTTTGTTCAGGACGAGCAGAGTTTATTAAATGGTAAGTTGAAGTTACTGGCCGGTTTGCGATTCGATTATGCGCAGTTTTTCGATGGTTACTTAAACGTTGTCGATCCAACCAAGAATACCGGTTTTACTTCCGACACTGTTGCAAATTTTCCTACAAGTTCGTGGCAAGCCGTAAATCCTAAGTTAGGATTAAGGTATATGCCGCTTAATTGGCTAAGTGTTTATGCTTCAGTTTCAACAGGTTTTATGCCGGCAAAACTCGACGATTTATGTTCTTCGAGAAAAATTAGCAAAGGATTTAAGTTGGCAAATCCAAATCTTAAACCCGAGCATTTGCTAACCTACGAGGTTGGTGGAGGAATTCGGTTTAATAATGTAGTTCGGTTTGATTTTACCGGCTATTACTCTCGTGGAACCGATTTTCAGTACTTTGTTTCCACCGGAGATTCCATCGATACAGGAGGAACGGAGTTAAAACCGATTGTGAAACGGCAAAATATAACCGAGGTTCAGGTTATTGGAGGAGAAACTTCTCTGAAAATTACTCCGTATAGATGGATGCTTATAAAGGGTAGTTATTCGGTTAACCGTTCCGAAATAAAAAAGTTTGATGCAGATCCTGCGGTAAACATCGATTTAAGCGGTAAAGCATTGGCCGAGGTTCCTATGGAACAGGCATCTGTAGAGTTTTTTGTAGTTAACAAGGTTGTAAATGTAGGAGTAATTTATAAGTACATTGGAGATCAGTGGGGCGACGAGGTTAACAGTTACAAAATAAGCTCTTGGCATACTTTTGATGCAAGATTATGGCGAGAATTTGGACCGTTTAAGGCTACTGTCGATGTTTTTAATATTTTCGATAAGCCGTATATCGATAAAAAAGGGTTAATGTCGCCCGGACGATTTTTTCAAGCATCCGTTTCGTATAAATTTTAGTAGAAAGGCATAATTGTCTTTCTGGAAGATTTTGTGCTTTTGAGCATTTGCTGTGCTTATGCGTTGGGTGTATTGCTTTTTTGCAATAAATTCGCTTTACTTCGATATCCAGTTATTATATTTGCTTAGGTAAAACAATCAAAAAATGCAGGAATACAGAGTAAAACAATTAGCCGAGGTAGTTGAAGCAAAAGTTGTAGGAGATGTAGAAGTTGTAGTGGATTCAGTTATTATCGATAGCAGGACTCCCGCTACGGGTAATAACCCTATGTTTGTTGCCATTAAGGGGCCAAATCACGATGGGCACGATTACATTGGTGAACTTTACAACTATCAGGATATAAATGTTTTTCTGATTAGCGAGGTTGGCGATTTACCTAAACTTTATCCGGATGCTACTTTTATTGTAGTGGAGGATACTTTATATGCACTTCAGCAAATAGCTGCTTTTCATAGACAGAATTACAAATATCCGGTAATTGGGATTACCGGAAGCAATGGAAAAACCATAGTAAAGGAGTG
The DNA here is from genome assembly GCA_020636845.1 of Bacteroidales bacterium. Classification (GTDB taxonomy): domain Bacteria; phylum Bacteroidota; class Bacteroidia; order Bacteroidales; family Tenuifilaceae; genus JACJXD01. The sequence continues at coordinate 389,853 of JACJXD010000003.1, read as the reverse complement.
GCTTAACCAGTTACTATCTCCCGATTATAGGGTAGTTCGTAGCCCAAAAAGTTTTAACTCACAGGTAGGCGTGCCTCTTTCGGTTTTGCAAATGGACGAAAGTTTTGAACTGGGAATTTTCGAGGCGGGAATATCCCAGCCGGGAGAAATGCTAAACTTGGAAGAGGTTATAAAGCCAACCATTGGGATTTTTACAAATATAGGGTTGGCACATCAGCAGAGTTTCGACGATTTGGATGAAAAGGTTAACGAAAAGTTGAAGCTATTTAAGGATTCCAGTGTGCTAATTTACTGTAAGGATCATGAGTTGGTTGACAGGGTTATTGCGGAGGATGTTACATTGGATAATGTCGATTTACTTACATGGGGAAAACACCCTAATGCTAATGTTCATGTTGATGAGATAGTTGAGGTGGATGAAGGAAAACTTATCGACATTACCTATAAAGACGAACATTTAAGAATATCTATTCCTTTTACTGACTCTGCTTCGTACGAAAATGCGATGCACTGTGTAAGTTTAATGCTCCATTTGAATGTAGATAGGGAAGATTTGGTAAGCAGAATAACCAAGCTTAACCCTATTGCTATGCGTTTGGAGTTAAAGGAGGGTATTGGCGGCAGCGTTTTAATTAACGACAGCTATAATTCCGATTTGGGTTCGCTTTCCATTGCGTTGGATTTTATGCTGCAGCAAAAGAAGAGCAACGAAAAGGTAATTATCTTGTCCGACATTCTTCAGAGTGGTTATTCTTCGGAGTTGTTATACTCCAAAGTTGCACATTTATTAGAAGATAAAGGAATTAATGAGTTAATAGGTATAGGTCCTGAAATTATACGCTTTGCACATTTATTCGATTTAAAGAAAGAGTTTTATCCCGATACGACTACTTTTTTAAAAACGTTAAAGCGTGAGCGTTTTGCCGATAAGGTAATTTTGGTTAAAGGGAGCCGAGCATTCCAGTTCGAAAAAATTTCGGCAGTACTCGAGCAAAAATCCCATAGAACCATTATGGAGATAAACCTGAATGCGCTTGCACATAACCTTAACTTTTACAGGGGAAAGTTAAAACCGGGAGTTAAAACCATGGTTATGGTTAAAGCTTTTTCCTATGGAAGTGGAGCATACGAGGTGGCCAATTTGCTTCAGTTTAACCGTGCCGACTACTTAGGCGTTGCATATACCGACGAAGGCGTTGTTTTACGCGAAGCCGGTATATCGCTTCCTATAATTGTTCTTAATCCATCGTTCGGAACATACGAGTTAATGGTTGAGTACAACTTGGAACCGGAGATATACAATTTTGAAGGATTAACCGATTTTATTGAGGTTTTAAAGCGAAATGGAGAGAATCATTACAATATCCATATTAAACTTGATACGGGAATGCACCGCTTGGGATTTAGCACGGAACAACTTTCCAAGCTGGTTGAGATGATAAAGGGTACCGATACCGTTAAGGTTAAATCGATGTTTTCGCATTTGGCAACCAGCGACGAACCGGATCAGGATGAGTTCACCTTGAGTCAACTTACGCTTTTCGATAAAATGACCAGCCAACTATCCAACTCGTTAGGTTATAATCCTATCAGGCATATTTTAAATACGGGCGGAATAGAGCGTTTTCCCGATTATCAGTTCGATATGGTTAGGTTGGGAATTGGATTATACGGGATTAGCACAACTGTAGCCGATTCATTACGAGTTGTGGCAACGCTTAGGAGTCGAATAATTCAACTCAAGGAGTTGAAACCCGGCGATACCGTTGGCTATAGCCGTAGAGGTGTAATAACGCGACCTTCCGTTGTGGCAACAATTCCTGTGGGTTATGCTGATGGCTTAAATCGTAGGTTGGGTAACGGTGCCGGAAAATTCTTGGTTAATGGGGTTTTAGTTCCAACCATTGGAAATATCAATATGGACACGGCTGTTGTTGATGTTACTGGAGTGGATGTTAAAGTTGGTGACGACATAGTTATTTTTGGAGAGAATCCTCCCATAACCGAGATAGCCAAGGCAATAGGTACCATACCTTACGAAGTTTTAACTTCTATTTCGAGACGTGTAAAGCGAATTTACTATAACGAGTAGTGGTTAGCCTAAATCGCTAATCCGTTCTAGTCTTGTATTATCCAGAATTTTAATACGTCGGCCGTCAAGTTCTATTACACCCTCATCGGCAAAAACAGAAAGGGTGCGTATTGCGTTCGATGTGGTCATATTTGAAAGGTTTGCCAAATCTTCGCGCGAAAGGTAAACTTTTAACGTTTGGCTATCGTCCTCGTAACCGTATGTATCGCGAAGGAATATGAGCGATTCGGCCAATCGTCCGCGGATATGTTTTTGGGTTAGAGTTACAGTACGATTAGTTGAAAATCCTAACTCGGTAGCAACCGATTTTAGAATATGTAAGCTAAGTTCGGCGTTGTTCCTTAAAATATCTATTAGAGCATCCTTGTCGATTATACAAATAACAGAATCTTCTAATGCCTGTGCCGTTGCGGAGTATGTTTCTTGGGCGAAAAGTGCCCGGTAGCCAATAAAACCAACAGGTTTAGCCATTCGTACAATTTGATCGCGACCTCCAACACCCTCCTTAAATAGTTTAGCCTTTCCTTTCGAAAGGCAAATTAGCCCGTTGGGCGTATCGCCTGCTTTATAAATAATTTCACCTTTTCGAACAAACATGCAACTGAAGCTGGCTCTCATTTTCGCTTTTTCTTCGTCGGATAAGTTGGGAAAAAGGTTGCAAACGCCTTCAAAAACTGAGTCTTGGTCGATATGTTGTTTTGCCATGATTGTAAAATATTTTCTTTTGATTCAAAAATAGGCTATTTTGTGCTATAAAGCATATTTTTAGCTAAAAATTGAAACATTCGGTTACCATTTAGCAACTAAGGGAATTCGTCGCCCGTAGCCAAAGGCTTTTGAAGAAATTCTAAGAATAGGAGGGGCCTGAAAGCGTTTGTATTCGTTTATATTTACCAATCGAATTACCTTGTCAACAGTGTTTTTGTTAAATCCCTTCGAAATAATTCTGTCTGAACTTAAATTCTGTTCAATGTAAAGGAAAAGAATTTGATCCAAAACTTCGTAGGGGGGAAGCGAGTCGCTATCCTTTTGGTCTGGTCTCAACTCTGCTGACGGAGGTTTAATAATGGTATTTTCCGGGATTATTTCTTCGTCTTTGTTAATATAACGGGCTAACCTGTAAACATCGGTTTTATAAACATCGCCTAAAACGGCAATAGCTCCGTTCATATCGCCGTAGAGCGTTCCGTAACCAACCGCGGCTTCGCTTTTGTTGGTGGTATTTAGCAACAAATGCCCAAATTTATTGGATAATGCCATGAGAAGGGTTCCTCTGATTCTTGCTTGTATGTTTTCCTCGGTGACATCTTCCTTGACATTCTGAAAAACAGGTTTGAGTTGCTCTTTGTATGTATCGAAAATTTGGTTGATATGAACGGTATCGTACTGAACACTTAACTTTTTAGCGAGAGCCACTGCATCGTCAATGGAATGTTGTGAGGAATACTGCGATGGTAATAGTAAAACCCTTACGGCATCGTTTCCAAGTGCCTCCACGGCCAAAGCTAAAACTACAGCAGAGTCGATTCCTCCCGAAAGTCCCAATGTTGCCCTTTTGAATCCCATTTTCCCAAAGTAATCCTTTATTCCCATTACAAGAGCATCGTGAATACGGGCTATTCTTTTTTCTTCGGAATTATCGTTACTATGCTGTCCTGAACTTGTAAATTCTTCGGTATCAATTATTTTAAAATCTTCTTCGAAACTTTTCAAGTTATGGAGAACTTCACCTTTGGCGTTTAAAACCATTGAACCTCCGTCGAACAGAAGTTCGGTATTGCCTCCAACCTGATTAACATATATAACGGGGAGCCCAAAGCGTGCTACATTACTTTTAAATACTTGCAACCTTCGCTCTTCAACGTTAAAACTGAAAGGCGAAGCCGAAATGTTTATTACAAATGACGGCGATAACTTTGCCAATTGCTCCATTGGCGAGTTCTTGTACAACCTGCCTCTGCCAAAAGGAGTAGTTTTGGGTTGATCGTCCCAAATATCTTCGCATATAGTTATGGCAATTTTTTTACCGTTGATATTTGTTAGTGTATAATTATCGGTATTTGGTTCAAAATATCGGTATTCGTCAAACACGTCGTAATCGGGGAGCAACGACTTTTCGTGAATGCTGCAAATATTCCCGTTACAAAGAACAAATGCGGAGTTAAAGAGCATTTTGCCTTTAGGGTTGGGGTTTATGCTGGGTGCGCCTACAATAGCTGTTATTCCATGACAATTTTTTGCGATGGAATTTATAGCATCGCTGCATTTGGTAAAAAAATCTTCGCGTTCCAGTAAATCGCGTGGAGGATAACCACAAACAGAAAGTTCGGAAAAAATAACCAATTCGGCATTTCCCCGTTTTGCCCTATTTATCGTATCGATAATTTTTCCTGTGTTTAGTTCAAAATCATTAATTGTGTAATTCAACTGAGCAAGGGCAACTTTCATGCTATATAGTTTATTTTAAAATTAATGCTTGCTTATTAAAATGTAATGCCTACACGTAATGTTAGACTTTGTGAGGTTATAACTGCATTGGGTAAATCTAGCATTTTGGTAAGTCCATCGGTGTAGGAAAGTCCAACTTGAACGGCGCTTTCGCCTCCCAAAGAGTATTCCATTCCAATTCCCAGAAAGTACGAGGCAAAACCCCACATAAATGGTTGGGTGCAAGTTTCCTTACTTACATCGGCAGGATTATACCACGCGTAACTTTTAAGCCTTATGTTTCCTTGCAAACCTACCTGTGCAAAAAATGTTGAGTAGCCTATTTGGTTAGTTCTAAATTTAAATCCTAGCGGAATACTAAAGTATTGAGCCTTGTAGGTTACGGTGCTGTTGGAATCAATGGCATAATCGCCATCACGGGTTTTAAGGGTTAATCCATCTTGCAATACCCTAATTTTTCCTCCTAGGTTATTTATCGAAATTCCCGATGCCAATGAGTAACGACTGGCAAAAAACTTTTCGCCACTAAAGCCGATGTTGAATCCGGTGACGGGGCCGTTGGGGTCAAATCGTTTGGTGTCAGAATTAAACCACGACAGTTGAGGATCGACAAATACGCCAAAACTATATTTTTGTGCTTTTAACTCTCCTACGTTCGATAAACTAAAAATTAACGTGGATATTACAAATAGTAACCTTTTCATGATTTCCCGGTTTAAAATTGTTACCTAAAATCTTTATCAGGTAATAAATACTACAAAAATAACCATTTATTTGATGATAGTTGTTCGTTTAAACTATTTAACTTGGGTGGTAGTTTTAAATACATTTAAATTCAATTGCTACTTTTGCAAAAAAAACACGGTAAAATGATTTTATACCCCAATGCCAAGGTTAACATTGGCCTAAACATTATTAATAAACGAGTTGATGGTTACCATGATATAGAAACTCTTTTTTATCCGATTAAAGGATTATATGATATTCTTGAAATTGTTGAAGTTGAAGGAGAACAGAATAGGATAGAGTTTTCGCAATCGGGAAACAGTACCGGTTGTTCTAATGAGCATAATTTATGTGTAAAAGCATATAATTTGATGATGGAAGCAGAAAGCATTCCAGCTGTAAGAATGCACCTTCATAAGCAAATTCCTATTGGAGCAGGGTTGGGCGGAGGATCTGCCGATGGAGCCTTTGCCATTAAAGGGTTAAATCAACTGTTGGGTAATAAAATAGGTGATGTTCAACTTCATGAGTTAGCATTGAAGTTGGGAAGCGATTGTCCATTCTTTCTATACAATACGCCAATGTTAGCTTGCGGAAGGGGCGAAAAATTGGAAGTTGTAACGTTAGCGCTTGCAGGCTATTGGTTATTATTGGTGAATCCCGGTATTCATGTAAGTACGGGTAGTGCTTATGCTAAAACTAATCCGGAACCGTGGATTCCAACATTGCGGGAAAGGATTGCACAGCAAATTACCGGGTGGCGTGGAAGTGTTCGAAACGATTTCGAAAAAACAGTTTTTACTGATTATCCGGAAATCGAAGTTGTAAAGCAACAGTTGTATGACTTAGGTGCTATTTATGCGTCAATGTCGGGGAGTGGTTCTACGGTTTATGGCTTATTTGCGTCCAAACCTGATATTAAAAATGAGTTTAAAAATATGTATTTGCATGTGGAGGAGTTGCAATAACTCTGGAAAGTAGGTAAAAAATAAAAAGGGGCTACATGCCCCTTTTTGTTTTATCTGTAACTTTTTTTATTCAATAGAGATTATAACAAAACCTTTGCATACTCTGTCGCCAGGTTTAACATTTACTTCCTTTACTACACCGTTAACAGGAGCAGTAAGTCTGTTGTTCATTTTCATTGCATCAAGAATAGCAAGAATATCGCCGGCTTTTACAGTATCGCCGACTTTTGTTCTAACTTCAACAATGGTACCGGGAATAAAGGCAGTAATTTGCTTATTATTGAGTTTACTTGTCATATTAAAAATGTTTGAATTACGAATAAACTAGAATTTCCTGTTAAAATGGAGGAATTCCGTGTTTTTTATGTGGACGATCGGATACTTTAGTGCTCGAAACTTCCAATGCGTGAAGTAGTAACTTTCGGGTTTCGGATGGCTCAATAACCATGTCAACGTAACCTTTAGCGGCTGCAACGTATGGATTGGCAAATTTATCCTTGTATTCTTCTACCTTTTGTTTGCGAACATCTTCGGGATCGGAAGCTTCCGATATTTCCTTACGGAAAATAATATTGGCAGCACCTTCGGGGCCCATAACGGCGATTTCGGCACTTGGCCAAGCGTAAACAAAGTCGGCACGAAGGTGACGTGAACTCATGGCAATGTAACCTCCTCCGTATGCCTTACGCAGAATTACTGTCATTTTAGGGACAGTAGCTTCGCTGTACGCATAAAGCAATTTGGCGCCGTGGCGTATTACTCCGGCATGTTCCTGATCAACACCCGGTAAATATCCGGGAAGATCGACTAGTGTACAAAGAGGAATGTCAAAAGCGTCGCAGTAACGAATAAAGCGAGCAGCTTTGTCGGAACTGTCAACATCGAGTACACCGGCCATCACCAATGGCTGGTTGGCTACAAAGCCTATGGTTTCTCCATTTAAGCGGCCGAATCCAATAACAATGTTTGCTGCCCAATTTTCCTGAATTTCGAAGAAATCGGAATCGTCGGCAATAGACTTGATAACATCGCGAATGTCATAAGGTTCTTTAGGATCTACGGGAACAACATCTTCAATGTTAAATGAACTTTTAGGTTCCTTGGGTTCGAATTTACGTGCTTTGCGCGTATTATTCCAAGGAATGTAGGTAATAAGTTTTTTTACCTGTTCGAAGCACTCGTATTCGCTTTCGGAGTAGAAATGAGCATTTCCGGTGATTTGAGCATGTACCCTAGCACCACCCAAATCTTCCTGCGAAATTTCTTCACCTAAAACGGATTTGATAACTTCGGGTCCGGTAATAAACATCTTGGAGATGTTGTCCACAACGAAAACAAAATCGGTAAGGGCAGGAGAGTAAACTGCACCACCGGCACAAGGACCAAGAATTACCGAGATTTGTGGGATAATCCCACTCGATAGCGTGTTGCGCCAAAAAATTTCGCCATATCCGGCAAGTGAGTTAACGCCTTCCTGAATACGCGCACCTCCCGAGTCGTTTATCCCGATAAGGGGAATACGCATACGTAGTGCATAATCCATAATTTTTGTAATCTTACGGGCGTGCATAGAGCCAAGTGAGCCTCCGGCAACCGTAAAATCCTGTGCAAAAATAGCGACAGGAGCACCATAAATTGTTCCTGTTCCGATTATAACGCCATCGCCATGAAGCACTTTGCCATCCATCCCAAAATCGCGGGCATCGTGCTCCACAAACATATCGTACTCGTCGAACGAGTCCTCATCGAGCAATGCAATAATTCGCTCGCGGGCTGTTAGCTTACCCATGGCGACTTGTTTTGCCACGGCTTTTTCGCCACCGCCCTGAAGAACTTCCTCTTTACGTTTTTTAAGTTCTTCAATCTTGTTGTTAAAAGGCATAGAATGTTGTGTTAGTTAATACTAGTTGCCACCAAAATGTTATTTTGCTAACATTTCGAGTACAACATTACGAAATAATAGCAAAATAATAAAACGAAACACCTAATTTTTGACGGCTGCAGAACTAACGTGCTGATTGGTTTTGCGTTGTGTTAAAACGCTCGTTTTGCATTTTATTTTGGAGCCAAACGGTATAATCCTATGGCTATTCCTGCATAAATAATGTTAGGAATCCATACAGCCAGCAAGGGGCTCATTTGGCCACCAACCGAAAACATGGTGGAAAATCGCATAAACAGAATATACGAGAAACTTAATGCTAGTCCTAGTCCTATATGTAAACCGATGCCACCTCTAACTTTTCGTGATGATAGCGATACTCCAATTAGAGTAAGAATGAAAACCGAAAATGGATATGCAATTCGGCTATACTTTTCTATAAGTAAACTTTCGATATTATCGGCACCTTGTAATCGTTGTTCTGCAATATACCTGTTTAGTTCGAATAAGTTCATAGCCACGACATCGTTGAGCCTACGTTTAAAATCAGCAGGTTTAATGTAAAGCGTGCTGTCGGTTTCTTGTCCACGGGTTATTTTTTCACCCCTGTCGAGGTAGGTGCGTATGTAGTAATTTTTAATTGCCCATTTTTGTTTTAGAGAATCCCACTGGGCATAATCGGATATTAATTTTGATTTTAACTCTCCATTCTCAAATTTTTCGATGGAAAGGTTATAAGCAATATTATTATAGCTGTTAAAGGAACGCATGTAAATAAACATACCCGGTCGAACTTGCCGGTGGATGTTACGTTCCGAAAAAACGTAAGGTTTTTTAACGTACTTATTTTCAAAATCGAGGCGTACCGCATTTGCCGGAGGTATAATAAAACTACTGAGTGCGAACGAAAAAATTGCAATTATTGTGGCCGATATAAAATAGGGGAAAAGCATTCGTTTGAAACTTACTCCACTACTTAGTATGGCAATAATTTCGGTATTATATGCCATTTTAGAGGTGAAGAAAATTACCGAAATGAACACAAATAGGGAACTGAATAAATTTGCAAAATAGGGGATAAAGTTGAGGTAGTACTTAAAGATGATATCGTAGAGGGGGGCTCCCTTCTCCATAAAATCATCTAATTTCTCGGAAAGGTCGAAAATAACAGCAATTCCAACAATAAGTAAAATTGCATAGAAATAAGTACCAATAAACTTTTTTATTATATAAAGATCCAACTTTTTCATTCAGTGGAATATTTTATTTTATAAGCGTTTCGAGACTTTTTTTACCATTTGATTTTTCCATGAGCCAAAGTTTCCTTCCAAAATGTGCTTTCGCGATTCACGAACCAGCCAAAGGTAAAATCCCAGGTTATGAATACTTGCAATTTGCGCGCCAAGCATTTCCTGTGCAATAAAAAGATGCCGCAGATATGCTTTGGTATATCTACTATCGACAAATGTCGGACCATTTGGGTCGATTGGCGAAAAATCGTTTTTCCATTTTTGATTTCGGAGGTTTATAATACCTTCCGATGTAAAAATCATTCCATTACGGCCATTTCGCGTAGGCATAACGCAGTCGAACATATCTACACCCAAGGCAATGGCTTCCAAAATATTTTCGGGAGTTCCAACGCCCATAAGGTATCGAGGCTTATCGGTAGGAAGTATTCCATTTACAAGTTCAATCATCTTGTACATAACGTCGGCAGGCTCACCAACGGAAAGACCCCCAATTGCATAGCCGTCCCGATTGTATTGTAAAACATTTTCGGCTGCACGTTTGCGCAAATCGGGATAAACACAACCTTGTACAATAGGAAAAAGTGTTTGGCTATGTCCATACAATGGTTCTGTGGAATCGAAACGATTTACACATCTTCCGAGCCATTGCTCTGTAAGGTCAAGCGATTTTTTTGCATAATTAAAGTCGGCATCGCCTGGAGGACATTCGTCAAAAGCCATCATTATGTCAGCCCCGATAATACGCTGAATATCCATAACACTTTCGGGGGTGAACTGATGCGCCGATCCGTCGATGTGGGAACGGAATGAGGCTCCCTGACTGGTTAATTTTCTGTTAGCCGCCAACGAAAAAACCTGATAACCACCACTATCGGTAAGTATAGGTCTGTTCCAACTGGTAAACTTATGTAAGCCTCCGGCTTCGGATATCACGTTTAAACCGGGACGTAAATATAGATGATACGTGTTACCTAGTATTATTTTTGCATCAATGTCGTTTTCAAGTTCACGGTGCGAAACGCCCTTAACGCTACCTACAGTGCCAACAGGCATAAATATTGGAGTTTCGATTGTTCCGTGATCGGTTGTAATAATTCCTGCCTTTGCCGATGATTGAGAATCGGTTCCTATTAACTTAAAATCCATTCAACTTTAAAATTTCGTCCAAAGATAGTTTAAAATATAGAATTTAAAATGTTGATTTTAAGGTTTGAACAATTCGTTTTTTAATTAAGTAGTTTTTACATAGTTGGTTGTCGAAATGAAAAATGAATTTTTAGTATTATTTAAAATTCGATTCCTTTACGTGCTTGGATTCCTTTTTTATAATAATGTTCTATTTCGACCATTTCGGTTACTAAATCGGCAATGTCGCATATTTCGGTAGGTGCATATCGACCGGTTAGTACCAATTCCATTTCGTTTGGTTTTTGCTTTATTAGTTTAATGACTTCTTCTTTGTCTATTAACTTGAAGAAAATGGCGATGAATATTTCATCGAGAATTAGCACCTGATGTTTGTTTGCTGCCATTATCGTTTTTACTTCCGAAAAGCCTTTTTGTGCAGCATCTATGTCGTTTTGGGTTGGCTCTTTTTCAATAAAACAGTCCAGTCCGAATTGGTGTATCTCAATTGCAGAGATTTGCTTTACCGACGATAATTCGGAGTAGTACATCCCTTTTACAAATTGGGCGATGTAAATCTTTTTTCCTGCACCTGCGGCCCTTAGGGCCAAACCAAGAGCAGCAGTTGTTTTGCCTTTCCCGTTTCCGGTGTAAACTTGAATTAAGCCCGACACTTTATAAATGTTTTTAGGTGTATTTAACGTAATTCTGCCATTTTTCAATCAGCAAGGACATATCATTTGGCAAGGGAGCCTCAAAAAATAGACGTTCGCCGGTAGTCGGATGTATAAATCCTAAAGTTTGAGCGTGTAAAGCGTGCCTTGGGCAAATGCTAAAACAATTCTCTATAAACTGCTTGTACTTGCTGCTGGTATTACCACGGAGTATTTTGTTCCCTCCGTAAACCTCATCGTTGAAAAGAGGATGTTGAATAAATTCAAAATGGACCCTGATTTGGTGGGTACGTCCGGTTTCCAGTTGGCATTCGACAAGTGTAACATGTCCAAAGCGTTCCTTTACTTTCCAGTGTGTAACGGCATGTTTCCCTTGATCGGCATTGGGAAAAACTTGCATCTTTTTACGATCGCGAATGCTACGCCCAATATTTCCGGTAATGGTTCCGCTGTCCTCTTCCATGTTTCCCCAAACTAAGGCGGTGTACATTCTGGTTGTAGTTTTTTCGAAAAATTGTCGAGCTAGATGGTTTAAGGCCTTGTCGGTTTTAGCAACCACTAAAACTCCCGAAGTGTTTTTATCGATTCGATGAACTAATCCGGGACGCACGCTACCACTGCTGAAAAGAGGAATGTCCCGTAAATGGTATAAAAGGGCATTTATCAGTGTTCCTGTGAAGTTTCCATGTGCAGGATGCACAACCATGCCAGCTTGTTTATTTACAACCAGCAAATCGTCGTCTTCGTAAATAATTTCGATGGGTATATTTTCGGGTAATATTTCCACATCCTTTGGAGGATATGCCATTACAATGGAAATGGAGTCCAAAGGTTTGACTTTATACGATGATTTTACCGATTTCCCGTTTACCAGTATGCTGTTGGCATCGGCAGCCAATTGAATACGGTTTCTGCTAACGCTTTTAATCTTTTCGGTAAGAAATTTGTCAATACGGGTTAACGCCTGTCCTTTATCTACTTCAATTTTAAAATGCTCGTATAGGTCCGATTGTTCTTCGGATGTTTCTTCGACGTTGTCGGTTAGGTCGTCGGAATCTATTGCACTCATGGTGTAACAATCAACTTTCCGGTTAAGCAATTACCTTGCGAATTATAAACTCTAACAATATAAAATCCTGAAGGAATATTCGTTATGCTGAATGAACTTTGTCCGCTTGTATATGGCAAGTTTATAATGGATGCGTTGGTTCCAATTAATTTTATGCCGGAGGCATTAAAGTTGTTGGGAATAGTAATGTTAACAACGCTAGAGGCAGGGTTAGGAAAAATGGTGAGTTTTGCGTATTCACGTTGAGTAGGGACTAAAGTGGGAGTTTGATGCAAGTTTCCAAAAATAGGACGAATCATTAGGGTGCCTTGATAAGTTGTGTTATTCCAGTTTCCATTTAAATTATAAAAAAGGTTACTTTGATTATCTGAGTTTCTGTCGATGCCTACGTTTAGATACTCGTCATCAAATTGTTGCCATCCAATATAGAAGTACCCTACGGGAATTTGAGTTGAACTTAGCCTGTAAACACTATAAACGTTTAGACTGTCCGTGAACTTCGGACGTTTTTTTTCCGTTTCGTACAGAATGTTTCCCGGAATTCCATTATTGTCGTCCCATACTGTAACCTTAAAGGAGATATTGTTAGCATCGTTAAAAGTTCGGTTAAAATAAATCATTACTCCGGTTAACGAATCGGCTGTATAGTTGTAAAATTTTTGCGCAACCATACCATATCCGGATCCTTCGCCAAATACTCCATAACCAGATTCTGCACTGCCATCATCCATCGCGTAGTAGTTATCAAAGACTTGAGTATATGTTAAGGTGTCGTTGTATCTTAAATAGTTGTCTTCAGGGTCGTTATCGGTAATAATGTAGGTTTTTAGCAAGTATTTTGCAGAATCCGTCCATGCCGATTGAAAGTCGTAAAGGTATTTACGTGAATAGTTAATGGTGGAGTGGCCTTCGATATTTTCCGCTCCGCCTGTAAAGTAGTAGGTCTCTTGTGATCCTGATAAATCGTGTAGTTCAAAGCGCCGTGAAATGCCCCATGTTTCGGAAGTGAAGTTTTCGTATTCAATGGGAAATTCAATAGGGTCGGTAAATTCCGAATTGAAAGCATCGGGGAAGTGTTTCCAAGGAACGGATGTATAGTTTGTCATGGGCTTTTTTATTGGCTCAGTAAAGGCAACGTCGTATATCATGGGATCATCCCAATAGCGGGATTTATCCAAGTAAACCAAATCGATATGCCAATGGTCACAGTTACTTCGTAGTCCAGGAACTTTGGGATTTTCGGCAATTGAGGCATAGTTCATAAACCGAAAACGAAATCCATCAACCAAAAAATCCGATTGAAATATGTTTATTCTTACATCATGAAATGTTGAGCTAATATCCGTTGCCGTGTCGGTTTTGCTTGTTCCTTCAATATGAAATGTTTGAAAAAGCGTATTGTTTTCGTAACCGTAGGATGCCGCCCAGGCTCTGTACCATTTGCCTTCCGACGGCGCGTAAAATTCGAGTATCAGGGAATCGCCGGGCTCGGGAGCATTTCCCAATCCCATAGGTTGAAACGAGAACGATAGGTAAATACTATCGGTTGCGGGGTATGCCAAGTTAATCGGTAAGGAGGTTAGCGTATCGCTTGTTTGGGATGTGGTTGTAAGAGTTGAGTATAATTCCCCTTTACGATTTATTGCATCAAAAGTGGCAACTCCAACGGTAGGTGGGTTTATAGCATAGTTTTGATTCGATATAACAGCACTGGATTCCCATAAATCTGCCGTAGGAAAGGGAATTTGCCTTGAGAAATCATCGAAAAAGGGTAACGATAACGAAGTCTTACGCTGTTCGGCTTTTATATTTTGAACATCTTTTATCCGGTACGACGAAAGGCTTACCATAATCTCCTGTGCCGTTACACAAAGAGGAATATTTAGAACCAGAAGGAAGAAAAGTATCTTATTCAAAAATTTCATCGGCAGAAATATTCTCGGTATTTACGGTATCCTTTTTCTCTTGCTCAATTTTAGGTATTCGCGATTGGTTTAACGTAAGCCATATATCTACTCGTGTACCGAAAGCCATGGATAGATTTTCGGTATATGCAGGATATTGGCTGTAAACCATAGCATCTAACGAATCTTTGAAGGTTGATATTGTTTCATCGAAACGAATTCTGCCAACATTTAGCGATGCTTCGATAATTCTGTTTTGTGCTTCATTTAGTTTAAGCCCTATTAGTAGCGGTAATCCCGTACGTTCTCCATGCATTCCCATACCTAGTAACAAGTCAATTTTCGATCCTTTGGGAATCATTGTTCCCTGATCGATGTGAGTACCTTGAAATTGCTGGTCGAGGACTATATTAACTCCTAAATCGGGACGGAACGAAAGTCGTCCAATTTCGAAACCATCCTGTTCCAGAATAGCTTTTGCTTGTCGTAATGTATTTCCTTCCAAATCGGGGACGGGAACTTTAATAGGACTTTTAGCATTTATTGTGATAAATACCTTACGATTCTTTTTAACATGCTTTCCGGGAGCAGGATTTTGATCGATAACAATACCGGGAGCCTTGTTAATTATGTAAACAGAGTCGTTTATTACAAGACGCAGCCCTGCTTTTTCAACTAGTTTAGGAAGATCGTCAACATAAACGTTTCTGAAATCGGGAATGGCATACGTATTCCCATGACGAGTAAAAATGTTTAGGAAAAGCATTAGAAAAACCAGAATTAAAATTCCACCGCCTAAACCGTATAGTATGGTTCTGGTAATAGGATTGTTGAAAAAGATTTTAAGGGTATGCTTAACTTTTTCCATGATTTGCAGATTAATGTGCTTGATACAAAATTAGAAAAACAATTGGTATTACTTGCTAGTACATTTTTACAATTCGATAAAGCGAGTCTCGTTCAACGGGTTGCCTGCCTGCGTCGCGAATAAGTTGAGTTAATTTTTCAACGGTCATTACAGGCTTTTGCTCTTCGGCTCCGGCCATTGAGTAAATTTTAGTTGTATCATCAATGGTTCCGTCAATATCGTCGGCACCAAAGGCAATGGCAAGTTTGGTATTTTCTACCCCAAGCATTGGCCAGTAGGCTTTTAAATGCTTAACATTATCCAAGAATATTCGGGAAACAGCAAAGTTTCGCAAATCTTCAACCAGGTTAACTTCGCCTAAATATTCCAGCTGGTTATTTGCCGACCGGAATTTCAAGGGAATAAAGCTGTTGAACCCTCCGGTTTTGTCCTGCAAATTTCTAATAGCATTCATGTGCTCTGCTCGGTTCTTGTAACTTTCGATATGTCCGTAAAGCATTGTTGCATTAGATGCAATGCCTAGTTCGTGGGCTGCTTGGTGAATTTGAAGCCATGCTTCGGACGAAGCTTTATCGGGACATATTTTTTCCCTTACCTCGTGGTCGAATATTTCGGCGCCACCGCCGGGAATTGAGTCTAATCCATATTCCTTAAGAATGGATAATCCTTTACTATACGATAGTTTTGCCTTTCGGATAACATAATCCAATTCGATGGCAGAGTATGCTTTTACATGAATGTTTGGGAGAATCTTTTTGATAGTTTTAATCATTTTCCCATAATAGTCGATGTCCCATTTCGGGTGAACTCCTCCCACAACGTGAACTTCGGTTACATCGGAACCAATATATTTTTTTGCCTGCTCTTCTATATCGCTAAGCGATAAAACCCAACTTAGCGGGTCGCTTGCTCCTCGGTGATACGAACAGAATTTGCAGTTGAAAACGCAAAGATTCGTGGGCTCTATATGAAAATTTTTATTGAAGTAAACATTGGAACCGTTTATACGATAGTTAATCAGGTTTGCCAGTTGCGAAAGTAAAGCAAGGTCGGCATTTTCGTATAAGGTCACAGCTTCGGAAACATCTATTCGTTGGCCATCAACTATTTTTGTGGCTATGTTGTGTAAAGGCTTGCTGAGCGTATCGGGAATTTTAAATTCCGAAAAAAGCGGGGTTGTAAATTCCATTGTAAAATTTTGGGGTAAATATAGTAATTGAAAAAGAAAAAGGCAGGGTAAACCTGCCTTTAAACTCGTTATAAAAAACAAATATCTTAACTATAACTTACTTGCGTTTAAATTCATCCGAAATTGTAAGTTTTTTTCTTCCTTTTGCGCGGCGGGAAGCCAAAACTCTACGACCGTTTTGGGTTGACATACGCTCGCGGAACCCATGTTTATTTTTCCTCTTCCTATTGGAGGGTTGGAACGTTCTTTTCATCGTTGTAAATTTTTATTTTTTAATATTATTGATATTCAGTTAAGTAAATCGTCGTATCGATTTTTCGAGTTGCAAAGGTAAGAAAATATTTTACATCTTAAAATTTTATTTTCGATAAAATAGACAATGCTACTTTTGATAAATCGATTAAAGTCCTATGTGAATTACATACTTTTCGGAAAAGTATTCATCTTCAAAAAAGTTAGATATTTTCCATTTCTCCAAGTATTTTCTGTATGGCTTAACTTCATCTTTTAAATCGCCACCCTTTAAGCAGATGAGTCCATTGGCGAGTTGATTTGCTCCTCCTGGTTTTATATTTTTTTCGAT
This sequence comes from Bacteroidales bacterium, assembly GCA_020636845.1. GTDB lineage: Bacteria > Bacteroidota > Bacteroidia > Bacteroidales > Tenuifilaceae > JACJXD01. Next base: position 373,072 of record JACJXD010000003.1, on the reverse strand, counting down.
CCAACTCATAATTTTAGGAATAGGAGCTACTGCTCGATTGGTGACAAAGTCGAATTTATCGGTAATGTTTTCGGCTCTGTCGGTAATAACTTCAACGTTGCTCAACTTTAAAGCCTTGGCAACTTCTGCTGCTACTTTAGTTTTTTTTGCAATTGAATCGACCAACGTAAAGTTGCATTTTGGAAACATAATTGCCAATGGAATGCCCGGGAAACCGCCACCTGTTCCTATATCCATAATTCGTGTTCCGGCAATAAAACTTATAACCTTTGCGATGGCCAACGAGTGTAATACGTGATGTGTCGGCAGGTTATCTATATCCTTTCTTGAAACTACATTAATTTGCGCGTTCCAGAACTTATAAAGTTCAAAAAGTTCGTTGTACTGGTCGCGTTGGTTTGATGTTAATTCCGGAAAATATTCAAAAACAACTTCCATGTTATTGGTGTGGTGGAATATTACTTAAAATGTTGAAAAGAAGTTCGCGTGCTCTAAATAGTTGAGCTTTAACCGTTCCCAACGGTAAGTTGAGTTCTTCAGCAATTTCTTCGTACGAGTATTCCTGAAAATAGCGTAATTCAACCAACTTACGGTACCGTGGTTTAAGCTTGGAAACAATATCCTGTATCAACTTAACATTTTGCTCTTTAATAAGTTTTTCTTCGGGATCTGGCGTTGCCGCAGAAAGTAATGCCGTTGGCGAAACAAAGGAACCTTCCTGATCGTCGATGTTGTGGTCGATGGAAATTAAGTTTCCCTTACGTTTACGTATAAAATCGATACAGTTATTGGTAGCTATTTTGAATAGCCAAGTGCTGAAAGCATACTTTGGTGCATACTGATGAATGTTCTTAAAAGCCTTGCCGAATGCTTCGAGCGTTAAATCTTCGGCATCACTTTTATTATTTACCATTTTAAGCAGCATAAAGTAAATGGCATCGCGGTATCGATCCATTAGTTCAGCAAACGCTTTTTGGTCGCCGCTGAGCGCCTGATTTACCAACTCAAGATCCTGTTTGGCTTTTTCGGATAGGTTATCAATATTTATCTCCATCTAGGCTTATTGCTCGAAAACTTATTTACTAATAAAAGTCTAGCGTAAAAATAGGGCGAAAATAAATCCCAAAAAAGGGTAAGCAGCAATATTTTTTTCTCGCCCAGCTTGTTCATCGATAATTTAACAATAATAAGTTGAATTAATAACCTAAAAACTACTATTGCTCCAATGGTTATGGGAAAATAGTTTAGGGCAAGTAGTACAATAGCCGAAGCGTAGAAAAAAATACGTGAAAAGGGTTCAAGGGAAAGTAACCATTTTATTCCATGCCGGTAATTTCCTGAAGTGGATAAATGACGACGTTTCTGCCTTATCCATGTCGTATAAGTTTTTCGGGGAACCGACCGTGTTTGCGATTCTGGTATTAGTTCTACCCGTGTATTGCTCTTTGTGGCTACTTCCTGAATAAACAGGTCATCGTCGCCAGAGTCGATGTTAGTATGAGAAGCAAAACCCTTGTTTTCGAAGAATAACGTTTTAGTGTATGCCAAATTTCGGCCAATACCCATGTATGTTTTTTTTGCTAAAGCAAAGCCTAGGTAATTTAAGGCGATGAATAGCGTATCTATCCGTATTAGTTTGTTTACAAATCCCTTACGGGCAAAATATCCTCCGTAGCCAATTATAATGGATGTGTTTGCACTAAAGTTTTGAGCCATGTTAAGCAGCCATTTGTTGCTTTGCGGAGTGCAGTCGGCGTCGGTTAGCAGAAGATGGTTATATTTAGCAGCCTTGATTCCTACGGTTAGTGCAAGTTTTTTAGAATGAGTAAACTTTTCATCTTCCCTAATGGTTGTAACCTTAAGGTTTGGGTACTGCTTAACAAGGTTATTTAAAAGGATGTCGGAATTATCCGATGAGCAATCGTTAACCACAACTACCTCGAATTCGGGATATTCTTGCTGAAGTACATTCGGTAGAAACTCCTTAATGTTATCTTCCTCGTTTTTTGCGCATATTACAATTGAAACGGGAGGTAATTCTCCGTTGTTAACTTGTTTACGTTTCCAAAAGGCAACCCTCGAGTATATGCCAAGGTAGTAAAACAGTTGAATTATTAACGAAACAGTTAAAATACCTGCAATAACGAGTTGGTATATTGTTGATTGTAAGAGTAATTGTTCCACTTTTAAAAAAATCAAAAATCAAGCAATGATATTAAAGTTTTTTCTGTTTTCAAAACGAATAATTTTCCCTCATCAGTAAAGTTTTATATGTTTAAATAGAATGTAAAAAGCCTATTTCTTCACGTTTAACGGTTGTATATCGATATACTTCACTTGTAAAATATCGGAGCTGTTTCTAAAATTTCATTTGAAATGACAATAATTTTTTTGTCAAATGATTGGGAATTAAAATAGTAAGATTTGCCTATTAACTAAATGCTAAAAAATGTTGACGATGTTTTTGCTGGAATTAATTTAAAGTATATATTTGCACCGCAATTGAGCGCTGGTGCCATAGCTCAGTTGGTAGAGCAAAGGACTGAAAATCCTTGTGTCCGTGGTTCGATTCCACGTGGCACCACCACCCTCGGAAACCCCGAGGGTTTTTTATTTTGTTTTTGTACTGTCGCTTTTTTCTGGTCTGAAAAATAGTTCTTCGTCCATTATCTGATCGTAAGCATCCTCGTTTAAAATTGTAACTATTCGGTATAGCGAATCAAGAAAAAATAGGTTTTCTGAAGTAATTGTTTCGCCTGCAACATTTTTGGTTTGATACTTATGCGTAATGGTATAACCTAGCAAAGTGCCCGGAGTTTTCTTTAATAGGTTTTGTAAGCTGTCAATGATGTCTTGGTTAGGATTTGTTTTATTTTTTTCATCCTCCAGTAACGAGTATAGTTGAATGGTTCGGCTATCCTTTCTGTAGCGTGCTGTAAGAGGACCAAAATTTATGGATTGATACTCGTTGTATTCGCTAGGACGCGATTTTATCCAGTTGGTAATATTTGTCTTAACCTTTTCTTCGGGTGAATTATTTTGGCTATTGTGTCCGCACGACAATAAAACAATTGCACAAATGCAAGTAAGGTTAATGGTTATAATTCTTTTTAGCATGACAACGTAATTAGAGTAATTACAAATGGCAATCTAAACGATAAATATTTTAATTATGAATATTTCCAATCGAAATATACTTAATTATAGTGTTTTATCAAAAAAATAAGGGGGATTTGCATCCCCCTTCATATGTTGAATTATTTTGATAGTTCCGCAAAATGTTTGTAGAAACGCGGAATAACGCTAATTCCTGTAAAGAACTGTTCCAGTGGAAAACTTTCGTTGGGAGAGTGTATTGCATCCGATTCAAGACCAAATCCAAGGAGTATGGATTTTATACCTAAAACCTGTTCGAAGGTGCTAATTATTGGAATGCTTCCGCCACTACGGAACGGAATCGGTTTTATTCCATATACATCCTCTACAGCCTTGCTTGCAGCAATGTATGCAGGTGTATTTGTTGGCGCAACGTAGCCTTGCCCTCCATGTAAAGGTGTTACCTTAACCTTTACCGATTTTGGAGCAATAGATTCGAAATGTTTTTTGAAAAGTTGTGCTATTTTTTCGTGGTCTTGATTGGGAACCAAGCGCATGGATATTTTGGCGTAAGCCTTGGAAGGAAGAACGGTTTTTGCTCCTTCGCCGATGTAACCGCCCCATATCCCATTTACATCGAGGGTTGGCCTAATGCCAGTTCTCTCCATTGTTGTATAACCTTGTTCACCTTTAATATCGTCTATGTCCAGCGAGGTTTTATACTTGTCGAGGTTGAAAGGGGCACGGGCCATATCGGCTCTTTCCTCTGCGCTAACCTCTAAAACATCATCGTAAAATCCGGGAATGGTAATTCGGTTATTTTCGTCGTGAAGCGAGGCTATTAGTTTTGCCAAAACATTGGCAGGGTTGGCAACAGCACCACCAAAAAGGCCAGAATGTAAATCGTGACTAGGTCCGGTTACTTCAACTTCTACATACGCTAATCCACGAAGTCCAGTGGTAATGGAAGGAACATCCTTGCCTATCATGGAAGTGTCCGATACTAAAATAACATCGGCTTTAAGCATGTCCTTGTTTTCGGCGCACCATTTTGTTAGACTGGGAGAACCAATTTCCTCTTCGCCTTCAATCATAAACTTTACATTACAGGGAAGGGTATTGGTTTTAACCATCAATTCGAAAGCCTTAGCGTGCATAAACGATTGTCCTTTGTCGTCGTCGGCACCGCGGGCATATATTTTTCCATCACGAATTTCCGGTTCAAAAGGCTTGGATTTCCAAAGGTCTATAGGGTCAACAGGCATAACGTCGTAGTGTCCGTAAACCAAGACGGTTGGTAATTTCGGGTCGATAATTTTTTCGCCGTAAACTACGGAGTTTCCGGTAGTGGGCATTATTTCGGCTTTGTCGGCACCTGCCTTTAGTAATGTTTCTTTCCAGTACTCTGCCGTTTTCATCATATCGGGCTTGTGCTCGGAAATGGAACTAATAGAAGGAATTCGAATTAGCCCAAATAATTCATCGAGGAAACGCTGTTTGTTTTCCTCAATGTAGGTTTTAATTGTGTCCATAGTGTAAATTGTTACCGTTTAACTTTCATCATTTGTTTGTGAAGATAGCAATTTTTCGGCAGTTTCCAGTTGTTCATAAAACTCTTTGCCGAATGCACGTATAATTGCATCTTTAAGAAAACGGTAAACGGGGATATTTTGTTCATTGCCTAACTTCCGTGCAGGCGAGCAAACATCCCATACATCGTAGTTAAGCGCGGTAAAAGTGTCGAATTCTTTTACTCGAATAGGGTATAGGTGGCATGAAACAGGTTTCTGAAAATCAATTTTTTTGTCGGCCCAAGCACGTTCTATGGCACAAAAGGCAGTTCCGTTTTCGAATATGGTGTAGGCACATTCTTTTCCATCGATGAGGGGTGTAACAAAATCGTTATCAATATCGATAACATTTGTTCCCTGTAACTTAACTGCCCTTATTCCGGCAGGAGTCATGTATGGTTTTACTTTTGAAAAAATCTTTTTCAAGATTTCGGTCTCTTCCTGAGTTAATGGAGCTCCGGAATCGCCATGAACACAGCAAAATCCCTTACATGCGACAAGGTTGCAGCAGAACTTGCGTTCCAGTAGTTCGCTGCTTACAACCTTATTGTCAATTTCAATCATCATAGTTGCAAAGACGTTATTCGCAAAGAACTTTTCCTGTCATTTCGCTGGGAATGGTAAGTCCCATCATGCTGAGTATTGTTGGCGCAACATCGGCAAGAATTCCGGAATTTGCTTTTTTGTACCTGTCCGAAACCAAAATGAAAGGCACTGGATTTAGCGAGTGAGCCGTGTTTGGAGAGCCATCGGGATTTACTGCATGATCGGCATTTCCATGGTCTGCAATAATAATAACCTCGTAGCCGTTTGCTTTTGCAGTTTCAACAACTTCTCCAACGCAGGTATCAACTGCTTGAACGGCTTTTTGTATGGCGGGGTAAATTCCTGTATGACCTACCATGTCGCCGTTGGCAAAGTTCAAGCAAATAAAATCGTGAGTTTTCTTTTTAAGATCCGAAACAATGGCATCTTTTACCAAAAATGCGCTCATTTCGGGTTGTAAATCGTACGTGGCAACTTTTGGCGAAGGAATAAGGATACGGCTTTCACCGTCGAACTCTTTTTCTCGTCCACCGGAAAAGAAAAATGTAACGTGTGCGTATTTTTCCGTTTCGGCAATTCTTAGTTGTTTTAGCCCATTTTTTGCAACAACTTCACCTAACGTATTTACCAGGTTGTCCTTTTCGTATATAACGTGTACATTTTTAAAGGTATCGTCGTAGGTAGTCATGGTTACGTAGTAAAGGGGGAGGGCTTCCATGCCAAACTCGGGCATGTCCTTTTGAGTAAGAGCAATGGTAATTTCCCTTAACCTATCGGTACGGAAGTTGAAGCATATTACCACGTCGTTTTCTTTAATTAAGCCGACAGGGTTGCCGTTTTCGTCAACCTTAATAACAGGTTTGATAAATTCGTCGGTAATGCCTTCGGCATAGGATTCCTCAATGGCTTTTACCATACTAGTTGTAGGTTTGCCTTTTCCGTGTACCATTAAATTGTACCCTTCTTTTACACGTTCCCAGCGTTTATCACGATCCATGGTGTAGTAACGGCCAATTAACGACGCAATTGTTCCGTTGCTCTTTTTGAGGTGATTTTCAAGGTTGCGGACAAATCCAAGTCCGCTTTGTGGATCGGTATCCCTTCCGTCGGTTAGGGCATGGATAAAAACGTTTTTTAGCCCGTAATCCTTTGTAATATCGCACAAACGGTACAGATGTTTATCTAAAGAGTGAACCCCGCCATCGGAAATCAATCCTATAAAGTGAACCGAAACACCTGTTTGTTTTGCGTGGTTAAGCGCTTCAACAAGTACGGGCATTTTTTCGAATTGCTTGTTCTGAATATCCTTATTAATTCTAACCAAATCCTGATACACAACTCTACCTGCGCCAATATTTAGATGTCCAACCTCGGAGTTTCCCATTTGTCCATCGGGTAAACCAACATTCTCGCCACAAGCCAGTAATTGGGAGTGCGGATAACTTGCCGTAATTTTATCAATATTGGGTGTTGGAGTACTGTATATCACATTCGATTTATCCTTTTTGCCAATACCCCAGCCGTCTAAAATCATTAAAAGTACCTTGTTGTTTGTCATAGTTTTACAGAATTATTGCTAGTTACAAAACGTTTAACAATTTCATATTGTTTAAAAGGTGATTGCAAAGTTATCCTTTTTCAACTATTTACTGTTTGTAAATAAAATTTTGTGCTATTCGGAAACGAAAACGTTTGTTAAATGTTAAGATCTTAGTCTTATGTTGAAAGTTGTTAGCATTTAGGAGTGGTTGCAGTATTTTTAGGGTTGAAAATTAAGAAGACTATTGATATTCAATTTTTTAAATATTAAAAGGATATAATTCGTAACATTTAACCGTACTTTTGCATAAAAGTTGGTGAAGTAAGGAGAATGGCTATGCGATGGAAGTTGCTTTTTGTGGGTATGATAACGTTGGCGTTAACAGTTTCTAACCAAGCTGTATATGCCCAGCGTCCTATTCCCGATAGCACAAGGCTTTTTCCTTCGGTTGTGCTCGAAGGTGATACCATTCCTCATATTTCTATTCCGGAGGTGGTTAAATACGGTAGGCGGAGGTTTAAAAACCGTTACCAAATGTATCGCTATTACAAGTTAATTCGAAATTTGAAAAAAACTTACCCTTATGCGCAGATAGCCAAGCAAAAGTTGTTAGAGATGAATACCCATCTTAAAACCTTGAAAACAGAGCGCGAAAAGAAGTTGTACATAAAACAATCTGAACAGGAACTGCGTGCACAGTTCGAGAAAGACCTGACTAAAATGACAATTTCGCAAGGGCGAATGCTAATAAAGTTAATCGATAGGGAAACCGGCAGTACATCGTACGAATTGGTTAAGGAACTTAAAGGCGGATTTTCGGCTGCTTTTTGGCAGGGAATTGCGCGAATTTTTGGGTCGAGTTTAAAAACACGCTTCGACCCTGAAGGCGATGATAAGGTTCTTAACGAGCTAATTATTCTTTATGAGCAGGGCCTTATTTAGAAATTACAAAATGTTTACTAAAAAACTTGGCTCCGTATCTATCTCTTCGCCGGGATAGTAAACTTTTTCGAGGTATAACCCTGAAGGAGGTGCCGTGAACTTTGCAGGGATTTTCGAGTATTCTTTAAAAAAACTTTCGATATCGTTTTCGGTTAAGTTCCCTTTTCCGAGTTCTACCAACGTGCCTACAATGCGTCTTACCATTTTCCAAAGAAAATGAGAACCGATAACCTGAATAATAATTGAACCTTCGGTTTCAAAAATTCTTAGGTCGTCCAGTTTAACTAATGTTGATGCACCTTCTTTTTCGGGAATGCCAAACGATTTGTAATCCTTCATGCCAATAAAATGCTCGGTTGCGGTTGCCATGGCGTTTACGTTTAGTACTTCCTTTATCCACCAAACATAATCTTTCCCAAATGCTGTGCGTCGTTTGGATATATGGTAAACGTAACTTCGGGCTGCAGCGCTGTAGCGTGCATGAAATTTGGCGTTTACTTTTTCCATTGCCAGTATGTTGATGGAAGATGGCAGTTCCTCGTTAAGCCTATTGATGGCTACGTAGGGAGGCATCGATGAATCTATATCGAGATGCGCTACTTGGTTTAAGGCATGAACGCCCGAATCGGTTCGGCCGGAACCGTACAGTTCGTATTGTTCTTTTTTATAGACAAGTTTAATGGCATCCATTAATTTTCCCATGATGGTAGGAACTTCACGCTGAAATTGCCATCCACGGTAATGGGAGCCATCGTATTCGAGGGTTATTTTATATCGAGGCATAATTTTCTATTCTTTGCGCAAATGTAAGCCATTTGAAAAATATTACGTTATGTTGGGAATGTATATGAACAAAAAAAGGTTTCCTTCTTTGGGAAACCCAATATGTACAAATTGACAGGTTGTTAAATAGAATGGCTAAGTGCTAGTTTTTTGTTTGAAGTTGATTAAGTTCGATAACAATGTCATCGATACTCTCGTCGGAAAAACCTTTATGCTTGGCAACGTCGTACAGACTACCCCAAACAGGTTCCCCACAAACAACACAAACAATGCCCTTTTCACGAAGAAATGTAACCGATTGAGGAACTTTTTCTACTAAATCCTCAATTGAAGTATCTTTTGAAACTTTCATAAGACTTATTCTTCGTGAATTACCACTTCGTAACTTAGTTCCATTGCCTTTTTGTAAGTAGCACTAACACCACAATATTTTTCCTGCGAAAGGGTTATTGCCTTATTAATATTATCCTTATTCAGATTCGTTCCCCAGAATTCGTAAACAATCTTCATTTCGGAGTAATGCTTGGGATGCTCATCGGTTTGTAGTGCTTCTACGCCAACCCTAAACTTTTTTACATCCTCTCGCATTTTTTTTAGGATTGAAATAACATCCATTCCGGTACATCCTGCAAGGGCTACCAGCATTAACGGCTTAGGCCTTGGACCACGATTTTTACCTCCAACCGATTCGTTGGCATCAATTACTAGTTTGTGACCGTTAACCTCGGTTTCAAAAGCCATTCCATCTATCCAGTCGGCTTGTATTGCAAATTTGTCCATGTTTAATGTTTTTACTAGTAACTAAATTTCTTTTAAAAGGTTCAAAAAGCGAGTATTGCTTGTGTAAAGATATTCCCCTTAGCCGTCAAAAAGTTAGCGTGTGCTTTGCTTGCTATCGGGTAGTTTACCTCTTTTTGTAAATTCGATATGTTAAGAAACTTGCCAAAGCAATAACTAATGCAATTATCAGGTAAATCCACCATCTATTAGAAGTCGGAATAATTGTGGAACTTCCTATGCTATTATAAAGTTCAATTTTTTTATTATCCGGCAAATTCTTATATGTTTCAAACGAAATCTGTGTTAAAATTCTAAGTAGTTCGTCGGAGTATTTATGGTAAATTTCAGGTTGCTCTTTTTTTAGTGTGACAATTAACTCGTTAATTGTTTGTATGTTATCGTGGTTAACCTTAGTGTAGGCAAGTTTCTTTCCCAATTCGGGCGAAGCCATATTTACCATACGATTAAATACATAGTTGAATGTATTTATATCCTTAGCCGATTGAGAACGTTTACGAGGCGCAAAAGCGCTTATGTTTTGGGGTGTTACCAGTTGATCTAAAAATTTGGAAAGCGTTAAAGTCATTGCATCTTTTTCCTGTTGCGATTTGAAGGAATTACTGAATTTTATTATGCTTTCGTTAAAGAAACCTGCGGGAAAAATCCAGTTCCTTTTTAGTACGGGAGTGAGAATGCTATAATCTTTTGGATTTGTAAGGAGCAATAGCATTTCCATTAGATACGATCCCTCCAAATCATTGCTTTTATCAACAAGTTGAGTTGTGTTTACGCTTTTTGCCGCATTGTTAAAGTTGGCAACGGTGTTATTTGTATCCGACAGTTTTTTTATCAGTGAGATGCGTTCCTTTATAGGAGAACTGTTAATGCTGTCTTTTTTATTTGTCGTAGTATCTATAACAGGAGTTATTTTTCGCTCATTGTTGGCTAACTCTATAGAAGAAATATTTCCGTTACTTGGTTTTAATTCTTCTCGTGATAGTTGAAGAAGAATATCGTATGGTTTTCCTTTTAAGTAGAGCGTATTTTCGGTGTTACTAAGAAAATCGATATTGATATTGCTAGATGTTGGGTCAACAATGGCTTTCCCTTTTTGAGAAAGGGTATCGACGATAAGTCGTTGAAAGGCGGCTTCGGAAGGATGTTCGTACTTTTGCGACGAAAGTACAATACTTTTTCTGTAACGGGGTATAAAAAGATCTATTGAGTAAATATCCCTGTCGGTACCTTTTTTATTAAAAAGGGAAACAAGAGCTTGCGAACCTTTATTTGTAGGGAAAAAGAATAGATCGTCATCGGTAGTGTTTATTGGGTAGCCTATATTTATTGGAGTTGACCATTGGTTTTGGTCGTTTATCTGAGAAACAAATACATCGTATCCACCCATGTTGTTATGTCCTTCGGAGCTGAAAAACAACATTTCTCCGTCGGATGTTACAAATGGCGTATCTTCGTTTAGAGGTGTATTTATAATATCTCCTAGGTTATGAGGTTTTCCCCAGTCTAATCCTTCGGTTCTTTTACTAACGTAAATATCTAATTCGCCGTATCCCCCCGGTCTGTTACTGGTAAAGTATAACGATTTTCCGTCTGGACTTGGACATGCGTGTGTTTCGTATGCTTCCGAGTTAATGTTCGAGTTGAGTTTAACCATAGGTTGCCAACGGTTGTCTTCGAACCTCGACACGTAAATATTCCCATCGTGGTTGTCATCCTTAAAAAGGTAAAGTTCGTTGCCGTTATATGAAAGACTCAAAGTTTTACAAGTTCCGTTTACCTGTAAATCGAGAGTAATATTTTGAGGTTTTCCCCATTGCCCATCGCTATTAAGTTTGGCAACCATTATTGCATCGTAAAACTTTTGCTTGGTAGTATATGCTAAAATTTTGCCATTGCCCGATACTACTGCGTTGTAGTTGTATAGTTGATTGTTTATATTATCGCCTAGTTTTGATTCTATAAAGTTGATGGGCGATTTTTTTAAAATTTCGGAATTTTTAGCCGTTTGTATTTGATGGTTGAGGTATTCAAAGTCCCAGTTACCTTTTCCTTTTGTTAAGTTGTGAAATTCTTGGTAGTATTTTAGCGCTGAATCTATTTGATTATTAATAAAAAAGGCATTTCCCAGATAAAAGTAAACATCAATAGGCGCTTTTTTTTCAACAATCGATTCTTCGTTATAAAACTTTGTTGTAGCGGTAATGGCTTTTTTTAAGTAAGGTATGGCTCTATATTTACTACCGGGAATGTTTAGGTAGCAAAAACCAATGCGGTAGTCGATGTTGCTGTTATTTGGGAATGATTTATAAATACTCCTATACAAGGCTAATGCTTCTTCGTAATCTTCGAAGTAGAAGTAGGAGTTCGCATCGCGATATGTTTCTTCCGCTTCAAACTTTCCTTGCGAAAATCCTACTTGGCTAAAAGCAAGGAGAAATATTGACAGAATTACAAGGTTGAACTTCATTTTCATTCGGTAATATCTATTTTTACTTCATAGATATCCTCATTGCCCGTTTTTTCGCTCCCCCTACTTATGAATCCACGTTTACCATTCTTAATTGGGAACAGGAAAGTGTCGTCATCAGTAGTATTTATAGGATATCCTAAATTCTGGGGAATTCCCCATGTATTATTTTCAAAATTAGCATAAAAAAGGTCAAATCCTCCCATTGTTTTAAACCCATTTGAACTAAAAAATAGTCGTTTCCCATTTTCGGTGACAAAAGGAGCAATTTCGTCGTACTCAGAATTTACTTTATTTCCTAGATTTATTGGATTTGACCAGCCATCGTTTGTTCTTATCGACATGTAAATGTCAAATCCGCCAAAACCTCCTTCGCGGTTACTGCTAAAAAATAGAGTATCGCCGGTTGCCGATAACGATCCGAATGTTTCCCAACTCTTACTGTTAATTTCCTTTGGAAATTTCGAGATTTGCGACCATGTTTTTGTTGCCTTGTCGTACTTACTAAAGTATAGGTTAAAGACATCGTTATCGTTTCGGGCTAATATTAGGAAATCGCCGGAAAGAGAAATTCCTACGGTTTTGATTACTCCTTCGGCCCATAGTTGCGCATTTAAGTTAATTGGATTTTTCCAGTAAGTGTTAGTGTTTCGCTCGCTCGATAGTATAGCGTTGTAGAAACGCTGTATCGAGGTGTAGTATATTGTATTGCCCGAACTGTCAACCAAAGGGTTTATTTCAGGAAATTGAGTATTTATATTTCCCTGAATGGGCTCAATTATGTGCTTTTTAGGATTTTCAATTTGTACTTTGGCGTAGTTAACCGATTCAATTTCTTTTTGAACAACACGCTGTTCTCTTAAATCGTTTGGTTTTAATTTATTCTGATAATCTTTGAAAGCCTTTAACGCTTTGTCAAGTTCATTGTTAATTCTTAGTGCCTCGCCATAGTATAGCAGCACTTCGTGAGGAGTACTGGTTTCGGTAAAATATCCTTCTTTATAGTTGTCCGTAATGTTTCCAAGCGCTTTTTCGAAATATTTTATGGACTTTGTTTTTTGATTTGGAATGTGAAGGTAGCATAGCCCAATTCGATAGGCTATATTGGCGTTGTTGGGATAATGTTGGTATAATTCGAAATATAGGGGTAAGGCATCCTGATACTCTTCGTATAGCAGATAGTATTCGGCATCGACAAAAACCCTGCGATAGTAGGAACTTTTTTGGCAAAAGGAACCATTCGAAATTATAAGGGCTATAGTTAATAAAAGCAGTTTAAGTCTCATTCTATAAAAATCAATCCACTTCTTCGGTGCCTAAGTTTTCTTGTTTAATTACTTAATTACAATGCAAATATAATCAGAAAGATAACACGGTGTTTTTTTTAGTGTTTTTGCTTTACTCTAATTTTATATACGATTAGGTTTTTTGTTTGTTTTCAGCATTTTGATTAACAATTCGTGAGCAGGGGGCTAAATAGTCGTAAAGCCCAATAAATTTGGCATAAACTTATAATTTATAAGTTTGATTAGATGCCGAGTTTTTTTGACAAATAGGGAAACAATATATGTTAAATTACCGAAAATTCTTATAACCTGTAAGAAGTTTTTCGGTTGAAGTTATTTTTTAGCTGGTAAATTAAATTGTTAAAATTGGCTTGTCGAATATGAATTAATAGCCGCTTGACGTACGGTTTTATTGCCAAGGCCAATTCGTAAGTTCAATTTCGAACCTGTTGATAAAGGTATTTTACTGGTATAAAAAACACTTAACTCAGGAAGACTATGCCGACGGTGAAAAATTTTCGATGGTATCGCGGAATTCTTTTAGGAATAAACCGGCAAGTGCTCCATCGATAACCCTATGGTCGTACGATAGGGAGATTATACACATTTGTCGTATTCCAATAGTATCGCCTTCCGGTGTTTCTATAACAACGGGGCGTTTTTTTACAGCACCAATGGCAAGAATGGCAACTTGCGGTTGGTTGATGATGGGAGTTCCGGTAAGTGTATCGAACGAGCCCAAGTTGGATATTGTGAAAGTTCCGCTTTGTATTTCGTCGGGTTTTAGTTTGTTTTCGCGGGCACGTTTGGCTAAATCGTTAGTTGAGGATGCGATGCCCGATAAGTTTAACTTTTCGGCGTTTTTAATCACCGGAACAATTAAATTGCCGTTAGGCAATGCCGTGGCAATTCCCAGGTTAATATTCTTTTTTATGATGATATTGTCGCCATCTACCGAGGAATTGAGCACGGGAAATTTTTTAATGGAATTAACTGTTGCTTGGGCAAAAAGGTGGGTAAGCGTTAACTTTTCGCCTTCGGTTTGCTGAAAGTTTTCCTTAATCGAGTTGCGCCAGTTAACCAGTTTTGTAACATCCACCTCGATAAATGAGGTGACATGAGCCGAAGTATGTATGGAGTTTACCATGTGTTCGGCAATTAACTTGCGCATTCTGTCCATGGGAATAACTTCGTGGCGCATTCCCTCGGAAATTGTAGAAATTTCTGTGCTTTGTTTTGTTGCCACGGTGGGGTTAAAGGCTTTTGCTACTACTTTATCCCTATTTTGAATAAAGAGCAAAACATCATCTTTGGTAATTCTGTTGTTAAGGCCTGTTCCCCTAATTTTCTGCAATTCTGGTGTTGAAATGTTTTCTTCCTGTGCAATTTTTCGAACCAAAGGAGACAGGTGCATATTTAGTAGCTTACTGCTATCTTTAACTTCGATTTCAGAGCTATTCGAGGCTGAATTTTCAATGTTTAAAGTTGAAATGGATTGTGTAATTGTATTAGTTTGGGTTACTGTGTTACTTTGTTCTGTAGTTCCCGAAACCTTACCTTCGGCGGTAATAACGCAAATTGTTTGACCTACCTGTGGAAAATCGCCTTCCTTGAAAAGTAGTTCTTTCACCTTCCCTGAAGTTGTGGAAGGTACTTCGGAATCAACCTTGTCGGTTGCTATTTCAACTAAAGGTTGGTCTTCTTCTATAACATCGCCAACGTTAACCAACCATCTAATAATTTTTGCCTCGGTGATACCTTCACCCATGGCGGGAAGGGATATATTAACTTCGTAAGCCATTTCGAACAATCTGTTTTTTTATGTTTGTTGAAAAATTTCAACAGTATAACAGAGAATGCTACGAATTGTTGAATTTATTCCGATGATATTTTAGCGTAGTGACGTAAAAATCAAATGCAACGCAAAGAATAAGGTTTTACTTATTCAATTAAAATCAAAATTTCATCAGTGAAAATTTCAAGTTTTCGAATAATTTTATTGGAGAAAAAAGTTAAAAATAAAATGATTATTTGCTTTTAATCATTTTCGAAAAAAGGTTGCTTAAAAGGGTTTTGGTATCGGTATAAACGTTATAGTTTCTTGCGTAAAGTTGATTTGCCTCTATAATCGAATGGGAATTACTATTTTTTTCTGACGAAATGTTAAAAACGTTGTTTTTGATTTTCGGGAGATTGCCAATGCCATTTTCGCTTTTATTATAGCCAATCCAAGTTTTGCAGCCTATAAGCACTAGAAATGCGTTTCCAAGGATGTAGAAAGGTTGGCGAGCAAACCATGCGGTAAGTGGCCATAACGGAATAATTACAGCAGCGCTAACTATGTCGAATAATCTTTTATAGCGTTTGGCGTTTGGCTTTCCAATGGTCTGAATGTCGAGTGAGTAAAGTTCTCCTTGCGTTTCAATGGAGTTGCTCCCGATAATTGAGTTGCCTTGATATGGGGCAATTTTAAACTTGATTCCTGTGGGCGAAAGGAACAGCATACATTGCAGAATTTCCTGCATCGATAGTTGCTCGGAGCAGAAAATAACTTCGTTAATTTCGTTTAGCCTGATAAAATCACTTAATCGTTCCAACGAAATAGATTTGCTTTCTTCATCTCTAATTTCATTGGAATTTAGAATCGATGGCTGATTTCCTATTCCGGCAGTATGTAGTATTTCAGTAACTTTTTGTGCTTCGGCTGGGGAGCCAATAATGCCAACGCGTTTCGAAATGTTTACCTCGAAAATCTCCGATATTTTTAGCGTATTTAGCAATGCCCGCACCAGTAATGTCGAAATAAATGTCCAACCCGTTAAAATAAAAATTATAGCACGGGAAAATCGCATTTCTACAGGAAGTACGGAGTAAATAGACAGTATGGCAACTGTTCCTATAAGCGTGCCTTTTAGCGTTGCTAATTTCTTTTGAGGCTTGTCGTATGCACCGGTAATCCACAGCGAAATTAGCCAAAGCACTATATAGATTGGAATTAGAATTTTTATGTAGTTTTCGGGGTAAACATTATTACTTCCGAAACGGTAAAATTCCCACCATTTTATGCTTATTGCAGAACCTGCAAAAATTAGGGCGGCGTCGGTTAACGGGAGCCATGTTTTTTTTGCAACCCGATGAAGCATCGACAGCATTGCCCTAAAGTAAATGGCTATATTTATTAAGAATGAAAAAGCCTTTGCCTTTTTATTGTTGAAATGTTTACGGGCAAAAATTATCATTGCCTGGTAGAATACAATTACGTAGTTGAGGCTTCCTTTTTTTGTGCTTTCTCCCTTATAGTGAATAATCTTGCATTCGGGGTAGTAGTAATTTTTATAACCAGCCTCAATTATTCTGTACGATAAATCGATGTCTTCGCCATACATAAAAAATTGTTCGTCGAGTAGGCCTACTTTATCCAGTGCCGATTTTCGCAGAAACATAAAGGCACCCGGCAGAATTTCAATTTCGTGCTGTTCGTTAGGGTTTAGGTGTCCCAGATAGTATTGTCCGAAAATCTTTGAATGTGGAAACAGGGATGTTAATCCGAATATCTTGTAAAATGCTGTCCATGGCGAAGGAAATCCCCTTTTCGATTCGGGTAAGTAGGAACCTCGTCCATCAATCATTTTCACGGTTAAGCCGCCTACTTCGGAGTGTTGGTTCATAAAATTCAAGCATTTTGGGAGTGTGTCTTCCGGCACAACGGTGTCGGGATTTAGTAGCAAGATATATTGCCCTTTAGCCTGTTTTATAGCTTGATTATTTGCCTTGGAAAAACCTACGTTTTTTGTGTTTTCTATTAGAGTAACTTCGCAAAAATTTTGCCGAATCATTTGGCAGGAACCGTCGGTTGAAGCGTTGTCAACAACAATAATTTCGAGAGAAATATCGCTTTCCGCTTTCCTTAAACTAAGTAGGCATTGTTCAATAAAATATCGAACGTTGTAGTTGACTATTACTACGGAAAGTTCCATTTTCCCTTTTGTGATGTTATTATCGTATTTTTTGTAAATGTACTAAAAAAGCCACTTTAAGTGGCTTTTTGTTTCAATTATAGGAAAATCTTTAAAAATTATTTCATTAGACGTTTTATTGCGTTGGCAAGTCTGTGTGCGCCTTCTTCGTTCTTTTCCTTCGACATGTACGAGAAGTTTAAGCGAAGGGTATTTTTACCTTTCCCGTTGCAATAGAAGGATGTTCCGGGAACAAATGCAACATTCTCTTCAATGGCAACTTTAAACAAATCCTCGGCATCGATGTCTTGGGGTAATGTCATAAATAGGAATAGACCTCCTTCGGGTTCCGTCCATTTAACACCTTCGGGCATATACTTGTGAAATGCGGCAACCATGGCATCGCGTTTTTCCTTGTACATTTTGTTAATTTTTCCAAGGTTTTCGTCGAAGTACCCTTTTTCGATGTATTTGGCAGAAATTTTTTGTACAAATGCCGAAGTACATAAATCGGTGTTTTGCTTTGCTACTACCAACTTATCGATAACTTGTTCGTTTGCAATTACCCATCCAATACGGAAACCTGGAACAAATACCTTTGACATTGTTCCTAAAAGAATTACCTGTCCGGTTCCATCGAGTTCGAACATGGTACGCTGTGGCGTTCCTGCAAAACGAACCTCGCGGTATGGACTGTCTTCTACGATTAACACGTCGTATTTGCGAGCTACCTCAATAATTTCAATTCTACGTTTTTCCGGCATACAAATTCCAGTTGGATTTTGGAAGTCAGGAATTACGTATATGTACTTTGGCTTTTGTCCTTTTTTCTTGAGTTCTTCAAGAGTTTCTTCGAGCATATCGGAACGCATTCCGTTTTCATCCATTTCAACGCCGGTAACTTCTGCGCCATAGCTGTTAAATGCCGAAATTGCTCCTAAGTAACTCGGTATGCCGCAAATTACCTTATCGCCTGGATTTACAAATATCTTTGGTAAAAGATCAAGTGATTGCTGCGATGCTGTTGTTATAAGAATGTTTTTAAGGGAGACGTTTACGCCCTTTTTATTGTAACGTTCAATAATTAATTCTCTTAACCGTTTATCGCCTTCGGTTTCGCTGTACTGAAGAGCATGGGCGCTATCGGAGCTCAATACTTCTAGTGTTATTTCTTTTAGTAGTTCTCCTGGGAAACTTTCGGGAGAAGGTAGTCCACCTGCAAAAGAGATGATTTCAGGACGCTGAGTCATTTTTAACAACTCACGGATTACTGAACGTTTCATCCGTTTCGAACTCATGGACAGGATGCTGTTTAAATCGCTAATCATTGTTGTATGGTTTTAAAAATTTTGACCTTTAAATTAAATATTGTAACAAAAATAGTTTTTTTGATAACAAAACGATTCTATTTAACCCCGTAAAGTTAGAAAATGTAAAAATAATATTCAAAAAAACGATAATCAATTTTATCCTAAAGGGAGAGTGTTTTAGAGCATACATGATTTTGTGTTGAATTATGAATTCCCCGATTGGGAAATATTGAACATAAGCGTTCGTATAATAAAAAAAATCCGCCCATTCAGGCGGATTAACTAACTGCAAATTTTATTGAGAATTACTGATTACTACATTCAATTACAATCATCTTACAGGCGTTTACGTACTTAAGTTGACAAGCCTTGTGAAAATCGACACACGCCTTATACTTTTCGTTTAGTTTTAAGTACGACATGCCCCTGTTGTAGTATGTTGAAGCAACGTTGGGTTCTAAATCAATGGAGTTGTTGTAATCGTTAACCGCATCGATAAAGTAGTTTAGCCTATAGTTTACCAAACCTCTGTAATTATATGCGTTCGCGTTTCGAGGATCAAGTTCAATAACCTGGTTATAATCGTCAAGGGCTCCCGTAAAGTTTTCCAGTTTAAATTCGGCCGATGCTTTGTTTAGAAGAATGCGAATTTTTAAATTTTGTGTTGATTTGAGGTTGAGGGCGCTATTAAACTCTTCAACAGCTTTTTCGTGGTCTCCGTTTAAGTTATGAATTATACCCTTACGAAATATAAATTCGGCGTTATCGGGGTAAGTTTTTATTGCATCTTCGGCGTACTTTTGGGCTTCTCTGTAATCGCCCATTAAAGTTAAGGCCCTAATTATTCCGTTTAAGGCTAATGTGTCGGTGTTAGATATTTCCAGGGCATGTTTATACGACGAAACTGCGGCTTTGTAATTCTTTTCTTTAATAGAATTTTCGCCTGCAGAAATCAACTCGGATAGGTTATCCTGTGCTAATGCTAAATTTGTAATTAAAAGTAAGATTATGAAGGATAGTTTTCTCATAATCAATATAATGTCCTGTTTAATCTTGGTGTTTCACAATAGAATTAGTGTCTATAAAGTTACATTAATTTATAAAATATCGGCAGTTGCAGTAAAAAACTTTGTCAAAAGTGTTTAAAACATGGGTGAAATTAAGTTGTAAAGTTATGGATAGTATGTTTAGCGCAAGTTATTTGGAAGGGGCATCGTCGAATTTAACCCTGTTTACAATTGCCCTGCCAAGGGTTATTTCGTCGGTATATTCAAGTTCATCGCCAAAGGCAACGCCTCTGGCCAAGGTGGTAACGTTTATGTTGAATTCCTTTAATTTCTTGTAAATGTAGAAGTTTGTTGTATCGCCTTCGGTTGTAGGGCTTAACGCCATAATTATCTCGTTAATTTGTCCGGACTTTACACGTTCCATGAGTTTGTCAATGCTTAAGTCCGATGGGCCAATTCCTTCCATGGGGTTTATAACGCCGCCCAATACGTGGTATAATCCATTGAATTGATGTGTGTTTTCTATAACCATTACATCCTTAATATTTTCTACCACGCATACGGTGAAGGTATCGCGTCGTTTCGACGAGCATATTTCGCAAATGTCCGAGTCGGATATGTTATTGCAAACCTTACAAAACTTTACGTTTTCCTTTAAGTCGTCGATGGACTTGGTAAACATTTTTACCTCTTCGGAATTCATTCGGAGTAAGTGCAATACCATGCGTAGAGCGCTTCTGCGTCCTATTCCGGGTAGTTTAGAAAATTCTTCAACTGCGTTTTCGAGCAGTTTCGATGGATAAGACTGGATATTCATGTAGTTGAAAATTTCAAAAGAAATTTTTAATAACTTCTAATAAACCAAAACGCAAAGCTAAAAAAAATAGATTACTTTTCTCCTAAGCATTTTTTGTATAAAAGTTGAAATAGTTGCTAAACTAAACCGATAATGCTTTATTTGCAATGAAATTAAATTATGGACAAATATGTCGTCGTTACAAATATTACTGCTAATTGGGGCTTACTTTATTGTACTTTTCGTTATTTCCTACTTTACCTCGAGGCATTCCGATAATCAAACCTTTTTTATCGGGAACAGAAAATCGCCGTGGTACTTGGTTTCTATTGCCATGGTGGGAACTTCCATATCGGGAGTCACGTTTATTTCGGTTCCCGGGTGGGTTGGAACAAGCCAGTTTTCGTATTTGCAAATGGTGCTTGGTTACTTATTGGGTTATTTTGTGGTGGCCAACGTGTTGCTTCCGTTGTATTATCGGTTGAACTTAACATCGATATACACATATCTTGAACAGCGTTTTGGCTTCTTCTCGTACAAGAGTGGGGCTGTCCTTTTTTTAGTGTCGCGAATAATTGGGGCTTCGTTTCGGATGTTTATTGTGTCAAGTGTGCTGCAACTTACTATTTTTAGACAATGGGGTGTGCCATTTTGGGTAACGGTTTCGGTAACGGTATTGTTAATTTGGCTATACACTCGCAAGGGCGGTGTGCGAACGGTGCTTTGGACGGATGCTTTTCAGGCAGTTGCAATGATTGGTTCAGTATTGCTGACCATATACTTTATAGCCAAAAGTTTGAATCTTAATTTTCATGGCATCATTACAACCATTCGTAATAGCGATTTATCTAAGGTTTGGTTTTTCGACGATATAAACAACCGCTTCCATTTTATTAAGCAGTTCTTGGGCGGCGCATTTATAACTATTGTTATGACGGGGCTCGATCAGGATATGATGCAAAAGAATTTGAGTTGTAAAAACTATTCCGATGCGCGCAAAAATATGTATTGGTATGGTTTTGCATTTTTACCGGTTAACCTCATATTTTTGTCGTTGGGCGTATTGCTATACGTTTACGCTGCATCCAAAGGAATTCCTATTCCTGCCCATTCCGACGATATTTTCCCAATGATTGCCACAAAGTATTTGTCGCCGGTAGTTGGAATTTTCTTTGTGCTCGGGTTAATTGCCGCAGCGTACTCGAGTGCTGATTCCGCTTTAACAGCACTGACGACATCGGTAACCATCGATTTGCTTGAGACAAAAAACATGGATGAGGTTACACTTAAAAAGGTTCGCCAAAGGGTTCATATAATTCTTTCGGTAATAATGGTTTTTACCATTTTACTCTTTAACTCCTTTAACGATAGGAGTGTAATTGATGCCATTTTTACTGTTGCCGGCTATACTTATGGTCCGTTGCTGGGGTTGTTTGCTTTTGGAATGTTTACATCGCATCAGCCTAACGATAAGTTGGTGCCTGTAATTGCCATACTTTCGCCGGTGGTTTGTTATGTTTTAAATAGGTATTCCTCGTTTCTATTTTCCGGATATAAATTTGGCTTCGAGTTGCTGATATTAAATGGAGCGTTGACTTTTGCCGCCCTATATTTTACTCGGACAAGAGCGAAACGAAGTTAGTGTTCTTAATTATTGAAGGTTAAAAATGAAAATCCCCGGTAAAACCGGGGATTTTATTCTTATTTTATGCCTCTTACTTCGCCATCTTTGGTATGCCCGTATATTTCTTCCAGAATTTTTTCGTAACGTTCGTATATAACTTTTCGCTTTAGTTTTAGCGTAGGCGAAAGTTCTCCGGTTTGTGGTGTCCATTGCTCGGCAACCAGCCTGTAGCGTTTAATTTGCTCGTAATCACTTAATTCTTTATTGATTGTGTTCATTTCCTTTTGAAAACGGGCTATAACTTCAGGAATGGTGATAAGTTCATCGTTGTTTTCAAAGTGAATTTTGTGACGGCTGCACCAGTCGTGAACAAAGCTGAAGTTAGGAGAAATCAACGCGCTAACGAACTTTTCGTTTTCGCCAACAATCATGCATTGTTCAATAAAGAACGATTGTTTTAGTTTGTTTTCGATTAGTTGGGGTGAAACGTATTTCCCATTCGATAGTTTGAAAATTTCTTTTTTTCTGTCGGATATGGTAAGAAATTTTTCTTCGGCGAGATGTCCTATATCTCCGGTATGAAACCAACCTTCGTTGTCTATAGCCACTTGAGTTAATTCGGGGGCTTTGTAGTATCCTTTCATTAGGCTGGGGCCACGCATAAGAATTTCGCCATCATCGGCAATCTTAACTTCTACGTTTGGAACAATCGGGCCAACCGTACCGAAGTGAACATTGCCCGGTTTTGCGCTATGATTTACTGCTATTACAGGCGAGGTTTCGGTTAAGCCGTAACCTTCGTAAACTGGTATTCCGGCAGCCCAAAAAATTCGCATTAACCTAGGTTGCAAAGTTGCGCCACCGCTAATAATCAATTTTAAACTTCCGCCAAGGGTAGTTTTCCATTTATCGAAAACCAGCTTACGTGCAAACTTTAGCCTTACATTGTAAAACCAGTTGTTTCCGTTTTCGTTGAATTTATAACCAAGGTTTACAGCCCAGAAGAAAATCTGCTTTCTTATTCCCCTTAAATCCTTGCCAATGGCAATAATTTTATCGTATGTTTTTTCGAGCATACGTGGAACTGTCATAAAAATGTGAGGTTTAACCTCCTTTAGTATTTCTACAATTTTTCCCAAATTATCGGCATAGTAAATAGTTACACCTGTGCTTTGGTAGTAATAGTTTACCATACGTTCAAAGACGTGACTTAGCGGTAAGTAACTCACTGCTTTATCTTTATTTTCCAACGGAAATAACCCTCGGCACGCGCTAACGTTGCTTAGAAAGTTCGAGTGGGTAAGCATAACTCCTTTTGAAACACCTGTAGTCCCTGAGGTGTATATCATCGAAGCAACATCGTCGGGTTTAATGGAATTCTTTATTTTGAAAAGTTCATCAACGTACAAGTGTGCATTAGCTTTACCTTTTTCGAGTATTTGTTCCCAGTTGGGAATTGTTCCGTTATCCTGAAAAGTGTAAACACCCAAAAAGTTGGTTAAATGTTCGGTAAGGGGGAATATCTTGTTGTACATATTTTTATCCGAAACAAATATAAGTTTCACTTCGGAATGCTTTAAAATATGGTTATACTCGTCGGTACTAATGGTAGGATATATTGGGATATGAATTACGCCTAATTGCGAAGCAGCCATATCCAAAATGTTCCACTCGGGACGATTTCCTGAAATCGACGCAACTTTATCGCCGGGTTTAAGTCCCATTGCCATTAACCCGTAACTAAGATTGTATGCCATTTGGGTGTACCTATCAATGTTAAATTCGTCCCAAACGCCATCTCGCTTAATTGCCAGAACAGGTCTATTTTCGTATAAATCCTTACCTGCATCTAAAATGTCGAATATTCTTGTAATTTCCATTTAACCGTATTATTAGATACTATATTTTAAATTTGCAATGATGATGTAAAGCGTTATACTGGTTGTATTTTTAATGTTAACTTTACAAAAACACGCAAATATAATTTTTATTATGAAAAAAGTTGCAATTTGTTTAATCGTTTGTTTAATTTCGGCAATGTCGTTTTCGCAGGATAAGCCAGCGTATATAATTTATGACAAAAACGGAGAGGTTGTCTCCTATACAGACATGCTCAACAGCCTTGCAGCGGGCGATGTTGTGTTTTTTGGAGAATTGCACGACAATCCCATTGCGCATTGGCTGGAGTTTGAGGTTACTAACGATTTATATACGCGTAAAAATGGTAACATTACGCTGGGTGCCGAAATGTTTGAAGCCGATAATCAACTATTACTTGATGAATACCTAACGGGACTAATATCCCAGAAGCGTTTCGAGGATGAAGTGAAACTTTGGAATAACTATAAAACCGATTACAAGCCACTTGTGGAGTTTGCTAAGGAAAAGGGGCTAAAGTTTGTGGCTACTAATATTCCGCGTCGATATGCGTCGGCTGTGGCAATGGGTGGGTTCGAGGCGTTGGATAGTTTTTCGTCGGAAGCCAAAAGTTACATGGCCTCGTTGCCCATTCAGTTCGATGCCGAATTGCCCGGCTACAAGGCTATGCTTGGTATGGGAGGAATGCCCGGAGGTAAAGGTCATGCCAGTCAGAATCTCCCCAAAGCGCAAGCTATCAAAGATGCAACAATGGCACATTTTATACACGCTAACTTAAAAAGCGGAAATATTTTTATTCACTATAATGGTTCATACCATTCAAACGGATGGGAGGGCATTGTGTGGTATTTGTTAAAGTCGAATCCCGAGTTAAAAATTCATACGATTAGTGCCGTTACGCAAGCCGATATGTCTAAGTTGCAGGATGAAAACAAGGGTATCGCCGATTTTATAGTTGTAATTCCGGAATCAATGACAAGAACATATTAGCAGTGGTATAGTTGAATGAGTATGACGTATTGGGAAGTTCTTGAAGAATTTATAAGGAATAATGAAGTATCGATAGATAGGAAGAAAGGTTCTTCCCATCCACGGTATAGCAACATGATTTATCCTGTGGATTACGGTTTTATTAGAGGAACAAAATCGATGGATAATGGAGGTATTGACATTTTTATAGGGGAAGAAGAGAAAAAGTCTATTAATGGAATTGCTTGCATTGCTGACCGGGTTAAAATGGATTCCGAAATAAAAATTATTTATGGATGCAACGACGATGAAGTTCGTTCTATTATGAATTTTTTAAATGCGAGTAATTTTATGAAAGCCATATATATCGAAAGAAAAGAGTAGGTTTGAAATTGTAAAGATGAAACGAGTTCCAAGGGTAAAAATATGTTGCATAAGTTCAGAAGAGGAAGCCAAGTTAGCAATTGATTACGGGGCTTCGGCTTTAGGGCTTGTTGGGAATATGCCAAGTGGCCCCGGGGTTATATCCGATGAGTTAATATTAAAGATTGCAAAGATTGTTCCTCCTCCTATTTCTACGTTTTTGTTAACAAGCGAAACTTCGGTAGAGGCAATTGTAGCCCATTATAAAAGAGTCCAAACCAGCACCATTCAAATTGTAGATGAACTTAAGGAGGGAACTTACAGTTTAATACGGGAGAAGTTGCCATCGGTGAAAATTGTGCAAGTTATACATGTTGCCGATGAAAAGTCGGTAGATGAAGCCTTAAAAGTATCCCAGCAAGTTGATGCACTTTTATTGGATAGTGGAAACCCTAACTTGAAGGTGAAAGTGCTTGGTGGTACAGGAAAAGTTCACAATTGGAAGTTAAGCAGAAGAATAGTTGAGCAATCAAAAGTATCGGTATTTCTGGCAGGAGGATTAACTCCTGAAAATGTTAAACAGGCAATAGAGCAGGTTCAACCATTTGGGCTTGATTTGTGTAGCGGTGTAAGGACAAATGGAAAGTTAGACCCCGTAAAGTTGGAAGCATTTTTCAATAGCGTGTGGATTTAATGTGATATAGAAGCATTTAAGTAGTTATTAATCATTTTGCTATTCAATATTCATTCACTCGGATAAAGAGCGTTAAGAATTAAATTACAATATTTTGACTATAAATATATTAGGCGTTTTGTACGAATGAAAAAGCAGTTTTTATTTTTACTTCTAATAGGTGTTTTGAGTTTGCTTTTCTTTTTTGGAACGTTTGGGCTACTTCAAAACGGGAAAATTTATCGTAACACGCTAGGAGTTGTTTCGCAGAACTATGAACATACTGGTGGCTGGAGCGATTTTAATATATCGAAGGTTAGCAAACCTTATTTATCCATTGAAGATAGTAGTTACTTGAATTGGGATGCTGCCATTTACAATTGTATAAGTCAAAATTTATATACAAACGAGGAAGCCTGCTACGGAAAGGTTCGACCTGCATTTTTCCCGTTGTTTCCTCTACTTTGGAAGGTTACGCAGGCATCGCCATTGGTAATTTCCATCTTAAATTACTTAATGTTTATTATTTCCATAGCAATTTTGGTAACATACCTGCTTCCCGGAAATAAGCGTTTGGTAATAACAACGTTCATTATTTTAATAACGCTTCCAACATCTGTTATTTACCTAATTCCGTATTCCGAAAGTTTATTTCTGCTGTGTGCTGCAGTTGCTGTAGTTGGAATGTTAAGGGACAGATATTCGCTGTATTTTATTGGTTTTTTGTTGATGTCGATGGTTCGTCCGGCAACAATTTTTGTGCTTTTGGCAATAGTTGTCACCGAGGTTTTTATTTTCATTAGAAATAAGGGGAATTATCGAATTATTAGGCACTCCTTGCTTAAATTGCTCCCATTTTTAATTGGATACTTAACGGTTTGGATTATACAGTACTTATCGTCTGGGTCGTGGACTGCATTTGTTGATGCACAAGAACATTGGGCAGGTAAAATTCAATGGATACACGAAATATCGGACTGGTCGGTCGAAGGGTTTGGTATGAATACTTTTGCCATTTTTTTTGTGGCCATTCCGGCGTTGGCTTACCTATTTTACATAGGCTTTACCATGTATTCGAAAAAGCAACTCTTGTTTAATATCGACGAAAAATCAAAACGAGGTTACCTGTTGCTAATATCACTTTTTTACTTGGTTGGAATTTTCGTGTTTACTTTGCTGACATCAGGCGGAAGCCTGCATAGTTTTTTCCGGTTCACAATATGCTCGCCTTTCTTTTACATAGCGGCGTTAATAGCAATATCAAATTTTCCGAAGTTGAGTATCAAGTTCGAAACTAAAATGTTTGGAGTTTCATTTTTGCTTTTATGCTTGTTCATATTCGTAGTTGGATACGGCGGGAGCCGTTTCCAATTTTCGTTTTTCGGATTATTTATGCTTATAGTAACATCCTTTTACTTGTTAACCAGACGATTTCTATCGGTTAGGAGTGATACAATATTACTATTCCTCATCGTGGTTTTTAATACGATTTGGAATACCTATATGTTAAATATCTTTTTTAGTAATGGTTGGATATTTACTTAAATGAAGATGTACGACAAATTATATAAATTAGAAATAGAATGAATGTAAGCAGAATTTACTTTAGTCCGACGGGGACTACCGATAAAATAACCGGGCAAGTTGCAGAGGGTTTGGGTGGAACGGTTAAGGATTACAACATAACTCTTTTAAAGGACAGGGCTAAGTTTAAGGGGTTAACTTTTAATAGCACCGATGTTGTAATAGTGGGGGTTCCCGTTTATAGCGGAAGAATACCTGCATTCTTATCGGAAATTTTTTCGACTTTGAAGGGTGATGGCACGTTGGCAATTTTTACCGTCATGTATGGTCATCGCAATTACGACGATGCGTTATTGGAACTTAAAAACATTTTTGAAGCAAGAGGCTTTAAGGGAATTGCCGCCGGTGCTTTTATAGGAGAACACTCTTTTACCGAAAAAGTAGCAACCGGCAGGCCGGATGCAGATGATTTGTCTATGGCCTTGAAATTTGGAAAAGATTGCAGCGTTGCGTTGAAAAAATTGGAAAGTAATGGTAAGTACGAGTTAAATGTAAAGGGAAATTTTCCGTATAAAGAGCGTTCGCAATCGCAGCCTATGGCTCCTCAAACTAACGATAGTTGTAACAATTGCGGAATTTGTGCCGAAAATTGTCCTGTGGAGGCAATCGATTTTAAAGATTTCAGAAAAGTGGATGCCGAAAAATGTATTCGTTGTTGTAGTTGTATAAAGAAATGTCCCGAAAATGCCAAGGCATTTAATAATGATGCTTTTGCAAAATCGGTACAATGGTTAATGACCAACTGCACGTCGGTACGAAAGGAACCGGAGCTGTTTATGTTAAGTTCGCATTAAATTTGATTTATTCGAAATATTCGTTCCAGCTTATCAATTCAAGATTTTCTACTTTTTTGTTGCTGATGGCAGTTAAGAATGCGGCGGCTAATCTGGCATTGGTTATTAGCGGAATGTTGTGGTCGATTGCAGCACGGCGAATGGAGTAGTCGTTATAGAGTTCCTTATGCGATAGGTTTTTGGGAACGTTAATAACCATTTCAACCTGTCGGTTTTTTATCAGTTCAACGCTGTTGGGAGAGTCCGGTTCGTCGGGCCAGGCTACAGGTATGGCGTTTATTCCGTACTCTTTCAAAAACGCAGCAGTTCCCTTGGTTGCATAAATACTGAACTTTTGCTCCTGAAGCAAGTGTAGCGGTTCTATCAATGCAATTTTTGACCTTAACGGCCCGGATGAAACCAGAATGCTTTTACCGGGGATTTTGTAACCAACGGAAAGCATTGCTTTTATCATGGCATCGTCGAAGTCAACGCCTAAACAGCCAACCTCGCCGGTGGAGGCCATTTCAACCCCAAGTATAGGGTCTGCTTTGGATAATCGGCTGAACGAAAATTGCGAGGCTTTAACGCCAACATGGTCAATTTCGAACATTGATAGCGGTAGTGTGTTTGGCATTCTGCCAAGCATATAATCTGTGGCAGCCTCAATAAAGTTGTAATCGAGCACCTTCGATACAAACGGAAAACTCCTGCTGGCTCTCAAGTTGCACTCTATTACTTTGATGTCGTTGTTTTTTGCAAGCAGTTGCATATTAAAAGGACCGGTAATATTCAGTTCTTTGGCAATTTTCCGTGCAATTTTTCTAATCCGACGAATTGTTTCGAAGTATAACTTTTGCGGTGGAAAAACCAGGGTTGCATCGCCGGAATGAACGCCTGCAAATTCCACGTGTTCCGATATTGCATCGAACATAACTTCACCGTTGTTGGCAACTGCATCAAACTCAATTTCCTTTGCACCTTCAATAAATTCGCTTACAACAACAGGGTGTGTTTTCGATACGTTGGCTGCAAGTTTCAGGTAGTCTTTTAGTTCGTTGGAGTTGGATACCACGTTCATTGCAGAGCCCGATAAAACGTAAGAAGGACGGATAAGTACGGGATATCCAACTTCATCGACAAAATGCTCAACTTCCTCGAATGTTGATAGTTGCTTCCACCTAGGTTGGTCGATTTCTAACCTGTCCAACATCTCCGAGAATTTTTGGCGGTCTTCGGCTTTATCGATGGAATCCGGCGATGTCCCGAGTATTTTTACTCCGGCTAGGTGTAATCGAACCGAAAGGTTATTGGGTATTTGTCCGCCCATCGAAACAATTACCCCAACGGGATTTTCGAACTCTATAATATCTAAAACCCGTTCAAATGTCAACTCGTCAAAGTAAAGCCTGTCGCACATGTCGTAGTCGGTGCTTACGGTTTCGGGGTTGTAGTTTATCATTACCGATTTATAGCCCAACTTTCTTATCTCGTTTACGGCGCTTACCGTACACCAATCGAACTCTACCGAACTGCCAATTCGGTATGCCCCCGACCCGAGCACAATTACTGTTCTATCCTTTGGGTTGTTTTCAATATCGTTCTCAATTCCGTGGTATGTGGCGTACAGGTAAGCGGTTTCGGAAGGGTACTCTGCGGCAAGCGTGTCGATTTGTTTTATGCTAGGGAGTATTCCCGCATTTTTTCGATGGTTTCTTACTTTGAGTTGATACTGTTCTATGCTGTTAGGATCGGGATTAAACATTAGCCGGGCAATTTGAAAATCGGAAAACCCTTTTTGTTTTGCCTCAAGTAGCGTTTCGTAGTCCAAATTATCCAACGATTGTATCTTTTCAATTTTACTTTTTAGTTGAATGATATTCTGCATTTTATACAGAAACCAAACATCAATTTTGGTGAGGTTATGAATTTGTTCTATTGTCCAACCTTTTTCCAATGCTTCGGCAATGGCAAATATTCGTTGATCGGTGGGGTGGGTAAGGGCTTCCTCCAAGTTGGAAAAGTTCAACTTTGGATTGGCAACCAGTCCGTGCATTCCCTGGCCAATCATTCGTAATCCTTTCTGAATGGCTTCCTCAAAGGTTCGTCCTATTGCCATAACTTCGCCGACGCTTTTCATGGAAGAGCCAATTTCGTGGGTTACTCCCTGAAATTTATTCAAATCCCAACGGGGAATTTTTACTACAATATAATCGAGCGCGGGTTCGAAGCAGGCTGTTGTGGTCTGAGTTACGGAGTTTTTAAGTTGATGTAGGCCGTAGCCTAACCCTAGTTTTGCTGCTACAAAGGCCAAGGGGTAACCGGTAGCCTTCGATGCCAATGCCGATGAGCGCGATAAGCGAGCATTAACCTCAATAACCCTGTAATCTTCGCTGTTGGGGTCGAGGGCATACTGTACGTTGCATTCCCCAATTACGCCTAAGTGCCGAATAATTTTAATTGACAGCGCCCGTAACTTGTGATATTCGGAGTTGGTTAGCGTTTGCGATGGTGCAACAACAATACTTTCGCCGGTGTGAATTCCTAAAGGGTCGAAGTTTTCCATGTTACAAACGGTAATACAGTTGTCGAACCTGTCACGAACAACTTCATATTCAACTTCTTTCCATCCTTTTAACGATTCTTCTACAAGAATTTGGGGTGAGTAGGAAAAAGCATTGCTTGCCAAAATTTTTAGTTCTTCCTCGTTGGAGCAGAAGCCGCTTCCTTGTCCACCTAGGGTAAAAGCAGCTCGTATAATTAAAGGAAAGCCAATTTCCCTTGCAGCGTCCAGTGCTTCGATTACGCTTTTAACGGCAATGCTTTTGGGCGTTTTTACATTAATCTCGAGAAGCTGGTTGGCAAAAAGTTCTCTATCCTCAGTATTTATAATTGTTTCAACGGGGGTGCCAAGTACCTGTACGTTGAATTTTGTAAGTATTCCGCTTTTGTATAGTTGAGTTCCGCAGTTCAATGCGGTTTGACCGCCAAACGAAAGGAAAATTCCATCGGGATGTTCCTTTTCTATTACCTTTTCTACAAAGTATGGGGTTACCGGCAGAAAGTAAACCTTATCGGCAATACCCTTGCTGGTTTGTACTGTGGCAATGTTTGGGTTGATAAGAATGGTGCTTATACCTTCTTCCTTTAGCGCTTTTAATGCTTGCGATCCGCTATAGTCAAATTCTCCGGCTTCGCCGATTTTCAATGCTCCCGAGCCTAAAACCAGCACTTTTTTATATTGATTTTTCATTTTTTTTCGTAAAAGGTTAAACGTTAAATGGATAATCTCTTAATTGCAGTGAGTTTTCTGGTTATTTTGAAGTTTCTATCATCTTTACAAAATTATCAAACAGAAACTCCGTATCGTTTGGACCTCCGGATGCTTCGGGATGAAATTGAACTGCAAAAACGGGCTTGGTTTTATGCTTAATTCCTTCGCAGGTCCCATCGTTGGCATTTTCAAAGAGGATTTCCCAATTGTCGGATAGGGTTGAGGTGTCAACGGCAAATCCGTGGTTCTGTGATGTAATATAGCATCGGTTGGTTCCTTTTAGTATTACAGGCTGATTATGGCTGCGATGACCGTATGGTAGTTTATAAGTGTTGGCCCCTGCAGCTAAGGCTAACAGTTGGTTCCCCAAGCATATTCCCATAATGGGGATATTTTGTTGCATTGCTTTTTCGAGGTGTTCAATTGTTTTGGTGTTCATTTTAGGGTCGCCGGGGCCGTTGGAAATGAAAAGTCCATCGTATTTTTCGGTTGTAAAATCATAATCGTACGGAACTCTAATTATGGTAGTGTCCCTGTTAAGCAAACAGCGCAGAATGTTATTTTTAACGCCGCAATCTACAAGCGCTATTTTGTATTTTCCGCTTCCGTATATGGTCTTTTGTTTAATGGACACTTGTTCAACTAAATTTTGTTTGTTTGGGTCAATCCATTCCACATCGTTGTCTATAACTATTTTTCCGAGCATACACCCGTGTTCCCTGATTTTTTTTGTCAGCGCCCTTGTATCGATTCCCGAAATGGCAGGTACTTTATGTTCTATCAGCCATTCCGATAAACTTTTGTTTGCGTTCCAGTGGCTATAGGTTTCGCTGTATTCGGTAACAACCAGACCGGAAATTTGAATTCTGTCCGATTCCCAGTACTTAATTATATTTCCATCGCTAATTTTGTTGGGAACACCGTAGTTTCCTATAAGCGGATATGTGGCAACCAGTATTTGTCCCCTGTACGACGGGTCGGTTAAACTTTCGGGATAGCCGTTCATTGCGGTGTTAAAAACGACTTCACCGGAGGAACTTCCGTGGTATCCAAACGAGTAACCAACGTATTCGCTACCATCTTTTAAAATCAACTTGGCTTTAACTCTTTTCATTTTCTGGCATGGTTATATGAAATAGAAAAGGGTTGACAGCCGCCAACCCTTGAATTGCTATTCTTAAATTAATACTGGATAGAGGTCCTAAGTAGGCAAAAAAAAAGTCTGTCAACCTTGACAGACCTGAATATGTAAACGATAGAAAACCTTCGAACCCTTTATGTTTGTTGCTAAGAATATTTTTTTGCCGCTGAAACATTCTGTTATAAATTTCAGCACAAAGATAATAATAGTTTTGTATTGTTAGAAAAATTTTCCAACAACATTTTTATTACCATTTCAAAATAGAAAAAATACCCGAATTGTTACACTTTTGTCCATCCGGAATTTCCTTTTACCTCGAAAACCGATGCAAATTCTGGATGTTGAGGTATATCAAGGAAAGGATAGGTAACCTTTGTTAGGTACAACCCTTGAGGGTATGCAATGGTAACCTCGCTGGGTTTAATTTTACCGGAAAGAATTCCTTCGAAATCGCCGACGGACAATTCTCCCAATCCAACTTCGAGCAACCTTTTTACAATAATGCGAATCATTCCTTTTACAAAACGGTTGGCAGTAATTTGAAATCTGATTCTTTCGGCATTAGGACTGGCGAATAACTCAACGGATGACACTTTGCAAATGTTGTAATCGTTTTTTAGGGGTGTTTTGCAGAATAACGAAAAATCGGTGTAATTGGGAATACAGAGCATGGCCTGTTTCATTAATTCGAGGTTAAGATTCTTCTCTTCGTATAGGGAACTCAGACCGAGTAAAAATGGGTTTTTGCTTGTATGAATAAAGTAATTGTAAGTTCTGCTTATTGCACCTGTTTGGGCGTTAGGCTTCCCTTCCATTGGGATTATATTAAATACGGAGATATCGTCGGGAAGCGATTTGTTTATGCGAAAAATGAATTTAGGATTTAAAGGCTTGTCGTAATCGAAATGAAAGAAATACTGTACGGCGTGAACCATAGCATCGGTTCGTCCGCATCCATGGCAGTTGGTTGGTTGTTTTAGCGCGTCGCTAAAAGTTTTTTGTACAACCTCCTGAACAGTATTAACCTTCGATTGCTTTTGCCAACCTCGGTAGTGATAGCCGTTAAAACCAATATGAGCAAAGTATCGCAATGCTGTAAATTTTTAGCAAAACTACACAATGAAGGGCTATTTTGCAATTGTAAAACTTAGGTTTGAGTTTGCATAGCCCAGCAGCCTAAGTTCATATTTCCGATTCTTGTCATTTCGAGCGCAGTCGAGAAATCTCTTGCCCATGCTAAGCGTAGTTTCCTGCGGCTTCCTTAAAGGTTTCCCTACCCCTGACAGGGTTTAGAACCCTGTCAGGGATTTAGGCAGTAAATGAAAATGGCAGCGGTTGGTGCGCGTTTTCAAGAAAAAACAGGCCTCACCTCGGCTCTCGCTCGGCGAAGTCTGTGACTTCGTCGTAGTTAAGCAATGGTTCGGTTCCTGACCGCGTAAGACTTCTAGTTGTAAGCATTCCTTCGGCTTTCCACGCGATACAATCGCTCGGCTGCGGGGGGGGCCCTATCCCTGACAGGGTTTTAAACCCTGTCAGGGGTTTAATTAATTTAAGCAGTAAATGAAAATGGCAGCGGTTGGTGTGTTTTTTCAAAAAGAAAACAGAGTTCTAAGCCCTCCTAAAGAGGCGAGGGGGTAAAAGAGAATCATACCTAACAATGCCAAGATGTTTCGACTTCGCTCAACATGACAATTTTCCTACACGCCTATGGTAGCCATGTAGTCTGTTAGTTTAAACTTTATAGTTTAATATTCCCGAGTGCCTTTTCAACAGCCGATTTTAAGCCTTCAGGCTTTTTGCCTCCGGCGGTTGCATAAAATGGTTGACCTCCGCCACCACCTTGAATTTCCTTGGCGGCGTCGCGTACAATATTCGATGCGTTTAGTTGGTGTTTCTCGATTAACGAATCGCTCAGCATTACGGTAAGTAGCGCTTTTCCGTTAACTTCAGCACCGAGAACAAGGAATAAATCCTGAACCTCGTTACGCAGTTGATATGCCAAATCTTTTAAAGCATCGGCACTACCTACACTTACAACCTCACCAATAATGCTTATTCCGCTTTGCTGCTGTGCTTTCCCTTTTAGTTCCTGTTTAAGGTTTTTCAGCTGTTCCTGTTGGAATGTTGCAATATCCTTTTTCAGCGCTTCGTTTTCGTTATGAAGTTTTTCAACGGACTGTAGAATATTAGAAGGGTTTCCTAAGGCTTGCTTAATATTGCCAATTGTATCGACTAAACCGTAAACATACTCTTCGGCCTTGATTCCGGTAATAGCCTCAATTCTTCGAACTCCGGCAGCAATTGCTCCTTCCGAAATAATTTTGAAGAATCCTATTTGTCCCGTGGCTGGAACATGGGTTCCTCCACATAGTTCGGTAGAATCGCCAAAACGAATTACCCTGACCTTATCGCCGTATTTTTCGCCAAAAAGAGCCATTGCACCCATTTGTTGTGCGTCGGCAATGGGAACATTTCTACGTTCGTCTAACGCAATGTTTTGACGAATAGCCTTATTAACCAGCTGTTCCACGGTTCTAATTTCCTCATCGGAAAGTTTCTGGAAGTGCGAAAAGTCGAATCGTAGGTATTCATCATTAACAAGCGAACCTTTTTGCTCAACATGGAGCCCCAAAACTTTACGGAGTGCATTGTGCAATAGGTGGGTGGCTGAGTGGTTATTGGCAGTGCTGGTTCGTTTTTCGGCGTTAACTGTTGCAAATAACCTTTCGTTAGGGTTTGTCGGTAATTTATCTACAATGTGAATTGTCAGGTTATTCTCCTTTACCGTATTTAAAACGTTAATAGTTTCGTTGGAACCTTCGAGTATTCCGGAATCTCCGGTTTGTCCTCCCGATTCTGCATAAAAAGGAGTTTTATCAAGTACAAGTTGATACTGATTTGCACCTTTTACCTTAACCTCACGCATTTTCACAACCTGTGCGTCGGTTTTTAACGTATCGTAACCAACAAATTCAACCTTATCGGTAGGGTTAACTTCAATCCAGTCGAGGGTTTCTACTGCTGCATCGGAGCGGGAACGTTCTTTTTGCTGAGCCATTTCCTCTTCGAATTCCTTTCGGTTTACGCCTAATCCGTTTTCTTTAACAATAAGTTCGGTTAAGTCTAACGGGAAACCAAAGGTGTCGTATAGCACAAAAGCATCTTTTCCCGAAATTTCCTTTTGCCTTTCCTTTTTTGTCTTTTCAATCACCTGTTCCAGCAACCGCATTCCTGTTTCAAGGGTATGTAAAAAAGCGGCTTCTTCGTTATTAATAACATTCATAATTAGCTGTTGCTGGGTCTTAATTTCGGGGTACTGTTCGCCCATTTGTGCAACTAGTACGGGAACTATGTTGAATAGGAATGGTTCATGAAAGTTAAGAAACGTGTAGCCGTACCTTACAGCACGCCTTAAGATGCGTCGAATAACGTAACCGGCCTTTACATTCGAAGGTAGTTGACCGTCGGCAATCGAAAAGCTTATAGTTCTTACATGGTCGGCAATTACACGCATTGCCACGTCGCTTTTGGAGTCAGCACCATAAGGAATGGAGCACATTTTAGAGATATGCCCGATTAACGGCTGAAAAATATCGGTATCGTAGTTGCTCTTTTTCCCTTGAACAACCATTGCCAAACGTTCAAATCCCATACCTGTGTCAACATTTTTGGCGGGAAGTGGTTCCAACTGTCCGTTGGCTTTCCGGTTGAATTGGATAAACACTAGGTTCCAAATTTCAATCACCAGCGGATGTCCTGTGTTAACCATTTTTTCGCCGGAAATTTTTTCGCGTTCGCCTTCGTCCCTGAGGTCTATGTGAATTTCGGTACAGGGACCGCATGGCCCTGTATCGCCCATTTCCCAAAAGTTATCCTTTTTGTTGCCGAGAATGATTCTGGTTTCGGGAAGGTGTTTTTTCCAGCATTCGAGAGCTTCAAAATCCTTGTCTATTCCTTCGTCGGGGCTTCCTTCGAATATAGTTGCGTAAAGTCTGTTTTCATCAATCTTTAAAACATCAACTAAGTATTCCCATGCCCAGTCGATTGCTTCTTTTTTAAAATAATCGCCAAACGACCAGTTTCCCAACATTTCGAACATGGTGTGATGGTATGTATCGTGTCCCACTTCTTCCAAATCGTTGTGTTTTCCCGAAACGCGCAAGCATTTTTGGGAGTCGGCAACGCGAGGATATTTTGCGGAGGAATTTCCTAAAAAGATGTCTTTAAACTGATTCATTCCGGCATTTGTAAACATCAATGTTGGGTCATCCTTTACCACCATTGGAGCCGAAGGTACTATTTGGTGCGATTTGCTGCTAAAAAAATCCAAAAATGATTTTCGAAGTTCAAAAGAATTCATAAACAACTTGATTATATGTAGTTAGTTTAAATTATTTAATTAATTTGATAAAAAAAATAGTTCTTTTATTTTGCAAAATTGTAATTTTACCTTAGTTTTGTTGCCGTTAGTCAAAGATTTTAGTAATAATCAATGTTTTAACTAGTATGGCGAGACTTAAATATCGCTTTAATCCACATACTCTTACATTTGATGTTGTAACTATACCTTGGTATAAACGACTAGCAAAGATAGTGATTCATCTCGGATTTTATGCTGGAGTTTTTATTGGGTTAGGTTATTTATTTTCGTTATTCTATGATACTCCTATTGCTCAAGGCTTAAAAAGATCGAATGCTGACTATAAGCTTAAATACGAAATGGCTTATCGGCAAATTGGAGATCTTTCTGACCAGCTAGGAGATATGGAAAAGCGCGATAACAATATTTACCGCTCAATTTTCGAAAGCGATCCTATTCCTTATTCAATTCGTCAGGGAGGTCGAGGAGGTGCGGAGCGTTATGCGGATCTTCGCGGATTGGAAAATGGAAATGTTATTGTAAATACCCTTACAAAACTTGATGAACTTACCTGGCGTGCGTACATTCAATCGCGTTCATTCGACGAGGTTGTAGAATTAGCGAAAAATAAAGAGCGATTGATAGAGTGTATTCCTGCCATTCAGCCTATTTCGGTTAAGAATTTAGTGCGAATATCGGATTTCTATGGAATGCGTATCGATCCTGTTTTTCATAGGCCATCTATGCATTGTGGAATTGACTTTGCCGGTCCGGAAGGCACTCCAATTTATGCTACGGGAGACGGAGTGGTGGTGGAAGCCGACTATTCATTTCATGGTTATGGCAACGAAATAATTGTTGATCATGGTTTTGGGTATAAAACACGTTACGCTCACCTGAAAAAAATTGAAGTTAAAGTTGGGCAGAAAGTTAAACGAGCCGAATTAATAGGTTTGTTGGGTAATACTGGCAAAAGTACTGGCCCGCATTTACATTACGAGGTCATTCATAAGAACATCCCCGTTAATCCAATCAACTACTTTAACAATATGACCGAGGAGGATTACGAAGCTATGCTAAAGAATGCCTCAAGTGAATTTTTGGATTAAATTATGTTTTTCTTCAATAAATTATGCTCAAGCATAAATATAAGTTTCATGCCGATCAATTAATCTTTGTTAAGGTTAGGGCAACCTTAAGAGAGAAAATTCTACTTATTATTAAATACTTTTTGGCTATTCTTATAGTGGGTTTTATATCCTATTTGGTATTTCCTCTTTTTATCGATACCCCTGAAGTTAGAAAGTTGAAGCGCGAAAACGGAGAACTGGTTCAAAATTTCGATATAATAAACAAACGCTTGGACCAGCTTAAAGCAGTTATTGAGGATTTACAAAAGCGCGACGAAAATATTTACCGAATAATTTTCGAAGCAGAGCCAATTAGCCCTTACATTCGTGAAGCGGGTAGCGGCGGAGTTGATCGATATGAATATTTAGTGAATCAGGAGAATAAGCAGTTAATTGCTAGGACACAGAAGAAGTTGGATTTTTTAACCCGTAAGGCGTATGTTCAGAGTCGATCCTTTGATGAGATAACTGTTTTAGCCAAACGGAAGGACGAGTTGGTAAAAGGTATTCCGGCTATTATGCCTATAAGTAATAAAGATTTAACCCGTGTAGCATCGTCTTTTGGAATGCGGATACATCCTTTTTATAAGGTACTTAAAATGCACACAGGAATGGATTTTACAGCGCCTACCGGTACCGAGGTTTATGCAACTGGCGATGGAGTAGTAAGCAAAATACAATACGCTCAGCGGGGATATGGGTATCATCTTGTAATTGATCATGGGTTTGGTTATCAAACGTTGTACGCGCACCTCTCCAAAATATTGGTACGTCCCGGTCAGAAAGTGAAAAGAGGTACAGTAATTGGATTAGTTGGAAATACAGGAACATCTGTAGCGCCTCACTTGCACTATGAAGTTCGTAGAAACGATCAACCGGTTAACCCAATTAATTACTACTTTAACGATTTAACTCCTGAGGAGTACGATAAACTTATAAAAATTGCTTCGCAACCAACACAAAGTTTCGATTAAGACTTTGTTGATATAATACTTTACTCAAGCCATGCCCTACAAAGAAAAGAAAATAGAGAAATTTTATTATTCTATTGGTGAAGTTGCCGAAATGTTAGGCGTTAACACATCTTTAATCCGATTTTGGGAGAAAAATTTTGATGTAATAAAACCTCATAAGAATAAAAAGGGCAACCGTTTTTTTACTAAGGATGATATTGAAAACTTAAAGTTGATTTATCATTTGGTAAAAGATCAACGCTTGACATTAGAAGGAGCACGGAAACGTTTATCCGAAAATAAACAGGAAGTAACCGATAACTATCAGATAGTTGAGTGTTTGACAAACATTCGCGAGATGCTTATAGAAATTCGCGATCAGCTCGATAAGGATTAGTTATGACAGTAAACGATATTACCTCTTTTTTAGATATTGTTGCACCCAATAGTTATCAGGAAAGTTACGATAACGCGGGTTTGCTGGTAGGCAGTTCAAGTTCAAATGTTACAGGTGTAGTGGTAACTCTTGATGTAACCCCAAAAGTAGTTGAAGAGGCAATAAATTTAGGGTATAACCTTATAGTAGCGCATCATCCAATAATTTTTAAGGGATTAAAAAAAATTACCGGCCGGAACTATGTTGAAAAGTCGGTAATGTTGGCATTAAAAAACGACGTGGCTATATATGCCATGCACACCAATTTTGATAGTGTTTTTCACGGGGTAAACTATAAAATTTCGCAGAAATTAGGAATTGAAAATCTGAGCATATTAAGGCCAGTGGAAAATCAACTGGTGAAGTTGGTAACATTTGTTCCCGACAGGCATGCCGATAATTTGCGTAAGGCCATGTTTGATGCAGGTGCTGGAAAAATAGGTAATTACGACTCGTGTTCGTACAATACAACCGGTTTTGGAACTTTTAGGGCGGGCGAAAATACCCACCCCTTTGTAGGCGATATAGGAGAGTTGCATAGGGAAGCCGAAGTTAGAATCGAAACAGTTGTTCCTAGGATAAATCTCAATGGGGTTATTAAGGCTATGCTTAGTGCACATCCATACGAGGAAGTGGCTTACGATGTTTATCCTTTAGATATTACCTTTAACCAGGTAGGTTTGGGAATGGTTGGCGATTTGCCTGAACCTGTAGATATTTTGGATTTTTTAGAGATGGTTAAAAAGGAATTTAATACAGGTTGTATTCGTTATACTAAACCTCATAAAAGAGTTATTAAGCGAATTGCAGTATGTGGG
Organism: Bacteroidales bacterium; assembly: GCA_020636845.1. GTDB lineage: Bacteria > Bacteroidota > Bacteroidia > Bacteroidales > Tenuifilaceae > JACJXD01. The sequence continues at coordinate 332,998 of JACJXD010000003.1, read as the reverse complement.
GGAAGCGGAGTAGAACTGTTAAATGAAGCTATTAGCAGGCAAGCCGATGTTTTTATTACAGCTGATGTAAAGTATCATCAATTCTTCGATGCCGATGGTAAAATTACACTGGTTGATATTGGACATTTTGAGAGCGAACAATTTACAATTGATTTAATATATGATTATCTCTCAAAAAAATTCCCTAAATTTGCGGTTCAAAAATCGAAAGTAACAACTAATCCAATAAATTATTTATAGGTATGGCAGCAGAAAAAAGCAAACCCGCCGATCAAACAACCGACCTTTCTATTGAGGATAGGCTTACTATTCTTTATCAAATTCAGTTGGTAGATTCTAAGTTAGATAGAATAAAAATGTTAAGGGGAGAGTTACCCCTTGAGGTACAGGATTTAGAAGATGAGATTGAAGGGCTTGAAACACGTGTAGCTAACTTTAAGGAAGATATCAAGACGCTGGAAGAGCAGGTTAATGCTAAGAAGATTGAAATAAAAGATGCTCATGCTTTAATTAAAAAGTACGAAGAGCAACAGAAGAACGTAAGAAACAACAGGGAGTTTGATTCGCTTTCGAAGGAAATTGAATACCAGACTTTGGAAATTGAACTTTGCGAGAAACGCATAAAGGAATATACTCAGCAGGCAAAGGAAAAGGGAGTTGCCATTGAGCAAGCCGAAAAGAAGATTGAAGAACGTAAAGTTGACTTGACCAATAAAAAAACGGAGTTGAATAATATTACCAAAGAAACCGAAAAAGAGGAGAAAGCCTTAATTGCCAGATCCGAAGATTTGGGAACGTTAATAGAACCAAGACTTTACACTGCTTACAAGCGTATTAGGGGAAACGCCCGAAATGGACTTGCTGTAGTTACCGTTCAACGCGATGCTTGCGGAGGTTGCTTTAATAAGATTCCCCCTCAGCGTCAACTCGATATTAAGATGAGAAAGAAAATTATTGTTTGCGAGTACTGCGGTCGAGTTTTAGTTGATGACACCATTGCCGATGAAGCTGCTGAAAAATTGCAATCAAAGTAAAATATATTGTAAGTAAGAAAAGGCTGCAAAGTGCAGCCTTTTTTATTATAGGAAATTGTAGTGTTACCAACTGCCGCCGGCTCCGCCTCCGCCAAAACTTCCGCCGCCACCGCCGCTGAATCCGCCAAAGCCTCCGCTTCCCGACGAAAAGTTTCCGAATCCGCCTCCTCGGTTTCCACCTCCTCCCATCATTCCCATAAGTAACCAAAATGGGACAGATTTACCAATGGAACCTTGGCTAATTCTCGAACGTTTTCTGGCCGATAGGAATATTATCCCAAAAAAGAAAATTAGGAATATTAATGCGGCAATGGGCGAATCGCCTTTGTAGTATTCGTCGGCAGTAAAAACTCCCGATGCCAAATCCATAATAATTTTGGCTGCTGCATTTATGCCCTTGTAGTAATCACCATTTTTGAAGTAGGGAATCATTTCGTTGTCCACAATCCTTCGGGCGGTGGCATCGGGAATAATCGATTCCATGCCATATCCCGTAGCGATAAATGCTTGCCCTTTCTCGTTTCCGTATTTCGGCTTTATAAGGATAACTACACCGTTGTTTTTCCCTTTTTGTCCAACACCCCATTTTTCGCCCAGCCTAAAGGCGTAGTCCGAAACGTCGTATCCTTCCAAATCCTTTACGGTAACAACATATATTTGTGTTGATGTTGTGTCATAGTAATTCCGAAGATTATGCTCCAAAGTATTTTGCTCTTCTGAATTTAAAATTCCTGCAAAATCGTTTACTAAACGGGGCGGCTGCATAGGATTTGGAATATTTTGGGCGTAAGCCGAAACTCCCAAAAACATTAAAACACTCCATGCTAACCGTTTTAATACTTTCATTTTTTTAAATTTTGAGGTTACATTACTACCCAAACGAAATATCGTTGGGTAATTCGTTTACATCATCGCTTTGGTAAGGGAAATGACTTTTAAGTTGCTCTCCAGTACTCAAAATACCTGCAACAAGTCCGTCGGTAAGTCTATTTTCTTTGAAATGCTCCAACATTTTATCCTTGGTGCTTTCCCAGAAATCTTCGGAAACTTTTGCATTGATTCCGGCATCGCCAATTATTGCAAATTTTCGGTCGTTTATCGATAAGTAAATCAGAACGCCATTGCGTAATTTGGTTTTGTGCATTTTTAGTAATGCAAATAGGTTAGCAGCTCTGTCGAGAGGTTCCCCGTTACATTTCCATTCCACATGCACCCTAACTTCACCCGATGTATTTTTTTCGGCTTCCGCTATTGCTTCAACAATTCTTTCCTTATCGTTGTCCGAAAAGAAATTCTTTGCCTTCATTTTTGTGAATTTTTATGATTCGAGTAGATGTTTAGAACTGAACGGTTGGTGCTTTTTCAGCCCCCTTTTCAGCCTCGAAGTATGCCTTCTTTTCAAATCCAAACATGCTAGCCCAAATATTCTTAGGGAATTTTCGAATGTAGGTGTTGTAATCTTGAGCCATTTCGTTAAACTTTCTACGTTCTACAGCAATTCTGTTTTCGGTTCCTTCCAGTTGTGCTTGTAAATCCAAAAAGTTTTGGTTGGCTTTTAAATCGGGATATTTTTCAACAACAACCATAAGCCTGGATAGTGCACTGCTTAAATCGCCTTGGGCACTTTGGAATTGTTTTAGCGATTCGGCATTCAAGTTATCGGGCGAAATTTTTACCTGAGTGGCCTTTGCCCTTGCTTCGATAACCTGAGTTAATGTTTGCTTTTCGAAATCGGCATAGCCTTTTACCGTATTTACGAGGTTGGGAATTAAATCCATTCTTCGTTGGTAAACATTCTCCACATTGCCCCATTGTGCCGTAACAGCCTCCTCTTTCTGAACCATGTTATTATAGGAGCCTTTAATCGACGAATAAATTATTATTAAGACTACGGCAATGATAGCAATTACAATCCATTTCTTACTGTTGTGCATAGTTTTAGAGTTTTAAGTTTTTACTATTTACATCAAATTTATGCAGAGTTTTTCCTTTGCATGGAACACTTTACAAATATCGTGCATAAAAATCAATGGGGAAATATTATCGTCCGAAATCGATTTAAATATTGTAATTTTGTAACAGTTAGTTGAATTTAATTGAATTATAAAATGACACGCGAAGAATTTCAAAAAGACATTTTAATGGGAATTCCCGACGAGTTACCGGCTCCAAAACCTTGGGATTCCAGTATAAATCATGCTCCTAAACGTAAGAAAATTTTATCGCTAGAAGAAAAAAAGTTAGCGTTAAAAAATGCTTTACGTTACTTTCCCGTTAAGCATCATGCCGTTTTGGCAGAAGAGTTTGCCAAAGAGTTGGAGGAATACGGACGAATTTACATGTACCGCTTTCGTCCTGACTATAAAATATACGCTCGTACAATTGACGATTATCCCCATAAGTCGGTTCAGGCAGGAGCAATAATGTTAATGTTAAGCAACAACCTCGATTATGCAGTAGCTCAGCATCCTCAGGAACTTATTACTTACGGCGGAAATGGTGCTGTTTTTCAAAACTGGGCACAGTATCGACTCACTATGAAATACCTTGCCGAAATGACCGATGAGCAGACTCTTGTGCTTTATTCCGGACATCCGATGGGACTATTTCCTTCGCATCCCGAAGCTCCGCGCGTGGTAGTAACCAACGGAATGATGATTCCGAATTACTCGAGTAAGGATAACTGGGAACGGTATAATGCAATGGGTGTAACCCAATACGGACAAATGACTGCCGGATCGTTCATGTATATTGGTCCGCAGGGAATTGTTCATGGAACAACCATTACTGTTATGAACGCGGGTCGTATGCACCTTAAACCCGGCGAAAAGGATATACGGGGCAAGTTGTTTGTTACCTCAGGATTAGGAGGAATGTCGGGGGCTCAACCGAAAGCAGCCGTTATAGCCGGTGTAGTTGGTGTAATTGCCGAAATCAATCCTAAAGCTGTTAAAACCCGTTTTGAACAAGGTTGGGTAAACGAGGTACACACAAATCTTGACGAGTTAATTTCTCGTATTCGTGAGGCAAGAGTCAATAAGGAGGCTGTTTCGCTTGCATATCAGGGGAATATTGTTGATTTGTGGGAACGCTTAGCCGACGAGAATGTAGAGGTTGATTTAGGAAGCGATCAAACGTCACTGCATAACCCGTTTGCAGGAGGCTACTATCCTGCAGGTATTTCGTTCGAAGAATCGAATAGGTTGATGGCCGAAGAACCTGAATTGTTTAAGGAAAAGGTTTACGAAAGTCTTCGCAGACAGGTAAAGGCAATTAACAGGCTTACCAGCAACGGTATGTACTTCTTCGATTACGGTAATGCTTTTCTGCTGGAAAGCAGTCGTGCCGGTGCCGATATCTTGAAACCCAATGGCGATTTTAGGTATCCTTCGTATGTTCAGGATATTATGGGGCCAATGTTCTTCGATTATGGATTTGGCCCGTTCCGTTGGGTTTGTACTTCGTCCGATCCTAAGGATTTGGAAACAACCGATAAAATTGCAATAGATGTTTTGGAGAAGATTGCAAAGACTGCACCTAAAGAAATTCTTGGACAACTACACGATAATATTCATTGGATTAAGGAAGCTGGTCCAAATAAATTAGTTGTTGGGTCACAGGCTCGAATTTTGTATGCCGATGCCGAAGGTAGAATAAAAATTGCCGAAGCGTTCAACAAGGCTGTTAAGGAAGGAAAATTATCGGCTCCGGTAGTGCTGGGACGCGATCATCACGATGTATCGGGAACCGATTCGCCTTTCCGTGAAACGTCTAACATTTACGATGGTTCTCGCTTTACTGCCGATATGGCCATTCAAAATGTTATTGGTGATTCGTTCCGTGGTGCAACTTGGGTATCTATCCATAACGGAGGCGGAGTTGGCTGGGGTGAGGTTATTAACGGAGGTTTTGGAATGGTGTTGGATGGAACCGATGCTGTTGACAGAAGGATAAAAATGATGCTTCATTGGGATGTAAATAATGGGATAGCCCGTAGAAGTTGGGCCAGAAATAAACCTGCTTACTTTGCTATTAAACGTGAAATGGAACGTACTCCGTTGTTAAAGGTAACGTTACCTAATTTTGCCGACGACGATTTAATTAATAAAGTGGTAAAGGGTTAATCCCTTTACCATTTTTATAGTAAATAAATATTATGGTAAAAAAAATAGGATTACTTGGAGGGTTTCTATTCCTCTTGTTGTCAGTTGTTAGTTGCGATAAATTCGAAAGCACAAAAACGATTACAGGCGTGTGGCGTTGTAAAGAATATTATCAAGGAGGCGAAGGGTATCGTTCCTATTATGTAAGCGTAGAAAGTTATAGTCAGATTGATACAAATTCCTTTGTTATCCTGAATATGTACAATCTAGGTTATGATTTTGAAACAATAGTGCAGCGAAAAAATGATGTTTTTACCATACTTGGTTCGAGCGATGTAAGTTTTGCAATTTCAGGGAAGGGAACTTTTGATCCTGTCAGTTATACTATCGATTGGACTTATAGCGTTTCCGGTTCCGGAATTAGCGATCCGGTTGTATCTACTCTGTTCGAAAAACCTTAGTTAAACATTAGGTTATAAAGTCTTCCTACACTTTGCCTGAATTGTCCAAGGTTAATGTTGCGTGCAATCCTTAAGGTTTCTTTTCCTTCGAAAAATATTAAAACGGTTGGGAACGTAAATACGCTTTGGCTTGCACAAATTTCCAGTGCCGAATTTGCATTAACCACATAAATATCCATTTTAGGGAACTCTGAGGTAACTATTTGTTCCAGTTCCGGAAGAATAACATGGCAAACGCCACAATCTTCAGTGTGAAAGTAAACTACCGATGCCGGTTTCGATTTTGCATCGTTTAAATCTTCAAGAGTCTTAATTTCCTGTATCATTCAAAGTAATTTTTTGTACTGAGCATAACCAGCGTGCATCCAAAAATATATTCAATATTATTTGTTCGGGCCAATTCAACAAGTTTTGGATTTTCGGTTCCCGGGTTAAAAATTATACGTTTAGGTTTTAACCCAATAATGTAGTGGATGTACGGCTCTTGATTTGAAGGATTAAGGTATAGCGAAACCGTATGAATATTATCGAAATGTTTAGGTTCTGTTTCAATTTTAATGCCTTCTACAACACCTGTTCGTTTGCCAATAGCAACAACTTCTACATTATTTTTAACCAAACTTTTTATTGCCAAATACGAGAATCGGCTTTCGTTTGTGCTTGCACCTATAACAAGTGTTTTGAAGTTTTGTTGTCCTTCCGACATTTATTTTTCTTTATAAAGAAGAACAACCGCGTAAGCCGAAACACCTTCTTCGCGTCCTGTAAAGCCTAATTTTTCTGTTGTTGTTGCTTTTATTCCGATATCTTCTGTGTCTATTTGTAATACATTGGCAAGAGTTTCCTGCATTACAGGTATCAGGTCTTTAACTTTTGGGCGTTGTAAGCAGATGGTAGAGTCTATATTACCAATTTTAAAACCTTTCTGAGAGATTAATTCCAGTGTCTTCTTTAAAAGAATTTTACTGTCGATGCCCTTTAAGGTTGGATCGGTATCGGGGAACTGGTAGCCAATATCACGCAAATTTGCGGCGCCAAGCATTGCATCGCAAATTGCGTGTATAAGAGCATCGCCATCGGAATGTCCTAAGGAACCCTTACTGTGTTCAACTTTAATTCCTCCCAGCCAAAGCGGGATTCCTTCGGTTAATTGATGAACATCGTAGCCCAGTCCTATTTTATATTTCACCGATATGGAATTTGATTATTTTTTACGTTTTGTAGTGGCTGAATCAAAATCGAACGATAACGAGAATCTAACCGTGTTAGCCATAGGACTATTGAACCCGGCTGCGGGAATAAGGTATGCAAAATCGATATTAAAGACGTTGTAGCGTAATCCTGCACCAAGCGTTAGATACTTTCGATTTCCTTTATTTTTATTTTCATAAAAATAGCCGGCTCTTAAAGCAAATTGTTTGGCATACCAGTATTCAACTCCTGTGGAGTAGTATATTTCCTGCAACTCTTCCTTTAAACCTCCGGGAGCATCGTAAAAGGATTGAACCATACCCTGAACTACAGCTACGTTGGGATCCATACCCTTAACAATTTCGTTGTTTTGGTCATAAATAGGAGGAGTTGGAACAAGTAACTTATTAGCATCGAGCATAAACGAAACGTTGTTGTAGTTGTCAATATCCATCGATATTCTACCCCCGAGTCGCATGTTTATTGGGATAAAATCCTTGTTAGGATCGTCGTTATACGAAAGTTTGGCTCCAATATTCGATATGTTTAAACCAAAAGCCATTTCGCCATTTTTACCGTTAAGTTGAATTGGGCTTTGGTAGTACATTGCCACATCGGCGGCAAACGATGTTCCTGCTTTGGCGGTTCCTTCAGTGGAATATCCTCCGGTAAGGTCGGAACGAATGTAACGGAATACCATGGCGCCGCCAATATGATCCGAAAATTTACGAGAATAACCAAAGTCTAATGCAAACTCGTTGGGATTAAACATTTTAACTTGTTCGCCAATGCTGTTGGTAAAGGTAACTTCACCCATGGAAAAGTATAGCAGCGATCCGCTAATAACCTGCATATTATCTAATTTATAATACCCTGTGAGGTTTGTCAGGTTTATGTCGTTTACCAAATTTCTTAACCATGGTGTGTATGACAGCGATACACCCCATTCTTTCCCCTCAATAAATGGGAATTTGGCAGGATTCCAATGTTGGGAATTAACATCGGGACTCGAAGCAGCCCCCACATCACCCATTGCTCCAGCCCTAGAGTCCGGTGAGATGGTTAAAAAAGGAACGGCAACTCTTAATGCGTTTAAACCTCCAGTAATCGAAACGGTACTGTCGAATTGTGCTCTTGAAATAAACGGAATAATTAATAACCCGAGTAAGATGTTGATAAATAAATACTTGATGCGCATTTTCTGAAAAATTGTTTTGTGCAAATTTAATTAATTGAAAATAAACTCTTCGTTAACGTATATAAATGATTAATATTACTTGGATAGTACAAATTTTTGTCTGCATTGTGCAGATTCCCCGTCGCCAGTGGTAACTTTAAGCAATCCGATGTATATTCCTCGGGGAAGTTTACTGCCGTTATTTCCTGTTCCGTTCCAGAATATTGGGCCAACCCTGTAGCCTCCGTTATTCACAGTGGTAGGAGTAAAATCTTTAACAAGTCTTCCCGAAATATCATAAACCTGAACTTTTGCGGTGAGTTCTTTGTCGGGACGGTTGTGTTCAAAGTATATTGAAGTTCCATTGGTAAATGGATTAGGGTAGTTGTAAAAGTTTTTAATAACAAAGTTATTTCCGGTTACATTAAACCTAATAGTTTTTTCGCTACTGTTATTGTAAACATCCCATGCTTTTAAATAGAGTTGATATGTTCCCGGAGTGAGGTTGGTTAGTTGATAGTCGGCAAAGCCTACTTTAAAGTCATTTGTATTGGCTTTGTAATAGGGGTTTAGGACAAAGTAGTTGGTTTCTCCGTCTGGGGAAGTTAGTGTGGCAGTAATATCGTGTCCGATTCCTATTCCTGTGGTATTTATTCCATTTTCGTCGAATAGTTTAACAAGCAGCATAGGGTTGGAATCGGTAATGCCATTTCCGGTAAATAGCGTGTCGTTAAAGTAAATGGATATTTCGGGACCAGTGTTGTCGGTAGTTGGATTGTCCGATACTCCACCAACAATAACACTTTCGTTCGATCCTAGTGCCGAAGTTGAACTGTTTGTTGCAAAAATACTTACTCGGCCTTCGCCAAAGGCCATATTGATATCTTTAGGTACAACAAATTCAAGGCTAAACTCACCGTTAGTAACATTGGCTTCTCCTTTATAAATAATATTATCGCGGCAGTAAAAGGTCATTGGCGTTCCGCCATTGTTGGCCAACGTAGTTATTTCCGATTTTTTATCGTAAACGGTAACGGTGGCTACTCCGTTGTAATTTGAAACCAACTGATTGTTTTCGTCTTCGATATTCCCCGTTAGGATTACTTTATCCAGCGCGCTAATGGTGTCGTTGTCAGTTACGGGTTTGTCGTTTACCGTTTGTAGTACGGCATTATAACTTGGATATCGAAGCATAAGGGCAGGGTCTCCAAGCAACGAAAAATTTCGTTTGTTATTTCCGGAACCGGATAGATTCTTGCTAATTCGTATTAAATCGCCTAAACGGTAGTGTTTACCGGTAGAATCTTTATTAAAAGCGTTTTGAATGAAATTGTAGTTGAGAACAAAATTTGGACTGGAATAAACTAATCGGGTTGTAGAAAGCAGGGCAATTGCTCCGCCTTTGGGCGATAGAAGAACCCATTCGCCCGAAGATGTCATATGATAGTTGTCGAACCGGCTGAATTCGCAGGTGGCAGTTATAAATAGAGGGAGCATAGGGCTGTTTTCCCAGGAAAGAATATCATCGAGCATAACAACCTTTTCGTGGGCAAGCCAGCGTTCGTTACCATGGCCGGTGTAGTTTACCAAAAGCAATCCATTGTTTATTGCAGAGTTAATGGCCTTTGTAACATCGGGGTAACTTTCGCCTCCGGCAGTTGCTACTTGAGTGTAGGCATCGAAAAATATTTTGGAGATGTTGTATTCGTTGTGGTTGGTGCTGATGTATTCGGCTAACGTGTTTGCGTCTTCCATATGTACATTTGCGTCTTCATCGTCGCCAATAAAACATAGCTTGCTTTGCCAGTCTCCGGGATCGGTGTATGACAGGTACTTTCTAACCTTAGAAACAACTGTTTCAGCTTGTTCGGTTGTGTTAACAGGGAAACGTCCGATTCCAATGTCGAGCAAACCGCTGGCTTCTCCTTCGTTTTCGTCCAAGAGACCAAAGTAATCGTCCGACACAAACGAGCCGGTGTTGTTTATGGAACGAGCCGATTGATAGGTTGGAACAAAGTTGGAATTTGTGGCATCCTGCGAAAGGTTGTTGTACGAGCCATCGCCAATAAGAAGCAGGTATTTTGGGCTGTTGCTTGTAGTTGCCGAAATATTATAGAAATATCTCATCATGTTTCGAATGGCAGACACATCTCTATTTCCCGACGAAAATTCGTTGTAAACCTGATTGGTAGTAACAACAGTGACATTTAGTCCGTCGTATTCGGCATGAAGATTTGCAATTTCCTCGGCTTGTGCAGTAAAATTTGGATGTGTAACGATAATGAACTCGGGGTTGGTTATTCCATGTATATTCTGGTTTGCGACTTGTTCTTCAAACGTAACCGAAAGCGCTTTGTCGGGATCGAAAGCAATAAAGTGGCGAATAGAGTCGGTTGGAACGTTAAACGTTAACTTGCTGTCGGAATATTGCGATTTAATCAGCATGGAGTTGTTAATGTTACTTATATCCCAAACTTGAAGGTTACTGGTAGCATTATCGATGGTGAAGTTCGATATTTTTCCTACTTCCTCGCTTTGGAGGTCTCGGAAAATAAGTTGATTGTTGTTATACTTAAGTTGTTGTCGGGAGTTTACGGTAACATAGTCCAAAAATCCAATGGCAGCGGAGTTCGGTTTGCTGTATGTTAACTTAACTTCTGTGGGCGAACTATTTTGTGTAAAGGTAAAAAGTTGCTCCTTTACCGATACAACATCGGCAAGTTCATCGCCAATCGAAACGGCGTTCAACGAAATTGTGCCAACTTGTGTTCCATTAACTTGTATGGAAAAGTTGCTCGATACATCGGCACGGGCAGCCGCCCGAACTAAAACTTTACCGGTGGTTCCAGAAACAGGATTGCTAAAGTTAGTGGAATATGTACGCTGCGTAGTAAGGTCGAAAATATCGCCAAACCATTCCCTCCCGGATTCTATTAGATTGGTATCGTTAGGCTCGTAGGTATAAAAAGCGTCGTATTGGTTAGTTGTGTAAGTTGGAGTAGAATTAAGGTAGCTTTTTTCCTGTATTAATGTTTGTGGGTAATCGGTAGTAATAAAGTATGAAATAGTATTAGAATAGTTGTGATGTTTGTATTCCCATATATCGTTAGTTGCATTATATGTGTAGGTGTCGGGTCCCTCGGCGTAAAAAAGGATGTAGTCGTTGCTGTTGAAAATGCCATCGGTACCTTTATATATATATGTTGGAATAGGATTTAAGTCGTCAGGCGAAAGTTCGTAATTATAGTATGGCAACGTTTTTCCACCATTTCCCCAAATGCTAACATTACTTAGGTTGGTTAGTCCGTATGTTTCCAGTTCATTATAGCTAATTTTATAAATGCCGCTTTTTGTAACCGATACTTTTACCCAGGTTCCTGAACTGAGCACCGAATTCTTTTTATTTTCTTTCAAGTTACTTATTGCTTTACTTTCGGTGTTTGTATAAACCAGAATGTTGAATTTCCGTAGTAGTTGAACTTTGTTATTTTTTACTCTTAGTGCGGGAATGGTAACTTGTGCAAAGTTTTTTCCTCTGGATTTTGATATACTTATTAAGGCTGTTGTATCTTTTTGAACTTTTTCGTCAGTTTCAGTATAGGTTTGCCAAACCTTATCGACAATTTTAATTTGATTTTCAGGGCCAGTTATGGGAATTAATTCAAAATAGCATGGCACATTATCTGTTGCATCTTGAAATACGGCTCCATTAAACGAAGGTGTTTTTTTACTTGAAATTTCCGATGGAATATTCCATTTAATTGTTCGGGAAAGTGTGTCCTGACCATAACCCAAATGGGCTATTATCAGTATAAAGAAAAAAGTTAATATCTGTTTTTGATTGTGCATATCAATATTCGAGTTGCTCTTGCAAATAAACAAAACTTTATTTTACCTTTACAAATTAAATGTGTAACAATAAAAACGGCAATAAGTTGTTTATATTTTACGGCGTATTGTTATTTGCATTGAAATGTACCATAAGAAATTTATAGTATTCATATTGTTTGCATTGCTCTCTGTAAAAGGAATGGGACAGGATCCAATTTTCTCCCAACTTTTTTTTAATCCACTATATCTTAACCCTGCATACGCGGGAGCCAGTAAATACATACGTTTAGGTCTCATATACAGGAATCAATGGACAGCCATGAATATGCCCTATTCTACGTTTGGCGTGAGTTACGATAGAACTGTGCAGAAAATTCGTAGTGGGGTAGGAGTAAATATTGTTTCCGATGTAGAAGCGCTTGGGGTATTTACCCGAACAACCATGGATATTGTTTACGCATACGGAATTCAGCCAACCTATAACTCGCACTTGAGATTTGGTCTTCAAACCAGCGCAATTATGCGATCGCGAAACTATTCAGGATTGGTTTTTCCCGATATGATAGATGTAGGAGGAAATACTTCAGGCTCTCCTGATTTTAATGGCGTTACATCGTGGAATTATGATTTTAGCGTTGGCGTTGCCGGTGATTACGAAAATTTTTATGGAGGTGTTGCTGTTCATCATATACTGGAACCGGTAGAGGCACGCTATGCAGGAACCAAGGCTTATATTCCTAGAAAATATACGGTTCACCTCGGAGCCGATTTCAACTTATTTAAGTGGTATCGTTTTAAGGAGGTGCTGTTATTTTCTCCAAATGTAATTTACATTCAGCAGGGCGAGTTTAACCAGTTAAATTTAGGAGCTTACCTTTCCCGATACAGGTTAGTTGCAGGTTTATGGTTTAGGGATAACTTGAGTTTAAATAGCCATACTTTTATTATAACTGTTGGTTATCAGGATGATGTCTTTCGAATAGGTTATAGTTACGATTTTAGTATAATGGATTATGGGCTTAGAGGGTTACCATCTTCGTCGCATGAGGTAACCTTAGGGTGGAATTTTGAGTATAAAAACAAGTATCGTAGAAAATTTAGGTACATAAAATGTCCGAAATTTTAAATTTTTACGTTACTCATTATGTATGCAATTATTTTCTTAGTATATTTGAATTTGATTATAAGTGAAAAACCATTTAGCTATGAGCTTAAAGTATAAATCGTTAGTATTAGCCCTTTTTGGAATAGCAGGGCTATCTTCGTGTGGAATGCTTGGTGGCGGCGGAGGTTCCGACACTTCCTCTAAAACCGGATGGCGATACAATACACCTGACAATGGGGGATTTGAAGTGGTAACCGATTGGCGTCCGGAAGCAGGTCCTGGTTTGGTGTTTATCGAAGGTGGTACCTTCATTATGGGTAGAGTGGAACCAGATTTAATGTACGATTGGAATGCCACGCCCAGAAGGGTTACTGTTACCTCTTTCTACATGGACGAAACCGAAGTTAGTAATGTAGATTGGCGTGAGTACATTTTTTGGTTAAAACGTGTTTACAAAGAATATCCTCAGGTAATTAAAAACGCCCTCCCCGATACGTTGGTTTGGCGCTCACCTTTGCAATACAACGAACCATTTGTTACCGATTATTTCCGTCATCCTGCATATAACGATTACCCTGTTGTTGGAATTAGTTGGTTGCAGGCAAATGATTACTGCCAGTGGCGTTCCGATAGGGTTAACGAAATGCTTTTAGTAGATAAGGGAATTCTTGATATGGAATTAGGCCAAAATGGATCGGATGTATTTAATACCGATGCATACCTTGCAGGTCAGTATCAAGGGGCTGTAAAGAAAAATCTTCCCAGTATGAACCCTGATCAAACAGAAGGTAGGCCTGTACGATTTGAAGATGGAATTTTGTTACCAAAATATCGACTCCCGACCGAGGCTGAATGGGAATTTGCAGCATCCGGACTAGTGGGTAATACTTACGATGAACGTATGGTTGAACGTAGAGTTTATCCTTGGAATGGGCACAACGTTCGTAATGCAGATGCTAAGAATCGTGGTGAGATGATGGCTAACTTTGTTCGTGGCCGTGGTGATTACATGGGTTTGGCTGGGAACCTAAACGACGAAAATACGTTCCCAGGTCCGGTTAAGTCCTATTGGCCAAACGATTACGGATTGTACTGTATGGCAGGCAATGTTAACGAATGGGTATTAGATGTTTATCGTCCGTTGAGTTTTGAGGATGTTGATGAAATTCGTCCGTTCCGTGGTAATGTATTTGAAACTCCATATAATACAGATGGAACCTATGCTAAAAAGGATTCTTTAGGAAAAATTCCTTATAGACCAGTAACCGAGGAGGAAGCCGCTAACAGAAGAAATTACAATAAGTCATATTATGTTAACTATAAGGATGGCGATATAGCCTCAACATTGAATTATCGCGAAGGTGAAACTGCTAAGGCTAGTAATTCTGATGGAATGTATTACCAAGGCGATGCAAATGCTAAGGGTAATGGTATGACAACTTTGGTTAACGATCATGTTCGTGTTTATAAGGGTGGTTCATGGAAAGATAGGGCTTATTGGTTAAGTCCAGGTACCCGTCGTTTTCTTGATGAAGCATCATCTACTAACGATTTAGGATTCCGTTGTGCAATGGAAGCAGTTGGACCACAATCGGCTAGAAAAAGAGGTGAATAAAAGCCTAAACATATTACGAATAAAAGAAAAACCTCATAAATTTATGAGGTTTTTCTTTTAAATAGGGAGTGCAAAATGGATAAAGAATTAAGTAATCTATACAGACTTTTCATGCAAAACGGGAAAGTAACGACTGATAGTAGAACTATTGAAAAAGGTTCTATTTTCTTTGCATTAAAAGGTGAAAATTTCAATGGCAATGTTTTTGCCAAGAGTGCTTTGGAAAAAGGGGCTATTGCTGCTGTGATAGATAATCCCGATTATTATGCCGAAGGCTGCGTTGTGGTTAAGGATGTCTTAAAATCATTGCAGGAATTTGCCAATTACCATCGCAGACAGTTGGTGAACACAAAGGTTATAGGAATTACCGGAACTAATGGCAAGACAACTACCAAGGAGTTGATTAATGCGGTTTTGTCGAAAAAGTATAAGGTATTTGCAACAAAGGGAAATTTAAACAATCACATTGGAGTTCCTTTGACGTTGCTTTCATTAAAATCGGATATTCAGTTTGCCATAGTAGAAATGGGAGCCAGTCATCTTGGCGATATTTGGGAATTAGTAAGTATAGCCGAGCCCGATTACGGCATTATCACAAATATTGGTCGAGCGCACCTTGGTGGTTTTGGCTCGTTTGAAGGTGTTGTGAGTACAAAATCTGAACTATATAAGTATTTATCAGAAAAGGGAGGTGTTGTTTTTTTTAATCAGGAAAATCCGGTGTTAAGTCAACTTTCTGAGAAGTTTGAATTTGGGGAAAATGCAATAAGGTATGATTCTATTTGTAGCAATGTGGAGATTGTTAAAAAAAGTCAGTCTCCTTTTCTTAACTTGAAGCTTAGTATAGATACAAAAAAGGAGATTGAAATAAATACATCGTTGGTTGGCGACTATAATAAGGAAAATGTTTTAGCCGCAGTAACTATAGGGCGATACTTTGATGTTGACGTTAATGATATAAAGAATGCAGTGGAGAAGTATGTTCCAACAAATAGCCGTTCTCAGTTCTTAAAAACTGCTCATAACACAGTTATTGTTGATGCTTACAATGCAAACCCGTCGAGTATGGAATTTTCCATTCGGAACTTTGCCAACGTTGATGGGGTAAACAAGGTTGCGATACTTGGCGAAATGCTCGAATTGGGTGAATATTCGGAAAAGGAGCATAGCCGAGTGGTTCAATTTTTGGAGGATATGGGTATTTCAAATGCAATACTAATAGGTAAAAGTTTTAGCGGTTTGCAAAACAGGTTCATGTTCTTTATTAATGTTGACGAGTGCTTTAAGTATCTTAGTAAAAGTCCGATGCGCAATTCCTTGATTTTACTTAAGGGTTCACGAGGGGTAAAGCTTGAGAAGTTAATGCCATTGTTATAAATAAGCGGTAAACTATTTATACTTTATTATTGTTGGTAGTAGAGTTTGATTTAGTAGAAGTTTAATAGGTCATGAAATTATTCAATCGCATAAAATCCTTTTATAATCCTAGGGGGCATAATCCAAGACATGGTGTGCTGGACATACTAAAGTATCTTGGCCCGGGAATGTTGGTTACCGTTGGTTTTATCGATCCTGGAAATTGGGCTTCGAATTTGGCTGCGGGTGCCGATTTCGGTTATAGCCTACTGTGGATGGTAACACTATCGACAGTTATGCTTATTGTGCTTCAACACAATGCTGCACATTTGGGAATTGCAACAGGTTTGTGCTTATCCGAGGCAACTGCTAAGTATGTAAAGAAACCATACTCCGGCGTGATGCTTGGTTCTGCAATGCTAG
The DNA here is from genome assembly GCA_020636845.1 of Bacteroidales bacterium. GTDB lineage: Bacteria > Bacteroidota > Bacteroidia > Bacteroidales > Tenuifilaceae > JACJXD01. Next base: position 316,702 of record JACJXD010000003.1, on the reverse strand, counting down.
CATCCATATCAACATCGTTGGCCGAAATTCTAGGAAGCGCCATTGCGCTTGATATGCTGTTTGGAGTTCCTATTGCTGTCGGGGTTATACTAACCACCATATTTGTGCTTATAATGCTGTTTACCAATTCGTATAATAAAATAGAGAAATGGATAATAGGTTTTGTTTCGATAATAGGATTATCGTTTATTTATGAACTTTCGTTAGTCGATATTTCTTGGAACGAGGCAATAACGGGATGGGTTGTTCCTTCTTTTCCGAAAAATTCAATAGTAGTAATAATGAGCGTACTGGGGGCTGTTGTTATGCCGCATAATCTTTTCCTTCATTCCGAAATAATACAGAGTAGAAAGTGGAATTTGGAAAGTGATAAGGTAATACAGAAACAGTTGAAATACGAGTTTTTCGATACGTTTTTTTCCATGATTATAGGATGGGCTATAAACAGTGCGATGATTTTGCTGGCAGCCTCTACTTTCTTTAAGTCGGGAACAGCGGTGACCGAATTACCTCAAGCCGAGAAGTTGCTGGCTCCATTGTTGGGGAGTAATGCTTCCACCATTTTTGCAGTTGCACTTCTCTTTGCCGGAATTTCGTCCACAATAACTTCGGCAATGGCAGCTGGGACTATTTTTGCGGGTATTTACAATGAGCCTTTCGATATAAAGGATAACCATTCCCGTACCGGTGTATTAATTTCGTTGGTTATTGCATCAATAATTATTTTCTTAATAAAGAATCCTTTAAAGGGATTGATTATTAGCCAGATGATTTTGAGTATGCAGTTACCTATTACCATTTTTTTACAGATTTACCTGACTTCGTCGGAAAAGGTAATGGGAAAGTACAAGAACTCTTTGCTGAATAAAATACTTTTGTATTCAATTGCGGGAGTGGTAACAGTGCTAAATGTTGTGCTGCTGATAAATCTTTTCTTTTAGAAAAACATTTAGGCATTCTCCGAAACATCGGAGGGGGTAAAATAAAAAAGGTCATCTTAACAAGATGACCTTTTTTTGTGGGAGCTACAGGAGTCGAACCTGTGACCCCCTGCTTGTAAGGCAGGTGCTCTAAACCAACTGAGCTAAGCTCCCAATCTTTCAATTTCGTTGCATCCCCGTTGGAATTGCGATGCAAAAGTAGTTGAAATTTTAATACCTCCAAATATTTTCTTCAAAAATATTTAAGAAAAATTTCGGTTAAATTGAAATTCCTTGTGAATCAAATAATTTATAAGAACCCTTAAACTACTTCGGCTACAATGAATGTACTACCTCCAACAAAAATTAGATCCGAATTGCTAGCGGCCTTTTTTGCTGCTGCAAAGGCATCGCTTACCGAAGAGTATGCTTTGCCTTTTAAGTCAAACGTTTCGGCTTTTTCTTTTAACTTAAGGCTATTTAGTGCGCGGGGTATTTTTGCTTGAGTAAAGTAGTATATGGCGTTTTTGGGAAGCAATGCTAAAATTCCATCAATATTCTTGTCGGCAACCATTCCTATTACCATGTGCAAATTTTTAAACGTTGCTTTTTGTATTTGTTCGGTTACCAGTTTAATGCCATCGGTATTGTGGCCTGTATCGCAAACAATGGTTGGGTTTTTGCCTAAAATTTGCCACCGTCCCATTAAGCCGGTTGTGGACTTAACCGCTTTAAGACCTTCGTAAATACTCGAATCGGAAATGTTTAAGCCCATTTCTTTCAGCAAATCGACGCACACCAGTACGGGAGGAATGTTAAAACGCTGGTAGTGGCCAAGCAAGTCGGTTTCAATGTTCAGGTTATTTCCTTTATACTCCATTTCGAAACGCTGCAAGTTATCGCTTATTGGTATGTAGTTTTTTACAGTTACCACCTGATCTGCGAAGGTAATTGAAGCATTGTTTTCTTTTGCCTTATTTTTGAAGACGTTAATGATTTCGGGTTGTGTAGAGCCAATAATAACGGGAACATTTGGTTTTATGATGCCTGCTTTTTCCACGGCAATTTTTTCGAGCGTATCGCCCAGTAAGTCGGTATGGTCAAGACCTATGTTAGTAATTATGGATATCATAGGATTGATAATGTTGGTAGAATCCAGACGTCCACCCAAACCAACTTCTACTACGGCAATATCAATATTTTCCTTTGCAAAGTAGTTAAAGGCAAGTGCAACCGTCATTTCAAAAAACGAAGGTTTTAATTTGTCGAAGAAATCTTTATTCAAGTTGACAAATTCAGTTACTTCATCCTTAGGAATCATTTCTCCATTAATTCGGATACGTTCGCGAAAGTCGCGTAAATGGGGCGATGTATATAAACCCACTTTATATCCGGCTTTTTGGAGTATTGCTGCCGTCATGTGCGACGTGCTTCCTTTTCCATTGGTTCCCGCAATATGTATCGATTTAAATTTCCGATGCGGATGGTTGAAGTGTTCGTCCAAGGCTAACGTATTGCCTAAATCAGCTTTATATGCCGCTTTCCCTACCCGTTGAAATATGGGTAAACTCGAATACAAGTATTCTATGGTCTCTTGATAGTTCATTATAGTAGTAAAAACGGCTGCAAGTTTAGCGAAAAATTTAATTAGTTATTTTTTTGTTTTGTATCTGATGCTAAATATTTTGAAACATTGCCGTTGCCCCAGTTTTAGATGGGTTGAAAAAGTGTTAAAGCAATCTAAACTTTTCATCCTTTAAAGCGAATCATCCTTGTTTTTACTTATATTTAAAGAAAAATGAATTTTAAACTTTTTGGTTATGGCAAAAAAGGTAAAAAAATTATTTGTGCTGGATACCAATGTTATTCTGCACGATTTTAAATGTATTTATAATTTCCAGGAAAACGATATTGTGATTCCCATTGTAGCTTTGGAGGAACTCGATCATTTTAAAAAGGGAAACGAAATTGTGAATTACCATGCTAGGGAGTTTGTTAGGGAGTTAGATAAGATTTCGGGCGATAACCTTTTTAATGGTGGTATTTCGTTGGGAAAAGGCTTGGGAAAACTTCAGATTGAAACAGGGAAACCTATTCCAAAGGAAATGCAGGAATCTTTCATGGAAAATACCCCTGACCACAGAATATTGGCAATTACCTACTATTTGGCAAAGAAAAATCCTGACAGACCTGTCATTCTTGTTACCAAGGATATAAACCTGAGAATGAAGGCTAAATCGTTAAGTATTGTTGCTCAGGATTATATGAACGATAAAGTTCAGGATATCGATTCTCTTAAAAAGGAAGTAGAGGTAATTGACAAGGTAGAGGACAGCCAGATACAAAAGCTTTACGATAATCGTGCTGAACTTTCTGCACAGGAATTAAAACTAAAACCCTACGCAAATCAGTATTACATACTAAAGGGAACAAAGTCGAGTGCGTTGGCTCATTACGACAAGGCTACCGAGCGGCTAGATAGAGTGGAGAAAGCTAGGGCTTACGGTATAGAACCTCGTAATTCGGAGCAGGCATTTGCTCTTGATGCCTTGCTAAGGCAGGATGTGCCGTTAGTAGCCTTAACGGGCAAAGCGGGAACGGGTAAGACGCTGCTTGCATTAGCTGCGGCCTTGCAACAGGAAGAGCGTTTCGACCAAATACTGTTGGCTCGACCAATTGTAGCACTATCGAATAAGGACATTGGATTTTTACCGGGCAATATCAACGAAAAAATTGGCCCGTATATGCAGCCGCTTTTCGATAACCTTTCGGTTATTAAAAATAAGTTTAAGCCAACCAGTAAGGATTACATGCACATTGACGAAATGTTGCGTTCCGAAAAACTGTTGATTACCCCTTTGGCATACATTCGTGGTCGTAGTCTTTCCAATGTTTACTTTATTATTGATGAGGCACAAAATTTAACCCCTCACGAAATTAAAACTATAATAACCCGTGCCGGCGAAGGAACAAAGTTTGTATTTACCGGTGACATTTACCAGATAGACCATCCGTATTTGGATATTAAGTCGAATGGATTAACATACCTGTCGGATAAAATGCACGGACAGGAACTTTTTGCACATATCAACCTGGTTAAGGGCGAAAGAAGTTATTTGGCAGAGTTAGCAAGCAACTTGCTATAGATTTGAAAATTGCTGTGTGAATTGGTGCGTTGTTCAATAAACATGGAGGATGTAATATGGAACGGGAACTTTTGATACTTCGCCATGCCAAGTCTTCGTGGGGTGAAGACGACAAGGCAGATGTTGATAGGCCATTAAAGTACAAGGGCATTAGCGATATTTCGTTTATTGCTTCCAAGTCAATGGAAATTTCCTCCGGAATACAGAAGGTGGTTACAAGCCATGCAATAAGGGCTGTTCACACAGCAATTTTATTTAGTTCGCGTATAAGTTTACCTTTAAGTAACATTTGTATCGACGATAGAATTTATACTGCCGACGATTACAGTTTAAGAAATATTATAGACGAATTTCCTGACGATTTAACAAAAGCCTTAATAGTCGGGCATAATCCTACACTTACGTATTTCGTAAATTTGTTTCTGAACAATCAAATAATTGAACTTCCAACATCGGGGCTTGTTTACTTCAAATTCAAAGCGAAACATTGGAGTGCAATAGCATCCGAAACGCTTGTAAATTCCGATTTTATTAAACCGTAGTTAAAATAGCCGGGAAACGGGAGTTGCGTATTTTCGAGACTTTTCTGCATCAATTTATATAAAAATGATTGGAAAAACGGTATATATTTGTTACAGTTTATCCGTATTATAAAATTGCAGCGGTTAGATGTTTACTATAATTGATGATATAGATTTTAATATAGTTGTATGCCTAAAAAGGATTTGCTTTTAGTAAACAGGGAAATAAGCTGGTTGTCGTTTAACCACAGGGTTTTACAGGAAGCAGCCGATCCTGAAGTTCCTATAGTTGAAAGGCTGAAATTTCTTGGGATATTCTCCAATAATCTCGACGAATTTTTTCGTGTTCGGGTGGCAACTCTCCGGCGTTTAATAAATGTTGGGAAAGGCGTTAAAAAAATCTTGGGAGAAAATCCTCGTAAGGTTTTGGAGAAGATTCAACGAATAGTTATAGCGTATCAAAATCAGTTCGACCAGATTTATTCTCAAATTCGTAAAGAGTTAGAAGTTGAGGGTATTAGCATTTTAAACGAAACTCAGCTTAGCGAGTCGCAAAAGCAGTATCTACGGAAATACTATAACGACAATATAGCTCTTTACACTGCGCCGATTATGCTTAGCAGAATCAAAATTTTCCCGCAGTTAACCGACCAATCTATTTACCTTGCCGTTAAATTATATAATAGCGATAATCCGGAAAATAAGGAATTTGCAATTGTGGAAATTCCAACTAGGTATTTCCCCCGTTTTATAGAGTTGCCGGTTAGTGCAAAGGGTAAGCAGGCAATTATACTTCTCGACGATGTTATTAGGTTTTGTTTAGACGATATATTTGCACTTTTCGACTACGATGCTTTCGAGGCTTACACCATAAAAATTACCCGCGATGCGGAACTCGATGTAGATAACGATATTTCGGAAAGTTTAATAGAAAAAATTGCAAAGGGTGTTCAGAACCGTAAAAAGGCCGAAGCCGTTAGGTTTGTTTACGATTCAACTATTCCAGCCGATTTACTGTCGTTTATTGTAAATGGTTTGGAGTTGGACGAAAAGGACTATGTTTATCCCGGTAGCCGTTACCATAATTTCAAGGATTTTATGAGTTTTCCATGTTTTAACCGTAAAGTATTGGTTAATGAGCCATTAAGTCCAGTTCCGGTTCCATTTCTCGATAATTCCAGAACGCTAATGGAGGTAATGGCTCAGCGCGATTTTATACTTCATTACCCTTACCACAGTTTTCATTATTACCTACGCTTGCTAAGGGAGGCTGCGCTTGACCCGAATGTTAAGTCGATTTTCATTACGCTGTACCGGGTTGGAACAGAATCGAGGGTTATACATGCGCTAATTAATGCAGCACAAAACGGGAAAAAAGTAACTGCGCTCATTGAACTTAGGGCACGATTCGACGAGCAGGCTAATATTCATTGGTCAAGGCAAATGCAGGATGCTGGAGTGAATGTAATTTTTGGTATTCCGGGTTTAAAGGTTCATAGCAAAATGACGCTTATAACGCGTAAGGAAGGGAAGCGGTTGGTTAAATATGCAACAATTAGTACGGGAAATTTTCATGAGGGAAATGCAAACCTATACACAGATGTGAACCTGTTTACCGTTAACTCAAAAATTACAAACGAGGTACAAAACCTATTCACTTTTTTGGAGCAAAATTACAAGTCGTTTACCTTTAAGCACCTATTGGTTTCGCCTGTAAACATGCGTAAGAAGCTTTACGCGCTTATCGATAACGAAATTCGGAATGCCCGTGCGGGGAAAAAAGCATATCTTCTTTGTAAAATCAACAATCTTGTTGACGAGGGTGTAATTTCAAAACTTTACCAGGCCAGTCAGGCAGGTGTTAAAATAAAACTTATTGTACGGAGCATTTGCTCGCTGGTTCCGGGAATTCCCGGTATTAGCGAGAATATCGAAATATATAGCATTGTGGATCGTTTCCTTGAGCATTCCAGAATATTTATTTTTGGCAACAACGGGAACGAGTTGTGCTATATCTCTTCGGCCGATTGGATGACCCGAAATTTAGACCATCGGGTTGAGGTTGCTGTTCCTATTCTGGATAAGAAGTTGGTGGAGGAGTTAAAAATGGTAGTTGAGTTTGCGTTAACCGATAATGTAAAATCGAGGATTATTAATCAAACGCAGAACAACGTTTTTAAACCTAGAGAGGGAAAGGCCCCGTTTAGGTCTCAACTCGAATTATACTCGTACTATCGGCAGAAGGCTGAATAGGTGATTAGAAAAATGTTAAGTAAATATTGAAAAGGTTAGAAAGGTGAAAATACTTAAGTTTGCTGCAATAGACATTGGTTCCAATGCTGTTCGTTTACTTCTTTCGAATGTAGTTGAGGACGGCAACGATGTGTCGTTTAGTAAATCGTCGTTGGTACGTATGCCTCTGAGGTTAGGTGAGGATGCCTTTTCCATAGGTTCTATAAGCACAAGACGAATCGATAAGTTGGTGAAGATAATAGGTGCTTATCGAAATTTAATAGAGGTGGAGGATGTGGTTTCGTATAAAGCCTGTGCTACATCGGCAATGAGGGAGGCCAGTAATGCTGCGGAAGTAGTGGAATTGGTTAAACAAAAAACAGGAGTTGATATCGAAATTATCAATGGTCAGCGGGAAGCGGAAATTATCTATTTAAATGGAATAGACGAGATTAAGCACGAGCATGGCGTTTTTATGTACGTTGATGTTGGTGGTGGTAGTACCGAGGTTACTCTTTTTAGAAATTCCAATATAGAAACGTCTCACTCTTTTAACATAGGAACTATCCGAATGTTAAAGGGAAAGGTTACGAAGGATAACTTTAAGGAATTGAAGCATTGGATTAAAGCGTTGGATATTGATAGTTTAAATCCCAAGATTATTGGTTCCGGCGGAAACATCAATAAGTTGTATAAGTTTTCGAAGAAAAAGGATAGCCCAACCCTTTTGCGTAACGAGCTAAAAAGCATTTACAGACAAATAAAGGGGTACTCGTACGAGGATCGTATTAAGATTCTTAAAATGAATCCCGATAGAGCTGATGTTGTTATTCCTGCATCGAAAATCTTTCTGAAAATAATGAAATGGAGCGGAGCTAACGAGGTAATTGTTCCCACCATTGGCGTTTCCGATGGTATTATTCGGATGCTGTATAACGATTATAAAGGTGAAACCCGCTTGGTCGATTGATGGAAATGTTGAATTTTATTAAAAAGATGTTGAAATATTACTATGGATAGTAAGAAGATATTTGGATTACAGAGAAATGTGTTTTTCACGGGATTGACCAGTTTTTTTACCGACACTTCAACAAAAATGATTTACAGCGTGATGCCTCTTTTTTTATTATCGATTGGAGCATCAAAAACATCAATATCGTTAATAGAGGGAATTGCAGAAAGTACAGCGTCGTTGTTTAAGGCTTTTTCGGGTTACTGGAGCGATAGGATTGGTAAAAACAAACCATTTATGATAATTGGTTATGGGGTTACAGCCTTGATAACTCCGTTGTATGCGTTAGTTCGAATTCCCATTCAAGTCTTATTTCTTCGTTTTTTTGAAAGAATTGGAAAGGGATTAAGGGCAGCACCCAGAGATAGCCTTATTAGTGGCTCTGTTCCTAAGAACGAAGCAGGTAAAAATTTTGGGTTTCATAAGGCAATGGATAATAGTGGTGCGATAGTGGGGCCGTTAACGGCGTTTTTGCTATTGTATTTTTTCCCTTTTAACTATAAAAATATTTTTCTGGTAGCTACTATCCCTGCTATTTTTGGCGTTATTTCAATTGTTGCATTCATCAAAGAGGTAAAAACTAAAAAAAAGAAAAATGATGATAGTTTCCATTTTAAGCAATTACCCAAAAAGTTTTACTTTTTCCTTTCCATTATTTTTGTTTTTACGCTGGGCAACTCCGCCGATGCCTTGCTGCTTGTAAAAACTGCCGAAACAGGAATTGACGAATCTTATGTTCCTTTTGTATATATGATTTTTAGTACCGTATCGGTTCTTTTAGCTATTCCAATCGGGAAAATATCGGATAAAGTTGGAAGGGAGAAATTAATCGTTCTGGGGTATCTTGTTTATTCGTTGGTGTATTACCTGTTTGGACGATTTAATAATATAAGTATTTTTTTATTCCTGTTTATGCTATACGGCTTGTACAGTGCTATGACCGATAGTAGCCAAAAGGCAATGATTTCCGATGTTGTCAGTAGCGATTTAAAGGGAACAGGATACGGATTATACCATGCAATATTGGGAATTACTTTACTTCCTGCGAGTTTAATTGCCGGAATACTCTACGATAAAGTAAATTCAGATGCTCCGTTCTATTTTGGATCTGTTATGGCATTAATTGCTGCTGTTTTAATGGCTGTATTTGCCGTTGTAAACAAGAAAAAGACAGTTGAAGTTGCCTAGCTGTTGCCTGAGCGGTGCACATTCGATTGAAATTCATGTTTCTTTAAGATTATTATCTTTGCGCAAAATTTGGGAAAATGAAGGAGGGGAAAAAGAAAGTTGCCTTTTACACGTTAGGATGTAAGTTAAACTTTTCCGAAACATCAACTTTAGCAAGGGAATTTACCGACTTAGGTTTTGAGCGTGTATCGCCCGACAGTGTGGCCGATGTTTACGTGGTTAATACCTGTTCGGTTACCGAACATGCCGATAAGAAGTGCCGTCAGGCAATACGAAAGTTTATTGCAAAATCGCCCGAAGCGTTGGTGGCGGTAGTGGGATGTTATGCACAGCTTAAACCGGAGGAGATAGCCGCGATAGAAGGCGTTGATTTGGTTTTGGGAACTTCCGTGAAATCGCAACTGCCCGAGTTGGTTTCCAAAATGAACAAGAGTAACGTTCAGGTTTACAGTTGCGATATCGATAGTGTAAATAGTTTCTTTCCCGCATATTCTTCGGGTGACAGAACCCGCTCGTTTTTAAAGGTGCAGGATGGTTGCGATTACCATTGTAGTTACTGCACAATTCCACTGGCTAGGGGGAAAAGTCGGAATATTCCAATATCCGAAATAGTAGATCAGGCTAATATAATTGCCGGCAAGGGTATTAAGGAGATTATTCTCACGGGTGTGAATATTGGCGATTTCGGAAGAACCACAGGAGAAACGTTTTTCGATTTGGTTCGTGCGTTGGATGCGGTTGAGGGAATAGAGCGTTATCGGATTTCGTCCATCGAACCGAACTTAATAACCGACGAAATAGCGGAGTTTGTTTCTAAATCTTCAAAATTTTTACCGCACTTTCATATTCCTTTACAATCGGGATCGAATCGAATTTTAGGTTTAATGAGACGTAGGTATAAACGTGAAGTTTTTGCACAGAAAATATCGATGCTTAGGAATTTAATGCCGAAGGCATTTTTTGGCGTGGATGTAATTGTAGGTTTTCCTGGCGAAACCGACGAGGATTTTCAGGATGCTTACGATTTCTTAAATCAGGTAAATCCTACCTTTTTGCATATTTTCCCGTATTCCGAGCGACCCAATACCCCGGCTGCTGTAATGCCTAATAAAGTTGACCCTAAAATTGCACATCAAAGGGTTAAACGGCTGGAAGAACTTTCGGATAGATTTACCCGTGAGTTTTACAGCAAGGCAATAGGAGAAGAACACAGGGTACTTTTTGAGGCAACCAAACGAAATGGCTTGATGTTTGGTTTTACCGATAATTACATTAAAGTTGGAATTCCGTATAACAAGGATTTCATCGGAAAAATCCTGAATGTAAGGTTAACCGATTTGGGCAATGGTTATATGAATGCTCAGCTGCTTTAGTTAATATGTTTACTTCTGTGAGTAGCGGCTATTAACGCTTTTTATTCCGACCGGAGTCCAATACCGTAATCCCGGTTTTTTGTAGTAACAAACAAAGTTGTAAATATTTTCGGTATCGAAGTAGTTTCCGTCAATTAAACCCTTGTCAATTTCCTTGGTTTTGCTGTTAACGGCAACGTATTTGTAGTTGTAGTAACCTTGCTTTAGTAAAACTCGGCATTCGTAAGCGTTGCTTTGTGGGTTGTACTCCATTTTAAAAGAGGGTAACGTGTTCCAACCTGTTAATTCACCGTAAATGTATATTTCGTAGTCGGGAATAAACTCCGAGCGCAATGTGAAGTAAACCCAGAGATAATCGGCTTCGATATTACTATCGTTGCTATCGTCGCGTTTAATTATATACTTTCCGTCTAAGTCGGTATTTTCGGTGTACTTCTTATCAGCAAGAACTTCGTCGGGGGCTAAAAGTACATGCTGTTCTCCTCCGTAGAACTGAATATTTTGAATAGCGGAAGTTTGGGCGTAAAGCGATTTTAAATCAAGGTGTCTATACTCATTTCCGCCGTTAAACAGCAACTTATCAGGCGATGTGTAGTCAATTTCTTGCGATGTAACATGAACGGGTTTGCAAACATTCATTTCCGACAGTACGGCATTTTGCCCAACGAGCAGAACAATGTCGTTTAGCGGGTCAACGTTACCAAGTATGCTGTAATTCAGGCTTGTTTCAAGTTGCTGTTGGGTATAGCGATATTCGGGATTTAAAGGTTGAACGGCGATGGCTTTAATGTTTACCATAGGATTTATTACAATGAAGCGTAGTTGCAAAAAAACATTTTCCTTATTGTAGTGGTCAACTATTTTTAAAAGGTAATTTCCGGGAAGTTTAAACTTGATATTGCTATTTGGCAGGGTAAGTTTGTAGTGTGTGAATTGCTTTACGGTTCCGGATGAACTGCTATAATCGTTTATCTGGTTGTATTCGAAACCGTCGGCAAATTCCTGAAATGTAATATCCGATGTTTGCCAGTTGTAGTCGCAGTGTACAATAGTATAGTCAAACGCGTTGGATTCGTCCGATAAATCGTCAAATTCAGCTGTTACAGTTTCGTCGGAATTGTCAAATTCAATAACTGGATTGCTTGTTTCGTTTCCTGTACGGTATATTTTAACAGATTTTATGCTTGGCGCGAAAAAAATCCCGTTTACTTTTGCCAATTCATAAACATTTTGACTTAGTAGATTGTTATGTAAATAACACAAAGTGAATGTTGTAATAAATAATGTAAATATTCTTATATGATTATATCTAGAAATTTTGATATGCATAAATATTTTTTTATGTTTAGAACTATAAAGATAGTATTTTTGCAAAATTTTTATGAGTAAGTGGTTTAATTAATTAGCCAATTATATTTATTTCGATAGTACAAATACTTAAATTTGTTTTAACGAAAAAACAGTAAATATTACTTCATGTCAAAGGTAATTAAAATTCGAAGGGGCCTGGATATTCCTTTGAGGGGGAAAGCGGAAAACATTCTTGTTAAAAACGAAATGGCGGAAACTTACGCTGTTAAACCAACTGATTTTCCGGGGCTTACTCCAAAACTTAATGTTCAGGTTGGCGATAGGGTTTTAGCAGGAAGCCCTTTATTTCATGACAAGTACCGGCCCGATGTACTTTTTGCATCGCCTGTTAGCGGCGAGGTTGTTGAGGTTCGCAGAGGCGAGCGAAGAGTAATTTTAGAGGTAGTTGTAAAGGCGGATACTTCTATCGAGTATGCGCAGTTCGAAACTGCTAGCCCAAACGATTTAAGCCGGGAACAGGTAATACAGAAGTTATTATCTTCGGGAAACTGGCCTAGCATTAAGCAAAGACCTTTTGGCATTGTGGCCAATCCGACTGATGTTCCAAAGGCTATTTTCATTTCGTGTTTCGACACATCTCCTTTGGCGCCTTACTTGGATTTTGCTGCGCAAGGCGAGGAGGAGGCCTTTCAGGCTGGTATCGATGCGTTACGTAAGTTAACTTCGGGCAAAATTCATTTGGGGTTAAGCAGCGATTACCCTGCAGCCAAAGCATTTGCCCAAGCGCAGGGAGTTGAGCATCATTTTTTTAAAGGTCCACATCCTGCTGGAAATGTTGGCATTCAAATACATCATATCGATCCTATTAATAAAGGAGAGGTTGTTTGGACGGTAAACCCTTTGGAAGTAATTATAATTGGACGACTGTTTTTAAATGGAATATACGATGCTACAAAGGTTGTTGCCTTAGCAGGTTCCGAGGTAATCAACCCTCGTTATTTTAGGTTGATATCAGGGGCTCGTATCGATAGCATTGTTAAGGATAAGGTAAATCGTGATGTTGACGTTAGGTACATTAGCGGAAATGTGCTAACAGGACAAAAAGTTGAGTATATAGGATTTTTGGGTTTTTACGATAGCATGGTTAGCGTTATTCCCGAAGGAAATCATTACGAGTTTATGGGATGGCTGTCTCCCGGAGCAAGCAAATATAGCGCCAGTCGTACATTTCTTTCTAAGTTAATTCCGGGGAAAAAGTATCGTTTGGATACAAACCTAAATGGAGGTAAGCGTTCTTACGTAATGACCGGACAGTACGAAAAAGTAATGCCAATGGACATTTATCCCGTTTATCTGATAAAAGCGATTTTGGCTGAGGATATTGATAAAATGGAGCAACTTGGAATTTATGAGGTGATAGAAGAGGACATGGCGCTTTGCGAGTATGTTTGCACTTCCAAAACCGAAGTTCAGGATATTCTTCGACGGGGAATAAATTTGATGATTAAGGAGTTAAGCTAGAAATTAAAACGTATTAAAATGAAGTCATTTCGACGGTTTATCGATAAAATTAAACCTACCTTTGAGAAAGGTGGAAAGTTGGGAATGTTCCATTCAACATTTGATGCTTTCGAAACCTTCCTGTTTGTTCCAAACAAAGTTACCGTGAAAGGAAGTCATATTCGCGATTATATCGATATGAAGCGAACTATGGTTATTATGATTTTTGCTCTTATGCCGGCCATGCTGTTTGGAATGTGGAATGTTGGCTACGAATACACGTTGTCGATTGGGCAAAGTTGGACATTTTGGCAAAATTTCTGGTTTGGATTTCTAAAAGTATTGCCAATAATTATTGTGAGTTATGTTGTAGGATTGTCTATCGAATTTGCTTTTGCTCAGTCTCGCGGACACGAGGTAAACGAGGGTTTTTTAGTAACAGGTTTGCTTATTCCGTTAATTATGCCTGTAGATGTTCCCCTGTGGATGGTTGCCGTAGCAACGGCTTTTGCTGTAGTAATTGGCAAGGAGGTGTTTGGAGGAACCGGAATGAATGTATTTAACCCTGCACTTCTGGCAAGGGCTTTTATATTCTTTGCATACCCGGCTCACATTTCGGGCGACAAGGTTTGGGTTGCAGGTCTTTCGGGCGGACAGGGTATTATCGATGGTTTTTCGGGAGCAACGCCGTTGGCTAAAGCCGCTGCTTATCAAATAGATAAAATTCCTTCGGTACACGATATGTTTATGGGATTTATTCCGGGGTCAATTGGCGAAACGTCAACGTTGGCAATCCTTATTGGTGCTGTAATTCTTATTATAACCGGCATAGGCAGTTGGAAAATAATGGTATCCGTTTTTGGCGGAGGTATGGCTGCCGGGTTGCTTTTCAACATTTTTGCAGTTAACCCTTACATGCAAATTCCTTTTTGGGAGCACATGGTAATGGGCGGATTTGCTTTTGGTGCAGTATTTATGGCAACCGATCCGGTTTCATCTTCGCAAACCGAAAAGGGTAAATGGATTTATGGGTTTCTTATCGGGTTTATGGCAATTCTTGTTAGGGTGTTCAATCCCGCTTACCCCGAGGGAATGATGCTATCCATATTACTTATGAATGCGTTTGCTCCGTTAATAGACTACTATGTAGTACAGGCAAATATTCGTCGTAGGTTAAAACGGGCTAAACAGGTTGCTAATGTTTAATACACTTTGAATTATGAGCATACTAGAAAAAATAAGAAAGGTGGACAAAAACAGTAACGCATATATATTTGCGTATGCCTCGGGCATGGTAATAATAGTAGCGTTGCTATTAGCCTTTGCGGCTACTGCGTTAAAACCTGCACAGCAAAGAAACGTTGAAACCGAGAAGAGGGTTGATATTTTAAAATCGATTGGAGAGGCGAATGGAGTCGATCAGGCAAAAGATAAGTACGATTTTGTTGCTGGCCTTTACTCTAAGTACATTGTCGATCAGTTGGTAGTAAATAGTTTGGGCGACACCATTAAGGGTGTTGATGCTTTTAACATTGAGTTGCATAATGAGTTGTCTAAACCCATAGAGCAGCAAAACTTGCCGATGTTTGTTGCCAAGTTGGATAATGGTAGCGTTAAATACATTATTCCTGTTCGTGGTAAAGGGTTATGGGGTCCTATTTGGGGATACATTGCGTTAAATAATGATTTAAGTACAATTTACGGTGCTACATTTGGACATAAAGGAGAAACTCCCGGGTTAGGTGCCGAAATTGCAACGCCTACATTTCAAAAACAATTTGTAGGAAAAACCATTTACAACGAAGCCAACCAGTTTACATCCATAAAGGTAGTTAAGGGAGGTGCCGATAGGTCCGATATTCATGCGGTGGATGCGATCTCTGGTGGAACAATAACCAGCAAAGGTTTGGAAAAAATGTTATACGATTGTTTATCGAGTTATCAGGCATATTTTAATAAATTAAAGAAATTAAGCAATGGGCAAGAGTAGTGAGAAAGAGCCGTTATTTTCGGCAAAAAATCTTAAGCTGATTACCGAGCCTCTCGACTCAAAAAATCCAATAACCGTTTTGGTGTTGGGTATATGTTCGGCTCTTGCAGTTACAGCAAAGTTAAAACCGGCTATAGTTATGGCAATTTCGGTTACGGTGGTAACTGCCTTTTCAAACTTAATAATTTCGATGATGCGGAAAAGTATTCCTACCCGCATACGAATTATTGTTCAGCTTGTAGTTATCGCAACGCTGGTAATTTTAGTCGATTTAATACTAAAAGCGTACGTCCCGGATGTAAGTAAGCAGCTTTCGGTGTTTGTAGGGCTAATTATTACAAACTGTATAATTATGGGTAGGTTGGAAGCTTTTGCATTGGGAAATAGGCCGTGGCCTTCGTTTTTAGATGGTATAGGAAATGGTCTGGGATATGGACTTATTCTTATTATTGTAGCTTTTTTCCGTGAACTATTAGGTTCGGGAACGCTGCTTGGGTATCAAGTAATTCCTGCCGATTTCTTTGTGAAGAATGGCGGTTTTTACGAAAACAACGGACTTATGATTTTGCCTCCCATGGCGCTGATTACCCTTGGAATAATTATTTGGATACAGCGTTCGCGCAATAAAAAATTACTTGAGGAATAATGCCCTAAATAAATTTTGACATGGAAAACCTGATTAACATATTTATACGATCGATTTTTGTTGACAACATGGTTTTTGCATACTTCCTGGGTATGTGTTCGTACTTGGCGGTATCAAAAACAGTTAAAACTTCCACAGGATTGGGCATTGCCGTAATTTTTGTGATGGGAATTACTGTTCCCGTGAATTTTCTGTTAAACAAATACGTACTCTTACCGGGTGCGCTTAGTTGGCTCGATCCGAGTTTTGCTACTCTCGATTTAAGTTTTCTTTCCTTTATAATGTTCATTGCAGTTATTGCTTCAATGGTGCAGTTGGTGGAAATGATTGTGGAAAAATATTCGCCATCGCTTTATAGTTCGTTGGGAATATTTCTTCCGTTAATTGCAGTAAACTGCGCTATTTTAGGCGGTTCTTTGTTTATGCAAGAGCGGGAGTATAGCACCTTAGGCGAAGCAACGACATTTGGATTAGGTTCGGGAATTGGTTGGTTTTTAGCAATTATTAGTATTGCTGCTATTCGCGAAAAACTTAAATATTCCGATATTCCGCGTCCGTTACGTGGCCTTGGCATTGCCTTTATACTTACAGGCTTAATGGGTATTGCGTTTATGACATTCATGGGAATCAAGTTGTAAAACTCGAATAAAATAATCATACTATGATATTACTTTCCAGTAACAGTTCCGTAATAATAGTTGCCGTTGTTGTATTTCTGCTGGTAATACTATTGCTGGTTTCGTTATTGCTATACGCCAAAAAGAAGTTAACCCCGCAGGGAACTGTTAAACTTGTAATTAACGACGAAAAAACGCTTGAAGTAAGCCCCGGATCGTCTATTTTATCAACGCTATCGAACAATGGAATATTTTTGCCTTCGGCATGTGGTGGCGGAGGTACATGCGGCATGTGTAAGTGTCGGGTAATCGAGGGAGGCGGCTCTATTTTACCTACCGAAGTGGGATTTTTCAACCGAAAACAGCAGGCAGATCATTGGCGGTTGGGTTGTCAGGTAAAGGTTAGGGAGAATATAAAAATTGAAGTTCCCGAAGAGGTGCTTGGAATTAAGAAGTGGGAATGCGAGGTTGTATCGAATCGTAATGTGGCTACATTTATTAAGGAGTTTAAGGTGAAGTTGCCTGAGGGTGAAAAGTTGCATTTCCGTTCTGGGGGCTATATTCAAATTGATGTTCCTAAACTTGAAGTCGATTTTTCGAAGGATATTGCTGTTGAACCGGAATTTCGCGATGAGTGGGATAAGTTCAACATGTGGAGTTTGAAAATGAAGAATACCGAGGAAACGTTTAGGGCCTACTCCATGGCAAATCATCCTGCAGAGAACAACATCATCATGTTAAATGTGCGTATTGCCACGCCGCCTTGGGAAAGGGAAAAGGGTGCTTTTATGAAGGTTAACCCGGGAGTATGCTCCAGTTATATTTTCTCGAGAAAGCCCGGCGATAAGGTTACCATATCGGGCCCTTACGGAGAGTTTTTCATTAAGGATACTCAAAACGAAATGATGTTTATTGGCGGAGGTGCCGGTATGGCTCCAATGCGTTCGCATATTTTCGACCAGTTCCTAACAAAACGAACAACTCGAAAGACAACATTTTGGTATGGTGCTCGTTCGAAGCGTGAAATATTCTACGAGGATCATTTTCGTGATATCGAAAAGGAATTTCCTAATTTTAAATTTACAATAGCCCTTTCCGACCCGAAGCCGGAGGATAACTGGACGGGGTATGTTGGATTTATTCATCAGGTAATATTTAACCAGTACCTGTCCAAGCACGATGCTCCCGAAGATATTGAGTATTACCTCTGTGGCCCTCCTGCAATGAATGCAGCGGTAAATAAAATGTTGTACGATTTGGGAGTTCCCAGCGAGATGATTGCGTACGATGATTTTGGTGGATGACACTGAAATCAAACTTTAACGCTAATTAACTGCCCTTTAACCCGCTTTAGCTAAAGCGGGTTTTATATTTGCACTGTGATTGTGAAACAAAAACGTTTTCTCATAGACTTTTGGTTTTTAAGTTAGGTTTAGGTTTAGGTTTGGTTTTAGGTTAAAGGGTTAAGAAAAGAAAAGGGACTGTGAAGTCCCTTTTTTTGTTTCCTTAGATAAGAAAATTGCTAAACAAGTTAACTTTTGTTTTGCATTCAATGAAAGCATTTTTCAGTATTAGAAATCAAAAACACAGGTTTATATCGAAATTTCATAATAAGCAGGTTTTTGCTATTGGTTTAAAGGTTCAACGCCTAACTTTTGGGCAACTTCGTTTAAATCGGTTAGCACCTGTGGAATTATAGAAATACCTTCTTTAGAGAATTTCTCCTCGTTTTTTCTTTCAGGGTCGCCGGGTATCATAACGTTAGGCTGTCCTTCAATGCTGGAGGCATTTCGGAACGTTTCTATCCATTTGTCCATAATAAGTTTAAATTCCTTGGCAGGGCGGAATGCATCAATTCGTATGGCTCCAAAAAAATGGCCAAGTCCATCGCCTACCTTTTTGTCGGGGATTGGCAGGTATGGAACCTGAGGTGGAACAAACGGACCGAAGTTGGCGCCGCCCAGTACCGATGAGAATATGTCCACAATGGATGTTAGGCAGTAGCCTTTGTGTCCGCCATGTTCAACATCGCCTCCAAGGGTAAGTATTCCTCCTCCGTGTACTAAAGTATCCGGATCGTTAGTCGGATGTCCGTTTTCGTCCTGTACAAGTCCAATTGGTGCTTTCTGCCCTTTTTTTGCCATTAGTGCCAATTTTCCACGAGCAATTGGTGCGGTGGCAAAGTCGGCTACAAAAGGAGGATGCTTTTCGGTGGGGATGGCAATGGCAATAGGGTTGGTTCCTAAAAATTTGCTGGTGGAAAAAGTCGGAACAACCAAGGGGTTGGCATTTGTCATGCTGATGCCTATCATATCGTGTTCCAAGGCCATCATGGAATAGTAACCTGCAATTCCGTAATGGTTGCTGTTTCGGGTCGCAACCCATCCCGTTCCTGCAACCTTTGCTTTTTCAATAGCCAACTTCATGGAAAATTTTCCTACAATCGGACCTAAGGCATTATCGCCGTCAACCGTTGCGGTGGAAGGCGTTTCGTGAACTACTTTAACAGTAGGTTTTGTATTTATACGGTTGGCAGCAACCATTTGGTAATAGTCTTTAACGCGCATTACGCCATGCGATGGGATTCCTCGCAGTTCCGCTGCTACGAGTAATTCGGCAACCGATTCTGCATCGGTTGTGGAACATCCCATGCGTTCAAATAGGGTAGTTATGTACTGCTTAAGTTTTACATGGTTAACCATAGTTGTCTTGTTTTTAGTTAATACAAATATAACCATTCGGTGTTATGTTTATAGATAGTAGGGCTGGCATTTATAAAAAAGGAGATGCGTTTTTGCATCTCCTTTTCATTATGGTGCGAAGTGTTACTTACGATTTACGTAGTATGAATTTGCTTGTGCTATTGGAGTTATTTCGATGTCGTTAATACAAACGTGAGCCGGTTGCGAAAGAACAAAGTTGATGGATTCGGCTATATCTTCGGCAAAAAGTGGAGTTACCCCTTTATACGTGTTTTTAGCTTTTTCGGCATCGCCTTTAAATCGGATAATCGAAAACTCCGTTTCCAGCATTCCCGGACGAATTTCCGTTACCTTAATGTTGTGTTTTAGCATATCCTCGCGCATTCCTTGCGATAGTGCGTGCATGGCATGTTTGGTTGCACAGTAAACATTTCCATTTTCGTAAACGCTAACACCGGCAATGGATCCAATGTTTACAATGTGTCCGCTTTCCCGTTCAACCATTAAAGGGGCAACCTTACGGGTTATATAAAGCACTCCCTTTACGTTGGTGTCAATCATCCTTTCCCAATCGTCGATTACGCCATCCTGAATATGGTTTAAGCCAACAGCAAGTCCGGCATTATTTACCAAAACATCAATTTTACGCCAACGTTCTGGCAAACTGTCAATCGCTTTTTCTACTTGTTCGTTCGAGCGAATATCGAAGTTCAGAATATGAACATCCTTTTTATACTTCACTTCGATTTCCTTTTTTAGCTCTTCCAGTCTATCCTTACGTCGTCCTGTTACAATAAGGTTAAAGTCGCCTTGCGCCAGTTTAAGGGCTGTAGCCCTTCCAATTCCCGATGTTGCGCCAGTTATTAATGCAATTCTCATTATGTGTTATTTTAAAAATTAGTCGTTTACAAATTTACATTGATAAGAACACTTATTTCATGAAAGGTTTACTTATGTAGTGTAAAATTAAAATTTAGGGTCGATAGGAAGAAATTATTTTAATTTTTTTCTTTTTGAGATTTTAGTTTTTGTTAACTATTGCGGTTATGAACAGGTGGTTGAAAAAAATGTTCAATCATCCATAATTTGAAAGTCAGCGTAAACGGGAAGGCTGAACGCGAAAGTGAAACTATTTTGAAAAATGCACTTTAACGGGTTTGTCACTTGCCATAATGTTGCTAATTTTGGCACAGCAAAAATGCTATGAACGTAACGCCATTACAATATGTCGCAGGAAAAAGTAACACTTGAAACCGCCCGGGAGTTAGGATTACTACCTGAGGAGTTCGAAATGATTAAAAACTATTTAGGTAGAGTTCCCAACTATACCGAATTAAGTATATACTCGGTAATGTGGTCGGAGCATGCATCGTATAAGAATTCCATAAAATGGCTTAAAACATTGCCTCGTAAGGGTTCTGCAATACTAGCCGAAGCCGGAACCGAAAATGCCGGATTGGTTGATATTGGCGATGGTATGGCCTGTGCTTTCAAAATAGAATCTCACAATCACCCGTGTGCGGTGGAGCCGTATCAGGGAGCGGCAACGGGTGTAGGTGGCATTAACCGCGATATTTTTACAATGGGTGCCAGACCTGTTGCTCAGCTAAATTCCTTACGGTTTGGGAATATATCGCTCGACCGTACCCGTTGGTTAATGAAAGGGGTTGTTAAAGGTATTGGCGATTACGGAAATGCCTTTGGTATTCCGGTATTGGGTGGCGAAGTGTTCTTTAACGATTCGTTCAATACCAATCCTCTTGTAAATGCCATGTCGGTAGGGTTAGTTCCAAAGGATGGCGTTGTTTCGGCCGTTTCGAAAGGTGCCGGCAATCCTATTTACATTGTTGGTTCCGCAACCGGTAAGGATGGTATTCATGGTGCAACCTTTGCTTCGGCAAACATTACGGAAGATTCCGCCGAGGATATTCCTTCCATACAGGTTGGCGACCCGTTTCAGGAGAAAATTTTGCTTGAGGCTTCGCTCGAAACTATAAAAACAAAGGCGCTAGTTGGGATGCAGGATATGGGTGCTGCTGGCATAATTTGCTCTACTTCCGAAATGTCCGAAAAGGGTGGACATGGAATGCGCATCGATTTAGATAAAGTGCCTTTACGGCAACAAAACATGGAAGCATGGGAAATTTTGCTTTCGGAATCGCAGGAGCGTATGTTGATGGTTGTTCATAAAGGTCGCGAAAAGGATGTTGAGGATGTTTTGAATAAGTGGGACATTAACTATGCTATTATAGGTGAAGTTACGGAGGGCGACACGCTTGAGTTTTACTATCGTGGAAAGTTGGAAGCAAAGGTTCCTGCATCGTCGTTGGTGCTTGGTGGTGGCGCTCCCATTTACGAAAGAGAATATCACGAACCGGCATATCTAAGTAAATATAAAGAGTTTAATATTGATAAAGTTTCCGAACCTACTGATTTAGTTGAGGTGGCTAAGTTTATGGTGGGTCATCCTAATATAGCATCGAAACGTTGGGTTTACGAACAGTACGATACCATGATTGGTACAGGAAACATGACTACAAATTTCCCATCCGATGCAGGTGTTTACAACCTTAAGGGTACAAATAAGGCGCTGGCAATGACCGTAGATTGCAACTCGCGTTATGTAAAGGCTAATCCGAAAGTAGGCACAATGATTGCCGTTTCCGAAGCAGCCCGTAACATCTCGTGTACGGGAGCTAAACCGTTAGCTATTACCAATTGCTTAAATTTTGGAAATCCGTATAAGCCTGAGGTTTACTGGCAGTTTGTTGAAGCCATTAAAGGAATGGGCGAAGCTTGTATAAAATTCGATGCTCCTGTTACGGGAGGAAATGTTAGTTTTTACAACCAGTCTTCGATTAAGGGGAAGGAGGAAGCTGTTTACCCTTCGCCTGTAATTGGAATGATAGGCTTACTGGAGAACAAAAATCATCAAACTACCTTAGCCTTTAAGGAAAAGGGACACATGATTTATTTGATAGGGAAGGCGCAGAACGACATTGCTTCGTCCGAGTACTTGTATAGCTATGTTGGAATAAAAGAATCGCCGGCACCATACTTCAACTTAGACGAAGAGTACGCTGTACAAAATGCGTTACTTGAACTTATTGGAATGAACCTGATACAATCCGCACACGATGTGTCCGATGGAGGATTGTTTATTGCTTTGTTCGAAAGCGCGTTGCCCCGCAATTTAGGCTTTGACATTACTACCGATGCCGAAATTCGTAGCGATGCCTTTTTGTTTGGCGAGGCTCAGGGTCGGGTGGTAGTGTCGGTATCGCCATCGCGCGAAACGCAGTTTATCGATTATATGGTTTCGAACAAAATTCCGTTTACCGCTCTTGGGCACGTAACTAAATCGGAAGTTAGAATCGATGATAATTCGTACGGTTTCATATCCGATTTACGCCAAATTTACGATACCTCGATTGAACAAAAAATTAATGAGTAACGATACTTGGCAATGACCAAAGTGGATAAAAGTAGCCATAAAGTAGAGGCGATGTTTAATAGCATCGCCTCTAAGTATGATTCTTTAAACCACTTGCTTAGCTTTGGTATCGATAAACGGTGGCGGAAGATATTAATTCGGGAGTTGTCGAAACTGCATCCGCAACAAGTGCTCGATGTGGCTACCGGTACTGCCGATCTGGCAATTCAACTTGCCCGTTACAGTAAAAGCGTGGAAATAACCGGGATAGATATTTCGGCTGGAATGCTTGAAAAAGGAAGAAGTAAGGTTGCAAAAAAAGGTTTAAGCGACAGGGTGAAGCTGAAGCAAGCCAGTGCCGGGTCGTTGCCTTTTGCTAGTAATACTTTCGACGCCGCAATGGTCGCTTTTGGGGTTCGCAATTTCGAAGATTTATCCGGAAGCCTTATGGAAATAGGCCGTACGCTTAAGCCCAAGGCAAAGTTATTTATCCTTGAGTTTTCAAAACCCGTTAAGTTTCCTTTTGCTCAAATTTATCGGCTGTATTTTAAGCATATACTTCCTTTTATAGGAGGTATAGTGTCGGGAAATAAAAGGGCGTATAGGTACCTGTTCGAATCGGTAATGGAGTTTCCCGAGAAAAAAGACTTTGTTAGTTTGATGGAACAGGCGGGGTTTGTAGGCTGTACTTTTATGAGTTTAACCTTTGGGATAGCTTCTATTTATATAGGTGAAAAGCAGGCAGTGCAATAACTTTGGCTAAATTTCGTTTATCAACAAAACTTAATTGGGGTTAATTTGAAGCGGATACTTTTTATAATATCAACACTGTTTTTTGCGGGTTTCACCGTAACGGCACAGGTGCGTCGTCCGGTTTTGTTGAACGATTCCGATTACGATGTTGGAAAACCTTTGCGTTTTGGTTTTTCCCTTGGTATAAATTCCATGGATTTCGACATAAAAAATTCGGTTACGTTGGAAGATGCATCGGGAGAGCAGTTTCAGTATTTTGCCGAGGCAACTCACTTAGTTCCGGGTTTTACAGTTAATGCCATATCGGATTTGCGGCTAACCGAGAATTTGCACTTGCGCTTTTTGCCCGGTTACGTTTTTGGACAACGAAACCTCGATTTTTATATCAGTAAGGATAATAAAACCGAGTACGAATCGACCATGAAAATCGAATCGAATTTTATCGATTTGCCATTGGGACTTAAGTACTTATCGCAGCGGGTTAGCAATGTAAGACCTTACCTGTATTTTGGAGTTGACCCTCGAATCGACTTGGCTGCGTATAAAAGAATAAAAACCGAAAAGGGAATTTACCTGCGTTTGCAAAAATTCAACGTTTACTACGAAGTAGGTTTTGGCATAGACTTTTTCCTTACCTACTTTAAGTTTTCTACCGAAATAAAGTTTAGTTCTGGAATGGGAAGTGCCATTTCCAAGGATTTTGCCGAAGATGGAAAACAGTATCGGGATGCAATTGATGTTTTGCGTTCCAACATGCTAATTATTTCATTTCATTTTGAATAATCAAAAGGCATGTCCAAAGAGTTAAATCTTATTTTATCGCCGGAGCAGGCCTCAAGTAACGAGGCTATTCAGCGGGCTATTGCCAAGCAGTTGAACTGTTCTTATACCGATATAGGCCATTTTATTATTCGTCGTAAATCCATCGATGCTCGCAGGGGAAAAGTGCAGGTAAACATGGGAATTAGGGTGTTTGAGCAGGGCGAGGATTTTTTCGACGATGCTCCCGTTTTTCAATACCGCGATGTTCGTAATTCGGAGCCGGTAATTATTGTAGGAGCGGGGCCTGCGGGGTTGTTTGCTGCATTGCAACTTATGGAGTTAGGCTATAAGCCTGTTATAGTTGAGCGTGGAAAAGAGGTAAGCCAGCGTAAACGCGATATTGCAATGTTGAATCGCGAGCATAAGTTGAATTCCGATTCAAACTATGCTTTTGGAGAGGGCGGTGCCGGAACTTTTTCCGATGGAAAACTTTATACACGTGCTAAAAAGCGGGGCGATTTTAAGCGGGTGCTTTACGCTTTATATAATCATGGGGCCAGTCCTGAAATTTTGTACGAGGCGCATCCGCATATCGGAACCAATAAGTTACCCAGAATTATTGTTCGAATCAGGGAGAACATACTGCAGCATGGCGGTGAAATTATTTTTAATGCCAGGGTGACCGACATTTTGGTTGATAGCGGAAAGTTTTCGGGAGTGAAATTATCCGATGGTGCAGTTCTTAATGCTCGTGCTTGTATTTTGGCTACCGGACATTCGGCTCGCGATATTTATCATATTCTGCTGAAACAAAATATTAAAATAGAGGCAAAGCCTTTTGCCATGGGTGTTCGTGTTGAACATCCCCAGCCTTTAATCGATTCCATTCAGTATCATGGAATTCCTCGCAGTTCGTATCTTCCTGCTGCATCGTACTCGTTGGTTCAACAGGTGGAGAACAGGGGAGTTTACTCGTTTTGTATGTGTCCGGGCGGATTTATTGTTCCTGCGGCAACCGAACCGGGCGAAGTGGTAGTAAACGGCATGTCACCATCGTTGAGGAACTCAAAGTGGGCAAATTCCGGAATAGTTGTCGAAATTAGGATGGACGATTTAGTTCAGTATTCGCAGTTTGGAGAGTTAGCCGGGTTGGAATTTCAGCATGAATTGGAGAGGTTGGCCAGGGAAAACGGGTCATACGGAGTTCAGGCTCCGGCACAACGGTTAGTCGATTTTGTCGATGGTCGCTTTTCGTCCAGCCTGCCGGCTTGTTCGTATATTCCGGGACTTAACTCTTCCGAAATGAATTTGTGGTTGCCTTCTCATATAGGGAAACGGCTACAGGAGGGCTTTAGGGCTTTTGGGGAAAAAATGAAGGGCTTTCTTACTAACGAGGCGGTTATTTTGGGTGTAGAATCCAGAACATCGTCACCAATACGCGTTCCGCGTAATCCGGAAACATTGCAGCATGTGGAAATTCAAGGTTTGTTTCCCGCCGGTGAAGGAGCCGGCTATGCCGGAGGAATTGTTTCATCGGCACTCGATGGTGCAAAGTGCGCCGAAGGCGTTGCTGCATTTCTTAAATCGTAAAATAGTTGCGAGGTTATACTTAAGTTCTGAGAATTAAACACTTATAATTTTCTGTGGAATTTGTATTGAATTAAAGTTCAAACGAATTTGTTATTGTTTTTATAAAAAAACACATCGGACGCTCTTTTCTTCTGCAAATAGTTGTAACTTACTTTAAAATAATCTCATATTTCCATGAATGCCGATGTGCTTATTTCTCTCGTAGTAATTCTGCTTCCTTTAAGTTTTATTTCCGAACGAATTGCAAATCTGATAAAGTTATTTCTTCCAACCGGTTTTTTAGGCGTTGGAAATCTGCGGTATAAGGAAAACGATCCTGTGCAGGAAAAGAGGCGGGAACGGCGAATTTTTGGTGTTAGCCTTTTTTCGGGATTGGTTGTAGCGTTTGCCCTTCGTGCCGATTTGTTTACCATTTTAAATAACGGAAGTTTTGGTTGGACAAATTACCCCGAAGGGTATAGTTGGATTGTAGGCTGCCTATTCTCGGGTTTCTTTTTAAGTTGGGGCAGCAGGTTTTGGCACGATTTACTTGGCATACTGCTGGAAATGAAAAATATTAAACGGGCAAACGTCGAGGAAAAAAGTGTCGATTTGAAGAAGAAAAACCTGGATGTGAAACTTTTGGAAGATAAGTGCGAGGAAGAAACCGAAGTTACTAATATTTTACATCAGGCCGATAGGCCTAAACCGGAAATGGATGGTGTAACCATTAAACGTATTGCAAAGTTGCATCCCAAATTAAGGCTTGAAGCCGAGCAGATTTATAATGAAATTTTGGAAAAAGGAATTGCCGTTCGGTTTACCGATACGCTTCGTACTTTTGCCGAGCAGGACGCACTTTACGCGCAGGGTCGTACCAAACCGGGTAAAATAGTAACCAATGCCAAGGCAGGACAATCGTTTCACAACTATGGGTTAGCACTCGATTTTTGTTTGCTTATAAACAATGGTAAGCAGGTTTCGTGGGATAGGAATACCGATATTAATGCTAATGAAAAGTTCGATTGGGACGAGGTGGTGGCTGTATTCAAGCATTATGGCTGGGATTGGGGTGGCGACTGGATTCGCTTTAAGGATTACCCTCATTTTCAACGAACATTTGGTAAGTCAACTGCCGAACTGCTTACATTGCATAATAGCAGTAAAGTTGACGAAGAAGGCTATGTGTTAATTAGCTAGACGTTAAATAAAAAACTGTTTTTTATGATTAACTGGAAAAAGGCTGCGCTTATTGCTGCCATTCTTCTTTTGGCAACGTGGATTATTGGCATAATCAGGGAATATGGTTCGTTAAGTAACAAAACTCCAAATCCTGAATATCAAAAGTATATTGAACTTCAAAAGGAATACATTAGCAAATGGCTTGGCTCTGTATCGCAGGAGTCTGCAATAAAAATTGACGAGTCGTCGATGTTTAGAACCGACAACTGTATCGGTTCCAACTTCGAGGGAGCCGAGGTTAAGTTGGCGGGTGTTCAGTTCTACGATAATATATACCGACAAACATCGCAAAAGCCCAATTACACCTATTATTGTAACGGTGCCATTTTAGACCCGGATCATCCTGTTTACGGTTTGCCCGATATCGAGATTCTTATTGGACCTGTATCGTATTATCAACCAGAACCGTCTGGAATGGAGGCAATGTTGAATTTTGGTTTTAGTAAAACGCCGAAGCCCTATAAAACATATCGAAAACCTTTGTACGATTCTTTGGGAAAACAAATTAAAATGTTCGAAATGCAACTTTGGCTAACTTACTTCAAGGTTGCCATAACCGTTATTTCCGATAGGGATAAACCTCAGGCGGAAACGAGCGAGAGTTCGCTTAATGCAAAAATATACCCCGGTAGGTGGTATCAGAGTTCCAGTCCTTTTGTGTCCATGAACGACTTAGACCACAAGGAAGAGTGGAAAAATCACTTGTATGGTGATATAACTTTTGTGCTGGAAGTAAACCCCAACGCTTCGCCTTGGTATATAAATACCGAGAATGCGCAAACAAAAAAGCCAGATATTGCGGTGGGTGCCGTTGTATGTAACGAATTGGTTAAATACCCCGAAGATGAAAATCGCATTCATGCCCAGTTGCAAAAGGGAATGATTGCGCCGTTATACACCAAACCGTTCGATAGCGATGTTTCGCTTCAGGATGTAGAAACCCAGGTTTCGGATTTGGAAAAGAATATTGCGAATTATAAGAACTTCGATATTTGGAACAAAAAGTACTATGTAAAAATATTTTCAAAAAATATAGGTTCCCGGCAACAGGGAATTTTTGGACAGAAAAAATTTGACGAGCAGTTGGACTACACCCTTATGATGCCATTATTGGTGGTTGGCAGTTGGGATGTGCAAATGCCTTGGGATGCAATGTCCGAAATGGAAGCGCCAAAACCATACTATAGCAGTTTTAGTCTTAGAAATCTTTTACCGAAATGGGGCGGTGGATTTGGACAGGTATTTTCGGTAATTCTTATTGTTGGTGCAATTGGTCTATTACTTTTTGCCAAAGGTTTGCTTCGTAAGTAAAGCAGGATTTGTTATAATATAGTGGACAGTAATATAAAACGAAGCAAATTTTGTAGTTATGAACCTATTTCCCATTAATGACCGTGCTAGTAAGTACAAACCTTGCAAATAACACTGAGGCAACTATACTTTAAGAATGCTTGTTGGCGGTTTGTATCTATTTGGTATCTACTGTAATAATCCTGTATGTGTTGTAATTTACTGTAATTCTAATCTTTCTTTCATTGTTTGTTACATAAATATTCTTTCCTATTTTTTGAAATAGAGATTCATTAGTCTCTTTTATAGTTTTAAGAATCATTTTTTCAATCTCGACTTTCGATAGTTGCGTTTTCAACTTTTTGTTAATCCTTTCATAAACGAGTTCGGTGTAGCAAATATTTTCTAAGATTTCTGCTTTATAATTCATATTCTATCTGTTTTTTCTACGTAATTCGGAAAGAATTACAGCAGTTGCCATGGCAACGTTTAGCGATTCTACGTTGCTATTATTTTCCGTGAACGATGGAATAGTAATGCGCTTGGTAATTTGTTTTTCAACGTTGTGGCTAATGCCATTTCCTTCGTTTCCCATAACTAAAATTCCGCTTGGCGTTTTATCGATATTGTATATATTTTCGCCGTTCATAAAACTTCCTAAAACGGGAATGGTACTTTTTAGCGATTCTAGTTTCTCTGCAAGATTACAGTAATGAACCTTAACGCGAGCAATGGCACCCATGCTAGCCTGAATAACTTTAGGGGAGAATGCGTCTGCCGTTTCGTTGCTGCATATAATATTAGCAACGCCAAACCAGCTGGCAAGCCTGAGGATTGTTCCCATGTTTCCCGGATCTTGTATGGTGTCGAGGGCTAAAACTAGGTTATTGTTAAAATCGATATTGCTAAATAAAGGATTGGGAATTTTGCATATTGCCAGCACCGGCGAAGGTGTAGTCAGGCTGCTAATCTTCTTCATTTCGTTCAGCGCAATTTCTTCTTCAATTGCGGGGTGCAGGCCGATTTCGTTTTGCCATTGTGAAGTATAATACAACTCTTCAACTTTTATGTAATCGGATTTGGCAATTTCTTCAATCAAACGGGTGCCTTCGGCAATGAATAAGCCCAGTTCGCTACGAAATTTTTTTTGTTGAAGCGATGTAATGCGTTTGATATTGCTTTTCGAAATCATGCTATACTTTTTGCAAATATAAGTAATGCTGTGGTAATCCGCTTAATTCTTAATTTTTGTTATGGCTATAAATTACCATGTTGTAGAAGGATAATAGTATTACTGTTTCTTTCTGTTAAAATTTCATCAACAGTAAACATTAATTGCTGTAAAAGTATGACATTTGCCGTACCGGTACTAAAACATTTTATATATTCATGCCGACAATTTTTAGATATGCAGCTCATAAACAGGCTATTTCGTAGAAATAATTTAAGGTTGTTTAAAGTGTGCCTGATTTTACTGGCAACACAGTTATTTGCTGCTTGCTCGGTAATAAAGCATGTTCCAGACGATAAATATCTTTTAAATAAAGTTGAAGTAAAATCGGACGAAAAATCAATTCCTTCTGGCGATTTAACACAGTATATAAAGCAACAGCCTAATAAAAGAATTTTGGGATTTAGGTTTCACTTACGGGTGTATAGCCTTTCCAGCGCTAAAAAAACTACCAAGTTTGGAAGAGTATTCAGATCGATTGGAGAACCTCCCGTGATTTACGATTCGGTTTTAGTTAGGTCGAGCAAGCGAAATTTGGAACTTTACTTAGAGAGCAAGGGTTACTATAATGCAGTTGTAAAGGATTCTATTAAATACTTCAAAAAGAAAGCGGATGTGCTATACTTTGTTTACCCTGAAAGGCCATACCACATTTCGAAGTTAAATTACTATATCGAAGATACTACTATTACTGCATTAGTTCTTGCCGATACGGCAAATAGGTTAATAAATTCTGGCGATTTATTCGATACCGATGTGCTTCAGCAAGAACGTCAGCGGATAGAAACTTTCCTGAAAAATAGCGGATATTACACTTTTTCGAAGGATTACATATCGTTTACAGCCGATACCAGCTATCAAAAAAACGAAGCAGAATTAACGCTTATAATTAAGCGTCCTGTTAAAATCGATTCGGAAGGA
Organism: Bacteroidales bacterium; assembly: GCA_020636845.1. Lineage (GTDB taxonomy): Bacteria > Bacteroidota > Bacteroidia > Bacteroidales > Tenuifilaceae > JACJXD01. Next base: position 286,343 of record JACJXD010000003.1, on the reverse strand, counting down.
AATAAAGTGGCTTATAGTTTTAAGCGTTATAAAATCAAGCGGATTTTTATTTATCCAAATTACGACCCTATACAATTTATACAGTTAAAGCAGCATGGTTTGCTAGATACCGTTTACTATAAAGATGTACAGTTCATATTTAGTAATGATCCGGGAGTAAAAAACGATGCAATTTACAATAACCTTAAAATTAAACCGGGAATGTTATATTCTCAGGATATTGTTCAAAATACGCAGAATAGTTTAAGTTCGATACCCTTATTTAAGTTTGTAAGTATAAGTTTTAGGGAAAATCCCGATACGGCAAGGTTGTATAATCCGTTTGTTTTCGAAGATGAAGTGGAAGAAAAGGATTCGTTAGATAACATAGCCTATCTCGATTGCTACATCCAGCTAACTCCACATACTCTTCAAAGTTATCAGCTGGAGTTAGTAGGTACCAATACAACCGGGTCGTTAGGTGCCGAAGGTAACCTTACCTATCAGCATAAAAATATATTTAAGGGTGCCGAAGTTTTTAATATAAAGTTAAGGGGATTAATAGAATCGACACAACAGCAAATTAACTTTAACAATACGCTTGAGGTGGGTGGATCTATGAGTTTAAATCTCCCAAAATACATAGGCCCTTTTTCCTCGAAGTTATCGGTGAGCAAGTATGCTCCAAAAACGCAGATAGCGGCTTCGTATAGTTTTCAGCGCCGACCCGATTATACAAGAACCATAACCAGCTTGCAGTTTGGCTATATATGGAAAAGTGGTCGCTTTCTGACTCACAATGTTAACCCAATGGAGATCAATGCTATTAATATTGCACGTATTAGCAGCGATTTTCAGGAGCAAATAAACAATTCGTTTTTAAAGTACAGTTATATAAATCAAATTGTTACAGTAAGTAGTTATGGCTTAACTTTCAATAACCAGAATATTCAACGCTTGTCGAATTATACCTATTTTAAGTACAACTTGGAGTTTTCAGGAAATATTTTAGATCTTACCTTTAATATGCTTAATCGGCCAAAGGACGATAACGGTACATACAAAATTTTGAATACGGCTTTTTCCCAATTCGTTCGAACGGATATAAATTACACTTATCATCAGGTAATAGACGAGAATAATACTTTTGCTTACCGTTTTTTTGCTGGCATTGGTTATCCTTATGGAAATTCAAAGGCATTGCCATTCGAAAAAAGTTATTTTTCTGGTGGAGCAAACAGCATAAGGGCATGGCAGGCTCGATCCTTGGGACCCGGATCTTTTTATCAGGAAAATGAAGCTTTCCCAAGTAGAACTTCCGATATTCGTTTGGAGGCCAATATTGAGTACCGATTTAAGATGTTTTGGAAATTAGAGGGCGCGTTGTTTTTCGATGCTGGAAATATTTGGTCGTTACCAAGCATCGATGATAGGCTTGGAGCTGCCTTTCGATTCAATACTTTTTATAAACAAGTTGCCTTGGGAAGTGGCTTTGGATTTCGTATTAATCTGGGATTCTTTATTTTACGAACCGATTTTGGCTATAAAGTGTTCGATCCTCAAAAAATTCCAGGAACCACTTATCGGCCGTGGGTACCTTTCCAGCAGAAATTTATGCTTAAGGACTTTACCTTTAATTTCGGTATAGGCTATCCATTCTAATAATCTTGATTTTTCACACAATTTGTTGTAGGTTTGTATAAAACCTCAATATTTTACACTATGGATTACAATAAAATTGTTGAATTACTGGGCGAACGGGCCAATTATTTAATTGACCATAAGTGTCAGGCCATTACAAAGGATCAGTTACATTTACCTGGTCCGGATTTTATCGAACGCGTTGTTTACCATTCCAACCGTTCTCCCCAAGTTCTGCGTAGTCTTCAATCCTTGTTTAATCATGGGCGTTTAGCGGGTACAGGGTATCTTTCCATTTTACCTGTCGATCAGGGTATTGAACATAGTGCAGGGGCATCTTTTGCTCCTAATCCTGTTTATTTCGATCCGGAAAATATTGTAAAGTTGGCTATTGAAGGAGGCGCTAATGCAGTGGCTTCTACTTTTGGTGTTCTTGCAGCTGTTTCCCGGAAGTATGCTCATCGTATTCCGTTTATTGTTAAGATTAACCATAACGAATTGCTTACTTATCCAAATAAGTACGATCAAATAATGTTTGGTTCGGTTGAGGAGGCTTGGAATTTAGGAGCAACGGCAGTTGGTGCAACCATTTATTTTGGTTCGGAGGAAAGTAACAGACAGTTAGTTGAGGTTGCTCAAGCCTTTGAACGGGCGCATGAATTGGGTATGGCAACAGTTCTTTGGTGTTACCTTAGAAATAGCGCTTTTAAGAAAGATGGCGTTGATTACCATGTTTCTGCTGATCTTACAGGTCAGGCAAATCATTTGGGAGTGACTATTCAGGCTGATATAATAAAGCAAAAGGCTCCCGAAAATAATGGGGGATTTAAGGCAATAGGTTTTGGAAAAACCTCTGAGAAGGTTTATACTCAATTAACAACCGAACACCCAATTGACTTGACACGTTATCAGGTTATTAATTGTTATAATGGAAGGGCAGGTCTCATTAATTCGGGGGGCGCTTCTAGTGGTGCCAGCGATTTAGCCGAAGCCGTATCAACCGCAGTTGTTAATAAGCGTGCAGGAGGTATGGGATTAATTAGCGGTCGTAAGGCTTTCCAAAAACCTATGAAGGATGGAATAACCCTTTTGAATTCAATACAGGATGTTTACCTAGAACCTAAAATTGATATTGCATAAATTTTACTGAAATAAGATTGAAACGTCTCAGATTAGTTCAATTTGAGACGTTTTTTTGTGGGTTCTTGTCTGTTAGTTCTATTTTTTGCAAATTAGGTGCAAATTTCAAAACTAATCTTTTAATCAACCTAACGAGTAAAATATGTCAACCGGAATTAAACCTAAACGCGAGCATTTTGGGAGTAAATTTGGAATTATTGCAGCTGCAGCAGGTTCTGCTGTTGGATTAGGTAATGTTTGGAAATTTCCATACGTAACCGGACAAAATGGGGGAGGGGCGTTCCTAATAATTTACGTTATATGTGTTATTTTACTCGGAATACCGGTAATGCTTTCAGAATTTACAATAGGAAGAAGAGGTCAACGAAATGTATTTGGTTCGTTTAAGCGTTTAGCGCCAAATAGGCCGTGGTACATTGTTGGAATAATGGGGGTAGTTGCGGCTTTTGTAATTTTGGCTTTTTATAGTGCTGTTGCAGGGTGGACGTTAGAGTATATTGTTCGCTCGGTGCATAATAGTTTTAACATGCAATCTACACAACAGTTAAGTTTGTCGTTCGATAGTTTTATAGTAAACCCTTTTCGCCCAGTTGTTTGGCAACTTGTTTTTATGCTGTTAACAGCGCTGATTGTAGCAGGAGGGGTTAAAAACGGAATCGAAAGGTATAGCAAATTGTTAATGCCGCTTTTACTCGTTTTTCTGGTAATCTTAGCGGTACGCTCATTATCTTTGGATGGTGCCCTTAAAGGGTTGGAGTTTATGTTTGCTCCCGATTTTTCCAAAGTATCGGCTAAAACAGTTCTTTTTGCCATGGGACAGGCATTCTTTTCTTTGAGTTTGGGCATGGGAGCGCTCATTACTTACGGCTCGTATATTGGAAAAAATGAAAATTTAGCCAAAACAGCAGTTAGCGTGTCCATTGCCGATACCTTTATTGCCTTGTTGGCAGGCGTGGTTATTTTTCCTGCTGTTTTTGCTTTTAACATAGAACCCACTGCAGGACCTAGCCTTGTGTTTATTACTCTCCCAGAAATATTTAGCCATATTCCTTTTGGTAATATTTTTAGCCTGATATTTTTTATACTGCTTGCCGTTGCTGCGCTAACATCTACGGTATCTGTACTTGAGGTTGTGGTGGCTTACTTTTCTGAGGAATTGAGAATGACTCGCGTAAAAGCAACCATTATTGCATCGGTTGCAATTAGCGTGCTTGGTGTGTTAGCCTCTCTCTCTTTTGGTGTTCTGAGCGGTTATAAAGTTGGTGGTAAAATATTTTTTGATGTTCTCGATTTTCTTGCTTCAAATATTCTGTTGCCATTAGGCGGATTATTGATTGTAGTATTTATAGGTTGGTATCTTAGTCGAAAAGACGTGTTGGAGGAAATTTCTAATTCAGGAACATTAAAGGCAAAATTCTTTCCTTACTTTTTATTCATTATCAAGTATATTGCCCCAGTAGCCATTGCAGTAATTCTTATTTACTCTATATTTTTTGGTTCCCTAGGCTAGTTTTGCCAGAGAATTAACAGAGGTACAACGGTAGAAGAAATATCGGGGGAAAAGGATTTACTTGATGACTTTGTCCACGTCAAGGCATTGCATTACTTCATCGAGTATTTCGCTACTTTCCGTTAATATGTAAAGTTTATCGTTGGCTTTTAGTTCTGTCGATCCATTTGGTGTTATATACTTGTTATTACGTCGGATAAATGAAATTAAAGACGTTTTTGGAAAACCTACTTGAATTATTCGTTTTCCAACAATAGAGGAATCCTTGGGAATAACAATTTCAGTTAGGTTCGATTTTATGCTGTCGTACAGTTCTTTATCGGCCAAGGTTCTTTGCTTTAGTTTTTCGGGTAAGGTAAGATGTAGCCATTTGGCAACCATCGGGAGAGATGTGCCTTGTATCAGTACCGATGTTATGGAGATAAAAAAGACGATGTTGAAAATCATATTGGCTTTTTCGGCTCCGGCAATTAGCGGATAAGTTGCAAAAACAATGGGAACCGCACCTCGAAGACCAACCCATGATATTAGCCAGCGACTGCGTTGTTGAATTTTAAAGGGAATAAGGCTAATAAAGACACTAAAAGGTCTGGCAATAAAAATTAGAAACATCGAAATTATCAATCCGATTCCAATTACAGGAATTATTTGCTTTGGGAAAACCAGTAAACCAAGAGTGAGGAACAACACTATTTGCATGAGCCATGCAAAGCTGTCGAACGATTTTAGTATTTTCTTTTTGTGTATTAACTCTTTGTTGCCAAGAAATACTGCGCATATATATACCGCTAAGAATCCATTTCCACCAACAAAATCTGTAGCCGAAAAGCTAAACGCCATTATGGCTATTACTAGCACAACGTACAAGCCTTCGTAATCGAAACTTATTCTATTAATAACAATTTGGCTGATTTTACCAAACACAAGTCCTAATAATCCTCCTAGTATTAGTTGGCGTAAGAGCAGAAATATTATTGCGATAATACTTGCATGTTGAGTTGTAACCAATCCTGTAAAAACAATGGTTAAAATGTAGGCCATTGGGTCGTTACTTCCACTTTCCAACTCAAGAGTTGGTCTGATGTTACCTTTAAGCGCAAGATTTTTTGAGCGTAAAATCGAAAATACGGCAGCGGAATCCGTTGACGATACAATTGCTCCGAGTAGTAATCCTTCGAAAATAGTAAAATCGGTAATACTCCAAATAAATAATCCAACAAATAGGGTAGTAAGCATCACTCCTACAGTAGAAAGCATAATACCTTGCCACAGAACAGGCCTTACCGATTGCCAATCGGTGTCGAAGCCTCCCGAAAATAGAATAAAGTTTAAAGCTACAATGCCAATAAATTGTGCTGTTTTTGGGTTATCAAAGTATATTCCTCCGATTCCGTCGGAACCAGCCAACATGCCAATCGATAAAAAAAGAAGTAGAACGGGAACGCCGAATTTGAAGGAAGTTTTTCCTGCCAACAGTGATATAAATAGAAGAATCGATCCAACTAATAGAATATTTTCGGTGGTTAGTGTCATCTAAGCGCTTTTTATGGTGATATATTTAAAGTGCTAATTTCTATGCATTTGAGTTATATATGTGAGTTACGTCGAAAAAGAAATTAAAGCATTATGACTAAAAGTCATAATGCTTTATGCTGTTACTTACTATGCGATAGTTGTTCGTTAATAAGTTTATGCCAAGTTTCTATCGACTGTAGTTCTCCCGATAGTTGCCTACTCGAGTTGGCATTGTAAAATTCCAGTTCAATATCAGGTTTATCTTTAGTTATTGGTTTAAAAACCAGACAAAGTAGGCTTAATGCCTTATCGTTTTTACTCCCATTGTTAATTGTACAACTCTTAATGTCTGCAAGGTTGATGAGTTGTTCGTATTCTTGAAATTTGTTCTTTTTCTTAAAGAAAACAAATTTGTTTTTTGTGTCAATTCCTATTGCAAAATCTCCACATAATTCTTGCTTGCTTATAGTGCAATTGTGTTGGTTGGCAATTCTTGATATTTCGTGTAGTATTTCGTGTTCTTTTTTCAGTCTGCTTCTGTAACTTAACACGAGTGGTAGTATGATAATTACCACTATTATTATTCCTATAGTAATCATTGTTCAGTTTATTAAGATGTTATAGAAAATTGTATATAGGCTCATTGGTATCAATCGGCCTAAATAAAATATTTGTTGAAAAATTTCTATGAGCAGAAGATTACCAGAAATAGTCAAAAGGGAAAAGAAGATCTGCTTTTCGGTATTGAATTAGAGTATTTACTAAAACGCTGGAATATTGAACAAATTGATTTTGCAGTAAATGTTGCGTTGTTTTAACAACTTTCCCGAATGGATTAAAAACGTTTTCTGCGCTGGGGCTTGGAAAATCGTTAAAATTTGTGGCGAGATTATCTGTTTTGGAAACAGGGTAAAGTAAATTTGTTGCAATGTAGGAAAAGTAGGCTTGGTTTTCGGAGTTCAAAGTGTGAGAATACTCCAACTCTACAAGCGATTCGGAAACAATGCTAGCAGAAAAGTAATATACTATTGCTAGCGTAATTGCAGCCAAAACGTTAAGTTTCTTTTTCACAATGCTATTTTTACCGGTGTAAAAGTAGCAATTATCTGAAACGAATATCTACAGGCCTGATAATTATTTTTATAGGTGTTTTTTTGCTCGTAAGGAATTAGGCTATTTTACTTATTCTGTTTTAACGCAAGGGTACCTTTCTGTTTTTTAATCTGTTTTTCAAGTAGCTAAAAAGTAATACTTTACCCAAATTTTCTTAACTTAATATGTAAATACCTTTCGGGTAGGTTTTAATCAAAAGAAAATTTCATATTAATATAGATTATTGTTTTCCTATGAAAAAGATGGACTTTAACAGGATTGCTTCAAAGATTTTTTCCACCACAAAAGCAGAACGTAATGCAACTTTCGTGTTAGCGATAATTTTATTGCTCCTTGCGGTATTTTCACCCATGTATAGGAATTATAAGCATTCTAAAACATCTACGGATCCACAGGTATTAGCAAAGGTTGATAGTTTTTTTCAGGCTTTGCAATACTTGCCAAGTGTCAAAGATGTTCCGAAAAAATATAGTGTAGAAGAGAATGAGGTGGACGATAAAGTTGTTCCAAAGAGTTTTGTCTTTAACCCGAATACTATTTCGTTCGACAGTTTAGTCGATTTGGGATTTACTAAGCAACAGGCAATGGTAATAGTAAAATACCGTCAAAAGGGAGGCCGATTTTATAAACCAAGCGATCTTAAAAAGATATATGTACTCGATTCCATTATCTTAGAAAGGGTAATCCCTCTTGTTAAGATTGTTGAAGTTGTAGATTCTTCGAGTAAAAGAAAATTGGCAAAACAAAGCATTGGTACAAAAATCGAGTTAAACACGGCCGATACCTTAATGCTTGTAAAATTGAGAGGAATCGGTAAAACCTTTGCAAGAAGAATTGTTGCTTATCGAAATATGCTGGGAGGCTTTTATCGTTTGGAACAACTTACGGAAGTATATGGGTTAGACGAGGGGTTATATCAAAAAATTTGTGATAACGTTACTGTTGACACCAATAAAATTCGGAAGATTAATTTAAACACTATTACTTACAATGAGCTTAGGAAGCATCCTTATATTTCGAACTATCAGGCTAAATCCATAATTTACTATCGAAGTAAGGTACAGGTGATTAACCATCCGGTTGAATTGCGCGATAATAAGTTACTGCCTAACGAAATATATAAGAAGTTTGTTCACTATATTTTGTACTAAAGTTCATCGAGTTGGTAAAATAAGAAAGCAAATGGCAGAGTTGAAGTGCTTACAATTCAATTAATAACAAGTTTTACGTTGAAAATTTATCTCAAAACAAAAAAAATTGAGTTTCGTTTTGAAAAACAATTTTGAAAGTATAATTTTGCAGCTCATAAAAAAATACAAAGATGATTATAGTACCAGTTAAAGAAGGCGAAAATATTGAAAGAGCTCTCAAAAAATTTAAACGTAAATTCGAGAAAACGGGCATTATGAAAGAATTACGTGCTCGTCAGGCATTTACTAAGCCATCTGTACGCCGTAGAGAGGAAGTAAAAAAGGCAATTTATATTCAACAATTGCAGCAAAAGGAAGAATAACACAGTTTTTCTTTGAATGTACAATCAGGTTTTCATGTGCCTGATTTTTTTGTATAATTCTATAAAAAAAATTATATTGCATTCAAAGAATATGCTGGCTGCATTCCTTAAATATCTTGATATTGAGCGCGGTTACTCTCCGCATACCATACTATCGTATGGCGAGGATGTGGAGCAGTTTCTTGTTTTTTTGCATTTTTCCCCAACACAAGAACAGTTAAAACTTATAAACCATAGGCAAATTCGTTCTTGGATTGCTTCTTTGGTAAATAGTGGAATATCTCCCCGGTCTGTAAACCGGAAATTATCATCGCTTCGTACTTTCTTTAAATATTTGTTGAAGCAGGGAGTTGTATCTACCAATCCGGTAAATAAAGTAATTGCTCCCAAAATTAGCAAACGGTTGCCAGAATTTGTGCCCGATAATGATATGGCTAAATTCGATTATGCCAACCTGTTTCCTGACACATTTGAAGGCGTTAGGGATAAGTTAATTATATTCATGTTCTACTATACCGGAATGAGGCTCTCGGAACTGGTAGGGCTTCAGTTCGACTCATTAAGCATTGACACGCTATCTTTCCGTGTTACCGGTAAGGGAAACAAGGAGCGAATAATTCCAATACATCCCGATTTACTTCCGCTCATCTCGAAGTATGAAAATGTTCGAAATAGCGAAGTAAATGTTCAATGCTCAAATTTGTTTGTAACCAAAACGGGTAAGCCTGTTTACCCTAAATTGGTATATAGGGTGGTTCATAATTATTTATCGCTCATTACTCCGTTACATAAAAAGAGCCCTCATGTGTTACGGCATTCGTTTGCAACTCACTTACTAAACAATGGAGCGGAATTGAATGCTTTAAAGGAGTTACTGGGCCATGCAAACCTTTCGGCAACGCAGGTTTATACACACAATACATTTGAAAAGTTAAAGCGTAATTATAAACAGGCTCACCCTAGAGCCTAAACTAAAAAGGAGGATTTAATATGAACATTAAGATTCAATCAATTAAATTCGATGCCGACAAGAAACTTGTTGATTTTATTAACAAGAAGGTTTCGAAAATTGAAAAATTTTTTGACAATATCGTTAAAGTTGAGGTTTACCTCCGGCTTGAAAACACTCAGGAATTGGAGAATAAAGTTGTGGAGATTAGGATCGATGTGCCTGGGTCTGGACTTTTTGCCGAACGTAAGGCGAAAAGTTTTGAAGAAGCTGTTGACGGTTGTATTGATGCAATAAAAGCTCAAATTCAAAGGCACAAAGATAGGCTTAGGGGAAATTAATATTTGACCATTCATTGTAAAGCCCCTAAACAGGGGCTTTTTTCAGTTTTAAGTGAAAACAGTATAACAAGTTGATATACAAAAATATAATTAGCGCATTGGTCGGATTGTGGTTGTTTGTGCGAAATGTTTTTGTAAAAAGTTGCATTAAAAAAGGAAAAATTTTTGCGCATATTGAAAATTGTTATACATTTGCAATCCGATTTTGAGAGGTAAATGTTCCTTGAAACAGTTGAACTTTAAACGTAATGCCGATGTAGCTCAGTTGGCCAGAGCAGCTGATTTGTAATCAGCTGGTCGGGGGTTCGAATCCCTCCATCGGCTCAAAAGTTCAACACTATGGGGAGATACCAAAGTGGCCAACTGGGGCAGACTGTAAATCTGCTGGCTTATGCCTTCGTAGGTTCGAATCCTGCTCTCCCCACTAGGTTTTGGCCGTAGTGGCCAGTTAAGCGGGAGTAGCTCAGTCGGTAGAGCATCAGCCTTCCAAGCTGAGGGTCGCGGGTTCGAGTCTCGTCTCCCGCTCTACCTGTAAGCCGATGTAGCTCAGGGGTAGAGCACTTCCTTGGTAAGGAAGGGGTCACGAGTTCAATTCTCGTCATCGGCTCTAGTATTTGTTTTTATTTGTGAATATAACCAAGTTCAATACTAATTTAAATTAATACCTGAAGTTATGGCTAAAGAAAAATTTGATAGGTCGAAGCCGCACGTAAACGTCGGTACCATTGGTCACGTTGACCACGGTAAAACCACCTTAACAGCTGCAATTACCAAAATATTAGCAGAAAAGGGACTTTCCGAATTCCGTTCGTTCGATTCTATCGACAATGCTCCTGAAGAAAAGGAAAGAGGTATTACCATTAATACCGCTCACGTTGAATACCAAACAGCAAAACGTCACTATGCTCACGTTGACTGTCCAGGTCACGCTGACTACGTTAAGAACATGGTTACGGGTGCTGCTCAAATGGATGGTGCTATCCTTGTAGTTGCTGCTACAGATGGTCCTATGCCTCAAACTCGTGAACATATTCTTTTAGCTCGTCAGGTTAACGTGCCTCGTATTGTTGTTTTCCTTAACAAATGCGATATGGTTGACGATCCTGAGATGCTAGACCTTGTTGAAATGGAAGTTCGTGAACTTTTAAATTTCTACCAATTTGACGGTGATAACGCTCCTGTTATCCGTGGTTCTGCCCTTGGCGCTTTAAATGGCGAAGAAAAATGGGTTGAAAAGGTTATGGAACTTATGGACGCTGTTGATGAGTATATTCCTATACCTCCTCGTGAGAATGAAAAACCATTCTTAATGCCTGTTGAAGACGTATTTTCTATTACAGGACGTGGTACAGTTGCTACTGGTAGAATTGAAACTGGCGTTGTACACACTAGCGATGAAGTTGAAATCGTTGGTCTTGGCGCTAGCAAAATGAAATCGGTTGTTACTGGTGTTGAAATGTTCCGTAAGATTCTTGACGAAGGAGAAGCTGGTGATAACGTAGGTTTACTTCTTCGTGGTGTTGATAAGAAGGAAATTAAACGTGGTATGGTTATTGCTAAACCGGGTTCAATTACTCCTCACACCAAGTTTAAAGCAGAGATTTACGTATTGAAGAAAGAAGAAGGTGGTCGTCACACTCCATTCCACAACCACTATCGTCCTCAATTCTATTTACGTACTCTTGATGTAACTGGCGAAATTGTTCTTCCTGAAGGAGTAGAAATGGTAATGCCTGGCGATAACGTAACAATTACCGTTGAGCTTATCTACCCAGTTGCTATTAACAAGAACTTACGTTTTGCTATTCGTGAAGGTGGACGTACAGTTGGTGCTGGTCAAGTAGTTGATATTATTGAATAATTTAACTATAAGGTTGATTGCTGTAAAGCATCAACCTTAGCACACGGGTGTAGCTCAATTGGTAGAGTAGTGGTCTCCAAAACCATTGGCTGGGAGTTCGAGTCTCTCCACCCGTGCAAAAAATCTCCGAACAGATGAGAATTACAAAATACTTTCACGAAGTTTACACCGAAATGGTGCAAAAGGTTTCGTGGCCAACATGGAAAGAACTTCAATCCAGTGCTTTAATTGTAATGATTGCTTCCCTATTAATAGCACTGGTAATTTTCGTCATGGATATCTCCTTCGAAAATTTGATGAAGATCATTTACAAAATGCTTTACTAATAAGCAGGGCTTACAGGACTGAAAATGGAAGAAACAGTTAAGAAATGGTATGTTCTTAGAGCCATTGGTGGTAAGGAGAAAAAGGTTAAGGAGTATGTTGAATCCGAAATTACTCGGTTAAACCTCCAAGATTCTATTTCTCAGGTGCTTATTCCTACTGAAAAAGTTTACCAGATACGAAATGGTAAAAAAATCAGTAAGGAACGTATTTTTTATCCTGGATATGTTCTGATTGAAGCGGCATTGGTAGGTGAAATTCCTCATATTTTAAGGAACATTCCAAACGTTATGGGCTTTTTAGGCGATCCTCGTACAGGTGATCCAATTCCTTTAAGGCAATCGGAGGTTAACCGCATATTGGGGAAAGTCGATGAATTGGTCGATAGCGAGGAGGAATTAAGTGTTCCTTTTTATGTAGGCGAAACGGTTAAAGTAATTGATGGTCCATTCAATTCTTTTTCCGGCGTTATCGAAGAGGTTAATGAGGAAAAGAAGAAGCTGAAGGTTATGGTGAAAATCTTCGGCAGAAAAACTCCACTGGAGTTAAGTTTTATGCAAGTTGAAAAGGAGTAAAATTTAAAGAGCAAAAGCGCTATGGCTAAAGAAGTTGCTGGATTCATCAAACTCCAGATTAAAGGAGGTGCTGCAAACCCTTCACCTCCAATTGGTCCTGCTCTTGGTTCTAAAGGGGTAAACATAATGGAGTTCTGCAAGCAATTCAATGCAAGAACTCAATCGCAAGGAGGTAAGGTATTACCTGTTGTGATAACTGTTTACAGCGATAAATCTTTTGATTTTGTTGTTAAAACCCCTCCCGTACCTGTACAGTTGCTAGAAGTTTCTAAGCAGCAAAAAGGTTCGGCTGAGCCAAACCGTAGGAAAGTTGCCTCGGTTACTTGGGATCAGGTTAAGGAAATTGCTAATGAAAAGATGCCTGATCTAAACTGCTTTACCCTCGAGTCTGCAATGAAGATGGTAGCAGGAACAGCCCGGAGCATGGGAATTACTGTAACCGGAGAATTTCCGGGTAATTAACTTTAAACCTCTTTTGAGCAATGACTAAATTGACAAAAAACAGGAAAGTAGCCCTGTCGAAAATTGAACCAGATAAGCTTTATAAACTTTCGGAGGCTGCTGCTCTGTTGAAGGATGTTACTTACACTAAATTTGACGCATCGGTTGATATAGATGTACGTTTGGGTGTTGACCCACGTAAAGCTAATCAAATGGTACGTGGTGTGGTAAGCCTTCCACACGGGACTGGTAAACAGATACGTGTGCTAGTACTTTGCACTCCCGATAAGGAAGAAGTTGCAAAGCAAGCTGGTGCCGATTATGTAGGGCTCGATGAATACGTAGAAAAAATTAAGGGTGGTTGGACAGACGTTGATGTGATTATTACCATGCCAACAGTTATGCCCAAAATTGGAGCCCTTGGACGTATTCTAGGTCCTCGTGGTTTAATGCCTAACCCCAAGAGCGGTACGGTTACTATGGAAGTGGAAAAAGCTGTGAAAGAGGTTAAACAGGGTAAGATTGACTTCAAAGTTGACAAGTTTGGAATTATCCATACGTCAATTGGAAAAGTATCGTTCGATCCTGAGAAGATTGTTGATAATGCAATGGAGTTTATTAATGCCATCATGAAGTTGAAGCCTTCAACAGCTAAGGGTACTTACGTTAAAAGTATTTACCTATCAACTACAATGAGTCCTGGTATTGCAATTGATGCTAAGTCTCTCTCTGTATCGAATTAATAAACAGATTCACAGACCCAACTTATTATGAAAAGGGAAGATAAAAACATACTGATTGATCATCTTACTGAACAAATCAACCAGTACCCCCATTTTTACCTAGCAGATACTTCAGAGTTGAATGCTGAAGTTACGAGCAAATTGCGTAGAGTATGTTTTGAAAAGCAGGTAAAGTTGGTAGTGGTAAAGAACGCATTACTGAAAAAGGCCCTTGAAAAATCTGGCAAGTCCGATTTTTCTCCTCTTTTTGATGCGCTTAAAGGTGCCACTTCGGTAATGTTTACCGAAACTGGTAATGTTCCAGCTAAGTTAATCAAGGAATTTCGTAAGGCACATCCTAAGCCTTTATTAAAAGCCGCGTTTGTTGAAGAATCTGTATATGTTGGTGAAAATCAACTAGAAGTTCTTGCTGCGCTTAAGAGCAAAAACGAACTTGTTGCCGATGTGGTGGCTTTATTGCAATCACCTGCTCGCAATGTTATATCAGCTCTTCAATCAGGCGGACAGATTATATCAGGTGTTGTTAAAACACTATCTGAAAAAAAGGAGTAATTATTTAAGTTTGAAAACAATTTTAAACACTTAACACAATGGCAGATCTTAGAAAATTTGCAGATGATTTGGTAACTCTTTCTGTTAAAGAAGTTAATGAGTTAGCCAAGATTCTTAAAGACGAATATGGTATTGAACCTGCTGCTGCAGCTGTAGCTGTTGCTGCCGCACCTGCTGAAGGCGGTGCTGGTGCCGCTGAAAAAACTCAGTTTGATGTTATTTTAACTTCAGCTGGCGGAGCCAAATTACAAGTTGTTAAACTTGTTAAAGAACTTACAGGTTTAGGTTTGAAGGAAGCTAAAGACTTAGTTGACGCTGCTCCTAAAGCTATCAAGGAAGGTGTTTCTAAGGAAGAGGCTGAATCTCTTAAAGCAAAACTCGAAGAGGCAGGAGCAGAAGTTGAACTTAAATAGCGAAAGCCTATATCAGGTATTAAGGTTTAGAATCTATTTTTAGATTCTAAGCCTTTTTATTGTTATGATTTTCAGTTCAACCAATTTCATTGCGATGTCTCATAATAATAATTCACGAATAAATTTCTCCAGAACTCAAATTAAATATGAGTACCCCGACTTTCTTGAAATTCAATTAAAGTCGTTTAATGAATTTTTCAAGTTAGGAACTACTCCAGAAGAGAGAAAACAAGAGGGGTTACATAAAGTTTTCATGGAGAATTTTCCAATTTCCGATACTCGGAACAATTTTGTATTGGAGTTTTTGGATTACTTTGTTGATCCAGCTCGATACTCAATCGAAGAGTGCTTGGACAGAGGTTTAACCTATAGCGTCCCACTCAAAGCAAAATTAAAACTTTACTGTACCGATCCCGAGCACGAGGATTTTGATACGGTAGTACAGGATGTTTACTTGGGTACAATCCCCTACATGACTCCAAGAGGAACTTTTGTTATAAATGGAGCAGAGCGTGTAGTTGTTTCTCAGTTACACCGTTCTCCTGGTGTATTTTTTGGGCAAAGCATTCATCCTAACGGAACGAAGTTATATTCTGCCCGAATAATTCCGTTTAAGGGCTCTTGGATCGAATTTGCTACGGACATTAACAATGTTATGTACGCATATATCGATCGTAAAAAGAAGTTGCCAGTAACAACACTGTTACGTGCTATTGGTTTCGAAAGCGATAAGGATATTCTCGAAATTTTTAATCTGGCCGAAGAAGTTAAAGTTTCTAAAGTTAATCTTAAAAAAGTTGTTGGTCAACGTTTAGCCGCTCGTGTACTAAAATCCTGGATAGAGGATTTTGTTGATGAGGATACTGGAGAGGTTGTTTCCATCGAACGTAATGAGGTTATACTCGACCGTGAGACTATTATTGAAAATGAGCATATTGATGCCATTATCGATTCTGGTACTAAATCAATTTTAGTACACAAGGAAAACCAGAATATTTCGGATTATGCTATTATTTATAACACGCTGCAAAAGGATCCCTGTAACTCCGAGAAAGAGGCAGTGGTTCATATTTATAGGCAGCTCCGTAACTCTGAACCACCCGACGAAGCAACTGCTCGCGATGTAATCGATAAGCTTTTCTTTTCCGATAAGCGATACGATTTAGGTGAAGTAGGACGCTACCGTATTAATAAAAAGTTAAACCTTAACACGCCTGTTGACGTTAAGGTTCTTACTAGGGAAGATATTATTGAAATTATAAAATATCTTATTGAACTTATCAACTCTAAAGCAGAGGTTGACGATATAGATCACTTAAGTAATCGTAGGGTTAGAACCGTTGGAGAGCAACTTGCTGCCCAGTTTAGTGTGGGGTTGGCTCGTATGTCTCGTACCATTCGTGAACGTATGAATGTTCGCGATAACGAGGTATTTACTCCGATAGATCTTATTAACTCTAAAACGCTATCTTCTGTAATTAACTCGTTTTTTGGAACCAACCAGCTTTCGCAGTTCATGGATCAAACTAATCCATTGGCCGAAATGACACACAAACGTCGTTTGTCTGCATTAGGACCTGGTGGTCTTTCGCGTGAGCGTGCTGGTTTCGAAGTTCGTGATGTGCACTATACTCATTATGGTCGTCTTTGTCCAATCGAGACTCCTGAAGGACCAAATATTGGACTTATCTCATCGTTGTGCGTATATGCAAGAATAAACGATTTAGGTTTTATCGAAACTCCATACCGAAAGGTTGAAGAAGGTAAAGTTGGTTTAAGCGACAACGAAGTTGTTTACCTGAGTGCGGAGGAAGAAGAAGCTAAGATTATTGCTCAGGCAAATGCGCCTATCAACGAAAATGGTGCGTTTATAAACGCTAAAGTTAAAGCTCGTTACGAAGGCGATTTTCCTCTTGCAGAAAAGGAAAATGTCGATTTGATGGACGTTGCTCCTAACCAAATTGCCTCTATTGCGGCTTCGTTAATTCCTTTCTTGGAACACGACGATGCTAACCGAGCTCTTATGGGATCGAACATGATGCGACAGGCAGTTCCGCTTTTGCAACCCGAAGTTCCTATTGTAGGTACAGGTCTTGAAGGCGCTGTGGCTAAAGACAGTAGGGTACAGATAGTTGCCGAAGAAGATGGTACTGTTGAATATGTTGATGCAGATGAAATTCTGATTCGTTATAACCGTACCGAGGACGAATTATTTGTAAGTTTTGATCCTGAGGTTAAACGATACAGACTTCCGAAATTTAAGAAAACCAACCAAAGTACCTCTGTTACCCTAAAGCCAATTGTGGTTAAAGGACAACATGTTAACAAAGGCGATGTTCTTACAGAAGGATATGCTACTCAAAATGGAGAATTAGCTCTGGGTAGAAATCTGAAAGTTGCCTTTATGCCTTGGAAAGGGTATAACTTCGAGGATGCTATTGTAATTAGTGAGCGTTTGCTTCGCGAAGATATGTTTACTTCTATTCATGTGGATGAGTACATTTTGGAAGTTCGCGATACTAAACGTGGAATGGAGGAGTTAACCTCCGATATTCCTAATGTTTCGGAAGAAGCAACCAAAAACCTCGATGAAAACGGAATGATTCGGGTAGGAGCAAACGTTGTTCCAGGCGATATCCTTATTGGGAAAATTACTCCAAAAGGAGAATCGGATCCAACTCCCGAGGAAAAGTTGCTCCGTGCAATTTTCGGTGACAAAGCTGGCGATGTTAAAGATGCTTCTTTAAAAGCCGCACCATCATTGTATGGTGTGATAATCGACAAAATGCTTTTCTCCAGAGCAATTAAGGATGAAAAAGATCAACGCAAGGTTAAATTAACGGAAAAAACGTTGGTCGAAAAGCTTGATGTTGAATTTAACCGTCAAGTAGGAGAATTGCATACTAAACTTGTCGATAAGTTATTTATTCTGGTTAATGGTAAAACCTCTCAAGGTGTTTTCGATAACTTAAGTCAGGAAATTGTTCCTAGAGGCGTTAAGTTTTCACAGAAAATGCTTTCCGAAATCGACTACATGAATGTAAATCCTAACAAGTGGACTACCGATAAGGCTAAGAATGAACTTATCAAATCACTTGTTCAAAATTACATTCTGAAGTGGAAAGAGATTGATGCCGAATTTAAGCGTAAAAAATTCAATTTGACAATAGGCGATGAGTTGCCTGCTGGTATTATGCAATTGGCAAAGGTTTATATAGCTAAGAAGCGTAAGGTTAAGGTAGGTGATAAAATGGCCGGACGACATGGAAATAAAGGTATTGTAGCCAAAATTGTTCGTGATGAAGATATGCCATTTCTCGAAGATGGAAGTCCTGTAGATATTGTGCTTAATCCTTTGGGAGTGCCTTCGCGAATGAACCTTGGACAAATCTACGAAACTGTTTTGGGTTGGGCTGGACAAAAGCTTGGTGTTAAATTTAGCACCCCAATTTTTGATGGTGCAACGTTGGAAGATATTACCCAATGGACTGAAAAAGCAGGTGTTCCAAGGTATGGAAAGACTTATCTATACGATGGAGGAACTGGTGAACGTTTCGACCAACCGGCTACAGTAGGTATTATTTACATGCTTAAGTTAGGCCACATGGTTGACGATAAAATGCATGCGCGTTCAATAGGACCATACTCTCTTATTACTCAGCAGCCTCTTGGTGGTAAAGCTCAGTTTGGTGGACAGCGTTTTGGAGAAATGGAAGTTTGGGCTTTGGAAGCATTTGGCGCTTCTCATGTCCTTCAGGAAATACTTACCATTAAATCCGACGATGTAATGGGTAGAGCTAAGGCTTACGAGGCTATTGTAAAGGGAGAGGCAATGCCCGAACCGGGAATACCTGAATCTTTAAATGTTCTTTTACACGAATTAAGAGGTTTAGGTTTGAATATTAACCTTGATTAGATGGAAATGCTCTTTGTCCGGGAATTAAAACTTCCCGGGAGAGAGCAATACAAAACAATATAATACTGAAAATATGTCGTTCAGAAGGGAAAATAAGGTTAAAAACAATTTCTCAAAAATTACCATCAGTTTAGCTTCGCCCGAAGAAATTTTGGAGCGTTCCAGCGGTGAGGTGTTAAAACCTGAAACCATAAACTATCGAACATATAAGCCTGAACGCGACGGACTGTTTTGTGAGAGGATTTTTGGTCCCGTAAAGGATTATGAATGTCATTGTGGTAAGTACAAACGTATTCGTTATAAAGGAATTGTTTGCGACCGCTGTGGTGTAGAAGTAACTGAAAAAAAGGTTCGACGCGAACGCATGGGACACATCAACTTGGTTGTTCCTGTTGCCCATATTTGGTACTTTAGGTCACTCCCTAATAAAATAGGCTATTTGCTAGGTTTGCCTACTAAGAAGCTAGATTCTATAATTTATTACGAACGGTATGTTGTAGTAAATCCTGGAATTAAGGGAGCCGATGGTGTAAAGTATCTTGATTTTCTGACAGAGGAAGAGTATTTGGATATTCTTGATGCCTTACCAAAGGATAATCAACACTTGGACGATACCGATCCAAATAAATTTATAGCAGCAATGGGAGCTGAAGCTCTATATATGTTGCTTTCCCGAATTGATTTGGATGAACTGTCGTACGATTTACGCCATAGAGCTAGTACCGAAACTTCTCAACAGCGTAAAAGTGAAGCGCTTAAGCGCTTACAGGTTGTAGAGGCATTTCGTGAATCTAAGAATATTAACAAGCCGGAATGGATGATTTTAAAGGTGATACCTGTAATTCCACCAGAACTTCGTCCGTTGGTACCTCTTGATGGAGGTAGGTTTGCCACTTCCGACTTAAACGATTTGTACAGACGTGTTATCATTCGTAACAATCGTCTTAAGAGATTAATTGAAATTAAAGCACCTGAAGTAATTCTTCGTAATGAGAAACGTATGCTTCAGGAAGCTGTTGACTCATTGTTTGACAATTCGCGTAAATCGAATGCAGTTAAAACTGATGCCAACAGACCTTTAAAATCGTTAAGCGATAGTTTAAAAGGTAAGCAAGGTCGTTTTCGTCAGAATTTGCTTGGTAAACGTGTTGACTACTCTGCTCGTTCGGTTATTGTTGTTGGACCTGAATTAAAAATGCATGAGTGTGGTTTACCAAAGGATATGGCAGCAGAACTTTACAAGCCTTTTATTATTCGTAAGCTTATTGAGCGGGGAATTGTTAAGACTGTAAAATCTGCAAAAAAAATAGTAGATCGCAAGGATCCTGTGGTATGGGATATCTTGGAAAATGTTCTTAAGGGTCATCCTGTATTACTGAACCGTGCTCCAACCCTTCACCGTTTGGGTATTCAAGCTTTTCAACCTAAACTTATCGAAGGGAAAGCTATTCAGTTGCACCCGCTTGCATGTACCGCTTTTAACGCTGACTTCGATGGAGACCAAATGGCTGTCCATTTGCCTTTAAGCAACGAGGCTGTTCTCGAAGCGCAACTTTTAATGCTTGGTTCTCATAATATTTTGAACCCTGCTAATGGTGCTCCAATTACAGTTCCTTCGCAGGATATGGTATTAGGGTTGTATTACATTACCAAACCAAGAAAAGCAGCAAAAGGAGAAGGTACAATCTTTTACTCTCCGGAGGAAGTTATTATTGCTTACAACGAAAAAGCTGTTGATCTTCACGCAATTGTAAAAGTTCGTCATAAAACTATCGACGAAGAAGGAAACCATGTTATTAAAATTATAGAGACAACTGTTGGTAGGGTAATTTTTAACCAACATGTTCCGGAGGAAATGGGCTACATTAATGAGTTGTTAACCAAAAAATCGCTTCGCGAAATTATTGGTACAGTTCTAAAGAAAACAGGTACCGCTCGTACCGCTCAGTTCCTCGATGATATTAAAAACTTAGGTTACTACATGGCGTTTAAGGGAGGATTGTCCTTTAACCTCGACGACGTTGTGGTACCTGCCGAAAAGGCTAGCATGGTAGAGGAAGGTTATGCACAGGTTGACGAAGTGTTGGCAAACTATAACATGGGTCTTATTACTAACAACGAGCGTTATAATCAGATTATTGATATTTGGACACACACCAATGCTAAATTGACATTAACCTTGATGAAAACTCTTTCGGAGGATAAGCAAGGCTTTAATTCAATTTACATGATGCTTGACTCTGGTGCTCGTGGTTCTAAAGAGCAAATTCGTCAGCTTGGAGGTATGCGTGGTCTTATGGCAAAACCTCAGAAATCCGGAAGTACAGGAAACGAAATTATCGAAAACCCAATTCTTTCGAACTTTAAGGAAGGGCTTTCGGTTCTGGAGTATTTCATCTCTACCCACGGTGCTCGAAAAGGTTTGGCCGATACCGCTCTTAAAACTGCTGATGCAGGTTATTTAACACGTCGTTTGGTAGATGTTTCGCAGGATGTTATTATTACCGAAGAAGATTGCGGAACGCTTCGCGGCTTGGTGGCCACGGCAATTAAGAAAAACGAGGAGGTGGTTGAAACATTATACGAACGTATTTTAGGTAGAACTACTGTTCACGATGTTTTCCATCCACTTACTGGAGAATTGATTGTTGCAGCAGGAGAAGAGATTACCGAAAATATTGCTCAGCAAATCGAAGAATCTCCGATTGAGCAGGTTGAAATTCGTTCCGTATTAACATGTGAATCTCGGAAGGGTGTTTGTGCTAAGTGTTATGGCCGTAACTTGGCTACAGGACGTATGGTACAAAAAGGTGAGGCTGTTGGTGTTATTGCCGCACAAAGTATTGGTGAACCTGGTACTCAGTTAACACTTCGTACATTCCACGTCGGTGGTACTGCTTCAAATATTATTGCTGATTCAAAGGTAATTGCTCGTTTCGACGGTCGGGTTGAAATTGAAGAATTAAAAGTTGTTCAAAGTAAGGACGAGGACGGAAATGTTTATAACGTTGTTATTGGTCGTCTTGCAGAAATGCGAATAGTTGACCTTAATACAGGAATAACATTATCGACGCATAATATTCCTTACGGGTCAAAACTTTACATTAATAACGAAGATAAAGTTACCAAGGGACAGCTTATTTGTGAATGGGATCCATGGAATGCCGTAATTATATCGGAAGTTGCCGGTAAGGTTGAATTCGATTCGATGATTAAGGAGGTTACCTTCCGTGAGGAATCCGATGAGCAAACAGGTTATCGTGAAAAGGTAATTATCGAAACTCGTGATAAGAACAAGAACCCGGCATTGAAAGTAATGGATAAGGACGGTAACGTTATTAGACTTTACAACTTGCCTGTTTCTGCCCATATTGTTGTTGACGAGGGTGTCGAAATAAAATCGGGAGATGTTGTAGCCAAGATACCTCGTGCTGTTGGTAAATCGGGTGATATTACTGGAGGTCTTCCTCGTGTTACCGAATTGTTCGAGGCACGAAATCCATCGAATCCTGCCATTGTTTCCGAAATTGATGGAGAGGTTTCGTTTGGTAAGGTTAAGAGGGGTAATCGTGAAATTATGGTTACATCTAAAACTGGGGAGATTAAAAAGTACCTTGTACCATTGTCGAAGCAAATTTTGGTTCAGGAAAACGACTACGTAAAAGCAGGAATTCCTCTTTCCGATGGAGCCATTACTCCTAACGATATTCTATCGATTAAGGGACCTACAAAGGTTCAGGAGTATATTGTTAACGAGGTTCAGGAAGTTTACCGTTTGCAGGGTGTAAAAATTAACGATAAGCACTTTGAAGTAATAGTTCGTCAAATGATGCGTAAAGTTGAAATTGACGATCCGGGAGATACTCGCTTCCTTGAAAAGCAAATAGTTGACAAGTGGGATTTTATTGAAGAAAACGACTATATTTTCGATAAAAAGGTAGTTGTTGATGCAGGCGATGCAGCGGGATACCGTCCTGGCCAAATTGTTACGGCACGACAACTTCGCGACGAAAATTCCATGTTGAAGCGTAAGGATCAGAAGTTGATTCAGGCTCGTGATGCTGTTCCTGCTACATCTAGCCAAGTATTACAGGGTATAACAAGAGCTGCATTGCAGACAAGTAGTTTTATGTCGGCTGCATCTTTCCAGGAAACAACCAAGGTATTGAACGAAGCTGCAATACATGGTAAAATTGACGGGCTGGAAGGACTTAAGGAAAATGTTATATGCGGTCACCTAATACCTGCTGGAACAGGGTTGCGTGAGTTCGATAAACTGGTAGTTTACACAAAAGAAGAACGAGAGTTAATTGAAAAATCGAAAAAATCAATGTCGATTTCTAATGAAGAATAATTTTGATTGTTCAATATGAATATAAGTGATAAGGGCGGTTTAACCGCCCTTATTTTTTATCTACTTCAAATTTGATTAAATTGCAACATTTAATAAAAAATAGTTAAGCCATGTCGGAAAAAACTAATCCAATTAACATTGAAATAAGCGATGAAATCGCTCAGGGTATTTACTCTAACCTTGCTGTAATAACTCATTCTACATCCGAGTTTATTGTTGATTTTGTAAGAATAATGCCGGGAATTCCCAAGGCACAAGTTAAAACAAGGGTTATTCTAACTCCAGATCATGCAAAAAGGTTGTTGCTTGCATTGCAAGACAATATCAAAAAATTTGAAGCCAACAATGGAGCAATAAAACTTCCCGAAGGCACGGAAGGTATGCCTCCATTTCCTATAAACTTTGGAGGAAAGGGCGGTGAAGCATAGTTGTTAAATATCACTTAAATAATATTGTTAATTCAATAACAATTATAATTATTGTTCGTATATTTGTGTTATAAAAATAACACAATGTTATGGATGATATTATTGCAAGGTCGCATTCGAGAAGTACAGGTTTTGGGATTGAGCACGACTTGTTATTTCCTAAAAGGATTCTTTCGGAGGAAAAGTTTTCTGTATTGTTGGAAAAGAATCGAAAGTTGGTTAAGGCAACATTGCCTTTTATTGAGGATTTATACGACATTGTAAAAGGATCTGGTTTTGTAATTATTCTTACCGATGGGAATGGTTGTATCCTAAATTTAGTAGGCGACAAGGAGACGGTTAGGGATGCTACTGTACTAAACATGGTTCCGGGGGCGTATATGGCAGAAGATAGTGTTGGAACAAACGCTATGGGTATTGCCATTATGGAAAACAGGCCGATTCAGGTAACGGCACAGGAACATTTTCTAAATGCATATTATAGGTGGACTTGTTCTTCGGCGCCAATTCATGATAATGATGGAAAGGTAATAGGTGTCCTAAATTTGACCGGTAAAAGCAGCTTGGTTCATCCGCATACGTTAGGGCTTGTTGTTGCTGCAGTAAAATCAATAGAACATCAACTAAAAAATTCGGTATTGAATGCCGAATTGAACGAAACATCGAGTTACCTTGATGCCATAATTAATAGTATGTCGTTTGCCATTTTTTCGGTTGATACCGACGGCATTATAAAAAGGGTGAACAATACGGCATGTTACTTATTTGGCATCGATAAAAAGGATATCCTAAACAAAAATATTAGCAATTATCTTGGTAAGTGGGATGTAATTTGGAGAACTATAAGTCGTTCGGAAAAAATGTTGGACGAGGAGGTTTCCGTTGAGAACATTCCGCTTAAAGGAACTTATATGATGAATGCCATGCCCATAGTTATGGACGATTTCAATGTACACGGTTGTGTTTTGACTTTTAGGGACATGAAGCGTGTATATAAAATTGTGAGTAAATATACGGGAATGAGTGCTCACTATGTTTTCGATGATATTATAGGTAGAAGTAGTTCTTTGCTAAGTGTAGTGGATTTTGCAAAGCAGGTGGCTAATAGTCCTTCAACAATACTTATTACAGGCGAGAGTGGAACAGGGAAAGAGGTATTTGCCCAGGCTATTCACAATGCAAGTTCGAGGCACGATGCGGGTTTTGTGGCTGTTAATTGTGGCGCTATTCCGGAAACCCTGTTCGAAAGCGAACTGTTTGGTTATGAGGATGGCGCTTTTACTGGAGCCAAAAAGGGTGGAAGGCCTGGTAAATTTGAACTTGCCAATGGAGGCACGCTATTTCTTGATGAGGTTGGAGAAATGCCTCTCGAAATGCAGGTTAAATTACTAAGAGCATTACAGGAAGGTGAAATTACGCGTGTTGGAGGGAGTTCTCCCATAAAATTGGATGTAAGAATAATTGCAGCAACAAATAAGGATTTGAAGGAATTGGTCGATCAAAATAAGTTTAGGCTCGATTTGTATTACAGGCTAAGTGTTATTCCTTTAAAAATTCCGGCTTTACGGGAGAGACGGGAGGATATTCCCTTGTTGATAAAGTATTTTATGAACCTTAAGGCTATTAAGCTTAATAAGGATGTTCCTAACCTTGAGCCAGAAACATACCAAATGTTACTTCGGTACGATTGGCCTGGAAATATTCGTGAACTTGAAAACTTTATTGAAAAAACGATAAACTTAAACGGTAAAATATTACTTGATGTTAAGGATGAGCAAGAGTTCAGAATTAAATACTTATATAAACCTGTAAAGGATACGGAACGGGTTAGCCTTAAATCGCTTTCTGAAATTGAAAGGGATACAATTCGTAAGACTATGGATTTATGTAAGGGTAACATGTCGAAAGTTGCTCGTATATTGGAAATAAGTAGGAATACGCTGTATTTAAAATGTAAAAAATACGACATAGAGTATAAGTAGTCATTTATTGCTAGTGTTTGAGTATGAAATCCATATATTGCGAAAAACACAAATACAGCAAGTAATCAGCAACATGAGGGTTCTATTATACCATTGAAAATAAATTTCATTATGATGAAAAAGTAAGGTTTTGGCCTTACTTTTTTTATAGTCTGTAAAATTGGATAAAAAGGGTTGTTTGTTTTAGTGTTTACTCAAAATAGTATCATTTTTACTAATTATGGTATTATCAGTATCGATTGTATTGGTAATTTCGGAACAAAATTGCACCTTCGTGCCATTTTTTAGTAACATTTTTTGATGTAGTGTTAGGTTTTTAAACATTGTCCTATAAATAAGCATGTTTAATCTCGTTAACTGTCCTGATATAGGACGTATTTAAGTTTTAAGAAATTGTTGATTGTTTGTAATTTATTTATAATAAATGTGTTATGATTTTTGGCATGTCTGTTGTTTCTTCTTTTTCGATTTGTTAGAAGATTAACAGTGATTGTTTAATTTAAAATTTAAAATTATGGCACGTTTTACATTACCTAGGGACATTTATTTTGGGAAAGGTTCCCTTGATGTTTTAAAATCAATTAAAGGTCAAAGGGCAATTGTTGTTGTTGGTGGTGGATCGATGAAGCGTTTTGGCTTTCTTGATACGGTTGAGAACAACCTTAAAGAAGCAGGATTGGAAGTTAAGTTGATTGAAGGTGTAGAACCCGATCCTTCGGTAGAAACAGTAATGAAAGGGGCAGCAGTAATGTCGGAGTTTAAGCCCGATTGGATTGTTTCAATTGGTGGAGGTTCTCCTATTGATGCAGCTAAGGCAATGTGGATATTCTACGAACATCCCGAAGCAAAATTCGAAGAAGTTGCAAAGCCGTTTAACATTCCTCACTTAAGAAACAAGGCAAGGTTTATAGCAATTCCTTCTACAAGTGGCACGGCCACAGAGGTAACGGCTTTTTCGGTAATTACCGATTATGCAAAAGGTATTAAGTATCCTTTGGCTGATTTCGAAATAACTCCGGATATTGCCATTTTGGATCCGGCACTAGCGGAAACAATGCCTAAGAAGTTAACGGCACATACGGGAATGGATGCGTTAACTCACGCAACCGAGGCTTATGTGGCTTCGGCGCGTAGCGATTTTTCGGACCCTTTGGCTCTTAAGGCTATCGAAATGATAGTTAAAAACTTAGTTGCATCGTACAATGGCGATAAAGAAGCACGCGACAAAAT
Source organism: Bacteroidales bacterium (assembly GCA_020636845.1). GTDB lineage: Bacteria > Bacteroidota > Bacteroidia > Bacteroidales > Tenuifilaceae > JACJXD01. The sequence goes on along the minus strand of JACJXD010000003.1, from coordinate 259,823 downwards.
GCACATTGCTCAATGTTTAGCAGGAATGGCTTTTTCGAATGCATTGTTGGGGATTACCCATAGTTTGGCTCATAAAACAGGTGCAATATTTCACATTCCTCACGGATGTGCAAATGCAATTTATTTGCCTTACGTAATTCAGTATAACCAAAAGGCTTGTGCCGAAAGGTATGCCGAAATTGCCAAGCACATTCATTTACCCGGTAAAAATACCAGCGAGTTAGTAGAGTCGTACTTACAGTTATTAAATAAGTTGAATAAAACAATGGAAATTCCTTCAACTTTAAAAGAGTACGGTATTGCGGAAGACGATTTTACTAAAAATCTCGATAGAATAGCCAATAATGCAGTTGAAGATGCTTGTACGGGATGCAACCCACGCCCAACAACAGCATCGGATTTTAAGAAACTGTTACAGGCTATTTACTACGGTAATCGCGTGGATTTCTAAGTAATAAATTATAAGGGAGGGGGTACCCTCTCCCTTTAAAAATATATTGATATGTTTAAGATAGTAAAAAAACAAGTACTTGCTCCGTCCGTTTTTCTTTTTGAAGTAGAGGCACCCCGTGTAGCAAATGCCGCTAAACCTGGTCAGTTTGTAATTGTAAGGGCTCGAGATCATGGGGAACGAATTCCTTTAACAATTGCAGATTACAATAAAGAGTTGGGAACGGTTACCATTGTGGTTCAGGAATTGGGTGTCAGCACCAAGTTAATATGCAATGCCGAAGTTGGCGATTTTTATGTTGATGTAGTTGGCCCATTGGGTAATCCTTCGGAGTTTTTGCATTTGGATGACTCTACTTTAAAAAGTCAACGTTTCCTTTTTGTTGCAGGGGGAGTTGGGGCTGCTCCAATTTACCCACAGGTAAAGTATTTATATGGCAAAGGTGCTAGTGTTGACGTTATACTTGGCGCACGGAATACCGAACTTTTAATATTGAAAGAAGAAATTAAGAAGACCTGTAACAATTTATACGTTGCCACGGACGATGGAAGCGAGGGTCATAAAGGCTTGGTTACAGATGTTCTTAATTATCTAATAACCAGTAATGGTAAAATATACGATAACGTTGTAACCATTGGCCCAATGGTAATGATGAAGTTTGTGGCATTGTGTACAAAAAAGTATGGAATTAAAACTATAGCTAGTTTAAACACTTTAATGGTTGATGGTACCGGGATGTGTGGCGCTTGTAGAGTTTCTGTTGGTGGAGTTACTAAGTTTACCTGTGTTGATGGGCCGGAGTTCGATGCTCATTTAGTCGATTTTGATGAGGCTATGTGCAGGTTAAACATGTACAAGACCGAAGAGGGTAAAAAACTCAAGGAGGAAGAAGAAAAAAATCATCAATGTAGAATTGGGAGGTATGCATAATGGCTGATGCAAAGAGTAGAGTAGCGGCAAAAGAACAGGCACCTGAATTGCGAGTAAAAAACTTTAAAGAGGTTGCCATGGGGTATAACGAGGAGGAAGCAATTGCCGAAGCATCGAGATGCTTGGAATGTAAAAATCCTAGATGTGTTGCAGCATGTCCGGTTTCGGTTAAAATTCCCCAGTTTATTAAACATGTTAAAGATGCCGATTTTTTAGGGGCGGCACAGGTAATCCATGAGGATTCTAGTTTACCTGCAATTTGCGGAAGGGTTTGCCCGCAGGAATCGCAATGCGAAGGTTCATGTATTAGAGGAATAAAAGGACAGCCTATTGCAATTGGAAAATTGGAGCGATTTGTTGCCGATTGGTCAAGGGAAAAAGGGCTTATTGTAAATAAGACTACTGTTTCGAATAACAAAAAAGTTGCTGTAGTGGGTTCGGGTCCTGCAGGCTTGTCTTGCGCTTCCGATTTGGCAAAATTCGGCTACAATGTTACGGTGTTCGAAGCTTTACACGTTCCCGGAGGAGTTCTTGAATATGGTATTCCGGAATTTAGGCTACCTAAAAGTATAGTTAACTACGAGATTAGCAACCTCGAAAAAATGGGTGTTGTTTTTGAACCCGACGTAGTTATTGGCAGAACAATTTCGGTGGACGATTTAATGGCAAAAGAAGGTTATTGTGCCGTTTTTATCGGATCGGGAGCAGGACTTCCTAAGTTTATGCACATTGCAGGAGAAAATTTGAATGGCGTGGTTTCTGCTAACGAGTTTTTAACCAGAGTAAACCTAATGAGGGCATTCGACAGCGATTACGACACTCCTGTATATGTGGGGAAAAACGTTGTAGTTGTAGGTGGAGGAAATGTTGCCATGGATGCGGCACGCTGTGCAGTTAGGTTAGGGGCAAAGGTTACTGTAGTTTATCGCCGTTCGGAAAAAGAACTTCCTGCTCGAAGAGAAGAGGTTGTTCATGCTCAACAAGAAGGAATAGCGTTTCAGTATTTAAGCAATCCTGTTCAGATTATTGGCAACGCGAAAGGATGGGTAGAGGGCATCGAGTGTGTTAAAATGGAGTTGGTGCCTTCGAAAGATGGTGGTCGAAACAGCGTTGTTGAAATTCCAAATTCAAATTTCAATGTTTCCTGCGATATGGTAATAATGGCCTTGGGAACATCGCCTAACCCGTTAATTTCGTCAACAACTCCTGGGTTAAAAGTTGAAAAATGGGGAGGAATATCCCTATCCGATCCTTCGGGCGAAACATATCGTAAAGGCGTTTTTGCCGGTGGTGATGCTGTTACAGGTGCGGCAACGGTTATTTTGGCAATGAGTGCGGGACGAAAAGCTGCAAAGGCAATTGACGAGTATTTAAAAGGAATTAGTTGTAATTAGAGATAAATGTTATTCGGTGGCCTTTAACTTAAAATTTCATCAGTATGGAAAAGTATAACAAAAATAAGGTGTTGGCAGAATTAGATTTTGCCATGCTTTCTCGATTGAAAAACTACGTAAAAGGTCTTCGAATTTTTGCTATAAAAGGGAAAGATGTTGTATCGGTACATTCGCTGGCTGAGCAGCAGGGAGTCAATTCTTCGGTAGTGCAAAACGATTTGTTATATGTTGGTATTTCCGATGGTGTAAAGGAAATATACGAGGTTGAATCGTTGATTTATGGACTTTCTAACCGATTAGGCTGCTATAGGGTTGACGAAGCATGTTTAATTGGAACCGGAAAATTGGCGCAATCGGTATTAAACTGCGATGCTTATAAAAAGTGCAGAATACGCATTGTTGCAGCATTCGACGTTTATTCTTCTTCAACAATAACTCCTGATATTTTAGGTGTAAAGGTTTTAGACCTTTCGCATTTGGGCGATATTGTTCGTAGAATGAATTTAACATTGGCAATAGTTGCTGTTCCGGAGATGAATATGAAAGAGGTGGAGGACGAGGTTTTTAATACTTCCCTGAGGTTGATTTGGAATTTTTCTCCGGTTATACTAAAGGAGGCGGATAACATAAAAGTTGTAAATAGTACGCTTACTTCCGATGTACAATCGGATTATAGATCGTTAATTAAAAATTACGGTTTGCTTGCCTAATAGCATAGGGATTGATTTGCTTTTCTAATTTGCTTATTTTCGTATAAAATAGGTATGTTTGTGCTAGTGGTGCTTGAGTTTATTAAATTATCTTTATCTGTATAAATATGGAAACTCAGAAAATTCAAATTGTTATTTGCCTTGGAAGTTCATGTTTCTCAAGGGGGAATAGGGAAACACTGGAAGTGATAAAGCAATACATTAAGGATAATAACCTCGGAGATAAGGTGTTTTTTAGAGGGAGGTTATGTTCGGAGTCGTGTAATAAAGGTCCTATTGTGTGGATTGACGAAACAAAATACGAAGCGGTTACTCCTCATAATATAGTTTCTATTTTAAATCAGGTTTTTAAACCACGGTCATGAATATATCGCAGGTTATTTATACCGAAAGCAACGATTGTCAGGATTGCTATAAATGTGTAAGAAATTGTCCTGTAAAGGCGATTAAAATTACCAACAATTGTGCTTCCGTTATCGATGAACTATGTATTGCGTGTGGGAAATGTGTTGAGGTGTGTCCTGCAAAGGCAAAAAGAGTTCGTTCCGATGTCGATGTTGCAAAGTATCTTATTAGCAATGGCAAAAAGGTTGTTTTGTCTTTAGCTCCGTCGTGGGTTAATGCCTTTAAGGGTAAATCGTCGGAAGCGGTTATTGCCGCTTTAAAAAAGTTAGGTTTTTATTCAATTTCCGAAACCGCCCTTGGAGCGGAAATGGTAAATAGATATACACGACAATATTTAAGTTCTAATAAACCGGGCGTTATAGTCTCGTCGGCATGTCCGGTAGTGGTCGATTTAATCAATAAGTATTATCCGGGAAGTGCATCGCTAATATTATCGGTTTTTTCTCCTATGCTCGCTCATGCAAAGTATTTAAAGGAGTACTATAAGGATGAAGTAAAGGTGGTTTTTGCGGGACCCTGTATTGCAAAAAAAAGAGAATCGGATAGAAATCAGGAGTTGGTTTCGGCTTCCATAACATTTCAGGAGTTGCAACAATGGTTGGACGAGGAGGGCATTGACGTAGATAAACAAGTTAAGGAAAAGTTATGCTTCGAACCGGTTGTTGCCGTTTCAGGTGCAATTTATCCTGTTGAAGGCGGCATGATAGAAGGGGTGAATAAGGACCGTTCGTTAAACGATGTAAGGTTTATGTCGTTTTCTGGGCTCGATGCTGTAAAACAGGTGCTCCAGAACATTCCACAATGGAATCCCACCTCAAAAATTTTTATAGAGTTATTGGCTTGCCCTGGAGGATGTATAAATGGTCCGAGTTTAAGGAGCAATGAATCGCTGGCTCAGCGACAAAATCAGGTTTTGGAACTTACTGGCAGAAAACAGGTACAGGTTGGCGTGGGGAAAGAGTTAACTTCTGGTATAAAGATTAGTGCTTCGCAACAGTATGAGGTGAAGGCAAGTTCAAAGGAGTATTCCGATTCGGAAATTGACGGCGCTTTGAGGGCGGTTGGAAAACAATCTCCGGCAGACGAGTTAAATTGTGGCGGTTGCGGTTACGATAGTTGTAGGGCGTTTGCGGCAGCAATGCTCGATGGGAAAGCGGAAAGCAATATGTGTGTGTCGTACATGCGGAGAGTTGCGCACGATAAAGCAACGGTGTTGCTCCAGCGAATGCCAAGCGGGGTAATAATAGTTGACGATAATTTGAAAATTGTTGAGTGCAACCAGAACGTAACCAAAATGCTTGGAAGCGAAATACAAAGTATTTACGATGCAAATCCCGGTATGGCCGGTGCCAATATTCAAAAAATATTACCATTTTATAAGTTGTTCAGTACGGTGCTTAGCACAGGAACCGATTTGTTGGATAAGGATGTTAAGTACAATGGGCATATTCTAAAGGTTTCCATATTTACAATTCAGCCGCATAAAATTGTTGGCGCAATTATTCGCGATTTGAATAATCCCTTGGTTCGTAGTGAAGAGATTGTTGGTAGAACAAAATCCGTAATAACAGAAAATCTTGAAACGGTTCAGCAAATTGCATACTTGCTTGGCGAAAATGCTTCGCGAACGGAAACCATGCTGAATTCTATTATGGAACTATTTAAGGAAAATCAATCTGGAGAAGATGAAACCTTTTCATATTGATGTTAACAGTTCTCAACTTTCCAAATCCGGGAATAATGTTTGTGGCGATGTGGTCTTATCCCGGAAGGTAAAGGACGAGCAGCGCACCATTATTACTGTTTCCGATGGGTTAGGAAGTGGTATAAAGGCTAATGTTTTAGCAACTCTTACCGCATCGATGGCTATGAATTTTACGGTAGAAAAACAGCCTATCGAAAGATCTGCTAAAACAATAATGAGTACGTTGCCAATCGACAGTCGCAGGCAAATTAGCTATGCAACATTTACCATTGTTGATATTGATAACGGAGGCGAAACTCAGATTATAGAGTTTGATAATCCTGCTTTTATTCTGTTTCGGAAAGGTAAACTTCTCGATATTCCTAAAAAAGATTTGAGCATTAGCTTAAACGATGGTTCGGAAAGAAAAATGCTTTTTTCGCAGTTTACCTTGGAAATGGACGATCGAATTGTAATGGTGTCGGATGGTGTTACGCAATCGGGAATTGGAACAACGCAAATGCCGTTTGGTTTTGGATGCGATTCGTTGAATCGATTTTTAAGCGAGCAAATAAAGGAAGATAACGAAATATCGGCACATGAACTGTCCCGAAAGGTAATTCGAAAAGCTAACGAAAACGATATTTATAAACCTCAGGACGATATTACCTGTGCTGTAATTCATTTTCGCAGTCCTCGCAGGTTGCTAATATGCTCCGGGCCTCCTTATAACGAAAGTCGCGATAAGCAGTTGGCACAGATGGCTAAGTCGTTCAATGGTAAAAAAATTATTTGCGGGGGCACAACATCACTAATAATTTCCCGCGAATTAAATGTTGGAATTGAGGTAGGAATGACCTTGGACAATTCAGGGCTACCTCCGAAATCAAAAATGAAGGGATTCGATTTAGTAACGGAAGGAATACTAACAATTGGGAAAGTGGCCGAAATATTGGAAAAGTTGCATGGAACGGAAGTTTACGGGAGCGGTCCTGCAGTCGAAATTGTGAAGTATATGATGGAGTCGGACGAAATACTTCTTTTGGTAGGTACAAAAATCAATATAGCGCATCAGGATCCTACATTACCGGTTGAGTTGGAAATTCGGCGAAATGTAATGCACAAAATAGCCAATCTCCTTGAAGATAAGTTTTTAAAAGATGTCGAAATTCAATTTATATAATACTGAAATGGAAAAAAAGGTTGAAGTATTAGTTTGCTACGGAACCCTTTGCCACTTAATGGGCGGTTCCGATTTACAACTTTTAGGCGAATTATTGCCATTGGATTTGCAGGGTAAAGTGGATTTGAAAGGAGCACCATGCTTAAACTTTTGCAACGAAGTTGATAATGGAAAGCCTCCCTTTGCTGTTGTTAATGGTAGAAAAATAGAGCAAGCCACGGTAAAAAAGTTGATACAGGAAATTAGAGTAGAATTAGAAAAAAAATAGAAAAGAGAGGTAGATATGGCCGTAACAAATAATGCCATGCTTATTAGGCGGGATCTTTTAACTCATTTCATAAAGTTACTTATCGAAGATAATTTGGCTGATGTGGATAGAATTCCACTAGAAATGCGTCCTAAAAACGAAAGTTCTATCAGGTGTTGTATATATAAGGATCGCGCGGTGTTGAAGTACAAGTTGATGGGAATGCTTGGATTTAGTAGCCGCGATGAGGTTGATGAGCTAATCCCGCTATCCGATTATGCACGTAAGGCGTTTAACGGCGAAGTTCAATCGGACAAAATTCTAACAGTAGTTGACGAGGCATGTTCTTCTTGCCTAAAAATCAACTATATGGTATCTAATATGTGTCGGGGGTGTGTAGGCAGACCTTGTATGGTTAACTGCCCGAAGGAGGCAATTAAAATAGTGGACGGAAAGGCCAAAATCGACCATAACATTTGTGTAAACTGTGGGCAGTGTATGAAAGTGTGTCCATTTCATGCAATTGTTTACATTCCCATTCCTTGCGAGGAGGCCTGTCCTGTAAACGCCATTAGCCGCGATGAGGATGGAGTGGAATATATCGATAGCAGTAAGTGCATTTATTGCGGGAAATGTTTGTCGGCGTGTCCTTTTGGAGCAATTGTGGAAAAATCGCATTTAGTTGATATTTTTCGAACAAAAAAAAGCGGAAAGCCTTTGGTTGCTTTAGTTGCGCCGGCTTTAGCAGGTCAATTTGGAGGCGATTTGGGTCGAATTATACACAGTTTTAAAATGCTGGGATTTAGTCAGGTTTATGAAGTTGCTTACGGAGCAGAGGAAACAGCCCGACTTGAGGCCGAAGAGTTGAAGGAGAGTCTAAATGCTGGCGAGAAGTTTTTAACTTCCAGCTGTTGCCCTTCCTACACAATGCTTGTGGATAAACATTTGCAGGAATTAAAACCTTTTGTATCGAAAACGGCAACGCCTATGCACTATAGCGCGGTAAAGGCTCGCGAACTTTTCCCCGATGCCTGTACTGTTTTTGTTAGCCCTTGCTCGGCTAAAAAACGAGAGGCAATGGACGATGCGAATGTCGATTATGTTTTGAGTTTCGAGGAATACGGTGCGTGGTTGGTTGCTGCCGGAATTGATTTGAACAATATCGAATCCGAAACAATAAGCGAACCTCCGATAGCGGAGGCACGGGAATTTGCAATAAGCGGAGGTGTAACCAATGCTTTACGGGTAGCATTAAATTCCAGTAATTTGAACGATACGCAGGTAAATGGAATCGATAAAACTTCTATTCGCTTACTAAAGTCTTTTGTAAAAAATCCTGAGGCAAATTATGTTGAGGTAATGTGCTGCGAAGGGGGGTGTGTTGGAGGTTGCAATGTAATAACCAATCCCAAGGTAGCAACACGGCAAATAAAAAATGGTAAAAAGTAAAATAGTATAAATTTTGCTCTTGTGAGTTAGGTTGATAGCTTTCCTGATATTCTGTATAGAATGTTGGGAAAGTTTTTTTTCAATTTATATTTTAATTGTCTATTTTTCTGATGCTAACCATAGCGTTTTAATCAACTAATATTTACATAATGAAACAGATAGTGTTTAAATTCTTAGCGATAGGCCTGATTTTGTCGTCATGTTCTTCATCGCACGATAACTATTCGGTTTTATCGCCCTCTGGAAATATTAAGGTGGATTTTGCCCTTACAAGCGAAAAGCAACCGTCGTACAGCGTTTCTTTTAACGGTAAGGAATTAATCAAGCCTTCCACTCTTGGTTTCGAATTTAAAAATATGGAACCACTTGGTAAAAACTTAAAAGTTGATAGCGTTCGAACCCGAGAGTTCAACGAGCAATGGGAGATGCCTTGGGGCGAGCAACGCTATGTTACTAATCACTATAACGAGTTAAAAGTTTTCCTTTCGGAGAAAAACGAACCGAAACGTCATTTTTCTGTGGTGTTTAGGGCTTTCGACGATGGAATAGGATTCCGTTACGAGTTTCCTAAGCAGGAAAACATGGATAGCGTTATTATAACCGACGAGAATACGCAGTTTAACTTAACCGGCAATCACATGTGCTGGTGGGGGCCTGGCGATTGGGATATTTATGAGCATTTATACAGCACTACCCGTTTTAGTAAAATAGATGCTACCAAAAAGCGTAATCATCCCGATCTTGCACAAACCTATATTCCGGAGAATGCTGTAAACACTCCGGTTACCATGAAAACTGACGATGGCGTGTATTTGAGTTTTCATGAGGCTGCCGTAACAAACTATGCAGGTATAACCCTGAAGGTGGATACGGCAAACTACGCAATGCAAACCGAGTTAGTCGGGAATAGTGCCGGAATTAAGGTTAAAACTCAAACTCCGTTTACCTCTCCGTGGCGTACAGTACAAATTGCTACAAGGGCGGGCGATTTAATAGAATCGAAGTTGATTCTTAACTTGAATGAACCTAACAAGTTAGGCGATGTTTCGTGGTTTAAGCCTACAAAGTATGTTGGAATTTGGTGGGAAATGCACTTGGGCAAATCGTCGTGGGATCTTGCCAGTGGCAAACATGGCGCAACAACTGCAAACGCAAAGCGTTACATCGATTTTGCTGCAAAGAACAACATTCACGGACTGTTGGTGGAAGGTTGGAATACCGGTTGGGAGCACTGGATTGGTTTTGATGACCGCGAGGGTGTTTTCGATTTTGTAACCCCTTATCCCGATTATAATTTGAAGGAAGTTGTTGCGTATGGCCGTAAAAAGGGTGTTGACTTAATTATGCATCACGAAACATCGGCGGCTCCAAGAACATACGAAAAGCAGTTGGACACCGCTTACGCCTTAATGAGTAGTTTAGGAATACATGTTGTTAAAACGGGGTACGTTGGAAAAATAATACCTAAAGGTGAATATCACCATGGACAGTGGATGGTAAACCATTACAGGCATGTGTTGGAAACTGCGGCGAAGTACAAAATTGCAGTGGACGCACACGAGCCATTTATGGCTACCGGTGAACGCCGTACATATCCTAATGCCATTTCGCGCGAAGGGTTGCGTGGTCAGGAGTATAACGCATGGGCATCGGATGGGGGTAACCCTCCCGAGCATCTTACCATTGTGCCGTTTACCCGAATGTTGGCTGGCCCAATTGATTTCACCCCGGGCATTTTCGACATAAAGTTAAAACCGTATAAGCCGAACAATCAGGTAAATACTACGCTGGCTCAGCAGTTGGCTTTATACGTGGTTATTTACAGCCCGGTTCAAATGGCTGCCGATTTGCCGGAGAACTATGAGAATAATCCTGCTTTTCAGTTTATTCGCGATGTAGGTGTTAATTGGGAGCAAACAAAGGTGCTAAATGGCGAAATTGGCGATTATGTTACCATTGCCCGCCAGGAGCGGGGTACAAACCGTTGGTTTGTTGGTGCCGTTACCGACGAAAATGCAAGGGAGTTAAATGTTAAGTTAGATTTTCTTGATGCCGGTAAAAAGTATGCAGCCACCTTATATCTCGATGCTCCCGATGCCGACTGGAATAAAAATCCAACGGCTTACGAAATTAAGAAAATGGAGGTTGATAGCAATACGGAGTTAAACCTGAAGTTGGCTCCGGGCGGTGGCGCGGCAATTTCGCTGTTTCCGCTGTAATTAGTAAGTTACTATATTTCGAAAAGTTTAGTCAAACTGGATATAGAAAAGAAAAATTGTTGAGTTTAACGTTGAGCCGGATATGTTATCCGGCTCTTCTTGCTATAATATACCTTGTATTCAAAAGCTTTTCTTTTAAACCCGAATAGAACAGAAACTTGTTATATTTGAATAAATATTAGAATAACCTTTAATAGATAACAGTAGTTGATTATGAGAAAATACATTTTTTTACTTATAGCAATTTTTAGCATTGAGAAAGTAATTGGGCAAACAAACCCTTATACTGGAGTCAAGTATCCTATAGAATACCTCTCTCCTTATTGGAATAACATTGATTCTAAGACACGAGCCGACATAAATAGCAGTATAGAAAATAGTATTAAGCGTAGTTTTTTTAACTATAACCCTGCTGAATATACTTTAATACTAGAAAACCTCTGTAAAGTAATTGAATCAGATAAAAAGTATGAAACTGAATGGATCAGTTTCATGGACAGTTTGAAGCAAATATCTATGTCCGATGTACCTCGTTCGGGTCTTATCCCTTTAGAAAATCAATTTTTATTGGCGACCATTAATAATAATAGGATTTTAGAGAAAGCGTACCCTGCTGCCATTAACTTTTTAAAGGCAAATACCCCTCCCTTGTTACAATATTCATTCGACAGGGCCAACTATGTAGAAATACTTAAAAGATATGGATTTAGCGAAATTAAAGGAGAGGGTATTATGTTTGAGGTATTGTTTATAGAAGATGATTTTGTTATAAAAGAAATTAAAAAAAACGGAGAGCTACTAAAAAAATATAAACAGTGGCTAAACAACTTAAGCGACGACGCTTATGGCTTTGAATTTTCTGAAGACCGCTGCCCTGAAGTTTTAGGAAGAGAAATAATTTACGTAATTGAAAAATTGGGTAAAAGCGATGACGTTTTAGCAAAAGAATCTGCCCCTTTTATTGACAATATTCGAATATTTAGGTACAGACCACCTGCCGACGATTCTCCTTTGCGTGTTATAAATGGTATTTGGCAAGGGGCGTTTGGAGATACAAAAGAAATTTACTTTTTGAACACCTACTCCAATTATAATAATGAAGATAATAAGGTAACGGGCAAAAGTAAGTTTGTTGGGCAACCGGATCGGAAATATGTTCAAATGGTTGGAAACTATAAAGATAATGGAGATTATTTCTCAATAGAAATGGTTGAACAACCCGATACCGCCCAATGGAATGGAGTTTTTAAGTACCAAATAAATAAGAAGACAAGAATTATAAAGGGATACTGGCAATCCAACAATGGCAAGTTAAAACGCAAATTTGAGTTAAAAAAAATTTCAGAAGATAATTGGTAATTATCCTCTCACTCGGCGTAGATTAGCGTAGTGTATCTACGTCGTGGCTAAAAAACAGTTTATAACTGTTTTGCCGTAAGGCAAAGGTTGCTATTTGCTAGTAGTTGTTTACGGTCTTCAGACCTCACAAGATTCAACTTTTTACCTACTTTTTTAGCGGGAAATTGCTAACTTGCTACTATGTCAACAGGTTATCAAATAGCGGAGGGTTTTACGCAGTCAGGAACCGAGCCGTTTTTTGCGAGTTCGCCGAAGGCAAACCGCTACTTAACTACGACGAAGTCGCAGACTTCGCCGAGCGAGGGGGGACAGTAAAGATAATTTGCTATACATTAATCAGGTTTGCAATGAAAACTAGCATGTTAAAATTATTGTGCATTCTGCTTTTAGGAACTTTATCCCTTACCAATGCATATTAAAACCTTATTGAAACTTGTAAACAACTGTTTAGTATTTTGGAACATGGATAATCTTACCATTTAATAACAATCAGGAGTTAGAACTTATTTCGTTGATGCCTTAAAGGTAATCTTTACATGGATGAAAGCAAATAGACGTATGCCTACAATGTTGATCTTGCCTTTATAAACTCATTAGCGGATACGAGGGCCCATTGATAACTTTGCGCATTTTCAGCCTTATGACTATAAAAACAACGAGTAATAAAATATTCCGGCTTTATCAGGATAAAAACACCGCTTTTTAAACTTTATTTACACAAGTAGGATTATTAGCAATGAAAAAAGGATACTATTGATCTATCAGGGAAGTCAACTTCATTGGAACCCTATAAAATAAAGAGGATATAATCTTTTGGGAGAATAATTTCCATACCGTTAATTGGGTGAAAATAAAAGTACTTGTTGTATCCTTCGCAGGCTAAAATGAAGTTTATTTTTTAGTAAAGATTCAACTTGGTTCATTGAACGAAAATTTTATTCATCTCAAAAAACAATACCCTTAGCCTGTGATATTTAAATAATTACATCAGTGACGGCTATAATGGTTTGGGTTGTGATGATTTATACGGGGGTTGGGGAACCTAATACTGAACGATTAATGTTTAGTAAGAAAACTATTTAATAACGATACTTCATATATGATAAATTTTACAAATGCAAGATTTTATTTACCTTTATCTGATGAAATTTTTGAAATTAGATTCAACAATTGAATAGAATCAAATAATAAGTTTATTGCATTAACAGTTTCAAACAATAATATGCGGATAATACCCAGAAGACCTAAAAAAATAAATAGTGAAAGATATTGCCAATTTTTAATCTATAATAAGGCATCAAAACAATGGAATAGTAAGTTGTTAAAAGGTTCATATCGGGCTATTAGGGCGTTCAACAGCTGGATTACTGGCAATCAGATTTATATAGGCCGACTTGGGATTAATGGGGAGAGCGTTATAGGTAAGGAAGTTCCCGGGAAGCAATTCCGTAACCAGGAATATACCGAGTACACCTCGCCAGCAGATTTTCGCTTTACTACTTTAGGAATATACCCAACAGGCATCCTGTACCTGTACAACATTGATACGGACAACTACATCGAATGGCAGGCAGCAGAAGAAGGTCAACCGCAGGGCGACAGCGAAATACTGCTGGTGAAAAACGATACCGTTTACTATCGTGTGAACGACAAGATATACAAACGGGCAATTATAAATGGTTCAAAACTTGGCGAAAGAGTTCTGCTAGTACAGGATAATAGGGTTCCATCCATTCACTGGGCTTTTATTGCAGCGGAGTAAGTGGAATGTGTTGGGCTAAAGCCAATAGGGGCAAAGGCTTTTACCCTCGGGCTAAAGCCCGAGGTAACAAGAAAAAATGAAGAATTGTGTCAAAGAAATTTATTAGTTGCCACTAGCTTCAGCTAGTGGATATGAAGGAAACAAACAAAAAATGGGCTTTAGCCCAACAGATGAAGGAAGTGCAGGTAAAGGTATTTGGGCTAAAGCCCAATGGAAAAAGGAAAGGGTTTTTACCCTCGGGTTAAAACCCGGGGCAACTGAGAGAAGAATTGAAATTTTCTGATAGAGATTGGAGAGCCTGCCATTGAAATTTCCCTCGTTCGGTACAGTTTATAACTGTCTTATTAGTAGGTGTTTGTAATGTGTACTACAGGGTAAAACTAACCCGCTCGCGCGGACGCTGTTCGTGTGCCGGTTTAGAGTATAAGAGAGAGTAGATGTGTGAAGTTAAAGTATATAGCAAATGTTTTTTTGTTAAAAGTTGGTTTTGGAATATGACACGGACTGCAAGTCCGCGTCAACAAGAATACCAACAAAAGAAGCCCTCTACTGAGGGCTTTTATTTTCTTGTCATCTTAAGAGGATAAAAGAACCTAAATCTGCATAATTTCAATTAAAATTAAGTGTTCGGCTATCTTATATCACATGCTATCTTCCGGTTCTTTTGCTTCATTCAAGATGAAATAAAATTTATATTTTTTCTTTTTTAAGAAAGAAGCTAAATCCTACAATACTTGCAATTACCGATACACCGCCAATAACGTAGCTAATAGTATGCGGAAGTCTGAACCCTTCGGGGGCTATGAGTATGTAAGTGGAAACAACTGCCGTCATAAAAATTGCAGGAATAAGCGTAATCCAGTAAGGTTTCTTTTCCTTTGCAAGGTAAACGGTAATTGCCCACAGCACAATGGTTGCTAAGGTTTGATTACTCCATGCCATGTATCGCCAAATAATGGCAAAATTAAACTGCGTTAACGCATAGCCAATGGCAAAGAGCGGAACGCTTATAAGCAGACGGTTAACTATTTTTTTCTGTTTAAATTTAAGGAAATCTGCAACAATAAGTCGAGCCGAACGGAATGCGGTATCGCCCGAAGTTATAGGAGCGGCAACAACGCCAAGTATGGCTAAAATACCGCCGAGTTTACCCAGCGTAGTATCGGATATAATTTTTACTACCCATGCGGCATCGTTGTGGTGCTCGGCCAGCGCAGCGTTAAGTTGAGGAACGCCTCCAAAAAAGTTCATAGCCGCAGCAGCCCAAATTAAGGCAACAATACCTTCGGTAATCATAGCGCCGTAAAAAACTCTTCTTCCAAGCTTTTCGTTCTCTAAACAACGAGCCATTAGTGGACTTTGCGTGGAATGGAATCCGGAAATTGCCCCACAGGCAATGGTTACAAAAAGCAAGGGAAACGCTGGAAAACTTGATGAGTTGGCTTTCATGTTATGGAAGGTGCTTTGGCCTAATTCAACCAAATTATAATTGCCAAAAATTAGTGCAGCGCCTATTCCTATAGCCATAAAAAGCAAGGCTGCTCCAAATAGCGGGTAAATTCTTCCTATTAACTTATCGATAGGTAGAAGCGTTGCCAAAATGTAGTATAAAAGAACAACATAAACCCAAAATGTTTTTGTGAGCGATTCAGGGGTTAAGCTCTCCAAAATTCCTGCAGGGCCAACAACAAAAACGGCACCTACCAAAATCATTAGTAAAACTGTAAATGCTCGCATGAACTGTTTAAACCCAGTCCCCAAATATTTGCCAACGACTTCAGGAATACTTGCTCCATTATTTCGAACCGAAAGCATACCTGAGAAATAGTCATGAACCGCACCTCCAAAAATACAGCCGAAGACAATCCAAAGAAAGGCAATAGGACCATAGGTTGCACCTAATATTGCACCGAAAATAGGGCCTAACCCTGCAATGTTAAGAAATTGAATAAGGAAGACTTTTCCCCATGGAAGAGGAACATAATCGACACCATCGTTTTGGGTATAAGCTGGCGTTTTTTTGTTTTTATCTGCCCCAAAAATTCGTTCAACAAATTTTCCATAGATAATGTAACCTAGTATTAAAGCGACGATAGAAGCAATAAAAGTAATCATTGGTTGAAGATTTTTGTGATTTGTTTGTTTTGTTGAATGTAAAAATAAAGTTTTTTGCCTGTCGATGTTCTTTATTATATCAAAAAAGACACGGCGCGAACCGTGTCTTCCTTGATATTGCTTATCTTAACAGAATTCTTATTTAGAACGGTAAGATATTTTTAAAATTTATACTCGTTATTTTCAATCATCTTATCGGCAATTCTTCTGCGGGCATCTTTTGTATTAACCCCTTTAACATGGGTAAGAATCATGATAGCCTTGTTTAACTTTTCAGCGCTTTCGCCTTCAATGCTCGAGTAAATAGCATCTTTTGCATGTT
Source organism: Bacteroidales bacterium (assembly GCA_020636845.1). Taxonomy (GTDB): domain Bacteria; phylum Bacteroidota; class Bacteroidia; order Bacteroidales; family Tenuifilaceae; genus JACJXD01. Next base: position 243,593 of record JACJXD010000003.1, on the reverse strand, counting down.
TACGAATGTTGTTGGCAGCATCGTAAAGGAATACGTCGATGATGTCCTTTAAAATAGGATTTTCACCTTTTAATCCTTCTAACTTTTTAACCCTTAACGTTAGCGATTCTCCGATGTACAAATCCATAATCATATCCGAGATGTTGTTCACAACCTCTTGTTCGCTCATAAGGTTCTTACCAAGTGCTTTATTGGTGCTATAAATGGTAAGGATGATTGCCTTTTTGAAATTCTTTATATAGCGAAGTTTTTCCTCGAAGTAACTTTCTCCTGCTTTAGTATTGTCGCTAATCGATTCCATGCTGTTGTAAAGTTCTTCTGCAGGGCCAAATAGGTCGTATTCGCCCTTCATTGCGCGTTTGGTAGCGCTTTCAACAACAAGTAAACGGTTAATTTCGTTAGTTCCTTCAAAAATGCGGTTGATACGGGAGTCGCGGTATCCGCGTTCAACATTCATTTCGGCAGAATATCCCATACCTCCGTGAACTTGTACGCCTTCGTCAACAATGTAATCCAACATTTCGGAACCGTTAACTTTAAGTATGGCATCTTCAACAGCATAATGGCTAATAGCATCGATTGTAGCGTGTCCATAATCGCATCCTTCAGCCTTGTACTGTTCCAACAGGTTGTCAACGTTTTTACTTACGCGGTATATTGCCGACTCGTGAGCATAAGTTCTGATGGCCATTTGTGCTAACTTGTGCTTGATCGATCCGAAGTTTGCAATGTGCGTGTTGAACTGTTTACGTTCGTTAGCGTACTTAACGGAGTCGGTTATGGTTTGCTTGGCGGCGCCAATAACATTTGCCCCAAGTTTCATACGGCCCATGTGTAGTATGCTTAAGGCAATACGGAAACCTTCGCCACGCTTGCCTATCATATTTTCAACAGGAACTTTTACGTCGTTGTAGTAAATTTGAACGGTTGAAGATCCCTTAATACCCATTTTATGTTCGTCGGGGCCAATTACCACTCCCGGCCAGTTACTTTCTACAATGAAAGCGCTTAAAATGCGGTCATTGTCAACCTTTGCAAAAACAACTTGAGTATCGGCAAAACCACCGTTGGTAATCCACATTTTTTGTCCGTTCAGGATGTAGTGCTTTCCGTCTTCGCTAAGTTTTGCGTTGGTTTTTCCGGAGTTGGCATCGCTACCGGCACCCGGTTCGGTTAAGCAGTACGAACCAATTAGTTCGCCGGTTGCCAAGCGCGAAACGTATTTCTGGCGTTGTTCTTCGTTTCCGTAATACATAATAGGCATAGTTCCAATACCGCAGTGGCACATGTAAGCAACCGAAAACGAGTAACCGGCACCTGTGGTTTCGGCAACGAGCATTTGGGTAATGAAATCCTGACCAAATCCGTTGTATTGTTCCGGTACAGCAATTCCCAACATTCCTAATTCTCCTGCTTTGTGAAGAATGCCTTTCATTAAGACTCTATCGCCTTTGTCTATGTCGTCTAGTTTAGGAAAGATTTCTGTTTCAAGAAAATCTCTGCACGTTTGAGCAATCATCTTTTGCTCTTCGTTAAATTCCTCAGGAATAAAAATGCTGTTAGCATCTACATCCTTTACAAGGAATTCGCCACTTTTAAGGTTTACATTATTTTCCATTAGTCCGATCAATTATTTTGATTTATTTATAGTCCGAGCGACATGGCAATTAATTCGGCTATGTCGAAATTTTTCATTCTTTCTTCCTGATTTTTATACTTGATGCCATCGGTCATCATTGTCATGCAGAAAGGACAGGCTGTTGCAACAATATCGGGATCAACTTTTAAAACATCTTCCATTCTTTCGAGGAATACTTCCTTGTTTCCCTTTTCGGCTTCCTTAAACATTTGCGCGCCACCGGCACCGCAACAAAGGGCGAAACTTTTATGACGGTCCATTTCGGCAATGTCACCGGCAATGGATTTTATTACCCTTCGGGGTTCGTCGTAAATATCGTTTGCTCTGCCTAAATAGCAAGGGTCGTGATAGGTAATTCGTGTATTCTTGAATTTTTCGGTGGTTACTTTCAACTTTCCTTCTTGAATAAATTTGTCGAGAAGTTGAACGTAGCTAATTACTTCAAATTCGGCACCTAAGTCAGGATACTCGTTTTTAAACGTGTTGTAGCAGTGAGGGCAAATGGTTATTACCTTTTTAATTTCGTAGCCTTTAAAAAGTTCGATGTTTTGCAATGCCTGCATTTGAAAAAGCATTTCGTTGCCTGCTCTGCGAGCCGGATCGCCGGTACAGGTTTCTTCTTTTCCAAGAACGGCGTAGCTAACGTTAAGGTAACTAAGTATTTTTGCAAAGGCACGCGTTACTTTTTTGTACCTGTCGTCGTAAGCACCTGCACAGCCAACCCAGAATAAGTACTCGGGTTTTTCGCCTCGGGCAAATAAATCGGCCATTACAGGGACTTCTATTTTGCGTGTTTCCATATTTGTTTAGTGTTCGTTAATTGTGAAACGTTAATTGCTGAGCAATCGAACATTTATTGCACATTAATTTCTAAATCCTTTGCCCATAAGAGCCTATCCTCCGGCGAGTATTGCCATGGTGCTCCATTATTTTCAATATTGTTGAACATAGCCTTTATTTCGCCTGGAGCGGAACCTTCTTCCATTACCAGGTAACGGCGCATGTCCACAATAAGCGATGGGTGATTTATATCGATAGGGCACTCTTTTGCACAAGCATTACAGGTTGTACAAGCCCACAATTCCTCTTCGGTAATATAGTCACGAACCAACGATTTTCCATCATCGAAGTCTCTGCCATTTTTCAGCATTTTAGGCCCTTTTTCCTTCATTCTTGCACGAAGATCCATCATCACCTTTCGTGGCGATAATCTTTTCCCAGTAATGTTGGCAGGACATACCGAAGTGCATCGTCCGCATTCGGTACATGATAGCGAGTCGAAGTAGTTTTTCCATGTTGCATCTTCGGCATCCTTAACTCCAAAGCGTTCAATAGGAGCGTCGGTTGCAGGAGCCTCAAAGGCAGCATTTGGGTCCATCATTAGTTTTACTTCCTTGGTAACGTTGTCCATGTTGGTTAATTTCCCCAGCGGTTCCAACCTAGACAGGAAAACGTTAGGAATGGACATGAATACGTGAAAATGCTTGGAGTAGGGGAGAATATTCGCAAAAATAAATATCATTACAATGTGTATCCACCAAAATATTTGATACATGGTAAATGCTTTATCTGCAGACATTCCTGCGAATAATCCGGTAAGATGTTCACTTATAGGATAAGTTGCCTGTGTTACAGTTCCTGTTAAAAAGGCATGCCTAACGTATGCAGCATTCATTCCCATTAACGATAGCATCAGAATAAGAATCATGGTTAATGCAGCATTGGCATCGATATGCGAAATTTCCTTCATTTCAATTCCTTCGAAGCGCTTAATGTGTAGGAATATTCTGCGTATTAGAAATATAACTATCGATATGGCAACCAGCAATGCGAAAATGTCGCCAAAAGCCATGAGAAATTTGTAGAACCCACCTAGAAAACTGAGCGATTTTTCCATGTTGAATAATCCGTCGATAACCATTTCGATACTTCCAAATAGGATGATGCAGAAGCCCCAAAATACCATGGCATGGAAAAATCCAATAACAGGACGACGGAAAATTTTTGTTTGCCCGAAGGCAATTTTCAGCATAATCATAAATCGCTTGCCCAGATGTTTTACTGGAAAGCCTTTTCTAGTAAGCGAAAAGAAGCGAATAATTCTTGCTATTGTAAACCCAAAAATTCCAAGGGTTAAAAATAGGGTAATAGCAAAAACAATTTGTTTGGTCATGTTGTTTTAGTTTTGGTTTGTAAGTAATAATCCTGCAAAGGAGTTTTTACTTTCTATTTTAAAAGACACTTCCATGGTCGTGCCGGACAATGGAAGGTCTTTTTTTCTGTATTTCGAATGCAATTCGAGTTTTACTTTCCCTTTACTTGCTTAGCAGCCTCTACAAGTTGTGGAAGAATCTTTTGAGCATCGCCTACAATGCCATACTGGGCAACTTCGAATATTGGCGCAGACTTGTCGTTATTAATGGCCACAATATACTTGGACCCGCTTACGCCTGCAATGTGTTGGGTTGCTCCGGAAATACCAACGGCAATGTATAGGTTTGGTGCTATAATTTTCCCGGTTTGTCCGGTGTGTTCTTCATGAGAACGCCACCCTTCGTCGGAAACAGGGCGCGAACATGCTGTTGCACCGCCAAGTACTTCGGCAAGTTCTACGAGCGGGCCCCAGTTGTCTGGCGATTTCATTCCTCTACCTCCCGAAACAACAATTTCGGCGTCGGTTAATAGTAATTTTCCTGTTTGCTTTTGAACATCGATTACCTCTGTTTTAGGAGCATCAACGTTGATGTCAACTTTTTCGATAGTGGCATTATTTGCTGTTTCGATAAGTTCAAAAGAGTTTTGGGCTAGCGTAATAATCTTAATGTCGGTTTTTAGTTCAACATCGGAAAAAGCGCTTCCCGAAAACGAGCGTTTATAAATGGTGAAAGGAGAAACGCTTAAGGGTAACTTGCTAACGCTTGCGCCTAGTGCGGCTTTTAGTTTAACCGACAAACGCGGGGCAACTGCCTTTCCGGTATTATTATTTGCAATAATTATAACCTTTGCGCCAATTTTTTCGGCAACCTGTGCAATTATGCCGGTATAATTTTGTGCATCGAATACTTTGGCATTATCGTTTTCAACGGATAGGATTTTACTTGCGCCGTATCCGCCAAGTTTTTGCAATTCGTCGTTAGCCACGTTACCTATGGACAAAGCAGCAACATCTGTATTAAGCATTTCTGCAACCTTGCTGGCGTACGAAATCAACTCGAAGGAAACTTTTTTAAATTTTCCGTCCCAATTTTCGGTATATACTAGTACTGACATTTTTCTTGTGTTTAGTTGTTAAACTTAAATAAGCTTAGTTTCCGATTGAAGTAAGGCTATGAGGTCTTTTGCATTTTCAGCATCAACAAACTTACAAGCGGGTCTGGCTTCTGGCAATTCGAACTTTTTGTAAGATGTAAGCGCATCTACGGCAACAGGTTCGTAAAGTTTAATGGGTTTGCTACGAGCCATCATAATTCCACGCATTGCTGCAATTCTAGGCTCTTTAGCAATTCCTTTTTGAACAATGGCAACAAACGGAGTGCTGGTCGAAACAACCTCTTTTCCTCCGTCGATTTCGCGGGTTACAATTGGTTTTTCGTTTTCAACTTTCAGGTTCGAAACAGCCGAAATAGATGGAATGTTAAGCATTTCTGCCAACATGCTTCCAACCATGGAACCGTTGTAATCGCTCGATTCTATTCCGCACATTATTATGTCGAATTGTTCTTGTTTAACAACTTCTGCTAGTTGGGCTGCAACAAAGTAAGCATCGGAGGGTTCAGCATTAACTCGTATTGCGCTATCGGCGCCAATTGCCAATGCCTTACGAATGGTGGGTTCTGCGGTGACCGGGCCAACGTGTGCAACAGTAACCGATTTTACTCCGCTCGAAGCATCGTCTTTTATTTCAAGTGCTCTTGTTAGCGAGAGTTCGTCCCATGGATTAATAACCCACTGAATTCCGGCAGTGTCCAACTTTGTATCCCCATCCGTGAATTTAACCTTTGTGGTTGTATCGGGAACATTACTGATACAAACTAGAATTTTCATTATAAATAGTTATTAGTTTAGTTTGACAATTATTCTATTTTAAAAGTTTTACAAAAATAAACAAACTTATCAATGGCGAAAACATCATTTTGCATTGCCATGCAACAACAACTCTTAAAACTTTAATATTAACTTCTATAATGAAATCAATACTTTATAATAGTTTAAACAAGCGTACAAATCTAAGCCAATTCGTTAAATAGCGTATCTGTATCTAAAATATTTTATAAAAAAACAATGGTAATATTTATTTAATATTTTGATAATGAATAATATATCATTATATGTTAATTTTCACATTATTCATCAACATTTAGCTTTGTTTAATCAAAACAGCAATAACTTATTTGACATTGAAGCGTTTAACGAATAACTTTAATGAAAAGGTGAAAATTTTTATGAACAATCAGTTTGTCGATACATTTTTAAAAGAGTTAGACGCCGTTCTTTTGAAGAACCTGGGAAAGTTGGATTTATTGGATAAAAAAATTAGCGAAATAGTAAATAATTCGGTTACTAAAAATTGCGATGAGTTGGTGGAATTGGTTGAGTTAAAGGAAAAGTTGAACAACGAAAATCGACGGATTGTTCAGTTGCACATTAGGTTATTAAACAGTTCCGATTTAAGTAGCAAGTTATTTTATGTTGAAAAAAAGAGCGGAATAGTTTTTGCTAAGGACAGTAACGAGGATGTCGATAATTATAATATTGTATCTGGTAAGCAGTTTATTTCGTCAATTTGTAACGATTTGACAGTAGTAAACGATAAGGCTTTGGTAAAAGGTAATTATAAATTCGAAACATTCGAATTTTCAAATAATTAGGTTAGGTTTAGGTTTACTTTTAGGTTAGGTAGGAACATCCGGCGTACACTTATAGTGGTCGTCGGATGTTTTTTTATGGGGATAGGTTATTGCTTACGGCTATATTTCTTAACTTTAAAAGTTATTTTGTTATTGATAATGGGCGTGGTGTTAAGTTAATGGGGAGGTGTTTTTTTTCTGCGGCTTTGTTAAGTGCCATGTTTTGTGTAAAGTAATTATCTCGAAGAATCAGCATAAATGGTCGAAAACAAAATTAAAAGCGTAGTCATACTTGGTTCTGGTAATGTGGCAACCAATTTAGGCGTTGCTTTACATCGCAAGGGTATCAGTGTTTTACAGGTATATTCTCGGAAGCAGTCGAATGCGGTTGTGTTGGCAGAGCGGGTAAATGCACAGGCTATTTCAAACCTTGTTGATTTGCGTGAGGATGCCGAACTTTATATTACGGCTCTTTCGGATTCGGCAATTCCTGATGTATTAAGCAGTCTTAAGCCTTTGGGAGGTATGGTTATCCATACCAGTGGAAGTACTTCCATAGATGTGTTTAACGGTTTAGGTATAGCAAACTATGGCGTATTTTATCCCTTTCAAACCTTCTCACGAGCAAAGCAAGTCGATTTTAGTGCTGTTCCAATATGTATTGAAGCCAATAGTCCTGAAAATTTGTCTTGTATTCGTAGTTTCGGAAAGGTTCTTTCGGATAACATTATTGAAATGGATTCCGAAAAGCGTAAATGGCTTCATTTAACAGGTGTTTTTGCTTGTAATTTTTCTAATCACCTTTTAGCGTTGGTTTTTAAAATATGCGAGGAGAAAGGAATTCCCTTCGAAATTGTAAAACCTCTTGTTCTTGAAACGGTTAATAAGGCATTTATTGGGAATCCTGCAAATTTTCAAACAGGACCGGCTGTTCGTAACGATGTGGTAACAATTCAAAAACATGTTAAAATGCTTTCGGAATTTAATATGGACATGGCAGATATTTACAAAATGCTATCTTTGAGCATCCAAAACCTTAGAGTTAATGGTTTTCATAAAGAATAACATTCTTATGGATGCAAGATGAAGCAATTAAAGGTTTAACAGATATTATTAATTAATAATGAGCAAGAACTTTAAGGAATTATTGCCACAGGTAAAAGCTTTTGTTTTTGATGTTGATGGAGTCTTTACCGATGGAACCGTTTTGCTTCACCCTTCGGGTGAATTGTTAAGAACGTCCAACACTCGCGATGGGTATGCAGTTCATGTTGCCATTGAACGGGGGTTTCCAATAGCAATAATTTCCGGAGGAAATTCGGAGTCGGTGCGTAGCCGTTTTAGTGTTTTAGGGGTTACCGATATATATTTGGGTGTTAGGGATAAAGTAAAAATTTTGGAAGAATTTCGCTTAAAGTATGGATTGGAACTTTCCGAGTTATTATATATGGGCGACGATTTACCGGACTACGAAGTAATGCAGCTTGTGGGAGTTCCCACATGTCCTAACGATGCAGCCCCGGAAATAAAAGGTTTGGCTCGTTATATTTCGTTGTATAATGGGGGTAGCGGTTGTGTTCGTGATGTAATAGAACAGGTACTTAGGGTAAAAGGAAAATGGGGCCCGTCAGTAAATAGTATTCAGTAAAACTTGTGCTATGAATACAAAAATTTTGAGGTTAGTTCGCATTAAAAATCTGCTAATTGTAGTATTTACAATGCTTTTTATGCGTTACCTTATTATTGAACCAATTTTGCGGATGAATGGTTTTCACCTGCAACTCAACTTGTTTTTGTTTACAATGCTTGTGTTAGCAACGGTTTTTATTACTGCAGGAGGCTATGTCATTAATGATTACTTCGATACTCGCACCGATATAATAAATCGTCCAAACACAGTTGTTGTAGGGAAATCAATTAGCCGAAGTCATGCCATTGGCTTGCACATGGTTTTAAGTGCAATTGGAATTGTGCTGGGAACATTTGTTTCGTTCAAAATAGGGAAACCAATTTTTTCACTTTTGTTCATACTAACGTCAGGGATGCTTTGGTTTTATTCCACTACATATAAAAGACAGTTGCTTGTAGGCAACATTGTGGTTGCAACTTTAACAGCCTTAGTCCCTTTGATGCCATTACTGTTCGAATTGCCTTTGTTGGGAAGATATTGGATTGTAATAACCCGCTATCAGTTAAATGTGGCTAGTATTGTTTACTGGGTGGGAGGATATGCCGTATTTGCATTTCTTTTTACTCTTACTCGTGAAATAATCAAGGATATCGAAGATTTCGAAGGCGATGCATCATTTGGGCGGAATACAATACCCGTTCATTTTGGAATAAAACCGGCAAAGGTTATAGTTGCCTCGTTAGTTGCCATAACCATTGGAATTTTAATTTTTGTTTATGCTGCGTATATGCGTAGCAATTTCGAAGGCAATTTCGACTACATTTCGCTTATATACCTTATAATATTTATACTTATTCCTTGTTTTGGTTTGCTATTTGCCGTTTTGTTGGCCGAGAATAAGAAACAGTTTCATAAAGCAAGCCAATTTTCAAAGTTAATTATGCTTTTTGGACTGTTTTATGCGGTGATTTTTAGGCTGTTAATTGTAGGATAATTTTTTATGAATTTACAAGATTTACTGAAAGGTAAAAGGCTGGTTTTGGCATCCAACTCTCCTCGGCGTAAAGTATTAATGGAAGGATTGGATGTGAATTTTGAAACATGGAAACCTAAGCACTCCAAGGAATCTTTTCCCGATAGTATGGAAGTTGCAAAGGTTCCTGAATACTTGGCCAGACAAAAGGCCGTTCCGTTTCGCAACGATTTGGACGGAGATACCATTGTTTTAACTTCCGATACCATTGTTGTTCTTAATAACACTATTATAGGAAAACCTGTGTCGGAGGCTAACGCCAAGCAAATTCTCAAGCAGTTATCGGGGAATAAGCATACAGTTATTACGGGAGTCGCATTATCAAGTCTTAATAGTGAAGTTTCGTTTTCGGTAAAAACCGATGTTTATTTCCGCACTTTAACCGAGGATGAAATAAATTACTATGTTGATAAGTACAAGCCATTCGATAAAGCCGGTGCTTATGGTGTTCAGGAATGGATTGGATATGTTGGGGTTGAAAAAATCGATGGTTCGTTTTATAATGTAATGGGATTGCCTGTTCAGCAAGTTTATCAGGAATTGGTGAAATTTCTAACTAATTGAAAATATATACTATGAGGAAGATTTTGTTAATATTTGCCTTGGTGTTGTTTCAAATTCCCTATGTTTTGGCCGACGAGGGAATGTGGATACCCATGTTGATAGGTAAAAACTACGAACAAATGAAGGCGTTAGGTTTTAAGTTAACGCCCGAAGATATATACAACGTAAATGGTTCAAGTCTTAAGGATGCCATTGTCCGTTTTGGAGGTGGTTGTACTGCCGAAGTTATTTCTCCCGACGGGTTGTTAATTACCAATCATCATTGTGGTTTTTCATCTATACAGGCCCATTCTTCGGTCGATCACGATTATTTAACGGATGGATTCTGGGCAATGACACGCGATCAGGAGTTGCCAAACGAAGGCCTCACGGTAAGGTTTCTGCAACGGATGGAGGATGTTTCGGATGTTGTGCTAAAAGGAATTGCTGTTGATACGCCTGAAGGCGATAGGCAAAAACTTATTGCCCAGCGTGCCGATTCTATTGAAGTTGCAAATACCAATAAAGGGAATGGTATTGTTGCCGATGTTCGTTCATTTTATTACGGGAATCAGTATTTCCTTATGGTTTACGAGGAGTTTAGCGATGTTCGTTTGGTTGGTGCACCTCCGGAGTCAATTGGAAAGTTTGGCGGTGATACCGACAATTGGGTTTGGCCTCGGCACACTGGCGATTTTTCTATTTTCCGTATTTATGCTAGTAAGGATAATAAACCGGCTTCATATTCTCCCGACAATGTACCTTATAAGTCTAAAAGGTTTTTAAAAATATCGTTAAAAGGAGTTCACGAGAACGATTTTACAATGGTTTACGGGTTTCCCGGAAGAACGCAACAGTTTTTAGTTTCGGATGCGGTAAAGTTGCTGATAAACCAGAGTAATCCAAATAAAATTAATCTTCGTGGTACTCGTTTGGATATTTTTAATAAGTACATGAATTCTAACGATACAATAAGAATTCAGTATGCAAGTAAGTATGCAAGTGTTGCGAATTACTGGAAAAAATGGATTGGTGAAACAATCGGTTTACGAAGATTAAACGCTATTGAAAAGAAGCAGGAGCAGGAAAGCATGTTTGAGGCATGGGTAAATACAAACAAGGATTTGAAGGAAAAATATGGGAATCTTCTTCCGTCGTTTAGGCGATTATATGCCGAAGTGGCGCCTCTTTCGCTTGTGGCTGATTTTAGAAACGAAGATGTTTATGCCGTGGAGTTGCTTAGGTTTTCATCAAACTTTTCGAAATATATCAACGATGTGATAAGCGGAAAAGGTGATTCTGCAACGATTGAAACTGAAAGAAAAGATTTGGTTCGTTATACATCTTCCTTTTTCAAAAATTTCAACATTAATATAGATTATGAAGTTTTTGGCGCCATGATGTATAACTATCATCAAAAAATACCGTTGGATTATCAGCCTGAGTTTTTGAAAAATATACAGGAACAGTATGGCGATAAATGGATGCAAATGGCTTCCGACATATATAATCAAACAGCTTTTGCCGATAGTTTAAGAGTTTTAACCTTGCTTGCATCGTCGGATACTGCAAATGTTAAGGTCTTTTTAAACGATCCTGTATTTCAAATATACAGTCAGTTCGAAAATTTGTATCGCCAAAAAGTAAAACCTCGCTATTATGAAATAGAGGATAGTTTAGATATTTTTTATCGTAGGTACGTTGATGGACTAATGAAGATGCAACCTGATAAAGAATTTTTCCCCGATGCCAATTCTACTCTCAGGGTAACCTATGGAACTGTTAAGGGATTTGAACCTCGAGATGGCGTTGTTTACGATTACTATACCACGCTTGATGGTGTAATAGAAAAATCGATGAATAAGAATGTGGCTGATTATGTCGCTCCCAAAAGGCTAATCGATTTGTATAAAAGTAAGGATTATGGAATATATGGCGTAAACGGAACGGTTCCGGTTGCCTTTATTGCAACAAATCATACAACGGGAGGTAATTCGGGAAGTCCTGTCCTCGATGGCGAAGGGAACTTAATAGGTGTAAATTTCGACCGTTGCTGGGAAAGTACCATGAGCGATGTAATGTTCGATCCTGATTATTGTAGAAATATAGCTCTTGATATTCGATACGCGTTGTTCATAATCGACAAGTATGCGGGTGCCCAAAATTTAATATCGGAGATGGAAATTATCGAGTAACTTTGAGGATAAAGGAGGAAAATGGCTGTCTTTATAGGCAGCCATTTTTTATTTAATGTCGATTAAAGTTCTTAGTGTTAATGCATCTTTTTATATCATGTTTTGGGAATAACATTAAGAGAAACCAAGGTTGATACATTTTCTATTGAATCTTTCTAAATTAAGTATTTTGTTATTCCTAAATACAAAACATGATAAAAATCAGTATTTAGCAAGGCGCTCAATTTTATATTTAAAAATGATAATCAACTAAATACAAATAAAATTATTGTTAGTAAAGTAACAGTGTTATTTTTATAACAGGTTTTTAAAACAGTAAAATTATGACGGAAACGAAAGAACTAGTTAAAAGGCTTGCCGACAAACACGGACGTAGCAGGGAAAGTTTGATTCCCATATTACAAGGTGTGGTGCAAGAAGAGCGCTTTATTTCGAGCGAAACTATGACCGAGATTGCCCGGGAGCTTGATATTTCGGCTGCAACGGTTTATGGAACAGCAACCTTCTATAGTTTTCTCGACACTCAACCCAGAGGAAAGTATGTTATTAGGGTTTGCAAAACCATTTCGTGCTCGATGAAAGGGAAGCACTTAATTATGCAGGAATTGGAAGATTTATTGAAAATTAAGGTTGGGGAAACAACTCCAAATAAAAAGTTTTCTTTGTTGGAAACTAATTGTTTGGGGTGGTGTCATAAGGGACCTGCAATGTTGGTAAATGATGAAGCCTATACCGAACTTACTCCCGAAAAGGTTCGCGAAATTATTAATGAATACATGAATAAGTAAAGCATAGGAGATTAAACCATGGCAAATAATTTTTTACGTCGTGTTGATCTTATTTTTGATCAGGACTGCAATTTTAAAGACGTTCTTAAATCAACATATCAGCGATCCAACGATGATATAATTAATGAATTACTCGAATCTGGCTTAAAGGGTAGAGGTGGAGCAGGTTTTCCTACTGCTTTAAAGTGGAAGTTTACCAGTGAACAAGCAGATGTCGAAAAATACATTGTTTGTAATGCCGACGAAGGAGAGCCGGGTACGTTTAAAGACAGGGAAATTTTATTTAAGGTTCCTTTGAAGGTATTTGGTGGAATGGCCATTTGTGCAAAGGTTATTAATGCTAAGGAAGGTTTCCTTTATTTAAGGGGCGAGTATCGTTTTTTACTTCCTGAACTTGAAAAGCAGTTAGCACAATTCCAATCAATTCTCGATGAGTTAAAAATCGATTTTCACATTAAAATTATAATGGGAAGTGGCGCGTATATTTGCGGAGAAGAAAGTGCATTGTTTGAGTCAATGGAAGGTGGACGTGGAGAACCGCGAAATAAACCTCCTTACCCAACTGTTTCGGGTTTTAGAAAAAAACCTACCGTTATAAATAATGTGGAAACGTTGGTGTATTCTTTCATGATTTTCCGATATGGTGCTCACAAATTTAAAGAATTAGGAACGGCAGATTCTCGTGGATCAAAAGTGTTCTCCGTTTCCGGAGATACTCCTAAACCTGGCATCTATGAATTGGAATTAGGTATGACCGTAGAGCAATTTGTTGAAGAGTTTGGCGATGGCGATACAAAGGCTGTTCAAGTTGGAGGTGCATCAGGATTTTGCGTACCGCGTAAAAGATTTAAAGATACAATTATTGGTTTCGAAGGCGTTCCTACTGGTGGTTCTATGATGCTTTTCAATAGTTCACGTTCCATGTATAATGTTCTGCATAACTATCTGGAGTTCTTCGAAGAAGAATCTTGTGGACAATGTACTCCTTGCCGTGTTGGCTGTCAGCAACTTAAATTGGGAATTGAAGCAGTTAAAAGGGGAGAACGTCACGCAACATATTTGGAACAATTGCAAAAATTAGCACAAACCATGAAAATTACGGCAAAATGTGGTTTGGGGCAAAGTGTTGCCAACTCTTTCTTCTCGATAGTTGAGAATTTTAAAGAAGAGATGATTTACTAATTCGCTTAAATTATTTAGAAAATGGCAAAAAAAATTAATCTCATTATAGATGGAATTCCCGTTACAGTTGACGAGGGTACAACCATTCTACAAGCAGCAAAACAGTTAAATATCCATATTCCTACGCTTTGCTATCACGACGATTTATGCGTTGCAGGAAATTGTCGTGTTTGTGTTGTTGAAATGAAGGGAGCACGGACACTTCCTGCCTCTTGCGCTATGCCGGTTGCAGAAGGAATGGAAATTATGACCAATACCATTAAGGTTCGTACTGCACGTAAGCATATAATCGATTTACTTCTATCCGAACATAATGCACAGTGTACAACGTGTTACAAGAATGGCAATTGCGAATTGCAAAACCTTGCTGCTGAGTATAAAATATCGGAACCTATGTTCATCGATTTGGTTCCATTCAAGAATTACCAAATAGATGCTTACTCTCCTTCAATTATTAAGGATGATAGTAAATGTATTCGTTGTCAACGTTGTGTCCGTACATGCGAGGAATTACAGCATGTAAGTGCACTTGGTGTTGCATATAAGGGTGATAAAATGAAGATTTCGACATTCTTTGAAAATCCAATGTTCGAAGTTGTTTGTACAAATTGTGGTCAATGTGTAAACCGTTGTCCAACTGGTGCTCTTGTAGAACGCAACTATGTCGAGGAGGTATGGGATGCTATTTATGATAAAGGGAAACATGTTGTAGTACAAACGGCTCCTGCTGTAAGGGTTGCCCTAGGAGAAGATTTGGGAATGGAACCAGGCGAAATTGTTACGGGAAAGATGGTAACTGCGCTTCGTCGTCTTGGTTTCGATTCTGTTTTGGATACCGATTTTTCGGCAGACCTTACTATAATGGAGGAAGGTTTTGAGTTGTTGGGTAGGTTGAAAAAGGCTTTGGTCGATAAGGATCCTAGCGTTCATTTACCAATGACAACAAGTTGTTCGCCTGGTTGGATTAAGTTTATAGAGCATACTTATCCCGAATATCTCGACAATGTTTCAACGTGTAAATCTCCCCAGCAAATGTTTGGCGCTTTGGCTAAAACATACTATGCACAAAAGAAGAATCTAGACCCTGCAAACATTATTTCAGTTTCGGTAATGCCTTGTACTGCTAAAAAGTTTGAAGCAAACAGACCCGAAATGCGCTCAAGCGGTTACAAGGATGTTGATTATGTTTTAACAACCCGTGAGTTAGCCGTAATGATTAAACAGGCTGGAATCGACTTTGGTGAGTTACCTGAAACACATTACGATAGTATAATGGGCGAATCAACTGGTGCTGCTGTAATTTTTGGTGCTACAGGAGGTGTAATGGAAGCTGCACTCCGTACTGCTTACGAGGTTGTAACAGGTAGGGAAGTTCCTTTTGATGGACTAAATATAACTCCTGTTCGTGGAATGGAAGGTGTACGTGAAGCTTCTATAAAAATTGAGAAGACCAAACCTGAATGGAAGTTCCTCGATGGTGCCGTGTTGAAAACGGTAGTAGCGCACGGGCTTACCAATGCAAAAAAGGTAATGGATGCTGTTAGAGCAGGAAAAGGCGATTGGCATTTTATCGAAATAATGGCTTGTCCGGGTGGATGCCTTGGTGGTGGAGGACAACCAATCCCAACTAATGCTGAAATTAGGCAAAAAAGGGCAGATGCAATTTATCGAGAAGATGCTGGAATGAAGATTCGTAAATCTCACGAAAATCCAGAGATTGTGGCCATATATAAGGAGTTCTTGCACGAGCCCAATGGACATAAATCTCACGAATTACTCCATACTCATTACAGAGAAAGAGAACGTTACTAATACGAGTAGTAGTATGATTGAAAAGAGGGGCAACGCCCCTCTTTTTTATTAGTTAGTTGATGTGTATGTTGTTTTATTGTAAATTTGAAATTCTTATTGAGGAAGATATATTAGATTATTAAAGCATTTCTGCTAAAGATTTTGCAACGTTTGTCGGAAACGAAAAGTACAATGTGTGTTATTTTTATAACGAGATAATTTATATTATATTTTAATATTGTTATTTTGATAACAATAATTATTTTTGTGGAGAAAATAATTAATTATCCATTGAAAGTAAAAGGTTGTATATGAGGTTAAAGAATCTTGTAGAAAATATTGGAGGCAGGGTTGTTTGCTGTGAAGAGTATTTGGACAGGGAAATAGAGTATGCTTACGCATCTGACTTAATGAGTGATGTTCTCACGGTAAAATGTGAAAACTTACTGTTAATTACAGGGTTGGCCAACATTCAAACAGTGAGAACAGCGGAAATGTCCGATCTGCAAGCCATCATTTTTGTTAGAAATAAGCGGGTAAACGAGGATATGATTAGGTTGGCTCAGGAAAATTGCATAGTTTTGATTGAATATCCGGGAACTATGTTTAGAGTTTCGGGTCAGCTTAGTAGTATTGGGATTAAACCTGTTTATTAAGAAATGTAAAATGAATTTTGAATTTAAAGTTCAGGGTGGGGATTTTGTAAGGGCTGGAAATGCTTCAAGCCAGGTTAAGAAAATTTTGAAGCAGTTGAACGTTGATTCTGCAATTATAAAAAGGGTTGTTGTGGCCTTGTATGAAGGGGAGGTTAACATAGCGGCTCATGCGTTCAATGGAATAATAAATGTAGAAATAGATACAGAACGGATACTGATTAAACTT
Organism: Bacteroidales bacterium; assembly: GCA_020636845.1. Classification (GTDB taxonomy): domain Bacteria; phylum Bacteroidota; class Bacteroidia; order Bacteroidales; family Tenuifilaceae; genus JACJXD01. The sequence goes on along the minus strand of JACJXD010000003.1, from coordinate 227,063 downwards.
GACGATAACGGTCCTGGAATTCCAGATATCGATTTGGCTATGCAGCCGGGATACTCTACAGCATCACCTATAGTTCGGGAGATGGGTTTTGGCGCGGGAATGGGGTTGCCAAACATAAAGAATAATTCCGACGATTTTAAAATTTCCAGCGTTGTAGGAAAAGGTACACACTTAGAAATTACCGTTAACCTAAAAAGTACAAAGGAGGAAGTTTAGTTTTGGAAAAAATTGGTTTCCATCATGCGCTTAAAATAAGAACCGACGTATGTATTGGTTGTGCTCATTGTATGAGGGCTTGTCCAACTGAGGCTTTAAGGGTAATTGAAGGAAAGGCTCATTTACATGCTAATAGGTGTATAGACTGTGGTGAATGTTATAGAGTTTGTCCTACCGGTGCTATTATAGTAGAACAGGACGATTTTCAGAATATTTTTAACTATAAACGTAGAGTTGCGCTAATCCCTTCGGTTTTACTTGGTCAGTATCCCGATAATGTAACTCCGGGTATGGTAATTCAAGCGTTAAAAAATATTGGTTTTACCGATGTGTTCGAGGTTGAAGATTCTGTAGAGTATTTAATTCCACAAATAAACGAGTATATTGCCAAGAATCAGAATAAAAAACCAATCATATCTTCTTTTTGTCCGGCCATTGTTAGGCTTGTTCAGGTTAAGTTTCCTTGGCTTGTAGGAAATATTTTATTGATACGCCCCCCCCTTGATTTAACTGCTAGTTATATAAGGGGAATGCTCACTTCCAATGGAGTTTCCAATAATGATGTGGGGATATTCTATATTACTCCTTGCGCCGCAAAAATTGCAGCAATAAAAAGTCCTGTAGGAGAAGAATTTTCGGAACTGAACGGGGTTATTAATATGGATTTAATCTACAACAGGACACTTCATGAAATAAAAAAGAAGAACGTTAACAAAATACCCAATAGTTTCTTATCCGATTTGTCTGCACGGAGTATTACGTGGGCGTTAACAAACGGAGAAGCAGTAAATATCGATGGGCGCTGCATGGCAATTGATGGCATTCATAATGTTATTGAGTTTTTGGAGAAGATAGAGAATGATGAGGTTAACGGGGTCGATTTTTTAGAGTTAAGGGCATGTGACGAAAGTTGTGCAGGAGGAATTCTTGCTGCGGCAAATAGATTTATAACCGCGGAATTATTGAGAAATCATGCTAAGCAGTTCTTAAAACCCGATCAAAGTTCGAACAATCAAAATAAGTTGCAAAAGTATGAGCAACTTTTGATGGGGAAAATAAATTTGAATAGGGTAGAGCCTCGATCGATGGTGAAACTCGATGAGGACATGGCTAAAGCTATGAAAAAAATGGAACGTGTAAAGCGGTTAATGTGCTATTTGCCGGGAGTAGATTGTGGCGTTTGCGGAGCTCCATCGTGTTTGGCATTAGCCGAAGATATAGTACAAGGCGAAGGTGCTATTTCGCACTGCGTTTTTTTGCAGAAAATAATGGAACAGAATAAGTTGGATCCGGAACATTCGTTTAGGATAATGAAGAAAATTTGGGGAACTAACCGTTTTTATAAAGATTGCGATAAACCTATTCAGAATAAATAGTTATGACCGTTAAAGATTTAGTTGAAACCCTACAGTTAAAGGTGTTTTCGGGCAGCACAGGAATGAATCGGGAAGTTACAGGAGGTTATTCTTCCGATTTACTTAGCGATGTTATGGGGAATGCCGAAAGTGGTATGGTATGGATAACCTTGCAAACGCATGTTAACGTTATGGCCATCGCATCGTTAAAAGAATTATCGGCTATTATTTTGGTAAAAGGGTTTGAACCCGAGGAAAACACTTTAACTCAAAGTAATGTTGAAGGAATTCCCATCCTGGGAACAACGTTACAAACATTCGAAATATCAGGAAAATTATACCAACTCTTAAATAGTTAATGGAGAGTTTTAAGGCAGATTTGCATATACATAGTGTGCTGTCTCCTTGTGCTAACTTGGAGATGAGTCCTACAAATATTGTTGATCAAGCCCTAAAACAGAAGTTGGATATTATTGCCGTAGCCGATCATAATTCTACTTTGCATTGTCCACTGGTACGGGACTTAGCATTACGTAACGGTATTTTTGCGGTAAATGCGGTTGAGGTTAATACTCGCGAGGAAGTTCATTGCCTTTGCCTGTTTGATACTGAAGGGCAGCGTGTGAAATTTCAAAATTTTATAGAGGAAAGCATTCAAAGAGTTCCTAATAACCCTGATATATTTGGTTATCAGGTGGTGGTGAACGAGCAGGAAGAAATTCTTGACGAGATAGATTACTTGCTTCATTCGGCTTTGCGGGCAAATATTGATGAAGTTGAAAAGCGAGTTCATGAGTTGGGTGGAATATTTATTCCTGCTCATGTGGACAGGCTAAAGTTTAGCATTACAAGTCAGTTGGGTTTTATCCCTCCCAACTTAAATTACGATGCGCTGGAAGTTTCCAAAAATTCTACAATAGATACAGTTATAAAGAATAACCCGTTAATTACGAGAAAACGGTTTATTCGTAACTCCGATGCGCATACCATAGAACAAATTGGCTCGAGTTACTCGACTTTTCGGATGGAAAAGCTTAACTTCGAGAATCTGAAGAATGCTATTATGGGCATTAACGGTTGTGAGGTTTTGGTTGAATTCTAACTAGAGAAAAATTCATGAAAGACTTATCGTTGCATATACTGGATATAGTTCAGAATTCGGTTGTAGCATTGGCAACAAGCATTCAAATTACTATAGAAAAAAATTTGCAGAAGGACTTTATAACGTTAACTATTTCCGATAACGGAAAAGGCATGGATAAAGCATTTTTGGAAAGAGTTACCGATCCTTTTACCACTACGAGAACAACCCGTAAGGTTGGGTTAGGCATTCCTTTGCTGAAATTAAATGCAGAACGAACAGGCGGAAATTTAGCCATTCAATCGGAATTGGGAAAGGGCACAATAATAAAAGCAACATTGATACCAAGTAATATCGATTGTTTGCCTATGGGCGATGTGGCTGGAACTATTTCGTTGCTTATATGCTCTAATCCAACAATTAATATTGAATTTACATACATGGAAGATAAAAAGGAATACAGTATATGTACTCGCGACATTCAGGAATCGCTGGAAGACGTGAGCATCGATAACGCTGCCGTTTATCCGTTGGTTAAGGAGTTAATTCAGTCGAATTTAGAAGAGTTACAAATAAGAAATTTAGGTTGAAAAACATAAATTACAGTGTTATTGAATTAACATCAAAATGTAATTTTGCACCAAAATTATGTAAAAGTTTAAAAAATCAACCAAATACTCACAAGGAGAAATAATTATGACAAAAGTTAAATCGTTGGCCGATTTGAAAAAGATGAAGGAGGAGCTTCAAGCCAAGATAGAGGTTCGGGAGAAGGGAGAGGTGTCCGAGAATCTTGTTCAAATAAAAGTGGCCATGGCTACCTGTGGTATTGCTGCAGGTGCAAAACCAATTATGGAGTTCCTAATTGACGAATTAGACAAACGAGGAATTAACGCTGTTGTAACCCAAACTGGATGTATGGGGTACTGCTATGCAGAACCTACCATTGAAGTTAAGTTGCCTGGTAAGGATCCTGTTATTTTCGGGTATGTTGATAAAAAGAAAGCCGATGAGATTATTGAGAAGTACATTAAAAACGGCGAACTTGTTGACGGAATCATTCCTACCAATTACGAAACTATTGATAACAAATAATCCATTTTGGAGGTACTTATAATGGCAAAATATAAAATGCACATACTTGTTTGTGGAGGCACAGGATGCAGAGCCTCCTCAAGCGATGCGATTGTGGAAAAATTTAAATCGGAGTTGGCTGCAAATAACCTTGAAAATGATGTACAGGTTATAATGACCGGTTGTTTCGGTTTTTGCGAAAAAGGGCCAATTGTAAAGGTTTTACCCGATAACACATTTTACACGCAAGTAAAACCGGAAGATGCTGCAGAAATTGTTAAGGAGCATGTTATCAAAGGACGTAAGGTAAACAGGTTGCTTTACCTTGACCCTGCTAAAAAGGAGCATGTTTCCGATTCAAAACACATGGGTTTTTACCGTAAGCAAATTCGTATAGCCTTGCGTAACTGTGGATTTATTAATCCTGAAAATATCGATGAGTATATTGCTCGTGATGGATACCAAGCTATTGGCAAAGTTCTTACAGAATTCGATCCTCAACAAACTATCGATATTATTAAGAAATCTGGGTTGCGTGGTCGTGGAGGTGGAGGATTTCCTACCGGTCTTAAATGGGAAATTGCCAGCAAGAACAAGGCCGATCAGAAATATGTAGTTTGTAATGCCGACGAAGGAGACCCGGGTGCTTTTATGGACCGTTCGGTTCTTGAAGGTGATCCTCACTCTGTACTCGAAGCAATGTCGATTTGCGGATATTGCATTGGGGCATCGAAAGGCTTAATATATATTCGTGCAGAATATCCACTTGCCATTAAGCGTTTAAAGGTTGCCATTGCTCAGGCTCGTGAGTATGGTTTACTAGGTAACGACATAATGGGAACAGGGTTTAGTTTTGATGTTGAACTTCGTTATGGTGCTGGAGCCTTTGTTTGTGGTGAGGAAACTGCGCTTATTCATTCCATGGAAGGTTTGAGAGGCGAACCAACTAACAAACCTCCATTCCCTGCAGAAAGTGGTTATATGGGTAAACCGACCAACGTTAACAACGTTGAAACATTTGCAAATGTTTGTCCAATTATACTTAAGGGTGCCGATTGGTATTCGTCCATTGGTACCGAAAAATCCAAAGGAACTAAAGTATTTGCACTTGCCGGAAAAATTAATAACGTTGGATTAATTGAAGTACCTATGGGAATAACCTTGCGTGAGGTTATCTTCGAAATAGGCGGTGGTATTAAAAACGGTAAGAAATTTAAAGCTGTTCAAACAGGAGGTCCTTCGGGCGGTTGTTTAACCGAAAAGCATCTTGATATTCCTATTGATTTCGATAACCTTATTGCAGCAGGTTCCATGATGGGATCGGGTGGTATGATTGTTATGGACGAAGATGACTGTATGGTATCGGTTGCTAAGTTCTACTTAGATTTTACTGTTGAGGAAAGTTGTGGTAAATGTGCTCCTTGCCGTATTGGTAATAAGCGTTTGTACGAATTGCTTGATAAGATTACCAAGGGTGAGGGAACTATGGACGATCTTGATAGGCTTAGAAATTTATCAAAAGTAATTAAGGATACAGCTCTTTGCGGTTTAGGTCAAACGTCACCAAACCCAGTGCTTTCGACACTCGACAATTTTTACGATGAGTATCTTGCTCACGTTCAGGATAAAAAATGTCCTGCTGGTAAGTGCAAGGCATTAATGAAATATGTGATCGATCCGGAGGCTTGTGTTGGTTGTACGGCTTGTGCACGGAACTGTCCTGTTAATGCAATTAGCGGCGAAAGGAAAAAACCTCACTCAATTAATACTGCAATTTGTATTAAGTGTGGTGCTTGTATTGAGAAATGTAAATTTGATGCTATCAGCATAAAATAATTACCTAAAGAACAATGGAAACAGTAAAACTCACAATAGATAATAAGCAAATTGAAGTTCCTAAGGGTACTACAATTTACAAAGCTGCCAAAGGTATGGGGATAGATATTCCTGTACTTTGCTACATGGACTTGCACGATTTGGGTGTTGAAAATAAACCTGCAGGTTGCCGTATTTGCGTGGTTGAGGTTGAAGGTCGTAGAAATTTAGCGCCTAGCTGTTCTACTGCATGTATGGAAGGTATGGTTGTTAAGACCCATACACCACGTGTTATTAACGCTCGTCGTACGGTAATGGAATTAATCCTTTCCGACCATCCAAAAGATTGCTTAACATGTCCTAAGAGTGGTCATTGCGATTTGCAGGATATGGCTGTACGTTTAGGTATTCGCAATATTCCTGGGCAGGAATACGCTGAAATGTCAACGTATAAGAAGGATTTTTCACCGGCAATTATTCGCGATGTTGACAAGTGTATTATGTGTCGTCGTTGCGAAACCATGTGTAACCAAGTTCAAACTGTTGGTGCACTTAGCGCTGTAAACCGTGGTTTCACAGCTGTAGTAGCACCTGCTTTTGAGCAAGACTTAGAAAAATCGCCTTGTACATTTTGCGGTCAGTGCGTAGCTGTTTGTCCTACGGGCGCATTAACCGAGGTTGATCATACGGCAAAGGTAATTCGTGCAATTGCCGATCCAACAAAAACAGTTTTGGTTCAAACAGCTCCTGCTGTACGTGCTGCATTGGGCGAAGAATTTGGAATGAAACCTGGTACATTGGTTACCGGAAAAATGGCTGCAGCATTACGTAAAATTGGATTCGATTATGTTTTCGATACCGATTTTGCTGCTGATCTTACTATAATGGAAGAAGGTACAGAATTACTTGATCGTCTTACACGGCATTTAAATGGCGATAAGAGCGTTAAGTTGCCTATTCTTACAAGTTGTTGCCCAGCATGGGTTAACTTCTTTGAACATAGTTTTACCGATATGCTCGATGTTCCTTCGAGTGCAAAATCGCCACAGCAAATGTTCGGATCTATTGCAAAATCTTACTTTGCTGATAAACTAGGGAAGAAACGCGACGAGTTGGTTGTTGTATCGGTAATGCCATGTTTGGCTAAGAAGTACGAATGTCAACGCGATGAGTTTAAGGTAGATGGAAATCCCGATGTTGATTATTCAATTTCTACACGCGAGTTAGCGCACCTTATCAAGGAATTCAACATTAACTTTGCCGAATTACCCGATGAAGATTTTGATCGTCCGCTAGGTGAATCAACAGGTGCTGCTGTAATTTTTGGAGCAACCGGTGGTGTTATTGAAGCTGCTGTTCGTACTGCATACGAAGTTCAAACAGGTAAAAAATTAGAAAAAATAGACTTTACCGAACTTCGTGGTATGGAAGGTATTCGTACTGCAACCATCGATTTTAACGGATTGCCTATAAATATAGGAATTGCACACGGATTGGGAAATGCACGTAAACTTTTGGAACAAGTTCGTAGTGGAAAGGCTAACTTCCATGCCATTGAAGTTATGGCTTGTCCGGGAGGATGTATTGGTGGTGGCGGACAGCCTTTACACCATGGAGATTCTTCGATTATTAAAGCTCGTATGGAAGCTATTTACCGTGAGGATGCTGGTAAGGAAATACGTAAATCGCATGAGAATCCTTACATACAGCAGTTATACGAAGAATTTTTGGGTAAGCCGATGAGCGAAACTGCGCATCATTTATTGCATACCCACTATTTCAACAGAAAAAAGGATGTTTACATAAAATAGGGAGGAAGTAGAAATGTCACATGTAAAAGTAGAGCTTAAGCCTGAACAGGTTACTAAAATAAAAGAAATATGCAAGTCGTTTAATAACAACCCAGGCGAGCTTATCAACGTGTTGCACCAAACGCAAGGTGCATTTGGTTATCTCCCTGCCGAAGTACAGGAAGTAGTTGCTGCAGAATTAGGAATTCCTGTTGCAAAGGTTTATGGGGTAGTAACTTTTTACTCGTTCTTTACCATGCTTCCTAAAGGAAAACATCCTATTAGCGTTTGCACAGGAACTGCATGTTATGTTCGTGGAGCCGAAAAAGTTCTTGATGAGTTTAAGCGCATCCTTGAAGTTAAAGTAGGAGAGAGTACTCCTGATGGTAAATTTTCTTTAAACTGCTTACGTTGTGTTGGTGCTTGTGGTTTAGCTCCGGTAGTATTGGTAGGCGATAAGGTTTACGGAAGAGTTTCGCCAGATGGTGTTAAAGATATATTAAACGAGTACGCCGACTAGTTCGGTTTACAATGGACTTTTACCTAATTTGGGTATTAGTTTAGGTTGGTTAAGTGCAAAGTTGCCCAGAAATGGGCAACTTTTTTTATAGTAAGATTGATACACAAATAAAAAATGGAGACCTATAGTCTCCATTAACATTATATAATTTGTTGGTTAATTAAAAACTTTTTAAACAGTCATCAACACTGTCGCGTATGTCGAATACACTTTGTAACTGTAAAAGTTTTACCAGTTCCATTACTTCTGGCGAAATATTACATAATTTCAACTGAGAATTAGTGTTTTTGCTATGACGGAGTAAAGAAAGCAACATCCCAAATCCCGTACTGTCGATGTAACTAATACCGCTGAGATTTAAAACAATCTTTGAGTTTGGATTAATCAATTTAATGATCTCGGTTTTAATTTTTTGAGTAACCGTAACATTTAACTTGTTATCGTTGTTAAACGAAATTACAATTACATCATTAATTTTTTCTACGTCAATCATATTCATAATACTTTAATTGTTTATAAATCAATTTCTTTTAGTTCGGCAAGCGCTTCCGACGAGATTTGCTTAAACTTTGCAACCTTGTTTTTTATTTTATCGGCATTATCGTTTGATTGTGTTAACTGTTCAAGTTTTTTCATGTCCGATACCAATACTTCAATCCCCATCATCGCCACCGAATTTTTTATTTTATGGGCGAGTTTGCCAAGAAGTTCAAATTCGTTATTCGATAAGTACGTTTCCATTTGTTCAATAAAAACAGGGACTTGCTTGGAGAATAATCCTATTAAATCTCGCATTAAATCGTTGTTCCCTTCGGATATTTCTTTAAGAACTTCAAGATTAATATACTTCTGCTCCTTTTGTGTTGACATAAATACAGTAAAATGCTTACTAAAAATGTAAATTAACAAATTTTTTCGAATATACAAAATGATTTATAAATGTCAAATTTGTTTATCCTGCAAAGTTTTAGTTTTTTATCTGTTTTTACATTGATTGAGATATGAAAAAATACAATTGAAAGTAAAAATAACTTATTTATATAGGCTTGGCTTTACTCAAAAGGGTAGAATTTATGTTCCAAAGCATAATTTGTACGATGCGTATTACTCCCTGATTTTTAATAAATAATTGCAAAAAAGGTTAGTTTTGCAATCAAATTGGATTTAAAATATTAAAATTGTTTTTACATTGAGTTGTTTCTTTTCAATTTGAAATAAGTGAACAGATTAATAGAACCTTTTATTAAAATTATAAAGAAATGAAAAATACTCCTTTCACAAAGTACCATATTGAACTTGGTGCTCGTATGGCACCTTTTGCAGGCTACAACATGCCTATTGAATATTCGGGCATTAACGACGAGCACATTACTGTTCGTGAAAAAATTGGAGTTTTCGATGTTTCGCATATGGGCGAAGTTTGGGTAAAAGGCCCTAAGGCATTGGATTTTCTTCAAACTATCACAAGTAACGATGTATCGGCTTTGTTCGATGGAAAGGTTCAGTACAGCTGTTTTCCAAATGGCAAGGGTGGTATAGTAGATGACCTTTTGGTTTACCGTATAAATGCCGAAACTTACTTTTTGGTTATAAATGCTGCTAATATAGAAAAGGATTGGAATTGGATTTGCGAACAGGGTAAAAAGTTTGGATTAACTCCCGGAAAAGAGTTGTACAACGCTTCTGAAGAGTTTGCTCAGTTGGCCATTCAAGGACCTTTAGCGCTAAAGGCTATGCAAAAGTTGACTAAGGAGAACGTCGTGGACATGGAATACTACACTTTTAAGAAAATTCCTTTTGCTGGCATTAAGGAGGTGATATTCTCTACAACAGGCTATACCGGAGCAGGTGGTTGCGAGGTGTACTGTGCTAAAGAGGATGCCGATAAATTATGGAAGGCTGTTTTTGAGGCTGGTGCAGAATACGGAATTAAACCTGTAGGTTTAGGTGCCCGCGATACTCTTCGTTTAGAGGTTGGGTTCTGCTTATACGGTAATGATATAAATGATACAACTTCGGCTATTGAAGCAGGGTTAGGTTGGATTACCAAGTTTGTTCCTGGTAAAAACTTTATTAACCGCGATTTGTGGGAAAAACACAAAAAAGAAGGAACTACTCGCAGGCTTAAAGGATTTGTAATGATCGATCGCGGTATTCCCCGTCAGCATTATAAAATTTATGATGCCGAAGGCAACGAAATTGGAGAGGTAACCTCAGGAACAATGTCGCCAATGAGCAAGCGAGGCATTGGAATGGGCTATATAAAGAAAGGTTTCTGGAACGATGGTGCCGAAATATTTATTGGCATTCGCGATAAGAAGTTAAAAGCAAAAATAGTTAAGCCACCGTTTCACTTGGCTACAGTATAGTTAACTAAGGGGGCCAAGCCCCCTTTTTAAATTTTCACCCCAATGCCAAACATAGAAATTGCATTTTCTCCATCGGTATTTAACCATTTCGAGGTAGAAAACTCGGTAGTTGTTGTTGTCGATATACTAAGGGCAACCTCGGTAATATGTACAATGTTTCATAATGGAGTAAAGGAAATTATTCCTGTAAAAAGTATTGAAGAAGCCAAAGAGTATAAGCGAAAAGGGTACTTGGTTGTTGCGGAACGCAATGGCAAAAAACTTGATTTTGCCGATTTTGGAAATTCTCCGTTTTACTTTACTCCCGAAACGGTAAGCGGGAAGACAGTCGTTTACAGCACTACCAATGGTACAAATGCGGTTACTATTGGCAAGTCGGCACTGGATGTACTTATTGGGTCGTTTCTTAATTTTACGGCAATAAAGGACTATTTACTAGAGGAAGACGAACGAAATTTATTGATACTTTGTGCTGGTTGGAAGGGTAAATTTAGTTTGGAAGATTCTTTATTTGCGGGAGCGTTGGCATCGGAGCTAATCGGTTCTGGAAAGTATTCAACCATTTGCGATTCTACTCAAGCATCAATGGATTTGTGGAGCCTTGCACAAAACGATTTGCCAAACTATTTGGAAAAGGTAGCTCAACGGCATAGACTAAAAAAGTTAGGGTTGGATGATGTTATAAATTACTGTTTTACAAAGGATATAACAGACGTTATTCCGGTACTAAAAGGCGACCGACTTGATGCGCTGAAACGATAGAATTACACGTTCGCAAACGTTTGTTAAAAAACTCAGAATTTCGGACGTTTTAATATCAATTATTTAGGAAATATCAAAAAAAACAGAGAAATTTGACCTGCAATTTGGGATTCGATTTTAAACTAAAACTTGTAAGGAATAATTAATTCTTTTATGTTATTTTGAATAACAAGCAAGTAATATTCTTTGAAACTAATGAGTTTTTGTTTTAATACGTTAACTTAAAAATTTAAACCAATGAAACATAATTTTAATGCAGGGCCTTGCGTCCTTCCAAAACAAGCAATAGAAGCCACAATTGAAGCCATTCGCGATTTCGATAACACCGGAATAGGTTTGTTGGAAATTTCGCATCGTACACCGGGTTGGGAACGGGTAATGGCCGAAACAGAACAACTTTGGAGAGATTTGCTAAACATTCCTGACGAATATGCAGTTCTTTTCTTAGGAGGTGGAGCTTCAACTCAGTTTTTTACAGTTGCTGCAAATTTACTAGGTAAAAAGGCTGCTTATCTTGAAACTGGTGCATGGGCTAAGAAAGCTGTTAAAGAGGCAAAACTTTACGGCGAAGTTGAAGTAGTTGCATCGTCGGCCGATAAGAATTACAGCTATATTCCTAAGGGATATAAAATTCCTACCGATGCCGATTATTTCCATTTTACGGCCAATAATACAATTTACGGAACAGAGATTAAGACCGATATGGATTGCCCGATTAACTTGGTAGCCGATATGAGTTCCGATATTATGAGTCGTCCGGTTGATGTTAAAAAATATGCGTTAATATACGGTGGCGCTCAAAAGAACGTTGGCCCTGCCGGGGTAACGTTTGTTATTGTTCGTAAGGACGTTTTGGGAAAGGTTGAAAGAGCTATTCCTACTATGGTAGATTACAGAACTCATATTGGTAAGGAGCCTAAGAATAACTCAATGTTCAACACGCCTCCTGTATTTGCAATTTTTGTAATGCACGAAACTTTAAAATGGTTAAAGTCTATTGGAGGGGTTGCTGCAATGAACAAAATTAATAATCAAAAGGCTGACCTTCTTTATGGTGAAATAGAAAGAAACAAGATGTTTGTGGGTACTGCTGCTAAGGAAGATCGTTCAATTATGAACGTATGCTTTGTAATGGCCGATCAGTACAAGGATAAAGAAGCCGATTTCATGGAATTTGCCAAGAAAGCCGGAATGGTTGGTATTAAGGGACATCGTTCGGTTGGCGGTTTCCGTGCATCGTTATACAATGCTTGTCCTTTGGAAAGCGTTCAGGCGTTGGTTGACTGCATGAGAGAATTTGAGAAGTTAAACGCATAGTTAGTACAATACTTGGGTTGGATAGTTTGCTGTCCAGCCCATTTTATTATTACTAAGATTTGAATATAGAATTCGGAAGTAAGAATTCAGAAAAATGGCATCCAAAGGCAGTTTTGAGGATTTGTTGATGTGGCAAAAAGCACATAAGTTTGTTCTTAATGTTTACAAAAACACTGCATCATTTCCTAAAGAGGAACTATTTGGATTGACCAGTCAGTTTCGTAGAGCAGCAGTATCAATTGCTGCAAATATTGCCGAAGGGTATAAGAAAAAGGGAGTTAAGGATAAATTAAGATTTTTTAATATATCTCAAGGTTCTATAGAAGAATGTAGATATTACCTTATTCTTTCTCGGGATTTAAATTATATCGAAACAAATAATCTAAGATTAGACTTAGAGGAGGTAAGCAAAATAATTGAATCATATATGAATGCAATTCGTAAGAGTATAACTTCTTTAAATTCATAATTCTGCATTCTGATTTCTTAATTCTAATAAGGGATAAACTAAAACTATCAAATTATGACCAAAGTATTAGTAGCAACTGAAAAACCTTTTGCTAAGGTTGCAGTTGATGGAATAAAAAAAATAGTAGAGGATGCCGGTTTCACATTGGCCCTTTTGGAAAAATATACCGATCCTAACGATTTGGTAAAGGCTATTGCCGATGCCGATGCTCTTATTGTTCGTAGCGATAAGGTTACCAAGGAAGTTGTTGATGCCGGTAAGAACTTGAAAATAGTTGTTCGTGCCGGTGCTGGTTACGATAACCTCGACCTTGCTGCTTGCACAGCAAAAGGCGTTGTTGCCATGAACACTCCCGGACAAAATTCCAACGCAGTTGCCGAACTTGCAATTGGTATGATGATATACATGGCTAGAAACCAGTTTCAGGCAGGGACGGGTACCGAACTAAAGGGTAAAAAATTAGGCATACATGCTTATGGTAATGTAGGGAAAATTGTAGCTTGTTACGGTAAAGGTTTTGGAATGGATGTTTACGCATTCGATCCATTTGTAGCAAAGGAAGTAATTGAAAAAGATGGTGTGAAGGTTGTGGAAAGTATCGAAAAGTTATATAGCACTTGCGATTACGTTTCGCTTCATATTCCGGCTACCGAAAAAACTAAAAAGTCGATTGGCTACGAGTTACTGTCAAAAATGCCAAAGGGTGCTGCATTAATCAATACTGCCCGTAAGGAAGTTATCGACGAAGAAGGGTTGAAAAAGGCATTTGCCGAAAGAGCCGATCTTAAGTATTCAACCGATATAATGGCCGATTGCCATGCTGAGTTGGTTGAGAAATTCCCTGGTAGAGTTTTTGCAACACCAAAGAAAATGGGAGCCCAAACGGTTGAGGCAAATATAAATGCCGGCTTAGCAGCTGCTCATCAAATAGTTGGCTACATTAAAAACGGAGATAAGAAATTTCAGGTAAATAAATAATAGTGAGACGTTAAACGTTAAGAGTTAAACGTAAGATATTTATGGATCATAAGGATTTAGATGCATGAAAACTTTCTGTCGAACTTTCGGTGGAAATTTACTCTGTAACTAAGTCCTTTCCTAAAGAGGAAATGTTTAGTTTAGTTCAACAAATTAGAAGAGCAGTAGTTTCAATACCTTCAAATATTGCTGAAGGTTGTGCCAGAAAGAGTTCGAAAGAGACAATACAATTTCTTTATGTAGCATTAGGATCGTTGGCAGAACTTGAAACACAGTTGATAATATCTCATAGGTTAGGGTATATTATCAATTTAGATGAAATAGTTGAAAAGTTGAATAAGACAAAACAGGTTATTTTAGGTTTGATAAGGTATCTCAAAACAACTTGAAATTCGTTTAACAGCTCACGTTTCACGATTAACTTTTAAACGAAATGGTAAAAATAAAATCTTTCAAGGGTATTCGCCCACCAAAGCAGTATGCAAAGGAAGTTGCATCGCGTCCGTACGATGTGTTAAACTCTGTTGAAGCTAAGACTGAGGCAGGTGAGAAATCGCTACTTCATATTATTAAGCCGGAAATAGATTTCGACCCTATAATCGACGAGCATTCCCAGCAGGCATACGATAAGGCTGTAGAGAATTACAAAAAGTGGAAGGCAAATGGCTGGCTGGTTCAGGATAAGAAGGACTGCTATTACGTTTATGCTCAAACGATGAATGGCAGAACTCAGTATGGCTTGGTTGCCGCATGTAATTTCGAAGATTATATGAATGGCAAAATTAAGAAACATGAGTTAACCCGTCCGGATAAGGAAGAGGATAGGATGATTCACGTTCGTAATCAGAATGCCAACATTGAGCCTGTATTTTTTGCATATCCAGCCGTTAAGGAAATGGATCAAATTGTCGAAAATGTCGTTAAGAATAAAAAGCCAGAATACGACTTTGTTGCTGACGATGGTTTTGGACACCATTTTTGGGTAATCGACGACGATGCTACTATCAAGCGTATTACCGAAATTTTTGCACATGTTCCGGCTCTTTACGTAGCCGATGGTCATCACCGTACTGCTGCAGCTGCGCGTGTTGGGCAGGAAAAGAAAAATGCAAATCCACATCATACCGGAAACGAAGAGTATAACTACTTTTTAGCCGTTATTTTCCCCGATAATCAACTGAAAATTATTGATTACAACCGAGTTGTAAAAGATTTGAACGGGTTAACTGCTCAACAGTTAATTGATAAGTTGAAGGAAGGTTTCGAGGTAAAGGAAATGGGTACAGGCATTTACACGCCTAACAAGTTACATAATTTTAGTATGTATCTCGAGGGTAAATGGTATTCGTTAACTGCAAAGCCGGGGACATTCGACGATAGCGACCCAATAGGCGTTCTCGATGTTACAATTCTTTCCAACTTGGTTCTCGATCCGATTTTGGATATTAAGGATTTAAGAACTTCAAAAAGAATAGATTTTGTTGGCGGGATTCGCGGTTTGGGTGAGTTGAAGAAACGCGTTGACAGCGGTGAAATGAAGGTGGCTTTTGCCCTTTACCCTGTTTCGATGAAGCAGCTTATCGATATTGCCGATACGGGTAATATTATGCCGCCAAAAACCACTTGGTTTGAACCAAAACTTCGTAGTGGATTGGTTATCCACGAGTTAAAATAGAATTGCACTTGGATTAAAAAGAAAAGCGTCCTTCGGGGCGCTTTTTTGTTGGTGCGAATATTTATAAGAAAATCATTTTGTAATAATAGCGGTGGCGGTTTCTGTAAAACGACAAAGTGATTCTATATAATATCGAGCAATTCCATGGGGTGTTTAAGCAGGTGCTTAGCCCCGTTCAATACCAACTCCTCCTCCGAGCGAAATCCCCACAATGCACCAATGGCATATAATCCTGCATTATTGGCTGTTTGCATATCGGTTCCCGAGTCGCCCAAGTATAGTATTTCAGGTTTAGGCAGGTTAAGTTCATTTACTATTTGTAGCGTACTTTTCGGATTTGGTTTTCGCGATTCTTCGTCAGTAAAACCAATTACCGTTTCGAAATGCCATTTCGAAAGAATTTCCTTAGCAACCCTTTGGGCAAGTTTATCGGCCTTATTGGATAGAATTGCCATTTTAATTTTTCGGTTGGTTAGTTCATTCAGCATTTGGGTAATGCCTTCGTATGGTTTGGTTTTATTAGTACAGTTTTGGCTGTAGGTTTCTAGCATCATCTTGAAACACTTGTTTACGGTTTGTTCGTCCTTATGCCCGTTGGGTAATGCTTTTATTACAAGGTTTCGTATGCCAGTTCCAACAAATTGTTTGTACGTGTTTGTATTGTAAGTGCCAAAGTTATTTTGCGCTAAAACATAGTTCATCGAATCGGCTAAATCCTCAATTGAGTTAACCAATGTTCCATCCAAGTCAAAAATAATTCCTTTATGCCTCACTGTATGCAATTTATAGATTTATATATGCTGAAATTGATTTGCGGGTAAAGTTACCATTTTTAATTTTAATAGGATTGGAGCGAGTTTTGATATCCTTTATGTTTGATAATAGATGTGCATTTTTAAACCTTGCTATTTGCAAGTATAAGAGGATAGTAATGCCAATATTTGTGTGAGTTAGATATGATGAAAATGTCTTTTTGTTCAATTAATGTAAAAAATTCCATACATTAGTAGTAAAAGCACAGCAAATAGTAGAGGTATGAAAATACTTAGTATGAAGGTTAAGGTTTTCTCTTTTTTATTTTTGTTGATTTTACCCTGTTACGCTTGGGCTAATGGTGATATCGATAGTTTGGAAGCCCAGCTAAGTAGAGTAGATGAATTAAAAAAAATAGAAATTTTGACACAGTTGGGTAAGGCATATTGGTCTGTTGCGCCAAGTAAAGGAATGTTTTACTCAAACGAAGCTGTTAAGTTGGCAGAAAAGTATCACGACCCGAATAAAAAGGCAAAGGCATTGCTGTATGGAGGTGTTAATGCTTGGTTTATGGGCGATTACGATAATGCAATCGAATATTATCAAAAATCGTTAACCATTGCCCGTGAGGTTCAAAACGACAGGCTTTGCGCTTACAATTTGAATAACCTGGGAATGGTAAATACTCATTTGAAAAATTACGAAAAGGCAATAGAAAATTATTCGGAATCATCCCAAATTATAAAGAAAATAGGTGATGAAATTGAGTATGCCAAAGTTAAAAGCAATGTTGCGGAACTCAATGTGCTGTTGGGAAATTTGGATAAAGCGTTGAAACAATACTTGTCGATTTTGAGCATTATTGAAAATTCGGACGAGCAAATTTTTTTAATATGGCTTTATAATGACATTGGTACAGTGTATAAAAAGAAAGGCGATTACGAATCGGCCTTACAGTATTTTTATAAAGCCTTGAATTTAAGCAATAGAATCGATAACAATTTGGGACGGTCAAAAACAATGAACCACATAGGAGAGGTGTACTTACTGCAGAAGGAGAATGAAAAAGCAAAAGAATTTTTTTATGATGGACTTAAGTATGCTAAGCAAACAAATGCCAAGGAAGATATAAATGAAACCTATAAAAATATTTCAGAATACTATTCATCCATCGATAGTTATAAAAAATCGCTCGACTACTATAAGTTACATAAGCAATTGAGCGATAGTATTGTTAACGATAATAAAATTCGTACAATAATTGAAATGCAGGCTAGGTATGAATTAGAGAGTACGGAAAAGGAGAATAGTTTACTCCGAAAAAATATTGAAATAAGTAAACTAACGATAAAGAAAAATAAAGCGTTGCACATTTTTCTTATCATTTTGTTGCTATTAACGATATCGTTGGCTGTTCTTATCCACAGTCGCTTAATGATAAGAAAAAGGAAGAATGAGGAACTTAGCGAAAAGAATACTCTAATTAGTGAGCAAAAGGACCAACTTGCGAATGCCTTGATTGAGTTGAAAGAACTAAATAAGATACTGCGTCAGCAAAAAGATGAAATTCAGGTTTCGAAAAAAGAACTGGAAGAGGTAAATCAAAAGCTTACAGAAACAAATGCAACAAAGGATAAATTTTTTTCAATAATTGCACACGATTTAAGGAGTCCTTTTAATGCGCTGTTGGGATTTTCCGAAATGTTGGATGAAGAATTTGATAGTTACGGGACTGAAGAGAAAAAGAAGTTAATAAATTACATTCATCTGGGAGTCCAAAACACTTTTAACTTGCTTGAAAATTTGTTGCAGTGGGCAAAATCTCAAAGGGGAACCATTAGTTTTGAACCCGTAAAAATTGATTTGCGCTTGTTGGCAACAGCAACATGTAAGTTGCTAAACCAGCAGGCTGAAGACAAGTCGATAAAATTAGTAAATCACATACCTGAAAACATGTACATTCAGGCTGATTACAATATGATTTCTACAGTCATAAGAAATTTGGTATCGAATGCCATAAAGTTTACTCCTAAAGGAGGTGAAGTTAGAATAGAAGCAGAATTAACGGCGGATAATGACTTTGTTAGAATAGCGGTAAAGGACAATGGTGGCGGAATATCGGAAGATACACAGTCTAAACTATTTAGTATAACAGGAAACGTATCAACGCTTGGTACCGAGAACGAAATAGGAACAGGACTCGGGTTGATATTGTGCAAAGAATTTGTAGAAAAGCATAATGGCAAAATTTGGGTAGAAAGCGAAGTTGGAAAAGGTTCTTCGTTTTACTTTACAATTCCCCATAAATAACAAGAAATAAATGATACCTATAAGTTACGTGATTGTAAAACATAACTTTTAATTAAAAAAGCGATGAGAAAGATTTTATTTTTATACCAATTCGGCGAAGTTTATAACTTCGCCGAACCATAATTATATTACTTGTAGATACAATTCCTTAAAGGAATTAAATTACATCATTTCTTTCATAGCCTTATAGGCTTTATCTCCATAAACAACCGAAGGACCACCACCCATTAAAACAGCAACGCCAATTGTTTCAACGATTTCTGCTTGATTAGCTCCGGCCTTTAAAGCATCCAGAACATGACAGGCAATACATCCTTCGCAGCGAATGGTAATAGCTATGCCTAATGCAATTAACTCTTTTTCTTTGGCGGTAAGGGCTTTATCTTCGCTTGTTGCTTTGTGCATGGCAGCAAATCCTTGAGCGATTCCTGCATTTTCTTTCATCAATGTTCCAACAAAGTTGGAAACATCCTGTGCTTTTTCTTTATAACTAGCCATGGTAACGTTTTTTTATTGAGTTCTGAAAATCCATTGCTTGCTATAAAAACTGCAGAACTCATTAACAGTTTTTTTAGTATTTTCAAATTTAACTTTTTTCTACTAGCGTAATTTTTTATAACGCTTTTTTTACAATTAAAAAACGTACTATTCTAAATAAGGTTCATTTAGAGGGCTTAATTTTTAGTTAATTTAACAAAATTTATAGTTTCTTCGAAAAGTTATGGAGGTATCATAGTCTAGCCTAATTTGTACTTGAGTTTTGGAGTAAAGGGAAGAGTGCGATTACCGTAAATTTTTCACAGCAACCAATTTAAATTTGGGTGTCCGTATTGGATGTTTTTAGGTTGCTTTATCTGTTGGCATTCATTTATTGTTGAAACCGTTAGGATTGATTCTAAATCTAAGGATAAAATTGCACGACAAACAAGAATTCATTTTTATTGTTTTATATTTTTTGTTAACTTTGGTTCATTAAGTAAACTATTCATTATATAAACTTTTTTCTAAGTAGAACAATTCTGTAAAACACGAAAAAAACGATAAAATGAGTAAGCGCATAAACATTTCTCTCGATTGGGCAGGAAAGTTTCAATTCGTGGGAACGAACGATACATCAAATGCCAAAGTGCTTATTGACATTGATACTCCGGAAACGGAGAAAAAGGAAACAGGACCAAAACAGTTATTTCTTCAAGGAATGGCATCATGTACTGCTGGAGTGCTAATTTATTTGCTGGAAAAAATGAGGTAGAAATGCCAACCAAACTTAAGGTAGATGTTTCCGGGAAACTAACCGAAGACCACCCTATGTACTTCGATGCAATTGATGTTACATACCATATCGAAGGGAACACCGGTGTAGATGCGATAAGAAAAGTAGTGGAAATGAGTGAGAAAAAATATTGCGGCTTAACATACATGCTGGAGAAAGTAGCCAAATTTAATGTGAAAGTATTGTTAAATAGAGAAAATATTGAACTCTATTTGTGAAAAGCGTAAGTATTCGAAAACAGAGAAAGCAGAGTAACCGAGTAGTTTCCTTAATATTTAGGTAAAAAACAGAAAGAATGAGTAACTCAGAGATAAAAAAACTTCTAATAGATGTTCCTATTACAATGTGTAGGAATATGAGCCAGAAATTTATTAGTTCAATCTTGCGGGATTTGCCTGTTAATTTGTCGCAGCACCACTTGGCAATATTAAATTTACTGGATGAAAACAAAAGTCTGGTTATTTCCGATTTTGTTGAAACCTTAAGCATTACAAAACCTCAAATGACGGCATCGGCCGACAAGCTTATAGAGTTGGGCTACATCAACCGGAAAAATGATGATAAAGACAGAAGGAAAATATACTTGTCGATTACACCAAAAGGAACTGAAATAATTTCAGATATTAACCATAACATTGATGCTGAGATAGATAAAAATCTTGCTGAATTATCGGAAGCAGAATTAATTAAATTAGGCGAAGGTCTAAAAGTGCTTAAAAAACTGTGTGAAATTTGTAAAGGATAGTATGGAACATAAATTTGACAGAAAAATATTTACTGCAAAAGTATTTTTTGGAGACGTGTTTTTTTTAATTAGCCGAAGTCCAAGAATAATCGGTGCTTTTTGCAATAAAAAAATTAACAAGGCTTTAATAGAAAAAATTATGACCGTATCAACGGCTGTTAATGGCTGCGTTTATTGTGAATGGTTCCATGCTAAGCAGGCGGTATCGAGTGGAATAAGCGAGGAAGAAATAAAAAATATGCTTAGTCTTCAATTTCAGGCAGATGCTTCCAATTTTGAAATTCCTGCATTGCTATATACACAGCATTATGCCGAAACCAGTAGAAATCCGGATGCTGAAATGACTCAAAGGTTAATCGATTTCTACGGAAAGAAAACGGCTTACGACATTTATTTGTTCATACGCATAATTTATTTTGGCAACTTGATTGGTAATACTTGGGATGCGGTATTAAGTAGGTTTAAAGGAGAACCTGCTCCCAATAGCAAGTTGTGGTTTGAATTGATTTTTTTCCTTCTTTTTTTCCTGTTTATGTTTCCAACCATGTTTTTGATGAAGAGGGATGCAAAAAAGCGAAGTAAATTATAAATACAGGATATTTCGGAACAAGATTATTTAATAGTTCCGTTCACATTGATATGTTTTTAGAGTGTTACGTATTTGCCAACTTATTATGCAAGGGTATTGTTGTTCCTGTTTTGCTTCTTTGTTCTGATTAGTTATTACCTTGATGTAATAGAGTTAATTTTTATTTGTTGTAGATTCTTGCCAGTTTAGTTCTTTTAGTGAATAATTCGTTATTAAAATTAAATATTTAAGTATTTGAAATTAATAAACTTACACTAAGTGTAGGATAACTAAAAAATCGAAAAATGGCAACTAAAAAATTAAGTGGATACGATGCCGTCATAGTGGGAGGTGGCCCATGTGGTTGTGTTCTAGCTAAAGATTTGGCGATTGCCGGGAAGAAAGTAATTTTGATAGAGAAAGGAGGAAACACTCTTAAGGGTCTTGGCAGCATGGTGGGTATGGTAAGCGGAAAGCATATGGAAAGCGGGCGCTTTCTCAATTTATTCCCTTCTACAATAGAAGGCCAAAATGTAGTTCTTGGAACGGGTATAGGTGGGGGATCGTACCTGTATGCGGGGATTGTAGGTATGCCGCTATTTGCGCCATTTGATGAGATTGGTATTAACCTTAGACCTCACCTTGAGGAAGCAAAAAAAGAGAGTTGGGTTAATCAAACCCCCGATTCATTTATTGGCCCTACAACTAGGCGTATGTTGGAAGTGTCCAACTCCATTGGTATTCCTTTTGAACCGGCTTACAGGCATATAAAGTTTGACCATTGCAAGTATTCTTGTAAAGAGGCTATGTTTGGTTGCAGAAGACATGCTAAATGGATGGGGTATTATGCTGCCCAAGAAGCAGCAGAGCATGGAGCAGAACTACAAATTTATACTAAAGTTCATAGTCTTATTGTTGAAAAGGGTGAAGCGGTTGGTGTCTATGCAAGAGGAGTAAGGGATAAACAGAACTATGAAATTCGAGGGAAAACGGTAATTTGTACTTCAGGGGGTATTGGTTCTGCTGCTGTCCTAATGCATTCTGGAATAAGAACAGCCGGTCTTAGGCTATTCGGCGATCCAACTTTCGGCACATGGGGTGTACTGCCAAAAGGCAGCATGAAAAGTCATTTTTATGAACATGGAACAAGTATATCGTACATGGATGATGAAAATGGGCTACTTTTCTCAACAATGATAAGTTTTCCGCGTATATTTTGGGCTGGTTATCAATTAGCAGAGGGTGGAATAAGTGGATTCTTCGACGTTTATAAAAATTACCCGTTAACAATAAGTATTTTTAATAAAATACATGATGAGGGGGTTGGAAGAATCACATGGGATGAACGAGTTTCAAAAACTACAACACCCAAAGACCGTGAAAAAATGAATTACTGTCGGTATGTCAATTCAAAAATATTGATTGCTATGGGATGTAATCCTACCGAGATACGTCATATTGCGTTTGACCATAAAAAGGGAGGATTAACTTATGGCCACCCCGGTGGAACCTGTCCCATCGGCGTGGTTGTTGACTCAAACCTGGAAACGGAAATTAAAAATTGTTTTGTTTGCGATATCAGTTCTCTTCCTGGAGCTCCTTCAAGGCCACCAATGTTGACACTTGTGACATTAACCAAATGGTTTGTTCCCAGATTACTGGAAAGGTTGGGATAGTAAATTTGAACTTCTGCATTCGTAAGCATCTGTATATTTCTATACAAATTTCTAAGCGAAGAGTTATTTTTAGCTGGTTATAATCTGGTCGAGTTCCTGAGTTAGACTGTTTATTTGAAATTCTGCCCAAAGAGGCAAATGGTCGCTTATTTTCTTTTTCTTTCCTCTATGTCAAATTCTTGAAATAGCACATCCCCGAAAGGAACAATATTGCAATTGCCGGTAAACTGAAAAGACTCTCTTTCTACCCATGCGATTTTATCGAATGTAGCGTCCCTAAGGAAGTTGGTTTTTAGGTTATTCAGATTATTGGGCATTTTAAACCCGTTAGAAGCAAGTGCGTTGAAAAACTTATCGCCATATTCCTCGATATTAAAATCACCGACAACAAAAAAATCCCTATCAAACACCTTATTTCGGTTTGTTGCGGATCGTTGGTATATGTGCTTGGCCAATTCTTCTATTTCTTTTTTTCGTTCGTTCTTTTCTGCTTTTGTTTCACCGTAGTAAATGTGTGCCGATACTATTACAAAGTCAAACCTACCTGCCTTGAACGATGCACAGTATGGCATTCGGTGTAACTGGTAGCCTTGATGTGATTTGGCAGACACCGGGAAGCCTATTTCGCATACTAATCCTGTTGGAATTACCGTTCGTTTGTCATACAAAAAGGCAAATCTTTCAGAATTTCCGGTTGGGTCGGATACCAGTATTTTATAATTACCGGGAAGCAATTTCTGCAACTTGCTTAGTCCTCGCAAGTCCGTTTTAACCTCTTGTATCGCAATTATATCAAACCTTTCACAAATGTCGGCAATATACTGTAACGCCCGTGGGCTTTTGTTGTTAGAAAATTGCTGAATGTTCCACGTTGCTACTATAAGGTTTTCGTTGACTTTCCTACTGGGTATTTTATACGGTTTGGTGTCCATTAATTGCATTAACGCCTTGCGTTCATTAGCAATAAGAGTTTTATCTTCAGCCATAATAAATTGTAGATTAGGTTATTTACAATTTACAATAAAAAAACGAGAAATATTTTTTATAAGGCATTTTGTGCGAGCGCTTTTATAAGCGGAGATTATAATTATTTGTTACGGTTGAAAAGTAAACTAGGTTGACATGCAAAATGCTTAATTTTTTAGCATTTTACACTCACGAAAGTATTGGGGAAAATAGAAGGATAGTTTAGGAGAAAGGCAAGGTTGACGGGATGTATTAATATGATAAAAGAGAATAAAATGGTAAACGATAAAAAAGAATGGTTTACGATTGAGAAAATTGATGAAAGCACTTTTGCTATTAGCGAGTATAAGCATTGGGAAGAAACCCATTGTTTCCTACTAATTGGAGAGGATAAAAGTTTGTTAATTGACACGGGGCTTGGTGTAGCAAATATCTTGGAACAGGTGCAAAATTTGACTGATAAGCATGTTACCGCTGTTACAACGCACGTACATTACGACCATTTTGGTGGACATAAATACTTTCCCGATTTTTATGTGCACGAAACGGAACAGGAATGGATAAACGGAGGCTTTCCGTTGACAATAGAACAGGTGCGAAACTTTTTAACAGAAGAACCGTGCGATTTCCCGAAAGATTTTGATGTTAACAAGTATTCTCTTTTCAAAGGAGTTCCAACTAGAGTTCTGAGAGATAAAGACTCAATTGAATTGGGTGGACGAACAGTTCGAGTTTTGCATACTCCCGGACATTCTCCTGGCCATATTTGTCTTTACGAAGAAAGTAGAGGTTACTTATATACCGGCGACTTGGTTTACATGGGCGATTTATTTGCGTATTTTCCATCAACAGACCCTGTGGCCTATATGAATTCAATAAAAAAGTTGTTGCCATTATCGGTAAAAAGAATATTGCCGGCACACCACGATTTAAATGTTCCTTTATCAATTATTAGAGACATGGATAAGGCTTTTAGCGGGTTATACGAAAGCGGAAAACTAAAACACGGAAGCGGTACTTTCCATTATTCGAATTTTGGAATAAAACTTTAAAACGAAGGGATAAATTTCTCCAAGCATAGTTTTTTATTTAACGTAAGTTCGATATAAATTGTCTTTCCGAGTTTATTTCGGGATGTATTCTTTAATATACAGATGTTTCGACTTTACTCAGCATGACAGGTCTATTTTTATGATGAAAATCAATTACTTACTCTTGTGTCAATTCCGTGTTATTGTATCTGAGGTTTGAAGTAAAGAAAATTCGAATTTCCGCATAGTTTCTCGGGTCGGTCGTATTCATGCTACTTTTTTGCCATGTAAAATATCATGGCAGAATTTTTCGATTCCCTAATATGAAAAAGTTCCTAACCTGAAAATTTATTTTCCCAGCTTGCTAATTTAATTCCCAACGGTAAAAAACTAAAAACGTAAATGTTTTGAATGTTTTTTAACCGCTTTAAAAATGCTTTATCTGTTTGAAGTTAAATGGTTGCTGTTAAAAAAATAGGTAAACTTGACTTTGAATGTGCTAAATTTTGTGTAACTTAATTCATGAAAATAGTAAACATTATGGGTAGTTTTAAATAGTGGTGTTTTTCAAATTAATTACAAGGCAATAAAATAAACAAGATTATAATATGGAATTGGAATATGATTATTGGACAGGTGGAGTGAACCAAGTATTGGAATCACTTAATCGTAGCATTGCCCAATACAGCAGACATTATAAAAAAGTGAAGATTGGTGTGACAAATAATCCTGAACGAAGAAAGAATGAATATAGTCGAAGTAAAATAAAATGGAATTATATGATAGTGAAATATAAAACAACATCGGTGAACTTTGTGACAAAACTTGAAATCATTTTAGTAGATAATCATTGGGATTATGTCGTTAATGAAATTGGAGGAGGCGGGGGACCAGCTGGTTCAGGGGAGCAATATTTATATGTTTTACTAAAAGAGTAATTTCAAAATGAAAAAGTTAATAGAAAATATAAATATTCAGCAGATAACAGATGTTTATAGTATATGTCATTACTTGAACAATTAACAAAGAAGATTGTAAGATGAAAATAATGTAAATCGATAAAATACAAGTCGCATAATGTCACTCGTACCATATAACATGTTAGTTATAGGTGAAAAAATAAGTTTCTATAATAACATTCAAACTCAAGTACATGAAAAAAACACTATTATTTGAAATCAAAATGGATAGTCCAGATGGTTTTGAGGTTTATCAGGTTGATGCCGATAAAATTAATTCCATTGCCGATAATGTTCAGTGCATAGATTCTTTCTTACAGCATGGTATTACATACATGCTAGCCTTTGAGAAGAATACGGGTATTGTCCGTACTTATCAGGCTTATAACAACGATGGAAAATTTTTGAAAGAAGTTGCACAAAACACGGTACCGGGTAATACCACTTCTATTGCAATAATTAATAGCGATGGAGTGCAGTTATGCCTTGCTTACGATGCTTCGTCGGGCGTTGTGAACTTCCTAAAAATTGCATCTGACTTGAGTCTCGAACAGGTTGGCAAGTTGGATGCAGGAACTGGCATTTCTACTTTAAAGACATTTGTTTATCGGAAGCAGCTGTTTTTTATTGCATATAACATAGAGACTGGACATGTTGCCAAGTATGAGGTTTCGGTAGATGCATCTTCCTCTTCGGTTTCAGCCACGGAAGTTCGGGCTGATAAATGGGCACAAGGATGGACACGTTTTTCATTCTTTCAAATGGGAGCCGAAAATTTCTTTATTAAAACCAACTTGAAATACCATAAGGTGAATATTGACCATTTTATGGATGATGCCGACGAAGGTTCCCATCCTGT
This sequence comes from Bacteroidales bacterium, assembly GCA_020636845.1. Lineage (GTDB taxonomy): Bacteria > Bacteroidota > Bacteroidia > Bacteroidales > Tenuifilaceae > JACJXD01. The sequence continues at coordinate 200,502 of JACJXD010000003.1, read as the reverse complement.
TCTGAACATCGATGCCCCGTCTCAAATGGTCGGGTTGAATAATGTAAGTGCGTTTACCGACTCCAAAGGCTTTCCTTTTTTTGCGACATATCGGACTAACGGAGAAATAACCTTTAACCGTATTTATGGTAACTGTTTGGGTTGGGATGTAGAAAAGCAGCTTAATACCGAACCTAACCGGGAGTTGGTACTTCCGTTAACCATTAATGGGGAGAATTATCTGCTAATTTATTAAAGCAATAAAATTATGTCAAGAATAATTCAGACATCAAAGTTAATTTTAATAAGCATCTATTATTAGTGTTCGTTGCTGATTGGAACCAAATTGGATAAGAGATATCCGAAAAAATAAACTACAAACCAAACCTAAAAATGAAAACATTAAAAGCATTATTCCTGATTATTGCGGTACTGCTTGTATTACCGGCTATATCGCAGGTAACCGAACCCGATCCTCTTCCGTCCTGGAACAACACAAAAACGAAAGCAGACATTCTTGACTTTGTGAAGTATAAGGCAAAGTCGATTCCCGATTCGTGCCGTATTGCCGTGTTCGACATGGATGGCACCATTGCCTGTGAAGCCCCCTTGTGGTTCGAGATGTACGTGGCGGTACACGGAATGAATCAGCAATGGAAGGCAAACCCAAATTTGCTCGTCGAACCTGAATGCCAGTATGCTCGTCTTTTGGAAGCCAATCCGTTTGACACATTAATATCCGCTCACATGGCAAGTAAGTCGGTAAATTACATTGACTCGATAATCTGGAAAGCCTATGCCGGATGCGATAATGAGGTCTATATCGACTCTGCCCGAAGTTATCTTCAAAAAACAAAATCGAAAGATCCAAGATTTAACATGTTCCTTGCCGACATGTTTTATCAGCCCATGCTTGAGTTAATTAAGTATTTGCAAGCCAATAAATTTGAAGTGTATATTGTATCGGGATCGTTGCAGGGCCTTTTATGGAGTATTTGCCCGCAGGTTATAGGGTTCGACAGAGTTCATCTTATTGGTACGCGGCAACAGATGGATCCGGTTTACTATCCTACAAAAGCAACAGCTTTTATACTTAAGCCGGCAATATGGGTTCCCAAAAACGATGGCAATGGAAAGGCGTTGAATATTTATAGTTACATTGGAAAAATACCGGTATTTGCATTTGGAAACACAACCGGAGATTTTGGTATGTTCAGAATTACCTCCACCAGCACTTATCCCCATGCCTGCTTTTTGCTCAATCACGATGATGCCGAACACGAATACGTTTACCCGCCATGGCATGGCGCCGGAATGCCGGCATGGCAGGATACAATGAAATGCAACGGTTGGCATATTGTAAATATGTCAACAAATTTTAAGCAGGTTTGGATGAACAAGTAGTCCCGGGCAAGAGCGGGTATAACAATTCAATTTTCAAATACGCTGTAATTTATTGATTGTATTAAACTTAAAAATATAAAATGATGAAATCATCTTACCCATTTAAAAACCTTGTATTTCGGGGTGGAGGCATTCTGGGTATTGCTTATTTAGGAGCACTCGAAGTGTTAGACTCCGACGATAATAAAATACTGCCCGGTATTGTGCGGGTTTCGGGGGCATCGGCAGGAGCCATTACTGCCTTGGCCGTTAGCCTGTGCACCAGTGCTGCGGAGATTAAACAAATGGCCGATACGCTCGATTTTACTAAAGTACCCGAAAAGGAAACAGTGAAACTTTCTAAAATGGAAAGTCATACCGATGCTATAACCGGACATTTGGAAAAGGCGGTCGGGCTCAAATTCGATCCTGCTGATATTAATTGTCTGATTCGTTTGCTGAAAAACTACGGATGGTACTCAAGCAATTACGTGTACGAATGGTTCAAAACTCAGATTGAAACAAAGTTTGAAGCCAAAGGGTATCCTAAACCAACTTCGAAATCTAAAGTGGGAATGCAAACTTTTTCCGATTTCAAAAAGGCGGGGTTTCGCGACTTGTACATTTCCGTAACCAACGTTACTAAGCACTGTAACGAAATATTTTCGGTAGAAACAATGCCCGATATGCCGGTGGCCGACGCCGTGCGTATGTCAATGTCGATACCGCTTTACTTCGAATCTATCAAACTCAATAGTAATCAGTATGCCGACGGGGGTACGGTGAATAACTATCCCATGTCGGTGTTCGACTATAAAAAATACGTGAGCAATCCGGCAAATTTCAAAGACGGGATTAATAACGAAACTTTGGGATGCCACTTATATTCGGCAGGAGAAAGTGCTAAAAAGCCTATTAAATTTGGATTGGTTCAGTACGTTGTTGACCTGATGCAAACCTTGCTCGACACGCAGGAAATTGGATTTAATAATGTTCCAAACCTGATTAAACGATCCGCAAATATAAGCGACTGTGGAATTAGCGCAATCGATTTTGATATTACTGTAGGAAGCCCCAAATATAATGAGCTGTATAGTTCAGGCTTGGAGGCTATGAAAAAATATTTGGCAAATTATACGAAGCAGTAGCTATGAAAACACCACTCGAAGTAAAATTAGTTGACGATGTCCGGAATTGCAAAACCTGCCAGTGGTTTTGGGGTGCAACACCTCCATACGGAGATTTTCCGGTTTACGACTGGAATGAGGACTATCCCGAAGCGGTTAGAAACCAAAAGCAAACTACGGACTATGTAAAAAAGCCGATTATAAAGGTAAAGGCATGTGGACAGGGGCAAGTTGCCCCCGGAGTTATGCACGGTTGCCGCAAGGCTCCCATTATGACCATTGGGATTAATCCCAACATGACGGCCTATTTCCCCAGCGAAACAGGCGCTGTATGGGCTTATCCCGATTTTGGTAAGAGTGAACGTTATGCCTACTATTATCGGCATCACAATGTGTATCAGGAAAGCCTTGACCTTGATTTTATCAAGGAGAATATTGTATCGGGTACGGAAATTATTGCCGAGCAGGACGGTTGGCTTACCGGGTCTAATCGTTGCTCCGATCATCGCTGGTTACTCCTGACCATTGAGTATGTTGATGGAAGCCATAAAGAAGTGGAAGTTGCCTGGACCGACCGGTTACGTTTTGTGGTGCTGGTGAATACTAACAGCAAAAAGGATCCCGAAAAGTTAAGTTTTAAAAAAGGCGATGTAATCGGGGCTAAAATAGCCGGTCTCATTGGCGAGAATAAGCAGCTGTACGATAATAGTACCGGCTACTACCAGCGTTATGTGTATGTGCTGGAACGGTTTAAGAAGTTGATGGCCGGGCAGCCTGTGTCTGAGGCAGACCTTTCGATTTCCGAAGATGTGGCCCAGCACGATATGATTGCCTGTGCCTCGCCGGGGTGGAGTTCCCAGTACGATATCCCCACCGATAGAATTACGCGTAATTGTGTAATGAACCACGCGTTTTTGGTTTCGCAGCTAATTCAGACCAAACCTTCGGTAATTGTTATTGTTGGCGGAAGTTCGCTGGAAATGTTTGCCCGGGTTTTCGCCCCATTCCTTACAGATTTTGACTATTACTACGAAGTTGAAAACGGCGCCGGAGAAAAAATCAAAGTAATCAAGGAAACCTATCAGTTGCTCAAGGAAACCACCGAAAAGGCAAAATTTCTTCATATTAAAATTGGCAATTACGAGTTAAAATCGCGAATTGTTATTTCGCCTCACTTTTCTTATCCGTCGAACTTTGTTGAGCAGTCGCGCTTGTCGGAAACGGCATGGAAAGCCTTTCAGTCAGATTTTGTGGAAGATACCCAGATACTAATTAAAGAAGGCCGGGTACAGGAAAACTCATGGAACTCCATTGTGCCTGTGCGCATTTGCGGCAAAGACGACAGCATCCGGGAAAAGCTCAGCTCCTCGGCTTGGGACGTGCTTATGGCTTACTATTACGACCCTATTGACATGTTGGCTCGTGTTTTGCAACAGGAGTACAATGCCGGTCGGATTACTTACGACGCCTCTATCAAAAGGCTGAAGCGTACCGAAGGCTCCTGTAAGTTTTGCGTTAACAACCTGTGGCAATTTGTCGAGGGTTGTCCTTATGGCAAAAACACCATTACCCCGCCTGCCGACGGTGAGTTGGAGGCTATTGTTAGGCAGGTAGTTGATGCCGGTACTGTTGGTTAAGTTGCTGTAATTAGCGTTCAAGTTTCGGAGTAAAGGGAATGCTGATTTTCGTAAAAATTTCCGGGGTGTAACAATGTCATTTTTTCCTATGTAAAGTACCACGTTAGGGATTTTCGATTCCCTAACGTGGAAATTTATTTTCCACGGCTGCTAATTTAAACTCGAATGGCAGGAGAGTAAAAATACTATTGCTCTAAAAGTTTTTTAGCTGCTTTAAAAATGTTTTACCTGTTGATAATTAGTCGTTTGCTGTTGAAAACTAACTGAGGTTGACTTTAAAGTTGCTAAGTTTTTGTGTAACTTGATTCGTGAAAACGATAAGAGTTAGGGATAGTTTTTGGGTAGTGATATTTTTAGGTTGTAGCCAATTTAAGAAAACAATTTAGCAATTTGATTACTAAATAAATGTGAATTATTAATTAACTGATTAAACTTATGAGAAACTTTGGATTGATTTTTATTTTCCTTTCAGTTTTATCGCTAAATGGATTTGCTCAAATAACAGAATCTGATTGGGAAAAAGTAGTAGTAACAAGAAATAGTGATGAGGTTAAAGGTCTTAAAAGAGCCGGTGATGTAAGTGCGGAAACGAGTAGATTATATGGGAAACAGTCAAAATTGAGGGAAGAAACGACTATTAAAATCAAAAAAGAGGCGGCAAAACTTGGCTCAACAATCGTATTGATTTCAGTAGATGAATTTGCAATGACACCAATCAATAATGTTAATATGGTTGGAGTTGCTTATTTCCAAGATAATAAAACGGATTCTGTAACCAATGACATTTCTGAAAAGACTCAATCAATAGAAGAAACTGATTGGGAAAAAGTAATTGTTACTCGCAATAAAAATGAAATAGTTGGATATACTCGAATTGGTGACGTAAGTGCGGAGACAAGTAAATTATATGGAAAACAATCAAAATTAAGGGAAGAAACAACTATTAAAATTAAAAAAGAGGCAGCAAAACTTGGCGCAACAATCGTATTGATTTCAGTAGACGAATTTGCAATGACCCCTATCAATAATGTTAATATGGTTGGAGTTGCTTATAAGAAATGAACTGGCTGCAACACACAATATAAAACAGTTGGAGCTCAGCAGTTTGCGAAACTATGGTTTCTACACCAGCGTTTTTCTCATAGGATGCAGACGCGCTCCGAAAACCCAATCGTTTCATACCGCAAAAACGTTATGGGCAATAATGAAAAAAGAAAATAATGGACGATTTAAGAAATAGAATAATTGCAACAATCTTAGGAGCAATTTTTGGAGGTTTAACAACTGGAGGAATTGCCGCTTTAACCGATAAAACTGATGAAACAGTTAAAAGGAATGAGTTCTTAACTACTGAAAATGCAAGACTTAAATCTACATTATCAAATAAAGAATCAAGAATATCATTTCTTGAAAATCAACTAAATACGAGTGAAAAGAATTACAAAACATTAAATTTTCAATTTCAGGAGCTTACGGCAGAATATCAGATTTTAGATAATAAATACAAGAAATGCATTTCATCAAATGGATTAACAGAGAATATTGGTTCAATTGACTTAAAAAGTTATTCAAGACAATTTCGAACAGGAGATAATTTAAAATTTGATTTAACATCAACGCCTTTGGAGATAAAATTTGTTCGAGTAAGTGATAGGGGACCAATTATGGAAATCTGTAATTGTTTAAACTATTTAACTTTAAACTCTACTGCAATAACATCATCCAATGAAAATCAATATCTTCTTCAACTTGGAAAATCTACTAAAATTAGATTTACAGTAAAATCTTGCGAAAATGAAGATGCAATTGAGCCAACCGAACTTGAAGAAATTGAAATAAAACTTCTAGATTTTAATACAGAAGAACAAACTTTTCATTTACAATATCACCGAGACTTTTTAATTAAACGACTATGAAAACTTTCATTTTATCAACTGCATTTACAACAATCTTTTTATTTTCAGGATGTGTTTCTCCAAAGGAATTTGCTAGTTATAAATTCAGTCAGAACACTAGATTAAGTACAGTTGAAAATAGTATTGACAATCTCGATTCAAAAATATCAAGATTGTCAGTTGAATTAAACTCTCTAAATAATACACTTGTGAGAATTGAAAGTCAAAATAAGCAGACAACTTTGCTTTTAGATTCTCAGATTAAAGAATTGCAGAGTAAAATAAAAAGTACAAATGATGTAATTGCAACATTAAGAATCGAGGTTGCATTGTTGAGTAAGGAACTGAAATAAAGATTACATGCCCATAACAAATTGTATATGGCAGGCGGGGGGTTTAGTGGTCTGACAAGTCAGACCTTTTGCCTATTTTCCTGTGAGCCTGACAGAATTTATCTTCGAAATCCCCCCAACCACATATAAGTGACCGTAGAGTTCAGGGTAGAAGATCGAGAATTCAACTGGTTAACCATAAATAAAAACTAAAAAGTTATGAAGAATAAATTTTTAATCTTGATTAGCTTACCATTAATATTGGGGTGCCAAAATTCACCCCAAATTATTAAAGAGCCTTGGGTTGAGAAACCAGTTTCTTCGTGGCCTGATTTTGCATTAACCAACGAAATTAGTTTTACGGACACAACTTATTATGACATTGCGAACGCCTTTTTAGTAAATACTGGATTTGATACAATTGGCGTTTCATGTAAGCATCTGTTTATGGTTTTTGAAAATCAACTTGGATTAACTAGTATTGATTTGGGCAATACCTTTAACTATTGGAAGATGTATCCAAAAAATCATAAGGAAAAAGTTGTTGCCGTAAAAAGATTAATAAACAAAGATTCAAACGAACCGATTGGTCAGTTTAATACATTAAAAGCACGTGATTGGGTTATTTTTGAATTACAGGAACAGAATAAACAGCTATATCCATTGAAAATTAGATATACTCCAGTCAAAAACAATGAAATTGTTTATGCCGTTGGATGGGGAGCGAAACAGAAAAACAATGGAAAACCTGCATTGATAAAGCTGCAATGTTTCAAGAATTTGGGACCTTACTTTTATATTAGACCATTGAATACGGACCCCCATCCAGCAGGAAGAAGTGGTTCTCCTGTAATAGACAAGAATGGATATTTAGTAGGAATCGTTTCAGGGCAAGAAGGAAATTTAGGCGTGATAGGTGGAGTTGAATGTTTGACTATGATGTTCGATAAATATGGTATTGAGTATAATAACTCCAGCCACTAACACACGGTCATGAGCCAATTAGGGGGAAGAGGTTATTCGAGTATTCTGCCATACTTCAAGGTATGGTATAGGTGGGTACGGAAGCAATTCGCTTTCCAAAACGTTTCTACTGCAAAACCGTTCCCCGCAATTTTAACGGAGCCAATAACGAAACAAACAACGATGAAAAAGGTAACTTTTTTAACCCTATTAACTCTGTCAACAACAACTATATTTAGTCAAGAGATAAATATTGGATTTATAGATTCAATATCCTCGAAAGTATTGAATGAGAATAGAAAAATTATAGTAAAGTTACCCAAGGGATATGGTGAATCCGAGAAATCTTATCCCGTTATTTATCGACTCGACGGAGATGTTGACTTATTCTCTGAAACCATTGGGACGGTAAACAGGTTGGCTTACATTGATGAGTTAATACCTGAAATGATTGTGGTTATGATTGAAAATACGGATAGGAACAGGGATATGATGCCAACAAAAACAAGATTTTTTGATGCAGAACCCGGTGCCGAAAAGTTCAAAAGTTTCATTGAAAGTGAGTTGATTCCGCACATAAACAGTTCTTATCGGACAACCAATGAAAAGATTTTATGTGGACAATCCTTGAGCGCAATTTTTACATTGTACTATTTCTTGACAAGTCCTAATTCTTTTAATTCATATATTGCGTGTAGCGGTGGATTTCTTGATTGCGAAGATTATTTTAATAGCATAACAGCCAGTTTTCTTGATAAAGAAATTGAGAAACCAATAAAAATATTTCTAACATACGGGAAAAAGGACTTTCTTGACCCTAATGGGGACAACGAAAGGCAACTGTCTGGTTTAAATCAAAAAATTAAGGGTAAAAAGGATGTTATGTGTGTGTTGAAAATATATGAGGATGAGGGGCACGTTCCGTTTCAAAGTCTATATCACGGATTAAAATTTATATATACAATTGAATAAAAAACTGCAGGTAACAATAGCCATAGCACATTAAAAAAATAGATATTACACTTTTGGAAACGATAAGAAAATATGGAAAACCGCCATTTCGAATTGGACTTCTACATGGAGGGCCAGGGGCATCTGGAGAAATGAAACCTGTTGCGGTTAACTTATCGAAAGATTTTGGAATTTTAGAGTTTCTTCAAACAGAAAAATCGGTAAACGGACAAGTGGAAGAGTTGCACCATCAGCTAACTTCAAGTGCAGACTTGCCTGCTATATTGATTGGATATTCGTGGGGAGCATGGCTCGGATTTTTGTTTGCAGCCAGATACCCTGATTTATTAAAGAAATTAATTCTGGTTAGTTCGGGAGCATTTGATAGTAAGTACAACCACGATTTGATGAACATTCGATTAAACAGGCTGAACCAGCAGGATAGGAAAGAAGCCGAGGAATTAATTTCGGCCATTAATTCAGCCGATTCAGATAATGGAGTATTGAAACGTTTTGGTGAACTAATGGCAATTTCCGATTCGTACAGTTATCTGTATGCAGATGACGATTTGGTGAATTTAGACTTGGCAATTTATCAATCGGTATGGGCAGAAGCGTCGCAATTAAGAGACACAAACGAATTGGTAAATTGCGCAGACAGGATAAGGTGTTGGGTTGTTGCAATTCATGGTGATTACGATTCGCATCCAATCGACGGAGTGGAGAAACCATTGTCGGATAAATTGGATAACTTTAAAATGATTAAAATCGAAAAATGTGGGCATACGCCATGGCGAGAGCGGTATGCAAAAGATACATTTTTTGAAGTACTACGGAAAGAGTTAGTTGAATAGTAAAATATGATAACCTTAGATGTTAGCTTTGGAATTTTTGCCTTTCTACCGCAAGGGTGGATATTCATGGCATTTGTTATTTTTTGTGAGTGCTATTTAATCTCAAAGTTGCTTACGGCAAAGTGGGTAAATAAAAGGATTTATTTGGTTGTTGCCGGTTCTAACATTACAAGCGGGTTGGTAGGCATAGTAACTTCGATGCTTTTAAATGGCGGTTGGTACTTAGTTGTTTGGTTTCCTTGGGTAAGTAGCCATGAAATTAATATCCATAACAAAGAATCGCTAAGAGCCTTGGTAATCTTTTACCTTGTAGCATTTGTCGTTTCGATAGCTATTGAGACAATCTTTAACTTGCTCTTTCTCAAAAAGGTCTATATGGTTAAAAGAATTATATGGTCAACAGTGATTGCGAACATTGTGACATACTTAGTTGGCACATTGATTCTGTATTCATATAGTTTTGGATTGCTGTAGGGAAATTAGAGAATAGGCAACCGAAATGAACTTCGGGAATTAGTAGAGTATATAAATTTCGTATTCCTATATGTTTTACCCATTGTTAAGCGTAGTTTTTACTACGCTTTTTGTTAGAATTATTAAACCTGCCTTGTTGGTAAATATTAATTTTGCCGTTAGGCAAAATATCATAATTTTGCACAAAACCTTACGGTAATGAGCATTCAGACAAATTTACAGGAAGTAAAAAAATCGTTGCCAGAAGGAGTTACGCTGGTTGCCGTTTCAAAAACTCATCCTTCTGAAAAGGTTATGGAGGCGTACAACGCAGGGCAGCGGATTTTTGGTGAGAATAAAGTTCAGGAGTTGGTTGGTAAGTACGAGACCATGCCAAAGGATATTGAGTGGCATCTTATAGGCCATTTGCAAACCAACAAGGTTAAGTACATTACGCCTTTTGTTAGCCTTATTCATTCGGTCGATAGTTTAAAGTTGCTTCAGGCAATAGATAAGGAGGCGCAGAAGGTTAACCGGGTAATCGATTGTCTTTTACAGGTACACATTGCGGAGGAGGAAACCAAGTTCGGTTTTTCGTTCGACGAGGTTTACGAGGCGTTAAACTCTGCCGACTATCGTCAGTTACACAATGTGAATGTTGTAGGGCTGATGGGAATGGCAACTTTTACCGATAATACCAATCAAGTTCGCAAGGAATTTCGGTCGTTAAAGGGCTTGTTCGATAAACTTAAAGAACAGTACTTTTCGGAGAATGATAACTTTAAAGTGTTGTCGATGGGAATGTCGGGCGATTACAAAATAGCGGTAGAAGAGGGGAGTACAATGGTACGGGTTGGCAGCAGTATTTTTGGTGCGCGCGATTATAAAACAACGTAAAAATTAGTATATTTCAACGTGAATTATCTAACTTAAAACATGATGGCTAATACAGAAACTACCTACCTTGGACTAAGTTTAAACTCGCCGTTAATTGTGAGCAGTTCAGGATTAAATTCGAGTATCGAACGTATTAAAAGTTACGAGGCAAACGGAGCCGGAGCGGTTGTGCTAAAGTCGCTTTTCGAGGAGCAAATTTTAAATGAAGTCGATAAACTTTCGCAATACTCCGATTATACCGAGGCTGCCGATTACCTTAAACATTACGTAACGTCTAACTCGCTAAAGGAGTATATCGATTTTATTAAGGAGGCTAAGGCAGCCGTTAAAATTCCGGTGATTGCCAGCATTAATTGTGTTAGCGCTTCGCAATGGGTAACTTTCGCTTCGCGAATTCAGGAAGCCGGTGCCGATGCCATTGAGATAAATGTATTTTTGTTGCCCACCGATGCTAAAAAATCGGCAAACGAGTTGGAAGAAATATACTACACGCTTGCCAGCAAGTTAACCGGCTTGGTATCGATTCCCGTTTCGTTTAAGTTAGGAGCACATTTTACCAACCCGTTGAATATTATTGAACAGTTGTATGCCCGTAAGGTAAAGGGCGTTGTTCTTTTCAACCGGTTTTTCGAGCCCGATTTCGACATTGAAAACCTAAAGGTAATTCCTGCGCCAATTTTTAGCAATGCTGCCGATATTCGTAACACCTTGCGTTGGGTGGGTATGACCAGCCATTTGGTTCCTAAGGTTGATGTTTCGGCATCAACGGGAGTTCACGACGGCGAAAGTCTTATTAAGATGATTTTAGCGGGAGCTTCGTCGGTACAGGTTTGCTCTACCATTTATAAGAATGGGGCAGGACAAATAGCCGCCATGCTTAAAACGCTAAGTACATGGATGGATCACAAAGGATATAAGAAAATTACTGATTTTAAGGGTGCCATGAATTACGGACAGTTAACCGATCCAACGCTATACGAACGAAGTCAGTTTATGAAATACTACTCGAATTACGAGTAAATAAAAAGCCACTTAACGTGGCTTTTTATTTGTACCCTTCCATGGCAATTAATGCCTGATGGGCAAGTTCCTTTTTAGTGGAAGTAAGGTTCTGAAGTTCACCCTCTATTCGAGAGTATATCGTGCTAATTTTTTCCTTTGGCAACGTTTCAAGCGCATTCTCGATAACCGAAAGGGCTTCGAAGCTAGTTTCGAAATCTTTCTCTATAAACATATCCAGAAATAAATCGATAAATTCATTAAAGCTGAGTCGGCTTTGCCAGCATATTGTTACAGCATCTTTAATATAAGGAGAATTGTAATTTTCCTTTATTACTCTAACAATATCGTTGGCGCTGCTTTGATTTTTCAAATCAACTAAAAAATTTGCTACCGATTGCTTCAAATTTTCGCTTCTTTCGCTAAAAATTAGTTGGGTTAACATGGGCACCATAAAGTTTTCGCCACTTTCCCTGAGTTCTTCGAGCGAGCCTATAATTACTTCATCGGAGCTTTGGGCTATAAGTTGTTCAAAAGCCTTTTGCTTGTTCTGTTTTTTTTGTTCTTCTGTATTCATGCTTTTATGGATAATGTGCAAAGTTAAACAAGTTAGGCATTTGCTTGCAAGTATTACGATATATCTATGTAAAATTAAGGCATGTAGTATATTACAAGTGTAGAGTATTTTTCAATAGCCAGTCTTTATGGTTTATAGAAACTCAAAAAAGGCTTAAAACTTTATGCGTTTACTAAAAATATATTAACTTTACTAGTTGAAAATATCATTACCAACCTAAAAAACCGAAGTATGATTAACGGGCCAAAAAGATACTCATGCAAAATACCCATATTGGTTCTGTTAGTTGCAATGTTAGCTTGTAAATCCGAAAAACCTAAGGATGAGTCGATAAAGGTTACGGAAGATGAGTTAATGGCTGACACCGCAGCAACTAAAAGTTTACAATCGGTAAAGCAAATATTTTATTCGTTGCCTTCGCCGTTGGAAACAGCGTTAATACTAAAGCGCTCGGGTGCCGTTTACGACGAAGAAATTCTTAATCCGGTCGAAAACATTTCGCATTACAATACAAGTAAGGCAATGGCTTTGAATTTGGGTATTTACAGTACCGATTTGAGTTATGCAAGTTTGTTCGATCAAACACAAGCAACGGTTAAGTTGATGACCGCTTCAAAAAAAATGGCGGAGGGGTTAGGAATTCTCAACGCAATAGATAACTCGGTAATTCAACGGCTGGAGGAAAATGTAAATAACCGCGATGTAATTATGGAAACAATTTCCGAAACGCTACTCAATACCAACTCCATTTTGGAAGAGGACGAGAGGGTAGCATTGGGTTCTATAATTCTGGTTGGTGGTTGGGTCGAAGGACTTTACATTGCCACTTCGCTGGTTGACGATTTAAATAAAGTTGATAATGAGTTGGTCGATCGTATTGCCGACCAAAAGTTGTCGCTCGGAACAGTTTTAAACCTTCTTAATCAGAATATCGATAATAAGGACGTAAAAGAAGTGTATGATGATATGGTTGATTTAAAGTCGATTTACGACCAAGTTCAGATTTCTGCCTCGGAGGTTGATGTTATACCCGACAAACAGTCGAAAGTTACCACATTACGTTCCAAGAATGTGATTACTGTTAATCCGGAAGTTTTCAAGAAATTGAAAACAAAAGTTAGAGAATTGCGTAATAAATATACTGCTTAATCCTTTTCCGTATGAAACCGTTCGTTTACATCTTACTATTTTTAGGAATGCTAACTTTTATACCGCAATCAGGTAATGCTCAGTGTAAGAATTTTGCCAAGAAGGTTTGTAAGTTAGAGTTGGCTCCTTATGTTCACGATGGAAATTTCAATGCTGCAATATTAACCGAAGGGGAAGATGCAGAACTCTTTAAGACGTTTTATGCAGGCCAAGAGTATCGTATTGCAGTGTGTGGTTCGGAATCGTTGTCAAATGTAGAGTTTATTATAATGGATGTTGATCGTAGAGTGCTTTATACCAATGCAAAGGACAACTACAAGTTGACATGGGATTTTAAGGTTGAAGCCACACAGCAGCTTATTATTTTAGTTAAGGTTCCATCGGGCAATAATGACGAGGCTGAACTGAGCAGCGGATGTGTAGCAATTATGTTTGGATTGAAAACTAATTAACCATTTAAATATAGTTCAAGAATAGAAAAGTCGCTTTTTAGCGACTTTTTTCAGTTTCCAGCAATTTTGGTTGCAGGTATTTTCCTGTATATGATTTTTGATATTTAACCAGCTGTTCCGGGGTTCCTTCGAAAACCAGGTAGCCTCCATCGTTGCCTCCTTCAGGGCCTAAATCGATAATCCAATCGGCACTCTTAATCACATCAATGTTGTGTTCCACCAAAACAATGCTATGTCCTTTGGCTATAAGAGCATCGAAAGCCTCCAGCAATTTTTTAATATCGTTAAAGTGAAGTCCTGTCGTCGGTTCGTCAAAAATGAAAAGCAATGGCTTTTCGGAAACATCTTTTTGCAGGAACGAGGCCAACTTAACACGTTGGCTTTCGCCACCGCTGAGGGTACTCGAAGGCTGTCCCAGTTTAATATAACCTAACCCGACATCCTGCAACGGTTTTAGCTTTTCGGCTATTTTTTTCTCTGTTGAAGTTTTACCAGAACTGAAGAATTCAATTGCGCGGTCAACCGTCATTTCAAGGATATCGTGAACATTGGCGCCTTTATACTTCACTTCCAGAACGTCATCCTTAAAACGCTTTCCCTTGCAACTTTCGCAAACAAGTGTTATGTCGGCCATAAATTGCATTTCAACGTGAATAACACCTTCGCCTTGGCATTCTTCGCAGCGGCCTCCGTCAACGTTAAAGGAAAAATGTGCAGGTTTATAACCGTTTTGCTTGGCGTATGGTTGTTCGGAGAGTAATTTCCGGATATCGTCCCATGCCTTTATGTAGGTAACCGGATTGCTTCTGGACGATTTCCCGATTGGATTCTGATCGACCATTTCAACGCCTGTTATGCGTTTAAGATCGCCCTTCATGGCATCGTGCTGGCCAGCCCGTTCTCCGGAACCGGTAAAATACTTTTGTAGTGCAGGGTAAAGAGTGTTGCGAACTAAGCTGGATTTTCCCGAGCCGCTTACACCTGTTACAACGGTAAGTGTGTGAAGTGGAAATTTTACGTTGATATTTTTAAGGTTGTTTTCCCTGGCGCCCGAAATTTCTATGTAACTGTTCCATTTACGCCGAGAGTCGGGAAGTGCAATGGATTTTATTCCGTTTAAATACTGTGCGGTTAAACTTTTGGTTGCGGTTGTAATGTCTTTAATTTCACCTTGAAAAACAACATCGCCTCCATTAAGTCCGGCTTCCGGGCCAATGTCTATAAGATAATCGGCAGCACGCATAATTTCCTCGTCATGCTCAACAATAATAACGGTATTGCCTAAATCCCGAAGTTGTTTTAAAACTTCTATCAGCAAATTTGTGTCGCGAGGATGCAACCCTATGCTGGGTTCGTCGAGTATATATAGCGAACCTACCAAGCTGCTTCCCAACGATGTGGCCAAGTTTATACGTTGCGATTCGCCTCCGGATAAGGTGGACGATAACCTGTTTAGCGTTAAATATCCTAAACCTACATTGACCAGGTAACTTAACCGGTTCCTGATTTCAGTCAGAATTCTTTTGGCAACATGTTCGTCGTGTTCGTTGAGCGAAATAGTGTCGAAAATTTCCTTCAACTTATTTACAGGGGTACTTACCATGTCCTGTATGGTATGTCCGTTTACCTTTATATACGAAGCTTCTACCCTTAATCTGGTTCCTTTACAAACGGGACAGGTTGTTTTACCCGTGTATCGCGAAAGAAGTACCCTGTATTGTATTTTATAACGCTTTTGTTCCAACTCGGAAAAGAAACCGTTAATACCTGTAAAGTCTCGAGTTCCATCCCAAATCAGATTCTTTTGTTCACTGGTTAGTTCGTAGTAGGGTTTATGAATGGGAATTTTATACTTTGAAGCGTTCTCAACCAACTTGTCCTTGTACCAACTCATGCTTTCGCCCTTCCAACATGCTATGGCATCGTTGTAAATGGATAAACTTTGATTGGGGATAACCAATTCTTCGTCAATACCAACAATTTTGCCGTATCCTTCACATTTTGGACAAGCTCCAAGAGGGCTGTTGAAACTAAAAAGGTGTTCGGTTGGTTCCTCGAATTTAATACCATCGAGTTCAAAAAGATTGGAGAATTTATACTCCTTGAATTTATCTCCGGAGTAAACTTTTAGTGTGCAGAATCCTTTTCCTTCGCCGTAGGCGGTTTGGACGGAATCGGCAATCCGGCTAATAAAATCATCGTCGGAACTAACGGAGAAACGGTCGATAATTAAGTTAACATCAGCTTCCGAAAGAGTTACCAACTCCCTTATTTTTTCATCTTCAATTCGGAAAGTTTGCTCTCCAACCTCAATTCTGGTAAATCCTTCACGCATTAGTTCCTCTAACTTTGATGCCATGCTACCATTAGGGGTAATTGGGGCTATAAGTATCATTTTAGTTCCATCGGGATAGGAAGTTATAAAGTTGGTAACATCGCTAACCGAATGCCGTTTTACCTCCTCTCCGGAAATGGGCGAATACGTTTTCCCAATACGAGCAAAAAGAAGTTTAAGGTAATCGTAAATTTCGGTAGAAGTTCCTACGGTGGAGCGAGGATTCCGCGTATTAACCTTTTGTTCAATGGCAATAGCCGGTGGAATGCCGCTAATAAGGTCAACTTCGGGTTTCGACATCCTCCCTAAAAACTGGCGGGCATACGACGACAAACTCTCCACATACCTGCGTTGCCCTTCGGCGTAAATGGTATCGAAAGCCAGCGAGGACTTACCGGAGCCCGATACCCCTGTAATTACAACTAACTTATTGCGCGGAATATCAACACTAATGTTCTTAAGATTATGTATTCTTGCCCCTTTTACAGAGATTACGTTAGAACTCTTTTGCATCTGCTTAAAAAATTAACCTACAAAGGTAACATCAATTACTTAAATGACCATTAGAACAACCTTTTGGATGTTAAGTTTTCCGAAAAATGTTTCTAGAAGTTTTCTAAGAAAGGCAGGAGTAGGCGGTGTAAAATTACCTGTTCTTTATCATTTTAGCCGTGTAGAATATTAAGGGAACTAAAACAAAGGATAGTAAAATAGGAAGGTATAGGTATGATAGAGTTTTGCTTAACTCAAATGTTTTAAGGGCAAGTTGAGTGGCATATAAATCGGTAATGAAAGAAAATATAGTTGTATTTAATCTCAAAACTCGAGTTAACTGAGTTGCCAATTGATATTGTTTTTGGGCGTTTAAAGGGGTAATTGGAACGGGAAAGTTCTTCTTATTTGTATTCAATCATGGTAAAAATTGTGGTTGTTATTAGCGGTAGTATAAAAAGATACTTTTTTGAGTGAAACCCATCGGGAGTTCCTAAAAGATTAAAATGGGAGGGAATTGTTTCCGGAAGTTTCGAGAAAATAATTAAGTCGTAAAACCAATAACCTATCAGTAAGGTGAAACTAACAGAATCGATTAGTTTGTCGAGTATTGTTGGTTCTATTTTTATATTACCTATGTCGTTTTTATCAAAAAAATTCATTTATAAAGAATTTAAATTTAGGAATGATGTTTGATACGTTTGTTTGTAACCATTTTCGTAGTCTTTAAGTAAAAATAATAAAAACGTTTTCGGTTTTAAAATATTTTTGTAATATTGCTCCTGTAAGTTAAATAAGTTTAATTTAAATAATTCGCCTATAGATAGAAGCTCTACACGCTAACCAAAACAGAAAAGGAGGTTACCGTGAAACCTAATTATTGTTCCGACAAGGAGCTTCTGAATGATTTCCTTAACGGTAATAGCAGTGCGCTTGAAACGCTCATTAAACGTCATGAGCGAAGGGTATATACGTATATCCTGCTTATGGTTCGCAAACCATATTTGGCTGAAGACTTAACGCAAGAAGCCTTTGTAAAGGCTATAAATTCCGTTCGGGAGGGTCGCTATGCCGAAACGAATCGCTTTCAACCATGGTTGATTCGTATTGCCCATAACTTGGTTATAGATTACTTCAGGAAGAATAAGCAGTACCGAGAAATTTCGAACGACGATTACGAGGCCGATTTGTTTAATACTCCACGTTTTTCGGGAATGAATGTGGAGCAAAAAATGATATACGAAAGGGTATTGGCCGAGGTTCGAATGTTGGTTGACCTTCTTCCTAATGACCAGAAGGAGGTTGTAATGCTAAGGTATTATGGCGATTTGAGTTTTAAGGAAATTGCCGATTTAACCAACGTTAGCATAAATACAGCCTTAGGCAGAATGCGCTATGCACTAATGAACTTGAGGAAACTTGTTAAGGAAAAAGATTTAAGCCTTGAATTCGAAAGTATTTAGTCTTTTTGTAGTTAGTATGAAGTTTAGAAGATAGATAGTTGTATGTAAAATTGTGGATGTGTAGATTCCTGAAAAATTTTTCGAAAAGTTATCGAGTTTGTTTGCAATATTGATACGCCAATATGCGTTCTAAGGTAAAACTTGATGCCTATGACAAAAATCTACACTAATCTATTTTTTAACGTGTCTCTGTATAGCAAAAAGAATAAACGGATTTCCATGATTCGTCCGCCTTATTCGGCTTTTAACGAGGAGAGTCGGTTAAAAAAGTTACTGTTCGAATTGGAGGCTGTGAGCCCTAAAATGCCCGATAGAAGCATAAAAGCAATTTTGGCAAGGGTAATGTAACCGGAAAATTTTCCGGTTTTTTTATTGACTTTGATAATTCAATATAATATATTTGTAATATTAAAATAATATCAATATTAATTTTACAACGATGGAAAAAGAGTTTAATCCAAAATCAGGTTACGTCATGTTTGTGGTGTTTCTGATACTACTAGGGGCTACTATTACAATGCTTTCCATAACTGGATCGCCTTGGTATATATTCGGTTTTTTGCCGGTAGTGCTAATACTTCCGGGGTTTGTTACGGTAAACCCGAACGAATCATCGGTTTTAATACTATTTGGAAAGTATATGGGAACGATTCGGCGAAATGGATTCTTTTGGACAAACCCATTTTACGTTAAAAAGCGTATTTCGCTTAGAGCACGTAATTTTAACAGTGAACCAATAAAGGTAAACGACAAGGTGGGTAACCCCATAATGGTTGGACTTGTTTTGGTTTGGAGGGTTGAGAATACCTATAAAGCATCGTTCGAGGTTGATGAATATGAACATTTTGTAATTGTTCAAAGCGATGCGGCGTTACGTAAATTAGCGGGAATGTTTCCTTATGATAATTTTGAGCACGAAGAGGAGGAAATTACACTTAGGTCCGGAGGCGAGGTTGTAAATCATAAGTTGGAAACTGAACTTATAGAACGACTGAACATTGCCGGAATACAGGTTATAGAAGCACGAATCAACTATATAGCCTATGCTTCGGAAATAGCCAGTGCTATGTTGCGTCGTCAGCAGGCTACTGCTGTGGTAGCAGCCCGAAGCAAGATTGTTGAAGGGGCCGTAAGTATGGTTCAAATGGCATTGGAACAGCTGTCGGAAAAGCAGATTGTTGAACTGGACGAGGAGAAGAAGGCTGCAATGGTAAGCAACCTTATGGTGGTACTTTGCTCCGACGAATCGGCAATGCCTGTTGTTAATACGGGAACGTTGTATCAATAACAATTATGGGACAAAAGAAAACATTTGTTTTACGAATTGACCCTGAAAAGTTTGAAGCATTGGAGAAATGGGCTGCCGACGAGTTTCGTAGTGTTAATGGACAGCTAGAATGGATTATCGACCAGGCGTTACGGAAAGCAGGACGAGTTGGCGTTAAAACGGATAATGGCAATTTGAATTCAAATAATAGCAGCAATGACGAAAGTTAAGAAGGTAAGGTTAAAAACTCACTGTCCTAAATGCGGTGGGGTAGAATTCGAAATTCAGGAGATGTATGTTACAGGTAGCCGAATGGCTAGGCTATTCGATATTCAAAATAGAAAATTTAATGCCGTTTCTTGTGCAAAATGTGGATTTACCGAGTTATATAAACTTAACACATCGAAAGGGTTAGATATTTTAGATTTTTTAGTTGGAAGGTAAGCATTGGTGACTTTTTGGGAAAAATACTGTTGTTCAATTTAATTTTTGAGCAACAGTATTTTTTTGTTGTTAATGAAAAATGTTTATGAATTTAAATCAGGGTGCTTTGTGTGCTTTCTTTTTTTGTATAACTACTTATTTATCTTATAAGTTAAAAATGCGCATTCATTTCCGATAATTGCGTTGGCCAGAACATTATTTGGATAATAAACACCCAAATCCATTCTGAAATAGCCTACTGCACTTACCCATGCAAATATCAGATTAATAACATACCATTTTGGGTATGCAATACTAAGTGAGGTTGTTGCATTCAGAAGAGTGCCCTGATGGAAACGAAGGGGGCCCACTCGATGTTAATTTTTCAATGTATGGGTACGTAATAAATGGTCTGTCGCGATTTACGCTATACTTCAATATAGTTGTAAATAATCCTGCTGCCAGTAATGTTTCATCAATCAAACTATAAGCGAACCAAAGGTTAGTAATATCAGTATTACTATTAACTTCATAAGTTTTTTAGTTTGTTGCAAAGTTTTCTGTTTACGATTCCGAATCCTTATGTACAATTCCAAGTAGTGTTGGCAAAACGATAAGTAATAGCGGAATTGCAGTTAAAAATCCTCCTATAACTGCAATAGCCAAAGGTTGATGCATTTGAGCACCTGTACCTATTCCTAAAGCCAAGGGGGTTAAAGCCGTAATTGCGCCTATGGCTGTCATTAGTTTTGGACGCAATCGGGTAGAAATGGCATAGGTTATTGCATTGCTGTTCGAAGTAGTCTTGCGTGATGTTGAAAATTGCTGAAATGTGAATATCGCATTTTCGCCAATTATTCCAATAATCATAATTAGTCCGGTATAGCTGCCGACGTTTAAAGGTGTGCCCGTAATGAAAAGCGCCAATAGTCCTCCTGCTACTCCTAAAATAGCAATGAAAATCATAATAAGAGCATCCTTGTAATTTCGAAATAAGAATAGCATAATGGTAAAGACAAGTAGGAACGAGGTTGCTAGTATCATTAGTAACTCGTCGAACGATTGTTTTTGCTCAGCGTAAGCGCCGCCATATGAAATGTAGTAGCCATTGGGTAACGCAATGGTTTTATTCAACTGTTTTTTTATTTCTTTCATAACACCTCCCAAATCGCGACCATTTAGTCGAGCCGTTACAATGGCTACAGGCTGTAAGTTTTCACGAGTAATTTCGGCAACACCCGGATTTACCTGTATTGAGGCAAAACCTTGCAGTTGTTTAAGCAATCCATTTGGTAAGAAAATACTTTGTTGTGATAGTTGTTCCATGCTAAGCTGTTCCGATTTTGGATATATCATGCGAATGTTGGTGTACTGCTCTTTTTCAGGGATGCTGCCAATTATATTACCTTGCTCCAGAAGTTGAATTTGGTACTGTAAACTTTTCGGCGATATACCGAAGAGTGCAAGTTTTTGTTTATCGGGAACAATTTCAACTGAAGGACCCGCAATTGTGATTCCGTTGAAAACATCTGCAGTTCCGTTTATGTTTCCAATTTCAGCGGCTACTTGTTTTGCAAGTATATTAAGTTTCTTTGAGTCGGAGCCAAATATCTTAATTTCAATGGGTTGAACTGATTCCATGAGGTCGCCTAACATATCGCCGATTACTTGTCCAAAATCAATTCGCAAAGCGGGCTGTGTCGCCTCTATCTTTTTTCTGAGTTCATCGATAATTTCTTCGGTGCTTTTTGTCCTATTTTTCTTAAGATGAATAAGGTAATCGCCCCTACTAGGTTCGGTAATAAAAAAGCCCATTTGTGCTCCTGTTCTCCTTGAATAGGCATCAACTTCGGGAATGCTAGTAATAATTTTTTCGACTTCGCGAAGTATTCTATCAGTTTCCTTAAGTGAAGTTCCTGGAGGAGAATCGTAATCGAGCACAATAGAACCTTCATCCATCTCTGGAAGAAATCCTGTTTGCAACCGTGGAAGCACATAAGCTATTGAGCCTATCAGTAATAAAATAAAAATTAGGCTGATGTATGAATTGCGAACAAAAAAGTTTACCCAAGTTTGTTGTTTTACTTCTTTATCGGAAAATTTTGCAGAATTCCGCTTTCTGGTAAAATTTGGAATAAAAGAGTAAATAACGGGTAATCCAATCCATGTAACCAAAAAGGAACAGACTAAAGTAACAATCATGGTATTGGTTAAAACTTTGAAATATGCACCGGCAACTCCGCTTAGTAAAACAAAGGGAAGAAAAATGACAATAGTGCTCAAGGATGATCCTACCATTGCCGGGAATAAATACTTGATTGCATTATGAATAAGTATGGAAGTTTTTAATCCATGGTTTTCCTCGTGTTCCCTGTGAATTTGTTCAATTATTACAATTGCGTCATCAATTATCAATCCGATTGAGGCTGCAATAGCACCAAGTGTCATAATGTTTAAGGTGTACCCAAAACCATAAAGTACCATAATAGTGAGTAAGATGGTAATCGGAATGGTGATTAGAATTGTAAGGCTTGCCTTTAACGAGCGAAGAAATAGTGCTGCAACAATAATAGCTAGCAGTAACCCAATCCATAGGCTATCCGAAACGCTTTTAATTGAATCGTTTACAAAATCGGCTTGGTTGTAGTAAGTCTTCATTCTTACCCCTTTCGGAAGGAGGCTTTTAAGTTCTTTTTCCTTTGCAACCACCTCTTTTGCTAAATCTACAAGGTTAGCATTGGGCTGTTTTAAAATAACCACCAGCAATGCTTGTTTTCCATTGGCATTTATTCGTGTATATTCAACTTTCTCGCGAACTTCAACAT
Organism: Bacteroidales bacterium; assembly: GCA_020636845.1. Classification (GTDB taxonomy): domain Bacteria; phylum Bacteroidota; class Bacteroidia; order Bacteroidales; family Tenuifilaceae; genus JACJXD01. The sequence continues at coordinate 178,049 of JACJXD010000003.1, read as the reverse complement.
TGGCTATATCTTTTAGTTTAATAAGATCTTTTCCACTGTTTCGGATAATAACATCTTCAATATCTTTTTTATCATGCAATGCTGAATTTGTAACCGAAAGGTACATTCTCCGGTAATCGTTCAGGTAACCATTGGCTAAAATGAAATTCGATTGGTGAACGGCGCTGTCAATAATTTCGGGGGTAATATGAAGCCGGCTCATTTTATCCTGTTGCATGACCACCCAAAACTCCTTAGTTTTTCCGCCTATTATTCCAACTTTTGAAACTCCTGAAATTTGCGATAGGAATGGTTTAACTATGTAGTTCGCAATTAAATTTAGTTCAATGGGCGATTTGGTTGTGCTTTCAAGGGTATAGCCCATAACAGGAAGAATAGAAGGGTTCATTCGTTCAATATCAATCTGAACTTCAGGGGGAAGTTCCCCTTTAACTTGGTTAATGCGCATTTCTAGCATTTGAAGGCTTTGATTGATGTCAGCGTTCCAGTTAAGGAATGCGGATATTTCGCAAGAACCACGGCTAGTAGAACTTCGCAAAACCTGAAGGTCGGGAACTTGCTTTATGGCGTTTTCTAGCGGGCGAGTTACCGTAATCATCATTTTATCGATTGGCTGTTCGCCATTATCCGCAATAATTTTGAGTTTTGGAAAGGTTATTTCTGGAAAAAGCGAAACGTGCATGTACGAGTAAAAGTAAATGCCACTAAGAACAATAATGGCTAATACTAGTGAAATGGGATTTCTATATAGAAAATAAAAATTTTTTTTCATTGTTTTTACCTTATGATGATAACCTTGGCTGTATCCTCTAAACCGTAGTTGCCCGATAAAATGATTCTGTCGTTTTTTTGAAAAACGGGATTTAATATTTCAACCCTATCATTTATTTCAACGCCTTTTTTAATGGGTACTTTGATGGCGACGGAATCGTTTAAAAGTTTCATAACCCAAAAGTTTTTAAGGCTTTCATCGGATAAAATTGCATCCTTGGGTAAAGTATAAACATCCGGTTTTGAGAAAATTATCAGGTTAACTTTTGCCATAAGATTCTGGGGAAAAGTTTGTTTTTTCAACGGTTTAACCAAAACCTTTACGTTTTGACTCTGAAAATCCATGTTTGGTAAAGTTGAACCTACAATACCATTAATAGTCGAATTATCGGGTAGAACTATTTTGCAATGTTTTCCTTTTTTTATAAGGTGAAGCATATCGAATGGAACCAGTGTTATAAACGCAAAACTTTCGGGTTCTATTATCGATGCCAGTTCATCGCCTTCCTGAATGTAATCGCCTTTTTGGTAAAAAACGGAATCCACAATTCCATTGCGAGGAGCAGTAATTTTGATGTTACCGCTAAAGTTTAAATTAGTATCGAGTGTATTTTTATCCTCTGTCAGTGCGACGGCTTCTCTCGTTTTTATGGAGAAAAGGATAGTTCCTTTTATTACGGCTTCGCCTTGGTTGACATGTGAATTTGTAATTATTCCGGCTATCGACGAACGAACTTTACTCTTTTTCAGGTATGTAGAGTATGCACAAAACTCTTCATACTTATCCAATTTTTCGGTAGATATTCCGGTGATAGTAACCGGAGTGGTATTGTTCATATTTTCTTCGGAATTATCCGTTTTATTTTTACATGAGTTGAATATGGTAAAAAATATAGCAACAAGCATAAACATTATGCTTACAGGAATTTTTCTTTTTAACGATAGTTTCATAATTGCCTATTTTATTTTTGTAACCAATAGTTATACTCGTTGATAATTTTAAGTTTTTGGGCTTTTAGCAGGGTTAATGAACGGTTAACACTATTAATATTCTTCAGTGCATTAATTAGTTCAACTATACTTGTGTTTCCACTATTGAGTTGAGTTTTAATAAGAACTACAAGATTTTTGCTGTCAGCAAGTTGATTATTCGTGATTTTTATTGAATTTTCAACCGACTCTAACATTGAGCTAAGTTGTTTTACCTGTTGAGAATACTGTGCCTTGAAGAATTGCTGGTAACTTTGCCTTGTGTTTTCCTGTAGGTTCATTTTTTGAAGTTCATGTTTTCGTTGATTTCCATCGTATATGGGAATGCTAAGGGTAATTCCGGTGCTATATCCAAAGTGATTTTGCAATTGTTGCAGTTGAGTTGTCATAAAGCCCGCGTCGGCAAACAAACTTATTTTTGGCAGGTAATTATTGTTTATCGAGGCAATTTGGTTGGTAATGGATAGGCTGTCCAGTTGAAATTTGTGCAGAAAAGGTGATTGCAAAATACTAATTTGTGATTTTATTTTTAAGTTAGGTAACATAGCCGAGAACTGCGATGTATCCGACATTCCGCAGGTTTGGCGCAATGCAGAAACGGCATATTCAAGGTCAATTTTTTGCTGATTCATATCGACTTCAGCCGACTTAATTTCAATGTCCAATGCAAGTAAATCGCTTTGCTTGTAAACGCCATTTTCCACCAGTGTTTTAAGCACGTTATGGTAATCGTTTAGCATGGCTTTAAAAGAACTGCTAACTTGTAAATTGGTATATGCAGTAAAAGCATCAATATATTGCGCGGTAATTAACTTTACCAACTCGGCATTGGTTATTTCGGAGTTGTTAAGTAAGTTTTGTTTTTGAATGCTTATGCTTTCATACCTATTTTTCTTTATTTGCCTATTCAAAATAGGTTGACTTACACCGACAACCGATACGTAGTTTCCACCATTAGTAATTGCATTGTCATATCCAAAGTGTTGATACGATGGTGCATACATAACTTGTGTGCTGCTCGATATTTGCGGTAAGTTCGACGATTTTACAATTAAACTATCGGAGATAAGCGCTTTTACCTGATTTTGATACTCATTAATAAGAGGGCTGTTTTCAAGTCCTTTTGCTATGAAGAATTCTAACTTTTGAGCTTTAGAAGATATTGCCTGAAATAGCAAAACTAGTCCTAAAACCAGTAACCTTTTTATAATAATCATTGATGTGAAATTACAAAGTTGTAATGTACAAGTTAGCCATTTTATGGTAAAGGCCGAATCAATAATTCTTTTCTATTCATTAAACCAATTACGGTAATAGAGAATTACGAACGAGTCGGTCTTAGGTTATTTATTCTTTCGAAGTTTTTATAAAGTTTCCATTGCTGTCGAAAATTAAATCCATCCCTTTTATTTCTGCTTCATAGGTAATTTCGCCTTTTGAATTAATAATTCGAGCGGCCTCTTTTATTCTTTTTCCCTTATAATTTGCATTAGTATAATCGATTACAGTTTTTGGTAACTCGCTGGTTTTGATTTCAATTTCTGTTTCCAGAATGTCCCCCTGTTCATCAATTAGTAGAGATGCTTCTTTATTTTCAAGGTTAAAGTTGACTTCGTAATTGCCATTTTCGTATTCCCATTTAGCGTTTGTAATGTTGGGATACTCTTTTTGGAAGGCATCTTTTACTGCAATGGGTACGTTTTTCTCATTTAACTTTTGAGCATTGGAGCACGATGCAAATAGTGTTGCAATAATTAGGATTGTGTACTTTTTCATGGCGTTATTTTTGGGTTAAATAATGCCACAAAGTAGCGGACGAATTTGAAGAAATTTTGAATTATTAGAGTTGTAGTGAAAAAACATGCAACTCATCGGAAAAAGAGTAATGTATTTTCCAATTACTAAGGTCCGCAATCTTTTTAACAATTGCCAATCCTAGCCCGGTTCCTTTACCCGATGGGTCAGATTTTGAAAATCTGATGAATAATTTTTCATTTGAAAGGGGGCCGGGCTTGCCGGTATTTTTTATTATTAAGGAGTTGTTGGCGAGTAAAATGGAAACCTTTCCGCCTTCAATGTTATGCTGTATGGCGTTTATTACCAGATTGTTAATCAAGATTTCTAATAAATCGGGATTTCCGTATATTTCAACATTGTTGGTTACATCAATATTAATGCTAATGCCTTTTTGCTTTGCTTGTTCCTGAAAGAAGTCGATTTTTCCACTGATAAGACTGTTAAGGTTTACCGTTTTTTTAGGGTAATGGTGTCCACTATTATCAATCTTGGATAGGAGCAGCAGGTTACTATTCAGCCTGGATAGCCGAGTGATGTTTTCGGTTATGCTTTCCAGCATGTCATACTGGTCTTTGTTTAAGTTGGGACTTTGTATAAGCAGGTCAATTTTAGCCCTGAATACGGCAAGGGGAGTTTGTAATTCGTGTGCCGCATTTTCAGTAAATTCTTTCTGAAGCCTGTAAATATTTCTGTTTCTACTAATCAAGTTTTCAAAGCTTTTGTTTAGTCGGTTAAACTCTTCAATATTTGTTTCCTTTAATTCCGGAAGAGTTTTGCTATCAATCTGAAATTTTTCAATTTGACTGAGAATTTCGTGAAAGGGCTTCCAAATTTTGGAGGAAAGTTTTCTGTTGATAATAAACATTCCCACTAGCAAAAGAATGAGAAAAGCGGCAAATAGCAAAGCAATACTTTTAAGCAAATCTTCTTTTTCAACTAAATTGATTCGGGAAGTGTAAGTGTAATTTTTCCCTTCAATTTTAATGGGCGTGCAGAGTTCTCGGTAGGGTTCTAGTTCTGCATCAACAGTGTCCATATAAGAGCTGTTAAAAATGGTGTCGTTTTTTATACTGGAATCGTTGATAATTTGAGCATTAAAATTGAATTTGTTCCATGTTTCAATATCTGCAATTGATATGGAAGGTAGAGTACTGCCGATAAATTCATTTTTTCGTTGAATTAGCGATTCATCAATATCCTCGTTGTATAGTCTTGTGAGAATCACATAGAACAGCGGAGAAAGAATGATTAGTGCTGTCACTGAAGTTGCTGTGTACCAGAATGATGTGTGCCGTAAAAGTTTTTTACTCATTTTGCCATCTATAACCTAATCCGTAAACAGTTTTTATATAGTCGTTGCACCCGGCCTCTTTTAGTTTATTCTTCAAGTTTTTAATATGTGCATACACAAAATCGTGATTATCGAGCATATAAGCCATATCGCCGGATAAATGTTCTGCAATGGCGCTTTTCGAAAGTACCTTATTTTCGTTTCCCATTAAAAAAAGCAACAAGTCAAATTCTTTCTTAGTTAGTTCAACCTTTTCTCCGTTAACCTTAACTATTTTCGAGAGTATTTCAACTTCAATTTCGTTAAAGTTGACAGTATTATTACCGCTAAAATTCTTTCTACGAATGAGAGCCTGTATTCTAACCAACAATTCCGATAAATGGAACGGTTTGGTTATATAATCGTCAGCTCCAAGTTGAAGTCCGTCAATTTTAGATTCAAGGCTTTCCTTTGCTGAAATGATTATGATACCCTCATTTTTTTCTATTTTTTTAATTACCTGGATAACTTCAAAGCCATTGCCATCGGGTAACATAAGGTCGAGTACAACACAATCGTATTCAAACGATACTATTTTATCGATAGCAGTATTAACATTCGAAGCAATTTCGCAGACAAACCCATTTCCTTCAAGATAGGTTTTTATGCTATCGGCTAACTCTTTTTCGTCTTCTACAATTAATATTTTCACGCAACAAAGTTATGCCACAATTTAGAATAAATTTTGAATTTTAGTGAGATTCCTTTGATGAGCCAATCGACTGGTAAAGCATTATGTTTGCTGTTTTCCGTTTTAATAATACTTTAGTTTAAGTAGAAAGGAGGATAATGAAGCGGGAAATAAATTATCAGTTTTTTAAATTAACGGTATGACATGCTACAATACCTGCGGTTTCTGTTCTTAATCGGGAAGTGCCTAAACTAATTTCGCTAAAATCATTTTGAATGGATAATTCAACTTCGTCTGGCGAAAAATCGCCTTCGGGACCAATTAGAATGGTGATTTTGCTGTTAGGTTTTACTTGATCTTTTAAAGGAGGTAAATCCCAACTATTGCAGTGTGCAATAAAGTTTTGTCCGTTAAAACTCTTCCTTAAGAATTGTTTTAGGGGAACCATTTCGTTTAATTTTGGAACGTAAGCCTTTATTGATTGTTTAACTGCCGAAATGATGATTTTTTCGAGCCTGTCGTTTTTTATGCTTTTTCGTTCCGAACGTTCGCAAAGTATTGGTGTAATTTCGTCAATGCCAATTTCGGTGGCTTTTTCCAGAAACCATTCAAACCTTTCGATGTTTTTTGTTGGAGCAATGGCTATGTGAAGGTAAAAGTCTCGTTTCCCGTATTCGGCTTGAACATTGGTAACTTCTACTTCGCAACTTTTGGAGTTGGGGTTGGAAATTGTTGCTGTATATAAATTTCCTTTTCCATCGATTAGCGTAATTTCAGCACCAACTGACATTCGGAGTACTTTTATGCAGTGTTTGGATTCCTCTTCGGTAAGGGTATATTTATTTCCTGTAATGTTGGGAGCGTAGAATATTTGCATTTACTTTGCTTTTGAAATGCAAAGGTAGAAAAGGAAAGTTAGAATTAAGAATCTGAAAGTCAGAAATTAGGGTTTATAAAATAATGACAAAGTGAAGCAAATTGGGATTTTATCGGATACCCACGGATTTTGGGATGAAGGATTGACAGATTTTTTTTCTACATGCGACGAGATTTGGCATGCAGGCGATATAGGTTCGTTGGAGTTAGCCGATAAAATAAATGCTTTTAAGCCGTTGATGGCCGTTTACGGTAATATCGACGATTATAAGGTGCGAAGGGTTTATCCGATATTTCAGCGGTTTACGGTTGAAAATGTAGAGGTTTTAATGACCCACATTGGAGGGCGTCCGGGACGTTACGATAAAGGCATTATGGAGCAACTTAAACAAAAATCGCCGAATATTTTTGTGTGCGGGCATAGTCACATACTTACGGTTAAGTTCGATAAGCAGAAAAACTTCCTTTATATTAATCCCGGAGCCGCTGGTAACAGCGGATTTCATCATGTAAAAACAGCTTTACGCTTAAAAATTGACGGGAAAAATATTTCCGATTTGGAAGTTTGGGAAAAAACAAGGGGACGTTAACGTGAAGTGCTAAACGTTAAAGGAAATAAGGAATAAAGTCAGATAATCAGCTAGGCTGCAGTCAAACTTCCACAGCCTGTTAATTCGGAAGTTAGTTTTTTTCATCCTTGGTGTCGGGTTCGTCTGTATTGTTTTGTTCGGGCTCTGCCTTAATTCCGTATTTCAACTCTTTGTATCTGGCTTGTGCTGCGTTTAAGTTGCGCTTGGTGCCAATAAGGTAACGGTACGAAGGTTCGCTTAACTTGGTTTTCAACTTTTTATCGCGAGTTCGTTGTTGCTTTATCGGAGTAACAAATTCCAGATTATCCGACGAAACCTGCATTGCACTTCGTGTGTAGGTAAATACGTAGTATTTGGTATCTCCCAAATGAATATATATAGTCATGTTATCGCTGGAACGTCCCTTATAAAATTCAACAAAGCCGTCAACATACTTGTTAACCTGAATGTTTCCAACGGTACCAATGCCTAATTTCCCTTTCGATACAAACGATTTTGTTGTCGGATTCCAAACAAGTCTTAAATCATTGAAGGTTATGGTGCTTTCGTAGCCTTTGGGAATTTCGCTGAATGCTCCAAAAAGTTGCAGTTGGCTGAGTGCCGTTTTTATTTTCGAGGAGTCGATAAAGGCAAATAACGCTTTCTTAAATAGTTTTCTATCGATAGGAACTTTGTCCAAGGCAAGGGCTCCGTTTATGTCGTTAGCCATTGCTTCAAGCGATTTTTGGTTGAAGAAAAAGTTAATCTGCGTTACGGTTTGAATGGAAGCATCGTTTTCTTTCAGTTTATGTATAGAATTTCCATAGCTGCGAATTTTAACCTGACCTAAATCGACAGGAAAATCAACCAGTCCGTCTCCGAAAACCCAGCAGTAATCTTTTTGAATGCTTACGCTGTTTCCCGATGTGTCGGGATTATTCAACTTGTACAATGGCGCGATGGTAAACCTGCGGTTGTTGTTATTAAAGTTCATGTAACCATAGGCGTGTATCCATGGAATATCATCGTAATTTTTGCGACTGCGTAAAAATCCACCGTAAAGTTTGATAGAGTCTTCCGAAATAATGCTACCGCTAATTAATGGGTAAAGTTTTAAATTCTTAGGCTTTTCGGGTACAGGAATAAGAACGTTTTTCGGGTCGATTTCCGATTCAAAGTTAACCCATTGTCCAACGCTATTTGGGCAGAAATAAATAGGCATTGCACCTCCTTTAAAATCGAGATTTTTATCGGGAGCGTAAAGGGTGATGTCTCCAATGAATCGAAAATGGGGGCTTAGTTTAAAACTGTCCGGAACGGTTACCGTTCCAGTTGCATACGTTGTAAGGCTATCCTGAACCTTAACTTCTTTGAAGTGTATTGTTTGAACAGAATCGCGTTCATCAACATAGTTGTAGTCTCCGCTGCCTTTAAAGTATTTCCTGCTTGATACTCTTATATCGGCATTAAATATTTTGTGGTAGGCCGTTTGATAGTTTGCCTGTATTATTGCTTTGCTAAAACGGTGCAACCTGTCCTTCGAGTCCACGCTTAGTTTATGATGTTCGGGAACTATGTATGCGTCGGCAACGGTAATATGCTTTACGCTATCGACGTTAAGAAGCGTTGTTTGCGTGTTATATACGGCATTGGGCGAAAAAAAGTAGAGCGAATCTTCGTCGTTTTTAACAGAATAGAACAGCGACCCTAATTTAGTTGAGTCCTTGTCGTACATTCGTGAAACGCTGAAATCTTCCTTTACATCTTCCAGTTGCATGGGGGTTTTAAAGGCAAGGTTATTGTTTGCCATATCCCATTTTACTCTGTCGAAGTAGGTTTCGTAACGCAACTCCTTTAGTTCGGCGAAAATGCTGGAGTCGATTCTGGTGAATTCAGCCTTTTGAGTTGTAAAATCAACGTTGGGCTTTACTTTCTTAGTAACTAAGGCCTCGTTTTCCGATGCCGGAGCGTAAATGGTTAAGTTCGATTTGGGTGAATTGAAATTGTTAGCATTAAAGTTGAACGTTTCGGCGTACATTCTGGCGTTGGGTATATTTATGCTTCCTTTTCCGGTAAGTCCTAGCGGGGTAAGCATTAAACTCCCGTTAAACTTGGCCAATGTATCGTACATTTTGAAAGGACTTTCGCCTTTCGATACCGAAAATTCTCCTTTCCCCGGCAACCATCTAATATTATGCTTATTGCCCGAGACACTTGGATACTCTATTCCGCTTATACGTTTTTCAATTTTAAATGAATTCGATTGGGTTACCATGGAATCGGGAAAAAGGTAAAGCGTGTCGGCTTCCGTTGTCGATGAAAGGTATTCGAGTCCTCCCCGAACAAAAAGCCCTTTGTTGCTGAGGTCTATACGGTCGTGTGCAATGCCTTTGCCTTTATAAACAGCAACTCCTTCGGGAGGTGTGGTTTTTACAAAACCAAGGGAGTTATCGGGTCGGAGTACCAGCGAGTCTTCAATTGGTGCCAGTATATTTTTCGAGTAAAAAATTCCTTTAAAGTTAAGATCACTACGTTCAAAGTTGTCCATGTTTTTGTACGTGAACTTGTAAATTTCGAAGTAAATGGAATCGCGCTTATATATTCCGTTGAAAATGCTGGGGTCGTCGTAGTAAACATACGAGTTTTTTGTACTGGTAAAAATTGGGTAGTCAGGATTGGGCACTAAACCGGATTTGTTGGTGGGGTCATCAATAAAAATTTCGCCGCTAATTTTGTTGAATGTGCTTGCTACGCTTTGTAAAATTCTTTTGCCATAGTTGTCGTGGTAGTTTGTTTGGTAGTCGAGGCTAAGCGAATCGGCGTCGGTTATTTCTATTTTAAATTTATTGTAGTTAAAGTGAAACTGCTTACCATAAAAGCGGAATAGTCCGGATTGAACAATACCTCCGAAATCGAAATCCCGATTTTTTTTCATGGTGAGTTCGTTGTTACTTGGTTGTATGTAAACGCTCTGTGAATTGCTAACCGAAATGGAGTTTACCCCGTTTATTTTGAGTTCCATGCTATTTATATCGAGAATTGCATTTGCCATACTTCCCTTACTGGTTGATGAAAAACGGATTACGTCGTAATCGCTTTTACCAAACCTGGAGTAAAAGGAATGCCGGAGCTTATTCATTATTTTTACTTCGTCGGTTTCGAAGTCGTACAAAATGTACCCTTCCTTGGCAAACCGCATCATTTCAATTCTTACCTCTTCCACGGGCATACGGAGGAAACTTGCCAAATCGGCGGCTTTAAAAACTTTGGTTTTATTCTTTACCGAGTAGTTCCAGACTTGCAGCAACGGGTGTTCCTTACTAATTCCCATAACGTTGTCGAACAATTCGGTATTGAAAAAGTTTTCCGATTCAAGAGTGGCGTTTCCAATGGATGTTCCGGTGGCGGCTTCGAAGTATATTTTATCATCGTCGATAACCCACGAAAGTTGATTAGTCCAAATACTTAACTTATGGTACGAGCTGTAAAAAGGACTTTGGGTTGTAATTTTATCGGTTGGTGTTATTATAACCTTGCGGTTGATGGAGTTGAACGAAAAGTATAATCCGTTGTGATACAGCGAATCTTCGTCGAATTTGAAGCAAATGCTGGCTTTGTCGGCGTTAAGAATTGTACGTTCGAATAGCATGATTTTTCCTTTTGCGGTAAGAAAAACTTTGCCGTTACGCCTAATGGTAATTTTTGCCAACGATTTGTCGGTTCCTACGCCAATTAACTTGGACCCCTTCATGGTAAAACCGCCCTCGTAGTCAACATTTCGGAAGAGTTCCTTAATTTTAAACCACTTTTCGTATGAGTAAAACTGAGGGTAATCGATAGTTTCAACTTTATAATCTTTTACCAACCTTTCTTCAAGTCGTCCTTTTATAGGTTTATCGAAATAGTCCTTGTTAACGAACGAAACATTCTCTGCATCGTAGGAGTTAAGGTTAAGATTAATGTTGTACTTATCGAGAGTAGCGTAAATTTCGTCCGATGAGTATCCGGAACGAGACCACGTAACCTTGCCGTTTTTTCCCGTCCATTTATTTTCGTCAACGAAATATGTTCCGCTAGTGTTTTCAATGTAAATGCTATCGTCCTTGCTAACGCAAATTAGGGTAATGTTGTTGAAGTTGATAGAGAATTTGCCATTTTCGTCGCTAAATAGATATTTGTTCTTTTCTCCAACTTTCCATGCAAAACTTAGGTTCTTGGTTAGTGTGGACGAACTTATTAAGTTGTGAGTAAAATTTACTGTTTCTATCAGTTCTCCATAGTTTGTATTAGGATTGTTCAGCAGTCCTTTAAAAAACTTGTTCCATTCGGGGTAGTTTGTTAGTGCATATTCGTTGTGAAATACCAGATTTACCAGTTGAATGTAGTTGATAATAAAAACTTTATTGTCGGGGAGTATGGGGAGTATCAAGTTGGCATTGGCAATAATATCATCCTTTTGTTCCGAAGGTATGGTATCGGATGCCCAGAAAATCTCGAATGATTTTAAGAATTTCTCATTTTCATCCTTTTTGAACTCATCGGAAAGCAGCGCTTTTAATTCAACGGGAAATGTTGCAACGTTTCCTGTGAATTTAACATCTTGCAGAAGTAATGCGCTTGCAATGGATATTACTAACGATGAAATGATAAGAACTAAGATTGTTCGGGATATTACGCTCTTTTGCCTGATTTTCATATAATATTATATTGATAATTAGAAAGCGATAAAGAAAATTGTCCAAAAGGAATTCGATTGCAGGTACAAAATAGCACTTTTTTAGAAAGTAGCGGATTTGGGAGTAGGGATAATTATTAACAGGCAAGCATTACCCAAGGTTATTTCAATTTTAATCGAAAACCCTTAAGTTAATTTAAAGACAAATTTTTTAGCAAATTCTGCTCTACAATTATTTTGAAAACAAAACTTCTGCCCAATTGTCGCGGGTATTGGCCTCAATGAACTTTAGTTTTAATTCTTCTGCCTTGCTTTTCAAGGTATCTATGTCGGTTACCAGTATTCCGCTCATGGCAATAGTACCATTTGGGTTTAGGCAATTATAGTATGTTGGTAAATCGGTAAGCAGAATGTTTAAGTTGATGTTTGCCAGTATAACGTCGAAATGTTGATTTTCCAGAAGTTTGGCATCGCCTAAAAACGGTTTAATACGGGAACAATTGTTGGTTTTTATATTTTCGAGTGTATTGTTGTACGACCATTCGTCGTTGTCGATTGCAATAATTTCGCGGGCATTTCGTTTTTCTGCCAAAATGGATAGAATACCTGTACCGCAGCCCATATCCAACACGCGTAAGTTTGTGAAATTGGCTTTTAGAATGTGGGCTACCATTAAGTGGGTAGTTTGATGGTGTCCGGTTCCGAAAGCCATTTTGGGGTCGATTACAATTTCGTATTCCAACTTTGGCAGGTTGTTGTGAAACGATGCACGCACAAGGCAACGATTTTCAACAATAATTGGTTCGAAATTCGATTCCCATTCCTCGTTCCAGTCCTTATCTTCAATTTCTTGGCAGGAATAGGTCACTTCAACGCTCTTAGGCAGATGTATGCTGCTAAAAAAATTGCTTTGTGGGTTAACCATGTTGGATTTTATGTATGCCAGCAGGGTTTCGTTGTCCTCCATAAAACTTTCAAAGCCCAACTCGGAAAGTTGGGCAATGATAATTTCAACGTTCTCCTCGGAGTAAGGGGTTATGTTGATTTTAAATTCGGTATAGTTCATTTTTAGAACGACTTGGCAATGGCAATAAAATCGGTGGCAACCAAAGAAGCACCGCCAATTAGTCCGCCATCAACATCGGGCTTCGAGAAAATTTCGGAAGCGTTGGAAGGTTTGCAACTTCCTCCGTAAAGTATGCTGATGGAAGAGGCTATTTGCTTCCCGAAATGGGCGTTTAGCAATTGCCTAATGTGTGCGTGCATTTCCTGAGCCTGATCGGCAGTTGCCGTTTTGCCAGTTCCAATTGCCCAAACCGGTTCGTATGCAACTATCACGTTTATGGCATCTTCAGGATTTAGCTGTAAGATTGTTTCGGCAATTTGTTCCTCAACAATTTTAAAATGGTTATTGGCTTCGCGATCGTTTAGTTTTTCGCCACAGCAAAAAATTGGCGTGAGATTGGCTGCTAAGGCAAGTTTAACTTTTTCCAACAGAGTAGCCCCATCTTCGTTGAAATATTCCCTACGTTCGGAGTGTCCGATAACAACGTATTCAACGCCCAAATCGGTAAGCATTTTTACCGATACTTCGCCGGTGTATGCTCCGTTTGTCCATTTTGCACAGTTTTGAGCTCCAACTTTTACTCTTGTTCCTTTAACCATTTTGGTAATTTCGCTTAAATGGGTAAAAGGAGGAATAATAATTAGGGTTACATCCTCAGGTACCGATTGCGATTCGGCAATTACTCCTTTGGTTAATTTTAATCCTTCGGTTGGAGTTGTATTCATCTTCCAATTTCCTGCAACAATTTTTTTTCTCATGACTACTAAATTGATCGATTAATTTGTACAAACAAAATTACAAAATAAACTGGTGATTGCTATACCATTCTTACCCTTGGGTCGAGAATTGAATAGCTAATATCGACCAGCAAATTTATTATGCTGAAAATTACGGCTATGGTAACAACGCAGCCAACAACAAGAGGAACATCGTAACTGTTAAGTGCCGTAATCATAACGTAGCCTAGACCTTTCCATCCAAAAATGTATTCTACAAAAATAACACCCGCCATTAGCGAAGCCAACCAGCCTGATATTGCCGTTACAACAGGATTCAGCGAATTTCGGAGTGCGTGTTTCCAAATTATCGTGCCAAATTTTAAACCCTTTGCCTTTGCAGTTCTGATGTAGTCGGAGGAAAGGGTATCGAGTAACGAGCCTCGTGTAAGTTGAACAATTACCGACAGCGGTCGTATTCCTAACGTAAAAGCGGGAAGTATTAAATTTTTAAGGCATAACCTTACATGTTCGCCGTAACTATCCACTTCCCATAGGTTTCCGGTAAGGTTAAGTCCCGTGTAGTTGCCCAAGACGTAGGCAAATAGCCATCCAAAAAGAATGGCGGCGAAGAACGACGGCAGCGACATTCCCAATGCGCTGAATACCAGCAACGACTTGTCGAACAAAGTCCCTTTAGTTACTGCAGCAAGAATTCCAAGCAAAATACCAATTACAGTTGCAAAAAGCATGGCTGCAACAGCCAGTATAAGGGTATTGATAATGGTGCTTGAAATAATAGATGTAACCGTTTTTTGACTTTGATACGATCTGCGTAGGTACGGGTATTTAAGTATTAAAGCATGATTGGATATTTTGAGTAGCATAACGCCTTTGCCGTAGAGAGAAGAGTCGTAGTAAAAGTAACTTGATTTGTTACTTATGTTGTGCAACGAAATGGGGGCGATGTCGTTTAGATACTTGCCGTACTGTGTCCATAAAGGCTTATCTAAACCTAAATCCTTGCGAACCGCAGCAATAGAAGCGGAATCTGTTCGTTGCCCTAAAGCCATACGCGCAGGGTCGCCGGGAATTAGGTTGAAAAGAGCAAATATGAGGCTGATTACTCCCCAAATAATCAGCAGGGTGTAAAGTAATTTTCTGAGTACGTACTTAAGCGCCGGCATTGCTAAGGTGCAGAACTAGTTGTCGAATTGTTTTGCTTCTTCCCAAATTACGTTCATTTCGTCGAGAGACATATCGGTTAAGTTATGTCCCTGTTTGATGGTTTTTGATTCCAAATAGTTGAACCGCTTAATAAATTTCCGGTTGGTTTTTTCCAATGCCGTTTCGGGTTCAATGCCGTATAACCGGGCGGCATTAACAACGGAGAAAAGAAAATCGCCAAACTCCTTTTCCATGTTTTCCCTATCCATGTGTTCAACTTCCTGTTTAAACTCGTTGAGTTCTTCCTGAACCTTATCCCAAACCTGCGAACGTTTTTCCCAATCGAAGCCAACCGCCCTGACCTTTTCCTGAATTCGGTTTGCCTTGATTAGTGCCGGTAGCGATTTGGGAACGCCCGAAAGAACAGTTTTGTTGCCATCCTTTTCGGTCATTTTTATTTGTTCCCAGTTCTCAACAACTTCGTTAGCATTGGAAACTTTTACGTTGCCGTAAATGTGCGGATGCCGACGAATTAGTTTTTTACAAAGGTTCTCGATAACATCGGAGATGTTAAATTGACTTTGCTCTTCGGCCATTTTTGAGTAAAAAACAATATGAAGTAGCACGTCGCCTAATTCTTTTCCGGTAGAGTTAAAGTCGTTTTCCAAAATACTATCCGACAGTTCGTAGGTTTCCTCAATGGTTAAAGGACGCATACTTTCGAAAGTTTGACTTTTATCCCAAGGACATTTTTCCCTTAGTTCGTCCATAATTTTTAGCAACTCGGAAAACTTATTACTTGCTTCCTGTCTTAATAAATCCCTGTTCTTCTCCATTCTTTTAATTATCAAAAAATTTAACCATAATGCTCGATCCAACTTCCAACGAAAGCAGCTCGGCAATGAAACCGTTATGTACGGCAATTTCAAGCATATTCACCGAGTTAAAAAATGCAACCAGTTCGCCTTCTTCAACATCGGTGTACGTATTCGACATTTCGCTTATCTTGTAATTAATGCTTTGCAGGTAAATTTCGAACCTGCGTTCCTTTTGCGCCTGATAGAACTGTTCACGGGTAATGTTGGTAATGGCGTTCTGGTACGAATCGATGTAAATAACGCTTCCCGTAATAATTTTTCCATCGGAGGCTGCTCTAAAGGGAATGCTTTGTTTAAAAGTTGTGGTAATCAATGCGCTATCCGTAAAAATGCTTTGGTTTACAATCGATTCAACGGCTGTTGTTACCGAGTTAAGCGAGCTGAAGCTGCTTTCCAAGTCAAGTGGAAACGAGTACGCTTTATCCATGTTACCTTCGGCAATTAAGCCAATCATTCCGTTATCGGGAAGTATAAGAAAATGATTATCGAGTTCGAATACAAGCATTTGATTTCCGGAACTTTCGCTATTTACCATACAAATGTGAATGGTTCCCTCGGGAAATGCCTTAAAGCTGTGCTTCATTAAAAATGCAGCGTGTACATAATCGAAAACAGGAACGCGATGGCTAAGTTCAACCAACCGTATGGCGCTGGAAACGGAGAGTAACTTCCCTTGTAAAACTCCCTGATAGAAATCGTTACGTTCCCAATCGGTTGTTATTGTGATTATTATATCGTTTTTGCCGTCCTGTTTCATTACTTAAAAATAGCAATACAAAAGTAGCAGAGAAAATATTATTGCCCTAAATTTCTTAATGTTATGTTAAAAATTTTGAGTAAAAAGGTTGAATTACAAATTAATGGTTTGCCTTCGTTTGTACTTTTTTTCGAGCTATCTTTGTTGTTCGAAAAATCATTGTAAAACTTTGGAAAGAGTAATTATTATTGAAGGAATCGATCCGCTGGTTTTGTATGGAGTAAACAATACCCGTTTTGAACGCATTGCCGGTTTTTATCCGGAACTTAAGTTAATAGCCCGTGGCAACGAGTTAAAAGTTGTTGGCGACAAAGAAACCATAGATGAGTTGGAGGACAGAATCGGGAAAATGGTTGAGTTTAATAACCGCTTTGGTTACTTGAAGGAAAATAACATTCAGGATATACTGGAGGGAAACGACGATTCTGTAAGTCAGGCCGAGGAAGATGCCGCCGATGTGCTGGTGTATGGTAACCACGGAAAGGTAATAAAGGCGCGTACGGTAAACCAACGAATGCTGGTTGATCTATATAGTCAGAACGATTTACTTTTTGCTATAGGGCCTGCAGGTTCTGGAAAAACGTACACGGCAATAGCGTTGGCTGTTAGGGCTTTGCGCAACAAGGAGGTGAAAAGGATACTTCTAACGCGTCCGGCAGTTGAAGCAGGCGAGCGGTTAGGCTTTCTTCCGGGAGATATGAAAGATAAGTTAGACCCGTACCTACAGCCCTTGTACGATGCGTTACATGATATGATTCCTCTTCGTAAGTTGGCCGATTTTATGGAAGACGGTACGGTGCAAATTGCTCCGTTGGCATATATGCGAGGGCGAACTCTCGATAATGCTTTTGTTATTTTGGATGAAGCACAAAACACGACGCTAAGTCAGCTAAAAATGTTTCTTACCCGTATGGGGAAAAATGCAAAGTTTATTGTTACCGGCGATGTTACTCAAATAGACTTGCCCAACAAAGCCGATTCGGGTTTGGTTAGAACAACAAAGTTGCTTAAAAATATAAACGGAATTTCGGTGGTGAATTTCGATACACGCGATATTATTCGGCACAAGTTGGTTAAGTACATTGTGAATGCATTCGACAAGGATGCGGAGGAAAACAAACTGTAGTTTTTAACTTTAAAATGAAAATTATACGAAGTTAAAATCATTATAGACAAAAGTTGAATAGCCGGATAGTCATAGTCAAAAGAGGTAACAGTTTAAAAACCTAATATAAAATGGAAAAAGCAATTGTAAGAACCGATTTTAAATTTCCCGGGCAAACAAGTGTTTATCATGGGAAGGTTAGGGATGTATATAACATCAACAACGAATTTTTGGCTATGGTGGTTACCGACCGCATTTCGGCATTCGATGTTGTGTTGCCAAAGGGAATTCCTTACAAGGGACAGGTGCTTAACCAAATTGCATCGAAGTTTTTGGATGCAACGGCCGATATTGTTCCCAGTTGGAAAATTGCAACTCCCGATCCAATGGTTACTATTGGACATCTTTGCGAACCGTTTAAAGTTGAAATGGTGGTTAGGGGTTACCTAACCGGACATGCTTGGCGTGAGTACAAATCGGGGAAACGTACAATTTGCGGAGAATCGATGCCCGACGGAATGAAAGAGCATCAGAAGTTTATGAAGCCTATTATTACTCCAACAACCAAGGCAGATGAGGGTCACGACGAGGATATTTCGCGCGACGAAATTATTGCTAAAGGGTTAGTAAGCAAGGCAGATTACGAAATGTTGGAAAAATACACCCTTGCCTTGTTTGAACGTGGAACACAGATGGCTGCAAAAATGGGACTAATATTGGTTGATACCAAGTATGAATTTGGGAAGAAGGACGGTAAAATATTTCTTATCGACGAAATTCACACTCCCGATTCTTCACGTTATTTCTATGCCGATGGCTACGAAGAACGCTTAGCGAAAGGGATGGAGCAACGTCAACTGTCCAAGGAGTTTGTTCGTGAATGGCTAATGGAAAACGGTTTTCAGGGAAAAGAAGGTCAAAAAGTACCAGAAATGACTCCCGAATTTGTAAATCAGGTTACCGAGCGTTACATCGAACTTTACGAGCATATTACCGGTGATAAGTTTGTTAAGGCCGAAGGTGCTGATGTTTTAAAAAGAATTGAAAAAAATGTAAACGACTTCTTAAAAAAATAAATTATTGTCAAATATTGTAGGAAGGTGTATCCGAAATGGTTACACCTTTTTTTGTTGAATTTCGTACTATTTTATCAGTTCTAAAACAGCGTCCTTATCGGTAAGTTTCAGGGGATTGTTCTCGTTTACGAACAGTTGGGCGATGTTCTCCTTTTTATCCTGAAGTTTTAGGATTTTCTCTTCGATTGTTTCGGCCGAAATAAACCGGTAAACAAACACTTTGTGGGTTTGTCCGATACGGTGCGATCTGGAAACTGCCTGCATTTCCGACGCAGGATTCCACCAAGGGTCTAAAATAAAAACGTAATCGGCGGCTGTAAGGTTAAGCCCAACTCCGCCTGCTTTTAGCGAAATAAGAAAGACTTTTTTGTTTTTATCGTTCTGAAACGATTGTACCACATCGGAACGATTTGTTGTAGAACCAATAAGTTTCTGATAATCTATATTTTTGTTTTCCAGATACTGTTGAATTTGTTCCAAATGTTTTACAAACGATGAAAAGATAAGTATTTTATGATTTTCGGATACAATGCTATCGATGCGTGTGGTTACTTCCTCGAACTTTCCAGAATTTAACCCGGCATATTCATCTAACATCGCAGGATGGTTGGCCAGTTGGCGAAGTCGTGTTAAACCGGTTAGTACATGTATCGATGATTTTTCGACGCCATTTTTCTCGAAGCTGTCAATTATGGAGTTCCGCACCTTCGACTTTTCCGTTTCATATACTTTCTTTTGTGTTTCCTCCATTTCGCAGTATATAACCTGTTCGGTTATTGGCGGCAGGTCGTTAACTACCTGTTCCTTGGTACGTCGAAGTATAAGCGGGCTGATTATGTGCTGGAGTTGAACTTCCTTATCCTTGTCGCTGTTTTTCTCAATTGGATTTTGAAATTCGTTTCGGAACCAACGCGGGCTGCCTAACATTCCCCTGTTTAAAAAGTTCATTTGAGACCAAAGGTCAAGGAGTGAATTTTCTATTGGCGTTCCGCTCAGGTTTATCGAATGTTTGGCATTCAGCATTACGGCAGTTCTATATATTTTGGAAAAAGGATTCTTAATATTCTGACTTTCGTCCAGCACAACGTAATTAAAGTTTATTTGTCGGAACAGTTCAATATCGTTGCGGAGGGTACCGTACGAGGTTATTACAATATGGTATGCCAGAATTTTGGAATAGAACTTTGTGCGCTGCGTTCCGTGGTGAATTAAAAAGTTGAGCATCGGTGCGAAGCGGGCCAATTCGGAACCCCAGTTATGAATTACCGAAGTTGGTACTACTATAAGCGACGTTTTTCCCGAGCCTACGGCAAAACCGTTAGCCTCTGCTGACGATAGCAGCAGAACTATAGTTTGAATGGTTTTTCCTAACCCCATATCATCGGCAAGGCATCCGTTGATATTGTTCTGTTCCAATAATTTTAACCATGTATAGCCTATGCGTTGGTACGGGCGTAAGGTTACTTTTAATGTTTTCGGAAGTTCAAATTCTTCAACGCTAACATTGGAAAGTTTCCGGTTTAACCCTACTGCAAGGTTGGCGTTTATTGTATCATCGCCATTAAGAAGGTTAAATGCAGGCTTAGGCAACCGAATGCTGCCTTCGTTTTCTTTTCCAATGGCCATTATTGGAGAATACCTCGAGAACCACTCTTTGGGAAGAATAAATACTTGTCCGTTGGGCAGTATAAATTCACGGATATTTCTAAGAATATTTCGTTTTAAATGGGAAAAGGGAATGTCGAAGCCGTCGAGTTTTACCATTCCTTGTAAATCGAACCAATCTTCGCCAACCAATGTGTTTACGGATAGTTCAACGTTGTTTAAGTAGAATTGGCTTTGTTCTATGTTTTGCTCAATGGCAATGGATAATTCGGATATTTTCGGTCTGTTTTTATTAAGCCATTCAACAAGTTCGTAGAGATTGTTAGGTGAGGAGGGTATTTCCTTGGGTAAAAATTCGCCATCGCTTACCTTTTTTATGCCCAGATGGTTAGAAATGGCATCTATTGTATTTTGCTCTTGTGAGCTATTGCGCTTAAAACGGGTAAAAATATATTTATCGTTTTCCTTTAGCAAGTTAACTTCGGGAGTGGTTGGTTTGCTACAAAGGTATTTTCTCGAACCGTATTTGAACCACAATGTAAGGCAGTGTCCTTCGGTAAGCCTTGCTTCTAGGTTGAGAAGTATTTCCGGTTTAACCTCCGTTTCTCGAACAGGAACGCCGGTAACATCAAGATTGCTCCTTAACAGGTTGCTGACAAAAGTGCTAAGGTAACGTTCTACTGCATTTGCAGCTATGGATATGTATGGCTTGTTAAAAAACGGTTGTATTTTTTTCCCTTCAATTCCATCTAATCGGTAAAGCGTCTTATTTATCAATATGATGCAAGGCGAATCGCATATTACCTGATTATTGCCTTGAAGGATAATCTTTTTTTTGTTTAGTTGAATAGAAATGCTGTAATGTAGTTCGCTTTCGAGTTGTTCAAAGTTGAAGGTGGGTTTTAGCAAATTGGGGATGATGCTTAACCGGTTGGTTTCGTTGAGCGTTTTTATTGTTTTATCGCGTAAATATAAAGGCAGATTGAGTTCTAGGGTCAATTCAACTATTTTCGAAAGACGCCTGTCTATGTATTCTCTTATGTATCCTAGCAGTTTTTCGTCAGAATTTACTTTGTCGGCAAAGTTTGCAGAGGCCTTTAAATTTTTTGCGAATTGTTTTTGTACTGCGTTCTCCGAAATCTGATTTATAACCTTGCCAATATTGGCTAATTCGGAGGGAATATTCGATGCAGGACGGCTCAGCACATTCTCTTCAATGGTATATATATCGTTCGATTGATTCGATAGTACGTACAATCCACATGTATAGCCAAAAACTCTGTGATGCTGAATGGTAACCGCAAAAAAACTCATTGGACAAAATAGTTAAAAACGGGAGCAAGTTTACAAAAATAGATGCAGTTTATGTAAACGGATTAGACGGTAAAGTTTGATGTTTTTAAAAACTTTTTGTTTATCAGAGATTTTAATTGCTGTGTGCTGTTGAGGTTACTAAAAAATCTAAAAAAATGAGGAAAGATAAAATTACTGACTATTTTTGTAATTTAACGCTACTGTAAATTAATTAAATATGAACCGTTTTTATATTGCTTTTCTGATATGTTTTTTGTTTCAGGCAGTTGTTGTTAATGCTCAGAACGATACAATAGTTTCTCCTAAGGTTGAGGTTTCCAAAAATAAGGTGCGTATCGATGGAAAAGCATATTTCGTTCATATTGTTCAAAGCGGTCAAACACTTTACTCTATAAGCAAGGCCTATGGCGTTACACAATCTGAGGTTGCCATTGCCAATCCCGATATATACGCAGGGCTCAAGGTCGGTCAGGCATTAAAAATTCCAGTGAAATCGAAGGCCATAGAAGGGAACGAGGAATTTATATATCATATAGTAAAACGTAAGGAAACGCTCTTTGGGATATCGAGGGCGTATAATGTAACGGTAGATGAAATTATTGCCAACAATCCGGAAGTGAAGGATGGTTTACAGGTAAGCCAAGTATTGCTGATTCCGCGTAAGGTTATAACGCCGGTGGTAACGGCGCCTGCACAAGATTCTATGGAATTTATTATGCACGAGGTACAACCTCGTGAGGGTTTGTTTGCCATTTCGCGTCAATATGGTGTAGATGTAAAGTTGATTGAGCAGTATAACAGGGAAGCCATAAAGGATGGGGTGAAGTTGGGTACAACGTTGCGTATTCCCGTAAAGCCTGTAGCAAAGCAGGTAAGGCAGGATACCATAGTTCCCAAACCGGTTGAAATACTTCCGTGTCAAAAGGAGTTCGATTATAATGGCGAACCGTTTAACATAGCATTATTATTGCCTTTTACTCAACGCGAGGAGGTTGAAGATAGTGAGTTTAACGATGAGGTTGAATCGAATCAAGTAAATATTCAAACTGCTCAAAAGCCCATGTCGGCTTTAACCCGGGCATCTCTTGAGTTTTATCAGGGATTGCTATTAGCTATCGACTCGATGAAAAAGGAGGGCGTTTCTGTTAACTTATCGGTTTTCGATATTAAGAATAATCCATCCGAAATAAGGGGATTGGTATCGATGGGCGTGCTTAACGACGAAAATTTGGTGTTTGGTCCATTGAGTAAAAATGAGTTGCTACCGTTAATCTCGTTTTCCGATGAGCAGAAAATTCCTGTAGTATCGCCATTTTATAATGGCCCCACGGAATTTAATAATCATGAGCATCTTATCGAAGTAAATCAGCGTTATCAGGACATGCTGTTGCTGTTTTTGGATAGTTTGAAATTTGAAGATTCTTGCAGGTATATTGTAATTAACGACAAGGATGCACTTTATTCCGAGGCAATTAAGAACTTTAACGAACAGTTGGCCGCAAAAGCCGATAGTGCCGGAGTTGAACTTTACCGTTACGACCATAGAATTGCGGAAGAGAAATCGGCCGATGTTCAGGATTCGCTCTCAAAAGTTCTTTTGCCCAATATGGAAAACGTGGTAATTATTCCATCGAACGACGAGCCATTTATTGCCGATTTTTTGGGACAGCTATATGCCGTTAAATCGTTTTATAACCTCAAAACAAAAGTTTACGGGCCTTCCCGTTGGATGAGGATGCACAATATTCACGATGATTATTTGTTTAACCTAGGAATAAGAATTTACAGTCCGTTTTATGTGGATTATTCCAGAGCCGACGTAAATAGTTTTGTAGGACGTTATCGCGAGGAATTCAGGTTAGAACCTACACAATTTTCGTTTTTAGGTTACGATTTGGGTATATATTTTATAAGTATGATGAAGAAGTATGGCGCTGATTTTACCCCTTGTTTAAAGTGCTATAAAAAGCAAATGCTACAATCAACGTTTAAATTCGATAATAAATTTGGGACGTATAAAAATGTGAACCAAACTTATATTCGATATTTGCCGTCATACGAAGTTATTCCTGTTAAATAGTTATTGTAATGAAAACGGAGTCCAATTTTAATGGGGCTCAAAAAGAAGGCGTTGTTTCAATTATAGTAAACACGCTTCTTTTTGTCCTGAAATACTGGGCAGGTGTAGTAAGCGGGTCGTTAGCCCTTATTGCAGATGCCTGGCACACCTTATCCGATTCGTTAAGTTCGATATTTGTAATTGTGGGGGCTCGGTACTCCCAAAAGCCTGCCGATAAAAAGCATCCTTTTGGACATGGAAGAACCGAGTTAATAACAACTCTTACCATTGGAATAATGCTTTTGTTGGTAGCAATATATTTTGGTATAGAGGGTTTTGAACGATTAAAATCGCATCAGCCTGCACACTATGGAATGTTGGCTATTATCGCAACGGTTGTGTCCATTTTGTTGAAGGAGGGATTAGCGCAGTATGCTTTTTTCATTGGGAAAAAAACTGGTATGAAATCGGTTCAAGCCGATGGTTGGCACCATCGAAGCGATGCCCTTTCATCGGTAATTGTTATTGTGGGTATTTTTGTAAGTCGCTACTTTTGGTGGATTGATGGCATTTTGGGAATTTTAGTTGCCATTTTAATTGCTTATTCGGCATATAAAATAATTTCCGATACTTTTTCGTCTATTATTGGCGAAGAGGTTCCTGCTACTTTAATCGACGAGATTAACGATATTATTGCCTCTAAAGGAATTAGAATGGAACCTCATCATTTTCATATTCATAATTACATAACGCACAAAGAGTTAACCTTCCATGTTCGGCTGCCTAATAGTTGGACTATAGAACAGGCTCATAAAGTGGTATCGGAGGTTGAAGTGGAAATTCTTAAACGGTTGAATATTGATGCTACTATTCATATGGAACCCGAAAATTTAACCCCGGGATGTAAGCATAGCGATTAAGGATTTGTAGTTGTAAATCAAAACCTGTTAAAAAACGCTGATTTACAACATGCCATTTCAAACGTTTTCGACAAATAAAAGGAATATATTTGCAATAAAGTTCTGCTATTTTCTTTATAATGCTTAAAATAAGAGGAAATTAGAAGAACTTTATAATTTTCCTACTCTAACGAATATTTGTGTTGTTGTAGTAGGGTTGAATTTGTAAGAAGACACTTAATCAACCAAAAAATGGCTAATATAGATCTTTCAGTTTATGGGATAGTAAAGCCTGAAGAGGTGTTTTACAATCCGGATTACGATTTGCTTTATGAGCACGAAACTAACCCTAACCTAAAGGGGTATGAAAAGGGCGTTGTAACGAAGTTAGGTGCGGTAAGCGTCGATACAGGAATTTTTACGGGACGTTCTCCAAAGGATAAGTATGTTGTTAGGGAACCTAATACCGAAAAGGATGTTTGGTGGGCAGAGAAGGGAAAGAAAACATCCGATAATAAGCCCATTTCTCAGGAGGTTTGGAATCATTTAAAGGAAGTAAGTGCGGAGCGGCTAAGCGGAAAAAAACTTTATGTTGTCGATGCGTTTTGCGGGGCAAATAAGGATACACGTTTAAGTGTGCGTTTTATTATGGAGGTGGCTTGGCAGGCACATTTTGTTAAGAATATGTTTATTCGTCCTTCTGAGGAAGAGTTGAAAACCTTTAAGCCCGACTTTGTTGCCCTTGTTGCGTCCAAGACAGTTAATAACCAGTGGCGTGAGGAAAACTTGAATAGCGAGGTTTACGTTGCATTTCACTTAACAGAACGAATGGCGTTAATTGGGGGAACATGGTATGGTGGCGAGATGAAAAAGGGCATTTTCTCGGTAATGAACTTTTACCTTCCTCTAAAAGGAATGGCATCTATGCACTGCAGTGCAAATGTAGGTGAAAAAGGTGATGTGGCCATTTTCTTTGGCCTTTCGGGAACGGGAAAAACCACTCTTTCGGCCGACCCGAATCGTGCCCTTATTGGCGATGATGAACACGGTTGGGACGATTCCGGCGTGTTTAACCTCGAAGGAGGTTGCTATGCTAAGTGTATAGATTTAGACCCAAAGAAAGAACCAGATATTTATGCTGCTATAAAACGAGATGCCTTGTTGGAAAATTTGGTAGTAGATTCGGCAGGGAACATCGATTTTCACTCAAAGGCTAAAACTGAAAATACAAGGGTATCATATCCAATTTACCATATAAAAAACATTGTAAAGCCAATTTCGAAAGCGGGACATGCTAAAAAGGTAATATTTTTAACTGCCGACGCTTTTGGCGTGTTACCTCCTGTTGCTTTGTTAACATCAGATCAAACGCAGTACCATTTTCTTAGCGGATTTACCGCTAAATTGGCGGGAACCGAAGTAGGGGTTATTGAACCTCAGCCAACTTTTAGCAGTTGTTTTGGACAGGCTTTCCTTATGCTTCATCCAACGGTGTATGCACGCGAACTTGTAAAGAAAATGGAGCAAAATGGCTCTAAGGCATATTTGGTTAACACAGGATGGATTGGCGGGGCTTATGGTGTTGGCAAGCGTATCGATTTGCCTTCGACTCGTGCCATAATTAACGCCATTCTCGACGGTTCTATCGAAAATGAGGAGTTAGAAGAACTCCCGATTTTTAATCTGCAAATCCCGAAATCGTTAAAAGGAGTTGATTCAAAGTTGCTGAATCCTCAAAATGCTTGGGCTAACCCTAAGGATTGGGAAAAAGCGGCCAAGGATTTGGCTCAAAAGTTTATTAAAAATTTTGATAATTTTACTGATAACGAGTGGGGAAAACGGTTAGTTGCCGCAGGTCCAAAATTGTGATTTTGTAAATTTTAGCTGACAATAGGGTTGCATCAAACTTAATTGGTGCAACCTTTGCGTTTTGGGATAGTTCAATATTTTGGTAAAAAAAAGATTATCTTTGCGGACATGGATTTGCTGGTTAAAATTCTTATTGTTATTGCAGCTTACTTAATGGGATCGATTCCTACTTCGGTGTGGGTAGGAAAGATATTTTATGGAACGGATGTAAGGGAACATGGAAGTGGCAATGCCGGAGCAACAAACACAATTAGGGTATTGGGTTTGTTACCGGGGATTTTTGTGTTTATAGTAGATGTGTTAAAAGGCTACTTTGCCGTTCGGCTGTTGTACCTAACTGATTTTTACATTCCACAAACAGGAATGTTTATCAACTTTCAGTTGATTCTAGGTGTTGCTGCATTGGTAGGTCATATTTTCCCGATATTTGCACAGTTTAGAGGAGGAAAGGGTGTCGCTGTTCTATCGGGAGTTGTATTCGCTCTTCAACCTTATGCAACGTTAATTGTTTTTGGAATTTGGGTTATATCGTTGCTTATTACTCGGTATGTTTCGTTAAGTTCTATGATTGCCGGATTTTCTTTTCCATTGGTGTTGATTTTTGTTTATAGAACAACCAATCCTTCGTTAATTATTTTTGCTTTCACGTTAGCAATTTTAATGCTGTTTACTCATCAAAAAAACATTGAGAGGCTTATAAAAGGGGAGGAATCTAAATTTAAGCCGGGTAAAAAGAAAACATCTGACGAAACAAAGTAAATCGATTAATAATTAAGGGTTTTATTTAAAAATTCATTAATTTTGCAACTTTCAAAATTGCAATTATGATAAAAATTACTTTTCCTGACGGTAAGGTACGAGAGTATCCTAAAGGTGTAACTGGGCTCGAGATTGCAAAAAGCATTTCGGAACGTTTAGCTCAGGAGGTGTTAGCAGTATCGGTTAATGGTGAGGTGTGGGATTTAACACGCGAAATTAATAACGACGCTACCGTTAAGTTGCATAAATGGGACGACGATAAAGGAAAGCATGCTTTCTGGCATTCTTCGGCTCACTTAATGGCAGAAGCGCTTGAGAATCTTTTTCCTGGTATAAAATTGGGAATAGGACCAAGTATCGAAAATGGTTTTTATTATGATGTAGATTTTGGATCAACAACCTTTACCGAGGATCAGTTACCTATGGTTGAGCAAAAGATGCTGGAATTTGCTCACGCAAAGCAGCCGATTGTTCGTATGGAAGTTACTAAGGCCGAGGCTTTAAAAACATATAAAGAAAAAGGAGATCCGTATAAAGTTGAACTCATAACCGATTTGCAGGATGGTACAATTACCTTTTATAAGCAAGGTGATTTTACCGATTTGTGTCGGGGGCCACATTTACCCAATACTGGATACATCAAAGCAATTAAATTGCTAAGTGTTGCAGGGGCATACTGGCGTGGAGATGAGAAAAATAAAATGCTTACTCGTATTTACGGGGTAACATTTCCACAGAAAAAGCAGTTGGACGAGTACTTGGCTCTTTTGGAAGAGGCTAAGAAGCGCGACCACAGAAAACTTGGAAAAGAACTTGAACTATTTACTTTCTCACAAAGTGTAGGTGCTGGGTTGCCGTTGTGGTTGCCACGAGGAGCTCAGTTAAGAGAACGCTTGGAAATGTTCTTAAAGAAGGTACAAAAGAAATATGGTTACGAACAGGTAATTACCCCGCACATAGGACAGAAGGAGTTGTATATAACATCCGGGCACTGGGCTAAGTACGGAAAGGATAGTTTCCGTCCAATTACTACACCACAGGAAGGCGAGGAGTTTTTACTAAAGCCAATGAATTGTCCTCATCATTGCGAAATATACAAATATAAACCACGTTCGTATAAAGATTTACCTTTACGGTTGGCCGAATTTGGAACAGTTTACCGTTACGAGCAAAGTGGTGAATTGCATGGGCTGACTAGGGTTCGTGGATTTACTCAGGACGATGCGCACATTTTCTGCCGTCCCGATCAGTTAAAGGAGGAGTTTATTAAGGTTATCGATATCGTATTGTACATATTTAAGACGCTTAACTTTAACGACTATACCGCACAAATTTCGCTTCGCGATCCTAACGATAAGGAAAAGTATATTGGTTCCGACGAAAATTGGGAAAAAGCCGAAAGAGCCATTACCGAAGCTGCTGCAGAGCGGGGCTTAAAAACGGTAACCGAATTAGGTGAGGCTGCATTCTATGGTCCAAAATTGGATTTCATGGTAAAGGATGCAATAGGTCGTAAGTGGCAACTTGGAACAATTCAGGTTGACTATAATTTGCCTGAACGATTCGAGTTGGAATACATTGGAAACGACGATAAACGTCACCGCCCAATCATGATTCACCGTGCGCCTTTTGGTTCGATGGAGCGGTTTGTTGCCGTGCTTATTGAGCATACTGGTGGAAAATTCCCGCTGTGGCTAACTCCCGATCAGGCAGTTATTCTTCCGATAAGCGAAAAATATAACGATTACGCAAAAAAAGTTTTAAATTTCCTAAATAATTCCGATATTCGCACGCTGATTGATGACCGGAACGAGAAGATTGGTAAGAAAATCAGAGATAACGAGTTACGAAGAATTCCATACATTTTGATTGTAGGAGAAAAAGAACAGGAATCTGATATGGTTGCTGTTAGGGTACAGGGAGAAGGCGATAAAGGTCAAATGAAACTCGAAGAGTTTGTGGAATTAATCAGAACTAACATTGATAAACAATTGCAAGAAATATAGTATTAACTAAAAAAGGAGGGTTTAACCATAGCTGCACCATATAATAACAAAAAGGTAATGGACGATAAGTATTTAATAAACGAAGAGATTCGTTCAAAGTTTGTCCGCCTTGTTGGAGAAGATCCTGTTAAACCGGGGATATATCCAGTAGAAGAAGCTCGAAAAATGGCCTTTGATATGGAAATGGATTTGGTAATGATTTCTGACAAAGCCGATCCACCAATTTGCAAGGTTTTAGATTATCAAAAGTTCCTTTATCAACAGAAGAAAAAGCAAAAGGAAATCAAGGCAAATGCTCAGAAGATTGTAGTAAAGGAAATTCGGTTTGGACCGAATACCGATGAGCACGATTACAACTTCAAGTTAAAACATGCCGAGAATTTTCTTAACGATGGTGCAAAGGTTAAAGCGTACGTGTTTTTTAAAGGACGGTCAATACTATTCAAGGAGCAAGGTGAAATACTATTACTTCGGTTTGCTCAGGATCTTGAAGAGTTAGGTAAAGTAGAGCAATTACCTAAACTAGAAGGAAAACGAATGATTATGTTGATAGCTCCAAAAGGAGTGAAAAAAGTAAGTAAATAAAAATTAATTGCAGTAGAATGCCAAAAACAAAAACTCACACCGGTGCAAAGAAACGGTTTTCTTTAACCGGAACAGGGAAAGTTAAGAGGAAGCATGCTTACAAAAGTCACATTTTGACTAAAAAGGAAACAAAACAAAAACGTAACTTAACTCATGTTGCCATTGTTGAGAAAGTTGACGAGAAGAAAGTTTTGTCGATGCTTAACCTTAAGTAGTAACCTATTAACTTTTTCGAGTAAATTACTTTAAATTATTAACCAGAATGAATTAGCCGCTAAGAGTCGAATTTGACCGCTAACCATTCAAAAATTGTTTAACACATGCCACGTTCAGTCAATTCAGTAGCGTCAAGAAGAAGAAGAAAAAAAGTTCTTGAGCAGACAAAGGGTAACTTTTTGGCTCGCCGTAATGTTTACACCGTTGCCAAAAACACCTTGGAAAAAGGGTTAGCCTACGCTTATCGCGATAGGAAGAAGAAAAAAATCGAGTTTCGTGCTTTATGGATTCAACGTATTAATGCAGCTGTACGTCCTTATGGAATGACATATTCCGAATTTATAGGGAAGGTAAACAAACAGGGAATAGCATTAAACCGTAAGGTTCTTGCCGATATGGCTTTGAATCATCCTGAAGCTTTTAAAGCAATAGTAGATTCTTTAAAATAAATTTATTTTTAAGATACTTAGAAAGAGGAGTTTTGCTCCTCTTTTTTGTTATTTTCCGTTAACGCATATCCTCATGTAATGAGGAACTTGTAAAAATTGCTAACTTGCCTAAAAAATGAACAAATGCGTATAGCAATTATTGGGTATGGAAGAATGGGACATGAAATAGAAACTATGGCCCTTGAGCGAGGCCACACGGTTGCTGTTAAAGTGGATAATGATAATGCAGATGATATAGCCAAAATTGTTCCTTCGGAGGTTGACGTTGCCATAGAATTTTCTAATCCAAATTCGGCGTTTAGCAATGTTACTACGTGTTTAAATAAAGGCGTCGCTATTGTATCGGGGACTACGGGTTGGAATGATAATTTGTTCAAGGCAATAGAGTTAGCGCAAAAAAGTGAAGGAGCTTTTTTTTATTCTTCAAATTTTAGTTTGGGTGTAAACATTTTTTTTAAAGTGAATTCTTTGTTAAGTAGGTATATTAACGCGGTTCCGGGTTATTCTGCTTCTATACGTGAAATTCACCATACTCAAAAAATTGACGCACCTAGTGGAACTGCAATTACTTTGGCAAATATTATCTCTAAAGAAATTGATAATTTGAATGGGTGGACGTTATTGCCTCAAAGCGAGTTGGGTAAAATTCCTATTGAAGCGGTGCGGGAGGGAAGCGTTCCGGGTACGCATATTGTAACATACGAATCGGAGCAGGATAAAATTGAATTTGCTCATTATGCCAAAAGTCGTAGAGGTTTTGCATTGGGAGCTGTTATTGCCGGAGAGTTTTTACAAGGGAAAAAGGGCTATTTTACAATGGACGATTTACTTCATTTCGAATAAAGTTAATTATTACTAATATTACGTGTTTTTTAAAAATTAGACCATGCTAAGTAAAATTCGATTATTTCTGAGGAACAAGTATTTCAAATTTGGTTTCGCAGCCGTTATATTTATTCTATGGGTAATTTGGATTGGAAATTATTGGCTCCTACTTGGATTGCCCATTATTTTCGATTTTTACATATCGAAAAAGGTAAACTGGACATTTTGGAAAAAGCGTGGGCAGAAGAAAACCGTGCTTATAGAATGGGTTGACGCCATAATATTTGCAGTAATTGCGGCAACCTTAATACGCATGTTTTTTATAGAAGCCTATACGATTCCAACGTCATCTATGGAAAAAACGTTGCTAGTTGGCGATTACCTTTTTGTTAGCAAAACGGCTTATGGTCCAAAGATGCCAAATACGCCAATTGCCTTTCCTTTTGTACATCATACTCTTCCTTTTACGAAATATACCAAGTCGTTTATCGAGTGGCCTAGTTGGCCGTACAAGCGAATTGCTGGTTTAGGCAATGTTAAACGTAACGATGTGGTTGTATTTAATTTTCCGGAGGGGGATACTGTTGTATTGCAGGATCAGAATTCTAGCTATTACACGCTTGCGCGGATTTATGGTCGCGATTATATAAAATCGAATTTCGATATTATTTATCGTCCAATTGACAGACGTGAAAACTACATAAAACGTTGCGTGGCTATTCCTGGCGATTCATTACAGGTAAAACACGGAACACTTTTTATTAACGGGAAAGAGCAGGTTAATATTGGCGAACGTCAGTATAATTACGTCATAAAAACCAATGGAATTACCATTAATCCAATTAGGTTGGAGGAAATGGGAATGGCAAACAGCGATGTAAAGTATAATCCTGTAGATTCATCGTATGTATTACCATTAACCGAGGAGATGCTATCGCGGATAGAAGCCTTTGGAAATATTACAAAGATAACGCGCATGGAAGATAGAGATTCCTTGGTAATGTGGAAGTTAATATTTCCTCACGATCCTACTTACCTTTGGACTGAAGATAATTTTGGCCCATTATGGGTTCCTAAAAAAGGAACTACGGTGACCCTGTCCATGCACAATTTACCAATATATCAAAGGATTATTGATGTTTACGAAAATAATGATCTAAGTGTAAAGGATAGCACGATTTATATTAACGGTAAGGTTGCTACTAATTACACCTTTAAAATGAACTATTACTTTATGATGGGCGATAATAGGCATAACTCTGCCGATAGTCGTTTTTGGGGATTTGTTCCGGAAGATCATGTTGTTGGAAAAGCAGAGTTTATATGGCTATCGCTTGATAAAGACAAATCGTTTCCTTTCAATATTCGGTGGAAAAGAATTTTTAGTGGAATTCATTAAATTTCAAGTTGAAGTCCTCGGTAATTCGAGGACTTTTCGTGTTGTAAAATTTGTGTTGAATGTCAAGGGTAATCTTATCAACCGCATATTTGCCTCCATTGCAGTTTTTTAGCAGGCTGGTTTCGGGCAATTCAATCTGTCTTGAAGCGTGCGAAAATTACCTAAAGCAAACTTACCGAAACAGGTGTGTCATTCTGTCGGCAAATGGTGTTTTGCCATTATCAATACCTGTTATAAAAACCAATGGAAATCATACTCCCATTAGGAATGTAGAAATTGATAACAGTTCCGAGTGGCAGAAGATTCACTTACGGGCTATAGAAGCCGGATACGGTTCTTCACCGTACTTTGAGTTTGTATTTGATATGCTGTATCCTTTTTATTCTAAAAAATTTATTAATCTTTTCGATTTTAACTTCGAATTAATAGAGGCTATTCTCAAATTTTTAGAACTTAAAGTTGAAATTAATTTGACGACAGATTATAGTTTTGAATATTCTGAGAGTAGTATTGAAGACTGTCGAGGTTTAATTAGCCCGAAGGTAAAATTAGAAAAGGATATGCAGTTTACTCAAGTTCAATACTACCAAGTATTTGCTCATAAGGTAGGTTTTGTTCCTAACTTAAGTATTATAGATATGCTGTTTAACGAAGGGTTGGCAACTGTTGGATTACTAAAAAGAATGTATTCTGTTTCTAAATAGAAAAGGCTGCGATTGCAGCCTTTTTGTTTTAATATTATACTTTTTAATATCTGAATCCGAGTGTTAGTAAAACTTTTCCTTGGTTTAATGTTGTATTTACGGTAGGTAAATAGGCATCGTCGTAGAACAGGTATTTTGCTTTTTGTAGGGTATGCTGATAGGCCATATCAATAAAAAAGTTTCCTGAACGGTAGCCAAAACCTGCCGAAAATTGTTGAATATTCGATCCGCTGTTTATATAGCCAGATTTGTACGGTGAAGGATAATAAGAATAGCCTGCTCTGATAGAGAAATCGTCTAGTTTAACTTCTCCGCCAACCCTTATATTTAAAACATTTTTAAAGGTTTGGCTTATTTGCTGGTTTACATCCCAGAAACTGTACCCGTCGCCTCCATCTCTAAAACGCATCGAGGAATAATCCACATATTCAATATCGGCACTTAGTAACCCTAATTGTTTATACACATAGGCAAAACTTCCGATAAACTTAAAAGGTGTTTCAAATTTATAGTCATACTTACCTAGTGGACTAGTACTGCTAAAAGTTGTTGGATAACCTGTAGTATCAAAGTTTGTAGTTATAGAATATGAAAAATCATCGCTAAAGGAATAAAATGTAGGAGTATGTACTGCAGCGCCAATACGAATACTTGGAGTAGGAGTGTAAATTCCTCCGATTTTTAGGTTAAATCCAGTTCCCTTAGTTTCTATGTATTGATTATAATCGAGATAGTTAAAGCGATAGTTATTATCTAATGGAGTATTATTAATATAAGCGTCTTCGCTGTATGTATTGTTATAAGTGTACGAAAAATTGGTAATACCTAGAGTGGTACCTAGATAAAATTTGTTGGAAATATTTGCTCCTATTGCCATCTCGTATTCACCCATGCTTCCTTCAGTACTTACCACATTCTGATGGCTAACTAAATCTTCAGGATGCAATGACGATGTCCATCCGGTGCTATCATGATCGTAGAGTAACCATGTGTTCCATGCCATAATTGATTCCCATGCGCCAGTCCCTTGTGTTTCAAATGGATTGTTATCATTTGTATATTGAAGATCTACGTCTTCATATGGTGAACTAATACTTGCAAAATAATCCATTATGGAATATTGGTCGTAGTTTCCTATAGCAATGCTGTTAGAATGAAAGTCGTTAGTTCTATTATATCCAAAAGCAAAATTAATATCTTGTATGCCGTCGTCGCCAGATTTATAGGGTTTGAAATTTAGAACGATCCCTAGATTGTCGATATACAGTTTATTTTTACTGTCCGAAGCACTTATTCCTAAAAAGTCAGAATCAAAAGATTGTCTTTTAAACGATGGTGTGAATGTAAATTCTCCAGATTTATATACCCCTAATCCGGCAGGATTTATGGAAATGGAGGAAAAATCGGCGCCTAAAGAACCAAAAGCGCCACCCATTGAAACAAAACGGGCGGTTCCATTGGTTAGTGTTTGACTAAATCGTAAGCCATCCGCAACGTTTTGGGCATAGGATGGGGCGGTTATTAATGCTATGATACCTACTATCGAAATTTTCTTTAGAATATTCATAATTCTGATTATTAGTTTATAATAAAAGGAGAGGGTTTATACCCTCTCCAAGAGGTGCGATTATCTTTGTTATTTTCTTCTATTGCTGCTACTAGTGTTGCTTGAAGAGGAGGTACTTCTTGATGCACTAGAGGAACTTCTAGAGGATGAAGATGTTGAGGTGCGAGAAGATGATCTTGTATATGATTCATTTCGATTGGACTCTGTTCCTCTTGTTTGAGAGGTTGTACTACTTCTATTGGGGCGGTTGTATATTGGGGTAGTTGTACTTCTAGGGCGTGTAACAGAATTGTTTGTTCTAGTACTTGTAGTATTATAAGTAGGATTTGTAGTCCGTCGAGTGTTATTAAAGTCGGTAGAAGAATTAGTTCTGGTTCTGGTATATGTTGTTGTGCCACTTCTTCTTGTTGGTTCGCTTATGCCAATATTTCTTGAAGGTCTTGTTGTACGATTATTTATTACAGTATTACGGCCTTCTGTAGTTTGCCTGTTTTCGTATGTGGGGGTTATACGGGTTTGGGCATCTCGAGTTGTTCTTATAGAATTTGTACTATTCGTTGAATATCTATTACGAGAAACTACAGTTTGCGTGTTTCTGGTATTTGCCGTAGCAACAGGATTTATAGTTCTGTATGTTGCTGTTTGATTTCCGCTGATACTGTTTCTTCTACCATAATAATTTGTGGGAGTATTATAGTAATAAGGGTATGTATAGTTTGCACCCCATCCATAGTAGGGATTCCAGTAGTTAGGATACCAAGAATTGTAGTACCATGGATTATAATAACCCCAATTCCAGCCAATCCATAACGATGTTCTTGGCCAACTAAACATGTTATATATATACCAAGGTTCTACCCAGACTTGCCCTCCCATAACTACTATTCTATAGAAACTAGGGTCATAAGCTTGTGCATACCAGTAATCGTCCGAGTAGTAAGTTGTCCAGTTCTCAATTCCATATCTGGGATCTTCAAAACCCCTTAATCTACGTTCGTAAGATTCCTGATAACTATCCGATAGTATTCTATCGTAAGGATTATTATTTTCGGCTTTATATACTACGGTATCATTTTTGCTAGTAGTATCTTGGGCAACCTTTAAAGCCTCGGCAAATTTATCATCTAGTTTTTTGTAGTTAGGATTTTCCGTTTTTGTTGGCTCATTAGTTGCTACTGGTGTTTCAACTTTTTTTACGGTGGTAGTTCCATAAATTTCATCACCCCATGACGATGAATTGCTTACCTGTAAACTCGAAGAGCAGGATGCTGTTAAGAATCCTAATCCGATAAGCAGCAGTTTGTTTGTTTTAGTTTTCATTTGCACCTCCTTAAGAAAATATTTAATTTTTAT
This sequence comes from Bacteroidales bacterium, assembly GCA_020636845.1. Lineage (GTDB taxonomy): Bacteria > Bacteroidota > Bacteroidia > Bacteroidales > Tenuifilaceae > JACJXD01. The sequence goes on along the minus strand of JACJXD010000003.1, from coordinate 142,036 downwards.
CACTATTTTTGCTGATGTTTAGTAAAATAATACTAACAAAAATCATTCCAGAAGGTTGCTATGGCAAAAGAAATTACAAGTAGAAACGAAAATTATTCCCAGTGGTATAACGACATTGTCGTTAAAGCTGGATTGGCCGATTATTCAGCAGTTCGAGGCTGTATGGTTATTAAGCCTTATGGCTATGCAATTTGGGAGAAAATGAGGGATCAGCTTGATAGGATGTTTAAAGAGACAGGCCATCAGAATGCTTATTTTCCATTATTTATTCCAAAATCGTTTTTTAGTCGCGAGGCCGATCATGTTGAGGGTTTTGCAAAAGAATGTGCGGTGGTTACACATTATCGTTTAAAAAATGACCCGAATGGAAAAGGGGTAGTGGTGGACGATGATGCAAAGTTAGAAGAAGAGTTAATAGTTCGACCTACGTCCGAGACTATTATATGGAATACCTATAAATCTTGGATTCAATCCTATCGCGATTTGCCCATTTTAATTAACCAATGGGCTAATGTGGTAAGATGGGAAATGAGAACTAGGTTATTTTTGCGTACGGCCGAATTCCTTTGGCAGGAGGGACATACTGCTCACGAAACAAAAAAGGAGGCGGTTGAGGAAGCCGAACGCATGATTAATGTGTATGCTAATTTTGCCCGTGAATGGATGGCTATGCCGGTAATTATTGGACGCAAATCGGAAGCAGAAAGGTTTGCCGGTGCTATTGATACTTATACGATTGAAGCAATGATGCAGGATGGTAAAGCGTTACAAGCCGGAACTTCGCACTTTCTTGGTCAGAATTTTGCAAAAGCATTCGATGTTAAGTTTCTTAATAAGGATAGCAATTTGGAATATGTTTGGGCTACCTCATGGGGCGTTTCTACACGTTTAATGGGGGCATTGGTCATGACACATTCCGATGATAACGGTTTAGTTCTCCCTCCAAAACTTGCTCCGGTACAGGTGGTGTTTGTTCCTATTTATAAAAGCAAGGAAGAGTTGGATAAGGTAAGTCAGGTTATTGCTCCTCTTAGGGAGCAACTTCACGCAAGAGGAATTTCTACTAAGTATGATGACAGGGATAATTATAAGCCTGGTTTTAAGTTTGCCGAGTACGAAATGAAAGGAGTTCCTGTTCGTGTTGCCGTTGGCCCTAAGGATATTGAAAAGGGAACCGTGGAGGTGGCTCGTCGCGATACTTTGCAGAAGCAGTTTGTGCCTCAAAATCAACTTGCCGAAACAGTTGTAACACTACTTGATGAAATACAGGAAAATCTATATAACAGAGCATTGGATTACAGAAAAGCCAACACCGTTAAGGTTGACACTTACGAAGAGTTAAAGAAGGTGTTGTCGGAAAAGGGTGGTTTTGTACTTGCCCATTGGGATGGAACTGCTGAGACCGAAGCGCTTATTAAGGAAGAAACAAAGGCTACTATCAGATGTATTCCTCTTGATGGAGAAGTAGAAGAAGGAAAGTGTATTATAACAGGTAAGCCATCGAAGCAACGGGCAATTTTTGCATTGGCATATTAAAATGTTTTTATTCAAAATAAGCGGCTGTCAAGTGCGATAGCCGTTTTTTTATTACCTTTTTATTCATTTAAGAAAAGAAAACTTTTCTTGGAATGTAGGGGGAACTACATTATATTTGACTATCGTCAATTTTAATAATTATGGAAGAGCAAACAACTAGTAAGAAAATTAAAGATTTACTTTCCGATAAGTCGGTTATAAAACAAAAAATATACGATAATACTCTTGAGGTATTCGGAATGATTAAGGATGTTTTACATGAAATTGTTTCGGATTATAATTCGGGTTTAAAAAGTGTAGATAAACGAGTTCATTTGGAGTATCACGATAGGGGCAAATTTGAAGTTGAAATTAGAATTGCTGGTGACTTGCTTATATTCAGTATGCACACAAACATTTTTGAGTTTGACAGGGATCACAATATTTGGAAGTTGTCCTATGTCAAGGATGACGCATTGGCATCGTATTGTGGAATAATAAATATTTACAACTTTTTAACCGATTCTTTTAAATACAATAGGTTGGAGGATTTAGGCTACTTGGTTGGTAGAATATTTGTTAACAAAGATTTTCATTATTTTGTTGAAGGAAAACGCCAAATGGGATTTTTGTATAATAATTTTGGAACGGCAGTAATTGATAAAAAAGCATTGAGGGGAATTATCGAAACGGCAATAATGTATTCGCTCGAATTCGATTTATTGGTTCCTCCTTACGATGTGGTAAAGATTGCATCGGTTATGCAGATGAATGATAAAATAGAAAATGCCAAGTTGCAAACAGGCAAACGGTTAGGCTTTAAGTTTAATTCCGATGATGTGTCGGGAGAAAACAAACAGAAGTTGGAATAAAAAGCATTAGGTTAAAAAAGGAAATCTCTAATTAATCCCTACGATATGAAAAAGGCTATACCATTATCCATTTTAGCAGCAGTTATCCTAATGAGTTGTCAGAATGGAACAAAAAACGAGGATGAAATTACTATGCAGCAGAAAGTTAACGAATATGCTCCTGTAGAGTTTAAATCGGATATAAATCATTTGTCCGGGAATGAAAAGCAAATGCTACCATTGCTGTTTCAAGCCGCTAAAATTATGGACGATTTATATTGGTTACAAGCCTTTGGCAATAAGGATAAATTTTTAGCATCTATTTCGGATTCTGCTACGCGTGAATTTGCGCTTATAAACTACGGACCATGGGAACGGTTAAATGATAATAAGCCATTTGTTGAAGGTTATGGCGAAAAACCGTTGGGTGCACAATTTTATCCTACCGATATGACCCGTGAGGAGTTTGATGCGTTCGATGCTCCTGATAAGACCAGTCTTTATACTATAATCAAACGGGATGCAACTGGGAACCTTGTGTCGGTTCCTTACCATCAGGAGTATAAGGTTAAAATAGACAGCGCAGCAGATTTACTACGTCAGGCAGCTCAGTTTGCCGAGGATTCTGAACTTAAGCACTATTTGGCATTGAGAGCCGATGCTTTACAAACCGATGACTATTTTGAAAGCGATTTGGCTTGGATGGACATGAAAACCAATGATATTGATTTTGTAATAGGGCCTATCGAAAATTACGAAGATGCGTTGTTTAACTATAAGGCTTCGTATGAAGCATACGTCTTAATTAAAGATTTGGATTGGACTAGCAAAATTAGTCGTTTTGCAAAATTGCTACCAACATTGCAGTTGAGTTTACCTGTTGATAAGGAGTATAAAAGTGAAGTTCCAGGAATAGATTCCGATCTTGGCGTTTACGACGTAGTTTATTATGCGGGCGACTGCAATGCCGGGAGTAAAACTATTGCCATTAACTTACCGAACGATCCGCGCGTTCATTTACAAAAGGGAAGTCGAAAGCTTCAACTGAAGAATGCCATGATGGCTAAGTTCGATAAAATTTTACTGCCGATAGGAAACATGCTAATCGATAAGGATCAGCGTAGTCACATTAAGTTTGATGCGTTTTTCGAAAATGTAATGTTTCATGAAGTTGGTCACGGTCTTGGAATTAAGAACAGGATCGATGGTAAAGGTACGGTTCGGGAATCGCTAAAGGAGTTACACTCTGCTCTCGAAGAAGGTAAAGCTGATATTTTAGGACTATACATGGTTTCGCAGTTGGCAAAAATGGGCGAATTGCCGAACAAAGACATGATGGATAACTATGTTACCTTTGTTGCAGGAATATTTCGTTCTGTTCGTTTTGGTGCTGCTTCATCGCATGGCAAAGCAAACATGGTTTGTTTCAATTACCTAAAGGAGAGGGGTGCTTTTGAGCGAAATCCGGAAACCGGAACATATAAGGTAAATTTCAACGAAATGACCTTGGCAATGAATTCGCTTGCTCACGATATATTGGTATTTCAGGGAAATGGCGATTACGATGGAGTAAAAAAGTTATTCGAAGAAAAGGGATTTATTCCTGCTGAATTACAGTCCGATTTGGATAGGGTTGGGAAAGCAGATATTCCTAGAGACATTCGATGCATTCAAGGGCTGAAAGTTCTTGGTTTGTAAATTGAAAGATTTGTACTGCTTTTGAAATTTAACTTAAAAAGGCTATTTTTAAATGGATACAATTACTTGTAATTCAAAGGATAAAACAATGAACCTTACTTTTAACTTTATTAAGTCGGTGTCGAACATATACGATGAAATGATCGATAACGGTTTTTCGGTAGTTTACTTAGGCGAGTTCAGCCATGAAATAACCAAAATGTTTACAACAATGGCGGAATCGGATATGGAAAAAAATAGCGAAGAACGCTCGGTACAGAGGAAGGTATATCATGTAATGGTAGAAACTCTTCAAAATATGAATAAGCATTCCGATGAAATTAAGGAGCGCAATATAGGCAATGGCTTATTTATTATTGGTAAAAAGCACGATACGTATTATGTGATAACATCGAATAAGGTTGCTTACGAGCATAAAGATCCTCTCGAAAGAGCCTTAATTACGGTTAATAATGCAACTCCGCAGGAATTAAAAGAAATGTACAAAAAGCAAATTCGAGAGGGGAGCCTTTCGGAGAAGGGGGGAGCTGGTTTAGGATTAATTGATATTGCTCGTAAGACAGGGGAAAAGTTAAACTACCAGTTTCTGCAACTCGACGATGAGAGTTTCTTTTTCATATTGAAGGTTGAAATTAATGCTCGTAAATTTTCAAAGGAATAGGTTCTGGAGTAGTATTAATGCGTAGGGTTCTACATAATTCTTTTAAATGCACCACCTTTCGATTGTTCTTTTCGCTGGTGGTGTTGTTTTTTCATGTAACGTATGCTAACGGTTCTATAGTAGAACCTCCTGATTCCGTTTTTACAAAAATTCGCAAGGATACTATTACGAAGCCAAAGGGGAAAAAGGTTCTTCAATCAAATAGCAAGTCTGTACAAAAGGTAATAAACTGGTTTACTAAAAAGGATATTTTAAGCGGACCTGAACGCTTTTACGAAGTAGAAGAGGCTCCGTTACAGTTTACGCCTTATGCAGGGAAAACGATTCAAAGCATAAAAGTAGTTAGGTTAAAACCTTTTGGATATAGGATAGAAGATACAACATATATTCCTCGTCGTTCTATACAAAAACTGGGAAATTCAACGCATATACTTACTTCCAAGCGACTTGTATTGAACTCGATTTTGTTTAAGGAAGGCGATAAGGTTAATGCCGTTGATTTTGCAGAAAGTGAACAACTGTTACGTGCCGGTTTCTATTTTGAAGATGTACGAATTATTCCGGAACTGGTACAATCCGATACAAACAGCGTTCGGATTACAATAATTACAAAGGATGTATGGACCCTTTCTGCAGGGGTTCGTATTGATAATGCTAAGTCCAATCAAATTGCTTTGCAAGAGCGGAATATGGGGGGATATGGAGTGGGACTACTTGGTCGATTATACTACGATGCCGATAAACCGGGAAAGTGGGGATATTGGACAACAATACAGTTACCTTACATTGGAAAATCGTACATAGACGGATCGTTGTGGTATCGTAGGGGGTTGGGTTACGATTCGTACTATTTAAATTTGAAACGTGATTTTTATTCTTCAAAGGCAAAGTATGCCTTTGGTGCAACCTACAGAAGCAGCTTGGAGCCTTACAGAATGATAACCAAGGATTCTATAATTTCGGTTAGTTATAAGTTAAGAGAAGCTTGGTTAGGGAGAACCTTTAGGGTTAGTAGAAGATCGCTGGTAAAACCACCGATAAATTTATCTATATCGGCAAAGGTTAGGAGTCTTGACTATTTTACATCTCCTGAAGTTGGAGCAGAGTCTAATCCTTACTTTCACAATGTAGAACAGCTGTTTGGTTCGGTAGCTCTTTCGAACCAATCCATTTTTCGTTCAAGTTTAATTTACTCGTTTGGTTCAACAGAAGATATTCCGGTGGGATTTAAGGTACAGGCTACATCGGGTATTGAGCGAAGTCAGTTTCAACGACGTTTCATGGTAGGTAGCGAAATGTCTGCTGCCGAGATTACTCCGGTTGGGTACCTGTACCTGTCGATGAGGTTGGGTGGGTACTTGGCGGAGGGTCCTGCGTTAGAACAAGCGGAGATAAATATTCAGTCTAACTATATATCAAATTTGTTTTTTATTAATAATACGGGAATTCGTCAATTCCTTCGATTGAATTTTACAAGAGGAATATCCAGATTTGACGGGGAGAGGGAGTATATCGATTTGGAAAATAGAAGTGGCGTTAGAGGTTTATATACCAGAGAACTAATAGGTCAGGCTCGTTTTTTTGCAAATTTCGAAACAGTTGCCTATAGTCCTCATTACTTTTACGGATTCAGATCGGCTCTATTTTTATTTTGCGATCTTGGTTTGATAGGCCCGTCCAGCGATTTAATATACAATTTTCCTCTATATAGCGGTTTTGGTTTGGGCCTGAGATTGAAAAATGAGAGTTTAATTTTTCCAACTTTTTTAATTCGTTTTGGATATTATCCACGCATTCCAAGCGATGGGACTGTAGCGTACTGGTTGTTTTCTACGGAGCAAAGGCAACGTTTTGAGGACTTTCGTATGAAAGAACCGGCATTGCTTTCTTTCGAATAAAATTTGATTTGCCGAACTTTAATTATATTCGGATGTTTTACAGAATAAACAGACAATAAAATGAAAGTGATGGTTACCGGAGGAACCGGTTATATTGGTTCATGGGTAGTAAAACTATTATTAGAAAGAGGTCATGAGGTTTTTCTTTCTATTAGAGATTTATCTCATATTCAAAAGTACAGGCATATAGAAGATATTGAAAAGAAGCACAAGGGGAAATTGCATTTTTTTAAGGCCGATTTATTGCAAAATGGTTCCTTTGATGATGTTGCTAATCAGGTTGAGGCAATTATTCATATGGCTTCCCCGTTTACGCTTAGGTTTAAAGATCCTGTGAAGGATTTAATAGAGCCGGCTGTTAAGGGTACTAAGAATGTGCTAAGTGCGGCAAGTAGGTCAAAATCGGTTAAACGTGTTGTGTTAACATCGAGTATTGCTGCCGTTCATGGCGATAATATTGATATGAAGGAGCAACACTTGGAAGAGTTCTCCGAGGCACAATTCAATACCTCTAGTAGTCAATGGCATCAACCGTACTCATATTCAAAGGTTATGGCCGAGAAAGAGGCGTGGAAAATGTATAACGAGCAGGGTAAATGGAGTTTGGTGGTGATTAATCCAACGTTGGTAATGGGTCCTTCGTTATCGGAAACTTCGAATTCCGAAAGTTTGGCACTTATGCACGATATACTTACGGGAAAATATCGTTTTGGCGTTCCTAAAATATATTTTGGTTTTGTTGATGTAAGAGACGTGGCTATGGCGCATGTGCTAGCCCTTGAAAATAAATCGGTAAAAGGTCGGCATATTTTGGTTGAGCGGGTTGCTTCAATTATGGATATAACCAAAATTGTAGGTAAAAAATTTCCCAATAGGTTTAAACTTCCAAAGGTTGAGGTTCCCAAATTTTTACTTTACACGGTTGGTTGGGCCTTTGGCTTAACTGCCAAGTTTATAAAACGGAACGTGGGGTATAAAATCAAAATTAGTAGTAAAAAAAGTGTTCAAGATTTAGGTTTAACATACACACCGTTAGAGACTACAATTTGCGATATGGTTGAACAAATGGAATTAAATAAAAAGTAATCTAGTTAGTTTTAGGCATATTTCAGTGGTTTAAGATGAGAAGAAATAGTGTTTTTATAACATTTTTTAAGTTGATATATCTTTTTGTTTTTGAACCAAATTCATTGAATTATCGTAATATTCATTTTCCCCATATTTGTATCCAAAGTGAGATTACATTTTTTTAAATCTTCCAGTTTAAGTTTGGTTTTTAGGTCGTTAAAGTACAGAAATTATCAACTTTACTTTAGCGGACAAAGTTTATCGCTTATTGGGACATGGATACAACGAATTGCAACACCATGGCTGGTGTATCGTCTTACCGGATCGACGTTTTTATTGGGAGTGGTTGGTTTTGCCGGACAAATTCCAACATTCCTTTTAGCGCCATTTGCCGGAGTACTTATTGATAGGTGGAATCGGTATTACATACTTATTGCAACGCAAATATTGGCTATGTTACAGGCTTTTGCGCTAGCAATCCTTTTCTTTTTAGGGATAATAAAGGTTTGGGAAATTATTGCCCTTAGCATTGTTCTTGGATTGATTAACGCTTTTGATTCTCCGACTAGGCAGTCATTATTAGTGAAATTGGTTGATAAAAAGGAAGATTTAGGAAATGCTATCGCATTGAATTCAACCATGGTAAATGGTGCAAGGCTAATAGGGCCATCGGTTGCAGGTGTGCTTATTGCAGCTACAGGAGAAGGAACCTGCTTTTTTATTAATGGAATAAGTTACTTTTTTGTTATCATCTCTCTTTTGTTTATGAAAATACATTTTCCTCCCGATGTTAGGAAAAAGTATAATGTATTTAAGTCGTTAAGGGATGGATTTTCATACACGTTTGGCTTTATGCCCATAAAGTCGATAATTCTTTTGTTAGCTCTTGTTAGTTTAATGGGAATGCCCTATACCGTTTTAATGCCGGTTTTTGCCAAAGAAATTTTACATGGAGGTGCTCATACTTTTGGATTTTTAATGGGAGCTTCGGGTGTAGGCGCTTTAGTAGGAGCATTCTTTTTAGCTTCGCGAAAAACGGCTGCAGGGTTAGAGCGTTTATTACCTGTTGCTGCCATAATATTTGGAGTTGGACTGATTTCGTTTGCTCTTTCACGACACATGGCTCTTTCTGTTATGTTAATGGTAGTTGTTGGCCTTGGCATGATGCTTCAAATGGCATCCAGTAATACCGTAATTCAAACTATTGTTGACGAGGAAATGCGAGGAAGGGTAATGAGTTTTTATACTATGGCATTTATGGGAACGGCTCCAATTGGTAGTCTTTTTGCGGGAAGTGTTGCAAGTTTGCTAAATGTTCCAATAACCATAATAATTGGAGGTGTGGCATGTATTGCAGGAGGAATATTTTTTGCCAGCAAGTTGAAAAAATTAGAAACTTTTATTAAGCCTATTTATATGAAGTTGGGATTAATTTCTAAGTGACTTATTGTTCGAATAAAGTTGCAAGAACTTAATATGATTTAGTATAAGGTTTGCAATATATTAAGTGAATATTTTCTCTGAAATTTACCATTCTACAATTTTCTCCAAAACGAATAAAATGGCTACCTTTCGTTCGCGAATCAAACACTATTTATGGGTTGGGTAAAAGTTTAAAATAATGCAAAGTAGATTTATCGATTTTATAAAGGAGAAAAATTTAATTACAAAGGACGATGCTATTCTTCTAGGTGTTAGTGGAGGAATAGATTCGATGACAATGCTATACTTATTTCAAAAGGCTGGTTTTAAGGTAGGTGTGGCGCATTGTAATTTTAACCTTCGTGGGGAGGAGGCCGATGGCGACGAGTTGTTTGTTAAGCGTTATTGCTTATTAAACGGCATTGCACTTCATTCTATAAAATTCGATACAAAACAGTACGCTCACGAGAATAAACTCTCTATTCAGGTTGCGGCTCGCGAGTTGCGTTATGCGTACTTCGACGAAATTTGCAAGGAGCACAAATATACAAAGGTTGCCATTGCCCATAATTTGAACGATGTAACCGAAACGGTTTTGCTTAACTTAACCCGAGGAACGGGAATTAAAGGGTTAACCGGTATAAAAGCCATTAATGGGAATATCATTCGTCCGCTTCTATTCGCCACAAGGCAAGAAATTGTTGAGTTTGCCAAAAATAATGGCATCAAGTTTAGAGAAGATTCTTCTAATGCAACCATAAAATATAAGCGTAACTTTATTCGACATAAAATTATTCCTGAATTGCGGCACCTAAACCCTTCGGTTGATAGGGCAATTGCCGATACGGCAAACCATTTGCAGGAAGTGGAATGGCTTGTGGAAGAGCAGTTAAAAAGTATTAGGGAAAGGGTGGTATCTCGAAAGGATAACGAAATTTTATTTTCGGTGAGTGCGTTAAATGAAGAACGAAGCGCTAAGTTTTTCTTGGTAGAGGAATTGGCTCCGTTTGGTTTTTCGCCATCAACAGCCAGCGCTGTTGTCGATTTGGTGAATGCCGAAACAGGTAAAAGAATTGAGTCGGCAACGCATGTTCTTTATAAGGATAGGGAATTCCTTGTGCTTACTCCTATTCCGGAGAAAGAGGTTTTCGTTGCTGAGATTGATGAAACTACAGAGTTTATAGAAGATCCGCTAAGGATGAAGGTTGAGGTTATAGACGAGCCATCGGGTGTTGTGGTCGAAAAAGATCCTGATGTTGCCTTTCTCGATTATGGCAAGCTATCGTTTCCGTTAACATTACGCAAGTGGCAGCCCGGCGACAAATTCATTCCCTTTGGGATGAAAGGGTATAAAAAAATTAGCGATTTCTTAGTTGATATTAAAGTTGCGGCTAATCAAAAGAACAGCGTAATGGTACTCGTTTCGGAAAACGAAATTATCTGGGTAGTGGGATATCGAATAGACGACAGGTATAAAATAGGTGCCAATTCGAAGAAGGTATTAAAAGTAACGTTGGAGCAATAGGTTATCCTTCTATATCGCTTAACTCTAGCCATCGCATTTCCTTATTTTCAAGTAACTTTGAAACTTCGGAGTAGCGGTTCGATTTTTTCACTAATTCTTCGTTATTAAGGGTTCCGCTGCTAAGGTGTTTTTCCAGTTCGGATTTTTCCTTTTCCAGCGTTTCAATGTCTTTTGTTAGTTGTTCCAGCTCCTTTTTTTGAGCGTATGTTAACTTGGGTTTTTGATTCTTAACTGTTTTTGTTTCAATTGAGGGTTTGTTTGGTTGCAATTCTTTTTCTCTTTTCTTTTCTTCGTTAAGTTCCCAAGTTCGGTATTCTGTATAAGAACCCGGAAAACCGCTAACTTCACCATTTCCTTCAAAAATAAGCAAGCCATCTACAACCTTATCCATAAAATACCTATCGTGCGAAACTATGATTACTACTCCCGGAAAGTTACCGAGGTAGTCTTCCAGAATATTTAACGTAAAAATGTCAAGGTCATTCGTAGGCTCGTCCAGTATTAAGAAGTTGGGATTTTGCATTAAAATGGTAAGTAGGTATAACCGGCGCTTTTCTCCGCCGCTGAGTTTTCGAACGTAAGTATATTGCTTATCGGGTGGAAACAAAAACATGTTGAGTAGTTGAGACGCTGTAATGGTTTTGCCATTGGCGAGCGTAACCACTTCGGCAATATTTTTTATTACGTCAAGAACTTTGGCATCATCGGGAATGTTCATGCCTTCCTGCCTGTAGTATCCTGTGACTATGGTTGAGCCCAAATCGATTGTTCCGCTGTCAGGTGCGAGGCTTCCTGTTATCAGGTTTAAAAAGGTGGTTTTGCCTGTTCCGTTTTGCCCTATAATGCCTAACCGTTCAAAACGGTTAAAGGTATATGTAAAATCCTTTAGGATAACCTTATCGCCAAACGATTTGCTTAGATCTTTAATTTCAAGTATTTTTTTCCCAAGTCGCGATGCGCTAACGTTAATGGATATATCTTTTCTGTCGAATTGCTGTTGGGCTGTTTCGCGAAGTTTATAAAAGGCATCAATTCTGTACTTTGCCTTGGTGCCTCTTGCCTGTGGCATTCGCCTCATCCATTCGGTTTCCCGTCTGAGCAGGTTGTTGGCTTTTTCAACCTCGGCAGTTTTGGCACTAATTCGTTCCTCCCGTTTTTCGATATAGTAACTGTAGTTTCCGGCATACTGATACACATTTTTTTGATCCATTTCAATAATGTCGGTACAAACTCTATCCAAAAAGTAACGGTCGTGTGTTACCATTAACAAGGTTCGTTGATTTCGCGTAAGGAAATCTTCCAGCCACTCCACCATTTCAAGGTCTAGGTGGTTTGTTGGTTCGTCGAGTATTAAAATGTCGGGATCTTCAATTAGTACCGAAGCCAATGCAACGCGCTTTTGTTGCCCTCCTGAAAGTGTCGATATGGATTGCGTGAAGTTATCGATTTTTAAAATGGACAAAATTTGCTTTGCTTTTACTTCCCTTTCCCAAACGGACAGCCTGTCCATTTCGTCCATGGCATGTTGCATCAACTGTTTATCGTTCGATAAAATGGCGTTTTCGTAATTTCGAATGGCTACCGATACATCATCGTTGGAGTTAAAAACGCAATTCAGTATCGTTGCCTTTTCGTCCAAAAGGGTGATTTGTGGCAGATAGCTTACCTTTATGTTGTTGCGATATGTAACCGACCCGGAATCCGGGGTGTCTTTTTCGGCTAAAATATTAAGCAAGGTGGATTTTCCCGTTCCGTTTTGGGCAATTAACGCGGTTCGTTGTCCCTGAAAAAGACTTAACGATACATTCCGAAGGACTTCTAGGTCGCCAAACGATTTGCAGATGTTTTCTGCCTGAAGGTAAATATTAGCCAATTTTATTGTGATTTTTCGGTTTGAGCAGCAAAGTTAACATACAAAAGTTAATAGTTTACGTTGAATTGTCACATAAAAATAATATCCCGACATTAATCTCGTTTCATGGCTGTTGGGTGTGGTTAACGGTTATCTTTTAACTATTTTTGTTACTAAATAAAACTTGCTTTTAAATGATTTCGAAGAAGAAACTTTACACACGCGTAATCGAGTATTTTAGCGAAACTCGTCCAATAGCCGAAACGGAATTACACTACAGAACGCCTTATGAGTTGCTTGTTGCTGTGATTCTTAGCGCCCAGTGCACCGATAAAAGGGTTAATGTTATAACGCCAGATTTTTTTGAGCGATTTCCAAACCCCGAAGCCTTGTCTAAGGCTAAAGTTGAAGATATTTTTGAGTTGATTAAAAGTTGCTCGTATCCGAACAATAAGGCTAAAAATCTTTCGGGAATGGCCAAAACGCTGATAAGCGATTTTAATGGTGTTGTTCCGTCCGATATGGATTTGTTGCAAAAGCTCCCGGGAGTAGGACGTAAAACGGCCAATGTAATGTTATCGGTAGCCTTTGATAAACCGGCTATGGCTGTAGATACGCATGTTTTTAGGGTTTCGCACCGTTTGGGATTAGTTAGTAATGCCACAACTCCGTTGGCCGTGGAAAAGCAGCTGGTCGAAAATTTCCCCGAAGAGTTGCTTCCAAAAGCACACCATTGGCTGATACTTCATGGCAGGTATGTTTGTACTGCCCGAAATCCCAAATGTTCAGAGTGCGGTTTAACGGATGTATGTTTGTATTTTAGTCAACAAAAAAGTCCTAAGGCAGATTAAATGAAAAAACTTAAGGAATATCCTCAAGTCTTATTTTTAGGAGTGGTAATTGTTCTATCGTTACTTTTTTATAACGGTTTCTCGGATTTGACAAGGCTTCCCATGGGAATTCACCAGTGGAAGCAAAGTATGAATTTTTCTATTGCCAAAAATTTATCGGATAGCAGCGCCAGTTTTTTTCATCCGGCAATGGATAATTTGTTCAACTCGGACAATACAGGTAGGCTGGTTCTCGAGTTTCCCGTTATTCATTGGTTGGCATCTTTTTTCATGCCAACATTTCCGTTTGCTTTCAGGATTATAACATTCATCATACTGTTAGCAGGAATTTTCCTTGTTTTTCGTTTGGTTTACACTATTTTAAACGATTATGTTCTTTCGTCCTTGGTAGTTCTGCTTTTCTTTACCATTCCAATCATTATTTTTTATGGAGCAAGTTACCTGGTTGATGTCCCTGCAATGATTTTTGGAATAGCGGCGGTATATTTTTGGGAGCAGTATAGGTCAAAGTTAAGGAGTTCGTACTTCATTTATGGAGCAATACTATTTACGCTATCAGGGTTGCTCCGGTTGCCTGTGCTTATTTTTCCATTGGCATATTTTGGAGGAATACTTCTCACTAAATTTAAGCAAGGAGTAAAAGTTCTTTTGTGGTTATTGCCCTCGTTTGCAATTATTTTTGTGTGGTATTTCTATGTGAAAAAGGTAAATACTTACTACGTTTCGTACCCACCTATCGAGACTTATTTTTTTCTATCTCCGGATAAAATAAAATCTACATGGAAGGCCATTGACGATTTTATGGTTTACCAGTTAGGATTTGTAAACAGATTCGTATTTCTTTATCTATTAGGGTTTGTTGCCTTTATTGTTTATAGGAAAAGCATAAATAGATTTTGGTTTCGGGTTTTTATTGTTAGCGCAATAGGCTCAACCGTTTACTTTTTGCTTTGGTTTGGAATATTTGAGCAACACGATTATTATATAATTCCTATTCTTCCAACAATCTTACTTTTTTGGTTGAATATTGCCATAGTCATGGCAAAGGTGTTGCCACGTCGAGTGGTTGTACTTGTGTTTACACTTGCTGTTCTGCTGAATGTTATAAACGAGTACGATAATATTCAGTTACGAAACTTTCATTCCCGTGTGGGGTGGACTAATTTTATGAGTGGAAATATAGAATCGGGAGTTCATTTTTATTTCAGAGACGAAGACTATAATAAGTGGGCGCAAATTAGGGAGATGTCGCCGTTTAGCGGTAGTAAGATATTGAAGGATAACGGTATTGTAAGTGGCGATACGGTTATATGCAATTTCGACTATTCTCCTTCGTATTCCTTATCCTTATTAAACCTGAAAGGCTGGTCGTTGTATAATTCTCGGTTAGAATCTCTTGCCGATTACAAAAGGTATATCGGACAAGGTGCAAAATATTTAATTTCATTACGAAACGAGAATACGCTTGCAGATAGTTTAGACAACACTACGCTTAAAAAGCATTTGCGTTTTAGGTATAAAAATATTGAAGTTTACTACATTGGCGATATAAAATAACCCCTCAAGTTTCTTGAGGAGTTATTTTTTTAGTTCAGTTTCGTTAGAATTTGTATATAAATCCAACGGTAATATTTCCGAGCGTAACCACATTGTCGGAGTTGGCTCCAAACCCGAAATAGTTAGTTATATCTTTGTCTCCATTTAATTTTTCGGTAATTCGGTAGAAGTTAAAACTTAACATGTTAAGCGAAGCGTTTAGTTCAACATGATTGTTTAGTGCGTATGCTACTCCTGGTGTTACACCTAACGATATGGTGGTGTATTTAGGCCCGTTTGTGGTAGTTGAACCCGTTTTTGTTTTTTCTGCGCTAAAGGAAAGTCCAGCAGCAGCTTGTCCGTATAAGGAGAATTTGTTAAACGAAAAGGCGTAGTAGCGTGCAAATGGGACAATGCCGATGGTTGAGGTTCTGTCAGTTACATCTGTCGTGGGATTGTTGGTGTTGTTAATGGTATAGCTTACCTGAGCGCCAACCATTAACTTTTCGGAAAGGTATATTCCGCCTTTTGGTGCAATTTGGAAAGCGGTTGTTTTTGTTTTATCGGTAGTTGTGTTTCCCGTTTCTGTTTTTCCTCCGTTGAAACTAAAGTTTATACTTCCGCCTGCAAAGTATTGTGCAAAAGCACCTGTAAATGGCATTAAAGCCAACGATAGTAAAATGAATACTTTTTTCATGCTGAATAGTTTTAAGTTATTGAAAATTAGTTGTAAACGCTAATAATTTAAAATGGAATAGAGATGCAATTATACAAGTTTAATTTTTTGTTCCTTGGTGTATTTAACAATGTTTGTACCAAAACTCAAGAAATTTTGACTAACCTATAATGGGGTAAAACTACATTACAGCGTAATTTGTTCAAATAGTGATAGAAAAGAAAGGATTGCCTTAAAATAAAAAGGCCAATCCTATTGGATTAGCCTTTTGTGACCCCGGCGGGATTCAAACCCACGACTTTCAGAACCGGAATCTGACGTTCTATTCAGCTGAACTACGGGGCCTAAAATTCCTGCAAAGATAGTTGAGTTATCTTTCTTTTGCAACATCAATATTTTGCAAATGTTTTGAAAGTTTTACTTTTTGTTGAATGTGGTGATAGTTAAATTTATAGGTCGAATTAATGCTGAAATGACGTGAGTTCGATATAAGATGTCATTCCGAACTTGTCGAGGAATCTATCTTGATAGAATACAGATGTTTAGACTTCGTTTAATATGATAATACAATTTTTTTATTGCTTAAAACCAAATGTTTATTCTTATATCGAATTCACGTTAAAATGAATATAATTTTAGCGTATCTGTCTATCGTTGGCTATATTTGTATTAACCCAAAATTATTTTCAATGAGAATTATTAAAGTAACCGTTGTAACGCTACTAACCTTGCTTTGCTTTGGCGTGAAGTCTCAGGTTGTATTCTTTATAGATTCGTTACCTGCAAATACCCCCGATGAGGATTCTATTTTTATGGCATCTTCGTTGAATGGTTGGCAACCTCACGACAATACTTTTTTGTTTCAAGAAGCAGAAAATGGCAAGTATCGGTTAGTTGTTAATGCGGTGAAGGATACGTTTGAGTATAAAATTTGCCGTGGCGATTGGAAAAAAGTCGAGGTTTTGGGTGATGGAAGAGATGTTGATAACAGAATATATTTTCCCGATGTCGATACGGTTAGAGTTAAAGTCCATGGTTGGCGCGATTTAATGCCTAAGGCCAAAATAAAATCAACTGCCGGTAAAAACGTTCGGTTTATGCCTACCAGCATCGAAATGCCGGAGTTGGAACGAAGAAGGACTATTGTTCTTTACCTTCCTCCAAACTATTTTAAGAGCAACTATTTCCCGGTGATTTACATGCAGGATGGTCAAAACTTGTTCGACGATGCTACTGCGTTTGCTGGGGAATGGCATGTGGACGAGATTATGGATAGCCTTTATACATACCGGGGCTTTGCTGCCATTGTTGTTGGAATATATAACGGGGGCGACGAAAGGTTGAACGAGTACTCGCCATGGCGAAACGATTCGTTGGGTTTTGGTGGCGATGGCGATAAGTATGTCGATTTTGTTGTTAAAACGCTAAAGCCGTTTATCGACGAGCATTACCGTACCGATCCCAGGGCAGAAAGTACGGTAATAATGGGAAGTTCTATGGGTGGATTAATATCGCTTTATACGGTACTTGAGCATCCTAAAAAGTTTGGTAAGGCTGCTATATTTTCGCCATCTATGTGGTTTTCGCCAAATGTTTGGGAATTTCTTTCCAAGGTAAAGCCCAAAGGAAATCAAAAAATGTATTTTTATGGAGGAGAAAAAGAGGGTGAGAATAACGAAATGGTTGAGGCATTGGATAGTGTAAAAAGTGTTTTAAAGGGTAGAGGCTTTGATGTGGATAATGATTTGAAGTTTGTTACTCAGCCAGATGGTCGGCATAGTGAGTTTTATTGGAGTAGGGAATTTCCAGAAGCAGTAAAGTTCCTTTTTAATTTAAAATAATAGTAAATAAAAATTTAATCAACCTAACACATTTAAAATTATGGAAAAGAAATATGCCGGTTTTTGGTGGCGATTTATTGCATACCTATTGGATACTGTTATTATTAACACAGTGGTGTCAATATTTATTATACCTATAATGGCATTATTAGGCTTTACGGCGTTCAAGGCATCATCATATAATTTTTCTGAAGCCGATGCTCTTGGAATGGTTGGAGTCGTCACGGGATTTGTATTGTTGTTTATAATGCTGGCTCTTGTTGCCGGATGGCTGTATTTTGCATTAATGGAATCGTCCAAATACCAGGGAACTATTGGAAAAATTGCCATTGGGTTAATTGTAACCGACATGGACGGCAATAAAATATCCTTTGCTCGGGCAACCGGAAGGTATTTTGGCAAGTTCATTTCCGGTATAATTTTAGATATAGGCTACTTTATGGCCGGATTTACCGAGAAGAAACAAGCTTTACATGATATGCTGGCCAGTACATTGGTTTGGAAAAAGTAAGATGTATTAGGAAAAGGAAAAGGGAAAGGGTGGTTTTATACCACCCTTTGCTGTATGAATATTTCTGTTTTTATTGAATTGTTTCAACCTTGAAACCAAGGTTTTTAAGTTCGTCCCAAAGGGCAGGGTAAATTTTGTTTGTTACCCAAGGGTTTCCAATCTTTTCATCAATACCAATAACCGATAGCGCTGCCAATGTCATGGCAATGTGACAGTTTGAGTGGGTATCGAATGCCACGCTTTTCATTTTATGTAATTTCGATTTTCCATCGAATTCGGCAATGAGCGAATTATCCTCCTGAAAAACTTTTAAGTTACACCCAATTCGAGATAGTTCTTCGGCAAGGTTATTTAGAATTTCTTCGCTTTTATCCGAAATATTTTGTAATCCCGATAAGCGAAAGGGAACATTATTTCCCACGCATGTCGCAATAAGTGGAAATACTAAATTGGGCGAATGTTTTAAGTCTTGTACAAACTTGTTGGTTAATTTTCCTTTCTTCTTAATAGTAACATAATCGTCAAAAACTTGTGTGCTTACACCAAGTTGCAGGAAAAGTTCCTTTGCTGCAATTTCAGGCTGAAAGCTGTCGGGTTTAACCTTATGCAAGGTTAATTTCCCTTTCTTGGAGAGCGCAACAAGCGAGTACCAGAAGCTGGCTTGCAGCCAATCGGATTCAATGGTCAATTCGGAACCATCGATAATTTCACGTTCTATAAGTGTTTCGTCGATATTCCAATCGGTATTTAGTCCTAAAAATTGTAAAGCCCGCAGCGTTATTTGTATGTAACCTTGCTCATGAATTCGATTATAGAATTCGTGGGCTTGCTCCAGGCTTATTGAAGGATTAAGTAAAAGTTTAGCCTCAAATATTTTACTGTTTATGGAACCTTCAACTCTAATAATTGGACCATTAAAATTTCGTCCGGTTAAACGAAAAGGCGGTTTCCCTTCTCGTTCTTCGAACCGAACGGTTAACCCGTTTTGCTGAAGGAGTTTTACAATTTTTTGTGTTGAATTATTGTCCTTTAATATTTTGGATGTGGATAGAATCCATTCACCGCCAAAGTAGTTTATGAATGAACGGATATGCCTGATTGCTTTAGCCGATGAGCCACGATTTTTCCTTATTCCTGTTTTTAGTAGATCTTTGTCGAGAATATTGGCATCCTCGGTGTCGGTTGTAAGCCTTTGGCTTAGATTATTGCTTCTAAGCACACGTATTATAATATATCTATGATTTGTTGGCTTTGACGGTTGAAGATTAATTTCGCCACTTATTGTTGGCTCGGATTTCGATAAAGCATAGGTAATCATGATTTATTGTTTAAGTAAAATTATTAGTCCCAAATTTATGTCGAAAAAAAGTTATTTAAGGTTATTTTTAAGTGTATCGCTTAGTCCCATCCATCCTATGTCATACGAAAGTTTCCCGGCCATACTAACGCTAATGCTTCCCGTTTCTTCGGAAACGGCAATGGCTATACAATCGGAAATTTCTGTAATTCCCAAGGCAGCTTTGTGTCGCAAACCGTAATGTGCCGGTACGTTCAACTTATCGGTAACCGGTAAAACACATCGTACGGCGTAAATTTTATCGTCTATAATTATTGCGGCGCCATCGTGCATGGGGCTATTTTTAAAAAATATACTTTCGAGCAGTCGTGCGGATGTGTCGGCTTTAATAATATCGCCGGTATCGGCATAAACCTGCAAATCGGTTTTGCGACCAATAACAATAAGCGCGCCCGTTTTATTCTCGGCCATATTCCGACAGGCCTTAACAATGGCATCTATTTTAACAGGGCTTTTGGAGTGCTTTTCGTTAGGGAAAAAGAAACTTTCAATTTTTAGCCGGCGTTGATTCATGTATCGGCTACCAATAAAGAGTAGAAATTTTCTGACTTCCTGTTGAAATACAATAAGTAGCGCCAGCACTCCAACCCCAATTATTTGCCCGAGAATGGAGCCTAGCAGCTCCATGTTCAGAGCCTTAACTATTAGCCATATCACGTATAGAATTACTATTCCGGCAAATATGTTTATTGCAATAGTTCCCCTTATTAGCATGTAGAGCTGGTAAAGCAAAAATGCAACAAGAAAAATATCAATAATGTCGAGTATTCGGATAGTAATAAATAGATTCATATTTTAATGGTTACAGGTACTGAAACTCTGGCTGGTTTTTGTATATATCCACCAATTTAACGCATTCAACGGCTTCCTGAACATCGTGGACTCTGAGTATATTTGCCCCGTTAAGCAGCGCAATAGTGTTCAGTATTGAAGTTCCGTTTAGGCTACCCTTTGGTGTAGTATTCAGCGTTTTAAATATCATCGATTTTCTTGATAGTCCGATAAGAATTGGCAATTCAAAGAGTTTGAAAGCATCAAGATTTTTAAGTAGCGTGTAGTTATGATTTATTGTTTTTCCGAATCCTAACCCCGGATCTATAATAATATCGTTTACCCCCAGCGTTTTTAGTTTTTCAACTTTTTCGTTTAAGTAAAGAAGTATGTCCTGAACTACATTGTTATAGGTTGGGTTTTGCTGCATGTTTTGTGGCGTGCCCTGCATGTGCATGATAATGTAGGGTACTTTAAGGTCGGCTATAGTTTCGAACATCTTACTGTCGAGGTCTCCTGCCGATATGTCGTTTATAATGTCCACGGCAAAATCTTTTACCATTCGTCTGGCAACACCGGAACGGAACGTGTCGATGGAAATAACAGCATCGGGGAATTTTTTACGTATAGATCCAATGGCCATGTTTAACCTTTTCAGCTCCTTTTCCTCCGAAACCATTTCGACTCCCGGGCGAGTAGAACAAGCCCCAACATCAATAATGGCAGCCCCTTGGGTTAACATTTTCCCGGCTCTGTGAGTAATGCCATGCTTGGTTTTGCAACGACTTTGGGCAAAAAAAGAATTATGGGTTACGTTTATAATTCCCATAATTAAAGGCTTTTCAATGTTAATTAATTTGCCGTTGCTTGCTAGCGTTTTCCTTGTTTTAATAAATGACGGTAATGGTTCCATTTTTTTCTATCTTTCGGATGTTTTAAGCCGGATAAATTTACAAAGTTTTTGTCCATTATTGGTTAAAATGTTTTTTTTGAAAAATCTAAAATGATTTTAGGATGGCTTTAATTGTAATCGAAGGTTTGGATGGGGCTGGAAAATCGACACAGATTAGCCTAATTAGCAACTTTTTAAACAAGCAAGGGGTTAGTACGGAGTACTTACATTTTCCTAGGTTAAACGCTCCATTTTTTGGTGAGTTGATTTCGCGCTTTTTGCGGGGAGAGTTAGGCAATATCGATCAGGTGGACCCATATGTTGTTGCAATGCTGTACGCTGCCGATAGGATGGATGCTTCCGAAACAATTAAAGGGTGGTTGAATGTTGGAAAAATGGTATTACTCGATAGGTATGTTTATTCGAATATTGCATTCCAGTGCGCAAAAATCGGCAGTAAGCAGGATGCCGATAAGTTGCGTAATTGGATATTTCAGCTGGAATACGACCGGTTTAAAATTCCTAAACCCGATTTGAACATTTTTCTGGATGTTCCGTTTGATTTTACCAAGAAACGTTTGAGCGAAAAAAGGGTAGGCGAGGACAGGTCGTATTTACAGGGAAAGGACGATATTCATGAAAAGGATTTATCGTTTCAGGAGCGAGTCCGTCAGGTTTACCTTTCACAGGAACCTATCGATCAGTCGTTTAAAATTATAAACTGTTGCGATGCGCATGGCGAAATGCACAAGCCCGAAACCATTTTTAACGCCATTATAAGCGTTATAAACGCCAATAATCTTTACTAATTCAAGTAAATTATTATCAATTTTTTTAACTTAGACTAAAATTTTAGGAATAAGAAGTTTCGGTTTTTTATTCGGGAAGAAAACAATTGAATATTTTGATTTGTAGTATGATGGGGCGTTGGTATGTAGATTAGATTTTTAACTAAATAAAATGTTATACCATGAAAAAGTTACTAGTTTTTTGTCGTTATCTGTTAGCAGTAGTGTTCATTTTTTCGGGATTTGTAAAAGGTGTCGATCCGCTAGGTTCGGCATATAAATTTCACGATTATTTTATGGCTTTTCACATGGAGTTTTTACTACCGTTAACTTTAACTTTTTCAATTATACAAAGTGCCATAGAACTATTTGCAGGTTTGTTGTTGCTATTTAATGTTTTGCCTCGATTTGCAACTTGGGTAACTTTTCTTTTCATGGTAGTATTTACCCCGTTAACGTTGGGGTTAGCCATTTTTAATCCGGTTTCGGATTGTGGTTGCTTTGGCGATGCCATTCATTTATCGAATTGGCAAACTTTCTTTAAGAATCTTGTATTCTTTACAGCAGCATTATTGTTGTTCCTAAAACGAGGCGATTTAAAAGCATCGCATTCGGGTGTTAAGCAGTTGTTCTTATTTGTTGTGTTGCTGTTTATTTCGGTTGTTCCTATTTATCATGGATATAACCACTTGCCGTTATTCGATTTTCGTCCATATCATGTTGGTGTTAATATGTACCAGTCGATGATTATTCCCGATAATGCTCCGGCCGATGAGTATAAAACAATTTTGTACTACCAGAAGGATGGCAAAGAGAAGAAGTTTGATGAAACGAATTACCCTTGGAACGATTCCACTTGGACATTTGTAAATTCGGAATCGATACTTGTGAAGCGTGGGTACGAAGCGCCAATACACAATTTCAGTTTAACCACTGTAGATGGTTTGGATGTTACCGATTCGCTAACCCAAACTAAAGGATACTCCTTCTTGGTTGTTTCGCCATGGTTAAGTAAGGTAAGTGATAAGGCAATTTCGGAGTTAGCAAATGTTTATAAGTATTCTCAGGAAAAGGGGTATAAGTTTTTCTGGGCAACGGCAAGTTCTACTGACGAAATAGCAAATGTTACGGGTAAAACGGGAATTCCATTTCCGTTTGTTCAGGCCGATGAGGTTACCCTTAAAACTATTGTTCGGGCAAATCCGGGGTTGCTTTTGGTGTACGACGGAACAATAGTAGGGAAATGGCATTGGAAGGATATTCCCAATTTCAGGAATAAGCCCGACTTGCTTTCGGCATCTGTAATGCAGTTACAACATTGTTCAAATGCTAGAATGTCGTATTTGCTGATAGTTTCGTTACTTTTGCTGTTAGTTGTTGTTTGTAAGTGGAAGTAAATTCAATAATTAAGTTTGATATTTTTAAATGATTAAGTATGAATCGAAAACTTGTTAGTTTAATTTTAGGAATATTCCTGTTTTTACTGGCCGGGAATTCTATTGCCGATGAGGGGATGTGGATGATTAATTTGGTTAGTAAAAACATTAACGCCATGCAAACTCTGGGTTTAAAGTTAACCGCAGAGGATATTTACAGCATTAACCACTCCAGTTTAAAGGATGCAATTGTGCAGTTCGACGATGGTAGTTGTACGGCTGAGTTGGTTTCGGCAAAGGGAATGTTTTTTACAAATCACCATTGTGGAGTTGATGCTGTTCAATCGCTTAGCACGGTTTCGAATAACCTGTTAGAGAATGGGTACTGGGCAGGTTCGCTTAGCGAGGAATTGCCTGTTGAAGGTAAAACTGCCTTGATTTTGGTAGGGGTAGAGGATATTACTTCACAAGTGTTCGATTCGGTTGCTTCCGGATTCGATAACGAGGCGTATTTCAACCGCATAAACGAGGTGATGGATAAAATTCAGGAGGAAAATAATGTTAAGACTGGATTATATACTGTTGTTCGTCCGTTTTTCAACTATAATCAGTTTTTTAAATTTACTTACGAACGTTACCTCGATGTTAGGTTAGTTGGTGTTCCGCCTACTTCTATCGGTAATTTTGGAGGAGATGTCGATAATTGGCATTGGCCAAGGCATACGGGCGATTTTTGCATCTTTCGAATTTATACCGGTCCCGATGGAAAACCGGCACCATACAGTACCCGTAATATTCCATATAAGTCGAAAAAGTTTTTAAAAATAAGCCTTGATGGTGTTAACGAAGGCGATTTTGCAATGATTATCGGGTATCCCGGGCGAACATTCAGGTATGCAACTTCATACGAGGCTCAGTATAACCGTGATGTTGTGGCAGATTATAAACGTAACGTTTGGGGACGGTTTATTAATATTATTAAGGAAGCCCGCGATAATGACCCTAAAGCAAAGGTTGACTATACCGAAAAGCACGATTATCTGGTAAACTTTTACCAAAAGGATGTTTGGCAGGCAGAGTCGATGTCTCGCTTTAATGTAGTGGAACGGTTAAAGGAGAGGGAAGATAGCCTGCGTAGTTGGGTAAATCAAAATCCGTCGCAGCGGAGCCGGTATATATCGGCAATACCGGTTGCTAAAGGTTATTTCGATGTAGCCACTGCTAATAAATGGGAAGCAGTGGAGAATTCCATGTCGGCAATGTCCTTTTTTCCGGTAGATGTTTATAAGCATCTTGATGCAGCAACCGATTTGCTTAGCGCAATTTATATGCAAGGTAAACCTTACGGAAAGTTTGAGTTCTGGAAAACCGATCATATTCGTAAGGCTGCTCGGGAATTAAAGCCTCATATTCCCGATGTTTTTAAAAATTACCATTACGATACCGATATGAAGTTGTACATAACCGCATTTGGCAACTTTTTGGAGAATACCGGAAGTTTATCGAATATGGGCTTGTTGAATGCAATAAAGAAGGTGGATAAAATTAATGAGTTATATCCTTACTATATCGAAGGTTTTTATAAACGGTCGTATTTTACTTCATCGGAAAACCTGTCGAAGTTGGTTAAATATCCATATATGGATTCGCTGTTAAAAGATCCTTTGTTTATTCTATACCATAACTATAGGGGTGTTTGGGACTCAATATATCCGATAATGGCAAAATCGCAGGCCGATTTCAACAGGGCTATGCAGTTATATACTAAGGGAATAATGGAAATGAATTCGGGAAAATTGCTTTACCCGGATGCCAATTCAACTATGCGGCTTACGTATGGTAAGGTAGTTGGATATAAGCCTGCCGATGGTTTATACTATAAACCGTTTACAACGCTTGATGGTGTTATGGATAAAGAAAATCCTAACGAGGATGTTTTTATTGTTCCTCAAAAGTTGAAAGAGTTGTGGAGAAATAAGGATTATGGACGATATGGCAAGGATGGTGTGATGCCGGTTTGTTTCCTAACAGATAACGACATAACTGGTGGAAATTCGGGAAGCCCGGTGCTAAATGCCGAAGGAGAGTTAATAGGGCTTGCCTTTGACGGCAATTCCGAGGCAATGGCGTGTGATTTTATGTACGAACCCAAAATGCAGCGCACAATTGTTGCCGATATACGCTATGTGCTGTTTGTTGTGGACAAGTTTGCCAATGCACAGCATATAATGAACGAGTTAGAAATTCAATAATGTTTTTAGTAAGAAAGAAAGGCTGTCAGTTCCGGCAGCCTTTTTTGTTTATACCATTTTGCTGGTTACGCTCATTTGTGGTGGATTTTGTAAGTGTTTTTTTACGGCACACTGATCCGCTGCCTTAATTACGGCATCTTTATACTTTTCGGGAAAACTTGGAGGAAGTTGAATTTCCAATTCAAGTTTTTCAATCATGTGAGTTAGTTGATTAAACTCATGTTTTTGTACAATTTTTATTTTGTCGGTAGGAATTCCACGTTGGTCGCAAAACGATTTAACGTAAATTCCGGCACAAGTACCTATTGATGCCAAAAAAAGTGAAAATGGGGCTGGTCCTTGATTATCGCCACCTCCATATACTGGTTGATCTGTTAAAATGTCGTGCTCTCCTATATGAGCAATAACCTGTTTTTTCCCTTGAAATGTTACTTCAAATTCCATAATATGTAATTGTTAATATAAATAGTTGATTTCATGTAATGTTCATTTAACAGCTATTGCTAGTAATTGTTCACATTCTATAGCCAATTTTAAATTTGCTTTAATATTTTTTTGTTGTCTTTAAAACGATATAAGGACAGAGATACCTATTTCGAGTAATGGAGAAGTTGGGAGATGTTTGTAGTAAAACATAAGTAAATAAAACGAAGTGCGGTGTTAATAACGTGTATAAAAGGTAAAAAATTATTAAATTGCCCACGGTTTTCATAAAATCTGTTATTTCAATCCAAACAATGAAATTAAACTGTATTATTATCGATGACGAGCCCTTGGCTATAAGTGTTTTGCAGGGCTATTTGGAAAGAATTCCCGGCATCGAAGTTGTTGAAACATTTAATAGTGCAGTTCCTGTATTTGAGTATTTGCAAGAACATCCAATCGATTTTATGTTTCTCGATATCGAGATGCCAAATTTAACGGGTATTGAATTTGTTAAGTGTTTGCAAAATCCTCCTTTGGTTGTTATTATATCGGCAAATCGCGATTATGCAATCGAGGGTTACGAGTTAAGCGTTGTGGATTATGTATTGAAGCCATTAACTTTTGAAAGGCTGGTAAAGGCTGTTAATAAGATATTTGAGGCTTCCAACTTGAAGAATTTGAAAAGTATGCTAGCTGCCGAAACCGATTACATATTTTTGCGTGAGAATAAAAAGAATGTTCGCGTAAAAATTGATGAAATACTTTACATAGAGAGCATTAAAGATTATGTAAAAGTGGTTACTACGAGTAAAACGGTGGTAACAAAGCAGAGCTTGAGCAACTTTGAGGAGTTGTTGAATCCTAACGAGTTTGTTCGTGTACATCGGTCGTTTATTGTGGCCAAAAAACACATTGATGCTTTTTCGTTGGCTTCCGTTGAGGTTGGGGAGGTTGAAATCCCGATAGGAAGGCTTTATAAAGAGAATGCTGTTCGTCGTTTAGGCTATTCGTTTGAGTAATTTATTTTTTGTATAATGAACCGCTCGTTGTTAAATTTTCTATTCATTTTAGCGTTTTCAATAACTACACTTGCATGTCCAATAGGTGCGCAGGAGCGAGGATTAATGCTTTCTCGTTATTACTCGTCGAACGAATATAGAGCTGCCACACAAAATTGGAGTATAGTACAGGATAACCGTGGCGTAATGTATTTTGGGAATGGCGTAGGAGTTCTTGAATACGATGGGCATTTTTGGCGATTAATTCGGTTGCAGAATAATTCTACCGTTCGTAGTTTGGGCGTTGACGTAAATGGAAATGTATTTGTTGGTGGGTATAACGACTTTGGATATTTAACTCCGAATAAACAGGGCGAACTTGTTTATGAATCGTTGTTGGGTAAGGTAGATTCTTCATGTCGAAATTTTGAACAGGTATGGGAAGTTACAACATTTGGCGATACCGTCTTTTTCCAGACCGATAAGTATGTTTTTCGGTATGCTAAGGGGAAAATAGATGCTTGGACTGGAAGCCATGGTATTTACTATTTAGGGTTTAAAGTAACCGGTAAATATATTGTTCAGGAAATGGGGAGAGGGTTACTGCATTTTTCTGTTGTTGATGGATTCTCGTTGATAAAAGGAGGTGATTTTTTTAAGGATTTAAAAGTTCATAGTATTCTACTTTTTCAGGATAAGTGGCTAATATGTACAAGAGGCCATGGCCTTTATTTGTATAATCCAGTTACAGGAAATGTTAGCCCTATTTCAAAAAGTTCTAATCCGAAGGCAAGGACAGTTAATAAATATTTTGTTGATAATTCGTTTTACCATGGAATTAACCTAGGCGATGGATTGTTGGCGCTTTCCACAATCAACTCGGATATACTGGTGCTTGACGAAAATTGGAATGTTGTTGATGTAATTGATTATCACACAAAAGGAATAAACAGCCCTACAAACTACTTGTATTTACAAAGGGGGCAGGCGTTGTGGCTTGCCTTGGATAATGGTATTTGTAGAATTGAGTTTAAATCGCCACTGCGCTATTGGAACGACGAAATGGGGATTAGTGGTGTATTGACCGATGTTGCTCGGAGAGGCGATTACTTTTACGTTGCAACAGGGTCGGATGTATTTTACATAAAGAATCGTGAGCAGGAAACTTTTATGCCCGATATGTTTAAAAAGGTAAATGGTAATTTTGAACAGGCTTGGGCGTTTAAATATTTCGATTTAACAGGTTCCGATAGGACTGGAGAACTTTTTCAAGGTTTACCAAAATCTCAGGATAGTAAACTTTTGGTGGTAACCCGTATGGGGGTTTTTGAAATAGAGGGCGATAATGCTAAAAAAATTTCACCTTTAGAAGTAACATACTGTATTGCACAAAGTAAGGTAAGTCCTAATATTTTGTGGGTTGGAGCTGAAGAAGGAATCGCTGCCTTTGAATATTCCAACGGTTCTTGGAGCAGAAAACAGTTGAATTTTCCAACATATAGGAATATTATTAAGATTGGCGAAGATTTTAATGGTACATTATGGGCTAGGGTTAGGTATGGAGGTCTGTTGCGTATTACAAATCCGTTAAGCGAGGAAAATGCTAAGGTTGAGGTTTGCGATACGTCTTATGGGTTAAATTCAAAAGTAATAGACATAGTAGATATTTATAACCCCACACGTTTTTATTCGTTGAATAGCGCCTATACTTTCGATTATTCAACAAATAAATTCAAAGAGTTAAAGGTACCGGACATTTCAAAGTCGAGTGCTTATGTCGATTCTCTTTGGTTTTATAGAGTAGCTAAAGAAATTTTAACTGAGCTATACATTACGGATAACGATGACAGTTTAATGTGGTTTAGTACCGAAAAAGGAATATTTCGGTATAAACAGGTAAAGCGAGATTATTTTAATTTGCCGTCGGTGCTTATTCGGCAAGTTCTTAGTTCCGATTCAATAATTTTTCAGGGTACAAATTTTACCGTTAATTCTGAAAAAGATGTCGAAGATATACGTTTAAACCCTACGTCTAGTGTAAATATGGGGTTGGAATTTGGTTACAACCAAAATTCTTTAGTATTTATATATTCATGGCCATACTACGAGGGCGAATCACAAAATGAATATTCCTATAAGTTAGAAGGTTATGATTCCGATTGGTCGCCTTGGACAACGGAAACGAAAAAGGAATATACAAATTTGCATGAAGGCAATTATGTTTTTAAGGTTAAGGCTCGCAACCTATACAAATTAGAAGGAAAACCTGCGGAGTTTGCCTTTACTGTTTTACCTCCATGGTATCGCACAGTATGGGCTTATATTGGTATTGTGCTTATTGCAGGGTTATTTATATTAGGAGTAATTAAACTATATACATATAAGTTAATTGCAGAAAAGAATAACTTGGAGAAGCTTGTTAAGGAACGTACACAGGAAATTTTAATTCAGAAGGAAGAAATCTTGGTTCAGGCTGAGCATCTAAAAGACGCAAACGATTGGATTTTAGCTAAGAACGAGGAGTTGGAAACCCAGAAGTATGAGATAGAACGTCAGAAGTTACAATTAGAAGAAAGCAATGCTACAAAAAATAAATTTTTCCGAATTATTGCTCACGACCTGCGAAATCCTATTAGCACGTTGGTTAACTCTACAAATTTTTTGCTGAATTCCGATAAGCCTTTCGATAGGGAAAACATATTTCTTTTTATTAAGGAGTTGAATAGGTTAGCACATAATACTTATAATCTTCTTGAGAATCTTTTGGATTGGTCTAAAAGCCAAATGGGAAGTATTCAGTATAGGCCTATTTCCATCGATTTAAAATCGATTGTTAATCAAAATGCCGAACTTATTCGTCCAAAGTTGTTGGAGAAAAGCATAACTCTTATTAATGCCATTCCCGACGATGTCTTTGTTATTGCCGACGAAAACATGCTTAATACAATTCTCCGAAATTTGCTTTCGAATGCGGTAAAGTTTACTCGCGACAACGGAGAAATTGCTATTAGTTGTAAAGTCTCAGATGGAACTTGTTCGTTAAGTATTTCCGATAACGGTGTAGGGATGGATGCAGAAACGTTGAATAAATTGTTTACAATTAACAAGGAAGTTGTGAATGCAGGAACCCGAAATGAAAAGGGTTCTGGGTTAGGATTAATTCTTTGCAAAGAATTCATCGAGAAAATGGGAGGAAAAATTTTTGCAGAAAGTAAGTCGGGAGAAGGTTCTGTGTTTACCGTTACGCTAACAATAGACGACTAGTTTGTTAAACTATTTGTGTATTTGTAAGTCATAATCAATATAGTGTTTCAACCTAAAATTATTTATTATGAAAAAAAATCTTATTGTATTGCTGGCTTGTGGAATATTCCTTTTTTCCGGTAATATATTTGCGCAGGATACCCTAAAAGGCTATCAGTTCACTCCCCTAAAAGACATTAAAACTACTTCGGTTAAAAATCAGTATCGTTCGGGAACGTGCTGGAGTTTTTCGGGAACGGCATTTTTGGAATCGGAACTTTTACGCATGGGAAAACCGGAGGTTAACCTTTCCCCAATGTTTATTGTTCGTACAGCTTATGCCGATAAGTCTATTCGTTACGTCAGATTTCACGGTACCGATAATTTTGGATCGGGTGGAATATTTTACGATGTTCTCGAAATGATTAAGGAGCATGGAATTGTTCCATTAGATGTATATAGCGGATTAAATTATGGCGAGGATAAACCTGTGCTTGGCGAACTCGATGCAGTTGCTCTTGCTTTTGTAAAGGCAATTGTAGAAAATCCAAATCGCAAGTTAACTCCGGTATGGCCAGCCGCATTTAATGGTATTCTTGATGCATATTTAGGTAAGGTTCCTGAGAAATTTGAGTACAATGGAAAGGAATACACGCCAAAGTCGTATTTCGAATCGCTTGGTCTCAACTTGGACGATTACGTTATCATCACCTCGTTTACACATCATCCTTACTATCAAAAATTTGTTCTTGAAATTCCCGATAACTGGGAAAATAGCGAAGTATATAATGTGCCTTTGAACGATTTTGAAGAAATTATTGACAATGCAGTGGACAACGGATATCCTGTTGCATGGGCAAGCGATGTAAGCGAAAGAGGTTTTAGTTGGAAGAATGGTGTTGCTATTGTTCCCGATGTTAATTACGAGGAAACTGAGGGTTCGGATAAAGAGCATTGGACTCAACTTTCCCAGAAGGAAAAGGAAAATATTCTTTACTCTTTTGAGAAACCTGTAAAGGAAGTAGTTGTTACGCCGGAGATGCGTCAGCAAGGTTTTGACAATTACCAAACAACCGACGATCATGGAATTTTAATTTGTGGTAAGGCTAAGGATCAGAATGGTGATGTTTTCTATAAAGTGAAAAATAGTTGGGGTACCGATGCTAAGTACGACGGTTATTTTTATGCTTCAAAGCCATACGTTTTGCTCAAGACCATTTCTATAATGGTACATAAAGATGCTGTTCCTAAAAAAATTGCTAAACAGTTAGGTATTAAATAACGATGCTTAACTATTAAGGGTATTCAATTTAGAATACC
Organism: Bacteroidales bacterium; assembly: GCA_020636845.1. Taxonomy (GTDB): domain Bacteria; phylum Bacteroidota; class Bacteroidia; order Bacteroidales; family Tenuifilaceae; genus JACJXD01. Next base: position 110,708 of record JACJXD010000003.1, on the reverse strand, counting down.
CTTAATTTTTTATCTGTTAGTTCTTATGTTAAAATTTGAACAAATTCAAATTTAATACGTATTTAAAGTAAATTTACCCAATAATTACTAAGAACATGAGTGGGCAAAATGTACTATTTATAAAGGGGACTAGTAAAACACCACAAATCGATTTTAAACCCGGCTTCCTACAAATATCAGGTCGGTCTATTCCTGAAGATTCTTCGTCTTTTTTTCAACCTGTGTTAAATTGGTTGGAAGATTACCTTAAAAATCCTGAGCAATTAACACGAGTTAATATCCAAATGGAATATGTTAATAGCAATTCGAATCGAATGCTATTTTCAATTTTGAAGTTATTGGATGAATCCTACTCACAGGGACATAATATCGTAATAAATTGGTATTACGAAGAGGACGATGATACCATTAAGAATCTTGGAAAAGATCTACAGGCATTAGTAAAAGTTCCCTTTAAATTAGTCGAGATAGTATAGTTACTCGTTAAATTCTTCGTTATTAACATTTTCGGAGTGAAAGTTTGTTTGTTTGCTAAGGTAATGGATGGTTATCCATGCAACATCTTTTACAAAATCCACTTTTTCAATATCAACGTTGATAATATTTAGTCCTGTTCTGCTTTTTAATTCTGCAATAAGTTCATCCTTTTTTTCAGGTTTTATAAGTTCTATTCTCTCAAACACAATAACCTTTTGCGAAACGTGTTTAATAAATAAGCCCTTTTCCATAATGGCGGCTACACTAAGTAATGCAAGATTTGAAAATAAAAGTTCGGCATAGCTAACCTTTTTGTTGGAGAGAGCATTAATCAGCGAAAAGGCAATAACTAAAAACAGGTAGCTCATTTCCTTTATGGGAATAGGATTTGTTCGGTACCGGATAATCCCGAATACGGCAAATAAGCCTAATGCAAATCCTAGTTGTAATTTTACATTCGACAATAGGTAACAGATAAAAAAGACAACTACACCTAAGAGCATAAACGTAAAAACGTAATCTTTTCGGAAAGTTCTGGCATAGTACAAATATCTTACGCTAATCCAAAGAATTGCCGTGTTGAATATAAACCTCACGAGTAAGGTATAAAAATCGTTGGAGTTGATAAGCTCTATTCCAAAAAGTTTCGTGCTAGTTTCTTGAATTATCGTTAAAAGTTCCATCGTTTAAACGTTTTAATTTAAGTAGTATGGGCTTAAAATTATTTGATTTCATGTTATGGTATAGTAAGGCGCACCCAATGGAGTATTTACTAAAGTTTGTACTACGAATATTGTGATCTTTAAGTTCATCGGTTAGGATGCTTTTAGGGCCTTGCAAATCTCTTTTTATTTCAACAATACAAACGTTATTTAGGGTGTAAGAATTTTTGTTTAAAGGTGTTGCTATTTTAGTGTTGAAATCGAATGTTACGCGTTCGCTGAGCGTATTGGCTACAAGAGTTAGCCTGTTAAAGGTAGTAGTAAGAGTGCTATTCAACTCTTCGAATTTATACGGAGTCTTTTCTGATATAAATTTTGATAGTTCTACGCTAAAATTCTCATTGTATGGAATTCTGCGTTTAATGGTTTCGCCTTTCGGCGTTTTTAACTTGACTTCCAGGAAAACATCGCCACTTGCTCTGTAATATCGCACACGGACCTTATACCTTCGGTTTCGTTGATTGTGGTGGTCGAAGTACATGTTGAATTCGGGAGTATCAAAATACTCGGAAAAGTATTCTGGCGTTTTTTGTTCTTTGTTTACAACAATCGAATAATTTCTTGAAAGTTCAGGAAGTAGTTTTATAAGAATATCTATAGGGACAAGGTACTTCTTGTCAACTCTTTTCATAAATCGAACCTTATCGGTTTGGGAAATATCCATAACCGAAAAGTTCGTGAAATTAAGCAGCGACTCGATAGACCTTTCCAACATCGTACTAGTTTTTATACTCAAAAACCTTTTTGCTTTTTAGTTTACCTTGACTATCAAAAACTTTTTTTTCAACTTTTAACCCGTTTTCGTATGATGTTTCTTCTTTTTGTACAACTTCGTTTCTTGAGTTATAGGTAACTTTTTCAATTTCATTTCCATCTTGGTTGTACTTATAGGAGAAGTGCTTAACGGTGTTGCCTTTTTCGTCGAACCATTTTTCTTCGGAAATTTTACCTTTTGAATTGTAAGTTGCTTGGTATTCTATATACTTACTTTCAACTCCATTTTCGTATGTATATTGCCACTCGGTTTTACTTTTGATGCCAAGTTCTTTCATCTTTTTAGGCTTTTGAGCGACTGAACTTAGAGAGGTAAAAACAAGTATGGTTATTAATATCGAGATAAAAGTTTGTTTGGTATTCATAATTATTAATTTTGTTGAGTTTACTATGTGTTTAATTTGAAGCGGTATAGTAGATAATTTTTACTAAAATACAAATTTATTGATACCAAAATGTATAAGTGTAAAGTTTGCGGATACATCTACGATGAAACTCAGGGAGATCCTTCGAACGGTATATTGCCAGGAACAAAGTTTGAAGATTTGCCAGACGATTGGCATTGCCCTGTTTGTCAGGTTGGAAAGGACTATTTTGAAGAGTTGGAAGAATAAAAAAGGCTATCGAGGTTTACGATAGCCTTTAAAGTAGTTTAACAGATATTATTGTTTTTTAGGTATGTTTACTAATACTTCTAAAAGTAAATCCCAAAACTTTTGAGTTGTTCCAATGTGAATCCGTTCTAAGGGAGAGTGTACCCCTCTTAAGGTAGGTCCAAATGAAATCATATCCAGGTCGGGATATTTTTCTAGGAATAATCCGCATTCCAACCCTGCGTGAATAGCCCTAACAACCGGTTCCACTTTAAAAAGTTGTTCGTAAGCATTTTTTGTAATATCCAAAATATTGGAATCCATGTTGGGTTCCCATCCTGGGTACCCATCGGTATGCTGAATATTGGCGTTTGCCAAACGGAAAACGCTTTCAACCATATTCGAAATATCTGTTTTTGCAGATTCTACGGAACTACGCTGGCTGGTCGTGACAAGAATTTGGTTGTCCTGAATAAACTTAACCGATGCAAGATTTGTAGATGTCTCAACCAACCCGGGAATACTGCGACTCATTGCAAAAACACCATGAGGACATGCGTAAATAGCGTTAAGAAGATCGTAGTGAGTTGGCTCGTCAATTACAAACGAAGGAAGTTCCGTATCTTCTATGTTAATTTTTAAATCGGGCTCTGTGTCCTTAAGTTCGGTAACAATACTATTTTTTATTTCTTCAAATTCCAATATTAAAGATGCCTTGTCATCTTTATGAACGGTGAAAACAGCAAACGCTTCGCGTGGAATTGCATTTCGTAAATTTCCCCCATCTAAATTTGCCAAACGTAAATCGTATTTATGAGTGCCTTTCCATAGGAAACGATTAATGATTTTTATGGAATTACCTAATCCCTTGTTAATATCGTCTCCGGAGTGGCCTCCTTTTAATCCTTTTACGTTAAGTTTTAGTGCAACCGAATCCGATGGAACTTTTTCGGCATCGTAAGCGAATGTGGCTATGGTATCGACACCTCCTGCGCAACCAATGAATAGTTCGCCTTCGTCTTCAGAATCTAGGTTAATAAGTGTTTTCCCTTCGAAAAAGCCTTCTTTTATTTCAGATGCGCCAGTTAAGCCTGTTTCTTCGTCAACTGTGAATAGGCATTCAATGGGACCATGTTTAACAGTGTTTGAGGCTAATATAGCTAGTTCTGCTGCAATTCCAATACCATCGTCGGCGCCAAGTGTTGTGCCATTTGCTTTTACCCATTCACCATCAATAATTGGCTGAATAGGATCGGTTAAAAAATCGTGGTTTACATCGCTGTTCTTTTCGCAAACCATGTCCATATGGCTTTGTAAAACAACAGTTTGTAAGTTTTCGTAGCCTGGGGTTCCCGGTTTCTTAATTAGCACATTGCCAGCGCTGTCGGTTTTTACTTCAAGTTTGTGCTTTTTGGCAAAGTCAACTAGGAATTCGATTATTTTTCCTTCCTTTTTCGAAGGACGAGGTATTTGGCAAATTTCTTCGAATTGTTGCCAAACTTCTTTTGGTTTTAGTGTATTAAGTACTGCCATAACTATCTAAACTTTTATTAAATCCTGCCAAACATAGCATTTTTTTGAAACGGAAAAAATTTTATTCTTAGTTTATTAAGCATCTTTATCAATTTTTATCGTAAAAGTTAAAATTTTTACAAGATTTTCTCGGGAATATCGTTCTTATTGTATTAAAATTCTTATAGTTATCAATTAGGCGTATGTTAACTAAACAAAAAACATTTCGATAATGATTTTTAAAAGTTAATTTTGCGGCTAATTTTAAACAGAATGATAGATCAGCAAGAAATAATTAATCTACTACTATCTGCTATAGTTACCAGTGTTGACGCTGGTGCTAAAATTATGGAAGTGTATAATAGCAACGATTTTCAGGTAAATTTGAAGTCCGATAGAACACCGTTAACACTTGCCGATAAGGTTGCACACGAAGTAATTAAAGAAAGTCTGTCGAAAACATATATTCCGGTTCTTAGCGAGGAAGGACGTAACATTCTGTTCGAGGAACGGAAAAATTGGGAATACTTTTGGATTGTTGACCCTTTGGATGGTACAAAGGAATTCATAAAACGAAATGGAGAGTTTACCGTTAACATTGCTCTTCTTCAAAATGGTTATCCAATTTTAGGCGTAATTTACGTTCCTGTTACTAATGAACTTTATTATTCTTTAGAGGGCAGAGGGGCATATAAGGAGCCGGGGATAAGTAATGTGAATATTAAAGATTTTAAGGCAGAAAATCTTTTTAGGCAGGAAACAAAATTACCGCAAAGCATTTCACGCAAAGAAGTTGTTGTTGTAGAAAGTAGGTCGCATACCTCAACGGAAACCTATGAATATATTGAAATGCTAAGCAAAAAAGTGGGTGATATAAAAACAATTCCTTGTGGCTCTTCATTGAAAATGTGCATGATTGCCGAGGGTAATGCTGACATATATCCGAGACTTTCACTCTCGTCGGAATGGGACACTGCTGCAGGTCAAGCTATAGTTGAAGGGGCAGGGTTTCAAGTAATATCATACGAAACAAACGAGCGCATCAGATATAATAAGGAAGAATTGCTTAATCCGTGGTTCATAGTTCGGAATCAACATCGTGTAAATTAAACAAACAATCCTAATACTAAAACGTCGTCGATTTGCTCGTACTCGCCTTTCCAGTTGTTAAAGCAATCTTCAAAATGGGGGACTTGTTGGTTAGCATTTAACTTACCTGCCTGTTCCAATATTTTATAAAATTCGTTTCTACCCATTTTTTTCCTCTTAATCGAGTTAATTTGATCGTAATAGCCATCTGTTATAAAGTAAAGTCTGTCATTAGACTTTAGGTTTATGGATTTTTCAGTGAATTCTATAAATTCGGAATTACGGTTAAAGTTTCTTTCCACTTTAATTAATTGGGTAACTTCATTGCTGACGTGATAAAAATTCATGTGGCTCCCTGAGAATTTTAATACTTTGGAGTTTGTTGAATATTTCCCAATTATAAAGTCAATGCCTAGTAAGTAGTTAGAATCGAATGTATTTGTATTGTTAATTAATAGTTGCTTATATAAAAATTTGGATATTTCGGCGGGTTCTTTTAGTCCTACAATACCGACTGCATTAGTTAAAATATTGACGGTTAAAATACTCATAAATGCTCCCGCAACACCATGTCCCGTGCAATCGGCAATGGCAAAGGTTATTTCATTACTATTTTCGTTTTCCCACATCCAGTATAAGTCGCCGCTAACCTGATCTTTGGGTTTGAGAATCAGAAAGTAATCGTTAAAGTATTTTTTTAATAGTTGTGGTTGAGGAAATATGCTTTTTTGAATTAGCGATGCGTATTCTAAACTTTCGGTTAGCCTATGGTTATAAAGGGTGATTTGTTTATTTAAGGTTTCAATATTATCGGTTTGCGTTTGGAGTTCTTCTTTTTGTTGAATTAATTCGGCGTTTGCCATTTTTAGCATGTCTCGTTGTGAAGTTATTTCCTCATTTTGTGATTCAATTTCCGAATTCATTTGCCTTAACTTCAACCTGTCCTTTTTTACTTTATGCAGGTAAAATATGGTAAACGAAAGAATCACTAATACCGAAAGCGCTAATGTTATCATTAGTTGAATATAAGTACTTTGACGCTTTAACTCCAGCTTATTGAGTTGTTGATCCTTTTCTAATAAATCTATTTGGCGTTGTTTCTTTTCAGTTTCAAATTGGATTCTTAATTCATCGATTTTATTCAAATTCGATAGACTTTTGAGTGTATCATCGTATTGCTTGTACTTTTCTAAGTAGTTAGTCGAATTTCTGAAATCTTTATTCAACTTGGATGTCATGTATAAACCTTCGTATGAATCACGAATCCATTCCAATGCATTAATTTTTTGAGAAGTAGAAAGTGCTTTTTCGAAGAATTTTGTTGCTTTGCTAGGTTGTTCTAGTTTTAAGTAACTTTTCCCTAAATTTATGTAAGTGGCGGCAAGCCCGTTTTCGTTATGAATTTCGTTGAAAATTTTATTGGCTTGTTCTAAGTAATTTATAGCCATTGAATAGTTATTCATGGCAAGGTGGAGCAATCCAATATTATTTAATGTTTTACTTTGCTCATCAACATTATTCAACTTTTTATCTATTTCGAGAGATTTGAGAAACATGTCCAGTGCTTCTTCGTACTTCCCCATTCGTTTGTAAACTAGTGCAATATTATTACAACTCCATTCAATACCTCTTGTGATATTTTTTAATGTGTAAATATTTAATGCCTCTTTGTATAAGTTTAATGCTTCATCGTTTTTATTTTGAGCATCGTAAATCATGGCAATATTATTTAAGGTATTTGCCATTGATATGCTATCTCCGGTTTTTTTCTTTAGATTTAAACTTTTAGAGAATGCATTGATGGCCTCCTCTATTTTACCTTGATTAAAGTATATGCCCCCGAGTGTGTTGTAGGTAAATGCTAGTCGTTTAATATCCCCGTTTTTTTCATATATATCTTTTGCCAAATTGCAGTATAAAAAGGCGCTATCCGATACATTTAAATTGCGGTAAGATGACGAAAGGTATTGATATATGATTGCTATATTAGAACTATCGATTAACGAAAAGTATTTTAATGATTTTTGTAAACTATCGATGGATTGTCTGTATTTTCCATTTATAAGAAACTCTTTTCCATAGTACATGTAAATGAGCGCCAGTTCGTGATCGAACGATTTGTGGTTGCAATTATTTTTGATAATTGCAATTAAGGAGTCTGCTTGTTTTGATCCAATGGAAGGAGGATCCGCAAGTTGAAGAATAATGTTGGAAAGTTCTTTTTGTTGTGGATTACTGTTGATTATTCGGATTAGCGAGTCTAAGTTCTGAGAATAACCCTTCCCAAGCATAAGCAAAAAGAAAAATGCAATAATCTTTTTCAGAATATTCATGGCGCATACAATAAAATAACAGCGATTAATAACCGCTTTTATTTGTGACTTAAATTATAAGTAACGAATTAGATTCGTTGGGTTAAATAGAAAGGGGAGAAAAGGTCTCTTTAACAGGGCAATTATTAGGTGTTAAATTTAAGTTTTTTTTCGATATCATCAATTTGTAAACGGAAACGTTTATCGGTTTCAATCAAATTCGAAACAGTTTTGCAGGCGTGTAAAACTGTAGCATGGTCTTTGTTTCCAATAACACTTCCTATAGTTGAAAGTGATGATTTGGTGAGGTTCTTAGAAAAGTACATCGCAATTTGTCGTGCTTGCACAATTTCACGTTTGCGGGTTTTTGCATGAATAGCTTCGGTCGGTAGCCCAAAGTACTCGCAAACTATCTTTTGTATGTAATCAATAGTTAAGTCCTTTTTGGTATTTTTAATTAACTTGTCAATCATTTTTGAGGCAAGTTCAATATTTATCTCCTTATTAACTAGCGTTGATTGGGCAATCATCGAAATAAGGGTACCTTCTAACTCTCGGATATTTTGAGTGATGTTAGCTGCGATATATTCCAGAACATCTTCGGGAACTTCAATTCCATCGTTGTATGCTTTACGCTTAAGAATAGCCATTCGGGTTTCAAAGTCCGGTGCCTGTAAATCTGCCGATAATCCCCATTTAAAGCGCGATAGTAAACGTTGCTCCAAACCCTGAAGATCGGCAGGCGGTTGGTCCGATGTAATAATTAATTGTTTCCCAGTTTGGTGTAAATGGTTAAATATGTGGAAGAAGGTATTCTGTGTTTTTTCCTTTCCAGCAAATTCATGTACATCGTCAAGAATTAATACATCGATGCTTTGATAAAAATGGAGAAAATCGTTGATGTTATTATTCTTGTATTGGGCATCGGTGTATTGAGTTTGAAATTTTACGGCATGAACGTATAAAACTGTTTTTTCGGGAAACCGGTTTTTAATTTCAATTCCGATGGCATGTGCTAAATGGGTTTTTCCCAAACCGGAATTTCCGTATATGAAAAAAGGATTAAACGGATTTTTTCCTGGGGATTGTGCAATTGCTAACCCTGCCGAACGAGCAAGCCTATTGCATTCACCTTCTATAAAGTTGTTGAAATTATATTCAGGGTTTAGTTGGGGATCGACATGTAACTTTTTAATTCCGGGGATTACGAACGGATTTTTAATGGAAATATCCTGTGATGGCGTTCCAGAAATAGGCTTGTTTCTTAGGTCAGTTTTATTTTGTGTAGGTAGGTTAACAGTTACAGGCAATTGGTTACGAAAAGCGCTATTTTCCATAACCACGCTATATTCTAGTTTAGCATCTGAACCTAACTCTTTACGCAATGTTTTTCTGAGTAAATCGATATATTGCTCTTCGAGGTACTCGTAAAAGAAGGGACTTGGCACTTGAATGGTAAGTACGTTTTTTTCTAGTTTAACAGGAATAATTGGTTCGAACCATGTTTGGAAACTTATAGGCGTTACATTATCCTTTATTATCTTTAGGCAATTCTGCCAAACATCCTTACATTCAATAGCCTTATACATTACCTAACCTTTTAAGAGTTTTTTATCAACCTTTTTTCAACTACAACAAAATTGTAATGAATTTTTTTTAAAAAAAAGTGGTTTTGGCCTTGAATTTTGATTTAACAATTCAACTTGCTATTAATCATGTAAATAATTTTTTGTCATTCGTAAAAAAAATATAATATATTGGTAATCAAATTAATAGGTTGTTGATAACGTAAAAAAATGATAATGAGCATTTTGTTGCTATACTGTTAAACATGTAATTCAATATAAGCACTTAATTACATGCTTGCTGTGTAATAATTTGATTTATAATGATATATTAATCGACTATTTTTGAGACTTTTCTTCGATGTATTTTGTGCGGCTTAAATCGATAACAGAGAAATTAACATACCTCTTAGGATTGTTCTTAATATCGTTTAAAAGCAGGTCTAACTTGTTTGAGGCGTTTTCCAGATTTTTATACAGAGTATCGTTATTAACAAGCATGCCTAGCGTTCCCTGTCCGGAATTAATTTTATTAAGGACATCTTTCATCATAATTAAAGACGAATCGAGTTTATGAACAGTTTGCGGTAGATTACTTTGGGCTAACGAATCGCTTAAGGATGAAAAGTTCTGAATAATTTTATTTAAATTTTTGTTGTTATTACGAAGGTTTTGGCTGATTGCCGCCACGTTTTCCAGCGTATTCTTAATTTTTCCGTTGGGAGTGTTAAGCATTGTATCTAACGATGCGCTGATATTGCTTACATTTTTTAAACTAGAATTAAGGTTGGCAATTCCTTGTGAAAGTTGCGCCCTGTTCTCTTCGTTAAAAACCTGCTCCATTATTTTTAGAGTTTTTGTAAACTCAACCATCAACTCTTCAGCTTTTTGCTTTATGGGAACCATTTGGTGTCCGAGTTGATCGATTAAGCCGGTTTCTATTGAAGAAGGTAAGGTGTCGCCCGGTTGAAAATATGCGGAGTCGGCAGATACTTCAAGTTTAATGGCTTTACCACCCATTACATTAGTGCTAATTAACTTAGCTATAGTTCGTTTGGGTATTTGATACTTTTTCCCGATTAGAAGGGTTACTTTAAATTGACCGGAACGTATATCGTTGAATTCTATGTTTTTAACAAGCCCTACTTTAAATCCATTAATTAACACATCGTTAGTGTTTTTTAATCCATCAACCGAAGAAAATATGGCATAGTATTCGTCGTTTTTACTAAAGATATTTTTACCCTTTAAAAAATTAATTCCCCAGAACATGCCAAAAAGAATCAAGGTTGCGAAAATTCCAATTTTTGCTTCTCGGGTTACTTTTAATTTCATAGCCTAGATTTTTATTAAAGCAATATAGTTTAATGCAAAGATATGTGAATTTTAGCGATAATTTACTTAATTAGTATTGCTAGTAGATAGTACTGCTGCTTGTTCTTCTAGGGCTAACTTGATAGGAATAGGAATTCCATTTTTTAATGCGATAATAAAAGCATCAGGGTAGTATGTTTTTATTTTGGTAATATCGTTTTGGGCATCGTTATAGTTACTATAGTTACCATAGCAGTACTTATAAACACCGTTTATATGTAATTCGTAAATTCCCCCAATTTGCTTAAAAGTTTTATTGGGGTTTAACTTATCGGACGAAACCGCCACTTGTATTTTAAATTCAATGGGGTTATTTTCATTTTTACTGGTATCACAAACACTTGCTTGTTCGGAATGCTTTTTAACTTCTTCATTATTGGTAGAACTGTTGAGCATTCCCTTTGCTATTGCCTTGTTGTAGTTATCGTAGTTTGTCTTGTATTCTTTAAATGCTCTATATATTGAAGATGCTATATAACTTTGTCCATCATCGGTAATCAGAAAGTTTTCTTCGCGAGGGTTACTTAAGTAACCAACTTCGACCAAAACGCTAGGCATTGCTGTTTTCCATAAAACAAGAAAACCAGCTTGTCTTACGCCTCTATCTTTTCTATTAGCCCTTTCCCTAAAATCGCTTTGAACTGTTTCGGCTAAGTTTAGACTCTGATCTAAAAAAGCATTTTGAAGCATGGAAAAAATAATAAACGATTCTGTCGAATTAGGGTCATAACCTTCATATTTAACACTGTAATCGTCTTCGAGGGTAATTACCGCATTTTCGCGCATGGCAACATCTAAATTGTCTTCGGAACGATGTAGCCCCATAACATAAGTTTCGGCACCATAAACGTTTTTGTTAGGAGCAGAATTACAGTGTATCGAAATGAATAGGTCAGCGTGGGCGTTGTTTGCAATTTTGCTACGTTCGTCGAGTGGTATAAATGTATCGTCGGAGCGGGTGTATATTATTTTTACATCGTTAAAATTTTCTGAGATGTATTTCCCCAATTTCAAGGCAATAGATAAGGCAATATCTTTTTCTTTGCTTTTTAATCCGATAGTTCCAGGATCTTTTCCTCCGTGTCCAGCATCGATTACAACTACCCAATTTTTAGGCTTAATGTTGTTTTGGGCAACAGAATAAGTAGGCAATTGCTCAAGGATTATAAATAGTAGAATAAAAAGATGTAAAAGATATTTACAAAGTTTATTCCTCATTGTTATGTATAAATTAATTGTTGTTAAATTTCTGAAACTAAGTTAAAAAGGGAAATTATGTAAAATTGTAACATATTTTATGCGTTATAATTTATGTATGCAACGTTGAAATGTAATTTTTTAGTAGTTTTGAACTCAAATTTTCACAAAAATACGATATAAATTGAATTACCGGTTATTAATACTCTCCATAGTTATTAACCAGGCTGTTATATTAGTGAACATTCCTAAGGCGAAAGCACAGGATGTTTCGATGCAGCAGAATTTGCCTGATACTATTCAGCAGCCCGATTCCGCAAAAAAAGCAAAGCCTGTGTTGGACGATCCTGTTATAACTAATGCTGAGGATTCTATTGTTTATTCGTTGGATGGGAAAACGGCATATTTATATGGCAATGCGACGGTTACCTATCAGAATCTTGAACTAAAGGCAGCATTTATTGAGTTTGACATGGAAACGAAGCAGGTTTACGCTAAGGGAATACCCGATAGTACGGGGAAAGTAATAGGTCGGCCTGTTTTCAAGGAAGGAAGTCAATCGTTCGAAATGGATGATATTTATTATAATTTCGATACTAAAAGGGCCAAAATTACTGGTGTTGTTACAGAGCAGTCTGGAGGTTACATGCATAGTGCAGTGACCAAGAAAATGGAAGATGATGTGGTTAATCTTCAGGCTGGAAAATATACTACATGCAACTTAGATCATCCACATTACTACATTTATATAAGCAAGGGGAAGATGATTCCCAATAAAAAAATTATAGCAGGTCCGGCTCATTTGGTTATTGAAGATGTTCCTTTGCCAATTTTTCTGCCGTTTGGTTTTTTCCCAAATACTAAAAAGAGATCGGCAGGTGTAATTATCCCTGAATATGGCGAAGAAAGCAGAAGAGGAATCTTTTTAAGGGGAGGTGGTTTTTACTTTGGCATGGGGGATTATATGGATGAAAAAATTACCGGTGAGATTTTTTCGAAGGGAAGTTGGGGCGTTACTAGTTTGACAAACTATAAAGTACGCTATAAGTATTCTGGAAGTGTAAGTTTACAGTATTCTGCATATATAACTAGTGAAAAAGGATTACCTGATTATGAAAGGCTGAATACTTACTGGATTAGATGGAGTCACCGTCAAGATGCCAAAGCGCATCCAAATTCAACTTTTCAGGCAAGTGTAAACATGGGATCTAGCAGTTATAATAAGTATAATGCTAGGAGTTTAAATAATGCACTTTCCAATACGTTTAACTCAAGCGTATCGTATTCTAAAGTATGGCCAAGTAGTCCTTTTAGTTTGTCTGCTTCATTAAATCACTCTCAAAACACTATAGATAAAACGGTTACATTGGGGTTTCCTAAAGTTGCGTTTAATATGAGTCGTGTTTACCCTTTTAAGAGGAAGAAATCAAGTGGAACTTCTGCATGGTACGAAAAGATAGGGTTAAGTTTAAGTACTCAATTTGACAATCGTGTATCGGTTTTAGAAGACAATCTGTTTAAAAAGTCGATTGTAGATAGTATGCAAAATGGCATGAAACACGACATTCCTCTTTCTACTTCTTTTAATTTATTTAAGTTTATAACCATAAGTCCGGGAGTAAGTTATTCTGAATACTGGTACACCAGAACAATAAATAAGCATTGGGATCCGGATTCTCAAGTAGTGGTTGTAGATACGGTTAAAGGATTCAAGAGGGGATATCAGTATAGCTCGGCAATATCGATGAGTACGAAGATTTATGGAATGTTTCAGTTTGGTAAAATGTCTAAAATACAGGCAATTAGGCATGTTATTACGCCTTCAGTATCGTTAAGTTATCGTCCCGACTTTTCCGATGCCAATTATGGATTTTACAAAACGGTACAGGTTGATAGTACCGGACGTAAGCAACAGTATTCAATATTTGAAAAAGGTATTTTTGGAGGTCCTGGAGGTGGGCGTTCCGGAGTGGTCAACTTTTCGTTGAATAATAATATTGAAATGAAAGTACGTTCCGAAAAGGATACGGTAAATCATGTTAAGAAAATAAAAATACTTGAGGGTCTTAACATTGGAACATCCTATAATATGCTAGCCGATTCTTTGAACTGGTCTGATATTTCGTTGTCTGGAAGAACAAATCTTTTTGATAAGGTGAACTTAAATTTTTCAGGTGCATTTAGTCCTTACGCTTTAGACGAGAGTGGAAGCAAGTATAATAAATCTGAATATAGTCAGAGTGGAAAATTGGCAAGATTTATAAGAGGTACTGTTTCGGTGGATTTCACATTAAATAGTTCAAAAGGAAATAGTAATAGTACGGGAAGTGGCAATCAATCCCAAGGAATGGGGGGCGATCTTCCTTTGGGAACATCCCCTGACGGTTCAAACTTTGGAGATTCTTTTAGTACTCAATATGGTATGGACTATGTGGATTTTAATGTGCCTTGGAACTTACGATTTAGCTATAATGTGAGTTATTCAAAACCGGTATTTGAGTCATCTTTAACGCAGACTCTTAGTTTTTCTGGAGATTTGAGTTTAACACCTAAGTGGAAGATAGGCTTTACCTCCGGTTATGACTTTAAGAACAAAAAGTTAACTACAACTTCGCTCAACTTTTTCCGCGATCTTCACTGTTGGGAAATGCGTTTGACGGTTATTCCAATAGGATATTATAAAAGTTTCAGTTTCCAAATTAATGTTAGATCGGCAATGTTAAAGGACTTAAAGTTAACGAAACGAGATAACTATTTAGATAACATATAGATTTAGTAAAAATAAATTTAAAATTTATCGAGGTGAAAAAGATTATAAATACAGAAAACGCTCCTAAGGCTGTGGGACCATACAGTCAGGCAGTAGAAGCCAATGGATTACTATTTGTATCGGGTCAAATTCCCGTAGATCCTAAAGTGGGAAAGATTGTTGAGGGTGGAATAAAGGAACAAACCGAGCAGGTATTAAAAAACATAGGTGCAATCTTACAGCAGGCCGGGCTCGATTTTTCGAATGTAGTTAAAACAACATGCTTGTTGGATAATATGGATAATTTTGTACCCATGAACGAAGTGTATGCAAAGTATTTCACAAAGGATATGCCTGCTAGAGCAGCATTTGGGGTTGTAAAATTACCTTTAGGTGTAATGATTGAAATTGAGTGTATTGCGGCAAAGTAGTTGTTTTTAAGTGAATAATAAAAAAACTTGCTGTTTGGCAAGTTTTTTTATTTATACTCAAAATTATTTTATTGCTACTCTGATACGACTTCGAAATCGATTTTTACTTTAACTTCTTTGTGAAGTTTTATTTCTGCAGTGTAATTACCAATTTCTTTAATTTGGTCTTCCTTAAGAAGGATTAACTTACGATCGATATCGAATCCTTTTTCAGTAAGGGCTTCGGCAATTTGAATGGTGTTAACCGAACCAAAAATCTTACCTGTAGAGCTGGTTTTTGCGCCAATAGTAAGTTTGATGCCTTCCATTTTTTTAGCCATCTCTTCGGCATCGGCTTTTATTTTGGCTTCTTTATGTGCGCGCTGCTTAATGTTTTCGGATAGCACTTTCTTTGCAGATTCTGTAGCGGCAATAGCAAACCCCTTTGGGATTAGGAAGTTACGGGCATAACCGTTTCTTACGGCAATGATATCATCCTTACTACCTAGGTTGGGTACGTCCTGTAAAAGTATAATTTCCATCTGTTTTTCTCCTTTTTAATTATTTCAACAAATCGGTAACAAATGGCAGTAAGGCCAAGTGGCGAGCCCTTTTTACCGCAGTAGCAACTTTGCGTTGGTACTTTTGCGAAGTTCCTGTAATACGACGGGGTAGAATTCTTCCCTGCTCATTTAAAAATTTCTTAAGAAATTCAGGATCTTTATAATCAATATACTTAATGCCATTCTTTCTAAAACGGCAGTATTTTTTCTTTTTAACCTCTACCGAAAGCGGAGTAAGGTATCTAATTTCTGATTGATTCTGACTCATGATTAACCCTCCACTTTTTTAGATTCAACATTTTTGTTGCGCTTTTTATTTGCATACTCAACAGCATGTTTGTCCATCTTGACTGTTAAAAAGCGGATAATTCGCTCGTCACGACGGTACTGGGTTTCCAGTTTATCAATCAGTTCACCGGGTGCTTTAAATTCGAAAAGATGATAAAAACCGGTGGTTTTTTTCTGAATGGGGTAGGCCAACTTACGTAATCCCCAACTTTCCTGATGAACGATTTCGCCTCCATTTTGGGAGATAAAATCGTTAAATTTGGTAACCGCTTCCTTCATCTGGGCCTCAGACAAAACGGGAGTTGCAATGAAAACGGTTTCGTACTGATTTAACATAGTATAAATTTTAATTAATTTTAATTTAGCGCGCAAATTTAGAGTTATTTTTCAACAAATCAAAATGTTTATGCTTGCATTAGACATTTGTGTTTAAATATTGTTATATCTAATAAAAGATAAATATGAGAAACGAGAATTATATATGTAATTGCCAGTTGGTAACAGTTTCGGAAATAGAGGACGCAGTCGAAAAACATGGCGCTGCAACTTTCGAAGCGATTCAAAATGTTACAAAGGTGTCAACTGGCTGTAGGCGATGTTACGCCTCTGCAAAAAGCCTTGCAGAGGGTTATATTGATAAAGTGAAAAAAACGAAAAGAGGGGGTGCGGGACAGTTAAGATTGAAATTTGACTAGATTGTTTCGATGATTGTCAAAATCTTTTTAAAATCTTCTACCTTCTTTTTATTGTGTTGCCTTTCGAATGAGTATATGATGTTAAAAACAAGTTGTCCTATGGCTTTTTGATTAGAGCAAGGTAAATAATATTCCGCTTTGTCTTCAATTTTTTGTTGTTTTAAAAAGTTTTCAATCTCCATCCTCCCAAAAACAGAGCCATTGCTAAACGGGTTAATGTAAAAAAGTATTCCGTTTTGTTCATTGCTAACTTGTTCCGAAATAGCATATCTATCTTTATATGCAAGTACAAAATTTTTAGGCAGGTTTACACACTCAACAGGTAATCCTAATTGTTGGGCAACGATAGCATATAGAATAGACAGAATAATTGGACCTCCCTTTTTGGTTTCGACAAGTTGGCTTAAAAAATGGTTTGCTGGAGCAAAAAAGTTTGAAATACTGGCAGAGTACTTGTGAACATCGTATATAACATGATTTATAACCTTCACTTTCTCTAATGCTGTTAGGTTATCGTTAATCTCTAACCATGCATTTTTTCTTATTTCGTCAATTGCTTTTTCGATATTACTGACGGAAAGGTTTGGGTATTGCAACTGATTTACAATAAGGGTTCCTTGTAGTAAATCTTGATGTGGGGAATTTATCCAGTTTTTTAATTTAGAAGAAACATCGGAGAGTTGTATGGAGTGTATTAAATTTTCTAATCGCGATTGGATAAGTTTATTTTCAGAATTTTCCCAAACCTTTTCGAGCACTGGTATAACACTAATACCCTGCGTGATGATCTTTTCGGATACTGCATTATAAACTTCCGTGTCAGGATCATCGAGCAGGGTTAAAAGAGAGTTTAAATAGTTTGCATCCAATGCTTATAGGGTTGCCAGTTTATTTAAGGTGTTTTCAATTAAATTTTTAATAGCTGCTTGGTAATCAACTTTTGCATCCTTTGCTACACGGTTAGCTATAATAGTACAAATAGTTACAGAATCATGTCCAAGAAGATGCGATAGTCCATTTATAGCAGAACTTTCCATTTCGAAGTTAGTTATTTTTCTTCCGTTGTAGTTAAAACTTTCGATTTTCTCGTTGAGTTTTGGGTCTGCCAATGGAAGCCTTAAAACTCTACCTTGAGGGCCGTAGAAACCTGGTGCCGAAATGGTTATTCCCTTTGTGGTAAAGTCGGAAAAAAGTTCAACCAAGTTAGATGCCGAATGGCAAAAGTAGGGTTTTGCACATTGCGGATTCCATTTTGTATGTTCTATAAAGGCTGCTTCCATTTCTAAGTTCGAAACTTTATTGCGGTTGGCGTAAAAATTCAGCAATCCGTCGAAGCCAATGCTAGTTTCGGTAAGAACGTAGCTGCCTAAATCTATTTCTGGCTGTAAGGCTCCAGAAGTTCCTAGTCGAACTATGGTTAACTTTTTGTGCTCAGATTTCTCGGTACGCGTTTTAAGGTCAATGTTAGAAAGGGCATCGAGTTCGTTAACAACAATATCAATGTTGTCCGTACCAATTCCTGTTGAAACAACGCTTATTCGTTTACCTTTATAGTATCCTGTAATTGTTTTAAATTCTCTATTGGAAGCCGAAGCCTCAGTTTTTTCGAAAAAAGATGCAACAACTTCTACACGCCCCGGATCGCCAACAAGTATAACTTTATCAGCCAACTGTTCCGGTTTCAGATGCAAATGAAAAATACTTCCATCGTTATTGATGATAAGTTCTGAAGATTCTATCACTCTCATATCTCTAATATTTTGCCGTAAATATATTCAAAAATTTATTAATAAGCCTTATTAGGCTTAAAATAGAGGTATGACCTGAAATGTGAAAGCAAAACGGTTACTTTTGCTAGATATAATATGAAAAATGGAACTTGGAGGTGTTAAAAAGTTTGAAATTGCACATTATGCAAAATTTGCGTCTGAAAATTTTATCATTTTTACAAAGTTTATGTCTAATTTTGTAGAAACATAAAAAAGTAAGGGTAAAATATTATGATACAGCGAATTCAAAGTTTATTTTTATTGATAGTTTCCGTTTTAATGGCATTTTTTTACTTCACTCCGTATGCAACTTTTATGGTTGAGCCTCAAATGCTAAAATATTCGCTGGGAGCAACTGGTTTAACTTCGGTTGGTGACAGTTCGGAAAATATATATTCTGTTTGGGCTGTTCTTATTTTAATTACGCTGGTTTTTTCAATTTCTACAATTTCAATTTTTCTTTACAAAAAAAGAATGCTACAAATTAGACTATGTGTTGTAAACATTGTTTTACTTTTAGGATTGCAGGGTATTCTTTGGTTTGTAACACATAGCATATCGAAAAACATTTCAACTAGTCCTTCTTATAGTATAATATTTATATTCCCGTTAATTTCAGCAATTTTAACATTTTTAGCCCTTCGGTCAATAGCTAAAGATGAGGCTCTGGTAAGGTCGCTTGATAGGATTCGTTAATAGTTTTTTACTGCTTTATTACACTTCTGCTAATTCTTGGCAAAAGAGCAAGGCTTTTACTTCTATTTATCTTATTAGAATAGATAATAATTACTGCCATATATTGTAAAAATGTGGTAAATATTTTTGGATAGTTATTTTAGTTATGAAAATTCTAATACTTTAAATTTAGTATTACTTCAGTGTAAAAATAGTGCTGAGATTATCTATATTATTTGGTATATGAAATGATAAACCTTGTTTCAATGTAGATATTTTTTCATCTTTTTAAAATAACCCTTATACATATTCGTTAATGTAAATGTTACAATTTTTGTTAAAAAAGATTTATTTTAATTTGAAAATATGCCATAATCTTTAATTTTGATTAAAAATTAACACTTAACACTAAAAACTAACTTTAATAAATTTTTTATGAGAAAGCGATTTAGTTTAATCGTTGCTTTTTTGGCAACGTCAATGTTTGGCTTTAGCCAAATTAACTGGAATACTCCAGTACCATTGGATAAAAGTGTAAAGTTTGGAAAATTAGACAATGGTTTAACTTATTACATTCGTAAAAATACCGAGCCAAAGCAGCGTGCCGAGTTTTATATTGTACAAAATGTTGGCGCTATTTTGGAAGAGGATAGCCAAAATGGACTTGCTCACTTTTTGGAGCACATGTCATTTAATGGAACTAAAAATTTTCCAGGTAAGGGAATTATAAATTATTTCGAAACAGTTGGAGTTAAGTTTGGCTATAACATTAACGCCTTTACTTCCTTGGATGAAACGGTTTATAACCTTTCGGATGTTCCAACAACCCGCGAAGGAATAGTTGACAGTGCAATTCTTGTATTGCACGATTGGTCGCATTATTTATCGTTGTTACCAGAGGAAATTGATGCAGAACGTGGGGTAATTCGTGAAGAATGGCGCACCGGACGTAACGCTGAACGTAGAATGTATAAACAAGTTATGCCTGTAATTTACAAGGATTCGAAGTATGCTACTCGTGATGTAATTGGCGATATTAATGTTATCAATAATTTTAAGCATGAAGAATTGGTCAAATATTATGAGAAGTGGTATCGTCCCGATTTGCAATCTATTATTATTGTTGGCGATATTGATGTTGATAGTATAGAGTATGAGGTAAAAAAGGTGTTTGCCGATATTCCTGCTCCGGTAAATCCAACACCTCGTCCGTATTTTGATGTTCCCGATAACAAGGAGCCTCTAATTGGAATTGCTACCGATCCCGAAGCTCGTAATACTATTTTGCGTCTTTACTATAAACACCCTGCAGTTCCAAAGGATCAAAAGAATTTGGGCTACATGCGTACCGAAATGGTTGATAATTTGATTACCTCGATGATTTCTTCTCGTTTGAATGAACTGGTACAGAAACCGAATCCTCCTTTTGTTTTTGCGGGGTCAGGAGTGTTCGACTTTGTTCGGACAAAGAGTGCTCTGATGTTTTATGCTGCATTAAAGAACGATGATATGCTTAATGGAGTTAAAGGCGTTGTTCGTGAGGCAGAACGTGTAAAACGTTTCGGATTCAATGCAAGCGAGTTGGATAGAGCAAAATCAGACTACTTAAGGGGGCTCGAAAATCAGTTAAAGGAAAAGGATAAAGAAAAGAACCAAAAGTATGTTTGGGAATGCGTTAATAATTTCTTAGAAGGAGAGCCAATGCCAGGCATCGAGTTTGAGTATATGTTTGCATCTCAGTTATTGCCAAGCATTTCTATAGATGAAATTAATAAAGTTGCATCGCAGTTGGTTACTGATGATAACGTTATTGTTACCGTTATGGGGCCCAAAAAAGACGGGATTGAGTTACCAACAGAGGATATGGTAAAGAATGCCCTTGCTGAAGTGAAAGCCGAAAATATTGAAGCTTATGTTGACAAGGTTATTACCAAGCCTTTGGTTGAAGAGATTAAGAATCCTGGCAAAGTTGTAAAAGAAGAAAAAGGCGAGTTTAACACAACCGAATTTGTTCTTTCAAATGGAGTTAAAGTTATTATTAAGCCAACCGATTTTAAGGAAGATGAAGTTTTGCTTAATGCTTACAGCGAGGGTGGCGAATGTTTAGCTAGCGATAGTGATGTTCCTTCGGCACAAATGGCTACCGAAATTGTCAACAATGCTGGTGTTGCCGATTTTACTAGTACCGATTTGGAAAAAATGTTAGCTGGTAAAATGGTTAATGTTCGCCCTGTTATTGGAGACGATTACGAAGGTTTTAGTGGAAGCGCATCTCCTAAGGATTTTGAAACCATGTTACAGTTGGTTTACCTGTATATGACTGCGCCGCGTGTTGATGAGGAAAGTTTTAATACCTACATGGGACGCTTAAAAGCTTACTTTGCCAATGCTTCGGCCGATCCTCGCATGGCATTCCGCGATAGCGTTAGTTTAACCATGGCAAATCATAACCCAAGGGTTATGCCAATGAATGTAGATTTTCTGAATAAAGTTGATTTTAACAAGTGTATCGATTTCTATAAGGATCGTTTTGCCGATGCTTCCGGTTTTACATTCATATTCACAGGAAACATTTCGGCTCAGGATGCTAAACCTTTAGTTGAAAAATACTTAGGGGCATTACCAAATCTTAACCGTAAGGAAACGGCTAAGGATGATGGCGTAAGACCTCCTAAAGGAACGGTAAAAAATTACTTTACAAAACCTATACAGACTTCGAAAGCATCGGTATTTATTGGCTTTACAGGTGATGCAGAATATAATGTTCAAAATGATATTTTATCCGATTGCTTAACCTCAATATTAACTAAGCGTTACCTTGACGAAATTCGTGAAAAAGAAGGTGGAACTTATGGTGTTGGTGTAAGAATATCAGTATCGAACTATCCTACTGAATCTTACACTGTAAAGATTCAGTTTGATACAAATCCGCAGATGCGTGATAAACTCATTGGCATTGTTTACTCTGAAATAGATAAGATTAAGGCAGATGGGCCTTTAGCCGAAGATTTGAATAAAGCTAAGGAGTATTTGCTAAAACAGTACGACCAGAATCAACGTGAAAATAATTACTGGAGTAGCGTTATTCGTGCTAAGTACAAAGATGGTATTGACTATGAAACAAATTATGCAGAGGCTGTAAAAGCCGTTGATGTTAATGCCATAAAGGACTTTGCCAATAAAATTTTCAACCAAGGCAACGTTGTAGAAGTGGTTATGACTTCGGAAGACAACGCACAGAAATAGTTGTTTATGTCAGGCATAAAAAGGGGCTTTTGCCCCTTTTTTGTTATGTTCAATGATATTTTGGCGAAAATAGTGGACGATTTATACTTATCTTAGTAAGTCAATTTGTAATTCTTTATTGATGCGTGTTTTTATTTGTTAAAATAGAATAAGAGGTAACATATTATCGTAAAACAAACATAAACAACGAAACGAATATCTAATGTCAAACTTCGATATTTTATTTAACATCAACTTAACATAAGGAAAGAATAGATTCTTCAATTTTGCAAAATACAAAGATTGTATGAGGCTCTTAATCCTGTCGGATTTACATATTGATACTGGCGATAAATTTGGAACTTTTGGCTGGAAGCCAAAGCGATTTATTAAGACGCTTGAGGCAATTATTAACCATTATGGAATTGAGCAAGTTGTTTTGAATGGCGATGTTTATGAACTTTACAAGTATTCATATTCCGAAATTCTTTCACGAAACCAGTTACTTATAGATTATTTCAGAGAAAAAGGATTCGTTTTTATCCGTGGTAATCACGATTTGTGGAACTTAATGGCTAAGGAGCATTACAACATTACAAATTCGTATGGAAAGATAATTCATATAGAACACGGGCATAATGCCGATTTTTTAAATGGTACTTCTTTAGGTCGGTTTATAGGGAGAATGGTCTTCTATATATTGAAATATCTTATAAAGATGCGTTGGGCCGAGCGGCTTTACTTTAAAATAGTGGAATACGACGATGAGGTAAATAGAGTTCCTCGCAAGTACAATTCGTACAAATACCTACTTTACAGTTTAAAACTATTGAAAAAGTACGATGTGGTAATTCTTGGTCATACCCATAAGTTGGAAACCCATAAGATGTACTATATAAATCAGCGTAAGCAATACCTAAATTGCGGAACTTGTTCTTTGGGCCGTTTTCAGGCTGTTTTACTTGATACCGAAACGCTTGCCAACGAAACTATCAAGATTGGCAAAAAATCGAAATTGATAGTGGAAGATTTACCTCCTTTTCCTTTAAAGAAGTAATTCTATAGAGTTGGTTCGTATTTATAAATGTACAGATAATAGAAAGTAAGGTATTTGTCAATGGTAACATGATAGTTCCATTTTGCAAGGTTTTATATCTTTTAGCTTCATCCTATCTTTACTTTAAAATTTCTATATTGCAATAGTTAAAATGTATGTGTATGCAGAAATTAATTACCCTGACAATCTGTTTTTTTAGCATATCGTTCTCCTTTTCGCAGGATAGCACAAAAGTTTTAAAGTTGATGTTTGTTGGCGATGTTATGGGGCATTCCCCGCAAATTAACTCTGCTTACGATTCGGCTACCAAGACGTTTAATTACGATAGCGTTTTTTCGAGGGTGAAAAGCGTTTTTAGTCTGGTCGATTACGTTATTGCAAACTTGGAAGTTACTCTTGCCGGTGAGCCGTACAAAGGCTATCCGCAATTTAGTTCTCCCGATGAGTTGGTCGATGGTTTAGTAAATTCGGGAGTTAACGTTATTGTTAATGCGAATAACCACTCCGTGGATAGGGGCGGAAGTGGAATTAAGCGTACCATAGAGGTGCTAAATGCTAAGGGAATTCCTCACACGGGAACGTTTCTCGATTCCATCGACAGGGTAACCCATAATCCTTTGATAGTTGAAAAGTATGGCATTAAGTTAGCCTTGCTGAATTACACCTATGGAACAAATGGACTGGTTGTTCCTGCTCCATACATAGTAAACTACATCGATACGCTTAAAATGGGACAGGATATTAACACCGCCAAGTCGTTAGGCGTTGACGACATTGTTGTTTTTATTCACTGGGGAAACGAGTACGAACGAACGCCGTCAACAGCCCAAAGGTGGCTGGCAGGTTGGCTGCATGGAAAGGGTGTAAGAATAGTAATTGGCTCGCATCCGCATGTAATACAGCGCATGGAGGCCACTTTCGATACCGATAGTACCAACGGAAACGTTACGGTATATTCGTTAGGAAACTTTGTTTCGAATCAGCGTAAGCGCTATTGCGACGGCGGTGTACTTGCATACTTGGAGTTGGCAAAGCCCGATTCCGGTCAGTCGAAAATAGTTAATGCAGGCTATATTCCCGTGTGGGTTCGTACTCCCTATAAAAACGGACGTAAAAAGTATCAGGTTTTACCTGTATCCGAGTACGAAAACGCTGCGCGCTTTAATGCAGCGGAGGATTCGTCTTTTACCACTTTTACAACCGATACAAGGGCATTGTTCGATAGCCAGAATGTTAACTTCCCGGAAATAAAATTTATCGATGGAAATTGGATTATTCCTGCTGCTAATCGTTGAGTAAATCCCGGATAACAACCGAAGCAATCATACAGCCGAATAACGGCGGCATGTACGATATGGTACCGATGGTTGTTTTTTTATTGGGTTCGTCGCAAGGACGCATTGCATGTTCAGGAACTTCTTCGGGCGAGTAAACAACCTTTACTCCGGTATGAACGCCAAGCCTGTGCAACCTTTTACGTAGCATTCGTGCCAACGGGCAACCTTGGGATTCTGAAATATCGGAGATGCGAACCATTTCGGGGTTCATTTTTCCACCGCTTCCCATTGAGCTAACAATACGCTGTCCGCATTTTACGGCATTATTTATAAGAAATGTTTTAGGCGATAGCGTATCAATGGCGTCAACAACGTAATCGTAGGGTTTGCCGATAATTTCGTTTAAACGTTCGTCGCGGATATACTCCTGTATTATGTGTAATTTTAAGTTTGGATTTATATCGAGCAGCCTTTTTCCAATGTACTCTGCTTTTGGCATTCCTACCGTGCTGTGAAGAGCCGGAAGTTGTCGGTTTATGTTTGTTTGTTGAATAATATCGCCATCTACAATTGTAAGTTCGCCAATGCCGGCACGGCATATTTGTTCCGCAGCATAAGCCCCAACGCCACCCAAGCCAACAATTAGCACGTGTTTGTTGGTTAATTTTTTCAACTGTTCTTTACCTAATAGTAATTCGGTTCGTTCAAGCCAATACGTGTCGTTTTCGCCCATACTTATAGAATTTTTTGTGCGGCAAATTTCGCCATGTTTTTATAAAATGACAAGTGAAATTCAGGCGGGTTTTATGTCGAAGAATTCGTTGAAGTTATTTTCGGTAATTCCAATAAGGTCTTCAATGTACATATCCAGAATATCGGCGGCAGCGGAGTAAACCTCTTCGATGGGCATCGACGAATCGTCGGTTTCAAAGAAAACCCTGTTTAACGGTATTTTTGTTAACGTTTCGGCCAATTCGGGAGTGGCATTCACAAGTATTGAACCGAACGATATGTAGTAACCAAGGTCGGTAAGTTGCTTTGCCATTTCAACTTTTCCTCTAAATCCGTGAATTGCTTTTTTTATTGAAGAAAATTCGGAGCAAGAAAGTGTTTTTATCAACTCGCTCCATGCCCGAACGCAGTGAATAATTATTGGTTTACCTGCATTTTTTGCAATATTTGCCTGTGCTGTAAGTATTTTATTTTGAAGTTCTAAACTTCCTCCTTTAAGCCTGTCCAATCCAATCTCTCCAATGGCAAGCACGTTAGGACTTTGACTGATTATTTCGAGTTGGCTAAGCCACTGGTCAACGTTTGGGTTTGAACTTTGCCACGGATGTATTCCAACGGTGCAGTTTTTCCTGATATTTTGAGTATCTATTTCATCTAAATTGTACGATACAACTTGAATACCTTCGCCGTTTTTTTTACAGCCGTGACAATGAAAATTAATGCAGTTCATTGTAATTTATTTACGACCAAATTTATAAAAAAGTCTGAATGATGAACGGTTATTTGGTTTTAGTTCAACGTAAATTTTGCGTAATAAAAAAGTCGCTAGCAAAGTAGCGACTTTTAAACAAAACTTATAGGTAGTTTATTTTGCTTCGTAAAGTTCAATAATCTTTAGCATAACCTCAGCGGCTTTTTCCATGCTTTCAACGGGTACGTATTCGAACTTACCGTGAAAGTTTTCGCCGCCGGCAAACAGGTTAGGGCAGGGAAGGCCCATGTACGACAGGCGAGCCCCATCGGTTCCCCCACGAATTGGCTTTACGTTGGGCTTTACGCCTACTTTTTCCATTGCCTCGATAGCGGTTGAAATAACGTGGTAAACGGGCTCAACCTTTTCACGCATGTTATAGTATTGGTCTTTTAATTCCAACGTAATAGTTCCTTTGCCATACTTGGTATTGAGGTAATTGGCAACGCGTTCCATATAGGCTTTTCGATTTTCGAACTTGGCACGGTTATGGTCGCGGATAATGTACTGAAATGTTGCCTTTTCGACGGTGCCTTCCATTTTTATCAGATGATAAAAACCTTCGTAATCCTGTGTATGTTCCGGTCTTTCGTTAACCGGAAGCATCGAGTTAAACTCTTGTGCAACCAGAATGGCGTTAATCATTTTATCCTTTGCATAGCCCGGATGTATATTACGCCCCTGAACGCTTATTTTAGCGCCGGCTGCGTTAAAGTTCTCGAACTCTAGTTCGCCCATAGCGCCACCGTCGAGGGTATAACCGTAATCGGCACCGAATTTTTTAACATCGAAATAGTCAACGCCTCTACCTACTTCTTCGTCAACGGTAAAGGAAATGCGTATTTTACCGTGTTTGAAATCGGGATTTTTAAGCATGTACTCAACGGCAGTCATTATTTCGGCAACGCCGGCCTTGTCGTCGGCACCCAGTAATGTAGTTCCGTCGGTAACAATAAGAGTTTTTCCTTTGTAGTCCTTAAGTTCGGGAAACTCCTTGGAAGAGAGAGTTATGTTCAAATCCTTATTGAGGATAATGTCGGAACCGTCGTAATTTTCAATAAAGCGGGGATTTACGTTTTTCCCGGACATATCGGGAGCGGTATCAACGTGAGCCAAAAATCCTAATACCGGAACCTTTTTATTAGTGTTAGCCGGAATGGTAGCCATAACATAGCCATACTGGTCTATTTCAACATCCTGTGCGCCCAATTCTTTCAACTCGTTAACAAGTAAGTTTGAAAGTATCAGCTGCTTTTCGGTACTAGGAAACCTTTCGGTAACCGTGTCGTCGCTTTGCGTATCAATTTTAATATAACGTAAAAAGCGGTCGATTAAATTCTTTTTATCTATCATATCTTTTAAAAGTTTAAAGTTCAACAGGGTAAAAAGAAGAAATGTCTGGAAGTTCTTAACTTTTTAACCTTTTATCTTTTGATATTTCTACTCTTCTTCCGGTTTTGCCCTGAGGCTGTCCCAAATAAGGTAACCACAGAGAAGTAGGAACATAACCAACGCTAATATTTCGGCGTTGTGCGATTCGAACCACTCTAAGTTCACAAAATTGATACCTCCGAAGCGTAGCAATGCGCTAATTACACCCATAAGCGCCCCACCGGCAATAAATCCGGATGCTATTAAAGTTCCGCGATCCTTGCGTGCACGGTTTAATGCGGCATTTTTCGAACGGGTCGAAACAATGTGTGCGATTATTCCACCTACCAGTAACGGGGTGTTTAGCTGCAAAGGAATAAACATCCCTAATGCAAATGCTAGGGCAGGAACATCAATCATGGTTAAAATTAACGAAAGCAATGCGCCGGCTGCGTATAGTAACCAAGGAGCAGGTTTTCCGCTCATCATGGGTTCTATAACTGCTGCCATCGCGTTTGCCTGAGGTGCAACAAGCGCATCTTTTCCTACAAATCCGTATGTTTTGTTCAGAAGAATGATTACACCACCTACCGTTGCTGCCGAAACAAAGGTTCCTAGGAATTTCCAAGTTTGCTGTTTGTAGGGCGAAGAGCCAAGCCAGTAACCAATTTTAAGGTCGGTAATAAAACCTCCGGCCATCGATAGGGCGGTACAAACAACGCCTCCAATTATAAGAGCGGCAACCATTCCCGATGTTCCCGATAAACCGGCCGAAGCCATTACCAGCGATGTAATAATTAACGTCATAAGGGTCATTCCCGATACAGGGTTTGTTCCTACAATTGCAATGGCATTAGCCGCAACAGTGGTGAAAAGGAATGCAATAACCATTACAATGGCCAAGCCTATTAGGGCATGTGATAGATTATGGACAACTCCGAATTGGAAGAAAATGAAAATGATTACAGCGGTAAGTAAAATTCCTCCGGCAATAATCGACATGGGCAAGTCGCGACGGGTACGAAGTTCTTCCTTACTAACCTTGGCATGTTTTCCGAATAGTTCGGAAGCAGCAAGTCCAAATGCTTTACGAATAATTCCACTCGAACGGATAATCCCTATAATACCTGCCATGGCAATACCGCCAATGCCAATAGGGCGAACGTAATTGGTAAAAATCATTTCGGGGCTCATTTGCCCTACCGTTTGGGTAATGTTACTTCCTACAGCCTGTGTAAGACCCGGAGCAAAATAGTTGATAATAGGAATTATAACAAACCATCCGACAAACGACCCTGCGGTAATAATAGCCGTATATTTTAAGCCGATAATGTAGCCTATACCCATTACGGCAGCACCCACATTCAGTTTAAAAACCAATTTGGCTTTAGCAGCCAATGCTTCGCCTGCAGGAATAATTCGCGATGTAACCACCTCGCTCCACCAACCGAATGTGGCAACTATAAAATCGTAAATACCGCCAATTAAACCGCTGACAACAAGTAACCGAGCTTGCTTTCCGCCTTTTTCGCCCGAAACCAATACCTCGGTAGTAGCGGTAGCTTCGGGGAAAGGAAATTTCCCGTGCATATCGGATACAAAGTATTTGCGAAACGGAATAAGGAACAGTATTCCTAAAATACCACCCAAAAGCGATGAGAGAAATACCTGATAGAATTGTGCTTCCAAGTTCAAAATGTATAAAGCGGGCAAAGTGAAAATAGCCCCGGCAACAATAACTCCGGAACTTGCTCCAATAGATTGGATAATAACATTTTCGCCCAACGCACCTTTACGTTTTGAAACGGTGGATAACCCTACGGCGATAATGGCAATTGGAATGGCGGCTTCGAATACCTGCCCGATTTTAAGGCCCAAATACGCTGCGGCTGCCGAGAATATAACAGCCATAACCAATCCCCAAGTAACGCTCCAAACGTTAACTTCGGGAACCTGTTTGTAGGGCGACATTAAGGGTTTGTACTCTTCGCCCTCCTTTAACTCGGTATAGGCATTCTCGGGAAGACCTTTAATTTTTTCAACTGGTTCTTGCGACATTTTTCGTAAACTTTTAGTTATTAAGTCGGTTATTGAATTTTTTAGATTTTATAAATCCAAACCTACTAATTTTTGCTTAAAATGAAACTGATTTTTGAAAAATTGGATGTTTTGTGAATAAGTTTTATTTGTGAAGATTGTAAATGGAAAAGGTTTAATGCAGGAGTTTTATTTAGGTGAAAATAAAGTTAGGCAAAGAGTATTTCTCTGCATCAACATTGCAAAATATTTCGGAAATTTCGAAAGTTTATAAAGAACAAAATAGAGGAGAGTTGTATGCGCAAATCGCTAAATTACAAAGTGGTACATGTGCGTAAGTTGTTGAACGAAGCTTCGATGCATACGGAGACTTTTAGTAAGGCAAGTAACCTACACTGTCAACAAGGATGCTATTCCTGTTGCTTGAAGAGGGATTTATATGCAAGTTCCCTTGAGTTTTTCCCGTTGGCGTACGAGTTGTATAAGGAGGGAACGGCAGAAACGGTGTATGATAAAATAGGTAATTTACCCCAAAATGCTCCTTGCTACTTTTTTACTCCTTTCGAACAAAACGGAGGATGTTCCAGGTATAACGATAGGGGGTTGATATGTCGCCTTTTCGGATTTTCCTCCAATACGGATAAAAACGATAAACCTCGCTTAATTACCTGTAAGGGAATAAAGCAAACCGATGCATTCCAAAACCTCTTGCCGTCGGTATTAGGAAAATCGCCCAACTTCTCGGACTTTTACATTAGACTGGCATCGCTAGATTTCCAACTTGCCAACGAGCAACTTCAAATAAACGAAGCCATACACAAGGCTTTAGAAATAGTGTTGAATTACGAATCGTTGCGAAATCGTAGAATTCCTGCGTAAAAATTTCTGTAGGTTGATGGGCTAATCAGTAAAATCTTGAATCTTGTGTGATATAAATAGTTGCATTTCATTTTAGTCTGGGTTGTGGTTACAAACTATTTTCCTGCAAACTACCAAATCATGCAAATGGATTGCCAATTTACGAATTAAACTTCAAGTCCCAATTGCTATAGATATGTTAGGGGCTGGTTTTATCTATTTTATTTTTTCACATCATTTTATACTCATAAACGACTTTCTCTATTCCTTCGCTTTTGAATGTTTTTATTTGATTCATGCCTATCTTTGCAGACACCCTTTGTGACGCTTTATTTTCAACCTCGGAGTATGAGTAAATCGATTTAAACTTTAATACTTCTATGGCATATCTTTTACAGGCTTCCGCTGCTTCTGTTGCGTATCCCATATTGCAAAACGTTTTAATGATGTGAAAACCTATTTCCGGTAAGGTGTCTCC
Source organism: Bacteroidales bacterium (assembly GCA_020636845.1). Classification (GTDB taxonomy): domain Bacteria; phylum Bacteroidota; class Bacteroidia; order Bacteroidales; family Tenuifilaceae; genus JACJXD01. Next base: position 80,158 of record JACJXD010000003.1, on the reverse strand, counting down.
ATCGATATTCTGTAGAGTGATTCCGCAGTCTCCTAAAAATTGGCCATCATCTTTTCGTATTACCGCCCATAATCCAAATCCATCATTTTTATATCGTTCGATATTTCGGTTTATCCATATAGCAACTTCTTCGGTTGAAAAAGCATGAGGATAATGTCTCATTGATTCTTTATCAGATAAGACTAAGGAAAGATTCTGAGTATCTTTTAGCGTTAGTTGCCTAAGATACAATCTACGTGTTTCAATTATTTGGTGTCATATTCAGATTTTCTATTTACCTAAGCGGTATAAAGTATTAGGGTTTCGTAAAGATATTTCAAAATTTTTCTTTGCGTTCTTAGTACTCAAGTTCTAATACAAAAATTTATAACTTATCTGTTTCTAGCACTGTTTTTTTGCTTTCCGCCAATTACGCATAGTTTGTCGTTTTGTTATTCCACTTTGGTTCGGTTGAAAGTTTCATCGTACATTTCAAACTTTGGTTCGGTTGAAAGGAACAATGGAAAAAGGAAATAAATTAATTTCAATTCCACTTTGGTTCGGTTGAAAGGTTTGAAAGTGCTTGTTGGTAACAACTTTCAATTCCACTTTGGTTCAGTTGAAAGGTTCTAGATCAACTGTTTCCACAAGTGGCAACAGATTTCAATTCCACTTTGGTTCGGTTGAAAATCATCAAACCAGAAAGCGCTAATGTTCGAATATTTCAATTCCACTTTGGTTCGGTTGAAAGACTTGGGCAAAGATAATAAAATTTATATCGAAGTAATTTCAATTCCACTTTGGTTCGGTTGAAAGAAGGCCAGTTAGAAGTAACCAATTAATTTCAATTCCACTTTGGTTCGGTTGAATAGTGGAAATTTCTTAACCTTCGATTAATGCCGTTATTTCAATTCCACTTTGGTTCGGTTGAAAATTTCGCAATAATACGTTTTTCCCTACCTTTATTTTATTTCAATTCCAATTCCACTTTGGTTCGGTTGAAAGTTAAACCTTTGATTGATAACAAAATATGATATTTCAATTCCACTTTGGTTCGGTTGAAAATTGTCTGCTTAAGCAATTTATGTCTAGTTATAAAGTTCATTTCAATTCCACTTTGGTTCGGTTGAAAGGAATTATGTATCAATTAAATTTCATGATTTCAATTCCACTTTGGTTCGGTTGAAAGGTTACTTAAGAAATTTCATTCCTTTTTGGTTCTATTTAAATTATTTCAATTCCACTTTGGTTCTTTGGCTATGAAATTTAACATGAAATTTCAATTCCACTTTGGTTCGGTTTCCAAATACTTAAACAAATCAAGCAATTTTTATTAAATTTCAATTCCACTTTGGTTCGGTTGAAAGGTTAAGTTTCTAACAGAGTTCCATATACCATTTTACTGAATTTCAATTCCACTTTGGTTCGGTTGAAAGGTTTAGATTTACCGATCAAAAGTTCATTTAATTCCTTGGTTCGGTTGAAAATTTCAATTCCACTTTTTATTTCAATTCCACTTTGGTTCAGTTGGCAAATCAATTTCAATTCCACTTTGGTTCGGTTGAAAGTAGGTTGGATATTCGTAACGTTTAGCAAAAATTTCAATTCCACTTTGGTTCGGTTGAAAAGAAGCGTTGAGGAAGATTTCAATTCCACTTTGGTTCGGTTGAAATGAACTAAAATACCTTTATTTCAATTCCACTTTGGTTCGGTTCGGTTGAAAAGAATTTAAAATTTTATTTCAATTCCACTTTGGTTCGGTTGAAAGAAAGATCGAAGTCATAATCAATACATGTGTTATTTCAATTCCACTTTGGTTCGGTTGAAAGAAGGAGGTTGATAAATTTCAATTCCACTTTGGTTCGGTTGAAAGTAAATTGGCCAATAAAAAGCCTTAATTGCATTTCAATTTCAATTCCACTTTGGTTCGGTTGGAAAGCTACCTACCTTATTTCATTTCAATTCCACTTTGGTTCGGTTGAAGTAATTTGCCGAATTTCAATTCCACTTTGGTTCGGTTGAAAGCTATTTGCAAAAATGGCAAGTTGTTATACATTTCAATTCCACTTTGGTTCGGTTGAAAAAGCATCAACTGATTGTTTGAACAAAATTTCAATCAATTCCTTTGGTTCGGTTGAAAGTGCTTATGCTTTTAGCCGTTCGCGTTCTTTTATATTTCAATTCCACTCCATTTCAATTCCACTTTTTGGTTGAAAGTTGAAAGATTTCAATTTTTTCGGTTGAAAGTTTTCAGTCTTAATTTAAACAATTTCAATTCCACTTTGGTTCGGTTGAAAGATGCTTTTTCGTTCAGGCAGTTAAATGTCTTAAAATTTCAATTCCACTTTGGTTCGGTTGAAAAAGTCAAACAGATTTCCGTTTAACCATTTGAAACTTATTTCAATTCCACTTTGGTTCGGTTGAAAGTTAATAAACCAACCCGCCACATGGGTAGAATTTCAATTCCACTTTGGTTCGGTTGAAAAAACTCAAATTGCTTCGGTATCAATTCCGGTGAGTTCAATGAAATTTCAATTCCACTTTGGTTCGGTTGAAAGAGGTGACATCAATTCCAATTAGGCCTTTAAATTTCAATTCCACTTTGGTTCGGTTGAAAAAGAAAGCTGGAAAAAGATAGAAGGCTGTTTTTAATATATTTCAATTCCACTTTGGTTCGGTTGAAAGAATGCTTTAACGGAAAAAATACAACGGCTTTGTTATATTTCAATTCCACTTTGGTTCGGTTGAAAAAGTTAATCACGCCCGGCTCAATGATTTTAAACATTTATCAATTTCAATTCCACTTTGGTTCGGTTGAAAGAAAGATGCCTGACAATCATTTTTATTTCTTCATTTCAATTCCACTTTGGTTCGGTTGAAAGAAATGCCCTTTCAACTTTTCTTAAACCAATTTCAATTCCACTTTGGTTCAGGGTTGAAATTTCAATTATGGTTCAGAATAACCCTTTAGACTGCTGAAACGCTTATTTCAATTCCACTTTGGTTCGGTTGAAAGAAAGTAGAGTTTTTTCCATTGATGTGAAACACTTAAGGCATTATATTTCAATTCCACTTTGGTTCGGTTTTGGAGAATGGATTTACGTGTACTTCAAAATTTCAATTCCACTTTGGTTCGGTTCTAAACGCGATTAGGTAATTGGAAGATTTCAATTCCACTTTGGTTCGGTTTGAAAGGATAAGTTAAGAAGTTCAGATTTAAATTTCAATTCCACTTTAAACAAAAATTTCAATTCCACTTTGGTTCGGTTGAAAGTATCAATTCCTTTTTTACAGTTCCAAATTGGTTCGATTGAAAGTTATTTCAATTCCACTTTGGTTCGGTTGAAAGCATTTAAAGTCATAGTTTCTGTTTCGTCATAATTCCTGTAATTTCAATTCCACTTTGGTTCGGTTGAAAGTAATTTTGAGCGTGGCACAATGCAAAACTTGAAGCAAATTTCAATTCCACTTTGGTTCGGTTGAAAAGCTTAGCGCAAGTGGCTGTTTTATTTTCCCTGTTCCCGTAATTTCAATTCCACTTTGGTTCGGTTGAAGTTTGTTGCATTTGCCCCCATTCAAGGTCAATTTTTCATTTCAATTCCACTTTGGTTCGGTTGAAAGAATGAACTGCAATAAACGTTTTTAATTTTTTAGAAGAATTTCAATTCCACTTTGGTTCGGTTGAAAGGTGTATTGGGCTTGCTGACTTTCTGCAATTCTATTGTTATTTCAATTCCACTTTGGTTCGGTTGAAAGAAAGGGCAAAAAACGCTTAACTTACAACCGCTGAATTTCAATTCCACTTTGGTTCGGTTGAAAGTTTGACTCCTGCTACCTGAAGTGATACTGAAAAATTTCAATTCCACTTTGGTTCGGTTGAAAGAATAAACTTTGCAGTAAAAGAACATGCCTTCCCAGCCGCATTTCAATTCCACTTTGGTTCGGTTGAAAGAAAGCTTTTTAAAAAAGCCACTATCCGAACTATTTCTAATTTCAATTCCACTTTGGTTCGGTTGAAAGAGAAAGCGAAGTAGATGGAAGTTAATAATAAATAAACAAATTTCAATTCCACTTTGGTTCGGTTGAAAGTAAAAGCGTACAACCTTACATCCAAAACACCGGATTACAATCATTTCAATTCCACTTTGGTTCGGTTGAAAAAGTCTGTTATGAACAAGTACCCATCTGAATAGACCATATTTCAATTCCACTTTGGTTCGGTTGAAAATTGAAAGTGTACTCTCGAAATTGAAGAAAAGTTTAAATTTCAATTCCACTTTGGTTCGGTTGAAAGGTTTTTAGTTATAATCAGAATTCTTTAATCGCTGCTATTTCAATTCCACTTTGGTTCGGTTGAAAGGGATTTTGATGAAGAAAAAGGTTGAACGACACGCTTTATTTCAATTCCACTTTGGTTCGGTTGAAAGAATAAGTCTTTTCGCCGTTAAGCGTCTTGTTACATTTCAATTCCACTTTGGTTCGGTTGAAAGAAATATCGCCTTGTGGTTAGTTGCGAAAGCATACCAAATTTCAATTCCACTTTGGTTCGGTTGAAAGACAAGAAGTTATGGTAGGCTGGTTGAAACTTTGAAATTTCAATTCCACTTTGGTTCGGTTGAAAGATAGGTCGTCTATATCTCCTTCGTTCAACAAATTTCAATTCCACTTTGGTTCGGTTGAAAGAAGTTGAAGTTCATTGAAAGTTACTGGTCGTTTTGATTGAAATTTCAATTCCACTTTGGTTCGGTTGAAAGCAAACAATTTGATGGTTGGCTATAAATTTTATTCTCCTTAATTTCAATTCCACTTTGGTTCGGTTGAAAGTTTACGTTTAATAAAGAACCTACGTTGACCACTTGAAAATTATTTCAATTCCACTTTGGTTCGGTTGAAAGAAATTAGGCGAATTTGGCAAATGGTTGAATACTTCATTTCAATTCCACTTTGGTTCGGTTGAAAGGGTTCAATTAACAGGCAGTTATTGCCCAACATACTATTTCAATTCCACTTTGGTTCGGTTGAAAGTTACTAATACACCGCCTCAAACACTTTACGTATCAAGATTTCAATTCCACTTTGGTTCGGTTGAAAGAATTTAAATATTTATCGGCTTACAAGTCAAAAACACAAATTTCAATTCCACTTTGGTTTCGGTTGAAAGATAAATTCAAAAAAAGAAAAGACATAAGAAAAATAATATTTCAATTCCACTTTGGTTCGGTTGAAAGAAAAACGGCAGGAAATTTAGGAGAATTCGTTGAATTTCAATTCCACTTTGGTTCAGTTCGGTTGAAAGCAAAATATGCCAACTCTTTGTCCTTTAGTAATTGGTTATTTCAATTCCACTTTGGTTCGGTTGAAAGCATTTTTAGGCGCACAATCGGCATTCAAATTCAAACTCATTTCAATTCCACTTTGGTTCGGTTGAAAGGGAGCAAGAGCATTAAAATTACTGCAAATGCTGCAATTTCAATTCCACTTTGGTTAAAGTTGAAATTTCAACAGCTTTGGTTCTTGAAAGCTAAAATCGTACTTCATTTCAATTCCACTTTGGTTCGGTTGAAAGCCAATCTGTGTTTGTTTATACTCCTTTCGTTTGTGCTTATTTCAATTCCACTTTGGTTCGGTTGAAAGTGACTTTATCAGGTTTTGCAAATTAATTTCAATTTCAATTCCACTTTGGTTCGGTTGAAAGATTAGGCATAATTATCTTTAAGCATTTCTTTTCAATTCCACTTTGGTTCATTGAAATTCCACTTTGGTTCGGTTGAAAGTATATTCCTTATTTCAATTCCACTTTGGTTCCGGTTGAAAGAATGTATGTCAAGACAATTTTTTTCAATTCCATTTCAATTCCACTTTGGTTCGGTTGAAAATATTACTTTCCTGATCGGTTAAACAACGATCCACTTTATTTCAATTCCACTTTGGTTCGGTTGAAAAGTTAAAGAGCATTCGGTTTAAATGCACGATCATGTTATCTATTTCAATTCCACTTTGGTTCGGTTGAAAACGTTTTTTTGAAAAGTTATAACCAAACTTATTTCAATTCCACTTTGGTTCGGTTGAAAGAAGCGCTTAATATTGAGAATATTTCAATTCCACTTTGGTTCGGTTGAAAGCAATTCCACTTTGGTTCGGTAAAACGATTTATTTCAATTCCACTTTGGTTCGGTTGAAAGTTGTTTGCTTGCCTGTTCGAAGGCTATCAATATTTCAATTCCACTTTGGTTCGGTTGAAAGAAAGTAAGATATTAAAAAGGCTGTTTGCAAAGCTCACTATTTCAATTCCACTTTGGTTCGGTTGGTTGAAATTTTGCTTGATTCCCCTATCTTATATTTCAATTCCACTTTGGTTCGGTTGAAAGTTGACTGTGCCGCCAGAAATTCGTCAATGTGCCCAACATTTCAATTCCACTTTGGTTCGGTTGAAAGGGATTCAATATAGCAAATTTCAATTCCACTTTGGTTCGGTTGAAAAGCCAAATTATCTTTATAAAGTGGTTGAATCGGACAAAGAATTCAATTTCAATTCCACTTTGGTTCGGTTGAAAGAATTTTTAATTCCACTTTGGTTCGGTTGAAAGCAACTTCGACAACAGCCAAGTTATTTCAATTCCACTTTGGTTCGGTTCAATTCCATTTTGAAAGTTTCAATCTTTCCACTTTGGTTCGGTAGATTTCAATTCCACTTTGGTTCGGTTGAAAGGCTCTTGCACAATGTATAGCATGTTCTTTTGATTTCAATTCCACTTTGGTTCGGTTGAAATTTCAAATTCCACTTTGGTTCATAAACAGTTGAAAGATTTCAATTCCACTTTGGTTCGGTTGAAAGTTGAAGACTTAAACATTATTTCAATTCCACTTTGGTTCGGTTGAAAGTTGACAAAAAGAACTTTGGTTCGGTTGAAAGGAACGCGGTTTCATTTCAATTCCACTTTGGTTCGGTTGAAAGACAAAGCTCCAAATTAACATTTTGTTTGGTTAATTGCATTATTCATATTTCAATTCCACTTTGGTTCGGTTGAAAGCCGTTACTTTTTCCAAAATAAAAACCCGTTTTTACGGGGATACGACTTTGTATAAAAGTATAAATTTTTTGCTTAAAGTTGTCGATTGCCAATTGTAAGTTCAGGTAGGGGTTACGACAACGTGCGTTAACTTTTTTTTAAATCAGCATGTCAAAGAACGGGTGGGTTGTGTGTTGTAGCCATTTTTTTGTTTTTCCGGTAAAAATTTATGCCTTCGACAACTTTTTTAAAGTATAGTGTTGGTGCTTTGCCTTTCTTGGCCAACAATTTCCTTATCAAGCCATTTTTCCTGTCGCGATTTAAAAATTATTATGCTGTCGTTTTCTTCGTCAATAATTTTACGGGCATTCCATTTTAGGCTCGTTAAAAGCTGAACTTCGGTTATTTCGCCCTCGAAAACAGAATTTTGAATCAATTTAGGTATTTTCGGCATAGTTTAAGCATTTTTCCTACCCGCTTTTGGCCTACATCATAAACAAGTATTATGTACATTTTTATATTGTTTTACCACCACATTTTAAATGGTTTGTACTCTTCCATACCAAGTAAGTGTTTACTAAGTTTTGTAACATTCCAGCTTAATTAAATGTTTGTAGCTAACATTCCGGTTTAACGCACGATGCCGGATTGTTTCGTTTAGACGATTTTCGAATTCCTGAACGAAAATCTTTTTGCCGTTTTGGTTTAACAGGCATCGGTTTAAATTTTTGTCGAAGTGCTTTTCTTGGAGCTCCTTTTTATTCAAAACTTTGAAAATAACCCGATCGACCAGTAGTGGCTTAAAAATTTCCGAGATATCCAACGATAACGAATACCTCCTTTCGCCGGGAACATGTAAGTAGCTGATTGTGGGGTTTAGCTGGGTTTGATGGATGGCCCTTAGGCATTGGCTGTAACACATCATGTTTCCGAACGAAATCAGCGCATTAACTTCGTTGCTTGGCGGCTGTTTGGTACGGTTTCCCATTTCGAAATCGTTGATAATGCAGTTGAAGGCATCGTAATATGTCATTCGGATATTGCCTTCAATACCCATCAGCTCGTTGGTTTGAGTGGTCTCCGGAATTTTCGAGGCGTATCCTTCTATTTGATTAATAAGCGGTTCCATGTCGCGCCCGCGTTTATTATAGTATTTTAGGTTCTTGACCATATTGAATGCGGCGCCTTCGATGAACTTTCGGGCTATAGCAATGCGTTTCTTTTTATCCTGATAATGGCTTGTTTGAGCCAGAAGCATTCGCCCTGATAGTAACGAGTCGCGGGGCATGAAGGATCCTGTGTAGTTTTCGTAGTAGTCGAAGAAATGAACGGCGATATCGCTGGCCCCCAAAAAATTGTACAAAGCGCTGTTGGCTCGCAGTGAACCAAAGACATACAGGTCGCTGACATTTTCCACGGGCAGGTAACGTGGTTGCCCTCCTGTTTCCTTGCCGTTGCCGTCTTCCACAATGGGAGTGAATTTTAGGGTGTTGTCTTTACGCTCTAAGGTGCCGGGATTAAACAAGTAATAGGTGTGTTTCATGGTTATAGCTGAGTGATGAGTAATTGAGTAACTGAGTAATTGAGTAATTGAATAATTGAGTAACTGAGTAGTTGAGTTTGGTTATGTTTTTTTACGGGAATTTTTACGAGCAGTAGCCACTATTTTTAATATCTCTTCTGTTTCTTTCATCAAATCTTCCAACCGTTCTTTAGGCATTATATTAGCTGTAAGTAGTATCTCCATCCAAAAAAGACTTTCGTCAGTTTCTTCAATTACAATACTGATTTTGCTGTAAAACTCAGCATTCGAACGTCCTCTGCAAGCAGCACGGTAATTAGCGGCAACCGATGTCCCGGATCGTAGCAATTGCTTACCTATAACTTGTGCCTCCGTTGTTTTCGGTAGGGCTTGATATAAGCGAATAACACGCAAAGCAAAAGCCTTTGTCCTGTCTTTCATTAGTTCCCTAAACGCTACATTATCCATGTTTGTTTATTTTTGACTGATTGACTGATTGATTGAGTAACTGAATAATTAATTAACTGATTGATTGACTCACTTACTCCGTTACTCAATTACTCAATTACTCAATTACTCACTTAATTACTCAATTACTCACTTACTCAATGATATAGCAAAACTCATAGTAGCTGCAATTTTTGCATATTTTCGAATTAATAACGGGAGGACAGGTGTCGGAGGTAATTAAAGTCTCAATATCTTTTTCCATGTTTTTAATCTGCTCGCGGTCATTATCCGTAAGTTCCACCTTTTCGGTTTGGCGTAGGGTAGGATATTCCAGTATGCCGGTAACGCCTTCCACTCCGTTGCGTTCCAGTACGTAAATATAGTATTTTACCTGCCAGCGATGCGCCTCCTCTATCTTGTCCGATTTTTTGATTTCGTGTACTACTTTGCTTCGTGCATCGTAAAAGTCGATTTTGATGCCGTCTATTTCCAACTCTTCGTAACGTTCCGGACGTTGTGGGTAAGACTCTTCGTGAATTAATTTGCCCTCATAAACCAAATCTGAAGTATGCTCAAATCTGATTCCGTTGGCATGTAGCCAGCATTCTCGCTTGCAAACATGATAAAGATTGATTAATGTGGCGTTGACTTGCATAATTATAAAAAGTTTGATTCGGAAAAATGTTCTGTATTTATTCCATTTTTGAATGAGTAAATTTCTTTAAATGTTTCTAAATATAGAAAACCATACTTTTCTTTTCCATAAGTTAGAATTGTTTCATAATCTTTTCCATTGGGGAATATTGAAAAAGTAAATAAAGATGTGATTGATTGTAATTTTTCATTTGAATTATATTTTTTACAAAATCTTCATCTTGATTTTGGATTATGGCTACATATTTATTCCAAATATCTGTACCGTTTAAAACAGTTGAATAGGGTATATGCAACTCTTCAAGTGTTGTTATATATTCATTTATTAAATGAATATCAACTTTCAAAGGGACAAAGACGGAAATGTTTTGTTGATTAATAATTTTCAAAGAATTATTTACAACTCTAAAATTCATAGTTGCCATTGCTTCAAATAAATCCTGAATATTTATGATGTAATGTGTATGATTAACCTTTTTTTTTTTTTCAATTACCAATTGATACAATTTATCAAAATTCTTTTGCTCTAAAATTGTTTTATATTCATCATCAAGTTCTTGCATAATTCTATAACGGTCGTCATCGTTATATAAAGTTTTTTCTTCGTTGCAATCAAATAAGTAGAGTGTACATTTAGGTTTGGTCACATTTCTATTGATTCGTCCAGCCAATTGTTCTTCGCTGTCGATAATGGACTTATCCTTGAAACCTAAATCCATGTCAATATCAACTCCGGCTTCGACGACCTGAGTTGTAACAAGTAAAATTTTTTGCTTCTTGCTTCATCAGACTTAAGTTCATTAATGATTTGCTTTCTTCGTGGCTCCAATATAGTTCCCGATAACAATAGTATTTCATCAAAAAAGTTATTGTTTTTATTTGCTATCGAATAAAATTCACTTGCTGTTTTTTTTTTAAAGATAAATTCAATAATTGTAAAAACACTATTTGGAAACTTACTATTGCCTTGTGCATATGTTATAGATTTACTAAAAACCGTTTCACAAAGTTGTTCCAAATAACTCTCTGTTTCATCTTTATTCGGTTTTCCCCGCTCTAATAAAGAATAATCGAATTTGACACGATTGCAGAAATTGGGATTCTGAAAATATTTCTTTTTGTCTGAAATTAAGTAAACAAAATCATTAGATAACTTTTTTTGATCAATTATATCCCCAATTTTTGGCAAGGTCGCTGACATAATGATAAACTTCATATTAAAATATTTGGCATAATTCGTAATGAAGTAGATGATTTTATCCCATGTTTTGGGAGAATACGATTGAATTTCATCAATAATTACGACTGAATTGGCTAACCGATGTAGTAGATAATAATTTCCTTTTCATTGGTTTTTAAAACATCGAAGAACCTAATATGCGAAAGAAGTGTTATCGGATAATTCATAAATAAACCATCCAAATAATTTAAGTAATCATTTTCATACTTACCTGTTTGAATTGCAGCTTTTGAATGAACTTCTGCTAGTTCACTATCTGACAAACCCAATGTATCTTTTAATGACTGATAAGTTTGTGTAATTAAGGTTGTAAATGGAAATACATAAAATACTTTTTGCAAAGAGTTATCTGTTTTTAATAATTCAGTCAATGCCAACATAGAAACATTTGTTTTTCCACCACCTGTTGGTGCTTCAATATAAAACAGATTTTTATCTGTATTTTTTTTCACATTGCTCGCCAACTTCCACTGCTATACAATGTCGTAATGCATTTAAATTTTCATTGCTTTGCTCCGTGAAGTTTATTCGGATTTAAATACTTCCCTTCCAGAATCGTTTCATAAACAGCCTTGTTGTATGTTTTACGAGTTTGTGCATTTGTAATAATTTTTTCTTTTAGGTTACTATCTAGAATCCCAAAATCAGTCAGCATGCTTTTCCAATCGTTCATATAATGAGCCTGTTGCCAAATAGTCAGCCGCAGTTAATAATGAGTAATTCAGCTTGACAAGTGTGTAAAGTGGAAAGGCATTTTCAACCTTAAAAATGCTTTCATTAAAACGTTCAAATAGAAAATTAAAATTGGCATTCCCCAGAAAATAAGTATGAAAGTTTCCTATTTGTTCATCATTTAAAGGATGATTAAACAGCGATAAATATGGACTTAACATAAATAAATCCGTATTATCCCAATTTCCTTCATCTTGTGCCTGTTCAATTGATGAACTATGATGTTTATAAATAGGATAACTTAAATACAATGCCACATTACACAAAAAATCTGTTCTTCATCAGAAAGTTGCATCTTTAAAAAATCAGCAAAAAACAAGGCAAGAAAGAGGTAAACACTAATTACAGAATGTTGATTCTGAAATGGATGGTTTACCCTTAAAAGGCATGCTTCATTATGCATCCTGTTTCGTTGGAATCCTTGGTTTAACTTGCCAAAATCATGAAAGGTAATTGCCTGCCAAAACAATTTATGAATTGTTTCCGCAAGCAATTGTTTATCCTTCAAATTTTCGGGTATTGAATCACTTATCAGTTTTTTCAATAATTTCATTCAAATGATGAACTTCTACAATCTTTTGTGCATATGCTGTCACCATTGCAGAATGTTCTGCCAGCAACTCCGGCTCTCTGTCGTTTTGTTCCGGTTTTGGTAAGTGTGCAAAATAGTCATTCGCTTTAGGAATGAGTTCCTCAAAAATGGAATATCGAAGTTTTGCATTATACTTAAAACAATTGAATGATATGATTTTTGTCTATTTGATAAAATTCACCAAGCTCCGCTCATATTCATTTCTTTTTTAAAAGAAGCATTTGAATATGCGAAATCAGCATAAGAATATTGATATAGTTTTTCATTGAATCCGACTGGAAGCCTTTCAAAATAGAGAAATGATGATTCTTTTGATTCTTTAGAAAACATAGACATTGAACGGGCAATATAATCACTTACTGCATCTGTTTTAGCAAATATGGATGCTATTTTATAATCATGACTAAAATCGAATTTCTCAAAAGAATCATATTCGTGTGCATCTGTCCACCAAGCCGAAAAATCGTTTTTACCCATATAGGGCAAAAACTCGAGCTTTTTATATGATAAAATGTTGTCATATAAAGTCTTTTTTCGTCTCCATTACCGAGATTTAAGAGCAGAAAACAACGGTATGATGGTTTTATCAGAATTTGTTCGGTAACAATCAGATTTCCTCCTTCTTCACCACTCGCAAATCCTGTACTATTATTATAACTTACTATATCCTTGGTATAATTTCCTTTATCACTTTCAAGAGGTTCAATGCTAATTTGCAGGTGCTTAAGTTTTTTATAATATTCGGGGAATATACCATTTTCTTTATATCCTTCATTCATTCCTGCAATAGCGCCAAGAATACCAAGCAATGCTGGTTTGTGTAGCATATTGTAAGTTAAATAAATACCATCGTTGATATCGGGCTTTTTCAGAAACCCCATTTCTACTTTCAAATCAAATGACATTAACCTTTGATTTGCCCCCATACTATAGTTCGTTTTCAATAGTTCCTGTTGGTGTATTTTTAAACTACAGGTTTGTTGATTATAGCAAACTTCAATGGATTGAATATTCCCATTGAATTTATTTAACTCTGTTGTCAGTTCTTCGAAGTCATATACATATTTCCCATTAGGCTTTGTCATCTTCCAATTTTATCAATGTAGTAAAATTAGGCAATACAATTTTAGAACTTTCATTCAATTGTACCCAAACCAGCATCTCGTTTTCCGATCCGGCTTTCGATGCCGAATCATACCAGGTAACACCTCGGCGCATAGCTTCTTTTAGTTTTGAAATATCATCTTCTGAAAGGTTGGGAGCGTCTTCTCCTGCTAATGCTGTAACATCAATCAAATTTTTGGGATTAATGGAAAAATGATGCAAATAATGTCCTTCTTCCAATTTAGATTGACGACCAATTGTTGTCATTCCTTTTTCTGCATCCGGATCATCTGTTTTATTACTAAAGGAGAAGTTATTTGTTCAGAATAGATATTATTTTCTTTCCAAATATTTACTCCATGATTAACCTGAACAGGTCCATGTATAGAAATATTTGTTTCTCCGGCAAAAGTCGCGCCAAACAAACGGATGTCTAAACAACTCAAAAGGTTTTTTGCAACCGTAGTTTTTACTATTTTATCTTTTTCTTTGCCTGTTCCTTTCGGATAGTCGCCAAAGTATTTTTTGTAGGTTTCATCCAAAGAAATTGGATTTAATTTGGCATTTAAGGACTTAAAGTAGAATATCTTTTCTGAAGAAAACACATCTTTCAAATAATTCTTTACTGTGTATTTATATGCTTTGTCTGTTGCATAAACAACGCCATTAGGTAAAGTACGAGGTTGTCCCGAAAAATCGGCGTTATAATTTGAATTGATTGCTTTTACTACTGCACAACCGAAAACTCTGTTCTTAAACTCTGACATAATTGTAATCTCCTATGTTTTAATTGTTATTATTTTCTTGTTTTTTATCTGATTCATAAATGACGCATGGACAGAAACACCCTGCCAAAAAATATTTGAGTAAAGGTTTCATTTCCACATTACAATCATCAGTAAGTACTTGCGATGCAAGTCGTTCAAATTTTCCTTTATAAACATCAATGTCGTGTTTATAAATTGCTATTGTTTGGGCAATAGCATCCTGCAACTGACTGGATTTGTTCTTTTGCAAATAGGGTTCCAACATTGCATAAGTTTTGTTTGCCGCTACACTCCGGTCAATTAAATAAGAAACAATTTGTCCTGCGCCGAAAGCAAAATCTTCGGGCGTTTCAAAATTAGATTCTCCTTTTGCGACGCTACGCATTTTTCGACATTAAGTCGGTTACTTTTGAAGCCATAATGATTTCATTTTTATTGTTATTATTGAATAAGTTATATTCTGAACCAGATATTTAGTTTTTCTCCAATAGCATAATATTTTGTATGCCTTTTCTCTCTAAATTCATCATGGGAAATGTCTGATAAAATAGCAGAGTATGCCATATTATCGAACATTTCGTCTGTTATGCTTTGGAGTCTCGATTTGTAGATATAATCGTATATACTTTTTCTGTATTTGTAGAATGAAGCGTAGTTTCTTTTGTTATTGAATGCCCTTTGGAAGGTTCAAATTTATCTCCAAAATAATTGCCGATTAAAAGTTTTTTCCATTTCCTGTTTTGTCGTTATATTGCTGGAATAATGTGCTTATTTCTTTTTCCAATTCAAAAACATTAGATATTGATTTTTTATCGTTCACATTAAATAGTTCAACGTGATTATTTATAGTACATTCAATATTGAACCTGAATAATGGGACAAAATCAAAATCATTAATTTTCAATCCATCTTTAGTGTTTGAATAATTTATCAAGTAATAATCAGATAAATATTTTTGATTAGTCCTCTCAAATAATCTTTTCAATAATTCTTTATATGGTATAGGATCATTTTCAGAATTAAATAATTTGATGATTTCTTTATTTATCTCTCGTTTGTCAACTACAATAGGTAGTGGATTAGGTAAACACCGAAAATCTTTTTTGTCTATAGTGATTTTTCTTTTTAGAAGTTTCTCAAAATTATTAAGGACTAAAACTTCATCTCTTGAATAACGTTGATTTATTCCTTTAATCAAACTACTTGTTTTATGCTTAACAAAGTTTTTTTTATTGGGAAAAGTTGTTTGAAAACCGATAACGCCCAGTTCGCCATAAGAAAACTTTTCATCATTGAATATTTCACTTTTTAGATATTCGGCATAATATGATTGCTGTCTTACATAGGGTATTGTCTTTAGATATATCCTAATATAATCTTTATCAATAATAAATTTGTATTCAGGAATATCTTGAATTTGATTCAAAATACTGGGCATTTGAGAATAGAAGCCATCTATAATCTGGTGAAATTCTGTATCTGCGCCTGAGTACATTTTTAAAGCATTGTTTTTATAATCTTTAAGTCTTGATGAAATAATCTCAATTCTTTTAAATCTAACTAAATCATCATTTGCATTTTTTTCTTCCTCTGTTGGTTTTTCTCCTTTTCTCCATTTTTTAATGCCTAAATTTTTTTTATCATCATCATTAAAATTGAAATTAAAAGTTTTAATGCAAAAGGAGAACAAGAATGTATTTTCTGCTTAGAATCAAATTTTGAACTTTATTCATTGTTATATAGTCTGAGACATCCTGATAACGAATGCAATCTTTCCATAATGAAATATTTTGGTCCTTCCCATCATAATAATCATAATCTTTTCCTTTTTGAAGATTTTGATTAACCCATTGGCCATTTTCGTCAATATCTATAAAAACATGTAACCCTTTACTTGGTTGTACCTTCCATTCCATAATGTCCGGAATGTCTTCGATAAGATTATTCGTAAAGTTGATAATTTCCTGTATCATGTAATTTCTTATTTATAATTTTCACTTTCTTCCCAATCTTCTCCGGCAGAGTTTTGCCCCTTGTCGGAGGTGAAATTTGTTTTAAATCCTGACAGATTTTAAAACCTGTCAGGATTAGCGCGTTTAGTAATCCACTACCATGCGGGCTTTTAGGTAGCCGTTGTAGAGGTTGGCGTCGCGGCGTTTAAATATTTTCATCAGGTTGTCGAGCTGGTTCGTGAGCAGGTTGCTGGCTTCGGCAAACAGCTCTTCGAGCGTAAGGGTGGCCACGCTCGATTTTACCCGGTACTCGTGTGGCTGCCCGTTGAGTTCCAGAAAACGGTCGTAATCGGCCTGCAGGTCGGTAATTTGCTCGGTAGTGAAACCATAGTCGGCTGTCAGCGCTTCCTTATTGGCGGTAGCGGCATCAATAATCTGCTTTACACGGCGCAGCATGTCGTCGTTTTTCATTTTAAACAGGTCGGATGCGCTGTCGGCCATGGTTTGTGCGAGCATTTCGTTGCCGGTAATTAGGGCAAACGCTTCCACAATGTCGTTCATAATGTCGGCTTTTTCGCAAATGGTGCGCTTCAGCTCGGTTTTAATTTTGCCCATATTTACCTGAGCGTTGCTCTGGTCGGCGGCAGCCTTGTCGATGGCCTGGTTCACATCGCTGAGCTTGTTTTTTACTTCGCCAATTTTGGCAATGCTTTGCCATGTGGCGACATTTTCGTCGAGGAAAGACAGGGTGGTTTCTACCATGTGCTTTCGGTTAATTTGGGTTTGGTTCATAGTAAAACGTTTTTATGCTCCGGAGTTTTATTTTTATTCGCGGGGCGGGGTTTATAACTGAAAGAAAGATTGTTGTATTTCGGCGTAATGTGTTAGTATTTCGGTGTATTGAGCAGGCATTTCCATCCGTTGAGTTGACGTTTCGGTATGTTGAGCGACTATTTCGGTGTGTTGAGCAACCGTTTCGGCACAGTAAGCGGACATTTTCTTCTGTTAATCGGTTATTTCGGTGCATTGTGTTGCAATTTCGGTTTATTTTGTTGCTGTTTCGCTGCATTTTTAACTTATTACCTTTACCTGTGAGGTTTAAAAATTTCAAATTATATTTCTAACCATCTTTCAATTTTTATTACTTCCACTTTTTTATCGTGCATGAATTTAAAATTCGCTTTATCATCGAACCACCCAATAACTTCTTCCCGATGAAGTTTGGTTGGTTTTATTGAAATGCAAGTTGAATAGCTGCTCCATGGATATTCAATCGGGTGTTCACAAAAACCGTGGTGTACGGGGTTGTTATGGATGTAAAGGATAACCTTTTTCAGGTATTCGTGGTTGTTAATTAGTTTACGCCGGAATGTATGTTCGAATAGGCTTCCGGTTCGTCCGTATTTTTTATTAAACGCCTTAGTATATGCGTTAAACAGGTTCGAAAATTGTTGGGTAATTCGTTTTTCGATCGTTTTAATATTTGAACCTTCAAGGTTTTTGAAACCTTGAAGGTTTGGGGTTTGTTTAATACGTACCAGTATGTGGAAGTGGTTTCCCATTAACACCCATGCGTAGGTTTCGGCTACGGGTGAAATGTGTTGGTCGTATAGTGACAGAAAATACTCATAATTGGCTGTTTCCATAAATATGCTACAACTGTTAATACCTCTATTATAAATATGGTAGAAGTTTCCGGGTTTCAGTATCGGCTTTTGCGTTGCCATAAATTTACATTTCGAGCCAGCCAAACCCAGTGCTGCTTTTTTCGGATATGCCCGTACTCCAAATCATTTGGTGTATGTATGTAGGTGCCGTTAGCGAAAAGTTGAAAAGGTTTCCTACCACTCGTGTTTCCTGGGGAGTATTAGGTTTTACTATTAATCCGCTACGTTTAATGCTGCTTTCGATATTTAGCTTTATCTCCTCGGGAGTAATTGGGCGCTCGGTTGGACGGGTAAGGTTGAACTTTTCCGAAATATGCTTTGCGGCGAGTTCCGTGAAACGGGGGTTGTTTGCAGAAAGGTAAACGGGTTGAGGTTTGTCGGGTTCCTTAATGCTGACTACCCAAGGTGTAATTAACCGGTATTTCATTGTTTCGTTGAATTGCGGTTCGGGCAGAACTTCAACGCCGGCAACTTTAAAATCGATGCCATTAAATTTATCGCCAAGGTAAAATTCCTGACTCATAAACAGCCCTTTAATAAAATTGGAAGCAGCTTCGGTTACATCGAAACTAATTTGCAGGCTGATTGTATGCTCCGATATTTCAAACAGCTTCTTTTCTTTCCATAGCTTGGGCTTTCCAAAATTCAACCGCGAAAAGCAGAAAAGTTTATACAGTTTTGCTTCGTTTTGCCCGTAGCCTTTTTCGTGGAGGAACAAGGCAAAATCACGGTCGGCCTGTTTAAGCACTTTATAAATCCAGGCGCTGATGTAATACTGGTAATCCATGGGCAACATGCGTTGCTTGGTGGTACGGTTGAATAGGATGTTAAATCGCATATTTTTAAATTCTACATTTTCTATTTTAAATTTACTTAAAAAACTGTTTAAAGGCAATATTATTTGTGTACACCGTTAGCATTAACTAAATAAACAATAACGCCTACCTGTTCTTCGGGAGCGGTTGTGGTGTCGAGTCGCTGAATTCGGGTATCGAAAATATTATAGCCCATTTCCAGTAACTTACTAATGGCGCTGTTCTCGTTTCGGGGTACGTAGCCTAGCTTATAGCTGTTAAAGAAGATGGTTACGGCTTTGGGGTCGTACTTGTTTTCGGGTTCGAAAACCAGCTGTAACCGGCTACCTATTTTTAGTTCGCTTAGGGCAATGGGGCCATCGTAATAGGTAAATCCGGCAATGTTGAAATGTGTAAAATGTCTTCGTTCCATAGCTTAGTTTTTTCTGCTAAGCTAATTTTGGAAAACGACAACTTTTGACGTTAAAATTTTAGCATGGAAATTTTTTCGTTAATGGCCTTTTTCAGTCCATCATCACCTAAAATTTTTACTTCGGAAAATAATCCCATTATAAATCGGCACGGGCCATCGTAGCAGCAAACGGGGGCTGTAAGGTGGTACTGCTTGTCATCGGTTTTCTGAATGAAGCTTTCGGACAGCGGATACTCTTCAACTAACAGGTTGTATGCTCTTACATTGAGATTAAGCCGTACTTCGCCAACAAAATTTGGAGCTGCATTACGAAAAATATCAATTTGGGAGTGAATATGCTTTTTCTTACTTAGCCAGGGTTGTTCCAGTACGGTTACGTTTCCAATTCGTGCAATTTTAAAAAGTTTGCACTTTTGTTCGGTAGGGTCGTAGCACCAAATTTGCTCGTAATTAGTGGTAAACTGAAACGGTTCGACTGTTCGGTTCGAAATGTTGTTGCTGTTCGCAGAGCGATAATTTTCCAAAGTTACGTACTGTTCGTTGCCAATGGCCTCGGTAAGCCGTTCGATGTTTTTTCCCTGTTCGGGTTTTACAATAACATCGGCAAGCCAAGGAAAATTGTATATGCTGTATAACTTTTGCTTTAGGTTTTGCTTAAGTACGGTGTTGTCGTCAATACTGTCGATTGCCCGATGTAGAATAACGGCCTCCTCTTTGGAAAAATGAACTAAGTCGCTAATTTCCTTTAAACTGCCTTTTTTTGTAGAGAGAAAGGGAACTCCGCGTTTTCGGTACTCAACAACAAAGCCAACACTTCGAATTGTATCAATGTATCGTTGAATGGTTCTTTGGTCGCATTCAACTATTCGGGATAGCTCCTTGGTGTTTTTACGGTTTCCAATTAATATTTGAATAAGCCGGAGTATGCGTTCCTTTTTGGGTTGGTCCATTTTGTTTTGCGGTAATTTTATTCTAAAGTTATAGAATCACCTTGAACTTTAAAAAAAATGTTTTGCAAGTATTATAAGAAGAAGATAAAAGAAGCAAGTTATAAATCGGATGTTGTATTTCGTTAAACGTGAGATGTGAATTTTGAATACTAACTTTTTATCATTATAAAACCGCCAAATCGTCCGCGGTCGCCGGCACGAGCCGAAAAGAATTCGGTATTATTGCACTTGGTGCACATGTTGGCTACTTCGATGTTCTTGGGGTTAATACCTGCTTCCACTAATGTTTCGAAGTTTGCTTCCCAAAGGTTGAATACGGGCTTGCTAAATTTTGGATTGCTAATAACTAGTTTATCGGTATTTTGAAACGATTCTTTAACGCGTTCAACAACCTCGTCTCCAACTTCGTAACAGCAAGGACCAATGGATGGGCCTATGCCTACAATTATGTCGTTGGGCTTGGAGTTGTAAATTTTTTGAAATGACTTTACCACTTCGCCGGCAATTTTTAAAACCGTTCCTTTCCATCCTGCGTGAGCGCTCGCAATGGCATTATTGACCGGATCGTAAAAAAGAATGGGGACACAATCGGCAGCTTGGGCTACCAGACAAATGTCGGGAAGGTGGGTAATCATGGCATCGGAGTGGGGGAGGGCTGTGCTTTTGCTAAATGCGCCCATTCCTCGCTTTTGGGAGTTGATAAACTCCACTATATTTCCGTGAACCTGCTCGGCAAACACATAGCTATTAGGTGCGAAGTTGAATTGGTTTGCGAGTATTTGTCGATTAGCAATTACGCCTTTTTCGGAAAGGTACTCGTTCATGCCAATGGTAAATCTACTATCGTTATTGTAATTTCGGGTAGAGATAAAATGGGTAACTCTATCGGAAAACTTCCTGAGGTTCTCGAATTGGTAAAATGGCGTTGGGGCGTTAACTAAAATCATCGCAAAAAATTTTTACAAAAAAAATGGTTTTGAATCAATTTAACAAAATTTGAACTTCTCATTAAGGAACCCTAAAATCAACAAAGTTGTAGTTGATGTGTTGTTATCATTGCTTCCATATTCTGTTTTTAAATGGTTTATTCTAAAAAATAATGAGGATATTTGCACCCGTTTTTAATTTAAATTGAAGTTAATGGCCAAGAAGGCAAATACTAATGAGTTAGGAGTTGCGGGGATAGGTAAGTTGCTTTTACAGTATTCGGTTCCGGCTATTATAGCAACAGCGGCTGCATCGCTTTATAACATTATCGATAGAATTTTTATTGGACATGGCGTTGGCCCTTTGGCAATCTCGGGCTTGGCGCTTACTTTTCCGTTAATGAACATTTTGTCGGCATTTGGTGCAATGGTGGGTGTAGGTGCTGCAACTATGGTATCCATTCGCCTTGGGCAACATAACCGACGCGGGGCAACGCAAATACTTGGCAATGCGGTTATGCTCAATATCATTTTAGGAATTTCCGTTGGACTAATAACTTTAATTTTTCTTGACCCTATTCTTTATGCTTTGGGTGCCAGTAAGGATACGTTGCCTTATGCAAAGGAATTTATGCAAGTGCTTCTTTTGGGGAATGTTTTTACGCATTTATACTTAGGTATGAATAACATTATGCGGGCAACAGGCTATCCGCGAAAAGCAATGGGAATTACGTTAACAACCGTTGCCACTAACTTGGTACTTGCGCCAACTTTTATTTTTGGGTTCAAATGGGGAATTCGGGGGGCTGCGTTGGCTACCGTTTTATCCCAAGTAGTGGGTACGTTATCGGTAACCATTCACTTTTCCAGAACAAACAGCTTTTTACATTTCCTCCCGGGTTATATGAAGTTGAAGTGGCCTATAATTCGGAATATAATATCGGTTGGATTGCCGAATTTTTTAATGTTGATAAGCGCTAGCATTGTTGTTTCGATTATAAATATTAGCCTTGAGAAACATGGGGGAGATTTTGCCATTGGTGCTTACGGAATTATAAATAGTTTGGGAAATTTGGCGGTAATGGTGGTTATTGGGTTTAATCAGGGAATGCAGCCTATTGTTGGGTACAACTATGGCGCACAGAAAATACAACGGGCAATTAGAACTTATAAACTAACCGTTTTGGCAGGGACTTGCGTAACCCTGTTTATGTTTTTTATGGCCGAAATTTTCCCGCGTGCCTTATCCGCTGCTTTCACCTCCAACGAGGAGTTAATTGACTTAGCAGCCAATGGCTTGCGGATAAACTTAATGATGTTTCCAATTGTCGGATTTCAAATTGTTACCTCAAACTTTTTTCAGTCGATAGGACGAGCCAATATTTCGATTTTTTTATCGCTTACCCGACAGGTCCTTTTGCTAATACCGGCACTCCTTATTCTTCCTCATTTCTTTGGGTTGAACGGAGTTTGGCTTAGCAGCCCGGTAGCCGATTTTTCATCGTCGCTGCTTACCTTAACGGTTTTGCAATGGCAAATGAAAAAGATTAAAAAGTTGTAGTTCGAAAGTTGAAGTGTCTATTTTCAAAATAGAAGTAATAGTTATTTTTCTAGCCACTCTTTGAATCCGGAAACCCTTTCCCTGCTTACAATAATATCTTCTTCGGTTTTAACTGTGGGTACAATTTTTAATCGACTATTGGAGTAGGCTACAATGTCGCGAATGGTTTTTATTCCCATTATACAGCTACGATTTACCCTGTAAAACTCTGTTGGGTTTATAGCCAGTTCTATTTGATCTAAAGTTTGGTCGATAGCATAATCGCGTCCTTCGATGTTGCGAATAAAGGTGGACTTATTCATACTGTGAAAAAACGCAATGTTGCTGCAATCAATCATTTTAAGATGTTCGCCAACTTTTACCACGAAACGCGTTTTGTAGTTATTGTTCAGCTGGCTAAGTAAATTGGCAATTTGGTTGGGGTCTATGGTGTTTATTACATTTCGTGTGCTATGAAATTTTTCTATTGCCGCTTTTAACTCTGTTTCGTTTACGGGCTTTAACAAGTAATCGATGCTGTTTACCTTGAATGCTTTTAGCGCATATTCGTTGTAAGCGGTGGTAAAAATAACGGGGAAGTCGATTTTTACCTGTTCGAAAATTTCGAAGCTAATTCCGTCGGCAAGTTGAATGTCGAAAAAAGCAAGTTCGGGATGTGGATTTTGTTTTAGCCATTTTACCGTTGACGAAACGGAGTCGAAAGTTGCGATATGGTTGTAATCCGAACGCAAGGACGATATCAATAATTTCAGGCGTTCTGCCGAGGGCTTTTCATCTTCTACAATAATGTAATTCATAGCCTTTCCAATTCAAAATAGGTTATAAAATCCAAGGAATAATCCTGCTTGTGCTTGTTTTATACTCTGTATAAACATCTCCAAATTCAACAGCAAGCAATTGCTCTTCCACATAAATACGGTAAAGCAGTATAACAAACATAGGCGGAATTATTACCAGCAACGAAATTACACTATTCATACATATTGCAAAACCGGTCATAATAAGCAGCAGCCCTGAGTAACTCGGATGTCTAATATACTTGTAAATTCCATCGGTTTTAAGTTTATGATTGTTCGATATGGCAACATCAACGGTAAAGGCACTGCTAAGTTGTACAATGGCAATCCAGCGGATAATTGCTCCGAAAATAATCATTAACGCGCCAATTGCAGCAATAGTGTAGTTTGCTATTGTCCATATATTGTAGTTGGCAAACGAAAAACCAACTGTGAGACATAACGTTATGGTTACCCAAAGCAGAACCAGAGAGCCTTTGTCTCCTTGCTGTTTCGATTTTATTTTTTTCGACCGTTTTACAAGCATTAAGGCAAATTCCGACACAAAAAAGAGTACAGATAGTAATATTAAGTATTTCATTTTTGACAATTTATAAAATTGATTTTATGATAGGAACTTTTACCGTAAAATGGTCATTACTTTCTATAACTTCCATGGCCTGATTGGACAAGTATTTGTACCTCTTACTGATTGTTTCTAACCCAATGCCGTTAGATTCCTGTATGGTGCGACGTTTTTGAAGGTTGTTTTGCACAATAATAAATTCGTTTTCTCTCCAAATCCTTACGGTCAGCGGTTTTTCATCCGAAACAACGTTATGCTTAAAGCAATTTTCCAGCAACGTTTGCAGCGATAGCGGAATAATGTAGCCCGAGTAGTTATTAATATCAATAATTACGTTTAAATTATCTCCATGTCGCATTTGATGAAGGTTGATGTACGATTGCACAAATTTTAACTCGTCCTCCAACGGAACAAGTTCCTTGTCCTTTTGGTCGAGAACGTATCGGTATATGTCGGAAAATTGCTGGATAAACTGCTTTGCCTTTACGGTGTCGGTATCAATTAGCGAACTTAAAACACTCAGGCTGTTAAACATGAAATGAGGATTTACTTGGCTTTTAAGGGCATCGTAGCGGAGCTGAATTGCTTCTTGCTTTAGTTTTTCCCCGTTTACAGTGGCAATACGCCACCACTTAAAAAAGTAAACAAGGTAAAAGCTGGTTGTTATTACCAGCGATATTAAAAAGGTGAAAGCCATTTGCCAACCCCAATGGTTAAAGTTTTCGAAAATATTGGTGTTAAATACAAATTTTAGGTAGAAATAATAAACAGCAATAATATCCAGAACGGTAAAAACAACGGATAACGCAGAGTTTATGGTAAATGTTAGTTTGGGATTTTTTACCCAAGGGAAAAAACTGCTTCCTAACCAGCCAATAAACTGATTGCCTTTCCATAGCGAATAACCGATGCAAAAGCCAAACAGCGTATTTTTATATACCGTGTGGAAATTTGTGAACAAATAGTTACCTACAAATGCGTAGGTTATTAAGGAACTTAGTGCAAGAACTATTGCTATATCTATTAGCTGTCGGAATATGTGTTTTCTTATTTTTGGGAAGTTCATATTGATATTTTGCTGTTTATTGTACAGAAGTTTAAGTTGAAATTCAATTTAGTCAATAAAATTAGCTATTTTCTTTATTGCAAGCGTCAATCATCCGCTGATTCGATTTTGCTCCCCACCTTGGGGTTATATCCGATTTTTCTGTTTCTTTTTCAAACAGTTCTTTTGCCAAAATAAATTTGGGCAAGGCATTTTTACTGCCACCGCCAAACATTTTAGGAGTGTAGTAAATATTTTGTCCTAGCAGAAATTGTGCCCTCGGGTTTTCCGGATTTTCTTTTACCGCTTTTTCCAGTATTTCCGCAGCCTTTTGTGAGTAACTCATTCCTCGCATGGCGCTTACCTGAATTCTTCCCTGGTAAAGGAAGCCTTGTAGAGCGTACAGTTCCGATTTATTTCCATTTGCTTCGAGTGCTTTATCAATGTCGTTTTGAGCAACATCGAGAAGCGCATCCTTTTTATCGCCGTTCTTTTCCCGAAAACTTAAATTGATGTAAATGAAAGCGTGGTAGTAAAGCGGCTCCCAGCGTAACGATTCCACTGCAGCAATTCTTTCGAATTTACTTGCAGCTGTTTGTAAATCGGTTGTTGTTTTTGCGCTGTCGAGTAGTGTAAGGGTTTCCTTTACCGCATTTTCAAAATTTGCCTGTTGCGCCATTACGTTTCCTAAAAACATTAGGATAACTGCCGTTAGAATTGTTTTCTTCATTTTTTTAGTTATTAAGTTGTTTTTTTACTGTTTGAGTGTTCGGCTATTGAGTTGCTAAACGCTTTAGTAATGTTGGAATTCTTAGTTTTTATAAATAACACTTAGAGTGTTACAAATATTCCTACAAAGTAGAACCTTTTGGAGTCGGCTTTTATGGGAAATGCTTCGTAAACACCGTTTGTATCGGGCTGACTATAGTATCGGTAGCCGTATATATTATCTCGTCCAAGCAGGTTATTTATCGAGCAGTATATTATCGTTGATTTGTTGAAGATTGTTGTTAAATGGCTGCAGTTTATACTGATGTCATGGTAGTAGGGCGTTTTTCCATCCATAAATTGGGTACTATTAGGATTGTTGTATGGCCGTCCGGATGAGAAAGTGGTTGATATTCCAAACTGCGTTGTAATGCTTTGTACCCATTTTTTTGCTACGAAGCTGGCCGAGTGTTTTGGTGCAAACGGGGGAGTAACCATTATGGGATAATCGCGGTATATTCTTTTAGAATCAACGTAGGAGTAGGAAATCCAGTAATCTAGCGATTTAAAGGTTTTCCGGTCACGGAAAAAAACATCGATACCTTCAGAGTGTCCTTTGCCCAGATTGTTATACAGGCTTCCGTTCCAGTATTCAACGGCGTTATACATTACCAAATTTTTGTAATCCTTTTTGTATAGTTCAATCCGGAATATCCTGTTGCTTTTTTCCCATTGAAAGTTGGCAATGTAATGGTTTGCCCTTTCAAAGGTCAGGTTGTGGGTAAACCGTAGCAGGTTTTCTTCCGGGGTTTGGTAGAAGTTTCCGTATGCCAACGATAGTTGCGATGCACCGGTAACTTTTACGGCAGCGGAGAGCCTTGCTCCTAGGTTATTATCGTTTAGCAAGCTGCTATGCTCGCCTCTAATTCCAGCCCTTAGTGCTATTTTGCTTATCGGCCTGTAGTTTGCTTCGGCAAAAGCGGCTGTCTCAAAATCGTTGAAGTTACTGTTGTTGCTGAATGCTGTGCTAACTTCGTTATAGTCCTGATTAAAGTAGTTGTAGGTTTCCTCCGTTCCAAAAAGCAACGATGCGTTATTGTTGAAGTTCTTCTTTAGGGTGATTTTTGCCTGAACGTTTCTGTTGGATTCGTTTACAAGATACGATTGCAGATTTAGGTCGTTTTGGTCGATTGTAAATGCAACCCCGCTCTTTAGAAACCAGCCTTTCCCTAGTTTGTCGCTATACGACAGGTTGGTGTAGTTATTTTTGTTTTCAATGGATATGTTCGACATTGCTCCGGATACGGTTAAATCGGGGTATTGTAATCCGAATTGAGTACCTGAATATGTGCTGAAGATTTTTAGCATTCCGTTATCGCCAAATTTTTGTCGGGCAACCAGCGTTAAGCCTATCGATTCGGGGTATTTATTCATTTCGAATCGTTGGGTGGTTAGTTGGTAGTATGGTTGAAGGTTCATGTATTCGACCCCTGCCGATATAGATGAACTTTCACCTTTAAATGTTTGCGAGACTCCGCCACCAATCGACATTATCGATATGTCGGTTTGGGTTTTCTGCGGAAATGAATTTGTATTTAGGATTAATGCCGACGATAAAGCTTGTCCGTATTCTGCCGAGTAGCCTCCGGTGCTAAAAGTTGTTCCGCTAAATAGGAAGGGTGAGAAGCGTCCACGACTTGGTAAATCGGGTACGTTGGAACTGTAGGGCTTTTTCGAAAGTAACCCGTCTATAAAGGTTTTACTTTCGTAGCCATCGCCTCCACGAACAAATAACCGGCCATCTTCGCCAATGGTTGCAGTTCCCGGTAATGAGGTTAGGGCTCCGTACAGGTCGCCTGTTGCGCTGGGTGTTGTAACAATATCGAGTGGTTGTAAGGTTACGCTTCGTTTTCGGTCGGCAGTTTCGAAAGTTCCTGCCGTAATAACAACGCCTTCAATTTGGTTGGATTGTTCTTTTAGTTTAAAATTGATTATTGTTGGATTTTGGGTTGTGCTTATTGCAGTTTCTTGGCTAATGTAGCCTATGTAGGTTGCAATTAGCGTTAAGTTATCGGCGTTTACTTTCAGTTGAAAGTTTCCAATGGAATCGGTAACGGTACCGTCGTAAGTTCCTTTAATAATAATGTTTGCACCTACAAGCGGATGTCCTAGTTTGTCGGTAACTTTCCCTTTTACGGTAATTTGGGCATGAAGCCCAAGGGTTAACAAAACTAGAATTAAGGTTATAAAGATTTTCATTGTTTCCGTCTTTTATGTTGTTTCGGAAACAAAAGTGAGGTAATCGACTTTTTAGTAAAAAAAAATCCCAATGAGTTGTTGAATCATCAGGATGAGCTGTAAAATTTCAGTAACAAGTTGTTTGGCAATAAGAATTCGGAATATGATTTGCCAAAATCAACGATGTCTATTGAGATTGATTAGGTTAATTTATTCTTTTGAATATGAACAACAATTTTTGCAATTTCCTTTGTCCTCATAAATACGAATTGGCTTATATCGGCAGGTATTTCGTAGTTGTATAGGTTGATAATTTTTCCGTTGGCATACTTTATATCAATGCCCGATTTTTCATCTACGTAGAAAGTAAACGGAGTGAAACAGAATGTTACCGTGAGCCAGGGAATGTGTTGGTTATCTGACCTATGGAATTCATCGATATTTAGCATGGTTAGATCTATGTAAATTTTGCCATTTTCCACAATAATTCCCAACTCCATAAATCTCGATATAATATCTTCCTTAACCTGTCCGGTCATGCCGGGTTGCTGCACACCAGCCATTATTGGAGTGTGCGAGTAAGGGTCGAAGGGAAACGAACCGTATTCCGATGGCGATTTATGGGCGCCAATGCCTTTTTTTACTTCGTAGTAGTGATGCTTTAAGGTTTCAACTATCGTTTTGTCATCGTTATTTTCGATTGCTTTTTGCACGGTTTCGCCAATTGCCAGTTGCAGTTTGGAAACCATGTGCCAGTATATGCTCCCGAGGCCTTCGTACTTGTAAAATGTTCCGGAACGGCCTGTAAACGATTGGTGGTCAAATACTTTTTCGTAAATATCCAAAATGCCTTGTACTTCATCCTTTGACAAACTTTGGTAATTTTCGAGAGCACTTGTCAAGTGTTCGGCATTTAAGAAATCGGAGTTAAAGTGGTACTTTCCTTCCTTATCCTTAGCAATAATAGCCGTATCTCCTGTTTCAACGAAAGTTCGGAGTATTTTATTCGACTTGACTATGTTTTCGGGAATGTTATTCTTTTCCAGAAAAGTTGGTAGTTGCTTGTTCGGGTACAGAATGTAACTTTGTTGGTCGGGACGGTAAAGTTTGCTATTGCGAAGGGCATTTAGCAGTTCAACGGCTTCTTCCGATGATAAAATTCCGGAAGATAGCACGGCAACTTGTCCTTCGAGCATTTCGTACAGATTTCTGATAGAGATGGAATTTTCCGAAAACGAAATAAGGTTGTAGGCGTTGTACAATTTATCGGCTCGTTTGTTAACCTTAACGGATTGTGTGATGTACGACAGGGTTAGGTCGATAAATTTCAGAATACCATCTTTTTGCAGTGCTACTTTTTTATTCGAAGGTTTACCGTAAACCGAGTTCCTGTAATTTTCGCCTGCTTCGCCAAGTTTGTCGGTTAATTCTTTACGGGTTGAATTGTTAAAACCGTTTGGCAGTATAGGCTGAAACTTAGTAAATGCATTGTTTACGTTGATAAAAAAAGTTGCTACTTCCATCGATACTGCAAATGTATTTTCGTTGGCAGCTTGGTAGAGTTGCTTTACGAATAGCAAAAATCTGTGCAGGTAGTAAAGGGTAACCATGGATGTACCGTAACCTACCAGCGCGTTGTTGGCATCGTTCCATTCGGGGCGAAGCGTATTCATCCAAATTCCGGCTTCCGGAATAAAGTTGCTCAACTTTGCGAGTAGCGTTACAAGCAACTTTTCGGTGAGGGTTGCCAGTGCTACGTTGTTGTTTTTGCCGAGAATAAGTTTTGCATCGGCGCCGAGCATTTTTACCTCGTTTTCGATACGCTTGTTTAGTTCATTATCGAACGTAACCGTGTTTTTAGGATTGGCAACAATTTCGCGATAGCCTTTTATCCGGTAGGGAACATTTGCAAAAGCAAAAATTTCGGAGTTAAGCCATGAGTTAAGGTAGCCCGGAAAATACTTGTTAGAAACCTCCATTAACCTTAACAGGTAAACTATTTGGTGGTCGCCCCAGTAACCGATGTTCGACCAAGGATTATCGGGTTCTATAACTTCCCAGTCTATTCCATCCTTGGTAATTCTGTAAGGGTTATAACCGTCGATTGTACTTGCGTTCAGAAATTTTGCAATTATGGAGTGCACAAAGCCCGGATACGATAGCGAAAGTGCTTCCCAGTTCTGGAAAATATCGCGCCAGTTTCCTTCGTAGTAAAGAATCCTGTTTCCGTTTTCGTCCTTTATGTTGATGTTGAACTTGTTCCAAGGACGACTAGGATCGCCGTGCCTGCGGCTAAAGGTTAGCGGAAGGTATTCGAGAAACAAGCGATAAAAGTTGGCATCGTTCTTAGCCTTGATTTGCCTGTTGAGTTCCGCGTAGGATATTGATTCGGGAAGACTTTTAAGAAAATTGCTATAGGTGTTGCTTATGCTTGCATTAAAATGCTTTACGTGTTTTGTAAAATCATTCTTACTAATGGTATAATCGTTACTGTATATTCCGCCACGCATTACGTTGAACAGCGTGTTCGAAAAGTGGCGTGCAACAAGGTTTTCATCGGCTGTGTCCTGAATGCCATCGGCTTGGGCTATTATGGATTGCAGCGCTTTTGTTCCCTTCTCAATATCGTTATCCAGTAAATTTTGAAGGTTAGAAGTGCTTTTAAGAAATTCAATCAGGTTATTTACCTTCACCGCATCCTGATTGACCTCGGCAGCAAAGTGCCATGTTTTGGTTTCGTCGGCTTCTAACGTTAATGGTGTTACAATAAAGAATGCTCCCCTAACGCCCTTTGCTTCGGATTCGTTGGTAAGAGGGCTGCCTGTCCTGAAATTATCGAGTTGGGCGGAACTCAGTAAAAACATGGTTGTTGGCAACCCAACACTCCATACGGTAGTAGTTCTCAGCGCTTCGCTCGGCTCGGCTCTGTCGGCCATAAGGGATTCCATCCTAAAAAGGGCAAGGCAAACTTCCGGAATCAACTCACTTTTTTTGTAAGCGTCAACAAGGGTGGAAAATTTGTTTTGAGTAAATTCGTTAACCCCGTATGGTAGTACATTTTGAAATCCATCGATAAGCGAAATTTCAACAGGTTGGTTGGTATTGTTTATCAGCCAACTCTTTTTTATCCAGCCAAACTTATCGGAATTCAGCCATCCATAGCGGAAGGTAAGCCCTAAATCGATGTTTTGTTCTTCGAAAACTATTTTATTGCCAATTACGCTTTTAAATATTTTTCTTTTTATCGCGTAAACTCCTTTATATCGGTTAGATAGCGGTTCCCATAGAAAAACCTTTTCGTTTTTGGTTACCTGCAGAATGGTTTTACTTCCGGTAACTTCAGCCGATTCGTGAATTTTGTCGTCGGTGTAGTATGGAAATAGGGCGCTGTCGGAGTTTATTCGACCGGCCGTTAACCCGCCTGTACTCGAAATGTACATCCAATGGTTCGAATCGCTGGCAATGCTTATAAAAAAAGGCAGCATGGAGTCGAAATCTTCAATCTCGTAAAACTTTTCTCGTCCCATTTCTATAAACTTCCCCGTTGCCTTTCCTGTACTATTCTTTGCCTTTGTATTACCGATATATAGGTTATTCATTTCTAAAACAGTTTGAAAAATTTAAAAATGCCTGTTATTCTGACTTATCGAAAGATCTTTAAAATCAAATATATTACTTTTAGTAAACCCTATCTATCAAACCTCATGACGAGTAATTGCTACTGATTGACTTGCTCTTTTTCCCTCATATCAGCCAACTCTTTTTTCATTATTTCGGTTGTTTTGGAGTCTATCTTGTAGAATATCATAAAGATAGCACACGACATGTACAATACTCCGGGAATAACCGATACCAGCAGTTTTATTCCCGTTATGGCTGTGTCGGTTTGAACTACATTGGGAACAAATTGCGAGATTGCCAAAATCCAACCGGCAATGGCGGCTCCAATGCCCCAACCTGCTTTTTGGGCAAATACTGCGGCCGAGAAGTACAAGCCTGTTGACCTGCGTCCGGTTTTCCATTCTCCGTAATCGGCGGAGTCGGCAATCATTGTCCACAACAGTGGTACAGCCGGTGCGTAAGCCATTTTTGCCAGAATGTTGAATATGTAAACGCTTACCAGATTATTTGCCCCGGGGAGATAAATTAATATGAAGAAAATTCCTGATATTATGGAACTTCCGATAAATACGTTACGGTTTCCGAATTTCTTGGCTAAGGGTTTCGATAACGGCAATGCTACAATTAGCGCAACGGTTCCAATTACATTGAAGAGTTGAACGCTGGTTTCTTTTCCGATGTAATACTTAAAGTAGTAGGCAACGGCTGCGTTTTGTATGGCAAACATTATGAACGAGATAATCCCGACTACGGCAAGGATAATCCATGCTTTATTTTTAAATAATCCTTTAAAATCGTCCTTAAGCGAGTTGTTCTGCTCCTTCGAAGGTTGAATTCTTTCCTTGGTAGTTTTAAATGTGATAAAGAAAAATATCAAGCTGAGAATTGCAAAAAGCGTTATGGTGTATTGAAAACCCTGCGCTTTGTTACCGTGTCCGAACATTTCGGCAAGTGTAAGGGCAAGGCCGGTTACAACAAATTGTCCGGCAAAGCCAGCAATGAATCGGTAGGTATTTAGTCCGGCCCTTTCATACGTGTCGGACGACATTACGGCTCCGAGAGCGGAGTAGGGGAGGTTTATGGTTGCGTAAGCAGTCATTAGTAAAACATACGTGGCTCCCGCATAAATAATTTTACCTACTTCGCCAAAGTTAGGAGTGGTGAATGTTAATATGGCAAGAAGCGCGTATGGAATTGCTCCGAATAGAATGTAAGGGCGAAACTTTCCCCAGCGAGTGTGAGTCCTGTCCGAAATTACGCCAATGATAGGGTCGATTGCCATGTCCCAAAATCGGGCTATTAGCATAATGGTTCCTGCAGCAGCCGCAGAAATTCCAAAAACATCGGTATAGAAAAACATTAGCCAAAAGCCTACCATGTCCCAAACAAAGTGAGAGGCCGTATCGCCTAGTCCATAACCGATTTTTTCTTTAAAAGATAACTTGGTAGTAGTATTATCCATATCCGTCTTTTATTTGATTCTTTTAATAAAAAAGGAGGAGGTTTTCCTCCTCCCTTTTCGAAAAATTAACCTAACCTAAACTTGCCTATTTCTGGTAAACTCTAACATAATCCACAATCATTTCCTGAGGAAAGGCGGTAGTATCGACACCCATAACTCCACCCCATGCACCTCCTACGGCAACATTTAAAATCAGGTAGAAGGGTTTGTTAAATGGCCATTCCTCGTATGTCTTGTGCTCGTTTTTAAAGGAAAAGTATTTAGTGCTGTCGCAATACATGTCGATTTGTTCCGGAGTCCATTCCATTGTATAGGTGTGAAAGTTTGCTCCGGAGTCGGTAATGTAAAATCCCTTTGTTTTTTGAGTGCCAATTTTGAAGTAATACTTTTGGCAATGAGTTGAAGCAAATACGGAGTCGGGAATGTAGCCCACATGTTCCATGATGTCTATTTCGCCGCTTGCAGGCCATATACCGTAGGTATTATCGCACGACAGCATCCAAATAGCCGGCCAAGTTCCACGGGCTTCGGGAAGTTTGGCTCTAACTTCGACTTTGCCGTAAAGCCAATTGCCTTTTCCCTTTGTTATAATGCGTGCCGATGAGTATTCCTTTCCCATTGTAGGCTCTTTTATTGCTTTAATGTGAAGAAATCCATCCTTTACTTCGGCATTGGTCAACTTATTTGCTGTGTACCATTGGGCTTCGTCGTTACCCCAGCCCCAAGAGTTTCCGGCAGTATCGTAGCTCCATTTTGTGCTGTCAACTAGGCCGTTAACGTCGAATTCGTCGTTCCAAACCATTTTATAGCCGCTATTGTCCTTTTTTTGCGAAGAGCAAGCCAGCAGAGTAATGGCTACCAGAATGTATGATATATTTAATTTTATTGCTTTCATGGGCTTCAAATTTTTTTCAGCAAAAATTACATTGAAAATGCTGTATGCGTTATTAGTTAATTCTGTTTTATTGAAGGGTAAATTGTGCTTTTAATCCTTGGTTGGAACTAGGGCCAATCCAAACATAAAATAATCCGGGTTCTACAACTTCTTCGTTCCAACTCTTGTAGAATGCCAAGTCGCTTGCGGTTAATTTGAAGGTTACATTAACCGATTCGCCCGATTTAATTTTAATTTTTTGGAAGGCTTTTAACTCTTTAACAGGTCTTGTTATGCTCCCTACAACATCGTGGGTGTAAAGTTGAGGTGTTTCGTAACCGTCGAATTTTCCTGTGTTTGTAATAGTTGCCGAAATTACAAGGGTATCCTTTACGGAGATGGAAGGCGATGAAAGGTTGATGTTGGAATACTCGAATGTTGTGTATGACATACCAAATCCAAAGGGAAATAGCGGTTCAAAACCATCATCGAGATGTTGGCTAGCGTTACCCAGTGAGGTTTGCGGTGCACGAACCGGAATTTTATCCATAGGAATCCAGCTGTTATAATCGGCAGGGCGTCCGGTATTCTTTTTGGCATAATATATAGGACATTGTCCTGCCGAAACAGGTATGGAAATTGGCAGTTTCCCGGAGAAGTTTTCCTTCCCAAACAGGACATCGGCAATAGCTGTGCCACCCATTGTTCCGGGATGCCATGCAAATATTACGGCATTGCTGTAGGGTAAAATGTTACTAATGGCAAGCGGACGACCGGCCATAACCACGGTAATAATGGGCTTTCCCGATTTGTGTAATTCTTTAATTAGGTCTGCCTGAACTCCGGGTAAATCGATGTGTGCGCGACCATGGGCTTCGCCCGATAAAATTGACTCTTCTCCAACAAAGACAAGAACTGCATTAGCACTACGGGCTGCCGATATTGCTTGATAGAATCGTCCGGTATTTTTATCGCGGCTGTAGGCAAGCGTCTTAGCATAAATGACTTTGTTATTTCCTATTGTAGCGCGGATAGCGCTTAACGGGGTAACCGTTGTATTGGTATCGCAGTCGAAAACCCATGTTCCCAATTGTTCGTACCTGTCGTTTGACATAGGACCTATTACGGCAACCTTTCCAATTTTTGTGCTCAGCGGAAGAACATTATTCTCGTTTTTTAGCAAAACCAAGCTTTCCAGTGCGAGTTCTTTGGCAATAATTAAGGAAGAATCGGCAGCAAAAGAAGATTTTACCGTATCAACGTAAGGATTTGAAAAAAGACCCAGCTGGAATTTTACCCTGAGAATATTGCGAACGGCATTATCGACAACCGTTTCCGATATTTTTCCCTGTTTTATCAGGTTGGCAAGATTGTCGAGGTAGGTATGGCTCGACATCTCCATATCGACACCGGCATTGGCTGCTATTAGTGCACAGTCGGTTTCGTTGTCGGCAAAACCATGATTTATCATTTCGGGGATAGATGCCCAATCGCTAACAACAAATCCTTTAAAACCCCATTCGTTTCTGAGAACATCGGTAAGAAGTTTTTTATTCCCGCTACAGGGAATTCCGTTAATTTCGTTAAATGCAGCCATAAAGGTTGCTGCTCCTGTGTGAGATGCCGATTGAAAGGGTTTTAGGTAAACGTTTCGTAACTCCTGATTGGATGTAATTACCGTGTTGTATTCGCGTCCGGCTTCGGCTGCGCCATAAGCGGCAAAGTGTTTGGCACATGCGGCAATTCTGTCGTTAGCCGATAAGTTATTGCCCTGATACCCTTTAATGGCTGCATTGCCAAGTGTACTTGTAAGAAACGGGTCTTCGCCATAGCCTTCGGCTACTCTTCCCCAACGGGGATCGCGGGCTATATCAATCATTGGAGAAAATGTCCAAGTAACGCCTTTCGAGCGTGCTTCGATAGCCGCAATATGCGATGATTTTTCAACTAATGCAGGATTCCACGATGCTGCCTGTCCTAAAGGAATAGGAAAAACGGTTTTAAACCCGTGGATAACATCACGACCGATAATTAAGGGAATTCCGTGTTTGCTTTCCTTTGTGGCTACCCGTTGCAATTCGTTTACCACATCGGGGTTTACCTCGTTTAGCAACGAGCCCACTTTCCCTTCGCGAATCATTGCTTTAAGTCCATCGGGGTCGCTATTATAAAAACTCGATAGCTGATTCATTTGTCCAACCTTTTCGTCGATAGAAAGCATAGCCAAAACAGAATCTACCTTTGTTTCAATATTCGAGTCTGCTTTGTCAACTTTCTTTGTGGAGCAAGAGTTGAAAAAAATG
Source organism: Bacteroidales bacterium (assembly GCA_020636845.1). Taxonomy (GTDB): domain Bacteria; phylum Bacteroidota; class Bacteroidia; order Bacteroidales; family Tenuifilaceae; genus JACJXD01. Next base: position 44,212 of record JACJXD010000003.1, on the reverse strand, counting down.
ATTGCAACAATGAGAAAATATATCTTATTCATAAACTATTATCTAATTATACATTAAATGCAGTTTTCCCATTGATAAAAACCACATGCAAAAGCATTTACAACTTGTTACGATGCGAATACTTACAATAAATTACTCTGAAATTTTTTACTATTCCGATACGTTAATCGGAAGACTTAAATACAAAATATTGATATTGAATGTACTGTAAGGGAGGAATGGAAGTGTAAGGACATTTTTATTGCACATCTTTTTAATAATAAAAAGAGAGCGTACGTAATTTAAATTCCAATCGGTTTATTTATATACTCTTATGTAATCGACCTCCATTGTAGCGTTTGTAAATGAAGGGTCAACAGTACCACCAAAAGTTCCACCCATTGCAATGTTCATAATAAAAAAGAAGTTATGATTGAAAGGAATACTATCCGAGTTTATTACCGTATGGTATAGCGTGTCGTCAACATATATCTTAATGTAAGCTGCAGTCCAGTCGATGGAATAAACATGAAATTCCGTTGTAGCATTACTAATTGTAATAGTGCTTCCATCGGCATTACCTCCTGATCTGCCAGGATAATGTAGCGTTCCATAAATTTTATTAAGTTCGCTTCCCCTGTGTTCCATAATATCAATTTCGCCACAGTAGGGCCAGCCTGCAGTACTTATGTCGATGCCCAGCATCCAAATTGCCGGCCAGGTGCCAACGCCGGCAGGTAGTTTTGCTCTTACTTCTACTTTACCATACTTAAAATCGAATTTCCCTTTGGAAATTAATCTTGCAGAGGTGTATTCGTATCCTTGATAACTTTCCTTTATAGCGTTAATTTTTAGAACACCTTGTTCTACAACTGCATTTGCTGTTCTGTTTGTGTAGTATTCTAATTCCTGATTGCCCCAGCCGCCACCGCCAATGTCGTATCCCCATTTTGTTGGGTCGGGTGCGCCATCAACGTTAAACTCGTCAGACCAATAAAGCGAAGGCGTAACTTCGTTTACCGTAACGGTAACCTGAATTGTTTCTTTTGCAGTGAGGTTGTCGATGCTTTTTGCCGTAACGGTTACGCTGTATGTTAGTGTGCCCACCTGTGTATATTGATAGGTAACTATGCCCGATTGAACCGTTTGGATATCGCCATTGCCAAATTCGTAGTCGTAGGATATTGCATTATCGGCAGTTGCAGTAAATGCAACGTTTCCACTTCCATCGCTGCTAACAACAGCATTTACCTCCAGGTTAGTAGGAATAATTTTTTCTACCTCGTCCGATTTTTTACAACCGAACGAAAGGACAAATCCTAAAACAAAGAGTATCAGTAATAAAAAGTGTTTCATTTGACAAACCATTCGCTATAAAGAGAGTTTTTTGTTTTTAAGACTCCGATCAAATTTTTTGACCGGAGTCTTAGTTTAGTTTTATTCTTTAACTACTAATCTTTGATACCATGCGTTTCCGTCGGCGCCAATATTTCTTATGTAAATGCTTTCGGAAGTAATAGATAGTATTTCGTATGTAGTTCCACCTGTTCCAAAGATTACAATTCCATTACCGGGAACGATAAACTGAATACGAGTTGAAAGGTCTTCGGTCGATTCAGATGTGGCGTTGGTAAATGTTAGTTTTACCGTTTGGCCAGTAACTAGAGGATAGCCTCCGTCACCGCCAGAGAACCCGTAATACGAAGTTGCTGCGGAAATAAGGAACGATTCGCCTTTATTATCTACAGTCATGTAAATGTTGTCGTTGTCATCTTTTGTAAAGGTAACTTCGTCGTCGTAGGCAGGAGTTTTTGCATTATCGTTTGCCCCTATGGACCACCAAATAGAAGTAAATAAATTGGTAAGATCTCCTCCAGCTGCATCTAATGTTCCTGGTCCAACGCCAAAGAAACCTGCGTTATCTTTATCGGCTACCCATACTTTGGATGTTCCTTCGGTTAAATCCTCAATAATATAAGGAGGAATTTTAAAGGAGACATATACTGTAACTGTTCCATTTGCGGTACTTACCAATCCGCCGGTTCCGATTGCTTTAACGGTAATTATGTACTCTTCGGTTCCAGGGTTTGCATAAGTATAGGTTGTTGTATCGGTGTAAACTAGGCTGGAATTTCCATCGCCAAAATCAATGTTATACGACATTTTGTCGTCGGCAGTACAACTAATAAAAACTTTGCCAGAACCATTTCCATTGGGGTTGTCATTATCAACCCCAATTATCGTAGTTGTAAACGAAAGGTTTGATGGGGCTTTTAATTCTCCAAACGAATATTCTGTTTCCTGACAGCCAGTAAATCCAACAACGGCTGCTAGAAGAATAGAAGCGAATATTGATGTTTTATTAATCATAGTTTCAATTTTAATAATTAGTTAAGTGTAATATCGTCGAAAAGGAACGTAAAGTTGGCAGTACCATCGCCAGCAGTACCATTATCGAAAATTAGTACAACTTTCTGGTATGATTTTGTATCGTCGATTCCACTATAATCGAATGTTAACTCTTCCCAAGCATTTGCAACTGTAGTAGCAACTTCTTGCTCGTAGCTGGTGCCTCCATCGGTTAAATTTTCAACTTTAAGAAGAACTTTTGCACCTACTCTGGGAGAGTAAACTTTCATTTTAAACGTTTTCCCTGCTGAAAAATCGATAGGATTACTTAGCGCAATATAGCTACCTCCCCAAGTTTGACCTGCATTTTTAACCATTTGGGCAACCTTTGCACTGGTGTTAATTCCTTCGGCATGAGGATTATCGATTATAGTAACAGCACCACCGTCGAAATCGGTAAACGTGTAGGTTGTAGTTGAAGATTCGAAACCAAGAGGGAGTTTTACTTGTCCGTCGTCTATTGCCAGTTTAATATCATCGAAGTAGAAAGTGAAGTTGTCGGTACCATCGCCCATAGTCCCATTATCAAAAATTAGCACTATATTTTGGTAGGATTGGTTTGCGTCGATTCCTGTGTAATCGAAAACTAACTCTTCCCATTCGTTTGCCACGGTTGTGGTAACCTCCTGTTCGTAATTTATACCGCTATTTGAGGAGTTTTCAACTTTAAATAACACCTTAGCACCAACTCTAGGGGAATAAACCTTCATTTTTACATATTTATTTGTAGAAAAGTCGATAGAACCACTAATGGTAATGAAGCTGCCACCCCAGGTTTGTCCTGCATTTTTAACCATTTTACCAACTTTTGCACTTGTGTTTATTCCTTCGGAATAAGGATTGTCAACAACGGTAACTACGCCTCCATCGAAATTGGTAAAATCGTAAGCAAGTGTAGAAGATTCGAAGTCGATAGGAAGTAACAACGGGTTAACGATGGTTATGTCGGTGGTTTGTTCGATGGTTGCAGCACCGCCACTTTGAGCAACAACTCTAATGGTATATGTTCCAACCGATGCATATGTGTGGCTTGCCACAGAGTCTTTTAAAAATGAAACCGGAACCTCGTTTTCTACATCTCCAAAGTAAACATCGAAGTAAGACGCATAATCGGCAGAGGCGCTTACGTTAACCTTAAAGTTGTTGTCAGCATCTATAGCAGCATTAACTTTTAGATTTTCCGGAGCCCTATATGATACGGTTAGCGGAAATGTTTTTTCAGTAGCTAAACCCGCAGCGCTATGTGCAATAACCTTTGTTTCGAATTCGCCTTCGGGGTATTTATGCTGAATATTTTTCCCTGCCAAAATAGTATCGGGATTTTCGGTTTGATCGCCGTAGTATATTTCAAAAGTGTAAACATTATCTCCACTTGGATATATTGTTACCAGCCCCGAATTGTCGTGTGTTATGCTAAAAATTGCCGAGATATTGGATGGGGCTGCATCTTTTGAAATAAATGAAACATCATCATAATCTTCTGTGCACCCTGCAACAACGGCAGTTAGCATCAAAAGCCTCAATATATTTTTTACTATTTTCATTTTCTTCAATTTAAACTGTTAAATAAGGGTTATTGCCAATTAGGATTTTGGGTTAAACCAGCAACATCAACATCTTTTTGAGGAATTGGGAACACTTCGTTTTTGCCAACAACAAATCCTGATAATTTAGAAGAGGCTTGACCGGTTCTTACTAAGTCGAAAAATCTGTCGCCTTCCATAGCCAATTCCAAACGGCGTTCGTTCCAAATAGCCTGTAATAATTCGTTTCCAGATAGGTTAATGTCGTGGTTTTCATCGCCGAATGCTCTCCTGCGAACCCGGTTTAAATACCCTCTTGCCTTGATGTCGTCGGGGGTAGTTGACCTATTATTCGCTTCTGCAGCCATTAGCAGAACATCAGCATAACGGATAATCCTTTGGTTATTATCGTAGTTTAATTCAACTTGACCGCTAGTATGACCTTTCATAGGTTGGTACTTATTGTTGTACAAACCGGTGTTTTTATAGGGGGCAACTTGATATTTAATATTGTATTCGGGGTGTGCTGTTTTGTAAGCTTCAATGTCGAGTATGGTAGCATCCTTACGTTGGTCGCCTGTAGCATAAGCATTGGCTAACTCCTGAGTGGGAAGGTTTGTACTCCATCCTGCGGCATATGGCATATCGTCGCTTCCCGATATTCCGCGAACGCCATTTTGCTGAACGGCGTAGTTTCCTTGCCCTCTTGCATATCCTCCCCAGTTATAGTAGGGAGACGCATTTGAATATTGAATTTCGAATACGGAGCCAGGACCGTTTTCTCCGGTTGATAAAAACATTCCGTAGAAATTGGAAACAAGAGAAAATGGGCCATTTACTACATTTTCGAGCATTGTTGCAGCATCGTCAAATTTTTCTTCGTATAGGTAAACTTTTCCTAAAAGGGCTTGTGCTGCATATTTTGTAATTCTACCTTTTTCAACATTGGTTGGAGGTAATACATCGATAGCGGCCAACAGGTCTTGTTCGATTTGGGTATAAACATCGGCTTTTGGGGAGCGCTGGAGTTTTCCAAAATCTTCTACGGAGATTTTACGATCTGTGAACAGGACAACATCTCCGAACATCCTTACAAGGTTAAAATAGTAATATGCACGTAAAAAATAAATTTCACCTTTTAGAGCATCTTTTCCGGTAAAGTTTATTGTATTACCTGCAATGTTTTTATCCCAGTAGTGCAATAAGTAGTTTGTTCTGTTTACTCCTTCGTATGCCGATTGCCATAAATTTTCGAGGGCACTATTATTAGTTGTTGTAGTGTAATCGTCAACTTGTTGAAGGGCGATAACATCCGAAGCATTTTCGCCACCGGCAACAGAATTATCACTGGCAATATCGCCAATTACTACCATTTGATTTAACCATTGCAATGGAGTGTAACAGCTTACTGCCATTGTTTGATAATCGGATGCAGAAGCCAAGTAATCGTTTTCTGTAATCTTGTATTCATCATGAGGATCAAATTCAACCCAGTCCTTACAGCTGGTTGCAATTAATAGCATGATGAGCGAGCCTATTATTTTTATACTTTTCATATTTTCAATTTTAGCCGTTTAAAAGTTTAAATCTAAACCCATCGAAATAGTTCTAGCCTGTGGGTAGTTTCCACGATCGACTCCTGTATCGAATATTCCGCCAGCAATTTCCGGGTCGTATCCTGAATACTTTGTGAATGTATAAAGGTTTTTAACCTGAGCATAAACGCGGAGTTTGGCTATCCCTATTTTGCTATACCAAGAAGAAGGTAAGGTGTAACCCAGTACAATATTCTTAATTTTTACAAACGATCCATCTTCAACATATCTATCGGAGGCCCTAATATTGCTATTAGCATCGTTGAAAGAGTAACGAGGGTAACGAGAATCATTTGTAGAATATGGACCAGTCCACCTATTTAAAATACTTCTGAATTTGTTTGAGTATTGAGCATTTCTTTCGTAAGCCCTGTAAACGTCGTTACCAACAGAAGCATAGGTAAATACGCTAAAATCGAAGTTTTTATATTCTAGGCTAACATTCCAACCCATGGTGAAATTGGGAAATGGATCGCCAATTTTTGTTCTGTCAAGGTCGCTTATTTTACCGTCGCCGTTAACATCTACGAATTTAATGTCGCCGGGAACAGCTCCTGTTTGGGTAGGGCTTTGTTCAATTTCTTCAACGGTTTGGAATAGCCCGTCGGTTTTGTATCCGTAGAAGTAACCTGGAGTTTCTCCCTTTTCAAATCTTGTTATGCTTTGGGTTTGACCGTTAAAGTAACTTCCTCCTGTAACTAAGCCTGTTCCATCTATATTAGTAGCAGTTACTAGGTTTTTCGAGGTTGTAAACGTTACCGAAGTATTGAATTTGAGAGTTTCGGTTTTTGCGTTGAAGCTTAATGTTAAATCAACGCCCTTGCTTTCTGTTGAACCAATGTTCGATCCAACAGGCAGTGATGTTCCTGCATACAAAGGCGGAGTGTTAACAAAAAGTAAGCCGTCAACGTTTTTCTTAAAGTAATCGAAGTTTAACGAAAGCATACTTTTAAGAACGGTGATGTCGAATCCTAAATCTAACTGCTTTTGTTTTTCCCACTTTAAGGTTTCGTTGCTAAAAGAGTTTACTGTTGAACCAGGAACAAATACATCGCCTGCAGACGTTACAAACGTGTAACCATTGCTGTTGGCAGTTGAGTTATACGAAGGTCCGCCGGTAACTATTTGGACTATTTGGTGTACTACATTATCGTTTCCGGTTGTTCCGTAACTACTCCTTAGTTTTAAATAGTTAATAAAGTCAACTTTCATAAAATCTTCTTTTGTTACAACCCATCCAACTGACCCTGCAAAGAAATTGGCAAATTTATTTTTTGCACCGAATGCGTTAGAACCATCACGACGAACAGAGAAGGATGCAAGATATTTTTCCAAATAATCGTAATTTAAGCGTCCAAAGTATGATGCGTTTCTTTTTATGGCTCCAAGAGTTTTGCCAGAAGTGAATGCAGAGGGATTTGTTGACGAATTCGTTCCTGTCGCACTTGTTAGATCGGCAAATGTCCATGAATTAAAGGGAACATCTTGCCGTGTGGCAGTATAGCTGCTTGATGTTGATTTTGATAATGAGAACCCAGCAACAGCTTCTAAATTATGGTTTTCGTTTATTTTGACCTTATAATTAGCGAATGCTTCGTAAGTGTAGCTAAATGCCGAATTAGAGTATTCCGTTACACTATTATGCCTTCCAGATGCTGTGCTGCCATCTGCCATCATAGTATTTTCAACATTTAGCGGGCCATAAAATACTAAAGGAATAAAACTTTTTCCCGTTTGATCCCATTTAACATAACCTAGTCGGGTGGTTACTTTCAGATTATCTAAGATACTATATTGTAGTTCTCCTTTACCAAAAAGTTTATTCCCATTGCTTTTATTGTAAGTATTTTCGAGTTTAGTTAAAGGGTTGAATACTTCAGATAGAATTAGATTGCTAAATCCGTATGTTCCTACTGTATTTGGAACGGTATTATAAACAGGTACGGTAGGATCGAAGTTTAGTGCGCTACCAATAATGGAGTTAAATGCGTTTTCTGCTACAGATTTTCCGGCAATGTTAGCATAGTTTGTATTGAGGATAAATTTTAAACGCTTTGTTAAATCGAAGTCTAGGTTAGCAGTAACATTTGCTCTGTTAAAGTTCGATTTATCGCTTCCCCCAACTATACCGCCCTGAGACAGGTAGCTGGTCGATAAAAAGTATGCAACTTTTTCTCCGCCGCCTTTTACGCTTAGGCTGTTAGAAGAAACTGCCGCTGTTTTAAATATTTCGTCTTGCCAATTAGTGCCAACTCCTAATGTGGATAAATTGGGAAAAATAACATCGCCGCCAGCTGCAACGCTACCTTCATTTATTATGGCAGCATACTCTGTGGCGTTAAGCATTCCTATTTTTTTAGTTACTTGTTGAGTACCGAAGTAGGAGTTAAATGAAAATTCTGCTTTTTGATTTGTGCGTCCTTTAATAGTTGTAATAACAATAACACCGTTTCCTCCTTTTACTCCGTAAATAGCAGTTGCCGATGCGTCTTTTAAAATGTTTATCGATTCTATATCTGAAGCATCAATAGCATTCAAATCATCGATTGTTTGAGGAACTCCATCAATTATTACCAAAGGAGCAGTGCCTGAATACGAAGAAATACCCCTAATAAGTACTGTTGGGTTACTTCCGGGAGACCCACCTTGAATTACGGAAATTCCCGAAGAACGTCCTTGAAAAGCTTCCTCAATTCTGACGGGTTTCTGTGCTTCTATATCGTTTGATTTTACTGTAGATATAGCACCCGATACATTAGCAATTTTTTGAGTGCCATAGCCAACTACAACAACTTCCTCTAGTTCCGTTACAGTTGGATCTAACTCCACGTTTATTACCTTTTGATTTGCAATGGCTACATCTTTAGGTTGGTACCCTACAAATGAAAAGGAAAGCACCGTTGCATCGTCTGGAACTTGCAAAGAGTAATACCCATCGGGGTTTGTTGTTGTTCCATAGGTTGTACCTTTAACTACAACCGTAACGCCAGGTATAGGAACGTTTCCTTTCTCGGTAACAGTTCCTGTAATGACTCTGTTTTGAGCCCAAGCAACTGTAGTACTCAGTAAAAAAATTGAAAGGAAAATCCTTTTTAAATTTTTTCTCATACTGTTTTTGTTTAAGGTTTGATTTTGAAACAATTGTTAAATCGTTAAAAGTGTTGTAAAATCCTTAAGTGTTCTTATAATTGCTTTACTTGATTATAAGGTTTGTCAGATTTTTACTTAAAAACAAAATTTACTTTTACTAAGACGCTGTTTCAAAATTACGCGCAAACGATTTCTGTTTCTTTTTTTGAGCCTATATACAACTACATCTCTTCTGTATTTATACCTATACGTAGCCTCAACATAAATTATTTAAATGGTTGAAAATCAATTTTTAACTAAAATTAACATGGCTTTACAAAATGATAATGTAGCGGATATTTTTGATCAAGAATAACAAGTTCTTATTGGAACGGTTGTATTGCCTTAATTTTAGGGAAATTCTGATGTGATTCTTATTTATATTTAATTATGTTAATATACTATAAACCAATTAAATAATCGTATAAGTTCTTTTCATGTTCAATATCTATCTTTTTTCGCAAACGATACCGGCTTATTTCAACGCTTCGAACCGATATATTCATTAGCGGGGCAATTTCTTTCGACGATAAGTTCATTCTTATGTATGCGGCTAATCGCATATCTTTTGAAGTTAAATTCGGGTGTTTTTCTTTTAGTCGATGTAAAAAGTTTTCGTGTACTTGATCGAAATTTTTTTCAAAAACCACCCATTTTTCCTTTTGTTCAATGCTTTTATTTATTTTTCTTACCAGGTAGGTAATTCTATGGCTATCCTTTAACACTGGATTTTCCTTCACCAGTTCGAGCAGTGCTTTTTTTATATCATTAAGCATTATGTTCTTTTGAATGATATCCATTGTTGTATTTGCCAGCTCTTTGCTTTTATATATAATATCGGATTTTAGTTTCTCGGTTTTTAAGATATTTAGTTCGTTTTCAGCCTCCTGCGCTTTTTGCTTGAGCATAATTTCCTGGCGAACCATCTTTTTCTTTTGTATTAGGTATGCCTTTCTCTTATCCTTGTTAATTTTAATTCTTAAAAAGTAGAAAAATATGAAGGCTATTCCTGCAAATATTAGGAGATAGAACAGGTAGGAATACCATGTTCGGTATATTGGAGGAGTAATTGTTAGCAGAATGTTGGTTTTACCAAGAATATCGATTTCATCAACCGAACATTCAATGCTGATTTTATAATCCTTGTCTGTTAGTTCGGTTAGGTCAAGGGTATTGCCGCTTATCCAGTTGCCCCATTCTTCGTTATTTATTCTATACCTAAATTTAACTAGATTTTGACTGGCAAAGTATGGCATGGCAAGGGTAATTCTTATATGCCGTTTTCGAAATGGAATTTTTCCAATGTTGTTCGAATTTTTGTCAACAATGAAAATTTTTTCGTTTATTCCTAAATTGTTGCTGTTAGTGATGCTTTCAACCCATTCAATTGATAAAGGAACTTTTTCATCGTAGGATTGAATGTTATTATCGTTATAGAAAACAAACCCATCTTCGGTGCCAATTAAATATTTATTGTTGTTCAGGTTTAAAATGTTTTCGTAATTTCCCGATAGTGTGTTATTTATTAGCAAGAACGATCTTGAGTTTACATCGTAGAGTTTGTCGCTTAGGTAGGTGAGCAGTTGTACCGATCCCCGTTTAAATGCCCATATTTTTTTCTCGTTGCTTTCAATTAATCTTGTGAATTGACTGGCATTTCCGTTAAAGTATTTATCCCATTTTTCGTCGTAAATGAATTTGTTCTTGCTGTAGTCAAATTTATATATGCCCTTGCTGGTTGTGGCATAAACCTGATTTCTAATTAGCGTTGCATCGTTGTTGTAGTCTAACGGGAGGTCGTTGGCATGGTTGTGTACCTTGATAACTTTTATGGACTTATAGTCGGACGATAGTTTTAGCTGGTATATTCCCTTGTAGCCGTGGCTCATCCATAAGTAACCTTTATTGTCGAAAAAGAATCGTCGGGCAGATTCTTCCAATCCCTTAATTTTTTGAACAACTTTAAATTCCGCGTTATTTTCTTTTATTAGGTAGAAGCCGTAATAGGTGCCCATTATGAACAAATTTTGCTCATACGGAATAGGAATTATATCCCAAACTCCTTCGTTATCGAAAATATTGACAGCTCCGTTGTCACGTATTTGGAATAGTCCGGAGTTATGGCCGCAAAGTAGGTTGCCGTTTAGGTTGAATAGATTCCATACTTGTCCCGACGTTTTTGGCACCAGCGTAAAATCGTTTTGCTCGACAGCCGGATTTGTATTTTGGCTTAGGCTTATTTTGAATAGCCCTTGATTTGTCCCGGCATAAAGTTGATTGTTGAATATTATGGAACAGTAGCCTGTGCCGAAACCTCCGTTTTTCCTAACAAAGGACAATGGCGAGTTTATTTTAATGTAGTCGATACCGTTGTCCAATCCTAACCAAATGTTATTGAAGGCATCAACGTAAGTGCTTAAAATGGTGTTGTTTTGCAAGCCGTTTTGCTTGTTCAGCGTAAGTTTAATGTTACCTTGCTTATCGGTAATTATAAGTCCGTTTAGTACTGTTCCAAATGCAAAATCACCATTACTCAAAATAGTTCCATTAAAAAGGATATGCTTTAGAACAAACTGGTTAGCCTGCGAGTCCCATGTTGAAACTTTTCCGTTTTGGAGCTTGTAAAATCCGTTATACTGTGTTCCAATTAGAAGTTCGCTGTTATTTAAGTTGAAAAGGCTCCATATTTCCTTATCCTTGAAAAACTCACTTCCTTTAACCACCTGAATGCTATCGTTTGTTAGTTTAAGCAGCCCTCGGTTTCGCTCATAAACGTATAGCGCGTTATCTATAAGGTAGGAAAATCGGTATTCGTTGGAGGAGGTAATTGCCTTGTAAAATTTTTCGTTTTTAAATATTAGTATCGATTTAAACGATTGAAAGTAAATGAATTCCTTCTCCTTGTATATTCGCCAAATCTCGCCGTAGTTACGGTATTCCTCTGGAATCCTTTCATTCCACGAATGAAATACCGGTTGCCCGGTGTTGTCGTGATTAAGCAAACCTAACTCGTTAAATGCACCCACCAAAATCGAATCCTTGCCACACGATGCAACGCAGCGAACTATCGAGTAGTTCGACATTTCGATTAGTTGCCAGTCGTAGCCTGAGTATTGCAGTACGCCTTGGTTGTTTCCGAAGTACATATAACCTTCGCTTCCCTGGCAGATGCTCCAGTTCTGCGTACTTGCTTTATACTCGTTTTTGGGAAAATTCTCGATAATAGGAATGCCTGTAATATCTTGTGCATAAGTTGAATTAAAAGCTAGGATGCTCGAAAACACGAGCGCCATGGCTAGTCTAATATGCTCTTTTTTCATTCTGAATGTTAGTTATCGGTAAGTAAAATAACATTTTACTCAAATGTATTAAAAAATGCAGTATTTTAAATAGATATGACAAAACTCTCGTAGTTTTTGGCTTGGTTTTTAATTCTTGGGAAAATTTAATAAAAAAGGTGCAAGTAATGCACCTCATATCTGTTGATATCAAAAAGTTATTCCCACACCGCCGTAATTCGGGATGTAAGGTTATTTCCATTTATGCTGTTTTTAATGTCAACTTTTAGCGGCGATTTAAGTGTTATTTCGAGGGTCTGCTCAATCCATCCTGCTATGCGTTCCATAATTAGCTTTTCGTTTGGATGAAACTTGTTCAGTTCAATTATGGCCTTTTTACCCGACGATTCAACAACTTTTATGTCGGCTGGTTGGTAGTACGTTGAAAAAATGCTAGTAGCCCTGCTTAGTACAAATAAAGGGGAACTTATACGCACAAATATCTTATACATCCCTTTTAGGGCTACATCCGAACTAAAGCGTCCGATTTCTCTTGCTGCTTTGGCGGCATCACCGTTAAAAAAAAGGTCGGCGGCTACTTGTGTTGGCACTATTACCGCGTCCATTAAAGGGTACCACGTTGTTGCGTATATTGGTTTTTCGATAATTTCTTTTGAAGCAGGGGGAAGCGATTGTAGCCACTCATTGTAACGTAGTCCAAAGTTAAATTTAATGTAGTCGGGAGTAGATTTTACAGCAGAGCCTTTAATGTCCATAATGAAGTTGTTTATCAAATACAAAATAATCCCAAACATAACAATTTGAAAGGTTAGTTAAAACAGTTTGAGAAGAAATATGGAATATTTTTGCTTACTGCTTACAGTTGTTGTAAAATGCTGCTTGCGAGGGAAAATATCCTTGGTACATCGATGTGGAAAACGATTTGCAGGCACGTTCCTTTTCGCCTATGCCAAGTAAAGCTACGCCTTTTATGTAGTATGCCTCGGCAACCTTATAGTTTGCTTTAATAACATCGTCTAAATCGACTAAGGCAACCCGGTACTGTTCTGTTTTAATGTACGTTTTTGCTCTTAGCAGCCTAAATTCAAAGTTGTTGGGAAATAATTTTATGAGTTTTGCCAGAGCAAAAAGGGCATCAACGTAACTTCCGGATTCGTATGCACTCTGAGCAAGCAGGTTGTTGGCTTCAATGCTTTTAGGATAAAATTCCAAGTAGAATTTAATGTTTTGGAAAGCCTCGTTCCATTGTTTTGCGTTAAGTTGAATTTTTGCTTTTGTAATTATGTAGTAAGGATTATTACCCGCTTTGTCAATGGCCATGTTTATGTATTTTAAAGCATTGGCATACTGTTTCCTGTTCGAGTATGCAATAGCAACGTTGGCCATATAATCGGTATTTCGTTTACTTTTCTTTAGCGCCAGCAAGTAATCGGAAAGTGCGTTGGAGTATTGCTCCAGCGCAGTGTAAGTATCGCCTCTCAGGGCATAGAGCCGATGGCTGCTATTTTTACTTTTAATTTTGCTATTGAGTAAATCCAGACAAGCATCGTATCGGCCTGCTTTCAACATGTTTTCGGCTTCGTATATGGTTTGGTCGAGCGACGAATACCATTGTTTTTCCCATATTGCTTTCCATTCCGAATTTTCTTTTACCGAGTTAAAATCGTTATCGAGAATAAATGCGCTTTCCTTTTCCTTATAAATTGAATTAAGATTCTTACTTGTCCACTTGATGCACTCTTCGGGCTTATTGAGTTTACAAGTCAACTTAGCCAACCAAAAACTGCCGCTTCCTTTGCTATACTTTTCGGCTAACGTGAAGTTTTCAATTGCATCTCCCAGCAAGTTTTGCCTGTATAGTGCTTTGCCCTTAAGCAGGTAAAATTCGTAACGATTTGCCTTTTGTTTTATGCACGAATCTGCCCACGATACGGATTCGGTATAGTTCCCATTCTCGAATAACGCAGTGGCTTTGTACCATTCATTTGGAAGGTGTTGTCCAAGTATAGGTTGAAAAGGTAGCCCAAACAGAAAAAACAGTAACGCAATAAATTTCCTCACCCTAATTTTAGGGCTTTTGCAGTAGCCGCTTTCGTGTCTCAATATTCTTTGTGAGATTGGCAATATCTAAAGGGTAATATTTTTTGATGTTAGGTTTTTAGCTTTGCTAATTTCCATGAAGCTGGCTCCGTTGGTAGGCCCAAAACTTCCTCCTATAATTAGTATCAAATCTTCGGGAACAATCTTTTTTTGATCCAACATAAGTCCAACTGCATCGGTAAGAAAATGGTCGCGGCTGGTTCTTGGTTCCATGTAAACGGCTTCTACGCCAAAGGATAGTGACAGTTGGCGCATCACTTCTTCCTTGTAGCAGATGGCATAGGCTGGGATATTTCCTCTGAATGCCGACAAGTAGCGTCCGGTTCGTCCTGTTAACGTGTCAAAAATAATTGCTTTTATTGGAAGCGATGAGCAAGCTTTTACTGCCGATTTTGTTAATGTTGCGGTTATTTCGTTGTTAATGCGTACAAGGTTGATGGAAACATCCGGCGTTTGCTCCTTTTCAATTTCCTGTGCAACACGCGTCATTACTTTTACGGACTCTACAGGATATGCTCCGTAGGCAGTTTCACCGCTAAGCATTATTGCATCTGCACGTTCATATATTGCGGTAGCAATGTCGCTAATCTCAGCACGGGTGGGACGGGGGTTTTCAATCATGGTATGGAGCATTTGAGTAGCAATAATAACGGGCTTTTTGCTCTCTATGCACATTCGCACAATCTTTCTTTGAATTACCGGTAATTTTTCAGCCGCAATTTCAATGCCCATATCACCTCGGGCAACCATTATTCCGTATGTGTGGTCGAGTATTTCATCAATATTATCAACGCCTTGCTGGTTTTCTATTTTGGCAATTACTTTTATGGGACTGTTATGCTTTTTAAGAATCTCCTTTATTTCCAAAACATCGTGTTTGTTCCGAACAAAACTGTGGGCAATAAGATCGATATTGTTTTCAATGGCAAAATGAACAAAGGCTCTGTCCTTGTCGGAAAGCGATGGCAGGTTAATATGAACACCCGGAAGGTTAACGCTTTTACGTAATTTAATTAGTCCGCTGTTTTCAACTTCACAAATAAGCGTACCGTTGGCATTTTCAACAGCCCTCATTCCTATTTCACCGTCATCAATCAAAACGCGATTTCCAACGGGAACCTCTTTGGCAATATCGGCGTAAGTTACGTAAAGGGTGCTACCGTTAGTTTCACCAACAGGATTTCCAACAATGGTAATTCTTTGCCCTTTTTCAACTTTTATTTCGTTTCCGTTGGGTGAAGTTCTTATTTCCGGACCTTTAGTGTCGATTAGTATGGCTATATGCTCCGATACTTTTCGGATATTGGATATTATTTTTTTTGCGGTTTCGGGGGTTAAGTGGGCTGTGTTTAGGCGCGCAACATTCATCCCTGCATCGTAAAGCGATTTTAGAAATTCCACATCGCATCGTTTATCCGAAATGGTTGCAACAATTTTTGTGTGTTTGAGCATAGCAGTTAATTTTGCATCAAAATTAAGTATTTTCTGCCTATCCAAATATGCAGGAGCCTTAAAAAACGTTGCAAATGTTTGCAGCGGTGATTATATTTAAGTTTTTATAAAAAAATTAGACATGAGTTGGAAAGTTGCTGTAAATGATTACGTTGATTTTGTTCGGCTGGAAAAATCGCTTTCCGATAATTCTGTTTCTGCATACCGTACCGATATGCAGAAGTTAACCGACTTTATGGAAGGTATTGGAGTAGAGCCTGAATCGGTTACAATGGAGCAAATTCAAAACTTTTTGGCATACCTCAACGACTTAGGTTTGAAGAAGCGTTCGCAAAGTAGAGTTCTTTCGGCCATAAGGGGTTTTTTCAAGTATCTTATGATTGAAGAGGTGATAGATAGCGATCCTACCGAACTTATAGAATCTCCCAAAATTGGAAGGAAACTTCCCGAAGTTCTTAGTGTGCACGAAATCGATGCTATGGAGGCGGCAATCGATCTTAGTAAGCCCGATGGTCATAGGAATAAGGCTATGATTGAAACGCTTTACAGTTGTGGGTTGCGTGTGTCCGAACTGGTTTCGCTTAAGCTTACCGACCTTTTTTTCGACGACGGGTACATTCGCGTAATAGGAAAAGGCGATAAGGAGCGGTTAGTACCAATTGGCAGTAAGGCTATCAACGATGTTGGAGAGTATTTGGAACAGCGGAATTCGGTGGCTTTTAGGATAGATCCAGCAGCAACAAATATAGTGTTTCTAAATAGGTGGGGCAGGCAGCTTACTCGCGAAATGGTTTTTACTATAATAAAAAAGTATGCAAGGCTGGCAGGAATAAAAAAGAACATAAGCCCGCATACTTTGCGCCATTCGTTTGCAACTCATTTGGTTGAAGGAGGCGCCGATTTACGTGCCGTTCAAGAGATGTTAGGGCACGAGTCTATTCAAACTACCGAAATATATACGCACGTTGACAAGGAATTTTTACGGGAAACTATCATGAAGTTTCATCCTCATAATTAACAGTTAAAACTACAAACTATGGAAACAAAGGAAAAGGTAATTAAAACAATGCAGGAAGCTGGAAAGCCAATGAAGGTTGCCGAAATAGCCGAAGTTTCTGGCGTGGATAAGAAAGAAGTGGATAAAGTTGTTAAGCTACTTGTTGCCGAAGGTAAAGTTCATTCACCTAAGCGCTGTTTTTACGGTTTAAAGTAGCGTATTAAAATTGAAGTTTTGATTTTTTTGATCGATGCTTTATTCTTTTTAAAAATAGGGTATTTTAAATATTTTTCTGAAAAAGAAGTGGGCCATTGCGTCCACTTTTTTTATTCGATCACTTATTAAAGAATGTTAAGGACTTGATTTCAATATTTTAATTATTAGCATGTTAGATGTTTTGTGCGAATAAAAAATAGATATGTTTAAACAAAATGTGTTGCAACATGTTTTAGTGGTATATTAAACAAAATGAAATAATAACTAAAACTAAGTGACATGTTAAAAATTGGAATAATTGTTGGAAGCACACGCCCGGGGCGTAATGCGGAGGCTGTAGCAAAGTGGGTTTACGAAAATGCTTCGAAGCGTAACGATGCTCAGTTCGAAATAGTCGATATTAAGGATTATAACTTGCCCTTACTCGACGAGCCAATTCCTGCATCGATGCACCAGTATCAAAACGAGCACACTAAGGCTTGGGCTGCAAAAATAGATTCGTTGGATGCTTTTATTTTTGTGTCGCCCGAGTATAACCATGCTGTAACGGGAGCATTAAAAAATGCGCTCGACTATGTTTACTCGGAGTGGAATAATAAATCGGCAGGTTTTGTAAGTTACGGATCGGCCGGTGGGGTTAGAGCCGTAGAGCAACTGCGACTGATAATGGGAGAGTTAATGGTTGCCGATGTAAGGGCTCAGGTTATTTTGTCGCTTTTCACCGATTTCGAGAATTTTAGCGTGTTTAAACCGGCATCGTATCACGAGGCAAGTTTGAATACAATGATCGATCAGGTTATTGCTTGGGGCCAAGCAATGAAAACCTTGCGAAAATGACAAGTTCAAATACCGAAAATAGAACCCCTGTAATTTTTATACCTCACGGCGGAGGCCCTTGGCATGTAGTTGATGGAGCCATGGGTGATCCCGTGGGGTATTCCCGCTTAAGCGATTGGCTTCATGAAATAGGAGAGCGTTACATTTCACAGGCAAAGGCTATTTTGGTTATTTCGGGGCACTGGGAGGAGCATATTCCTACCATCAATTTTGGCAACGATATTCCTTTGCTTTACGATTATTACGGTTTTCCGAAGCATACATACAATCTATCATGGTCGGCAAAAGGTGATGCTGTTATTGCTGCTGAAGTCGAAAAGGTGCTTAAAAATTCGGGATTTCATGTAGGAAAGGAATATTCGCGGGGTTACGATCATGGCGTATTTGTTCCGTTAATGGTTGCAGCGCCAAACGTCCAAATTCCGGTGATTCAACTTTCGTTGGTTGATTCGTTGAATGCTCAAACTCATATAAGTTTAGGTAAAGCGTTGGAGCCTTTACGTAACATGGGGATTTTGATTATTGCTTCGGGGATGACTTTTCATAATATGGAAGGTTTCTTTAATAAAAATGAAAGGTTAGTAAAGTTGTCCGATAATTTTAACACATGGTTGAACAACTCGGTAAGCACTCCCGACGAGGATGAGCGGAATAGGTTACTTGAAAATTGGGCGTCAGCACCGGGCGCAAAGGAAAGCCATCCGCGAAGCGAGCATTTTATTCCACTTTTAGTTGCAGCCGGTGCAGCCGGAAAAAGTAAAGGAACTTGTCGTTTTTCGGAATATCTTATGGGATATAAGATTTCTGGGTATATTTTTGAAGATTAAATTTTCGAAAGATGGAAAGCGAGTGGAATCAACGGTATTCTCAGAGTGAGTATGTATATGGTACAGAACCCAATGTGTTTTTTCAAGAGGAGTTAAGTAAGTTAAAGCCGGGACGAATACTGCTTCCCGCCGAGGGCGAGGGTCGGAACGCTGTTTATGCCGCAGGGCAGGGTTGGGATGTTTATGCTTTTGATAGTAGCATTGAAGCAAAGGCAAAGGCCATGAGGTTGGCAAGTCAAAACGGGGTTACCATAAAATACGATGTTTTGGATTATAAAGATGTTGATTACAATATGGAATCTTTCGATGCAATAGCCATGATATATGCTCACAACATGAGCAGGCAATCGGTTAACAAAAGGTTGCAGCATTTTTTAAAAAAGGGAGGAATTTTTATTATCGAGGGTTTTTCGGTAAAGCAAATTAATAGTAATTCGGGTGGCCCTAAGAAATTGGAAATGCTATATACAGTAGATGATTTAAAATTCGACTTCGACGGCTTTTCGAGGTTAAAAGTTTGGGAACAGGAAATTGAATTGCGAGAAGGTCATAAGCATAATGGGTTAGGTACTGTAGTTCGTTTATTAGGAGTAAAATAGTTAGATATGAAAATTGAAGATGAAATAAAAGGGCATTTCAGAAATGAGTATCATAAAGGATTTATAAATCTTCGATATACAGTTAACTTGCTTAGCTATGAGTTTATGCAGTCGCTTAAAATGCGTGGCATAACCGAGCAACAATACAACGTATTGCGTATTCTCAGGGGATTTCGTTCCGAGGCTCCTGTTTCGATAGGTTTTATTAAAGAACGTATGCTCGATCGTAATTCCGATGTAAGCCGTATTGTCGATAAGTTGTATGCAAAGGGATTGGTAAACCGCACCGAAAATAAAACCGATCGTCGCCAAAAATCAGTGGAAATTACCGAAACAGGCCTTCAACTGCTTGATAATATGTTCGATTGCGAAAGCAAGGTCGATACGCTTCTTTCCAAGTTGTCTTCCGATGAGGTAAATCGTTTGAACGATCTTCTTGATAAAATAAGAGGTTAGCATAGCGTTGTGTCATTATGTCTTGATTTGTAAGGTTGTCGCGTCATATTGACATATTTTTACTATTGGCAACCTTTTTGCTTCCTCATTAATCAAAGAAATGAGGATAAAAAATGAATCTGAATAATTTTACAATTAAATCGCAAAATGTAGTTCAAAAGGCGCTGGAAATTGCTCAGGGTTATAGCCATCAGGCTGTAGAACCTGCACATATCTTAAGGGCTATTTTGGATGAAAGCGAAAGTGTTTCCGGCTTTATCTTTAATAAGCTGGGAGTTAACCATGGTACATTTGATGCGGTGCTAACACAAATGCTGGAGTCGATGCCAAAGGTTTCGGGAGGGGAGCAGTATCTTAGTTCCGCTTCGAGCAAAGTGTTGCAAAAAGCGTTAGAGTACAGCAAATCAATGGGCGATCAATTCGTTTCGGTAGAGCACATTATTTTAGCGTTAACTTCGGTTGACGATCAGGTTGGACAAATGATGAGAGATGCCGGAATGACCGAGAAAGAAGTAAAGCAGGCCATTGAAGAATTGCGAAAAGGCGCAAAAGTCGATTCGCAAACGGCAGAGGATACTTACAATGCGCTCAATAGGTTTGCCATCAACTTAAACGAGATGGCTCGTAAGGGCAAGTTGGATCCTGTTATTGGGCGTGACGAGGAAATTCGTAGGGTACTTCAAATTTTGTCGCGAAGAACCAAAAACAACCCGATTTTAATAGGAGAACCGGGTGTCGGTAAAACGGCCATAGCCGAAGGCATTGCTCACAGAATTATAAACGGAGATGTGCCGGAAAATCTGAAAACAAAGCAAATTTACTCGCTGGATATGGGCGCGCTGATAGCCGGTGCAAAATATAAGGGTGAGTTCGAGGAAAGGTTGAAATCGGTAGTAAAGGAGGTTATTGCTTCCGATGGTGAGGTAATACTGTTTATCGACGAAATTCATACGTTGGTAGGCGCAGGTCAGAGCGAGGGTGCTATGGATGCGGCTAATATTTTAAAACCTGCATTGGCTCGTGGCGAGTTAAGGGCAATTGGTGCAACTACTTTTAACGAGTACCAAAAGTATTTCGAAAAGGATAAGGCGTTGGAACGTCGTTTCCAAACCGTTGTTGTGGACGAACCTTTACCTATAGATGCCATTTCAATCCTTCGTGGTTTGAAAGAGCGTTACGAGAATCACCACAAGGTGCGTATTAAAGATGAGGCTATTATTGCTGCCGTTGAACTTTCGAGTAGGTACATTACCAATAGGTTTTTGCCCGATAAGGCTATCGACTTAATTGATGAAGCGGCTGCCAAGTTGAGGTTGGAAATGAACTCGGTTCCCGAAGAAATTGATGAACTTGAACGTCGTATTAAGCAGTTGGAGATTGAGCGTGAGGCTATCAAACGGGAAGGCGATAAAGCAAAGTTGGATGAACTTTCACGCGAAATAGCCAATTTGGATGAGGATCGCACGAAGTTAAGGGCTAAGTGGCAAAACGAAAAAAATATAATCGATAAGATTCAGCATAATAAGCAAGAAATCGAAAGTTTGCGCTTTGATGCAACTGAAGCTGAGCGTCGTGGCGATTACGAGAAAGTTGCCGAAATTAGGTACGGAAAAGTAAAGCAAGCCGAAGCCGAAATAGAAAAGTTAAAGGGTGAATTAAAAAATGCACAATCCGATTATGCTTTAATTAAGGAAGAGGTTGATGCTGAAGATATAGCAGAGGTGGTTTCGCGTTGGACGGGTATTCCGGTTAGTCGAATGCTCCAAAGCGAAAAGGAAAAGTTGCTTCATTTGGAGGATGAGTTGCATAAACGTGTTGTTGGTCAGGACGAAGCAATTACAGCCGTAGCCGATGCCGTTCGTCGTAGCCGTGTTGGATTACAGGATGCAAAACGACCTATCGGTTCGTTTATCTTCTTGGGAACAACGGGTGTTGGTAAAACGGAGTTGGCAAAGGCTTTGGCCGAGTTTCTGTTTAACGATGAGAACTTGATGACGCGAATAGACATGAGTGAGTATCAGGAGCGTCATTCGGTATCAAGGTTGGTGGGAGCGCCTCCGGGATACGTTGGGTACGACGAGGGTGGACAGTTAACCGAAGCGGTTAGGCATAAACCTTACTCGGTGGTTCTTCTCGACGAAATAGAGAAAGCTCATCCCGATGTTTTCAACATCTTGCTGCAGGTTCTCGACGATGGACGATTAACCGATAATAAAGGGCGTACTGTGGACTTCAGAAACACAATCATTATTATGACATCGAATATCGGGTCGCATATCATTCAGGAAAACTTTGCTGCTATGACTAAGAGCGATGCTGCAAGTGTTTTCGAAAAAACGCGAAATCAGGTATTCGAGATGTTGAAGCAAAGTATTCGTCCTGAATTTCTGAACAGGATAGACGAAATAATAATGTTTACTCCGTTAAATAGGGAGCAGATTAGGCAAATTGTTCTTATGCAGTTTGAGCGGGTTAAACAAATGTTGGCACAAAATGGCGTGGATATTACCATTACCGATAAAGCGGTGGACTGGATTGCCAACATCGGTTTCGATCCGGTTTACGGTGCCCGACCAATTAAGAGGGTTCTTCAAAAGAACATTCTTAACGAGTTATCGAAACAGCTGCTTGCCGGCAATGTGGTTAAGGATAAAACAATTGTTGTTGATTATGCCGGCGATAATAAGTTGATATTTAAGTAAAAATTTGGTTTAGGTTGGTTAAAAAGCAGGTTTCCTTTAACGGGAAGCCTGTTTTTTTATAAAAACCGTACATTATCCATAATTTATGTAGGAACTGTCTTTCTCTTTACGTTTAACTTCTCACTTCTCACGTTTCACTTTTTCACTTTTTCACTTCTCACGCTTCACGATCTTCAAACACTATCAGAGAATTTCGAGCAAAAACACTACCTTAGCGTTTAGGAAACTTACGCTAAATGAGCAAACTTAAATTGTATAAGGCATCGGCAGGCTCGGGCAAAACCTTTCGTTTGGCTTCCGAGTACATCAACATGCTTGTTGCCGAACCTTCATCTTATCGGAATATTCTTGCAGTTACTTTCACCAATAAGGCAACGGCCGAAATGAAGGAGCGTATTCTTAAGCATTTGTTTTTGCTTTGGAAGGGTAGGAAAACGGATATATTAGAAAATGTAATTCACGATACATCGCTGAAGGAGGAAACAATAAGGCTTCGGGCAGGAATTGCGCTTTCGAACATTCTGCACGATTACACAATGTTCAGCGTTAGCACAATTGATAGTTTTGTGCAGCGGGTAATTCAGAATCTTTTATGGGAGTTGGGGTTTACCAGTAACCGTGAGTTAAAAATAGATTATTCCGATGTGCTTTCGAGGGCGGTGGACAGGCTGCTCGACAGTACGGTTGATAAGCCTGATTTATTCGAGCATCTAAAAAAGATTGTTTTTTCTCAACTCGAAAATGAAAAAAGCCCTAACATTCGCAAGTCGCTTATAGAGATTGGAGAACTTACCTTTTCGGAACCTTTCCGGCTGTTAAGTTCCGATGAACTGGAAGGTTTTAGCAACACCGATAATTTATTGGCCGATGCTGAAAAATCGACAAAGGAACTTGCTCGGATAACCAATGAGATACGGAGTAAAGCCAAGAAAATTTTTGCAGCGGTAGAAAGTAACGGTTTTAACCAGGATCATTTTAAGTATAAGTTGAGTGGTGTTTATGGGAGCATTCTTAGATTATCTACTCTAAAGCAGTCGGATGCTTATCCGGAGGTCAAGGCGCGAATGGAAAAGGCTTCCAACGATGTTACCGGGGCGGAATGGTATAGCAGCGATTTTCAGAAATCCAGTCCGCAAATGGCTGCAATGCTATTGTCGCTTATTCAGCAGGAACTTCAGCCTAAGTTAAAGGAACTGGTCAATATCATAAATAGCAACCAAGTTGCCTTTAATACCTACTTGGCGGTGCTAAAAAATATCGATTTACTTATTACGATAGCCGAAATTCAGCGGAATATCAGGGAGATTTTATCCGAAGAGGATAGCATGATTTTGGCCGAAAGTGGCCCGTTGCTAAGGGAATTTGTTAAGGGTAACGATGCTCCCTTTGTTTACGAAAAGTTGGGTACTCGGTACGATAGTTTTATGCTCGACGAGTTTCAGGATACGTCGGTAATTCAGTGGGAAAACTTTAAGCCGCTTATCGAGAACGGCTTGGCTCAGGGAAAGTTTAGCATGGTGGTTGGCGATGTTAAGCAGGCAATATATCGCTGGCGCAACAGCGATTGGCGCATTATGGCCGAGCGTATTTTTAATGAGTTCGATGTTGACGAGAATGTTTTAAAGGCGAACTTTCGCAGTAGTAAAAGTATTGTTGAGTTTAATAATAATTTTTTTTCGTTTACGAACGATTTGCTCAAAAAGATTACCGCTGATGAAGTTGAAAACGTAGCCTCGCTAACGGAATTTGCAGGCGTTGTTGGTTCCATTTATAACGATTTTGAACAGCAACCGCATAAGCACAACGGCGGTTACGTCCAATTTGCTGGGTTCGAGCCTACCGAGGAAATGTCGTACGACGATTTTTTGAAGGAACGGCTTTTGGAAATTGTTACCGATTGTAAAACTCGTGGATATAAAGCGGGCGATATAGCGTTTTTGGTTCGAAAAAACAACGAAGGGAAAGCGGTTGCCGATGCCTTACTTGCTTTAAAAAAGGAGTATGCGCACCTTTCCGGTTACATTAACGTTGTAACTCAGGAGGCGCTTAAAATAACTTCGTCAGGAGCGGTTCGGCTTTGCATTGCTGCAATGAGGTTAATTAATAATCATACCGATACGCTTGCCGGTGGTATTTTGGCAAAGGAGGTGGCTTGCCTGAGAAACAGTGGCGATTGGGAAAAAGCATTTATTCACTTCGATTTAAATGCAGAAGTTGCCTTTTTAAAAGGGTTGCAACAATTGCCGTTAACGGGAATATTCGAAAATATTGTAGAGCATTACGGTCTAAATTCCGTTAGGAACGAGGTTCCTTTTGTGGCGGTTCTTCATGAGCAGGTAATTAAT
Source organism: Bacteroidales bacterium (assembly GCA_020636845.1). GTDB lineage: Bacteria > Bacteroidota > Bacteroidia > Bacteroidales > Tenuifilaceae > JACJXD01. The sequence continues at coordinate 19,747 of JACJXD010000003.1, read as the reverse complement.
TTTAGTAGAACAGGAGGGGCGTCGTTAACTGCTTTTCTGAACTGGTGGAACGATAACGGTGAGCAGGTAAAGTTAAGCGTATCGGGTTCGGGAAATGCAATTAACATTTTAACCATTCATAAGGCGAAGGGCCTTGAGTTTCCAGTTGTGGTTCTTCCTTTTGGCAATATTAAAATATTCGAGAAGTTTAATGGAAATGTTCACTGGGTTCAGAATTTTCAGTTTGGCGAACTCAATAAATATCCCATTTTTCCGGTTAAGCTAACAACAAATCTTCTCCATTCGGCTTTTCAGAACGATTATATTCAGGAGTTGGTAATGACGTTAGTCGATGCCTTAAACCTTATGTATGTTGCGTTTACTCGACCTAAGGACGAACTTTATGTTATTTATAAAATTCAAAAAGAAGGTGATAACGTTACCTCGTTAAACTTTAGCAATATTTTTGAATCTATATTACCGGGCATTCAGGGAATGAAAAAGGAAGCGGTTGACAAGAATGCCTTGGACGTTGGTTTTTGGAAATACGAGTATGGAAGCAGGAGCAGTTCTGTGGAGAATCGGGAGGACAAGGGTGTTGCCGAACAGTGGATTTTGGATAGCTATCCGGCAGGTGTAAAAGTTCCGGGTATTGTGGTTGAATTGGGTGCGTTGGATTTTTTCAATGCGGAACCGTCGCATAGGTTGGAAGGATTACGGCACGGAACCGTAATGCATAGGTTGCTTTCCATGGTTAATACTGCCGACGAAATTGACGGGGCTGTACAAAGTTTGCTAAACGATGGTGTAATAAAAGCCGAAGATGCCGTTTCGGTTGCTGCAACTGTTAAAAAGGCTATTTCGGTATCGCCATTTTCCGAGTGGTTTTCGCCCGATTGGGAGGTAAAAACCGAGAGGCCTTTGCTTACTCCCGATGGTAAGTTATATCGTCCCGATAGGGTGATGGTTGCCAGCGATAAGGTTGTAGTTGTTGACTATAAGTTCGGTGAACCTAAAAAGCAATATACCTCGCAAGTGGTAAACTATATGAAGTTGTTAAGTGAAATGGGATACAAAAAAATTAATGGATATATTTGGTACGTTCAAAATATGCAGGCGGAGCAGGTTTTCTTATAAATTTGGATTTTACTGCAAATTTTTATGGATGAAACTGAAAAGTAATAAACAATAAACCTAAAAAAATTAGTATGAAACGAGCATGTAAAATAGTTACACTCAAGGGGATAATTAAAATATGCAAGTTCCATACGATACCTTATGAAAACATTTAATTTTAATCGTATGAAAAAGTATTTTGCATTGCTACTATTGCCACTAGCCGTGGCTTGTTCCAAAGGACCCAAAGAGGCAGTTTTGGCCGGAAAGTTGGTAAATTCGGTTGACAAGAGTGCGTATATTACGTCGAATAACGTAACCGATACAATAAAGCTTGCCGATGATGGAACTTTCACCTATAAGGTTATGTTGAATAAGCCTCAACTTTACAAGTTGAATGTTTCCAGAACGCAGACTGTACTGTACTTGGCTCCCGGCGATAGCAGTTATATTGAATTTGATGTATCGGCACCGCTCGATGGACCTACTTTTTCGGCTGATAACAAGGATATTCATAGCAATATTTTTAAACGCAAAATGTATATCCGAAACAATGTTGGTAACTGGCGTGGCATTTACGGTTTGGATTTGGAAGCATTCACCCAAAAAATCGATTCATTGCAGAATGCTTTAAATTCAATGATAGACTCACTACAATCGGATTCAAAAGATATTATATCGCTTGAGAAAGAGCGTGTTAAATACCAAATTCTTTCTTTTAAGGCGAATTACCCGGAGTATAACTCTTATTTTTCGGGAAAACCATTTAGTATCGATAGCGCTGATTACTCGTTCCTCGATGATGTTAATATGAATTTAGGCGATAAGTTAATGTTCGACGATTATGCCGATTTAGTGTCTAAGTACCTACAGTTGAAAATGGAAAAGAACACAAAGTTAAAGGGTATTGAGGATAAGGATGCTGTTGAGCGCTTGCCTATAGAGTTTCATTTTATCGATAGTTTAATTTCCGATGCAAAGGTTCGCGATTTTCTTAAGATGCAGAAGTTGGAGGAGGAAATTCAGTTTGGCGATTTTTATCGTATAAACAGCATTGTCGATAGCTATTTGACTTCGTGTCAAACACCTGCTTTTAAAGATGCAGTATCGTCGCTATATAACAAGAAAATGACATTGGCCCCCGGGCAACAGGCTCCGGTTTTTACTTACAACGACATTAATGGCAAACCTCATTCTTTAACCGATTTTGCAGGGAAATTGGTATATATCGATTTTTGGGCAACTTGGTGTGGCCCTTGTAGGCATGAATTGCCATTCTTGGAACAGTTGCAGGATGCTTATAAGGGTAAAAACATTGTGTTTGTCAGCGTTTCACTTGATGATAATTTTGAGGCATGGAAAAAAATGGAGGAGGAAAAGGAAATGAAAGGCGTTCAGTTACACGCCGATGGTGCTTGGGCTTCGGATGTTGCTAAGAAATATCAAATCAAGGGAATTCCTACATTTTTCTTAGTTGGAGCCGATGGAACCATTATAGCACCAAATGCACCGCGTCCTTCGTCGGACGAGATTAAACCGTTGTTAAACGAGGAGTTATCCAAGTTGTAGTACAAAGAATATGCAAAGTTGTTAAGGGTTGGCAAATGCTAACCCTTTTCTTTTTTGCTATAGAGTAGCATTTTGTAAATTGCAGCCTAATTTTAGAAATGTCGATGCAAAAAACATATTCTTGGGGCGACAGCCGACGCTTTAACAGTTATTCGGGCTATTTTAAACGCAAATTTGGAGGTCGGGTTCAAAAGTTAACCATTGATGCGGGATTTACCTGTCCAAATCGCGACGGAACCATTGCCGTTGGCGGATGTACGTATTGCAATAACGATGCTTTTAACCCCAGTTACTGTAATCCTGCCAAATCGATAACTCAGCAAATAGAGGAGGGTATAGAGTTTCATACGGTTCGATATCGCAGAGCCGAAAGGTATTTGGCTTACTTTCAGGCGTATTCTAACACTCATGCTCCTTTGGAGCATTTAAAAAAGTTGTATAGCGAAGCACTTGCCTATCCTAAGGTAATTGGCTTGGTAATTGGTACTCGTCCCGATTGTATAGACGAGGAAAAACTCGACTATTTTCAGCAGTTGGCGGAACAGTATTACATAACCATTGAGTACGGGGTAGAATCGTGTTATAATCGAACGTTGGAATTTGTGAACAGAGGGCATACTTTTGAGCAGGCTGTTTGGGCTATAGAGCAGACGCATAAACGAGGAATTGGGGTTGGGGCGCATATCATTTTTGGATTACCCGGAGAGTCTATTCCCGATATGCTTGCCGAAGCCGACACGTTGTCGCAATTGCCGTTGCATACCATTAAGTTTCATCAACTTCAAATTTTTAGGAACACGGTAATGGAAACGCAGTATCAGGAGCATCCTGAAATGTTTAACCTGTTTACCAAGGAAAACTACTTTAGGTTTTTAGTTGATTTTATTGAACGGCTGAATCCGAACTTTGTAGTTGAACGATTTACCGGCGAAGCTCCGCCAAGGTACTTGGCCGTTCCCGGATGGGGAAAGTACCGAACGGATCAGCTTATGGCTATGTTCGAAAAAATGCTTGCCGAACGCGATACCTGGCAAGGAAAATTTTACGGTAGTGGCGTTTAAGTTAAGTAGAGGTTGGTGGAAGTTGAGCCTTTATGTTGATTCCCGGTTATTGCCCTTTAACGTTTACTTTTAAATTTGTATTTTACGCATTGGTTAAGTAATTTCATCGAAACTATTCAGGAATGAAACCCTTTTTGCAGCTTGTTGCCGAAGATCTTTTTAACAGATTTGGCAACGATATTTCGAACCTTAAGTTGGTATTTCCAAACCGAAGGGCTTCTCTTTTTTTCAATTCGTACTTGAGCAAAGTATTAAGCAAGCCAATTTGGCAACCGGAAATTGTTAGTTTAAACGACTTAATGTACTCGTTGTCGGGCTTAAAACCGGCCGATGCGCTATTGCTTAATTTCGAGTTGTACAAGTGTTACTTGGATGTGGTTGGCTCGAACGAATCGTACGATAGTTTTTTCTTTTGGGGTAATGTAATGCTTCAGGATTTCGACCAAGTTGATAAGTATTTGGTTAATCCGGATAAAATTTTTGCCAACATTAAGGATTTGAAGGAGATTGAGCAGCGTTTCGACGAGTTGGATTCGGAGCATATTCAAGCGTTAAAGAATTTCTTAAATATTGTGGTTGGCGAAAACCAGTCCGAAATACGTTCGCGGTATTCCAGAATTTGGTCAAGGTTGGGCGATGTTTACCGGAAATTCAGAAAAACACTTTTAGCCAAAGGGATTGCTTACGATGGGTTAGCCTACCGTATTACTGCTGAAAAGTTAAATGGTACAGACGATTCGACGTTTGGCAGTATATATGTATTTATTGGCTTTAATGCGCTTTCTACTTCCGAGAAGAGATTGTTTAATTATTTACAAAAACACGATAAGGCTTTATTTTACTGGGATTACGATTTGTATTACACGCGAAATCTTTACGTTCAGAACGAAGCCTCGTTGTTTGTTAACGAGAATTTAAAACAATTTCCTAACAGTCTTTCCGAAGAATGCTTTAAGAATTTTTCCGTTGAAAAAAATATAAGGTTAATCGAAGCGCCCACGTCGGTTTCGCAGGTTAAACTCTTGCCTAGAATACTCGATGAGTTTGGAGGAGGTGCAAATGCATCGTCAACGGCGGTGGTTTTACCCGACGAGCAATTGCTTTTGCCCACGCTTTCGGCAATTCCGGACGAGTTGGGTAGCGTAAACGTTACCATGGAGTATCCAATAACGGACACTTCGGCATATACTTTGGCTAATCAGCTGATTTCTTTGCAAACGAATGCCCGAAGTTCGAACGGAGAAGATCGTTTTTACTACGCCGATGTGCTTCATATTTTATCGCATCCATACATAAAAATGGTGGAACCCAAACTTTCCGGCGAAATAGAGGATGCCATAACCAAGCAGAGGTTGATTAACGTTTCGGAAACATTTTTTAGCGATGCTAAAATTTTAAAGGACATTTTCAAACGAGTTTCCGATGTGAAGTTGCTTTGCTCTTACTTAAGTGGAACTTTAACTTACATTGCAGAGTTTATAGCGTCGGAAACGGATAAAATTCAGCAATCCGGGAAGTTGGAACTAGAGTATATTTTTACGGTGTATAAGGCTGTAAACCGTTTGAGCGAGGTGGTTTTGCAACTGCCGGACGATTTTTCAAAAAAAACGTTCAGGTTGCTTTTTCAACGGGCTATGAGGGAACAGCGTGTGTCGTTTTACGGAGAACCGTTAACTGGACTTCAACTTATGGGTTTTCTGGAAACGCGTGCTCTCGATTTCGACAATGTGGTTATTTTTTCCATGAACGATAATGTTTTGCCCGGAATTACGTCCAAACCTTCGTTTATTACCAATAGCTTGCGATTTGCATACGGCTTGCCCGATTACAAGCATCAGAACGCCATATTTGCTTACTACTTCTATAGGTTAATTCAACGGGCAAAAAATGTTTTTCTGGTTTACACGGAAAAATCCGACGGAATTAAGTCCGGCGAAATGAGTCGGTACATTCTTCAGCTTATAATGGAGTCGAACCAAAAGGTCAAAAAGGTTGATGTTAAGTTCGATTTGGGGTTAACTCCCGTGCCGGAAATATCGGTGCCAAAAACCGAAAGGGTTTTGAGTATTCTTTCGAAGTATAGGGCAGATAATCCGAACAGAAGGTATCTGTCGCCAACTGCTTTGTCAACTTATAAGAATTGTGGGTTACGATTTTTTTTCAATAGCGTTGCTGGCATTAAGGAGCCCGATGAAATGGAGGAAACGCTGGAAGAGAAGGATGTGGGGACTATTTTGCACGAGGTTCTTGAGCAACTTTACGGTATCGATGGAAAGCCGGTTACTAAAGAAAGGCTGGAGAAATTAGGCAATCAGGAGGAATTGGTGGAATCGCATTTACGGCAGTCGTTTGCCAACCTGTTAAACATTCCCGTTGAAAGGTATTCCGAGAATATTACCGGCCGGAATGCCTTAATTATGGAAAGAATACGGTGGATGGTAATGCAGGTACTTAAAGTTGATGTCGATCGGGCGCCTTATACCGTTGTTGCTGCCGAAAAGGAAGTAATTACCGAGGTTGATGTAACCGCTAATAACGAGAACTTTAAGGTGATGCTTGGCGGAAAAATTGACAGGATTGAGCAGGTCGAAAATAGGTTTCGAATTGTCGATTTTAAAACAGGCATGACAAAGGATATAAAGTTTAGCAGCGTTGATGAGGTTTTTCAGCCGAACCCTAAAAAGGATGCTATTTTTCAGATACTAACCTATTCGCTAATCTTTTCGAAAGTAAAAGGCGTGCCTTTCGGGTTAATAGAACCCAATGTGTGGTTAATACGGAATAACAATCCAAACTTAAAGTTGATTTACGATAAGGCGGACTTGACTTCTGCCGATAGCGTTGCCGAAGAGTTTAGCCAAAATCTTTCGGGACTTATAGCGGAAATTTTCGATTCAAATATAAGTTTTACGCAAACCGCCAAGGTGGATAATTGCCGGAGTTGTCCGTATAATGTAATTTGTAATCGAAGCGAATAGATTTTCGTTTTATTTCGTATGGAAAGTTTTTTATTTTAAATTAGCCTATATTTTACGAATGCACTACCATTGTAGTCTGTTTCGGTGGTTTTTTAAATTAGAAACAATGTTAATCCAATAATAGTGGCCTATTCATTTTATAAGTACAACATTCAGGAGATAAACCGCGAGTTTGTTCGTTCCGACGGCTATTCGACTCCAACAACAATTCAAATAACGCTGTACAATTCACAGGGCGTAGAAATTACACAGTTCAACCTGGCAAATCCCGATTTGTCGAACGTTTACGATGCAATTGGTAGGGGCGAGGATATCAATCTTGACTTTTGTTACATAAAAAACTTTTCGTCAACCGCTTGCAAGCGGTTTTTGGATATTCCTAAGACCGAATTATTAGAAGTAAAATCATTTTCGGCACAGAATGCCTTTTTCGAATCTCCTTTATCTGTCGATTTATCCTTGGTTAAATTTGCAGGAAAGGTAATAATCGATGATTCGTACCTTATTGCCCAAACTGTCGATTTTAAAGGAGTTAATCATGTATCCGACGATTTTTTTATTACGAATTCATACATTAAAACGCAAAAATTCAACTTCACGCAATTTATCGACCATGGCAATGAATTTTCTTTTAAGAATTCGGCTTTCGACACGGGTGTGAAGGATTTTCAGGATTCCGACTTCAATTCCAACGAGGTGGTTTTTACCAATACCGATTTTGGCGATGGCGATGTGTCGTTTATCAACGCAAAGTTTAACAATAGCGATGTGAATTTTAAGGTTGCCTCGTTTGGCGTTGGCAAGGTCGATTTTCATTTTGCCTCGTTTGGTAGCGGTAGGGTTGTGTTCGAGCGTGCTAACTTCGGTAGCGGTCGGGTCGATTTCAGAACGGTAGTTTTTGGTTCCGGGAAAGCGTCGTTTAACCGTTCTTCGTTTGTTGATGGGGAAATAAACTTCGAAGGGGTTGAGGTTCATTCCGGTAAGGTAACGTTTAAAAGGGCTGCATTTGGAAGTGCCAGTCTATTTTTTGAACTTTATCAGGGTAACGGTTCCGATTTAATTTTTGAGCGTTCCGTGTTTAATAGTGCTGTATCGTTTCGTGGCGCACTAACCAACAACTTGGTTTTGGAGGAATGCCAGTTTAATTTTATGGTAAACCTGCACGTGGAAAAGGCTGATGTTATCGATTTGTCGGGATGTACATTTCGCGATATAGTTGAGTTTTATACTCATGCTCAGAAACCTAAGGTGAATATTCTTAACATGGCAGGTGTTAGGCTGTTAGGTTATTTTTACATTAACTGGGACGAAAATAACCTTAAGCAGTTGATTTATAATCAACAGAATACTAGCGTTTTCGATAAGGCCGAACAGTTTAGGGTGCTTAAGGAAAATTTTAATTCGCTAGGAAAGTACAACGAAGAGGATAAGGCATACGTTGAGTTTAAACGTTGTGAGTTGAAATCAAAAGTGTCGAAGGCTAAAACCCGAGGATTTTTTAAATCGACGATGGCCCAAATCAGCGCATTCTTTCAAAGATTGCTATTCGATCATATGGGACTTTATGCAACATCGCCTCAGCGGGTAATTTTGAGCATTTTGGTAATATACACGGTTTACAGTTTAATTTATATTTTAACCATGCTGGCTGGGGTAGGGCATATCATGCCATCGGCAACTTGCGCCGAAGGACTTAGCGTTGTGGCAAAGGGATTTTACTTTAGCGTGGTAACTTTTTTTACCATTGGGTATGGCGATTTCGCGCCTGTTGGTATTTCCAGGGTAATTGCCGGAACCGAAGGGTTTGTGGGCGTTTTTTTGATGTCTTATTTCACGGTGGCTTTTGTGCGGAAAATTCTTAGATAGTTTGGTGAGGCGTGAAGAGTTAATCGTTAAACGTTGAAAAAAATGTAGCAAAAACCGTTATACGAAATTTTTCCGAAGGAAATAGAAGAATTATCGCTCTTTCTTTTCACGTCTCACGTTTCACGATTAACTTCTCACACTTAACGTTCCTCATCCAATAATCCCGGCCGAAGTTTTTTTGTGCGTTCAATGGCTTGCTCCAGTTGCCACTTTTCAATTTCCTTGAAATTCCCGGATAGTAAAATATCCGGAACCTTCCAGCCGTTAAATTCTGCGGGACGGGTATAAACCGGAGGCGCAAGCAGTCCGTCTTGGAAAGAATCGGTGAGGGCGGAAGTTTCGTCGGATAAAACTCCCGGAATTAATCGTACAACGCTATCCACAATAATTGCGGCGGCAAGTTCTCCACCCGAAAGAACGTAATCTCCAATGGAAATTTCTCTGGTAATAAGATGCTCGCGAACTCTATGGTCAATGCCTTTGTAGTGTCCGCAAAGAATTAGCACGTTTTTCTTTGTGCTCAGCTGGTTTGCCAAATTTTGGGTCATGGGTTCACCGTCGGGCGAAGTGTAAATAATTTCGTCGTACTCCCGTTCCGATTTCAACGTTTCAATGGCTTCAAAAATGGGCTCAATTTTTAGCACCATGCCGGCATCCGGGCCAAAAGCGTAATCGTCAACGGTTTTACGCTTGTCGTGCGTAAAGTTGCGTAAAGGGTGAAGGTTAATCTCTACAAGGCCTTTTTTTTGTGCACGTTGTATAATAGAATGTCCCAATGGACTTTCCAACAACTCCGGAAGTACGGTTATAATATCGATTCGCATGGTTACAACTTATTACGGTGCAAAGGTAACGGAAAAGTTTGTGGGGATAAAATATCTTTTAGCGCATAGTGCTTAGGATGTAGTTTTCAGTGTATAGTTCCTTTGAATTTTGAACCAGCGCACGTGATAGGAAGTCGTGCACGAGGTGTAGTTGTGGTTGTTCAAAGTTTCATAAGGCTTTGAAACGTTTTATGTAAAACTTATTTGTTTTGGGAAATGCAAGATGGAAAAATGCAAATTGCATTGAGCGGGGGGAAAGCCCAACCCTGTCAGGGTTTTAAACCCTGACAGGGTTAGTTTTATAGATCCCATTAACTTTTTTACCAGTTGTTGGGATTGTAAATGCCCCATTAGTTTAAGTCGGGTAGTATATCCGATTTGACAGACAGAGGTACAATCGCCGCCCAACTCGTTTCATTTATTCCCTTTTGTTGACAGTTTTTGCCTAACAGAAGGATACGCGGTCAGGAGATCGCTATTTAGGCACGACGAAGTCACAGACTTCGCCGAACGGGGTTTTTGACAGGGTTAGTTTTATAGATCCCATTAACTTTTTATCAGTTGTTGGGGTTGCAATGTACCCATTAGTTTAAGTCGGGTAGTATATCCGATTTGACAGACAGAGGTACAATCGCCGCCCAACTTGTTTCATTTATTCCTTTTGTTGACAGTTTTTGCCTAACAGAAGGATACGCGGTCAGGAGATCGCTATTTAGGCACGACGAAGTCACAGACTTCGCTGAACGGGGGGTTGTTAGAGCCACAAGCTAAAAAAGGAGAACTATTAGCGTTTTATTCTTCATCTTAAAATTAACGTCCATTTAACGTTTGATATTCCAGACTTAATTTATTTTAAACTTTCTACTTTCCTAAAATTGACCTTTAAATCGGTGGTAGTAACGAGAAGCATTCCGTTGAACGAGGGATATATGAATAAGAGATGTGAGAATAAAAAAAAATTTTACCATAGAAGTTATTAAAATTTTTAATACATCTAATTGATAAGCCAGAGTTTTTTTGAAGATAATTATTCTCAAAGTCATTATTTCCAGATGATAAATACCGAAGTATTCCCCTATTAGCATCTGATTCATATTCTGTAGTAGTCCATAAGCGTAATCTTTCAATATTAAATATTCAAAGTTTCCAGAAGAAGCAGACTGATCTCCGCTTCCTAAACCTGTAAATCCAGTTTCATTTGTAGCATCTGAATTAGGAGCAACCCAATGAGTAATTCCTGTTTCTTTTAATTTTTCCCAGAGTTGTTAGTTCCTATATAATTTTCTAAAACAGCATATTCTTCATTAGATGGTAGATGCCATCCTATTGGACATGCACCCTGAACCCCACTTCAAGATTAATTGCCACTTGATGCACCATTCATGGCTGCAGCCCAAGTATATAATGCTCCATAAATATCACCCATAGTAGATGAATTTGTTGTATTTTAAAAGTTTCAATATGCTTTATCTGTATAGGGAGATCATCCCAAATTAGATCATTTTCAATCAATGTAATTACTGTACCATTGGAATAATGAGTTGTTTTTAAATTTTCTTTCAGCCATATTTGTTCACCTATTTTAACTGCATGATATTCGTTACCGTCGTAATCATTTATTAAATCATAGGCTAAGAAGTTTATCTCATTGCCATATGTAGTTCCATTCGAGTTAGTAGCATATGACCTAACATAGTATGTTGTCCATTGTGATAATCCATTTAAATTGCTAGAAAAACTTTCTGTTCCTGATCCGTCAGTTGTATGTGTCCATCAGCAATAGTGGTTTTTTTGGGTAGTACTCCAACAAATTCCATATGCAATTATACTTAATCCTCCATCATTTGTTATATCACCTCCTCCTGTTGCAGAAGCTTGAAGTATATTACCTGCTAATTTCTAGAGTAAGTTATAGTTGGAATACCATTATCTGTATTAAAACTTATTTCATCTGCCATAGACAGTTTATTATTGAGTTAGTTAATCATAATTACATAATAAGTTGTACAGATACTTAAACCTGTAATATTGCTTTGAAAATTTCCAATTCCTGTGACATCCGTAGTATAGTTGTTCGTGATAGTTGATTCGCATTTGTGCTCCAGCAAACGCCGCGGGCGGTGATGGCAAAGCCGCCATCGTCGGTTACGTTGCCGTCGCATATGGCCGTGGTGGCGGTAATGTCGGTAACGCTGCTGGTGGTTACCGTGGGTAGTCCGTTTTTGGTGGTAAAGATTACCTCGCTTCCGTAAGCCGTTCCGTTTACGTTGGTGGCATATGCCCCAACGCATGGTAAGTTGTGCTTAAAAAGGGATAGCCCGTTAGGCTGCCGGCAAGTGTTCCAGTTCCGCTGCCATTGGTAGTGTGCTCATCGTCAACGGTTGGATCTGCATTTGTGCTCCAGCAAACGCCGCGGGCGGTAACGGCAAAGCCTCCATCGTCGGTTACGTTGCCGCCGCAGGTGGCCGTGGTGGCGGTAATATCCGAAACGTAGCCGGTGCTTACCGTGGGCAGCCCGTTTTGGTGGTAAAGTTAACGAGAACGTTGAGAGTAATAGGTTCCCTCGCTGTTAATTCTTTAGGCTGTAGGCAATGGCAGTAATTTGTGCCCAAGGAAAGGTTGCCTATGGTTAGGGCGAAGTTGCCCAGCTGGTTGCCGCTTACCGCCTGGTGGCTGCTATCGGTGGTTAAAATGGCACCCCTACCCCAGCAAAACCCCTTTTCCAGGATGTCCAGCCCGTCGTTATCGGAAACCATCCCGTACACGGTGGCACTGGTTGCAGTAACGTTATTCACGGAGTCCGTTGCCAGCTCGGGAATGCCATCAAGCGTGGTGAAGGCCTTTTCCAGCCCGTAGCCTACCCCCTCGGAGTTTTTAGCGTAGGCCCTTACGTAGTATTTTATACCGGCATTCAGGTTGGCCATATTGCTTGCAAAGGTTCCGTTGCCAATGCTGTCCGTTGAGATGCTATCGGTAATGGTTGGGCTGCTGGTTTTGGCCCAGCACACCCCTCGTTGGGTAATGGGGAACAGCTCCTCGTAGGCTAAGGCATTGCCCTGCACGCGGCGCGGTTGGCTTTTACGCTGTTCACCTCGGCGGTGGTAACTATGGGTTTGGCATTTGCGGTTTGCAGCACTACCTCCTTGCTGTATATGGTGGCATCGCCGGCTTCCAGGTAGGCTTTTAGGTAGTACTTAGTGTTGGGCTTTAGACCGTTAACATCTTTTTGGAAAGTGGTTCCGAACAGGTTGCTGAAAGCGCAGCATTGCTTGGCAACGGTTACCCCGGGTAGCGTATCCCAGCAGAAGCCGTACCGTTCCACCGCAAAGTTGGCCTTTTCGCTAAGGGAACAGCCGAACGAGGCGAAAACGTAGCTTACCGTATCGGCGGTAACGGTTAGCTCAACCTTCCCGTTGGCATCAACCTTGGGCAGCGCCTCCCGCTTGCAGGTTATTAGAGCCGCTGCTGCAAAAAGGAGAACTATTAGCGTTTTATTCTTCATCTTAAAATTAGCGTTAAGCTGTTAGCTTTCTTATTTTAAACTTTCTACTTTCCTTGTTGACCTTTAAACCGGTGTTACTGGAAATACTTTTATGTGAGCGGGAGTGCCATTTTTCAAAAAAAATTCGACCGCTTCGCGGTAAATAAATCAAATAGTCAAATGAATTAATTAATCCCTCACGCAACGGACAGAAAACCCCACCTCCTTATCGTAGCTGAACCTGAGTACCATGGTGCTGTAATCGTAGTACATGTCCCGGCACCAGGCGTAATAGGTACTCGAACTCGGTAGCACTCCACCAGTAGCCGTAGCCGCCAATGCCGCCGAACGCACCACCGCGGCCACGGTAGCCACCCGGAAGGGCTGTAAAGCCGGTTTCGTTGGTTGCACCGGTGTTTGGGCTTGCCCAATGTGTGGTGTCGGTTTCTTTTAGCTTGCCACCGGCTACGCTTTCGCCTCCAAGATATGTAGTTAGGGTTGTCCACTCGGCATCGGTGGCTACATGCCAACCGGTGGGGGCCAGCTTGCCCGTATTCACAGCATACCAGTTGTACAATGCACCGTAAGTATCTTTATACGCTGTTGCGTTACTGTACCAGCAGTACGCCCCGGTTGTTAGTGCAGCCCATTCATTACCATCTGTTACATTTGGTATTGCCGTACCATCGTTATAATGCGTGGTTTTCAGGTTTTCGGCCATCCATACCTGATTGCCAATAGTAACAGTAATATATGTGTTACCATCAATATCTGTAACAGTACCATTTGTAGTGGTTATTTTGGTTTGTTTACTGTAAATGGTTACATTTTGTATGACGATGTAAGCTTTAACATAGTAAGTTGTTGCAGGTATTAAGTTTTCTATAGTTTGACTAAAGCGTACGCCGCCTAGTGTCCATAATTCTGTTTTGGCATTGCTTGTTGTTGGGTTTCCGGTTGTATTCCAGCAAAATCCGTGTTGGCTTACTTTATAGTTCTCTATGTTGCTTACGTTACAAGTTAACATGGCAGAATTGCCATTAACACTGTTCTGGGTAACGGTTAGCTCAACCTTTCCGTTGGCATCAACCTTGGGCAGCTCCTCCCGCTTGCAGGTTGTTAGAGCCGCTGCTGCAAAAAGGAGAACTATTAGCGTTTTATTCTTCATTGTGAATCAAATTTTAACTTTTAAGTATCAGGTACCACACATCAAAGTTTAAAATTTCAGACAGTTAAACAGCTGAAAATTCAAATAACCTTGATTTAAATGTTGACACCAATTCCAAAAACAATGTTAGAACAATTGAACTTTAGGGTTGAGCATCCAATGCTAAAGGAAACGGCATGTGCCCTAAAAATCAATCCAATTTCTGCATCAATTCCTGATTTTGTGTATTCGGAATATTCTACATACGATTTACTTTCTATATTATTGGTAGCGTAGTTATATTCGTTAATCTGAAAGAAGTACTTATGGTAGCCATAACCCATTCCTATATACATGTTTGCGTTCCAACCTAATTGAAAGGTTAAACCTCCGGTGATTTCTAAACTTGGATACAAATACTTATTATCGAACTCGTAGTAAAGCACTTTATCATAGTTGGCTATATCTTTTCCGTCATATTTATATTGAGCACTTTTTAAACCATCCGAATTTATTCTACCCGATAAATAAAAACCAACCTTGCCAATTATTCCAATGCTTATGCCCATTGGAGCGCTGTAATTTTTGTTTTGAAATGAGTAATTTCCTGTATAGTGAATAAAAAAGTGCCTTTTAACTTTCTCCTCCATTATAATGGCTCTTACGTCAAATACAATATCTCCGTCAAGTGAGTTTACGTCGCTGTAAGGGTTCCAATAAATTTTATTAGTACCGGATTTTACATTTGTACCAACATCACCTCTTACTGTTTTCATTGGTCCTTGGAAAGTTTTTCCTCCATCGAAGCTGACAAAAAGACTTACATCGAATTTTTGGTTAAATTTTGCAGATAACAAACTATAGTGGATGGTTATAATATCGGCGTTTACCTCGGAATGCACGTTTGAAATAGTTTGTGAAAACAACGGCATTTGGAAAAAGAAGATTGCTGTTAAGGTTATAATAAGCTTAAGGCGTTTTTTTAACCAAAGTTGTAATAGATTCAAATAGACCATTTTTAATAGTTGTTAGTGTTTACAATAGGTAAAAGTTATTAGAGTTCTTCTATAATCATTTCTCTATTACCGTTGAACTGTGGCGTTTGGGTGCCATATATTTTTTTCGATTTTTCGGTTACGTTTGTTTTAATATAGTCGTAAAGTTCTCCATTAGTAATCTTTTTGTCACCGTTAGCATCGGCTTCCCCTTTTAAGCCCAAGCATAAATAGTATGTAAATAAACCTGTTTGGGATTGGTCGAAACCTAACGAGGTTTGATCGAAGGATGAAGAGTTGAATGAGTTAAATGTTGAATCGGAAACCCATGGGGAATCTAATATTGGCCTAACTTTTACCCCTTTGGCTGCAATTAAGTTGCTTGTGTTTATTTTTTCGGATCTTCTCGATTGTCCGCTAAAACAAGCATCTATAAATACGGTAACGCTTTTCGCTCCCAATTTTTCAAGATTTTGATAAAATTTGTTCAAATCATATCCTTGAGATTCTATTCGTTCAATTTTTCCATCGGATGGAAATAAGTATATCTTTTTACCATCTTTATCCGGAACTCCGTGTCCTGAATAGAAGACAAAAAGATCGGTTTGTCCTTTAATTATAGCTTTTTGTAATTCTCCATAATCAGGATTAAAAATATCATCGAATATAAATCCTGAAACATCGCTGTTTTTATATGAAACTACTTTTTCTATGCCAAGCCTTTCCTTAAAGTATTTTTCAATAATGTTGGCATCATTTTTTGCATAGGGCGCCGGCGGTAGATTTGAATAATTTTCAACTCCAAATATTACAGCTACCGAGTTTGGACGTACAGTATTCGATTGCTGAACTTCCGAAATATCTTTAACGTTTCCTACGTTAGCGGTAAATTTATTCGAACTATATTCGAATCGGGCAATTTGTTTGCTAATCTTTTCTATGTTCGGTACAATCTTAACGGTATTTGCTTTGGGGGGCGTTTGGTTTAATGCGATAGGAATTTGAAATTTACTTAAACTGCCGTATTCCGGTTCATCGTTTACACTTAAGAAAATGGGCAAATTTCCCTTGTAGTTTATTCTTTTATTCGGGCTTAGAATAATGAAAAATTCTTTTACTTCTCCAATGTTTATGTCGCCGAGTGTCCCGTTACTTTTATCTAAGTAAATGTTATCGTCAGTAGTCCAAACCTTATACTTTGTATTATAGGCAATGTTTTGTCCGATATTTTGAACTACAACTTTTACTTTAACCTGTTCGCCCGCTTGTAATTGCCCGTCTTGAATGATGGCGGCAGTTTCTTGACCTGTATCGGTAATGTCAAATCCTGAAAAAACTAATTTGGGCTTTTGAAATTCTAACGTATTGAGTACAAGGTAAGCAGGATCCATATCATACCCAAAGTGTTCTTTTACATCAATTTTTAACTTATGTTCAGCTGTTTTAACATTGAACCCAGCCTTTATTGGAATTGTTATTTTTACCTGTTCGTCGGGATTTATAAAATAGATTCCTCCACATGTTCCAATTTGAAAACTTGAATCTGGGTTGTTATCAGTTACTTTTATGTCTAGTCCTTGGGCTTTTCCTTTTCCTCTATTGTTAATGGTTAATATGAGGTTTGCTTTTTCTTCTGCTTCAAGAATGCCGTTACCATTATCATCTCGGAAACTCAGATTTGTATAAAGATTAGGAGGGAATGTCCTTTTGTATATAGGTTCGATATTGAATCTTACAACGGGACTTTTTCCGTTAATTACATCTTGATTATAACCATTTAAGGCAAAGCCTATAATCAGAATAATTAGTATCGTTATACGTTTCATCTTTATTAAGTTTTAATTTGAAACTAAAATAGAGATGAATAAATAAAAAATTGTAACTATTAATGAGTAAATCGAATACTCATTAATGAGTATTTAATTTTAGTATATGTTGAAATTAGTGGTGTTAACGGAGTTTAGAGAATAACTCAAAGGTTGATTTTACCCCCACTTTTTCGAGAATTCTTCTTCGGTGGGTGTCAACGGTATGCTTGCTAATGCTTAATATTTCGCCAATTTCTTTACTGGTTTTACCTTTGGCTACCAGGTGTAAAATTTCTCTTTCGCGTTCGGTTAAGGTATATTCGTCGGGAATGGCAATTCCTTTTTGTTTTGCATTGTATCGGTTAATACTTTCGTGCAATTCGTCGATGTCAACGGGCTTTAGCAAAAAATCAAAAGCCTCTGCCTTAATGGCCTTAATGGCGTATTGGCTGTATGCCGTTACAAATACAAAGGAGGGAAAGCAAAGGTTTGCCTGCACTTGTTTTACAATTTCAAAACCATTTATACGGGGCATTTCCACATCAACGAAAACCAAATCGGGTTTTTGTGCAGTTATTTCTTTTATGGCTTTTTCCGGTGTAAGTGCTGTGTCAATTAACTCTACCTGATGTAGTTGGGATAAAAGGTTGCACATCCTTTCAATGGCTAAAATTTCATCATCAACAACAATGCAGCGTGGTAATAGCATTTTTAATATGGTTTTAAAATAAATGTTAAATTATGAAAAATTTTTGTGTATGAAAAAATATTGCCATGCTTTTTGTTGAAAATAAGAATGGTTAAATTCCTATGATTATTTCTACTGTTGTACCTTCTTCGTTTTTTATATTATTGAGATGATATGTAATTTCTTTCCCATTAATTTTTTTATACAGCAGAAGAATCTCGTTTAGAATAATAAACCCCTTGCCGGTTGAAAGTTTGGCGGTTTTTTGTGAATTGTGCATCCCAATACCATTGTCGGAGATGGTTATTTTGCAATTTGCATGGTTACGGGCAATTTGAATTTTAATAATACCTTTTCGAATGCCAATTATTGGAGTAATACCATGTTTAACTGCATTTTCGGTGAAGGTATGAATTAAAAATTTTGGAACTTGAATATCGGGTAAGTTTTTGTCATCTATATAAAATTCAAAATTCCCATTTAACCTTAGTTTCTCCAATTCCAAGTAACTTTTTACAAAATCCATTTCGTTTTCCAGCGAATTGGATATTTGTCCCGACCATAATAGCGATTGCCTAAGAAGTTTTGTGTATTTTCCAAAGTAGTACTGAGCGTTTTGAATATCGTGTTTTTCGTAAAGCGAACCAATGGAGTTAATTATATTTAAGGTGAAATGAGGGTTTAGTTGGTTGTTTTCCAGTGCCTTTAATTGAAGGTTAAATATATCCTTTTCGGTATTATACTTTCGTCTTAGTTGATTCACGTAAACCAGCCCAATTGTGTAAAAAGCGAAAAAGGTAAGCATTGCAAATCCTGCAAGTAACAAGTACCGGAACTTATAGTATTTGTTCTTATTGTATGAGTATTCGAAGTATTTGTCGGCAGTCGATTCGGTTAGATAAGGTTTTTCGCCCACTCTTTGTTTTACCGAAAAGTAATGACTTATTGATGGAGTAGCTGTAATAGAAGCGGGGTTGCGCAGACCTTCCCGATAAATAGTAAGCATATTGTGTGCTTCGTTGGTAAAGATACTTTCGAGGGTTCCATCAAGGTCAATGTCGATATTGCAGTTATAGGGAAGTAAATTTTTTAGGGTGAATCGCTTTTTTGTAGGGTTTAGCAAACTGTCGAATTCTTGAATTTCTCCATTGTTGGCATACAGTAATATGTGGTTTGGCCTATTTTTAGGATAAACGAGAAAAAGTGCATTTCGATACTTCTCGCAGTAGTTAATTTTTTTGTATCGAACAAGATGTCCCTTTGAATTAAAAAGAGCCAAAAACGTAGAATCGGTTTTTCCTTGGTCTAGTTGGAATGCTGCTATATATTTTTTATTAGATGTGCAATACGGCGTAGTTTCTATACTTCCCGAATAATTGCCTGTGATGTATGGTCGAAATTTAAATGTTAAGGAGTCGGTATAAACCATAAACCAGCAATGCTGATCGGTCCACGGGTAATCTTCGTTGGAATTTCCAATGGCGCAAAATTGTCCGAATATCTCCTTGTGATTATCACTGTCAATGTCGAATAGCCTTAAGCGCCGGAATATGGAAGATGCCGATTTTGGAGATATTAAGAGCGAATCGGTTATTGGGTTATAAATGTATATATTTCTGTTTATTAAGCTGTACCCACATGCAATACAAAAGATAAATTCGTCGAAGCCGTCGTTATTAAGATCGTTAAAATTGTAAGCCCCAATAGACTGGTCGAAAGTCCCATTAGGTTTATATAATTTTGTTATGAATCTTCTTGCTACCCAACAATTTTCGGGGTATGTTTCTACTACATCTAAAAAAAGAGAATCTGAGATAACGCGAAAAAAGAATATTTCCTTGCGTTTGTTTTTATTGCAGTCGTTAATAAAGAAAAATCGACCTCGCATAAACTGCCCATCATATTTGTTTTGAAAAAGAATGCGTTCGTTGCTTTCAGCGAGTATCGAAAGAGCGCCTCCATGATTTTTATAAAAAGTTATTTTTTCGCTATTGCCATCGAAGTCTAAATCATTATTAACAAGTATATCCGGAGTTATCAGATTTACTTCATATTCGAGGACAAGTTTATACTTATTGGGTTTTGGAACTGTTAAACAAAATATAGTTGTGGATATTATTGTTAATACTAAACTAATCCAAATGATAGGTTTTTGATACTCTTTTACTGAAATCATTACACAATAGAATTATCCGTATTTAAATTTAGAAAATATTTTTGGTTTTCATGGAGTAT
>JACJXD010000002.1 GCA_020636845.1 Bacteroidales bacterium | reverse complement strand
GCACCATGGGCTACTACAAAGTTACCCTTACAGGCGAAAACCGTACCTTAACGGTTACGGCACCTGTAGGCGGCGAAACATATAACACGGGCGATGATGCCGTTATTACATGGACTTCTGCAAATATTACCAATGTTAACATTTACGCTGAAGATGCTACAACCCATGAACTATATGAAATAGCATTAAATGTTGACGCAACATTAGGCACTTATACCTACACAATACAAAATGGAGATTTTGGAGAGGTTTACATTCATGTAGCCGATGCAACCGATGCAACGTTTTATGACAACAGCGACGGAACCATTACTGTTACCGATAATGTTGCACCAAGTATTTCCGACAGATATCCTGCCATAGATGCAATAGATATAGCAACTTCATTTACCCTTTCCCTTACATTTGATGAAGATGTAGAAGCAGGAACTGGAAACGTTACTGTTTATAAAACAGATGATAACACTGCTGTTGCTACCATTTCTGCTGCAGAATGTACCATTAACGACGAAACTGTAACTTGCTCCGTAAGCGGATTAAGCAACGAAACTTCTTACTACGTTACAGTACCTGCAGGATTTGTTGTTGACGAATCTGGCAATAATGGCAATGCTG
The DNA here is from genome assembly GCA_020636845.1 of Bacteroidales bacterium. GTDB lineage: Bacteria > Bacteroidota > Bacteroidia > Bacteroidales > Tenuifilaceae > JACJXD01. The sequence goes on along the minus strand of JACJXD010000002.1, from coordinate 490,665 downwards.
AAATAATCGCAAATGCATGGGCATTTACCACTAAGGCTGCAGCACAAACAGACTTATTCTTTAGTGAGTATATTGAAGGTAGTGGAAGTAATAAAGCCCTTGAAATTTATAACGGAACAGGCGCTCCTGTTGACTTATCGAATTATGTAATTCGTATTAATGCAAATGGAGGAACTTGGACATCTCACTTCGACTTCCCTGCTAAAACCCTTGCAGATGGAGACGTTTACGTAATTGCTCATGCCGATGCCGATGCAGCAATACTTGCTGTAGCCGATTCTGCTGTAGTAAATCCATACTCAGGAGGAACTAGCTATGTTGTTGTTTTCAACGGAAACGACGTTAGGGCATTATGCAAGGTTAATGGTAACGATACCACTATTATCGATATCGTTGGAAAATACGACCAAGTTGATCCCGGAACGGGATGGCCAGTAGCTGGTGTAGATAATGCTACAGCCGAACATACTCTTTTACGTAAATCTTCTGTTACTATAGGCAATACTGACTGGGATGCTTCAGCAGGAACAACTACTGAAAACTCGGAATGGACAGTTAAAGATCAAAATTACTTTGATGATCTTGGATCACACACTGTAGGTCTTTCTTCTGCTGCAGAAGTTTTAACATTTACTTTGGCAGAACAAACGGGTAATGCAACCATAAATTCGGAAGCCGGTACTGTAAGCATTGAAGTTCTCTACGGAACAAACGCTTCAAACCTAACTCCAACCATTACCGTTTCAGCAGGTGCAACAATTTCGCCAGAAAGCAACGTGGCACAGGACTTTACAAACCCTGTAGTTTACACAGTTACAGCCGAAGATGGAACTACTACAAAGGATTGGACAGTAACAGTTACCGTTGCAAGCACACAAAGTAGCGAAAAGAATATTACATCATTTAGTATTCCTAACCAACTTTCCGATGCTACTATAGATGCAACAGCAGGAACAGTAACAGTTCTAATGCCAAATGGAACAAACTTGACAAGCCTTGCTCCAACCATTGCTGTTTCGGCAGGAGCTACTATTAATCCTACTTCGGGCACAGCACGAGATTTCACCAACCCGGTTACTTACACGGTTACAGCACAAGACGCATCTACTAAAGACTGGACCGTAACTGTAACAGCACAACAAATTACCGTTGTTACTATTCATGACATCCAGTACACAACCGATGCAAGTGGAGATAGCCCTTACAAAGATAAAACTGTTAAAGTGGTATACAGGTGGAAGTTATTATATTCAGCGCTACTGACAATTAATCTTTTTTATATTCAAGATGGAACTGGTGCATGGAATGGATTATACGTATATACAACCTCTCTTACCACTACAGTTTGGCGACAGTGTTAATTTAACTTGTACTATTTCTGAATTTAATGGAATAACTGAATTAGGTTCAATTGTAAGTGCAAGCAGTAATATAGTATTCTGGAAATAATCTTTTGCTGCTACTGTTGTTACAACATTAGCGGCTAATGGCGAAGATTACGAAGGCGTTCTTGTGAAAGTTGAAAATGCAACTTGTAGCGGAACTGGTAGTAGTACTGGTAGTTTTATTGTAAACGATGGTTCTGGAGACCTTATTGTTTATAAATCCTTGTACACAGACCTTAACCTTACAGCAACTACAATTTACAATATCACCGGAATTGTCGGCATGTATTCTCAACAATTGGTAACTATAGTTACGACAATTTTAGAATATCTCCTCGTAGTGCAGCTGATGTAGTAGTTGTAAATGCAGTTCCAACTAACACTATTTCTAATCTAAAGGTTTACCCTAACCCATTCAACGATGCTATTCACTTTAACGGTGCTAATGTATCGCGTGTAACAATTACTTCGATAATTGGACAAGTAGTAATGGATGTAAATGCTAACGGGTTACAAACTATTAACACGCAACATTTACAAAAGGGTATTTATGTAGTTCGCTTCACAAACAATAATGGAGAATCGGTACTACGTAAACTTATCAAACAATAAGCAAATATTTTAATGAAAGAAAAGCCTCCAGAATTTTGGGGGCTTTCTTTTTGAATAAATTTTGATTAAAAATTTATAATATATATCAAGTTTCTACACTCACTCGTCAACTTTTTTTTACTAACTTGCAAAATATTTATTTATTGCGTGTAATTGATTTTGCCTTTGTAAAACGTTTATGATGATTAAAAAGAGTAAAGTATTGGTTGTTTTAGCAATTTTTATAATTGCGGTTACTTTAACAAGTTGTTACAACGCCGTTCCTTGTCCCGCATACGCAAGTAATATTTCGAAATAAATAATATTTTCTACTATGAAAAATAATAAGTTAAAATTAGCAATTGTACTATTTGTGGCAGTTTTTGCATTCGTTCTTTCGAGTTGTTCTAAAAAAACATGCCCTGCTTACAGTCAAGCCAACCCAACTCAGGTTGTAAATAAGGCTTAAATAAAACAATAAAAATATATTATCCTTTTAGTTAACAAAAAAGGAAAAGGTTTATTGTATAAAGAAGATTGAGAAACCGGCGTATTTTCTCCGGTTTTTGTTTTTGTGTGATTTTATCTCAACCTTACGTCAATCATGCAGAACAATTTGAATTCTCGTAGGTTTGCGATAAATTGTTATTTATAGTGCTCACGTTGAGCAAAGTTGAAACAACGGGAATACAGGATAAATTCACCGTTTTTCATCAAAATAAAGCTTTCTCTACAACAATTTTGCATCAATTGAAATACTTACCTACCTTGTTAATAGCTGTAGGCAAAGCAAAAACCACCACCCTATCGTAAGGCTTAATTTCGGTATCGCCTTTAGCTATAAACGATAAGTTTCCACGCACAACACCGCCAACTATTGCATCCTTAGGGAAACCCACATCCTTGAGACGACCTTTAGATATTAGCGCTCCGGGTTTTACAATAAATTCCAGCACTTCGGCATCGGAACCGGTAAGGCATTTAATGGCAGAAACATCGGTACTCATGGTATAACGGAATATTCTGCTGGCCGTAATAAGTTTTTTATTGATAACCGTATCAACACCGATACTTTCGGCTAAACGGATATAGTTAATATTCTCTATTTCGGCAATGGTCTTTTTTACGCCCATTCGCTTCGCGATAATACAGGAAAGAATATTGGTTTCGGAATTTCCGGTAACAGCAACAAAGGCATCCATGTACGATAAACCTTCCTCAATAAGCAAATCGGTATTTCGACCGTCCCCATTTATTACAAGGGTATTCTTAAATCTTTCGGCAAGTTTCTCGCTCTTTTCCCGATCAATCTCTATCAACTTAACGTTCATTTCACGCTCCAAATCGGTAGCTATGTGCGTGGCAATTCTACTTCCTCCCAGTATCATAAGGTTTCGAACCTCGATATTTTGTTTTCCCGATTGCTTGAGCATGTCGCCAATACCAGACTGATTGGCAATTACGTAAACCAAATCGTTCACCTTAAACTCATCGCTACCCCTCGGAATAATTGTCTCGCCTTCTCTGGATATGGCAACAGCTCTATAATCCTGATTCGTATTATTGGCCATTGCTTGAGTAAGCGTATTGTTAACTACAGGAGAATCCTCTTCGAGGCGAAAGACTATTAAAGAGAGTTTTCCTCCGGAAAAATCGACAAACTCCGTAGAACTGGTTTGTCCAAGTAACGTTACAACTTCTCTTGCCGCAAGGCGTTCGGGGTAAATTAACGAATCGATTCCAAGATTAAGAAATATTTCCTTATTGTTAGGTTGCAGGTACTCGTACTTATCGATTCGGGCAATTACCTTTTTAGCGCCTAAGCGCTTTGCCAACGTTGCAGAAACAATGTTAGTTTCCTCCGAATGCGCTACAGCTATAAAAAGATCGGCTTTTTTTATATTGGCATCCTTCAAAACATTGATAGACGTTGCCGAACCATTTATTGTAACAACATCGGCAGTAGAAGCCAAATTTGTAAGCATTTGCGGATTCGGATCGATTACAGTAACATCGTGATATTCCCTTGCCAACATTGAGGCTAGGTGTGTTCCAACTTCTCCCGCTCCTACAACAATAATATTCATTTAAACAACTTTTCCTTAATTTTTCTGATTCCTATTAAAATTGAAAAACAATAGGTTGCAAATTAAAGTCAAAAAACAACAAATTGTCTTTTATTCATGAAAAAATATCGCACTTCCATCAATTTAATTTCATTACAAACGCGCCTTGAGTTAACATCGAATGTATTTTTACGTTTTGTGTTGCACACATCGCCATTAAAGCCAACTCGTTTTCGCCAGATATTGAAGGATCGATAATCATAATCTTAGGAGATACCATTGTCAATACCTGTTCGTTTAAATATCTGTTTGCTATCAGAATATCCACCTCGAATGGTTTCTCGCAAACGATATTCTTTACAGAATCGTTATACGCTAACATAACGCTCTTATTTCCTACTAACGCCATTGCCAACCCATCCTTTTTTCGGAGAACAGGAAATTCAGATTTATGCTTACCATGTAATTCAGCCAAACTTAGAACATCTACCTTATTCTTGATAAACCTATGGATGTATCCTTCTAAGTAAAAGGAATACTTTTTAAGAGGATTGCACGCCAACGAATCTGTTGTAATAAAACAAGCATCCGCATTACTCCGAACACATATAATCGATTTACGAGGCAACTTGAATACAACCAACTCTTTTTCCGCCGTTGAATAATTGTTATAAAAGCCCACAACCAAAAATGCTATGAGGCCAATAAAACTAACCATTAAAGGCTTATACCTATAACTATGTAAGAATACGCCCAAAAATACTATTGCCATCAACAGCAACATTGATTGTAACGTAGTTATATTGAGACCTGTAATTGACGACAATGGCAATTTTTCGACATAACTTAATCCTGTACTCAACCCCAAAACAAGATACTCGACCCCTTTGGAAACAATGCCGGCCAACGAACTAATCGGCGACAATAAGAGCAGTAACAAGGATGCATAAATTATTAACGGGGCAAGCGGTATGGCAATTAAATTTGCCAAAATAAAGTACACCGGAAATTGTCCAAAGTTTAAAAGGGTTACCGGCATGGTTCCCAACTGAGCGGCAATGGAAACGGCAACTAATCCCCAGAAATACTTTAAAATTTTATTATCAATCCTAAAAACAGAGGTAATCGGCGATGATAAAACAACTATAGAAAGCACTGCCAAAAACGAAAGTTGAAAACTCACCGTAAATAAATACAAAGGCTCAGTTATCAATAAAATAAATGCTGCTGCTGCCAACGAGTTAAAAATATTTGTTCTCAAGTTCATGCTATTTCCAAACGCCAAAATTGAAAACATAACTGCCGAACGACATACCGACGGAGAAAATCCGGTTATTAACACATACCCCCATAATCCCAGCAGCATAACAGCCAACTGTAAAGACCTAAACAGCCGACGCTTAGGTAAAAAAGAAAAAAGCACTAACAAAAGCATGTAAATAATACCTACATGTAACCCCGATACTGCTAATATGTGGGCCGCTCCCGTAGAAGAAAAAGTCTGCTTAAGTTCATCGTCCAAAAAGCCTTTATAGCCAACGGTCAGTGCCGACAATACTGCCAACTTTTGCCCTTCTATTTTATGCCTGTTGTAAATGTCTATTACTTTTCTCCGCAATGCGAGCCCCAATTTTATCAACACATTAGGCTGCTCGCCAACCTTGCACCACGAATGATTACGCACATAGGCGCTGTAAAAAATACGCTTCAACCGCATGTAATTAGCAAAGTCGAATTGGCATGGGTTCGATGCAGGCTCTATCTGTTGTACTCTAACAGATGCAGCAATAATGTCGCCATATTTTAGTGTAGTCGCAGCAGTATCGGTTAGCGAAAAATATAGAAGCAACTTCCGTCCGTTTATATCCGAAGTATCGGGAGTTACAACATTTACTACATCGGCTATACACCTTACAGAGTTTTTCCGAACTTCTGGCTCTTCCACAATTCTAGCCAAAACTTTACAGGGTTCTCCTCTGTTTTTGAAAGGCATTAATGCTTTGCCCGAAGGTGTAATGGCTACTCCATAAAACAGCAAAAACAGGAACATAATAAAACCATACACCCATTGATATTTCCATATCTTGGATAAACGCAAAGCCCCAATAAAAAAGGGAAGGAATAAAAGCAAGCACCAAACTAATGCCGTTGCATTACAAATTACTGTAAAGTAATGTTGAAGCAAAATTCCCAAACACAAAGGCAATAAAAGCCTTACAAAGGGAAGTTCGTGTTTATTTACGGGCAAATACAAAATTAGCGTAACTATTGTTCTTACACTAAGTTACGCTATTGGTTTCAGAAAAACCAGAATATCAACTATTACTTTACCAACTTGTACTTATAATCAACGCTAAATCGTCCCTTCGAAATGGCATTCAACTTTCCTTTTATAAGCTGTTTACGAATAGCCGACAACCTATCGGTAAAAAGAATACCATCCAAATGATCGTACTCGTGCTGAATAATACGCGCAGCAAAACCCTCGTAAACCTCCTCGTGAGGTTTAAAATCTTCATCGACATACTTTATCCGAACTTTCGATTCACGCTCAACTTCCTCGTGTATATTGGGAATGCTTAAACAACCTTCGCTATAAATAACCATTTCGTCGAACCGTTCGACAATTTGAGCATTTATAAAAGCCTTTTTAAAATTTTTAAGAGTAGGGTCATCCTCTTCCAAAGGAGTTCCATCGACCACAAAAACCCGTATAGACTTACCTATCTGCGGAGCTGCCAACCCAATGCCATCAGACTGGTGCATAGTTTCGTACATTTCTTCAATTAACTCATGCAAGTTGGGAAAATCGGGTGTAATATCCTGAGCAACTTTACGTAAAACGGGTGAACCATAAATATAAACAGGTAACATAACTGATATTAAAATTTATTTTTAAACGAAATACTTTCCATATACGATTGTAGTATAATTGTAGCGCTGATTGTATCGACCAACGCCTTATTCTGCCTATCCGTTTTCTTTAAACCTCCGGCTAACATTGTATCGTGAGCCATTTTTGAGGTAAATCGCTCGTCAACAAATTCAATATTCAAATCGGGAAACTGCTTTTTTATTTTGCTAACAACAGGCTTAATATACCTAACAGCTTCGGATGGTAAATTGTTTAATTGATGCGGCATTCCTACCACCAATAACTCTACGTTTTCCTTTGAGAAATATTCGGAAAGATAGGCTGTAATGGTATGTGTAGGAACTGTAGTCAAACCATTTGCAATAATTTTAAGGGAATCGGTTACTGCTATACCCGTTCTCTTTCTACCAATATCCAAAGCCATTATTCTTGCCAAAACTAATTCTTTTTAGATGTATATTTTTCTAACTTTTCTATTAACACAGACTTAAAATTATCCTCTAAATCAACTTTTTCGCCATTGGTTAAAAGCAACTCTTTTCCCTTTCCTTTTAACCCAGAAATACGCCTGACATGCCTTAAATTCACAATTTGATGGCTATTAGCCTTTGCAAAATCCCGTTCTTCCAAGACCACTTCTAACTCCGAAAAATTATTAGAGACATCAAGCCTTTTTTCGTCGTAATAAACCACTTCTGCACTTCCATCAACTTTTTGAAAAATGCAAACATCTTTTAAATCAATATACTCGTTTCTATTATCAATTCGTACAACCAACTTCGAGGGTATTATTTCTTTAAGATTCTCGAATAGAGCATAATACTTTTTTCGGGAATCGAAATTGGAATACCTGCGCTTTTGAATACGTTCAATCGCCTTACTAAGCTCATCAAAATCAATTGGTTTAAGCAAATAATCAATAGCACAAAACTTAAATGCCTTAACTGCATAATTATTATATGCCGTAACGAAAATAACGTCGAAATCGTTATTCGGGCTTTTCTCCAAAAAATCGAAGCCGCTCCCCCCCGGCATTTCTATGTCCAAAAAAACAATATCGGGATTGATAACCCTTACCTTTTCAACAGCCTCACTCGCAGAACGTGCAACATCTATTACTTGAAGATTATTGGAAAGTTGCTCCAAGAGCATTTCAAGCGTTCTCAGAGAAGCCACTTCATCATCGACAAGCAAAACCTTAAGCATTCAATTAATTTTGACTGTAAAGGTAATAAAAAACGAGGTTTAACAAGAGTTTTAATTCTATGTTAACGACTTAGGTATTGTTATACTTACCAAAGTTCCTTCAGAACTACCTTTTTTATCATATAAATCCACAATCTTGATGTTGAAACGTTCCTTGTACATGGAACTTAACAAATCGATTCGTTGCTGAGTAATCTGAAAACCACGAGATTTATGCATTCCCGTATTCGATTCACGAACACGTTTCGCTTCTTCCCGCCCAACTCCATCATCACGGATTAAACACTCGACATAGGAACCTTTATCGGTAAGAGAAATTTTAACCGTTCCGCATTTATCCGGTTTAAGCATTATGCCATGCCATATTGCATTTTCGACAAACGGCTGAATTAAAAGAGTGGGTACTTTAATATCAAGAATCGATTCATCCTCATCTATGTCAATAGAATAAGTAAACTTACCTTCTAACCGTAATGCCTCTAAATCCAAGTACAAGCGAAGAGCTTCAATTTCATCGTGCAAAGGAATTGTTGGCGATTGAGAGTTATCAAGGGTTAAGCGCATTAATTTAGCAAACTTTGTCAAATACTTATGAGAACTAATTGTATCGCGCTCTAAAATATAGTATTGAATGGAATTCAATGTATTAAAGATAAAATGGGGATTCATTTGCTGCCTTAACGATTGCTGCTTGTACAAATTTATGTTATTTATTAACTCATTTCGTTTGTTAACCTCTCGCATCCGTAACATATACACACCATAAAGAATAGAAGCTAATGCCGAAGCAACTATTAAAATAAACCACCATTTTTGCCAATAAGGAGGCGCAACTATAATTGTGACCAACTGTCTTGAAGGGCTCCAAACATTACTTGAATTTTGTGCCTGAATTTCGAACAAGTAAGATCCTGTATTTAATTGACTAAACGAACAACTCGTATTAAAAGTATAAACCCAATTTGTGTCTAACCCTAATAATCGATAACGATATAATAATTTTCCCATGTTCTTATAAGCAAGGCCGGAATACGATACCGTTATTAAATTACTTGCATACTCAATGTTTACCTTTTCGCTATCAGCCTTAAAATCTTTACCATCAACATTAATTCCGTTTAAAACAATATTTGGAGAATATGTGTTTGGATGACAGTTTTTTAGATTTGTTATGGCTAGGCCATTACTCGTTCCAACATATAATGTGCTATCTTTTATAAAGATGCTATTAATCTCGTTAGTAGGTAAACCATCGAACGTGGTTATATTCTGAACATCCTTAATTTTTCCATTCTTTAAGGCAATCACCGAAATCCCTTTTTGAGTTCCGACCCAAACACTTGAATTGTATTCAAAAAAATCTTGAATTGAGTTTGAGACAAGTCCATCGTCGGTTGTTAATTGACTTACCGTTCTCCTACCCGGATGGTAAATTACAACGCCAGCCCCATTTGTTCCCAACCAGAGCGAAGAATCTGTCCTATTAAAAAACATATCCCCACACTGCTTACTGAGCAATTTATTTTCTTGCCCTACATATTGAATTATTTTATTTGAATACTTCCAAAGGCCATTAACCGTACTAAACCAAAGCGTCCCATTGTTATCTTCGGCTAAACTTGATATCATAGCTCTAAAATTATCTGTTCGAGAGTTATAAACAACTTCATCATTTTTTACTTTATAAATTCCATATGCCGTTCCTACCCAATACCCCCCACCTTTGCTAGCAATCATTCTTTGAGGAGAATTTACTTGGGTGTAATTCATATACCTGTAATAATTCTGTCCTATAAAATAGCCTAAAGAAGTAAGCGCAGATATCCAAACTTTACCCGTATTTAAATCTCCATAAACATCTCTAATAAATCCTTTATTTTTATCACTATAATCTAAACTATGCTTACTAATTCGATTATTATAAATAATATCTATAAAGCCCTTATTGAATCCAACATAAACAAGGCTATCATTAGCAAATACATCACTCACGCTATTACCCTCTAACCCTGTAGATTTATCATATACCCTCATTAAAATATTAGGAAAATAGAACACTCCATTGTCAAGAGTAGAAAACCAAAAAGCTCCTTCTTCATCATTAAACATTGATGTAATCTGAGTATTTTCTAATAAAAAAACATCAGATACAGAATCTAGATTCCCTTTTGGAAACATTCTTATTCCTCCATTAAAAAAGGATATCCATAAATTTCCTTCATTATCAAAGCCTGTCCATATAATAGAACTATTAAAATCTTTTAGTTGAACAACAGAATCCCCCTTTAAATTGACAATTATATGTTCTAACGAAATAAACAATGATTTATCATTAGGTGACTGTTTTGCAAAATATTGTATTGGAAAGGTATCTACATATCCTAGTGCTTCAAAATCAAACACCTTATAACTATTTTTTTCAGAAATACTAACAATCCTCCGATTGTCATTCAATAAACTTGTCGCAAACAAATAATTAGTCGCATTAACTTTAATAATTTGCACTTTAGCATGATTAGCGTTTTCTATCTTCCGAAATATTCCTTCAGGGGAAATAGTTATTATCCCATACTTTTTTAACCCTAGATAAATATTATCCAAGCTATCGACCCAAAAAGAGTTTTTGGCAGGGCCTGTGCTTTTGGGAAACACCTGCGAAATTTTATTATTGTAAGGAAATTCATGAATTTCATCATTTTCAAAATAACATAGTTTCCCTGAGTACGAAACAAACCAAATTCGACCTTTATAATCTTCGAATATTTCAAATACAACATTATCGACTAGCCCAGAAGTTAAATCGAATGTTTTAAAATTGTAGCCATCAAAACGGCTTACTCCATGACTTGTTGCAAACCAAATAAATCCTTTAGAATCCTGAAATACATGAAAAACATCTGTAGCAGGTAAGCCGTCATCAACCGTAAAATGCTTATAGGTTGCCTTGTACTCAGCAAAAGCATTATAGGTTGATAACTGTATGAATATTGTAAAAATTAATAAAATATTTCCGGGACGAAATGAAAACATCAACTATCCTTCTACATTAAAATACACTTTACTAAAAGTAATTAAAAAATAAAACCCTCACCAATTTTGAATAAAATATTTAACTGAATATTGTTTTCTGGCTTCGTATATAAAAAACAAAGGGCTATTTACATAGCCCTTTGTTTAAGTATGTTCGAAAAATTTTACAATCCTGCCAACTTTTTATACGAGTTGTACCTTAAGTGAGCATTTTCTTCGGCAACTTTATACAACGCCTTTGCCTCGTCAGGGAAAGAAAGTTGTAAAGAAGAGTACCTTACTTCGCCCATTAAGTAACTCTGAAACAAACTCCAATCTGGTTCTTTAGAATCTAATTGGAATGGGTTTTGTCCCTCGGCCTCCAGTAATGGATTAAACCGATACAAGTGCCAATATCCTGATTCTACTGCCAATTTTTCTTCTTGCTGTGTTTTACCCATACCCTTACGAATTCCATGGTTAATACATGGTGCATAAGCAATAATCAATGATGGTCCAGGATAAGCCTCTGCTTCCTTAATGGCTTTAAAATACTGATTATGGCTTGCTCCCATTGCAACCTGAGCAACATATACATAACCATACGACATAGCCATCATACCCAAATCTTTTTTACGGATTTTTTTACCGGAAGCGGCAAACTTAGCAACAGCTGCAGCCGGCGTTGATTTTGATGCCTGACCGCCCGTATTCGAGTAAACTTCTGTATCAAGAACTAATACGTTAACATCCTGACCCGAAGCCAATACATGATCTAATCCGCCGTAACCGATATCGTAAGCCCAACCATCACCACCAAAAATCCATACCGATTTCTTTTCGAAATACTGTTTCATTGCCAACAGTTCTTTAGCAACGGAAGAACCATCCTTTTCGAGGGCTGCAACTAATTTAGCAGAAGCAATACGCGACTGTTCGGCATTATCCTTACCTGCAAGCCACTCTTCCATGGCAACTTTAACATCGTTGGCTACATTACCTGCTAAAGCCCCGTTAATTTTACCAGCAATTCTATCGCGCAATTTCTCGGTTCCTGTAGCAATACCAAGTCCGTATTCAGCATTGTCTTCGAATAAGGAGTTTGCCCATGCAACACCCTTACCATCCTTGTTGGCAGAATAAGGAGTTGAAGGTGCAGAACCTCCGTAAATTGAAGAACATCCTGTAGCGTTCGAAACAATCATTCGATCGCCATAAAGTTGAGTAATTGCTTTAATATATGGAGTTTCTCCACAACCAGCACAAGCACCGCTAAACTCAAACAACGGTTGAGCAAACTGACTGTTTTTAACAGATTTCTCTTTACCAAGAATATCTTTATAACCAACCTTTTCGTGCATGTAGTCGAAACGTTCTGCCTCGGCTAATTGAGTATCGAGAGGTTTTAATTCCAACGCTTTTGTCTTTGCAGGACAAACGTCAACGCAGTTACCACAACCGGTACAATCGAGAACGCTTACCTGAACACGGAAGTTATAATCCTTAATACCACCGTTACCCTTAACAGTCTTTGTTCCTTCCGGAGCATTCTTCAACTCTTCATCGGTTAATAAGAATGGACGAATTGCTGCGTGAGGACATACATACGAACATTGGTTGCATTGGATACAATTTTCAGGAATCCATTCCGGAACGTTTACAGCAACACCCCTCTTTTCGTAACGTGTAGTTCCCGAAGGGAAAGTACCATCTTCGCGATCAACAAAAGCACTTACAGGTAAATCGTCGCCTTTCTGCAAGTTAATTGGCAATGCAACTTTATTAATAAACTCAGGAGCACCTGCAATTTCCGAATGTTTTTCGGGTTCAAGTTTTGCCCACTCAGCCGGAACATCAACCTTAGTAACATTACCGCCCTTATCAACGGCAGCATAGTTCATTCTCAAGATTTCCTCACCCTTGCGTCCGTACGATTTCTCAATTGCCTTTTTCATTTCCTTAACAGCCAATTCGTAAGGAATTACATTGGCAATCTTAAAGAAAGCGCTTTGCATAATAGTGTTGGTACGACTACCAAGACCAATTCCTGCAGCAATTTCGGTAGCATCGATGATATAGAAATTGATATTGTTTTCGGCTAAATACTTCTTAATCGAATTGGGTAACTTTTCCTTAACCTCTTCAACGTTCCAAATTGTATTTAACAAGAAGGTTCCCCCTTTCTGTAAGCCTTTTAGCATATCATACTTGTCTAAGTAAGCATGAACATGGCAAGCAACGAAATCCGGAGTATTTACCAAGTAAGGTGAAAGAATTGGCTTATCGCCAAAACGAAGGTGAGAAACTGTAATACCGCCCGATTTCTTTGAATCGTAAGCAAAGTATGCCTGGCAATATTTCGAAGTATTGTTACCAATAATTTTGATAGAGTTCTTATTTGCTCCCACGGTTCCATCGGATCCTAAACCGTAGAACTTAGCTTGGAATGTACCCTTAGGCGATAAGTTAATTTCCTTTTCTACAGGTAACGATTTAAAAGTTACATCGTCAACAATTCCAACAGTAAACTGATTTTTAGGCTCGTTCAACTTGAGGTTTTCAAAAACAGCAATCATCTGAGCCGGAGTAGTATCCTTAGAACTTAATCCATAACGACCACCTACGATAACAGGAGCATTTTCCTTACCATAGAACAAATCTTTTACATCAAGATATAAAGGATCGCCATTAGCACCGGGTTCCTTAGTACGATCTAGAACGGCAATACGTTTTACCGATTTAGGAAGAGCATTGAAAAAATACTTTGCAGAAAATGGACGATAAAGGTGTACGCAGATTAACCCAACTTTTTCGCCCTTAGACATTAAGTAATCGACGGTTTCCTTAAGAGTATCGGTTACCGAACCCATTGCAATAACAACGTTTTCGGCATTAGGATCACCATAGTATGTAAAAGGATGATACTCACGCCCGGTAATTTTGCTAATTTCCTTCATGTAATCCTCAACAGCATCGGGAACTGCATCGTAAAAACGATTTGCAGCTTCACGTGCCTGGAAGTAAATATCAGGATTTTGAGCGGTACCCCTTGTTACAGGATGTTCCGGATTTAAAGCGCGATCGCGGAATGCTTGCAAAGCATCCTTGTCGATAAGCGAAGCCAAATCGTCGTTTTCGAGAACTTCTATTTTCTGAATTTCGTGAGAAGTTCTAAAACCATCGAAGAAATGTAAGAATGGTACACGAGTTTTAATTGCTGCTAAGTGTGCAATTCCTGCCAAATCCATTACTTCCTGAACGCCACCACTTGCCAACATGGCAAAACCACACTGACGGGTACTCATAACATCGCTATGATCACCAAAAATAGATAATGCGTGAGCAGCAATACTACGAGCGGAAACATGAAAAACTCCCGGTAGCAATTCGCCCGAAATCTTATACATATTCGGGATCATCAACAGTAATCCCTGCGATGCAGTAAATGTAGATGTTAACGCACCCGACTGCAAAGATCCATGAACAGCACCCGAAGCACCAGCTTCACTCTGCATTTCGACTACCTTTACGGTGTCGCCAAAAATATTTTTACGACCAAATGCCGACCATTCGTCAATATACTCAGCCATTGTAGATGACGGAGTAATAGGGTAAATAGCTGCAACTTCGCTGAACATATATGCTACGTGAGCCGCTGCATAATTACCATCACATGTAATAAATTTTTTAGACTTCTCCATTTGATTGCCAGAATTTTATAACGTTGAAAAATCAATTTTTCTGAAAAACTACGCAAAGTTAATAGAAATAAACAAACGCTAAAACGATTTCAGGCAATTTGAATGCGATTAAAATTAGGAATATCAACCTATAACGTTTGAAACTATGTAAATAAAACAATTCCGTTGCCAAAAAATTAATTCTTAGCAACGGAATGGCAGAAAAAATTAACTAAAAATAACGTGCTAACACTTCACCAACTCCTTGATTCCATCCCTATTTAAAACTAAGCGATATCGACTGTAATGGGTACTTCCTTCGTACTGATAACTAATAATCATGTTTAAGTAATAAACCTTTTCGCCGTAAATTACCTCGTAATGATTATGATTTACCAAGTACAACGGAATTTCGGGATTATCCATTTTAGATATAAAACGTGACACGTTAAACCGAATTATATCGTTAACTCCCGTAATGGTATAATGCTGATAAACCTTATTTAACTCGTTTCTGGACAAGCGTAAAAATTTTCTGTACATAAAAACCTTTTCGGCCGTAACCCTATTTTCCACACCCATTATTAAAGACCGATTACGTGCTTTTACTACCCCTTTGGGGATTTTCCGTTCAATAATAAAATCGAAGCCCTCCTTACACCATCCAATGGGGTGATTGTTTTTTACCTTAATTTTTGTTTTTTGATCGAAGAAAAAACGCTTGAGTTTGCCCGTAAAATAGTACCTCATTAACTCCTTAATCCTATCCTTAAGCATGTAACTTATAACCAAGGCAATGAATAACGGTATGGTAAAATTCCCGAACTTTTGCTGAAAGGTAAATGCAACTGCCGTAGCAAAAATCATGGCCATTCCCGCTGCAAGACTATACAAAATTTGCTCCACCAACACCCCATCTTTTTTAGTACTGGTGGATAAAAATAGCTGACTTTCCACATACTTCTTAAGCACTCCCCTTCGGTGTATTAACTCACGGTATGAATCCTTAGAATGCTTCCCCACAAACGGATAATCCTTCTCCTTTTTGTATTCCCGTTCCTTAATTATTAAATCGAAAAGAATGTCTTTGGATTTGGCAAGATCGTCCTTCTCGCTATGCTTAAACGACGTTAGCAATATGAGCGTATTTTGCTCTATGATGTTGCTCATGAACTCGTCGCCATAAAAGTAGTAACGCATTAAATCCTTTTGTACGGTAGGGGCGTTAATAACCCTGCGTAACCCTCTGTACTTTTCTGCTATCAGATTCACATTACTTACATAAGCCTTCACCAAAAACGGAATATCCTCCTTCACCTCATTTTTAATGATGTGCTGAATCTCGTCGCGCAGGGAACTTTTAAGTATCGACTGGAACATTTTGATGTGATACTCGTACTCGGCAACATTTTTCCGAATTGGATTTGAGGCCAAATCCTGAAAAGATTTTTCGAGATGTATAAAAGGCGAATTTTCGCCAGCAGCAATTTCACGAAGCAGGTAAACCGGGGTAATAAGCCTTATATTAGTTTTAAGATCGTTATAAAAATCGCGGGTAGAATATGTATATCGGTTTATATCGAGACTATTAGGAACAAAGAACCAAATATTTATTGCATAGTCGTTCTCCTTTTGAGTACGACGCGTAGCATATCCCAATTTTATTTCGATGGAAAAACTATCGTGTATTTTTACAACTTCATCAATCATTCTGCTCCTACCTTAAAATCAAATTTTAACCTTAATAATTTACAACACTAACTAACCCAACTTCTTGGTTCTAAAACAATCCAAACACACCATTCGGTGTGTAACCAAGCAATCGTAACCATGTTTCACCCCAAACAATTATTACAATCCAGGCAACAAACAACATGGTAATGCCATACTTAGCAGTATCGGACCAACTGTACTGATCGGTAACATAGAGTAATGCTGCCGGTTTACTGTTAAACGGTAACGCATAAACATGCTCTATTAGTAAAGCTACCGGCAACGTTAAACTAAGAACAGGATAACCAAACTTTTGAGCAGTACCAATTGCAATTGGTATAAAAATAAGCGCCCTCATAGTCTTAGATTGGAATATGAGCGCACTAAAAAGCATGCAACCTGTTAGAAACACGTAAAACACCCAGAACGGCGTATTTGCCGAAAACCCTAAACCATCGTAAAAACTGTTTACCGAAAGCATGGCCAAATCGGTTGCACTAAGCCCCGCCCCAAGCGTGTATGCTCCTGCAGAGAACATTAACAAATGCCAAGGGATATCGACATCGTTCCATTTTACCACGCCAATTTTTGGAGTAAGTGCCACCACTGCACCAAGGAATGCAACTGCCGTTTGGCTAATGCCATGAAGCGTATCGGTTGCCCACAATGCCAAAACAGCCACAAAAATGATGATTGCCTTTATCTCCTGAAAACTTATTGGGCCCAACTTATGCAACTCCTCCTTAAGCCGTTCCATTCCCCCTTCTATTTGAGGTTCTTTTTCCTCTGGCTTCATGGGAAAAATAAACTTCACACTAATAACCCAACCCAACAGCAATAAAATAACCGCCAAAGGGAAAGCCGCAAACAACCACTTTTGATACGAAAAGGCCTGACCGCCAAGTGCCCCTGCCATTAAAGAACCTGCTAAAAGATTAGCCCCAGATCCCGTAATAAAACCACCAGCAGAAACATTTATTTGAAAAAGATTTTGCAAGACTAAATTTCGACCGAAATTATTTCGCTTATCGCCGCCTCTGGCTCCATACACCGCCGCAACAACCATAAAAATTGGGAGCAATATTGCCGCCTTTGCGGTGGTTGCCGAAATAAAAGCCGAAAGAACAATATTAATTATCATGAAACTAAAGAATATCCACGTTGCGTTTTTGCCAAACCGAACAATAAACCACAGGGCAAATCGCTTGGCAATTTGAGTTTTTACCAGCATACTTGCCAACACAAACGAGAGTATGTTTAGCCACATTACAGGATGTCCTAATTGATGGTATGCGTCAATTTCGCTGGTTACACCAGTTAATACCATTGCAACAATCAGTATTAATGACGTTAAGTAATTGGGGATGGCTTCCGTTATCCAAAGAATAATTGAAGAAACAGCAATAGCAAGCATTGCATAATTAATTCGGGAAAAACCTGCACTCCCCACCTCGTGAAATCGTTTTAACGCAGTTTTTCCCAGTAAATCGGGATTTATATTGTTAAGGAAACTAATATCGGAATAAAAGTAAATAAGAATAAATACAATAATTGCCAACGGAGCACCAACAATAGCCATGTATTTCTCAAAACCGGTTTTCTCCTTTTGAGGTAGTTTTTCTACCTTATAATTATTCATATCAAGAACATCGAATTCCTTCTCTGTATCGACCATTGTTTTTCCTCCAAAAAATTAATTAAAGATAAACTAAAACAATGGCAAGCAAAAGAATCCTCCTGCTGCCATTGTTTGCTTAACTACACCATCTACCAACCTTTATACGGATTCTTCATTAACATTGAATTATAGTAACGGGTATCGCCGGTAACTTCCTGCCCAATCCAAACAGGCATCTTGCAAGCCTCATTCTCCGAACCAAGTTCAACCTCGGCAAGTATAAGCCCTTCGTTCTCGCCGTAAAACTCGTCAACCTCGAATGTATGATTATCAAATGGAATAATATACCTGGTTTTATCGATTATTCCCGGTTCACATATTTTCAGCAACTCGTTTACATCCTCAACGGGAATTTCCTTTTCCCACTCGAAACGGCTGGCTCCCGACTGGCTGCCTATTCCCTTTATTGTTATGTAACCCTTTTCGCCTTTTACCCTTACACGAACGGTTCGCTCGGGAACCGACGATAAATATCCTTGTGTAATTCGAGTTGCCTTTGTTGCCAAACTTTTAAATTCCCCCTTAACAAGGAATTTGCGTTCAATTTCTTGTCCCATGCTGTTTGCTATTATTCGTTTGCTAATGGTTTATCAATCATTCCAATTACCCTTTTTATTGCTTGCAGGTAATTTATGTTTTCTACACCTTCGAGCCCAACATCCTTAATGGTCTTCTTAATATCCTCTGTTTCCGTCGATTCTGAGTTTATAGTTGCAATTTTAGCCCCATTAATAAAAACATTGCCAAACTCACAAATGGTTCCATTAACCATGTAACCAAAACGTTGCTTGTGAACTCGTACTGCGGCCAAATTCGAGTGATGCTTAACAATGGCTATAAACTCATCGTAGGAGTATGTATCCTTACTAAGATTAGGCGCTTCAACCTGAAAAGCGGGGAAAACCTGCTCTAGCAAAATCTGCTTGGTAATTGGAAATTCGGCTTTCATTAATGGATTCCACTGCTCAAGGCCATCAACGGTTTGAACGTAGGTTTTAATATCCATTTTCCCATCACGAATTTTTGTATTGTTGATATCGTTTGTTCGGGAAACAATATAAATTTCATCGGAATGGCGTTCCCACACCTTCTCGGGAACAGGCACCGATAACCGTGCCATACGTTTAGCTGCTTCATCAAAATTCTGCCCAAATGATCGAAATTCGAATCTGGGTTTGGAAATCTCTCCAATCTTCATCTCTTCTTTTGCCATAATTTATAAGTTTAAATTAAATATATAAAGTCGTGCTTCCGCGTCGCTTACAATGTAAAGCATCTTGCTATCAGGATCGTAAGCAATACCTTCCGGATTACTTACCGGAATCCGATAACTTTCGATAACCTCCCCCTGCATTGTACACTTATTCACCGTTGCCGACATATCGCTTAATATCCAAAGGTTCTGATTAACATTATCGACACAAATACCCGAATAGTCGTTGGCAAATGTTAACGGGTATTTGTTCAACACATTTAAGTTTTTGTCCGTCTCAATCAGTAAACCCGGATTTCTCTCGTTTATAATGTAAAAACGCATGCAAAAAGTGGCATACGATATTCCTTCGAGGCCCTCGTTTTCGGCATTTGCCTCAACCGGAATTACTTTTTGATCGAGTTTATTCCCTTGCAAGTCAAGTTTTACTATTTCACGGAGCCGCTCTTCGGCAACATATATGTACTGGTTGTTGACATAGCATACACCCTCCAAATCGTTCCCTACATACTTTAACTCTGCCAACGTCCTTCCGGTGGTAGTTATTTTATAAACCTTTGTGGTATTATCGCTTACCGTGTACAATACGTTGGTTGTAGAGCCAAAGCATAAATCAGAGGTTTCGGGAATGTCGAGGTTATAGTAAGCAGTTGGCTTTAGCAACGGAATATTATTGTCCGTTTGATCCCCACAAGAACCAAGCAATAGGCCTAAAATGAGAATTATTAGGTAATATTTTAGGAGGAAATCGCAATTTGTAAATTGCGATTTCCAATTGTTGCGTTCCACCTTACTTCTACGCTAAAAGGTTAAATATTATTAGTTGTTCCTTTTGTTTCGCCCGAAGGAACTACCCACAACTGAGCACCATCCTTTTTGCGAGCAACTAAAGGAGTTCCTGGCCAATCGCCTTCTAATAACTCATCGATAACTTCTCCTGAAGCATTTGCAAGATGAACATCTTCTCCTCCTTTACCTATTCCAAATTGACCTTGTGGAGAACCAGAGCCTGTTTCGATTACATAGAATCCTCCCGCGATAATTGTAGTTCCATTTGGAATAATATACGCTACAACGCTTGGATCTCCAGAATCATATACCTTATACCCACTAATATCAATATTGGCATTTGTTCCATTATACAATTCAATATAATCATATGGATCGCCATCTGCCTCTATCTCATTAATTACTAATTGATTTAAAATCACCAACGGAGCAACGGTAATTTGTGGCCAGGTTGTAGCATCATCGTGATCGAAACTGCCATCAACCTCTTCGACTGGATAGTACGATTTAACCGAAGAATTGTCGGTAGCTCTTAAATAGTAACGAATAACCGATTCGTCAGCCTGTCCGGGAATAGTTCCTGTCCAAACAGTTCCATCGAAGGTTAAATCAATATCAACCTTATTATTAGCATCCTCGTCGTTTACTAAGTAGTACAAGCGAACAGCAGCAACTCCACTTTTATCGTAAGCATCTACAGTTACCGTAATATCCTCGTAAGGCGAAGGATTGGTATTTGAAAACTCTACACTGTTGAAAATAGCCAAGCCATCTTCAACGGCAAACTTAAAGGCATCCCCATCATCGGGTTTGAAAAACGATTTTAATCCAGTTTCGTCTGTAGCTTCAATATAATAAGCTATAGAATCTTTATCCCTGCTCTTATCTAACAATGGTAAAAGTATTCTATAAGTTCCTCCACCCAACGGAGCCATTGTAAAGTAATAAGTTTCGGAAGGCGTTTGCATCCACATTTTAACATCGGCAACACCAGATGCATCTTTTACAACAACATCGTACTGGAAGCGAACATTATCGTTAACCATTCCGGTAACAATAGTGTCGGCCTCGATAACCGGAGCTTCATTCGTATTACTATTAGGTTCTCCCGGAGTAGGGTTTGCATTTTCGAATGTACCCTCACCATCAGGAATTCTGGCATAACTAATACCTACATCCATTGCAGGAACGTCCACCTGATCGATAATAGCCTCTTCGGCATCTACCAAATAAACAGTTTCTCCACTCGATGAAATACCAAAGTTTGCGTAAGTTGCAGGATCGGAAGCCGCTAACGTTTTGTCACATATAATTACTATATACCCTTTTGCAGCAATCTTAGTTCCTTCGGCAAATTTGTAAATAGCATCGGGCTTATCGTAAACGCCAAAACCACTCATATCGATTTCGGCATCGGAAGGGTTATATATCTCCATCCAATCGGGATTTGGATCGCCCATGTTTGAAGCAACCTCGTTAATCACCAATTTAACGTCGGAACTCGGGCCGGAATTATCAACATAAATATCATCCTTCACACAACTGGTCATTACTATACCAGCCATTGAAAGAATTGCTATGAATCCTTTTGTTTTCATCATTTATATTTTTTTAATTAATTATTCTAGAAGTCAATTTCGGCTCTAAATTGAACAAAACCATAGTCGTCGCCAGCCTTTCCAGCGGTTTCGGTAACCTTAGTGTAATCTTTTGTTAAATTCCCATTTATATCTGTTCCAACGTATAGCTTACCTTTCCCGTTTGCATATCTGTCGTGGTCGATGTACGAATAGTTAACCATGAACCTAACATTAGGATTAACATGATAGGTAACACCTGCGGTATAACCATTTGCGCTACCACCCATTATATTTGCAGCCTTATCGTTCAGGTTGATATAATCGTAACGGAAAGCAACTTCTATATCGCCCCAATCCTTACCTCTTGTAACCTGAGTAAACTCGCCCTCTTCCTCGTTATAGTTGTACTTTCCACCAAAAACTAAGTACGAAACAGAGGCAAACAAACCGCTGGCTTCATAGTTAACGAAACCTGTTTCGCGGAATATTTTGGTATAAATGTATTCGCTGGCAAATTTTATGTTGTTATAACTAGCGGCCAACTCTCCACCAAGTAGCATGTGCGATTTAACATTTGGTATATCGTCGGTATCCAAGTACTTTTTACGACTAATATTGGTCATATCCCTTGTCGAAATCCTATATGTTTTTGCGTATTCCCAGCTGGTTTTTGGAGTACGATAAGATCCCGAAACGCCAAGGTGAATTAACTTATGATCCTTATTTATTGGACGAAAAACGCCTTTTGCAGTTAAAGAGTAACCCTCGTCGGTACCATAATCTTTATTTGCATCCTCGGTGTAAGTGGTTACTTCGGAATTTTCCACATCGTTAAAGTGTACACCTACAACTCCCAAATATTGGGTATCCCATTTCGAAAAGTTAAAGCCCATTTGACGCGCAGGCGCAAAAGTTGTCATGTAAGGCTCTTCGATAAATGTTTGATACCTAGACGTTGTTGTGGTTTCCATAGAAATAGGTTCCTTAAAATAACCTGCCTTGAAGTAGTACTTGTGAGGATCGGATCTGTATCCTAAAAACGCATCTTTAACATCAAGTTCGCCACCGGCAAAGTTCAAATCAACCTCGCCTGTCCAATGCTTGTAAAGAACGGTTTTCATAGCAAAACGCAAACGACGAATTCTAACCCCATCGCCTAAATCGTTAAGGGCATCATTATCGAAATAATGAGCACCGTCAAAATTTACACGTAAATCGAACCATGTTCTGTAATTCTGATCGGGTGATTCCAACGTTAGAATTCCGTTTCTGCTCTCGGCAATTAATTCAATACGATTAACCTTTTGTCCGTAGGCATTATACCGAACATTCGATTCCATAACAGCATTTACCGTTTTACGACCGTTTATAAATAGTTCCATTTGGTCGAAATCGGGATGAACAAATACGAGTTCCCCCGATGTGTTTTCGCCAACTTTAATTGAGTAATGGCCATCAACATCGGTTACTCCAGCAATGTCCTTTTCACCTTTTACCCGAATTTTTACATCACTTACAGGAGTTCCATCAACGCTAGAAGTGATTGTCCCTGAAATGTTTTGCTCTTGAGCCTGCGCGGTATTTGTAACCGACCAAGCAACAACTAAAAGCAGAACCCAAAAAATTTGTCTTGTTTTTTTCATACCTTTTAGTTTATAGGTTATTAATGAATTGTATTAAGTTGTCACCTTTTTTAAGATTAATTTTCTTCCTAAGTCTATAGCGAATAATTTCAACGCTTTTAGGCGAAATATTCAATAAAGGGGCAATCTCCTTTGAAGAGAAACCTAACCTTAGTAAGGTTGCAAGTCGTTTATCGTTTTCGGTTAAATCGGGGAACTGATCGGAAAGACGTTGGTAAAAATCCTTATGCATTTTTTCTGCTTCAATGTTGAAATTTTTAACCTTATCGGAATTAGCCATCTTTTGTTTAATCAGAACAATAAGGCCATCCAACATTTCTTCCCTTTCCGAATCCTTATTTATATTTTTAATTTCGATTAACTTATCGAGGATAGAAGCCATAAAATTTTGCTGCTCAATAATGTTTAGCGCATAGTTTATAAGTTCCTTACGTTTAAACTCCAATTTGCTAGCAAGCGAGGAGTTCTCCAAGCGAATAGTCTTCAACTCCAGTTCGGTTAACGCCTTTTGAGCTATATAAAAGTCATTTTGCTTTTTGTATAATTCGTCCTGAGCCTTAACCCTTAATTTTTGTTGTTTAATTATGTAGAATACAAAAAGGGCTACAACCACAACAATAACCATCAATGTAAATGGCCAAACCATGTTTACATGTTTCATGGCACTTGTCGCAACCATTGAACTTGCATCGACAGGAGTTGCCGGAATCGATGCAACAGCAGACGTTACGGTAATGTTAAACACATTTTTAACGAAGAAGAGTGCAAAAAACGATAAAATACACGCAGCTATTGGCGTTAGTATCCATCCTAAAAATATTCCGCCTAACGTTTTTACCTTTATTTCCTGAACCCCCTTAACAAGCCCAATTCCTATTATAGCACCCACTACAATTTGAGAACTGGAAATTGGCACAAGGGGTATGCGAGGCAACCCAACAGTTTCCAAAAAATTGGACAATCCTGTTGATGAAAAAATAAAAAGAACAAGTGCTTGGGCTAACACAACTACCATTGCCGCTTCGGAAGACAGATTCATAATTTGAGAGCCCACCGTTTCCATAACCTTAGAACCATAAGTAAATACACCTATGGCAATAGAAACGCCACCTAATAAGAATATCAACTGTGCTCCATTCAACTGAAACAGACCCAAATCGATAATTAAATTTGGAGCCGACGACATAAATACACCCACAACGTTGGCAATATTATTTGCACCTAAACTGTATGCACCAAACGCCCCTACTATTATTAACCCCCAACGAATATATCCATCAAGTTTTATCAAATGAATCTTTAGCTTATGAAGCAGCCAACGGGTAAGAAGGAATAGCAACGCGGCAAAAACAATTCCGATTATTGGGCCCGCAACCCACGAAGTAAGAATTGTGGTAAGAATCGAATAATCAGTTTTGTTGTTGGTAAATAAGTTCCATCCAATAATTGCTCCTACTATAGACTGTGTTGTGGAAACCGGCAGTTTATTTCGAGTCATTATAAACACGGTAAAAGCAGCACAAAGAGCAACAGTAAAGGCTCCTCCAATTGCATCAACCGTTCCTAACTTACTAAGAGTTTCCGTTGTTCCAGAACCCTGAATTACTGCTCCCAGTATTATAAAAATACTTGCTATTATGGCAGCCTTTTTAAAACTCAACATTTTAGACCCAACAGCCGTTCCAAAAATATTAGCAGCATCGTTAGCGCCTAACGACCATCCCAAAAATAACCCACTCGATATAAATAATAAAAACACTATCAACTGTTTTAAATTGTTCGCTTAATTGCCATAATCGATAAAAGGTCGGCAACTTTTTCGGCCTCATCCGATACGTTTTCTATATGAAGCGTAAAATAACGCAAGTGAATTTTTTCGCTTAACTTCAAGTTGCTCATATCCCTAAAAACCTTCCTCTTAATTGCGGTTGCCATTTTATCGGTCTCCTTCTCATAAAAGTAAACCCGATGTATTTGATCCTTAACGGTATCGGGCGTTCTAAAAAATGCACGAACGGCAGGCATAAGGGATTCTACTGCCGAAATGGATAATTCTGTTAGTTTTACAAAATCTTGATTTAACTCTGGAGGAATATTAGGAATCTCAACGTCAAACTGGGAGAGATTCTCTTTCGCAATATCAATAATAGTGTCCATCTCTTCGAGCAATCTCAGAATATCCCCTCTAAATTGAGGCATCAACGATTGAGAGTAAAGTTGATTTTCTATTTCCCTCCTTAGTATATCGGCACTCGACTCTAACTTAGTCAGACTACTAAGATTATCGTTGAAATTATCAGTATTACCGTACAGATAATTACTGACCCCATTTTTGAAAACGAGGACACCTTGATCTACGGTATCGAAAAAATTTTCTAAAAGTTCAATTACTTTTTTAGGTCCGTTAAATTTTAACATCGCTTAATTTTTATTGTTGCAACTTAACAAAGTTATGAATTAATGTATTCAGATTCACATTTTTGAGTAAAGCATAAAGTTTGTTATTTAACTAACAAAGTAGAGTTATAATATTTCATTATTTTTCTGATTAAAAATTATTTAAATATTATTTTGTAGTGATAAAAATATATTTTAAAATATTTTTTTAATAAAAAGTAGAGTATATGTATAGGACAAAGAGTAATGAAAATTGAATATTAAACTTAATCCTTAACTCTCAAAAAAGGAGTTTGAACAAGAACAAAAACTGCAAAGAAACAAGTATGCGTAAACATAAATTTCGAACCAGAATAGTCAAATGCATTTTATTAATTATTAAATATTTAAACCTTATTTCCTAATTTAAATACGATTGTTAGCATTATTTATGTTAAAAGTTTTTTTTCGTAATTAAATTCTAATATTCAATCAATATTTGTTACATTCGCCTTTATCAATATGTTTTACGTTTTCAAGAATTTCTTATGACAAACAAGATTAAAATTGGAATTTTAAAAGAGACCAAAACGCCACCCGACAGAAGAGTTGCACTTCCTCCTAAACAGGTAAAAATTTTAATGGAAAAATTCGACAATGTCGAAGTTGTTGTTCAACCAAGCGACATTCGATGCTTTAAGGACGAAGAATACACTAAATTAGGAATTATTCTACAGGAAGACATCTCGAATTGCGATTTGCTTATAGGAGTTAAAGAGACTAAAATTCCTACCATTATACCCAACAAAACTTATATTGAATTTGCCCACATTGCTAAAAAGCAACCGCATAATTTACCGCTGATTCGAGCATTCACCGCAAACAAGAATACATTAATAGATTACGAATATTTTACTGATAAAAAAGGTGTACGGCTTGTTGCTTTTGGACATTGGGCTGGAATTGTCGGCGCATATAATGCATTACGTGCATTAAGTATTAAAGAAGGACTTACAGCGCTAAAACCCGCAAACCAAATGCACGATTATAGTGAATTAAAGGCTGTATTACAAACGGTTAAGATTCCTGCTAAAAAGTTCATAGTTACAGGAGGCGGCCGTGTTGCAGGAGGCGCTGTTGAAATATTGACTCACATAGGTGCATCCGAAGTTACCACTGAAGATTTTCTTGGAAAAAGTTTCAATACTTCGGTTTATTGCAGGTTGGATCCTTGGCATTATGCCAAACATAAAAAAGGAAACGAATTTGTATGGGACAATTGGGTAAATAATCCTATGGATTTTGAAAGTACTTTTTTACCCTATACAAAAAAAGCAGATGTTATGATAGCCTGCCATTACTGGGATTATCGTTCTCCCCATTTTTTTACGTTAGAAGATATGGCAAGTCCCGACTTCAATATCTCTGTTATAGCAGACGTCAGCTGCGATATTCCGGGACCTATTCCTTCAACAATTAAAGCCTCGACAATTGCAGACCCGTTTTATGATTTCAACCCTAAAACCCAAAAAGAGGAACCGGCTTTTTCTCGAAAAGGGAACGTAACAATGATGACAATCGACAATTTACCAGGGGAACTGCCTAGAGACGCCAGCGAATTTTTCGGAAACTTACTGATAGAGAAAGTCTTACCACATATACTATGCGACGATTGTGAACAGGTTATAGAACGCGCAACTATTCTAAAAAATGGAATATTAACAAAAAATTATTCCTATTTGCAAGATTTCCTTGATGGCAGAGAATAAGCAATTATGAAATAACAAAAAGAAAGTCGTTTCAGAAGTGAAACGACTTTCTTTTTTACTTGTACTCACAAATTACAAATTTGACTAGAAATACTTTTTTTCTTAATTTGGGCATCCAACCTAAACAAATGTGTTATTAAACCAACTAAAACCAAAACAAAATAATGAAGAAAATTAGTATTTATGGAATTTCCCTTATCGCATTAATTATTTTGGGGTGCAGCAAGGACATTAGCAACAAAGTATCTCAAGAAGAAGTACAAAAAGAACCTCTTACCAGTACAGAAATCAATAATATAATTAGGGAAACATTAGACAAAGAAGGCGATTTCGATTGGAACAAAGTAGATGTATTTGTTCTATGGAGCGCCCTTCAACTTGGAGATAACGTTTTAACAATTGGTTACAACGACAAACCATTTTCTGACTTAAACTCTAAAAGTTCGGACAAAACCAAACAAGATATACTCAACCAAATCAGCGAATTGGAAGAGGGTACAACAAAAGATGCCAGAAAAGGAGAGAGTATTCTAATTGCCGAAGGCCATGAATTGAATTTTATCGATGTTTATGTATCGGAGTTAAATACACTTGTTGAACTTAGAAACAATCCTAAAATTCGCTACATGGAACCGTCGGGTTACAACTACTTTTCCGATGAAATAACTAAAAGTGACTCTGGTTGCGACACCAGTCCTCAATCGATTAACTCGGGAGATTATACTATGATGGAGCCTAACTGTGAGGTTTCTTGGACATACGAGAAGCATAAAATTTCAAGCGCTTGGAGTTACAGTTCTGGAAGTGGCGTTACTGTGGGACTTATAGATACCGGCGTTTCGTCCGAACAACCCCTGCTTGGTTCAAGTTTTAATCAAGGATACTCCACTGGAAGAACCATTCAGAAGTTTGGTGTATATGTAGATTCTGTTTGGCCTTGGTCCACTAAAACCGATGGTTCAGCAGACAAATGTGGACATGGAACACGAATGGCTTCAACATTAGCCGCTCCTCGCAATAATTTAGGATATCCTGCAGGTGTAGCATATAACTGTAATTTAGTTGCCTATAGGGCAACCGGTGATGTTGTCCTTGATGGGTACCATGAGCAACGCGGCGTTAGTCAAGCCTTAACAGAACTGGCAAACATGCCCAGTGTAAAAGTCATTTCCATGTCTATAGGTCATATTTTCACAATAGGTAGCATTAGCGATGCAATAAAGTACGCATACTCTAAAGGTAAAATGATAGTTGCAGCAGGCGGAACCTCTACAACCTTTACAAATTGGGCAGGTGTAATATTTCCTGCAAATATGAACGAAACTGTAGCAGCTACTGGAATTACCGATGACTCTGGATACACCGAATGTGCTGTTTGTCACAAGGGTAGCAAAATTGATTTTACTGTAATTATGCAACGCTCTTACAATTCCGACAGAACATCTGTATGCTTGGGCTTTTACGCAAACACCCGCAACTATGTTGGCGGATCGTCAGTGGCTACCTCAACAACCGCAGGAATTGCTGCACTAATTTGGGGCAGATATCCTACCTGGACCAGAGATCAAGTTCTGGACAGAATGAAAAAATCAGCTTCGTTATACCCAAATCGTAGCGACGATTTTGGATGGGGATCAATCAACGCATTGACTGCAGTTCAGTAAATATCTTATTCTTTTATATGAAAAAAGTCCCTTTTTACAAAGGGACTTTTTTCTATCAATATTTTTTAGTACGTCTTATTCACTGCCATCAAATCAGCCAAAACAATAGCCGTTATAGCCTCAAGAATAACAGGCATTCTGAGTGCAATGCAGGCATCGTGGCGACCGGGAATGACAAGTTCCTCAACTTTTCCCGACTCTAAATTCACTGTTTGTTGAGCCTTTCCTATGCTAGAAGTTGGCTTCACAGCCACACGAAACTGCAACGGATTTCCATTGGTTATCCCGCCAACCACTCCTCCTACATGGTTTGTTCCCGTTTTGCCGTTTGTATCAACTATCAAATCATTATGCTCCGAACCCTTCATTTTTGCAGCACTAAACCCAGCCCCAAATTCTATTCCTTTAATCGAAGGAATAGAAAAGGCCAAATGGCTAATGGTCGATTCGACAGAATCGAAAAACGGTTCACCTAAGCCAACAGGAACTCCATTAGCTGTACACTCTACAATTCCCCCGACAGAATCGTTTAGCAAAACAGCCTCTTCAACAACCTTTTCAAAATCTTTGATCCCTCCAACTTCCAATACCGATGCTTTAATTTTAATTGGCTCTACTATTTTTTTTGCTATTACGCCGGCAGCAACCAAAGCAAGCGTAAGCCTTCCCGAAAAATGTCCTCCGCCTCGGTTATCGTTATATCCACCAAATTTTTTCAACGCAACAAAATCGGCATGTCCCGGACGCGGATGCTTTGCAAACTCTTCATAATCTTCCGACTTAACATTTTTATTCCGAAACATCACTCCTATAGGCGCACCTGTAGTAAATTCATTGAACACACCCGATAATAGTTCAGGAATATCATCCTCTACCCGGCTGGTAGTTCCCTTTACACTTGGCTTACGCCTAGCCAAGTCGGACAAAAAATCGGCTTCGGACAACTTTATTCCAACAGGGACACCGTCTATAATAACGCCAATTGCCGGACCATGCGATTCTCCAAAAATTGTTATCCGAAAAATTCTTCCAAATGTATTCATGCAACTTCACGTATGATATCATACAAAATTGGCGATAATATTCTTTTAAACAAACACCCTAACCCTAGTAAGATGAAATTGATATAAGAAACGATTTGCTACCTTTGTTAAATAAATTGATTAAAATGAAGTTTTCGATTATAATTCCTGTTTATAACAGACCCGACGAGGTTGATGAATTGCTAAGCAGTCTTACCCTACAAAATTTTTCCGATTACGAAATAATTATTGTTGAAGATGGGTCTAAAATTCCTTGTAAATCCGTTGTCGAAAAGTATGCCAAAAGCATCCCGATAAATTACTTTACTAAGGAAAATTCTGGCCCGGCCGAAACCAGAAACTTCGGAGCAAAACAGGCAAATGGCGAATTCTTAATTTTCTTCGATTCCGATTGTATAATTCCTCCTGAATATTTTGCGGAGGTTGAAAAAGAGCAGAAGGATAACCCGGTAGATTACTTTGGAGGTCCCGACAAGTCGCACAAAACGTTTACTCCAACACAAAAAGCAATTAGTTACTCCATGACATCGTTTTTTACAACCGGAGGAATTAGAGGTGGCAAGCATAGCATGGAACAGTTTACCCCACGAAGTTTTAACATGGGAATAAAGGCTTCGGCATTTCAACAGGTAGGAGGTTTTTCGGCTATGCGCTTTGGCGAAGATGTTGACCTTAGCCTACGTCTTAAGGAGGCCGGCTTCGCGTCCAGATTATTTCCTAACGCGTATGTATATCATAAACGTCGTACCGATTTTCGAAAATTCTTTAAACAAGTATTCAATTCCGGCTTAGCCCGAATAAACTTAAACAGGCTCCACCCCGGTTCAATGAAACTCGTTCATTTCTTACCAACCGCCTTTACACTAGGAAATACCACGCTACTTATAATATCTCCATTTTTCCCATGGCTACTCCTTTTACCGCTACTATACTCCTTATTAATTCTTTCGCACTCGCTACTTCAAGGAAACAGCATAAAAGTAGCCTTGCTCAGCATCCCTGCAGCATGGGTTCAACTTATTGGGTATGGATGCGGGTTTATTTATTCGTTTTGGCAATGGAAAGTAAACAGAAAAGAGATAAAAGGCGCCTTTGTAAAAAATTTTTATAAGTAAGCTATTTCACCAGTTCCACCAATCTCCTTTTGTCTAAAATCACAATCTCACGCCTGTTTATACTTATTATTCCTTCCTGTTCCAATTCACCCAAAACTCGGGCAAGCGCAGGTCGCGTAACGCCAAAGTACTCGGCCAACTCCTGATGTGTTTTAGGAAGTAAAATTGTTGTTTTAACCTCGCTTCGCGATAAAGAAAGCAAGTAATGGGCAACCTTCTCCTTAATTGTTTTAAACGATAAAAACCACAACTTTCCCGAAAGAAACTGAGCCCTACTAGATATGGCATTCAAGTAGTTAGACATTACCTGAATATTCTTCTGCATCAGGTGCATGTATTCCTGCCGTGGAATAAAAAGTATTTTACAATCCGTTAAAGCAACCACATCAACAGGAAACCTGTTTCTCTCGCCAAAAAGAAAAGCATGTGCAATTGGCATTGGAGCGTTTATTTCCTCTATTTTCAGAATTTTTCCCGAAAAATCGACCATTTCGCCTTTAACGCTACCATTCACAACAACGCACAAAAACCTAACCTCCTCGTCGCGTTGTGCAATTGTTTGTCCTTTGGAAAAACTTCGAACCGAATTAGGTGTAGCCTTTAGCAATGTTTCTACCTCTGCTTCGGACAAACCTTTGAATAATGGACATTTGCCTAATACGTTGAACATCTCACCGTTTGTATGAAATTTCAATTATTTTCTGTAAAATTAACATTTCAATCTCTAACAGTAAAAATAGCAACTCGAAATTGTTGCAAAAATGGAAGTCAGCAAAACCTTTTCGGAAGCATCTTTCAATTCAAATTTACCAAACCCAATTGCCTTCAACACTTGGAAGCATCATCTCGGGTATATTGTCACAAACATTAACCAGTTTATACAAAACAACGAAAATCCGGAAAACATTAAAACTTTTATTAGTGGAATTGGCGGAACGCTACTTGATATTTATACAGGGGCTCTTTCGGAAAATTCAATTGCCAGCGAAATTGTTGCCATATTGAAAGCCGAAAACAGCCTTTCGATTAACAATTTCAAACACTGGCTAAATTTTCCCATTTGCGAATACAAAAGTATTATTTTAAGCGATAGTTCCCGATGGGTTTTAAAACTGGGCATTTTCCCAAATCGATTTGTACATATACATCCCGGCAGATACTCACCCTATACAATCCGATGCAGGCCTTCAAATCTAAAAACAGCCATTATGTACAAAAGTGTATTTGGAACAAATAACGTCGTAACCTTGGAAAGGTATAACTCCATTCGAAAAATTATAGGTTTATCTCCGCAAAATAGGAAATTTGGAATGGATGGATTCCTTAAAACTTTCAGAGCAATATCTGTTAAAGAAGTTTAAATATTTCCGACATGTTATATAGCATAACTAACTATATACCAACAATATTAAGGGTATCAAAAAATAATGTTTTATATCATCTTTTTTTGGTTTTCCTAAGTGAAACTTTGGCTATAATTTTGCGTTTATAATTAAAAATGGTTTAGGTAGGTTTTAGGGTTTAATAGTTAGGTTTAGTTGATTTTAGGTTAGTTAGGGTATAAATGCGGAGCCGAATTACAACGGCTCCGCATTTATTTTATACTCCGCTTGAATTAAAAAAATTATTCAACACTGTATTTGGTTGAGTTGCTCAAAAAAGTCAGGGAAACTTTTCGTAACTACGTCCGCATTTTCAATGAAAATAGGCGCATCAGCGTTAATTGCAGCAATGGCACAAGCCATGGCAATTCTATGATCGTTATGAGAATCGACACTTGCAGCGTTTATTTTTCCACCGCAAACAAACATAGCGTCATTCTGCACACTAATTTCAACGCCCATTTTTCCGAACTCCTTTACAAGAGCAGCAGTTCTATTACTTTCCTTTGCTTGTAAACGCGATGTACCCGTAATTTTAGATTCTCCAACACATTGTGAGGCCAACGCCACTAAAGGAGGAAACAAGTCGGGACAATGCGTTGCATCGAAGTTAAAACCGACCAGTCTGTCTTTACTAATCAGCACACTATTGTCTTTAACCAAAACCTGAGCACCTGCAAGTTGAAGCGCCTTTACAACTTCTCTATCTGCCTGATACGAATCCGGATTTAGATTTTTCACTTCAACCTCTCCGGCAATAGCACCTGCAACAAGCATAAATGCAGCACTGCTCCAATCGCCCTCCACATCATATTTTACGGGAGAATACTGTTGGGGAACTCGAACGCAAAACTCCATGTTATTTACATTCTCAACAGATACGCCAAACGTCTTCATCATGTCGATGGTGAGTAAAACGTAAGGAATGCTCTTCAAATTACGGACAGTAATTTTTACGCTGGCTTCAGATAATGGCGCAGCCATTAATAGTCCCGATAGCACTTGCGAACTTACCGAACCATCCACTATAACATTTCCGCCTTGGATTGGTCCTTTTACCTTTATCGGTAAAAATCCCGAATTGGTTGCGCAGGTTACCCCTAACTGAACCAACGCATCCGATACCATTTGCATTGGCCTACTCTGTAATGAGCCCTCTCCGGTTAATACCACTTCGCTTTTTAAGGTAGCAACTATCGAAGAAAATACTCTCGCTCCAAATCCCGATTCTCCACAATTTAACGGTTCCTTCGGGGCTTTTATTCCACCGTTAATAATCAACTTACTACCATCGCCTTCGACAAACGTTCCTAGACTCTTGCAAATGCCAATTGCGGCCAAGCAATCGCTGCTATTTCCTATATTATATATTTCCGATTGTCCTTTTGCCATGGATGCAAGGGCTATTGCCCTTTGGGCAACGCTTTTGGAAGGAGGTGCAACAACCGTTCCGCTAATTTTCGAAGGCCTTACTAATTTCTTCATGCAAAATCGAAGTAAATAAATTCGAATTTTTTGGGGCTGAAATAACTAAATCCGAAGTATAAACATCGTTCCAACTATCGTATGGAGTACATATCTTCAAATTCTTTCTATTTAAATTGTTTAAAAGGCCACGTTGCATCACTTCCACATCAACCTCTTGTTCTAAGAATATTTCCATTGAAGCAACAGCCTGATGCAACAACCATTTTTCACCGGAAATTACCATACAACCGGAATTGCGGGCAAATGTTGAAATATTCGAAGACCTGTAGTTAGCATCTAAAAAGGTTATTCTGGAAGGAATTTCAACTTGCGCCAACGGATTTGCATCAGGCAAAAGCGCCGAAACAACAATATCAACCTCCTTTATTTCTCTTCCTATCTCCGATAAAAGAGCATATTCGCAACCAAAATCGTTAGCAACTTTTAAGGCATTCTCCGTTGTTCTATTTATAACCTTAACATTAGCCCCTTCCTTTACCATAACATAAACTGCAGCCCGAGCCGCAGGCCCGGCACCAAGCACCAAACATTTGCTTCCCTGCAAGTGAAGTCCTTCACCTCTCAACGCTCTACTAACGCCTAAATAATCGGTATTAAAACCGAGTAATTTTCCACTCCTATTTAATATGGTATTAACCCCTTCTATTTTTAAAGCATCGTTGGAAACGCTATCGAGAAACGGAATAACCTGCGTTTTAAACGGCGTGGTAATATTCGCCCCCAGGATATTTAACTGCTTCACGATACCAACTACATCGGCTGCATTCGAAGGCCTAATTCGTGTATAGTTGGCTTCAATAGCCAATTCACTAAAAGCGCTTTTAAAAAGTTGAGGACTTTTACTATGGAGTACGGGATTCCCAAAAACCGCAAAAAGAGATTCGCTCATAACGACTTCTCCATCATATTTAAAAGAATTTCCAACTGCTCGGCATCAATTTGACCTTCGGCGGTTTTAACACCTCTCAACGAAGCGTAAGTAAACGGTGCCCCAAGGAAAGGGGCTACAACACGAGTAATTTGGCCATCCTTCCCCATACAAAATGCAATTAAGTTCGAAAAATCGGAATAAAGATTTACAACTCGTCTGCTGTCGTCCTTACTATTTGCCATGCACGCTACTTTAGCAAAATTCGCACCGTCGTTAAACATTCGAGTAATCGTCTGTTTAAGAAAGACTGTTTCAGGCGTTTCGGAAAAATTGTGATACGACAAAATAACCTTAGCCCCTTTTTGCATTGCATATTCAACCAAAATAGTACGAACCTCAACAGAAGTATTAATGTCAATATCAATGTAACCGGCCCCAAAATCCATCGATTTTATAAGGGTTTGCTTCATTACCTGTTCGTCTTCGGTACGAAAAGTTGCAATAATATTTCTATTCAGCGAATATATCTTGCGAAGTTGATCGTCGCTAAAATTAACCAAATCCAAGCGGAGTTCGGCCATTTGACATTCGCCAACGGCTTCTAGGGCAATATCGAAGTTGTTAATGCCAATACTAACACAAATATCTTTTCTTAAAATTGTCATGTTAGCCTACAGAGTTAAACACAAAAGCGTGTAAATCTTCAATGGTAATAGATTCTATAACAGCCTTGCCTATTCCATTAAGCAAAATAAAGTCGATGTAATCGCCGTTACGCTTTTTATCCTTTGTTAAAGCATCAAAAATTTCGGATAAATCGGCATTAACACAAGCCGGCAATTTTAGATTTTTAAGCATATTTACAATACGAAGATACTCGTTACGGGT
Source organism: Bacteroidales bacterium (assembly GCA_020636845.1). Taxonomy (GTDB): domain Bacteria; phylum Bacteroidota; class Bacteroidia; order Bacteroidales; family Tenuifilaceae; genus JACJXD01. The sequence goes on along the minus strand of JACJXD010000002.1, from coordinate 454,641 downwards.
TAGCAATCCCTTTTTCATCGACAAGCGCGAAGCAAACTCCATACCTATACTTACAGAGTAGCCATGAGGGAAACCCGTTACTTTTTCGACTGCATGTCCCCAGGTATGCCCAAAATTTAACTTTTTCCGTTCGCCTTTTTCCCGTTCATCGGCCGAAACCACATCCGCCTTAATTTGAACAGACCTAAAAACCAACTCGTTAAGCAACTCCACTTCGCAACCGTTCACCCTGTCGATCTCCTGTTCCATCAAATAAAATTTTTCAGAATCGGCAATTAACGCGTGCTTCAGCATTTCGGCAAATCCGTTTGCCAACTCTTTTTTAGGCAGTGTTTGCAACATTGTTGTATCGCAAATAACAAAATTGGGCTGATTAAAAGTTCCCACAATGTTTTTATACCCATCAAGGTTTACCCCGTTTTTTCCGCCAACACTGGCATCAACTTGCGCTAATAGCGAAGTGGCTACAAAACCGAATTTCACGCCACGCATATATGTAGAAGCAACAAAACCCGCAATATCGCAAACCACTCCACCTCCCACACCCAATATAAACGAATTACGGGTTGCATGGCAACTAAGCAGCCAACGGTAAATGTCCGAAACGGCCATTAAACTTTTCGAATTTTCTCCGGGATCAACCTCGTAAATATTTTTCCCTTTGAAAAACTGGCCGTAGAGGTTCATCACATTTTTATCGGAAATTATATAAACATTGCCATCCGGAACATAACTCCAAACATTCTTAAAGTTTTCTCCCACCAAAATCCGGGATGTACTATAACTTCCCTTTACAAGCAATGAATTCATCTGTAAACTATTTTCAAAAATCGAAGAATAAATTCAAGGCGCATTCTTTATCTAAGCGTTTTTTAGCGCTTCGATAGTTGCCAAAGGATTATCGGATTTAAAAACCGAACTTCCGGCAACAAGCACATTTACTCCAGCCTTATATAACTCGGCTGCATTTGTAGTATCAACACCACCGTCAACTTGAATTAACGTTGCCAGCCCCCTACTTTCAATCATCTTTCTAAGTCTGTTTATTTTACTATAGGTGTTGGCAATAAACTTTTGTCCGCCAAAACCCGGATTTACGGACATTATTAAAACCATATCCGCCATTTCCAGTATATCCGTTAAACTTTCGACCGGAGTATGAGGATTTAACGCAATACCCGCCTTCATTCCCTGATTCCGAATTTCGGAAAGCGTTCGGTGTAAATGGGTACACGCCTCGTAATGAACCGTAAGCCAATCGGCCCCAGCCTGTTTAAACCGGTCGATATACCTATCTGGATCAACTATCATTAAATGAACATCTAAGGGCTTCTTCGCCTCCTTTTTAATATGCTCGACAACCGGAAATCCGAACGAAATATTGGGAACAAAAACACCATCCATTATGTCGAGGTGAAACCAATCGGCTTTACTTTTATTTACCATTTCTATATCGCACGACAGCTTTGCAAAATCGGCCGAAAGCATTGAAGGTGCAACTAATTTTTCCATAATTATATAAGTAGATTAAATATGCAATAAACAAATATAGCACAAAGGTAAAATCGTATCAATATAAATAAAAATGCCGACTTAAATTAAAGCCGGCAAAACAGTCTTTAAATTTCAATTACCCTAAGTAACTCTTTAAAATTTTACTTCTGGCAGTTTGTTTAAGCCTTTTCAAGGCTTTTTCCTTAATTTGGCGGACACGCTCGCGGGTTAAATCCAACTCCTCTCCAATTTCCTCCAACGTATGAGGATGCTTACCGTTTAAGCCAAAGTACATACGAATAATGTTGGCCTCGCGAGGACTTAGCGTGGAAAGAGCCCGTTCAATTTCCCTACGCAAACTTTCGTTTAACAAACCTCTGTCGGGCATTGGCGAATCGGGCGAAAGTATTACATCGTACATACTACCATCATCATCCTGAGTAATTGGGGCATCCATGGAAATATGGCGGCCATTACTCCGCAACGCTTCCTTAATATCTTCAGGAGCTAATTCCAGTGCCTGAGAAAGTTCATCGATGGTTGGCTCCCGTTCGAATTTTTGCTCAAGTTCGGTTAATGCCCTGTTTACCTTATTTATGGAACCAATTTTATTCAACGGCAACTTTACAATGCGAGCCTGTTCGGCTAAAGCCTGAAGAATAGACTGACGAATCCACCAAACAGCGTACGAAATAAACTTAAAGCCGCGAGTTTCGTCGAACCGTTGTGCTGCTTTAATTAAACCAACATTTCCTTCGTTAATTAAATCAGGTAAACTTAATCCTTGATTTTGATACTGTTTGGCAACAGATACAACGAAACGTAAATTTGCCTTCACCAGTTTTGCCAACGCTCCCTGATCGCCCTCCTTTAACTTTCGGGCTAAGGTAACCTCTTCGTCAGCAGTCAACAAGTCAACTTTTCCAATTTCATGTAGATATTTATCTAAAGAAACCGCCTCACGATTAGTGACTTGCTTTATTATCTTTAACTGGCGCATACTTATGAGGTTTTATATGAGGTTCGAATATATATACAAAATTGTTAACTTAACCATATTTAATAAAAATTTTCTATTAATTTTTAAACCTTTTTGGTTAACTTTATTCTCATTTAGTCAAATAAGTTTAATCTGTTTATTAAACACAATAATGTTTCGTTCGTAGTATTTTTATCGCAAGCCATTGTTTTACATTGAAATACTGAAAAACGCATATGAAATTTCACTTTTTATCAACTGCGTTATATTTTCATAGTAAGTTAATTACTATTATAAAAAGCATTTTTATACTAAAAAAACTGTCAATTATGGATTGAATATATTTATTTACTATCTTTGTACCAATCAACACTTAAGAAGAATCATCCTTTCTCATTGGTTTTTCGCAATCTCAAAAATCAACAAATCTTTATTTTTCAACATTTTACTTAAAACATGTACGACATTTTAGAACTTAACAAAAAACTGCTCCCTGAGCTGAAGGAAATTGCTAAGCAACTCAATATAAAACGAGTAGAAAGCTTAAAAAAACAAGATTTAATCTACAAGATTCTTGATCAACAAGCAATCAATGCTTCTCAAAACAGTAAAAATCAGGATAAGAACAGAAAAATTGAACTTAAAAAACCTGTAGATCAACCGGTGAAGCCCGACAACAGAAATACACATAATCCTATACCTACTCCAACATCTGCATCTGCATTTCAGGATAGCGATAAGGAAAAGATAAAACGCAAACGAGTTACTCGCACAAAGGACGGGAAACCTGTTCAAAGAGTTGAGTATAGAAATAACAATAACAAACCGGCTAATGCGAGGCCTGAAAAAGAGAGCGACAAAACCGTTTTACTCCCTGAAGTTGACCTTGAGCCCAAATCGATTGATATTATTGCTGATAACTCCATTGATAATGACATGGAGATAGTGGAAAATACAAATATTGTTAATAGCGATACAGCAAAAACATTCGATGAAAATATTGACAAGCCGGAACAGGAAACAAATCCGGAGCCACCGCAAAAAGAAGTTAATCAGCGCAAGCAACCCGAAAAACGAAGCGAGCGTTTCGATTTTGATGGAATAGTTTCCACTACCGGAGTTTTAGAGGTTATGCCCGACGGTTACGGATTTTTACGCTCATCGGATTATAACTACCTTGGTTCTCCCGACGATGTTTACGTTTCGCAGTCGCAAATAAAACTTTTCGGCTTAAAAACCGGCGATACTGTTTCGGGAACTGTACGACCTCCCAAAGAAGGCGAAAAATATTTTCCATTAATAAAGGTAATGGAAATAAATGGTCGTAATCCTGAATTTATCAGGGATAGAATTCCTTTCGATTACTTAACACCTCTCTTCCCTAACGAAAAATTCAAGTTATTAGGCAATGGCATGAACTTACTGTCTGCCAGAATCGTTGACATGTTCTCGCCAATTGGAAAAGGGCAACGCGGACTTATTGTTGCACAACCCAAAACAGGTAAAACAATTTTGCTGAAGGATATAGCCAATTCCATTGCAGCCAACCATCCCGAAGTTTATATGATTGTGCTGCTAATTGACGAACGTCCCGAAGAGGTTACCGACATGGCTCGTAGCGTTAACGCCGAGGTTATTGCCTCTACTTTCGACGAACCGGCCGAACGTCACGTAAGGGTCGCTAACATTGTACTGGAAAAGGCAAAACGATTGGTAGAATGTGGGCACGATGTAGTTATTCTTTTAGATTCCATTACCCGCTTGGCAAGAGCTTTCAATACGGTTCAACCGGCTTCCGGCAAAGTTTTATCGGGAGGTGTTGATGCCAATGCACTACAAAAACCTAAACGTTTTTTTGGCGCTGCACGAAACATAGAGAATGGCGGATCGCTCACAATTTTAGCCACTGCGCTTACCGATACCGGTAGCAAAATGGACGATGTTATTTTTGAAGAATTTAAGGGTACCGGCAATATGGAACTCCAGTTGGATCGCAAACTTTCCAACAAGCGTATATTCCCATCGGTTGATATTACGGCATCGAGTACACGACGCGAAGACCTTTTGCTTGAAAAAGAGGTTTTGCAGAAAATATGGATACTACGTAACTACTTAACCGATATGAATTCGGTAGAAGCAATGGAATTTCTCCGCGACAGGCTGGTTAAAACAGCCACAAACGAGGAATTTTTATGGGGGATGAACAGCGATATTTAATATCTTTTGAAGATTTTGTAACTATCTTTGTAAACACAAAATTCCATTCGGGGCTGACGTGGTTTTGACAGCAAGTTAGAATGGGTTTGTAAGCATGTCGAGCGTCGTGATTCTGGCTCGTAAATCTCAGGCACAAACCAATAAACGGCGAAAATAATTTTGCTCTCGCTGCCTAATAACTCTAGGAGTTAAGGCTCAATCCCTACGCCAAGGTTGCGTGGGGACGAGATGTTCCGCCAAAGATTACGCCCTGTTGTCTTTGGCAAATGGAACACCGACTAAACGGGGATAGCCAGGACGACACCTTTAAGGCCGGGTGAAACAATTAAAGGTTAAGGATTAGTTAGGTTGCTTTTCACCTGATTAACCCCGACAATCAAGAAAAGCTAAACATGTAGAAGACAGACTGGTTCCTTGTTTGGACGAGGGTTCGATCCCCTCCAGCTCCACTGGACGCAAGAACATCTAATTCCAAAAAACCTCAATGAGTTGATTCGTTGAGGTTTTTTGTTTAACGTAAGTTCAATAATTTTTTCATGATCATCAAAGAAACCTTGACGTGTTTGGCAGCATTATTGATAAGCAGTTCATGGTCCTTTCAAAATCTAAAAGAAAATATCATATTTGTAGCAGACCTTTTTCAAAAATGAAATTAGTTGGCAACCAATGTAAAGAAACCTTTACCGATGAAGACCTACTGTCTCTTATTAGAAGTGTAGTTGGCCGTTACATTCAACATCGAGTTATACCATTTAGAGAGCGAGAGGATGTAGTAATGGATGTAATGGAGAAGTTTTTAAAACAGAAGGAAAAAATATTTGGAAGTTTTGAAGGTAAATCGAAGTTTACAACGTACTGTATTGCCGTGGCAAACAGAATGTGTTGCGAAGTAATTCGTAGAGATTGCAAACAATGGTATTTGGTAACAGAAAAAGAAAATAGTGATTTGCCAAATGAAGTAGCACTAAATCATCACGATGCGGAAAAGAATTTTCTTTTCAAGCAAGAGGTTAACCGATTAGAAACTATTTTGTACTTTTTTAATAATGATTACGCTAAACTAATTCTGTTTTTAAAAGTTTATTACAGTATGCCCATCAGTGATAATGACATTAAGAACTATGCGGATTACCTTTCGGAGGACGTGAAAAGCATAATTGCTGATGAGAAAACGAAGACTAAAGGTGATGTTTTTATTCGTTTAGCGGAGGTTGTAAATTTGGTTGAACAAAAGGATATTAGAGGAGATGCTGTTCGCATATGGTTTACCAATCAAATAAATACTATTATTCGCAGGCTTAACGGGAATGGGATTGCTAACCACGACAAAGAGAGTTTGTCAATATTATTTGAAATGCTTTTTAGTGATACCTTGAAAAGTTGAATTAAAATAGGTTTAGTACTAATGATATTTTACAGATCGTTATACTAAAAAGGTCATGGAACATTTAACAGAACAGGAAATTGCCCAATGTGCCGATGCTATACGCGAAGGTAGTTATGCGTCGTTGCCTCTTGCCGTAAGGGAACATGTGGCTAATTGCGATGAGTGTGCCAATGAAATTGCAATGGTTGTTGAGACTGCTAATGAAATTGACACAACTCAAAAAAAAAATGGAAAAGTTGTGAAACTATGGATTTCGGTTTCTGGAGCCATAGCAGCAACGGTTGCATTACTCATTATCGGCAATAATTTTATAAATAATCCAAAGGATAGTTCTCTTTCTAATCAACTTGCGACAATCGACAGTATATCGCAAAAAGACTCGTCATTTACAGCCATTCAACCAAAAGTACAAGCGGAAAGCAAGGAAAAAACTGCTAAAAAAACGGTTGTTGTTCGAAAAGAAATTTTAGCAGAATACAAACCCAATAAGGACCTTGATAAGCTAACCGAAAATTTCAAGCAGGCATACCGAGACGACGACAATATTGTTGTCCAAACGTTAAGTGAAATAAATACCCCAACTGTTGACTCCTTAAAATGGATTAATAATAATTCGGTTAAACTTACCGTGATGATTTTAAATAATGAGGGAAAGAATGTTCAATCGATAGAAACACAGGGCAACGGCATTAAAATTCCGACACTAAAACCGGGTCTATACTACTGGAAGTTAATTAACGAAGATTTCGATCTACTTTTCTGCGGGAAAATCACCATTAAATAAATGTTATAAGAAAAGAGCATTTGATATTACAAATGCTCTTTTCTTAACGGTTCAATACTTCAACTAAAAAGGCAATCGAAGTTATTTAGCGTTATTAATCTTATCATGAATATTCGATACTATGGAATTAAGACCTGGATCGGTCTCTTTAAAATCTGCAAAATGTTTATTCAACAATGTTTTAATCAAGAATGAAGACTTCTTATAAGAAACATTGGCTAGTTTTGTGTACACATATTTTCTAACATCTACATTTTTATTTTTAACAGTCCCATTCATCATGTAAATACACATGTTAGCCTGATCATCCGATCCTAATTCATTCATTGCATTTACAATAACATCGCCGTTATCTTCTTGAACAAGTTTATTGATTAATATTCTTTTCAAATATTCGGAAATAGATGTTGTTTGTTTTGTCTCGATTAAATTTTTCATTTTGCTAACGACGTCCTGATCAAGATCACTCTTCATTTCTGGGGTTGAAGTGTGTTTGTTTGAAACTTTACCGTCAGGAATATATGCTTTTCTTGTGGCAGGATCAACTAAGTACCATTCGTTAAAAATTCCGTCGTGATCGTCCCATAGGTGTACATTGCTTCCATTTGCATTACTACGACTTGCAAGATCTACAATTTTTCCACTTCTGTGGTATATTTTAAAACGTCCATCACCCAGATGTTTCAAGTAGAAATCCTGAGCAGAGCCATTATTAGCAGTCCATATCTGGACGTTGGTTCCATTATTGGTTTTACCTCCTGCAATGTCAACAACCCCATTCGAACTATTGCCACCTATTATCTGATAGTATTCGCTATTAGGTTTCTTTTTGAAACGGAAGAGGCGGTCGGTTCCACCATCAATTGCCCAAACCTGAATATTGGCACCTTCCTTAAAGCTAGTCTGATCGCCGGGAATATCCCAACATCCACCGTTATCACGTCCATAATCCATGGCCGATTGAATCCAAAAGTTCTTTTCTTGAATAACAGCATCACCTTTTAAAGGAGTTTCCGCAACTTGAAAGGTTTCTGTCGGAATGAATGCCTTATTTGTTTTATTATTAATAAGGTACCACTCTGTCCATACACCATCTTGATCGTCCCAGATTTGTACATTCGAGCCATTATCGGAAGAACGATTAGCTAGAGTAATAACTTTTCCGTTTTTATCATAAATTTTGAAACGCCCATTGCCCATATGACGAAATAAAAAGCGTTGGTTTTCTCCCGGATTGGCATTCCAAAGGCCAACATTTGTTCCATTCTTTGCTTTTCCACCTGCCACGTCAACATTGAGATGAGGGTTATTCTGAACTATAATATTATAGTAGCCTTTTGCATCGGGAGATGTTGGGCAGAAGAGCCTATCGCCACCACCATCAAGATCCCATACCTGAATGTTATTTCCGCTTTCAGATCTAACTGCGTTACCTGGGATATCCCAATAGCCACCATTATTTCTGCCATAGTTCATAGCCGATTGAATATGGTACCATTGATAGTCCGGCAATTTGGTAATTGGTTGTGCATACAAAGTACCTGTCAAAGCCAACAAAAACAGGGCAAATGCTGAATTTAAAAAAGTCTTCATAGTTTTAAAATTTATTAAACATTAAGTTTATTTTTCATGATAGAAGTGGCTAAAGTTAAAAGATGAATTAAAAAAAATACTATTGAACAATAAGTTTTTTTATGATGTTAGTTGCCATAAGAATTGTATTTTGAAAAAATTCCATATAAAAACTACAACTTGCTAAAAAACGGTTGTTGTTTGAAAAAAAATCTTAGCAAAATATAGGTCAGCATATCGAGGCGATGACAACATTATCGTCCAAATAATTTAGTAAGAAAATACACCTTCTCGGTTAAAAAGACTTTAACCGGTTTACCAAGCGAGGTAAGGCAGATTATGGGTAAATTTTCCGACCTAGCAATGGGAGTAGTTAATCCAGTGCTTAAAAAGCTTGATATCAAAATTCCTTCGATTCCTGGTTTAGATAAACTTTAGAATGAACTTGACAAAATGAAAGAACGCTACGATGAACTCAGCAACGAGGTACAAAAACTCAACAGTACGGTTTCGGAGTACACAAATTACCAAAACCAAATAATCCAAGGGCTAACCAAACTAAGCAAAATGACACACACAAAAGCCTATCAAAAATTGATAGTTTTTTTAACTACTCTCCAATTAGAATAAAACCCGCCCAATCTAACGGTAAAAAGCCCTTTTTAATGCAGTCGAGTTTGGCCCGGCGCAGCGCCTCGGCATAGTTAACATTGTCATTAAGAAGATGGTTGTAGAAGGCCAACATCAAATCCTTCGTCTTCTCATCGTGAACCTTCCATAAGGAGGCAATAACATTGGGGACTCCGGCATAAAGAAAACCCTGGGGTAAGGCCATTAGTCCTTCTCCAGAAATTAATTGACCTACACCAGTATTACATGCAGAAAGTACCACTAATTTAGCGTCAATTCCCAATTTAAATAGTTCGTAATGGTAAAGAATGTTATCCTCGTTGTAAGTTTTCCCAATAGCGCTTAAAACAATTCCCGAGATCAATGGATTTGTTCGGTCAACAATGCCATGAGAGGCAATATGTATAATATCTTTCCCCTTAATGTTTTTGAGAAAATCATTTTTTGTAACCTTATCACCAACAAGTTCTACGAATTGAATATTCTTTTTTTCAATTAAATTGCCTAACCCATCCAACTCCAATTTGGTATATGGAAGTTTAGTGAACCCATCTGTTGGAAAAGTCATTCCATCATCAATTATAGGAGAGCGAAGATGCATTGCCAGATTTTCATCTAAAGGAGTGCTTTTGCTGAAATCAGGAGCGATAGCCAAAACCGATTTGATATTTACTTGAGTAAGGTTATCCTTAGAGCGAATATTCAGCCAAAGAGAAGAAGAATAGCAATAAGATATACTATAACGAAAAAGCAGAGGTAACTTATCGGGAGTATTAATTGTCTCGAAAGGATACTGGCTCAAGGTCTCGTCGGGAATTATAATCAAATGATTTTTCTCGTACAAAAGATTGGAGTATGGGTCAATTAACAGCTGGTAAATAGTGTCATCATGGGATAATAACGAACCTGTTTTAATTGCTCTAAAATGATTTTCAATAAGATTGCTGAATTTATCAACTGGATTCAACGAAGTAGCAACCGTATCCTTGGTAATACAAACAGAAAATAGGTTCTTTTCGGTGGAATAGTACTCGAGTAGGGCTTCGTCGATATTTAATTTTTGTTGAATACTGCTGTAGTTTTCCAAAGGAGCAATATTTAACAGGGTTTCGTTGCCCTTCGATCCTGTTTTCAAAATGGATTCGTAGTATAAGGCATTAGCATATATCTCGGATAACTGAAGTGTGTAATTGCGAACAAGACAAGAATCGTGTAACTTTTTTGCCAAATCTCTCTTGCCATTAATCTTAATAATCTCATTTTTTGTATCCCGGTATTTTGCAAAAAAGTCCTTATTTGATGAATATGTATCTAACATTTTGTTCTCCTGAATCTGTTGATATAACCTCATCGCTTTACCGTTCAAAACCATTTTCTGCAAAAAAAGTTGTTTGGCTTCATAAGAAGTGCCCTTTTGATGAATTGCAAAAAAATCGACCAATCCGTCAAGGGCTTTTTTATATTGGATTTGTCTCTCTTCAATAAACTTTTCGTCGTGGCTATCGGATAATGCTATTCGAGTGGCTTCATCGAAAACTGTGAAATGGTTGATGATGGAATTTCCCAATTCCTCACTTGGGCTTAAATTATATAAACCATATAACGCAACTAGTTTATCGAGAAACAGTTTGAATTTTTCATTTGCATTCTGCGTGAGGTTAGAATCGGGAATTTGATAGATGTTCGATTTGTTTGAGTTAGCTGTAAAGATTTCGAATCCTCTTTGGGCTTGTTTAGCTGCTTCAAGGAAATTACCGAGCGAATAATTGGTTTCACTAAGCCCTATAAAAATATCAGCATAGTAAATAGAGTTCATATAACCAATAGAATCGGCTACCTGCTTGGCCTTTAGATAATAGGACAAGGCAATGTTGACCTGACCAGAATGAAGTTTGATTTCAGCATACTCAAGGAAAAGTTGAACTAATTTGTCATTGTTTTTCTGTTCCGATTCAATTTTTACAAGATAATTAAAGATTGAATCGCCCCTTTGCGTATCGCCTAACTTAAGGTATGATTTGTAAATTAATGAATTGAAATTAGTGCGGAAGTTACTGTAATTTGGCATTCTGTGGTGAACTCGAAGTTCCTCATTTATGCTTAGTGCTCTTTTACCCCAATTGATGCAATCGCTATAACTCCCTCCTTTAAGGTAAAGTTGCGTTACTCCCTCAATGCCAAATAAATAATTTATAGAATCCTGATAGCTTTCCAATGAATTTCGGACAAGACTTTCCTCGTAAAAAACCTGAGAAGCGTCATCCTTTCCTTCCATTAGTGCTGTGTAACCCAAGAATACGGGTATGTTTTTAAGATAAAAATGCCAACTATTCTTTTCAGCAATTTTTTTACAAGTAATTAAAGCATCGTATGCCTCTGTAAAATGAGATAAAGATGCCAATCCACCGGAAATATCAACAAAGGTATTAACGGCTATAGAATCGCTAACACCTCGGGATTTAAGGAGAGAATACAAGTAAAGAGCAATGCTGTCTGATTTGTTGGATTGATTGAGATAGTAATAAAAGTTACATAGGCTGGAACATGTATAAATATACTCAACAGAAAAGGTATCTATGTTTGATTTCAATAATGGCATTGCCTGTTCATATACTCTTACTGCATCAGCATATTTTCTTCTTGATGCGTAGGTGTGAGCAATAGTGTTTGTAAAAAAATGGTAGCAATGCCATTGCTGGGTTTCTGTATAAATTTGCCTTAAACTATCGCCGTACGCAATTGCCCTGTCAAATTCTTTTGAATCACAAAGTTTAGTGTATAGTTTCAAACTATTGCTATCAGAAGGGAACTGTCTGAATTTACTGAAATCATAATGAGTTTGTGAAAAACAAGCATATCCGGATAACAATAAGATGAGTATTAAAATATGGTTCTTCATAAGCATTGATTATATGCGGCAAATTTAATTAGAATAAATGAAAGGCTATTTCATTCCAATCAGAGATGTAAGGCATTGTGTGTAAGAATCGAGCCGGTGCTTGTTCTGACTCTGTTATTTTTTTACCCAAGAAAGTATTAATAGATGAGGGATCCGAGAAGGTGTTGTCTATTAAAACCTTTTTTTTCACTTCGAACAAACATGACAACCGGGCTACTTAAACCGATAATCGAGTAACTCTTTCTTATTAGCCAAATTATTAACCCTATTCAAAAAAAGATACAGTTTCGGGTTCAGGAGAAATTCACGCTTAAGAAAGTAACGAATAGATAGCCCTAAGGTCCGAAACAACCACTCAATGTTGCAATAGCAAAAATTCTTCTTCGCTTTCTTATTCCAAATTATAAATTTTTGCTACCCAAGTTAAATTCACGAATTACATTTTCGTACATAGAGAATATGCTATGCCATAGCTCTAAGGTCTTATACTTTAGCACCGAACTATACGAACCAAACAAAAGTGGATCATGACCAAACGTAATAGCACAGTAAATTTTAGATCCAATAAACGAAAAGGTAACCGGATATATATACTGGCTTTGCTTACGAAAAAGCAATAAGGCATCCATAATTGGTTGATTAACGATACGAAATGCCTCGTCTTGGTTCGTAGCGTAAACCACAAAATGCTTGTCAAACTCGGGATTGCCCATTGTAACCCGTTGTCCACTCTTTCGTCCGAGAATACTTTCGCCTAAACCGCCAAGCATTAAGTTGGGAATATTAATATCGATGAATATTTTTCCCTGAACAGTTTTTTCGACATTGGCGGTTAACAGAAAACCTCTTGTGGTAATATACTTTTTTGTGCTATAAGCCTTAGAAACATCAATAAATTTAGAGCCTATAAATTGAACTCCATCAAGAATTCCTGTTACTAAATCACTGCCTGAATACTTAATTAACTTTTGCTCGGACAGCTCTGCATTGACGTATTCTTGTTCTGATATACAGTTTTTTGCCTCGAAATGCCAATTAGGGTTGATGGCTTCCATTACCAAACGTTGACGTTGCTCGTGAAGCATCATTCTGCTAAATCTTGTTACATATCTTATGATAATAGCAGCAGTAACCATAATGGCAAGAAGAATGAAAGGAGTTGCAACCTCGGCAGTTGGAGCATTTTTACCCAACGATACCAAAGTTGCAACTACATAAACAATTGGAACCACGATCAGAATTAAAATCAGCAAATCGGTAAACAGAACCTTTCGTCGAAGAGGCTCCAGCCTTGCCAATTTGTCTATTAAATCGTTATGGCACTTTTGTTTTAACTCTTCCAATGTTACCATCCCATTCCAAGTTATGAATTAAGACAACTGTTTATTACAGTTGATTTTTTTGAAAAAATAGGATTACAATTCAACCATTTTTATAATTCCATTGGTAGCTTGAAGGGTTAAGAACTTTTGCTTTGCATTGGACCATGCTGGAATTCCATAGCTATCACCCATATTTTTGCCATCAAGTATCAATGTCCGCTTGTAGTTCATGTTTTGATTAAGAGTATAATATGATTGAATCGTTCTCGAAGATTGCGAATCGGAAACAAGCGTGGCAAACCGACTTCCGTCTGGAGCAATTTCCAGTAGGGTTATGTTATACCACTGTCCTTCAACAGCCAACTTCCCGTTTTTAAAGATTTCGAAATAAATATTCTTTTTAGCATCAAAGTTTTTGGTTGCAAAGAATATATCGTTGCTTTGTACGGCATAAGTAACGCTTAAATCGGCAACCCAACCCTCAAAGTCGAAACTGACATTACCATTTATGAATCTATTCTTTGTTCCATCGAGCGAACGATCCTTCCGGATATGCATTTGAACTTTACCTGTTGTCGGATTAAATCGGCTTGAAAGTCCAATCTCCATAATTTGATTGCCCGCTGGAGTGAATGGTTCTCCATTAAGAGTAATTGTATATGGCCCCATAAATTTCATGTTATTGAAGGTAAACACATCATCATTTGGGCCAACTCTAAAGAACGGAGCATTCTCGCCATAATCCTTGCGGTTCATTTGGCTAATAATTTTGCCGCCCTGCTTAACCAATAACTTATCGCCATTTGCATTGAAAGCGCTATAGTAAAACGTTCCATTAAGAATGTCGGTAGTCAACACACTTGCATACCCCTCATGTTTAAGGAGTTCGTCGGTTACATAGTTATACTCATAAATCCAACTTGTTTTTCTCTTATAAAAATCATCGCCCTTGTATTCGTCGTTGGATTTATCAACAACAAAGCTAACCCATTGACCCGCAAAGTAGAATGGATTAACGCTGTAGTTATCGGGAATGGGTATTTTTCGATCGCCTATCTGAACAAATCCATGACTATAGACCGATTTCCCATTAACAACCCTATGGTTGAAGCCATCGATGTAAGGCTTATCGGTGCCGGGAATAAAACCAGCGTTTGATACCAAATAGTAAGGACCGGCTATTTTTTGATGGTTCAGGTAAACAAAACGTTCATCTCCATTGGTTTCGGCACCAACATATAGCAGATTCTGTCCGTCATCGGAATAGGATACGTTTTCTATCACCTTCCATCCCTTTAACTTAAATACACCGTTCTCAACAAGTCGAGTATCATTGTTCGACCATTTCATGGCATAGGTGTTTTTACCAAAGTCAGGATCGTAAGAAGGTGCTTGGGAAAAATTCCAAAAAGAGGTAACTTCTTTATTCCCGATTATGGCAGCATATTTTTGCCCCTTAACCGCCGAAAAACTGATATATTTTCCATCTTTCGAAACCCACTTGTCAATATTGGGCTTATTCTGATGCATATCGTAAATACGGTCATAGGGTCCCATTTTCTGCCCGTTGAAAATTACCCAGTAGTCATATTGGTCGTAATCGTAAGGGTTATTATTGACTTTCATTACGCCACTTCCTGTAAGAGGCCTTGGACCGTAAGGATCATAAAATTCTGCTTTGTAAACTACCTTCGACTTGTTTGGCTTACGGATAATGGCAAAAGTATATTTTACGCTACCATCGTCGAACAGTCCAACCTTCCCATACACCATATCTTCAGCCTCCTCGAACCTGTATAGTATAGGTGAGTTCAAGTCGTTAGTATTTGGCATTGATGCGTAATTTTCCTGCGGAATATAAGGTTGTCCCGATTGTGCATCAATCAGGTACCACTCCATCCAAGGGCCGTCATGGTTATCCCAAATATGAACATTAGAGCCATTATTACTACTCCGATTTGCCAGGCAAAGAACCTTTCCGTTGTAGTCGAAAATTTTAAACCGTCCATTTCCTAAATGCTGAAAAAGGAAACGTTGACAAGTGCTGCCGTTTGCATCCCATGCTCTTACGTTTGTTCCATTGTCTGCTTTGCAGTAATCGATATCGACTCTTGCATTCGAGGTTGTTCCCACCTGTATTTCATAAAAACCAGCGGAAGACGATGGGTGTAATGTAAATTTTCGATCCATACCTCCATCCAAATCCCAAACTTGGATGTTGGAACCTCTGGCTATTTGACTTGGAGAGTTGGGTATATCCCAGTACCCCCCGCTATTTTCTCCATAATTCATTGCCGATTGGATAAGAAACATTCGGCTCGTTGGCATCTCAGCTGGAGTTTGGCCATATACTGCTGTAATAGAAAAAACAGAAGCGACACAAACCAATTTAATCAGAAAATTTGATAAACGACTCATACTCATTTACAATTACAGTTTTAGAATTCATTTAAATATAGAATTTCCTGAATAATTGTTGCAATTAATTCTTCTTTTTGAAAAAAAATCTGAGTTGAAAACCTTCACCATACCTTCTTACGATACCGTCATTTTTACACATAATTTGCTACGTGTTGTGTAACCATTTTTAAGATAATTCACAACAAACTGACAATAAGTAATTTAAAACGCAACCCAGAGTGATACAGGCTTGACATACGGTTAATTATACAATATCTTTGTCTAATTAAGTGTTGTTTGATTAAATTGTGGGAGATGAAAAAATTTATTGCATTAATATTTTTTTTATCAATCCTTGCTCCGGGAAAATCACAAAACCTTGATTTAATTGTACGATCCAACAACGACTCAATCGCATGTCATATCGATAGTATTACAGACTCTCATGTTTACTTTGAGATGAAGCAAAATGGGCATTGGATTAATTCATACATAGATAAAAACGAATTACTTGACTATAAATATAATGCTATTCACAAAAATGCGTTTCTCTTTAAACAAGGAACGTCATATATTCTTGGCCCCAAAATAATAAAATCGGTGTACGAAATCAGGAAAAACGCTGTATATGTTGAAATTGGAGGCAAGGGCATTTTGGTTTCTGTTAACTATGACAGGCTGTTACCCTTAACTGACAGAAGTGGGATTATCCTAGGTTGTACAGTCGGATTTTTGGGTGATTTCGTACCTGAAATAAATTATCTCTACGGGAAATCAAAAAACTTTATAGAAATTGGTCTGGGGTATTCATTCCCCGAACAGCTGTTAGTTCCTCAGGTAGGCTATCGTTATCAAGGAAGTAAAGGTCTATTATTCAGGATAGGAGGAATGTATTTTGCTTCAACCTTGCCGGAATCGTTTGGCGATTTTCCTTGGGTTGGATTATCTTTTGGATATTCATTTTAATAATAGTATTTTCTACACCGCCTGCCAAAATCGGATATGTAACAGAAAAATCGTTGAGCCGGACATGCCATCCGACTTTTGGTTACTATAAGAATTTCATAATCCGATAAACTATTATTAAACCATAAGTAAGTCGGGTTAAAATCTTAGCATAAAGCCACCTTGTTTACAAATCCAAAGCAAAACGGTTCACATTTAAAACAAAAAGTATTCAATTAGTAAATAAATACTTTTTGTCTTTAAGATATTTTATAAATTTGATTTAATATATGTTAAATTGGATGTTTATATATTATGGGATATACATTATTCCGTTAGCAACAAGTTTAGCGAACTCTATGTACAATAATTATTCTTAATAAATGAGTGGATTATTTTTAAATTTCTATCAAGTAGATATTCCTACAAAAATTACATCAATTATTTCCGTTGATTATAGTTCTTATGCTTCAAAGGAAACATTTAGTGCTCTGAAAGATAAATTTCCTAACCTTTCATTTTACCGAGATAATGATAAAATTTTGATATGGGAAAAGAACGAAAGTAAAGAACTTCCACCTAATTGTAAAAGAATAGAAATTGATTTTGCAGAAAAAGCAAAAATACTTTCGAAAATACTTGAAAGGGCTATAATTGATTTTGCAGAAAATAAAGGATATAGAGTTTTTAAAAATAAGCATTCAAATTCTTGGGAAATATTGTCTTCAAAAGATATCTTAAATAAAGACATTGAAGGATTAGTAGTAAATAGAATAGTTCATTTTGCTCCTTGTTTTTTCTCTAAAGAAAATAAATTGTTGTTAGGATTTTCATTATCAACATCTCTTAAAAATTCATTCTCTTGGAGCAAAGCAGAATTTGAAAAATACGGAATTGACATAAAAGGATTGAAAGGAGATGAAGAAAGAATTTTTGCAAATAGACAATCTCTAAAACGTTTTTTAGAAACAAAAGGAGCAACAACAAAATATGATCAAATTGTTAATGAAGAGAATAAGAATTCAAAAGCATTTTCAGTAATTGATGTTTTTTACAAATGGCTTGATAAAAATAAAGCGGAAATTAGGTTTCCTTTCGAATTAAGTCTAAACTCAATTTCTAAAAAATATTTGCCATTTGAAAACGAACTCATTAAATCAGAAATTATTGGTAAGCCACAACGATATTTTTATAGCAACCGCAAAAACACTCAAGGATTAAAATATTATGACCAAATGGTCAAAACGTATCAACCCTACTCATTGGAACTTTACCAGAATAAACAAATAAATATTGGCATAATTTGCCCATCTGAATATCAAGGAGAAACAGAAGGTTTTATAAAAAAAATAGAAGCCAAACTAAAAGAAGTTTTCCATTTTAACTCATTAAGTTTCTATTTTAAAACCACAATTACGAAGGACTTAGAAAGTTATAAAGACGTAATTTATGATGAAAAACTACTTGAATGTGATTTAATCTATATTATCGTTAATGAATTGCAAGAAAAATTAAGTCCTAGGAATTCTCCTTATTTCGTTTGCAAAGCAAAATTTATAGGTAATGGCATACCAACTCAGGATATTCAAATTGAAACTATACGTCAAAATTTGAATGCTTTTACAATGACAAACATCGCATTAAATTCTTATGCAAAATTAGGAGGAACTGCCTGGACAATTGAAAAAGAAGATAAACTGAAAGATGAATTAGTAATAGGAATCGGTTCTACATTGTCAGAAAATGGTCAATTCGTTTTAGGGATAGCCCAAGTATTTCACAATGACGGCAGATATATGACAGGCGATTGTTCTCCTCTTTCTTCATTTGAAAACTATGCAGAAAACTTAGAAAATCATTTGTTTAAAACATTAAAACCATTAGTTGAAGAAATGAATCAATCGGGTACATTCCGTTTGATTTTTCATCTATTTAAATCTGCTAGTGCTGAGTATGAAATAAAAGCTATTAATGGATTGAAGGAAAGATTGTCCGACTATAATTTTGAATTTGCTTTAGTTCATTTAGCTTATGGTCACAACTTCCGTTTATACTATAACGACGGGAAAAGCGAAATCAATCAAGGTACTTACATTCAACTAAGTAAATATACAGCTTTACTTCATTTTGTGAGCAAAAGTGACTTACCATTAAAAATTGATTTGGATAAACGTTCAACTTTTACAAGTTTATTCTACATTGCAAAACAAATCTATTGGTTCTCTCATTTATCTCATAGAAGTTATATGCCCTCCAAAAGAACAGTTACAATTATGTATCCATCTCTTATGGCAAAAATGACAGAAGAACTAAAAAAAGTTGATGGTTGGGATTATGAAAGATTAAAAGCAGTAAGCGAAAAGTTATGGTTTATTTAAGAGAAATATTAAAAAACAATAAAGAAAAGTTATTCCAATACAAAAATATTGAGTTAGCCGCCTATTTGTACATACAATCTTGTGAATCATTGACAAATTATATTTTTGAATTATCGCCTGATGAAGAAGTTGCGCTTATTGGTTATAAAAAAGAATATGTAGATATTTCAAAAGTTACTTCTATTGTTTCAAAGACACCTATTAAGGGGATAAGTGCTACTTCAAATATTTACAAATTTGCAGGTTTGTATTTGTCTGCAAAAAATGAATTAATCACGCAATTAAAAAATAAGTTCAATCAAAGCGACTTAAAACAAAAATATTTCCTTACCAAAATAGAACCATCTCTTAAAACACAATTAATAAAAGAGGTTACAGAATTACCAAATGAGCCTTTATCTATACTTATAAAAAAGGTCTTTGACATAGATTCTGTGAATGAAATTGAGTTTAATTCCTCATTGCAAAGCGTTACTATAGGATGTGACATAGATGTTCAATTGCAAATACTTTTAGAAGATATTGAAATTTATCTATTAAAAATTAAATTCATCAATAAATCAGCGGAAGAAATTGTTCAATATGTATTAAATAATTTTAGCAATGCTATTCAAAAGATTATAAAAGATAGAAGGAAAGACCATCCTGAATATATAATTGAAGATGAATATGATGTGCAAGATATTTTATATGTAATACTAAAATCAATATTTCCTAATCTTAGAGATGAAGACCCAATTCCAAAAGTTGGTGCAAAATCAACAAAAATTGATTTAATAATAAGAGAAGAACGAATTTTGATTGAAGTAAAGATGATAAAATCAAAAGATACAAATGAAACGCACTTTATAGAAGAATTGAAAATAGATTTCGAATCATACCACGAATGTCAATGGTTAAATAAGTTATATTGTTTTGTTTATGATCCGTATAAAAAAACTCGGGACATTTCGAATTTTAAAGATTTAAATGGAGAAAGAATTAAAGGAGAACATAGGTATAATGTAGAAGTCATTATAGCGAACTAAAACACCCACTGCCAACAAAATAGTTCATAGGCATAACCCAAACCGTAAAAAAACAAATTAAGACAACTCGGGTAACCAACTTCTAAAACGTTATTTATCAATAGATTTTTTAGGTGACCTATTTATCCTTGCAACTAAACAAACCCTATTAAACAGTTACAAGTTCTACCTATCCTCTAAAAAATTCTTTTCCGGTAGGTACTTCCAAAATCTTTTGGGTAAAAACTGTTTATGAAGCTTTAAATTTTTTCGCTCTTTAATGGTGGTCGATTGGTAATAGCAGTTCCATATTTCCTGAAAGTTAAGCTCGCTGTCGTCCATAGCATCCTTATTAACTTTTCCGGTGAAAAAGTTAATATTGCTATCGCTAATCCTAACTTCCTCCACATCGTGTAAATTGTAGTAAAAGCCGTAATTTCGGCGGGTGTCGTAAATAACCCACTGCTGATCGGCAAAACGTTCCTTAAAATGGTTAATGGTTAAGGAAAGCACATTGTAGGCCGGGTCAAAAGGGGCAAAGTAAATACCGTCGGCCGTCTTCTGAAAACGAACAAACATAACAACCTTTTGGGCTTCCCTTGTCACCTTCTTGTAAATGTTATTAAACTCCAAAACCGTGCTGTTACTGTAATCCTCATCGATTGAGAAGCGAGAACCAAGCGTTAACTTTATGTAATCGAAAAGTAGCATCTCCACATCGGACATTTCGGACAGAAACACCCTGAATACTTTTTGGCAAATAAACTTCGAGGCTTTTTTTTCGATACCGTTCCAAACTCTTTGAGCGTACTCCGTGTTGGTGTAAACGGTAAACTCTTCGGCAAACATATCCTTCTGAAAAAGGTTGTTTCCACAAATTTTGTCCGGGAAAACTTTCCTTGCGTAGGCATAGAATACCGCCGACAAAAATCCCTCGAATGTTCCGTCGTATAAAAAAATATTCATCGCAAAACTTATTAATACTGTACAAATTAGAGGTGGCAGTTTAAACTCGGCCCATGCTAATGCGGAAACAATTCCAGCTGTGTATATAGCTCTTTTTTCGTCCGCCTGGGAGTAGTCTCGCTTAGCATTATTTGCCTTTTTACGCTTTCCGGCTTAAGGTCCTGAATGGTAACATTCGGCAACTCGTTACAAACAATAAAGTACCGGGCTCTTTTAAGCACCACCCCTATCTTCTTAAGATTTGTAACGTTAAGCTTTCGATACCTCCGAGCGCGCACAATTATTTGTGCCGATTTAACGCCAATGCCCGGTACCCTGAGTAGCAACTCATAACTTGCCGTATTAACATCGATGGGAAACAGGTGCGGATTTCGAAGCGCATAGGCCAACTTGGGATCCACATCCAAATCCAAAAGTTGGTGTGTAGGGTTTACGATTTCGTCAACGGAAAAATAGTAAAACCGTAACAGCCAATCGGCCTGGTAAAGCCGGTTTTCCCTTTTAAGCGGAGGCGACACAATTGCCGGAAGCCGATTGTCGTAAGAGTTAACGGGAAGGTATCCCGAATAGTAAACCCTTTTTAAATTCTGCCCTTTATAAAGATTTGTAGCCACATTTAATATCCGGTAATCGGTATCGTTTGTTGCACCTATAATAAGCTGTGTACTTTGACCCGCAGGCGAAAAACGAGGGGCTCTGCGAAACTTTCTTCGCTCCTCCGCATTTTGGACAATCTCATCCTTAATTACATGCATGGGAGTAAGTATGCTGTTATAATCCTTTTGCGGCGCCAGCATTTTAAGGTTAGGCTCGGAAGCAATTTCCATGTTCACGCTAAGCCTGTCGGCATAAAGGCCGGCCTCGTGAATCAACTTGCGACTTGCACCCGGTATGGCTTTTAAATGTATATAACCGTTGTAATGCTCATTTAACCTTAGCTCCTTGGCAACAGCCACCATTCGTTCCATGGTGTAATCGGCATTTTTAAGTATTCCGGAACTCAGAAACAAGCCTTCGATGTAATTCCGCCGATAAAATTCGGATGTTAGCGTCACCAGCTCCTTTACGGTAAAAGTTGCCCGAGGAATATCGTTGCTGCTTCTACTTATACAATAAGCACAATCGTTAATGCAGTAATTAGTCAACATCACCTTTAGCAGCGAAATGCACCTGCCATCCTCGGTAAAACTATGACAAATTCCACCGTACGTAGCATTACCAAAGCCCTGCGCGCTGTTGGTACGCTTACTTCCGCTCGAAGCGCACGAAACGTCATACTTTGCTGCACCGGCAAGTATTTTTAACTTTTCGGCAATTGGAATTGGCATATTGCTAATATTTTTAGCAAAAATACTAATTATTTTAGTAATTTATTTATTACTTTGTAAAAAATTTCATCATGGATAATGTAGGTAAGAATATTAAATTTTTGCGAAAAACTCACGGGTTAACACAGGACGATTTGGCAAAGAAACTGGGTATAAGCCGATATAAAATAGGATCGTACGAAGAAGACAGAGCTCTGCCAAAACTCGAGTTGCTACAGTTCCTTGCCAACTACTTTGGACTTAACCTGGATACGCTAATAAATGCAAGGTTGTGGGAAGATGAAACAGGTATCAACTTGAATAGTTCCAACAGCAACGCTAACAACTTCAAGGTTTTGACCACCGTGGTAAACAGTTCGAACGAAGAGCGTTTTGCCCTGGTTCCGCAAAAAGCGGCAGCAGGCTACACGGTTGGCTACAGCGATCCGGAATTTATTGAAAACCTACCTATTTTCGATTTACCTCTGCCTGAGTTTAAGAATAACCGAACATACAGGGTGTTTCAAATCAGCGGCAACAGCATGGAACCAATACCTTCGGGTTCCTACATAATTTGCGAGTACGTTGCTGACATGAGCGATATTGAATATGGCAAGCCATATATTGTGATAACAAAAACCGACGGCATTGTTTACAAACGTATTGAAAAGGAGGCAGACAGCAATCAGCAACTGCTGCTAAAGTCCGACAATCCGGAATACAAGGCCTATACAGTAAACCTGTCCGAAATTATTGAAATATGGAAAGCCGTTGGCTATATATCCACACAACTACCCAACGCTAACGATGTGGCAAAAAACAAAATTCAACACCTCATATCGGACTTAAAAAACGAATTGGAACAATTAAAGGACAATACCAATTTGTAAACAAAAAAGGATGTCCCAACATCGAGACATCCTTTACACTGTTACTTTATTGCTTCTACTATTTTACCGAAACATTATCGACACTGGCCTCTATTACATTTTGAATATCAGCAGGAACATTCGATAAAAAATCGTACCCCGTAAGAGATTCAAGAGAATCTACGCTAACCCTATAATACGACCAAGGGTGCTGGTTACAAGTTTGGGTATTCGGCATTATTACGGCAATTACACGAGTTGACGTAGTAATTCTGCTTAAATCGTTATCGCCATTAGAAATTACCACAATAATTTTCCATGTTTGGCTTGGCACAACAACACCCGAAGCCAACACATCGAAGGTTCCTACCGAACTTGTTCCACCTTGTCCGTACGGGCCGCTAATAATATAAAGTTCGTTTCCGCTATCAACTAACGAGCGCTCATAGTCTTCCAAGTTGCCCCATGTTTGCTGGTTATTATTAGGAGCCTGAGGAATCATATTAGTCATTAGGAAAGTTGCGGAGTTATCCGCTACAGTTGCCGTTCTATCGGCACTTGGACACATATGTCCACGGTCGAATCCGTAAGTGGAATACTGATAGTCGGACGATGTAACGTGGTACCATGAAGATGGCAAGGTTCCGTCAGATCTAAAATCATTCTGACGCGGAGCACTACCAAGATCTCCCGAGTACAAATGCCAACTTGTCCAGTTCATCGTTTCCTTCGAGTTGTTGTACGATAGGCAATACTGCGATTTCACCATTAAATAGTTGTTGGCATAAACCTCGCTGGCAACAGCCTCGCTAGGATTTCCCAACATCATATTGTCGTTATCGGTAACATCGGGCAAGTCGGATTCGGTAGTAAAAGAAACCTCGTTACCATAAACAGTTCCTACAGAATTTGTGGCATAGGAACGTACATAGTACGTTGTACCGGCAGTTAACTCTGCCATTGTACTGCTAAACGACCCAACGCCGCTGCCTTCGGTTGTTTTAAAGTTATCAACCGTTGGATTAGTAGCAGTATTCCAGCATATTCCGCGAGCGGTAACTTCCGAACCACCATCGCCAGTAACATTTCCCCCGCTCACCGCCGAAGTTTTAGTAACCGAAGAAACCTCGGTTGTTGTTATTGCCGGTAATGTAGCACTTGTGGAAAACACCAATTCGTTACCATAAGCAATTCCTTCGGAATTGGTAGCATACGCCCTTACATGGTAAGTTTGTCCGGCACTTAAACCTGCAATTTGACTGGTAAAACTGGAACTTCCGCTTCCTTCATCGGTTTTTGTGTCTTCTACCGTTGGATTTTCCTGTGCACTCCAGCATACTCCTTTCGACAAAACAGTAGCCCCTCCATCGTCCGTTAGTGTTCCTCCGCTTGTAGCAGAAGTTGCCTCAATATTTGTAACCTCTACCGTTGTTAAACTTGGAATGGATTTATCCTTCTTACAACCTATAGCACCTACTACTAAAGCAAGCGACACTAAACCAATAAAAATTGAATTTGAAATTTTCATTATTCCCTTGTTTTTAGCAAATAAACATCATTAAAATACAACTTTACCATTCGCAAAGTCAATATGCAAAATTAATTATTACGAAATAAATCATGTAGAATATACATCTAATAATAAGCATATTTGCAGAACAAAAGGAAAGTACATAGGATAAGTTCGTATCAAACAAAAGCCTTTTTTGTTTTAACTTCATCAATAAAAATCGGGAACATAGAAAAAATAACCAAATCCAACAGTGTATATCCAGTTGCCAACCAGTGCATGTTCAATGGAAACCGCCAACAAAGAATTGTGTTTAGAATAAGTATATGCCCATACGAGTCCCATTACCGTAGCCCCCGCCACTGCAATCCAGTTGTGAAATATAATGTGCATAAATCCGAAAAGCAACCCATTTATAACTATCAATATTTTTCCCCTTTTAAATATTTTCGCGTATCGTTGGAAAAAGAATGGGCGAAAAATTACCTCTTGTGTAAAAGCCGACCATATCGGGTAAAAAAGCATAATGGCCACCCATAGCTTTAAATTTTTCTTCGGCAAAAAGAACATTCTATCGGGCAACAGCAGAAAGGTCAACAACCATGTAACGCCAATAAAAAACAGGGTTCTTAATAAAATTCCCTTAAGCAAGTTTCTATTCTTAATTTTCCAACTTTGGTTAGTAAATCCTTTATTTCGAAGAAGAAAAATTAACGCATAAAAAAACGCAACAACCAATGGAATAAACTTTGGCACGGGAACTACTCCAAAATAGAACAATAGCGGAAACGCAATAAAAATTATTACCAGTTCGACTATTGCCATTCTTACTTACTCCTTAGGAATGCTAATGGTAAATTCGGAACCCTTACCCGACTCCGAGGTCACAAAGATTTCGCCGCCTAACAAAGATAAATACGTTTTAACTGTGGCAAGGCCAACTCCCGTTCCTTTCTCATTTTGAGTTCCCCTACTCGATTCTAACCCTTTAAAAAGATTGGAAACCTGATTTACATCCATCCCCACACCCTGATCGGCAAAAGTTATATTGAAAGAATTTCCAACATGTTTCCCCGTAATTATAATTTTCCCTTTTGGATAAGAGAATTTAATGGCATTTGTAAGCAGGTTCCGCACCACGATTCCTAACAAATCGGGATCCGTACTTATCATATACTCATGTTCTATATCTTCGGAAAATTCCACTTCCTTTTTCATCCACATAGCCCTTAAGGCATTAACTTGCTTCTGAATGAGAAAATCTATTGGAATTAATCGCTTGTTAACCTTTAACTCTTGTATATTACTCTGTGCCCAGTTTAACAAATTCTCGGTTAAATCGTAAAGATTATGAGACAGTTCATTTAAAAGTTGTAAGCGAGTTTTAAAATAACTTTTGTTCTCCAACTCCTCCTCAAAATTCAACAACATAAGGTCGGTTAGTCCCAAAAAAGCATTGAAAGGACTTTTTAAATCGTGAGATACTATGGAAAAAAGCTTTGCCATAGACTTATTTAAGCGCTGCAACCTTTCGTTTTGTTCTTCCAGTTCAAACTCTTTATTTGAGATTTCGGACTCCAAAAATTTATTCTTTTCTATAACAGCGCGTAGCGGAACGCTTTCTCCTTTACGCTGAATATTTACCGGTTGCGACCAATGCCCATGCAATAACTTCCATTCTCCATCTTCTTTTACCATTATCGCCGTAGTTCGGTTATTTAAATACTCAAAATCGCCATCCGATAAAGCACAGCGCATATCAACCAAAGCAACAAGGTATGCTAAGGATTCGCTAAGCGGAAAAACTATTAACTCTTTAAAGTTATAATCAATTGGATTCGGAGCCTGAGTAAATTCCCTCTGGAAAAGCCTTCTAACAATCTTAGAATCGTAGGCAACCTCATCAACACCAGTACCTACCATTGAAATCGACTTCGAAAAACATTTTACAGTATCGTCCCACTTACGTTTCGAGTAACTTTCGAAGTAATTGAGGTATGCACGTTTAACCTCTTCCTCAATTTCTTTTGTATTCATTTAGCTATTATTTCAAAATATCATACAAATAAACAGCATAAATCAATTCAAATCAAATTGCATTTTACGATAATAAACTTTTTTAGATACAAAAACGCCCTGCTCAAATTGAACAGGGCGCGTAAAGAATTTTTTATTTTAACCACTTATCGAGCCATCCAAAAAACTCACGTTGCCAAACAACTGCATCCTGAGGTTTCGAAACAAAGTGTGTTTCGTTAGGAAAGAATAAAAGTTTACTTGGTATCCCACGCAACTGCGCAGCACCAAAAGCCTCAAGGCTTTGCGTATATGGAATTCTATAGTCATGCTCTCCCACAACAATCATAATAGGCGTATCCCAGTTCTTAACAAATTTATGCGGCGAATTGGCATAGCTACGCTGAGCCACTTTATTATCGGTATCCCAAGGAGCACCGCCCAAATCGAATGTTGGGAAGAAGGTTTCTTCGGTTTGCGGATAAAACGATTCCAGATTATACATTCCACAATGGGCAATAAATGCTTTAAAGCGATGTTGGTGATGTCCGGCTAAGTAAAATACCGAATAACCGCCATAACTTGCACCTATACATCCTAACCTGT
Organism: Bacteroidales bacterium; assembly: GCA_020636845.1. Taxonomy (GTDB): domain Bacteria; phylum Bacteroidota; class Bacteroidia; order Bacteroidales; family Tenuifilaceae; genus JACJXD01. Next base: position 427,353 of record JACJXD010000002.1, on the reverse strand, counting down.
TTTCATCAACCCAAGGCTCCTTTTTAACATTATCGATAGCGCTTAAATAGTCCTTTATGTTTTGTCCGCTGTAATCGCCGGAAATTTGACGGTTCCATTCCTGTCCAAACGAAGGCAAACCCCGTCTGTTCGGAGCAACAATAACATAGCCGTTTGCAGCCATAATTTGAAAGTTCCAGCGATAACTCCAAAACTGGCTTACCGTGCTTTGCGGACCACCCTCGCAGTACAGCAAGGCAGGATATTTTTTACTTTCGTCGAAGTTAGGCGGTAATATTACCCACACTTGCATTTCCTTACCATCGGTGGTTTTTACCCAACGCTCACGAACCTCACCCATCTTGATGTTGTTATAAATATCCTTATTAATAAAGGTAAGTTGTGTCGCCTCCCCTGTATTTTCATCAATAGTAAAAAGTTCCGGAGCCATGCTCATGCTCATTTGCTCGGCAAGTAAAACGTCTCCCGCTTTTTGGCAAGCAATGTAATCGTGAACACCCTCGGTTAACTTGTTTATGGCAGTAGTTTCAACATTAATTTTGTAAAGTTGAACAGTAGCCTTTACTCCACTAACAAAGAAGATTGTGTTATTGTCTTCGCCCCAACTGTAAAAATCCACATCCTGATCGAACCCTTTTGTAAGATACGTTTTTTTGTTTGTATTGAGGTCTAACACAAAAAGTCGCTTTTGGTCGGATTCGTACAACGGAGTTTCCTGACTTACCCAACTAATTAAATCGCCTTTAGGAGAAAATTTCGGATAACGGTCGTAACCCTTGTTGTCCGTTGTTAGGTCAACTGTTGTTTTTTCGTTCAAATCGTACAGGTAAATATCAGCATTTGTACTTAAAGCATACTCTTTACCGTATAACTTTTTGGATGCGTAAACAATTTTACTACCATCGGGGCTCCATTGAATTTCGGACATATCAAAAGATGTTGCCATTGGGGTATCCCACTTTTCACCTTCATTTATATCTATGGCATTGCCTATGTTCCCGTTGTTAAAGTCTGCAATAAACAAATGCCCGAACTTCCCATCTTCCCAGTAGTTCCAATGGCGATACATTAAATCGGTAATAATACGCACGTTTGCCTTTGGCATATCGGGATAAATATCGGAAGCCTGATCGACTTCCTTTACATCTTTAGAGTAAACCAACTTAGTACCATCGGGCGAAAAGTTGAAGCCGTTAACATCGCCATCGATGCTAGACAATTGAACCAACTCATCACCATTGGGCTTAATCTGCCAAATTTGCGACGAACCGCTTTTATCGGACAAAAAACGAATGTACTCTCCGTTATTCGACCATTGCGGAGCCGACTCCGAACTTGTTTCGTCGGTTAACTTCTTAGGCTCGCCACCTTTTGTTTCCATAACATACAGGTTTGTAATACCTCTATCTTCCTGCAAGTTGTAATATGCTACCGTAAAAGCAACAAACTTTCCGTCGGGCGATAATGCAAAATCGCCAATTCTGCCAAACTTCCAGAGAATTTCCGGAGTAAGAATTCCTGCCGATTTTTCTGCATCGGTTAAGGAAACATCAATTTTTAAAGGCTCTTTAGCATTCGTAACCTTCTCGTGCTTACACGCACTGCTACCTGTTATGAGGATCATTAGTGCAACAATTTTTAAATACTGTAACGTTTTCATGGTATTTAAGTTAAATTGACAATCGGTATTTGCCTTTAAAAATAGCTAAAGCTTACCCGATTACCAACGATTTTTTTCATCTTATAAATTTTCGAAACTATTGCACGTTCTTAGGTTAATACAATTATACCCTATTATACCTAACCTATTGGAAAAGTTTGCTTACATTTGCTCTGACTAGCATAGGCTCTACTTTCCCTGCTGCTAGCACACAATATTTTCCAAAACATCGTTACTTATTTAAGGTACATAACAGCAAGCAATGAACTACAAATTATCGGTTATAATACCGGCATATAACGAGGGTTATACCATTACAAACATTCTAAACCAAGTTATTTCTGTTGAAATTAAAAACGTTAGCAAGGAACTAATTATAGTTAACGATTGTTCTAAGGACAATACCCGTGAGGTTATTGAAAACTTTATTGCATCGCACGGCAACTCCGACATACGACTTCTTAACCATAATGTTAACCAAGGCAAAGGGGCTGCTCTGCACACCGGAATAAAAGCGGCAAGTGGAGACTTCATTATTATTCAGGATGCCGATTTGGAATACGATCCAAGAGAGTATGTGGATTTGCTGAAACCCATAATTGAAGGAAATGCCGATGTTGTTTACGGTTCCCGGTTTATGGGAGGCAACCCTCATCGAATTCTATTTTTTTGGCATTCTATAGGAAATAAATTGCTCACGTTTCTCTCCAATATGTTTACCAACCTAAACCTTACCGACATGGAAACTTGCTATAAACTTTTCAAGTCGGAAATCATAAAAAATATAAACCTTAAAGAAAATCGTTTTGGCTTTGAACCTGAAATAACCGCTAAAATATCCAGGATTCCCAATATCAGAATATTTGAAGTAGGAATATCGTACTACGGAAGAACCTACGCCGAAGGCAAAAAAATTAATTGGAAGGATGGTTTCAGAGCACTTTGGTGCATTCTTAAATACAACATTTTTTGTAAAAAATGAGACATGCACTTGTTCTAGGAATTCGAAAAAACATGTTCAATAGCATAATAAAACCAGATTATATTATTTTTACAGGTAATTTTAAACTACATATTTTGTATCAACTTATTATATGTAAATCGATTAATTATTTTCACAAGTTCTGTTTTATAAAGGATTAAACCAAATAACTAATCATGGACTTGAACAAACGAGTAAAAAACTTAGAAGTATTTTTTACCGAAAAAAGGCTTTTATTGCTACTCTTATTCGGCATACTGGGAATTGATATTACTATTTTAATCTTTAGCGAAGGCTTTTCGGGTGGACCAGCCAGTATTACGCATTATATTTTTTCACGATGGGCCTTTTCCAATCCAAAATTTCTACTAAACTTAGGAACCAACCCCACTTATACGCTCATTAGCGCACCAATGGCTTTACTAGGGTTTAAAGCTTTGCAATTCTTTAACATTCTTATTGGCATTGCCAGTGGATACATTGCTTTTTTGGTAGCAAAGGAATTAAAAATGAAAAGTCCTTTACTGGCTTTGGTTATTTGTAGTTTTACCCCAATCTTTATGCTAACGCTTTTTTCAGGTTTAAGCGAAATTTTATTTGCATTTGCAACCATTCTTGCTACATACCTGCTTATAAAAGACAAGTTCTCATGGGGTTCAATTATTGTATCCTTATTACCATTTATTAAGCCAGAGGGTTTTATTTTAATACCAATTTATGCGATTTACGTAGCAAACCGCAAGCAATATGCAAAAATGCTTTACCTGTTAACAGGAACATTCCTTTATAGCATTATTGGGTTTATTGCAGGAAAAGGCTTCTTTTGGATTTTCAATAGTATTCCACTTCACACCTTTCCAAATTCTGCCAATGAAGGCGGCTTTTTCGATTTTATTCTTAGAAGTCCCGGTTTCTTTGGAATTCCTAACGAAATATTTTTTATTACAGGTTTGGTTGCAGGATTATCCTTATACTTTAGGGAGAAAAAAGAATATTCCCGTGAATTTTTGCTTATTGTAATGCCATTTATTGTTTACTTCCTATTTCATTCTTTATCGTGGTGGCTTGGGATAGGTGGTTCTTTAGGATTGAAACGTTACATGGCAGCAATTGTTCCGCTTATGGCCGTAATGGCTACCCGAGGTCTTTACCTGTTTGCCAAAATGTTCCTTATTATATTCAAAAGGGAATGGATAAAAGTTGCTGCCTTGATTATAGCATTCCTTTCTGTTTTTCACATTCCATTTGCTGTTCAAAACTATCCTATTCCCCTTGGATTTCCCGAAAAAACTATTAAAAGTGCAGCAGATTGGATAAAAGTGAACACAAACGAAAACGAGAAAATTTTTTATTACGATCCTGCAATAATCTATTTCCTCGATATAAACCCATTAGACTCTACTAAATCCAAGCACAAAGTTTATAGTACAGCAATCCCTGCAAAAAAGTTAAATAATGGCGATATTGTTTTATACGACAGCTATTTATCGGAAGCAGATGGGTTAAAATTTACAACATTGCTACACAATCCGGAATTTGAATTGCTTGCTAAATTTGATCCCGAAGTTCCAACTTCGGTTAACGGACATCGTTTTTTTGTTGCACTATTTAAAAAAGTACCGACAAATAATGTAAACATCGAAAACAACAATGCAATACTCAATGCCGATTTAACTGCCTACAAACCCATTTTCACCTACGATTTCGACAAAAAAATTTATAAGCCAGAAAAAGGGTTGATTAGCACTTCATCTATAAACAAGTCAAAATACTTTAGAATAAAAAAGCATAAAGAATTCAGCCTAACCAACGAATTTTTAATAGATACACTTAACCCGAAACTTCCATTAAAGTTGAAAATAGACTTTACCCTTTTTAGCAAAACTCCCGACGACAACCTAATATACGTAATCGAAGCCAGCAAAGAAGGGAAAGCTATTACCTATAAAAAGTTCGATATTTACCTTCCCTCAAATTCAAACCCCGATGAATGGAATAACCAATCGTATATTGTTACAATTCCTGAAATTAATGAACCAAATGCAATTACAATAAAATTGTATTTCTGGAACAAAAGAAAAGGAGAATATTTAATCGATAACTATTCGGTAAGCTACTTATCAAAATAGAAAAAGGCGGAAATTCCGCCTTTTTTATTTCAACCTTATTCCTAACAAGGTAACATCATCACGCTGGGGCTCTTCGCCTTTAAAATCGAAAAACTCTTTAGTTAAATGATCCGCAATTTTATTCATCGGCTTATCCACGTCCGCCAGTAAATGTGTATGTAACCTACATGCCGTAAATTTTCTACGGAAAGTACTATTCTGATCCGTAAACCCATCGGTAGTAAGGAACAGCATATCGCCCACCCGTAAAGTAACCCTCCAGTTAGTAAATTCCGTATCAACATCGGGCAAAACACTACCTATCGACTTTCTGTTACCTTTTAATGTTTGTATTCTATCGTCGCCCTTAACATAATAGTACAAAGGTCTATTTGCTCCAGCAAATGTTAACACATACAAATCATCGGATTTACGCTCAAGCATAAGCAATGCAATATCCATTCCATCAAAACTTTCACTAACATCTTGCCTCAGCGCTTGATTTACGGATTGACTTAATTCTGTTAATATAGCCGCAGGATTATGAATTCTACGCTCATTTACTATTTCGCTCAAAAGCCTACTCCCTATTAACGACATAAATGCCCCTGGTACCCCGTGTCCCGTACAATCCACAACCGCAATAAACAATTTATCGTTAGGTTTTCCCTTGGGCCCAGCATGAGATACCCAGTAAAAATCGCCAGAAACCAAATCTTTCGGCATATATATCAAGAAATACTCGAACAAATCGCCAAACGCAGTAGAAAGATCGGGTAGTATTGCCTGCTGAATAGTTTTTGCATACTGGATGCTATCGTTTATATGCCTGTTACGAGTTTCAAGTTCATCTCTCTGTGCAAGAATTTCCTCTTTTTGATGTTGCAACTCAACATTTTTTTCAAGCAACATTTGTTCGGACTGCTGTAACTCCTTTGTCCTTTCATCAACTAACCCCTGCAACTTAATGTTAGAAACCCTTAACAAACGGGTGTTAATTTTTACAACACCCCAAAAAATAATTGTTAACAATAGCGTATAAAAAACCACCGCGTACCATTTAAAAAATATTGGCTTATCTATATCAAAGTCAAACTCTGTTACTGGGCTTTCTTCACCCAAAAGATTTTTTGCTTTAACTAAAAACCTATAATGCCCATATGGCAAATTCGTGTATTCTTTAAATGTAATGTCCTTCCAGTTGCTCCAATCCTCGTCGTACCCTTCCAGCATGTAACTATACTTCAGCGATTGGTAAACTTCAAAGTAAGGAGAAGCAAATTCAAAATTTAACGAATTGGAACTATACGGTAAACATACAGTTGAAGTAGAATTTAACTGGGACTTTACTACTTTGAGATATTGATGTTCTTGGTAATACTCCCCGTTAAAAATAACCTCTCTCCGTTTTGTTGTAACTTTTCTTATAAGCACTTTAAATATTGGCTTACCCCCCATAAAAACTCTGTCGTTATATCGAAACAGCCCATCGGTAGATGCTATCCAAGTAACGCTATCGGGCTCTGTAAAGGTATCAAAGAATATTGTTTCGGGAATTGAACGGTACTGCGCAGCTACTCGTCTGTACTTTTTCCCTCCAACATGCTTTGCCCTCTCAACCCAACGATTAGCCGCATATTTATATGCTTCAAACCAAATATTTCCAAACATGTCTTGATTGAAAATTCTCAATCCCATTGAGCCATTTGCAAATTCCAACCCTAACGACGAATCCGGTTCAAAACAATTCAACTCAGAGACATACTTGGACAATCCTCTTTCCGTAGATGCAAGTATATTTCCATCGATAATGTTCAATCCCATTTCGTCGCATTTAGGATCGTAAGGCAATTTAAACAAAACAGGTTTTTCAAAAACTTGCTGGTAAGGGTTTACCATATCAATATAGCCAACACCATTATATCTGCACGAATACCATATATCTCCATTAGAATCCTCTACAATTCGATAAACATCGCCTTGCGTATCCAACATTTTTCCAACATACTTCAACTTTCCTGAAACGGTGCTTACTATACCTATTCCATTTTGAATTCCAACATATATAATATTTGGATAAAATTTGGATTCGCAGAAATTAAAAGAATGCAACTTCCCATTTTCAACTAACTTGGCATTTCCTTTTTCAATTGAAAAAATTCCTCCCGAAGAAGCCACTAGTAGCACTTTTTGGCCATTAGCGTGCACTTCCTTCATTCCCCATGACAAGTCGGATACTCCCTTAACTTGAACAAAAGAACTGTTCAACTTATTAAAAACTCCAATGTTCGAAGAGTAATATAAAACTCCGTTATGCCGTAAAACCGACTGTACCACCCCATCAACGCCTTCGTTCTCACCCCAAAATGTAAGTGGTGAATAAATGGGAGAAAAAGAAACCCCATTGTTCAAGGCCATCCAAAGGTTATTTTGATTATCCTTAAAAAGGAACCAAACAGAGTTATCCTGTAATCCATTTAACGTATTAATGTATCTGATTACATGACCGGAAACATCAACCAAAGCAACACCTCCGGAGTATGTTCCTACAGCAAAAGTTGAATTATCGATTACCTCAGCAGAGTAAATCCTATTTTTTACAAAAAAAGCATCATTAGAGGTCTTAAATCTTATAAATGGATTTCCCTTGAAATTACTATCCGTAAGCGCTCTTTTATCCAATAAATAAAAACCATCGGATTGCGTTCCAACTAAAATATACTTCTCATTAAGCGGAAGCATTACATAAACGCTGGAAGAATCGAATAACTGCTCACTCTGAGGTATAGAAACTAGAGAATCTCCCTTTAAAAAGAAAATTCCCAAATTGTTTTGTGTAACAAAAAGCATATCATCAACATAGTATGCCCTATGAAACTTTGTTTTAGGAGTCCAAGCAGAAAATGTTTTGTTTGGATTATACCTAAGTAAAACATCGAAAGTTGAAAAGTAAACGCCCTCCGCAGTAGGATATACTTGCCGAACTAATCCAAAGGGTTTATATTGTTCCGGAACAAGCGATAAAAGTGAATTAAAAGACAAACTATTTGTTGAATCCGGGGCTAAAAACCCTAATTCATCCTGAGCTCCAACCCAAACATTTCCATACTTATCAGCATTAACGCAACGGCTTAAGGCTTTATTTATCGAAATATGACGCCATTCTTGACCGTCGTACTGAATTATACCAACATTATTTGCAATGTAAATCAGTCCATTTTTATCCTGCGTGATGCCCCAACTTTGCGAATGCCCGTTATACTGCCTATGGTGAAAATTAACAACCGGTAATCGTCCCATTTCGGACTCGTTAGTTTCTTCACCTAAAACGCCTAATGGCAATAGAAATACTAATAAAAAAAATTTACAAATCCATTTCACGCAAACTTCATTTGCAGTTAAAAATACATATTCTACAATAGAAAAAAGAAAAAAATGCGGGAAAAACCCGCATCTTTTAAAAATAGTTATTTCTACTAATAAAATTCATATTCATACTTATAAACGACCCTATAATTATAATCGGAATAAAAAGCGCTAACCTCGTTAACATTTCCTTTACTATCGAGTTTAAATTCTCTTTTGGAATAATCGTTTACGCCATCTTCGTACCATCTTTCCTCTAAAAGATTTCCATTGGAGTCGTATTTAAACGAGTTAAATAGCACCTTTTTCCCGTCGCTATCAGTCTTATACACCTCAACTAGTAGTCCTTTTGGGTCGTAAGTATAGTCATACTTTGCTTGCATGTTTGCTTTAAAGAACTCTGTTTTAACCTCAACCTTTCCACCCTTATCATATTCGGTATCGGTTTTACCAAGTTCACTTCCGTTGGCATTAAAATTTATCTCCTGAACAATGTTATTATCGGAATCGAACTCCCTATAGATAGATCTACTGAGTTTATCAACAGGCTTGTATATATTTATTTTTACACCTTCCCTTTGATTATCGAATACCCATTTTTCTTCCACCTGATTGGCCGAATTGTATTTTATAATTTCCTTTTGATTTCCATTGGAAAGGTAAGTATAAACAACTCTGTACGAAGATTTCCCATCAAATCCCAATTCGGTAATTTTTTGTCCGTCCTTATTGTATGAAAAAACCTGTTTGTACGACAAGCCAAATTTACCGCTTGGCAAATACTGAAACTGTTGGTACTCTATTTTTCTATCGTCGCTATCGTATTTATAAGTCAACTTTGAAGAAAGTTTCCCATTTTGCTTATAGTTTTCAACCTCAACAGGATTTCCCTTTTTATCGTATTTTGTTACAACTGATAAATATCCCTTAGGATCAACCTTATCGCCAACAAAACGATGGACATATTGCTTAATAACCAAAATTTTATTGTCCTTAATTCTCTCCTTTGGCATTAACTCGGAACGTGATTGAGCATTCACTGCAATAGTCCCAAACCCAATAGAGAACATAAATGCTAATACCTTAAACACATGGCTAATTTTTACCAACATAGTATAACTTTTAAGACAACTATTTACTACAAAGTTAGTAAATAAGTTACAAAAAACGTACCCTTAAATTTAAAACTAGCATTTAAAAGGAAAAACTATTGCTATTCTATATCCAAAAAATCCTCGCTTAACTCAAAAGGAATAGAAACCGCAAGAATAAAAAAATGCCGTCCTTTTTCAAAAGGAACAAAATGGTAGTATAATTTCCGACCCGATTTGCGAGCAATATCAATTAACCCAAGACCTGCGCCACCCTTTTCGTTTAACTCTCCTTTTATCATTTGGTCTAAAAACAGTTGCTTTAACTGTGATGGCGTTGCGCTATTCAACTTTAGTAAACGATCCTCCAGCACGCCCATTTTGGCATTGCTTACTAAATTTCCTGTAACAATATAAAAAGAGTCGCGTTCCTTACCAACAATAAAAAGACCATTTCCAACCTGTTTTTCCTTTTCGTCGTAATCGTCGGAATGTTTGGTAATATTTTGTAAGCATTCTATCATTATATGGAAAACTCGCTTACGAATGGCCGTTGGCACGTTCATTTCGGAGATTTTCCTATTAGCCATAAAAGCAAACGAACGCATTATTTGATGATTCATTTCGCCTTTATAAATAAGGGGAAAACCACTCGAAGCGATTTCGTTGGTAAGAGTCGATTTTATGAAATATATTATATTATCCATTCAACCAAATGATTGTTGAAGATAAGAACTTTTTTCTTTTCAGAGATAAATTTCAATTATAAAATTATCGGGCATTTTTACAAACCTTAACTTTTTTATGATAAAAAGCAAAATTTATCCTACAAAGAACTAATCAACGTATGTCTCTAAAATAATGGTTTCGCCTTGTGGATATAAAGTAATATCGGAAAGTTCTGCCGGAATTAAAACGGTTTCGCCTTTTACAACTTCCACTTTTTGTTCCTGCCCATAATCGATATGAACAGAACCTGATACACATAAAAATATTACAAAAGAATCAAGCAGGGCATAATCCCTTTTTATAGGACTATTAAAACGAAGGCGATTTACAGTAAAATATGGGCAATGAACCAATTCCGATGTTTTGTTTAATAAATTTGGAGCCTTGTATTTTGGATTTTCGGTCTTTTTAAAATCTATAACATCCAGGGCTAAATCGGTATGTAACTCTCTGGGTTTTCCGTCCAAACCAACCCTATCCCAGTCGTAAATTCGATATGTTACATCGGAAGTTTGCTGAATTTCTGCCAGCATAACTCCTTTCCCTATCGCATGAACTCGTCCTGCCGGAATGTAAAACACATCTCCGGTTTCAACCTTATCAGCGTTAAGCACATCTTTCAACGACTTAGAATCCAAGGCACTTTTATACTCTGCTGCTGTTAAATCGCGATTAAATCCACAATATATTTTCGCATCGGACTGTGCGCTAATTACATACCACATCTCTGTTTTACCGTACGCATGATGCCGTTCGGATGCAACCGCATCGTTCGGATGAACCTGTATGGAAAGGGTGTCGTTTGCATCTATCAATTTTATTAGCAAAGGGAACTCAACGCCAAACTTTTCGAACACCTTATCGCCGACAAGTTCTCCCATATATATTTCAATTAGCTCATCCAAAGCATTCCCTGCTAAGAAACCATTAGAAACAACGGACACATTCCCTTCCACTGCAGAAATCTCCCAACTCTCGCCACAGTTATGAATTTCGGATGGGATTTTTTTCCCAAGTCGCTTATTCAAGTTATCGGCCCCCCAAACCCTTTCCTTATAAATTGGGGAAAATTTCATAGGATATAACTCCGTGCTCATAAAAATTCTTTTAAATGGGTTCAAAAAAATCTTGTAACTTAGTACAGCTTATGGTTACATTTGCAAAGTTAATATAAATTCACAGGAACAATGCTTATAATAGGAATTGCAGGGGGAACCGGCTCCGGAAAAACAACGGTTGTAAATAAAATCATTCAACTTTTACCTCAAGGCGAGGTTGTAGTTATCCCACAGGATGCTTACTACAAAGACCAATCGCACTTGCCTTTGGAACAACGACAAGAAATGAACTTTGACCACCCCGATTCTATAGAATTCGACTTACTGGTTGAAAATGTAAAAAAACTGAAAAATGGAGAAACCATAGAGCAGCCCATTTACTCGTACTTAACATGTTCCCGAGCTAAGGAAACGGTAACCATCCAACCACGCCATGTAATAATTATCGAAGGTATTTTGGTTTTTACCTGCGAGGAATTGAGAAACTTAATGGACATCAAGGTTTTTGTTGATGCCGATGCCGACGACAGACTTTCAAGGGTTATTGCTCGCGACATAGTTGAACGCGGCAGATCGGTAAACAAAGTTCTCGACAGATACGAAAAAACCGTTAAACCGATGCACCTTCAATTTATTGAACCCACAAAACGTTATGCCGATATTATTGTACCTCAAGGTGGAAATAATAACGTTGCCATAAATATTCTCACATCCATAATTGAAAAAACGCTTCGTAGCCATAATTTACTATAGCCATGCTTATAGACGCCAAACCCGAAGACATACTGTTCCTAGACATTGAAACAGTACCCCAGTTTGAAAACTACAAACAACTTCCTGAGGTTGACAAGTTGCTTTGGGATAAAAAGGCAAAAAATATTGATAAAGAAGCGGAAAATGGCGAAAATATTTATGAAAGAGCCGGAATATATGCAGAGTTTGGTAAAATAATCTGTATAAGTTCCGGATTAATTGTGAATAAAAACGGAGAGAGATTTTTCAGGGTAAAATCCTTTTACGGCGACAACGAAAAGGAGCTTTTGGAAAGTTTCGCAGATATGCTAAAACTATTTGGCAACAGAAAAAACGTGTCGCTTTGCGCTCACAATGGGAAAGAGTTCGATTTTCCGTATATCGCACGAAGAATGCTAATTAATGGTATAGAACTGCCAAACATACTTAACGTAGCAGGGAAAAAGCCCTGGGAAGTCCCATTTCTTGATACAATGGAATTATGGAAGTTTGGCGATTTTAAGCATTACACCTCGCTAAATCTGCTTACACATGTTTTTAACATTCCCTCGCCAAAGGATGACATTGACGGAAGTCAGGTAGCCGAATGCTACTATGTACAAAAGGATTTACAACGTATTGCAACGTACTGCGAAAAGGATACGCTTGCAGTTGCCCAACTTTTTTTGCGTTACAACGGACTTCCAACCGTTAATGCCGATAATATCGAACGAGTTGGTTAAATATCCTTACGCACACTCAAGAATTTTTCTACTTCACTTACAAAAACATCAGGCTGCTCCGAATGCAACCAATGTCCTGCATGGCGAATTGTTACGCATTCGCAATTAGGGTAGTATTTTTTTAACAAATCTATTTGTTCTTTAGGAATATAATTTGATTCTTCACCTTTTAAAAAAAGCACGGGAACTCTACTTGCCGATATAGAATTTATACTAATACCCAACAGTAAATTTTCAAGATTTTTTTCCAACACTTTTAAATTTAAACCCCAGTAAAACTTACTACCATCTCGCTTCAAATTTTTAAGCAAAAACTGTCTTAGCGTAATCGAAGGTAAAAATTGCGCCAGTTGGTTATCTGCATCCATCCTACTGGTTATGGATTCAAGATTCAAGGATAATAGCGCATCAATAATTCGAACATGCTCGCTATAAGAAAATCTAAACCATTCGTCCTCGGGATGATACGACCACGGAGCAACATCAACCACAATCAACTTTTCAACCATTTCAGGGTAAGTAGATTGGAACAGCATTGCAGTTCGCCCTCCCATAGAATGTCCCATTAAGTAAAAATGTTCTATTTTTAACGCTTTAACAAATTCGTACAGGTCAGCAACCATATCGGCATAAGTATGCGAATTGCTGTGAGGGCTTTGTCCATGATTTCGCTGATCCACAAGATACAGATGAAAACAACATGACAATTTTTTAGCAATACTCATCCAGTTATCGGACGAACCGTAAAGCCCATGAAGAATTACCAACGGTTTTCCTGCACCTACTTCTCTGTAAAATAATTTCATTCGGCTTACCGAAGTTGCTTTAAGTACATTTGAATGGTGTTCTCTAAGCCAAAGTACAACGCATCGCTAATAAGGGCATGTCCAATGGACACCTCAAGTAATCCCGAAATGTTCTTTGCAAAATATTTTAAATTGTCAAGGTCGAGATCGTGACCGGCATTCAAACCCAACCCAACCTCTTTTGCCGCTAAAGCAGCCTTAACAAATGGTTCTATTGCCTTCTCCCTGTTTTCATGAAACATGGTAGCATACGGTTCGGTATAAAGTTCCACCCTATCGGTTCCAGAATCTGCCGCATGTTTCACCAACTCGGGGTCTGCGTTTACAAAAATTGAAGTTCTAATACCTTTCGCTTTAAATATTGCCACAATATTTTTTAAAACATCCTTATTTTTAATAGTATCCCAACCTGTACTCGAAGTCAACGCTTCCGGCGGGTCGGGAACCAACGTAACCTGATTCGGTAAAATCTCCAACACTAAATCGATAAACGGTTGCGAAGGATACCCTTCTATATTAAACTCCGTTGTTATTATCGGCTTAATATCCCTAACATCCTGATAACGGATATGCCTTTCATCAGGTCTGGGATGAACGGTTATTCCTTCTGCACCAAACCGTTGGCAATTAATGGCAGCCTTAAGTACGTTTGGAACATTTCCACCACGAGCATTGCGTAATGTGGCAATTTTATTTATATTTACACTTAACCTGGTCATTTTGGAAAGAATTAAATTAACTTTGTACAAAGGTACTAAAAATTAAAGTTTGCTGTATGCTTGCAAAGGAGATGATTTCGGACGTAATTCCTCCATTAAAAACATCCGACACGGGGTTAACGGCTCTTAACTGGATGGATGTTTTTAAGGTTTCGCATCTGCCAATTGTTAACGACAAGGAATTCTTAGGGCTAATCTCCGAAAACGACATTTACGACCTTAACATTCCCGAGGAACCCCTTGGCAACCATCAACTTTCGCTATTGCGCCCATACGTTATTGAACATCAGCATATTTTTGAAGTAATGGAAGTTCTTTCGCGCTTACAATTATCGCTAATGCCTGTGCTCGATGTAAATAAAAACTATCTTGGCGTAATTACGCAAATGGAACTTCTACATTACTTTGCAGATTTATCTGCCTTTAAAAATCCCGGAGGCATTATTGTGCTGGAAATGAACTCTAATAACTATTCCCTAACACAAATTTCACAAATTGTAGAAGGAAATAATGCAAAAATTCTAGCAGCATACGTAACAACACACCCAAACACAACTAAAATTGAAGTAACGCTAAAATTAAACGTAACCGACCTTACCTCAATTAAACAAACTTTTAATCGTTACAACTACACCGTTTCAGGAGCTTTTTTAAGACAAGACGACGAATCCGATCTGCTAAATGACAGGCTAAACTTTCTCTTTAAATATTTAGACATTTAATTAACACACTTGTATGAGAGTCGCAATATTTGGGAAATACATCGAAGCAGAATTTTTGAACACCGTAAAGGAACTTTTCATAAAACTCGAACATTACAAGGTTGAAGTTTGTATATACGAGCCATTTTACAACATGTTGAAGAACAACTACTCGTACACTCCCAACGTTTTTAACATGTTTACATCTATAAAAGATTGCAGTTCAGAAATCGATATTTTATTTAGCCTTGGTGGCGACGGCACGTTTTTGGATTCCGTTGCGCACGTTGAACGAACGAATATTCCGATAGCCGGCATCAATTTTGGTCGATTAGGCTTTCTCGCTAATATTTCTATTCCCGAAATGAGCGGAGCACTTGAACAAATTGTTGCAGGAAAATACCAAGTAGAAAAGCGGAGCATGTTACAAGTTGAATCCGACGCAAAGTATTTTGCTCCATTTCCGTTTGGTCTTAACGACTTCACCATTCAAAAATCGGGGGCAGGGCTACTAAAAATAAATACGTTTATTAACGATGAATACATGAGCACCTACTGGACAGATGGACTTATAGTGGCTACCCCTACAGGTTCTACTGCTTACTCTTTAAGCGTTGGAGGCCCTATAATAACACCTTCCCTATCAACCTTTATAATTTCAGCCATTGCTCCACATAACCTTACGGTACGACCATTAGTAATCCCCGATAGCAGTACTATTCGGTTTGAAGCCAGTGGACGAAATGGGAAAGTTCTGCTCACCATAGATTCCCGTGACATAGTTTCAGATTCGCCTATCGTTGTAACGGTAAAAAAAGCACCTTTTAGCGCGAATGTCGTTTCCCTTGAAAGCACTGCGTTTTATAAAACATTGAGGAGCAAACTATATTGGGGAATTGATAAACGAAACTAAAACTGAAAAACAAATTGGGGCAAAAAAACGTTTATATAATGCTATTTTAATTTGTTTAAGTAAATTTGCATTAATTGGAAGTTAATGGCAAGATTATTTTACATATTCCTTATTGCAATGCTTTCTCCCTACCTTGCGTTTTCGCAAGTTTGGAAGCAACATAGAGTGGAGGTAAATATTGGACTACCCATTACCCACTTTTTTGGAGATATTGGAGGATCTTCAACGACTAACAATGCCTTGGGACTTAAAGATATTAGCTATAGATCTATAAGAGGAGGATTTTCAGGAGGTATTTCATACCGGCTAACTAACAAGTTTTACGCAAGAACTTCTCTATTCGTCGGATATTTTGGAAGTAGTGACAAGGGATCCGTAAATGAGGCTCGTAACTACGGTTTTTCTACATTTGGAACAGAAGTTTCCGTCTTAGGACAGTACTATTTAATTCCTGAAAGCGATCAAAACTACTTTTACAATGTAATGCAACTTCGAGGCGGGCTTAGCCATATTAATAGACCATTTAGTTTATATATTTTTGGAGGATGGGGATTTTTATTCTATAAAGACACTCCCCTTTATAACCTGGCCACTACAGACTTATACAGGTTTGACGATTCACAAAACACTGCACTTGTTATTCCTTTTGGAATTGGCATTAAATATCAAATTTTACCCCAAATACTTCTTGGTGCCGAATTAGGCGGTCGGTATGCTTTTTCCGACGTTGTCGATGGTTTTTCCCCAGCGGCATCAAAATACAACGACATGTACTATATTTTAAATTTCAACGTTTACTATAGAATACCTTACCAAAGAATTTTTAAGAAGTTCAAATGGAATTTTTAGCAAATTTGATTAAGCCCACTCTTCCTTATATAACATCTGCCATACTATTAATTTCGTTTTTACCTGAAGCAAAGGCTCAGGATAAACGGGATTTTGGAATTCAGGCTGGTTCATCGTATTATTACGGAGATTTTAACGAAACAATGCCTTTTTACCAACCATCCTTTGGTTTTGGAGTGATTTTTCGTTATAATTTTAATCCGAATTACTCCATTCGAACTTCTGCTATATACACTGCCGTTAAAGGTTCGTTCCCCTCAGATTACTTTCTTCCAACATTGCAAGGTGCATCCTTTTCGAAAACAATAATTAGCACCGAAGTTATGGGCGAGTTTAACTTTATTCCGTTTAATCCTATTAATAACCGTTCGAAAAAATTCTCACCATACGTCAATTTAGGAATTGGGCTGGCTCAGGTGGGAGGAAATTACATACCTCATATTCCATTCAGTCTTGGTATAAAATATACACCGGGAATGCGTCACACTTTTGCACTGGAATGGCGTTTTCATAAAACTTTTACTGATAAAATAGACGATTACGCCGCTCCAAATGACGGAAAAATACCATATTTGCATAATAATGATTGGTTTTCGTTTTTTGGATTAATTTATACTTATCGTTTATTCAACCAAGGCAATTTGTGCCCGGCTTATAAAGACTAAAAATGAGTTTAGCAGAACAGATTGATAAAAGCAAAGTTCCTGAACATGTTGCCATCATAATGGATGGGAATGGGCGTTGGGCTAAACAACGGGGAAATCAACGTATTTTTGGACATCAAAACGGAGTGAATCCGGTTAGAGAAGTTACCGAAGCGGCTGTAGAAGTTGGAGTTAAATACCTTACGCTATACGCATTTTCAACAGAAAATTGGAACAGGCCCCAGTCTGAAGTTGATGCTCTAATGGAACTCCTGGTAAATACTATTAACGGTGAAGTTCCCGCATTACTAAAAAATGGCATTCGCCTACAAACCATTGGCGATACAAATTCGCTACCCAATAAGGTACAAGCAAAACTTCAGGATGGAATAAAACAAACTTCAAAATGTAAAACGCTAACCCTGATACTGGCATTAAGTTATGGGTCCAGATTTGAAATTTGTGAAGCTGTAAATAAAATTTTAACTGATTTTAAGAATAAAAAAGTAAATGAAGGCGAAATTACCCCAGCAATTTTCCAAAGTTACTTACAAACCGCGAATTTCCCTGATCCCGCCTTACTTATAAGAACTAGCGGAGAAGAACGCCTAAGCAACTTCCTATTATGGCAACTTGCATATGCCGAATTTCTATTTACCCCTGTATTATGGCCCGATTTCACCAAAGAAGAGTTTTTTAAAGCAATCATCAATTACCAATCGCGCGAAAGACGTTTTGGGAAAATTAGTGAACAACTATAAAGTAATAGTTTAAACTATTTAGCTCAGAAATACCATTCAATTACTTATTTTTGAACCGAAGGAAAAAGCCCCTTCGGTTTCTTATTGAAATTATTCTATTTTTACAATTTGAAATTAAGTAAATTAACCACTATGTTAAAAGCATTTGCTGCAACAACTTTTTCATTGTTACTATTTTTTTCCGTTTACGCACAGGAAGATCAATTTGACTATGAAACTCCAAAAAAATACCTTGTAAAAGACATACAAGTATCTGGAATAAACTATCTTAATCCGGATGTACTCATATCTGTTTCGGGAATAGCAAAAGGTGATTCCATATTGGTCCCGGGAGAAAAAATCACAAATGCCATAAACAAACTATGGTCGCAAGGATTATTTTCCGACGTAAAAATATCGGCATACAAAATAGAAGGTTCTGATATCTACTTAAAAATACACCTACAAGAACAGCCGAGAATAAGTTCCCTAAACTTTACCGGAATCCGAAAAGGGGAAGTAACAGATTTAAAAGATAAGTTAAAACTCCGTAGAGGAAGCCAACTTACTCAGAGCATTTTAGAAAATAGCATAATTATTATAAAAAAACATTACCGCGCCAAAGGTTTCCTAAATATTGATGTAACACCTATTCAAGAAGCCGACACCTCCATTGCACACGGAATAAAACTTACATTCGAAATTAACAAAAATCACAGGGTTAAAATTGGAGCAATTAACTTCAAGGGAAACACCGCCTTTACAGATAAACGACTTAGAAGGGCTTTAAAGAAAATACACCGAAGAGATATTAACATTTTTAAGTCGGCAAAGTTCATTCAAGCCGATTACGATGAAAGTCAGGATAATCTCATTACGTTTTATAACGAGAACGGTTATAGAGACGCAAAAATCTTAAAAGATTCAATTTATACAATCAACGAAAAACGTATAGGCATAGCATTCACCGTTTACGAAGGGCCACAGTATCATATACGAAATATTGAATGGATTGGGAACACAAAAATGCCAGGAAATGCATTAACTGCTGTCCTTGGTATGAACAAAGGAGACGTTTACGATAGAAGTTTACTTGACAAGCGATTATTTACAGACGATAACTCCATATCGACTATGTACATGGACGATGGCTACCTTTTCTTTAACATAGAGCCTGTAGAAACTCGTATCGAAAATGACTCGGTTGACTTAGAAATGAGAATTTACGAAGGAGAACAAGCCACAATTAATCGTGTAAGAATAGCGGGTAATACAAAAACCAACGAACATGTTATACGAAGGGAAGTTATCTCCCGACCCGGTTACTTATTTAGCAAATCGGACATTACTCGAACCATTAGGGAACTTGGACAAATGGGACACTTCGATCCGGAAAAGTTAGATGTTAAACCCATTCCAAATCCATCGGAAAATACCGTTGATTTAAATTATTCTGTTGAAGAAAGAGCTAATGACCAATTCCAAATATCCGGGGGATGGGGAAATAATATGTTCGTAGGAACTGTAGGCATTAAATTTTCCAATTTCTCAATTGGTAGAATTTTTAAGAAAGAAGCATGGCGTCCTGTACCTTCGGGCGACAGCCAAGCCCTATCGCTTCAAGCATCAACCAATGGAACCTACTATAAAGCATTCAGTCTGTCATTTACAGAACCTTGGTTGGGAGGCAAAAAACCTACTAATTTAACGGTTTCGCTATATCACACTATCCAAAGCGGAAACGTAAGTTATTTCTATGAGTCTAGCGATAAGTATTTTAAAGTCTCAGGGGTATCACTTGGTATTGGAACAAGGTTGAAATGGCCTGACGATTATTTTACCATTTACAATGAAGTAAGTTTGCAAAATTATAACCTAAAAAACTGGACTGGCTATTTCATTTTCGACGATGGGCAATCTAACAACCTTAGTTACAAAATCACCCTTGCGCGAAATTCTACCGATCAAATTATATATCCCCGTGTAGGTTCTAACATGTCGCTATCCTTACAGATAACTCCTCCTTATTCGCTTTTCTCCAACAAAGACTATTCATCATTAACAGGCGCAGATAAATATCATTGGATTGAGTACCATAAATGGACAGGGCGAATACAATGGTACATGACCTTAGTGCAAAACTTAGTGCTTTACACTAATTACCAACTCGGGGTTATGGGATATTTTAATAAGGATATAGGACATTCACCTTTCGAAGGGTTCGACTTAGGTGGCGATGGTATGTCAGGATACAACCTTTATGGCAAAGAAACCATCGGATTAAGAGGCTACTCCAACAGTTCCCTTACTCCTTCTTATTCATATATTGGGAATACTGCAGTTGGTGATGCCCATTTGTATGACAAATATACCGTTGAACTGAGGTATCCAATTAGTTTAAAACCTCAAGCAGCTATTTACGTTCTAGGATTCTTAGAAGCAGGAAATGCATGGAGAAATGGAAATGAGTTCAACCCATTTAATGTTTATCGTTCTGCAGGTATAGGTGTAAAAATGTTTTTACCAATGCTTGGGATGCTTGGCGTTGATTGGGGATATGGTTTCGATGAAGTTCCTGGTAATTCTGGCGCAAATGGAGGTCAAATCCACTTCACTATAGGTATGCCTATGTAATAAAAATTGATTATGTTTGTTTAATCATTACCCATGGCAGGATAATTGAGACCTAAACTCTAAACCAAATATTAAATGTTATGAAAAAAATAACACTACTGCTATTTTCCCTTTTATTTAGCACGGGATTATGGGCACAAAAATTTGCGTATATCGATTCCGAATACATTCTCGGTAAAATTCCGTCTTATAAATCAGCTCAAGAGCAACTAGACAAGTTATCGGAACAGTACCAAAAAGAAATAGAAGAACGTTATGCCGAAATAGACAAAATGTATAATGACTATCAAGCCGAAAAAGTTCTTCTTACAGAAGAAATGCAAAAGAAACGGGAAGATGAAATCATAAGCAAAGAACGAGCAACCAAAGATTTACAAATGAAATATTTTGGCAAAGATGGTTTGCTATTCAAAAAACGCGAAGAACTCGTAAAACCAATACAAGACCAAATTTTTAATGCTGTAAAAGAAATTGCAACCGATGGCGGTTATGCGATTATTTTCGATTCGGCTTCTTCCACCAACATGATTTATACAAATCCTCGTTATGACAAGAGCGACGAAGTATTACAAAAGTTAGGATATAAATAATAATTCATATATTTGCTTAAATTTAACACTCAACAAACATGAGAAAACTAGTTACACTTGCACTAACTGCCATGTTTTTTCTTAGTGGCAGTACATTAATGGCTCAAAATTATAAGTTTGGACATATTAACAGCCAAGAATTGCTAAAAGCAATGCCCGATATGGATAGCGCTCAGGTTAAAGTTCAAAATTATGGTAAAACCCTTCAGGATCAGATTGAAGAACTTCAAGTTGAATTCAACAAAAAATATCAGGATTACTTACAAAAACGTAACACGCTTACACCTGCAATTCTTGAAATGAAAGAAAAGGAACTTACCCAAATGCAACAAAACGTTCAGGAATTTCAACAAAAATCGGAGCAGGAATATCAAGATTTTCAATCTCAAGTAATGAAGCCCGTTATTGACAAGGCAAACAACGCCATTAAAAAAGTGGCAAAAGACAATGGGTTCACCTACGTTTTCGACACAAGCAGCGGAGTTTTACTATATTTTTCGGATCAAAGCATAGACATAACTCCATTAGTAAAAAAAGAGTTAGGTATAACGAAATAACTTTCTTTGAATAACCACATGGGGATTTACTGATAGTCAGTTTATCCCCATTTTGTTTATTATGAATACAACCGTACAACCCATTGGCATTTTCGATTCTGGAGCAGGAGGCTTATCTGTGTTAAAGGAATTGGTAAAACTTCTACCTAAGGAATCTTTCATATACTTTGCCGATTCGGCAAACTGCCCTTATGGTCAAAAGAATCAAAGCGAAATTATAAAACTGTCCAACGCTATTGTTCAGTTTCTTATTGGCAATAACGTTAAACTAATAGTAGTAGCCTGCAATACTGCAACCGCTGCCGCTATCGATTTCTTAAGAGAAAGGTATAGCATTCCTTTTATTGGAATGGAACCGGCAATAAAACCAGCCTCGCTTAACACCAAAACCAAGAGCATAGGAGTTCTTGCTACAGCAGGAACTTTCAAAGGCCGCCTATATGCCGAAACAAGCAAAAAATACGCATCGAATATTAAAATTTGCTATAAAGTTGGCGAAGGGCTAGTAGAACTTGTAGAAAACGGGCATCCAGATTCTCCTGAAGCAGTCAAATTATTACATAAATATGTAGATCCAATGCTAGCATGTAAGATTGACCATTTAGTTCTCGGTTGCACCCATTACCCTTTTTTAATTAATGCAATTAAGCAAATTGCACCACCTAACCTAACTATTATAGATCCAGCCCCAGCCGTAGCAAAACAAACGAAAAAAATTCTTGAAGAGCGTGGCTTAATCAACAAAAATATTCCTGCTTCTATAAATTTTTACTCCAGTGGAAAAACCGATGTAATTAAAAACATCATAAATTTATTTGAAGTTGTTCCGAATGGCATCCCCATGAAATTTGCAGACAATATAACTTTATAAAAAACATGCGCAAAGAAATAGAAATTGTTATTGAAAATACTAACCAAAAGGCAATAGTAACTCCAGGGCTGTCGCTTAAGGAAATTGCCCACATTTTCAACATAAAACTAAAATACTGCGTATTGGGAGCAATGGTAAATAATCAACTAAAAGAACTTGACTACGAAGTCTTTTCTCCCAAAACAATACGGTATATCGATATAACACATCCGGCAGGAACACGAATGTACCACCGCTCGCTCTTCTTTCTGCTCCAAAAAGCCGTTCGCGATATATTGCCAACTTCGAAAGTTCGTATTGAGCATTCCGTTTCCAAAGGTTATTACTGTGAAATTGACGGGTACAATCTTCCAATTGAACTTCCTTTGGTATTCTCAATTGTAGATAAAATGCGCGAAATAGTTGCAGCCGATTTATCATTTCGTCGTGATAAAATGTTAACCGCCGATGCTATAAAACTTTTCGAGAAAGCAGGATACACCGACAAAGCAAAATTGTTTATTACACGCCCCCAACTATATACTTCCGTTTACCATTTAGGCGACATGTCCGATTACTTTTTTGGCAGTTTAGTTCCCTCTACCGGATACTTAAAAGTTTTCGACTTAGTAAAATACTATAACGGGATGCTCCTACGTGTACCAAAACGCTTTGATCCTGAAGAACTGGAAGACGTGGTGATACAAAACAAAATGTTCGAAATTTTCCAGGAATTTAAGGATTGGGGCGACATTTTGGGAGTAGGAAATGTTGCAGCAGTTAACGAAGAAATTAAAAATGGAAGGGCCAGTGAACTAATAAAAGTGTCCGAAGCGCTTCAGGAAAAAAAAGTTGCCAATATTGCCGATCAAATCAACACACGTTCCAAGCAAGTAAAATTGGTACTTATTTCAGGCCCATCATCTTCGGGAAAAACAACATTTGCAAAACGCTTATCTATTCAACTAAAAGTTAACGGGTTAAATCCTCACACCATATCACTGGATAACTATTTTGTTGAAAGAGATAAAACGCCGCACGACGAGAATGGACATTTAGACTTTGAAGCGTTAAACGCGCTAGACATAGAGTACTTTAACAACGACTTAATTAAATTACTTAACGGCGAAGAGGTAGAACTACCAAAATTCTCTTTCGAAAAGGGCTGTAGGTATTTCGATAATACAAAAATGAAAATTGATGAAAATGGAATTATCGTTATAGAAGGCATACATGCTCTTAATCCAAAACTAACGCCATTAATTCCCGACGAAAAAAAGTTTAAGGTATATGTTTCTGCACTAACTTCCTTGTCGTTCGATGGAATAAACAGGATTCCAACCACCGATAACCGGCTTGTTCGAAGAATAATTAGAGATTTCCGGTATAGAGGCTATAACGCAAAGGATACCATTGCCCGATGGGAGAGCGTTCGTAAAGGCGAAGAACGCAACATTTTCCCTTTTCAGGAAGAAGCTGATGTTATGTTTAACTCTGCCCTTATATTTGAAATTAGCGTTTTAAAGCGCTTCGCAGAACCAATACTTCAAGAAGTTCCACCTAACACATCCGAATACAATGAAGCAAAAAGATTGCTTAAATTCCTCGGCTATTTTTGTTCTGTTCCGGAAATGGAACTTCCACCCACTTCAATTTTAAGGGAGTTTTTAGGAGGTAGCACCTTCTCGTATAAATAAGGCCTCCATTAAAATATTTAACATATTTATCTATATATCAATAGTTTAATATTTTTAGAGAAGAAACTTTTTAAAAGCCGAACAATTGCAGCGTTACAATTTTTACAACTTCTATTGCAAAGTATTGCAATTATTTACTATTATTGTAATTAATTAACCTAAACGTAACCAAGAATCCAGCTCATAATTCAAATGCTAAAGTTTTTTACAATTTTAGTAAATACAATTGCCTTAACCATTTTCAGTATTTTTTTTGGAAATGAGGTGTCGCTAACCGTTAGCACACCACGCAATGTAAGTGCTGGGACTTCATTCGATGTTGAAGTTATTTTAAACAAATCTACTGTCAACGGCTTTGCCCGTTTTCAACAAACGCTTCCTCTTGGGCTTACCGCAGAATTAGTTGAGGCATCAAATGCCGACTTTTCGTTCGACGATCAAAATGTAAAACTAGTATGGTTACGACTACCTGACCAAAAACAAATTAAAGTAATCTATCGGGTTAAGGTTGACGAACGATTAAAAGGAAATTTTACCCTAAATGGATTATTTTCGTATATCGATAACAACGAACGAAAAAGTACTTCAACCAAAACCGAAAATATTACCATTACACCTTCTTCCAGAATCGATCCTAACTTAATAGTTGACATTAATGAATTCCAAAACATAGTTCCTGTTCAGGCTCCAGTATCCTTGCTGGCTTCAAATGTTCGTTGCATAAGGCAAACACCAGTACCTATAGGCGAGGCCAACGATCAACTTGTAGAATTACTCGTTAACAAAGGAAACGCACAAAAATTTGCCAAAATAGAAGAAAACATTCCAACGGGATACTCTGCCGAAGCAATTGAAACTAAAGACGCAATATTCTCCTTTAAAGACCAAAAGGCAAAATTTCTCTGGATGAATCTTCCTCAGGAACCTCGCTTTATGGTTTCGTATAGGCTAATTCCCGAAAATGGGCAAGGCGAGGCAACCGTTACTATTACAGGTACGTTTTCGTATGTCATTGGCGATGCTACACGTACACTTAACATCATTCAAAAAGATGTTGAACTTAAAAATTTAGATTCTAAAGAAATTGAATCGCTACTTGCAACTACAATAACTTCATACGAAAACCCTGAAGGCATTAGCAGTACGTTTACTCAAGTAAATAACGATGGCGGCATAGATATTCCTGTTAAATATCAAAAAATAGAAGATAAGCCCAAAAAGATTGTAAAAAAACAACCAGACATGTTAGCCTACATGCTAACGCCGGAAAAGGGTATTTATTACAGAATTCAAATTGCAGCAGGACATCACTCAATTAACATAAAGAAATACTTTGAACGGCTAAATGTAAGTTACGATGTGCGTACCGAAAAACACGAAGGCTGGTATAAATACTCAATTGGATCGTTCAAAGAATACAAAGGCGCAAGAGATTTTAGAATTCTTATATGGAATACAACAAAGATTAACGATGCTTTTGTTGCAGCATATAACAACGGACGACGAATAACCGTTCAGGAAGCATTAATGATTACAAACCAGCAATGGTACAGGTAGATTTATGAAATATAGTCGTAAAAATAAAATATTAGTTTTCGCATTCATTCTTTTAGGAATTATTTTTATTAATCCTAAAAACCTTTCTGCGCAGGAAGATTACGACGAAAAATACTATGAAAGTTTACTGGATACAATTGTTGAAGTGCAAAACCCCGTTTATAAGCCAGTTGTTACCTTTAGTACAGGCGCTTTAAGTTTTTGGGGAGACGTGCAAAACGAAGGAAATTCCCTACTTACAAATAATTTTGGATATAAAATTGGGATTAGCACCCTAATCGGCAAAAAGCATTTCTTTAAAGCAAACCTATTTGCACTATATGGCACAACAAAGGCACATAACTTCCATTTAACATGGCAAATGCAAAACGCAGGAAGTTTACCCATTGATGATAACAGTAACACTATTTACCCAAATTCTGCTTTTTCTACCGATATTCTTATGTTAGGAGGATCGTTTGAATATGGATTTGGGCACATATTTGGAGCGGCCAAGCGTTTTAAACCTTTTATTTCCATAGGAATTGGAACTTTTTTTTATTCCCCGAAAGGAAATCTAAAACTTAACGATAACGGTTATTACTATGCTTGGTCCGACGGAACTTTAAGAGATTTTAATGAACAAGGTCCTAACGCATATAACGCCAGAATTGTTAGACTCGACAACAAGTACGAAACCGACCTTTCCTCTGCAAATATATACGGCACAGAAAAATATGGGCAAAATTCATTTGCTATTCCCGTTGACTTTGGCTTCGACTTTTACTTATCCGACAGAGTAAACCTGCGAACAGGTATTTCGATAAATTATACGTTTACCGACTTATTGGATAATTACGACAATAAGATTGCCGATAATTGGGGGTATCCAAAAGAAAACAACTACAACGACATATTCACCTTCACTTACTTCAGCTTAAATCTCGACTTATTCTCCGATCCTAAATCCCTTTTAGTTGAACGAGTTTTTGCCGAATATGCTGGAGATTTCGATTACGAAATTCTTTTTGCTGACCAGGATAAAGACGGAGTATTAGACCGCCTAGACCTTTGCCCTGATACACCGGAAGGTGTTGCTGTTAATGATTCCACAGGCTGTCCGTTCGATACAGACGACGATGGCGTTTACGACTATGAAGATCAAGAACCAAACACGCCTGCAGGCGCCATTGTTGATAATAATGGAGTTCAACTAACCCCTGAAGTTTTAAATGGGATGTTCAACAAGATTGAAAACGCAACTAAGCGCAAAGACGCTCAGGTAATTCCACTTGCTTACATTTGGACTAAGAACAGAAGTTTTACAAAAGGCGTTATTCCTGATAAGTTTAAAAATGTTGATACAGATCAGGATGGATACATATCGTTCCAAGAACTTTTAAAGGCCATTAATGACTACTTCGATGAAAAGAATAACTTTACACCTAATGATATTAACGAGTTGAATGACTATTTCTTCTCGCAATAAACAAGTTACCCAACACAACCTATATACCTAAACCTAATTGGTTCAGCCCCCAAAGGGGGCTTTTTTATTTGTTCAACCTCAGCAAGAACAATGCGAGTTATACTACCTTATAACAAAAAAGAATACTTCACTTCAAAACACGAACTACACACATATCTATTTATCAACACACTACATCAATATTTGATAATATCAACAAAAAAGAAAAGTGTTCATAATTTCTATGAACACTTTTGCCAAAATTGCATTACTATCATGTAAACTTATTAACTTTACAAAACGATTAATTATGGAAAAAATAATTTTAAAGGTTGGCGATAAGGCTCCTGATTTTAAAGCAATTGATCAGGACGGTAAAGAAATGAACCTTTCTGATTACAAAAGTAAAAAGGTAATACTGTACTTTTATCCAAAGGATAATACTTCAGGATGTACAGCAGAGGCTTGCAGTTTACGCGATGGATACGAAGACTTACAAAGAATGGGGCTAGAAGTAATCGGCGTAAGTCCTGATGGGGCAAAATCGCACCAGTCTTTTATCTCGAAGCATAACTTGCCTTTTAGATTAATAGCAGACACGGAAAAAGAGGTTGCTCAACGTTACGGTGTTTGGGGTGAAAAGAAAATGTATGGTAGAACATATATGGGCATATTAAGAACGACCTTCATTATTGATGCAAACGGAGTTATTTCGCACATCTTCAATAAGGTAAACACTAAAGACCATGTTCACCAAATACTAGATGAATTAGGAAAAACTAACTAACAAAACAATAAATGGAAAAGAACCAAACCGTTGACCGGAAAGAAGTTAGCAAGGAAAAGTTAAAGGCACTCCAATCGACTCTGGATAAAATTGAAAAAGACTTTGGGAAAGGATCTATAATGAAAATGGGCGACAAGGCCATTGCCGAAGTAGCGTCCATTTCGTCAGGATCAATTGCATTGGATACAGCCCTCGGGATTGGCGGTTATCCAAGAGGAAGGGTTGTCGAAATCTTTGGACCAGAATCATCAGGAAAAACAACTTTAGCCATCCATGCCATTGCCGAAGCACAAAAGAGTGGTGGTATTGCAGCAATAATCGATGCAGAACACGCTTTTGACAGAACTTATGCTGAAAAACTTGGCGTTGATGTAGAAACTCTACTTATATCCCAACCTGATAACGGAGAACAAGCATTAGAAATTGCCGATAATTTAATTCGCTCTGGAGCCATAGATATAATAGTAATCGACTCTGTAGCGGCACTAACTCCAAAAGCCGAAATTGAAGGCGAAATGGGCGACAGCAAAATGGGACTTCAAGCCAGGTTAATGTCGCAAGCCTTACGCAAACTTACCGCAACAATAAGTAAAACAAATACATGTTGCATTTTCATCAACCAACTTCGCGATAAAATCGGCATTATGTTTGGAAATCCTGAAACAACAACAGGAGGAAATGCTCTTAAATTTTACTCTTCTGTAAGAGTTGATATTCGAAAACTTAACCAATTAAAGGACGGAGACGAATCAAAAGGAAATAGAGTAAGGGTTAAAATTGTAAAGAATAAAATGGCTCCGCCATTTAAAAAAGCCGAATTCGATATTATGTACGGTGAAGGTATTTCGAGAGTCGGCGAAATTATTGACCTCGGGGTTGAAATGAATATCATAAAGAAAAGCGGATCGTGGTACAGCTATGGTGAAACAAAACTTGGTCAAGGGCGCGATGCCGTTATTCAACTTCTTAAAGACAACCCGGAACTTGCCAGTGAACTTGAAACAAAAATTCGAGAACAACTAAAGACCCAATAAATTTAACTACTAATAAAAAAATGCGTGCTTTTAAAGAAGCACGCATTTTTACTATCCAAGGTGAACAAAAGTTTGGGTGAACGCAAAAAAGACGTATCTTTATTTTGGAAAAATAAATACTTTCGATAATGAAGAAACTGTTAGTCTTCAACCTAATGTTATTGCTTATTGGCCTTTGTTCCTGCCAATACATTTTCGATCGTCATCTTATTGACTCAAAACAATCGAGAGAAGAAATACATAAGCGTTTCCAAGACAGAATTAATTTGATAAAAAATTACGATTCTACCATTAAGCATACTCTCTCGTTGAATTTGTCCACAAAAGAGCGCGAAGGATTGGAATTTTTATACGCTTACATGCCGCTAAACGATTTGTCAAGACACAATAGCACGTATGTGCTAAAGCAAGTACAAACAGCACTAGAAGCTCGTAGTCAATTCAAATGGGCACATAAAACTCCCAGTAACATATACCTACACTTTGTTCTTCCTTTCCGAGTAAATAACGAATATTGTGATACTGCCCGACAACAATTCTACCAGGAACTTAGAAGCCGTATTGACGGCATGAACGAGTATGATGCAGCATTGGAGGTTAACTACTGGTGTCATGAAAAAGTAACCTATAAGCCTACCAATTCCCGCACTTGCGGTCCTTTAACAACGGTAAAATCGACATTTGGACGTTGCGGAGAAGAATCGACATTTACCGTTGCTGCTTACCGTTCCGTAGGCATTCCTGCTCGTCAGGTATATACGCCAAGGTGGGCACATACCGACGATAATCATGCCTGGGTTGAAGTTTATGTTAACGGGAAATGGCACTTTTTAGGTGCCTGCGAACCTGAACCCGAACTGGACAGAGGCTGGTTTGCCGGCCCCGCTAAAAGGGCTATGATGACCAGAACCTTTGTTTATGGGAAATATGAAGGGCCAGAAGAAATTCTCAAGCAAACAGATTGGTACACCGAAATAAACTTACTTCCTAACTATGCCCCGACAAAAAAACTCAACGTTAAGGTAGTTGATTCCGACGGAAAACCGGTACAAAACGCAAAAGTTGAATTTCAACTTTATAACTACGCTGAATTCTACCCCATTGCTACCAAACAAACGGACAAAGACGGAAACTGTAGCGTAACAACGGGATTTGGAGACCTTATGGTTTGGGCAGAACACAATGAAGAAACAGGATGGGTAAAAGCTAATAAAAACGCAACCGACATAAGCATATCCATTTCGAATACAGGAAATTACGACAATACGGATTTAACATTGACACCACCCGTTGAACAACCAGTTCCTTCCTTAGATGCTGAAAAAGGCAAGCAAAATGCTAAACGAATAAAAGAAGGAGACGAAATACGAAATAAGTATATCGCTACTTTTATAGACTCCGCATCGGCTGCAAATTTAGCAATGGAAAAAGGCACCTCTATTAGTAATACGTGGAAATACTTATCGCTTAGTAAAGGAAACTGGGAAGAAATTTATACGTTTATCAAAGGCTTGGAAAGTAAGGATATTACTGTTGGCATGGCAATGCTCAATACCCTAAACGAAAAAGACCTAAGGGATATTAGCGCAAAAACGTTAATGGATCATTTGTCCTCGGTCGATTCCTTTCCGTCTCTTTTAGACAATAAACAATTTAACCTGTTCGATAAGTATATTTTATCGCCAGGTATAGGATTAGAGTTGATAACTCCGTGGAGAGGTTTAATTCAGAGTTTGTTTACTTTCGACGAAATCGGTTTTTTCCGTAACGATCCTATAAACATCATAAAATGGATTAACAAGAATATTACCATTGACAATGAAAGCAACTACTACCATGTTCCTATTTGTCCCGATAATGCAATTAAATTTAAAATAGTTGATCCTGCTTCGCGCGATATTCTTTTTGTTGCCATGTGCCGGAGTTTTGGGATACCAGCCCGACTAAACCCTGCAACAAAAAGGCCGGAATACCTAATGAAAGAAACATGGCTCTCTGCAAACTTCGAAAACATTTCTACTCAACAAATTCCTCAGGGTACCTTAATAATAAATCTAGCACCAAATCAACCGGTATTGCAACCTTTATATTACTCTCACTTTACCATTGCAAAACTCGAAAACGGACAATACAGAACGTTGGATTACGAAGAATCTCCGATAATGAAGCATTTTCCCATAAAAGTCGATTTAGATGAAGGAAAATACAGGTTAATTACCGGAAATCGTGAAAGTAACGGAGAAGTGCTTGTAAGAGTTATGTACTTCGATATAAAAGCAGAAGATACAACACCTATCGCCTTGTCGTTTTTAGAAAAAGCATCCGACGTGCAAGATTTAGGAAGTCTTGACAATATTATTTTCCCAGATCAGATGGGAAACTACAACGCTAAACTGGAAGATGCCACAAACAACGGAGATGTTATAATAGCCATTGTTACTCCACAAAATGAACCGAGCATTCATATTCTAAACGATTTGGCAAAAATTAAAAGCAACATTGAAAATTGGAATGGTTTCCTATACATCGTTACGGATAACTCCTACCAAAATGCACCGGAAGAACTAGGCGAATACTACAAAAAATTCGCACTACCTTCTAATACTCGTTTCTGTTTCGATAAAAAAGGAACCTTCGTACAAGATGTTATAAACGGATGTAGGCTGGAAGCAAAAACTACTCCGCCAATTGTTATTGTTGTCAAGCAAAATGGAGAAATACTAATGAACTCTACCGGATATAAGGTTGGGCTCGATAGCCAAATTGCCAAAGCGCTTAGCATTTAACCCATGAAACAATATGTACTTGAAGTTTGTGCAAACTCCGTTGAAAGTTGTATTATAGCCCAAGAAGCAGGGGCCAATAGGGTTGAACTGTGCGAAAACCTGTCTGTAGGAGGAACAACACCCTCCTATGGGTGCATAAAGTTAAGCAGGCAAAAATTATCAATCCCAATAAATGTACTTATTCGCCCTCGCCCGGGCGATTTTCTTTATTCATCAATGGAATTCAAGCAAATAAAGGAAGATATTGCTATTGCAAAAGAACTTGGAGCAAACGGAATTGTTTGTGGAATGCTTCTTCCCAATGGTAAAATTGACGAAGAAAGAACTACCGAATTGGTTGAATGCTCAAAACCATTGACCTTTACCTTTCATCGTGCTTTCGATTTTACGCCAAACCCCATTGAAGCACTTGAAACGGTAATTAAAGTCGGTTCAACAAACTTACTAACATCGGGACAACATAAAACGGCCATAGACGGTATAGCCCTACTAAAAAAACTTGTAACACTAGCCGGAAATCGTTTGAATATTATTGCAGGAGGAGGGATTAACGCACAAAATGTTGAAATTCTGAAAGGTTCAGAAATTAAACAATTTCACATGAGCGGATCCGTTCAAGTTAAAAGTAAAATGGGTAACTTTGATAGAAATTTTACGTTAAATTCAACCTTACCCGATAATGTAATTCAAACTTCAGACTTTGAAAGCATAAAAAATGTTGTTTTAAAACTTGGTTAGAAAAACTAAATAAAATGGAAAAACAAGAACTTTTTAAATCGGTAAAATTTCTTCAACGTGAAGAACTAACAGGGTATAAAACATATAGTACGTTGGCTAAATTGGAAAAGAATCCTGATAACAAAAAAGTTTTGGCACGTATCGCCGGCGACGAATACAAGCATTACCAATTTTTTAAAAACATATCAGGAAAGGACTTTCCTCCTTTTAGAATACAAAGAATTTTATATGCGCTAATGGGCAGATTCTTGGGTTTAACGTTTGCCATAAAGTTAATGGAGCGAAAAGAAGAAAAAGCTCAAAAAGCTTATACACACTTAAGTAAGCACATGCCAGAAGCAACAGAACTCATAAAAGCGGAAGAAGAACACGAGTCCACATTAATAAACATGCTTCACGAAGAAAAGTTAAACTATGCCGGCTCCATAGTATTGGGACTTAACGATGCCTTAGTCGAATTAACAGGGGCTTTAGCCGGATTAAGTTTGGCTTTACAAAACACCAAATTAATTGCAATGGCCGGTGCTATAACCGGAGTTGCAGCATCCTTATCCATGGCCGCTTCGCAGTATCTATCGGTAAAAACAGGACAGGAAAACGAAAATGCTGCAAAATCTGCCCTATACACAGGAATAGCATACGTTATAACAGTAGTCCTGCTTATTTTACCGTTTTTATTTCATAACTCATACATTGGAGCGCTTATTATATGCTTGCTAATAGCCATTTTAATCATTTTTGCCTTTAATTTCTACATATCAGTAGCTAAATCGCTTAACTTTAAAAGACGGTTTTTAGAGATGCTTATAATAAGCCTTGGCGTTTCCGCCATAACTTTTGGTATTGGTTACCTTATTCGTTATCAATTTGGAATAAATATTTAACAAACAGCATGACAAACAACTTCACATCAATTTCGCCTTATAAATTAAAGGACAACTTTTTCGACGCATTGGATAATGGGTGGATGCTAATTACAGCAGGCAATATCGATAAATTAAACACCATGACCGCTTCGTGGGGCGGTTTTGGAATACTTTGGAACAAACCCGTTTCTTTTATATTTATCAGACCCCAGCGTTACACCTTCGAATTTGTTGAAAAAAACGACTATTACACATTATGTTTTTTTGACGAAGAATGGCGTTCCGCCCTTAAATTTTGCGGTAGTAAATCGGGAAGAGACTACGATAAAGTAAAAGAAACAGGGCTTACTCCCATTAAAACACCAAATGGCATTGCATTTAAGCAAGCACGATTAATTATCGAGTGCAAAAAGTTATACGCCGATAATTTAAACGAAAATAACTTTTTAGACATGTCGGTTGCTTTAAAAAATTACCCTACAAAAGATTATCATAAATTTGCCATTGGTGAAATTATGAATGTTTTCGTTAGAAATGAAAAGTAGAATACTAACTAAAAACGTTGTACTATGTCGTTAGAAGAAAAAATAAACCAGGGCATCAAAGCCGCAATGCTAGCAAAGGAAAAGGTTAAACTTGAAGCCTTAAGAGCCGTTAAAAGCGCAATTTTACTGGCAAAAACCGATGGCGAACATAAAGACGCTCTTAGCGCCGACGCCGAAATGAAAATCCTTTCGAAGCAGGTTAAACAACGCAAAGATGCTGCCGAAGTTTACCAACAAGGTGGCCGAAACGACTTGGCCGAAAAAGAACTTGCCGAAGCAGTTTTTATCGAAGAGTATTTACCCAAAATGCTCACCTCCGACGAACTGAAAATCGAATTAAAGAAAATTGTTGAGCAAGTAGGCGCAAAAACTCCTGCCGAAATGGGAAAAGTAATGGGCGTTGCCACTAAAACATTGGCAGGCAAAGCCGACGGTAAAGCAATATCGGAAATGGTAAAAAAAATACTTTCGGGCGAAGTTTAATCCTGAACCGGTTGAAATTTGTCGGTGCCGCTTACTCGTTCCAATTCGGCACCGACTTTTGTTTTTAAATAAGGCACTATAGTCGGATCGCAATTGGCTATGTAGTTCAAATCGAACATCATGAAATGGTATTCATCTTCCACATACTCTTCCGTTTCGGTGCCCGAATAGAATCGCCAACCGCTGTCGTCTTCATCCTCAGGTTTTTCCCTATACATATAGCCAACGGGCAAACCATCGACCGAAACCCTATCGGAAGCATAGCAATACCTAGTTCCTGCAACAATCTCTTTAACATCTTCCGGTTTAATCTTGTACTTGAATGCCATCTCTGAAAAGTTGTATAATTAGAAAATAAGCTAACCAATATAATTTGATTTCAGCTCAAATTTGGGGTAAATTTGTTAAAAACTCAACATCTTTTAAACGTTGATGAAAATAAAATTTTCGAAAGCAGCCATAAAAGCACTTTCCCTGTTTATAATTATAGCCATGAATAACTCTTGTAACGGACAAAACAACCAATCCAACTTGTCAAACAGGAAACCGGTAGTAGCAGGATCGTTTTACCCTGCATCAAAAGGAGAACTTACCAAAGTGCTGGAAGAATACTTTTCCCGGGCAAATAAAACCCTTAAAAACGACCCTATTGCCTTAATTGTACCACATGCCGGATACGTTTTTTCGGGGCAAGTTGCCGCATCTGCCTTTAAACAACTCGATAGAGATAAGCCTTACAAACATATATTTTTGATTGGGTCCAGTCACACCATGTATTTTTCAGGAGCGTCAATATACACACAAGGAAACTTTGAAACTCCGTTAGGATCTGTACCTATTGATTCGTTGGCAAAGGAATTGGTAATGCAAAACGACATTATTACCGACAATCCTCAACCCCACGCACAAGAACACGGATTAGAAGTTCAATTACCCTTTTTGCAATACTGGCTAAAGAAACCTTTTAGCATCGTACCCATAATAGTTGGTGGAGAATCTCAATCTACACCTAAATTACTTGCCCAAATACTTGCACCTTACTTTACGTCCGACAACCTGTTTATAATCAGCTCCGATTTTTCGCATTATCCAAGTTATAATGATGCTTCCGCATCCGATAGCGAAATGGAACAAGCCATTGTATCCAACTCAGCAACAAACTTCATGGCAATTAAACATAAATTAGAAGGTTCCGGTATTAATAACTTAGCCACAGCCATGTGCGGATGGACATCGGCATTAACCTTATTAAATATTACCGAAAACATAAGCGATATTGCGTACTTTCCCATCTTATACCACAACTCTGGAGACTCACCTTACGGGGAAAAAGACAGAGTCGTCGGTTATTGGGCTATTGCTGCTGTTAAAAAAACAACCGATAAACAAGAATTCAATTTAACCGATAAGGATAAAATATTCTTGCTATCGTTGGCACGCAACTCTATAACGAATTTATTAACCAATAAAGAAGTAGAAGAACCTGATCAATCGGAACTTTCCCAAAACCTTTTAGCCAATGCCGGAGCATTTGTTACCTTAAAAGAGAACGGACAACTAAGAGGTTGCATTGGAAATTTTTCAACAAATACACCTCTTTACAGAGTAGTTATGTCCATGGCAAAAGCTGCAGCAACAGAAGACTATAGGTTCTCCCCGGTTACTGCTAACGAATTAAAAAACATAGAAATAGAAATTTCTGTGCTTACTCCTTTAAAAAAAATCGACAATATAAGTGAGATTGTTTTGGGTAAACACGGAATATACATCAAAAAAGGAATGCACACCGGAACTTTTTTGCCTCAAGTGGCAAAAGAAACAGGATGGAATATCGAGGAATTTGTTGGGCATTGCTCGCGCGATAAAGCATTTATTGGATGGGATGGCTGGCGAAATGCCGACTTATACACCTACGAAGCAATTATTTTCGATGAAAATGAATTTATAAAGTAAAACTAATCTTCGTCCCAATCGAACCAATCGTCAATCATTTCATCAAGCATACGACGATCCTTTTTAGTAGGACGCCCAGTACCCGGGTCTCTATGCACGTTAAACGCCATAAAATTTGGATCGAGTTTTTGCAACTCCTCTTCGGGAGTTAAATTTTCCATATAATCGCTCACAAGTTTTGCACCCAACCTGCTCTTAGGAAGACCCTTAATCCTAAACGTATATGCCACCGGAGGTTTACGAACGGTTACCGTATCGCCTTCCTGCACCTCGCGAGCCGGTTTTACCAACGAACCATTAACGCTTACCCGCCCTTTTCGAATATACTCGGTTGCAATGGAACGGGTTTTAAAAATTCTAACAAACCAAAGCCACTTATCGATACGCTGAGTCATGTTAAATGTTATTGTAAAAATTCATGGTACGTTCAAGACCAATTGTACCAAAACTGAAAATGGCCTCCGATACCTTTTCCATTCTTTCGGGTAAAACCTTCAACTCTTCATCGCTCAACTCGCCTAACACATAATCTATTTGATGTCCTTTGGAAAAATTATTTCCCACACCAAATCGAAGCCTTGCATACTCCTGTGTTCCTAAAACGGCATCAATATTCTTTAATCCATTATGCCCCCCGTCGCTTCCTCTGGCACGTATCCGAATTTTACCAAACGGCAAGGCAATATCGTCAAGAACTACCAATAAGTTTTCTACCGGAATTTTTTCTTTTTGAAGCCAATAATTCACCGCTTTACCGCTAAGATTTACGTATGTTGAAGGTTTAAGCAACACGAAAGTACGTCCCTTATGTTTCAAATTGGTTACAAAACCATAACGGGAATCGGTAAAAGTAACGTTGGACGCCTTTGCAAGGGCGTCCAACATCATAAATCCTACATTGTGACGGGTATTAGAATATTCCTCTCCAATATTTCCTAACCCTGTAACTAAATATTTCACAAATTATTAATATTATGCTTCAGTAGCAGTTCCTGTTGCTGCAGCGCCTGTACTTGCAGCTGCTTCTTCGGCTGGTTTAGCATCACGAGTTACACGGGTTACCTTAACTGTAGCAATAACCAAACTACCACTTTCAGCAACAGTTAACTTGTCTAACGACAAATCGCTAACCATAATGCTCTTACCAAGCGTTAAACTTGTAACGTCAATGTCAATACTTTCTGGCATATCCTTTACAAAACCATGAACTCTAACTTTACGAACAACCTGTAAAAGTTTACCACCTTGCTTAACACCTTCGGCATGTCCAAAAAGGTTAATAGGTAAAGCAACAGTTACTTTTTTCTTATCGGTTACTTCCAAAAAATCAACATGTAAAACCTTGTCGGTTACCGGATGAAACTGTACCTCTTTAATAATGGTATCAACAAACTTACCATCAATGTTAAGTTTAACGGTGTAAACATGATGGCTATTAATAATTTTACCAAATTCCTTTGCTCCGACAGCAACCATTTGATTTTTATCGCCACCGTAAATGTTGGCAGGAATGAGTTCCGATTTACGAGCGCTGCGAGCGGCTTTTTTACCTGTTTCGGTTCTAACCACAGCACTTAATTCTACTGTTTTCATTTTAACTGTAATTTGTATGTTAATAATCGACGCTACTCAGAGTTGACCCTCATTCAATATTCAACCCCCCATCGCGCCATAATTGAGGGCAATTTTGGGTTGCAAAGGTAATTAACTTAAAAAACTTTGCAAAAATTACACAATAAATTTTTCACTAATCGACTGATAGTTATACACTTTATCAATTACGTCGGCAAAAAGGCTGGCAACCGATAAAACTTTAATTTTCGAGGTATCCCTATCAGCCTTTAAGGGAATAGTATCGGTAACAACCAATTCGGTAATTTTGGAATCGCGAATACGCTCGTATGCCGAACCGGAAAGAACAGG
The DNA here is from genome assembly GCA_020636845.1 of Bacteroidales bacterium. GTDB lineage: Bacteria > Bacteroidota > Bacteroidia > Bacteroidales > Tenuifilaceae > JACJXD01. The sequence continues at coordinate 389,065 of JACJXD010000002.1, read as the reverse complement.
GTGAGTTGCAAAGGCCCTAACCGATAAAGCACCTTTCTCCATCATTAAATCGGCTGCCATAGTGAGAGTTCCCGCCGTATCGACCATATCGTCTAAAATAACAACGTGCTTATCTTTAACATTTCCAATGACAGTCATTTCTCCAACCTGATTGGCTTTTTCGCGATTTTTATGACAAACTACCAACGAAGATTTTAAAAAACGGCTGTAGGCATTTGCCCGTTTAGCTCCGCCCATATCGGGAGCGGCAATGGCAACGTTTTCCAAATTTAAACTTTTGATGTAAGGTACAAAAATAGATGAAGCATACAAATGATCAACAGGAACATCGAAAAATCCCTGAATTTGATCGGCATGTAAATCCATAGTTACAACCCTATCGACACCAGAAGCCTTAAGCATGTTAGCAACAAGTTTGGCTCCAATAGCCACTCTTGGTTTGTCCTTTCTGTCTTGTCGAGCCCAGCCAAAATATGGCATAACTGCCACTACTTTATAAGCAGAAGCCCTATGAGCCGCATCAATCATCAATAGCAACTCAAATAGATTATCGACAGGAGGAAATGTCGATTGAATAATAAATACTGTACATCCCCTAACCGATTCGTCGAACGAAGGCTGAAATTCGCCATCGCTAAAAACGGTTACATTCGATTTTCCTAGGGTAGTGCCAAACTCCGTGGCAATTTTTTCGGATAGATAACGTGACCCGCGTCCGGTAAAGAATTTTATTTGGTGTTTGCTGTGCATTTTAGGAGATTTTTCCTGTTAATGCCCACAAAAATACAAAATTTAGCAAACCTGTTCTGCATCAATTAACAGGTTTACATTAAAATTTTCGCAAACCTCCTCTATATAGTTTAAAATGTCCTCTCTACCAGTTCTTGTGATTACCGATGAAGTAAATATTGGTGGAATTTCTTCCCATGTTTTAAGCATTTCCTGCTTAAAGGCTTCGATATTTTCATTTAATATCGACCCGGAAACCTTATCGGTTTTGGTAAATATCAAACTAAAAGGAATTCCGTTAACACCAAGCCAATTAACAAAATCCATATCGATGGACTGAGGTTCCAGCCTAGAATCGATTAACACAAAAAGCATTGTAAGTGTTTCTCTTTTCTGAATGTAGTTGGAAATAATTTCGGAAAAGGCTTTCCTATTAGATTTTGAAACCTTTGCATAACCATAACCTGGTAAATCAACCAAATGCCAATTATTATTAATTAAGTAATAATTAATAAGTTGCGTTTTCCCCGGCGTTTGTGAAACTTTGGCTAAAGTTTTTGTACAGGTAAGCATGTTTATTAAGGAAGATTTGCCAACATTAGAACGGCCAATAAATGCAAATTCCGGCAATTCTGATTTCGGGCATTTATCTACGTTAGGGTAACTAGCCACAAACTTAGCACTACGTATTACCATAGCATTGAAATTTTAGTTAGAAAAAATTTTGTCCCAGATTCCACTTCAAATATACAACGTGAAACTGAAAAAAAACAAAATTACACCAATAACTTTCTGATTGTCACACACAAACAATTAATATGCCACTTACCTTATCAGGCTAATTTTATGGCATATAGAACTAAATCCACATTAACTTTTTTTGACGAACGGAAAAAGGGTTGATGGAAAACCTCAACCCTTTAACTGAAACATACCTAAAAAACTATTTTTCTGCTTTACTTATAACTTCTCTGAAAACTCTTAAAAAGTTTTCGCCCCAAATTTTACGAATATCTCTTTCGGAATAACCTCGCTTTAGCAACTCCGCTGTAATGTTGTACATCTGCGAAGCATCCTTACACCCCTCAACTCCTCCACCGCCATCGAAATCGGTTCCAATACCAACATGATCGATTCCCATTACTTTTACCATATGATCGATATGATCGACAACATCGGAAACGGTTGCCAACTTCCGGGGAAATTTCGCTTCCAGCGCAAACCAATCGGCTGTAGATTGTTTATCCTGTTCCGGAGTTAATCCCTGAAAATTATTATACTTTTCCCTTAAAGCATGATAAGCGCTATCGCGAGCAGGATTGCGTTCGCCCTTTTTTACATAATCGCTTAGTATGCACATTTGTACCACACCTCCTTTTTTTGCAATAGCCCTTAACATAGAATCGGTAAGATTTCGTGGATTGTCGCATATTGCCCTTGCGCAACTATGCGATGCTATTACAGGAGCCTTTGATAGGCTAAGAACATCAAAAAAAGATTTGTCGGATATGTGTGAAACGTCCACCATCATTCCTAACCTATTCATTTCGGCAACAACCTTTTTACCAAAATCGCTTAGTCCATTGTATTGTGGACCATCGGGATCGGTTGACGAATCGCAAATCTGATTGTTACGAGTATGGCACAACGTTACGTAACGTGCTCCTAAATCGTAAAAAACTTTCAACTGTGATAAATCTTCTCCAATTGGATACCCATTTTCCACACCTATGTAAATAGCACGTTTCCCTTCTTTTTTCAACTGGTAAACATCGTCGGGTTGTGTCGCTATAGCCGCCATACCGGGATATTTATCTATAGTTTGATGAATCGCATTAAAAATACTCAACGCCTTTGCATTAACCTCGGCATACTTTTCCGGAGTACACTCGTGCTGCCCAATAAAAACAGCAAAAAATGCAGCATCGAGCATTCCCTCTTTCATTTTCGCTAAATCTACCTTACTTCCTATGGCTGTATTATGTTCCCCGCTAAAATCGAAGCCGTCGCGAAGAAAATTCAAAGGTGTATCGTTGTGCGTATCTATTGTAACAATTTTTGCATGCAACTCCTTTGCCTTTTCAACCCAGTCTGCCTCTTTATTTGTACTTCCATTTGAACAAGCAACTACTACAAGCGCGCTTGTAACTATGTAAATTAAATTTCTCATTGAAATTAGTTTTATGAACATTGGAAAATTGTTAATAAGAAAGGTTTAAACAGGAATTTTATTTTTTCTATTTTGAATTTACGATTTTCGCAAATATTTGTTTTTAAAATGGGAACTATTCTCGAAATAATTTAAACGTATCGTAAACTCTTATAATTTCAAACTTTTTTTTCTAAAAAACAGTTGCAAAAAAAGCGGTAATAAAAATTACCGCTTTCCTCTTTTCCTTTCTTTTTACTCTTCCGCTTCCTGATCCTCAAAAGTGTAATCTGTCAGGCTAAACCTTTCCAATATAGACTTATCATTTATTTCCTTTGAAAGAGATGTAATGGTTTCAACTGGAACTCGGAATAAATCGAGAATAAGCAGTCCATCGAGCGAATTATTAAACTTAGGATCAACGTTAAATCCTATAATTTTCCCGTTTAACTTAACGTACTTTTTAAGCAACACCGGCATTCTGTAGTCAAAAGGTTCAACCTCCTGGATAAACTTATCGAGTTTTGCTAAATCGTTGGAATTATCGAAAATGATGTTGAAATCTTCTTCGTTAATGGGGATATTAAATTTATTGCGCGACTTTATAAATCTGGCAAAATTATGATCGAAATAATTCGACTTCATAAAACTAATTATCACCCCCTTAGAAAAATCCGAAAAACGATTGGATATACTAACCGGCCCGATTAAATACCTGTATTCCGGATTCTTAATTAAAAAGTACAATATTCCTTTCCACAACAAGAATAAGGGCAATGGTTTCCGCTGATAATCGGGAACAACAAAGGAGCGTCCCAACTCGATACACTGCTCTAAAACAGGCAAAAACCGTTTGTCTATTTTAAACAACGATTGAATATAAAATCCATTTACCCCAAAACGCTCGACAATTTCCTTTCCTTTGCCAGCACGATATGCACCAACTATGCGCTTTTCGTCCTCGTCCCAAATAAACAGTTGCCAAAAGTACAGGTCAAATTCATCAACATCAATTTTACGGTTTGTTCCCTCTCCCACACCTCTAAACGTTAACTCACGCAACCTGCCAATTTCGGTCATGAGATTAGGCATTTCTACCGAAGGCGCACAAACTACTGCATAATTCTTGCTGCGGAACAACAGGTAATTTTCAATAAGTTTTCCAACTTCGGTCTCTATAACCTCCTGTGGAACCGGTGGTATTATAGGCTCTGGCTCCGGTTCTGCTTTTAACTTGTAATTGAAAAACTTATCGACGTCCAACGAAGAACCCAGTGCGTATGTTTTCAACCTTAAAAACCTGCCATACTTTTCAATGTCGGTAAAAGTTTCCTGTTCTTTAACACTTATAGGATATCCGATACGGACACGAATAGTTTGATTTTTCTTATTCAGTAACTCCGAAGGTAACTTTGCCGTTCTCAACAAAGGATGAATTAAACCAAGTAAATGGAAAAGCCTGCTATTCTCCCCTTGAAAATAAATAGGAACAACAGGCACCTTAGCATTTTTTATAAACTTTATCATAGAAAGTTGCCAATGCTTATCGGCAACACGCGATTCGTCGATGTTATCGTAATACGTCGAAACTTCACCGGCAGGGAAAAGGCCTAAAGGTTTTCCTGCTTCCAGCTGCTGATATGCCATTTTAAGCCCGACTACGTTAGAACCTCGGTGACTTCCCCCTTCAAAAGGATCAACGGCAATAACATATTTCCCTATTTGCGGAACCTTCTTAATTAGAAAGTTAGAAAGAATTTTAATGTCGTCCTTTCCGGTTTCCAGCATAAGTTTAAGCAAAATCATGCCATCTACTCCTCCAAACGGGTGATTTGACACCGTTATAAACGGCCCGTTTTGCGGTAAACGTTTCAACTCCTCAGGAATAACCTCGTGCTTAACTTCCAATACATCCAAGCTGGCTTTAAGAAAGTCTAGTCCCTGCAATTCCGAAACTTCAGCATACTTCTTATTAATCTTGTTGAAGCGTAATACATACATTATAAGCCTAGCTAAACCATCGCCAACAATTGGCCCTAAGTTTAAACCCTTTTTAATTTCTTCAACATCAACAATTTTTTTGCTCATCAGTTTTAAATTTAATAGCCATAAGGGAAAACAACTCCACCACGGTTACAATCAAGAAGCAACCTAAAATCCACCTTTGGCAAATATAAAACATATTACGTATTGTAAGTACCTGCTTCTCGGGAATTAACTAAAGAAAATTTTAACACTTGCTATCCTTCTAAAATAAATGCAAACTTTACAAATGGTTTTCAGGTTGAAGCAAACTAAATAATTATTTTGAAAAAAGGTTGTAAATTTGTGTTAGTCATTTTTACCTTTAAACTCGATAAAAAATAATTACTTATAAAATTTATCAATATGAAAAAGTTTATAGTACTTTTTGCCGTAGCCATTTGTGCAACTGCAAGTTATGCGCAGCGCAACTTGGTTAGACCTGAAGATGTACAAGAGTTCTTAAAATCGAAAACCTATGTTGTGTTGGAAGAAAATCCGACCTCGACATATAACATGGAAATTCGCGACGCGGTTGAACGTTCATGGAAAATTACCTCTTACGAATTTATTTCGGCTAAACAATTCGAAGATATGCGTAAGGATATTGACAAATCGTTCTTAGTTCTTATACAAATGCGCTTCGATAACGATAAAGTTGCTCCTATATATAACTTTCTCAGCGTTTCGATGGGTGCTGCTGTAAAAAAGATTACCGACATGCCCGATATTTGCTCTGTTCCATTGAGCTACAAAGACGTATCGGAAGACAGCTATAACTATAAACTTGAAGGATTAATTCTTTTTATCCAGAAGTATATAAACGATATTAATCAAGATTCTAAGTTGATAAAAAAAGACGCATTTAACTTTTATAACAAAAATTCCTCGGAAATAAAGAACAAGGAATTGTGGGTAACCGAATCGAGTTTGGATAAAGAAACCAGATCGCTAAGCGATATCAGAAAAAATTACAAGCACAACATAAAAGTTGTTACCCCCGAGGACATTCAAAAGGCTGTAGAGGAAAAGAATCCGAACGTTGTATTCTTACACAAAGTTGGCCCTGAAGGCGGACGGTTACAATGGCGTGTATGGAAAATGATAATTGGAGCAGCCGACGGACAATTGTACTATTACGACACCCATACCATTTCGAAATCGAATGGTGACGGATTTCTCGCTAAAGACTTCAAAAAAATAAATAAGTAACCTGTTTTTAAAATATCATACTGTTCCGCTGTCGGCATTTTCGTCAGCGGAATTTTTGTAGAAGACTAAAAATATCTGTATGGCCGACGAAAAAATTATTTTTTCCATGGTAGGGGTAAGCAAAACATTTCCCCCTCATAAAAAAGTTCTAAATAACATTTACCTCTCCTTTTTTTACGGAGCTAAAATTGGTATAATCGGATTAAACGGCTCCGGAAAGTCCACCTTACTAAAAATTATTGCAGGTATCGAAAAATCCTACGAAGGTGAAGTTGTGTTTTCGCCGGGTTATACCGTTGGATACTTGGAACAAGATCCCCATCTCGACGAAAATAAAACGGTTAAAGAAGTTGTTGAAGAAGGAGTAAAAGAGGTTGTTGACCTTTTAAAACAGTACGAAGAGGTAAACGCAAAGTTTGCAGAGCCAATGGACGACAATGAGATGAACAAGCTCATTGAACTTCAGGGAACGCTGACTGAAAAAATAGACCATGCCGATGCCTGGAATTTGGACTCCAAGCTTAAACGTGCCATGGATGCCTTGCGTTGCCCTGCTGGAGAAACTTCGGTAAAAGTTTTATCGGGAGGAGAACGACGCAGAGTTGCCCTTTGCAGGCTGTTACTACAAGAACCCGATGTTTTGCTGCTTGATGAGCCTACAAACCATCTGGATGCAGAATCGGTTGACTGGCTCGAAATGCACCTTCAACAATATAAAGGAACGGTAATTGCCATAACCCACGACCGCTATTTTCTGGATAATGTTGCCGAATGGATTTTGGAACTCGACCGAGGCGAAGGAATTCCTTGGAAAGGAAACTATTCGTCGTGGTTAGAGCAAAAATCGCAAAGGTTAGCACAAGAAGAAAAACAAGAAAGTAAGCGGCGAAAAACTCTTGAGCGTGAGTTGGAATGGGTACGCATGTCGCCTAAAGCCCGTCATGCAAAATCTAGAGCCCGTTTATCGGCATACGATAAATTGCTTAACGAAGATGTAAAGCAAAAGGAAGAAAAGTTGGAAATATTTATTCCCAACGGCCCGCGACTTGGTAATATGGTTATTGAAGCAAAAGATGTGGCCAAGGCTTACGACAATAAACTCCTATTCGAAAATTTAAATTTCAACTTACCGCCCAACGGCATTGTGGGAGTAATTGGACCAAATGGCGCAGGAAAGACTACGCTATTCAGGCTCATTATGGGACAAGAGCAAGCCGACAAGGGCGAGTTTAAAATCGGTGATACCGTAAAAATAGCCTATGTTGATCAGCAACACAAGGCTATTGATCCTGAAAAAACGGTCTTCGAAGTAATTTCAGGAGGACTTGACAATATTATACTCGGCGGTCGCCAAATTAATGCCCGTGCATACGTTGCCCGTTTCAACTTTACCGGAGCCGACCAAGAAAAGAAATGCGGAATGCTATCGGGCGGTGAACGAAACAGGCTCCATTTAGCACTAGCATTAAAGGAAGAAGGAAACGTAATTTTGCTTGATGAGCCTACAAACGACATCGACGTAAACACGCTAAGAGCACTCGAAGAAGGCTTGGACGACTTTGCAGGATGCGCTGTTGTTGTTTCGCACGACCGATGGTTCCTCGACCGAATTGCCACTCATATTCTTGCTTTCGAAGGCAATTCGCAAGTTTACTTTTTCGAAGGGTCATACTCCGAATACGAAGAAAACAGGCGAAAACGACTTGGTGACGAAGAACCCAAAACCATAAAGTATCGCAAATTGATGGAATAGTTTTTGCAGCATGGACACATTAAATATCGTCTTTCAAATAAAAAAATCATGGAACAAATAAATTACCTTAACAACGAAGAAAGAACATTCTCCATGCTTTGTCACTTGTCCGCATTGGCAGGCATTATTATACCATTTGGGAACATTATTGGTCCGCTAATTTTTTGGCTACTCAAAAGGGACATTTATCCTGAAGTTGACAGACAAGGAAAAGAAGCCATGAACTTTCAACTGTCTATCCTAATATACTCCCTTATTGCCGGACTTCTGGTAATTCTGGTTATAGGATTTTTACTATTAGCCGCCATTGGCGTTTTTATGCTTGTGGTAACAATAATTGCAGCCGTAAAATCGTCGAATGGAGAGCGTTTCGAGTATCCGCTAAGCCTTAAACTAATATCGTAACATTCAATACGCTTCAATTTTAACCCTGCGTTTAATTACGCGGGGTTTTTTAATATATTTGCCAAAAGACAATAGAACAACCATGTCGATAAAAAAAATCATTTTTCTCGCGTTACTTTCATTCTTGGCATTAAGCGCCAGTTCGCAGGTTAACGAATATTACTTTCGTTTTACCGAAAGTAATAAGGAGAAGGTAAACACTATTATTACCCAAATCGTTTCCATCGATAATGTTAAAGGCGATACCATATACGCGTATGCCAATTCCAACGAATTAGAAAAGATACGGCAACTCGGGTACAAACCCGAAATGCTAACGCGTCCATCGTTAAAAATGGCTAAAACGCTGGATATGGCTACGGATATTAGCCAAATGAGCAGTTGGGATAAATACCCTACATACAAAGTTTACAGGGAAATGATGAAAAATTTTGAGCAAAATTACCCGACAATTTGTAAACTCGACTCATTGGGAGAAACTCCGGACGGACACAAAATATACGTGGTAAAAATTTCGGACAACGTTGCAACCGACGAGGCCGAGCCGGAAATGTTCTACACAAGTACAATACACGGCGATGAAACTACAGGGTACGTATTAATGCTCAGGTTAATCGATTACCTTTTAAGCGAATATGCAACTAACAGTCGAATAAAGCAGTTAATAGACAACGCTGCCATTTTTATTAACCCTAATGCAAACCCCGACGGAACATACAATAGTGGAGATAATACAATTGTTGGTGCAACAAGATACAATGCCAATAGCATAGACCTTAACCGGAACTTTCCCGATCCCAGAACAGGGTATCATCCCGATGGAAATCAGTGGCAACCGGAAACTGAAATTATGATGAATTTTGCAAAGCAGAGGCACTTCGTAATTTCGGCCAATTTTCACGGAGGAACAGAGGTCGCAAATTATCCATGGGACACGTGGATTTCCTCGCAAAACACACATGCCGACAATAGCTGGTTCTACACAATAAGCCGTGCTTACGCCGATACAATTCACCTCTACAGTCCTTCAACCTATTTTAACGACCTCAATAATGGCGTGACTTTTGGCGGCGATTGGTACGTAATAACAGGTGGCCGTCAGGATTACATGAACTACTGGCATGGCTGCCGTGAAATTACCATAGAACTATCGGATACCAAAGAAATAAGTGCAGATCAACTACCCGCTCATTGGAATTATAACTATAGATCGCTTATTAACTTTTTAGAGAATGCGCTGACAGGATTCTATGGAACAGTCAAAAACAGTAATGGAGAACCCCTTGACGCAACTATCTATATTGTAAATCACGACAAACTCAACTCACAGGTAAGCACAAATCCTGCTTTTGGAAATTACTATAGAATGATAGAACCCGGCACATACGACATGCTGGTAGTAGCCAATGGTTACGAGCCTAAAATACTAAAAGGTGAAACTATTGGCAGTAACGAACGGAAGGAAATAAACATAACTCTCTCTGACAACACCGAAAACCCTTTGTCGGAAAGTTTTGAAAACGAAGTTCCCGACAGGTTTTCGTTTTACGAAGGAGATTGGACAAAAAGTAGCTCAAATGTGAACACCGGAAACTACAGTTTAAAATCGCCAGCAATTAGCGATAACAAAAGCACTTCGGCAACCCTATCGTTAAATGTTCGCGATACGGGAATTGTTTCGTTTGCATACTTAATCTCGTCGGAGTTAGGCTACGATTACTTTCGATTTTATATTGATGATGTTGCCCAGGGACAATGGAGTGGCACGACCGACTGGGAAACGGTTCATTTTGTAGTAACTTCCGGAAATCACACCTTTAAATGGGAGTATAAAAAAGACGACGGAAGATCATCCGGTTCCGATTGTGTATGGATAGACGATATTATTCTCCCTAAATGTAAAGGAAACGTAAACCTAACAACTAGCGTAAACAGTAACCTTTTCGACGGTCTCTCGGTAAATTTCGGAGATAGCACTAAAGTGACAAATGATCAAGGAGTTATATCGTTAACCAACGTTACCTTGGATTCACTTTATTCTGTTAGTGTTTTTTCCGAAAATCAGAAATTGGGAGAAGCACAACTGCAAACCAAGTGGCAAACGCAAAATTACACATTAGACCTAACGGCACTATTTAATGCAACCTTTGAAGTTACATCCGACGGAAATGCACTCAGCGGAGCAACGGTAAACTTTAACAGCGAACAAAAGCAAACCGACGAAAATGGTAACGCAACTTTTAACGGAATTCCCTTTTCGCCATACCATTCGTTTACGGTAAGCATGGACAATTTTGAAACGGCAGAGGGAACGCTCCGGTTAGCAAGCGATTCAACATACAAAATAACCTTATTTCCAACAGGTATTTCAACGCCAACCAACATTGACGCACTGAAAGTTTACCCGAATCCTTTTTCCGATTACTTTTGGATAACCTTCAACCTAAAAGAAACTTCTAGCGTAAACGTGTTTATTTCTGACATATCAGGAAGAAAATTGGCAACACTCTATTCCGGACAAATGCAACCCGGCGAAATTAAGATTAAGGGGTCATCTGGAAGTATTGGTATTAAAAACCTAACTGGCAATTTAATTTTGGTAATAAAAACCGACAACGCTATAGTTCACAAAAAACTCATTCATTTTTAATAAAAAAATATCTATGCGCCTTTACAAATTACTGTCCTTAGTACTTATTTGCTTATACACAACCGGGAATGCCCAAGGGCTTCGTTCAATTCCTTCCGAAAAGCCAAAACTAATAATCGAAATAGTGGTAAGCCAAATGCGGTTCGACTACATTTCGCGTTATTGGGATAAATTCTCCGACGGAGGAATTAAGCAAATTGCCACCGACGGAACTTACTGTAAAAATGCTCGTTACAACTATATGCTAACCCAGGCATATCCCGGCATTGCTACAATTGCTACCGGAACTAATCCATCTGTACACGGTATTATATCGGATAAATGGTACTCCAGAACAAACGGTGAAGAAATTTTTGCCGTTACCGACGACAAGGTATCAACAGTGGGCGGAAGTTTTTTCAGCGGAAAGGCATCACCTAAAAATTTAATAACCAGCACTATTGCAGATGAGCTAATGCTTAACAGTCCAAAATCGAAAGTAGTTAGCATTGCTCTCGATGCCGGGTCGGCAGTACTGCTTGCAGGGCACAATGCCAAAGGCGTTTACTGGCTCGATGCAGAGAAAGGAAGTTGGGTTAGCAGCAGTTACTATGTCGATACGCTTCCTTCGTGGGTTGACACACTCAATAGTAAAGGCTTTGCAAAACTATACGCCGAAAAGGAATGGAAAGCACAAAACCCCATTGAACAATACGAAGAAGCCGACACTGCCAGCGTTAAATCGCCTGAGGTAAAACAGCGTTTAGTTGATAAGTTGAAAAGAATTATCGACGGAATTCTTGGCAAGCCGGTACAGAAAAACAACTTTAAACAGCTAACGGAAACCCCTTACGGAAACCTCTTTACCAAGGATATGGCCATTGCCGCCATCGATGGCGAGCAGTTGGGAAAGGACGATGCCCCCGACTTACTATGCGTTACCTTTAGCGCCAACCGACAAATCAGCCAAAAGTACGGTCCTCATTCCGTTGAGATGGAAGACACCTACCTGAAACTGGACAAGGACATTGAACATTTTTTAAAGTATGTGAACAGCACGATTGGAAGAGAAAACACGCTTATTATATTCACCGCAGACCAAGGAGTTGCCTCTACACCCGAATTTTTGGAAAAATCGAAAATCCCCGGGGGATACTTCGACCCTAAAAAAGCAACCATTCTTTTGGGAACTTATCTTAACGCCGTTTACGGGCAAGGCAGTTGGGTTACGGCTTATCACGAAAAACAAATTTACCTTAACCGAAGGCTTATTGAGGACTCTAACCTAAATCTGGCAGAATTTCAACAACGGGTTGCCGACTTCATGGTTGAATTCTCGGGAGTTGCCAGCAGCGTTTCGGCTCATACGCTCCAAACAAGTTTCTTTAGCAACGGAGCAATGGTCAAGTTTCAGAACAGCTACAATCAACGCCGCTCCGGCGATGTTATTATCAACTTGGAACCGGGTTGGATAGAACGAAATGGAACCACTACTTCGGCAAACTCCCCGTACGATTACGACACCCATGTTCCTTTAATTTGGTACGGATGGAAAATGAAACGCAAATCGGTTTACCAGGTTGTAAACATGAACGACATTGCACCGACCATTTCCACCATTTTAGGCATTACATGGCCAAACGGATCGTTAGGGTTACCACTAAAAGACATAGTGGAGCCATAGGTTTTAATAAGTACTTAAATCTATAAAACCTAAGGGAAATAATGACTACCTTAACTGAAGTAGCAAATCGGGATTATTTTCGATACTGTTTCCCAATACTACCAAGTTAGCCCCGGCATCGAAATAATCGGAGATTTGTTGCGGAGTTTTAATTCCTCCCCCAACCACAATCGGAAGGGATATTTCCTGTCGAACGGCTTTTACTACGTCTATCGGAACCGGATTTGCCGCACCGCTTCCCGCTTCCAAATATATCAACTTCAACCCTAACTGCTCACCGGCCAACGCGGTGGCAACAATAATTTCGGTTTTATCGCGAGGAATTGGGGAAGTATTGCTCATATACTGAACCGAAGTCTGTGCTCCGCCGTCTATTAAAATATAGCCCGTTGGAATAATTTCAACGCCACTGTTTTTCAACCTGAAGGCTACTTGTACATGATTTCCTATAAGGAAATCGGCATTTCTGCCCGAAAGTAACGAGAGCAGCAAAATTGCATCGGCGTTGGGAGCAAACTGCGTGGAACTACCGGGGAAAAGCACCACAGGTAACGAAGTTTCCCGTTTCACCTTATCAATAAAATCCGGTACGTGATTTCGCACCAAACTGCCGCCAACAAAAACTATGTCTATTCCTCCTTTTTGAGCCTGATTTAAGATAGAAGGCACATCAACCCTATCCTCCTTATCGGGGTCGAGAAGCAATGCAATGTTTCGTTTTCCGTTTTCAATTATGCTATATACGCTCTTCATTTACTCAACTATTTTTAAAACCCAAACCAAACAGTACTCATCGAAAAAAGTAAAATTAGCCTTTAACTTCACCCATTCGCCAAGTTCTTTTATCTCAACGTAACACCAACCTTGCTGTATGGTATTTGAATTTATTTTCACTTCTATATCACTCGAAAAGACTTTGCTATTCTCCTTCCACGGCAACTTGTAAACAGCTTCCTTTACACACCATATCAAGGCCATTTGTCTTTTATCGTTCTCGTTTACACAAGCACTCTCCTTCTTGGTTAAATACTTTTTAGCAACATACAAAAAATTACGATTAACCGACTCTATATCAATTCCAATGGGAATGCCATTGCTTATGCCAACAGCAACCATTGTTTTGGTATGGCTAACTGTAATCGGATTGCTGGAATTTGGTAAAACAGGCCTTCCAAAATTATCGTATGAATATCCAAACTTAAAGCCTAAAACATTTAAAAGCGCATACGTTGCAAGTCGCTCCGTGTATCTCCGATTACTAACGGGCTTTTCACCCGAATAGTTTGCCATTCGTGCAAGCTCCTCAACACTTTCGGTAACATTCCAAACAACAACTTGCCAACCGTTTCCTTTGATATTTTTATAAACCGGCATAAGGAAATTTTACTTCCACCTTAACGACTCAATCATATAAACAATGTCCTTCGAAAAGAAATCGATAACAGGCGCTAAGGAATCCTTATTCGGTTCGCATCGAAAATACAACGCACCCCGAATGTAATGCTTAACGGAATCGGTAACATAAAACTGAAGAGAACTTGCGGAATTTCCCCTTATATCGTAAATAATTCCATAGACCCTGTTATCCTTGTTTGCAAAAACCTGCTCATCAATGGCATCGGCTTTCATGGTATGCTTGTAAGCAAACTTTCGGGCATCCTCGGTAAGCACATTCAAATTTCCCCGAACATCCTTATAACTAAGGTGAATTTTTGCCTTATATTTCGGAAATTCAATGTTTAGCCATGCCCCATCGGTAGAATTTTCAGGAATTTCTTTAGGAATAACCCTTCCATATACGGGATATTTAAATTTGAAAGGGTAAACAGAATCGAATAACCGATAACTCTTTTCGGGAAAATCGATACGATAGTACCCCCGTGGTTTAGGAACAGGCGTACTACCACAACTAACAATTGTAAAGAAAACCGTTACAACCACAAAAAAACTAATAATCGAGTTCCTCTTCATCTGCCGGATTCTCATTTAAAACCTCCACCTTTACACTTTTAATACGCTTATTGTCCAACGCCTCAATCGTAAAATTGAAGTTTTTGCACTTTATCTCATCGTTTTTGGAAGGGAACTGCCCGGTAATTTCCAGTATTAGACCGGCCAACGTTTCGGAATCGCCCCGAACATCGTCGAATACATCATCCTCACAATTCATTATTTTATAAAAATCGTTGAGAAGTACCTTCCCCTCAAAAACAAAATGTTTATCGTCAACTTTAACATACATAGGCTTTTCCTCATCGGACTCATCCGAAATTTCACCTACAATTTCTTCAAGAACATCCTCGAGGGTTACAATGCCGCTTGTACCTCCATACTCATCGACAACAACGGCTAAATGAATGCGCTTCTTCTGAAACTCGCTGAGCAAATCGTTTATTCGTTTGCTTTCCGGCACAAAGTAAGGCTCACGCATAAGGTTTTGCCAGGAAAATGTGTCATCGTTTTCAATGAACGGAATTAAATCCTTTACATAAAGCACCCCTTTTATAGTGTCGAGGTCTTCGTCAAAAACAGGAATCCTGCTGTAACCCGACTTTATTACAACCTCCTTTAACTGCGTATAAGGAGTGGTATAATCAACGGCAACAATATCGAGACGAGGTTTCATAATTTCGCTAGCAATCGTAGTTCCAAACGAAACAATACCCTTCAATATCTTCTTTTCATCGGTCAGGTTTTCGTTGGCTATATCAAGAGCATCGCTAAGCTCATCCATCGATATGGTTTGATGTTTCGATAACTTTTTGCTTATTATCGATGTTGACTTTATTAAGAGTGTATTAAAAGGCCAAAATAACTTTGACAGTATATTTATTGGGGCTGCCATAAACACAGCAAATTTTAATGCCCTGTTGGCGGCTATTATTTTTGGCATTATTTCGCCAAATAGTAACAGAATAAACGTAATTACTATTACCTGAATAACAAAGCCTGCTATGGGAGCCAAGGTGAAGTCGAAAATATGATCGGTTAAATACGCTGCCAGTATTACAATTCCAACATTAATAAGATTGTTCCCAATTAAAATTGTGGCTAAAAGACGTTCCGGGTTGTCCAAGTTTACCTTGACATACTTGTGAATGGGATGTTTTTTTTCGTTTATATGGGCAACTTCCGACGGCGTTAACGAAAAATAAGCCACCTCTGTTCCACTCATTAATGCAGAAAGGAACAGCAGTAGAGCTAAA
The DNA here is from genome assembly GCA_020636845.1 of Bacteroidales bacterium. GTDB lineage: Bacteria > Bacteroidota > Bacteroidia > Bacteroidales > Tenuifilaceae > JACJXD01. Next base: position 373,276 of record JACJXD010000002.1, on the reverse strand, counting down.
ACAAACAAACCAAGTACCAAGCCAGCAGTTAAAGGATGAACAACAACATTCTGAAATGTATTGGTAAAAAAGTTGACTATAGCATCCAACCTAAAAAGTATTAGTTAATAAATATAAATCTAACAGTTTAATGTACCAAAATGCTGCTTAAAACACTTTACCCTTCATCCTTTTAAGCATAAAGAATCTTAACACACATTTATTGCACAACCATCGTTGGTGTAAAAATAGTAATTTATGGCGATATTAAGATTATAAACTTATAGTCGGCATTATTACTGCAACCTTTACATGGTAAAAATTCTTGTTCAACATAGATTTTCCCTAACAAGAAAAAAGGCTACCGAAAATTGGCAGCCTTTGTTTAATATAGAATCGACTAAAAGGGCAAATCGTCGAAATCGGGTGTTTGAGGTGCTCCCGCCTCGTTATTCGAGTTGTTTGAAGGTTCGGCAATTGGAGCCGAGGAAGCCGAAGGTCTAGAACCTTGTTGCTCCGTATTAGGCCCTAAAAAGCGGAAATTATCACACAAAATTTCAGTGTTATAACGTTTTATACCATCCTTATCCTCATACGAGTTTGTCCGAATTCTACCTTCAACGTAAAGCAACTTTCCGCTTTTTACATACTTTTCGGCAATTTCGGCCAACCCACGCCAAACAACAATATTGTGCCATTCGGTTTGAGTAACTTTTTTTCCCGATTTATCGGTAAAAGTTTCGTTAGTTGCCAAAGGGAAGCGTGCAACCGTTGCACCGTTTTCCAGATGCCTAACTTCGGGGTCTTTACCTACATTACCAACAAGAATTACTTTGTTTACTGACATACTTCTAACGTTTAATTTGACTTAATCTAAATTTACACAATTTTACTATAAAACAGCTCATTACCTTTTATTTTTTCAAAAAATATTTTGCCGTTTGCTCCGCAGCCATATACGAATCAATCAAGCGTGGAACCGAGAATTTTTCGAGTTCGTCAATTTTTACCTGCCGATACTTCGATTTAACCAGATAAGGAACGCTATCTACCGAAACAATAACAAACTGCGCCCAAATTGTCAAATGGCTCAACTGATGCTTTATGGGATCGGAAATGCTATGTATTTTAACATCTACATTACCAAACAACTCGGTAAAAAAAGGATGAACCAAAATTTCTTCGTGCGACAATTGACCTTTAGTTTCAAGAACCGGAAATTCATAAAGCGAATGCCATATATCGTTCTCCTCCCTTCGGCGAACAAAGGTATAATTTCCCTTGCGAATCATAAAGTAACACAAAAACCTATCCTTAGGCGGAACCTTCTTTTGTTTTACCGGTAATTTATACACAATATTATTGCTGAAAGCATAGCAAAATCCAGACATAGGACATGTCTCGCACCGGGCATTTCTGGGAGTACAAACAAGCGCCCCAAAATCGATAATTGCCTGATTAAACGCAGCCGGGTTTTCCTTTGATATTAACTCCTGAGCCAAACTAAAAAATTCTTTTCGCGCCGAGGTACTCCCTATCGGCGTAAAAATTCCAAAAACTCTGGACAAAATTCGAAATACATTTCCATCGACAGCCGGAACAACCTTATTAAATGCAAAAGAGGCAACTGCCGCTGCTGCATAATGTCCCAGACTTTTTATTTTCAACAATTCCTCGTACGTTTCGGGTAATTTGCCTCCATAGTCCGACACAACCTGCCTTGCTCCAGCCTGCAGATTTCGGGCTCGGGAATAATAACCCAATCCCTGCCAAACTTTCATTAATTCATCGATTGGAGCGTTTGCCAGACTTTCGATATCGGGAAACTTGCTAATAAACCTAAAGTAATACTCCATTCCTTGGTTTACCCTTGTTTGCTGGAGAATTACTTCCGACACCCATATAAAATATGGAGTGGATATTCCCCTCCAGGGGAGTTCTCGTCCATTTTTTTTATACCAATCCAGCAAAACTTCTTTAAAATCCATATTATCAATTTATAGCAAAAAAATTTATCGTCAAAATTAACTCTATCTGTTTCAATTATCGGTATAAATGATTTATATTTGCAGTCCGAAAAAATTTATCAGCGTATAACTAACTGACAATTAAATATTTTTAAAAATGACAAAAGCAGATATTGTTAACGAGATTTCCAAAAGCACCGGAATTGAAAAAATAACGGTACAGAAAACTGTTGAAGCTTTCATGGAAACAGTTAAAGACTCTCTGGTTAAAGAAAAAAATGTTTACCTAAGAGGCTTTGGTAGTTTTATTGTTAAAAAGCGTGCAAAGAAAACCGCTCGTAACATCTCGAAAAACACCACCATCATTATTCCCGAACACTTCATACCTGCTTTCAAACCGGCTAAATCGTTTGTAAATAAGGTAAAGAGTCACGTTAAAAAGTAATACTAACTTATAAATTTTACTATCATGCCAAGCGGAAAGAAGAGAAAAAGGCATAAAATGGCCACCCATAAACGCAAAAAACGTTTACGGAAAAATCGTCACAAAAAAAAGAAATAACAAGTAGCCTTTGCTACTTTTAGAAAAATGAAGCATCAACCTAAAGCACGGTACAGTGTTTTAGGTTGCTGTGTTTGTACAACTTATACAATTAAAACATTTTACAGTGAATACCGAGTTAGTTATTGATGTAGGTGAAACTGAAATTGCTATTGCGCTGCTGGAGAATAAACAACTGGTAGAGTTAAACAAAGAAAAAAGCAACGTTCAGTTTTCGGTTGGCGACATTTATCTCGGTAAAGTAAAAAAAATTATGCCAGGCCTTAACGCAGCTTTTGTTGATGTAGGCTACGAAAAGGATGCATTTCTTCACTATCTGGATCTCGGGCCGCAATTCAAAACATTGCAACAGTACGCCCAAGGGCATTACGCCCGTAAAACAAAAACCACCCCAATGTCCAAAATAAAGTTGGAATCGGACATTGATAAGGATGGAAAAATATCGCAGGTACTTTCGTCGGGACAAGCAGTTATGGTGCAAATTGCCAAAGAGCCAATTTCCACCAAAGGTCCAAGGTTAACATCGGAAATATCCATTGCCGGTAGAAATCTTGTGCTAATTCCCTTTGCCGACAAGGTTTCCATTTCGCAAAAAATCACTTCGCAGGAGGAGCGAAAACGCCTAAAAAGGTTAATGGAAAGCATTATTCCTAAAAATTATGGCATAATTGTTCGAACCGCCGCCGAAGGTAAAAAAGTTGCCGTACTCGATGCAGAGCTTCGCAGCCTTATAAAAAAATGGGAAAATACCGTTGAAAAGTTAAAAACAGCTCAACTCCCATCTCAACTGGCCAGCGAATTAAAACGCACATCTGCCATACTACGCGACATGCTCAACGGTTCGTTTAACAGCATTCATGTAAACGACGAAAATGTTTACAACGAAATTAAAGAGTACATCGAAAGCATTGCTCCCGAAAAGGAAAAAATAGTTAAACTGTACGATGGGAATGTTCCCATTTTCGACCAGTTCAGTATTGAAAAGCAGATTAAATCGCTTTTTGGCAAAACTGTTTCCTTTAAAAGCGGGGCCTATTTAATTGTTGAACACACCGAAGCACTTCATGTAATTGACGTAAATAGCGGCAACAGGTCGAAATCGGCAAGCGACCAGGAAACAAACGCATTGGATGTAAACCTTTCGGCTGCAGAGGAAATTGCCCGCCAGTTACGCCTTCGCGATATGGGCGGAATTATTGTGGTGGACTTTATCGACATGCACGAAGGAGAAAACCGACAAATGCTGTTCGATCGCATGAAAGAACTTATGGAAAAGGATAGGGCCAAGCACAACATCCTTCCATTAAGCAAGTTTGGGCTAATGCAAATTACCCGTCAGCGCGTTCGTCCCGAAATGCACGTCCATACCAGTGAAAAATGTCCCACCTGCAACGGAACAGGCGAAGTAAGCCCAAGCATTCTACTCGACGATCGAATAGAAAGCAAACTTTCCATTATTGTTAAAAATACCAATGCAAAAAGCATAACAATAAAAATGCACCTTTTCATTGCGGCTTATTTAACAAAAGGAATATTCTCGAAAAGGTTTAAATGGGCTTTACGCTATAAATGCAGAATAAACATTGTTCCGATTTCGTCGTACCATTTTTTGGAGTACCACTTTTACGACAAAAACGATATAGAGATAGAAACGCCAACCACATAACCGCTGCAATGCAGCGGTTTTTTTATAAAACCACTACATCATACTTTTTTCAAAGTACAGCCATAAAATCTTCAAAAATATAAAGGAAAATTAAACGAGCTTAGCAACTCTCAATATGCTCCAACGCCTGCATAGCGGCCTGTTGCTCTGCCTCTTTTTTGGAATGGCCCTTACCCGTTGCCACCTCTTTTTGCTCCCAAAACAAAGTGGAAACAAACAACTGCTGGCAATTGTTATCGTGTTCTTCGGCCTCCTGAGTTTGGAAATGTGCTTCGTATTTGCCTTTTTGAGCCAGTTCAAGAACCTTACTCTTATAGTCGGTCTCGGTCTGCTGCAAATCTTCCAAATCGATAAACTTTTTCAGCATGTTTTTAATTACAACATTGCTGGTAAATTGATATCCCCTATCTAGAAATATTGCACCAATAAGCGCCTCTAAAGCATTCCCGTAAATATTTTTTTGGAGAAGTGTAACGCCGTTGCTCACCTTTACAAACTTATCGAGCCCCATGCTAAACGCAATTTGATTCAAACTGTTACGGCTTACAATTTTAGCCCGCATTTTTGTAAGAAAACCTTCGCGTTTTCTAGGATAATACTCAAAAAGATAGTCGGCAACAATGGCATCCAGTATAGCATCGCCAAGATACTCCAAACGCTCGTTATCGACCTTTCGACCACGAGGTAAAATAAACGAAGCTGACCTATGCGTCATGGCCAACTTGTATAGTTCGATGTTTTTAGGATAAAAACCCAACACTTCCTTTACATTTCGACCAAAAGACCTATCGGCAGCGGACGAATACCGGAAACCTGAAAGTTGGGATATTAAACTTGACACTTAACTTACTTCGAAATCTTGCGAAAAATAATTGATGCGTTATGACCTCCGAACCCAAAGGTGTTACTCAATGCGGCTCTAACTGTTCGCTTTTGTGCCTTGTTGGGGGTAAGATTTAAACGGCTATCAATTTCCGGATCAATAGTTTTTAAATTGATTGTAGGAGGAACCACATCCTTACATACTGCAAATACAGAAGCAATTGCTTCTATCGCACCCGCAGCGCCCAAAAGATGTCCAGTCATCGACTTGGTTGAACTTACATTAAGGTTATAAGCATGTTCGCCAAAAACTTTTGTAATAGCCTTAGCCTCCGCAACATCACCTAAAGGCGTTGCTGTTCCGTGAACATTGATATAATCTATATCTTCGGGGTTCATTTCTGCATCACGAAGGGTATTTTGCATAACCTTTATAGCACCTAGTCCTTCTGGATGCGGCGCAGTAAGGTGATATGCATCGGCAGACATTCCACCACCAGCCAATTCACAATAAATTTTTGCTCCACGAGCCTTGGCGTGCTCGTACTCTTCCAAAATAAGACAACCAGCACCTTCGCCCATTACAAAGCCATCGCGTGTAACATCGAAAGGACGAGAAGCAGTTTTGTACTCATCGTTATTAGTAGAAATAGCTTGCAACGCATTGAAACCTCCAACGCCAATTTCGTTAACCGACGCTTCCGACCCACCAGAAATAATAATGTTAGCCTTGCCGGTACGAATCACATCAAGTGCACAAATAATTCCATTTGTCGATGAAGCACAAGCAGATACCGTAGAAAAATTAGGGCCACGAAATCCGTACTTAATCGAAATATGGCCTGCTGCTATATCTGCAATCATGCGTGGAATAAAGAAAGGGCTAAATCGCGGATTCGAATCTCCCGCGAAGTAGCCTCTTAATTCCTCGGTGAGGGTTTGTAATCCCCCAATTCCCGATGCCCAAATAACGCCAGCCATATCGAGATCGATACTTTCGAGATTAATACCCGAATCCTTCATAGCTTCTTCTACGGCCACCAGCGCAAACTGAGAATACGGATCTAATTTTTTAACCTCTTTACGCTCGAAATGACTATTGGGATCGAAATTTTTTACCATGCAGGCAAACTTGGTTTTGAACTTTGAAGTGTCGAAACTGGTAATAAGCTCACATCCGCTTACACCATTCTCGAGGTTTGACCAGTACTCTTGAACATTATTGCCCAAAGGATTGATTGTGCCAATACCTGTAACTACTACACGCCTCGTTTCCATATAGAATGTTGTTTTATTAAACCAATGCCTACCTGTTGTTTTTTGTTGAGTTATTACTTGCTGTGCTCTTCGATGTACTTAATAGCATTATCAACTGTGCCAATTTTTTCAGCTTCGTCATCAGGAATAGATAGGTTAAATTCCTTTTCGAATTCCATGATTAACTCAACGGTATCAAGTGAATCAGCACCAAGATCGTTGGTAAAACTAGCTTCAGGAGTTACTTCGTTCTCATCTACTCCTAATTTGTCAACAATAATAGACTTAACTCTTGTTGCAATGTCCGACATAGTTCTAAATTTTAGTTAATAATTAGTTATTTTCTTTATCAAAAAAAATATTTCACCTGATAAACAACCAGATGACAATTCCAGCCGCAAAAGTAATTTTTTTGTTTATATTTTTGCCAAAGGAAAGCATTTTTTTTGACATTCGTTTAAATTTTAACTTATACTTATTTGTTTATGAACAATATAGCAATACTAGCCTCAGGGTCAGGCACTAATGCCGAAAACATTGTAAAATATTTTAAAGGACACCCAAACATCTCGATTCGATTGATTGCCACGGAAAACCCGAAGGCATACGTTATTGAACGAGCAAAAAAATTGAATATTGAACATTACATTTTCAGTATTTCTGAACTAAAAAATGGTTCTTTGTTGAATAAACTCAAATTGCTAAACATCGATTTTATTGTACTAGCAGGGTTTCTTAAACTTGTTCCTAGCGACTTTGTTAACGCTTATAAAAACAGAATTGTAAATATTCATCCGGCGCTTTTACCAAAGTACGGTGGAAAAGGGATGTTTGGGATGAACGTACATAAAGCGGTAATTGAGAACCACGAAAAAGAAAGCGGAATAAGCATTCATTTTGTATCGTCAAACTACGATGAAGGCAATATTATTTTTCAAGCAAAATGTAAAGTTGATTTAAATGACACTCCGGATAGCTTGGCTAGTAAGGTTCACAAATTGGAATACCTACACTATCCTGCAATAATTGAAAAGGTTATTCTAAAACATCAGCAATAACCTTTACATCTAAATTTGAAATGGTTGCAAAAGTATTTTATGATGAATAATAAACACGAAAACCTTTTATACTCGAGAGTCACGTCTGCCCAAAAAGGGGAAAATAAAACAGTAATAATGAAAATGAAATCGGGATGGGCAGTTTTGGGTGATAATCAAATAATTCCAGGGTATTGCCTATTATTAGCCGATCCCATTGTAGATTCGTTAAATCTGTTAACCATTGAAAGAAGAACCCAATTCCTATCGGATATGACAGTTATTGGAGATGCTTTAATGAAGGTTTTAAAAGTAGAAATTATTAACTATTCTATACTGGGCAATGCGGACAAAGGATTACATGCCCATATACATCCAAGGTACGAATGGGAAAAAGACGAATTTAAAAAGGCTCCCCCTTGGAAATATAATTTTATGAAAGAAATCCCCGTACAATTTGACTATGAACGAGATAATAAGTTAATAGAGAAAATAAAAAAAGAAATAGAAAGAATCTATTTCCCCAAAAAGTAACTTGATTGCCCTTAATTTTTAACAACCACTATAATATAACAAACTATTCTTCTCCCTTATATTTACCTATTTTTAGATGTATGCCAATTGACATAAAAAAAGGGGCTTGATCCCATGTACGATTATCGTATTTGCTAAACGGAATACAAATACCCATTGTTCCAATAAACTTAACCCGTTTAAATCCTATCTTACTAATTACTGCCGGTTCGAAAAACCAGTTGGTTTCTCCGTTAATATTGATAGCCGAATATCGAGAAGCAACACTTAAATCTAGCCAATCGTTTACCATCCCGATTGCTGGCTGTATAAACACCTTATTAAGATGAGCGGTTTGCGTTCCATCGTAAGTATTGTCCCTAAAATCGGCAGGAACCATGCCTATTCCTCCTCCCGTAAAAATTTCGAAAATACCCCTATCGCTAAAACGTTCCGTGTAACCCAATCCAATTTCGCCCAAACTATACCTCTCGGTATAATCTGCTTCCTTTGTAATAAGATACTGCGCATTGGCAATAAGCCCAAATCGATCGGTAAACGCAATGGCACCCTGCCCTTCAATACCCGATGACCCAACAATTGCGTTAACCTGAACATCTCCCTTGTTCCTCAACATAGGAGAATTTATAGAATTAGGGACATAAGCAACATTGCAAGAAGTTAAAATAACTAACGAAAAATATATTATAATTTTATAGAGTTTCATGCTATGATTTTTGTGCAAGTTATTGCAAAATGAGAACCATGTCAACAGAAAAAAAATTTGAACCAAAGCAAACAAAAAAGGGCAGTGCTAAAACATACCCTTTCTACTTATTCTAATTTTCTACAGTTAATGCCTAATTATTTCAAATCCTCGTCCGAAAACACCCATTACCGATGAAACGGAAATGAAAGCATCGGGATCGACTTCCTTAATAATTTTATACACATCGCCTGCCTCATGCTTCCGAACCAAGGTGATAAGAACGCGCTGATTATCCTTACTGTACCATCCCTGTCCGTCAATAACGGTTACGCCACGCTTAATTTCACTGGTAATCCGATTAGCAATTTCTTCGTACTTCTTAGAGAAAATAAATACCTGCAACGATTGCTTACTTCCCGAAAGTACGGCATCTAAAGCATAGGCGGTAATTGCCATGGTCACGTATCCATACACAATAGTTTCAATACGTTTAGCCGGATCCAAATCGAGCAAAACCAGATAAGACGATCCAATAATAAAAACATCGCAAAACATTATAATTCGACCCGGACTAATATTCCGATACTTATTTATAATCATAGCGATTATATCGGTTCCCCCGGTACTGCCTCCTTGTGTAAAAATTATGCCTAATCCGACACCAGCCAGCGCCCCTCCAATAATTGTTGACATAAACTTATCTTCGAGAACCGGATTGGTAATGGTAAACTGCAATACCGAAAGCAAAATTGCTCCAACTGTTACGCCAAACACCGTTTTAACTCCAAAATTCGCCCCAAGGACTTTTATCGCCAATAAAATAAGGAATATGTTCAAAACAAAATAACTATACCCCATGGGTATGCCCGTTGCATAAAAAATCATTGCAGAAATACCCGATACTCCTCCACCTGTAATTTTGTGAGGAATAAGGAATCCTGTCCAGGAAATTGCATAAAGAAGCAGTCCGAACATTATAATAATATATGCGCGAACTGTTTTTACTATGGATTTAAACTTCATCCTAGGTATCAATAAATTTTAATTATCAGCCTTTTCCTCCTCTTTACGACGCTGAATAGATTTTACATACGAATTAAGCAAGTAACTAACTTCGCCTAAAGAATTTTCCAATTCATCCGCAGTAAAAGTGTCGAGCAAGTTAATATCAGCGCCTAACACAATGTAGTAACGGCATTCTTCCAATGCTTCCTGGGCCGTATAGAGGAATAGCAACTTTTCGTCACGATCTTTTTTCTTATAACCTCCAACAATGTTTGTTGAAATAGCAGTCGCACTTTCGCATAGCAACTCGCCAACAAGTGTTTCGGGGCCATCGGAAAAAGTTTTGGCATGTTGGAAAATGTTTACTACAAAAGCATGTGCTTTTTGCCAAACAACCAAATCGCGAAACGATTTAGTTTTGTTTTCAGACCTTTCCATATTCATTTCCTTAACGGTTAAAATGTATAAAATGTTTATTTAATGGGTTTTACTAAAGTTATTGTAAAATTTGATATCTAGCAAAAGTTAAACAACTATGTTCACAATTTTATTAGGAACAATTATAATTTTTTTTGGTTTACTATCCTGCAAATACTTTAAGGTATCCTCATTGGCAAACACTATTTTTTCAACTTCCTCCTTAGAAATATTTAAAGGCATTTCCAACGTGAATCGAGTTTTCCCATTAAACGAAATAGGGCACGTAAATGTACTTTCCTTTGTATATGCCTCGACATACTCAGGCCATTTAGCATCGCATACCGTTGTTGAGTTGCCTAATAAATTCCATAATTCTTCGGCAATATGAGGGGCGTAAGGGGCAATAAGCACCGTTAACGATTCCAGTATTTCCTTTTTGTTGCATTTAAGGTCATTCAACTCGTTAACGCAAATCATAAATGCCGAAACCCCGGTATTGAAACTGAATTTCTCTATATCGTCGGTAATTTTACGAATGGTTTTGTGCAACACTTTTAATTCCTGTGCAGTAGGTTTTTCGGTAGAAATGCTAACATTCCCGTTTTCGTCGAAAAACAGCCTCCAAAACTTACGCAAAAATTTATGTACACCATCAATACCATTGGTATCCCAAGGCTTGCTTTGTTCCAATGGACCCAAAAACATTTCGTACATACGAAGAGTATCGGCTCCATAGTTTTCTACAATAGTATCGGGATTTACCACGTTCCACATGCTCTTGCTCATTTTCTCCACGGCCCAACCGCAAACATACTTGCCATCCTCTAAAATAAACTCGGCATTGTTGAATTCCGAACGCCAATTTTTGAATGCTTCTACATCAAGAATATCGTTACTTACAATATTTACATCAACGTGTATTGGCGTAACTTCGTACTGATCTTTTAAACCATTAGAAACGAACTTATTAGTTCCTTTAACTCGATAAACAAAGTTGGAACGACCCTGAATCATCCCTTGATTTATCAACTTCTTAAAGGGTTCGTTTTTGCACACATAACCAAGATCGAAAAGGAATTTATTCCAGTAACGGGAATAAATAAGATGACCTACAGCATGTTCGGTACCTCCAATGTATAAGTCAACGTTTTCCCAATACTTATTTGCCTCGTCCGACACCAACGCTTTGCTGTTTTTGGGATCCATATAGCGCAAGTAGTAAGCCGACGACCCGGCAAATCCGGGCATGGTGCTTAACTCGTAAGGATACCCTTCGGGAGTGTTCCAGTTTTTAGCCCTTCCAAGGGGTGGTTCGCCCTTTTCAGTAGGCAGAAAAGCATCTACCTCGGGCAACTCCAATGGCAATTTATCTTCATCGATAGGACAAGGAATCCCATCCTTATAATATATTGGAAATGGTTCGCCCCAATAACGTTGACGGCTAAAAATCGCATCACGAATACGGTAGTTTATTTTCCGAGTACCTAATCCACGGGATTCTATTATATCACAAATTTTGGTAATAGCCTCTTTTACGGTTAACCCGTTTATAATTGGGCTGTTAATTACAACACCATCCTTTGCATCGTAGGATTCTACCCACGATGAAGGATCAGTTTGCTCTTCGCCCGGTTTAATCACCGTTTGAACTATTGGCAAATTAAACGTTTTGGCAAAAACAAAGTCGCGACTATCGTGCGCCGGCACAGCCATAATGGCTCCGGTTCCGTAACCGGCTAATACGTATTCGCTAACCCAGATAGGAATGCGCTCGTTGGTAAATGGATTTACGGCATAGCTGCCAATAAACTGACCTGAAGCCTTCTTTGCCTCAGCAATTCGCTCCCTTTCGGTTTTTAATTTTACTGCATTACGATACTCTTCTACCTTTTCGGCATATTCCGGGGTTGTTAACTCATCAACCAAATCGCTTTCCGGTGCAAGCACCATAAAAGTAACGCCACAAATAGTATCGGGACGAGTGGTAAAAACCAAAATTTTTCTATCGCTTCCATCTATTCGGAAATACACCTCAGCACCTTCGGAACGACCAATCCAGTTACGCTGAATCTCCTTTAGCGAATCCGTCCAGTCCAACTGCTCCAAATCGTTTAACAGCCTTTCGGCATAAGCCGAAACCCTAAGGCACCACTGCCTCATTTTACGCTGCTCTACCGGATAACCGCCACGTACGGATAAACCCTCCTTAACCTCATCGTTTGCCAACACAGTACCCAAGGCAGGACACCAGTTTACCATAACATCGGCCAAGTATGCCAGTCTATAAGAGAGCAACACCTCCTGCTGCTCTTTTTCTGACATATTCTTCCAATCGGAAGCACTAAATTCAGGGACATTTCCACAAGCAGCATTTATGTTTTTATTTCCATTTCGACCAAACTCTTCTACTAACCTTTCAATTGGCTCAGCCTTTTGGGTTTTATTATTGTACCAATACTTAAACATTTGGATAAATGCCCACTGTGTCCACTTATAGTATGAAGGATCGCAAGTACGAAACTCGCGACTCCAATCGTAGCTAAAGCCTATTTTATCGAGTTGTTCACGATAACGCTTAATATTATTATCGGTAGTTATTGCAGGATGCTGACCCGTTTGAATTGCGTATTGCTCTGCAGGCAAGCCAAAGGCATCGTAGCCCATAGGGTGCAATACGTTATATCCTTGTAAACGCTTATAACGCGAGTATATATCCGAAGCAATGTAGCCCAGCGGATGCCCAACATGCAATCCTGCCCCCGACGGATATGGAAACATATCCAACACATAATACTTTGGCCTTGAATGGTCAACTTCAACTTTATAAGTTTTATTCTCCTTCCATTTTTTTTGCCATTTGGCTTCGATGTCACGAAAGTTGTAATCCATAAAACGTTGATTTTGCAAAGGTTATTTTCAGATTTGCAAAGATAGGAAAAAGCAGAATGTTTAATGTTTAATTTTATTAAAGATAAATAAAAGAAAAATAATCAACTTATAACCAGCGCGCTACATACAAAACAAGCATAATTGAAAACAAAAAATAACGCCGATAAGCAAAATTTACCAGCGCTATTTTATTCTAATAGAATCAAACTTTTACTTAACCATCTGTTGCATTAGCACATCAACTGCTTTTTCGAGCTGTAAATCTTTTCCCGAACTTACACTTTCAGGATTATTTTCGATCACATAATCGGGAGTTGTTTGAAGATTTTCCATCCAATCCCCATTCATGTCCTTGGAACTTATCGGAACCATTCCCCATAAAATTTCGTCATCCAACAACATCTCCCAACTGGAATAACTACAAGTTCCCGGAACCGGCATACCAACTAACTTTCCTATGCCCAATTGCTTGTAACCGCAAGCAAAACAACTAGCATCGCTGTAGTTGGCTTCGCAAACCAATGCTACCGTTGGTTTTGTCCATCGGAATGTTGGCTCATAGCCAAGCACCCGTTTATCCGTTTGATATTCGATATACTTTTTACCCGTGAAAAACATGGCAAGATCCGAAACCAAATCGCCACCCCCGTTAAACCGAGTATCGACAATTACGCCATCGCAACCAAAGAACTTTCCCATTATCTCGCCATAGGCATTGCGGTAAGGGCCATCGCTCATTCCCGGAATATGAACGTACCCTAACCGTCCTTCGCTTAAACGATCTACTTCATCCTGATTACGCTTTACCCAACGTTTATAAAGTAACTGGGATTCTTTTCCCAAACTAATTGGCTTAACCGTAAACTGCTTAACGCTTCCTGTTTGTGGGTTTTGCACTTCAATCAATGTTAACTTTCCCGCTTTCCGATTTAAATACTTAGCATAATCTACGTTGGCGTCTATTTCAACACCATCAATTTTTGTTATAATCATTCCCGGGGCAATATCAATATTGGCTTTGTCCAGCGGACCTTCTTTTAATAATTCCACAACTTTTAATCCTTTACCCGAATAATTTTCGTCGAAGAAAATTCCTAACGACGCCGTTTCGTCTCCATCGAGTGAAGATCCTCTATACCGAGCACCTGAATGCGAACTGTTTAACTCACCCAACAACTCGGAAAGCATTTCGGTCAACTCGAAACCATTTCCAATGTACGGCAAAAACTCGGCATAATGCTTAGACATGGCATCCCAATCGATTCCATGATACTTTTTAGAATAAAACCCTTGCCTAGTCCTAAGCACAACATGATTAAACATTTCGCAACGCTCGGCATAAGTATCAACACTCATCTCCGTATTAATTTCTACCGATTCCTGTTTCCCTTTATCCAAATCGAGTTTATATATTTTACCATCGGCAAGCAGAAATAAATTCTCCATTTTACCATCCCACTCAAACGAGCCATAATTCACACCAAGTGCCATTTCTTTCTTAATATCCTTGGAACTTAAATCGACACTCCATAAATCGTACTTATCCTCGAAACGAGCTAAATAGTATAACTTATTGGCATCCTTAGAAAGAACCGCGTCGGAAATAGAAGCAGAATGAATAGTAAACCTTGAAGTACGCTCGGTAATGCCATCCCAATCGAATTTAAGGGAACTGTCGGGCTTTGCTTCATCCTTTTTCTTTTTCGATTTCTTTTCTTCTTTCTTTTGCTTCTCTTTCTTAGCCGTTTCCTCTATTAACTTCTGCAAATTTTTCTCGTCCTTCGACAACTTAAATTCATCCCAAGCATCACGAGTAAAAAACATGCCATAAACATCGGATTGTCTAGTTCCACTGTTGGCATAACTTCTAAGCCCATCGCGTGTCGAAAACCAAATCATTCCTTTGCCCTTATTAACCCATTTAGGTTGATAATCCTCGTACCCGCTTTGAGTAAGATTAAAGAAAGGCCTACTGCCATCGATTGGCAATATAACTACTTCGCTATTCGACATTTCCGGAGAGTACTCCACCAAAAGCCATTTACTATCGGGGCTCCAGGTAAAATACTGATCGCCATCGCTCATGTAGTATAATTCGTTAGAAGTCATAAGCGTTTTCGTTTCCTTCGTTTCCAAATTCAAAACTTTTAAAGTAGTTCGATTTTCGATGAAAGCCAGCCACTTTCCATCGGGCGAAGGTACCGGTTGATAGTTATCGTTTTCGTTACTTACTACGGACTCTTCCTTAAGTATTGTTGAAACAAAAAAATACGGTTCCTCGGAACGGATTCTCGAAGTTTTAAAAATTTGCCAGTGTCCATTGCGTTCGCTTGCATACACAATCGATTTTCCATCGGGCATAAAACTAACAAAGCGTTCCTGTTCGGGAGTGTTAGTAATACGCTTGGTAAAGTTCCCCTCGGCTGCCGAAACAAACACTTCGCCTCTTGCTATGTAAGCGACTTCCTTACCATCGGGAGAAACGGACATTTCACTAACATGTCCATTTACAGGAAACATCTTTACCGAATTTTCCTGAAAATCGGAACGCACTTCAACCGCAAGTTTTCTAGGCTGTTCGCCCTGCTTCATAGTATATATTTCTCCATCAAAACCAAAGCATAGCAATCCGCTGTTGCTCATACTTAAAAACCTGACAGGGTTTGTTTCAAAATGGGTAATCTGTGTTCTACTATCAGGATTTTTAAGTGGAAACCTAAAAACATTAAAACTTCCAGATTCTTCACTTAAAAAGTAAACTATAGAATCTCCAGGAGCAAACACAGGATTTCGGTCTTCGCCTGCATAATTTGTTAACTTACTATGCTTTTTCGTTTCAAAATTATAGAGCCAAATATCCTTTGCCATGGACGATTTATGGTGTTTTCTCCACTCATTTTCCCCTCCTTTTTTATCCTGATACAACATGCTTTTGGAATCTGACGACATGGAAATCGACTCGGCAGGCGTAGTAAGCAGTAAACTCACTCTACCTCCATTAACCGGAACAACATATAACTCAGGTTGGGAATGCGCCGGAAATTGTCTGTTTGAAGCCAAATCCTGACGCTGTGCTCCAAAAATAACCGCAGCATTATCGTTCGAAAACGAATATGGATACTCATCTTCAGAATGGTATGTTAACCGTTTAGGGGTTCCTCCCTCTGCGCTTACAACATACACATCGAAATTTCCATTCCGGTTCGAAGCAAAGGCTATTGTCTTTCCATCCTTACTCCAAACAGGCATAAAATCGTGCTCCGGATTCGATGTAATGGCTTTTGCGACTCCGCCTTCAATAGGAATAGTATAAATATCGCCCTTATACGTAAAAGCAATTTTTTCTCCATTAGGAGAAATGGCAGGATAACGTAACCATTTAGGATTTACTTGCGAAAAAAGAGTTGAAGTTGCCAATAGCATGGTAAGCAACAAAACAATTGATTCTTTGCAGATTTTCATAGTTACAATTTTTTTAGATTTCTATTTCAATCAATTTTAAATAATCAATTTAACAAAAATACTCATATTACTATTCTTTAACTTTTTAAAAAGTAATAGGTTTAATTCATTTTATATTTTTCAAAGCATATAATGAAAAATAGCTGTAACTAGCGATTACAAAAAATATTACTTTTAGGGTTTATAATACAGATTATGCTTGCATTCGACAATACCAAAATTTCATACAAACACCTTTCCAATAAGGATTTAAGGCTAAAAAAGAGACTTTTTAAAATTTTAAAGTCAACTCCGTTTTCCGGCATGTGCTCTAAAACACTACTTCACTTTTTAACTCACAATTATCCAGTATTAGGATTTTACAAAGGATTGATACTGAAAAATTTTTGGGTAGGGAATAACGTTGAAGACTTTAAGGAAAAGGCTGAAAAAATTTGGCAACAAGGTGTTTACTCCGCTCCTTTATACATGCCAAAAGCAAACGAGGATTCCAGCGAAGTTTACAATGAGTACCTTAGAATGATAAAGTTTGTATCAAAACTCCCTTACGTACCCATCATCCCCATTCAGTTTTCCCACTTAATATCGCCTCGAGTGCTAAAACTTGTTGCAGCTCAAACACTTTTAAATAAATCGGACCAAAAATTATGGGATACTTTTCAAGCACAAATTGACACGCTTTGCGAACTAATCATTGCTAAAGATATTAGGGTACTATTTGAAGCAGAAACTCCCGAAATTCAACCCGCAGTAGAAGCTATTGCTTTTAGGTTAATGAAACTTTATAATACCCATAGGCCAATGGTTAACTTAACCTATAGCTTTTTAAACAACATATCGTTTAACAAGTTAACACAAAACCACAGGACGTTGGTGCATGAAAAAATTACACCGGGTTATGGATTAGCTGGTGGAATTTTTTGGGAAACAGGGAATATAAACACATCGAGAAATGAAAGCCTTAGCGAACTTACCCACCAAAGCAAGGAAACAAACAGTGCCATAAAATACCTATTAACAAACATAGAATCCTGCTCGTTAATTTCATTAACCCATAATATCGATAGAGTTTTGTACCTTACATCACTAATGGATTCTCAGAAAATTGCAAAAAACGACAACCGTTCAATAACCATGCAATATATGGGACTGGCAGATCATATTAGCTTTAACCTTGCCAATTCGGGGTTCAATGTAGTTAAAATAATTCCCTATGGATGTCCAAAAGAAACTTCAATTTTAATTATCCGTCAATTTTTAGGAATTAGCTATCTTGATGAATTAATTCGCACCGAATTAAAATTAACCAAAAAGGAAATCGCCCGTAGGGCTAAAGAAATATAATTCATCGTAAATAAAAACTATCGCTGTGAAAATAGACAACGAAGATACAATTTCAGGGTTACACTCGTTTAAACTTGTTATGGCCGTAGTTGCCGTTCTCATAATACTACTTATGCTTTTTACCAATTTACCTAATTTTATAGACAGGACTATTGGTATTGGCAAAGACTGGGTTATAGCCATTATTGCATTTTTATACGTGTTATTTTTTGTCTATTTTATTATAAAAGGCACTGCTTACTTTCATTACAACGACGATGGGAATAAAATTATAATCCGATACTTTCTTGTTCGAACTTTTAATGCGCCAAAAATTTCAATAGAAATTGTAAAAAACGATTTCTATAAGTTTGAAATAGAAAAGAAAGGGCTACAAAAAAAACTTTATCTCTATATTGCTAAAGGGAAAAAAATATCAAAATATCCACCTTTATCAATTGTTTCTTTAACTTCAAGTCAGGAAAGCAACTTAATAAAATCTTTAGAAGCTTTATCTAAGGTTAAGGAATCATGACAAGCAACAACGATCCCGATCTTATATATAAAATTGGGATTGGGCTTATTCCCAAAATTGGAAGCATTTCGGCAAAAAAGTTAATTGCTTACTGTGGAAGCGCCCAAAAAGTTTTTGAACTCAGCAAAAAGGAATTAATGGGTGTACCGGGAATTGGGAAGATACTTGCCGACGAAATAGTGAAACAAAAAGTTCTGCCCATTGCCGAAAGAGAAATAAAATTCATTCAAAAGTATAACGTTAAAACCTACTATTTTACCGATCCCGAATACCCGAATCGATTAAAACACTGCGAAGACGGACCAATTATACTTTTTGTAAAAAGCAATATCAACATAAACTTTAATGCCGATAAAATACTTAGCGTTGTTGGAACCAGAAAAGCCACCGATTACGGCAAAAACATTTGCGAAGAAATTATCGGGGACCTTGCCAAAATGGGTCATAGCCCCATTATTATTAGCGGTTTAGCCTACGGAATAGATATTACCGCGCACAGGGCAGCGCTTAAAAACGGCCTGCAAACAATTGCCGTATTAGGTCATGGTTTTAGCACCATTTATCCATCGGCACATAAAAATACAGCCAAAGATATTGTTAACTCGGGAGCATTGGTAACCGATTTTGAATCGGAGGCTATTTTCGACAGGAAAAACTTTTTGCAGCGGAACAGAATTATTGCCGGTTTATCCGATGCCACCGTGGTAGTTGAAAGCGCTCCCGAAGGTGGCGCTATGATTACGGCCGATATTGCCAACTCGTATAATCGCGAAGTGTTTGCCGTTCCCGGAAACGTTTGGAACAACTATTCCAAAGGATGTAATTTGCTAATCAAGCAAAATAAAGCAGCATTAATCGAAAATGCAACCGATATAGAATACATGCTAGGATGGAAGATCAATGATGGCACAAAACAAAAGCAGCTGATAATTAACTTCGATTCTTTTACTTCCGATGAGCAAAAAATAATTAATTTGCTAAAAGAAAAGGGAGAGGAAAGCATCGACGTTATTGCATTAATTACAGGAATTCCTGTATCGAAAGTATTATCATCGTTGCTTAACCTCGAATTTTCGGGTATTATTATAAGTAAACCGGGAAAAGTATTTGCACTAAAAAGTTAACCATGACAAAAAAGAAAGAAAGTTTTTCTATCAAAATAAAAAACAGGCTGATCAAGATTAGCAAGTTTATCACTCACGAACTTTGGAGTATCCACCTCGACGACCTCCCTCCGAAATTAAAGTTGCCATTTAAATACCTGCGAGTTGCTATTCTTGCATTAAGAGGATTTACCGAAGATAAAGTTGCCATTAAAGCCTCGGCACTAACGTATTACACGCTAATGTCGATTGTTCCAATTTTTGCCATGGCATTTGGAATTGCAAAGGGATTCGGATTTGAGAAATACCTTGAAAATCAAATAAAAATTAATTTTCAGGGACAAGAAGAGGTAATGAATCATGTAATAGATTTTGCCAACTCGCTTTTGCAACGAACGGGAGGTGGAATAATCGCAGGAATTGGCGTAATTGTCCTTTTTTGGTCGGTTATCAAAGTTTTATCAAGTATAGAAAATGCTTTTAACGATATTTGGCAGGTTGAGAAACCCCGTCCGTACATCCGTAAACTTACGGATTACCTTACCATCATGATTATTGCGCCAATTTTACTGCTTGCTTCGGGAAGCGTTCAAATATACTTGGCAACAAAACTTAACACAATTGCGGAAGAGTACGCCGTATTTGGCTACCTTACACCTGTTTTAAATGAAGTTTTCAGATTTCTTCCATTCATTTTTATTTGGACGCTATTTAGTATCATCTTTATAGCCATGCCAAATACAAGAGTTTCGCCCGCTTCCGGAATTATAGCCGGAATAATTTCCGGCACCGGATTTCTTATTATACAATGGGCTTATATCGGATTACAAATTGGGGTTTCGAAGTATAATGCTATTTACGGTAGTTTTGCAGCATTACCGTTATTTTTGGTTTGGCTTCAAACCAGCTGGCTTATTGTATTATTTGGAGCAGAAGTGTCGTTTGCATACCAAAACGTCGATATGTACGAGTTCGAACAGGAAACAAAATTTATTTCGCCCTATCACCAAAAATTACTTTCCATTTTAATTCTTAGCACCGTTGTAAAACGTTTTATAAATGGCGAAAAACCTCTGACCAGCCTTGAACTATCAAAAGGATTAAAACTTCCACAACGACTTATGCGGCACTTATTAACGTTAATGGTAGATTGTAACCTACTTAATGAGGTTATTTCCGATGAACCTAGAAATCCGGCATACCAACCGGCAATTGATGTCAACAAACTTTCCCTCGATTTTGTGGAAGGAAAATTGGATAATCACGGCCATAGTATAGAGCCCGATATTCCAGAAACGAAAAAGATAAAACACATCTTGGACACTTTTCATAAGGAATACCAAGGCATTACCAAAAACACTTACGTCGGAGAACT
This sequence comes from Bacteroidales bacterium, assembly GCA_020636845.1. GTDB lineage: Bacteria > Bacteroidota > Bacteroidia > Bacteroidales > Tenuifilaceae > JACJXD01. Next base: position 352,652 of record JACJXD010000002.1, on the reverse strand, counting down.
TTAACTACCAACTATCCTTACGAATATTTTCTTTTTTGAACTTATCCTTTGGACTATGTTCCCCTTTTGGATATCCAATAGGAATAACGTTTAACGGAATAACGTGATCCGGCAAGTTCAACTCTTCACTTACCACATTCATCCTTTCGGCACGAGGGAATACACCTGTCCACACAGCACCTAACCCAATTGCCTCCGCAGCAAGTAAAATATTTTGCGAAGCAGCGGAGCAGTCCTGAACCCAGTAACCTTCCGGGCTATCACCTGCTTTACTAAGGTTACCACATACAATAATGGCAGCTTGTGCTTCGTATAGCATTTTTGCATAAGGAAGCCTCTCGGCCAACTTCTTCAATATTTGCCTATTAGTTACTACTACAAACATCCAAGGTTGTAAATTACGCGCCGAAGGTGCCGCCATTCCTGCTTTAAGAAGCAACACTAAATCGTCTTCAGAAACTGGTTTGTCGGTAAAACTCCGAACACTTTTCCTGTTAAGAATCAACGAAATCAAACTTTTTTCCATAATTGTAATTTTTACGGTAACAACCCTACTTTTAACAAAAGTACCAATTTATTTAACAAGCATTCGATTTTAACTATACAGAATCCTTTTTTGCACAATTAGTCCATTTTTCATCCGCACAAATATTTTACATGCTGATATTAAGCATATTATCATTAAATTCTCATACTCTTTAACCAGATGGATGGAACACCCGTATTTTATTCATTCGTGCTGGCCTAATCCATATCTCATAAAAACAAAGCAATCGCTTTTATTCATGGGAAATTAGCAAAACGGCCAACTCCCTGTTTTCATTCTTTAACTAAAAAATCGGGTTGAAACATAAAAAAGTTTGTAAATTCGCCTCCACGTACTAAGACAAAATGCTGCAACCCATTAAAAATAAAACCATTAATTACAAATGGATTATTTTACTTGCCATTATACTTGTCCCTTTGGCTTTTAGCAACTGCAATCGAAAAGCCAGCCCCAAAAAGTACAAACCAACCCGAAAGTATAAATGCAAATGCAGTAAGCCAAAAATTCCAAGAAACAGCGTTAACTATTATTATGGCAGTAATGCAAATGGCAACATTAATCAGTAAAAAATTTTAACCGTTTTTTCCACAATACTTCAGAGCAAATGTCAATTTCAAAAAAAAGAATTTCAGTAATAGGCAGTGGCAGCTGGGCAACTGCTATTGTAAAAATACTGCACGATACGCAAGAAGAAGTTGGATGGTACGTTCGTGAAAAAAAAATTATTGAGTACATTCTCGAGCATAAGCACAATCCATCCTACACAAGTTCTGTTTCCTTTGATGTATCGAAGTTAAAACTGAGCAATAATATTAACGATGTTGTAGAAAATTCGGATATTTTAATCTTTGTAATCCCTTCTACTTACCTTAAATCATGGCTTTCTCCGCTTACCGTATCGTTAAACAACAAGTTGGTGGTATCGGCAATTAAGGGTATTGTTCCTCAGGATGATTGCACTATTGCCGAATTCTTCAACAAAAATTATAACGTACCATTCGACAGAATTGGCGTTATTAGCGGACCTTCGCACGCCGAAGAGGTTGCGCTGGAGCGCCTTTCCTACTTAACCTTTACATGCAAAACAGCGGATAATGCTACGGAACTGGCAACGTTTTTTGACACTCACTACATTAAAACAAACATATCGACCGACATTTACGGAGTTGAGTATGCTGCCGTTCTTAAAAATATTTATGCCATAGCAACGGGCATTGCGCACGGACTTAACTATGGCGACAACTTTCTATCGGTACTTGTTTGTAACTCCCAGTACGAAATCGAAAAGTTTTTGAATAAAACATACCCCGATAAACGCAAGCAAAGTACCTCCCCATACTTGGGCGATTTACTGGTTACAACGTATTCGCAGTTTAGCCGCAACCGAACATTTGGCACAATGATAGGTAAGGGATACAGCGTAAAATCGGCATTACTGGAAATGAACATGGTTGCCGAAGGTTACAACGCTTCCAAATGTATTAGGGAAATAAATCGAAACTTTAACGTTGATATGCCTATAGCCGAGGCCGTTTATAACATTTTATACGAAAACATTTCGCCGGCTATCGAAATGAAATTGCTTACCAGCAAGTTGCAGTAAATTGTTTATTAATCAATAATATAATTACTATGGACAATTTAAAAATTAACCTCAACAACATTTATGGATTTGTGAAGAAGGATGAGGTTTACGCCCTTTCCAAAACCATTACCAACAACCAAAGTAAACTAGAAACCAAATCGGGAAAAGGAAACGATTTTTTGGGTTGGTTAACGTTACCCAAAGACATTACCGAAAGTCATTTAAAAGATATTCAGGCTGTGGCTAACGATTTGCGTTCTAAAAGCGACATTGTTGTTGTAATTGGAATTGGAGGTTCGTACCTTGGCGCTAAAGCCGTAATAGAAGCGCTAAACAACAGTTTTAGTCCATTACTTGGTAAAAAACCTCAAATAATTTTTGCAGGAAACAGTATTTGCGAAGACTATCATTCAGAATTGCTAGAACTACTCGAAGGTAAAAAATATTCACTTGTAGTAATTTCAAAATCGGGAACAACAACCGAACCTGCCGTTGCCTTTCGTTTATTAAAACAACACTTGGAACAAAGCGTTGGAAAAACCGAAGCAGCAAAACGTATTGTAGCCATTACCGACGAATCGAAAGGTGCTTTAAGAAAATTAGCCAATACCGAAGGGTATAAAACATTCATAATTCCAGATAACGTTGGTGGTCGCTATTCGGTTCTAACTCCCGTAGGATTGCTCCCCATTGCAATTGCCGGATTCAACATTGTTGAATTGGTAAAAGGAGCCAAAGATTCGCAGGAAAATTCTTCGAACCAATTCGAACAAAACCCTGCTTGTTTATATGCTGCTGCCCGCAACACCTTGTATTCATTGGGCAAAAAGGTTGAAATCATGGTTAACTTCACTCCTAAATTGCATTTCCTTACCGAATGGTGGAAGCAACTTTACGGAGAAAGCGAAGGAAAAGAGAATAAGGGTATTTTTCCAGCAGGTGTTGACTTTACAACCGATTTGCACTCAATGGGACAGTACATACAACAAGGCGAACGAATGATTTTCGAAACCATTATTTCCGTTGAAAATCCACAACATAAACTATCTATTCCAACCGATCCCGAGAATTTGGATCAACTCAACTTTTTGGCAGGAAAACGGATGAGCGAAGTAAACCGAATGGCCGAACTTGGAACAATCGCCGCTCACACTGACGGAGGTGTTCCATGTATTTCGATCAGCATTCCAAAAATTACCGAATACTGGATTGGATACCTAATGTACTTCTTTGAAAGAGCTTGCGCACTTAGCGGATATACATTGGATGTTAATCCTTTCGATCAGCCGGGTGTTGAGGCTTACAAGAAAAACATGTTTGCTCTTCTTGGCAAACCGGGGTATGAAGAAGATGGTAAAAAACTTCGAAAAAGAATGGGGATATAAAAAAAGAGGCCAATCGGCCTCTTTTTTATTTTTATCTAATGCTATTTTATACATTAAATCTAATATGTAAAATGTCACCATCTTCCACCATGTACGTTTTTCCTTCAATAAATAATTTTCCCTTTTCCTTGCAAGCCTGCTCGGATCCAAGAGTTATAAAATCGTTGTACTTCATAACTTCGGCTCTAATAAACCCGCGTTCCAAATCGGAGTGAATAACGCCGGCAACCTGAGGAGCCAACATTCCCTTTTTCATTGTCCACGCCCTAATTTCCTTTGGTCCAACTGTAAAGAAAGTTTCTAAATTTAATAACGAAAAAGCAGCCCTTATCAACTTGTTCACACCCGGCTCTTTTAATCCGACATCGTTAAGAAAATCCATTCTATCGCTTTCGCTTTCCAATTCAGCTATCTCAGCTTCCAACTTTCCTGCAATAATCAATACTTCCGTATTTTGATCCTTTAAAGACTCCTTGACCTTCTCAACGTACTTATTTCCCGTAATTGCCGATTCGTCATCAACATTACATACATAAATTACAGGTTTGGTAGAAAGTAAGAATAAGTCTTCCACATACTTTTTGTCTTTTTCATCGACCGGTGCAGTAGCCGCATTCTGAAACGATTCCAAATGATCCTTATAAACTTTCAGAACCTCAACGGCTTGCTTTGCATCCTTATCGCCAACCTTTGCAGCCTTTTCGACCCTTTGCAACTTTCTGTCAATTGATTCCAAATCGCGCACTTGCAATTCGAAGTTTACCGTTTCAATATCCCTAACAGGATCAACAGACCCGTCAACATGAGGTAAGTTCGGATCATCAAAACAACGAAGTACATGAATTAACGCATCGCAATTTCTTATATCTGCCAAAAACTTATTTCCAACACCTTCGCCTTTATTCGAACCTTTTGCCAATCCGGGTATATCAACAATTTCTACAGTAGTATGTACAATTTTTTCGGTAGGTTGAAACTTCTCAAGTTCGTATAGCCTACTATCGGGCACATTTATTATGCTGATATTCGATTTGTTTGCACTAAAAGCAAAACTGCTTGCCTGCGCCTTTGTATTCGACATGCAGTTGAAAATGGTAGTTTTACCTACATTCGTTATGCCTATAATTCCGCACTGTAAACCCATGACTTTTCAGTTAATATTTTGTTTTCAAAATTACTTTATTTGCCTAAAATAGCAAAGGCGGGTTAATATCCCGCCATAATATTTTACTTTGATTTTTCTTAGTTCGACTCCAATAACTTAAGCACTTCGTCCATTTTGGGAGTTAAAATAATTTCCGTCCTTCTATTTTTTTGACGAGCCTCGGAAGTTTTTGCCTTATCAATGGGCAAGTATTGGCTACGTCCTGCGGCTGTTACCCTTACGGGATCTATTTTTGACCCTTTCAAAAGTAACCGCACTATTGTAGTAGCACGCTTTGTACTCAAATCCCAATTATCTAGCAAATCGCCCGAGCCACGATAAGGAACATCATCGGTATGTCCCTCTACCGTAATGTTTATGTTGGGATTCTGCTCCAATACGGGAATTAACTGTTTTATTGCCGAAGCCCCTTTTGCATCAATTTCGTATTTCCCGGATTTAAACATAAGTTTTTCTTCCAACGAAACGTAAACTTTCCCGTTTTGCATTGATACCGACAAGCCTTTTCCCTCGAAACCAAACAGTGCGTTGGCAACTGTACTCCGCAATGCCTGCATTACAGAATCTTTTCGATTAAGCATATTTTCCAACTCGATTAAGCGGGCATTACGTGCTTCCAACTCCTCTTTCATTGCATTAAGATTTGCCTGAACCTGATCGAGCCCGATTCTCCGCTGATACAATTTGCGCTCCAACTCCTTCAAGGCATCTTCTTTTTCCTGCAGTTCCAGCTGATTTTTTTGAATTTGCTCTAAAAGTCTGCGAGTTTCCTCCTTACTTCCCGAAATAACGTTTCCCTGAATACTTTGCAAACTGGAGTATCGCTCTTTTAACTGCACCAATTCATCGTTAATTAAATTAAACTGAACCATGCGGTTTACACTATCTGCCGTAAGCGCATCGGTTTTTATCTGTAGCAACCTATTTTTAGATTCCAGTTCCGAATTCTTTACCGTTAGCGATTCGTTTTCGGTTGATAGCCTGTCCCGTTCCTCCTCACATTTCATGTTTTTATCCTGTAACTCCTGAAATTCTTTTGCTGGGACACACGAAAGCATTGCTATAAGAGCCAACACACTAGCATTAACTAAAAAAAATTTTATGCGCATAACTTTCTTTATCTGGATTATGAACAAATATAGTAAAGAATTCGGTAACGAAATTCTTTTTAAGATTTCGTAAAAACCGAAAGACTTAAAGCAATTCTTAATGGAAACAGAATGCGATAATTAATAGTTGCTTGTGAATTTTTTACAATAAAAAAGGGAAACTCATCTACCTAAGCCTTTTTCCAGCACTTAACCCAATCTATTTCCAAAGTAGCAGGAAGTTTGGATTCATCTATTTTGGAATTAACCGCCGATGCAAAAACCAAATACAAAGGAGTTCCGGGATTTTGGTTAACTTCAACTTTAAATGGAGTACCATTTAAAGTCCAAATAACACTTTTACTATTCCACTCAACACCAACGATATAATACTTTTGCTGAAGTTTTAATCCACCTATTTTAGTTATGGATTTCTGTATTTTATTCCCGGAGTTTTGCCAAAAATAACTACCCAACAACGTACTTTGACTGGTATCGTTCTTTAAAAAAACATCTATTTCAGGTAGAACCTTTTCTCCAGTAAGATAAAAAACATGCGATACACCCGGGACACAACTCATTCGAACTTTTGCTTCAACCTTGCCTTCGTCCAAACGGAAAACATGTCCGGTGTTTATTGTAGGCGATGTATATTGAAAAGTTTTTGGGACAAACCCGTATTTGCGATCCCAAGCAACGCCTTCGCTTTGCTCCTTTTTAGTAATAAGTTTTGCAACGCTATTCTCAATTTCTATGTTACCTTTATCGGTGTAGTTATTTAGCACACCATTAGAGAAAGAGTAAGATTTATGAAGTATGACATCGCCCCAAAAGAATTTAGTCAGCCAATTATCCGCATTTAAACTTTTCTTTTCAAAATCATCATAAAAAGCAAGTTGCCATGCTTTTAACTCATCGAACTTGTTACCCTTTTTAACCGAAAAGAACCACTTAATTTTATCGGAATTGTGAAGAGTATTGTATTCCTGTTCCTTCAAGTATGCTTCCGAATTTTTATACTTATCCTTACGTTGCAAATAATCCTTACGTTCCTTAAACTCCGAAGAGTTTACATGCTCTTTCAACTCACCATAACGCTGTAACATTTCGGATTCAACAACCTGCAAAAACATAAGTAACGGCTTCCATTTTCCCAGTTTAAGGAATTTCTTCAGGTCAGCGTTCTTCCTTAGTTCGTTGTAGCGTAACTCTTTCTGGTACTCGTCGGTTTTATCCTTCTTATGATTTTTTCTATCCTTTTTATACTCTGTACTTTCGACAAATTCTTTTAATTGATTATACTCATCGATTACACCCGAAGCCTTGAACTCATTATAAAACTTTGGGGTTTCGGTTTCTATTAACTTTAAGTAATTCTTGATTAATTTGTCGTTGTGTAACTTTTTAAATTCCTCTTCGAGTTTATGCTCGGAAGAACCATTATACACAAGGGCTTCGAGTTCCTTTTTAATTTTAATATGTTCACCAGAATCGATCCATTGCTTGAGTTCGGAATACCTAACATAATCTGGATTTTGCTCAAAACCTAAAAACTCTTCGTATTCATTCTCAAGATCTTTTCGAAACGTTTCTACGGCTTCTGTTTCCTTAAAACGTCCAAAAATACGATTAGCAAATGTGTTAAATTTAGAAGGAACAGCCATTGTTTTATTTGTAATAATGGGTTACAAACTAGTGTTGAATAGGAATTAACTTAAAAGGAATTTTCAGATGTTCGGCATAATCCTCGCCAGCCTCAATCATATCCTCATCATCATCCATATAATGCCAATTTACCTGAACCTCATATCCCTTCCGGTGAATTTCCCTGAATTTCTCCAAAATCTTTAAAATCATTTTTGAGGAAGACGTATTGTAATAATCGAACGACATATCGATAAGGGTTTTTGCATTGGGATTCTCAACGTAAGTATCAATCCACTCCAGTATAGGGTTATAAAAAGAGGTAACATCTTCCGGTAAAGAATTTCCAGCAAATTCTATTATGGATTTTTCCTTATCCAACAGCACCTTGGGGGTTTCAGTCGTAGATTCTATCTCCAGTTTTTCCATCTTTATTCCTCGTTGAAAATTACTTATGTTAAAAGTAATATTTTCTGTCAAATTAAAAAAAAGTAATTGACAAACAAGTTATCTACAAATATAAATGTAAAATTCACAAAACTTTTATTGCAAGGCTAATAAATTAACTTAAAGCCTTTGCCCCTTACGTTGATTATTTCGATACTGGAATCCTCCGATAAATACTTACGCAACTTTGTTATGTAAACATCCATGCTACGAGCGTTAAAGTAACTATCGTCGGCCCAGATGGTTTTCAAGGCAAAGTTTCTGTCCAGTAACGAATTTTTATTAAGGCATAAGTACTTTAGCAACTCACTCTCCTTTGTGGTTAACTTCCGAACATCATCGTTAATTGTTAACGTTTGCTTGGTTGCATCGAAGGAGTATTTTCCAACTGTAAATACGTTCTGCTCGTTGGCAGGAGAATCTTTCCGAGTACGACGTAAAATTGCCTCAATACGCATCAAAAGTTCTTCAATACTGAAAGGCTTTGTCATGTAATCGTCGGCGCCAATTGCAAAACCTTCTATTACATCTTCCTTAAGCGACTTTGCAGTTAAGAACAAAATAGGCATCGAAGGATTTACCATCCTAATATCCTTTGCCAAAGTAAAGCCATCCTTTACAGGCATCATTACATCGAGAATGCAGATGTCGTAATAGTTATTTTGAAATCCCTTATAAGCCTTTTCGCCATCTTTAAACAAATCAACTTGATATTCCTTTGCTTGTAGGTATTCCTTTAACAGAAAGCCAAGGTTTTCGTCATCCTCAGCAAGCAATACTCTAATTTTTCTGTTTTCCATGTCGTTGCTTTTTATTTGTTGAATAATTAACTTTTACTATTTGCTCCATTAAATGGTATAAATATCGAAAATTCGCTTCCCTGTCCAAGTTTACTCTCAACCCAAATACGACCTCCGTGAGCTTCTACAACTTTTTTAACATAACTCAGCCCCAAGCCAAACCCCTTAACATTATGTATATTTCCGCTTGGAACACGGTAAAACTGGTCGAATATTTTCCTAAGATTTTCCTTACTAATGCCAATTCCATTATCTTTTACGGTAACAATAACACCTTCGTTATTGTTTTTTGAAATAATACTTATTTCTGGTGTACCGTTTTTATACTTAAGCGCATTATCAAGTAAGTTGTTCACAACATTGGTAACATGAACTTCGTCGGCCTCAAGAATATGGTTGGTTGCATCCAATTCCATAAGCAGTACCCCTCCTTGAGATTCCAACTGTAAAGAAAAATTAGAAGCCACCTTTTGTATAATGCTGTGAATGTCTATTTCCTTAATTTTCAACTTCATTTTTGCCTTCTCGAAAATAGCCATCTGCAGCACCTTCTCAACCTGTAAACCCAAGCGTTTACTTTCGTCGGCAATTACGCCACCTAAGTATCCAAGATTTTTGCGTTCTACTGGTATAGTCTTATCGTTTAGCATTTGTGCCGCCAGCGATATGGTTGAAATTGGGGTTTTTAACTCATGAGTCATGTTACTCACAAAATCGTTTCTAATTTCGGATATCCGCTTTTGCCTAAAAATAATGAACAAGGTAAAGGTAAAGGTTGCAATAATCAACAGCGTAAGCAGTATCGACGAGATGGTCATCATCCCCAACGAGCCAATAATATAACCCTTTTGGTTTGGGAAGTACAGCGTTAGGAAAAATCGACGAGCAAAAAAATCGTTCGGAAAAAGCTTGTCTTTTAAAATCATTCCCTTGAAATCGTCCTTGTACTTATCGCTATGATATATAATACTATCCTTCTCGTTGGTTACCTTATACTCGTACCGCGCAAAAATACCCTTGCGGTTAAATTCGTTACGAATTATAGAATCGAGTTGATTTTGCTTAATTCGTTCCTGAATCGGCAATTCTACTCTAACCAACTTATCGACTATACTTTCAACAAAAATGGTCTTGTTAATTAACTTTCCATCTAAGCCAAGCTGTAAATTCGAAAGGTTGCTAGGTGAACCCGTAGAACGTTTCAAATCAAACAAATTATTGGTTAGCATTGTATCGGCAAGGCTACCGGAAATAACCGACGGAATTTTAATGGAATCGAGCGAACTAAACGTAAATACCTGTTGATTTATTTGTTTCGAACGAATTCCTCCACGGGTTCTATCCAAAACTTTCTGTCGATATTGAAGTTTTGCACTACCGCTTGTGTTTACCGAATAGTAAGGTTTTATTTCGTCGATGACCTGAACAACCGTTTCGTGTTTTTCGATCTCTTCGATAATTTGCTCCATTGCCAAACTTGCCGTTTGGGTAAACTGCTCCTCCTTAACCTGAACTGCAATTCGAACCCATTTGGATTGAAGCATGATTAGGCTTATTGAAGCAATTGTAATAACCGCTGAAAGGATCCAAAGAATTTTTCTACTCATAAAACAAAGGTAGCCTTTAACATTTCGACTTAACTAAGGTTAACACAGTTTAACAGTGCATTTTAAGAAATATTCAGAATTGATTATTCCGGACATAATGGCTCTAAAATTTTCAAACTTTTAGGGTCAAGGGGAATTGCTGCTGTTACCCCTTGAATTTTTTTTAAGCAACTAAAAAAATTCGAAACCATACTTAAGTTATCCAAACCGTTAACTTCTATCAAAAAATCTACATTCGAAATTTTTTTAAACAGCGTTCCTTGGTTGTTCTTATTGGCTACCAACGAAATAATTGCTCCGATTTCATTTTCTCTATCCGTAAAAGCAGGGCTTTTCAGCCTTGTTTCCAATTCTTCGTTTCGTTTTAAACTAACATTACACTGCGTTTTAATGCTCCACAGCAACTTGTTTAATGTAAGAGAAGTAGATACAGCCATTAACTTGAATGTTCCCGACGAATCGGTTTCTAAAATCGACTTCTTTAACTTATTCATAGTTAATAAAGAAAAATTGGAAGTCGCAATTTAGAAAATATTGATTTGGGGTGCAACATGACCAAACTATTTTTCTGCAACAGAGCAAACTCGTTTTAAGCGCTTTGTAGTACCACCTAAATTGTAGTATTCTATGTAGATTATGTAAATGCCCAGCGACACTCGGTTATTCGATGAATCAACTCCATCCCAACGTATTGCCCCGGTAGTTCCCAGCGTTAAGTTATTTGCCAGACGTTTTATAAGAATACCATTAGCGCTATATACTGCTATATTGGCAATAAATCCGGGCTCTGGCAAATTATACGAAATAAGCAGGTAATCGTCCTTTCCATCACCATCAGGCGAGATGATGTCGGTTGAAAGGGTAAAATTCTCGGTTTTACTTTCCAAATCGGAATACTGAGAGTTCTTATAGGTTGGCGTTGCAAAACCCACATTTTGCGAGGCCGACTGCCAACTAGATTGGCTGAAAGATTGCAAGTTCGGATTTATTCGTTCCAACGAAACGCCCTTGGGATCGTTTATAATTTTACTGTGCATACTCTCGGAATATTGCATCTCGTCAATAACCACAGAATCGGAAAGAAGCACAACATAGCCCAAATCGTTGCTGTAACTTGGCATTGAAGCAACATGCACAAATGCGCTCGGATTTTGGCAGTAGTAAAACTGTTGAATCAACTGAGGATTAACTGTGATTACAGCAAATTCTTCGGGAAATAAAAGCTTTGAAGTATCCGAAGCCGAAACAACGTCCTTTAATTCCAACGTTGTTGTATTCCGATTTGCCAACGACAACTGCTGCAAATCGATTATTTTAGACGAATTATTATACAATTCCACAAAATCGACACCACCCGAATACGGATTGAAAAGCACTTCGTTTATTACAATATCGCCTTCCAAAGGGTTTTCGGGAATACCAATCTCAACTTGTGTAGAAGGCATAACGTTTCCTGCAAAATCGGACATATTATTTAAACTTAACCAGTACGTTTCCCCTGCTTGCATGTTACCCGATAAGGATACATCCACCGCATCGAAGAGGGAACCGCTAACAACTATAACCTGTGGATTAATATCTTCATCATCAAAATAGTAATTTTGATTTAGCGTAATGCTTAATGTATCCATAGGTTCGCTAAACCCAATCCGGAGTTTGCCTGCACTTAGCACCTCAACGTAACTAACAAAAGGAATTGTTATATCAGGATTACTTCCAACTACCGAATTTACCTTACCGGGAGTACCGCCCTGCGAATCGGCGGAAACATGCCAATTTTGCTTCCCTTCCGCAATGTTTTGAGGATCTATTCGCTCCAAAGATGTTCCTCCAACAGTGGAGCCTTCAGGATACCAACTATCCAAATAGTTTACAAACGAAGCTAAATTTCCTTCGGGGTCGAAAAGTTTAATCAGCATTCCGCTATTTAACAACGAAGGAAAAGAGCTAACCGCAATACACTTACCAAAACTATCAAATTCATTAACTGCCGATTGGCTCCCAATAATTACATACTCCTTGGGAAATATTGTGTCGTTTGGCAAACTAACTACCGTTGTGTTACATTGAAGTTTCCAGTTGTAAGTAAAAATTGTATCGTTAGTAGGATTATACAACTCAATATACTCATACTCCGGCAAACCTTTACTTGGCAGGGGATTTGGCATAACCTCGTTTATAACCAATCGTCCTAAACTTCCTTCGGTCGATAATCCGAATTTAATGCTATCAACTGTCGCATAGCCATTCTCGTCCTTCACGCCTTCAACCTTAAGCATTAACTCGCCAAAAGGCAAAGGGTCGGTTAGTAAAACAACCTCGTCTTTTTCATTTTCATTATAAACTACCTGCAATATGGGCTGTTCCGACTTATCGGATTTAAGAATTGAATAATGCTCAACATTCTGTGCACTTTCAGCATCAACATTTTTGCTAAATTTTAACCTCACTGCGCTTTGACTCAACGGTTTTGCCGATTTGATTAACGGAGGAAAACTTACCGTCTTCACCATAATGTTATCAAGCCAAATGGAACCCGCCCGAGTTGAAGTATAGTTAAATTCAAAACCACAGTAATTTAAAGGAATAGTGTCAACGTCAATAGTTCCTGCATTCAAAAAAACACCAATTTTATCCGGTTTATAGCGCAACTGCAATTTCCCGTTAGGCAGAAGCGTTACCCAAAACGAAATTTCGTTGTTCGAACTCCACTCGTATGGAACGCTAAGCAAAACTTCCTTTTCCGAAGGCTGAAAACTCCAAAGGGTAATCAGGTTACTATTAATTGAAGGGTTAACCCCTATTGCATAACCGCGACCCTCTTCAAAATTACTGCTAGTGCTTCCAAGCACAAAATAAAAATAGTTGGAAGCAGAAGGATCCCAACTCCCGTTCTTTATGGTAAACCTCCACTCTACCGCTTTTCCATCAGAATTTTCGTTCAGCGGAATTGAAAAATAGGATTTCCCAGCGTCCGGACTTCCGGCATGAACAAGCGAAGCATCTCCATCAATAGGATTTACCGACGATATTGACCAATCGGAAATTCCATCCCAATTTGGCAATTCTCCCTCAAACTGTTCATCAACATTAAGCACACTCGAATAGCCACAGTAAATTGGCTGTGTAAATCCATCGGCAAGGCTTCCGTAATAAGTTCTAAAACCATACCGTCCAACGCTATCGATGAAAACATTAGTCCACCCGGCTATTCCTCCGTTTAACGAGGAAAGAGGAGTCGGAATTGCAACTGCATTAGCATCTGAATTTGCAACAAGAGTAGCATAACCCGAAAAGTCCAAATCAATATTACTATAGCTATCCGAAGCGTAAGCCACTAAATCAAACGGTTCCGAAAGCCCAACAGCCAAAGGATAATCGCTAAAAGATAAAGAATTTGCTTCAACGTTAATTTTAAAGGGTTGGCAATAAATACTTGACGGGAAATTGGAACTAAACGAAGTTCCATTGCTGTAAGTTTCCCAATCATGACCGGATGCCGGAATAAAAAATTGATTGAAAAGCCCGTCGGGCAAGCCATTTTGTTTCAGATACATTAAAACATAAACATTAGCAGAATCGCCATCGTTAACTAAAAGTTGACCTTCGGAGAAATCGATAGTCAAACCATCTTCGTCTATCACAAAACTTTCAGGTGTAATATTTACCGTATCCTTTTTTACCAAAACGCCACCAATAATATTTCTTAACTGTCCAAGTGTTTCAGCATTGAACGGATGAAAAACGATTCTCTTTACATTGGTCGGCAAACTATCGGTAGAGCCGAAATCCTTCACCTTAAATCGCCCAATCTCCTTTGCGCTGTCCGTACTGCTACTCTCAACAGTAAAAACGACCGTATCAGCAGGCTGTGTTAACGGAAGCACAAACGCATCGTTATCGCTACAAGTGATTGCCGCTGACGTTACCGATAAAAGGCTATCGGAAACCGCCATTACACTAAAACTACCCACCTTGTTATAACTTGCAGTAACGGTTGCCGTTCCCCCGTTAATATTGACTTCCGAGCCACCATCTACGCTTAATGCACCTTCGCCTGATGCTTTACCTATGGAAACCGTTCCGTTAAAATCGGCATCTGTATTACCATACCCATCAACAGCATTAACATTGAAAGTAAACGGAACGCTTACACCCACTTGGCTAGGAATATTTTCAAACTCTAAGGCACTTGCTTTATTGTTTATTGTAAAAACGGGAGAACTAAATGTTGTTGGAAATGTTCCCGTAAACGAGGTTCCTCCCGAAAAGGCCGAAAAAGCATGAGCATCACTTTCTACTTTAAACCCTATTGTTTGACCATCGATTAACCCAACGGTTTTAAGGTAAATCCAAATGTTTAAGGTTATGCTGGAATCGTCAAGCACAATTAGTTGTTCTGCAGGAAAAATAATCTTTAAAGAAGATGTAGTAAGACTTAAACTTGCAATGCCAACGTATGTAGAATTTATTTTGACAAGAACACCGCCAACTACCTTGCTTAACGAAGCAACATTGGTTCCACTCATTCGTTGAAATGTTAACGACTCAACATATGTGGAAGCCTCGTCACCACCAACATCCGTAACCTTAACTCTAAAAGCCTCGAATGCACTTGCCGGAGAACTGTTTGCCGAAGAAACGTCTATAGCCACAGGTTGTGTTTCAGATTCGGTAGCGTATGATGTAGTATCGTAATGCACGGTAAATTCCTGGCTAACCGCCTCACTTAAACCATCGGATGTTGCACGCAAACTCACGGTCTCAGCCTTACTGTACGTTAAGAAATTCCATATAGCCTCACCATCAACCGCATTATGAACCAATCCGTCGTCGGATTGCAAACTTCCACTACCATTTACCAATTCCAGCGTTATCGCATCCGAGAAATCACTATCTACATTCCCTAAAGTGTCACAGGCAAATACTTCTATCCCAAAATCTTTTCCGATTATCGGATACGCAGGGATACTTTTAAACCTCAAACTTGTAGCATTCACCTGAACTCTAAAAATGTTGGAAATTACCTTTTGCGGAAACACTTTGGCAAACCCCGAACCCGAAAGGGTAGATATGCACCCATGATTCACAGAATCAACGTAAAATTGTAAAGTGTCGCCATCAACAACTCCTCCTTGTTTTAAGTAAACCGATAGGGTTACCTCTTTACTCTGTCCATCGGGGATTGACAATACCGTTGAATCTAAAAAGATCTCAATTTGGTTATCGGAAATAACAACCTGATTCAATGGCAAATCGGCAATGCCGTCCTTCAATTTTACACCTCCTATACGATGGCTCCAGGGAAATGAACTCGTCCAAAGGTTTTTAAAGGTAAGCCTCGTTACACTTGTTGGCAAGTTATCGGCAGCGCCGTCGTCCGAAACTGCAATCTTAAAAACATCAACAGCCTGTTCCGAAGCAATATTCAACGACGATATATATCCTTCGGGAATTTGCGCTACAGGCAAGTCAACTATAGATGTGTTATCATTAGGATTTTGAGGTTGATACAAAAAACTCACATCATCAACCCAAAGTTTCATATCCTGAGTTGAAGAATAGTTGTAAAAAACGCCAAAGAACAAAAACTTAGAATAGATAACATCCATTACTTCCCCAAAATTCTGTAATTCGTTAAAACTACCCAAAGGAGATGCCTTCAAAGTAAAAGTTCCATCTGCCGTTCGGGTTACCTCAACTGCTCCCACTCCGGAAGTCCCAATTGATGTTTGCCAGTTTAAAGTTGAAGTTAAGATTACCTGAGGAACTCCATTGTCAACCCGCCAAAGTTTAAGCAAATCGTCGCTTCCGGTAAGGTTAACCCCAACGGCATAACCAGAACACCCCGAAGTTTCCAGCAAAGACGAGTCCGCCATTAAGTAAACCCACCAACGGTTTGCTGATGAAGGATCGTAAGCATGCTTCAGCAAAAATTGCCAGGTAACATCGCCGTTCGAAATATTCCACTTCGGCAAGGCCGTGTAAATCGTATCGGTATATGCTACAGAATTATCGTAAACGTGCTTTAACGACCCGCTGCCCGATAATGGATTATCGGTACTTATACCCCACCGATTTTCCGGTTTCTGCGTCCATGCGCTCAAATCTCCGCTCTCGAAATCGTAAAGCACCTGAGCATTAGATACAATAGTAATTATTGTTAAAATAACGGTTAAGAACTTTTTCATCGAAAGTAATAACTAATTTTACAAGGAATTTACAAAAAAACTTAACTCGTTCATCTTTTGTAACTTCACTTACACTTTAATCTTTCTTTTTCAATTAAAATATACACTGAAATTCAACTAATTACAAATAATAAATTTACTCATCAATGAAAGTAGCGGTTGTAGGAGCCACAGGGCTTGTTGGAAGCGTAATGCTCAAAGTGCTGGAGGAAAGGAACTTTCCTGTTTCACAACTTATTCCGGCAGCATCGGAAAAATCGGTAGGTAAAACCATTAAATTTAAAGGCAAAGATATAAAGGTTGTTTCGGTTGCCGATGCTGTAAAAATGCAACCAGCCGTTGCCATCTTTTCTGCCGGTGCTACGGCTTCCAAAGAATGGGCTCCCCAATTTGCAAAAGTTGGCACAACGGTAATCGACAACTCGTCGTGCTGGAGAATGTACCCCAATGTTCCACTTGTAGTACCCGAAGTAAACGCACACGTTTTAAAACGCGAGGACAAAATAATAGCCAATCCTAATTGTTCCACAATTCAAATGGTTGTTGCCATTAGCCCTTTACACAAAAAGTATAAAATAAAAAGAATTGTTGTGTCAACCTATCAATCGGTTACCGGAACTGGGGTTAAGGCTGTAAACCAACTATTTGCAGAACGAAAAGGAGAAAAGGCCGATATGGCATACCCTCACCCTATCGATTTGAACTGCTTCCCGCATGGAGGTTCATTTTTAGAGAATGGCTATACCTCCGAAGAGCAAAAGTTAATTGATGAAACACGAAAAATTCTTGAAGACCAATCCATTATGGTCTCCCCAACTGTTGCCAGAATTCCTGTTGTTGGCGGACACTCAGAATCGGTAAACATGGAATTTGCCAACGATTTCGATTTAAATGAAGTTGTAACGCTGCTGAAAAACTCGCAAGGAATTACTATTCAGGACAATCCTTCGCTAAACGAATACCCCATGCCTAAATTTGCCGAAGGTAAGGATGACGTATTTGTTGGCAGAATTCGTACCGATTTTTCGCAACCACGAAGTTTAAATTTATGGGTAGTATCCGACAACCTTCGCAAAGGAGCAGCAACCAATGCTATTCAAATTGCAGAATACCTAAACGCTAAAGGTTGGCTTCGGTAACATCGGGATACAGAAAGTTATCGTAAGGATAACGGCTAACGTGCACTTCGCGTACCATTTTGTAAAGCATTGTTCTGAATTCCTCGATGTTGATTCTTTCCTTTGCCGAAATAAAAATGGTATTTGTATCACGTTTAGCCATCCAACTTTTTCGTAAATCGTCAAGGCTTCTGTTTGCAGTGGTTTCCGGTGTTAAATCGTCGGCATCTTTCTGCTTCCACTTATAGGCATCTATTTTGTTGAATACAATAATGGTTGGCTTATCTCCTGCTCCAATTTCAAGCAGGGTTTGATTTACAACGTTTAACTGATCCTCGAAAACCGGATGCGAAATATCAACCACATGGAGAAGGATATCGGCTTCCCGAACCTCGTCCAGCGTTGACTTAAACGATTCTACCAATTGATAGGGCAACTTGCGAATAAAGCCTACGGTATCGGATAGTAAAAAAGGCAAATTTCCAAATACCACCTTTCTCACTGTGGTATCGAGCGTAGCAAACAACTTATTTTCGGCAAAAACGTCAGACTTACTAATTAGGTTCATCAATGTAGATTTTCCAACGTTCGTGTAACCGACCAAAGATACACGCACCATGTTTCCCCTATTCTTTCGCTGGGTTGCCATTTGTCTATCGATTTTACCTAACTCGTCTTTCAACTTTGCAATGCGATCGCGAATAATACGTCGGTCGGTTTCTATTTCCGTTTCACCTGGTCCACGCAATCCAATACCTCCACGTTGACGTTCAAGGTGAGTCCACATACCGGCTAACCTTGGCAACAAAAACTGGTACTGAGCTAATTCTACTTGTGTTTTGGCATACGCTGTTTTCGCCCGTTGGGCAAAAACGTCCAAAATTAAATTTGTTCGGTCAAGAATCTTTCTTTTTAACTCATTCTCCAAATTTCTTAACTGAGTAGGAGTTAACTCATCATCAAAAATAACAATGTTAACATCGTTCTCTTCCACATACTGCGCAATTTCTGCTACCTTACCCTTACCTATTAACGAACGAGGATTAGGGTTATCCAACTTTTGAATAAAACGTTTTACCGTAACGGCCCCCGCTGTATCAGCCAAAAATTCCAGTTCATCAAGATAATCCTGAATTTCATCGCTACTCTGGCCAGGAAGCATTATGCCAACTAAAACGGCCTTTTCTTCTTCCTTTTTAGTTACAAAAGGTTCTCTCATATGCTATACTGCTAAAAAAGGGCTGCCCAAAACAGACAGCCCACCAAATATTTCTATTCAAAATTTACTACTGAAGTACAAATATAATTGGAATTGTAAACTGTACACGTACAGGCTTTCCTCTTTGTTTACCAGGACGCCATCTTGGTGAAGCAGATACAACCCTAACAGCTTCTTTATCCAACGCCGGGTCAACACCGCGAACAACCTTAACATGGGTAACTCTACCGTCAGGTTCAACAACAAAGTTTACATAAACACGACCTTGAATTCCGTTTTCTGCTGCAACATCGGGATACTTAAGGTTTTTCTGTACATAGTTAATACGAAACTCGTTAATATCACCATCGCCAAAACCAGGCATTTCCTCTACAATTACAAAAGGAGGTTGTTCTTCAGCTTCTTCTTCCTCATCCGAGAATTGCATAATTTGAACGGAGGCGTCTTCTTTAAAATCGTTCTCAAAAATATCTGTATTGTCGTTGATGTTTACGTTATCAGCAACAACCTTAATCACATCCGAAACAGCCACAACCTTAGGTGGTTCCGGTTGCTTAACTTCATCCTGATTGGTAACAGGAACAATTTCTTGCTCAACCTTCGCTTCAGGGGCATTAACCATATCTACATTTACAGTATCAGTTGTTGTCCAATTAAAAGCAAGTAGCAAGACTCCTAATGTAATAGCCAGACCAACCTCTGCAAAAAGAAACTTTTTGTTTTCGAGATCGGCTTTGGGTGATTTCTTTACTTCCATGATTATTTAGTGTTTTCTCTAAAAACGGTTATGGGTTTCATTTTATTTTTAACGCGATACAAAACAACAAATTTTTTCTCGTTCTCGCAATATTAAAGATTGTTTTTTTAAGCCATCTTCAAAATTTACGCTCTTAAACAGTATTTATACGAAGTATTAATACCCTTTGTTACCTACTGCAAGGAGAAAGTAACAGGCATAGAAAAACTCACTCTAACTGGTTTATTCCATTGTTTTCCAGGCATCCATACAGGCGACAGTTTTACCACACGCATAACCTCCTCATCAAGTACAGGATCGGCTCCTTTTAATATTGAAACATGCGATACGCTTCCATTTGGTTCAACAACAAAACTCACATAAACACGACCCTGAATGAAGTTTTGAAGCGCTTTTTCCGGATACTTTACATTTTTTTGTACCCACTTATTAAACTCCTCGATGCCACCGTTTTGGAACTTAGGCATTTCCTCAACGCTGGTAAATGGCAAATCGTCAACAACATCATCTTCTTCAGGTGGATTAATGAGGGTTACCCGATAGTTTTCTTTATAATCCGGAGTAAATATATTTGGATCTGTTTTAATTGTAATTGTATTATCAACAATAACAATCTTATCGTTATATATGACTTTAGGGCAAGGCTGTGGCTGTGAAATTTCGTCCGGTTTAGTAATAGGAATTTCAACAATATCACCACCAAATGTGTTTGTTGTTAACTCTTCTATATTCAGGTTGATGGGAGTTTCCCATTCAAAGGCAAGCAACGCAAAAAGCATTGACATCGCCAGCCCAATTTCGAAAAAGATTGATTTTTTGAGCTCCAGATTGGCTTTTTCCGATTTTTTGGTTTCCATAGTCTTAATTTTTGAGGGTTGCTTATAATTAAAACGTATATACCTGACTACTTAGTGTACTGAATTATATTAAAAGTAAGCATACAATAGCATAAATCGATTTTTTTTATATTTTTGCAAGGCAATTAGGGGGGGGTATAGCTCAGTTGGCTAGAGCGCTTGCATGGCATGCAAGAGGTCAGGGGTTCGACTCCCCTTACCTCCACAAAGTAGAGAATTTTCAATATTGAAGGTTCTCTACTTTTTTTTGCTACAACCATGTAAAAAGACTTTATACCGAACAATAATTTTATAATTTGAGCCTACCTATTTGTAAATTTTAGAAAAACATTTACTTTTGCAGCCTAAATGTTCTACGCATAACGCCCGGGTGGCGGAATTGGTAGACGCGCTGGTCTCAAACACCAGTGGTAGCAATACCATGCCGGTTCGATCCCGGCCCCGGGTACAAAAACTCTCGACTAAAATTCGGGAGTTTTTTATTTTTACTATTCATATACAAGAAATTTTTCTCTAAAACAGATAAAGAATTGCTCTCGGATTAAAAATAATTGTACAATTTTGGGGTTAATTTTTCAGTCAAATCGGATAAAGCCATCTGCTACGCGGGCATGCTGTCCGTGTTCCGAAAAAGGCAGAATTGGTTGAAAATCTGCAATGCTACCTTTATAATTCGGCACGAAACTATGCGGAGGATATACCGATTACTATCCTTATGGAATGGTAATGCCCAATCGCCAGTATAAGCTTGGTAACCGCTACCGTTTCGGGTATCAGGGACAATTTGCCGAAAAGGATGAGGAAACCGGACTCGACCATTTCGAAGCCCGCGATTACGACAGTCGCCTGGGCCGATGGCTAGTTCCAGACCCAGCAGGGCAGTTTTGGAATCCATACTTGGCTATGGGGAATAATCCAGTAAGTGGTGTAGATCCAGATGGAAGAGAATACCCAAATCCAACAAATTCATGGCAAAAGTTTTGGAATGATGTTACAGGATATGGATTTTTAAATAATACACATTATATAGAGCCTGTTAAATGTTTTCATACTAATAAAAAATCTTCTTTTTGGGATTGGTTCAATTGGCTCCCTGAAATTGCTTTTACAGGACATGGAGAAATAGATAATTCTATTGCGCCGAGAGCCAGAAGGAAACAAAAAATTTATAATGTAGACATAAATGGCTTCAATGAAATGTTAAGTTCTCTTAGTAAGGGAAAGGCTTTTACTCCTAATAATTTGGAAAATTATGTTATAAATCCCGGATCTCTAGGAAAAATGTTAAATAATGCATTAAATTCAAAATTTCAAAATAGTGTATCTTTAGACCCGAATAATGGAATTGTTTTATCAGACATCCATGAATTAAAAAACTTTATTAAGGCAAGTTCTTGGTTTGATAGTTTTAGAAACAAAACTGTAATTGATTCAGTTTTTAGTTATATGATACCAATGCAAGAGATACAAACCTATAGATACGAGTTTAGAAATGGAGTTTTGATAAACACTAAAAAGGCAAATTTCGTTGATGGATTTAAAGGTTGGACTGGAATGTAAAGATTATTAATATGGATAAAAAATTATTTTTGATTGCTATTTTTATTCAAGTTGTGACTAGTTGCCAAAAAGACACACCATTGCCTACTTTTGAAATGATTAATTATGCAACGGAATTAGCAGTAAATAGGATGAATGAGAATATTGATAAGGATTTTGAATTATGCGGACAGTTTTGTTCAACATGGGCTGATAGTACTTTAATAAATGCTATTAGACATGAAAATTTAAAAGATATTTTCTCTGATAAAGATTATAAGTATATGATAAAACAATACTATAATCTTAAGGATAAAAATATTGATAACTATTTACATAACATAAAGGGTTATACTATTGAAAATGATCAAAGGAAACATTTAGATGCACATATTTGCATAAGTCCACCGCTTTTTTCAATTTCTAAACGTAGTTGGGTTATATTTAATGCGATTTTTACTAGAAAAGGTTTTGATGAATTTTTTGTAGTTTATACCACAAATCCAAAGGATAATTCAATATTAGCAACTCTATATTCTAACGATAGGCTAAAACCTATAAAAGGGAAACAGCATTCTCACTCGTATTGGCTGAATTTTATAAAGCCACATGCCCATTAAACGAAAGCCAGTCAAGTCGGATATATAAAAGTAGTTGTTGAGCATTTGTTGATCCGGATATACTATCCGGTTTTTTGCTACTATAAGAATTTACAATCCGCAATAAATTTCAATAAAAGCCTCACTACAAAACTACTCCAATTCGACTATGGTTATAAAAGATAAATGAACAATAGGTTTGGCAACAGATTTATCATCTTTTTGCCCTGCCAAGGACAAAAACTCTCGACTAAAATTCGGGAGTTTTTCTTTTTTACTTTTTTATTACGTATAGTCCTACATGTAAAGATTTTTTCTAAAACAGATAGAGAATTGCTCTCGGATTAAAAATAATTGTACAATTTTGGGGTTAATTTTTCCTAAATTTCGGCATTGATATTCTACAAGTACACCGACATTATCTATCTTTAACACATGGACAAAAACAAATACCCTTACGGAAGTAAACAATCGCAGTTTGACAAACGCTACTTGGAAATGGCCAGTATTTGGGCCAAAAACTCGTACTGTAAACGTAGGCAAGTGGGAGCAATAATCGTTAAGGATAGAATGATTATATCCGACGGATATAATGGAACACCTGCCGGTTTCGAGAATGTTTGCGAAGATGAAGAGGGTAAAACCAAGCCTTACGTGTTACATGCCGAGGCTAATGCTATTACCAAAGTGGCCAAATCGAACAATAGTTCCGAAGGAGCAACGTTATATGTTACATCATCACCTTGCATGGAATGTTCCAAACTAATTATTCAGGCTGGCATAAAAAGGGTGGTTTTCTTCGATAAATACCACAACCTCGATGGCATAGAACTGCTTCAAAGGGCTGGAATCGAAGTTCAACAAATAGACATTGACGATCTTAAAAAAGATTAACTACTATTAAAATGGCTTATCAAAATTCAAAAAAGGACATACTTTACCCTATTGCGTTGGCAGTCGTTCTTGTTGTGGGAATCGCAATAGGACTTATTCTTCCTAAAAACAGGGAAAATACCAACCTACTTGTTTATCCCAAAACCGACAAGTTAAGTGGTGTAATAAACTATATTAAAGATGAGTACGTGGATTCCGTATCCATTCCTTCGATTGTAGAAAAGACTATTCCGGCCGTTCTAAAAAATCTTGACCCGCATTCTATTTATATTCCAGCGTCAGACCTCCAAGCAGTGAATGAACCTCTTGAAGGCGGATTTGATGGGGTTGGAATCCAATTTAACATGATAAGTGACACCGCCATTGTAGTGAACACCATTCCGGGAGGTCCTTCGGAAAGATTAGGCATACTGGCCGGCGACAGAATTGTAACTGTTAATGGGAAAAATATTGCCGGAGTAAAATTTCCACTCGACAGCATTCCTAAGTTACTAAAGGGACACACAGGAACAAAGGTTAATGTAGGCATAAAAAGAAAAGGCTTAAAAGACCTTATCCAATTTGAAATTACCCGTGATAAAATTCCTATTTACAGCGTTGATATTGCTTACATGGTTGCTCCCAGCGTTGGCTACATTAAAATATCCACCTTTGCAAAAACTACCTATTTTGAATTTATACAGGCAATGCAAAAACTTCAGAAAAAAGGTCTTAGTAAACTAATTATCGATTTGCGTGGTAACAGCGGCGGATACATGGATGCTGCAACAAATATAGCCAATGAGTTTTTAGCCGAAAACCAGTTGATTGTTTACACTAAAGGACATAACCGGCCTCGCGAAAATGTTTATGCAAACGGAAAAGGAGAATTTCAGAATTTACCTCTTGAAATACTAATTGATGAATTTTCGGCTTCGGCAAGCGAAATTCTCGCGGGAGCTATTCAGGATAACGACCGTGGTAAAATTATTGGCCGACGCTCCTTTGGAAAGGGTCTGGTACAAGAACAAATATTCTTTTCGGACGGGTCGGGCATGAGGCTAACCATTGCCCGCTACTACACCCCTTCGGGCAGAAGCATTCAGAAACCATACAAACCCGGCGACGACGATTATTACAACGATATCAGCAGACGATACCTACATGGTGAATTTGAGGTTGCCGACAGCATTCAATTTGCCGACTCGTTAAAATACCAAACCATTGGCGGACGTGTTGTTTACGGCGGCGGTGGAATTATGCCCGACGTTTTTGTTCCGTTAGACACTACCGGCATAACCCCTTACCTGCAAAATGTTTCGCGTAGAAATCTGATTTACCGATTTGCTTTTAAGTTCACCGATCAACACCGAGAAAAAACCAGAAGCCTCAAAACCTTCGAAGAAGTTGACAAATATTTAAACCACTCCAACTTGATGGATGAGTTTGTTCAATTTGCCGAAAAGAACGGCGTTCCTAAAAATCAAAAAGAAATCAAAATATCGGGAGAAATCATCGAAGCCCAACTAAAGGCAACCATCGGCAGGAACATTATAGACAACGAGGGCTTTTATCCCTACATCCGAGAAATTGATGAAACATTACAAAGGGCCATACAGGAGTTTAACAACTCCAATTTAAGTTCATATTACCCTTCAAGCCAAGTAGATGCGTTGCTAATGGTTGAAGCCTACATGAAAACTCATCTTACTACTGACCGAATTGCTTCGATAGCCTGATTTGGCTCTTCGATATATCCCATGTGGCCCGAGTTCTTCAAAATTAAGAACCGGGCTTTTTTAAACGAGGTTTTCATTTTTTCTACCAAATCCGGAGGAATAAGTTTATCGTACTTTCCTAGAATAAACGAAACGGGAACTTCCGTGTTAATAATAACATCGCTTCTGTCCGGACGGTTAGCCATCCCTTTTAAGGCTCCGATTACTCCGTCATTTGAAGTAGCACGGGCTATACTTTTTACCCTTTCTACTTCGCCGGAAAACTTTTGTAAATTTTGAGAAGCAAATAAATTTGGAATTGCCCTGTTTGCAAGATCCTCTTTTCCCCCGTTTAATACTGCATCGACATCGGCCAAACGGGATGCTTTCTTTTCCGCAGAATCGGCATACGGATTGGAATGAAACAGACAAATTCCCGATAAAAGTTCCGGAAACATCTCGGTAAAAGCAAGGCTAACATAGCCTCCCATAGAATGTCCTATTAAGAAAACCTTTTTAATATTCAACTTATCGAGCAATTGCTTTACACAACCTGCCATAAACTCCATGCTGATTTTGCTTTCGCTACACTCCGACTTCCCATGCCCGGGTAAATCGACTCTTAGCACGGTAAACGTCTTTTCCAAAGCAGGAGTTATTGTATCCCATACAAAAAGATTTTCCAAATAGCCGTGAAGTAAAACTATAACAGGTCCCGAACCACTAATATTATAGCGTAGGCAACAATTTTTCAACTCGATATTTTGTTCCATGATACTTAGTAAAAGATGAAAATAATTACAATTTAACTGTGTAAAACTATAAAAACTTCATCATCATTTTGACATTAGAACTATCTATTCTCTTTTCAAATTATTGTTAGAATCTTAAAACAGTAAACTCAAATTTTTATTTCATACTTTATCAACTTAATCATTACAAATATTAATATATTTACATACATACAAATTATATTTAGACAAGTTCGCAGACTCAACTAATCAATCAAGATTTTTTTCATATCTTGAAAATCAAAATAAACAATATAAACTATGGCAGGAATTTTCAACTCTTCAATTGGCAAAAAGTTGATTATGAGTATTACCGGTATCTTTTTAATGCTCTTTTTGGCCGTACACCTAAGTGTAAACCTAACATTGCTGATAGGCGACGGAGAAACGTTCAACCTTGCTGCACACTTCATGTCAACAAACCCATTGATTGAGATTATTGAACCGATATTGGCTATTGGATTGGTTGTTCACATTATTTATGCAACTTATCTAACGTTGCAAAATCGACACGCAAGACCAATTAAGTATTCAAAATCCGCTGCCAATGGTCTATCCACATGGTCAAGCAAAAACATGTACATTCTAGGCACAACCATTTTTCTTTTTATGGTAATTCACCTAGCCAACTTCTTTTGGAAAATAAAATTTGGAGCAATCGATACAATCACCTACAACGGAAACAGCATTTCCGACACCTATTCGCTGGTATCCGGCCTTTTTGTAAACTACTGGATATACGATGTAATTTACATAATTGGAGCAATATTTTTAGGATTGCATCTTAGCCACGGATTTTGGGCTGCATTTCAGACCATTGGGTGGAACGGAACAAAATGGATTAAACGTCTCGAAATTATAGCTTACGTCTATGCCATAATTATAGGTGTTGGATTTAGCATAATTCCTCTATATTTTCTGATTTTTAAATAGATAACCTGAAACACACAATATGAGCAAGTTAAACGCAAAAATTCCCGAAGGGCCACTTGCCGACAAGTGGACTAACCACAAAGCAAAGTTACGCTTGGTTAATCCGGCAAACCGTAAAAAACTCGATATAATTATTGTGGGAACAGGATTATCGGGGGCTTCGGCTGCATCTACGCTAGGGGAATTGGGATATAACGTAAAGGTATTTTGCTATCAGGACAGCCCTCGCCGAGCGCATTCCGTAGCGGCACAAGGAGGTATAAATGCAACAAAAAACTATAAAAACGATAACGATAGTGTTTACCGACTGTTTTACGATATGCTTAAGGGCGGCGATTTTCGTGCCCGCGAGGCTAACGTTTACCGCGCTGCCGAAGTCAGCAATCAGGTAATTGACCATTATACCGCGTTAGGTGTTCCATTTGCTAGGGATTACGGCGGATTAATCGAAAATCGATCGTTTGGAGGAGTTCAGGTTTCACGCACATTTTACGCAAAAGGACAAACCGGCCAACAATGCTTAATAGGAGCATACTCGGCACTGTCCCGTCAAATTGCGAAAGGAACGGTAACAATGTACCCTCGTCGGGAAATGATGGATTTAGTTATTGTCGAAGGAAAGGCCAGAGGAATAATTGCACGAAACCTTATTACAGGCGAAATTGAACGGCATTCCGCACATGCCGTTATTTTGGCAACCGGAGGTTACGGAACTATTTACTACCTTTCCACATTAGCCTTAAATTCCAATGGTTCCTCTGCATGGAGGGCATTCAAGCAAGGAGCGCTTTTTGCCAATCCCAGCTTTGTCCAAATTCACCCAACCAGCATTCCCGTACTAAACGACCACCAATGTAAGTTAACCCTGATGTCCGAATCGTTGCGAAACGACGGACGAGTTTGGGTTCCCAAGCAAAAGGGCGATAAGCGTAACCCAAACGATATTCCCGAAGATGAACGCGACTATTACTTGGAACGGCGTTATCCGGCATTTGGAAATCTTGTTCCTCGCGATGTTGCATCCAGAGCAGCCAAGGAACGTTGCGACGCAGGTTACGGAGTTGGCCCTACCGGGTTATCGGTTTACCTCGATTTTCGAGATGCAATAAATAAGAAAGGTCGTAACGCGATAGAAGACAACTACGGCAATTTATTTGAGATGTACGAAAAAATTACCGGAGAATCGCCGTACGAAACCCCAATGAGAATTTACCCTGCCGGTCATTATACAATGGGCGGACTTTGGGTCGATTATAATTTAATGACTACCATTCCCGGGCTTTTTGCCATTGGCGAGGCTAACTTTAGCGATCACGGCGCCAACCGGCTTGGAGCCAGTTCCTTAATGCAAACTTCCGGCGACGGCTATTTTATTATACCCTACACCATAGCCGATTATCTTGCCGATGACATTAGAACTCCTAAAATTTCTGTCAACTCTCCCGAATTTGAGAATGCGGAAAATGGCGTAAAAGAAAGAATTGAGAAGTTGCTTTCCATCGGAGGAACCGAAACTGCTACATCGTTTCATAAACGTTTGGGAAAAATTATGTGGGACTACTGCGGAATGGTCCGCAACGAAGAGGGTTTAAAAAAGGCACTTATTCAACTTGATGAGTTAAAAGAAGAATTTTGGAAAAACCTTAAGGTTCCCGACACGGCAAATGAACTCAACCAAGAACTGGAAAAAGCCAATCGCGTAGCCGATTTTCTTGAACTTGGAAAACTGTTGGTTTTTGATGCATTAAACAGACGCGAAAGTTGCGGTGCTCATTTTCGGGAGGAAAGTCAAACGGAAAACGGCGAAGCAAAACGCGATGATGAACATTTTTCGTATGTAGCGGCATGGGAATTTGCCGGCGATGGCAAAGAACCAATTCTTCATAAAGAAGAGTTGAAATTTGAGTTCGTTAAACTTCAGGAGCGTAGCTACAAGTAGAAAAATAACTAATGAAAATTTTCAAGGAAGATGAAAATCACTTTAAAAATATGGCGACAGAAAGACGCCCGCTCTAAAGGAAAATTCGAAACTTATAAACTCGACAATGTTGCTCCCGACATGTCGTTTTTGGAAATGCTCGACTCGTTAAACCAGCAACTAATAGCAGAAGGAAAAAGTCCTGTGGCTTTCGACCACGATTGTAGAGAAGGGATTTGCGGGTCGTGCGGGATTTACATTAACGGCCGACCTCACGGAAACGACCGTAAAGTTACAACCTGCGAGTTACGCTTACGAAAGTTTAAAGACGGAGATACAATAACCGTAGAGCCCTGGCGCGCAAGAGCATTTCCCGTTGTTAAAGATTTAATTGTTGACCGTTCGGCTTTCGATAAAATAATACAAGCCGGAGGTTACATAAGCGTAAACGCAGGGGCCGCTCAGGATGCAAATGCCATTCCCGTTCCTAAACATAACGCCGATGTCGCTTTCGACACGGCATCGTGCATTGGCTGTGGAGCATGTGTGGCTGCTTGCAAAAATGCTTCGGCAATGCTGTTTATCGCTGCAAAAGTAACCCACCTAGCGCAATTTCCTCAGGGAAGGATTGAGGCTGCCGAGCGAGTAAAGCGAATGATTGCCAAGATGGACGAGTTAGGCTTTGGAAGTTGTACAAACACGCGTGCTTGTGAGGCTGAATGCCCGAAAGGCATTTCTATTAGTACAATTGCTAAACTTAATCGCGAATACTTTGTTGCAAAACTTAAAGACTAATATATTTGCTTCACTTTAAAAATTTAAAAATAAAAACCCGTGAAAGAACAACAAAGCACTATTCTTATTCCTGTTGATTTTAAGGACCATTTTAAACTTGCTGTTGAGTTTGGGAAAAAACTTGCACCAACCATTTCGGCAGAAATTCATCTTTTATACGTACTTGACCTTAATGAATGGTGGCTCGAGGATGTTAAACCCGAAAAAATAGTTAACGATGCCTTTAATAAACTGGTAAAAGTTTCGAAGGAATTCCAACTTCCCGAAAAAACTAAATACTCCGTACTTCAGGGTAAAAGGCACGAAAAGATAGTTTCCTACGCCAACGAAATTGGAGCAAGGTACATCTTAATGGTCGATAACTACCCCAACGCAAGAGGCGAGCAAAAACTTGGGGCTACACTATCCAACGTTATTATTTCGGCCAAACAGCCGGTAATTACCGTTAAAAGTGTAACTCCAACAATTTTAAAAAGAATTCTGGTTCCATTAGACCTTACAAAGGATTGTCGGCTAAAACTCTTTAACTCAATAGCCATTGCTTTAGCATTCGACTCCAGCTTGCACATAACATCAGTGGTTTTTGGCGATATTAAGCCTGAGGATAGCCGTATAAACGACAAAATGAACAAGTACCAACAGTTTTACAAGGAAAACAACATTTTGTACTCGACTAAAATTTTGCAGAAAGATGAGGATTTTGCCTATAGGGCAATTATTGAATATGCCCAGGACATAAAATGCGATGCAATTATTATAATGACACACCGCGAATCGGTAGGAATAGACAACTACCTAGGTGCCTTTGCCCATCATATTATAAACGAATCGCCTATTCCGGTAATTACGCTTAACAGCGCAGCATCGGGGGAACAACGGAATATTATTAAAAGTATTTTAGACCCGCTAAACTTATTTTAGCACACAAAACCCTGCTATTAAAAAAAATGTTTACTTTTGCTCAACAAAAGTAATGCGGGAATAGCTCAGTTGGTAGAGCATCAGCTTCCCAAGCTGAGGGTCGCGAGTTCGAG
The DNA here is from genome assembly GCA_020636845.1 of Bacteroidales bacterium. Classification (GTDB taxonomy): domain Bacteria; phylum Bacteroidota; class Bacteroidia; order Bacteroidales; family Tenuifilaceae; genus JACJXD01. The sequence goes on along the minus strand of JACJXD010000002.1, from coordinate 322,042 downwards.
CCTCGTTTCCCGCTCCAAAAAAAGAAGGCTGCCAAAATTTGGCAGCCTTCTTTTTTATAATGGGATTGTCCATTAAGCATTCAACAGCGTGCGTAATACTTAAAAATCAATCTAAAAACGGGCTGTAGTGATTTTTCCTTTTACCTTGGCATACTTTTTTGCTGTTTGATAAATATTTTCGATATCGAACTGGCAATAGGTATAAAGTTGAGTTTGCGTTCCATGCTCAATAAACTGATCGGGAATACCTAAACGGACAACCTTTGTGTTATAGCCGTTATCGTTAAGCCACTCGATTACCGCACTCCCAAATCCTCCGGGCAAACAGCCATCCTCTACGGTAATTACCGTATTGAAATGTTGCCCGACATAAGCAAGAATATCCGTATCGATAGGTTTTACAAACCGCATATCGGCATGAAAAACAGATATACCGTCAACGGATAACTTTTCAACAGCAATTTCGGCCATATTGCCAACATGACCTATGGTTAAAATGGCAATATCGGAACCCTTTTGCAGTATTCGTCCTTTACCTACAGTAATCTCACGTAAAGGTTTGCGCCAATCTACCATAACACCACGGCCTCTAGGATAGCGAATGGAAAACGGCCCCATGCCATCCTTTTGCGCTGTAAACATCATATTTCGAAGTTCCTCCTCGTTCATTGGAGCAGAAACGGTAATATTCGGAATTAAACGCATATATGCTAAATCGAACGCTCCGTGATGAGTGGCACCATCGTCACCGACAAGGCCACCCCTATCCAAACAAAAAACAACGTGCAAATTCTGAAGGGCTACATCGTGAATAACCTGGTCGAAAGCCCGTTGCATAAAGGTTGAGTATATATTGCAAAATGGGATTAATCCTTCGGCTGCCAATCCTGCCGAAAATGTAACCGCATGTTGTTCCGCAATTCCCACATCGAATGCCCTATCGGGCATCTTTTCCATCATTATGTTTAATGACGATCCCGTTGCCATGGCAGGAGTAATGCCTACAATCTTCGGATTTTTTTCGGCAAGTTCAACCAGCGTTTCTCCAAAAACATCCTGAAATTTAGGAGGTAACGGCTGTTCGGTATTTACAACTATTCGCTCGCCGGTCTCCCTATTAAACAAACCCGGAGCATGAAATGCCGTTTGACTTTTCTCGGCTGGGCTATAACCTTTTCCCTTAATTGTTACACAATGCAAAAGTTTAGGGCCCGGAATATTCTTTAAATCATTTAAAACCTTTGTAAGATAAACCACATCGTGACCGTCCACAGGGCCAAAATATCTAAAACCCAAGGACTCGAAAAGATTACTCTGCTTTAAAAGAGTCGCTTTTATCGCATTTTCAAACTTCTGAACAACCGACCGTGTTTTGGGACCAACACGCTCCACCTTGCCCAAAAACTCCCAAACATCCTCCTTCAACTTATTATAAGTTCTTGAGGTTGAAATATCCAGCAAGTATTCCTTTAACGCCCCAACGCTCGGGTCAATAGAAATATTATTATCGTTAAGAATTACTAGCAAGTTCGATTTCAGGCTGCCTCCATGGTTAAGACCTTCGAATGCCATTCCTCCTGTAAGGGCTCCATCGCCAATAACCGCCACTACCTGCCGAGGCTCCAACTTTAACGAAGATGCTACCGACATTCCAACTGCCGCAGAAATAGACGTAGAAGAGTGTCCAACACCAAAAGCATCGTAAGGGCTTTCGTCACGTCTGGGAAAACCGCTAATTCCACCATACTTCCTATTAGTATGAAATACATCGCGACGTCCTGTGAGAATTTTATGCCCGTATGCCTGATGCCCTACATCCCAAATTATTCTATCGTACGGAGTATTAAATACGTAATGTAAAGCCACCGTAAGTTCCACAACACCAAGACTTGCCCCGAAATGTCCCGGATTCGACGAAAGTACGTCGATAATAAAATCACGAAGTTCCCCACTTAAACTAACCAACTCTTCGGGTTTAAGCCGCTTAATATCGTCTGGCGAATTTATTTGATTCAGAAGGTTAAAACTACTACTCATCTCCTCTCGCTTCTTCCTGTTAAACAACAAAGTTAGACATTTTGTTGCGAATTATTTACACTAAAATTAAAATAACAACACCTCCGTTACACCTTGCAAAATGTTAGCAAACATGCAACAGAATGTTGTTGACACTACTTGTTCGACAAGTAAAATTATAAATTGAAAAAGAAAATCAACGCTACAAACGAAATTTACTCTTTAGCAAGCCACGGCAATTTGTTCAAATCGACATTTCCTCCCGAAATTACAAGGCCAACCTTTTTCCCTTGAAACTTTTCGGGGTGCTCTATTACTACGGCTAAAGGCACTGCCGACGACGGTTCAACTATAATCTTCATGCGCTCCCATATCATTCGCATTGCCTTAACAATGTTCTCCTCTGTAGCCGTTAAAATGCCATCGCAGTTCTTAGAAAGAATACCCATGGTTAAAGGGCAAAGCGAGGTAAGTAGCCCATCGGCAATGGTTTTAGGGTTTACCGATGGATAAAGTTTGCCGTCGCGTAACGAACGAAACGCATCGTCGGCCATGGCGGGTTCTGCTCCAAAAACCCTAACTTTAGGGAACCGACCCTTAACATAAGTGGACACACCGCTAAGCAACCCACCGCCACCAACAGGCGTCATAACGCAATCTAGGCTTTCTACGTCTTGCATTAATTCTAAAGCAACTGTTCCTTGTCCGCAAATTACATCGAAATTATTATACGGGTGAATAAATGCCGCACCTGTTTTCTGTTGAATTTTAGCAAGGGTTTCTTCCCTATCCTGTTGCGTTGACTTGCAAAAAGTTATTATTCCGCCATACCCTTCAACTGCCTTCTTTTTAATTACCGGAGCATTCTCGGGCATTACAATGTATGCAGGAATACCCTTATTTCGTGCAGCCAATGCCAATGCAGCCGCATGGTTTCCCGAACTATGAGTTGCCACTCCATTTTTAGCAGCCTCGCTGCTCAACATGGTTACAGCATTGGATGCTCCACGAAACTTAAATGCACCAACTTTTTGAAAATTTTCGCACTTAAAAAATAGATTAGCCCCTGCTATTTTGTTAATGCTTTGAGATGTTAACACCGGAGTACGATGTACCATATCCTTAATTCGTTGGTATGCTTCTTCGATGTCAGAAACCGATGGAAATTCTTTACTCAACATAAATTACAAATATCAAAAAGTTACTCCTTCTTCTTTTTATACAAGTTATACTTTGCTAAAATAGCACGGCGAATTTCGTAATCCGACGAGTTTTTTAAAAACTCTTCATCAAAATTCAGATAACCCAAAAAATCGTACAACTCGTTACCCGACAACCCTGTTAATTCCTGAACAATTCCCGGATTATACTTTTGTTCCACTACATTCCGCTCTTTTTCCTTTTGGAGATACTCCTTAAGTTTTTCCTTTTGCCTTGAATACCAATCCTGTCCAAAAATAATTCCTCCCGAAGTTTGAGGTAACGTTTTCAAATCCATACGCTTAATTGCGTTAGACAGATAAGTCTCCACTCGTAACTGTAACAACTCCTCCTTTGTAGGCATCAACCTTAAACTGGCAACCTGCCTTAAAAACCTATCGTATGTTGTAAAACGCGAAATGGTTACAGGTTGAAGTTCATAAACTTTGGGCAATAATTTTATCGTGTAAAAAAGAGAATCCTTTTTATACTGTCCCCACGAGTATAATCCTCTGGAATAATAACCAATAGCCGATATTCGAATACTGTCGCCAACTCCAACACGAATGGTTACGTAGCCCAGCATGTCGGAAATACTACCTATACCTCTGGAATAATTCAACAAATGGGCTAAACCTACAGGCTCTGAAGTTTTTGCATCGATGAGCCTAAAATTTACCACTTGTACCGAATCTTCCGGGAAAAACACCTCTTGCGAAAATGCTGTATAATTAAAACACAGCAAAAGGATAAGAAAAACTATTTTGCACAGTATTTTCAAAACTTTACAAACTATATTTTTTCAAATATAAGGAATGCTGCAAAACCACAATCGGCTAAAATTCCTTATTAACCAACTTTAACCGCATAAATAGAATGATTACCTAATTTTCAAATTATACTTAATTATTTTAACTCAAATTTTCTTTCCTGACGCTCTAACCGGGAATTCTAAAAAGATATTATTCTTTATCTTTGCTAATGCGTTAAAATGAGAAATAGTTCTTCGTTTAATTTCACGAAAAAGACTTAATATAATGAAAGATATTCAACAGAAAATTGAAGAGGTTTGGGAAAACAGGGAACTTCTTTCCCAACAGGAATACAAGAATTCGATATTACAGGTAATTGAACATTTAAATAGCGGGACGATAAGAGTAGCCGAACCATTCGAAAATGGATGGAAAGTAAACGAATGGATAAAAAAGGCTGTAATTTTATACTTTCCCATTCAAAAATTAGAGGTATCGGAAGCAGGTCCAATGGAGTTTCATGACAAAATTCCACTAAAACATAACTATTCCACCTTAAATGTTCGCGTTGTACCCCATGCTGTTGCCCGATATGGAAGTTACCTGGCTAAAGGTGTTGTAATGATGCCTTCGTATGTTAACATCGGAGCTTATGTTGACGAAGGTACCATGGTGGATACATGGGCAACCGTTGGCTCCTGCGCCCAAATAGGGAAAGGCGTTCACCTAAGCGGAGGCGTCGGTATTGGGGGCGTTTTGGAACCTGTTCAGGCCGCTCCAGTCATAATTGAGGATGGATGCTTTATCGGTTCCCGATGTATTGTTGTAGAAGGAGTTAGAGTATGCCGTGAAGCGGTACTGGGAGCAAACGTTGTAATTACCCAATCCACAAAAATAATCGATGTTTCGGGTAGCGAACCCGTTCAATACAAAGGTCTTGTTCCCGAGCGTTCGGTGGTTATTCCGGGATCATATACAAAAAATTTCCCTGCAGGCGATTATCAGGTTTCCTGTGCGCTGATAATAGGGAAACGCAAACAATCGACCGACCGTAAAACATCGCTCAATAACGCTCTTAGAGATTTCGGAGTAAGTGTGTAACTCGTAACTTACTTTAACATCAATCGCAATTATTGGTTAGCAGATTTAAACTATATTGCTACCTTTGCAAATTGGAATATTTTTGAAAATAGCAATTAAATGGCTGATATCGAATTTCTTAAAAAAATGGCCACTCAGGTTAGGCGTGATGTTATTCGCATGATTCACAAGCCGTCGAGTGGACACCCAGGCGGATCGCTTGGCTGTGCCGATTTTTTCACTGCACTATACTTTGATGTGTTAAAAATTGACCCTAAAAACTTCACAATGGATGGGATTGGAGAAGATTTATTTTTCCTCTCCAACGGACACCTTTCGGCTGCATGGTATAGCGTTTTAGCCCGAAAAGGATATTTCGACATTAAGGAACTATCTACTTTCAGGTTAATAAATTCAAGGCTACAAGGTCATCCCACCCCAGCCGAACATTTACCGGGTATCAGAATTGCATCGGGATCGTTAGGACAAGGATTATCGGTTGCTTGTGGCGCTGCTTTGGCCAAAAAACTAAATGGCGACAACCACTTGGTATTTTCCCTTCATGGTGACGGAGAACTTCAAGAAGGTCAAATATGGGAAGCCGCAATTTTTGCCGCTGCAAAAAAAATTGACAACCTAATATCTACCGTTGACTACAACGGCAAGCAAATCGACGGACCTGTCGATCAAGTCAACACTCTCGGCGATTTAAAAGGCAAATGGACAACATTTGGCTGGGAGGTGTTGGAAACAAACGGCAATAACATGAAAGAACTACTGGCTACAATAAACAAAGCCAAATCGCTTACCGGAAAAGGAAAACCTATTGTAATTTTGATGCACACCGAAATGGGAATGGGTGTCGATTTTATGATGGGAACACACAAATGGCATGGCAAAGCTCCGAACGAGGAAGAATTTGAACGTGCAATGGCACAACTTCCGGAAACAATTGGAGATTTTTAATATATTTTTTAGAAGGACAATTAATACTAAACATCATGAAAAACATTGCACTCATTGCTCACGACGCAAAGAAACCCGAGTTAGCAAGGTTTTTAAAAGAACACAAGGATTGGTTACCCGGAGTAAACCTGTTGGCAACTGGCCGTACGGCCGAATTTCTTGAAGAGCAAGGCATTAAATGCCGTCATCTTAGTCCAGGCGTGTCGGGAGGCTATATCGAAATAACCGAAATGATAAAAAAAGGTGAAGTTGACATTGTTATTTTTCTTCGCGACCATAAAGTTGTTCAACCTCATCACGAAGACATTCGTAGGTTGTTGGAGACATGCAACGTTAAAAACATACCCCTTGCAACTAATAAGGCTACGGCCGAATTGGTTATTCTTGGACTAATTCGTAAAGAATCCGTAGAACGGAGGCAGCGTAACGCTTAGATTTTGCTTCCATCAATATAAACTTACTAAGCAGTATTTTTAAAATGAAATATACATCGACTGGAAATAAGGACACACGCTCAGGTTTTGGAGCTGGTTTACACGAATTAGGTAAAACGAATCCCAATGTGGTGGCACTTTGTGCCGATTTGGTAGGATCGCTTAAAATGGAAGATTTTATCAAAGAAAATCCCGAAAGATTCATTCAAACAGGCATTGCCGAAGCAAACATGATAGGACTTTCCGCAGGATTAACAATAGGCGGAAAAATTCCGTTTGCAGGTACATTCGCTGCTTTTGCAACAGGCAGGGTTTACGACCAAATAAGACAAAGCGTAGCCTACTCGAACAAAAACGTAAAAATTTGCGCATCTCATGCCGGATTAACCCTTGGCGAAGATGGTGCTACGCACCAAATGCTTGAGGACATCGGCCTGATGAAGATGCTCCCAAACATGACAGTTATTGTTCCATGCGACTATAACCAGACTAAAGCAGCCACTATTGCTATTGCAGAATATGTTGGCCCTGTTTACCTGCGTTTTGGTCGTCCGGCTGTTCCTAACTTTACGCCAGCCGATCAGAAATTCGTTATTGGAAAAGCCAACATGTTAACCGAAGGCTCCGATGTAACAATTATTGCAACAGGGCACTTAGTTTGGAAAGCATTGGAAGCCGCCGATGTTCTTGCCGAAAAAGGTATCTCGGCAGAGGTAATTAACATCCATACCATAAAGCCAATCGACGAAGAGGCCATACTAAAATCGGTTAGTAAAACCCGCTGCGTCGTAACAGCAGAGGAGCATATGTTAAACGGAGGTCTTGGCGACAGCGTTGCTCAAATACTTAGCCGAAAACTCCCCTCTCCTATGGAAATGGTAGGCGTGAACGATGTTTTTGGCGAAAGCGGAAAGCCCAACGAGCTTATGGTTAAGTACGGACTTGACACTCCAAACATTGTAGAGGCTGCACAAAAAGTAATCAAACGTAAATAACTAATTTTCATGTAGATTAAATGAAAGATTACTCCGACAAAGAACTGTTGGAAATGTTTCGTTCCAACGAAACACGGAGTTACTCATTTAATTTAATTGTCAGAAAATATCAGGAGCGGTTATACTGGCATGTACGTAAAATTGTTATCAGCCACGACGATACCGACGATATTGTTCAAAATACCTTTATCAAGGTATGGGGAAACTTAGAAAGTTTTCGTGAAGAATCACAACTCTTCACATGGCTTTATCGAATTGCAACCAACGAAGCGCTAACCTTTTTAAAGAGAAAACGCACCAAATTCTTGCTGCCACTGGTTGATGTAGAACAGCAACTTTCCCGCACGTTGGAATCCGAGCCTTTTATAGATGGTAACGAACTGGAAATAAAACTGCAAAAAGCAGTACTCAAACTTCCCGAAAAACAAAGGCTTGTATTCAACATGAAATATTTTGAAGAGTTAAAATATGAGGAAATATCCGAAATACTAGGGACCTCTGTTGGTGCTCTTAAAGCCTCATTTCATCATGCCGTTAAGAAAATTGAGGATTCTTTGGAAGAGGATTAAACCTTGTATAAACTTTTAAATCTATAAAAATAGAGAGAGTAGCTTTTTGATAGTATTTACAAAATGAAAAACAATTTTTTAAATAGTGAAGATGGGCGTAAGTTGCCATATACAGTACCCGAAGGGTATTTTGATAACTTACACGCAAAAATACAAGATCGAATTGCTGCAAAAGATAGCACTAAAAAGAGATTCATTCCGGTAGCATTAAAAACTCAACTTTCTTTTGCAGCAGGATTTGCATTCTTGGTTGTTCTTGCATACTTTGGCTTTTACATTGCTAAACCTATCTCGCAAAGGAGCATAAATCAAGGTAATCCTAACTACGTGGAAATTGTAAGTCGTAGCATTTCTCAATTCGACGATAAGGATTTATACAACGCTGTCGAAAACAAGCGTAAAACCGACAGTTTAAAAAGAGTACAACAAAGAATGCAAGAATTTTACTACAGTAGAAGCAGAAATTGTTTATCGATCATCGAGGAGAAGAAAGAAGTTAGACCATGATGAGGTTTCTCAAAGTTAGTATCACGGGCATTCTTGTCATTCTTGCATTTTGGGCTACAGGACAGGATAATGTCAACTGGGAAAAGGCCCTAAAGGAAGAAAAGGTAACCTTTATAACCAGAATTTTAAACCTTACATCAGAGGAAGCCAAACAATTTTGGCCGCTTTACGACCAATACTGGGAAGAAAAAAACGAAATACTCAAAGAGCGTGAAGACCTTATCAATATAAAAGTTTCATCTCTCGATTCATTAAGCAATACTGAATTAAAACGCATTGCCGATAAATACGTATTAAATTTCAGAAAAGAAGCCAACTTGCTAGTAGATTTCAACTCGAAGTTAAAGGAGATTTTACCTCCTAAAAAAGTTATACGCTTTTACCAATCAAACACTGAATTCAAAAAATACTTGCTTAATAAAATTCAGGAACACGAAAAAAATCGTCAAAAAAAGTAATTATTACACAACTCCGTTTTAACTTTTTTTTACTTTTGAAAGCACATTCTTAAAATGTGTTTACGATGAATTTTAACAATTCGACAACTAATCTTTTAGACTTAAACTTACCAGCGACTTCGGAAACTCCTGAGGTAAAATGCTTTAAGGATACAGCTAAAATAACATTACATGGCAATTTAATTCCAAGCGATCCCCAATCGTTTTTTGCCCCAATAATTCGATGGCTTCAGGTTTACTCCAACAACTATAAACCTCAAAAAATAGATATAGAACTCTACTTGACATACATTAATGGATGTTCGGAACATCATCTGGTTTCTTTTCTAAAAAAAGCAGAAGAATTACTTTTAAAGGGAACCGATGTACACATTAAATGTCTGTACGAACCCGATGACATAGATATGATGAATTGGAGCAAAGATTTGAAGTTAGTTTTTAAAATTCCTGTTGAACTAATTGAAATAAATTAATTAGCTTGAATTATCTGTTAACTTGTCCAAGTTATCGTAAATCCGTTAAATCAAGCGCTCCTCCCCAACAATTTTTCAATATCAATAGGATTTAGATAGATAAAAAACAGCCTGGCTATTTACACCAGGCTGTTACTATTTTGAACAAAAACTTCTAGTTAATCTTCTTGTACTTAAAGTTACGAATGAAGTCAACTGACTTTTGAATTTCGGAGTACATAACCTTATCAACCTCAACAAATTTTACAACCTTACGGTATTCTGCAACAAACTCTTCGATATAAGGAGATGATTTGGCCGGACGGCGAAACTCCAACGCCTGTGAAGCATTAAACAACTCAATAGCCAAAATACGCTCAACGTTGTCCACAACTCTTAGCAGCTTAGTTGCTGCATTGGCTCCCATGCTTACATGATCCTCTTGTCCATTGGACGAAACGATAGAATCGACAGAGGCTGGGGTACACAGCTGCTTATTCTGGCTAACCATAGCAGCAGCAGCATACTGAGGAATCATGAATCCTGAATTTAGGCCCGGTTTGGCAACTAAAAATTCCGGTAACCCACGCAATCCTAAAATTAGCTGAGCAACTCTCCTCTCCGAAATATTTCCCAATTCCGAAAGAGCGATTGCTAAAAAGTCGTATGCCAAAGCCAGCGGTTCGCCATGGAAATTTCCTCCGGAAATAATTAAATCTTCATCGGGCCAAATGGTAGGATTATCCGTTACCGAATTGATTTCGGTTAACAGCACTCCCGAAACGTAATTAATAGCATCTTTCGAAGCCCCATGAACCTGAGGAATACACCTAAACGAATATGGATCCTGAACATGCTTTTTAGTACGTTGTATCAACTCGCTACCCCGCAAAATGGCTCTGATATTACCAGCCGTTTCAATTTGTCCCTTATGAGGGCGAACATTTTGGATATTAGGATGAAACGGATCGATCCGTCCATCGAAAGCCTCTAACGAAATGGCCCCAACTATATCGGACAACTTTGCTAATCTGAATGCACGGATCATGGCATAAACACCATGTGCGCTCATAAACTGCGTGCCATTAAGCAATGCCAGCCCTTCCTTCGATTTAAGTTCTATTGGTTTCCATCCCATTTCGTTCAATACCTCGGCAGAAGCACAACGTTTTCCTTTGTAGTTAACTTCACCCAAGCCTATTAACGGCAGAAACAGGTTGGAAAGCGGAGCTAAATCGCCCGAAGCACCCAAGGAACCTCTGTCGTAAACCACCGGCAAAATATCGTTATTGTAGAAATCGAGAATTCTTTCAACGGTTTCAACCTGAACTCCCGAATTCCCTAACGACAAGGCATGTGCTTTTAGCAAAAGCATTAACCTTACAATCTGCGGTGCAACCTCTTCGCCTGTGCTACAAGCATGAGACATTACCAGGTTCTTTTGAAGTTGGGAAAGTTCTTCCCTCGAAATGCTCCTGTTGCAAAGCGATCCGAAACCCGTTGTAATTCCGTAAATTGGCTTATCTTCCGTTTCCATCTTACTGTCAAGGTAAGCCCTACATTTGGCAATTAATTCACGCGACTCATTCGAAAGTTCCAAATGATGATGCTCTAAAATCAACTCTTCTAAAACATTCCAATCTAATGGTTTAGGGGAAATTATATGCTTTTTAGCCATAATAAATTTTGATATTTAAATGTTATGCTGAATAAACTCCGTTAAATTATCGTACGAAATTAACTCCTGCTGACCGGTTACCATGTTTTTTACCGCCAACTGGTTTGCATTAATTTCATTCTCCCCTGCAATTACTGCAAAATGGATGTTCCTTTTATTACAGTAATCCAACTGCTTTTTCATTTTTGAACTATCCGGGTACAGTTCGGCACTCATTCCTGCGGCTCGTAACCTATTCAATGCTTTTAAACAATAAACCGCTTCCTTTTCACCAAAATTCACAAACATGACTTTTGTTGAAGCAGCCAAACTTTCCGGGAACAACTCTTGCTGAAGCATTACGTCGTAAATGCGGTCGGCTCCGAAGGAAACGCCAACGCCACTCAAATTCTTCAAGCCAAAAATACCGGCAAGGTCGTCGTAACGACCACCCCCGCAAATACTGCCTATTTGTACATCGACAGCCTTAACCTCGAAAATTGCACCGGTATAGTAGTTTAACCCACGCGCCAATGAAAGGTCAAATTCAACTTTTGTTGATAATCCACCAACACTTTCGATGTAGCCAAACAACTCTTCCAATTCGGCAACACCCTTCATCCCAATTTCCGATGATTTTAGTACATCCTTAATAACTATCAACTTTTCCGCATTGGTTCCCGTCATCGAAATAATGGGCTGAAGTTTTTGAACGGCTTGCTCGGCAACACCCCGCTCGCGCAACTCGCTATTAACCGCCTCTATTCCTATTTTATCAATCTTATCGATGGCAACAGTTATATCGATTAACTTATCGGACTCGCCAATAACTTCCGCAATTCCGCTTAAAATTTTGCGGTTATTCAACTTTAGTACGGTATGTATTTTTAACCGTTCGAACACCTCGTTAATTATCAACACCAACTCGTACTCGTTCAATAACGAATTCGATCCAATAACATCGACATCGCACTGGTAAAATTCACGATACCGACCCTTTTGAGGTCTGTCGGCACGCCACACCGGCTGTATTTGGTAACGTTTAAAAGGAAACTGAATATCGTTTTGATACTGCACCACAAATCTTGCAAAGGGAACAGTAAGGTCGTACCGTAAACCCTTTTCGCAAATTGCAAGCGATGCCGCGTTAGAATTCCCCAACTTAAAAACCGACGAATCTGCCTTATCGATAAAATCGCCAGAATTAAGAATTTTGAACAGCAACTTATCGCCCTCTTCGCCATACTTTCCCAATAACGTTGAGAGATTCTCCATTGCAGGCGTTTCGATAGGCTGATAGCCGTAACGGCTGAAAACTTCGCGAATTGTGTCGAAAATAAAATTCCGCCGCACCATTTGCTCGGGGCCAAAATCGCGGGTTCCCTTGGGTATTGAAGGTTTACTACTTGCCATCTGCTTAAATTTTTATCTTCTTAAAAAACTGATTGCAAACCTACAATTTTTTTTAGAACCCCTTTATGCTGTAAATCATGTTAGATTAAAATATATTGGTGATTATTGACAATTTGCTCATGCCAACAAGAACTCAACCCAAAAAGATAATCCGAATTTATTTCCCCCAAAAGGGAACTCTTGATTCTATGTTAAATCAACAGATTTTCTTCTACTTTTCTTCTCCGAATTAATCTTCTTTGTTTGAAGCCTTTTTTCCTTCGATGCTTTTGTCTGCTTGGTAGGCTTCCGCTTCTTCCGTGGAGTTAGGGCTTTTACTATCAAGGAATAAAATTTCTCAACTACCTTTTCCTTATTAGCCAACTGGGAACGCTCCGACTGCGAAACCAGGACCAACTCTCCGTCCTTATTTATTTTATTTTCAAGTTTTTTCAAAATAACAACCTTCTCTTCGGGCAAAAGTAAAACTGACTGTGCAACGTTAAATCTAAGTTCAACCTTCGTACTTACTTTATTTACATTTTGTCCGCCAGGACCACCGCTACGCGATGTACTAAACTTAAATTCCGAACTAAAGTCTCTGCCTTGTATAATGTCATACTCCATAAATCAACTTTTACCTACAACGGTTTAACAAAAAACAAATATACATAACAAACCTTATTTCTGAAGTTGCCCCTTACATTGCAACCATACAACCCGTAAAATGCTTATACTAAGAGCAACAGTCCAAAATACACGGGATAACAAAATTCAAAGAAAAAGTTAAAAAGCAACCGACCACAATCAATTTTCTTACTATCAATTAGTTCATAAAACAACGTCACCTGTTGATATTTAATTCAAGACGAAATGTTGGCAGCATTTTTTTATCCTTAATTTTGCAATCGTAAAATCTAAAGTGTCTTTTGTAAGCAACGAACCAGCACATTCAAGAATAATTGTGCTATGTGTTTAGCATTATAGAGTTTATATTATGAGTGTAGGATATTCAGAGGATAGCATTAAAACGTTGGAGTGGCACGAGCACATTCGCAAACGTCCGGGAATGTATATTGGGAAGTTAGGCGATGGCTCTCAGCCCGACGATGGAATTTATATTCTTCTAAAAGAAGTCTTGGATAATTCCATTGACGAGTACATGATGGGGTTTGGTAAAAAAATAGACATAAAACTAGCAGATCATGTTGTTTCCGTTCGCGACTATGGACGAGGCATTCCTCCGGGAAAGTTAAAGGATGTAGCTTCGAAAATGAATACGGGAGCCAAGTATGACTCCAGCGTATTTAAAAAATCGGTTGGATTAAACGGGGTTGGTATAAAGGCTGTTAACGCTCTGTCTAAAAAGTTTATCATAAGAAGCACCCGCGAAGGGCAATCGAAGGAAATAGAGTTCTCGGCAGGACTGCTGGTTGAGGAGCGTAACTTTCAATCGAATGGGGACCCCAATGGTACTTACGTTGAATTTTTACCAGACGATACGGTATTCGGTAGTTTTACCTTCGACAACGAGTACATTGAGGCAATGCTCAGAAACTACTCGTACCTGAATACTGGATTAACACTACGTTTCAACAACAAGGAATTTGAATCGAAAAACGGGTTGCTCGACCTTCTCAACGAAAACATGTCCAGCGAGCCCCTTTACCCAATAATTCACCTGAAAGGGAAAGATATTGAAGTTGCCATTACGCACGGGATAGGTTATGGCGAAGACTACTACACTTTTGTTAACGGGCAACACACAACCCAAGGAGGAACTCATTTAGGTGCATTTAGAGAATCGTACGTAAAAACCATTCGGGATTTTTACAAAAAAGACTTCGATCCTTCCGATATTCGAAATTCAATTGTTGCTGCCATAAGCGTAAAAGTTGAAGATCCCGTTTTCGAATCGCAAACAAAAACCAAGTTAGGCAGCAAGGACATGGGACCCGACGGGCCATCGGTTCGTCAGTTTATTGGAGACTTTATTAAAACGGAACTCGATAACTTTTTGCATAAACACAGTGATATAGCCCAAACGCTACTTCAAAAAATTCTTGAAGCAGAAAAAGAACGTAAGGCCATTTCCGGAATAAAAAAGATTGCACGCGAGCGTGCAAAAAAGGCCAGCCTTCACAATAAAAAACTTAGGGATTGTCGCATACACTATAATAGCAACGAATCTCATTCCGGAGATACAACACTTTTCATTACCGAGGGCGATTCGGCAAGCGGTTCCATTACTAAGTCGCGTAACGTTAATACGCAAGCCGTTTTTTCCCTGAAGGGAAAACCGTTAAACACTTACGGGCTGACAAAAAAAATTGTTTACGAAAACGAAGAGTTCAACCTGCTTCAATCTGCACTCAACATCGAAGACGACATGGACAACTTGCGATACAACAAAATTGTAATAGCAACCGATGCCGATGTCGATGGAATGCACATACGATTGCTCCTTATAACCTTTTTCCTCCAGTTTTTCCCCGAACTTATTCGTCAAGAACATCTCTTTATTCTTCAAACGCCCTTATTCCGCGTGCGAAATAAAAAGAAAACCAACTACTGCTACACCTCGGACGAAAAGGAAAGCGCCATAAAGGAACTTGGTCCAAATCCGGAAATAACCCGTTTTAAAGGATTAGGCGAAATATCGCCCGACGAGTTTAAAAACTTTATTGGCGAAAGTATCAGGCTGGATCCTGTTCGATTAACCAAGGATGATCAAATATTGGATCTTCTTCAGTTTTACATGGGCAAAAACACCCCCGACAGACAAGATTTTATCATCAACAACCTAAGGGTTGAAGAGGATATTGTTGAAGAAGATTTATTACCTCGTGAAATTAGCGAATCTCCCGAGAGCAAAGAAGAGGTAAGCACTAAAAACCTTGTTGCTTAACACGTTGAATTTGAATTTTAGAAGGAATGCGACTGGACGATTTTGAAGCGGATGAATTTTTATCGGAAAACGAAGGCAAAAACTTATCGCCGGAACAACATGCAAAAATAGAGAAGTTAACCGGAGATACCGCTCGGAGAACTTACCTTGCCGGCATGTACAAGGACTGGTTTTTGGACTACGCCTCGTATGTTATACTGGAACGTGCCGTTCCTCACCTCGGTGACGGCTTGAAGCCCGTACAGCGAAGAATTTTGCACGCCATGAAACGGCTCGACGACGGGCGCTACAACAAGGTTGCCAACATAATTGGCTTTACCATGCAGTTTCACCCTCACGGTGACGCTTCCATTGGTGATGCGCTTGTTCAACTCGGACAAAAAGATTTACTTATAGATACCCAAGGAAACTGGGGCAACATACTTACCGGCGATAGTGCCGCTGCTCCCCGTTATATTGAAGCGCGACTTTCCAAATTTGCCCTTGAGGTAGTTTTTAACCCCAAAACCACCGAGTGGATGCTTAGCTACGACGGCAGGAATCAGGAACCGGTCACGTTACCCGTAAAATTTCCCCTACTCCTTGCACAAGGCGTCGAAGGTATTGCCGTTGGGCTAGCCTCGAAAATTCTCCCTCACAACTTTAACGAACTTATCGATGCTTCCATCGATTACCTAAAAGGGAAGGATTTTGAACTTTACCCCGATTTCCCTACGGGAGGATTGGCCGATTGCAACCGCTACAACGACGGTTTGCGTGGGGGTGCAGTTAAGGTGAGGGCCAGAATTCAAAAAGTTGATAAAAAAACGCTAGCAATAACCGAACTTCCATACGGCAAAACAACTTCATCGCTTATCGAATCTATTGTTAAGGCAAACGACAAGGGAAAAATCAAAATTAAAAAGATAGACGACAATACGGCCGAGAATGTGGAGATTCTAATTCAACTTCCTGCCGACGTAAACCCGGATATGACCATTGATGCCCTGTATGCCTTTACCGATTGCGAAATATCTATATCCACAAACTCGTGCATTATTTCGGAAGACAAGCCAATATTCCTTGGTGTAAAAGAAATCCTAAAGGCATCAACGGAAAGAACAAAACAACTCCTTACCCTTGAACTTAACATCCGGTTAAATGAACTGGAAGAAGACTGGCATTTTTCCTCGCTCGAAAAAATATTCTTCGAAAAAAGAATTTATAGAATACTTGAAAAAGATACGGAAACCTGGGATATGATTATCGAAGCCATTGAACGAGGTTTCGACCCGTACCGTTCGTTGCTAAAAAGGGAAATTACAAAGGATGATGTTTTAAAACTTACCGAAAAGCCCGTAAGAAAGATTTCGAAATTCGATATCAAAAAAGCAGATGAGCATATTCGCGCCGTTGAAGCCGAAATGGATGAGGTAAAAAATCATCTTGCCAACATCGTTAACTATACTATTGCCTACTTTCAACAAATTAAAAAGAAGCACGGTAAAAATGCGGATAGGAAAACGGAACTCAGAAGTTTCGACAACATTGAAGCCACAAAAGTTATTGTTGCAAACGAAAAACTTTACGTTAACCGTGTCGAAGGCTTCGTAGGAACAGGACTTAAAAAAGACGAGTATGTTTGCGATTGTTCCGATATCGACGACATCATTGTATTCCTTAAAAACGGGAAATATATAATCCAGAAAATTCAGGACAAATCGTTTGTAGGCAAGGACATTGCCCACGTTGCCGTTTATCAGAAAAACGATACAAAAACTATTTATAACGTTCTGTACCGCGATGGATTTAATGGTGACATAATGATGAAACGATGCGCGGTTACCGGAACTACTCGTGATAAGGAATACGACATTACCAAAGGAACGGCAGGATCGCAAATTCTGTATTTTTCCGCGAACCCAAACGGAGAAACAGAGGTTCTAAAAGTCTTCCTAAAACCACGACCAAGACTTCGTAATCTAATTTTGGAACTGGACTTTAGTCAACTTGCCGTAAAAGGACGGGGATCGCAAGGAAACATATTTACCCGATATGCCATTCACAAAATACAGGTTAAAGAAAAGTCTTCCGCCCAACCCGATGCCTTGCAAATTTGGTATGACGATGAAACTTTAAGGCTAAACCGAGATGGTAAAGGAACTCTGCTAGGCGATTTCTATTCCGACGACAAAATTCTGATAGTAAACTCCGAAGGCACTTATTTTACAGCAGGTACAGAATATGCTTTACGTTTCGATTCGGAGCCATTGCTCGTAGAGAAATTCGACCCTGATAAAATATACTCTGCAGTATATTTTGATGGAGAACAAAAATATTTCTACTTAAAACGCTTTTGTTTTGAGCACACGGAACGCCAACAGCCATTTATACCGGAAGACGATAAATCGTACTTATTATGCCTGAACAGCGATCCTTATCCTAGCCTAAAAATAAAATTTGGAGGAAAACATTCGAACCGGGAATCTGAATTTGTAGATGTTGATGCTTTTATTGCCGTTAAAGGGTATAAGGCTAAAGGGAAACGGCTATCTAACTTCGAAATTAAAAAAGCAGAATTTACGGAACCCTTAGAAAAGGAAGCCTCGGCATTTGAAGATAAAGAGGAAAAACCAGAAACGCCAACTTCCACGGAAACTCCACTCGAAAACAACGAGGACCAAGACGAACAAATGAGCCTTAAACTTTAAGGCTCGTTTTTTACGTAAAAAACAGCCCTAAATAAATATTGTCTTCCTTTACGCAAGCACTCTTTTGAGATGCTTAACGGTTAAGGTTAATTCAAGATATTTTAAAACCGAATCTTCTAATGGTTTTTAAAAGCAACCCTATATATACAAAAAAACCCGCCAAAGCGGGTGATTGTGCGGATAGGGGGACTCGAACCCACACGCCTTTCGGCACTAGATCCTAAGTCTAGCGCGGCTACCAATTACGCCATATCCGCAAAAAACGTGGTGCAAAGGTAATTTATTTTTCCCAAAATTTCAAAGTCGAAATTAATTTATTTGCGCAACTCGAAGTTTTGTCCTAGGTAAACTTTACGCACTTGTTCATCTTCGGCTAAATCCTTAGCAGTTCCTGCTTTCAAAATAGACCCCTCGTAAAGCAAGTACGCCCTATCGGTTATGGACAATGTTTCGTGCACATTGTGGTCGGTAATTAAAATTCCGATATTTCTATCTTTAAGATGTGCCACAATATTCTGAATATCTTCTACGGCAATTGGATCGACACCGGCAAACGGTTCATCAAGAAGAATAAATTTTGGATCGAGGGCAAGCGCACGGGCAATTTCGGTACGCCTTCTTTCACCACCCGATAGTTGTATTCCCAGACTCTTTCGAATTCTCTGCAAACCAAACTCGGTAAGCAACGACTCAACCTTTTCCCGCTGATACTCCTTGCTAAACTTTGTCATTTCCAGAACAGCCTTAATGTTGTCTTCCACGCTAAGCTGTCTGAACACCGAAGCTTCCTGAGCAAGATACCCTATTCCTCGTTGTGCTCTTCTAAAAACCGGTTCGCTAGTAATCTCCTCATCGTCCAAAAATATTTTTCCGGCGTTTGGCGTTATAAGCCCAACTATCATATAAAACGTGGTTGTTTTACCAGCCCCATTAGGACCAAGAAGTCCTACAATTTCCCCACGGTTAACCTCAACGCTAACGTCCTTAACTACCGTTCTGGTTTTATAGCGTTTTACAAGATTTTCGGTGTAAAGTCGCATATCTTTTTAACTGTTAAGAGTCCAAAGGTAAATAATTTTGCTTTCTCAAAAAATGATTTGTAAGCCAGCACGGATTCCAAACGGCTCAACATTTGGATTATCCAAATGAGTTGCACGCCAAAGTGCATCTATACGGATAACCTTAAAAATATTTTCCACACCCACGCCAAACTCCGCATAAGGTTTTGAAACTTCGCCTAAACCATCAGGAAATGTTAATACTTGCTTATTTTTATCGTTTATGTTTCCTATCAAAAATTTCCCCGTAACAACTTCGCGCCACTTCAACCTTCTAATTAAAGGAAATCTATTTAAAAAGAAGCCCTGAAAGTGTTGCTCTAAATATAAACTGGCATACTGGTCGGATGCAAACTCGTAGTAGTTCATCATGTTAAACGCATACCTATCGAATGCATACGTTTCGTTTCCCTCATGAAGTTTTAGCAAAGGATATGGAACTTTCCCAAATATCTTTCCCGCATCAATAATTAAACGAGCATAGCCAAATGGATTTATGTTGAATTTATGGTAATAGTTAAAATGTAACTCCCAAAAATCGACATCGGAGCCAACAATATTCTTAAACCCCTTCGTAATATCAAAGTTTACTTCCGGCCAATCGCTACCTAAACTCACACGCTCAAATTCTCCCGACACAAAACTTTCGTTTTTCTGCCAGCGCGTATTTAAGGTTACTGTTGAAGTGGTAATGTTACTAAGCGCAGGAGTTCCATCAACCGGGTCAAAAGGAATGTACTGCGTAGGGTATATTATTCGATGGTTAAACGTTATGGTATTCGAAAATCCGTTGAACCATTCCTTTTCCAACGAAGTTGAAAAATCGCGAACAAGCGTAAGCTTATAATTTGGATTTCGACGCAAAAATGAAGTAAGAATATTATCCTCGGTAAGCGCATTAGGACTTTGTCCTAACTGTTCAACATCATCTTTGTAGCCAATAGACGCCGCAACCCGAGGATTCTTATTTATCATGTAAAGTGCATTTGTTCCCCATTTAAACCTATCGTCCTTATCGCCATAGGCCAAGAAACCCGAAATCATCAACTTTTTACTAAACTTATTACTCGTTCGGCCCGACACCTTAAACCGGTTTCCTTCTATTTCGTTAAAACTATACGTTTGGTAGTAAGGCCCTATTTCGAAATACCCAACCACGTAGTAGTAGTTTACAAACATGTTGATAATATCCACAAATGTTTTATACATAGGAACATTCTGAACAGAATCGACCATGGAGTAAATGTTCTGCTCCTTCGGGGTAAGTTCAAACGGCCGGGCTCCCTCCCAATACTTTTTATCCTGCTTTAATGCTCCTTCCTGAACCTTAATGTTTGTAGGCAACTCAACCACGTCATCGGGATAAACAGGATTTAGCACAACGTCGCTATAACTAATTGTTTTATGTCCAAAAAAACCGGTTGTCTTATCAGTTAAATTGAAATCGACAAACAGGGTAAGTTGCTTTGGAAACCAAAGCGTATCGTTTAGCGGAGTAAATTCGGCGGAGGCAACCATATCGTTCACGAAATTCAGGTTAACCATTTTTGCCAGTCGAACCTGCATTTTGGCAATGGCCCAAGTAGAATCGTTCACCCAAAAATCGCCGGTAAAAGTTGGTTCCATTTTTCGACGAGGCCTGAACGATACATGGTAACACCAACGATTATCCACAAAAGAACTATCCACCAGCATATACTTGTAATATATTAGTCCGGCATTGGCAATTGGACTCACCAAACCCTGATCGAAAATGTTGATATAATTGTCGTAAATATTTATACTCTGATATATTTTTCCGGTAAACTGAGCAACACTCTCGTTATTTACGCCTGAAATTTTAGTTGCCTTAATTACCTCTTTTTCCATCCTAGGGCTCGAGCGGTAATAGTAATCGGACAACGATTCGGTTATAAATATAGGCAAGTACGTTTTCCCTGTAATTGCATTGGTATCCACATAATCCCAGATAAACTTAAACTGGTTTAGGAGTTTCCGCTTTTTAATATCGTCACCGATATTATTTAAGTCAACTTGAATCTTATTATAACTTTTACAACTATAGTTAAAGTTTGCCGGATTATTTTTATCCTTATTACGTATGATGTTTCGTATTATTCTGTTTGCCTGATTTTCGCCCGGTTTAACAATAACCGCAGCAAGTTCTATAGATTCGGGCTTCAGATCAACATTTACTGTTTGAAAAAATCCCTTTTTAACTTTTACAGCCGTACTCTCGTAGCCTACAAAAGAAACTATTATGCTATCGGTAGCATAGCGCGTTTCGAGGAAGAATTCACCTGTTTCGGAGGTAATTGTTCCAATATTCGTTCCTCTAAACGAAATGTTAACGTACGGTAAAGGGGCATGAGTATCGGCATCGAGCACCTTCCCCCTAATTTTAGTTATTTGTCCCTGTCCAAATACAGAAATCGAAAACAAAACAACCGATAATATTGAAAACAGCCTTTTCATTAAAAATTCATTTCACACGCAAAAACGCAAAACATCAAATTTAGCACAAACAAGCATAAAACAATACAGATACATTTGATTCCTGTCAGGAAAAGGTGCAAACATAACTAACTTAATTTAAAATGCTTGCATAGCCATTTCTAATTAAACAATCCCCTCACGTAATATATCGTGCAAATGAATTACCCCCTTATACTTTCCATTATCTGTTACCAACAGTTGGGTAATTTTATGCTGCTCCATTATATTAAAGGCATTAATAGCTAACTCGTCGCTACTAACCGTTTTAGGACTTGGCGACATAATATCCTTTGCCGAAAGCTTATCGAAGTCCACATTTCGTTCAAGCATCCTACGCAAGTCTCCATCGGTAATAATTCCAATTAAATTACCCTCGATATCCAACACAGCCGTAGCTCCTAACCGCTTCGACGAAATTTCGAGTATAATTTTTCGAATAGTATCGGTCTCCTTTACCTTAGGAACTTCATTCTCAATAAAAATATCGGAAACTCGCATGTATAACTTCTTTCCAAGCGAACCGCCGGGATGGAAACGGGCAAAATCTTCCGTAGTAAAGCCTTTTAACTTCAACAGGCATACAGCCAAGGCATCGCCAATAACCAACTGTGCTGTTGTGCTTGTAGTTGGGGCCAAATTATTAGGACTAGCTTCGCGATCGACCGTTGCCTTTAGAATATAATCGGACATTTGGGCTAAGTACGAATCGGTATTCGACACCAAAGCCACCAGTTTGTTCCCAAGATTTTTTATTAAAGGAGCCAATACTTTAATTTCAGGAGTATTTCCACTCTTAGAAAGGCAAATTATAATATCGTCGGGTTGGATAATACCTAAATCGCCATGAATGGCATCGGCAGCGTGCATAAAAATGGCGGGAGTTCCCGTAGAATTAAATGTTGCAACAATTTTATTAGCAATTATGGCACTTTTTCCAATTCCTGTAACAATTACTCGTCCTTTACCGTTAAAAATTTCGAGAACCACCCGTTCAAAATCGTCATCAATATAACCCGCAAGTTTCTCGATGGCAGCAGCTTCGGAATTTATTACTTGTTTGGCAACACTTTTAATATCAACATTCATGGTTAAATTTTTTAAACTTAAATATTTTTAATTCAATCAACTAAAAGGAACACTTCTAACTTTTCCACGAATGGAAAATATGATTGGCTCATTTTATTAATTTTGTGTTCCCTTTTGTTAAATGACATTAATTAGACCTTTGATAAATAAAAAATTAGTGTATTTTTATAAAAAGCAAAAATATCTTTTTTTATTTCAACAAAGACAAAATAAACATTAAGTAAAGTTAACAAATAAGATTACAAAAAAGAGATGAGTGTAGATGTGTCAGATCTTTCGCTGAAAGAATATTTAAGTAAGTACTTTGGTTTCAATACATTTAAAGGAAACCAAGAGGCTATCATTCGCAATGTGTTAGCCGGACGCGACACTTTTGTTTTAATGCCAACTGGAGGAGGAAAGTCTCTTTGCTATCAACTGCCAGCTCTAATACTCGATGGAACGGCCATTGTTATTTCGCCCCTTATAGCATTAATGAAGAACCAAGTTGACTCAATGCGAAGCTTTGTTGTGGAGGATGGAGTCGCTCACTTTTTAAATTCATCGTTAAACAAGACTCAAATACAGAAGGTTAAAAGCGATGTTACTAGCGGTGTTACCAAAATGCTTTATGTTGCACCGGAATCTCTTACCAAGGAGGATAACATTGAATTTCTGAAACAGATTAAAATATCGTTTTATGCCATTGACGAAGCTCACTGTATTTCGGAATGGGGACACGACTTCCGTCCGGAGTATCGTCGTATAAGACCTATTATTAACGAAATTGGAACAGCTCCGCTAATTGCCCTAACGGCAACGGCAACCCCAAAGGTTCAGCACGATATTCAGAAAAACCTAGGAATGCTCGATGCAACAGTATTCAAATCGTCGTTCAACAGGCCGAACCTTTACTACGAAGTAAGGCCTAAAGTAAATGCCGTTAAGGAAATAATAAAGTACATAAAAAATAATGAGGGCAAATCGGGCATTATTTACTGCCTTAGCCGGAAAAAGGTTGAGGAAATGGCCGAAACGCTTAAGGTTAATGGTATAAAAGCACTTCCGTACCATGCCGGCCTTGATGCAAACACCCGCTCGACCAATCAGGATAAATTTCTAATGGAAGAGGTGGATGTAATTGTTGCCACCATAGCCTTTGGAATGGGTATAGACAAGCCCGATGTGCGATTTGTTATTCACTACGATATTCCAAAAAGTTTGGAAGGGTACTACCAAGAAACAGGTCGTGCCGGTCGCGACGGTGGCGAAGGACAGTGTATAACTTTTTACAGCTATAAGGACATACAAAAACTGGAAAAGTTTATGCAGGGAAAACCCGTTTCCGAGCAGGAAATTGGCAAGCAACTTTTACTAGAAACCGTATCGTATGCCGAATCGTCCATGTGCCGACGCAAAACATTACTAAACTATTTCGGAGAAGAATATACCGAGGATAACTGTAATTCTTGCGATAACTGCCTACATCCAAAAACTCAATTCGAAGGTAAAGATGAGTTGCAAATGGTTTTGGAAACGATTATTGCCGTTAACCAAAAATTTAAAGCCGAGCATGTTGTAAACATTCTTTTAGGAAAACCAACTGCTGCCATAAAATCGTACAAGCACAATCAACTTGACACCTTTGGCGAAGGCGCAGAGAAAGACCAACGATTCTGGAATTCAATTATACGACAAGCTTTGGTAATGAAGTTTATCGATAAGGATATTGAAAACTATGGCTTGTTGTTGATAACTCAAAAGGGTAAAGACTTCCTCGAAAAGCCTTCGGATATAATGTTTACGCTGGATCATGAATACGAAGAAGGCGACGAAGAAGAAGCCATAGGTATGCCAATGGATAAAGGAGGCGCAGCCGACGAAGAGTTACTTTCCATGCTTAAAGATTTAAGAAAAAAGGTAGCACACAAGAAAGACCTTCCGCCATTTGTAATTTTCCAAGACCCATCGTTAGAGGATATGGCAATTCAGTACCCTATCACACTCGACGAATTGCAAAACATTACCGGTGTTGGCGTTGGGAAAGCAAAGCGATTTGGAAAAGAATTCATAGAGTTGATTAAAGTTTATGTTGAGGATAAGGAAATTATTCGTCCTCAGGATATGGTAATAAAATCGGTAGCCAATAAATCGCTATTAAAGGTTTTTATTATTCAAAGTATCGACCGTAAAATGGATTTAGAAGACATTGCAAATGCCAAAAATCTGGAAATGCCCGAATTGCTTACCGAAATTGAGGCAATTGTAAATTCTGGAACGAAAATAAACCTTGATTACTACATCGATAAAGTGGTGGATGAGGAAAAGCAGGAAGAGGTTTTTGACTACTTCCGTAACGAGGCACAATCGGAAAGTATTGATGAAGCCATTTCGGCTCTTGACGACGATTACACCGAAGAAGAAATACGCTTAATGCGCATTAAATTTATGTCCGAAATGGGAAATTAAATCTTCCAAGGTATGGTACCAATTCTCTCCGTTGACAGTCTTTCCAAAAGGTACAAAAATGTTTCTGCCCTAAACAAACTGTCGTTCAATGTTAACAAAGGCGAAGTTTTAGGCATTTTAGGCCCAAACGGAAGCGGGAAAACAACCCTTTTGTCAATTATTCTTGGAGTAAGAAAAGCCTGCTCAGGAACATTTAACTGGTTCGGAGAAAACTATACGCATAACATAAATAAACGCATCGGAGCGCTGCTCGAAGTTCCATATTTTTATCCATACCTCAGCGTAAAAAGGAATATGGAGATAACCGCTATAAATAGAAATTGTACTACTGACGAAATATACCAGGCTATTGAACAGGTAGAACTAACAGAGAAGTTGAATCATCCTGTATATACCTTATCGCTAGGCATGAAACAGCGCTTGGCCATAGCACAAACACTTGTAGGAAATCCGCCAGTTCTTGTTTTTGATGAACCAACCAACGGTCTCGACCCTGAGGGAATTGCCTTTGTTCGCAGGCTTATTCGGCAACAACACGAAAACGGAAAAACAATAATTATTGCCAGCCACAACCTTGATGAGATTCAACGAGTTTGTACCCATGTTATAATTCTTAAAAATGGGCAAAGCATTGCCAACGGAAAAGTTGATGAACTATTGAAATTAAAGCAAATTGTTCAAGTAGAAACAGATAAAGTTGAAGGGTTAAAAGCCATAGTTGCCAATAACCCAAACTTCAAAATCATTGACAGTTATAGCGAGGGTATCACCATTTCGGTAGCCGACAATGAAGCCATTAAGCTGCTGAACGAACAACTTACCGATAAGAATATAGTTCCAAAACTCTTCGAAATACGCCAACCATCGCTAGAGGAAATTTTCCTTGACCAAGTAGCAAAGTAATACGCAAACAATGAAGCACATATTAAGAACCGAATGGATAAAGACAAAAGGCTTCTCCACTTTTTGGACACTGCTTGGGTTACATTCCATTCTATTTATAGTTTTTGTTCTTATCGTTTCACAGTTGAACATCCAACTGCAAGGTGTTACCATTGCCCGTTTTTTTGCCCCCGAACACCTTTGGCAAACAACCGCATGGCTAGCCAGCTGGTTTAACTTAATACTAGCAATAATTATTGCCGTGTTAACCGGAAATGAACTGTCGTTTTCCACTTTCCGAAAAATGATAGTTGAGGGTTACAGCCGATTCGAACTTATGCTGGGTAAACTCTTTTTAAGTGCAGCCCTTTCCGTTTACGTTTTTATTATTGTAACCATCACGGGAATTGCCGTTGGATACTTTTCCGGTGCTTGGACAACCCTCCCAACATTCATCCACTTTAAATACACTCTAATAATAGCCATTCAAGCCTTGGCATATATGGTTTTGGCCATAACGTTTGTAATGATTTTTCGAAGTACCGCCCTTTCAATTATTCTTTACCTACTATATTTTGCCCTAATCGAACCTATTATTCGCTTTTTCTTTAACTCACCTTGGGACAGTTACTTCCCTGTAAAAATAATATCGAACCTTACACCAATGCCCAATTTTCTAGGCATAATTGCAGAAGATTTGCAACAACTACAAAGCATAGATCCTAATACATTGGTTCAGGTACAAAATGCCCCGACAGGAGTTACCCTGCTTCCATCGGTACTCATAGCCATTGCTTACACACTAATTTTTATTGGTGTATCAACCTTGATATTCAAACGCAGAGATTTCTAATCGTTATCGAGGTTGCTTTAACAGGCATAAACTATTTTGGTTTAAGCGTTAGATATCGGTAATACTCTTCAAAATAGAGTTTTTTTATATCTTTACGAAAAATCTACAACTACTTATCATAATGCTTAAGTACAAAAGAATATTACTGAAACTTAGCGGAGAAGCGCTAATGGGTGAAGACAAATACGGAATTAACACAAGCGTATTAAGCAGCTATGCCCAACAGGTAAAGGAAATTGCCGAAATGGGTGCGGAAGTTGGAATAGTTATCGGAGGAGGGAACATTTTCAGGGGCTTAAGTGGCGTTTCGAAGGGATTCGACAGGGTAAAAGGAGATCAAATGGGCATGTTGGCAACGGTTATAAATAGCCTTGCCCTGCAATCGGCTATCGAAGGAGCAGGAGGCAAGGCAAAAGTTTTTACCGCAACAAAAATGGAACCCGTTGGGGAATTATATACCAAGGCAAAAGTAGTGGAAGCCTTTAAAAATGGCATAGTATGTATAATTGCCGGGGGAACCGGAAATCCTTTTTTTACAACCGACACCGCATCGGCTCTTCGTGGAGTAGAAATAGAAGCAGAAGTATTGTTGAAAGGAACCCGTGTTGATGGCATTTACACCGCCGATCCCGAAAAGGTTAAAGATGCCGTGAAGTTCGACGAACTTACCTTTAACAAAGCATACGAAAAGAAACTTAAAGTAATGGATTTAACCGCCTTTACTATGTGCAGCGAAAACAATCTTCCTATTCTTGTTTTCGATATGAACACTCCGGGAAACCTTAAAAAGGTTGTTTTAGGAGAAAAAATTGGGACATTGGTGAAAAATTAATATTTTTAAGCATCAAAAAATCAGAACACTATGAATCCTGACGAAATTAAAATAGTCTTCGACATAGCCGAGGAAAAAATGGAAAAAGCAGTTGACCACCTTGAAAGCGAACTCAGAGTTATTCGTGCCGGGAGAGCAAATCCTGCCATGCTTTCAGGCATAATGGTTGACTATTACGGAACTTTAACTCCTCTAAACCAAGTAGCAAGTGTTGGCAGTCCCGATGCCCGTACCATCGCCATTCAACCTTGGGAAAAGAAAATGATTGAGCCTATCGAAAAAGCTATTATGGCCGCAAATTTAGGCTTCAACCCTCAAAACAACGGAGAATCCATTCGAATTATGGTTCCCCCTTTAACCGAAGACCGTCGTAAAGACTTGGTTAAGCAAGTTAAGCACGAAGGCGAAACAGCTCGCGTAAGCATTCGTAATGCCCGCAGAGATGCTCTTGAAGAAATTAAAAAGTTACAAAAAAACGGACTGTCCGAAGATATGGCAAAGGATGCTGAGGACAAAGCCCAAAAAGTTACCGACGGTTATAGTAAAAAAATAGACGATTTACTAAGTAAGAAAGAACAGGAAATTTTAAAAGTATAAGTATTTCAATAATAAAGAAAAGGCATCGAAAATCGATGTCTTTTTTATTCTACAACTTCCATCTGCAATAACTTTGCAGCAAGCTTTAAGCGCTGTGCAAATTTTCCCGGCAATATGAGATGGTGATTTCCAAAAGGATACTCTAAAAAATACTTCGTTGCAGAAGGCGTTATTTTAACTTCCAACTGAGTTCTACAAGCCACTCGTTTTTGAGGTCTGCTAAAAACGTCCGCCTCGGCAATAAACATCTTAGTAAAAGTATTGTTAAACCGAAATATAGTTACCACCTCACCCTTTATGTTTCCTGCTACAGCCAAACCTTTATTCGTTTCAAAATGAGTATCCAATTTGAAATCGGAAACCAAATTCATGGGAACAGTACAATGCGCAAACACTGCCTTTTCGGCTTCAACAAAAATTGTATTTGCCATCCATGGCGAAAAGCCACAAACTTCCGATGCAAACATCATCCCGGCAGCACTTGTATTATCGGCCTCGCAGGCTGCGGGAATTCCATCGTAGTTTAACTTAGCTAAAGCCAAACATGCCGTGTGCGATGTTTTATTAACCATAGGAAAGCACTCCACCGAAAGACTATTCAACTTATAAAACGGAATAAGCGAAGCCAAGCCCTCATATACCTTACCGCTTTCGAACAACTCCTTTTTATCGCCCGTATTCCCGAACAAAGCCATAAAATCGGAAGAAACCTGGGCTACCTCATCAAAAACAATATCGCTCCATGCAATGTCAACCTGCTCTATCCCCATTTTTGACTGAAGTTGAAACGGACTAACCGCAGAAGCCACCAACCATTCGGAACTACTCCCAACCACCCCTAAACGTTGACCATGTAACCTTTTAACTCCAGTCACCGCTTTATAATACTCGCTTAGAAGAATCGGAGCCTCCGGCGATTCAGCATTAACCAACATGGTTGAAATATTATGCTGACTCATCCAAGCAACAGTTTCGGTCGCCGCAGCCCAAGAGTTATCGTTTTTAGATGCCAGTACCAAGTAAAACCTATATTCCTGAACCGACTCAATTGCCGAACGCTCCGCCCCTCCGGACAAAAACATTAGCACCTCAGGGTTATTATTTACAAATTCAACCTGTTCGGGATTAAACAAACTTATGTACTTCTTCTTATACTTATCGTAAACAGACGGTTCGGCTGCCGGAAATGCCAACAATTTCACCCTAAGTTTGTCAATTACATTAAAAAAATCGCTATTCATCGGTATTTCTAATTCTTGTTGTTAATAATCTGTATGCCTAATCTTATGTATTTGTAAACATCTTCGGGAGTGCCATCAATTCTGACTGTGCTGCGTTTATGCCCCAAACGTACAATTACCGAATTTAACTGTGGTATGGCAAAAATGTACTGGCCGTTCAGCCCTCGTGCATATATTACGTGGTAGCCATCCAAATCGAGAATCCACCATTGATATCCATAAAAATTGCAAGGCTTCCCAGTTTCAGAATCTTTCAAATAAGTTGCAGGCTGAACAGCTTGATGCAGATAATCTAACGGAATAATTTGCTTACCATTCCAACTGCCATTATTCAGCACGAGTTGTCCGAAACGGGCAAAATCCCTAGCATTAGAGTTAAAGCAACAAAAGGCTTTTTCAACGCCATTTTTTCTGTCGAGACACCACAATGCATTGTGTTCTGCTCCTATTTTTGACCAAATTCGCTCCGAAACATAATCGGAAAGCGTTTTCCCCGTTGCCCGTTCAACTATCAGCGACAATAACTGAGTATCGCCACTTCTGTATTCAAAATATTTCCCGGGTTTTTCCAATGAAATCTGACTCAAAACCAACTTGGGCAAGTTGCTTCCATAGTAACCCTTTGTTGTTTGCGAAAACAAACTACTGTAGGACTCATCCCAACTAAGTCCGGAACTCATGGTTAGCAAATTTCTTATGGTAACGCTATCTCCGGCTTTTAACTCCGGAAGATATTTAGAAATAGGGTCATCCAAACTATGAATATAACCATCTTCAACAGCACAGCCTACCAACAAACTAATAATACTCTTAGCCATAGAAAACGAGTTGGAATAGGAATTCGTTCCGTATCCATCCCAGTATGCTTCGAACAACAGAGCAGTGTCCTTCACAACTAAAAAAGCAACCGTTCCAAACTCGTTAAAATAATCCAACTCCTCCTTGCTCAACTTAAGGGAGTTGTAATCGGAAGAAATTTTCCAAGGTTGTGCATCGCCCTTTTTAACGGTTCTGTTGGCAAATATTTTATAATCGTCAATGTTAACCTTCTGATATATAAGCGCTTTAACAATGTAACGGTTTTGTGGTAACGATAAAAAAATGGCAAGCAAAACAACCACAGCCAAAACTACGTGGCGTATCTTAATTTTCCTATTCGTCATGGTTTTGGTTTTTAGGATTATGGAGTGCAAGATAGTTTAATTTTAGAAGAATTGTTATTGAATCTACTCGGAAAGGAGATATTGCACAGAACCTTCATGTGTTTCAATCAAAACTTTTTCAGTTATATTTACATAAATTACTGAAGTATGCGACACACCCTCGTTTTTATATTTACCATGCTAACGCTAAGCGTTTTTGCACAAGTCGATAGCAACTATCTTTCCATCAAACTCAAAGGTTCTGCTTTTTTCGACAATAAAGAATTTACCGGAAACATTAAAAAAGGATATACTCACCCGGGATTTGAATTCAATCCATACGTTGAATACGGTATCGGTAGTTTCAAATTCAACGTAGGTTTTTACACGCTATACCTAGCAAGTGCCGACAGCGTTGAAAGGCTTGTACCTACTTTTTCCATAGAGACTAAACTGTCGAAACAATTTACCATGAGAGTGGGAACGCTAGATGCCGATAGTTGCCATGCTTTACCGGAACCGATTTTTAAGCCCGAAAGGGACTATTTAAATCATCCGGAAACAGGGTTTCAAATCATTTATAAGGGAACGAAGACAAATGGAGAAGCGTGGATTAACTGGGAAAAGTATATAAAGCCTGCCAGCAAATTTCAGGAACAATTTACCGTTGGAATTAACCACCATTACTGGCAAAATGGCATTGATGTCGAAAAAGGATTCAACGTAAACACCATTGCGTTGGCAACGCATCAGGGGGGACAAATAGATAGCACCGACTTACCGGTAACAACAATAGTAAATCTTGGCGAAAGGGTTTCGTACGGATTTTTAATAGCGCACCACACCAACTTAAAGTTCTCCGTTAGCAGTTACTACTCCGCCGATAAATCGCCCAACCCACATCTTAAGTATAAGGAAGGCGGAGCCGTCCACCCGCAAGTTTCCGTACTTTGGCCGGCAACCAAACTGGCTTTAGGCTACTGGTTTTCCAATAAATTTGTGAACCCTCGTGGCGAAGAACTGTTCGGCTCCGTATCGACATTAGGTTCAACCTTCGACGAAAATACACGGAAACTCATCACCGCCGAAATAACCTTTTTTAAAGGGACTACGAAGAATTTTTCCTTTAGCGCAGGGTTTAACGGTTACTACGACCTAAACAATAGCAACTTTGAGTATTCCTACACATTTCGCATGAAGTTTGATGGCGGGCTAATGAAAATTCGATAAGAATTTTTTAATTAACACGGATTCGATATAAGTTGTAATCACAAACTTGTTGAGTAAATTAAGCCAAGTTTTTAAGGACATTGATATGAGATTATATTTAACTTCCCTACCCCTGACAGGGTTTAAAACCCTGTCAGGGATTTAAGCAGTAAATGAAAATGGTAACAGTTGGGCACGTTTTCAAAAGAAAACAGTTCTTTTCCTTTCCTGAGAAGAGTAAAAGGATTCAGCAAAACTAAGAAACTCGGACTGCAAGTTCCGCCAACAGAGCGTCTTTTTATACCAACCTTGCTTTAAACAGCCAACAGGAAAAATCGAACTCCAGTAATTATTTCACAATAACGTGAGTATTCTTATCCTTAGGGCAGTAAATGTTTATCATTTGTTCGGCAGGTTGGTAGCCCAAACTATACGCTTCGTGAAAATCTTCGCAACCTCCCTTATAATCCTGAACATTTATGCGTGAAATACCTCTATTATAGTATGCTTCGGCATTTTTCGAATCGGCTTTAATGGCAATATCGTAATCCAAAATGGCACTTTTATGCTCTTTTAAAATGGCTTTCGATACAGCACGGTTATAGTACGCCTGAATAAAATCCGGATTAGTTTTTATGACCTCTGTAAAATCGCCGATAGAGCCTCTATAATCTTTCATAAATGCCTTTGCAATACCTCGCCCATACAATGCCTTAACGTACTTTGGGGTTAAAGAAATTGCCTTATTGAAGGTTTTTAAGGCTTGGTTAAAATCGCCTTTTCGAAGCAAAACGCCACCTTTAATCCCATAAGCCAAAGAGAAATTAGGGTCGATGGAAATTGCCTTATTCAAATACGTTAACGCTTCGTCATACTGCTTTAAATCGGAACATGCAGTTCCATAGTTGCAAAGTAAATCCTTGTCGTTGGACAATCCTTTTATGGCAATCTTAAAATCGTTAACAGCACCTTGGTAATCCTGTATATTCAATTTAAAAATACCACGTTTTTTATATGCTTCGGGAGAAGCATTCGGACCTTCGATTAACTTGTCGTAATCGGCAATGGCGCCTTTAAAGTCGTCCAGATTGGCCAACGATTCGCCCCTGCTATAAAAAGCTTCAAGGTTTGTTCCGTCCAACTCGATACTTTTATTGTAGTCGGCCAAAGCTTTATCGAAATCCATAGTTGCCGCGTATAGCAATCCCCGCTGATAATAAGCCAATGAACTGGAATCGTTCAAATCAATAGCATGGTTGATATCGTGCATAGCCAGTTTAAAATCGGCCAGTTTTCGGTACGATATTCCCCTATACAGGTAAGCATCGAAAACTAAAGAATCACGTTCGAGTACAGTATTGAAATCTACTAAAGCAGAAGAATCTGCATTTAACGCCGATTTAACTATTCCGCGTTGCAAATAGTAGTCGTTTACCTTTGAATTATACCTAATCGCTTTATTGAACTTAACTAAGGCTTCCTGATATTTCATGGAATCTTTTAACTGTAAAGCATCGTGGTATGCCTTGCCTGCTATCCGAGGAACCGCAATAAAATAAGCCAGCACGCCCAATAAAATCAATACAACAAGCGAAATAACTAAGTTTTTCAACTTCATAATTAAACGTATTTAATTATCAACTATAACCCAATAAATTCAATACTCCAAAAATAGTTCAATTTTTCGAAACACAAACTTTAAAGTCTAATTATCAACATTAAAGCAATTCAATAAAACCAACGCACAATTTCCTTTAGCCACTTCGCGGGCAAAACGGAAATTACAAGCCTCAACCCTATCGTTTAACGAATGGTAATTAGGGTCATCGCCGTTAGTTATGAAAAAGAGAGCCTTGTACCCGTTAACATAAAAAGGATAACTATCGCTGCGAGTTTGATACTTATTATCGTTTACCGTTTCGAGACAAGTATAATTGCTAAAAATATCTTCGGCCTTGTATCGTAACGCAATAGAATTTTGATAATCGATAATGTTAACCACCCACGATGCTGAATCGTCTGAATTGTAATAGCCAACCATATCGTTATTTAGCATGAATTTTACTTTAAGGCCGTTGGTACTGTAGGAATACGATAAGTACAAACTGCCCAAAAGGCCCAACTCCTCTGCCGCAAATGTTACAAACCGAATTGTATGCGTAGGCTCGTATTGACAACTTTTAAGAATTCGGGCCACCTCCAGCGTAACGGCAACACCACTGGCATTATCGTCGGCTCCCGGCGCCTCAACAAACGGGTCGCCATTCCCTTCCCGTAAAATGCTATCGTGATGTCCGCCAACAATAACAACGCTATCGGGATATTGACGTCCACAAATATCGGCAACTACATTATACTGCCATGTACTGTACGTATCCAAATAAAACGAATCTAACATAACGCTAGTAAAACCAAAACTCTGAAACTTGTGCAAAATTGCTGCAGCCACCTCCTTCCTGTTATCCGCCAGCGCATATCGAGTACCCATATCTTGGAGCATCTGCGCATAACTTTTTATGCTATCAGCATTAATTAACTCCACAACATTCCGCGTTATTAGGGTTTCCTTGTTTTTAAATTCATTATCCTTTACACAGGAAGTAATGGCAAACAGACTAACACAGCCAACAACAATTAAGCGATAAACTATTTTCATGTTTATGTTTTTTTGAAAATTATGAAAATTTGAGTAATCGTATAAATAAAAAGACCTCTATAATAATAATTTCAATTTTTTACAAGATTTTGCGCATCAACCTCAATAAATGTTAAAATACTTATTATCAGCAATAAAAATCATCTTTATAAACTTACTATTTTCAACTTTATTTAAAATAAAATGCAGGATTTGGCTTGTTATGGCAAACTAGGTTAAAAAGTTTTACCTTTGAACGCGTAAACAAAATTTACTTTAATGAAGAAATTCGACACTGTAAGTTATAAAAAATACAATAACATACTGGGGTGGATTACATTTGCCATTGCTGCATTTGTTTATTTATCGACAATTGAGCCCACAGCAAGTTTTTGGGATTGTAGCGAATTTATTGCCAGTGGATTTAAACTAGAAGTAGGGCACCCTCCCGGAGCTCCATTGTTCATGTTACTGGTACGTCTCTTTACTATGTTTGCCCCGTCGAATGAACTTGTTCCCGTTTTTGCCAACGCTTTTTCGGCATTAGCCAGCGCATTCACCATTTTATTTTTGTTTTGGACCATTACTCACTTGGCTAAAAAAATGGTCAATACCGAAGATGGCTCTTTCTCGATTACTCAACTAATCGTTATACTTTCCACCGGATTTGTAGGAGCATTGACTTACACATTTTCCGATACATTTTGGTTTTCGGCTGTTGAAGGCGAAGTTTACGCAACCTCATCGCTATTTACCGCACTGGTTTTTTGGGCTATTCTAAAATGGGAAAACGAAGCCGACAAGCCTTACTCAAAACGATGGATTGTTCTTATTGCATACTTAATGGGACTATCAATTGGAGTGCACTTGCTTAACCTGCTTGCCATTCCTGCCATTGTTTTGGTTTACTACTTTAAAAATTACAACTACACCCTTAAAGGTTTTATTGGAGCATTAGCGCTATCCGCACTATTGGTTGTTACTGTTATGTATGGCGTTATTCAAGGGTTTGTAATTGTTGCGTCGAAATTCGAACTATTTTTTGTAAACAGCATTGGACTTCCATTTATGTCGGGAGTTATAATTTACATCATAGTTGTTGCCGCATTGCTAATTTACGGGCTGTACTATACATACAACAAGAAGAAACCAATTTTAAACACAATTTTCTTAAGCATAACCGTAATGCTAATTGGTTATAGTTCGTATGCTGCAATTGTAATTCGCTCACAGGCCAACCCGCCAATGAACCAGAACTGTCCCGACAATATGTTCTCGTTGCTTTACTACTTAAACCGAGAGCAATACGGAGAACGGCCTCTTCTATATGGACAAAGTTTTTCTGCCCAGGCTGTTGACAGGATTAGCGGAGAACCATCCTATGCCCCTAAAGGCAAAAAATATGTAGCAGTTCGAAAAAAGTCGGAATATAAATACGATTCCCGTTTCGAAATGCCATTACCCCGAATGTATAGCGACGACCCTCAACACGTAAGTGCGTATAAAACATGGACAAACTTTAAAGGAAAACCTGTTTCGATTCGTACTCAGGATGGAAGCGAAAAAACTGTGTTCACACCGACATTCGGCGAAAATTTGGAATTTTTATTCCGATACCAGATCGGTTTTATGTACCTCCGTTATTTTATGTGGAATTTTGCCGGTAAACAAAACGACATTCAAGGAGAAGGTGGTTCATTGAAAGGCAACTGGATTTGCGGTATTCCTATTATCGATAATCCTCGGCTCGGACCACAGGACAAATTACCCGATTTATACAAAAACAATAAAGCACACAATAAATATTACCTCTTACCATTGCTATTAGGCTTAGCCGGAGTAATATTTCAATATAAAAAAAGCAGACAGGGCTTTTGGGTTGTTTTGGCACTATTCTTCATGACCGGCATTGCCATTGTACTATACCTAAACCAAACACCTTATCAACCTCGGGAACGCGACTATGCGTATGCCGGAAGTTTCTATGCCTTTAGCATTTGGATTGGTCTTGGAGTTATGGCTGTTTATGAACTTTTAAAGAAGATAAAGGACCATCAAATTACTGCAATTACTACGGCTGCTGCATGTACCTTAATGGTACCGACTCTTATGGCAAAGGAAAACTGGAACGACCACGATAGGTCGAACAGTTACATACCAACCGATTTCGGATACAACATGCTTATAGGCTGTAAGCCGGATGCAATACTATTTACCTATGGCGATAACGATACATTCCCGTTATGGTACAACCAGGAAGTGGAAGGAGTTAGAACCGACGTTAGGGTATCGAACCTCAGCTACTTAAGAGGAGATTGGTACATCGACCAAATGAAGCATAAAGCCTACAATAGCGACCCCATGCCTATTCGCATGACCAGAGAACAGTATTACAGCGGAAAACGCGATGTAATTCTGGTTTTCAATAAAATTAAAGAGGCTATAAATTTAGACCAAGCCGTTAATTTTATGCTAACGGATAATCCGGAAGCGGAAATTCAATCGCCATTCGACAGAAGTGAACGGATTAATTACCTTCCGGGAAAAACCTATTTTTTACCGGTAAATAAATCGGAAGTAATTGCCAATAATTTAGTTCCAAAATACTTGGACAACCAAGTTTTGGACACCATGATTTGGTCTATAAACAAGCAAATGCTCTTAAAGGACGGACAGGTTATTCTCGACCTAGTTGCTACAAACAAATGGAAACGGCCACTATACTTCGGAACAACCGTTAGCAGCCAAACTTACGTTGGACTAAACAAGTTCTTCCACCTCGATGGACTTATGTACCAAATACTACCGGTTACTGCAAAAAATCAGTGGGGTGTTGGCAGTATTAACACGGAAGAACTGTTCGACAACCTTATGCACAAGTACCGTTTCAGAAGTTTGGATAACCCAAAAGTTTATATCGACGAAAATAAATCGAGGATTGTATCTAACTATAGAAGCATTTTTGCCCGGCTAGCCAATGGGCTCATTGATGAAGGTAAAAAGGATTCTGCAATTACGGCAATGGATAAATGCATGGAAATTATACCCGAAAATACCGTTCCATTGAATTACTTTGCACTTCCTTTGATAGAAGGCTATTACAGGGCTGGTGAAATTGATAAGGCTGTAAAGTATTCCGAAATTCTGGCAAATCAATGCATTGACATAGCAAACTACATATTAACCGATTTGGACACATATCAACAAGGTTGGCTCTATAACGAAACACAACTAAACTTGGCTATTTTACAGGAGTTAACTCGTGACGCGCAAACTTACGAGCATGGGAATCATTTTAAAAAGTTAAACAACGAGTTTACTCGTTTAGTAACGATGTTAGAGCAACAACATGATTAACCTAAGTCCTCCTCGCTTTTTTCAACGCTTTTTTAAAACCATCATCTGGAACTTTCCAGATGAAACGGAGGCTGCATTCCTAACATTCGACGACGGCCCTATTCCCGAAGTTACGCCTTGGGTTCTTGAACAGCTGAGAAAGCACAATGCTAAAGCCACCTTTTTTTGTCTCGCAAAAAATGTTGAGATGCACCCGGAAATATTTAAACAGATAGTAAGTGAAGGACATTCCATAGGAAACCATTCGTATAGCCACATTAAAGGCTGGGCTACGGATACCACTCAATATGTGCAGGATATAATATATGCCAACAGCTTCTTGAATACAAACCTGTTTCGTCCGCCATACGGAAGAATCACCACAAAGCAATTTAAACTTTTAAAGCAACAGTATAAAATAATTCTTTGGGACGTGTTAAGTATGGACTACAGCAGGAGAGTATCGCCCCGAAGCGTGCTGAAATATGTTCAAAAAAACGTAAAACCGGGGTCTATTGTGGTATTTCACGACTCCCGTAAAGCCGAAAGAAACTTACGATATGCTTTACCTCGATTTCTTGATACTTTGGACGAAAAGGGAATTAAATGCAAATCAATTGTTCTACACTAAAAAAGGAAAAGTAACGTTTAGAGAAAAGTTTTAATCATAATAAAATGGCATTACAAGAAGAGTTAGAAAAACAGGGCGTGTGGTTATTCCGTTACAGAAGTTACCTCCCTTTAGTTGTATTACTAATTGGAACTATTCTTTACCTAAGAACAGAGATTTACCCCGACACATTTTTTCTTGAAGAAACGCCTTACGAGATATTCTACGAAATGGGATGCCTTTTGGTAAGTCTTCTTGGCTTATTTATTCGCATTTACACAGTTGGACATACCCCTAAAAACACTTCGGGAAGAAATGTAAAAAATCAACTTGCCGATTACTTAAATACTACCGGATCCTACTCCGTTGTAAGGCACCCGCTTTATGTTGGAAACTTTCTAATGTGGCTTGGCCCTGCATTGATAACAGGAAACCTTTGGTTTATTGTTGCCTTCTGCTTTTTTTACTGGATTTACTACGAACGAATAATGTTTGCCGAAGAACAATTTTTAAGAAAAAAATTTGGCGAAACATACTTAAATTGGGCTAAAAATGTCCCTGCATTTATTCCTAAATTCAGGAGTTTTGTTAAACCTAACCTGCCTTTTAGTTGGAAGAAGGTTTTAAAAAAAGAAAAAAATGGAGTATTTGCCCTATTCCTTATCTATTGCACCTTCGACATATTAGGAGAGGTTATCGAGAACGAACATGAGTATAACTACTTTATTATTTTCGCGTGTATAGCAACTGGGGTTGCATATTTTATTTTGAAATACTTAAAAAAACACACTTCCTTTTTAAACGAAGAGAACAGATAACCTCAAAGAATAATTTCTTTACCAAAATTCAATCCGTTTTACTATTTTTATAAGAATCACCAAAATTATAGAACCTAGGTTGAAAAAGGTCTTATTCATAGTTCAACTTCCGCCGCCTATTCACGGTGCTTCGGTTATGAACCAAACGGTTTTAAAGTTAATTGGTAACGATTCTCGTTTTGTATGCCGTTATATATCGCTTAACTTCATCCGAAAACTTTCGGATTTAGAAACCATCACCTTACGAAAGGTATTCAGAGCCATTACCATTGAATTTGAATTGATTTTTAAACTCATCACATTCAACCCAAAAGTCGTTTACTTTTCGATGGTTCCCCATGGCATTGTACTAGTAAGAGACGGATTGTACCTTGCTACCATAAAGTTGCTATCGCCAAAATCGAAAAAGATAATACATCTGCATCGTTCCGGATTGGAGGCATTTACAAAGAAAAGGCATGTAAGTTGGGTTATTCGACTGCTGCTGCGAAAATGCGAAATTGTACATCTTACCCCAAAACTTCTAAAAAATGAAATAGTTCCACTAAACATTCCAAAAACGAAACTACACGTTGTCCCTAATTTTTTAGATGACCCCGCTATTTGTTCCTCAAGCGGGAAAAAGGCCAATACTAAACTGCTGTTTCTTTCCAACTTGCTAACACAAAAAGGTTACCTAAACCTTGTTGAAGCAATGGCTATTGTTATTAAGGATTTCCCGAATATTAAGTTGACCATTGCAGGAGAAACGCCAAGGGAGAAAAATATTTTTGAACTGAAAAAACGCATTTCCAATTTAGCCCTAGAAAATTACATAGATGTTGTAGGTAAAATAGAAGGAATTCATAAAAACCAACTTTATGCCGAATCGGATATTTTAATTTTACCTTCGGAAATGGAATATTTTCCGTTGGTTATTCTTGAAGCAATGGCTGCCAAAACAGTCGTAGTATCAACAGGTCGCGAGAATTTAAATGAAACCTTTACCCATTTGTATAATATTGTTTTTCTAGAAAATAACTCACCCTCCGAAATTGCATGGTGGCTAATAGCCCTGTTAAACAACAAGCCGCTACAAAATTTTATAGCAAATAACGGATACTCAAGATTTTTAGAAATTCAAGAAGAAGGGAAGCAGAAAATTAAGGAACTATTCGCTTAGCGCTCCTTTTATTGTCAGATATCGGATAAATTCATCGGTAACGCTCTGAATGCTGTTGTACAAAATAGTTTTGCTCAAGGACATCTGCCCCATTTTCAATCGCAACTTTTCATCGTTTACTAGCCTTGACAAACAGCCGATAAATTCCTTCTTTGTTTCAAATAAAAAGCCATTATCGTTATTCTGAATATAATCCGAAGCCCCAACTATATTTTTTGAGACAATCGGCAGCCCGGCAGCCATGGCTTCGTTTACTGAGTTCGGAGGATAACCTTCGTTTTCCGAAGCCAAAAGGAAAATATCCGACGCTTTATACACCTCTTCGACAGCGGATATGTTACCTCCCATTAAAATCAGCCTATTGGATAACACAGCCTCGCCTTTTTGTCTATTTAAAAGCATCGCTGCATTTTGTGCAGAAACCATATCCCAATCTGCCGCCTCAAAATTTCCCAAATGTACCAACACAAAACTTCCGTTAACCTCGCTAAGCCACTCAAAAACCCAAGGGAACCCTTTTCGTTCAATTAAATGACCAACCATAAGAACTATTACCGTATCTTCGGGCAACCCCAACTTTTTGCGTAAAGCTGATTTTTCTTCATTTATCGAGAAACGCTCGATATCAACCCCTTGCGACGATAAATAAATCGGCATTTTACTGTTGACATTCAATTTCCAATCGGTTACAAAGGCACTGTTCAACGCCCAGTAAACAGAAGATTTTCTGTAAACATAACGCTTAACCCTCTTGAAATTTGTCACCAACTCGGAGGCATTATCAAAACCCCAAAGTGTAGAACGGAAAACAACCTTTTTCCGAAGAATTCTACCAATAAATAAAATTAGCAAATGCCCAGGCATTGCTCCGTAAACAACCCAAACTTTC
Source organism: Bacteroidales bacterium (assembly GCA_020636845.1). Classification (GTDB taxonomy): domain Bacteria; phylum Bacteroidota; class Bacteroidia; order Bacteroidales; family Tenuifilaceae; genus JACJXD01. The sequence goes on along the minus strand of JACJXD010000002.1, from coordinate 280,672 downwards.
TTATTTACAAAGAAGAGATGGTTTAATAAACGCAACCTATAAATTAGCTTTGCAAACTTATTTCTCGTATAGTATAAAATGCGCTTAATCTTTACACTATCAATAACTTCTACGGGAAGCAGTTTCCCGTTTGGATTTAAAGAAATCAGTTGAACATCGAATCCTTTTTCCACAAAAATACGCGCCCACAAAAAAGCGTTGCGACCATCTCCTGCAAGAGTAGGTAATGTTTCCGTTGTAAATATGCAAAAGGATTTCTGGCGCATTGTAAAAAATTGCTTAAAAGTAACATTAAAACATTAAATAAGCGCGAAAAGAATATAAAGTTCGTATTTTTAGTCCAATCTTAAATGTTTACAAATGATCCATATTGCAACTGTTCATTGGGAATCGGATAAATGGATTGACATCCAACTTGAGCACATCAATAAAAATTTAAATCAACCTTACAGAATATATACTTTTTTAAGCGGACAGGCAACTTTGCATAATTCCAAGTTTTACTTTGCAAGTTGTGCACCAGTAAAAGAACATGCAGTAAAACTTAACATACTTGCCGATATAATTGTGCACGAAGCCTCTTCGGATGACGACGTTTTAATTTTTATTGATGGCGATGCGTTTCCCATAAAGCCCATCGGCAGTTACATTGAAAACATTTTACAAAAATATCCGCTTGCGGCGATTCAACGAATCGAGAATGTAGGCGACATACAACCGCACCCTTCCTTTTGTGTAACAACCGTTGGCTTTTGGAAAAGCATAAAAGGCGACTGGCTGGAAGGCTACAAATGGCAAAATGCAAACCAACTTTGGCGCACCGATGTTGGTGGCAATCTGCTAAAAATTTTAAATCGAAATAACATTAACTGGCACCCAATTCTACGAACCAAAGGAATAACAGAGCACCCGCTTATGTTTGGAATATACGAAGGGGTTATTTACCATCACGGTTCTGGATTCAGAACTCCAATGTCTATGTACGATAGGCAAAAATCTTTAGTTTCTGTCTTAAGTAATAAACCTATAGCAAAAATTCTTGACAAACTCCTTAAACGCGTATCGCTAAAAAACAGATTTAGAATTCATCGAATTTTAGGCATAAACAAAAAACTTCAAAATCAGAATAGTAGAATAAGCGAAAATATTTTTCAAATGTTCGTTCAAAAAAAACTCTTTTAACTTGACATTTGCCTTTTCTCCCTCTTATTTTGTAATAGGGAAAACTAATAGTTTAACTTAATTCTACTACTATGGCAAATGGGATGCACGAACTTCTAATAATAATGCTAATAGCACTACCAATAGGCATTATTGCTGTCCGCTACTTTTTTAATAAATCCATTCTTAATCTTATTGGCACGTTGATACTAATTTCCTGGGTAATACTGGATGTGCTGGTAAACCTAAAGTATATTTATCCAAAAATATTTCCGGCATACGTGACAACACCCGTAATAATTCTTTTGGGAATTTGGGTTTTATGGAAGATCAATCGAAAAGTAAAATCACCGCTTGAATCCTCAATAGATAAACTGCAAAGCGTTAGTAAGGGGGATTTAACCATTGAAGTAAACAAGGAATATGAAAGTAGAAACGATGAATTAGGAAGACTAACTTCAGCAATCGATAATTTGACGGAAAAATTAAACGAAATAATCCAAGGCATTAAACAAGCAGCAATCGACTTAGGCTCTTCAGCAAGTCAACTTAATGCTAGCGCCACAAGTCTTTCAGAAGTAACGTCAGAACAAGCATCTTCGCTCGAAGAAATATCCAGTACTATGGAAGAAGTTCTTTCGAGCATACAACAAAATGCTGACAATGCTACTCAAACCGAAAAAATTGCAGTTTCAACAACAAAAAATTTGGAAAACGGGCTTTCCTCTACCAACGTTGCATTTGATGCAATGAAAGACATCGCCAATAAAATAAATGTAATTAACGATATTGCTTTTCAAACCAATCTTTTAGCATTAAATGCTGCAGTAGAAGCCGCAAGAGCAGGAGAACAAGGAAAAGGGTTTGCCGTAGTGGCCGCAGAAGTTCGTAGATTAGCAGAACGAAGCCGTCAGGCTGCAAACGAAATAATCTCAGTCTCTCAACAAGGAGCCGATATATCGGGAAAAGCAAAAGATATTATGAACCATAATATGACCGAAGTAATTAAAACTTCCGATTTAATCCGTGAAATTTCAGCAGCAACAAATGAACAAAAATCCGGAACAGAACAGATTAACAACGCGGTTCAACAACTAAACGGCATAACACAGCAAAACGCCTCTCTTTCCGAAGAAGTCGCTGCAAATTCTGAAGAGTTAGATGCAAGAGCCAAATCGCTAACCGATTTAATTCAATTCTTTAAAACTGACAGTAAAAAACACTAACCGTTAACTCTTTTTAAAACATTATTGGATAATCACTTATAACCTTACAGGTTATATTTCGTACATAATTCTATTACTTAAACTTAAAATTATGGGTATGGAAAATGGACTATTGGAAATATTGGGGATTTTAATGATAGGTCTTCCAATTGGATTCATCGTAATTAGAATCTTTTTTAAGGGTTCTATTCTTCTTAAAATAACTGCGCTTTGGATAGTTACCCTTGCCTTATACAGTGCATTAGCAAATCTGAAATGGGTTTACCCCCATACTTTCCCTGCGTATGTTACGCTACCGATAGGAATCATTGTGGTAATATATATTTTCAGATACGTTGCAAGAAACATACTTAGACCACTTGAACAAGCCATAAGCCTAATTCTAAAACTAAGCAAAGGTGACTTAAGCATCCAAGTTATAGAATCGTATAAAAAAAGAAATGATGAACTCGGACGCTTAACAATTGCTATTGAAGGACTTTCGAATAAACTTAAACAAGTACTAGAAGGAATAAGTGATTCCTCAGGAGAATTAGAAGCATCGGCTAACCAACTCAGTACAAGCGCATCCAACCTTTCGCAGGTTACATCAGAACAAGCTTCGTCGTTAGAAGAAATTTCCAGTGCCATGGAAGAAATACTATCTAGCATCCAACAAAACGCCGACAATGCAGTACAAACAGAAAGAATAGCAACGGCAACAACCAAAGACCTAGAGGATGGTATAACCTCCACCAACATTGCACTTGATTCTATGAATGAAATTGCAAGCAAAATAAACATAATTAACGATATTGCCTTCCAAACCAACCTTTTGGCATTAAACGCCGCAGTAGAAGCAGCAAGGGCAGGAGAGCACGGTAAGGGCTTTGCCGTTGTTGCCGCTGAAGTTCGAAGGCTAGCAGAACGAAGTCGTGAAGCTGCAAATGAAATCATTGCTGTCTCAGGGAAAGGTGCTGAAATATCAGGAAAAGCAAAAGAAAACATGAATAAAAATGTAACAGAAATACTAAAAACATCCGATCTCATTCGTGAAATTTCAGCGGCAACATACGAACAACGTTCTGGAACAGAACAAGTAAATACATCTATACAGCAACTCAACAGCATTACACAACAAAATGCTTCTCTTTCCGAAGAAGTTGCTGCCAGTGCTGAAGAGGTCAATGCAAAATCGAAAGCACTAACAGAACTAATTAGTTTCTTTAAAGTTTAAAGATTCGTGTTCCGAATGTTTATATAATTTTTATGTCCTTTTAAAAAGTACATATATCAATTTTTTTTTGACATTCAACAGAATCGCCGTAACTTGCTTTATTAATTAAATTATATAGCATATGAAACGAATCTTAACCTTAATTTTATTATCGTTTTTATTTTTTGTAGCTCAATCTCAAGTTCCGCAAAAATTTTCATATCAAGCAGTAATTAGGAATACAGACGGAACTGTGCTAAGTGATACTCAAGCCAAAATTAAAGTTTTGCTACACTCAACATCTGCCGATGGAACCGTTGTTTATTCGGAAGATCATTCTGTAACAACAAGTTCATACGGCATTGTTAACCTTGTAATTGGAGACGGTTCAACTGTAGCAGGCATTTTTGCCGATATTCCTTGGGAAAACAATATTTTCATCGAAATTCAACTCGAGAAATCAGGAGAAACCAGTTTCACTTCATTGGGAACTTCTCAAATTTTATCTATTCCTTATGCTCTTAACGCAGTAAAGGCCCAAAATGGAATAGATCCTACTCGGGTAGAAGTAACCGACTCTTCTGTTAATATTAAACCCCGTGAAGGACACGATACTAGTAAGCCTATATTTGTTGTCCAAAATACAAAAGGCGAAGTGGTTATGGCAGTATATGATTCTGGAGTAAGATTCTACGTTGATTCTACAAGCACTTCTAAAGAAACAATTGGAGGTTTCTCTATTAGCGGATTGTCCAATACAAAATCAAACAAAACAACTGTTGACAACAACTATTTTACAGTAGAACCAAATTACACCCAAATTTCTTTTAACAATACAACTTCTGTTAAGGGAGCAAAAAGAGGCTTTGCTGTTGGCGGACTAACTAATGCTACGAAAAGCGAAATCGACTACTTTACGGTTGCTCCAGAATATTCTGAGGTTTATTTTGATCAAACAATACCTACCAAAGGAGCAAAAAGAGGTTTTGCTGTTGGCGGATTAACTAATGCCACAAAAAGTGAAGCAACTTATCTTACTGTAGTACCTGAATATTCAGAAATAAAATTCGACAAAACTTTAACCAAAGGAGCAAAAAGAGGTTTTGCTGTTGGCGGACTAACCAACGCTACAAAAATGGATAGCGCAAATCTATTTGAGGTTACACCAGATTCAACATACTTTGCAAATACAATGGTTGCTTATACTAATATGCTTGTTGCAGGAAATGTAAGCACGGGAGTTGGTTTAATTACAGATAAAGTTACTGATGTTGATGGAAACACTTACCCTACTGTAAAAATAGGAGCACAAACTTGGATGGCCGGAAACCTCATAGCAACCAACTTTAACGATGGAACTGCAATGTCATCTGCATTAACCTACAAGAACACTTCTGACGCAGACACGCTGTCTATCTATGGTCGATTATACTCATATGACGATGTTGTAACATCTGGTAAAAATGTTTGTCCAACAGGATGGCATGTCCCAAAACTAGCAGAATGGGAAGAACTTTTTGCTTTTATTGGAGGTGTTGATTGGATGTCAGGTACAGAAACTATATTTAAAAAAATGGCAGAACCAGGTTTAGTTGGTGATGGTGGATTGTGGAGTTATCTTCCTTTTACGCCAACTAATGAAACTGGATTCGATGCTCGCCCTGCAGGAGGCGCAACAAACCAAGGTTCTTGGATGTTCCTAGACATCAATGCAAGTGCAAATTTCTGGGCATATGAATCATCTTCTCCACGAATGATTACTTTTATTGGTGGTGACGGTATGGTTACATCAAATGAAGGAACTTCTACCGATGCATACAGTGTTCGTTGTGTAAAAGATATTGCAAAATAATTATTACAAATTAATTACATCAAGGTTGCCATTTTTATTTGGCAACCTTTTTTTTCAAAATACAACTAGGTTAAAAACAGATTAGATAGATTTTTTAAAATCCACTATATTTGACATTCGTAATTTTAGAAATAAGATACTATGGATTTTATTGAAGAGTTAAAATGGCGTGGAATGCTCCACGACATTATGCCTGGAACCGAGGAACATCTAAAAAAAGAAATGACGGTAGCGTATATAGGCTTCGACCCAACTGCCGATTCGTTACATGTTGGAAGTTTTGCTCAGATCATGCTTTTAAAAAGGTTACAACTTTGCGGACACAAACCAATTGCATTGGTTGGCGGAGCAACGGGAATGATTGGAGACCCCAGTGGAAAATCTCAGGAGAGAAACCTGCTTGACGAGGAAACCCTCCAACGTAACCTGAAAGGAATAAAAAATCAACTTTCGAAATTTCTGGAATTCGATTCAGGAAAACCAAACGATGCTGTTCTAGTTAACAATTACGATTGGATGAAAGGGTACGACTTTCTTCATTTCATTCGAGATATAGGAAAACACTTAACCGTTAATTACATGATGTCGAAAGACTCTGTAAAAAAACGTTTCGGAGAAGATTCCCGAGAAGGCATGTCGTTTACAGAATTTTCGTACCAACTGGTTCAGGGATACGATTTTCTCTGGCTATACCAAAACATGAACTGTAAAATGCAAATGGGAGGCTCCGACCAATGGGGTAACATTACTACCGGGACCGAACTAATCCGCAGAAAAGTTGGAGGCGAAGCATACGCAGTTACTATTCCCCTTATTACCAAGGCCGACGGTTCCAAATTTGGGAAAACCGAGGGAGGCAACGTTTGGCTCGATGCCAAACTAACTTCACCGTACAAATTTTACCAATTTTGGCTTAATTCTACTGACGAAGATGCCGAAAAGTATATTAAAATATTTACGCTATTAGATAAAACAACCATCGACAACTTAATAGCAGAGCATAGGCAAGAACCACATCTGCGAAAGCTTCAAAAAGCACTTGCGCACGAACTAACCGTAATGGTTCATTCCGAAGAGGACTACCGTAAGGCCGTTGATGCTTCGGAGGTTCTTTTTGGAAAAGCGACTACCGAAATGCTCAGCAGCATGGATGAAGACACCTTCCTTTCGGTATTCGAAGGCGTTCCAACCTTCGAAGTTAAAAGGGAAAGTGTTGTTAATGGGGTTCCCCTTTCAACCTTAACCACAGAACTAACAAAGGTCTTCAACTCAAAAGGAGAACTCCGAAGATTGGTTCAAGGCGGTGGGCTAAGCATAAACCGAATAAAAGTTGAAGATGCTGAAATGTCCGTTAATGAAAAATACCTTCTAAACAAAAAGTATATTTTAATTCAAAAAGGGAAAAAGAGTTACAACATCATACTGTTGGCATAAATTCTTCGTTAAACATTAACAAGACTCTTAAGGGGTGCAAACCCCTTAAATGTTAAATGTAAAAAACTTTGTTAACAACTTAAACTTTTGCTACATGTCGAAAAAACAAAAAAAACTAAACCTCGACACCGTTGATGTTATACAAACACTGTGGGCATATCGTAAAATAGTATTCATAATCAGCATTGCAGCATTTGTTCTTTCCATAGTAGCCAGTTACTTAATAACACCCAAGTTTAAATCTACGGCAATAATTTTTCCTCCTGTTGCCAATCAAGTATCCAAAGACCTTTTCACCGAAAACATACAGGAGGGAATAACTGTTTTTGGCGAAACACAAGAAGCCGAACAGTTTTTACAAATCCTTACATCTCGCACCCTAAAAGATTCTGTTATAAAAAAACTAAATCTTGTAGAACATTGGGATTTAAAACCGGGGAAAGGCATAAATGCTCGCACCTATGCAAAGTTTGATCAAAATATCAACATAAAACCAACTCGCTATCAAAGCGTAATGGTAGAAGTTCTTGACCCAGATCCGGGAATGGCCGCCACCATAGCCAATACCATTGTTGATTTTGGCGATAAAATTATGCGCTCCGTAAAAGCGCAAATTGCCCAAAAAGCCCTAACTGCTCTCGAAAAACAATACGAATTGGGATTAGGAGAAATGAACGCATTGGAAGATTCGCTAACAGCAGTAATGGAAAAAGGAGTGGTAAACTTACGGTCTCAAAGCGAAGTGTATTATAAAGAGTTAATAAAATCGAAAGGGAAAAATTCGGAAACAAAAAACCTTGGCAGGCCTCTTAAAAACTTGGAAAGATACGGAAGCAAAAACGAACGCTATAAAATGGAAATCAACCAAATGTCCATACAATTAGCCCAACTAAGACAAGATTTAAAGGTGGCCAGAGTGGAAGCAGAACAGGAAATTCCCAGCCAATTTATTATTGAAAAAGCTGTTGCATCGGATAAAAAAGCAACGCCTAAGCGTGTTATCATAGTTGTAATTTCAACGCTCGCTGCTGCCTTTTTCACAATAATGACAATCATTATTATGATTTTCTTCAAAAAAATGGCAAATAAAATTGCAAGCGAACAAGAATAATAGTTCAAGGGAAATTTCGGTTTTATCCGATAAGCAATCCAAAGCAATAATACTAGGATTAGGCTTAACATTTGTTACATTAAACGCTTACTTTATAAGTCGTGAAATTGAAGTGCTAAACCTGTTACCTGTAATTTTAGCAATTACGTTAGCCTTTATTTTTCAACCTAAACTCTTATTTTTTTTAACGATTGGGCTTACCCCATTGTCGATTCCTTTAAGCGAATTTTTTCCAGGCATAGAGTTTAACCTGTGGTTTCCAACGGAATTGGCCATTTCCATATTTTTTATACTAATCATAATCAAATCCTTTTGGGACTTACATGTTGAAAAGGCTTTACTGAATAAAGGTATCTTTTGGGCAATTATATTTTATCTGGGTTGGCTTATTGTCTCAACAATATCTAGCGAAATGCCCATTGTTTCGGTTAAATATACCCTGCTTAGAATTATATACCTAACCGTTTTCTTTTACTTACCCTACAACCTATTCCTTCAAAAAACAAAAAACTATGCAAAATTCTTTGCATTCTTTCTTACAGGATTAACAGTTGTTATTTTTATAAGCATAACAAAGCAGGCAAGCCGTGGACTATTTGACAAGTTTGTTGCGCATGGCGCTTGTAACCCGTATTTTACCGATCACACTTCGTATGGTGCTGCATTGGCATTTGTAATTCCCATTTCGTTCGCATTTGCTTTCACTGCAAAAAAACAACTAATACGAATAGGATTATTTCTCCTATCAACTTTCTTTTTAGCCGCACTAATTTTATCCTATTCCCGAGCCGCATGGCTAAGCCTTATAATTACTTTTATAGTATGGATCATCTGGCGACTCCGTATAAAACTTAGAACATTATTTCTTATTTCTGTAGTAGGTGTTCTTCTGGCCTTTTCATTTCAAAACAGCATAATTCAATGGTTCGAAAATAACACCACAGCATCCAGTGGCGATATTAGGCAACACATCCGTTCGATTGTGAACATTAAAACCGACGAGTCGAACGTAGAACGGCTAAACCGATGGACCTGTGCAATTAGGATGTTTAACGAAAAACCGTTTCTTGGATGGGGCCCGGGAACATACATGTTTCAGTATTCACCATTCCAGTCATCGTATCTTAAGACACGAGAAAGTTCCGATTTAGGGCAAAAGGGAAATGCACACAGTGAATACCTCGGCTTGCTCTCGGAAGCCGGATGGCCTGCAGCCATGTGCTTTTCGCTGATAATAATTCTTGCCATAACCTACGCCTTTCGCGCAATTGCAAAACTTAAGGTTGGCAGCAAAAAAAGAATTTGGCTATTAGGCGCTGTGCTAGGATTAATTACCTATACAACCCACGCCTTTATGAATAACTTTTTAGATATGGATAAAGTTGCCGCAATTTTTTGGGGAAGTATTGCCTTTATAACAGCAGTATCGTCAAAACTTGATCAAAAAAGTTCTCAGAAAAAATCGAATCCTAAAATAGAGATGTCATCAAAAATTTGATTTTCTCCCTCACCACCGATCCCTCGAGCCGAAGCAATATTTGCAATAATCTGATTTACTCCAAGCGGTTTTACTATTTCGTGCTCAATAATATTAGTATTGTATTCCACCCGTCCATCTTCTTTTACCGATTCAACAAGTCCATCAGTATAGCAAATCAACACGGACGACTGATTAACGAGAATTGAACCCTGATTCATTACAGGAATGTCGTCGAGCATGCCCAATCCTACACAACCACTTGTAAGGTAATTTATTTGTTTGCTACGCTTATTTAATAATAACGGAGGGTTATGGCCAGCGTTAATATACTCCAAGGTATGCTTTTCCGTATTATACTTTCCTATAAATAAAGTAATAAACTTTTCGCCTTTGGCTGTAGCCATTACCCGTTCGTTAAGCTTCTCTACCAACCTTGGCAATGGAATATCTACCGAAAACAAAGCTCTTAAGTTTGCCTGAAAATTAGACATAAGCAAAGCTGCTGAAATACCTTTTCCAGACACATCAGCAATACAGAAACCAAATTCTTTTTCGTTAAGAGTAATTACATCGTAGTAATCACCACCAACTTCGTGATGCGGGTGGTAAAACGATGCGATTGAAATATTGGGGTAAACAGGCATACTGTCCAACGATGGGATAAGCATGGCCTGCATTTTAGAGGCCAATTCCAACTCTTTTCGTATAGCTTCCTGTTCCAAACTTTTATGAAATAATCGAAGGTTTTCGATTGCTACAAATATTATAATGGAAAGTGTTTGAACAAAGTTTAAATGTCGAATTGTTGCGCTTACACCTTTCTCGTATTCATTTGTATCTCCTATAAGAACGTAACCCACCGGAATATTATTCTGTACTACCGGAATAATTACATCGAGTTCCAACAATATTGGATTGTCGGACACCCCCACAAATGTAATTTCATTGAAAGGCAATAAATCTTTTTCAACAGAAATGCTATCCACCACCTTTTGTGGACAATTACTATTGAGCAACAAATCCCAATGGGCTTCTTCCTTTTTATAAAGTAAAATTCTATCTATGCCTAAATCATCATTAAGCATGGAGCGAAAGCGATCGATTAACTCCTCCGTTTTAAGATCCGCGCTAATTGCTTGAGCCATGCCAAGCAGCGCATTTAACTTAAACGTACTGAGTTTTAACCTATTCTGGGAAGTTGCAACAGACATTTTTCGATAAAAAATTAACTTATTCCAATGGAATAAGTTAATTAAAAAAATCCAAAATCAACTAAACGTTTAAAAATATATTTACTTAACACGTTCCGAATATGCACGGGTACGAGTATCTATCTTAATTCTATCGCCAGTATTAACAAATAACGGAACATTAATAACAGCACCTGTTTCAATAGTTGCCGGCTTTAATGCTGTTGATGAAGCCGTATCGCCTTTTAGCCCCGGTTCAGTATAGGTAACTTCCATTTCAACAAAAGGAGGAAGTTCACATGTTAAAATATTATCGTTATCTGCCTCAACCATCATTTCAACATTTTGTCCTTCTTTATACAAATCGGTATTTTCAAGTTGCGACTCGTTAAGCATAATTTGTTCAAAAGTTTCCTGATGCATAAAATGATAGCCCGTATCGTCCTTATAAAGGAATTGGTAAGGCCTACGCTCTATCCTAACCACGTTGATTTTAACGCCAGCATTAAAAGTATTCTCGATAACCTTCCCATTATCAAGGCTTTTTAACTTAGTTCTAACAAAAGCCGCACCTTTACCCGGTTTTACATGCTGAAATTGTACAACGGTATAAAGTTTACCGTTGAATTCTATAAATAACCCATTTTTAAAATCCGCTGTTGTAGCCATAACTTTTTTATTAACAAAATTTTTGCAAAAATAGAAAATGAAAATAAAACTAAAAAATAATTAAAAAAACGAAAACAATGTTGTCTATTTCTTTTTTACCAAAGAGATAAAAGGATTGGCCAAATTGGAATAACTTTCCAAATCGCAATACACAGCACCAACAAATATTTCGAATTTAACACGAACCGGAATAAAGTTGTTGTCATCGGAAAACCATATAGTCATATCATCCTTCGATTTAAAAACTCGTCCGGTTAATACTACCGGCATAAATTTAAGGCAACGAACTTTTCCTATATCTGTCTTTATTGTTTCCCGTCCCTTAAAGCGCACTATTAGCGGGTACTTTTCGTCTGTAAAATACGTATCAATTCTGTACAACTTATCCAACTCGGGTTCTTGCCCTAACATATTGCGCCGTAAGTAGTAAAACGAAGATAAAATATCCTGACAGCCCTTGCTAACAACAATTTTTCCTGTTTTGGAACTTACAACAATGGAAGAATCCTTCCTACTCCAATGGTCCCAATCCTGTGTGCTATAATGTCGATACTTATTCTCATGAATGTTCCTAATTGAAAATAACGGCCAACCTGTTTCAGGGTCAATAAAACTTTCGTAAATGTCATCAACATTGTAAAGTGCATTGGCAATTCCTACGGTTTTCCCATTTAGGTAAAGGTGCAGAGCAGTTTTTCCCTTATAAGTCTGAGAATCCACTTGCAACACGGCTTCTCCACCACTAATAAAACCGTAATATATTTCGTACTTCAACTTCTCGCCCGCTTTAAAGGCAACCTGCTGTGCTCTTAAAGCACTGCTACAGAAAATAAAAGAAACGAAAAGGAGCAAAAACGCCCGATTACTTTTGACTTGGCAATACTTTATTTTTTCCTTTAACTGCGACAAAGTTCTTAAGATAAAAGGGTTCGAAATAAGCAACATCTTTAAAGTCTTTTTCCTCATATGCTAACATTGCAAGAGGCAACATGAAACGTGCCGACGGACTAAAATCATCTACAAACATTGCATTTGTATTAGATATTACCTCACGACACTTAGCCGCTCCATTGCCGAAAAATACAACTTTTTTACTTTTTAGCCTACTTTCAAACGTACTACCATCAACTACCAACGCTTTTACTTCGGTTAAAGGATGTTTTTGAAAATTGAACAAAGCGGTATAAACTTCCATTCTTCGGGCATCAATCATAGGGCAAAGAAAAACCTCTTCCCTTCCAAATTGATTTACGTTGATATAATCGTCTATTCCATAAACCATACTCTCTAAACTGCCAACAGCAATTAGCGGTTTACTTATTGCATAACAAATTCCCTTTGCCATGGAAACACCGATACGCAGCCCAGTATATGATCCTGGGCCTTTGCTCACTGCAACCGCATCGATTTCGGGAAGTGTAACTTTTTTCTCGTTACACAAATCGTTTATTAAAACGTTAAGTAAAGAGGAATGCGCTTTTTCATCGCAAACCTCCTTTACTCCTAAAATTCCTTGCTTGTTTCCTAAAGCAACCGAACAAACATTCGAACCGGTTTCAATACAAAGTATTGTTGGCATAAACTTTCCTCTTACTCATTTTTAAACAGCATTCCCTTATCCTTAACCTTGTTAACCAGCGAATTATTTTTCAACTTGCGTGAAATTGCACTATAAGGAGCAGTAACAACATCTTCGTCGCCTTTTATTCCTTTCAGAATTTCGATATACTGATTATCCTGAATACCAGTAGTAACCTCAACAATACGAGCCGTATCGCCACTGACGATAAACACTATTTCCTTAGGCTTCGACAAATCCTCTTTAACCTCCGTTTCTTTATCGCTTACAGCTTTAGGGTTATCATCAACCTTTTCGAAACCACCTTTAGGTTTCGTACCGGTAGTGTCATTCCTCGAAGTTACTGCTAAAATTGGTACACAAAGAACACTATCTTTAGTCATGGTCAGAATATCAACAGTTGTTGACATTCCCGGACGGAATGGGCTTGTTTTTGAATTTGTAACCAAATCCTTATACGATTTTTCCAGCAAGAATATTCTAACCTCGAAGTTTGTAACCTGATCGGTGGAAGTTCCTTCAACATTTGCCGTATTGGCAATTTGCGTAACAACGCCCTTAAACTTTCTACCCAAGTAAGCATCAACCTCGATAAGCGCAGTATCCCCGCTTTTCACCTTCACAATATCATTTTCGTTCACGTCAACCCGAGCCTCCATCCTGTTCAAATTTGCTATACGCATTAACTCGGTTCCTGCCATTTGAATAGTTCCCAATACTCGCTCACCCAATTCGACGTTAAGTTTAGACACAGTTCCAGAAATTGGAGAGAATATGGACGTTTTCCGCAGGTTTTCTTCGGCCTCTTTAACCGATGCTTCTGCGCTTTCCTCGTCGAACTCTGCCGCTTTTAGTTCAGCCTTTGCCACATCATAATTGGTTTTAGCCGTCTCGAAATCCGATTCGGAGATTGCCTTTTGATCAAAAAGTTGCTTATTCCGATTGAATGCCAACTCGCTTTGAGCCAACTGTGCTTTGGCCTGTAACAACCTTGCATTGGCCGATTTTGCAGAAGCAATGGCTCTATCGCGAAGCGAAATATATGTATCGGGCTTAATTTTTGCCAAGAGAGTTCCCTTTTCAACCCAGTTGCCTTCCTTTACAGGTAATTCTATAATTTCACCCGAAACTTCTGAACTTATTTTTATTTCCACTTCCGGTTGAATTTTTCCATTGGCCGTTATAAACTCGGTAATAGTACGTCTTTGCGGCTTCTCAACATACACCGCAGTTGTATCGGGCTTTCCAATCCACCCTTTTTTCTTACCTATAACAACAAAAATTATTATCAGCACTAATGCACCAACCAAGTATTTAAGGATTCCTTTCTTCATATCGGGACAATTTTATGAGATTTAAGTTTAAGTTATAATTTGATTGGATTACCCAGATAAAAATCTAAAATCTTTACCTTAAAAACGAACTCGTACTTAGCCTGCAACAAATCAGTATCGGCCTTTGCCAAGTTATTTCTCGATGTTGTATAATCTAATGCCGTAAGCAATCCTAAATTGAATTTATTTTCGGTATATCGAAACGATTCTCTAGCCGATTGCTGGCTTTTAATACTGGCAGACTGTTTCTTTTGAGCAGCCAAAGCATCAACATAAGCCTGTTGAATATCCTTATAAAGATTATTTTTTTGCGTTTCGAGTGATAGTTTAGCATTTTCCAGTGAAATTTTAGCTTGAGTTACCGCTGTATGTGCTGACCAGCGGTTAAAAATTGGAATACTTAAACTCAAACCAAATGACATCTCTGCATTATTTTTTATCTGAGTAAAAAAGGGATCGGTACTAGTATAAACATCTGACGACTTAAGATACTTTTGTACTCCGGTTCCATAGCTACCAAAAAGTGTTAACTGAGGGAAATATTCTCCTTTTGCAATCTTCAAATCTAATTCGGAACTGCTAACACGATATTGTGCTGCTAAAATTTGAGGTTTACTTTCAACTGCAAAACCGTAAATATTCTGAGGTTCTCCAGGAATATCTAGTTTCAACGAATCCGAAATTTCTGGTTTAACTATCGAAAAGCCTTCCGGACTTTTTATTTCTAATAATTGGGTAAGATTAAGGGTGTACATTGCTAAAAGGTTTTGTGCATCAACTAAAGTTAACTCATCTGATGCTTCCAAAGCTTCCACTTCATACAAATTTCCTTCGGGCAGACTGCCTGCATCTACTAACAATTTTGTACGTTCAACCTGAAGTTGCGACTGTTTTAATTGTCTTAAAGCATTCTCAACTAATTCTTGTTGAAAAAGAATTTGAAGGTAATCGGCAACAACAGTAAGTGTAATATTATTCTTTATCGCTTCTACATCCATTACACTTGCTTTAAGATCAAATTGTTTCTTTTTGACTGTGTTTATCACCTGAAAACCATTAAACAAGGGCATATTGCTGCTAAAAGAAAAACTTGTTGACATTAAATTGCTTTTTTCCTTTGCATTAGTATTATAATTTGTTACACGCCCATAGTTATACGCATGATTTGCATTTGCACTAAGATTAGGAGCAACATCAAACTTGGCACCAAGCAACGAAGCCTCATTCGATTTTACATCTAATTCATATTGCTTTACCTGAAGATTATTATCTATTGCATACTGAATACACTTTTCAAGAGTCCATGGTTCCTGTAGGCGTGCGGTAAATGGCAACATAATAAAAGCCAACAGGAAAGTAAATTTTGCTTTTAACTTCATAATAAATTAAGGGAATTATAATTTCTACTGATGAATTCTAAATTCTTTTTTATTAAGACATAAAACTACTACATGGGTTTAATTTTCTTTCGAAATTATTACATTTTAAAGTTAGAATTGAAATTGCATAGTTAAAAAGTGGTAAAACAAACGCTTTATTATCTAAAAATAAAAAGTAAAAAGCAAATTTAAGCCGATTTATTTTTTACAAAAAAGTTTTTGTCCTTCGAACATCTTACATCAAACTAAATAACCCTATTTTTGTTTTTAAGAGAACTATATGCATAAAGTTAAACATATACCGGAAAATCCAGCACTGCGAATAAAAACCAGCACTGCAGCAATTCCCGTCGTAGTAGGACTTGGCGTTATCTTCTACATGTTTAGCCGCGAATTTAACCCTGAGGCATTTACCCTTTTTCATTTTAGCTATCATGCAATTTTTTGGATATTTATTGCAGCCCTATTTATGGTAGGCCGAGACATTGGCTATACACTACGGCTAATGACCCTTACCGATGGAAAATTCCGCTTCTGGAAATCGTTAAAAGTAATCATGCTGTGGGAATTTACATCGGCAATAACGCCTTCGGCGGTTGGCGGAACAAGCGTTGCCGTAGTATATGTCAACAAGGAAGGGCTTACCGTTGGTCACAGTTCGGCAGTGGTAATGATTACCTCGTTTTTGGATGAACTTTACTTTATAGTAATGTTTCCATTAGTTGTCCTAATAGCTGGGACGACCAACCTGTTCGACATTGGAACTTCGGCTTCGGGCATAGGAACAAACGAACTTATTTGGTTTAGCGTTATAGGATTTTCCTTGAAACTGGCATGGGTGCTAACCCTTTCGTATGGGCTGTTTGTAAACCCTCGCGGATTAAAATGGCTTATCCTGTTGATTTTCAAACTACCATTACTTCGTCGGTGGAAACATGGGGCAAACAGGGCCGGAAGCGATATAATTTCCAGCTCAAAACATTTCAGAAACAAACCCTTTTCGTTCTGGCTTAAAACTATTGGCTATAGCTTCCTTTCGTGGACTTCTCGGTTTTTGGTTGTAAACGCACTGCTTATCGCCTTTTTCCCAGTAAGTAAGCATCTATTAATATACGCCCGCCAACTGGTTATGTGGATCATGATGCTCGTTAGTCCGACTCCCGGAGGAAGCGGTTTTGCAGAGTTTGTATTTACTCGATATTTATCGGAATTCATTCCGGTAAATGCAGCACTTGTAGGCTCTGTGGCTGTAGGAATGGCCCTGCTTTGGCGATTAATCAGTTACTATCCGTACCTAATTGTAGGAGCATTACTATTCCCCCGATGGGTAAAAAAACACTTTATCACCAAAAAGCAATCTGTTTAACAATTCGGCATAGTATATATTTTCTAAATTGTCAAAGTATAGAACAACACAAACTCACAGGAACCGACCAATCCTGCGAAGAATCGCTTACATTGAGTTCTTGCTAATTTAGTAAGAATATGAGATTTTTTGGAGATTAGTACCTACTCCCGCTATCCGTTTTCCTGAATATACTTAAAAATTGATTCGAAAATCAACCGACCATCAGTATTTCCCAACTCATCGTCTGAGGCCCTTTCGGGATGGGGCATCATGCCAAAAACGTTCATGCGCTCGTTGCAAATACCGGCAATGTTCTCTACCGATCCATTAGGATTTGCAGCCTCCGAAACAACGCCTTTTTCATCGCAATACCTAAACAGTATTTGCCCATTTATGCGCATTTGTGCAAGGGTTTCTTTATCGGCAAAGTAACGACCCTCTCCATGTGCAATTGGAATTTTCAGGCTACGATCGCGAGGAAGGAACCGAGTTGGCGGAGCCATCTTACTATCGGGAGTAAGATATATGTTTTTGCAAATAAACTTTTGGTTGGTGTTATGAAGCAGAGCCCCCGGCAGCAATCCCGATTCGCAAAGTATTTGAAATCCGTTGCATATTCCAAAAACGTATCCGCCATTATTGGCAAACTCTACAACCCTATTCATTATTGGTGAAAATTTAGCCAAGGCTCCGGATCTTAAATAATCGCCATACGAAAAACCTCCGGGCAAAATAATCATATCGATATTTCCATCGAAATCGGATTCCTTGTGCCAAAGTGAAACAACCTCCTGCCCTAACAATTCGTTAAGAACATATACAGTATCCTGATCGCAATTTGACCCTGGAAAAATTACAACACCAACTTTCATTTTTAATTGTATTTCATCATTTTTCAATAAAACTTGTCTCTACTCAAGAAAAGCATACTGATTGCTTAAAACTTTCCAAAGATAGATATTAAAATGTTACGTGCCAAAGTCCTTTGAGCATCATTTTTTCATAATTTTACACAAACTAATAAAACACCAAACGCCATGGCAAAAAAAATTTTTCGCTTTATAGGAATTGCCATTCTCTCCCTTTTTTCCATATTTATAATTTTCATTGTTTACGCCCAAATCACCTACTATAATCCTGAACAAAAACTAGTCCTACGGGAATCTAATTCGCCTGACACTATTCCTGTAGATTCTTGCTTAACTGCACTTACATGGAACATTGGGTATGCAGGACTTGGAGACAACATGGATTTTTTTTACGATAACGGCAAAAAAGTAAGAGATACTAAAGGACGAACCCTAGAAAACCTTAAGGGTATAAAGCAATTTATTGCACAAAACAAACAAACCAACTTTATTCTTTTACAAGAAGTTGACGCCGATTCAAAAAGGACATATCACATAAATGAAATTTCGGCTATAGCCGACACTATCAAGATTCAAAATGTACTTGGATTAAACTATAACGTAAACTTTGTTCCCATTCCACCCATGGAACCTATGGGTAAGGTTATCTCCGGTATCATAACGTTCACTAGGTTTACTCCCGAACTATCACAACGCCACGGGTATCCCGGAAAGTTTTCGTGGCCAAACCGTCTATTTAACCTTAGACGTTGTATGGTAGCCAATTACTACCCAACAAGCAACGGAAAGAAACTTGTAGTTGTAAACACGCACAACTCCGCCTTCGACAATGGCTCCCTTAAAACACAGGAAATTAATTACCTTAAGGCATTTATACTCGAAGAATATGTAAATGGAAACTACGTTATTGTAGGTGGTGACTGGAATCAATCGCCTCCAGATTTTCCGCTCGAAACTTTTGGAAATAACTATAAAGAACCTTTTTTCATTTTAACAAACATCGACTCTAAATTTATGCCAAATAATTGGACATGGGCTTTCGACCCAACCGAGCCAACAAACAGGTATTTAAACAAACCCTATACGGTCGGAGATAACTATACGGGGATTCTCGACTTTTTTCTTCTATCGCCAAATGTAAGTTTACAAAAAGTAAAAACCACAAACTTGCAGTTTCGCAACTCCGATCATAATCCGGTTAGCCTTTCGTTTCGTTTAAAACCAGATTAATCATATGCTAATCAACTCCCACAAACTAAATAGCGCCATTAGTCAAACCTTAATTAACCATATAAAATTATTTTTGCCAGAGATTCAATAAAACCCTATCTTTCAGAAAACCATTTTTTGTCAATTATTAAACAATTCTTACCTTTAGCAGGGTTCTAAAAGAATAATAATTGAAATGATTTAGACCACGTTATCAATATTTTTCGGAGACATGCAGGTTAGCGATCAGGATTTAATATATTTTATTAACACACTCAAAAATGTATCGAAATACGATTTTTCGGAATATTCCGATAAGTCATTAAAACGACGCCTGCAAAAAATATTGGAAGATTACAACCTCGACCTTACATCGCTAATAACAAACATGAGGCTCGATAAGGCTTTTGTTGAAAAAGTTGTAAAGGAAATCACCGTTAATACTACAGAACTTTTCCGCGACCCTCCGGTTTGGCACTTATTGCGCTCGCGCATACTCCCCCGTTTTAAGAATAATAAAACCATCAATATTTGGCACGCCGGATGCTCTACCGGACAAGAAGTTTACTCCATGATGATTTTGCTGAATGAAATGGAAATGCTGGATAAAGCAAAACTTTTTGCCACCGATCTTAACGTTGACGTGCTCGATGCAGCTAAACAGGGTATTTACAAGTACAGGTTTAACCTTAGCTACCTCGACAACTTCGACAAGGTAATTAAGCAAAACCCGCTTAACTTTGAGGAATACATCGATGTTCCATACGAGAAATATTTCGATATAGATAAAGTTAAGGATACCATTACAATGAAAAAGTTCCTTACCGAAAAACCTATATTCAGAAAGCATGACTTGGTTACCGACGGCAATATTTTTTTCGCCAAATTCGATTTGATTCTTTGTCGAAATGTGATAATTTACTTTAACTATTCGTTACAAAACAAGGTTTTCGAACTTTTTCATTCAAATCTTTATCCCAAAGGATTGCTATTATTAGGCATGCACGAAACTATATTAGGCCCCTGGGCAAATAAATTTGAACGCTTAGGACAAGCATATGTAAAAAAGTAACATATAAGGTTAATTAGAAACGCACAATGAAACTTTCGAAACAAATACAAATAATCATTATCCCGCTAATGTTCTTGCTATTTGCAATAACAGGGATTACTTTAAACTACATCTCGCAAGCGCGTGCAGTTCGTAATGCCAACCATCAAAGTCTAGTATATATTGACAAACTCATTCAAATTGCCAACATTGTTGAAAACCAAACCGGGAAAGGACTTACTGCCGATGATATTTTTGAGCTAAGGCCATACTTTCAATACCCCGCATTTTACGAAACCGATTTCCCGTTTATACTATCGGCAAACGGTGAGTATCTTTTACATGCTATAAAAAATGGACAACGAGTTCCCTCCGAAATCATTTCAAAAATGAAGGAATTTCCTGACAAAACAGGAAGTTTAAATTACGAGGAGTTCGAAAACAATAAGAAACAACACCAAACCATTTGCTTCAAATACTATAAGCCTTACAACGCTTTTATCGGAATAAGTTATAATAAGTCCGAAGTTTTAAAACAACTAGGAAACAGCGAATTCATAATTATAATATTTATAATCATTGCTTCAATTATTGCTGCTTTTGCCGTAAACAAATTCATAAAACCTATTGTAGGTGGAGTAAATCAAGTAAACGGGAAATTAAAAGCACTGGCAAACGGCGAAATTCCTACTACACTCCAATCGAGCAGAAAGGACGAAATTGGATTAATGACAAAAAATTTAAACCAACTAATAACCGGACTGAAAGGAACATCTGCATTTGCCCGTCAAATTGGAAATAACCAACTAAACACAGAGTATTCCCTACTAAGCAACAACGACGAAATAGGCAATGCGCTCCTTGAAATGCAGGAAAACCTTAAAAAGGCTAAAGAAGAAGAAGCAAAAAGAAAAGAGGAAGATGACATAAGAAAATGGTTTAACGAGGGATTAGCTCAATTTGGCGAAATACTAAGGCAAAACAACAACGACCTGAGCCTGCTTGCCGACAACATTATACAATCCCTTGTAAATTACCTAAACGCCAACCAAGGAGGTATTTTTGTTTACAACGAAAACGACGAAGGGAAATACCTTGAACTGTTATCCTCTTTTGCTTACAACAGGAAAAAGTTTGTTGAGAAAGTCATTCAACTTGGCGAAGGATTAGTCGGAACCTGTGCTCAGGAAAAGCAAACCATTTACCTTAAAGAAATTCCGGCTAATTACATATCCATAACTTCAGGGCTAGGAGAGGCAACGCCAACATCGCTTCTAATAGCTCCGCTTAAACTTGAAGAGGATATTTTTGGTGTACTGGAAATTGCCTCTTTTCAAGAATTTAAACAGCACGAAATTGAGTTTGTAGAAAAAATTGGAGAGAGCATTGCATCAACGTTACATTCGGTAAAAAATAATATTCGTACCCGCATGTTGCTGGAACAATCGCAACAACAGCGTGAAGAAATGGCTGCACAGGAAGAGGAAATGAGACAAAATATGGAAGAGATGCAAGCCACCCAAGAAGAAATGGAGCGTAAAAACAACGAACTCGAAATTATAACCAACACCATAAACCAATCGTTACTTTCCATTACCTTTAACCAAGAGGGATACATAGTAAACGCAAACAGTAACTTTCAGGAATTAACGGGATATTCGAAAACGGAACTGGAGGATAAAAAACTTTACGACTTGGTTGCAGAAGAGCAACAGGAACATTTCAATTCTGTTTGGAAAAGTGTTTTAGGTAACCAGTCGTTTACCGAAACATTCCGGCTAAAAGGCAAAAACGATTTGGACATTTACATAATGGCAACAATATCCCCGGGTTTAGACGCCATGGGATATGTTGAAAAGGTTTTGTTAATAGGGCAAGATATAACCGAGGAAAAGAAACTCGAAATAATGACCCAGCAACAAGCCAAGGAAATCGAAAAGAATTTGAAGAAACTTAGGATAGAACAAGAAATTTCGGCTACAAAGCAAAAAGAAATTCAAACTTTACTAAGTGCACTTGACCAAAATTGCCTCGTTTCGATTATTGAACCTAATGGCATGATTTCGTACATCAACAACATGAACGTAAATACACTGGGCGATAAAAAAGAGGACATTGAAGGAAAATATCTACACGAAATAGACTATACCGCCAAACATCGCCCCGAAGAGTTTAAACGGTTATGGAATAACATACAACAAGGGAACATTCAACATCGAGAGTTTTCGTTAAAAGTTAACGGAAAAACAGTTTGGATATTGGAAAATTTCACACCGGTAATGGACGAAGATGGAAATCTTTATAAAATTATCAACATAGGATACGACATCACGGCCAACAAAGTACGGGAACAAGAACTTAATGAGGAGATTGAATTGCTCAAAAAGAAATTGAAATGATTTATAAATAATGATACGTTACGAAATAGGAATAGTTGACACACGTACAGTAATCAAAACGCTGCTAGACGATTTTGGTTACGATTTTCGCGACTATGCCCTTACCTCGTTTAAACGAAGGTTGGAGCAGGTAATATTGAATAATGGGCTTCGCGATGCAGAAGGACTAATAATGAGGCTAAAAAACAATCCAGAATTTATTGATCAATTTTTATACGAAGTAACCCCAGAAACAACAGAAATGTTTCGTGATCCCTCATTTTGGAGGTTAATTCGTGATGAAGTACTTCCGGAAGTTTCTCGCGGAGCAAGTTCTAAACCAAGAATTTGGTTAGCTGCTTTCGATTCCGGCGAAGAACTTTACTCCCTTGCCATTATCCTAAAAGAGATGAATATTCTAAATAATGTTCAAATTTATTGCAACGTACTATCGGAAAAAACAATCAACAAAATTAAGAGCGGACGTTTAGATCCAAAGGATATCGAAGTAAACGAAGCCAACTACCAACGTTTAAACGGCACCAATAAGTATTCTCAATACTATACCGTGGATGGAAATATTTACACATTCGATTCTTCGTTGGTGGAAAACGTAACGTTCCTCAAACAAACCCCGCTAATCGATAATGAACCAGGGGCTGTAAAGTTGATTCTTTTCCGAAATCAAGCCATATACTACAACCAACTACTTCAGGAAAAAATGTTTAGCAAATTGTCAGAAGTCTCAGTAGCTGGTGGTTTTTTAGCCCTTGGCGTTAAAGAAACTTTGGAAAATACAAACGCAAACAATAAATTTACAGTATTTAACGATAACGAAAAGCTTTACAAGCGTAAAACCGTTTAACAAGATGTTTAAAGCAGTAATCATAGGAGGTTCGGCCGGCAGTTTTCAGGTTATCACCAGAATTCTACACTCATTACCCCCAACATTTCCCCTACCTGTTCTTCTCTGCCTGCACCGGTTAAAACACGTGCGTAGCGGTTTCGTGGAAGCATTATCAATTAAATCATCAATTCCTGTTATTGAACCTAACGACAAAGAGCAAATACGCCCAGGAAAAGCATATCTTGCTCCGGCAAACTATCACATGTATATCGAATTAGGAAACAAAATAGCTTTATCTACCGAAGACCCTGTTAACCATTCCCGTCCAAGTATCGATTTATCCTTTACAACTGCAGCACAAGTATATCGCGAAAAATTAATTGGCATAATACTTTCGGGAGCAAACCGCGACGGTGCTTACGGATTAAAAAAGGTGAAAGATTTAGGAGGGTTGACTATTGTTCAAGACCCGGAGGAATGCCAAGTTAGAACGATGACCGAAGCCGCTTTAAAACTTACTCCGGTAGATTTTGTGTATAATACCAATGAAATTATTAAATTTCTGCAAAAAATAAAGCCATAAAATGAGCAGCAGTAAACGCAACGGTTCTAAACAAATTTCGATACTTCTTTTGGCTATACTAGTCATAAGTTTCCTGCTATCGGCCGGACAGGTTTATAATCTTATTTTATCAAGCAGTAAATCCTTTACTTTCTTATCGTTTATTTGGATAGTGTTAATGGCCTTGACTGGCATTGGATTTTACTTCATGCTCGTTTCTCAAAACAATGTAATAAATCAACTTAAGGGTGAGATTCAATCATTAAAATCATCGTTGGAGAGCGTTATGCTTAAAAAAGAGGATAAAAAGGAAACTGTTAAAACTAAAGAAAAAGTTGATTTTGAAGTTAAAATAGAAAAGATACTACCAAAAACATCTACTTCGGACATGGAAAAGTATGGAGAAGAATTTCTTGCTAACATTGCCCAAGAAGTAGAAATTGTACAAGGACTATTGTATCAGAAAAATTCCGAAGGTATTTTTTCCTACACTTCGGGATATGCTTTTTATTCCGAAACAACACCCCCAACCTATACTGAAGGGGAAACGCTTTCCGGTCAAGTAGCAAAAAACAAACAAGTACTCAATGTCGATAAAATTCCCGACAACTACATTACCATTCTTTCCGGGTTAGGAAAGGCATCACCAAATCATTTACTTATTTTCCCAATTATCGACAAGAGCGAAGAAACAGTAGGCATAGTAGAACTAGCAGCATTTAAACCCTTTAACAAGCAAAACGAAGAACTTTTTTCCCGTTTAGGGCGTAAACTTGGAGATGTAATTACTGCTAATAGCAATAACTGAAAAAAATTGGCATGACATCATTTAGTTTTATATCAGCAACAGACAGCAAGGGCACAATCAAACCCAGAATTATACTGGCAATTATACTTGGTTTGCTTCTCTCATTTATTGCTTGGTTTATTGAATTTCATGCAAAAGGAATACCCTTCAGCTTTCACGGAATAGCTCAACTTCACGCTGCAAATCGTATTCTTTTTATAACTGACCTCATACCCTTCATTTTTGCCTACATTACATGGAGACAATCTACACGAAACCTTCGAAAGGTTATCCTTCTTGAAAAAGAAATTAAGCAACGCGACGAGGATATCAACAAAAATGCTCAATTTGCCCAGAAAATTGGAGAAGGCGACTATAAAGCACCTTTTGAAGTTGGCGGAGACGATGATGTTCTTGGAAAATCGTTACTGGTTATGCGCGACAACCTGCTTGCAAACCAGAAAAAGGAGTGGGAACGCAGTTGGATTGCCAAAGGCAAAGACGAAATTTCGTACATTCTTCGATTACACAACAACATAGACGAACTTTCGTACGAAGTTCTGGTAAACCTAATTAAGTATATCGACATAATTCAAGGAGCCATATATCTTCACGACGAAGAAAAGGGAACACTGATAAACATGGCCACCTATGCCTACAACAGAAAAAAGTATGTAAGGCAAGAGTTTAAAATTGGACAAGGATTAATTGGTGAATGCGCCTACGAAAAGGATTATATTTATCGAACCGAAATTCCTGATAAATACGTATCGATATCTTCAGGTATTTTAGGCGACAAAAAACCAAAAAGTTTACTTTTAATACCCCTAATTACCGACGAAAAGTTACAAGGTGTTTTAGAATTCGCCTCCATCGAAAACGAAATATCCGAATTAACCATTCAATTTCTTAAAGAAGTTGGCGAAATTATTGCCCGGACAATCTTTAACCTTCGAATAAATCAAAAAACCGAGACGCTGCTGCAAGAAGCCCAACAAATGACTCAGGAACTTCGCGAAAACGAAGAAGAGTTAAGGCAAAATGCAGAAGAAATGCGTGCAACTCACGAAGAGTTGGAAAAATCTAATGCTCAGTTAGAATCGAAAATTAAGGAAGTAGAAAATGCTCAAAAACGGCTTCACTCCTTACTGGAAAATGCTTCGGAAATTATATCGATATACAACAACGAAAAAGTATTAACTTTTATAAGCCCCTCGGTTACTAAAATTCTAGGATATACGCCTCAGGAAATGATGGGCGGTAAGGATTTCGACCGATTAACCAGAAAAGGAGAAACCGAATTTAACGGGATGTTCGAGCAACTACTGGAAAATCCTCGTATTGCTATTACTATCCAATATACTTTCATGAAAAAGAACGGAGAAAAGATTTTCATGGAGGTAACGGGTCGAAACTTGCTGGACGACCCTGCAATTGGAGGTATCATTATAAACTCTCGCGACATAACCGAACGAAAACGCGCTGAAAAGGAAGAACGAATGCGAAGCAAAATGCAATCGTTATCCGAAAACTCTCCCGATATTATCATGCGTTTAAACACCATGGGACAGTTCTTTTATGTAAATCCCGCAGTAGAAAATTATTTAAACATTTCGCCAAACAACCTTATAAATCAAACAGTATCGGCAATAGAATCGTGCGAGCCTCTTGCCAACTTTATTAAGAACTCCATTAAAAGCATAAAGGTAAATCGCGAAAACATAGAGGAAGACATTTCATTTCAGGCTCACTTTGGCGAAGAGGTATTTATGCATATTGTAGCCATTCCTGAGTTTAACGAAAATGAACTGGAAACAATTCTGTTTGTATCGCACGATGTTACTGAGGCAAAAAGGAGTCAACTTGAAATTCAGGATAAAAACAGAAAGATTACCGAAAGCATAAACTATGCACAACGTATTCAAACATCCATTTTACCCAGCAACCGTATAATACGACAATACTTACCCAAGTCTTTCATTTACTATCATCCTCGCGATGTTGTCAGCGGCGATTTTCCTTGGTTCTTTGTTAAAGACGACTATATTTACATTGCTGCTGTTGACTGTACGGGACACGGGGTTCCGGGTGCGCTGCTTTCCTTTATTGGCTACTTCACCCTTAACAACGTAGTTGACCACGATTCTTCGTACACCGCCGGTCAGATACTGGATAAACTGCACTATGGCGTTCGGAAAACCCTTAAGCAGGACAGACCCGATGCCGACGCAAGAGACGGAATGGACATAGCTTTTTGCAAGATTCATTCGAAAAAAAGAAAATTACAGTATGCGGGAGCCCACCGTCCATTGTTTTTACTAAGGAAAGGCGAACTGTTGGAATACAAAGGGAACCGAAAAGCTATTGGAGGTATTCCTCATCCTAAAAAACCTGAAGACGACTTTGTAAACTATGAAATTGACATTAAGCCTGGCGATAGAATCTTCTTCTTTTCCGATGGAATTGTAGATCAGGTTGGAGGCGACGACAAGCGTAAATTTAGTCCAAACAGGGTACGGGAAATTATTCTTAATAACCAGCAAACCAACATTAACGATTTAGGCGGGATTTTTGCAGAAGATTTAGAAAAATTTAAAGGCGATCTTAAACAGGTTGACGACATATTATTAATCGGCATCGAATTTTAGAAATTGGTTTTTATTCGTAAATTATATAATTTTACGAGCTATGGATAAGAAAAATGTAAAAGGGTTTTTAGAGTTTGTTTACGACTTTTATAAGTCGATGAAGGCTCACGAAATAACTCTTGTTTATGAGGGTGAAATAACCCACCAAATCACAAAGGCATTTACTTCCCTTACCGAATCGAACATGGCTAAGGAGGAGGAATCTAATTCTGTCCAAAAAAAGGTATTCCATGTAATGGTTGAATGCCTTCAAAACATAAGCAAACACGCTGACAGTTTTGGTTCCGACGATTTTTTGTTCGCCGGAAGAGGCATATTTATGGTTAGTAAAGGCGACGAAGAATATCACGTTACAACAGGTAACGTTATCGAAAACGCCAAAATAGAAGAACTATCAAAAATACTAGACCATATTAATACCCTCGATAAGGAAGGTCTTAAGCAATTATACAAAACGCAAATGCGCGAAGGGCGCTTATCCGAGAAAGGTGGAGCAGGTCTAGGTTTCATCGACATTGCCCGCAAAACAGGGCGAAAGTTAGAGTACCATTTCCTTCCCATCGACGAGGATACTAGCTTTTTTGTATTAACATCAACAATTCCACGAACCGAGTAAATTAATTTCTATGGAAACAATCAAAATAATGGGAACCGATGACACCCCGACGGTTATTTTAGATGCGCAAAACGACATCTTTGAAATTTCGGGCAGATCTCTTCCTGAGGATGTAACCGCTTTTTACGATCCCGTTTTAACTTGGCTCGATGAATACTCCTCGTCTCCCAATGCTAAAACTATCTTTACATTCAAACTTGTTTATTTTAATACTGCCAGTTCCAAACTTCTTCTTGATATATTAATGAAGTTAGAACAAATGACCGAAGCCGGCAACGATGTGCTTGTTCGTTGGTATTATCCAGAAGATGACGAAGATATGCAAGAGGCTGGCGAAGAATATGCTGATATTGTTGACGTTCCTTTTGAACAGGTTGGATACACTCTCAGCTAAAAACTTCTATTTTTTATATTCATAAATTGTTTGAAGGATGAGTGAGGAGATTCTGAAAGCGTTAATGCAATTATTTGCCATAATTGCAAAGCAAGATGAAGGTGTTGAACTCAAAGAACGGGATTATGTTATAAACTTCCTCACTCAGCAAATCAACGACGAAGCGGTTAAAGAGTATATAAGGCTTTTTGACGAGCATGCCGGATTGCTAGAAGAAAAGACGGAGAACTCCAACGACGAAGAAAAAAAAACACGCAAACTTACTTCGGTAAAGGACTCTGTTAGAATTTTGGGTATTTGTAAAAAAATCAACAAAACCCTTACTCAAAAGCAAAAAATCGTTGTTCTCGTTCGTTTATACGAGTTAATTAACGCAGACCGTAAGTTTACCGAACAACGAATGGCCATTATTAATACGGTGGCCGAAGTATTCAAACTTACCAAAGAAGAAATTTCCGATATTGAGAGTTTCGTGGTTAAAAACGAACCCGAAGAACTCGACAGATCAAGCATTCTTACCATCCACGATAAACCTTTCACGGGAGAATTCTGTAAGCATATTGCTACCGAAGCCCTTGATGGATATATTTATATACTTCAGATAAAAAGTGAAGATCTATACTTTCTGCGTTATACCGGAAACGAAGATATTTATTTGAATGGACTCCCTATCAGCAATCGAAGAATATACCTGTTTGCAAGCGGAAGTTCGCTTAAACTTCCCAAAGGCAAACCTATTTACTATACCGATGCTGTAGCCCATTTTTTAGCAGACAACACAACCGTTCGAATATCCTACAAAGTTGAAGATGTAGGTTTTACTTTTAAAACCGGAGGTATTGGTCTCCGAAATATTTCGTTTAGCGAAGGACACGGTAAACTAATCGGAATTATGGGCGCCAGCGGGGCAGGAAAAACAACCCTTCTTAATGTTTTGGCTGGCATCGAAAAACCAACAAAGGGTAGGGTTATTATTAATGGGTATAACCTCCACGAAGAAAAAGAAAAACTGGAAGGCGTTATTGGCGTTATTCCTCAGGATGATCTGCTTATTGAAGAGTTAACCGTATTTCAGAATTTATACTATAATGCAAAACTCTGCTTTAAGGACAAAACCGAAGAAGAGTTAGTTCAACTTGTTGATAAAACGCTGTCAAATCTTGGACTTTTAGACCACAAAAATTTAAAAGTTGGTTCTCCTTTAAACAAAATGATTTCGGGAGGACAACGTAAACGGTTAAATATTGCCTTAGAACTAATCCGCGAGCCGTCCATTCTATTTGTGGATGAACCAACATCCGGACTTTCCTCTCGCGATTCCGAAAATGTAATGGACCTATTAAGGGAACTAACCCTTAAAGGAAAGTTGATTTTTGTAGTTATACACCAACCCTCATCGGACATCTACAAGATGTTTGATAATATGATTATTTTGGATACCGGTGGATACATGATTTATTATGGCAATCCGGTTGAAGGGGTAATGTATTTCAAACGCCTCGACATGCAAATTAACAGCGATGTTGGGGAGTGCCCCGTTTGTGGCAATGTTAACCCAGAATTAATTTTTAACATTATTGAAGCAAGGGTTGTCGATGAATTTGGACGTTACACACCTACAAGAAAGGTTTCACCCCATAAATGGGAGGAACATTTCAGCCAAAATATCAAATTAAGAGAAATTCAAGATGTTAACATAGATCCACCCAGATCGCTTAATATTCCATCCAAACTAAAGCAATTTTTTATTTATACTAAACGAGATTGGCTTTCGAAAATAAGCAATAAACAATACATTATTCTTAACCTTCTTGAGACGCCTATTTTAGCCTTCATCCTTGCTTATGTAATTAGGTATATTGCCGATCCAAATTCTAATATTTACATTTTTCGTGAAAACGAAAATATTCCGATATACCTATTCATGGCACTTATAGTTGCGCTGTTTATTGGACTTACCGTTAGTGCTGAAGAGATATTCAGGGACAGAAAAATACTTAAACGCGAAGCATTTCTTAATCTTAGCCGATCAAGTTATCTTTTTTCTAAGATAGCCATACTTTTTGTACTATCGGCAATTCAAACAGCCTCGTTTATTCTTATCGCCAATGGCATACTAGAAGTTCGCGGCATGTATTTCGACTACTGGTTGGTACTTTTTTCTACAGCCATTGCTGCAAATATGTTAGGATTAAACATATCCGCAACATTTAACTCTGCAGTTACCATATACATTGTTATTCCGTTAATAATGATCCCTATGATGGTGTTATCGGGGGCAATGTTCAGCTTCGATAAGTTAAACAGGTCTGTTGGTAGTTTTAACAGGGTTCCTGTTATCGCCGAATTTATGATTACCAAATGGGGCTACGAAGCGCTGGTTGTTCACCAATTTAAGGATAACGAATTTCAAAAGAACTTTTACGAAATCGACAAGAACCTAAATAATGCTAACTACAAAATTACATATTACATTCCCGAACTAGATAAACGAATAAGCGACGCTATTGATTTTCTTTCCAAAAAAGATGATCCAAAAGTAAAAGAGCAGTTGGCTGATAGGTTAGCAGTTCTCAAAAAAGCTGCGATTTCTGAAACTCAGGTATATTCTCCTTCAATAAAATACGATTATATTGAAAAGTTAAATCCCAAAGATTTTAACGAAGAGATTGCCTACGCATATGTAGATTACTTAGAAACACTAAAACGGCATTATACCGATATATATCAAACCCAAAACCAGAAACGCGACAGAATCATTAACTACCTCACAAGTAAAAATCCACAACTTTACGAAGCAAAACGGAAAGCGTACCAAAACGAAAGTATATCGGACTTAGCCACCAAGTTTTTCGAGAAAAACAAAATACTACAGTACGGTGATGAACTTGTTCAACAATACGATCCCGTTTATAGAGATCCTGTTCCTCGTAATTTTTTCGATTTCCGCTCTCATTTCTTAGCTCCACGAAAGTATTTTGCTGGCATGTATTTTGATACTTTCTGGTTTAACATAGCTGTTATTTGGTTTATGACATTGGTACTTTACATCACCCTTTACTATGAATCGTTGAAAAAACTTATTGAGTTTCTTTCAAATTTGAAAATTCCTACTTTTAAAAAATAAAATTTTACTTATATTTACCTATAAATTATGTACGTAAACCAAGTATAATTCATATACTATGAGTATTTTTATTAAGTATATGTTTTATTTATGGCTAGTTAACTGAAAAAACAATAAAGTTCACATGAAAAGCAAAAGTGGAATACTGGTAATTTTATTAATTCTCTTCGGGTTTATAATGCAATCGTGTAAATCGTGTAGCAATTCAGGTAGCGATGTTAGCGAAGATTTAGTAATTCCTGATTCCTTAATGTTTGACACCCCTCCTCCAGTTAGCCAAAATGTTACCGAACAAATGATGGAGAATATTTCATCACCCGTCGAAACGGCTGCCTTAATTAAAGGATTAAAAATCCCTTTTAATAAGGATTTCATTGTAAGTTCAAATCAGGCCGAAAAATTTAACACTAGCTTCGACAAGGCGTTGGCATTGGGAATATACGGTTGTGACTTAGGCTACCTCAACATGTACGAAAAAACTTCGTTTGTTGTTGATTATATTTCCACCATCAAGAGGCTAGCAGACGACATTCAAGTAGGCCAATTTTTTGACTTCAGTACATTAAAAAGATTAGCTACTAATAACGAAAATTTAGACTCGCTTGTTTTTATATCGCAGCAAAGTTTCAATAGGATAGATGTATATCTTCGCGAAACCAAAAGAGATATGCTTAGTGCTGTTATCGTTGCAGGCGTTTGGGCTGAAGGAGCTTACTTAACCAGTAGAGTTGCACAAGAAAGCAATCATCCCAGAATTCGTGAAACGCTGGGAGAACAAAAGGCTATTTTAGGTTTTTTACTGGCACTACTTAAAATTTATGAAAAAGATCCTTCCATGCATCAACTAATTGCTGAAATTGAGCCAATAAAAGAATCCTTTGACAAGGTAAAAATAACCTATGAATTGGGGGATCCTATTATGGTAATGGAAAACGGGGTTGCTACCTTTAAACAGCAGGATAAGCAAATAGTAGAAATGGATGACGACACTTACAACACTATAATTAAAAATATCCAAAACTTAAGGAATAAACTTATTAAACTATAGGAAATTCTTAGCCATGAGAAAAATATTAATAGCATTAGCAACGGTAGTATTTATAATTAATTTTATGCCAAAGCAGGCAAATGCTCAATCGGAAGAAGAACTTGTGCAGATTTGTGGAATGGTTGCCGGAGATGCTACCTATTTAAAAGATTTTAGAATTAAGTTGGATGCTGGCGATCCACCTCCCGTTCAACGTTTTCCTATTCTACTTAAAAAGGATATTAAATACCGTTTTAGTGTATGTAATTCAAAAGAATACGAGGGAAAAGTTGTCCTACAACTTTTCGATAATAATCGTATGCTTGCTACAACACACATAATTGCCACTGGTAAGGATTACCCATATATCGATTGGGTCTGCACAAAAACAGGTGCTTATCACTTATTCTTTACGTTCCAAGATGGAAAAGAGGGTATGGCTGTTGGTTTACTCTCGATGGTTGAAACATTATAATTCCCAATAGAAAAAATAAAAAAGGAACGAAAATTTTCGTTCCTTTTTTATTTACAATTCCTTCTCTATTTTATCTACATACTCTTTGGCCTTTAACCAGCGATGAGCATCCATCTTCGGACCTAAAACCTCGATTACATGTCCCGATAGGATTGCTCCAATTTTTCCACATTGACGTAAGTTTAAACCTTTTATCAAACCATATAAAAATCCAGAAGCGTAAAGATCTCCAGCTCCGGTTGTATCAATACTGTTTACATCAATTATTCCAACCCGTTCCTTTACCTCTCCTTTTTTTATTATGGATCCGTCGTGTCCCATTTTTACGACGGCAATATCTGCTATTTTAGCAAATTCTTCAACAGCATCCTCCGGTTCTAACCCCGTAAATGACTTCGCTTCTTCTTCATTTGCAAAAACTATGTTAACGTAATTTGTTATTAGTTCTCGCAAGAATTCCCTATTTTCCTCTACTACATTATAGCTTGCCATGTCAAGCGAAATAACTAATCCTTTTGACTTAGCAATCTCTACCGCTCTTTTAATAAGGCTATGATTTTGCACCAAATACCCCTCAATATGGAAATGCGTAAAATTATCAAACATCTCCGGCGTTATATCTTCTGCTGTAAGTTCAATGGCTGCACCCAAATAAACGGCAAACGTTCTCTCCGAATCCGTACTTACTAAAGCCAAGGCCCTACCCGATTCCGAAGCACCCTTTAGCATTATTGGCTTAATACCATTTTTAACCATATCGGACTCGAAAGCAGTTCCATAGGCGTCTTTACCTATTTTGCCAATAAAAGAAGTTTCTACTCCCAAATTTGCCAATCCATGAATGGTATTTGCTGCACTTCCTCCTGCTGCAATAGTTTGTGGAAAATGATGAGTGCTATCCAACACCGTTTTCATAAAATCGGCATTAACTATTTGCATACTCCCTTTTGGCAAGCTTAGCTGTTGTAAAAGGCTGTCGCTTTCTATGCGAGTCATTATATCCACTAGGGCATTTCCCAATCCCAAAACTTTAGCCATACGTCAAAATTATGATGTTAGAAATTATTTACGAACTTGAAATTTATTGAAAAAATGTAAAATAAAAAACCCCGATATTCTCGGGGTTTGCTCCTCATCTAGGACTTGAACCTAGGACCCCCTGATTAACAGTCAGGTGCTCTAACCAACTGAGCTAATGAGGAGTGCTGTTTCAATTGCGGTGCAAATGTATATTTTTTGATTAATAGCACCAAACTTTTTCAACAAAAATTTTTGCAATTATTATATTGCTCTATATAACTGCGTTTTGAGTTTTACCTTCAAGCCACGATTTAATGTTAGTAACAACAATCTCTGCTCTCTCGGCAATTGCTTCTTTTGTTGCATAGCCAACATGCGGTAATAATATTGTATTAGGAGCGCTTAAAATAGGATGAGAAGCCTCTAATGGCGGCTCTTTTTCATAAACATCAATTGCCGCTGCTGCTATTAAGCCATTTTTAAGTGCTGCTGCCAAAGCATTATAATCAACAACGGCACCACGAGCTGTATTTATTAAAATGGAATCAGGTTTCATTAAAGAAATTAACCTTTGGTTAACTAATCCGGCTGTTTGCTTGTTGGCAGGAACATGAAGAGAAATTATATCGGAAACTTTGAAAAGGTCTTCAATAGACATGTACTCTACGTTAAATTCATTTCGCACGGTACGAGTGTTAACCACAACCTTACACCCAAACGCAGAGGCTAACATGGCTACTTTTTGTCCAATATTTCCGAAACCAACAATTCCAAATGTTTTGCCATATAATTCGCGACCTAAAAAGCCGTTTCGAGTTTGCCCTTTTCGGGTAGAAACATCAAGAGGCAATACGTTACGCAACAACGAAATTGCCAACGAAATTGCCAGTTCCGCAACAGCTCGGGTGCTGTAACCAGCAGCATTACTAACCTTAATATTGTTTTCTCTGCAATAATCGAGAGGAATATGATCGACACCCGTAAATGCTACGGAAATAAACTTCAACTTTTTAGCCCTTTTTATTGCATCTATCGACAATGGATAGTTTGCCAACACAATAACTTCGGCATCTTCTATTCTGCTGCCTAGTTCATTTTGAGAGGAAATTGGGTTGTCGAAATACTTTACTTCGTTTCCCATTTTTTGCATTTCACTATTAAACGATTCCCTTAACTCTTTTGAGACGCCAATTGGCTCGGCAAAAACAATTTTCATGGTAATCCTATATTTAAAATTTCTGTGTCATAAAATTAACCCATTTAACCTAACATGGTTGGAAAATTAACGCTGTTTACAATTTTTTCAACGACTGTCTCCTCAGCAAAAAAACGCCAAGGAACCTTAGCCCAAAATGGACCGGCATAGTCAACACCGATTCGAGCAGACTTACTATAAGAAAGAGACAAACCAAAATCTTCAACCCAAATTCTATCCGAAAGACACAGGTTTTCACCATAAAAACTTTTATCTATCTCCAACTTTCGGGTTAATCGACCAGGACCAGAACAATCGTGTATGCCTCGAATCAAAACGGCTTGAGGATTTTCGGGTGTAGCAGTAACAAAGTTAAGCATCCAGTACATTCCATAAATTAAATATACGTAAATCAATCCCCCATTCATAAACATAACCTCGTTGCGCGGGGTTTTGCCCTTACTTGCATGACAAGCCAAGTCGTCGATTCCTTTATAGGCTTCAACCTCGGTAATAATGGTTTTTATTGCCTTTCCATCCGGAAATTGTCTGACTAATACTTTCCCAATAAGTTCGGGTGCTACGGTTAAAACATCGCGGGTAAAAAAATTTTCAGTCAGTCGAACGGCGTTCATTTAGAGTTATGGAATTTGTATCTGCAAAAATACACATTGTCCAAAAAATAGCAGTAAATGTCACACCAATATGTGTATCCAACGTATCTTCCGTAAGCATAGACAAAAGAATCATTACCATGAAAAAAGTGGACAAAAAACTTTTTGTACGATGATGCTTAAAGTAAGGAAAAAGGAAGCCTACCAAAAAGAGTAATAAGCCTACAACGCCCGTTGAAGCAAAAATGGTTAGATACTGATTATGCGGCATAAATCTCAAGTTTTCGGGAAAATCAACATTCAGCGAATTGTAATATTTATCCATAGTTGCATGGACGTCCCCATAACCAGTTCCAAATAAAACATTCTGCTTTATTACATACCATGCCGCTTTTGCGTACACCAAACGTTGCACAAAGGACCCGTTGGCCACCTGCCCTTTTTCGTTGTACGCTCTTAATTCCCATAAAAACTCGTAAAGTCTGTTTTGGAAACCAAAAACAGAACTCCGATATAGAACATTTGGCAACCCCTTTTCAATTAAACTAATATCAACAGAATCCAACTTCCACATTCCCACAGAATCTTTTGCAAGTCCTTTTGATGCAAGGTATCTTAATAATGTTTTCTTTACAGACTGTCCCCTTTTATCCTTTGCATCGAAATTAATATCACTTCGCTTGTTCCAATTTCTTTCTAACTCTGCCTCGCAAACGAATAAATACACATTGTTTCCGTTTTCGTACTCTTCACTTTTAACATCATGCTTATACAAATTTCCATTAACTGTCTTTTTCGGAAGAGTTTGCTCATTTACAATATTCCGAGCATAAAACTGATTTACTAGTCGAACAATAAAAAAGGAAAATATAAACATTGTCGTTAACCCAGTCACAGCAATATAGTATTTTGCCTCACCATTAAATTTTAACAGTTGTTTTACCAATACAAACAAGGCTAACACCACTAACATAAAAACGCCGGTTAAAGCACCCAAAATAAAAAGATAAATACTTAGCCAAATCGAAATTGCAAGCAACATTACTACCATCCAAACTTTAAATTCATGCGTATTTTGAAGCCAATTCACTATAATGGCAATAGCCATATTTACCATTAACGAAAGTCTGATATGTGAAATAAAAGGTGAAAGGGAACGAGCATCAAAAGGACCATTTGCCTTTTGATGAAAGTAATAGCCCATGCTTACACCCGTAAATACGACTATGCTCAGAACAAACAAACCAAGCAAAACATTCAGTTCATTTTTCGACAAGGGCTTACTTAAAGTAATTGCAAATGGAATAAGTAATAACGGTAACCATATTTTAATAATGGTTACGCTTAAGCCTAAATTCGAAGACTGAAGTAAAGAATACACAAATGGAATAAAAAGAGCCAGTATAAACCAATTATAATTATTCCGCTTTAGTAATTTTCCTTTAACCTGCCACTCTCCGCTTACCAAAAAATTTATAGTTAATGTAATTATGCCAATGCTAACAACAAAACGTGAAAAAGGAAGAAAAACAAGAATAATGGCTAAAGCGCCTATAAAAATATAGCGATGTAGTTTTTCGGAAAGCAACATTAGACCTTTGTTTAAAAAAGGAAACGTCAAATTTGTAGAGTTATTTTGAAGCACACTAATTTTTGGAACAAAAAAATTATCTATTTAAATAAGTTGGACAAATTTGCAATACAACAAAAGAAAATGAAGTATTTTTTGCCATATCGTTTTATACAAAGTCAAAAAATGGAAAATCGAAAAGTATTGTTATTTAAATAAATAGTTGTATTTTTGCAGCCCCGATTATTATCAAAACAAAGGATCACAAAAGTAGGTATTAACTTAAAAGTTAGGAGATTAAAGTGGACACACTAAGTTTTAAAACGGTGTCGGCCAACAAGGCAACCGTTAACAAGGAGTGGGTTGTGATCGATGCCACCGATCAGGTGCTTGGTAGGCTAGCTAGCCAAGTAGCAAAGATCTTGCGTGGTAAACACAAACCCAGCTATACTCCTCACGTAGATTGCGGCGATAACGTTATT
The DNA here is from genome assembly GCA_020636845.1 of Bacteroidales bacterium. Taxonomy (GTDB): domain Bacteria; phylum Bacteroidota; class Bacteroidia; order Bacteroidales; family Tenuifilaceae; genus JACJXD01. The sequence goes on along the minus strand of JACJXD010000002.1, from coordinate 242,843 downwards.
GTTATCAACGCTGAAAAAGTTCGTTTAACCGGACGTAAGTTAACTAACAAGCAGTATGTTCATCACACAGGCAACCCTGGTGGTCAACGTCTTACTACCCCAAAGGAAGTGCTTCAACGCAAACCTATATGGGTAGTTGAACACGCTGTTAAAGGCATGTTACCAAAAAACAGGCTCGCTTCCGAATTATTTAGAAACCTATTCGTTTACGAAGGTTCTGAACATCCTCACGAAGCACAAAAGCCTAAACAACTAGAATTAAAAAACATTAAATAAGTTAACTTATGCAGGTTTACAACGGACTAGGAAGAAGAAAATCGGCTGTTGCCCGCGTTTACCTTAGCGAAGGTAAGGGGAACATTACCATAAACGGTAGGGATTTAAAAGAGTACTTCAGCTCGGAGTTGCTTCACTATGTAGTAAAGCAGCCATTAACAACGCTTAACGTAGCCGAAAGTTTTGATGTTAAAGTTACCCTTGACGGTGGCGGCATCACAGGCCAAGCCGAGGCTGTTCGTTTAGGAATTGCTCGCGCATTGGTTGAGTACAATCCCGAAAACAAATCGACTTTAAGGACTAATGGATTTATGACACGCGATCCTCGCGAGGTTGAACGTAAAAAACCAGGTAGGCCAAAAGCAAGAAAGAAATTTCAATTTAGTAAACGTTAATTTTTTCGAATTATTTATCAATTATTTGGCAGGCAGTTTAGTAATAAATTGCCCAGACTCCTAAAAAGGACTACTGAGCGATTGCCAAAAAAATCTAAACAACAAAAAAATGTCCAGAACTAATTTCGACGAATTATTAGAAGCAGGGGTGCACTTTGGTCACCTAAAACGTAAGTGGAACGCTAAAATGGCGCCTTACATTTTTATGGAGAAAAACGGAATTCATATTATCGACCTGCACAAAACTGTTATAAAAATCGATGAAGCTGCCGCTGCAGTAAAGCAAATTGCCAAATCGGGCCGCAAAATTTTATTTGTTGCTACCAAAAAGCAAGCAAAGGATATTGTTGCCGATCGTATTAAGCAAATAAATATGCCATACGTTACCGAACGTTGGCCAGGAGGTATGTTAACAAACTTTGCAACCATTCGTAAAGCTGTTAAGAAAATGACCTCTATCGACAAAATGGCAAACGATGGAACTTTAGATAACCTTTCGAAACGTGAAAAATTACAGATTTCACGTCAAAGGGCAAAACTTGAAAAAAACCTCGGCTCTATTGCCGATCTTAACCGTCTTCCTGCTGCACTTTTTGTAGTTGACGTTCAAAAAGAGTACATTGCTGTTAGAGAAGCAAAAAGACTTAACATTCCGGTTATTGCAATGGTTGATACCTGCTGTGATCCCACTCCAATTGACTTCGTAATACCGGCAAACGACGATGCTTCTAAATCAATTGCTCTTATAATTGATGTTATGGCTAAAGCCATTGAAGAAGGGTTAACCGAACGTAAAGCAGAAAAGGAAAAAGAACCCGCACAGGAGAAAGGTGATGCACCTACCAAAACTCGCGCTCGCAAAGGCAAAAAGAAAACAAAAGCCGATGAAGATGAAGCAGAAGAGGAAAGTGCAGAAGCCGTAGAAGAAACTTCCGCTGAAGAAGAAAAAGCAGAGTAATAATCATAAAACATTTATAACTATGTCTGGAATTACAACAGCCGATGTTGCTAAACTACGGAAACTTACCGGAGCTGGTATAATGGATTGTAAAAATGCGTTGACTGAGGCAAACGGTGATATTGACAAAGCTATTGAACTTATCCGCGAACGCGGCAAAGCTATTGCAACAAAGCGTGCTAGTCGCGAAGCTGGAGAAGGTGCTGGCCTTGCCAAAGTTTCCGAAGATGGTACACACGGTGCAATGATAGTTCTCAACTGCGAAACCGACTTTGTTGCCAAGAATCAAAATTTTCTTGGCGTAGCCAACAAAATTTTAGATCACGCATTAGCAGCTAAACCGGCTAACCTTGATGCACTTAAAGAAACAACTCTTGACAATCGTAAAGTTGATGATTTTGTTACCGAATTTTCCGGAATTACCGGTGAAAAAGTGGAATTATCATTCTACGATCAAGTTGATGCTCCAATGGTTTTTCCATACATACACCAAGGAAATAAACTTGCTACTTTAGTTGGTTTCAACAAAAAAACCGACATGCAGGTTGCAAAGGATGTTGCCATGCAAGTAGCAGCCATGAGCCCTGTTTCGATAGATAAAGATGATGTTCCCGAAGATGTTCGTCAAAAGGAATTTGAAATTGGCCGTGAGCAAGCACGTTTGGAAGGAAAACCCGAAAATATGCTTGATAAAATTGCCGAAGGAAAACTTAATAAATTCTTTAAGGAAAGTACATTGTTAAACCAAGAATTTATTAAAGACAACAAAATGACCATCCGTCAATACCTTCAAGGTGTTGACAAAGATTTAAAAGTTGTTGCCTTTAAACGTGTTTCTTTGAACATCTGATAAAATATTTTATAACTCAAAAGCACCCCTTTTTAGAGGTGCTTTTTTTATGCCTAAAAACACATAGAATTACACATATTCAAAACATGTTTCTTAACATGTTTTTCAAAAGCAGCGTGCAATTTATTGTTTCCCTTGCATTTACAGACACTCACGTTCAAACTCATTTCTTGTATTAATCAAAAAAATGTTTAAGGAATTTCGTTTGACCTTTAATCTTCTAAATTTGTGTACGATAATTTTTTACCCTTTATCAAAAAACTAATAAGGAGGATTTATGAACAAACGTAATGTTGTTATTATTGGAGCTGCTGGAAGAGACTTCCACAATTTCAATACTTTTTTCCGCGATAAGGAAGAGTACAATGTTGTAGCATTTACAGCCGCTCAAATTCCTGATATTGATGGTCGCAAATACCCTAAAGAACTTGCCGGCAAATTCTACCCTAACGGAATTCCCATTGTTTCAGAAAACGACCTAACTAAGATTATTAAAGAACAAAACGTACAAGACTGTGTTTTTGCATACAGCGATGTAAAATACCAGCGTATAATGCACATAAGCGCCGTTGTTAATTCCGCAGGGGCAAACTTTATACTACTCGGACCTAACGAAACAATGGTAAAAAGCACAAAACCTGTAATTGCCGTTGTAGCAACACGTACAGGTTGTGGAAAATCGCAAACTTCTCGTAAGATTATCGAATACTTAATGGGGTTAGGACTTAAGGTTGTAGCTGTTCGTCACCCAATGCCTTACGGCGATCTTGCTAAGCAAAAAGTACAACGTTTTGCCACTATCGACGACCTTAAAAAGCATAAATGTACTGTTGAAGAAATGGAAGAATACGAACCACATGTAGTTCGTGGAAACGTTATTTATGCTGGTGTTGACTACGAAGCAATTCTTCGCGAAGCTGAAAAAGATCCTAGCGGTTGCGATGTAATTCTTTGGGATGGTGGAAACAACGATTTTTCGTTCTATAAACCAGATTTAACTGTTACCGTTGTTGACCCGCACCGCCCCGGTAACGAAATTAGTTACTATCCAAGCGAAGTTAACCTACGCTTGGCCGATGTTGTTGTAATTAACAAAATGGATTCCGCTTCTCCGGAAGGAATTCAAACAGTTCGCGAAAACATTCGTAACAACAACCCCAAAGCAATTGTTGTTGATGCTGCTTCGCCAATTAAAGTTGATAAACCCGAACTTATTACCGGAAAACGTTGCTTAATAGTTGAAGACGGGCCAACATTAACTCACGGTGAAATGAAAATTGGAGCAGGAACAATTGCTGCCCGTAAATTTGGGGCTGCTGAAGAAATTGATGCTCGTCCTTACTTGGTAGGAAAACTAAAAGAAACATACCAAATTTATCCTAACATTGGCAATATTCTACCTGCAATGGGTTATGGCGAACAACAACTAAAGGACCTCGAAGCAACCATTAACAATACCGATTGCGACACTGTAGTAATAGGAACTCCTATTGATCTTAACCGAATAATTAAGATTAAAAAACCAACTACACGAGTATTCTACGACTTAGCAGAAATTGGATTACCAGATCTTAAAGGTGTTCTTGAAGATTTTGTAAAAAATCATAAGTTGAAATAAAAGAACTAATTTATCACGAAAAAAGGCGGTTTAAAACCGCCTTTTTTTTTACAAAACAAATCTATTAAGATTTACTTCTTGCAGCATTTTTAATACTAATACGTTGCTTAAGCCAACTATAAATTTCGCTATTTAACGCATTCACTTCTTTAATACTCTTATTTTGTACTAAAGTTAACCACACAACATTTACAGTATCGGCCACTCTAAAACAGGTCTCTCTCCAATTATACAATATAATGGCACTCAACGGTAGCGTTACAAGATATAGAAAAGCATACCAAATAAATCCAAAAATAAAACCAACAACTAAAAATTGAATTAAGTATGAAAGTGGTAGCAATATCAATATAATGCCATGACGAACCGAGCTATGAAACTGTACATCTTCGAACTTATTGCTTAAAAAATAAGCCCCTAGGATAGATATTGCATGATTTACAAATCCGTACAATGCTAAAGGTGAAAAAAGAAGTATTAGTAGCAATTGCAATGGCAGCAAAAAGATTTTTTTTGCTTTAAGAGGAATTCCTCCACTTGGGATATGAAACTTTTCTAATAACTCAGCATAGCGATTTACACTAGACATAAACGACTCGTATTTTTTCTCGTTTTTCGCCTTTGTCTCATCAAGGAGGGTTACCAGTTTTTTATTAATGATAAACTTATGATTCTGCGTAGGTTTTATCTTTTGCTCCTTTATAAAACGGTCTGTGAATATATCCATCACAGAAAGATAGCCGTTATAGTATTCCTCGCTATCAATATTAATAATCTCCTCCTTTAACCTATCCCTTAATTCATCGATTAAAGTATTATATGCCTGTGCTTTATTTTCCCTATAAAGGCTAAGGTATTTACTTATAGGGAAAGGGTCTCCAATTCGAATGAGCAACTTACTGTGGTACTTAACGTAATTGCTGTATTCCAAACCTACAGGTACAATATGAATGTTTAAACTTTCGCTCGATGCCTCCTCTGCCTGAAATGCAATTCGGGCAATTCCTTTTTTTAATTGACGCAACCTTTTAAATCCTGCATGATTTCCTTCTGGTAGAATAACTAATCCATTTTTGTTTCGAAGGACATCCATAGTTTTTTTAAATATCGAATCGTTTAACGACAAATTTTCGTATCCATCACGAATTCGATAAACAGGCATTATTTTAAGAAACGTTAGAATTTTCGATAGTAAGGGTTTCTTAAAAATATCAGCCCTAGCCAAAAAAACAGGCTGCCATTTCCTTTTTATGGTAAGAATAGCTAACGCATCAATTAACGCATTCTGATGATTTGGCGCAAAAATTAAGGTGGCATTTTCGGGTAACTTATCGAGACCTACTACTTCGGTTTTAAAGTACAACCGAAACATAAAATCCTGATAAAATTTTAATCGTTCATAAGCCTTAGAGTATTGCTCCACTTTATTTCTGTCGGTAGGCATAAAAAATTTTTTTCTAATTAGATGGTAAAGGTTTACGCGACCAGTAATATGCTATGCCTAAACCGGAAATAATGTGCCATATTCCCCACAAAGCAGCAATAAAAGCCATGCCTCCTAACCCATCGAATAAATTTGGATTAAAAATCAAAACTAGCCCTAATCCAGAGTTTTGGATCCCCGTTTCAATAGAAATGGTTCTTCTATCCCTAGGATTAAGCTTAAAAATTGTTGGCAGTGTATATCCAACCAACAGACCCAACGCATTATGTACAATTACAATTAATACGATTAAGTGTACATACTTAAGAAAATAGTTAAAGTTCGAAGCTAGTGCCGCAACTACATATCCAAGGAATATAATAATTGATAAATACTTTATAGGGTTTGATATTTTCCCCGTTATTTTAGGAAAGTAATGCGCAAATAGCATTCCTAACACCACTGGGAGACCTAAAAGAATTAGCACCGTTTTTATCATCTCCCAAGGATTTATTTGTATTGGAATAACCAAATTAGAAGCACGTGAATATAAACTTCCCCAAAAAGCAAAGTTGAATGGGGTCATGAACACTGCAATAGTTGTTGCAATAGCCGTTAATGTTACCGACAAGGCAATGTTTCCTTTTGCTAACGATGATATAAAATTCGAAATATTCCCTCCTGGGCACGCTGCCACAAGTATCATACCCATTGCAATACTAGGCGTAGGTCTAATTAAAAGAACCAACAGAAAAGTAAAAAAAGGTAACGCAAAAAATTGCGAAATGAATCCAACTAAAACCGGTTTTGGATTTGTAATCAACATTTTAAAATGTTCAACCTTTATTTGTAACGCAACACCAAACATTATTAAGGCAAGCGTAATATTCATAAAAAATAAACCGCCCTTACTAAAATTTAGCCAAATCCAATCCAACGTTTCCATGGTAGATTTCAAATGCAAATCAATTTTAGAAACCTTTCCTTGCGATAACTCAACTCTATGCCTGTTTGAGTAGTACCAATCGTTACCACTAATAACACTATCGGGTAGTCCTACACGATTATATGCTTCGCTTAATTTCATTCCTATTCTCAAAGACGAAATTTGAAGCCCCCCCCTAGCAGAATTCTTTTGCCGTTTAAGGTTAATATGTAACTTTTTATGAACCGGAGCCAATCGAATGTCAGTAATAACGCTATCTTCAACTACTGCCTGATTCGGACCATAATAGTACCTTAGTACGCTTTCCTTTCGAGTAGGTTTTCCTACCATTTTTTTTAGGGTCAGCGAATCTGTCATTAAAGGTACCTTCTTTAGAAGTCTTACATAGGACTCTGCATAACTCCAACTAACAGAAATAAGCATTAAAAATACTAATGCCAACAATGTTTTTCGCATACTCATTTTCATGAACACAGTTTTAAATAAAGCTAAAACATGGTGAATTGCAAAAGTGCAGCTTTTTTACGATATCTCCATAAAAAACAGTTTTTGTATAGACGATAAACACAGCAGTAAACTGACTATAAACAAATAACAATCGCAAAATAATCAACTCGTAAATACATAAAAAAGGGAGAAATATAAATTTGAAATAAAAATCAACTATCTTTGCGAGGCAAAAAAATGTAGGTTTAACTAAAAAAGCGTAATTATGCCTGTAAAAATCAGACTAAGCCGCCATGGTAGGAAGAAATTCGCCTACTACCACATTGTGGTGGCGGATAGCAGGGCGCCACGTGATGGCAGATTCATCGAAAGGATTGGCTCGTATAACCCGATGACAAATCCTGCTACTATTGAATTAAATTTTGATAGGGCATTGGACTGGCTTCAAAAAGGCGCTCAACCTACCGACACCTGTAGGGCTATTTTATCGTACAGAGGTGTTCTAATTAAAAAGCACTTACTCGAAGGAGTTAAAAAAGGTGCTATGACTCAGGAACAAGCAGAAGAAAAGTTCCAGAGTTGGCTAACCCAAAAGGAAGCCCAAATTCAGGCAAAAGTTGATTCTTTGGCTAAGAGCAAAGTTGAAACAACTCAAAAACGTGTTGAAGAAGAATCGAAGATTCGCGAAGCACGGGCTCAGGAAATAGCTAAGAAACGTGCCGAAATGGCTGCTAAGGAAGCTGCCGAAAGTGCAAAAGAAGAAAGCACTGAGGAAAATGCTCCAGAAGCAGACAATGACACTCCTGCCGAAAAAACTGAAGAGTAGTAGGCATGAGTAATGCCGGTTTCGTTGAAATAGCTTTTATTCAAAGAACACATGGCATTAAGGGTGAGTTACAGTTGAATTGGTTAACAAACAGCGAACTCAACCCTTCTGAATTGGAATCGGTTTTCATTGAAATTGATGGAATACCGGTTCCTTTTTTTATTGAAGAGGTAAAGTCCTTTTCCGGCGAAAAGGTTATTATTAAACTTGACGAAGTCGATACCATTGAGCAGGCAACCAACTTAGTTTCCCATCCTGTTTTAATCCCCTTAAACCAAATGCCCGATGAAGAATTAGGGTTGGAAGATTTAGTCGGTTATAAAGTTTGCGATTCTGCGAACAAGCAATTAGGAACAATAACAGCATACGAAGATTTTGGATATAATGCCATTTTTACAATAAAACTTCCAACGAATAAAGAAATCCTCATTCCTGCTACCGATGCTTTTATCGTAGAATACGATGAGAAGCACAAAACCATTAAAATGCAATTTCCCGAAGGTCTTTTAAACGACCTTTTAGAACTCTAAGTCCTTTTCAAAAAACGCTATACTATTTCTCCATCGATCGGGAATCGGTAATGTTTCTTTTCGAGAATCACTATAGCAAACCATTACGGCTTTATTAGTAGCAACAACCTGTTCAGTAGTGAGGTTCACTATCTCCTGCATCATTTTTAAACTCTTATTCCCTAAGTTATAAATTTTGCTATGCACTTCAATAGAATCGTACAAATGGATAGGGTGCAGGTATTCGATGTGAATACTTGCCAATATTAAACCTCCAACATTCCAGTTCATTTTTTCTTCGAAAACCTGATTAAAGTACGAAAGACGTCCAAGATCAAAATACTGCTGATAAACCGAGTTATTTACGTGACCTAACTCGTCAACGTCGTTGAACCTAACCTGAACGGGAATAGAATGAAAATACTTAAGCGGTTTGGGATTGCTGCTCATTTGCTGCCATGCTCTTTCTATCAAGGTCCTCGTATATCGAATTACGGCTTATAAACTCTGGAATGAGTTCCTTCATAACCGATACAATTTTAAAGTTGTTATGGTTTGGAAGAATTCGCAGTAATTCATCTATTTTCGACACAACAAAATCAGATTTGTATTGCTGAATCTTAGCAATCATTATCTTAGGATGATATGTCGGTAAGGTATTTTCCTTGTTGTTCAAAAGTTCTTCGTACAACTTTTCGCCAGGACGAAGTCCCGTAAAGTTTATTTGAATGTCCTTACCCAACTGCAAACCGGAAAGTTTAATCATCTTTTTAGCCAAATCGATAATCTTAACCGGCATTCCCATATCGAAGATATAAATTTCCCCACCATTGCCCATTGCACCGGCTTCCAAAACCAACTGACAAGCTTCAGGAATAGTCATAAAGTAACGGGTAACTTCGGGATGAGTAATGGTTAACGGACCGCCTTGTTCGATTTGCTTTTTAAATCGCGGAATAACAGAACCGTTAGAACCAAGTACATTGCCAAACCGGGTTGTTATAAAATTAGTTTTAACCCGAATATTAAGCGTTTGCGTATAAATTTCGGCAATACGCTTACTTGCTCCCATTACGTTTGTTGGATTAACCGCCTTATCCGTAGAAATCATTACAAACTTTTCTACTCCAAATTTTACAGCAGTATCGGCAATTAACTTTGTTCCAAAAACATTATTGAAAATAGCCTCGGAAGGATTGTTCTCCATCATAGGCACATGTTTATAAGCCGCTGCATGAAATACAACTTGAGGCTTAAACGTTTCGAAAAGTTTGTTAACCCTATACTCGTTAGTAACGCTTCCAATAACCGTTTCAAAATCGAAGAAGTGCATTTCTTCTTTCAATTCAAGTTCAATATCATAAAGGGGGGTTTCCGCCTGATCGAAAAGAATGACCTTCGCCGGATTAAACTTTGAAATTTGACGAACCATTTCGCTGCCAATAGAGCCTGCTGCCCCAGTAACCAAAACAACCTTATCCTTAACATAAACTTGTATTCGCTTTTTATCCAACACAATTGGAGGCCGCTCCAGTAAATCTTCAATTTTTATGCTCTTAATCTGGTTTAGGTTGATTTCGCCGTTAATCCAGGCTGTTGTATCGGGAACGGTTTGAACCTTAACATCAAAATTCAAGCATTTTTCAACTATTCTGCTCTTTTTATCGGCATCTAGACTTTTTTGGGCTATAATCACCCGCGAAATTTTATACTTCTGTATTAAAAACTCTATTTTCGAAGTATTGTAAATGTTGATATCCTCAATTTTATTACCATCCTGAAGATTATACGGATCAATAAAACCGATAACCCTAATTCCCGAAAGCGTATCCTTGTCAATCGCACGTTTAGTTGCAGCAGCAAATTGCTCAACTCCAACAATAAGTATATTTTCCTTATCAATATCTATATTTTTAATGGAATAGTACAAGGTTTTATAAAACAACCGGGACCCGATCATTATAATGGAGGTAATAAAGTAATCTATAAGTAAAATAGAATTGGGAATTATAAATTGCCCTGAACCAGAGTAATTTATAAAATTGATTATAAAAAGAATAATTGTGCTACTGGTAACAACTAAAAAAATTCGTTCCGCATCTTTAATACTTGTATAACGAATTAATCCAGCATACGTTCTAAAAGCAATAAAACTCAATGCGCGAACAAATAAAACTAAAGGCGCAATAATTTTTAACGAATATAATTCGTCACTACTAAAACGAAACTCAAACCGTATATAATACGAAAGAGTGATGGATACCATGCAAATTAGTAAGTCGATTGCAAAAACTATCCAGCGTGGAGTGTGTTTTACTGGAGTTATCATAATAATGGTTTGTTACAGCAAAGGTAATGTTATTTACGCAAGTATTCAAAAACCATGCCTTAAGTAAAAAGATTTTTCACCTTCGTACTTTCAAAAATAATTGACACGACTTTAAACTAAAGCCATACACAAAATATTCTAAATTTGCAGTGCGAAAATCGAAAAACATTTGTTATGCGTAAAAACATTCTTGAAAAACTAAACTTAAACGGCAATTACTATTTAATTTTATTGTGGAGATTTTTTCTCGTAATGATATTATTCTCCATTACAAGAGTCTTATTCTACCTATTTAACCAACAACTATTCAGCGAAGTAACATTTTCCAGTTTCATGAGAATGTTGGCAGGCGGTCTTTGGTTTGATACTAGCGCAATTATTTATACAAACGTTGTTTATTTTGTATTGGCATTACTTCCGTTTGCCTTTCGATATAAAAATTGGTACCAGCAAGTATTGAAATACCTTTTCGTTGTAACTAACAGCATTGTGCTTGGTGCAAACTGTGCCGACTTTATATATTTTCGGTTCACCATGCGAAGAACAACCACCACTGTTTTTAGTGAATTTAAACATGAAACTAACTTCGGCAGTTTAATTCCCAAATTCATTACCGATTACTGGTATGTATTTATTATTTGGATATTATTAATTGTGATACTCGTTGTTTTATACGGCAAAAATCGTCCTGCAAAACTTAAGCAAGGCTTCAAAAACAATATTATCCCATTTTTTACCCGAGTTGCCATATTACTCATTTTTGCAACATTTATGGTTGGTGGAATGCGTGGAGGATTTAGGCATAGTACAAGACCCATAACTCTAAGCAATGCAGGGCAATATGTCAATGAGCCCTTGGAAGCAGCAATTGTATTAAACACTCCATTTGCCATTTATAGAACCATAGGCAAACAATCGTTACAAAAAGTTTCCTTCTTCAAAACCGAGCAGGAACTCAATGCTGAATATACGCCCTTACACATCCCGGATAGTACGAGCATTCCCAAAAAACAAAACGTCGTAATTTTTATACTCGAGAGTTTTGGGAGAGAATACATTGGAGCATACAACGACAACCTTAAAGCACAAGGATATAATGGATTTACACCATTCCTTGATTCTATAATTCATCAAGGATTAAGTTATAAGTATTCTTTTGCCAACGGAAGAAAATCGATTGATGCAATGCCATCCATTTTAGCCAGCATTCCCATGATGGTAGAGCCTTACTTTTTAACCAGCTACTCCGGTAACAAAATAAACAGCGTGGCTTCGCTGCTCAAAGCGGAAGGTTATTACACTGCATTTTTTCATGGAGCTCCCGATGGATCTATGGGGTTTCAGGCTTTTGCAAATGTTGCAGGATTTAAGGACTACTTTGGGATGAGCGAATATCCAAATTCCAACGATTTTGACGGAATGTGGGGAATATGGGACGAGGAATTTTTCCAATTCTTCGCCCAGAAACTAAATACTTTTAAGCAACCGTTCTGTGCTGCAATATTTTCTGTTTCATCGCATCATCCCTTTAAGGTCCCGGAACGTTACGAAGGAAAGTTTCCAAAAGGAACTCTGCCCATTCATCATTGTATAGCATACACCGATTACTCGATAAAGCGATTTTTTGAAACTGCTTCAAAAATGCCATGGTACGACAGCACTCTTTTTGTTTTCACTGCCGACCATGCAAACCAACCGTACTTTCCCCAGTATAAAACCAGTTTAGGGGCATATGCCGCCCCATTAGTATTTTATACACCTTCGGGCAAGTTAAAAGGAAGCGTTAACCAAATTGCTCAACAAATTGACATTCTTCCTTCGGTGATGGGATACCTGAACTATCCAAAACCATTTGTTGCATTTGGGAGAAATCTGTTCGATGGCAAATCGGAACCGTTTGCCGTAAGTTACACCAACAACACCTATCAACTGGTAATGAGAGATTACCTTTTGCTATTCGACGGGAAAAAATCGGTAGGTCTTTATCAATTTAAAACCGATTCATTGTTACTAAACAATGTTCAAAAGGAACACCCTGAAGAGGTAAAGCAAATGGAACAAAAAATTAAGGCAATAATTCAACAATACAATTCCCGGATGATTGAAGATAATTTGGTTGCGAAATAGTAAGAATCCTAATTCGAAATTTTTACATAATTACCGTAAAAAGTAACATTATACTCTTTTAAGCGATAACCACTTGACGGATAACCATAGTTAAAAAGGTAATATTTTGTTCCACAGTGTGGGCACGTTGCCGTTCCGGAGCCATTTTCATCTAACCTAACCGAAGAGTTATAATCCATATGCTGGGGACAGGTTGCATCAAAGGCAAGTATTTCGGAATCATCCTTACGAAAAACTATTACTCCGTTTCCGTTGTATCCAATGTTGGAAATTTTAACGGCACCCAACGGTACGGTTAAGTTTATGTAAGCAGGTTCGTTAATGTTAATTTCATAATTAACGTAAACATTGGGAACAATTTCAGGTTCTTCCTTATCGCATCCTACAAAAGAAAATGTAGCGGACAATAAAAAAAGAATTACTATTTTTGATTTCATTACAACTGTTTTGATGGGACAAATTTACAAAAAGGTTTTAACTTTGAGTTTTCTGCTTGTGACATTGTTAACTGGTTGTCATAAAGATATAGCCCCGTTAACAACGCCTCCTTCGCATGGAAGATATTCCCGACAAGTTAAAAGGGAAAACAGGAGAAGAGCATGGCAAGCATACTGGCACGACAGGAAAACGAACCGCCTTACAAGCGATGCAAATAAAAAGATTAAAAAATCGAATAAGGCGCAGGCACACGCAGAAAAAAAACTTAGAGAAAAGCATGTAAAGAATCAAACCGAGGAAGTACAAGAACAAATGAAAAACTCGTTGAAGGAAGCCCAAAAGAATAACCCCCAAAGAAGCCTTCGACAACGATTAAGATTATGGAAATTTAAAAAGAAATAGCATATGGATTCTGGCGACTATATCTACATTGTTATAGCAATAATACTAGCAGTAATTAATGCTGTTGCAAAAAAGAAGAAAAAAGAAGCAGCTGCTCAAAAAACTAAGCCAAATATCAATTTAGATTCCACTCCTGAATCTATAATACGAAATTTGCTTGAAGGAAAAACAACCGAAGATACGGGTAAAGAAGCCCCGCACGATTATAATTCTATTTGGGGACAAAATATTAACATGGAAGAGCCCACAAGCGAGGAACCGATAACAGACAAAAGTAATGAGCAAGAGCACTTCCACTATATTACTGTTGAGGATACTCCTCCACTAGATGTTGTTCCTCCGGAACAGAAAAACGAACTGGATAAACCGGAAAGCGTTTTAGAAACGTTGGAAGAAGGTGTTGGCTTCAGTCAAGACCAAACCGAAGAAGAGCCAGATATTATTTTCGACCTAGAAAAGGCCTTGAAGGAAGAACAAAAAAACAGAAACAAAATATTAGAGGATTTCGACCCTGTAAAGGCAATTATATATAGCGAAATAATGAACCCTAAATATTTGTAAACAGGAAATTAATCTTGCTATTTTCTGTTTATTAAACTATATTTGCAACACAAAGAGTTCCGAATCATCGGAATTCTTTTTTATTTAACCAATATAAAAAACTATGTCGAAAGTGACTTACTTAACAGAAGAGGGATTAACGAAACTGCGCAAGGAACTTGAACAACTAAAAACCGTTGAACGTCCTGCCATTTCGAGAATGATTGCTGAAGCTCGCGATAAGGGAGACTTATCGGAAAACGCCGAGTATGATGCTGCTAAGGAAGCACAAGGCATGCTTGAACTTCGAATTTCGAAGTTGGAGAACACCATTGCTAACGCTCGCATAATTGATGAATCGAAAATCGACACAAGCCAAGTGCAAATCCTTAACAAAGTAAAAATTAAGAACACCAAAACTAAGGCAGTAATGGAATACATGTTGGTTGCCGAATCGGAGGCTAACCTAAAAGAAGGAAAGTTGTCCGTTGCTACCCCTATTGCCAAAGCCTTAATTGGGAAAAAAGTCGGCGATGTTGTCGAGGTTAAGGTTCCTTCAGGTTTAATGCAATTTGAAATTTTAAACATTTCAATTTAAAAAATACAGCTATGGCAACTATCTTCTCACGAATTGTAAACGGCGAAATCCCCTCGTATAAAATTGCGGAGGATGATAGGTTTTATGCCTTTTTGGATATCAACCCACTGGCAGAAGGACACACCCTTGTTATACCTAAAGTAGAAGTTAATTACATCTTCGATTTAGATCCGGACACCCTTTCAGGGTTAACCTTGTTTGCCCAACGCGTAGCAAAGGCAATTGACAAGGCCATGCCTTGCAAACGAGTTGGCGTTGCAGTACTCGGACTTGAAGTTCCACACGCACACATTCATCTTGTTCCCTTAAACAAGGAATCGGACATCGATTTTCGTAAGCCTAAGTTGAAATTAACCCCGGAAAGATTTACGGAAATAGCCCAAAAAATTTCAAAAGAATTTAAATAGACTAAAAATGAAAGGGAGCGTAAGTTCCCTTTTTCAATAAGAACTACTCGGTTATAACTTCATTCACTACGTTTATAACCAAATCCATTTCGAATCCCCTTGACATGCCAAATCGAATCAACTTCGATTTTAACTCGTAAGTCGATTTTGCCTTAATCTGTTTTGCCTTTCGGGCAACTAAATCTGTTAACGTTTTTTTATTTGTCTCCGGGCTTATTTCCAACAATGCTTTGTTGATAATACCTTCCGAAACCCCTTTCGATTTAAGAACTGAAACTATTTTTACCCGTCCCCATTTATTTAACCGACTTTTATCCCGAACAAAAAAACGAGCATATCTGAAATTATCCACAAATCCATCGTTCACCAATTTCTGAACAACAAACTGGATTTCCGTCTCATTTAGCCCCAACTTTACTAGTTTAACCTTTATATCGCCCGTACATTTTTCGCTACGCGCACACAAGGCCTGCATTCTCTGCAAAACCACTTCCTTCGATATTTTTTGCTGATTTTTCATTGCTAACCGACAAACTCGCCACGTATCATTCTCTCTTTCCCGTTAATATCGCTACGTAACTCGATATTGACAAAATCGTACTCTTCGAGAAGTTGAACCATTTGTTTTCCAAGTTTCTCGTTAATCTCAAAGTAAACCCTTCCGCTTTTACTCAGCAGTTTTTCGGCTCTTGAAACAATCGCCCTGTAAAATTTCAAAGGATCATTATCCGGAACAAAAAGAGCAAGGTGCGGCTCAAAATCAAGCACATTCGAATTCATAACCTGCTTTTCGGAATCCAACACGTAAGGCGGATTGCTTACCACAATGTTGAATGGAGCACCTTCTACTTGCACCGAATTTAAAATATCAACTTTAGTTGCACTCACTTCAACATTATTCATTGCAGCATTTTCTGTGCAAACATTTAGAACTTCTTCGGAAATATCAATCGCAGAAACAAGGGCATTATCAAGCAACTTAGCCAACGAAACGGCTATACATCCACTTCCCGTACCAACGTCAAGAATTTTAAGATTCGGTTGCGTATTTTCCGACAATATCCAATTAACCAACTCCTCCGTTTCGGGACGAGGAATAAGAACACTAGAGTTTACCTTAAATGTTAGCCCCATAAAACTGGTATGTCCTAATACATACTGAACAGGCTCTCCTTTTTTCAGCATTTCAAGCACTTGCTTAATTCTAGCAACTTTTTTCTCGTCAATACACTTTTGAGGGGAAATGTGGATTTCCCAATCTTTAATACCTAAAACATCCTCTATAATCAATCTACGAACGGCTATTGCTTCAGTACTTGTGTAAAGCACCTTCAACTCTTTACCTAACAGGTCAAATATTTCCTTTAAGACTACACACCCCATTAAAAATTGTATTTTTGTAGTAATACAAAATTACGGATAATTATGGATAACTTTGAGGAACACGCTAAATACATGGCTCGTTGCTTGGAACTGGCACAAAACGGTGCCGGAAATGTTGCCCCTAACCCAATGGTAGGTGCACTAATAGTTCACAACGATAAAATTATTGGCGAAGGTTATCATGCCGTTTACGGCGAGGCTCATGCCGAAGTAAATGCAATTAATTCAGTACAGGATAAATCCTTACTTAAAGAATCAACTTTGTACGTGTCACTAGAACCTTGTTCGCATTTTGGAAAAACAGCGCCGTGTACCGACCGAATAATTGAATACGAAATTCCCCGAATAGTCATCGCAACAAGCGATCCTAATCCGAAAGTATCGGGTAGAGGTATTGAAATTTTAAGACAGAAAGACCATGACGTTGTTGTTGGTGTGATGGAAGAGGAAGCCAAATACCTAAACCGCAGGTTTATTACTTATCATACAAAAAAACGTCCCTATGTAATTCTGAAATGGGCACAAACAATCGATGGCTTTATTGACAAAAACAGACCGGACAATACACCAATCGAACCTATTTGGATTACCAACGAACTTGCCCGTTCGCTGGTACACCGTTGGAGAAGTGAAGAGCAGGCCGTTTTAATTGGAACAAACACTGCCGAAAAGGATAATCCTAAACTCAACGTTCGCTCGTGGAGCGGCAAAGCACCTATAAGGGTTTTAGTTGACAGGAAACTCCGACTCCCAATGAACTTAAATGTTTTTGACGGTACACAGCAGACCATTTTATTTATGGGAAATAATAGCAGTTCCATTGCACGAAAAAGCGAATTTTCGGCTATTCCCAATCTGGAAATGGTTATTATCGACTTTGTAAAAGGAGTTGAAAGACAAATACTGAAAGAACTTTACGAACGCGAAATTCAATCGGTAATTATTGAAGGTGGCGCAATGCTGCTAAACAACTTCATACAAAAAGGGCTTTGGGACGAAGCAAGGGTTTTTGTTGGAAATAAATTTTTTGGTGAAGGAGTAAAAGCCCCCGTCTTTACAGGAGAACCTAAATTTTACGAAGAAGTTGGCGACAGCAAACTGTTTGTTTACAACAATCCGGAATCGAATACCTAAACTGCCGCAAAACTGATTGCATCGGCACTCCACTGGGGTGCCTTTTTTATTGCCGGAATTATATCGGAAGGGTTATCGACAAATGACCATATCTCTGCATGTTCAGGCCTCATAAATTTTTCATCAATCATCTTTTCCAGCAACTTTTTCAAATCATCGTAAAATCCATCGGTATTTAAAATAATTATAGGCTTTGTAAACATTCCCAATCGTTTCAGCGTGATAACCTCCGAAAGTTCCTCCAAAGTTCCACATCCCCCGGGCAAAGCCACAACAGCATCAACATCTTTTATTAAAAGTTTTTTGCGCTCGTGCATGTCATTAACCAAGGTTAACTCGGTTAACCCTTTATGCCCCCATTCAACCTTTTCCATAAATCGAGGAAGAATTCCAACAACTTTTCCATTATTTTCCAGCACGGTATCGGCAATACAACCCATAAGCCCATGCGACCCGCCACCGTAAACAACCGTAATGTTGTTTTTAACAAATTCCAGGGCTAATTCTCTGGCCACCTCAAAATACTTTGCATCGACCTTTGCGCTGGAAGCGCAATAAACTGTAACTTTCATACTTCAAACTTTATAATGAAAAAAGCCGGACCACAAGTGCCCGACTTGTATTGCTAATTATTTTTATTAAAATAACTTCTCGAGTTTTGCAGCCAAGGTACTTTTAGGAACAGCACCAACCTGCTTATCGGCCAACTCTCCATTCTTAAAGAACAATACCGTTGGAATATTTCTAATGCCATAACGTGCAGCAATACCCGGACAACTGTCAACATCAACTTTTGCAACCACGGCTTTATCCTTATACTCCTCTGAAATTTGTTCAACAAAAGGAGCAATTGTTCTACATGGGCCACACCATTCTGCCCAAAAATCAACCATTGCAGGTTTTCCTGAATTTAGAACTAATTCATCGAAATTAGAATCGTTAACTTGTAATGCCATATTATATTATTTTAAAATTTGTTTTTGCGAATTACATGCAAATGTAAAACGATTATTTTTAAATTTTGTTTAGTTAGAAAAAACTTTGACCTCGAATTCGTTATCCTTGATAAAGGAAATTAATTCCTGAGTGATATTCAACCGATAAGTTCTGGAAAACATATCAACTGCAATTTTTTCGTCCGGATCAACCACCTTTAACCTCAACATCACCTTGCCTTTTTCCTTAGTGTTACTTAAAAAATCATCGACCAGACCATCCGAAACATCCGAAATCGGTAGCGTAAACTGGATGGACTTAATATGATTTTCGCGAACTTCGTGAAGCATGGTAATAGCCTTTATCTTAAACTCCAACTCTTCCGGTTTATACGATTTAGGTTGAATTTTTCCCTTAACCATTATCATATAACCTTCAAAGCAAAACTGCCTAAATTGTTCAAAGTCTTTTCCAAAAAGCATAATATCCATAGAGTCGGAATAATCTTCAAGGGTTATTCGTCCGTACTGACGGCCATTTTTACCCGTATCGACCTTGGCATGAACAACCATTCCTGCAATGGTAACCTCATGGTTAACAAACTGCTCAAAATGCTTAACGTCGGCAATATTGTTTGTGCAAAGATTTTCGATTTCGAAGCTAAATTCATCCAACGGATGAGCCGATAAGTAAATGCCGATTAACTCCTTTTCCCGATTCAGCTTTTCGATGGAAGGCCATTCTTCCACTTTAGGCGGTTCCGGCCTCGGCAATTCGAAACCACCGGCTCCACCGAACAAGGTCATTTGTGGACTTTGCTTCTCGGTTTGAAACTTGTTTCCGTACCGAATTAAAATTTCCAAAAACGAAGGTATTTGATTATCGTCCGAGAAGTATGCCCTGCGGCTTACAGAAGAAAGGTTATCAAACGCTCCGGCAAGCACTAACGACTCCAAACTTTTTTTATTCACCGTTTGCAGATTAACCCGCTCAACAAAATCGTACACATCCTTAAATTTACCGCTCGTGTTTCGCGTCTCAATTATATTGGTAACGGCATTTTCGCCTATGCCTTTTATAGCTCCCAAACCAAAACGAATATCACCATTGCTCATTACCGAAAACTTATGATGGCTCTCGTTTACATCGGGACCAAGCACCTGAACGCCAATACGCCTACACTCATCCATGAAGTTGGTAATCTTCTTTATGTCTGACAGATTACGGCTAAGCACGGCGGCCATAAACTGACTGGGATAGTGCGCCTTTATGTAAGCGGTTTGGTATGCCACATAGGCATAACAGGTGGAGTGCGACTTATTGAAAGCATACTGAGCAAATGCTTCCCAGTCCGTCCATATTTTATCGACTTTAGCCTTGTCGTGGCCATTCTTTAAGCACCCATCAACAAACTTGGTTTTAAGCTTGTCCATTACATCCCGTTTCTTCTTCCCCATTGCCTTACGTAAGGCATCGGCTTCGCCTTTGGTAAAACCGGCCAACTTCTGCGACAAAAGCATCACCTGTTCCTGATACACGGTAATTCCGTAGGTATCAGCCAAAAACTCTTCGGCTTCGGCAATGTCATAAGTTATGGGTTCACGACCATGCTTACGGTTGATAAAACTGGGAATATACTCTATTGGACCGGGACGGTAAAGAGCATTCATGGCTATTAGATCCTCGAAACGGTTAGGCTCCAAAGCCTTTAGGTACTTTTTCATTCCCGGCGATTCAAACTGGAAAACCGCCGTTGTATCGCCACGGGAAAATAAATCGAAAGTGGCTTTATCGTCCAAAGGAATTTTATCGATATCTAACTCCGTACCCGTGGATTCTTTTATCAAGGCTAAAGCATCCTTAATAATGGAAAGGGTTTTTAATCCCAAAAAGTCCATCTTAAGCAACCCAATATCTTCAACAAAAGTTCCTTCGTACTGGGTTACAAAAAGCTTTGCATCTTTATTTGTACACAGAGGTACATAGTTCTCCAAGTCGTCGCGACCAATAATTATGCCGCAGGCATGAACCCCAGTTTGCCGCACGGTTCCTTCCAAAGCCTGCGCATTGCTTAATGTAAAACGAATTAAATCGTTATCGGAATGAAGTTCTTTCTCCAATTCGGGAACCTCTTCAAAAGCCTTTTGTAAGGTAATGTTTGGCCTTTCTGGAACCATCTTGGCCAACCTATCGGCCGTTGACAACTCCAAATTCAACACTCTTGCAACATCCTTAATGGATGATTTGGCTGCCATGGTTCCAAAAGTTACTATGTGCGCAACCCTTTTCTCGCCATACTTTCGTACAACATACTGCAAAACTTCTTCCCTGCCATCTTCATCAAAATCAATATCAATATCAGGCATGGAAATTCGTTCGGGATTAAGAAAACGCTCAAACAGCAAGTTATACTTAATAGGATCGATATCGGTTATTCGAAGACAGTAAGCAACTACTGACCCAGCCGCAGAGCCACGCCCGGGACCTACCGATACGCCAATTTCTCTTGCAGCCTTAATAAAATCCCAAACAATAAGAAAGTAACTAGGATAACCCATACGGGCTATTACATTCAACTCAAACTCTAGCCTCTCATTAACATTATCGGGAATATTCTCACCCCAGCGAACCTTTGCCCCTTCGTATGTTAAATGCTTTAGATACTCATTATCATCGGAAAAGCCATCGGGAATTGGGAAGTAGGGCATTATTGGCTTATTACTCAGGTCGTAAGCCTCAATTTTGTTAAACACCTCCATGGTGTTATCAACAGCCTCGGGATATTCGGCGAAAAGAGCACGCATTTCATCCTCACTTTTCAGGTACTCCTGGAAAGTATAACGCATACGATTTGTATCGTCGTAGTTTTTTCCGGTATTAACACAAATAAGTAAATCGTGAGCCGTTGCATCCTCTGCCCTGATAAAATGCACGTCGTTGGTTGTAATACACTTTACTCCCGTTTTCTTCGAAAGTTCCACCAACACTTTATTTACCTTAACCTGATGGTCGTAAACTTCATAATCTATTTTAGGTTCACCCGATTTATGAAGCATCAACTCAAGGTAGTAATCGTCACCAAAAATTTCCTTATACTCCAAAATAGCCCTTTCGGCTTCGGCAACATTGCCATTCATAATTGCCTGAGGAATCTCTCCTCCTAAACATGCACTCGAAGCAATAAGCCCGGCATGGTATTTACGCAACAATTCCTTATCGATTCTGGGTTTATAGTAATACCCCTCTGTAAAACCATAACTAACCAACCTTGCAAGGTTGTGATAGCCTTCCATGTTTTTGGCAATAAGTATAAGGTGATGATTGTGCCTATCCTCCTTGTCTGCGCGATCCAAACGACTTTTTACGGCAACATATGTTTCGCAACCGATAATTGGCTTAAAAAGCGAAGGGTTTAGATCATCGCGCTGCCTTTCGAGATCCTTTACCTTTTCAGCAACCTCAGCATTTTCGCCCTCCTGTTTTTTTAACTCCTTTATTTCAGCATTTATCTGTTTAATTTGACCTGTGATTGGGGCATTAACCTTAGCAACCGTTTCGATAAACTCCTTTATTCCAAACATGTTTCCATGATCGGTAACCGCAATTCCGGGCATTCCCAACGCCTTTGCCCTGTCAACCAGTTTTTTTATGTTAGACGCTCCGTCCAGAATCGAATACTGTGTGTGAACATGAAGGTGAACAAAATTTCCCATCAACTTGTATATTATCTTGTTATCTAACCCGTATTTACAACAAATCCTAACTGCTAAAATAACCATTTACGGCTACCTTTCCGAGAATTGTTGAAAACTATTAACGAAAATTTAAGTATCTGGCAACATGCCAGTTAAAAACAATGTCAGATACAAAACAAGTAAATACTTAAAAAGGTGTGTTCTTGTTCGGTTAAAACAACAAGTAAAAAATCTTACAGGTTCAATGTTGGTTATATTTTCGTCAAACGTCAATAGCAGACAACATCTAAATGATTCGGAAAGATATTGAAATTATATTCAAAAAATCACTTTTTAGTTATATCAAAACCATATAATAACCCAGAAATTACTATTTTGCACGTAGTTAGAAAATGGCTGTTTTCTATCATACAAAAAGTATAAATTGAATTCCATGAGAAGAACCTTTTCCCTGATAATTTCCATTCTGTTTTCGGTATTGCAAGTGACAAACGCCCAGAATACACAAACGGATATACTGTTAAATAAGGCCGATAGCCTAAGGGTTGAGAAACCCGATTCTGCTGTAAGTATTGCCCTTTCCGTCTTAAAGGGTGTTTCTTCCGATAGCATCGCATTACAGGTAAAGGGTCATTATATTTTGGGAAATTGCTACTACAGCTTGAATAATTTCGATGAAGCCCTTGACCAGTATAAGCAATCGTTAATGCTATCCAGATTGGCAGAACTATACAGTTGGAGCGCTCAGAATCTGAATCGAATAGGAAATGTTTATCAACTAAAAAGCAAATTGTTCGAGGCACTTGAGTCCTACAAGCAGGCATTGGAAATAAATCGAGGCATTGACGACAAGGTTCAAATTGCACGCACACTAGTTAATATTGCTACGGTTTATAGCCTTACCGGATTTAATACCAAGGCGATAGAGCAGATGCTGGAAGCGCTGGACACCTATGAGCAGGAAAACAAGCAGGAGGGTATAGCATGGACCTCGCTGAGCATTGCGCGTTTGTTCGGGCGAGTTGAACTTTATGAAAAAGCGCTGCAATACGCCGAAACGGCGCTACAGAGTTACAGACGACTGAACAATCAAAATGGTATAATACTGTCGCTTACCGAATTGGGCAATATTTACTACCATAACGGCCTATACGAAAAATCGCTTTCGGTAACACAACAGGTACTAAACGCCAACATACAAAACCATAACTACCACGGACAGGCAGCAAACTACCTCCTCACAGGCATTATCTTCTTCGAACAAAATAAAATCGACAAGGCCAACGAGTACCTGAATACGTCGCTTCAATTAAAAGAGAAATTAAACGACAGCCTCGACCTTGCTAAACTTTACCGATACCTAGGTGATGTAACCGTAAAAAAAGGTAATATAGAAAAAGGCATAACGCTTTTGAACAAGGCCTTAAAAATTGCACTTAAGCAAAAAGTTCTGTCCGACCAGCGGGATATTTACCAAAGTCTTTCGCAGGCATACAGGATTTCGCGAAATTATGAGTATGCACTTAATGCCTACGAAAGATTTTCGACTGTAAAAGACAGTATTAATGCAGGACACATTGCACGTCTCGAAATGCAATACGATTTCGACAAGCGCGAACACGAAGCCGAACTAGTTGCAAAGCAGCGCGAAGCCGTTCAACAGGCAAAACTGGAACGACAGCGAACTATTACCTTTTCTATTAGCATTGCACTTATTCTTGCGTTGGCGTTGGTTATACTAATATTCTACTTTTACAGGGAAAAGAAGCGGACAAACTATAAACTTGTTGAACAAAATCGGGAAATTTTACGCCAAAAAAACGAAATTGAAGACCAGAAACACGAAATAGAGAGCCAGCGCGATTTAGCCGAAAAGCAGCGCGATCAAATTGCAGAGCAGCAAAAGCAAATTACCGACAGCATCACCTATGCCAGTAGAATACAGGCTGCCGTGTTACCACCGCTGCAAAATTTGCAACCATACTTTAAAGACTTTTTTGTTTACTATCAGCCTAAAAACATCGTGAGCGGCGATTTCTTTTGGGCTACTAAACTACCCGACGGTCGCTTAGCTGTTGCCGCTGCCGATTGTACCGGGCACGGTGTTCCAGGGGCATTTATGAGCATGTTGGGCATAACCTTGCTAAGAGAATTAGCCACAACGTCGGTTGAATCGAGCGGCGAAATGCTCTTTAAACTAAGGCGACTGGTAACTTCCTCACTAAATCAGCATGGTGAGGAAAGCGAATCGCACGATGGCATGGACATGGCGTTGCTGGTTATCAACTTAAAGGAAAATGTGGTCGAATTTTCTGGGGCATACATGCCCTTAGTGGTTGTGCGAAATAAAAATAGTGAACCAGTTCCAAATTCGGTAAATAATCAGGAAAACGATGTGCATGTTGTTTACGAAGTAAAAGGCGATAAAATGCCGGTTGGATTTCACTTATTAGGCGAAAAACCATTTACAACGCATCAGTTTAAGCTATTACCGGACGATCGCATTTACTTACTTTCCGATGGTTACACCGACCAGTTTGGCGGCGACAAAAACTTGAAGTTGATGATGGTCAACTTCAAAAAAATCTTGCTAGACATTCAACCGCTAAACATGAGCGAACAAAAGGCTATACTGGAACAACGATTTATCGAATACAAAGGGAATCAACGACAGGTTGATGACATAGTCGTGATGGGATTCGAACTGTAACAAATGCCTACCTCCAATTTTTTATAGTCGCCGTTTATGAAAAGATGCTGTCCGTGTACCAACATAAAAGATGAAGTAAAAAAGTCTATAGTAAATATTTAGGTAAAATACGGCATAAACTGCAAATCCATATCATTAATGTACTGTTCTTTTACTTGGTGTTTACTTCACAAGTAAAACGCTATTCGGCAAGTAGTAGCACTCATCAAGTAAATACAACAATAAATAGCACGCGCCAAAAAGACGCGTGTTAACTTAACTATATGAGTTCGTAAACCTTGATTGTTTCTTATCTGTTTCAATGTAAATTGAAAATTTTAAGGATAAACCACAGCCGCATAACCCACCCAATGTCTTATGTTTGCAGGCGCCGTAACCCCCATTCCTAAATCTTCAACTGGCAACGTTGGATGATCGATGCTATTTGCATAGCCTACAGGTATGCCAACCAAATTTTGCGCATCGGTAAGTTTTTCCAACTCAATAGCAGTACAAAGTCCGAGTGGAACACTATATCGTCCGCACCATGTCCATTTGTATTCCCTGTAATCGGAAGAATCTACAGTATAACCATAAAACTTTTGAACCCTAGGAATGGTTAACGTTCCCGTTAGCGTATTTATCACTTCATGTTCATGAGCCACGGCTTTTTTGTAACCGGCGGTATCGACACCAAACGGAGCATAATTTTTTCCACCCCAATCGGCATCACCATAGTGCACCGCATCGGTGGTAATAAGCAAAGCATAATCCTTTCCCCATGTTAACTCCGCTTCGCCAAAAACCTTTTTCATACTGCCCGCCAATGCCTGCGAAATTTGCTGAATCCGTTCAAAAGACATATATGGTACCAAAATGGGAATAATTTCCAAGTTCGGATTAAAATGCTGAAGAATTGGCAACATCGATTCCAACGAATGCTCAACAGTATGCATACTATCATGAACTTCAACCATATCGGCAGGCATGTTTGCCAAAAGTTTACTTCTATAATCCGAAACTTTTATATCTCCAGCCGGAGCATACCATTCATCGAAACTTTCGAATATAAGCTTGTTTTCCAAACCAAACCGCTTTGCCTTGTGGGCAACGCCAAACAGTATTACCGTTTTTGCTTTTATATTTCGCAGTGTGGCCGGATATATCCAACCTACATACGCGTAATCGTCGTGAGGGCAAACAGCCACGCGAACGTTGTTAAACTCTTTTTTTGAAGACAAACTATCGCCTTGCAAACGGGCAATCCGCGCTAAGACCGAATCAACCTGATAACTTTTAGTGGCAAAGCCTACGCTATCCACCATTTTTCTAACTTTGTTGCTTTTACTTCCGCAACTGTTGAATCCCAGTAAAAGGGTAACTAAAACAGCAAAAGGTAATATTCTTTTCATTGTACAACTTTTATAAAATAGTTTGCAAGAAAGTTACTAAAACTTAAGGTTAAGCAACCTTTCTATTTATTGTTTTCATATAATAACAGCATAAAATTAAACGAATAACATTAAATCCATATAACTTCCTCATTTCAAAATAGCGCTTATAACTTTTATCAAGCACAATGATTTTTCAGCAAAATAAGAAAAGAAAAAAGTTGAATACCAAACACATAAGGCATTCTTGTCTTCAATAAAAATATGCTTAAAAGCATGATTCTCAAATTTATCAATCAAAGCATAAACTGCTAAAGCATCAATTGTTAAATTTGCAATCCTAAAATCAAATAGTCATACTATGGCAGAAAAAAGCAACGAAGAAAAGCTGTTTACCGAATTTCCACCGGTATCGACTGCCGACTGGGAAGCGGCAATAGCCAAAGATCTGAAAGGCGCCGATTATGAAAAAAAGTTAGTTTGGAAAACCCTTGAGGGGTTTAACGTACGTCCTTACTACCGCTCCGAAGATCTGAAAAACATTCCGACCGCTCAAGTAAAGCCAGGCGAGTTTCCTTACGTTAGAGGTAAAAACATCAATGGTAATCCATGGCTTATCCGTCAGGATTTTGATGTTTGTCTCGACCAACCTACCGATGCAAACCGAAAAGCATTGGAATTACTAAACAAAGGTGTAGAGTCGTTAGGATTCAAACTCAGTTCGGATTGTGAACCAACCTTTGATTCGGTTAGCCGACTGCTAAAAGATATCGACCTCAACAAGATTGAGATTAATTTTACCGGAGGAACAGCAACGGCAAAAGCCTTACCTTTTATTGTTAAGTACTTGGAACAATCCAAATACGATAGCAAAAAAATTCGCATGTCGATTGATTATAGTCCCCTTTCGACTCTCGCACTAAAAGGTAAATTTTGTTGTGAAAACGATGCTAACTACGTTGGTTTGGCAAGCGTGCTAAACGAAGCAAAGAACTTTCCAAATGCAAGGGTAATTGGAGCCAACGGAGCAGTATTTCACAACAGCGGGTCCTCAATCGTACAGGAGTTAGGATTTTCGTTGGCAATGGCAAACGACTACTTAACCGCATTAATCGATCAAGGTTATAGCATTGATGACGTGGCTCCCCATATTCGCTTTAACTTTTCGGTAAGTTCCAACTACTTTATGGAGATAGCCAAGTTCCGTGCTGCACGGTTACTTTGGGCTAAACTGGTTGACGCTTACGGGGCAAAACAGAAAGTATCGAAGCAAATGAACATACATGCCGAGACCAGCCGTTGGAATATGACCGTTTACGACCCGTACGTAAATATGCTTCGCTCCACAACCGAAAGCATGTCGGCCGTTCTTGCCGGAGTTGACTCGCTAAACGTTTTACCATTCGATACCGCATTTTCCGAGCCAACTGCATTCTCGGAACGTATTGCACGTAACCAACAAATACTGCTGAAAGAAGAATCCTATTTCGGCAAAATTGTTGACCCTGCCGCAGGAAGTTACTATGTTGAAAACCTAACCGTTTCGATTGCCGAACGCGCATGGGAAATATTCCTTAACGTTGATGAGATGGGCGGCTTCCGCGAGGCATTTGTTAAAGGATACATTCAACAGCAAATTACCGAAACAGCAAACAAGCGCAACAAGAATATTGCTTCGAAGCGTGAAATTTTACTGGGAACAAACCAATACCCTAACTTCACCGAAGTTATCGACCCAAAAGTAGAACCAGAAGCAATAAAAGGACAAACTCATCAAAAACCCGAGGATGCCATTGCAGAACCGTTGGTTGCTTATCGTGGTGCACAAGCATTCGAAGAGTTACGCTATAATACCGATAAGAGTAGTCACAAGCCAAAAGTTTTCATGCTTTCGCTGGGCAATTTAGCCATGCGTAGGGCTCGCGCCCAGTTTAGCTGTAACTTTTTTGCAGTTGCCGGTTTCGAAGTTATCGACAATATTGGATTTAAAACCGTTGACGAAGGAATCAAAGCCGCACTTGATGCTAAGTCGGACATTGTGGTTATTTGCAGTTCCGACGATGAATATGCAAATCTTGCTCCTGAAGCCTTCGAGAAACTTAATGGTAAGGCAATTTTCGTTGTTGCCGGAGATCCTGCTTGCAAATCCGATTTGGAAGCAAAAGGCATATCCAACTACATTAATGTTAAGAGCAATTTGTTGGAAACTCTTAAGCAATACCAGTCGATGCTTAATATATAGATAAAAGACAGAGGATAATGGACATCAGAAAAATATCGAAAGCAATAGATTTATTACGGTGAACACTAAAAATCTATACTGAAATCTGAAGCCTAACATCTAATGTTCCAAATCTTTAAAAACATTTAATAATGAAACCCGATTTCAAAAAAATCAAAATAAACGAAGTTAAGGTTGATAACTCTCGCCTTAACCTTGAAGCCGACTGGCTGACATCCGAGCGCATTCCGGTTAAGTCGGCCTATACGTCCGACGAGCTGGAACGAATGGAGCATTTGAACTACGCTGCCGGTATTGCTCCTTTCCTTCGTGGTCCATACAGCACAATGTATGTAATGAGACCTTGGACAGTTCGTCAGTATGCAGGATTTTCCACCGCCGAAGAATCGAATGCATTTTACCGTCGTAACCTTGCTGCCGGACAAAAGGGATTATCGGTTGCCTTTGACCTTCCTACGCACCGCGGTTACGATTCCGATCATGAACGTGTTGTTGGCGATGTAGGAAAAGCCGGTGTAGCCATCGACTCGGTAGAGGACATGAAAATTCTTTTCGATGGAATTCCCCTTGATAAAATGTCGGTTTCCATGACGATGAACGGAGCTGTACTGCCTATTTTATCGTTCTACATTGTAGCAGCACTAGAACAGGGTGCTACACTGGAACAACTAAGCGGTACTATCCAAAACGATATTTTGAAGGAATTCATGGTTCGTAACACTTACATTTACCCGCCGGATTTCTCCATGCGTATTATCGCCGACATTTTTGCGTACACTTCCAAGAATATGCCCAAATTCAACAGCATTTCCATTTCGGGGTATCACATGCAGGAAGCCGGAGCAACTGCCGACATTGAATTGGCTTACACTTTAGCCGATGGTTTAGAATATTTACGCACCGGTATTCACGCCGGAATTGACATAGATGCATTTGCCCCTCGGCTATCGTTCTTCTGGGCTATTGGCATGAACCATTTTATGGAAATTGCTAAAATGCGTGCGGCTCGCCTCCTTTGGGCAAAAATTGTAAAACAGTTCAACCCCAAAAACCCAAAATCGATGGCGCTGCGCACACACTGCCAAACTTCGGGATGGAGCTTAACCGAACAAGATCCGTTTAACAACGTTGCTCGTACCTGTATCGAAGCAATGGGCGCAGCATTAGGCCATACGCAAAGTTTACACACCAACGCGCTAGACGAAGCCATTGCTCTTCCTACCGATTTTTCGGCACGTATTGCCCGTAACACCCAACTTTACATTCAGGAAGAAACAAATATTTGTCGTGCCGTTGATCCTTGGGCTGGTTCATATTACGTTGAATACCTAACTCATGAGATTGCGCATAAGGCTTGGAATTTGATTCAGGAAATCGAAAAGTTGGGAGGAATGTCGAAAGCTATCGAAACAGGCATTCCAAAAATGAGAATAGAAGAAGCTGCTGCCCGCAAGCAAGCCCGCATCGATTCAGGAAAGGACACTATTGTAGGTATTAACAAGTACCGTTTGGAAAAAGAAGATCCAATTGAAATTCTTGATGTTGACAATACGGCTGTTCGCGAATCGCAAATTCGTAGATTACAAAAAATTCGTGCCGAACGTAACGAAGCAGAAGTACAAGCCACTTTAGAGGCAATTACACGCTGCGTTGAAACCGGTAACGGAAATCTGCTAGAGCTTTCGGTTGAGGCTGCTAAAAAAAGAGCTACTTTAGGAGAAATTTCTTACGCCTGCGAAAAAGTTGCAGGACGGTATAAAGCAGTAATTCGATCGATATCGGGCGTTTACTCATCAGAATCTATGGAAGACGAAAACTATAAAAAAGCCAAGGAACTTTGCGAGAAATTTGCAAAACTCGAAGGTCGCCAACCCCGTATTATGATCGCTAAAATGGGACAAGACGGTCATGACCGTGGCGCAAAAGTTGTTTCCACCGGGTATGCCGATATAGGCTTCGATGTTGATATTGGACCTTTATTCCAAACTCCGGCCGAAGCAGCCAAACAGGCGGTTGAAAACGACGTTCACATACTTGGTGTTTCCAGCCTAACGGCAGGACATAAAACGCTGGTTCCCCAAGTTATCGAAGAACTAAAAAAAATGGGACGCGAAGATATTATGGTTGTTGTCGGTGGTGTTATTCCTCCGCAGGACTATCAATTTCTTTACGACCACGGCGTAGTCGGAATTTTTGGCCCGGGAACTCCGGTATCGCTATCGGCTGTAAACATGCTGGAAATTTTAATGCACAAATTTGAAGACTAACCAAAACCGAATATCACAAAAGCCATCCAAAAACGGATGGCTTTTTGTTTAAGTACCAAATAAATAGCCCATTAATATTGTATTCGAATAAAAAAATCGTACCTTTTCATAGGGTATTTTTACTGTTGTGTATCATAATAGTGAAAACAGAGCCGAAAAACGGTTTATAAATCTCACAAATATGAAAACACTAGCTGGCATTATCAAAAAAAGTCTGAAATACGGCGTAATGGTAATTGCGTTAGCCATTTCAGCATCGGTTTTGGCACAAGAAACTGACTTCATCTCCATTTCGGGAGTTGTAAAGGATTCCAAAACCAAAGATAGACTTTTCTTTGCAAACGTATCGGTACATGGTACCAACATTGGTACAGTGGCAAACTCCGACGGGGAATTTACCATTAAAATTCCCAAAGATGCGAATGCTTCCGAATTGGAAATTTCCCATTTGGGATACGAAAACAAGTTGTTTCCTGTTATGTCAAACGAAAATGATAAGAATCGTAGGGAATTCTTACTTAACCCATCGTCGGTAGAAATAAAAAGCGTTGTAGTAAGGCCTGCCGATCCTAGGGCCATTCTTTCTCAAGCAATGAGCAAAGTTTCGCAAAATTACAGCACTGAGCCTAACTCGTTAACCGGATTTTACCGCGAAACCATTAAACAACGACACGATTACGTATCCATTGCCGAAGCAGTTGCTGAAATATATAAATCGGCATACAGATATACCATTGAAAACGATAAGGTTAAAATTTTGAAAGCCCGAAAAAGTAGTCATGTTAAAAAATCCGATACTCTTATGGTTAAAATGCAGGGTGGTCCGAATGTTTCTCTTTACTTGGATTTAGTAAGATATCCCGATTTAATTCTTAATTCGGAAGATATGCCATACTACGATTACAAACTCTTGGATATTGTTAATCTGAATGACGAACCAACCTACGTAATATCCTTTTCTCCAAGAGCAACGCTTGAATATCCTCTTTATTCCGGGAAAATATATGTTTCGGTAGAAACGCTGGCAATAACAATGGCCGAGTTCAGCATGGATCTTTCGGATGTAAATAAAGCAACGGAAGTATTTGTTCGAAAAAAACCTGCCGGATTACGCTTCGAACCAATAAGCACGAGTTATCTGGTAAACTATAAAAAGGATGGCGACAAGTATTACCTAAACTACATGAGAAGCGAGATAAAGTTCCGCGCCGATTGGAGACGCCGAATATTTAAAACATACTACACCGTAATGTCCGAAATGGCAATTACCGAACGTAACACACAAAATGTAAATAAAATATCGTACAAGGAATCGTTCAGGCCATACACAGTTTTAACCGACAAGATTAATGAATACTTCGACGAAGATTACTGGGGTTCGTACAACATTATTCAACCGGACGAATCAATACAGGCAGCTATTAAACGGTTTAACAGAAGATACAAAAAAGACTAAGCAATATTAGCGGGGAAAACTTTCCCCGCTTTTCCCTTAAATTTTCTATTTTTAAATACTTCTTTAATTTTTAAAAAATGGGGTTTACCGACCTGAACAGACAAAGTAGAATAAAAAACGACGATATTTTAGCCTTTGAAAAGTTGTTTAAGGCACATTATGCCGAATTATGTCGGTTTTCGTATAGTATGATTCACGACGCCGATCAAGCGGAGGAAATTGTTCAGGAGTTCTTTTACAACTATTGGAAAAACCGCAAAAGTATTTCAATACAAATTTCGCTAAAAGCGTACATGTATAAATCGGTTAGGAATGCTTCGCTGCGTTACCTACAACATAAAAAAGTAGAAGATAACTATAAGAAAAATGCAGCATTTGTAATGAAATCGAGTTATCAGAACGGAACTATTGAAGAGAACGAAATGATGGAGATGGTTGAAAAAACACTGGAACAACTTCCGGATCGCTGCAAGCAGGTTTTTTTATTAAGCCGGGTTAACGGACTAAAGTATAAGGAGATTGCCAACATGCTTTCGGTATCGATTAAAACAGTTGAAGCAGATATGGGAAAGGCATTAATGACTTTTAGACAGAATTTTTCGAGAACCGGATACAACATTAGCTAAACACGGAACAATGACAACAAATTACATATATCGAAAAACAGCCAAAATGCTAAGTAACGAAATGAACTTTGCAGAAAAGATAGCATTTAAACTTTTTATACGTTTTTCGAAAAAACAGACAACTTTACACAGGCAAATAACAAAAGATTGGAAAATGATGTTGATGAGCAAACAAAATCAGCCAAATTTTAACGAGAATACAGCATGGGAAAGCATGGCCAAACGATTAACCAACGAAGAACTACTCCCCAAAAAGCAACCAGTTTTACACGCATGGACTCAATATGTTAAATACGCTGCAGCTATTGTAATTATTGCCATTTCAACTTCTGCTGGTTATTTTTACTTCAATCCAAAAATTGTAACCATAACTAATGAAGTAGGCAAGAACACAATTATTAAAACGTTACCCGACGGCACAAACATATTTCTTGCTCAAGGTTCCTCGTTCTCCTACCCTGTTAAATTCCGAGGAAATAGGCGAAATGTTAAGTTAAATGGAGAAGCCTTTTTTGAGGTGGCTAAGAATCCTAAAAAGCCGTTTATTGTTGAAACCAACAAGGCTACAGTCCGTGTGCTTGGAACTTCGTTTAACTTGAAAACCAACGGAAATTTCGAACTTGAAGTTGTTGAGGGAAAGGTTGGCGTTGATGTTAAAAACAGCAACAGAACAATTATTGCCCTAGCCGGCGATAAAGTTATTGCCAGTAGGGAGATTGTACAAAAAGTTAAACTCTCCAATATACCCACGGCAATTCAAAGAGTTAAAAGGCTTCAGTTTCAAGATGAAATGTTTCAAAATATCATCAATGTTATTAATCGTAACTACGGTTCAAACATTGTTTTGGCAGGTGAAGATTTAAAACAACGAAGAATATCGGTTACATTTGAAAATGAACTTAGCAGTATTGTAAGCATACTTTCCGTTTCGTTCAACCTTCAAATAACCCGAAATAACGATGGTACAGTTATTCTCAGCGAGAAAAAATAACCAGCATAAACATATAAACTGGACAAAAACATGGACATTGACATTAACCATTCTTTTAATGTCGATTACAAAGTTTAGTGTTTTTGCCCAATCCGATTCTCTACTAAAAAAAACAGTAACCGTAAAAATACCTAACACTTCTATTTACAACGCCTTAAACATAATAGGACAAAGTGCCGATTGCTTTTTTATTTACGATAGCAGGGATGTAAACAATCAAAAGAGAGTGCGTACAAATCAATTCTTACAAAAACCACTCGAAGAAATACTTCGGCAAACACTCCGTGACACGCTAATTCATTTTAAAGAAATAGGAAAGCATATTCTTTTGTATCGAAAATCCGAAACAAGCCCCGTTATAAAGAAAAGTACGACAGAAAATTTCATTTCTATTTCCGGGACAATATTCGATAAGGACACGCAGGAACCTATCCCATTTGCAACAATTGCCGTAACAACATGGGGGCTCGGCACAATTAGCAACAACGATGGAATTTTCACCCTGAAGGTTCCAACTGAATACCTATCGTCCGATGTTGTTGTTTCGCACCTCGGGTACGAAACCCAAAAGTTGCCTCTATCCATACTGTCGCAAACAAAAGCAGACATTTACATAAAACCCCGCTATATTGCAATTCAGGAAGTTATAATTCGAAACATAGACGCCCGAAGCGTAGTAAAATCGGCTATAGATAACATCGACAAATATTTTATAACAGAAAATTGTTACCTAACCGGTTTCTACCGCGAGGGGGTAAAACGCAATAAAACATACCTAAACTATTCCGAAGCAGTTTTTAAGGTATTTAAAACTTCGTACAGCAAAGGCTCCATTCTAGATCAGGTTAAACTTATTAAATCAAGAAAAATAGAAAATACCAACCGTGCCGATACTCTAACCGTAAAACTCAAAGCCGGAATAAAGGGTACGCTCGAAATGGATATTCTAAAAAACCTTCCCGACTTTCTAGATCGTGAGTATATGAACTACTACAACTACACAAAAACCGATATTGTTGCTTACGAGAATCATTCGGCCTACGCCATAGAATTTGAACAAAAGCCCGAAATAACTTTACCGCTATACAAAGGAACATTATACATAGATGTAGAAAAACTAATACTACTGGCAGCAGACTTTCAAGTTAATCCCGATAAAGTCGGCGACCTTACTAACCAATTAATTATCAAAAAAGACAGAGGAATAAAGGTTAAGCCTAAAGAAGTTAAGTATAGCATTGATTACCGACTTTTCGGAAATAAGTATGTAATACAACACATTAGAGGCGATTTAAAACTCAACATTAATAAACGATACAAGTTGTTTTCGGACGATTATAGTTTATTCTTCGAGTTTGTCAACATGCAGGTTGATACCGTAAATGTTAAACGGTTTACCCGTAAAGAAACTTTTACGCCTCAGGTTATTTTTTCTGAAGAAAAATACGATTACGACCCGCTGTTTTGGGGAAAATTAAACATAATTGAACCTGAAGAGGACGTCTCCAAAGCCATTGCCCGGATTAACTCCAAAATAGAAAGTATAAGCAACGAATAGTTTTTAGAAGTAAAAATTTAATCCGCCGCCTATCAGGTTATATGCCGGATCGGTCAGACCAAGTTCCGCTTCGAATATAAACGACATATTCTTACGCAATCCAACCTCGATTCCAATTGGTAACCAAAGCAAAAATTTGGTGTCGTTTTCCGGGAAGTTTACATCAAGGTCCAAGCCCGATGATAGCCGAGCCCCCTTTGCCAACGGAAATGTAACATTCAAGGTTCCATCCAAGCCAAAATTGCCGAAGTTATGAGCGCCGGCTGCTATCGAAACCATTTTTCCAATGGCAAACTCAACATTTCCACCAAAATAGTTTTCATTTCCCAAGACTCCAACCGATAGCCCAAAATCTATTCCCTTCTTCAAACCAACTCCACCGTGAATAAACATAATAAAATCGCTGCTACCGTTTATCAGCACTGCCGGCTCAAAGCCAACGCTAAAAGTTTTTGGCTTTAAGGTTTGACCCGTATTAAAAACTTGGGCAAACGAAGAAAGAGAGGCTACCAATAACGTTACAAAGAAAATAATCTTTTTCATGGCCAATCTGTTTAAGTTTCTTTACAAATTTAACTCAAATGCGTTTAATAAAAAACAGTGAAACATGTAGTTATCCAATTTACCATGTTCTTTTCTATTTATATTCAACAAAATTTCAAAATAAATTTCTTCCTCATATAAAGAAAAATGTCACTGAATTTAATGGTTCAAACTAAAAATTTATTCCAACCCTATTATTCAAACTATTTTTTAGGTAATTTGCAGCAATTAAAATACGATTTTCGTCATTAAGGAAAATAACAACGTTATGAACGTAGAAGTTAAAACCACAGCAGGCCAAGCGATGGGCATAATCGGAATAGTTTTAGCAATTATTTCACTCATTTTGGCTTTTATTCCTTGTATAGGCGTTGTAGCGCTTCTTCCGGGAGGATTATCTCTAATTTTTAGCATCATATCCATTGTCCAAGCAACCAATGGTTATGGTTCAAAAGGTCTTGGAATCGGAGCACTAATTGTTTCGCTAATTTCCGTTATTCTGGCAGCCCTTTGGCTGATGGTATTTAGCGGTACCCTCGTGTTTGCCGATAAGATTATAAAAAATGCCGATAAAATTGAAACTTTTGGCGATGAGTTCGGAAAGGCAATGGAAGAAGAATTCAGCGATGGAAAAGGCAACGTTCACATAGACATTAGTACTGACAGCCTGGAGAATACGCTTCGTGCACTTGAAGATTCAGTTGATGGCACCAATGGTAAACTTACCGACAAAGAAAAAATACAAAAGGCTGCACGCGCTACCGCTAAGGCCTTGAAGAAATCGGCAAAGGTGGTAGTAGAAACCGACTCGGTTAAAATCAAGATAGAGGCAAACGAAAATTAACTGTAAGTAGTTTGAATAATAGTAACTTTAGAAAAGTTTACAAATCTATCAACATTGCATTTATGGCCATTATAGTGGCCATTTTTGCTTTATCGGTGTTATACCGCTGGAACATTAAACCAATCCCCGCACTTCTTACCGGAAAAACTGGAATAGTTCCACCCAGTAAAGGGTTAATGCAAGCTTTTTCGGAAATTGTTTACGGAAATTTTAGTAAAGCATTAGAGTTAAATCAATTTTCTTTACAAGTATTCTGCTTTTTCTTTATTCAACTTCTTTTTCGCGGAATGCTATGGTGGTACACAGCCAAAGAAAAATCCCGTATTAAACTTGTTGCCTACTCTGATATTGTCATTTCAACGCTGCTTTTTATTTACTGCTTTTACCCGTTAATTCGTTACACAATATTTTCCTTAACCAATTTGCATCATTAACTCATCGAATGTAAAACTGTCCGTTGCTCTAATTCCTTTCGGCGTTTGTTGTAACCTGCTACAATCGGAAAAATAGTCGTGCTGGTAAATAAAAACGTAATCGTTTTTTATTGCTTCGGCTAAAAATTTCTCCTTTTCCTTTAAAGTTTTCAACGGTTCCATGTCGTAACTCATTATCCACGAAAGAGGAATGTGGACTTTGAACGGAAATAAATCGGCAACAAAAACTAACTTTTTCCCTTTATAGCTAATTATTGGTATTATTTGCCCGGGAGTATGACCATTAAAAAAACGTAAGTTAATTCCGGGAAGAAGTTCCCCTTCCTTTTCCACCAAATTGAGCGCTCCATACTGCTCAATAGGCAAATAATTTTCCGGTAAAAAAGAATCCGCTTCCCTTTCATTTGGGGTTAAGGCATTTTCCCATTGTTTTCGGGAGATATGATAACGAGCATTAGGAAAAGTTAACTTCAAAACCCCACTTTTGTCACGAAAAGTTCCTCCTCCGCAATGGTCGTAATGCAAATGGGTAATTATAACATCGGTAATATCTTCCGGAGCGTAACCCTGCTTTTTTAATCCTCCTATTAATCCCATACCTCCAAAGGCATAAACATGACTCATGAACTTTTCGTCCAACTTATCGCCAATTCCCAAATCGACAAGAACAACATGCCCCTCCGTTTCTATCACCAGAGACTTTAATGCCAACGGAATCAAATTATTCTCGTCGGAAGGGTAAACCTTGCTCCAAAGAACTTTAGGTACAACCCCAAACATAGCACCGCCATCAACCTTAAAATTTTCGATATTAAAATATGAAAGTTTCATCTTTTCCTATTTTTGTTACTGTTAACATTAACTACAAAAATAGCAATAAGTTCAATGCCGTTGGCTCCAAACTTATCGTGCAAGCAAGTTTTGCGTCTGCTTAAAAATACTACTTTTGAAATTGAAAAATTTACTTGCCATGCATATTCATTTTATAGCTATTGGCGGAAGTGCCATGCACAACTTAGCGATTGCCCTAAAGCAAAAAGGGTATGAAATAACGGGTTCCGATGATGAAATATTTGAGCCTTCGCTTTCAAGACTTAAAGCAAACGGGCTACTCCCTTCATATACAGGTTGGAATCCCGATGTAATAACCAGCAAGTTGGACGCCGTTGTTTTAGGAATGCACGCCCGCTCCGACAATCCCGAATTGCTGAAGGCAAAAGAACTTGGGCTGAAAATATACTCGTACCCCGAATACCTATACGAACAAACTAAGGAAAAGAAACGAATTGTTGTTGGAGGAAGTCATGGCAAAACCACAACAACCGCCATGATTATGCATGTTCTGAAATATTGTGATATAAAATTCGATTATATGGTTGGAGCACAACTCGAAGGATTCGATAACATGGTTGCATTTTCAGACGATTCCGAATATGCCGTTTTCGAAGGCGATGAGTACTTAACCTCTCCCATTGATCCTCGGCCAAAATTTCACGTTTACAAACCATCTATCGGAATAATTCTGGGAATTGCATGGGACCATATCAACGTATTTCCTACTTTCGAAATATACCAAAATCAGTTTTTGAAGTATATAAACTGTATTGAACCAAACGGAACGTTAATTTACTGTGCCGAGGACCAAAACGTTTTAAATACGGTTGCAGAAGTTAAACGTACCGATATTGAACTTATTCCATACAAAACCCACCCATACAAAGTTGACAAAGCCGGAAATTACTTCCTACTAAACGGCACCAACGAATACAAACAAAAAGTTTTCGGCGCACACAACATGCAAAACATAAGCGCTGCACTAAACGCCTGCCTAAAAGCAGGTATTAAACCGGAGCAATTCTATCGGGCAATATCTACTTTTCCCGGTGCCGCCAAGCGATTGCAAACTTTAGCAAAAAACGAAAGCACTACCGTTTTTCTCGATTTTGCCCATTCTCCGTCGAAAGTATCCGCAACGGTTAAAGCGGTAAAGGAAACTTTTTCCCACCGGAAGTTGATTGCCTGCCTTGAACTACACACTTTTAGCAGCCTTACAAAAGAATTTCTTAGTCAGTATAAAAACGCCCTTGCAGATGCAGATATTCCGTTCGTATTTTACAACCCTAAAACTATCGAACATAAAAAATTACCCCCGCTAAAACCCGAGGAGGTTGCCACTAACTTTGGCATTAGCGTCAAGAGTGTATTTACAAACGCACAGGAACTTATAAATGATTTGCATAAAATAGCAGCCGCTAACGCCTGCTTCTTAATAATGACTTCGGGTAACTTTTCCGGCATGGACTTAAACAAACTGGCACACGACCTTTGTCTATAATAGTTTAAACATTTAAAAAGCAACATTATCAAAACTCGATAATATAATACAGTTAATACTTTTTAACTACAGAAATAAGACTCGTAAAATTTTATGAATTTTTATTCGTTAATTTTACACGATAGATTTACTAACAAAAAGGCTATACCATGAACAAAATCAACTTAAAATTACTAGCACTGGCAGCCATGCTACTCGTTGCAGTAAATGTTAATGCTCAGCAATACAATACAGGAATAGGACTACGAGGCGGATTACCTTCAGGAATAACCGTAAAACACTTTTTCGCACAGAAATCGGCAGTTGAGGGAATTTTATCTTTTGGCTGGGGTGGAATAGGAATAACAGGACTTTACCAACTCCACAATTCAATTCCCGATGTTCAAGGTTTGTATTGGTACTACGGAGGTGGCGCACACTTTGCTACCGCAAATGCCGATAAGCACAATCCTTTTGACAGTTCATCGGGTGATGAAATTTTCCTAGGTGCCGATGGCGTGTTAGGTTTGGAATACACTTTTAAGGACGCTCCAATTAACATTAGCCTTGACATTTTACCAATACTCAACTTAATAGAATCGCCGGGTATATGGTTCAATGCCGGATTATCCGTCAGATACACCTTTAAGTAAAAAAGGTATTAACAATTAATAAGTTCTTTATAAAGTATGCAAGGATGAATGCAAAGGGAAGGTACAAAACGTTTTCCATTTTCATTTTTTTCCAAAAAGCTTTTGTAGAAAATAAAAATTCGTTTACCTTTGCACCCGCTTTAATGGATTAATCATTTTAAGCAAAGCGTTAAGGCCTGTTCGTCTAGGGGTTAGGACGCAAGGTTTTCATCCTTGTAACAGGGGTTCGATTCCCCTACAGGCTACTAAACAATAATTTTACGTTTAAGAAAATGGCAAATCATAAATCTTCGGAAAAAAGAGTAAGGCAAAGTGAAACACGTAAACTTCACAACCGTTACTATGCCAAAACAACTCGCAATGCTCTTAAAGCATTAAGAAACACAACCGACAAGGCTGCTGCAATGGAAATGTTACCTAAAGTTTCGTCCATGTTAGATAAGTTGGCCAAAAAGAATGTTATTCACAAAAACAAGGCAGCAAACTTAAAGAGTTCCATTCAAAAGCATGTTGATACGCTGAGTTAGCAAGGTTATATTCTTGAAATATAAGCCTCTAAATTAGAGGCTTTTTTTATTTCAAAAACTTGAATACTCCACAAACTCTATAAGAGCACGATGGAATTTTTTGATACCAATCAAGATTATTCCCGTTTATGAAACCCTAAGAGGTTAACTTTCTAGCCACTGCTTCAAGTAAATCGACGCCAACATCAATAAGAGCATCAGGAAAATCGTAATCCGGCATGTGAATATCGGGCTGATTTTCGCCAGAGCCCAATCCAAATATAACCGACGGGCAACACGATGAAAAATGAGCAAAATCTTCGCTCCAACGGTTTGGTTCTGTTAAATACTTTACCGATCGGGATTGCTCCTTGGCAACTGAATCTACTAATTCGGTAAGTTCCTTATTGCATACCGAAGCGGGAAAATCGTCGGTAAACGATAGGTCTATGCTCAAACCATGGGTCTTGGCAATGGCAACGGCGCGACTTGTAGCCTCGCTCGAAAGCAACTCCATATCGCTATTATCAAAAGCTCTAAGCGTAGCCATAATAGTTGCAGCACCGGGGGACGTTCCAAATGCTACATCGCCAAC
Organism: Bacteroidales bacterium; assembly: GCA_020636845.1. Taxonomy (GTDB): domain Bacteria; phylum Bacteroidota; class Bacteroidia; order Bacteroidales; family Tenuifilaceae; genus JACJXD01. The sequence continues at coordinate 201,497 of JACJXD010000002.1, read as the reverse complement.
CTTAATGTGTATAATGGTAACCAACACAAACTCCTTAAAAGGTAAACTTTCCTTAATGTTCAGTAACATCTGCATAATTTCGGCCGTAGCCGCTGCCGGATTTAGACCTTTTTCGGGAAAAGCAGCATGAGAATTTTTGCCCTTCAACTTTATAATAAGTCCTTTAGAAGCAGCAGAAAAAGTATATTTTCCCAACACCACTTCGCCTAACGGATATTTAGGAAGATTATGAATGGCAAAAGCGTAATCGGGAAGCATTTCCAACTCCTTTAACTTTTCAATTGACTTTAAAGCCCCCTCCCCGTTTTCTTCCGCCGGTTGATACAGCAAAACTACTTGCCCTTTTTCAACAGGCTTCTCGCTAAACCGAACCGCTAACCCGGAGACTATAGCCATGTGCCCATCGTGTCCACAAACATGCGATACATTATCCACATTGGATTTATATTTCACCTCGTTGGTCTCCTGAATTGGAAGAGCATCCATATCGCAACGGAAAAGTACTGTTGGTCCTTCTTCTTTTCCCTTAAATACAACAACCAACCCGTCGCCTGCAATATTAGCATGTAACTCATCGGTTCTGTAATGGCTAAGAAAAAAGCGTAACCGTTTTGCCGTTGCCCTTTCCTGTCCCGAAAGTTCAGGGTTTCGATGCAACTCGTGACGTAACCGAATCAACTCTTCCATAATCGAAGTATTTTGCTGTTGTAAAATAAATAAAAAGAATTTCGTATTGTTCCACGCTAATGTTAAATTGTTTTGCTAACGGTATCATTAACATGCCGGAGAGATAACCACAACGTTCTTCTCTCTAAACCTTTACTAAGATATAAAAATATCAGCAAATCAGCCACGATGAGTTAAACCACATATTAGAATAAATGTAATGTCTATAGGTTAGAGTATCAATAGTCATTTAACTAATATTCCTTTACTTTCTAACTTTCACCCGAATTGCCATTCTATAACATTCAAAACATAACAGTTTTATTGTTAATTGCTATCACCGCCTACTCCAACCAAATAGATAGTAGTGAATTCCGATGCCTGCCGATATAAAGCAAGTTTTCTCTTTAAAATCACTGGACCAGTCAGACTCTAAGTCAATTTTATTCAAAGAGTTTCCTATATTGTAACTATTGTACCCTACGGATAGGCACGCGTCCCATCTTGGAGTTATAAAATATTGACAATGTATTCCTAATCCAAAACAAAATGATTTCTTATTAGTTCTTGGATATTCTTTAATATCTATATTACTCGTTGTACGATCAATAAAAGTGATAGTCGGCATGGATGCTGCCCAATATATACCAACTTCAGACTTTAAGGATATTACACAATCATCTCCTACCAAAATGGCTATTTTGTTGTAGGCATTCAAACTATAAATTGTATTAGAAATCTCTAAATCCTTCTCGCTAATAATCTGACCGTTGTCAGCAACATAATCTTCTTTCTCTATAGATGCCATTCCTGCTTGTCCGTTAATACCCAAAGCAATTCGTTTTGAAAACCAATTTTCAAGCCCTGCTTTAAAAAGAAATGGCTTTTTAAAGTCTATTGGGTTTTGAGGTATATAAACCCAATTACCCTCAAAAGTTGTTGATACAAGTTGAGCCTTCAGAGGAATTGAGTATATTATAAAAAGAAAAACAGAAATAATTATACTTTTCATATACTATCACTATTTTGACTACATAAAACTACTCATAGAAATATCTTTATTATGTTATTTCGAAAAAAGATTGCAACCAATTATTAACCATAAGAATTATCCTCTCACTTTCTTTCCGACAACATTTGCATGTAACTCCATCGGTTTTGTAATAGTTAAGAAAAAACGTAGCCGAATTAACTCGTCTTTAGTCGAAGTGTTTTGTTGTTGCAAAACAAATAAAAAGTATTTCGTATTGTTCGCTAGTTGTCTATGATATGGATCGTAACGTTTGCAAATCGTTTTTTTTGACAAACAGTTATGATGTACACAAACTACGACTATCGATTTGCATTTAAACCCTCCTTTGCCTCTATAGTCATTTTATATGTTTGTCTTTTTATTCACTCCAAATTCCATTTTTAAACAATTGAAACCATTTTTCTATATTGTCATCGCTATACAGACCTATTGCTTTAAAAATTTCTTTGGCAAATTCAATCGATGCAATTCCATTAGCAGTAATTATATTTTTGTCAGTTACGGCTAATGAGTTTTGGTACTTCTCATCCCCACAATATTTCGGAGCAGCTCCTTTTAAATAATTCAAATCATTGCTTGTATGTTTCAATTCGTTCAGAAATCCTAATTGTCCAAGATAAGTAGTTGCAGCACAAATTGCGGCAATTGGAATTCCACTCTCAAATACTCTTTTTGTTAATTCTTCAATAGAAGTATTTTCTCCTTTCTCCCAGGCTGTACCTCCCGGAAGAATAAGCATATCAATTTCTTTATAATTTAACTCATTCAATGATATTGTTGGCTTTATTTGAAGTCCTCCCATTGAAATCAATGGCTTCCCATTCTCTGAAAAATAGACTAAATCAAACCGTTCGCTTTTATTTATCTCTGGAGTGAGGTACGATATTTCCCAATCAGAAAATCCATCAAATAGAAATACAAATATTTTTTTCTTCATACCACATTTATTTATTATAAAGTTTCTTTAAGTTAATTTACAACGACATAACAAAAAACATTAACACAAAAATTTGAACATCTTTCCAATATGTAAAAATAATAAATTATGACTGAATGTAAGTTTTACTCAAATTTTTCAACATTACTAAAAACAGGGAAAAGTGAACATATTTCATTTCAAACAAAAAATCTTGCTTACTAAAACATGTTGCGTTTTCTGGCACACACATTCATTAAATTGGTATAAATTTGCGGGTCTTTAAATTTGAAGTTTATCAGAAATGACGTTAAACGGAAAAACCGGAATGAAAGCCTACATTGCGGTATTTATAGCCATGTTCTTTTGGGCATATTCTTTTATTTGGTATAAGGAAGCATATGTTTATTATCGTCCAATTACGCTACTAATGGGACGGTTAATTGTTTCGAGCATTTTCCTGTTTACCGTATCAGGATTAATGGGCAAACTAAATAAAATACGCAAATCGGATATTAAGTATTTTGCGTTACTGGCTTTCTTTGAGCCATTTCTTTACTTCATAGGAGAAAGTTTTGGGTTAACTTACATCTCATCAACATTAGCAGCAGTAATTGTTTCAACCATTCCGTTAATAAGTCCAATTGGCGAATACTATATTTACAAACAACGTATTTCGACAATGAACTTTGTTGGAATTATGGTGTCGATAATTGGTGTTGGAATGGTTATTTTTTATAAAGGGTTCGGACATGTAGAGGCAAACATATATGGCATTCTGCTAATGATACTTGCTGTTTTTTCCACCGTAGGATACTCATTACTTTTGCGCAAGTTAACGGCAAACTACAACGTTTTTTCGATTATCACATATCAAAACACTATTGGTATTTTTTACTTTTTACCGCTATTTCTACTTTTCGAATACAAAAATTTTATTCAGGTTGGAATAACGCTCCACTCAGCATTACCAGTATTAAAACTTGGAATATTTGCATCGACCTTTGCCTTTTTGCTTTTTACCTTTTCGTTAAAGCACATGGGAGTAACCAAGGCCAACTCGTTTACCAATGCCATTCCTGTGCTAACGGCAATTTTATCGTATTTCATTTTAGGTGAAATGCTTACTACAATAAAAATACTGGGAATACTAGTTGTAGTTTTAGGACTATTCCTTTCGCAAGCCAAAGGATATAGAATGAAACGTGTTTTTGCGTTTATTCCTGTTGGATTAATAACACGAGCACGGTTACGAAAAAATGACCAGTAAAAGGCTTACACCTTACTCATCGCCAAACTGCATCAGGTATTCTTTTATGCAATCGTTTAAATCGCCATCGAGAATGGCAGCTGTATCTGTTGTTTCGTAATTGGAACGCAAATCCTTAACTAACTTGTACGGGTGTAAAACGTAATTTCGAATTTGCGAGCCCCACTCTATTTTTTTCTTTTTCCCTTCAATTTCGGCCTGTACCTCGCGACGCTTGCGCAACTCCAATTCATACAAATGCGATTTTAACAAACGCATGGCGTTTTCCTTATTCTGAAATTGCGAACGCGACTCGGTATTCTCAATAACAATTCCAGTAGGAATATGATGAAGCCGAACACCTGTTTCAACCTTATTTACATTTTGCCCGCCGGCACCGGACGAACGGTAAGTGTCCCATTTTACATCGGCCGGACTAACGTTAATTTCTATAGTCTCGTCAATCACAGGCGAAACAAACACCGACGCAAACGAAGTATGCCTCCGCGCATTGCTATCGAAAGGCGAAATGCGAACCAGCCTGTGAACGCCATTTTCACTTTTCAAGTAGCCATAAGCCATTTCACCTTCAAACTCAAGCGTACAGGATTTTACTCCGGCCTCTTCGCCATCCTGAACATCCACAACTTTTACGCTATATCCGTTACGTTCGCCCCAACGCATGTACATCCGCATGAGCATTGCAGCCCAATCCATGCTCTCGGTTCCCCCAGCGCCCGAGTTGATTTTCATAATTGCCCCCAACCTATCCTCTTCACGCCTAAGCATATTTTTCAACTCCAAATTTTCAATCGATTCGAGCGTTAAGTTGTACTGGGATTCCAACTCTTCATCGGTAGCGGCACCTTCATTAGCAAATTCGCCCAACACCTGCAAATCGTCCACCTGCTTACTAACAGCAGAAAAATCGTCAATCCACTTTTTTATGGAGTTTACCTTTTTAAGTTGATTTTCGGCTTCGGTTGGCTTATCCCAGAAATTAGGGACTTGCGTTTTAATTTCTTCTTCCTCTAACTCTATTTGCTTTTTATCGATGTCAAAGATGCCTCCTCAACGCATCCCGACGTCTTAAAAGCTCTTTTATTTGATCTACCGTTACCACCATAAATTTATTTTTTACAAAAGTAGATAAATTGAATAAACCTAAAAAAAGAATTCTCCGATTGCAAAACCGAAGAATCCCAAAAATGTTAACCTGACAATGAAACTATTTTACCTCAACCAATTTTCGTGATACCTCCTTGTTACCCAAACGCAACTTCAAAATATAGGCTCCTGCCGGATAACCTAAACTAACTGCGGAAAATTTTTGTGTTTTAAACCCAGCATCCTCAACCTCGTTAACAATAACATGTACCAATTTTCCTGAAAGGTCGTACACCGAAATGTTTACCTCTGCTCTTTTTTCTAAAGTATAAGAAATATTAACCCATCCACGGTAAGGATTTGGATAAACATCAACATCAATACCGTTGGAAATAACATCGGCACCCAAGGCAACGTTAACCACATTGGTGTTAAAAGCCGCCTTTGTTTGGACATGAACTTTCCCGTTAGCAGGAAAATACGTTCCTTTTATCAACACCAAAACCGGGAAGCGATGATTCTGAACATACCAACGATAAACCTGCTCATCAATTTTAACCTCCGAATTATTTATTGTTTGCGTGTATAACTTTGTTTCCTTAACTCGAAGAACATTCTCCAGTATCTTTCCACTTGGCAAAATAAGTTTGCCACACCCATCGCCTTCTACACTATACGTTCCGCTAACCTCACCTATTTTTTCGTCGTTAAGTATATAGTTGGCTAAAAAATTACCATTATAAATATTCCCAAAAGTAAACGGGTAACGCATTTTTATAAACGGCTTTTCGTATTCCAACCGCGTATTTCCATTGGAAGACAGATACCCATATTGTTTTAACGCACTTTTTGAAGATTCGAATACAAAATAATTTCCAAACTCCTCCAATACAACATTGCCTTTGCCAAACAAATTGCAGCATTTAGACATATAAAAATCGGAAAGACTGCCAGTAAAAGAATCCGATACGTCAAGTTGGCTAAAATCCCATACGACTCCATTGCCGGCAATACCCGGTTCAACATAAGCAGTTATTTGCATTGGGTTTGCTTCGTCACCAACAAAGCCATGACTTTCCTGTGTAAGCACAACCTGCGATTGTGCTGCCGTTGCAATCGCCATTGCACATATCAAAATGTAAAAATGTTTCATTCGTATAAAATATTTAATATTTTGATAATAAGATTATTGCAATTCTACTTTTGATACTCTTTAATTGAGCAGAGGAAACATCCATGTTTTATCCATTCGCACTCACGTAATATGCATTACATGAATAATTTACCTAAAACCTCTTGGTTTTTAAACACATCAATTTACCACTCGAAAGAGCATTAACTCAAATGTACAAACTAAAGTTTGCCTTGTCAATAGGCGTTTTGAAGTAACGATAAAATTAACCGATTAAAAAGTAAAGAGAAAAGAAATGACAAGCACTTCCAAAAATAATAAACAGGTGAAATATTCCATGCACATAAGGAATATGATCCTTAAGGTAAAATACCACACTTACCGTGTAAGCCAAACACCCCGAAAGTAAAAACCAAAGCGAAATGGAAGGCGCATTTTTAATAATTGGAACAATGGCTATAAGCCCTATCCATCCCATTACTATGTAAAGCCATGCCGACAGTTTACGAAACTTATCGGAGTAAAACCATATTTTATAAACTAGCCCAGCAATTGCCAAAAACCATACAATTCCAAATATTGTCCAGCCTAACCAGCCTCTTATTACAAGCAAAGCAAATGGAGTATAAGTAGCCGCAATAAGAATATAAATTGAAGAATGGTCGAACTTGTTAAGGTTATACTTTACCCTTGGGTTTATTGCCGAATGAAATAGCGTTGATGCCGTATAAAGATTTATTAATCCTGCACCAAAAATACTATACGACACTACATGCCACGCATTTCCATGCATAGCCGCACGAATAATAAGCAATACTGTTGCTGCAATAGCCAAACCAACGCCAACTCCATGCGAAGTGCTATTCACAATTTCTTCTGCCTTCGTTTTAACCATCTCAAATAATTATTTAAAACACACTTATTTTGAAATTATTCATATATGCACAAAACATCGTCATTTTGTCCCGACAATTATAGTGCAAATTTTTCCAGAAACAAGTAAAACAAAAAACATTTAAACAAAACCACTACATTTGTCAACTAATAGACTAACAAAAACTAAGATTTTTTTTCGATGGTTAAAATATCTGCGGTAATTATTACTCTAAACGAAGAAAAAAACATAGAACGTTGTATTCATTCCCTTCAACGGGTTGCTGACGAAATTGTTGTAGTTGACTCATTCTCCACCGATCGCACACAGGAAATATGCAATGAACTTGGCGTTCGATTTATTCAGCATAAGTTTGAAGGCTACCGAGACCAAAAAAATTACGCTTTAAGTCAAGCCACATACGACCATATTGTATCGCTGGATGCAGACGAAGCGTTGTCAGTTGAGTTGGAACTTGAAATAATGAAAATAAAAAACAACTGGCAATACGATGGATACAAATTTAAGAGGCTTAACAACTACTGTGGACGATGGATTTATCATACCGATTGGTACCCAGAATATCGCATTCGCTTATTCGATAGAAGAAAATGCGAGTGGAAAGGTGCCAATATTCACGAAACCGTTAAACTTAACACAACTGGAACGGTAAGCAAAACTAAAGGAAATCTATTGCACTGGCGTTATGCCTCGTACGAAGACCATGTTGCAGAAATCAATAAATATAGTAGCATTTCGGCAATAGAATACTACAAAAAGGGGGCAACTTCCGGTGTGGCAAAAACAATTTTCCATTCGTTCTGGCGATTTATTCATTCCTATATACTACGAGCCGGATTTTTAGAAGGCGTTAGCGGGTTAACCATTTCACTATTAATTGCAAATCTTTGCTATTTAAAGTATGCCAAACTACACAGGCTAAATCGAAAAAATCCTCACAGTCCTAAAAAAAGAAAACCAAACGCCAAACCTAAGCATTCTAAAATGCCCATGGCCGTATTTCCATCGACAAACCAACCTCTTGCTTCCGTTATTATAACGACTTACAATCAACCCGAATGGCTCAGAAAAACACTTTGGGGCTTTGAACATCAAACTATAAAAGGATTTGAAGTTATCATTGCCGATGATGGTTCGAATAACGAAACTAAAACTGTAATAAACGAATTTTATCAAAATAATACATTCAGATTAAAACACGTATGGCACCCTGACAACGGGTTTCAAAAGTGTACCATACTTAATAAGGCAATAGTACAATCTACTTCGGATTACTTAATATTTACCGATGGGGACTGCATTCCCAGAAACGATTTTATTGAAGTCCATTTAAAACATGCCCAAAAAGGATATTTTTTGAGCGGAGGATATTTTAAATTGAATAAAAAAGTATCCGACGCCGTTAATTATAACGACGTAGAAAATGGCAACCCATTTAAAGTAAAATGGCTTTTGAAATCCGGACAAAATTTTCAGTATAAATTCTTAAAATTTATTCGAAATAGGTTTGTCCAATTCCTGCTAAATCAAATTACACCTACTAAGGCAACGTGGAACGGACATAATGTTAGCGGATGGAAATCGGACATTATTGCGGTAAATGGGTATAACGAAAACATGCAATATGGTGGGCTTGACCGTGAATTAGGAGAAAGACTGTTTAACTACGGAATAAAGAGCAAACAAATACGGTACAGCGCAATATGTGTTCATTTAGACCATTCCAGACCATACAGAACAAAATCGACATTGGATAAAAACAAAAAAATCAGAAAAAGTGTTGTGAAAGACAAAATAATTTGGGTTGATAATGGAATTGATAAACATATAAAAAATACCGCCAATTAAATTTTTTCAAAATTCAGCAAACCGCAAGTACTTGAACAAAATGAATATTGATAGTTTAAAACAGGCTGTCGATGAAACTTCGCAAGTTCTCCGCAACGGAGGTATAATCCTTTACCCCACCGATACCGTATGGGGAATAGGATGCGATGCTACAAATCCAACCGCTGTTGAAAAAATATATAAGTTAAAAAAACGAGACGATTCCAAAAGTATGATAGTATTGGTGGACATACCCGAACGAATACCTTCATACGTAGATCAAGTACCCGAAGTGGCATGGGATTTAATCGATTTAGCCACAAAACCCCTGACTATTATTTATAGCAAGGCTAAAAACTTAGCCCCAAATTTAGTGGCTTCTAATGGTAGTATAGGAATTAGAGTAGTTAAGCACGAGTTTTGTCAAAAATTGATACAACGATTCGGGAGGCCAATTGTTTCCACTTCAGCAAATATATCAGGAATGCCATCAGCAGTCAATTTTGAGGAAATTTCCGACGAAATAAAATCAGGCGTTGATTACATTGTTTCCAAAACATTCCATAAGCCTGTTTCGAACAAGCCTTCGAGCATAATATCATTAGGACAAAATGGAGAAGTAAAAGTTATAAGAGAATAAACGGTTACTCTATATTCCAAACTTTACAGAAACTAACGTTTAGTTAACTAATCGCTCTTTGTTTTCGTACAAAGAATAAATAGTTATTTCGTTAAACTTTCGAACATGTAAAAATCATAATAAATATGTAACATACTTGATATTAACGTAATTTGAATTTACATTTGCTTTTATGAAGATTTTATTCCCCGATAGTAAACCAAAAACAATTGCTTTTTAAAAAATGAGTGCCAGGCTATTAATTTATTTTAGTTTTTTTACTTTTTTACTTACAGGCTTTTCAAACACAGCCTCTGGCAATAATAAACCCGATTCGCTCACCAATCAGGTAAACCGATTGACAGATTCGGTAGGAAAAATCCAAAATCTTTCTGAAAAAATAAACCTTGCTTCCCAAGCGCTAAATCTTGCCAGAACATCCAAAGATACAGCCAACATTGCCAAAGCATTATTAGCATACAGCCATGTACTTTTTTGTAACGATAAATTTGAACAGACTTTCGATAGCGCATCCAAAGCCCTAAAATATTTCGAGAAATTTAACGATAGTCTTCATATTTCCGAATCGTACAACATACTTGGAAATTCTTTCCTTCGCAGAGCCGATTATTTTAAAGCAATAGAATGCTACGAAAAATCGATAAAAACAGGACAACATCTACCCGATAGCCTAATGCTAGCAAACAACTTTAGCGGATTAGGCATTATTTATTACAAAATCGGCAAATACGACGATGCCATTAAGAGCTTCAACAGGGCACTTAAAATATTTCAAAATCTAAAGAGTAAAAAAAATTTTTCAAGAATACAAGGGAACTTAGGCCTGTGTTACTTGGAGAAAAATCAGATTAAACAAGCAAAACAACTATTTTTCGAATCGTTATCATCACGAATACAATTGCAGGACACAATGCTCCTTGCTTCGATTTATGACGACCTTGGGAAACTTTACGAAAAAACTAATCAGTTAGATTCTGCTCTTTTCTTTTTCAACAAGTCACACAAATGCTTTGTACTAGATAACAGCAAACATGGCGTTGTGGTTTCGTCGTTGGCATTAGGACGCGTTAACTTAAAACTGGGGAACCTAAACAAGGCCATTAAACAACTAACAACTGCATACAGCACATCCAAGCAAACCAAGGAAGACGATTTAACCATGCAAATTACGCTGGAACTTTCCGAATATTATAATAAAATTGGAGATAACGACAAATCCAGAACTTTTTTAAAAAATTACATTACTTACTACGAAAAAATATTTAAGGAAAAAACATTAGAAAAGATAAACCAACTACAATTCTATATCGAAACTCAGCGAAAAGAACAGGAAAACAAACTACTACAGGCAGAAGTGGCAATGCAGCATCTTAAATCGAAACAAAATCGATTTGTAAATAAAATTCTCATTGCATTTTCCGTTTTATTAATCATTATTTTAACATTCACCATCGTACTAACCTTCAAGCTTCGAAACAAAAACAAAGTTATTGAAGACATCAACAATCAACTTTTAAATTTTAACCTTGAACTTGAGCGAGTAGTAAAAAGCCGTACAAGCGAACTAAGCGATGCGTTGGAAAAGGTTAAAGAACTTGAACGCATTAAAAGTGCATTCATGGCAAATATAAGCCATGAAGTACGCACCCCGCTAAATGGAATTCTTGGACTGTTAGATTACATTCTCAACAACGATGTTCCAAAAGATGAGAAAACCTATCTAAATACTCAAATACGCTCCCTAGGAGAAAGGCTACTACGATTAGTCGATGATATTTTGGAACTTTCGAAAATAGAAACCAACCAGCTGGATATTAAAATATCGGAGTGCAATGTTAACACCATCCTATCGGAGTTAAATAATACTTTTCAGAATTCACTTGCCCTGAAAAACCGAAACGTTACGTTTAGAGTTGTAAAATCGCTTCCCGATAATGAAACAACAATTCTTACAGATGCAGTAAGACTGAAAAAAATTATATTCAACTTAATTGAAAATGCATTTAAGTTTACTCATACGGGAAGCATCGAAGTTGGCTATAGTGTGGAAAAAGAAAAAACATTAAAAATTTACGTAAAGGACACGGGAGTTGGCATTCCCAAAAATATTCAAAAAAGAGTGTTCGAACGCTTTTACCGCCACATATCGGACGAAAGCCATGTTTATTACGAAGGTGTTGGCATTGGACTTACCATTGCAATGGGGTATGCTTTAGCTTTAGCCGGAAGAATAAAAGTGGATTCTTCGCCGGGAAACGGTTCTACTTTCTGTCTATTGCTTCCTTATAACGTTGTTAATACGTCCAACAAAACATTCTCTGAAAATTGGAACGATAAGTGCATTCTTGTAGTTGAAGATGACCTCATCAGCTATCAGTATATCGAGGCGCTTCTTAAAATAACTTCAGCAAAATTAATCCATGTAAAAAATGCAGAAGATGCCATTGAAGTTTGCTCTATCAATAAAAATATCGATTTAATAATTCTGGATATACAACTACCATTTATGAATGGAATTGATGCCGCACGGAAACTAAGAAAAATAGGTGTTTCAGTTCCAATAATAGCCCAATCGGCAAATGCCATTTCTTCCGAAAATAAACTTTGCCTTGAAGCCGGTTGCGACGCGTTTATAACCAAACCTATTGACCCCGACGAACTTTTATCGATTATCAGAAACAAGTTAAACGCTAACTATAAGAAAATAAATGCTAAAGTATAAACTCATCGACGTCTTAACTTTTCTATGCTTATTTCCCCTTCTTATTTCATGCGGCATAAACGAACGACATGAAAATCATAAGTTGAAAAAAGAAATTCAGCAACTTAAACTGGAAAGTCAGGAAAAAGATTCTGCAATAGGGCAATTTTTCGGAATTTTAAACGAAATTGAAAATAACCTGAGCGTTATTAAGCAAAAGCAACAGGTCATCAGCAAAAGCGCTACGGAACAAAATGAAATTCGGAAATCGGTTCGCGACCAAATCGACGAAGACATTCAAACCATCAACTTTTTAATGGACTTAAGCCGAGAAAAAATAGCCTCGTTTTCCAGTCAACTTCAACGTTCAACCCTAAAGATATCCAGTTTAGAGCAACTTATTAAACAACTTAACGAAAAATTAGACAAGAAGGATCAGGAAATAAACGAACTAAAACAACAACTTATTAAACTTAACTTTTCCATCGAAACGCTTAATGCCAGAATAGATACGCTTGTTGACGAAAAAATAAAGTTAAACCTAAAACTTGCCGAACAGGAAGATGAACTAAACACGGCTTGGTATGCCATTGGTACTCGCAAAGAACTTGTTGACAACAAGGTTATTGACCGTACAGGGGGATTGTTAGGTATTGGAAAATCATCGAAGTTAAAACCAGAATTCAACCGCAACTACTTTATAAAGGTTAACATTCAAAGTTGTTTCAAAATAGACCTATACGTAAAAAAGGCAAAGTTGATAACTCCTCATCCTGAAAAATCCTATCAACTTGTCCGCGATGCAAACAATCGTATAAGTTACCTAACCATAACCAACCCCGAGGAGTTTTGGTCAGCCTCCAAATTCTTGGTTATTGAAGTTGAATAACCTTTAGCCAAACAATACTTTCAACTTGTACACGTTTTGTAAAAACGTATTCGCAGATTATTGCTAATATTGTACACTTATAAAAAATTTTGTAATTACCTTTTTGCCAATGAATTTACATTTCAAAAACTTTAGGATATATAACCAATCAAAACTAATAACCTACTTATTAGCAAGTTCTTTCATTATAGGAGGAATCGCCACATCCTGTTCCACTAAAAAGAACACTACAGTTAGCAGGACATTTCATAACTTAACATCATACTACAACTACTACTTTAACGCATACGAAAGTTATAAAAGCGGCATTAAACATGCCGAAAAGAACTACGCATACAATTACACCCTTCAACTTCCAGTTCTTTTATTAGGAGAGCAAAGTGTTAACCAATCCGTGTCGTCGGATATGGAACGAACCATAGCCAAATGCACGGCACTTCTATCTAAGCACTCCATTACCGTTAAACCTAAGCGAAAGCAAGGAAAGCCTAACACGCAACAAAGTGCATTTTATAACCAAAACGAGTTTATTCGATGGGCTCGCGAATCGTGGTTACTTGTAGGAAAAGCTAATACATGGAAAGGCGATTACGATAAAGCCACAATGGCTTTTGAATACGTAATTAGGCAATTTCCTAAAACTCCCCTATGGTTCGAAGCACAAGTTTGGCTTGCCAGAGTATCCGTAATAAAAGGAGAATCTGTGGAGGCATTGGATAGGCTTAATGCCCTAGAAAAAAACAGCAAGAAACCTCGTACACGGGAGTTCCGCCACTTGTTGGCAACAACATGGGCTTTTTACTATCAAAAACAGCAAAGCAATGAAATTATACCTTCCCTGAAAAAATCGCTTCAATTTGCCAATAGTCGTTCCGAAAAACAACGGTACAACTACATTCTTGCCCAACTATTACAAAAACAGGGTAAGAACGCAGAGTCTGCCGAATTCTACAAAACAGTCTTAAAACTTAACCCGCCTTACGAAATGGCTTTTAGCGTAAAAATCAACCTGCTTGCATTGGAAAACATCAAAGGAGCCGGGCTGAAAAAGGAACTGCTAAAACTTGCCAACGACATAAAAAACCGGGACTTTTTAGATCAACTATACTATACTTTAGGAAAAATTGAGCAACAAGAAGGTAATACCGATAAAGCCATAGAGTATTTTAAACAATCGGCCAGCGCCAGCACAAATAATAGCAACCAAAAAGGAATGTCGTACTTGGAATTGGCTCAGTACTACTTTTCTAAAGCAGATTACGCCCCTTCGCAGGCATACTACGACAGCGCCTACAACTCGCTTGATGCTAGTTATCCCGGTTTTAAAGAACTCGAAGGAAAAACTATTTATCTAAATAGTCTTATTGAAAATATTAACACCATTAAAACCCAAGATAGCTTGCTAAGAGTTGCCTCTATGCCGGAGAAAGACAGGGATCAACTTATAAACGCAATTATTGCACAGGTACAAGCCGACGAAGAGAAAGCCCTTGAAGAAAAGCGGGAAGATCAAGAACGATCGCTAATGTATCAACAAACACAAAGTTATAGAAGTCAAGCCGAACCCAGTGGCGGAAAATGGTACTTTTATAATTCGGCATCGTTAAGTTACGGGCAATCGGAATTTCAAATGAAATGGGGAAAACGAAAGTTGGAAGATAACTGGCGCAGAAAGAATAAAGTTGTTAATCCCGACCAGGCTTTGCAAATAGGATCGGCAAACGAAACTCAAGCAACTCCTCAGAAACAACTTTCCAATAAAACACCCGAATATTATCTGGCAAATTTGCCCCTTACAGATTCTCTAAAACAAATTGCTACAGATAAGGTTAAAAGTGCAATGTTTAAGGTTGCCGAAATTTACCAGAACGACCTTAACGACCTTAACGAAGCCACAAAGGCATACTTGGCTATTCCCGAAAAATATCCATCCGACCCCGATGCTGCAACAGCATACTACAGACTTTACAGAATAGCCCTAGATGCCAATAACAGCACAGATGCCAATCGTTATAAATCGTTTATTTTGTCTCGATATCCCAAGAGTACCTATGCTATACTCCTTTCGAATCCCGAATACATAAAAGAACTTACCGAAAAGGAAAACGCAGGAGAAAAAATATACGAACAAGCCTTTGCACTTTATAAACAAAAGAAATACGCCGAAACATCCAACGAATTAAAGAAAGGCATGGCAAAGGTTAAGGAAACAAAACTGGAACCAAAATACTTGCTTTTGGATGCTTACTGCATAGGGCAACTTTCGGACATTAGCACGTTTAAAAAAGCACTAGCTAATATTACCGACAACTTTAAAAATACCGATCAGGCAAAGCAGGCTGACAACACACTTAAAATACTTCAACAGAAAGAGCTGCAATTAATTGCAGGAACAACGGAAACGCTTCCGGAACAAACGGAAAAAAAGGACTCGGTTGTATCTTCAATATATAACGCACCCGAAGGAGAACACATGTTTGTTGTGCTGGTTCCGAAAAAATCGAACATCAATCAACTGCGTTTCAACATCATTTCGTTTAACGTCGATAATTTTATCGACAATAACCTTACGGTCAATAACCAGCCACTTACCGATTTTATTGAACTATTCAGCGTAACCGGATTTAAGGATGTTAACGAGGCAACTAAATACTATAATCAGATAAAAAGCATGGACAACGTATTTACCACCGTTGATCCTAAAGAATTGCAATATTTTATAATAAGCATCGATAACTTTGCCAAATTGTTAAACACTAAAACCATTCAGGAATACATTACCTTTTTTAAGGCAAACTATAAAGGAATAAACTAACGCATCGGAATTATGCCAGCAACAATACTTTGGGTTGACGACGAAATTGATTTACTCAGACCTTACGTAATATTTCTTGAGCAAAAGGGATACAACGTGGAAACGGCGACCAACGGGCATGATGCAATTGAAATGGTTAATGCAAAACCTTTCGATTTAGTTTTTTTAGACGAAAATATGCCGGGCATTAGCGGCTTGGAAACACTTAACCAAATTAAACAAATTCGTCCGACTCTTCCGGTAGTAATGGTTACAAAAAGCGAAGAGGAAAACATAATGGACGACGCTATTGGTTCCAAAATTGCCGATTACCTTATTAAGCCCGTTAACCCAAAACAAATCCTGCTTTCGATAAAAAAGCACATTCACGGTAGGGAACTTGTTACCGAAAAGCAAATTGCAAATTACAGGGTTGAATTTGGCACCATAAGCCAAATGATATCGTCGGCAAGGACCGCCAACGATTGGGCTAACATATACCGAAAACTGGCGTACTGGCAAGTACTGGTAACCGACAACAACGATTCCAACTTGAAACAGATTCTGGAGATGCAGCAGGCCGAAGCCAACCATGCTTTCTCCAAGTTCATCAAAAACAACTATGTTAACTGGTTTAAAAACGACGAAGACAAACCGCTCCTATCGCCAAATCTTCTGAAAGAAAAAGTGTTCCCGCTAATTGATAATGGGAGAAATGTACTAGTAGTTCTTATCGACAACTTACGTTACGACCAGTGGAAAATAATAGAACCGCTCATACTGGAAAATTGGAAGGTTGAAACGGAAGATATGTACTACAGCATTTTGCCAACAGCAACGCAGTACGCGCGAAATGCAATTTTTGCCGGGTTAATGCCTATGGACCTGCAAAATAAGTATCCCGAACTATGGGTATATGACGAAGAAGATGAGGGCAAAAATCTTTTTGAATTCGACCTGTTAAAATATCAACTTCAACGACTTGGAAAAAACTATTCCGTTTTTTACGAGAAAGCCAACACCCTAAAGCCCGGGATGAAAATTGTGGACAACCTAAAAGGAGTTCTGCAAAACAACCTAAGCGTAATTGTTTACAACTTTGTAGATATGATGTCGCACTCCCGTACCGACTCCAATATGATGCGGGAATTGGCTTCGGACGAGGTTGCCTACCTTTCGCTAACCCGTTCTTGGTTTCAGCATTCCGACCTCAGAACCCTTCTTAACGAGGCCGCCAAGCACAACGTAACCGTTGTTATTACAACCGACCACGGCACTATGCGGGTTCAAAATCCGGTAAAGGTTGTTGGAGACAAATCGACCTCTACAAACTTACGCTACAAATTAGGCAGAAGTTTAAACTACAACCATAAAGAGGTTTTCGAAATTAAAACACCTGCCGATGTGCATCTTCCACGAACAACCATCAGTTCGAGTTACATTTTTGCCTTTGGCAATAACTTTTTTGCTTATCCCAACAACTATAACTATTACGTAAATTACTACCGAGACACTTTTCAGCATGGGGGAATTTCGCTTGAAGAAATGATTATTCCCGTAATAGTTCTTTCCCCTAACATTTAAAACATTGCCTATCGCCCTAAACTGCTTTTTAAGAAAATGGTTACTTTTGTTTAATGAAGAACAGGGAAACTACACAAGCAGAAACCTTGAACCAAGCAGACATTGGAAAGTACAACTACATTGAGTCGCAACGGCTTTATCCTATTCTTAAGTGGGCAGGAGGAAAAGAACAGGAGTTAAAGTACATTATTCCCACCCTTCCCGATAAATTCAACAATTACTACGAACCTTTTGTTGGCGGAGGTGCCGTTTACACGGCATTGCAAGCAAACAAGTATTTTATAAACGACAAATCCGAAGAACTTATTGGGCTATATCGCAGCATTACAAACAATGAGCGAAACGATTTTTTTATTGCCGTTGAAAAAATCATTCACAATTGGGAACGGCTTACAACCGTAACCGAAAATAATAGTTCTTTTTTTATTGAAACTTACAAGAACTTCTCCCAAAACCGCATTGATGAAACAAAGTTGAAAGACATCCTTTTTGAATTCATTATAAAACACGCGGAACAATTCAACGGAATGTTCTCCTCTATTTTCAACTTTAACATCGATAACTTCTTAAAAGAAATTAAAACCAACCTCATTCGTAAAGTTAAACGAATGAAAGAACTCGAAAAGGTAAAACATACACTTCCCGATAAAGACATTTTAGATAATATAGAAACTGCCCTTAAAGGCGCGTTCTACATGCACTTCCGGTTTATATACAACAATACAGAGAAGTATAGCATTAACAATGCGTTTAAATCTGCCATTTTTTTATTTATTCGAAATTTTGCCTACAGCGGGATGTTCCGCTATAACTCGAAGGGGGAATTTAATGTCCCGTATGGAGGTATTGGTTATAACCGAAAAAACTTTCAGAAAAAAGTCGATTACCTCAAAACAGAGCCGCTAAAACAACTGCTCAGTAAGACCACTATAGAAAATTTAGACTTCGAGGATTTTTTCCAATTGCATGTGCCGTCGCAAAACGATTTTGTTTTTCTCGACCCGCCTTACGATAGCGAATTCAGCACATATACCAAAAACGAATTTACCAAAGACGATCAAAAAAGACTTGCCAACTATCTAATTCATAAGTGCAAGGCTAAGTGGATGATGATAATTAAAAACACCGATTTTATACTTAACCTATACGAGAATAAAGGGTTGACAATTAACTCGTTCGACAAGACCTACCTTGTAAGCTTTATGAACAGGAATAATAAAAAAACCGAGCATTTAATTATTACCAACTACTAAGAATGTCAACCGATAGAATTACCGAAACCGAACTTATTCTTCCTTCTTTATACCTGATGAGCCTAAACTACGGCACAATAAGCACCAGCGAGTTAATACAAAAATTACGAGACGTGATGAAACCTACAGGGGAAGATGTAGCAATTTTACATGGAAGAAACGATGATAAATTCTCTCAAAAAGTAAGAAATTTAGTCGCTCATAGAACCTTTGAACGGTTTGACTATGCCAAATATGATAACGGGTATATCTCGATAACAGAGGCAGGTAAATGCCATTTAAAATCAAATAAGGACATCTTAAAATACTTGCTAGTTAATGACTTTACATATCCTGATTTAACTTCCAATCTTCAAAAAATTGAGGCCAATAACGATAAACGAAAAATCGAAGCATTTGATGAAAACGAAATAATTCATGAGGGAAGAAAGAAACTCTCAGAGACAGCAACATACGAAAGGTCAAAACTACTAAGAGAATACGCCATTAAATATTATACAAAAAATGGAAAAATCAGCTGTCATTGTTGTTCGTTTAACTTCGAAGATTTTTATGGTTCTGAGATAGGCAAAGGTTTTATTGAAATTCATCATACTAAACCAATCTTTAAATATGAAGATGAAGACCTCGAAAATATTTTAAAAGATGCAGTAAAAAATTTAATTCCTGTGTGTTCCAATTGTCATAGAATGATTCATAGAAACTGGAACAAGCCAATAGAAATAAAGTATCTTATCGAGAACATTGAATCGAATGGGAATTATAATAAGCCTAATTAACACTCAACAAATCAGTCGGCATAAAATCCATTAAAGTTATAATTAAGACTTTTATCGTATAATATAGCAAACCATGAACCTACAAAACTGTATTTCTGTTCTATTCGTAAAAAATGCCGGAATATCAAAAAAATTCTACACCGACATTCTCGGCTTCACGGTTATAATGGATAACGGCGGATTAAATTACGTCTTTAAAGAAGGCTTTGCCATTTGGCAAATTAATCCCGACAATATTATTCCAAAAACAATTGGTGCTAAAAACATTACAAACTCCAGCAATGCCAATCGATTTGAACTATGCTTCGAAACTAACGAACTGGATAAAGTATATAAGACCCTTAAAGAAAATAACGTTAAATTTTTGCACGAAATAAACACCGAAATCTGGGGCCAACGCACCATCCGTTTTTACGACCCCGACGAACATCTGATAGAAGTAGGCGAAGAAATGTCCATCTTTCTAAAACGAATTTATGAAGAAGAAAACAGAAACCTAGAAGCCACTGCTAAACGTACTTTTATGCCGTTAGATGCGCTTAAACGTTTTGTAGAAGGGTAATAAAAATTATAAATAAGGTTCTTGCTTTGCCTTTTTCTTAACTGTACAAACATTCATAGCATCTTGAAAATTTTTTTATTACAAAATAGCCATGATTGAACTACCCGAAGCAATTACCATAAGCCGCCAAATAAGTGAAACACTTACAGGAAAAACAGTAACGGATGTGTTTCAGGCAACCAATCCAAGTAAGTTCACTTTTTTCAGCGGAAATCTTGATGCCTATAAATCCTTGCTGGTCGGCAAAAAAATTTGCTCGTCAAAGGGCATGGGTATTTTTGTGGACATTTACTTCGACAAAGATATTTGCCTGAGCATTAGCGACGGAGTAAAATTAAAGTATGGCAATAACACTTCCTTCATTCCGCCCAAGTATCAATTACTTTTAACCTTCGACGATGAAACTTTTTTGTCTTTCACGGTTACCATGTACGGAGGAATCTTTGCGTTTCAAGGGCAACTAGACAATATTTATCACACAAAAAGTTTTGAATCCATTTCACCCTTAAGTTCCCAATTTACACAAAACTACTTTATCCAACGCCTACAAAAAGAGAAAGACAACCTGTCGCTAAAAGCATTTTTGGCAACAGAGCAGCGTTTTCCAGGCATCGGGAATGGGGTTTTACAGGACATTCTGTTTCGTGCGGCATTAAACCCGAGGCAAAAACTTGCCAGTTTAATCAACGTTGAAAAAGAGCAATTGTACAAATCCATCAAGTTTGTTTTATCCGATATGCTTGCAAAAGGCGGACGCGATACCGAGACCGATTTATTTGGGAAAAATGGTGGCTATCAAACCATCTTATCAAAAAATACCTATAAACAGCCGTGTCCTGTATGTAAAGGAGAACTTAAAAAAGAAAGTTACATGGGTGGCGCAATTTATTACTGCCCGAATTGCCAACCAGTTAAATAATCATTCAGGAAATTAGACAATTACTGGCAGAAATAGCAAGTTTAGTCAATTCTGTTTGAGACAGAATTTTTATGTTTGTTTATACATTTCAAATATATGACCATACAGGACTCTAGTCGGGCAGAATACATTTCGCGCATTAACCGTGTAATGGAATACGTTGACACCTACTACTACGAACAGGTTAACCTCGACAAGTTAGCCGAAATAGCCCATTTTTCACCTTTTCACTTTCACAGAATATTTACCACACTTACTGGTGAAACCCCAGCCGATTTCTTTTTGCGCATCCGTACCGAAAAAGCAGCTCAGCAGTTGAAGGATTACCGAAGTAAAAGTATATCGGAAATTGCCTTCGATTGCGGATTTAGCAGTATATCCTTATTTGCGCGAACATTCAAGAAACATTTTGGAATAAACGCTACTGCTTACCGAAAAATAGAACAACCGCTAGTTGTAAAGAACGGCATTTATTATAGCAAGAACGGACAACCGTTGAGCAAGAAAAATCAAATTTACGTACCTCACAATAACGAACTTTGTACCATAAACTTAAAACAACTAGTTATTATGGAAACCAATGTTATTGTAAAGGACATGCCTGAAATGCAGACCATTTACTGTCGTCACACAGGCGAGTTTAACAAAATTAAAAACGCTTACGGCAAACTAATGAAGTTTGCAGGGCCTCGCGGATTAATAAAACCTAATTCGCACACGGTTACCGTTTATCACGACGACCCCTCGGTAACTGAAATTAGCAAGGTACGTCAAAGCGCCTGCTTGGTAATCGACTCCGATGTAAAAACCGAAGGCGAAATTGGTAAAATGACCATTCCGGGAGGAAAATTTGCCGTTGGACATTTTGAAATTAAAGTAACTGAATTTGAGGAAGCCTGGAACACCATGTGTGTTTGGTTTACCGAAAGCGGTTACGAACCCGGTGAAGGCAATCCTTATGAATTTTACTATTGCGATCCCGAAAATCATCCTGAAAACAAGTTTGTACTGGATATTTGCATTCCGGTAAAACCGTTGTAAAGTACCCAGTTCTGACAGGTTTTTAAAACCTGTCAGAACCAACTCAACCTACTATTTTAAGCAATGAAACACGAATGGAAAAAAGCAGAAAAACAATTTTATCTGCCAAAAAATAAACCGGAACTAATTACAGTTCCTTCGTTCAAATTCTTCACCATTAATGGAAAAGGAAATCCAAACGACAATTCTTTTGCAGAATACATCAGCGTTTTATACTCACTATCCTATGCCGTAAAAATGAGCCAGAAAAAGGGGATTGTCGTCGAAGATTACTTCGACTATGCTGTTTACCCTCTCGAAGGAATTTGGACTCTAAACAACGACGCAGAGAAAACTCCGGATGGTAAATTCAACAAAAGCGATTTAATTTACAAACTAATGATTCGTCAACCCAAATTTGTTACCGCCGACTTTGCCATGAAAATGGTTGAACTGGGTAAAAAGAAAAAGCCTAATCCTTTGCTTAACGAAGTTAATTTTGAAGAAATTACCGACGGCATTTGCATACAAATGCTCCACATTGGCAGTTACGACAGCGAACCGGAAACTTTCAGGCTTATGCATGATTTTGCCGAAAAAGAAAATTACATACGAACAACCCAAACCCACCGCGAAATCTATTTAAGCGATGCACGGAAAACCCCTGTCGAAAAATTAAAAACAGTTTTACGGTTCCCCGTCGAAAAAATAAGAGTTTTTGATTACCTTTAACTTGAATAAAGAAATACTTGAATTTTGAGAACTATTCTTAAATTGATAATTGCCGCATAGTTAACCGCATAAAACTTCCGGTTAACGTTTTTTCAGAAGTTCTTTCTGGAAAAGGTTTTTTTTATAAATTTTTCTATAAAATGTCATCTCACATAAATACACAGCATTTTATGTGATCACCAAAATACAAAGATTATGTTCGATATAAGAAAAATTCAAGAACAGGTAATATTCAACGCAATAAAAACCGAAAGCGACGAAAATACAGCAAAAACTATTGCAATAAATCATCAGGAGGATAACCCGACATGGGTAAAAAATACGATGAAACGATTGGAAGAATGCTTTAGCGCACCGCTGCTGAAAAAAATCAGAATGAACTGCCAATGCGGTTATGGCATGGGCGAAAAACTAGCGTTATTGAAAAACCTTATGGCTTCGTCCACCAATTTGGAAGAATTTGCCTCGCAAGAAAAAGCCAAGGCAGCCGGTTTGTCGTACCACAATGGAGAACTATACTTGATGTTTCCGTTTTGCCCATGCCCTATGCTTGCTGAAGTCGATAAGTTAGAAACCGACACATGGTGCCAATGCACCACCGGTTACAGCAAAGTCCTGTTCGAAAAAGCATTCAGCTGCCAAGTCGATGTAGAACTGCTTAAAAGCGTAAAAATGGGCGACGATTTTTGCCTGATGAAAATTATACCAAAAGGGACTGTTCGGTTTTAGCGTTTAATAGAGAACATTGTCATTCCAATTTTATAGTATAAGATAAAGAGATCGGCTATAAAAGTAATCTCAGAAAAATGAATAAAAAGCATATTCCTAACATACTATCAATAAGCAGAATTTTTCTGTCGCTTTTATTGCCTCTTCTCTTTAAAGTTCCATTCGCATTTATAGCGCTCTATCTCATTACTGGAATAACTGATATTTTGGATGGTTTTATTGCCCGAAGATATAAATGGGAATCGGCTTTGGGTTCCAAGTTGGATTCTATTGGAGACTTCGTTTTTTACGTGGTGCTAATAACATACTTACTTCTGGAACAAAGCGACATAGTTCTTAAATTTCTGATTCCCGTAATAATAATTTTCATGCTAAAAATCGGAAACATCATTGTTGGCTTACTAAAGCACAAAAAACTGGCAATGATTCATACCATCGCAAACAAGGTAACAGGATTTCTGGTTTTTACCTTGCCAATAATGCTGATTCTCGAACAGAAATATTTTATGCTAATAACAGTAATTGCTGCATTTTTATCGGCAATCGAAGAATTAATCATTCTTTTGCAAAGTTCAAAAGGAAAAGTAGAACTAAACAGAAAAAGTATCTTTTCCAGTTAAAGAAACAAAAATTTAAATTATGCCAAACAGAACATTACTATACCCGCGTAAAGACGATAAAACTATTGTTTATCTGAAAAGTTGCGTAAAAAGTCCATTTATAGAAGTTGGCGACTACTCCTTTTATCACGACTTTGAAAACCCAATGGATTTTGAAAAAAAATGCGTGCTTTACCATTACCCGTATGTAAACAACGACAAGTTGATTATTGGAAAGTTCTGCTCCATTGCTTACGGGGCAAAATTTCTATTTAACGGGGCCAACCACACACTTGACTCGTTGTCAACTTATCCTTTTCCGGTATTAGCCTGCGAATGGAATTTAGATGTTCCTATAACAGACGCATGGGACAATAAAGGCGACATTGTAATCGGCAACGACGTGTGGATTGGTTTCGAAGCCGTAATTATGGCAGGCGTTACCATTGGTGACGGAGCCATTATTGGCTCACGAGCAGTGGTAACCAAAGATGTGGAACCGTACTCTATTGTAGGTGGCGTACCTGCTAAGTTGATACGGAAACGCTTTCCCGAAGAACAGATACAAAAACTTCTGGAAATGAAATGGTGGAACTGGGACGAAGAAAAAATCAAACGGCATTTGCCTGAAATAATGCACACAGAACTACCAGACAAGTTGAAATAGACACAAAATGCACTATTTATATTTCAATATTAAATAGTGCTTTCAACATCATCTAAACTTTAAGGTTAAAACAAAAATCAACTTATAAATTCGTCTGACATAAAGTGCTATTTTTGATTACCGTATCTAAACATTCTAAAAACGTTTTACCTTTGTTAACAAAGAAATTATAAAACTTATTTGTCAAATTCTTGTTCCACTCTGTTACAACAATCCTAAGAATATGCACAACATTACCATAAAAAACCTCGAAGAAATCGACAATGCCGCATTACAACTACTCAACCTAATTAAAAACGAACGAATTGTTTGCTTTTACGGCACAATGGGTGCAGGCAAAACAACCCTAATAAAAGCCTTATGCAAAGCGATGGGCGTTACCGATGTGGTAGCAAGTCCTACCTTTGCGCTAATAAACGAGTATAGCGATGCCAACCGCAAGCCTGTTTACCATTTCGATTTTTACCGAATAAATAAAATCGATGAGGTTTACGACTTTGGTTACGAAGAATATTTTTATGGCGACGAGGGAATTTGTCTTATTGAATGGCCCGAATTAATAGAGGATATTCTTCCCGAAACAGGAGTTGTTAAATGCACAATTACAGTTAAGCCCGATTTATCGAGAAATGTAGAAGTTGAAAAAAGTTGAACCGCTGTAAAAATTCAACTTTTCGGTTAAAATATCGTATAACCTTTTTAAATTTACTAATCTAAATAAAACTTCTGTCTGTATGGTACGAAAACCCGTTCCTTTTCCCGAATTTCCTCACACTCCAGGATACTTGTTGCAGGAAGAAAGACTAGAATATAAAACTCGAAATCGCAAATTAACCATTGGCATTCCTTGCGAAACCGATTCTACCGAAAGCAGGATACCGCTTACTCCCGAAGCCGTTGAAATGCTTGTTAATAGTGGAAACGAAATTATCATTGAAAAGAATGCGGGAAAACGGGCGCATTATACCGACACCGAGTACAGCGAAAAAGGCGCACAAATAGTAGAAACACCTCAGGAAGTTTTTCAGTGCGACATTATACTAAAGGTTGCACCGCTAAGTCCTACAGAATTCAAATACTTGCGCGAAAATCAAACACTTCTATCTTCGCTTCATCTAAACAAATCCACCCCTGAATACCTCCGAATGCTTATACAAAAAAAGATTACTGCAATAGCATTCGAGAGCATCAGCGACAACGACGGAGCTTTTCCTTATGTAAGAGCAATGAGTTCGATTGCCGGAAGCACTTCCGTTTTAGTTGCTGCCGAATACTTAAGTAATGTAAACCAAGGGAAAGGCGTAATGCTCGGCGGAATTACCGGAATTACACCTACGGAAGTGGTAATTCTGGGAGCCGAAACAGCCGCAGAGTTTGCTGCCCGTGCAGCATTAGGGTTAGGTGCATTGGTAAAAGTTTTCGACAACTCCATTAAGCGATTAATGGAACTACAAAATCTTTTAGGTCAACGGCTTTACACATCCATATTCCACCCTCAGGTTTTGGAGCGTGTTTTAAAAACCGCCGATGTGGTTATTGGCACCATTACCCCCGAAGAAACCGACATGCGCTACCTTGTATCCGAAGACCTTGTTATGAAAATGAAGCAAGGATCGGTTATAATCGACTTGGGAATTGATAAGGGTGGATGTTTTGAAACTTCCGAAATTCGCGACCATACAAATCCTTCGTTTGTTAAGCACGGGGTAATACACTACTGCGTTCCAAACATTACATCACGTGTGGCTCGAACCGCATCCATTGCCATGAGTAACGTTTTCGCGCCCATGATACTAACCATGTCGGGCTTTAACGATTTAAAGCACCAACTCCGTGAAGATTCGGGTTTGCGACAAGGCGTTTACATGCTCAATGGAATTTTAACAAACGAAAATCTGGGACGACTTTATAACCTTCCCTCACGCGACATTAACCTGTTAATGGCAGCATTTTAACTATTGGGGAACAAACAGGTAAGTTATACTACCACGCTGCTTGGATAAACTGTTACTAATTGAAGTAAAGCGGCTTCGCATGGCTGCATTTATAGCAGCGTCGGTTATGCACTCGTCGTTTACAGAATTTGCCCTGTCGATACTGGCATTTCCAACCCTACCGTCGGGTAGCACCTCGATATTCACAACAACTTGCCCACCCAACTCGCACATATACGATGGAACCGGAAGAGACATGGCCTTTCTGCCCTCTAAAAAGTAGGAAACCACGGTAGGTCCTTTAAACTGAGCCTTCTTTTCCTCGGGAATAGTCTTTTGCGGAGTATTCGGAATAAGTCCCTCTTCATTTTGTGCTTCCTCGAAAAGTTCCTTATTATCTTGCATATCCTGCTTTAACCTATCGGCTTCGCTGTATAGCTCTTCGGCATTTATGTTTTTCTCGTCGGATAAATCGGAGTTTAAGTCCTTTTCCGAAGCATCAACGGCAAAATTTCTAATTGCCTCGGTCTCGTACTTCTCGTTTATTGCATCAGCAGGAAGCAAAACTTCCTTTGGCTGTTCAATTGCAATTTCCTCCTTGGGTTCCTCAAACTCCATTTCAATTACCGATCCGTAATACTCCTTTCGGGTGTGAATTTTCATAAACATAAACGCCACAAGCAAGGAAAGGTGAATTACAACGGTAATCAGTATTCCTATTTTGTGCTTACTTAAGCCAAAACTTAACGAATTCAGCATTTTATCGATGAACGATTCTATTTTCTGATCTAGGCTCATTCACTCAAATTTTAGCAAATATAGCACTTTGAATCGATGTTTATTGTAATACTTGCCATACGTAAATTGCAATTTATCGAATAAATCTTTCTCCCAATTGCAGATTCATTTCATACTCAACGTGAATTTTTTTACTATATCTAAAATTGCTACTTCAAAACATAAAACTTTTCAAATGATATTAACATTAGGCAACTGCTGCGTTAGTTTTTTATACCTTTAAAAAGTAAAGAAAAAACGCAATAAACTATGGATCAGTATTTAAAATTGCTTGACCACATACTTACCGATGGAGTAAAAAAGGACGATCGTACGGGAACGGGAACAATTAGCGTTTTCGGTTACCAAATGCGCTTCGATTTGCAAAAGGGATTTCCGCTACTAACCACAAAAAAGCTGCACTTGAAATCGATTATTTACGAATTGCTTTGGTTTTTGAATGGCGATACTAACGTTAAATACCTCAACGATAACAAGGTTTCCATTTGGAACGAATGGGCCGACGACAATGGAGACCTCGGTCCCATATATGGCTATCAATGGCGCTCGTGGCCTACAGCCAGCGGAAAGCACATCGACCAAATTTCACAGGTTGTTGAATCGCTAAAGAACAACCCCAACTCACGAAGGCATATTGTTTCGGCATGGAATGTCGGTGAAATTCCCAACATGGCATTACCCCCATGCCACGTTCTTTTCCAATTTTACGTTGCCGATGGAAAACTATCGTGTCAACTTTACCAGCGTAGCGCCGATGTTTTTTTAGGAGTTCCATTTAACATCGCATCGTATGCCCTACTAACCATGATGATGGCTCAAGTTTGCGGGTACAAACCCGGCGAGTTTATTCACACCTTTGGCGATACGCACATCTACCTCAACCATATAGAGCAAGCGAAACTACAACTTACCCGAGAGCCACGACCTCTACCTAAAATGATTATAAACCCTAACGTAAAATCGATTTTCGATTTTAAATTTGAAGATTTCACACTCGAAGGATATAACCCGCATCCTCACATAAAAGGAGCAATTGCAGTTTAATCAAGTTGAAATAAAAAAGAACCTCATGACACTTTCGATAATTGTGGCAATTGCCGAAAACGGTGTAATTGGAAAAGGGAATAATCTGCTATGGCATATCTCCGAAGATTTGAAACGATTTAAAAAGTTAACAAGCGGGCATAGCATTATAATGGGACGAAAAACCTTTGAAAGCATTGGGAAACCATTACCCAACCGTCGAAATATAGTTATAAGCCGAAACACCTCCATTCATGCTGAAGGTTGCGAAATAGCCAATTCTATCGAAAATGCCCTTAAACTAACCCAAAACGAAGATGAGGTATTTGTAATTGGTGGAGGCCAAATTTACAAGCAAGCGCTTCCATTAGCCAACAAACTTTACTTAACCAGAGTACACGCAGATTACGACGGCGACACTTTTTTCCCTTCCGTTGACACGGCAACATGGAAATTGGTAAGCGAAGAAAAAGGAAACCCGACCACAGGGCCGGGCTATACTTTTCAGAACTTTGTACGAAAAAAGAGTTAAGCAGCCTTTAACCTTTTAAGATTCGCCTTTTCCAACTTTTGCTTTGCATAATCCAAGGTGACAACTATTTCCTTTTCGTCCTCGGTAGGAAGTTCGAACATGGCATCAATCATAATTACCTCACAAATTGAACGGAGCCCACGGGCACCCAACCGAAATTCCACTGCTTTATCCACAATATATTCGAGAACATCGTCGGTAAATTGGAGCTTTATCCCATCGTAGTCGAATAGTTTTATATACTGCTTAATTATTGCATTTTTAGGCTCCGTAAGAATATCACGCAAAGCGGTACGGTCGAGCGGATTTAGGTAAGTTATAACCGGCATTCGACCTATTATTTCGGGGATTAATCCAAAGGCTCTCAAATCCTGAGGCGCAATATACTGTAATAAATTATTCTTATCGATAACCTCGCGGGTTTTGCTGGCGCCGTAACCAACAACCGTTGTATTTAAGCGTTGTGCTATTTTCTTTTGTATCCCCTCAAAAGCACCGCCACATATAAACAAAATGTTTTTTGTGTCAACGGCTATCATTTTTTGCTCCGGATGCTTACGTCCGCCCTGAGGGGGAACATTCACAATTGCACCTTCCAGCAATTTTAGCATTGCCTGCTGAACACCTTCGCCCGACACATCGCGGGTTATTGAAGGATTATCACCTTTTCTGGCAATTTTATCGATTTCGTCAACAAAGACAATTCCCTTTTCGGCCGCTTCCACGTTATAATCGGCAGCCTGTAACAATCGGGTTAAAATGCTCTCCACATCTTCGCCAACGTAACCAGCCTCGGTTAATACCGTTGCATCAACAATTGTAAAAGGAACGTGCAGCATTCGGGCAATGGTTCGGGCAAGCAATGTTTTTCCGGTTCCCGTTTCGCCAACCAACAAAATATTCGACTTTTCAATTTCTACATCATCGCCTTTATCATCCTGCATAAGCCTTTTATAGTGATTGTAAACCGCAACGGATAGAAACTTTTTTGCCTCGTCTTGTCCAA
The DNA here is from genome assembly GCA_020636845.1 of Bacteroidales bacterium. Lineage (GTDB taxonomy): Bacteria > Bacteroidota > Bacteroidia > Bacteroidales > Tenuifilaceae > JACJXD01. Next base: position 171,511 of record JACJXD010000002.1, on the reverse strand, counting down.
TTACATATTGATCTAAGAAACTTTTTATTTCCTTAGGCTTAATCAACTTGCTCTTAGACAACTTAAATTCATTCTTCTTTTTAAGTTCTTCCTTTACAATAAGGTTAGCCTGCTCGGCACAAATATCGCATATAAACCCATCTAAACCTGCAATAAGTAGGTTTACTTCATTCCTTTTTCTTCCGCAAAACGAGCAAGTATCGGTATTTTTCATCTATGTAAATATTTATCCTCTGCAAAGTTAAGCAAATGTAGCGTAACTACCTTTACATTAATTTGGTTTTATTCCAAAACTCTTTTCCCCTGATTTTTGTTCACAAAAGTTACAAATATTCGCAAACTATTGGGATACAGTTTTTAAGTACTGCTTCCAATCCAACACAGAACCTCGAAATACGTTAAAATCAACCTTTCCCTCAACGCCATGCAATTTACCTTCGTGCGTAAACTGCCAAAAAAGCCATTTTTTAGTTACCTTAGGACTATACTTAAAAGAGCTAATCCAAAGCGGGTTATTCGGAAAACATCCATCCAAATACAACTTATAGCAATCCTCGTTGGTATAAATTAGAACCTGACTTCCTGTTGATTTTTCCACATACGCTATAAATGCCTTTAACTCCGACACAATTAGCCTTTTAGGATTTCGCACATTATTTCCAAACTCTTCAAAATCGACAACTGGAGGAAGTTGTAACTTTGCACCTCTTGTAACCGCTAAAAAGTTTTTTGCCTGCAAAATTCCATCGCGATTAAAATTAAAAAAGTGATATGCCCCTACCGGAATATTTGCCCGGTTAGCGCCATCAACATTACGCTTAAAATTTCTATCGTGAAGTGAAACACCTTCGGACGCCTTTACATACGCAAAATAGACACGCTGATTAGGAAGATTTTCCCAATCGATTTTACCCGTATGAGCCGACACATCTATGCCTCGAATTCTGTACCTTTTATCGGGTGCTGCAATAAAACGGATTATAAAAAACACAAGAGCCGCAGAAATAAACAGCAACAACGGGGTGTTCCAACTATTACTATTCTTTTTCTTTTTCATTTGTTCCGCAAAGGTAAGTAATGGTTGCAAATCCAGTTTAACCTTAACTTTAGTTTTTCGAAGAAAAATAATTTTCTACATTTATAGTAAAATTGGTAAATGCTTACGTTTTTACATTGATTTGTTAAAAAAAAGCATTAGGTTTGTAATGCACGGTTACTAAAGAAACTTACTTGTATAATGGGGAAAGTAAAACTTTCTGTTTTAGGAATTTCTTACAGTCAAACACAATCGGGTGCTTATGCGCTGGTTTTAAGCGAGGAAAACGGTAGCCGTCGTATTCCTATAATTATTGGAGGTTACGAAGCACAAGCCATTGCCATTCAACTGGAACGATTAACCCCACCCCGTCCATTAACACACGATTTATTCCTCAACTTTGCCACCGCTTACAGTATCCGACTTGTAGATGTTCAAATCTACAAACTCGAAGAAGGCATTTTTTTCGCTAAGTTGCATTGCGATAATGGCGAAAAGGAGATGTTTATCGACTCGCGAACATCCGATGCCGTAGCATTGGCCCTAAGGTTTAACTGTCCAATTTACACTACCGACGAAATTGTTGAAAAGGCCGGAATTACCCTTGACATTGAAGAGGTTGACGAATCGGGAAAAGCATCGGAAAATACCCCGGTCAAAGAAGTTAAGGAAGATAACTTTATTGCTCAACTGCGGCACTTATCGGTATCCGAATTAAAAACCATGCTTAACGAAGCAATACAAAACGAAGATTACGAAAAAGCTTCAAAAATTAGAGACGAAATTAACCGAAGAGCATAACTTCAACCTATATAACCAAATCTAACTAAACTAAAAAGGCCCCATTTTCAAGGGACCTTTTTGTTTTACTACTATATTTAGTCTAGTGATTTACTTTTGACACGGCATTCGGGTCGTGCTTATGTTTGAAAACTATTGCAAATACAATGGCTATTACAAACGAGTATGCCGAAAATACATACCATGCGTGTGGCCAACCTGTTGCATCGACAACCAAACCTGCAATGTAAGAGCCTATAAAAGCTCCAAAACCATTGGTCATAATCATAAAAACGCCCTGTGCGCTGGAACGAATTTTTGCATCCGTTTCGTTCTCGACAAACAACGATCCTGATATATTAAAAAAGTCGAATGCAACACCATACACAATCATGGACAGAATTAACATCCAAACACCAGGACCGGGATTTCCTAATCCAAGTAAACCAAAACGTAACACCCACGCAAACATTGATATCAACATCACTTTCTTAATGCCAAATTTGCGCAAGAAAAACGGAATTAAAAGAATACACAACGTTTCGGAAACCTGAGATAAAGATATAAGAATATTGGCATGTCTAACACCAAATGTTCCCTGATACGCGCTAATGCTTCCATAGTAGTTTGTAAGGTAATCGTTGGCATACGCGTTGGTAATTTGAAGCGACATACCTAACAGCATGGAAAAAATAAAGAATATTGCCATTTTACGATCCTTAAATAACGTAAAAGCACGTAATCCCAAAGTATCGACCAACGATTTTTTCTCTACAGTCCTATTTACCTCACAATTAGGAAGCGTAAACGAATAAACGCCCAATGCCAAACCTAACCCTGCTGAAAGGTAAAACTGATAAGAAGTTGTTGCAAACCCTAAAAGGTCCACAGCAATCATCGCACAGATAAAACCAACCGTACCCCAAACTCGAATGGGAGGAAATGTTTTAACCGTGTCATAACCTTCGAGGGTTAAAGCATTATAAGCAACCGAATTCGATAGCGCAATTGTCGGCATGTAAAACATAACGCTCAACAACACTAACGGATAAAGAGTTCCGTAACCTGTTTGCGGAGCAGCAACAACAAGAAAAGCGGCTGCCAAAATATGGCAAATGCCAAGTACCTTCTGTGCCGGAATCCAACGGTCGGCAATAATCCCCATTATAGCAGGCATAAAAAGAGAGGCAATCCCCATTGTGGCAAAAAAACTTCCTATTTGGAAACCGGAAAAATGTAAACCTCCGCCAAGGTATGCACCTAAGGAAATTAACCAAGCTCCCCAGATTGCATACTGCAGAAAGTTCATCGCTATAAGACGAAGTTTAAGATTCATGATATTTAATTTTTAATGTCTTGATTTCTGCTGGTAAAAATAGCAGCTATTTTTAAGTTACATAACATTTTACCTTGATATTTTATATGCAAAACATACAATTTATCAAATATCTAACATTTTTATCTATATTATTAAAATCAAAGTATAATTATTTTCTATATTTATGACGTTCATTAGAATATTATTTTCTATTGAAATTATAAGGCTATCGATTTTTAAATGAAGAAGTTTACGATACTAGAAATTAAAAAAGCATACGCTTTAACTTGATATGTAAAAACAAGTTGAAGTATAATGCATCTCTTTTTTTACAGTAAATTTCAAAACAAAGAGTAAATAAATTTAAGGTGTAACTAAGTATAAAAATCGTTTTTGTATTGTTGTTCAACCACTTTTAGCATATTTTTACCAAGAAACATGAAATTTTGTTATATGAATAATTCGAGATTACTGCTTCTTCCTCTTTCATGGATTTTTTGGTTAATTGTTAAAATTCGCCATTTCCTTTTCAATATAAAACTTCTTAAGGAATTTAGTTTCGACATCCCCACCATTTGCGTGGGAAATATTACGGTTGGAGGAACCGGAAAAACACCCCATGCCGATTATATTATAGACCTTTTATCGAAACGATTCAATATTGGGTTCCTAAGCAGAGGTTATGGTCGGAAAAGCAAGGGGTTTAAAATGGTACTACCAGAATCAACATCAACGCAGGTTGGCGACGAGCCCCTTCAACTAAAACTAAAACACCCAAACGTTGACTTTGCCGTTGATGAGAATCGTGTTAACGGGATAATTGCCTTACTTTATCAGAACTCAAATATCGATGCAATTGTCTTGGATGATGCTTTTCAGCACCGATGGATAAAAGCCGGAGTTAACATTGTACTAACAGATTATGGCAGACTTGCCACCCGCGATTACTTTTTACCGGCTGGAAACCTTAGGGATAGCGTATCGGAGCTAAAACGAGCACAGATAATCATTGTAACTAAATGTCCAAATCCGCTTAACATAGAAATTCAAGCACAAATAGCAAGAGAGTTAAGGGCTAACCCTAACCAATCCATTTATTTTACCACATTCGAGTACGGAAACCTGATACCTGTATTTGGAGATAGAGCCAACGAAATTCCAATTAGTAAAACGCAAAACATTTTCGGGCTTGCCGGCATTGCTCAACCAAAACCTTTCTTTAAGCACATTGCCGAAAATGCCTTACTCGTAGGAAACAAGACGTACCCCGACCATCACGATTTTTCGGTTAAGGAAATTCTCTCTATCTTTGAAATCATTTCGAAAAGGGTTGCCAATGACGGTTTGTTAGTAGTTACCGAAAAAGATGCCGCTCGCATTCGGAACCTAAAACTCTCAGCCGAAATAAAAGAAAAAATTTACTACCTCCCCATTACGGTGAGGTTTATTAATAATGATGCAGATAGTTTTAACAGTCAATTAATTAATTATGTTGGAGAAAATAAAACAAACAGTAGCCTACATCAAGACTAAGGTAACTATTGAGCCCGAATTTGGAATTATTCTGGGTACAGGATTAGGTGGGCTGGTAAAGGAAATTAAAAACCAGCAATGCTTAGAATATAAGAATATTCCTAACTTCCCCATTTCCACAGTAGAAGGACATTCAGGCCGATTAATCTTTGGCGAATTGGGCGGAAAACCAGTGGTTGCCATGCAGGGTCGTTTTCACTTTTACGAAGGCTACGACATGAAACAGGTAACTTTTCCTGTTAGAGTTATGAAATTTCTTGGCATCAAGCATTTATTCGTTTCCAATGCCAGCGGTGGTGTTAATCCCGATTTCGAAATTGGCGATTTAATGATTATTAATGACCACATTAATCTTCTTCCAAATCCGCTTCTTGGTCCAAACAACAACGAACTAGGACCCCGTTTCCCCGATATGCACAAAGCATACGATAAGGAACTTATTGCTTTGTCTAAAAAAGTAGCATCGGATAATGGCATCAGCGTTAAGGAAGGTTGCTATGTTGGAACAACAGGACCAACTTTCGAAACACCGAAGGAATACCAATACTTCAGAATTATTGGAGGAGATGCCGTTGGTATGTCAACTGTTCCGGAAGTTATTGTAGCCCGCCATATGAACTTGCCTGTTTTTGCAATCTCCATAATCACCGATCTTGGTGTTCCTGGGAAAATAGTAGAGGTTTCGCACGAAGAGGTTCAAAAAGTTGGAAACATGGCCGAGCAAAAAATGACTTTAATAATGAAACACATGCTGGAACAACTATAATCAAAAATGCACTAAGTAAACAAAGGGTACTTTTTAGTACCCTTTTCTATTTTATGCTGGAAAAAATCAACTTTGTTAAGTCATCGGCATTTAACCTATCGGCATCTATAATTATTTGTGCTTTTTCGTAAAACTTCTTACGCTCGTCCAATGCTTGAATAATAAAATCGGTAAGTTCCTTTTTGCTTTTACCCAAAAGCAACGGACGTTCCTTCGACCCAACCAACCGCGAAACCAACGTGGCCACTTCCATTCTTAAATAAACGGTAATACCATTATTATTCATAAAATCGATATTGCAATAAAAGCAGGAAGTTCCACCCCCCGAAGAAATAACAAAATCGCCATTTAACGAGGTTACCTCCTTTAACGCTTCCGATTCCAAAAACCGGAAATACTCCTCACCTGCTTCGTCGAATATTTGCTTAATGGTTTTCTTACCCTTTGTTTCGATATAATCGTCCAAGTCTATAAACCTATAGCCTAAGTTAGTTGCCAGTGCTCTGCCAAGCGTTGTTTTCCCACTTGCCATGTATCCAACCAAAAAAATTCTCATTTTCTTCTTTTTTCATTTTTCGAACCGTATTACAAATTTAAATAAAAATAAACGTATCATAATCAAACAGAAAGAGTTTCCCATATTAAATTCGACAAGGCAGAAACAGATTGTTTGGTATTTCAAAGGAATTGCAAACTTTATCGAACACGAATCTTTTACTTAAAAAATCAGATTATTTATAACGGATAACCTCAATTGCCTGTTGCTTGCAACTGCTCATACAACGCAGGCAACCAATACAATTTGTAGGGTTTTCGACAAAAACTTCTTTTAAATCTCCCGTTGACAACTTTTTTACCGACAATACATTCCGCGTACAAACTTCGGCACACCTTCCACAATTAGAACATTTTAAAGAATCTATGGAAATAGAAACTACGCGTTCTTTCGGAAACTTCATATTTAACGAATGTATATGATATTTGAAGGTAAACAACGAATGGATATTGTTATCGATTACTTTAGCACACCGCACAATGTTATCTACAAACAGGTTCTTTACCTTCAAAATATCCTGAGATATAAATCTAAACCAACTATCGTACAAACTAAATTCATTCATTACTTAAGAACTTAAAAGTTCATAGTATAGCAACCGTAATTTATCCCTTAAATAAAGAACAGCGTACCGTTTCCGCGAAATCAGCGTATTTTCAGGAATGCCCGTTTGCTTTGCAATATCGCGAAACGAGACTCCTTCCAACTCGTTCATTCTAAACACATCACTCTGCTCCTTTGGTAACTCCGAAAGCGCTTTTTCCAACTCCTGCCAAAACAACGATTGAAGGTACTCTTCTTCCGGATTAGAGGCTTCCTCGAACAAAATTGAACTTACCTCATCGGAAACATCGTCGTCGTCCGTTAAAAGTTCCGATAGCGATAGATTCTTTTTCTTTCGGCTCCAATCAATAATTTTGCTACGAGCCACGGAATACAACCATGCTTCTATCTGTACAATTGGCTGCATTACAGAATCGGCCTTTACCAACTGAAACATCACCTCCTGCAAGATATCCTCGACATCGTCGGAGGAGCGTACTCGCTTGCGAATAAAATTCCGTAATCGGCCTTCGTAGGTTTCAACTTTTGCTGAGATATCCGTTTTACTGTTCGGTGGACGGTTCATCGTGTTGCTTCTCTTCGGAATTATTCCATTCGCTATGCGCAGAATGAAAATTATGCATTTTATGCGAAAATTTCTTACGTTCTTCCGGCGTCATCTTACTCCAGCGTTCCTTCATAAGATGTGAATGAGAAGAATAATGAGAGTGACTTTTCCAGCCAAACAGCAAACGACACAAAAGCAACAACCCCAATGCTTGCCAAAAAGTAATTGAACGAAGTCCAAACAAATCGGGAACTATCCAGTTCCATAAAAACATTGTGGCAAAACTAAACAACGCAGTGGCTCCAATTATTGCTCCAGCAACAAGAACAGCCTTTTTAAAATTCCATTTAGAGTGAATCATCGTATTTTTTTAAATTGGTTTCTACTCTAGGAGACGATTCTACTCCAAAAATATTTTAAAAATTTACAGAGAAAAAGAATTTCAACATTGAAAAGTAACAAAAACAAACACGACGAAGTCAGGCTCTTCGTCGTGTTCTTTTTGCATTATTCCAATCCTTAAAGCCTGATTTTTAGTTCCAAATCTACGATATGACGGTTTTTGTTTTTTGTTTTATAGTAATCGAAACGATAGTCAACGCCAACGGAAATCTTCTTTTTCAATTTATAATCAAACCCAACGGACGAACGGTACTTGTAAATTATATTTTTATCTAACTGATGAAAGACCTCGAAACTCGCCTGAGGTGTTATTTTACTTTTTCGAATATTGTAGGATGTAAAAACTTTATAGCGGAAAAACATATCGCTACCATCGTCGTCGGTATAGTTAGTGCAATTTAGCCCAGCGCCCGTTTCCCAACGGTTTATTTTATCGCTTAACTCCGAACCCAATTGAAACCGATGAAAATATTCCGTTTCCCCATCACTTTTTTTATCTCCTACAAAACGGTAGTTTCCATACAACTTCAAAAATTTATACGGTTTATATTCCAGACCTCCGGTAAGTAAATACCTATCGAAACTCATAGCATCGTTCCATCGTAATTCAGGAGTAAAACTAACATATACTTTTTTAACAACTTTTTTTGAGAACTCCGTGGCAGCTCGTAATTGAAATTGATTTTCGATACTCTGCCCCTTTACACCCTGCGATAACAAAAAGAATACAGGAAGCAACATTATATAAACTTCTCTCTGCTTTTTCTCTCCAAAACAATAACGAATATTATTCAAAAATTTGAGCGAATGAGTGCAAGTTGAAGTTGTTTTGCCTTTTCGATATGAAATGAAAAACCTACTCATTAATTCTCTAATAGTAAACACAAGTAATAATAATATTTAAATACAGAAGCCGTTAACACGCCATCGGCGAAACGGAATAAATTAGACCTGAAGTGGGAAAACTTTATTGCAGTTTAGTGGTCGTTCTTTATAATCCACCTTTTGAACATGGAAACACGAGCTTTACTAATAACAATTCGCTCCTGAACTGGAAGAATAAGCGTAACCGATAAGCGATTTCCAAACCAAACCACAACCTCCTTAATGGCCCTATGCGCTATTATAAACTGTCTATTAGCCCTAAAAAAAACGGAAGGGTCTAACCCGGACATCAACGTTTCAAGACTTTTATCGATTTGCCACTCCTTACCATCGAAAGTGGTTAGTGTAGTAACTTCGTTTTGGGTATAAAAAAAGGCTATTTGGGACACTGAAACGGGAATCAACTTGTCTCTAAAAGTCACCAATAAAGTTCTTGTATATTCAGGTTCCGCACTTAATGCACGGTTTACCTGTTGCGTATAGTTCTCCAAATCGGTTTTGGAAAGTTGACGCAACTTATTCAATGCTTTACTTACATGCTCAGGCTCTATTGGCTTTAATAAGTAATCAATACTATTTACCTTAAAAGCCTCAAGAGCATAACTATCGTAAGCTGTAGTAAAAATTACCGGGCAGGTAATTTCTACACTTTTAAAAATTGAAAAGGAAGAACCATCGGCCAACTGAATATCCATAAATACCAAATCGGGCATTTCGTGTGTAGAGAAGTACTCGATCGACGATTTTATACTATCGAGAGTAGCAATAATCTTAATGCTTGAATCTACCTCGTTTATAATCGCCTTTAAATTTCTGGCAGCAACAACTTCATCTTCTACAATAATGGCATTCATGCTAAAAAGAGTTTAACAAAGAGGAAGTTCAACAATAAAATTTCCATCCTGAATATAGCTCTTTATTGATTTCTCCGTTAAATATTTATACCTCTTTTGCAAATTACTTAAACCAAACCCCGTACTGCTACTTTCCTCCTTCTGCTGGTAACGATTTTGAACCACTAAAGTATTTTTATCCCTGATAAATATTTTAATAGTCATAGGTTGTTCTTCGCTTATAATATTATGCTTGATAATATTCTCGATAAGAGGCTGCAAGGACAATGCCGGAAGCAGCATCTGATTCTCAACATTGCTATCTATTTCTACATCAAAAATCAACCTATCCTCGTACCTGATACTCAACAAATATCTGTAAGCATCCACAAAGCGCATTTCTTCCTTCAAGGATACCAACTCGTTCCATTTTCCCTGCAATACATATCTAAATAAATTGGACATTTCGTTGATATACTTTAATGCCTTTTGGTTTTCCTCTTCACGAACAAGTCCCGACAATGAATTTAACGAGTTAAAGAAAAAATGAGGGCTAATTTGAGCCGTTAACGCTTCGAATCGGTTTTGAAGACTTTCGTTTTTTAACCTTTCGTTTTCAATAACCATATTTTGTTGCTTGTACAAAAGATTAAAAAGTTGCCCAAATAAAACTACCGATAAGAAAACAAACATTCCTTTAAAAATTAAAATACCATCTAAGTACCAGGGTAACGGATTAAAGTGATGAAACCCTCCCGTTTTTAAAAAGGAATATAAGAATATGGCAAAATAAGTAATAACAAAGGCAACAATAATGCTAACCACATCGTGCGCTTTCGACAAGGAAATTAGGAATCCCCGTTTTCTCTCCTGTTTCTTTGGATTATTAATCAGAAGCAATCCCCACGACAAAAAGAAAAAATACAAAAAATCGAAAAGTATTGGTTCAAAAACCTTTTCTCCAATTACAACGGGCTCCTGCTGCATGTGCTTTTCGGGCGGCTTATTCCACTCCATCGGTTTTGAAGGGTCCCCGAAAGGAGGCATACCCTGATTCATCTCAGGAACCATTTCGCTGTTTTCAATCTCACTCGGAGAATGTTGGTCGAAAGAACGAATTATATCCGGAAAAATAATAAAAAGCCCTATTAAAATAGCAATGAGAATATTTACTACTTGGGAGTTATAAATCTGTTTAATATTCATTTTAATACAAGATAATCAGGTTATTACAAAACTAAAACAAATTTTTTACAAAACACACAACCCAAAGTCATTAAGGGAAACCAGGACCGCCTCCGCCTCCCGTATTTCCAATATAAGTAGTTATGCTACTAATTGTAAACGTTTTGTATAGAGTTCCAGGAGTATATGTTTCGCCCTTGTACAATCCTCCCGTTTCGGTACCCGTTGATGTACCTCCAATATAAATTTTGTAGCTTTTTCCCTTTTCCAAAGCCGATGAGGACAACGCTATAGATTGAAATCGATGCTGAGGACTAAATACTGCAATATCGTTTCCAGAATCGTCCTGCAAACAAAAGAGCGTATTGGCATTATAAGTAGATGTAAAATTAATCAGCACCGAATACTGTGTTGAGGATGTCCCGGGAGCCTGAGCCATTCCCGAACTCCCGGCTGCAACTATAAATCCTCCGGATATTACAAAACTTCCATCGTAATCCAACGCTCCGTTGTCGTTGGCTGTTGGGCCATGCACAACAAGACAACCTCCTGTCATTGTTACCGAACCGTTAATATCTATTCCATCGCCACTGGCATAAACAAAAATTGTTCCTCCTTCAAGTATAAGATTATTATTGCTCGACCCGCTTCCCGGATGCATTGGGTCGTTCGAAGATCCATCGCCACTGGCAGCGTTAAGTCCATCATCGGAGGAATTGATGGTTATGTTTCCATCTTTAATGGTTAAAGTTTTGGCTTCAATACCCTCGTACGACTGATTAATTATAATGTCAGCATAATCGATAGTAAGAGCATTGTCGGCATGAAATCCATCATCGCCCGTTGAAATATTAAAACTTCCCCCGGAAATTTCCATATCCTGATTCGAATGCACTGCATCGTCAACGGTTTCAATGGTATATTCACCTCCGTTTATAACAAGCAAGTCGCCGGCCTTCAACCCTTTTTCCGAAACGGCCAAATTAATCGTTTTTATGTTGAAAGTTCCATCTTCTATCGTCAAATCGCTTTCAGCCTGAAAGGCATCGCCTCCGGCAATTACCGTATATTTTCCTGTAACTATATCGATATAGCCAAAACCGGAAGTTTCGTTATCGGACTTAAACGCATCACCACCCGAATTCACGGTAAACGTTCCGCCTTTTATTACCAAGTAATCCTTTCCTCTTATTCCATCGTCAACAGCAGCAACATTATACGTTCCTGATTTAATAATAAATCCATCCTTACTGGTTATCCCATCCTTATAGTTAGCATTTACATTTAGCGTTCCATTTCCCCACATTACCAAATCCGACTTTGAGTAAACCGCTGCATTCAAATTGCCTGTAGAATAACTGCTACCATCGGTAAGCGTATTTGTGCTTCCATCGGCAAGAATTATTACTACTTTTTTTGCGGTTTCAACATATATTGCCGGATTATTCGAACATGTAACGGATACGCTGTCCAAAATAAGTTTAACCCTGTCCGTATCCGGAGCCTGTACCCTAATTTGCCCATCGCTCAAATCTCCACAAATCCAATATTCGCCTTCGTCATTAATTAAGAGTTGATTATTATTAAAAAAAGCGCCGTTCCCCGAAATTTCAGCCTTATTATCAAGTAAGATAATTTTTGTGGCCGTTAACGAATTCCATTGATAATCGCTTTCGTCCTCGTAGTATTCGGAACTTGAATCATTATCGTCGTCTTGGTCTAGATTGCGCTCGCAACCTATAAGACTACCAAGAATAAATACCCACAATAAGTAGAACTTTAACGACTTTTTCATTTCAACCTATTTTGAATTATAAGGATTAAAATAAGTTTAAGATCCCTTACCTTATATAATATTAAAAGCGAAATGAACTATTTTGAGGTTGAATTGGGAAAAATGACGAACCATGAAATATAAAAATCCACTTTGAAATTAAAATGAAAAAAGTGCTTTACACTCGATAAAGCACTTTAACTTATTTCCGTAAAAACAGATTACTTCAACTTAACGATACCTAACACGCCGAATACCTGTCCGGAATCGTCAATTACTGGAAAGACCGAAACGAACGCTTTTTTTACACTCCCATCGAGTAACGAAAAATTCATTTTTTTATCGATAACAGGAGATCCCGATTTCACAACATCGGCTTCAAGGCGCATTAACTCGTTTGCCTGCTCGGCCGGCATAAAACTATGCTCATCCATCCCAATTACATCCTGAATTGAGTCAGCCCCCAATAATTCTAGCATCGACGTGCTTACACGTTGATATCCTCCATCAACACTTTTTTGATAAACAGCATCGCTCGAATGCGACAAGAAACTGTTAAGCACCGCTTTGTCGTGCTTTAACTGCGCCTGTATTACTTCCTGTTCTTGCCGCTTGCGTTCCATTTCCTCCTGCGTAGCATGAAGTTCTTCCATATTTTGGCGCATCTCCTCTTCCTGCGCCTTCATTTCTTCGGCCTGCAACTGCGTTTTTGCCAACAACTCGGCCGTGCGAATATTTACCTTAACATTCGACAGCGTAGAAGCTATGCTTCCGGCAATTTTTTCGATAAACTCAACCTGATATGACTCGTAAACATTAAGCGACGCCATTTCCACAACACCCATAACAACATCGTTTACCTTTAATGGTACTACAATGAGACATCGTGGGGAATCCTCACCTAACCCCGAAGTTATTTTTATGTAATCCTTCGGAATGTTGGTCATTAGTATTGTTTTACCCTCAATATAGCAGCGTCCAACCAACCCCTCGTTGGGTAAAATTGATTTCTCTAGGAATTTACGCCTATTGTACGCATAACTGGCGGACATATCGAGAGTAATATCCTGAGGGTCGTTCTCGTTCACAACAAAAAGTCCACCCTGAACAGATTCCGTATAACTAACCAAATTTTTAATTACCAAGTACGAAAGTTCTTCCAAGTTATCGCTATGCTGACGGAGGACATCACCAAAAATAGCCATACCCTTAGTAGCCCAAATTTGCTGTTTTTCCTCAACCTTTCGCTGTTCTTCCATCTCCTTGGCTCTAACCAAATTTTTTTGCATTTCAATAAGAGCCATACCCAACTTATCCTTATCGCTAAGAAGCTTAAAATCGGCATCGAGTTTGCCTTTTCCTATTTCACGGGCAAACTGTTCGGTATAATTCAACCCATCTATCAACTTATTGGTAGATTGAGCCATTTCCTCCAACTCGTCGCCAGTACTAACAAAAATCTTCTTGTCGTCCGAAATATCTCCCTGTGCTATCTGATTTAGAAGTTGTGTTGTTTTGGTTACCGGCTTACTAATTTTCCGCGCAATAAACCAAATTACCACGCTCTGCAAAATTACGCCCAGCAAGAAAACTAATATTGTATAAAATATTGAACGCCGTGCTTCTACAACTACCTCGCTTAAAGGAATTGAAAGTTTTATTGCCCACTTAACAGGCGATTCGCCAACCTCGATTGGTGTTAAAATATTGAGTAGTTCGTTTCCATCCACATAGGAAAAATACATATCGTATCGTCCCTCTTTAATTTTCTCCGTTAACTTTTGCGAAGCCTCATCTTCGGGAAAAATTACGGTTATATTCTGCCTTGCATTATCAGGATCGGTATCGGCAATTATTGTTCCTTCGCCTGCAATTAACGAAACATGCGTGTTAGGATACGGCTTAATTTTTTCAACTTCATTCTGAAATTTTTCCAGCGAAATATCAACTCCGCCTAACCCTGCAAACCGGCCATTAACTCTAACAGGCACGCTTAAACTGGTAGCAAGTACCTCGTTTCCGCCAATATCAAAAGTGTATGGATCGATAAGCATTTCAACGTTGGCCGTTTTAGAACCATAGTAGTTACTGGTTACAATATCACCCGTTACGTTTTTGTGTTCAATGTCAATACCAACGTCGCCATCCCTCAAATATGCAGTTACCGACCTTCGCCCGTAATTTTTTGTATAACCCGGCTTATATGCGGAATACTCTATGCTATACCAAACGGTTAAATAGCGAGGGTTGTTAATTACCTGATTACGAAGGATATTAAAGAAAATTGAATCTAAAGTAATCGTATCAAACTTAGGGTAAATGTAGAGCGCATCGGCCAGCGATCGAGTAAAACCCATGTCTAGTTCCAACTCGGATTTTACCTTGTATGCCGTTTTCTCCGCCTCGTTTTGAGCGATTTTTATGGCGTTATCGCGAGCTATTTTATTTATTCGAAATCCTATAAACAATCCTATAACAAGCATTATTACTGCCGATGTGGACAGCACATACAGCAAAAGTTTTGCTCCTAACCGCAGTTTTAACTTCATAACTTTTGGTATTTAATTAACCCCAATTTTACCGATAAATTTACAAATAGTTTTTTGTCAATGAAATTTCAGCATAATTCTATTGCAAAAACATTGAAAGCACTTACAAAATGCAGCCAATATCCGTCATAATCATTTCACCCAAAACGTTGAAAAACACTAATTAGTTATACCTTTGTATTGATGCGTTGTTAATCATTATTGTTAAGCACAAGCCCTTAAAATTTGAAACCAAGACAGAAGCATGATATTAAAAATTGCATTTAGTAAGTATTTACATTCAAAAAAATCTTTTCACACATTCTTTTTTCTTTTAACCATCCCATTTTTTCCTTCTTGTGGACTATTAAGGAATATGATGCCTTCAAACTCGTTTACCAATGTGACTGTTATTCCTGATAGTGTATTCTACACTCCTATTGTTTGGAGTTACGATACTATTAACGATACTCAACTTAGGAAAAGGGCAATGTTCGTTCCTGTGTACATAAATGATATTGGACAGGAAGCTTTAATGCAATTCGATTTAGGCGCTAATTTAAGTGGATTCTATTTTAAAACTTTAAGTCTTCTTGCTGATAGTACACCAGAATTAAATAATAGAATTAAACTAACTAAAAAAGGTAGCCCCTATTTTGAAAACGCAAAAATATCCTTTAATAAAGGAGTAACCTTGCAAAAGGATAAATTGTACATATGGAAACACATGGGGCATGACTCTTTACCTAAATCAATGCCTGTAATTGGTACAATAGGATATGACATTCTTGACAATTACATCTTAATTATTGATTACATTAATAATAGAATTGCACTTGTGAAATCAATCCCTTTTGAACTCGAAAAAAGAATAACGTATATACCGAAATCCGACTTGGAAAAATTTCCTATTATACTTCCTTTCAAATTGGGAGGAAAAAAGATACGCTTATGGTTTGACACAGGTACAAGTTCTGCACAAGTTCTTACAAGCACCAAAAGATTAAAAAGAGTATCGTTAAATAGACAAATAGAGCCTTTAGACTCTGGCTATTCTTGGGGAAAATTGGACATTGAATACAAGGCTTCCGTTCAAAAAATTGAAAATTCTAGTTTATATATTGGTAACATTTATTTACGACAGGTTCAGGTTACAGGCATGGATAGGCTTAATACATTATTTTCACTTGTTGGACGATATTTGTATGGTTTTACAGGAAATGCGGTATTTGAAAATTGTGTGGTGATTATTGATAGGAAAAACAATAAATTTGGAATAGTTAAAGAAATTTTAAAAGCCAGCCCATAACAACGGGTCTTAAAGCATGTGGAAATAGTATTAGGTTGATAAGTAATATATTATATTTGTTTCATCGTTAACGGGGGACATTGAAACACGGTAGCAATCCCGCATAACTTCAAACCCGAAGACCTTTTAGTTGAAAAAATACTTAACAAACCTTTTTGGAAAAACGACTTACTAAAAAAATTTACCATGAACTGGAATACGCTTTTAAACCCAAATAGATTCGGTGCTACCGAAAACACCAGTAATACATACGATAATACCCGAAACGATTTTCAACGCGATTACGACAGGCTTATATTCTCATCGCCATTTAGGCGATTGCAAAACAAGACGCAGGTTTTCCCGTTGCCCGGAAGTATTTTTGTTCATAACAGGCTTACTCACAGCCTCGAAGTTTCGAGCGTAGGCCGATCGCTTGGCAAAAATACTTACAGAAAAATACAGGAAACCCACCCCAATGTCAACGAAAACTTACTTCAGGAAATTCCGACAATAGTATCGGCTGCCTGCCTTGCCCACGACATGGGAAACCCGCCGTTTGGACATAGCGGTGAGGATGCCATTCGCAACTTTTTCTCGGAAAACGAAGCATCATTAAAAAGTTTATTCGACGACTGGGAGTGGAACGACCTTATCCGATTCGAAGGTAACGCCAACGCGCTGCGCTTGCTTACCCAGCAACTTAACGGCAGGCGAAAAGGCGGGTATCGCCTAAGCCACGCAGTTCTTGCTTCCATTGTAAAATACCCGTACTCCTCGATAGCCGGTCTAAAGAAACTGGGATTCTTTAAGTCGGAAGCATCATCTTTTAAACATATTGCCGAGACTACCGGACTTGTAGAACTTAACGAAATGGTATATTGCAGACACCCTCTGGTATATTTGGTTGAGGCTGCCGACGACATAAGCTACCAGATTATGGATATTGAAGATGCTCACAAGCTCGGAATTCTATCGACTAACGATACCATTGATTACTTACGAGCCTTCTTTGCAGACGAAACCGCAGAGCATAGAAACAGAATTGACAGCACGTTAAAGGAAGTTTCCGACATAAATGAGCAGGTTGCTTACCTTCGCTCCATTGCCATAAGCAAACTGGTGGAAGATTGCTCTTCGCTATTTATCCGGAATATCGATAATATTTTGGACGGGCAACCGGTAAAGCCATTAATTGACCAACTATCCGGGGCTCCCAAAAATGCCATGGATATAATTGCCGAAATTGCCAAAAAGCAAGTTTACCAACATAGGCACGTGGTAGAAATTGAAATTGCAGGTTTTAGAATTTTGTACGATTTGCTACAAATTTTTACGGAGGCTATTCTTAATCCTAAAAAGAGCCTTTCGAAAAAGGTTATCAGCCTAATTCCCTACCAATTCATAATAGAATCGGAAGAACCATACGCAAAAATTCAATCGATACTGGATTTTATTTCAGGAATGACCGATGTTTACGCCCTAGACACTTACCGTTTAATAAAAGGTATTGAACTCCCTTCGCTTTAAACCTTACGGTTTACAATATATTCCGTAAACAACTCCAGCGAATTGCGGTACTCCGACTCGGGAAACGCTTTTAATATATCCAACGCTTCGTGCTGAATTCGAAGCATCGCATTTGTGGTGTACTCTATTCCTCCATACTTTTTCACAAAATCAACCACCGTTTCAATGGTAGAATTTTTCTTTCGTTCCTTGAGTATCAACTTTCTGATGCTTCTCCTTTCTTCGGGAGTTGCCTGCTTTAAGGCATAAATTAACGGAAGTGTAAGTTTTTTCTCCTTTATGTCATTTCCTGTGGGTTTACCAATCAGTCCTTTAGGCTGATAATCGAATAAGTCGTCGCGCATTTGAAATGCTAAGCCCAACTTTAATCCAAACGAGCGCATGAGTTCAACTTTTTCGCCAGGCACACCTGCCGATATTGCCCCGTTTACACAGCACGATGCCAGTAACGAAGCCGTTTTCATCCTAATAATCTCGAAATACGCATCCTCGTCGATATTCATTTTGCGCGATCGCTCTATTTGCAACAGTTCGCCCTCGCTCATATCCTTTACAGCCTTGCTCATTTCGCGAAGCAAGTCCATGCTGTTATGTTCAATGGAAATCAGCAATCCCCGTGATAGCAAAAAATCGCCAACCAAAACGGCTACCTTCGAACGCCAAAGCGCATTAACCGAAAACCCGCCTCGCCTTTCGTAAGCTTCGTCAACTACATCGTCGTGAACTAACGTTGCCGTGTGCAACAGTTCTATCATTCCAGCAGCCACATAGGTCGATTGGGTTATTTCGCCGTTTAACCCGGCCGACAAAAAAACCAGCATCGGGCGAAGTTGCTTCCCCTTTCGACGATAAATATAATTTGTAATTATGTTGAGCAGGCTAATATCCGAGTTCATGTTCTCCTTAAAGAATCTCTCGAACTTTTGCATGTGCTCATTAACGGGACTTTTAATTTGGTCGAGCATCCAAAACAAATTTATGGCAAAGTAAAAATAAAATAGGGGATTTCAATTCCATGGCAAATAAATATGACTACGATTCTTTTTCCATGCCCTTTAGCAAATTAATTTCTTCCGGCCAAAGTTGCTCGTCGGGCGTTTCCAGTATAAGAGGAATACCATCGAAACGGATATCCTTCATAATAAACCTAAACGGGTTTAGCCCCAAAGTCCCTTTTCCCAAACTATCATGTCGGTCAACATGGCTACCTAGTCCTTTTTTGCTATCGTTAAGGTGCATCCCTTTCAAGAAGGAAAAGCCAACTATTCGGTCGAAATCATCGAAAGTTTTATTAAAAGCATCTTGCGTAAGCATATCGTACCCCGCCGCAAATGCATGGCAAGTGTCGATACAAACACCCACCCTCGATTTATCGTCAACGTGATCGATAATAAACTTTATTTGCTCAAAAGCGAAACCCAGATTTGAACCCTGTCCGGCCGTATTCTCAATTACAGCAGTAACTCCCTTTGTTTTTTCCAACACCTGATTTATCGATTCGGCAATTAACAGCAGGCATCCCTCTTCCGATATTTTATTTAAATGACTTCCCGGATGGAAGTTAAGTCTGTTCAAACCAAGTTGTTCGCACCGCTGCATCTCGTCTAAAAAAGCATTGCGCGATTTTTGCAAGGCATCCTTATCGGGATTTCCCAAATTAATTAAATAACTATCGTGAGGTAAAATCTGATTTGGGGTATAGCCCGCCATTTCACAATTCTTTTTAAACTGATCTATACTTTTTGCGCTTAACGAAGGAGCAATCCACTGCCGCTGATTCTTTGTAAAAAGCGCAAAAGCAGTAGCACCTATTTTTTGAGCATTTAACGGAGCATTTTCAACGCCACCCGCTGCGCTTACATGAGCACCAATAAACTTCATAACTACCTGTAATTTATAATTAAACGATTAGAACCAATCCTTGGTCTAACCTTTTCAAAACCTTTATATTAATAAAAATATGTAAATTTAAACAATCGCCAACGGTAAACGTTCACTATCTTTGTAAAAAACACAAACTATGCACGATATTTCCGGCAAATGGATTTTCAGCGAAGAGTTTGAATGTGGCACTGATAAAGGTTTTGCCATTATAGAACAGGACGGGAAAAACATTAACGGATACATCGAATACGAGGAGCGCATAGAGGATGAGGAAACCATCTGGGTTCGACAACGAATAAAAGGAGAAATAGAGGGCAATAGCGTAAATATGCAGGGAATCGGCGTTGAAAGTTTAAACGGAGAACCAATGTCGGGCTATAATTTGGATACGCTTGAAGGAACATATACACACGAAAATAAAATTGTTGGACATAGCTATGACCCCGAAGATATTTGCGGCGTATTTGTCATGTCCAGGGAATAAATTACAACCATGTTAAAAGTACGATTAACAAAAGAGTTCAGATTTGAAATGGCCCATGCTTTGGAAGGATACGACGGGCTTTGTAAGAACATGCACGGTCATTCATACATTCTTGAGGTAACTGTAATAGGAACCCCCATTGCTCAGCCAAACCATCCTAAACTGGGTATGGTTATGGATTTTGGCGATTTAAAACGAATAGTAAACCCGCTTATAGTGGAACGCTTCGACCACTCCGTTTCCGTAATGGCAAACACTTCCACCCATAAAAAACTTATTGATGTTGGACTTCAACGGGTTGAACCGTTACCCTTCCAACCCACCTGCGAGAACATGATTGACTACTTTGCCAAAATTATTATTGAAAAATTACCGGAAGGCGTAAGTCTTCATCACTTAAAACTAAACGAAACTGCAACCTCGTATGCCGAATGGTATGCTTCCGATAACCTGTAACTAAAATGAAGAATCGCTTACTGCTACTCGACGCTTACGCTCTAATTTATAGGGCATACTACGCATTTATTAATCGTCCCATGCGGAACAGCAAAGGCTTAAATACCTCGGCTATTTACGGTTTTATCCGCGCAACCCTCGACGCAATTAAAAAATTTGAGCCAACCCACGTAGCAGTTGCCTTCGATGTTTCCGGTTACACTTTCAGGAATGAACTCTATCCCGATTACAAGGCTCAGCGGGAAGAAACTCCTGAAGACATTAAACTTTCCGTTCCCCTTATAAAGGAAACGCTTCGAGCCATGAACATTCCAACCGTGGAACTTCAAGGGTATGAAGCCGACGATGTAATTGGCTCTATTGCCATGCAAGCCGATCCTAACAACTTTGAAGTTATTATGATGACTCCCGATAAGGATTACGGCCAGCTGCTTCAGAAAAATGTTATTATGGCCAAACCGGGACGAAGCGGAAACGAAATGATAATTGTAACTGCCGACGAATTTTGCAAATCGTACGACATACAAGACCCCAAACAATTTGCCGATATATTAGCCCTTTGGGGTGATGCTTCCGATAATATTAAAGGGGTAAACAAGATAGGTGAAAAAACTGCGGCTAAACTTATTTCCCAGTATGGTAGCATCGACAACATTCTTCACAACATCGACCAACTTTCCGGTGCACTGAAAAAGAATATAGACGAAAGTCGGGATTTACTTGCCCTTAACAGGAAACTGGTTAAAATTAAAACCGACTTGGATTTAAAACTAAATATCGATAACGATTTAGCACGTAAAGAGCCCGATACAAGCAAACTTATTAAAATTTTCGAAGACTTAGAGTTTCGATCTCTAATTAAAGAATTCTCGCCACAACCAAAGGAAAGCAGCAAACAGTACGTTCAAGGTTCCCTTTTTGACACACCGATTCAAACGGAACCGCAACAGCACAACCTACAAACAATAAACGACCTCAACGTTAACTATAACGCGGTTACTTCCGCCGATGAAATTAAGTTGCTGATTGAAACGCTCGGCAGCGTAAAGGAATTCGCCTTCGACACGGAAACAACAGGGCTTGATCCTATATCGGCCGAAATTGTGGGACTATCCTTTGCAACAGAACCGCAAAAAGCATGGTGGGTTCCACTTCCGGTCAACCAAATCGAAGCGAAAAATATTCTAAATGAATTTGCACCGCTATTTGCCAACCAAAACATTGCCAAGGTCGGACAAAATGTGAAGTTCGACATGCAGGTTCTACTAAATTATGGCATTACGGTTAAAGGGGAAATTTGGGACACCATGATCATGCACTACCTTCTTTTACCCGACTCCCGACACAACCTTGATTTGCTTGCCGAAATTTATCTTGGATACAAAACAATTCACATAGATGAACTGATAGGGAAAAAGGGAGCCAAGCAAAAAAATATGCGCGATGTTCCGTTAGAGCAAATTACCCGATATGCCTGCGAAGATGCGGACATTGCATACCGAATTAAAATAGAACTTCTCCCTAAACTGGAAAAGGAAAAACTTACAAACCTATACTCGTCGCTGGAAGAACCTCTTATCGGCGTACTTACAAGTATGGAAAGAAATGGCGTTACTATTGATGTTTCTACCCTTAACGACTATGCAAAAATACTCCGCAAACAAATTATTGAGTTAGAGGATGAAGTACGAAAAATGGCCGGCGTGCCTGATTTAAACATATCTTCACCCAAGCAATTAGGCGAAGTGCTTTTCGAGAAGTTAAAAATTACCTCCGATGCAAAACTCACTAAAACTAAACAGTACTCCACCAGCGAAGAAGAATTAACCAAGTATATTGATAAACATCCTATTGTTGGGAAAATTTTAGAATTTCGTTCTGCAAAAAAACTTTTATCAACTTACGTTGAAGCCTTACCGGCTTTAGTAAATCCTAAAACAGGGAAAATTCACACTTCGTTTAACCAGGCCATTGCATCAACCGGACGGTTAAGTTCCAACAATCCTAACCTGCAAAATATTCCTATTCGTGATGAAAACGGTAGAGAAATTCGTAAGGCTTTCATTCCTTCGGCTGAAGGATGGGTGTTGTTGTCGGCCGATTACTCCCAAATAGAGTTAAGGTTAATGGCCCACATGAGTGGCGATCCAAATATGCTCCAAGCATTTAACCATGGCGAGGATATACATGCCGCAACTGCTGCAAAAATTTTTAAGGTCCCCCTGTCCGAAGTTACCCGAGAACAGCGAAGTCGGGCAAAAACGGCCAACTTCGGAATGATTTACGGCATTTCGGCTTTTGGTCTGTCGCAAAGGTTGGGAATTTCTCGCACCGAAGCCAAAGACCTTATCGACCAGTATTTCAGCACCTATTCCGGAGTAAAAAAGTACATGGACGACTGTGTACATCTGGCCCGCGAGCGGGGCTGGGTAGAAACTTTATTCGGACGTAAACGCTACTTACCCGACATTAACTCCCGCAATCAGGTTGTCCGGGGGCTGGCCGAACGAAATGCCATAAATGCACCCATTCAAGGTTCTGCTGCCGACATCATAAAAAAGGCAATGATAGACATTCATCAGGAATTGCAGAATAAAGGATTAAAAGCCAAAATGATTATTCAGGTTCACGATGAATTGATATTCGACACGCCATCCAACGAAGTTGAACAATTACAAGCGATTGTAAAAAGTTGTATGGAGAATGCAGTTAAACTGGATGTTCCGCTGATTGTAGATATGGGAGTTGGCAACAACTGGCTCGAAGCCCATTAACGTATCTTTATTCGCTACAACTTTTCCAAGGAGACGGATTTATGGCAGGATCAACAACGAAATCGCCATACTGAACTTCTACTTCTTTTAACAACGAGTATATTTCATCGGGATCGTTGGACGTTACCAACTTCAATCTCAACTCCTTAAAATGTGGCAATCCCTTAAAGTATGACGAAAAATGCCTACGCATTTCGAATATTCCCGTTTTCGAACCTTTTATCTCCAAAGATTTGGCAAAGTGCACACGAGCAATTTCTACCTTTTGCCTTGTGGTAAGTTGAGGCATAAGACTACCGGTTTCAAGGTAATACTTAATTTCCTTAAATATCCAAGGTCTGCCAAAAGTTGCCCGTCCAATCATTATTCCATCAACGCCGTAACGATCGAACATTTCCTTCGCAACTACCGGTCCGTCGATATCGCCATTTCCTATTACCGGAATTTTCATTCGAGGATTATTTTTCACTTCGCCAATTAGAGTCCAATCGGCTTTGCCTGTATATAGTTGCGAACGGGTTCGACCGTGTATGGTAATAGCCTTTATGCCTACATCCTGAAGTTGTTCCGCAATACCAACAATGTTCTTGGTACTTTCGTCCCAACCTAAACGCGTTTTAACCGTAACCGGAATATTGGTTACCTCAACAACCCGCTTTGTCATTTCAACCATTTTTGGTACATCGCGCATCATTCCGGAACCTGCACCACGATTGGCAATTTTTTTTACCGGACAACCAAAGTTTATATCAATAATATCT
Source organism: Bacteroidales bacterium (assembly GCA_020636845.1). GTDB lineage: Bacteria > Bacteroidota > Bacteroidia > Bacteroidales > Tenuifilaceae > JACJXD01. The sequence goes on along the minus strand of JACJXD010000002.1, from coordinate 147,627 downwards.
GGCTTAGCCTCGCTTGCAATTATGCAAGCATCAACCATGCTCTCTATAATGTGCCCATACAGCTGAATGCCTATAGGACGCTCGTAATCGTAAATGTTTAACTTAGCAATACTGGTTGTTGCATCGCGAATTAACCCATCGGCATTAATGAACTCGGTGTACATTACATCGGCCCCCATTTGCTTACACATAAAGCGAAACGACGGGTCCGTAACATCCTCCATTGGAGCCAAGAAAAGCGGTTTATCCCCTAATTCAACATTCCCTATCTGCATCTCAACAGTTTTTCACAAAAATAACACATCAATTTATTTTTAACGAAAGCTTTTCCGGCTTTTAAAATCAGCATAAAAGAGTTAGGTTTGCAAAAGTTTGTTTGCTGAATATAATTTCAATTATCATGACACAAGGACCATTGGGCAACTTATCCGATACAAAAAAAATTCTCTTTTTGATTCTACTAATCCTTTTGGGTGGAATTGTATTTTCCTTTCTTGGCTCCCTAGTAATTATGCTAACTAACGGTGTTAATGCTATTTCGGAATTAGCAGGAGCAACTCCTAGTCAACAAAATATCGGGATGCTAAAAACGCTACAAATATTCCAATCAATAGGTATGTTCCTTGCTCCGGGTTTGCTGGCAGCCTACCTTTATTCCAATAACACTTTCGATTATTTGGGATTTCACAAATCAAGGGCAAATCAATTTTTATTGGTATTGTTACTAGTTTTTGTTTCATTACCGGGAATCAACTTTTTATCATCGTTAAACGAACTAATTCCTTTATCCCAATGGATGAACGATTTTGAAGCCAAGGCCGAAGTGTTAACAAACGCTTTTATGGAAACAAGTACCATTGGCGGATTTCTTTTAAACTTGTTGATGATTGCAATAATTCCGGCATTCGGCGAAGAAATTATTTTCAGGGGAATTCTACAAAAACACTTCATTTCGATAACAAAAAAACGTTGGGCAGGAATTTTAATTACCGCGGCCCTTTTTAGCGCTTTTCACTTACAATTCAAAGGCTTTGTTCCACGAATGGCGCTAGGAGTTATTTTTGGATACATTTACGCTTATAGTAATAATATATGGCTTACCATACTGGCCCACTTTACAAACAACGCATTAGCAACGGTTGCATATACCGCCATTAAAACCGGAACTCAAGAAAATGTTGTAGAAAATGTAGGAGGACTAAGCATGGCTTGGCCGCTAGGCGTTGCAAGCATTGCATTAGTAATTCTTATTCTGATGCAAATAAAGAAAAATGCCGAAGCCGCAAAGATTATCTAGAAAAGATTTGGCAATACCTTATCGACTAAATTAATCGATTTAAGTTCGTTTTTACGAAAAACGTAAACCACTCCGTATTCCGCCGAACTTTCCCTCTTTTCTTCATCGGAAAGATTACTAAAATGGTCTTCCACTTCATTCCAGATATTTAGAATAATTTCATCAGCTGTTTTTCGAAGGTTGTTTAAATCGTTAAGCATTCGTTGCGTATTCTGCTGTAAAATTTTGTGGTTGTTATATACCTCTACAAACTGTTCGTACCTCACCCTAACAACAGCAATCGTTGGATTTGTAATAGGAGCATTTCCACTTCTCATGCGTTGCATTTCACCTTCAATTATTTTCTTTCCCCATTCCAATATATCCTTTTCTGTGTTGAGCGATGGCAAACGAGGATCGCTCGGATCCAAACCGTAAGCCACTCTCACTTCCGGGTGCAATTCTCCTCGCGCAATTGCCATGTTTAAAACCTGAATAAAGTGTGAAATATACAACTTTGCCTTTTTCATCACCTGAGAGAAATCCCTGCTCCGCTCAACCTGTGTATTGTAAGCTCCTTTGTAATGAAGCATTGCTTTTTCGAAAGAGTTAATAAACAACTCTATTCTTGCAAAGGTTGCTTGCGAAAACGCCAAATCGAAAGGTGGTAAAGATTTTCCTTTTTTATGAGCGGCTTTCAATGCCCTTATTCGAGCAACATCGGTGTTTGGAAGGCGACGGTATGGCATAGCAGTACAAATTATTAGATTCTGATAACAAAACCATTACAACTTGCGAATATAATATTTTCAAAAGAAAAACAAAGACTATTCGCAAGTTTTTAACGAAAAAATCCATTTTAAAAATTACACCTCTTAAAAATGTTTATAAAACATGAAATGGCGTGATAATAAAAATTTTAAAATCAATGGTAGAGTTTTTCTACTACCTTTGCATAAATGCATAAAAAACTACAATTATGTACGGAAAAATAAAGGAAGAACTCCAAAAACAAATCGAATCCATTAAGAACGATGGGTTGTACAAAGAAGAACGGATAATATCCACTCCTCAAGGCGTTGAAATCCTTGCCAACGGCAAAAAAGTTTTAAACTTCTGCGCCAACAACTACCTTGGTTTAGCATCGTACCCTGCCGTAATGGAAGCAGGTAAAAAAGCCATTGATAAATGGGGCTTTGGAATGTCGTCCGTAAGGTTTATTTGTGGCACCCAACAATTACACAAAGATTTGGAGAAAAAGCTCAGCCAGTTCCTCGGCACCGAAGACACTATTCTTTACTCCTCTGCATTCGATGCCAATGGCGGTATTTTCGAGCCAGTTTTAGGTAAAGAAGATGCCATTATTTCCGACGAACTCAACCACGCATCAATTATCGACGGTGTTCGTTTGTGCAAGGCTCAGCGTTTCCGCTACAAAAACAACGATATGGCCGACTTGGAAAAAGTTCTTCAGGAAGCCTCGAATTGCCGTTTCAAATTAATTGTTACCGATGGCGTTTTCTCCATGGACGGAATAATTGCACAGGTTGACAAGATTTGTGACTTAGCCGACAAATACGACGCTATGGTAATGGTTGACGATTCGCACGCTACCGGCTTTGTTGGCAAAACCGGACGCGGAACCGCAGAATACTGCAACGCCATTGGCCGTGTTGATGTAATTTCAACAACATTCGGAAAAGCTCTTGGAGGCGCTTCTGGTGGATGTATCTCAGGACGTAAAGAAATAGTCGAAATGTTGCGTCAACGTTCACGTCCATACTTATTCTCAAATTCACTTATGCCATCCATAGCAGGTGCTACGCTAGAGGTATTGAATATGCTTTCGAAGACAACGGAATTAAGGGATAAACTATGGGATAACACGGCCATGTTCCGTAAAGGTATGACCGAAGCCGGATTCAAAATTGTTGAAGGCGTTCACCCAATTACGCCTATCATGTTGGGACACCTACCTAACGATGCTAAACTTTCGCAAAATTTTGCAGCAGGACTACTCGACGAAGGAATTTACGTTACAGGATTTTACTATCCGGTTGTTCCTAAAGGCAAAGCTCGTATTAGAGTTCAAATTAGCGCAGCTCACAGCCACGAAAACATTCAATTTGCAATTGATAAGTTTACAAAGGTTGGTAAAAAATTAGGAGTAATTTAAGGTACTATCATGCATACAAACAAAAAACGCCAATATTAAATTGGCGTTTTTTATCATGTTTACTACCGTTATTCTAAAATAATCCGTGTATTTGTGCATCAATTTTATCGATTATTTGACTTAAATCTTCCGGCTTCTCTGCAAAATCAAGATTATCAACTTCTATAATAAGCAATTTCCCCAGTTTATAGCCACTAATCCATTTTTCGTACTTTTCGTTAAGATGCTGTAGGTAATCCAGCCTAATATTCTTCTCGTAATCCCTTCCTCGTTTTTGTATCTGCTTTACAAGCGTTGGAACTGTGGCTCTAAGATAAATTAACAAATCGGGAGGGTTAATTAACGAAGTCATTAACTCGAACAACTTTACATAGTTATTAAAATCACGAGTACTCATAAGCCCCATGTCGTGAAGGTTTGGAGCAAAAATATGGGCATCCTCGTAAATGGTTCTGTCCTGAATAACATCCTCACCCCTACGGTGTATTTCTACCACTTGGCTAAAACGGCTATTTAAAAAGTAAATTTGTAGGTTAAAACTCCATCGCTGCATATCTTCGTAAAAGTCGTTCAGATACGGATTTTCATCAACATCTTCGTATTGGGGTTTCCACTTGTAATACTTTGAAAGTAACCCTGTAAGGGTTGTTTTTCCCGAGCCAATATTTCCGGCAACTGCAATATGCATGGTTATATTTTTTAAATACTTGTTAAAAGTAAAAATTTTATGTTCTTCTTAACAGAACTCAAATCAAAATTTCTATAAATTTTGATTATTCAATACAAATAAATTGCAAAACAGGCAATTACTTAGATTAACCACGACGGGATAAATCAAGGTGTATTTTCCATAACTGCTCAATGTAATCTCTTTTATTTGATAACCGGGGCACTTTATTCTGTCCACCTAACTTACCTCTTTCGCGCATCCATTGAAAAAACGTTCCTTTTTCTACAGCCCGCACTGTAGGAAAATCGAGAGTTACTCCCTTATAACGCTTAGCTTCGTAATCGGAATTTACTTCACAAAGCGTTTTATCAAGAATTTGGGCAAATTCGTCGAGATTGGAAGGCATAACCTCAAATTCTATAAGCCATTCATGCGCCCCCTTTCTTTCCTTTCCCATAAATATTGGGCCCGCAGTATATTCTTTTATAAGCGCACCTGTTTCTTCTGTTGCCTTTTTAATAGCCTTTTCAGCGTTATCAATAATTAACTCCTCTCCAAATACATTTATAAACAATCTTGTTCTTCCTGTAATTTTTATTTTATGCGGAATAACCGAAGTAAACATAACGGTATCGCCAATCATATAACGCCACAAGCCTGAATTCGTGCTGATTATCATGGCATAATTTTTCCCAACTTCCACTTCCTCTATCGAAAACACATTCGGATTCGGCTTTTCTAATTCTTCAACAGGAATAAATTCGTAGAACACTCCATAATCCAACATTAGCAACATATCATCCGTTTCAGGATTATCCTGAATGGCAAAAAAACCTTCGCTGGCATTATATACTTCCAAATAGTGCATTTTTTCTGAAGGAATCAACTGCTTAAATTGCTCTTTGTAAGGCGAAAAACTTACTCCTCCATGAATAAACAACTCCAAATTGGGCCATATTTCCAACAAATTCGACTTGCCTGTATAGTTGAGCAAATGTTTAATTACCACCAAATTCCACGATGGAACTCCGGCAATGCTGGTAACATTTTCCTTAAGCGTTTCATTGGTGATTTTATCCAACTTTTCTTCCCAATCCGGGATTAAGGCAACTTTCTGACTTGGAGTTCGAATAAATTCTACCCACCAAGGTTGATTCTCAATAAGAATGGCCGATAAATCTCCATAAAAAGATTTCATGGAAACATTATCGATTTGATGGCTACCACCAATTGTTAAACCTTTTCCTGAAAACAATCTATGATCGGGGTACAAATTCGAATAAATGGACAAAACATCGCGACCTCCTCTAAAATGGCACTCTTCCAATGCTTCCATACTTACCGGAACGAACTTGCTTTTATCCTGCGTTGTTCCCGACGATTTGGCAAACCAGCGAATATCCGTAGGCCAAAGGACATTATTTTCTCCTGCACGTTGTCTGTCAATATATGGCTTTAAGCCTTCATAATCGACAACTGGCACATTCTGCTGAAAATCTTTTATTGACTTTATTTTATCGAAATCATACTTTTTCCCATATACTGTTTCGCGAGCCTTCGAAATAATTGTGTGCAACGTATCGTACTGAGTTTCTGCCGGATATTTTCGAAAAAGTTCGATACTATGTAACCTGTGGGAACTCACCCAATTCAACAAAGAAGAAAGTAAAGGCATACTTTTAGCGTTTATTAAAACTTAGTTAAAGTTACACAAAAACTTGGAAATGGTTTACAATAGAGCGTTTAATTAGAATTTCAACGACAATCCTACTCCAAAAATTTCCTTAAACTGCACTCTAGGACCTTCAATATCTGCTACCCCATCGCCATTCGTGTCCTTCGATATTTTTATTTTATCATCGTAAATTAACTGAGTATTAAAGTTTACCGTTAAAATTTCGTTAACTTTTAGCGCCAACATTGTTTCCCAGTTAACAACAATGTTTTGCGGATTTTTAATATAATTCGAAAATAAATCGATTTTAGTTGTAAACGCAACGTTTTTCAACAATTTTGACTCGAAATTACCTTTTGAATAAACAACCTTTAAGTATCCACCAAATTCTGTTTTTGATTTATCTCCGGGAGAAACGCCAAATGATCCCGCATTGGAAAGGGCTGTATCGTTTACAAAAGTTATCCTACCCGTTAAAGGTGCTGCAAAAATACTAATGCTTTCCGATGGTTGGTAATCGATACCCATTGCACTAATTAAATACGCAGGTGCAAATATGTCCGAAATTTTCTCGCGAGTAGTATCCGTTGGGTATTTATAACCCGTGGTCATTTGGGTTTTAAAATTCACCATAATTGAGTAATAAAACTTTTTGGCTATTTTTCGTCCGTACTTACTCATAAAATCAATTTTGTCATCGGTTTTCTTGGTGTATTTTACTTCTTTTTGATTAAGAAAACCGTAGCCGACATCCAAAGTATTTTCCCACGCATTTTTTTTATTATTGTACTTAACAAACGTACTTAATAAGGCATTTAACGAGAAAGAACTCTGACCTCCTGCCGCCCAATTTGTTAAAGAAGTTTGGGCTACATTTACGCCAACAACAGCCCCTTTTCGCCAGCCATTCAGCGTATCGGGAACGCTAACTTTCAAATTGCTTTCAACGGTTTTTAAATCCTGTCCCAATAAATATCCCGATGAAAGCAATACTAATGCAAATAATATTGCTTTTTTCATCCTTAAAACTTTTTATACACCTTTAGCCTTTGCAAAAACTGCAAAAATTCAACATATATTACTTGTAAATCCCTAGAAAGAATGCCTGCATACAAACTATGGCATTGTTTCTAAGTCATGTAATCCCAAAATCCACACTTTTGTGCGTTGAAAATAAAAAAAGTACGACAAAAAACTTACGCTTAACTGTTTTTTAACACTTTCGAATTCTATAAAATAAAATATTGATATATTTGCATACATTAAATATGTTAAAAACTAATTCAACAAGAAAATGGTTCAAGTAGGGGAGTTAAAAGTTGAACAACTAGAACAGGCGGCAAACATGCTTAAAGCAATAGCACACCCAATGCGTATTGCAATTATTAGTCTATTGGAAAAAGAAGGAAAACTTACGGTTACTCAAATCCACGAAACATTAAAAATAGAGCAATCCACAGCATCGCACCACTTAGGTATTTTAAAAGACAAAGGGATTCTTTCGTGCAAACGGGATGGTAAAAACACCATATATTTCCTCAGAAACGAAAACTTAGGAAAAATACTCGATTGTGTAGGCCGTTGTACAATATAACATAAAATGCACACTATAGACATCATACTAATTGTGCTCCTAGTTGCAGGTGCTGCTCGCGGATATTTTCAAGGGTTTATCAGCCAGTTTGCTGCCCTTGCTGCATTGCTATTGGGAATTTGGGGAGCCATCCAGTTTTCGGATTTTACAGCAGCAAAGTTAACCTCATGGTTTCACCTTAACAACCAATTTTTACCGGTAATCTCTTTTGCAGTAACATTTGCAGTAATTGTTGTGGCCGTTCATTTTCTTGGAAAACTCGCCGAAAAACTGGTAACAATAACCATGTTAGGTTTTGTAAATAATATTTTAGGAATGGTTTTCGGCTTTTTAAAGTATGCCCTCATAATAAGTGTTATTTTAGTTTTTGTTGAAAATTTAAACAAACGATTTGGTTTCTATTCCCAAGAAAAAATGGAACAAACCATCGTATTTAAACGCGTATCGCGATTAGCCCCTACAATTTATCCGTACTTAAATTTCGAGGCCATTGCCAGCAAGTTTAAAAAGCCATAATTAGCATACTTTTGTGAAGGACAGTTGCGTTTTTGCTGCCAATCTCTCTAAAACTTGCTTACAGCAAGTTTTTTATTTATACGTAACCTAACATCAATTAAAAAATTTGACCACAAACTTATTTGAACTATTTTTGTGCACTCTGTAAAACATTCATCATAATTACTTATGACACAGGAAGAACTTTTTAAGAAACTTATAGCTCACTCAAAGGAGTATGGGTTTGTTTTTCCATCGAGCGAAATTTACGATGGTTTAAGTGCCGTTTACGATTACGGCCAAAATGGAGTTGAACTGAAAAACAACATTAAGCGATACTGGTGGGAATCCATGACCCGCCTCCACGAAAATATTGTTGGAATCGATGCAGCCATATTTATGCACCCAACAACATGGGTTGCATCGGGACATGTTGGTGCATTTAACGACCCGTTAATCGACAATAAGGACAGTAAAAAGCGCTATCGTGCCGATGTGCTAATCGAAGATTGGATTCAAAAACAAGAGGATAAGATTAACAAAGAGGTTGAAAAAGCACGCAAGCGTTTTGGAGATTCTTTTAACGAAGAACTTTACAGGCAAACAAACCCAAGGGTTACAGAAATTACTGCAAAAAAGGATGAAGTAAACCATAGGATGGTTGAAGCCCTACAGCAAAACAACTTGCCTGAAATTAAAAAGATAATTGAAGATTGCGAAATCGCTTGCCCCATATCCGGAACACGCAACTGGACCGAAGTTCGTCAGTTTAACCTGATGTTCGAAACCAAGTTGGGATCGGTAAGCGACGAGGCAAACACCATTTACCTTCGTCCGGAAACGGCTCAGGGTATATTTGTAAACTACCTCAACGTACAAAAAACCGGCAGAATGAAAATTCCTTTCGGAATAGCACAAATTGGAAAAGCTTTCCGAAACGAAATCGTTGCCCGTCAATTCATCTTCCGTATGCGCGAATTCGAGCAAATGGAAATGCAGTTTTTTGTTCGTCCTGGCGAAGAAATGAAATGGTACGAATACTGGAAGGAAAAACGTATGAGTTGGCATAGAACAATGGGGTTTGGCGACGACAAGTACCGTTTTCACAAGCACGAAAAGTTAGCCCATTATGCCAATGCCGCTTCCGATATAGAGTTTGAATTTCCTTTTGGGTTCAAAGAGGTGGAAGGTATTCACTCCAGAACCGATTTCGACTTAAGCAACCATCAAAAACATTCAGGAAAGAAACTTCAGTACTTCGATCCGGAAACAGGCGAAAGTTATGTACCATACGTAATTGAAACATCAATTGGGCTTGACCGTACATTTTTGCTGGTTCTTTCGGCTGCATACCACGAAGAAAAAATTACCAAAGAGGACGGAAGTACAGACGAAAGAGTTGTGCTGAAAATTCCACCCGCATTGGCTCCCGTAAAATTGGCGATTTTCCCGTTACTCAAAAAAGACGGATTGCCCGAAATGGCCCGTAAAATAATGGATGACCTAAAATTCGATTTTGCTTGCCAGTACGAAGAAAAAGACACTATTGGAAAACGTTACCGCCGACACGATGCCATTGGTACTCCGTTCTGCATTACCATCGACCATCAAACACTCGAAGACGAAACCGTTACTATCCGATACAGAGATACAATGGAACAGGAAAGAGTTCCGGCTTCGCGACTTCGTGAAATAATGACCGAAAAAGTTTCCATTACAAATCTTCTTAAGCAAATTTAATTTTACATAAAATAACAACCTAAAAGCAAGGGACATCCCCTTGCTTTTTTAGTTACGTAAAACTTTTTTCTCTATCTTTGAAAGGTTTTCGCGATTAGTTGCCAAACAGCAACTCCACGGCACAACTAAAACCAACAAAATAAATTTGCTGTTTATGAAGAAGTTCGAAAAATTTATACCACACATTGTTGCTTTAATTCTTTTCATGGCAATTCCTTTAGCCTACTTTTATCCTCAACTGGAAGGAGAGCGGTTGGCTCAGCACGACATTTCGATGTGGAAAGGATCGGCTAAGGAAATTTTAGATTATAAAGAAAAAACAGGCAATGAGACATTATGGACAAACAGCATGTTTGGCGGAATGCCAGCCTACTTAATATCGGCAAACTATAGTGGAAACCTTCTTAAAAAAGTTCACCGTGCGCTTAATTTCTTAAAAACTCCGGCCAGCTTCATTTTCTTAACCATGATTGGTTTTTACCTTTTACTTTTAGTTCTTGGAGTAAACCCGTGGCTAAGCATAGTAGGAGGAATTGCATATGGTTTTTCAACCTACTTTTTTATTGTGATTGGAGCCGGGCATAACGCAAAAATTGCAGCAATAGCCTATGTTGCGCCAATGATAGCCGGTTTTATTATGGCATTAAAAGGAAAACTTTGGGGAGGACTAGCCTTATTCGGATTATTCTTCGGATTAAACCTAGTAGCCGGGCATCCTCAAATAACCTACTATTCCATGTTTATTCTGGCCGCCATTTTTCTAGCATACATTATCGACGCTGTTAAACAAAAAACGTTACCCCGAATATATAAAGCCATTGGCGTTTTAATGGTTGGTGGCATACTTGCCTTTGGGGCAAACTTTAGCCAACTCTGGTTCACATACGATTACGGGAAATACTCTATCAGGGGAAAATCCGAGTTGACCGACGAACAGCACAACAAAACATCGGGACTCGATAAAGATTATGCTACACAATGGAGTTACGGTATTGCCGAAACCTTCGACATGTTTATTCCTAACCTAATGGGCGGTGCAAGTTCTATGGACGTAGGTGAAGATTCTTACACGTTCAAATTCCTTCGTCAAAACGGAGTGCCAATGAACCAATCCGAGGCATTTGTAAGCCAACTTCCAACATACTGGGGCGCCCAGCCATCAACATCAGGACCTGTTTATGTTGGAGCCATCGTATTTTTCCTCTTCGTACTGGGAATGTTTGTACTAAAAGGAACCGAAAAATGGCTGCTATTTTTTGTTACCATTTTGTCCATCATGCTTGCATGGGGGAAGAACCTACCGTTCCTTACCGATTTGTTTATGGATTACTTCCCTGCATACAATAAATTCCGAACCGTTTCCATGATTTTATACATTGCCGAATTTACAATGCCTTTTATGGGAATTCTTGCCCTCAAGGAAATTGTTGAAGGGAAAATTCAAAAGCAGGAATTCTTACGCGCCTTTAAATGGGCACTTGGAATTACCGGTGGAATTTGTCTGTTTTTTGCTTTGTTCGGAAAAGGCTTATTCAACTTCGACGGGCAAATGGATCAGGCAATGAAGTTGCCTAAAGAATTTATCAATGCAATTAAAAAAGATAGGCAAGCAATGCTTCGAGCCGATTCGATTCGTTCTTTAGTCTTCATACTATTAGGAGCCATCTCCGTTCTGGCATTCTACCTAAAAAAGATCAAGGCCGGCCACTTATTTTTAGCCTTAGGCGTACTCATCACCTTAGATATGTGGGTTGTCAATAAAAGGTACATGGACAATAGTAATTTTGTTAGTCAGGTTAAGGTAGAAAAACCATTTACCCCCAGTTTAGCCGATAAGCAAATACTTGCAGATAAAGACCCTGATTTCAGAGTGTTTAACCTAACGGTTAGTCCTTTTAACGATGCATCAACCTCGTACTTTCACAAATCAATAGGAGGCTATCACGGAGCAAAGTTGCGCAGATACCAAGACGTTATCGACAGACACCTTTCCAGATGGAACATGGCGGCTTTTAACATGCTAAACACTAAATATTTTATTCAATCGACCGAAAACGGTCCGGTAGCCATGCAAAATCCCGATGCTTTGGGAAGTGTTTGGTTTGTTGATTCCGTAAAAACGGTAAACAGTGCCGATGAAGAAATTGCGGCCTTAAACGGATTTAACCCCAAAACCACGGCTATAGTGGATAAACGTTTCTCGAAAAATTTAGAAGGATTTACACCTTCCGATTCTACAAGCGGAACCATAAAACTTACAGAATACGAACCCAACAAGTTAATCTACCATTCTGAAACCGGCAAACCTCAACTGGCCGTATTCTCCGAAATATACTACCCAAAAGGATGGTTTGTTTCCATTGACGGAAAGCCTACAAGCATATTCAGAGCCAATTATATACTAAGGGCAATGGTTATTCCGGAAGGTAAACATCAAATTGAATTCCGTTTCGATCCTCCAATGTGGAAAATCGGAAAACGAATCGATTTTGCATCTTCACTTATATTATTGCTTGTATTCTTGGGGTGGATTGGAAACGAAATTTACAAATCAATTATTAAAGAATAACATTTCGAATACAAGTTGGGTAAATAATTACTATTACCTTTGATAAATTGAATTGGTAAAAACAATGAGGAACCAAAACAACAAGGCAACTAAAGGGCGGTTAAGGAGTTCGTATATATCCTCAATAATAAGCATTGCTTTAGTACTATTTACGCTTGGTGTTTTGGGCATGTTGGTAGTTAGCGCAAAAACGCTATCGGACTACATTAAGGAAAATATCGGCTTTACCGTTTACTTGAACGATAGCATTAGCTTTGCCGATGCTAACTATATAAAAAAGATGCTCGACGCATCGGATTTTACAAAAACCACCCGCTACTATACCAAGGAAGACGCTGCTAAAATAATGGAAGAGGAATTAGGCGAAGATGTAATCGATTATCTCGGATACAATCCTCTTTCTGCATACATCGACGTTAGACTAAAAGCTAATTACGCAAATAACGACAGCATTCCTAAAATTGAAACATGGCTAAAACAATTTCCTCAAATTAAGGAAATTGAATATCAGAAATCGTTGGTTAACCTTGTAAACGAAAACGTTAGTAAAGTAAGCATGATAATTTTAGTATTTAGCGGCCTAATGCTTTTTATTGCGCTGGTACTCATCAATAATACAATCCGACTTTCGGTTTACTCCAAGCGTTTTTTAATTAATACCATGAAGTTAGTTGGTGCATCGTGGGGTTTTATTCGGAAACCATTCCTTTTAAAGAGCATACTTCACGGACTTTATGCTTCTCTGCTCGCTGTTGGATTACTTGTTGCGCTTATTTACGGAATAAAAACCGAGATTGCAGATTTAATGGTTATCATCAACCCTGTTTACTTTATATTTATATTTGCATTCATAACGGTAGTTGGAATACTGATAAACTTATCGGCAACTTTTCTTGCCGTGAATAAATTTTTAAGGCTTAACGCCGACGACTTATACTATTAAACTTTTTTAATACCATTGCTATGGCAACAAAAAAGAACATAAAAACTAAAACCGAACCTAAAGAGGGAGGAAATTTTGCTCTTGGAAAAGAGAACTACAAGTTACTGCTTATTGGGTTCGCCATAATTGTGTTGGGATTCATACTAATGTCAGGAGGAGGTTCGGACAACCCTAATGTGTTTAGTAAAGATATTTTTAGCTTTCGCAGAATAACTCTTGCCCCTATTGTGGTTCTTTTCGGCTTTATATTCGAAATATACGCAATAATGAAAAAGCCAAAGGCCTAACAAAACAATAAAATTTCATGACGACATTACAAGCTTTAATCCTCGGGATTATCCAAGGGTTAACTGAATTTCTACCTGTTAGTAGCAGTGGACATATCGAAATAGGAAAAGCCTTATTAGGTGTTAATGTAACCGAAAGTTTAGAATACAGCATTGCCGTTCATGCCGCTACGGTGCTTAGCACTTTAGTTGTTTTTCGTAAGGATATTATCGATCTATTTAAAGGAGTTTTTCGCTTTAAAATGAATGCCGAAACACACTTCGTACTGAAAATTGGCGTATCGATGATCCCCGTGCTTTTTGTCGGAATCTTTTTTAAAGATGATGTAGAAAACTTGTTTAACGAAAATATTCTATTTGTAGGAAGCATGTTGCTAATTACTGCAATATTACTTGCATTAAGCAAATACCTAAATAGAAATCAAAATTCACCCATTGGATATTTCGATGCTTTTATAATTGGGATAGCCCAGGCAGTTGCTGTTCTTCCCGGCATTAGCCGATCCGGAGCCACCATATCTACAGGTTTAATGCTTGGCAAAAGCAAGGACGAAGTGGCCAAATTTTCCTTTTTAATGGTAATTATTCCAATACTTGGAGCAGCAGCACTCGATTTGCTAAAAGGCGACACCACCGGTGGCGCAATTAGTTCAACCGCAATTATTACCGGATTTATTGCCGCCTTTGTTTCGGGTTATTTTGCTTGCAGTTGGATGGTTAAACTTGTTCGTAAAAGCAACCTGCTTTGGTTTGCTGTTTACTGTGCTATTGTAGGACTTGTAGCAATTATTGCTTCTCTATGATTGAAGTAAACAACCTGAATAAAGTTACCGAAAGTGCCGTTCTGCTAATCGATAAACCTTACGGTTGGACATCGTTTGATGTGGTGGGAAAAATTAGAGTTCTAATTAGGCAATTAACCGGAGAACGTAATGTTAAGGTTGGACATGCGGGAACTCTTGACCCTTTGGCCACAGGTTTGCTAATTATCTGCACAGGTAAAGCAACCAAACAATCATCTGCGTTAATGTCCGAAAACAAGGAGTATGTTGCTACTTTAAAATTAGGGGAAACAACGCCTTCGTTCGACCTTGAAACGGAACCCGATGCACAGTATCCAACCAATCATATAACTATAGAACTTATTAATCGAACTATTAGCAGTATGATTGGGAAACAAGAACAAACGCCACCTCTTTTTTCGGCTAAATACATCAACGGAAAACGAGCATACAAATACGCTCGCAAAGGTGTTGACGTTGAACTGGAACCTGTTCCTATCGAAATATTTAACATGGAGATAATAAGTTTTGAAACACCGTTATTGAAACTTAAAATTTCCTGTAGCAAAGGAACGTACATTAGAGCCCTAGCCCGCGACATTGGGCAGAAACTTGAATCTGGAGCACATTTGGTAGAACTTAGAAGAACAGCCAGCGGAACATTTAACATTGACCAAGCGTTAACCATTAACGATATCGAAAAAAATTTTTTATCGATGCGAAACCAATAGCAAAATGTTACGTATAAGGTGCATGGTCTTTAAAAACTTTACACTATTTTTGCAACCACTTAATTTTAACGATTTTGACAACTTCTACATAATAGAAGTTAATGTTTTATTCCTGTAGTTAAAATGAATGAAGATGCGAGTAATTTTTTCGACATTGCAATTCATTTACAGTTGTTCTTTGTGAAATAATAATAATCAATTTTTATACCTATGAAGTTATCGCAGTACAGGTACAGCCTACCACAAGATTTAATTGCAAAGTTTCCGGCCGAAAACCGAGAAGAATCAAGACTGATGGTTGTAAACCGCAAAACCGGCAAGATTGAGCACAAAATTTTTAAGGAAGTTATAGATTACTTTGACGAAAGCGACGTGTTGGTTTTTAACAACACAAAAGTTTTCCCTGCCCGGCTTTATGGTAATAAAGAAAAAACAGGTGCCGAAATTGAAGTTTTTCTCCTACGAGAATTAAATAAAGAACAACGACTTTGGGACGTACTTGTTGACCCTGCCCGTAAAATTCGAATTGGAAATAAGCTATACTTTGGCGAAGACGATTTGCTTGTTGCCGAAGTTATCGACAATACTACAAGTCGTGGCCGTACTTTACGGTTCTTATTCGATGGTTCATACGAAGAGTTTAAGGATACTCTTTACCGACTAGGAGAAACTCCTATTCCAAAATTTATTCATAGAGAAGTTGTCCCCGAAGATAGGGAACGTTACCAAACTGTATTTGCCAAATACGAAGGTGCCGTTGCCGCACCAACCGCAGGGTTGCACTTTAGCAAGCAGTTGCTAAAACGCTTAGAAATAAAAGGAATTAATTTTGCCGAAATTACCCTTCATGTCGGGTTAGGAAACTTTAGAACAGTTGACGTTGAAGACTTAACAAAGCACAAAATGGATTCGGAGCAAATCAACATTCCTCAAGAAGCTGTTGAAGTTGTTAACGAGGCAAAAAAAGAACACCATAAGATTTGTGCTGTTGGAACAACAGTACTTCGCACACTGGAAAGTTCCGTTACTACCGATGGTTTTCTAAAGCCTTATAGTGGCTGGACAAATAAATTTATTATACCTCCCTACGATTTTAGCATACCCGATATGATGATAACAAACTTTCATCTACCCCTTTCAACATTAATGATGATGGTTTCGGCCTTTGCCGGTTACGATTTACTCATGGAATCGTACAAACTGGCCATTAAGGAAAAATACCATTTTGGAACGTATGGCGATGCAATGTTAATCATCTAATAAACATATTATTAAAACGGAAAGGAGGCTTAAGCCTCCTTTTTTATTTGGAATTATAAAGGATATTTATACTTCTCCAACTTATTTTTATTAACCCACTTTGTCAAATTATTATTAGCTGTGCGATAATAATTTTCGCTCCAAGCAACAATACTCCGCGAAAAAGTAAACGGGGAAAGTTTCATCCACCTGTCAAGTTTTCCAGTTAAACTTATTGTGAATTCGTACATTCCCTTTAAATGAAAAAAATACTTTTTAAAGGGTGTATTTTTTCTTGTAAAGTGATTTAAAAGCCTCATTATCGAAATAGAAACTTTTGATAATCGTACATTCAGATTTTCGGAAAAATGCAAATCGGATATATCGGCATTTATATTTAACTCTTGACAAAATTTTTCTATAAAAACTTTCG
The DNA here is from genome assembly GCA_020636845.1 of Bacteroidales bacterium. Taxonomy (GTDB): domain Bacteria; phylum Bacteroidota; class Bacteroidia; order Bacteroidales; family Tenuifilaceae; genus JACJXD01. The sequence continues at coordinate 131,017 of JACJXD010000002.1, read as the reverse complement.
GATTTGCCTTAAAATCCTCATAAAGGTAAATATGTACTTTTTCCTCTCCAAAAAGTACCATATATAACTCAAGCACATTGCTGTAATTAAAAAAATCGGGATTAAACAAGTGATACCCCATGAATGGTTTGGCATACGACTTTCTTATTCCCAAAAACTTCTTTAAAGAATACGTACCACCCGATTTCACATAATGACTATAGGCAGATTCCAGTATTTGCACCTGATTTCGAATAAAAACGACTACGTTCGCTGTAGGAAAAGTTGAATGCAACCTATTTGCCATCATCCAGACATATTCGCCCATACCAAAACCTATATCCAACCCGCCAAGCAAAATTTCATCGCAAACAATAATTTGCTTTTCAGGATATTGAGAGTTAAACCAAGCAAATGTATCAACAGCCGAATACTCGAAAAGACTTTTAAACACTAATTTTTGAAAAGTTGTTTCCCTAGAAACAGGCCAAACTCCGCTGATATTCGGATAAAAGAAACTTTGAAACCACTTAGTTGCAGTTTTGGGGTAACCAATATGTAAAATGGGATCTTTATTGTCCATCTTCTAAAAAATATCCAAATCTTCTTAATTTTTCGGCATCTATTCTTTTGCTCAAAATAGTATTCGATTTAGAGTAAAATTGCTTAATATCTTCTATGTCTTTCCGCGATAAAAAATCTTTTTCGCTTAAAAAAGAACCAAAAAAACGATAAGCATTCAAATACTTATAAATAGCCCTACCAACAGAAGTCATCCCCGGAACATGCATTACAAAACGTTTCCGTCCAACAGGTTTCTTGTAAAAATGATTTACCATCCTTAATAAAGGAAAAATTCCCCGTCGAATACCACGATTCACTTTAGCAAACGATATTTTTTCAAGATCAACTTCAAACCCTAACTCTTCGTTCATTTTTCTTAAAAATTCCGCTTGGTTTTCCCTGAACTCTTCAAACAAATACACATGGACATTGCTTTTACCAAATAAACCATCATAGTAAGATATTAACTTGTCGAAAAGTAAGTGCTCCATGCAAAACACATCTCCGGAATGAAGCCAACGTTTAAAACCAAAGGTCCCTCCATTTTTTATATATTGCTGATAAGCCGAACAAATAAGCGATTGCTGACGACGAAGAAACACAACAATATGCGCTTCTGGAAAAGTTGCATGAATTTTATTTGCAATTCCTGCAGAAATATACCCATAGTGTCGACCAAAACTAATGGCAGTAGTAAAATGTTCCGAACTGACAAGCAAATTTTTATTTTTCGAAATGGCTATGAGATCTTTTCTTGCTTTTTGAGAGTCGAAAACAAAAAAATCAGTATTAAGAAAAATTCTATTGGCATCCCTAAGTAAAACATAACTAGAGTTAACCACTTTCGGGAAATAATATTTTTGGAACCAAGTTGTTGCGGTTTTTGAATATCCTATATGAAAAACAACATTCATAATCAATTTTATGCATTTAATGTAAAATTAATTTTTTTTTAAATCTAATAAAACTTCTATACGTAAAACAAAAAAGGTTTGTCCAAAACGGACATATTATTTTTATTGTTTTATACATAAAAACCAAAACTAAAACATTATCAAAATTTTAAAATATTTGGCGTATAAATTGTAAGATGTCTGGCTAAATAGATGTAATTTCGCAAAAATTAGTTAAGAATTTTTAATCACCTCAAAATATGAAGCGTTTATATATATTCATCTTCTTGCTTATTAACAGTAGCGTATTTGGGCAAAATTGGCAATGGATAAAGCAAATGTTGCAATCGCCAACGCCTAATCTGGATAACGAAATAAGCATAACTGACGTAAAAACTGTTAGTTCAGGAAATTTATACGTTGTAGGCATCTTTAAATCTAATTTTACTATAGATGGAATTAATTATGTTGGAAATCCTATCAACACCTATAAAAATGTTTTCATTATTAAAATGAACTCTAACGGAAAAACACTATGGGTAAATATTATCAAAGGAGATAATACTGTTCATGCAGATGCCATGGACTTTGATAATTCCGAAAATATATATATATCAGGATTATTTCTAGGTACTTGTAATTGGGGAGGAAGTTGTCAATTAACCTCAACAGGAGATAATGATGCTTTTATTGCAAAGTACGATTCATCAGGAACAATACAATGGGCTATTCCTTCGGCTTACGGAACGAACAACGAACGAACTACAGCCTTAACAATAGGAAACGACGGAAAAATATACGTTGCAGGAATATCCAAAAGTTCCAGTTTCACCGTAGGTGATGGAAGTAATGGAGATATCTATACAAATACAGACGGAATAACAGACTTATTTCTTGCGTGTTACCAAAGTAATGGTACCTATAGTTGGTCGGAGCAAATTCCCGGCGATAATGATAAATCTATTTTTAGAGCTATTACCGTTGATAATAGCAATAACGTTTACGTTGGTGGGGCGTTATTAGGAACATTAACCATTGGTGGAACGTCTTACACATCCTCGGGAAACGGAGACATTATTTTAGTAAAAGCAAGTTCTGTCGATGGCTCTGTAATTTGGGTTCGCAAAGGAGGTAGCCCAGCAGACGATCAACTTAACAGTATAATTACCGATGACGATTACACTTACATTGCAGGGTATATTCAGGGAACAGGTACAATTGATAGTACTGCAACATTACAATCGTCAACATTTACGACAGAAGGGGGTAATGATATTTTTGTTGCTAAATATAATAGGGAAGGTCGTCTTTTATGGAAAGAAAGTATAGGTAGCACAGGCAACGATGTTGGATATGGACTAAGAATAAAAAATAACATTTTAGTATCAACCGGTTACTTTTCCCATTCTATAGATTTTAATCTTAATACAATTATTTCAAATCCTGCAGATTCTATTGATGCAGCATTTTTTGTTTTTGATGAATCTTCAAATCCTGTTCTAGCCAAAAGTGTTTCAGGAACATATGGAAACATTAAATTCGGCGACAGAGGACAAGGCATTGCTGTTGATGATGATTATAATGTTTATTTTGGAGGCTACTTTACGTCGCCTACACTTACTGCCGGAACAAATTCGTTAACAAATAGCGCTAGCGGATATCAAGATGGATTTATAACTAAGTATCATAATGAATTTGTGGCAACCTTTACTTACAAAAAAAATGCAAGCTGTAGCGGAGGAGCCGATGGCGAATTAACCGTTACTCCTTACTTTGGAACACCGCCATACACATATTCATGGACTCTTAACGGTAGCCCTTATGCAGCAACAGATTCTACTATAACAAACTTATCGGCGGGAAACTACCAGGTTACTGTTACGGATAACAATTCAAACGTGTCAACTGTTTCATACACAGTAATACAACCTGCTGCGATAAGCATTTCGGCAACTCAAACAAATGCAAGTTGCTATAATAGCATGGATGGGGCTATTGACATTACCACTAGCGGAGGTACCATTCCTTATTCCTATTTCTGGACGACATCCGATGGTTGCGGCCATAATATAAATACCGAAGACCAAACAGGCTTATCTGCGGGAACATACCAAGTAGAAGTAACCGATAACAATGGATGTACATCATCTGAAAGTTATACACTAACACAGCCAAGCCAAATTCAAATTAACGGAAGTGTAACCAATATTTCAGGAGCAGGAAGTAATGGTGCCGTAGATATTACCGTAACAGGAGGCTCGGGCACTTACTCAAACTATTCATGGATTTATGAAGATACTGAAATTGCCACTTCCGAAGACATTACAGGGATAACCAGTGGAGGTGATTATAAAATAGTTGTCACCGATAACACTTTTTGCAAGGATTCAAATACATTTGCAGTCCTCGATGAACGAGTTTTCCATGGATGGGTCTCTTCGCAAACAAACATTAGTTGCAATGGAGGAAGTAATGGCTCGGCAACTATTTCGTACGCCGAAAATATTGGCGCGGTAACCATATCATGGTCAAGTGGAGAAACCACATTTACCATTTCAGGAAAACCAGCAGGTACATATACCGCAACCTTAACTGATGATTTAAGAACTGGCGATACAAGCGATGACGTTACCGATATAGTGACTGTAACTCTCACTGAACCAAACCAACCTCTTAACGGTGCAATTACAGCATATAACACATCTTGCTATGGAGGAAACGATGGAATGTTAGATTTAACACCAAGCGGAGGAACTTTACCCTATTCCTATTCTTGGAATACCTCTCCCATTAAAACAACACAAGATATAAACGAACTTTTGGCAAATGACTATACTGTAACCATTACAGATGCGAATGGATGTACAAAAGATGTATTAGGAACAGTTAGTCAGCCCAACGAAATTAGTTTCAGTTTTTTGAGTACACAACCATCGTGTTACAATTCCGCAACAGGAGAGTTGTCGGTTGATGGGTTAATAGGAGGTACTGCTCCGTATGAATACTTATGGTCAAATACGCTAACAACTTCTACTATCAGCAACATTAAGGGAGGAAATTATTGGCTGAAAGTAACGGACTCAAATGGTTGTAATAAAACAAATTCTACCTCGTTAGGACAGCCTACTGATATAACAATAAACCATAGCGAAAACAAGCCCACGTGTCCTGAGTCGAAAGATGGGAGTATTGGTCTTACTGTAAGTGGAGGAACCCCAGTATATACATATCATTGGGTTGGTCCAGATATAATAAGTGCCACAGACAAAGATCAAACAAACTTAGGACCTGGGACCTATACGGTTACCGTTACAGATGCTAACCTTTGCACAAAAGATTATCAGGTAGAGTTAATATCAGAAAATCCAGATCCTACTGTAGATTTAGTTAGCAGCGATGCTGATAATACAATATGTATAGGAGATAATGTTATTTTCACTGCATCGGGAGGATCAACCTACGAATTTTTCTTAAATGGATCGCCAGTTCAAGGTCCTGGTGCTGGCTACTCGTATAGCAACTCTTCCCTTATTAATGGCGACCAAGTTTTTGCCACAGTCACAACAGCCGCAGGTTGTTCGGCAAATACAAGTACAATAACAACTACAGTTAACGCACTACCAACCGTAAACGCTAATACCAGCGCAAATCCCGTTTGCGAAGGTGACCCCGTTACACTAACTGGAAGTGGAGCTGTTTCATATTCTTGGGATAATGACGTTACCGATGGAATTGAATTTTACCCATCGGCTACCGATACTTACACTGTTACTGGAACTGATGCAAATGGATGTATAAACACTGATCAAATTACCATTACAGTAAATCCGTCACCTGTAGCTTCAATTAATACTAGCGATCAACTCGAATATTGCGACGGAGATGCAATAAGCACCTTACTAGAAGCGTCTCCTTCTGATGGATCTTATTACCAATGGAGCAGAAACGCAGAGTCCATTTCGGGTGCAAACTCTTCTACCTATACCGCAACCCAAGATGGATTTTATTCTGTATATGTAATTAAAAATGGGTGTGTAGGCATAAGCGATGATGTTGAAATAACAGTGCACCCACTACCTTCAGTAAGTTTAACGGATCTTTCCCCGGTTTGTGTAGATGCAAGTCCATTTTCATTAACTGGAGGAACTCCCGAAAACGGTATTTATTCAGGGGAAGGAGTTACCGATGGATCTTTCGATCCATCATCGGCAGGTGCTGGCATACATTCTATAACATATACATATACCGACGTGAATGGATGCACAAACTTTGATTCCAAAGATATTACAGTAAACGAATTACCTAGCGTAACACTTGCCGATTTTAGCCCGGTATGTGTCGATGCCACTCCGATTACACTTACTGGTGGATCGCCCGAAGGCGGTGTTTACTCCGGAACAGGCGTTAGCGATGGTATTTTTGACCCCGCCACAGCCGGTGTGGGAACCCATACCATAACCTACACCTACACCGATGGCAATAGTTGCGTTAACTACGCCTCCAAGGATATCACGGTAAATGGCTTGCCGACTGTAACCCTCACCGATTTTAGTCCGGTATGTATAGATGCTGCTCCGATTACTCTTACGGGTGGTTCGCCCGAAGGCGGTGTTTACTCCGGAACAGGTGTTAGCGATGGCATTTTTGACCCCACCACAGCTGGTGTGGGAACCCATACCATAACCTACACCTACACCGATGGCAATAGTTGCGTTAACTACGCCTCCAAGGATATCACGGTAAATGGCTTACCGACAATTACCCTCGCCGATTTTAACCCAGTATGTATAGATGCTGCTCCGATTACTCTTACGGGTGGTTTGCCCGAAGGTGGCGTTTACTCTGGAACAGGCGTTAGCGATGGTATTTTTGACCCCGCCACAGCCGGTGTGGGAACCCATACCATAACCTACACCTACACCGATGGCAATAGTTGCGTTAACTACGCCTCCAAGGATATCACGGTAAATGGCTTGCCAACGGTTACACTAACAGGCCTTAGTCCTGTTTGTTCCAACGCCGATCCTTATACGCTTACTGAAGGTTCTCCATCTGGAGGTGTTTATTCCGGAACCGGAGTTACAGGTAATTCTTTCGATCCTTCCATTTCGGGTACGGGGACATTCACAATAACCTATACTTACACCGATAGTAATGGATGTATAAATCAAGATTCAAAGGACATAACTGTAAACCCGTTACCTACGGCAAACATTACAACAACGAATCCAACTACATGGTGTGAAGGCTCTACCATTAATGTTAATATAACTGCCGATGCGGCCGATACATACCAGTGGCTATTAAATAGTTCTCCATTAACGGGCGAAACCAGTCAAACATTAAACGCTTCCTCTACAGGAACCTACAGCGTTGAAGCAACAACAAACGGCTGCTCTGCCATAGGAAATTCTATTGAAATAATCGAAGTTTCTACACCGACAATAACCATAGAAACAAGTGATCCTATTACGTGGTGTGAAGGCGATAATGTCTCCGTTGCTTTGTCAGCCAACCCAAGCGGAGGTGAAAGTTACCAATGGATAAAGGATGGCACAGACATTGCTAGTGCAACACAATCAACCTATAATACAACAAAACCAGGAAGTTATACTGTTGCGGCCGTTTTTGCCGGAGGCTGCAATGCCACATCCGATGCTATTGTGCTAACTCAAAACCCTTCCCCTTCTGTTGATATTGCTTCCGACACAATCAAAATAGATACCCAGTCATCCTATACTTTTGATGCCGGAGAAGGCTTCACCTCATATCTGTGGAACGACAACTCAACAAGTCAAACCTTACTTGTTGATGGTGCGAATACCGGAGAGGGTGTTTTCAAATATTGGGTTACGGTTACAAACGAATACAGTTGCTCGGCAACCGATACTGCTGTTGTTAAAGTTAACCTTTGGAAAAGCGTTCCTACAAAAGATGGGTGGAAACTAACCATATACCCCAATCCATCGAATGGAAACATTAAACTTAAGGCATCGGGAATAACGCCGGGCAATTATCATATTGCCGTTTACAATTCGCTAGGACAACTTGTGGACAGTAACAGTTTGAACTTTAGCAATACAGATATAGAAGAACCTATTAACCTGTCGCATCTTCCAAAAGGATTTTACTACATGAATTTCGGGAACGACAAGCAAACCATTACCATTAAGTTCATTATTGAATAAAACAAAGAAGAAGGGCTAATCGCCCTTCTTCTTTTATTCTACTTCAGAGAAAATATTCTCATACTGGAGAACAACACTATCCCACGCAAATTCTTTTAAAACTCTTTCTACATTGAAATTTCTAAGAATCGTTCTTTGCGACTCCGACAGGTTTTCAACATTAAAAATTGACTTTACTAAATCATCTCCCGTTAAAAAAAATTCCCCTCTGCTATTTAACACATACTTATTAAAAGAATTGTCGTGAGCAATAATTATGCAACCACAAGCCATGGCCTCGAGTAACGAAGGATTTGTACCTCCGACACTATGCCCATGTATATAGGCATTGGCATTATAGCGCAACAAATTAAGCTTTTCCTGATCGTATATAGCCCCTAAAAATTTTATATTTTCATAAATAGAATACTTCGAAACAACTCTATTACCGTAATCTGAATATGCACTTCCAACCACAACTAATTTCTTATCCGGCATTTTACTAAAAGCACCAAAAATAAGATCAAGGTTGTTCTCGGGAGTAAATCGCGTAATCATTAAATAGTAAGGCTTATCTATTTCAGAAAAAATATTACTGCTACTATTCTCTAAAACATAATTAGGGATAAAAGCCCCATAAGGAATATATATAGCCCTTACACCATGCTTCTCCTTAATTCTATTTGCAAGTACAGGATTATCGCAAATAACCTTCCCCGAATATTTTACAGCAATGCGTTCCGAGATTTTTAAAAAAGTTTTTGCCAGCAAGTGCCATTTTTTTCTATAGTATTCTAACCCATCGGGGTTTACTATAATTTTTTTTCGAATACTTTTTGGGAAAAAGAATATGAACGGAGAAAATGTATGGCCGCACTCCAAAATCACATCAAAATTATTTTTTGAAGCCCACTTTAACGACCGATAATCGTATATAAGCATCCGAAAATTTTGCAAGAACCACTTAGGTGTGGCTATTGGAATAACGTGTACCCCACAATAAAAGGTTTCTGCCTTTTTGCTACTATTAAACGACGATACAAATACGCTATGCCCACGTTGCGTGAGAAGCACCGATAATACTTCGGCAAATCTTTCGAACCCTCCGTAATTATTTGGAATTCCTCTAGTACCCAGAATTGCTATTCGCATTACTCCTTTTTCTCGAATCGAGGTACCGAGAAAAAGAACAACGAGCCTTCACCTTCTTTGCTCCTAACGCCAATTGTGCCTCCGTTCTTTTCGACAAACTCTTTGCAAAGAATAAGTCCTAAACCGGTTCCTCGTTCCTGCGATGTACCTTCGGTAGATGGATTACTTTCTAACTTAAACAACTTTGCCACATTTTCGGGAGGAATACCCGTTCCATTATCCTTAATGCTAACCCGACAATACTCGGAATCGACTGACAACTCCACTTCAATTCTTCCCGCTTCCGAACAAAACTTAATTGCATTACTAATTAGATTTCGAATTACGGTTGTAATCATGTTGCTATCGAAAAAAGCAAAGCAGTCCGAAGGATTAACCCAAACCAACTCTATTCCTTTTTGCTGTGCATTCCCTTTTAGTAATTCGATATTTTCGTTTATAACATCGGCAAGGTTTGTTCCTTTTGGCCGAGCTACAAGTCGTCCTGTTTGAAGCAACGACCACTGTAAAAGGTTTTCGAGCAAATTAAACGTATTGTTGGAATACTTGTAAATTTGAGAAATAAACATTTTTAACTTCTCGGGCTCAAAGTTTTCAAACTCCTTTGCCAACAATTCCGATAAACTAAGAACAGTACTAAATGGATTACGCAAATCGTGAGCAATAATGGCAAAAAACTTATCCTTGGTATGATTCAACGTTTCTAATTCGAGCCGCTGCTGCTCAATTTCTTCCTTTTGCTTACGAATTTCCTGATTCTTGTTTGTGAGTTCGGCTTCTAATACATTGTAATCGCGTAATCGCCAAACCAACCCTTTTAATAATCCCTTTGCAAACTCCGGTTTTTTATTAAGCAACTCGTTAAACTGCTCCTGAGGTAACCAAATTAAATCGGTATCGCTCAATGCTGAAATCGAAGTTGAACGTGGCGTTGAGTCTAACAGAGAATATTCACCAAAATACTGTTTCGGACCAAAAGTGGCATAAGTATGAGTCCCAATGTGTGCCTTTACCATTCCTTTCTGAACAATGTATAGAGAATAATCGGTATCCCCTTTGTAAAACAGCACCTCTCCTTTTTTTAATTTTCTTTCTTTTAAACCATTAACAACTTTTCGGAGAGTGGGTAAATCTACTTCCTTAAAAATTTGAATATTTCTGAGTAATTGTAATAACTCTATTTTTTCTTGTGGTTGTTTTCGAAATAAAAACATAACTTCCTCTACTTTCGCCAAATATATAAATTTTTAACGAAGGGTAAACATAATAAGTTTCTACAATTTTGACTGGAGTAAAAACGGCAATCCGATAAATGCTATTTAGTACAAACGAAACGTAAAAACGAACTTGGCATTATATTCTTTGACTAACATACCTTTCAAAGTGTTCAAAGCATATATTCCCTAATTTTAAAGGCAAGCAGATTATTTTTTACTTTTACATTTCTATTTTACTTAATATTCATTAATATTGTAAAGTCAGAGTAACTGTAATCCAGTAAAAACAACACCAATGAAGACACGCCTAAATATTCGTTCAAAGATTCTTGTTTTCATATTGGGATCTTCTGTACTAATTTTTGCAATTGTTTTATACTTTATCACATCTTCGTCTCGTAGAATTTCGTATGACCAAGCTATCAAACTTACCGATAACTACGCTAAGCAAAACGCATTGCGAATTGAGAGTTGGCTAAACGAGGATTTTGCAGTTACCCGTACGCTTGCTGCAGCATTCATGGAGTATAAACAATTTCCATTCGACCGTTGGCAAAAACTTATTTACCCAATGTACAACAGGGTTATAAAAACGACCCCTCAAATTGATGCGTTTTGGGATAGTTGGGAACTTAGCAACTTGGATTCGACATGGAAAAAAGACCATGGCAGATATTTCTATATTGTTTATAAGCACAATAATCAATATTTAACAAAATCTGAAATTAGAAGCCTTGTTAGCGATCCGCCTACCTACGGCAGCATGAAAAAGGCTGCGTGTGAACTTGTTAACGAACCATACATTTCGGAATTGCAAGGTGGGCAAATGATGACTACGCTTACTTCTCCATTTATTCAAGATGGTAAATTTATTGGTTTAGTCGGAGCCGATTTAGTGTTAACCCGTTTTCAAGAATTAATAAACAGCATAAAACCTTACCCAAACAGCTATGCATTTATGATATCGAATCAGGGTAGTTTTATTGCTCATCCCGACACATCAATATTTAAAAAAAATATTATCGATTGTATGCCTGAACTAAACGAAAAATTCAAAATTTTGGAACAGGTACAAAAAGGGAAGCAATTCAGCTTTACAACGGTAAAAAATGGGAAGGATACATACTACTCTGTATATCCTGTGAGAATTGGAAAAACCACAACCCCGTGGGCAGTTGGAATAGTTGTTCCCATTAACGATATTCTTTCGCAAAGCAATAAAAACTTCAACATAAGCCTTATTATTTCCATTTCGGGAATCATCCTTCTGCTAATTATCATATTCTTAGTATCAAACAACATTACAGCACCTATTAAAAATGTAACAAAGTTGCTTCATTATCTATCCCTTGGAAGAATCGACAAATCCATGATTATTGAATCGAAAACAAACGATGAAATTGGGCAAATGACCGTAGCGCTCAGCAGTTCAATTAAAGGAATTATGGGTAAAACCGACTTTGCCCGAGAAATAGGAAATGGAAACCTTGAGGCAGAAGTTGAACTGCTTAGCGATGAAGATCTTCTTGGAAAATCGCTTCTTGAAATGCGCGATAATCTCCGAAAAGCAAGGGAAGAAGAAGAAAAACGTAAGCAAGAGGACGAAAAGAAAAAATGGACAAACGAAGGATTGGCTAAGTTCGGAGATATATTAAGACGCAATAACGATAATATAAATCTTTTGAGCGACGAAATAATTAAAAATTTAGTTTGGTACCTCAACGCTCAAGTCGGAGGCCTATTCATTTTGAATGAAGATAAGGAAAATAACGAAAAAACGTTTGACTTAACCGCTACTTTCGCTTACGACCGCAAACGAATCTTAAACAAATCGTACCATTTTGCCGAAGGATTAATCGGCGCTTGCGCAGCAGAACGAAATGCTATTGTTCTTTCCGAAATTCCTCAGGAATATATCGAAATAACTTCGGGACTGGGAGAAACCAACCCTAACTTTCTTATCCTAATTCCGCTTATAAATGAGGATGAGGTAATGGGTGTTATGGAAATTGCTTCGCTCAAAAAGTTTAAAGATTTTGAAATAGAATTTCTTAAAGATTTAGCAAAAAGCATTGCCTCAACCTTACATACCGTTAAGGTAAACAGCCTTACCGCTGAACTGTTGACCAAATCGAAAGAACAAGCCGAAATGATGGCTGCCCAAGAAGAAGAAATGAGACAAAACCTCGAAGAACTTCAGGCAACACAGGAAGAAGCTTCGCGTAAATCGTACGAACTGGAAGTTCTAATTAAAGCGCTAAATGCCTCATCATATATGGTAGAGTACGACACAAAAGGCTACGTTACGAGCGTAAATGATTCGTACCTTGATTTGCTTGGTGTACAACGTGAAGATTTTATTGGCACTCATCATACCGACGGATTGGTAATGACCGATCAGGACAAAAATTCTTACGAAAAGTTCTGGAAAGAACTAATTAATGGAAAAATCAAAAAGCGTAAAACAAAACTTAACATTAACGGAAAGGATATTGTTCTGGTAGAAACTTACACCCCGGTTACCGATGCTATGGGTAACATAATCAAGATTCTTAAAATAGCTACCGATATAACTAACATTTAGAAACTATTCGACCTTAACAGTTACAATATACCCCGAATGCTTTCGGATGTTTAGCACAGTACCTGATTCCAATATCAGGTATTGTCCTTTTATACCCATTAATATTCCACTAAACACAGATTCTTTATCAAAAGAATGTGATTTAACCTTTACCGGATACTCGTTCACCGGATAAGTTATTCTATATAATCCATTCGTTTCGGGGATATACTCAAGACTTTTACCGTTTATATACTCCAACGCTTTATCTTTTTCGAAAAGTAAATTCAAATTTTCATCTTCCACACCCTTAAGCATAGCCTGCCAAGGCGTTTTATCGGACATAATTTTCTTCAACTCTACTTCTACCAAACCGGCCGAATACCTGTTCTTTGTTCTACAAAGTTTTACAGCATGAGTAGCACCTTGGTCAATCCAACGGGTTGGAACCTGATGAAAACGGGTTACGCCAACTTTTACACCTCCCGACCATGCCAAATAAACAAAATGATCAATCAGGCAATGGTTTGTTGCATATTCCATATCGCGGGCAATACCTAATTGAGCTTTACATAATTCCGGTCGTAAAACACACTCCTCGGTTTCGGGAACCGAAATAAAACAAGGGTAGCAATATCCCTGACCAAACGATTTTTTTGTAATTCTCCCACACTTTATACATTTTATTTGTCCCGCATATTCAACACTCACATGCTTCCCAATAAACTGATTCATTTCCAAACGAACACCGTTAAGGGAAAGAAAGTACTTTGGAACGACATCGTACTCGCTACCGACATTTTCGGTTTCCATTTTGGTTAAATAACCATTCCAACTATTTTCAGCCATATTCGGTACTTTTCAGTTGATTGAAATCAAAATTAACATTTTTATCGATTAAAAACCTGGAATTTATAATGCTTACAACGAAAAGTTGAACAATAAAAAAACCGACCGGAAAACCGATCGGTTTAAAATAAAATTGTCCCAAACGTTACTTTCCTATCTTATTAAACTCTTCAACGGTAACTTCTTTTTCATCCAAAGCAACAGTCGATTTAAACCAATCGACAACTTTCTTATTCATTATGCTTTCCTGAATTTTACGCAACTCTTCGCGATTCTTCAAAATGTCGTTGGCATACTTAGTAATATACTCATCGGGAAGAAAGTTCATGCCGTAAGCAGCAAATTGGCTACGAGCATATCCCTTAGCAAATTCTTCGGTTTCCTCCTTTGTTACGGTGAAGTTTTGCTCTTCTGCAACTTTATTACTCATTAGCTGCCACTTAAGATCCTTTTCGAACATAGGATACTCTTCCTCTATTTGTTCACGGGTAAATTTCCCTTCGTTAATGGAAGTAAGCCAACGAACAAGAAAATCTTTAGGCAGTTCAAATTTCAACTTACCAACTGCTTTTTCCCTAAAATCAACAGAAAAACGGTTGTCGCCTTCTACCTTGAAATAGTTTTCTAACTCTTCATCCACCTTCTTAGCAAAATCTTCCTCGGTTTTTACCACATCCTTACCGTAAACTTGATCGTAAAAAGCCTGATCCTGTTCTGCAGGGGTAAAAGTTAACGTTTCGGTAATTGTTAACTGGAAAAGAGAATTTAACTCGCCCAACTCTTCCTTTTTAACATGTAACAAGGCAGCCCTGTCGGCTTCGTTTGGAAAAGCCTTTTTGGTATCTATCACAACAACATCGCCAACCTTACAGCCAACAAGTTTTTTACGTTCGTCCTCATCGGCAACTAGAGCGATGGAAATGGATGCTCCTTCAACGTTCTTGCCGCTCTCACGAGGCGATTCGTCCTCGTTAAGTTCGGTAAGGGTTGCTTTAACTAAACCTTTATCGTCCGTTACCTCAACAGGAGTGTATTTCCCAAATCTATTACGTAAACTATCTATATGCTGCTTACGAATTTCGTCGGTTATTGCAATTTTATAGTAAGGGAACTTATCGCGTTTGGTAAACTTAACTTCAAATTCAGGAGCTAAACCCAAATCCCACGACAACTGAAAACTTTCCTGATTGTCCCAATCAATGCTTGCCTGCTTTTCGCTGGGGATTGGTTCGCCAAGAGTTTTAATATTTTCGTTCTTAATGTATTCGTACAACGAATCGGAAGCCAACTTAGAAACTTCTTCTACTAAAATATACTTGAAATACATTTTGCGAATAAGACCCATTGGGGCCATTCCCGGACGAAAACCTTTAATATTGGCTTTCTTCTTATAATCTTTCAGTGCATTTTCTACCTTCTCGGAGTAATCGGCCTTGTCAATGCTAACACTTATTGTAGCCGTTAATGCATCGGAATTCTCTTTGGTAATGTTCATCCTGTTGTGTTTTAAATTGCTGTAATTCAGGTTTTAACAATAAATTTTTTCTCGAAAAATAAGTTCACAAAGGTATGAAAATAGACCTTAACAAACAAGCAGCTTGCTAATTATGAAAAAGTTTGATGCAGTTAAAAAAGATTAAACCCCGAAAATAGGGCTATTTGCTACTTAAAAAGTTTTGGTTTTTCGCCCGGTTTACTAAGCCACACGTCCACCTTATCGACGGTAACCAAGCAACCATATCGCATATTTTTGAGGTAAGGTAAAATAATATGGTAAAATTTCTCTATCAGTGGTTCTTCGTCTAACACCTCAACTACAACAGGAACTTTTTCCGAAATTTCCCAAAACTTATAAGAATGCACAACGGAACTAACACCATAACCCATTATTCCCTTTGTTACGGTTGCTCCTGCTAATCCATATCTTTTTGCCTGATAAACTAACGTTTCGTAAAGCAAACTATTCTTTAACTTATCGGTACTACTAATATAAATCCTTAACCTGAGGTACTTTTTTACATCTTCCATAATTTTTATACAAGTTGATTAACAACTAAACGACCAGCAAATACAGCCAATAACCCACTTACAAAACTAAACGCCATGTATGCGGTAAACATTAAAATTTCCTTTCCCTGCAAAAGCAAAAAGGCATCGTTGGAAAGCGATGAGAAGGTTGTAAATCCACCGCAAAGTCCAACAGCCAAAAACAAACGCGCGTCTGGAGTTAACAAGCCCGTTTTTTCAGAAATAGCATATACAATGCCTATTATAAAACTTCCAACAACATTTACCGCAAAGGTTCCCCATGGAAAGGTTGAAGCCACTTGCATTTGAATTTGCTTTGTAACCAAAAAACGCAAAACAGATCCAACAAAACCTCCTGCTCCTACAAGTAAAATCGATTTAAACATTGTAAACTATTTAGCATTAACAATGCAAAAATACAACATCAACGCCTAACAGCGTTACTTTTTTTACTGTTGACATAAGCCCATACTAAACGAGTTCCCGTTGTACGATTCGGCATCCAACTTTCCGCAATTAGTTCCATTCGTCTTTTTAATGCAGCACCACTTTCCGATAAACCGTATAATTCTTTCATTCCAACCTGTACCGCTAAATCATCAACTGGAAAAACATCGACTCTACCAAGCGAAAAAATTAATAACATCTGTACCGTCCACTTTCCAATACCCTTCACCTTTATCAGTAAATCGATAATTTGAACATCGGACATTTTCGATATTGTGTCAACAGATAAATCGTTCGTCATCGCAAATTCGGCCAAGGCTTTTACATATTTTACCTTTGCAGCCGATAAACCCACGCCCCGTAAAACAGCATCTTCTTGCCGTAAAAGAATTTGCGGAAGGGGTTCTTTATTGGGAAATAAATCCAAAAAACGCTGAAAAATTTTACTGGCAACCTTTCCCGACAGCTGTTGCGACACAATATTTTCCAACATATCGAAGTAAACATTGCTTGTTTGATTAAGAATAGGCAAGGAGAATTGCTCCGAAAGGTTCACTAAAACCGCATCGTTAAATGTTTTTGTTTTTTTCTTTACCATTTTGCTTGCCAAATCATTCGTAAGGTAGTGTTATTTTAATTAACTTAGCTAAGTTAAAATCAAAATCAATGGTAAGAGTAATTAGCGAGCAAAATTCCCTTCTAAGCCAGTTCATTTCAGAACTTCGCGATGTAAATATCCAAACAGATTCTTCCCGCTTTAGAAGGAACTTAGAACGTTGCGGGGAAATTTTCGCTTACGAAATTAGCAAAGTGCTCAACTATAAAAGCGAGCAGGTACAAACTCCACTAGGCGTTGCCGACATGCAACTTCCCGACGAAACAATTGTTCTGGCTACAATTTTACGGGCAGGATTACCATTGCACCAAGGTATGCTAAATTACTTTGACAAAGCACAAAACGCGTTTATATCGGCATACCGAAAATACGATAATGATGGAACTTTTCGAATTCAATTTGAGCACATTTCTTGCCCTAATATCGATGGAAAAACGCTAATACTCATGGATCCCATGCTTGCAACCGGGGCTTCGATGCTTATGGCTTACAAGGCTATACTGGGAAAGGGAAAGCCGTCGCACACTCATATTGTTTCGGTAATTGCATCGCACGAAGGGGTTGAATACATGAAGCGAAACCTTTCGTCGAAAGATGCTACCATTTGGCTCGGCGCTGTAGATGACGAGTTAACCGTAAAGGCATACATTGTTCCCGGACTTGGCGATGCCGGCGATTTAGCATACGGGAAAAAGGATTAAACAAATTGAAGGCCTTTTCGCTTTAACAGCGATATAAATCTGGCAAATTATCCAAATCAAACTTGGAAAAGGTAAAACTAATTTACTAAAAACACTATTACTTTCGAACGTTAAGCAGTTACAGGCTCGTATTTCCATGCCTTGCTTTTATCGGTACATGTTACCAATAAATCATGCACGGTAAGCGAAAATAACGGATGTATTAAATTCGGAGCTATTTCGTTTAACGGTTCAAGTACAAAACGACGTTTGTGTAGATGTTTATGTGGAACTATTAATTCGGGCGTTAACAATATGGCTTGCTCGTAAAAAAGCACATCAATATCCATTGTCCGAGAACTATATCCAGCATTTTTCCGCTCACGTCCCATTAACGACTCAATGTAGGAAATTTCCAACATCAAAGCAGCCGGCGTTAACCCGGATTCTACCATAACAACCTGATTCAGAAAGTTACTGTTACACTCGAATCCCCATGGTTCTGACTCGTATATTGCGGATTGTTTTCGAATTATTCCAATTCTACTTGAAATGTGTTTACAAACTTCGGCTAAATTCTTTTCTCTGTCACCCTGATTTCCGCCAATCGAAAGATATACTCGTGCCATTACAAAAACGATTTTACCTTACAAACATATTCTAAAAAACACGAAAACGGCTGCAATAATTAAAAAAAATGCTTTTTTTTTGATGAATATCCATTTACATCTTGGTTTATGAAAACAAATAATCATTAAAATATAGAAATTTGATTTTTCGCGAACTTAATTAAATCACTTCCCAACAAATACAACTAATTAACTATGATTAGTTCCTCTCTACTTTGAATCTACCAAAATATTCTTCCTTAAAAACCGATCGTTAATTATTCCTGAAAGGGAACTATACGGAATCAAGAACTCAAAATCGCCCTGAGCATACGACGAGATTTCATACACATTATAATGAAGTAATAACCCATTACGAAGAAGTGCAAACTCCTTTGGCAACACAAAACCGTTTTCGTCGGGAAACATAAAATTCGATTTGCTCCTATACTTGCTAACTAATTTTTTATAAGCAACAGATTTAAAAGCAGAGGTATCTTCTATAAAATCGCTAAAAGCGAGTATTTTTCCATGAACTAAATCGATATTCTGATAGTGAAAGTTATAGTTTCCGTGTGCTCCGCCAAGGTAATCGGCATACAAATACCGGATAGCTAGCAACCTTCCGTTATATAATAACATCTTATAATTTACATCGATAAACCATCTGGTAGCGCCGGGAATCGACGAGGTATATTCCACAAAGGAACTGTCGTAACTAAGTGCATAATCGGCCAACTGCTTTTTTAACTCGGAAAGTTTCTTTACAGGATCACCGTTAATAACAGACGATGAATAATCGCTATCAATTACCTTTTGAATGGTTTTTGAACCACGCCCTTCCGCTACCGGGAATCGAAAGTAAATTTTGAAGCAAAGCGAATCTTCGCCTAAGCATCCATGTTTGAACACTACAGAATCGGAACTAAATATCAAGTTCGGCTTAGGCCGCTGGTCAATAACCTTATAACCCGCATACGCCAATGCCAACACTAACAAAGCCATAATAGGCTTTGCAAACATTAATTTTCTAGAAGTTCCTCTCATATTACCCATATTATAACTGTTGCGAAGGTAATTGTTTTTATTCAATGTTTACTATCAGGTTAAAAGTTACTATCTTACATATAAATTCCACTTTAATGGGAAACGAATACAAACGTCTTACAATTAAGGATTGGGCCGTTGAAGACAGACCCCGCGAAAAAATGCTTAAAAATGGCATTTCGAGTTTAAGCGATGCAGAATTAGTAGCAATTTTATTACGGTCGGGTAATTCAACCGAAACCGCAGTCGCCCTTGCTCAACGTGTACTTTCCTTGTCGAACAATAACCTAAACGAGTTAGGTAAATTTAACATCAACCAGTTTACCAAAATAAAGGGAATTGGTGAAGCAAAGGCCATCTCCATTATGGCTGCCCTTGAATTAGGCCGACGACGCAAAGGCGAAGAGCGCATCCAACGCAACCAAATTTCATCCAGTCAAGATGTTATTGATATTTTCCAGCCAATTCTTGCCGATATTCCCCATGAAGAATTCTGGGTTCTTCTGCTTAATAAGTCAAATAAAGTCATCGATCGTGTAAGGGTTAGCCAAGGAGGTGTTGCCGGAACAATTGTGGATGTTCGCATAATTTTGAAAGCGGCCATCGAAAAGTTGGCTTCCGCAGTAATTGTCGTTCACAATCACCCCTCAGGAAACCCCAATCCAAGCGATAAGGACATTTCCATTACAAAAAAACTAAAGGAAGCCTCCCTCCTGCTCGACATTACCCTGCTGGACCATATAATCATTACCGATTCTACATGTTACTCAATGGCCGACGAAGGCATTTTATAGTAATGCTCATAATCAAGCCTTTAATACTTTTATTGAAAATTTATTTGTTTTTATTATGTAAATAATCATTACACAGTTGTTGTACTTTTTTATAAAATAATTACATTAGCATCAAACAATTGTTAGCCTTCTATGCTCTCAAATCTTCTTAGTTCAAAGGAATACTTCAGGCAATTAAACGTAATATTTATTGCCCTTTTAGCAACACAAATGTTAATGGCTATTGCTGCTTTCATTTTTATCAATTTTAACATGATAATTCCAGTCTTTAAAAACACCTCAGACCCTTTTTATATTTTAGTTCCAATCCTTTTAATTTTTTTTATAGTTCTGGGGAATATCGTTTTTCGAAAGAAGTTATCGATATGCAAATCTCAAAAGGAAATAATCAAGAAAATGACATTTTACCGTGAAGCCATTATTGTATTGCTTGCATCAATCGAAACTGTTTCAATTTTTTCGTCTATTGCATATCTGCTAACAAGTAAAATGATGTTTTTAGTATTAACCGTGACCATTATAGTTTACTTTTTAACAAAAAGGCCAAATTCCATAACAGCAATAAATCACCTAGAATTAAACAATACCGAACAAATCTTAGTGAATGACCCTAGCGCTCCCATTTGCGAAAAAGTTGTGAAATAAATCAATTTCAACTAAATCTATAAAAAACATATTTGAACTTTAAATTCCTTTGTGTGTTTTGCTTCCTATACAAGTACCATTCACTGCATATAAATTGAAGTTTACCTATTCATCATAATTTTGGTTAACAGTAAGGGCATTTCTGAAATCGTTACTATATTGCACTGTAAAATCAACTAAAACATAATAAAATGAACGAATTTGAAAAGTATGCCATAAAACATAAGGGTATCAGTAGTTTATCGCTACACAAATTTGCATCGATAGCCAACAGTTATATTTCACCAACAATTATAGAAGAGCGCCAGTTAAACGTAGCAACAATGGACGTTTTTTCCCGCTTGATGATGGATAGAATTATATTCCTCGGCGTCCCCATCGACGATGATGTTGCCAACATTATTCAGGCTCAAATGCTATTTCTAGAATCGACCGATCCTTCGAAGGATATTCAAATTTATGTAAACTCTCCTGGAGGAAGCGTTTACGCTGGGCTTGGCATATACGACACTATGCAGTATATAAGTTCCGATGTAGCAACCATTTGTACCGGAATGGCGGCATCGATGGCAGCTGTTTTACTTACAGCCGGAGAAAAGGGGAAACGTACAGCTCTGCCCCACGCCCGTGTAATGATACACCAACCTATGGGTGGAGCCGAAGGACAAGCTTCGGATATTGAAATTACCGCTCGCGAAATTCTTAAACTTCGCGATGAGTTGTACGATATTATTGCCACTCACTCCGGTAATAAAATCGAAAAGATTCGGAAAGATTCTGACAGGGATTACTGGATGACGGCAAAGGAAGCTCTCGACTACGGCATGATTGACGAAATACTCCAAAGAAGCAACCCAAAATAAAATAAGCGCCTTAAGGCGCTTATTTTTTACTATTACTAAAAAGCCAATGCAACAAATCGGGCTCTTTTAAAGCATTCTCCCAACTGTTATGCCCAACTCCAGGGTAGGTAGTTAACTTAACCTTTCCTCCTAAACCCAAAATAGCATTATACATCTCACGCGAATATTCCGTTAAAACAATATTGTCGGCTTCGCCATGGAATATCCACAGGGGCACTTTTTGGGCATACTTATCGACCACTTTAGGATCGCTTCCTCCACAAATCACAATTGCGGCAGCAAATGTGTTGGGTTTTCGGTATAACAACTCGTATGTTCCTATACCACCCATGGACAGACCTCCCACATAAATTCGATTTTTATCTACATACGATTTATGTGATAACTGCCGAACTAATCCCAGCAATGCTTTCATTGCAGGTGTAGGTTTTGCTTCGGGATGAAACAAGTACGACCTGAAGCCTTTGTCGTCCTGATTAAGTTTTACATTTGCCCAGTAGTCGCCTTCGGCACATTGTGGAAAAACAACTATTGCAGGGTACTCCGAACGTATCGAGTCGCTTGCAAAAAGCGAAGCTCCATAAGCAAGCTGTTTAGAGTTATCGGAACCACGCTCTCCCGACCCATGAAGGAAAAACACCAAAGGGTACTTTTTACTCTTATCAAAATTTTTAGGATACATGATTCTGTAAGGTAAAACCGATTTCCCTTTCCGATAAACCTGCGCTTCATATTCAGGAAATGTTGTTTGGGCCACACTAACCATCGCCGATAAGATTATTAAAAAAGTAATACTAGTACGTTTCATTTTTCTAGTTATTAATCAGTAAGTGAATTTTGAATCTTATTACATATTAGCCAACTCAAAATTAACCAATAATAAATTCTCGACCTCATTTCTACGAAATAAATCAACATTTTATTAAAAGTTAACCAACTCTTAATCACTTTAATCTAACGCCAATTCTGTTATCTTTTTCACACAAAAATCTGCAAGTAAGGATGTGCCTTTACATTGTAAAAGATTTTTTAAAAGTTGATATTAGTCATTGTTCCAATATGACAATCTAAATACCTTAGAAAAATTTTCAAGGCTAACAATCTGTTCAACATAAAGTTATTAGTTACCATGAACAAAATAGAAAAACACCCAATTTTAGAAGTTCCCAAACGCGAAACGGTAACCTTCCTTTACAACGGAAAGGAAGTAAAAGGCGAAAAAGGGTTTACCATTGCAGCAGCGCTGCATCAAGCCGGCTATCCCGTTCATAGCCACAGTATTGAAAATCGTGAGCGAAGCCTTGAATGCGGTATAGGCAAATGCGGCGCTTGCGAAATGCTCGTTGACGGGGAAATTAAACGTATTTGTATAACTCCGGTTGACGGAATTAAGGAAGTACGCGAAATACCAAAAGAATATACACCCAAGGCAACTGCTCCGGACAAAAACGAATCGACAAAAATTTACAAAACTACGGTAGCAATTATTGGTGCAGGACCAGCAGGATTAGCCACCCGTGAAATTTTACTTCAACACGGCATCGAAAACATTGTAATAGACAATAATGCTACCATCGGCGGACAATTCAATATGCAAACACACCAATTTTTCTTCTTCGAAAAAGAGAAGAAATTTGGAGGAATGCGAGGATTCGACATTGCCAAAACATTAGCAGGAAATAACCACGAAGGAATTTTCCTTGACAGTACTGTTTGGGATATTTTGGACGGGAAGAAAATTGCCATCAAAAATCTTAAAACAAACGAAATATACTTTGTGGAAGCCGACCATCTGGTAATAGCAACCGGAGCGGTTCCATTCATGCCAACATTCGAAAACGACGACTTACCCGGTGTTTATACAGCTGCCGTTGTTCAGAAAATGATGAATCAGGAATTCACCCTTTTGGGCAAAAATATACTTACCGTTGGTGCCGGAAACATTGGTTACCTTACCAGCTACCAACTAATGCAAGCCGGAGCAAAAGTTAAGGCAATTATCGAGGCCATGCCACACGAAGGCGGATTTCCTGTTCAGGCAAACAGAGTTCGTCGGTTGGGAATTCCAATAATGTTAAGCAAAATTCTTATTAAAGCATTACCGAATAAAGATCATACAGGAGTTGTAGGAGCTGTTATTGCCGATGCTAAAGATTTTAAGCCAATACCAGGAACCGAACAAATTATTGAGGGTATCGATGCCATTAATATTTGTACAGGACTAGTTTCCGACGACCAACTTCTTATAAAAGGCAACGAAGTTTTTGGCCGTCGTTGCTATGGCGCAGGCGATGCCATTCGTATTGGTGAAGGAACAAGTGCCGTTCTTCGCGGAAAACAGGTTGCCTACGAAATTTTACAGGAAATGGGAGCCCGCTTCGACTACGACACATACCTTGCAATTAGCAAGGAGTACATCGACAGCCAGCAACATCCTGTAAGGGTAATTGAAGAGCCTTTCCGCCCAACAAAAGAACGCAAGGAAAGTAAGCCTTTTGTTCAAATTGATTGTCTTTACGGCTTTGCATGTAACCCGTGTACCTTTGCCTGTCCTCATGGCGCAATTACTAAAAATTCAACCAGCACCGTTCCTCAAATAGATTACAACAAGTGTATAGGCTGTATGGATTGCGTTTTTCAATGCCCAGGACTTGCAATATTTGGTTACAGCTACACCAAAGATTGGTTATTCCTTCCTATAGAATACGAAGCAACCGAAGGTGCCGAAGTTTACTTGGTCGATAATAACGGCAAGAAACTTGGCGAAGGCGTTATTGAAAAAATATTACGTAAACCAAACAAAACCAATGTTGCCCGTGTGAAATCGAAAGATTTACATGGCGACAACTTACTAAACGCTCGTGGTTTCATTGTAAAGGAAAACTATCCTGAACCTGTAGAAATGGAACCTACAACCTATAAGGTTGAAGAGAAAACATACGTTTGCCACTGCGACGACGTTAGTCTCGACGAAATTTTGAAGACAATTGGCGACCGTAAATTCATTTCGGCTGACGAAATTAAGCATACCACCCGTTTAGGAATGGGCGCTTGTCGTGGAAAACGTTGTATTAAGAGACTTAAGAGTACACTTGCTCCAATGGGAATCCAAGTTGTAGGCGATGCAACGCCCCGTGCTCCTTTGAGCAATCAAATAAACATGGGCGAACTTTATCCAAAGGACATTCACCCAACATACATTACCGGTATAAATGGTAAAAAGGCAGAAGTTGTTAAAGTTAAATCGCTTGTTGCCGGAGGTGGAATTGCAGGTAGCGCACTATTCCGTTATTTATCCGAAGCAGGAATGCAACCCGTATTGTTAAACTACGAAAGGGGTTCATCGTGGCGAAATATTGCCGGCGGCCGCCCTGCTTTCTCGTTGCCGGAGATTGCAGATATCGCTATACGAAATCACGAAATATTCAAAGAAGTTCATAAAGTAAAGAGCATCGATTACAGGCCTATAAACTACATAACTTTTGCTCACGATGATGAGACCTACAATGCGTTAGAAGCATCCAAGGCATGGAGCGACGCTTACATGGTTGATCCAAAAGATTTCCATAAGGAAATATCTCCGAACTTCAACGGCAATTTAAAAACTTATAAATCAGCGCTAATTACTAGAGATTGCTGGCAAGCAACCCCGGGAAAAACCATTGACGTTATCAGAAACATTGGAATAAGCAAAGGTGGCTCCGTAAAAGAAGATTGCGAGTTAATAAGCCTTTACAAGGACAATAACGAATATGTAGCGCTGGTTCGCGATCATAATAAAAATTACATTGAGTACCACACCGAAGTTTTCGTTAACTCTTTAGGCCCTTCGGGCGACAAGTTTGCAAAAATGCTAGGGTTGAACTTAGGTTTGTATCCTGTAAAACACCAAGCATTTATCACTCGCAGGTTACCTTGGATGGGTGTTAACGGCGATCCTCTAGGAATGCTAATTGACCGTAGAAAATACAAAGGATTTATAGCTGTTTACGGACAGCAACTTGCCGAAACCGGACAAATTATAGGTTGTGCATCTCCTGCAGCCGATCCTCAAGAAGCAACAAAAAACTTAAAAATTAACACTAAGGAATTTTTAGAAATTGCCTCGGAAGTGTTTACGGATTGGATTCCGGAACTTAACTCGGTAGGCTTCCAAGCAACTTGGGCAGGATACTACGTTGAACCGCGTATGTACATCGATCCTGACGCAGGCTTATTCCTAGGTATGCGTGGACACGGGTTTATGCTTAGCCAGGCGTTGGCAAAAATGTATGTCGATAGCCTAACGGGCAAACAGGTTCCCGAATATTTTAAACGCCTAAAAATTGAAGGTGACGGTTTGTTAGAAAAAGCTTTTAAGTAAAATAAAACACCGACGCGGAAAGACGCTAAGAAAATTCTTAGCGTCTTTTTTTGTAAAATTTATTTATTAGTAGTTTTTTATTATACTAAATACATATATTTGTCTCCGTATAATTTAATCAACATCAACGCATGATTAAAAGCAACGAAGCACTACTGGAAATAGGATTTAACAAACTTGAGGCCGACGTTTACGTCCATTTGCTCACTCATCCACCCGCTACTGCTTATAAAATCGGTAAGCAAATGAATAAACCAACGGCAAACGTTTATAAAGCAATAGAATCGTTAGCGGCGAAAGGAGCCGTAATTGTAGAGGACAATAAAAACAAACTATGCAAGGCGGTAATCCCCGATGAGTTTTTCAGTCACTACGAAAAATCGATACTCGAAAAATCGAACGCTGCAAAGGAGATGCTCAACAGTCTCGAAATTGAAGAAGATGAAGAAAAAAGTTACTCTATTACTTCTGTTCCTTTGGTTTTCGAACGCTTCCGCTCTATGATGAATAAATGCAAAGCCATTGCGGTTGTCGATGCTTTTCCAAAGACAATTAGTAAAGTTGCCGATTGCATTGAAGAAGCAGCAAAACGTGGCGTAACGGTTTACGTTGAAGCATACCAACCCATTAAACTGGAAGGGGCAAAAACCGTGTGCGCAACAATTGGAGAAGAGGCTTTAAATCTGTGGCAAAGCCAACAATTAAATCTGGTTATCGATGGCGAAGAGCACCTAATTGCCCTAATGGACAATAACCTTACCAAAGTAAAACAAGCAGTGTGGAGTAATAGCACGTACATTTCCTGCATTTTACACGCAGGCATGATGCGGGAACAAACCGTTTTGGAAATCATGAAAGAAACAGACAACCCTGACTTCGAAAATGTTACCAAGCAAATTCTAAACAATCAAAAGTTCTTTTTCAACTCTGATATTCCGGGCTTTTACAAACTTCAAAAAATGTAAATTATGAAACACCCATGTAATGCAAATTACGCAAGCATAAATAAACAAAACACCGGGTGTTCCATCCGCTCGATTAAAGAGTTTTAAGAATTAGACTACAATATTTTTACTATCAACACATTAATATTTTGTACAGATGAAAACATTTATTGACAAAATTCAAAAAAATCCATGGACGGCAGTTATTGGTGCAGTTATAATAGGCGCTGCAATAATGTTTATAAGTTCTGCCATATCGAAACCCATAACCAACATTATAGACAAACATATAGGGCTGGATTTTTACACACGTAATGCAATTTTTAAATTTCTTGTTCTTTTGCTGACTATTGCTGTAATTCTTGTTGTAAACAAAGGAAATTTAACCAATTACGGTTTCAGGAAAGCTACAAACATTAATTACTTTAAGTTTACACTTCGTGTCACGGGAATTATTCTTGCCGCACAAATTATCGGGGCTGTTTTGTTCATGGGAATTTTAAACCATATTTTTCCAACAGGCAATTCTACCGGTTTTCCTGAAACAAAATCGTTACTGGAAAGAATTCTAACCGTTTGGATTTGGTCGAGTTTATGCGAAGAAGTCTTAGTCCGTGGTTTTGTTCAGAGTTTTATTCAGCACCTGAAACATCTAAAACTATTCCGATTAAGCTTGCCGGTAATTATATCGGGGCTCTTTTTCGGGGCAATACATTTATCCCTTTTCAAAGCAGGAATGGGACTATGGTTTGTATTGTTTATCGTTTTTAACACCACAATAATAGGATTGACGGCAGCATACTACCGCGAAAAAACCGACAGTTTAATACCCGCATTCTGGGCACATTTTATTGCAAATGTAGTAGGCTCCCTTCCCCTTCTTATAAAACTATTAATATCTTAATTCATTACCATGAAAAAGCATATAGTAGCAACTTGGGCAATATTATTCACCTTGATATTCGAATTAAATTTTGCTAACGCTCAAAATGAAAAAAACATAGAACTATCAACCAAATACTTTAACCAATTAGACTCCATTTGCAAAGCAGACAATGGAAAATTGTGGGGAATAAACTTGTATGGCCCTACCATGTTTGTAGTTGCTGAAAACAAGCAAATTTACGCCAATATGCAAGCCAACAACAATAGTTTGTCTTCCGACAACAAGATTTTTACCGGGAAACTCCCGGAAAATATCAATTTGGCGAATACATCGTTTAAATGGGATGGTGAAATGTGGACAATGGTTTTGTGGAATGCAATTCCCGAAAACGACCAGTATGAAAGAAACAAGCTGTTAATACATGAAAGTTGGCACAGAATTCAGGATCAATTAGGCATCCCTGCGGTGCTATCACAAAACACCCATCTTGATCAACTTAAGGGATCAACTCTTCTAAAACTTGAACTTACCGTTTTAAAGCAGGCCTTGCTTGCCAGCAAAGATTCTAACATCAAAGCATCGTTAAACGATGCGCTCACCATTCGAAAATACAGGCAACTGCTATTCCCAAGTAATAACGAAAATCAATTTGAACGGCACGAAGGCATGGCAGAATATACAGGCTATAAACTCTGTGGATTAAGCGACGATATTGTTAGGATGATTCTAGCAAAAAAGACAGATAGTTGGATTGATAAAGACGGACTCACAAACTCGTTTGCCTATATAACCGGCCCTGCTTACGGCTTTTTATTCGATAAACTAAATATTGAATGGCTTTCGCTAATTAAAACAGGGAAAAGTGTTCCCGAAATAGGAATATCCATAACCAATACCCAAATCGAAAACGATACAACCATTCTAGGAATAAAGGTAAAAAACATTATAAACAGGTACAATGCAGAACAACTCGTAAAAAATGAAACTAATAAGTTTGAATTACAAAAGCAACTAATAGCCAAATACAAGGAAACAATACTAAATGGGAATCAACTGATAATTCCAAACAACAACATTAACTTTAGCTATAATCCACAAGAACCCCTTATACCAATCGACAGCATCGGAGTTGTTTACAAAACCATGAGGCTTGTTGCCAATTGGGGCATACTCGAAGTTCGTAACGGAATTCTTCGCACAAACAACTGGAAGGCATTTATAATAAATGCACCCAAAGACACATCTTCTAATAAAATTGAAGAAGTTAACTACACGCTAACACTAAACGAGAATTGGAAACTCATTAAGGTTAAAGAAGGGATATTTACAATTGCTGTGAAAAATTAGACTTCGACCTTTCTTTTTGACTGATTTGTAAATATTCATGTACTTTAAGAATACTAGAATTTGAATCTAACTTCATAACTCTAACATTCCCCTTGAATAAATAAATACCCTAACTTCTAACAAAGAATATAGTTTTTTATTTGTGAAACAAATAAATTTTCGATAGTAACATTTGTTTAGCCAACAATGCCTATCAAATTAAAAATAAATCACTTATAAATTATGATCTTAAATATATAACTTTTCCTTATTTATTAACATCAAAAGTGTCTTTAATCTGTTCTGATTGCCCCAATATCAATCTCATAACTATTTAATTCTTTCCCTCTACGCCTAAGATTAGACGCTTCAACCATAGTTATCCAACAGGCTATAGACCTGCATAACAAGGTTAGTAATTAATCTGACAGGATATATAACCTCAGTTAAGTATGGTTTTGACATTACTAAAAAGTAACTTTTTAGTAACAATTTTAGACCATTAGCACTCGATTAAATAATATAGAACCCGTTGTGCCTTTTAATTAAAAAGGG
This sequence comes from Bacteroidales bacterium, assembly GCA_020636845.1. Taxonomy (GTDB): domain Bacteria; phylum Bacteroidota; class Bacteroidia; order Bacteroidales; family Tenuifilaceae; genus JACJXD01. Next base: position 101,831 of record JACJXD010000002.1, on the reverse strand, counting down.
AAAAGTTGCTCGTATTACTACAAAAAAATTACAAAGGACAACTTTAGCGGAAGTTACAAAAGAATACTAGAATTATTGCGCAGAATATCCAGAGAAAATTTGTTGTCCTATCGATGCAAAAGTTTCAAAAAAATTGATTTAGAATTGATAATCCTATGTTTCCGCCGAATACATAGAGACTGATAAAAAAATCATTTATTTAGAAATTTACCAAATCCTTTTAAAAAGAGAAGGAAATTATCGATTTATACCGATCAAATAAGAATGCAACTTGCACAATCATTTAATGAATTTGAGGATTGCATTATTGTAGGTAGCACGCTGCTAAAAATTTGTCATATACCAAAAACCCAGCATTCAAGAATATGCGAAGAGCAAAATTATAACCTTTCCAGTACTCTGGGTATTATATAACCCAATAAATGCACTACTATGGCTATAAACTTCATGCAGCGTAATCTGTCAACAGTGTTTTTCAGAGCATAGACTTATTTGCAGTTCCAGCACACGACAGTCACTACTTAAAAGATATTCAAGACTAAATATCGGGCTGTACTTTAATTGGGAACAAAAATTACCTATTGCAGAGATATAACTAAATTTATTCGATAAAGCCAAAATTAAACTAGATACACCCAAAAGGAAAAATCAAAAAGATTATAAACTGCAACTTTATTTTTTTAAGAAGAAAGAAAGCGTTGAAATGCTTTCCTCCCAATTGTATGACCAGTTCAATATCAGAAATAATTATGCAAAATCATTTGATTGGGTATAAAACTAGAATAACGTCTAAAATTATGATATTGACTGTAATTTAATACATCAAAGGTGTTTTTTGACAGAAATATCAATAATCCTAAAGTGGATATCTTTAAAATGCACAACGGGTTCTATATTATCTAATCAGACACTAATGAGGTTTAGTCATAAAAACTTATAACTATTATACTTGCTAATTAATAACAAAGACGCTTTAACAAAATTATAATAGAGTTTTATATTTCCATCTGTTTGCTAGTAGTATCTTAAAAAAGCAAAAAAACATTAGACTCTAATGAAGCTCTATATGTTTGAACTTTAAATAAAATTTAGTAAAGCAGTAAATTTTAAATTATCTATAAGCCTTAGCCCTTTCAGCTTCTACATCTTCAATGGTTTTTGCTAAAGGCTTACCCAGTATTCGGTGTCCGTTTGAGGTGATTAAAACATCCTCTTCGTTTCGGATACCTCCAAAATTCCGATACTCGTTAACTTTATCAAAGTTAACGTATTCTTTATTGGTTCCTGTTTGTTGCCACAAATCGATGAGTTCGGGAATAAAGTAAATTCCCGGTTCAATTGTTAGTACAAACCCCGGTTTCAGTTCACGTCCCAAACGCAATGACTTTAGTCCGAACTGTTTGCTTTTAGGCATTCCGCAATAGCCAACATATTGTTCTCCTAGATTTTCCATGTCGTGAACATCTAAGCCCATTAAATGGCCAGTTCCACAAGGGAAGAAAAGAGCATGTGCCCCATTGGTAATAGCTTCATCGGTATTGCCTTTTGTAAACCCCATTTCTTTTAACCCGTCGAAAATAATACGGGCTACCTGTAAATGCACTTCACGAAAATTTACGTTCGGCTTCAGCATTTCAATTGCATCATTATGTGCAGCAAGGGTTATTTGGTAAATTTCCTTTTGCCTGTCGGTAAAAGTTTTACTAACTGGAAATGTGCTGCTCATGTCGCCTGCATATCCCATAGGGGTTTCATATCCGGCATCGAGAAGAAAAAGTTGTCCTTTCTTTAAGGTGTTTCCGTGATAATGATTATGAAGGGTTTGCCCGTTAATTGTTGCTATTGTAGGAAAACTAATGTCGCCACCGGCAGCAAGGGCTACTTCATGAACTTTGGCAGCAACTTGAGCCTCCGTCATTCCCGGAAGGGCATAGCGCATTGCTGCTTGGTGCATTTCAGCAGTGATCGATACGGCATAGTCGATTTCTTTAATTTCCTCTTCGGACTTAACATTTCGCTGCTCTCCAACGGCAATAATAAATGGAATGCTTATTCTTGTAGAAATTTCGGATAGGTTAATGCCTAAAATTTCCATTAATTTTAAACGATGTTCCGGTCTGTATGGTGGTAGGTAGTTAATCGAAGCAAGCGGTTGGCTTTTTATTTTTTTGAGAAAATCGGAAATAGAACCGGTTTTGTCAATTCCAAAATCAAATGCCATTTCTTTGATTGTAGGTTGCGATCCCATCCAAACAATGCTATCGATAGTAAAATCATCGCCATAAATAAAATCTAGTCCATTTTCAACATCCATTATGGCATACAATCCCGGCCTGTTTATTCCAAAGTAGTAAAGAAATGTGCTATCCTGACGGAAGCGGTATGTATTGTCTTCGTAGTTCATTCCACTTTCATCGTTTCCAATGAAGAGAAGAATTCCTGAATTAAATTGCGACCGTAATTGATTTCGACGGTCAATATAAGTTTGTTTGTTAAACATAATCGGTGTTTTTAATTATTGTTGTTTTTGCTGTCCTGAACATAGTGTTTTATTCGATTTTATAATCCCTTGGAGGATCTTGTCCAAGTAAATATCTTACAAAAAAATCCAACGTCTTCTTATTAAATACTTATTCCAGTAACAAGTGCTGTGATTGTTGTTTGGGAGTATAATCAGTTAAAAATCCTTATGAATTTAGTTAAACCGCTTCATGTTCTGTTCTGCGAATTATTTCGTTTTGCAGGGCTACACCTAAATCATTGAAATAGTCGGAATATCCGGCTACGCGTACAATTAAATCCTGATATTTTTCGGGATGTTTTTGTGCATCCTTTAATGTTTCAGCATTTACTACATTAAATTGAATATGATGTCCGTCGAATTTAAAGTATGTTCGTATAAGTGATACGAGTTTGTTCAGATTTTCGTCGGATGAAAAGAAAGATGGTGAGAATTTCTGATTTAACAGGGTTCCGCCGGTTTTAATATGGTCGATTTTGGAAACGGATTGAATAACTGCCGTTGGTCCTTTTCGGTCGGCTCCCTGAACAGGACTAATCCCTTCACTTAACGGTTCAAAAGCCGCACGACCGTCAGGTAACGCACCCAACTTACTCCCAAAATAAACGTGGCTTGTTGTGGGTAGCATATTTATTCGGAATTTTCCTCCGCGATAAGTTGGCCTATTGTTTACCGCATTGTAGAAACTGTTAAATACCATAACGGCATGTTTGTCGGCGTAATCGTCGTTATTTCCCCATTTGGGCGTTTCGTAAATTAATCTGTAACGTAACTCGTCATATCCTTCAAAATTGGCCTTTAACGCTTTAATTAGTTCGCTAAACTTGATACTCTTATCGTCGAATACGTACTTGCGAATTGACGTGAGGTTATCGGTAATGCTGCCAAGCCCGACTCCCTGAATGTAGCTGGAGTTATAACGGGTTCCGCCTGCATTGTAATCCTTTGCATTTTCAATGCAATCGTCAATAAGTAACGATAAAAATGGAACGGGCATTTTTTCAGCCCAAATTTTCTCAACAACAAGATTTCCTTCAATTTTAATGTCGATGAAATGCTTCAGTTGTTTTTCGAAAGCGTTATAAAACTCTTCGAAAGTTTCAAATTCATCTACATTTCCGGTTTTTATTCCGATTTGTTTTCCGGAAAGAGGGTCTATACCGTTATTTATGGTTATTTCCAAAACCTTGTTTAGGTTGAAGTATCCGGTAAGGAAGTATGCTTCTGTTCCGAATGCTCCGGTTTCCACACAACCGCTGGCTCCACCATTGCGGGCATCGATTAACGATTTGCCTTGGCTGAGTAGTTCCTGAATAATGGCGTCGGTATTGAAAAACGAGGGTTGTCCGAAACCTGTTTTTACAATTTGTAATGCCCGTTTTATGTACCTGTCCGGATTTTTCTTACTGACTTGAACCATGCTACTGGGCTGTAAAATGCGCATTTCTTCAATTACATCAAGAAGCATGTAGGTCATTTCGTTTACTGCATCGCTACCGTCTTCTTTAACACCCCCAAGGTTGATAAGGGCAAAATCGGTGTAGGTGCTGCTTTCTTCGGCGGTTATGCCCATTTTAGGGGGCGAAGGATGGTTGTTAAACTTAACCCAAAAGGCTCGTAGCAATTCTTGGGCAAATTCCGGGGTCAGGTTACCGTTTTTAATATCAGACTCATAGAAGGGCATTAGGTGTTGGTCGAGCCTTCCAGGATTAAAAGAATCCCATGGGTTTAATTCTGTAATTACGCCAAGGTGGATGTACCAGTAGTGCTGCAATGCTTCGTAAAAGTTTTGCGGAGCATGTGCCGGAACGTTGCGACTGATGTTTGCCATTTTTAAAAGTTCAGCCATTCGTACTTTGTCTGTTTCTTTGCTTGCAAGACTTTCAAGCTCGTCGGCATATCGTTTGGCAAAATTAACAATGGCCAATGCTGCAATTTGCATGGCTTCAAGTTCGTTCAACTTTTCCTGATCTTCTTCGGAACCCTTAAGCCTGCTTTTAACTCGTTCAATTTGATTAACGTAGTCGAGCATCCCCATTTTAAATATTTTTTTGCCGGATACGGTATGTCCTGGGGCTCGTTGTTCCTGAAATTCGGTAAAAACGCCTGCATCGTAAGCATTAATCCAATCGTTACTAAACGAGTTGAAAATTTTATCACGAATACTTTTCCCTTTCCAGTAAGGAATAATTACATCGCGGTAAACATTACGGGTTTCTTCGTCAACTTTAAACCAAACCTTAGGCCTTGAATTGATTATTTCTAAATCGTCAAGCGTGTGCAGGCAAACTTCGGGATAAGTTGGTGCGGCTTTGGGCTTAGGACCTCGTTCGCCAACAATGAGTTCTCCCGGATTTATACATATTGCCTTGTTTTGTAAAATATATTCGAATGCTTTTGCACGTAAAATAGGAGTAGGGATATTTTTCCCTTCAACCGATTTGTAGAACTCGGTAACCAGCAAAGCCCTTTCGGCCGATAGTGTGTTTATGGCTTTTAAACTTTGTTCTCGAAGCATTTTTATTCGTTGATTCATATTTTCAAATTTTTTAAGCATCAATAGTTACAGGTACGTTTACATTGCTAAACTTTTTAGCAACATCGTCCAGTTCTTTTTGTGTGTATGGTTTTAAATCTTTCAGCAGATAACTTATTCCTAAACGCCTGTATTTATCTCCGGCAATTGCATGGTATGGAAGCAAGTTTACCTGCGTTGCGCATTTAAGCGTATTTACAAGGTTTGCTATTGCCCGAACATTTTCAGTAGTATCGGTAATAGTTGGGATAAGCGGAATACGTATTGCTATATTAGTTCCTAAGGAATCTAAAAGTTTTAAATTGTTAATAATTATGTTACTATTGACTCCTGTATATTTAATAGAATCGGAGTTGTTTATCACTTTTAAGTCGAAAAGAAAAAGAGGCTTTTTCTCCGCTATTTTACGAAGCAAATCAGGAGCTCCAAATCCGCTGGTATCTATTGCTACATCTATTTTTAATTTGTAGCACTCGTCGATAGCAGCAATAAGAAAATCAGGTTGCATAAGCGGTTCTCCGCCCGAAAAAGTTACTCCTCCTCCGGATTCGTCGTAAAAGGGAGTGTCCTTAGCCACTTCCGTAATAACTTCGGAAACGCTCATCTCTTTTCCCAAAATATCCTGAACACAGTATGTTTTACTTCCGATACGATTTTCCTTGGTTACTGTTTGAGGTTTGGTACTTTGACTTTCGGGGTTATGACACCATAAGCACCTTAATGGACAGCCTTTTAAAAATACGGTTGTTCTTATTCCGGGCCCATCGTGTATAGAGAAATGACGAATATCGAAAACTAATCCTTTCATCGTGTTTAATATGTAAAGTAGTACATGTAACAGGACTTTACCTGTTTATAAGAAGAATACGAGGATTAGTAGGAAATCAGCAAATCCAGCAGGAGAAGAGACCTTTTCCGTTATTGTGATAGAGTGTGGATTGCTTTTTACCAGACATGTGCTGATACTTATTTCATTTCAAAGGTAAACTTGGAATTACTAAAAGTCAATGATTTTTGTCAGATATTTTTAGAACAGGCGCAAAATGATTTACTCGTAATTATCAAAAATACAGGGTCGTAAAAATTGTGACAAATCAATTTAAAAAAATGGTGTAACTTATGCTGTTTTTGTAAGTCATATATTGAAAATCAACTAAAACCCTAAGCAAAATGAAAAGTTTTTTTAAGTATTTATTTGCCAGCATTCTGGGAGTGTTGATATCCCTATTTCTGGCATTTTTAATTATGATGGGCATTGTGAGTGCAATTGCATCATCGTCCGATAAGCCTGTTAGCGTAAAGGATAATAGTATTCTTTACATTAAACTTGATAAGGAAATAGTGGATAGGGCAAACGATAACCCTTTCGCTGGCTTTAATCCTGGAACTCTTCAACCTAAAACATCATTAGGATTGAATAAAATATTGAAGGCTTTGAACAACGCAAAGGACGACCCACACATTAAAGGTATTTTGATGGAAATTGATGCTGTAAATGCCGGAGCCGCAACAACGGAAGAAATTCGTAATGCCCTTTTGAAGTTTAAAGAATCCGGAAAGTTTATTTACAGTTATAGCGATACATATAGCCAGAAGGCTTACTATTTGGCTTCGGTATCCGATAGCGTATTTTTAAATCCCGAAGGCATGGTAGAGTGGCTAGGGCTTCGTTCTCAAATAATGTTTTTTAAGAATGCCCTTGATAAGTTGGGCGTTGAGCCGCAAATTATTCGTCATGGGAAATTTAAAAGCGCTGTAGAGCCGTTTATGCTGGATAAAATGAGTCCGGCAAACCGGGAGCAAACCATGACTTACTTATCGTCGATATGGAATTGCTGGGTTGACGGAATTTCCGCTTCGCGGAATATTAGTTCAGCGGATTTGAACCGTATGGCAAACAACATGGAAATTTTAAACGCTAAGGCTTGCCTCAATAATAAGTTGATAGATGGACTTATTTATAAGGACGAACTAATAGATTTCTTAAAGACCAAACTTGGCATTTCCGATAAAAAAGACTTAACGGTGGTTAAGTTGGAAAAATATTTTAAGGCTCCGGAAGTTGTAAAAAAGAAGTTTTCCAAGGATAAAATTGCGGTTATATATGCACAGGGTGAAATAGGAATGGGCGAAGGCAGCGACGATAATATTGGTTCCGACGGGTTGTCTAGGGCTATTAGAAAGGCTCGTCGCGATAGTTCGGTAAAGGCTATAGTTTTCCGAGTAAACTCTCCGGGTGGAAGCGCTCTTGCATCGGAAGTTATTTGGCGCGAGGTTGACCTTGCTGCAAAGGTTAAACCTGTTATCGTTTCAATGGGCGACTATGCCGCTTCGGGTGGTTATTACATATCTGCTCCTGCTACCGAAATTGTTGCCAGTCCAACAACTATTACGGGCTCTATAGGAGTGTTTGGCCTATTCTTTAATTATGGAAAGGCGTTGGATAAAAAGTTGGGCATTAACGTTGATGTTGTAAAAACCAATGACCATGCCGATTTCTTTAGCAGCTTCCGTTCCATGACCGAAGAGGAACGTTCTGTTGGACAATTGTTGATAGAGGGAACCTATCAATCTTTTATTGGACATGTTTCGGAAGGTCGGCAAATTCCTGTTGAACGCGTTGACGAAATAGGTCAAGGGAGAGTTTGGAGCGGTGTAAATGCTAAGGAGATTAAATTGGTTGACAACTTTGGCGGTTTAACCGATGCTATTACTTTGGCAGCACAAAAGGCAAATCTCGAAAATTATCGCTTAATCGAATTGCCCGAACAAAAGAGCCCTGTTGAAGAACTGATTAAAGAGATGACGGGAGAAGCACGGGCTGCGTTACTTCATAACGAACTTGGCGATGGCTATAAATATTTTAATTGCCTAAAAAGCATGATGCAGAATCAAGGCGTACAGGCTCGTTTACCTTACAATGTAGAAGTTTACTAAGGGTTTTTATATTATATAAAAGAAAAACAGCCGACTTAACTAAGCGGCTGTTTTTTTATTTTTACCTATTGAGTTACTAAATATGAATAGCCTCGCCGTAAGCAGCCGAAGCGGCTTCCATAATTGCCTCGCTCATAGTTGGGTGAGGGTGAATGCTCTTAATTAGTTCGTGTCAGAAGTTTCCAAGTTCCTGGCAACAACAAGTTCTTCTATCATTTCGGTAACGTTGCTGCCAACCATGTGTGCTCCCAGTGATTCGCCGTACTTTGCATCGAATATTAATTTTACGAAGCCTTCGCGCATTCCTGCAGCAGTAAATTTTAATTGATGCGGTGAACGGAAATTTTCCAACTTTAATTTGTGACCTGCTTTATTGCTGCTTTTTCTGACATTCCTACTGATGAAACTTCGGGTGTAGTGTATGTACATCCAGGAATGTTTTTGTTTATGGACTTTGGATTTAATCCTGCAATCTTTCTACACAAGTGATTCCTTCAAGAGGCAACATGAGCGAGAGCAGGACCGGAACAATATCACCAATGGCATATTCCTTCAACATTTGTACGGTAAATTCATCAACTTTACCTTGTTCTCTTCAATGACAATGCCAAGTTCTTCGATGCCTATTCTTCAAGGTTCGAGTAATTTTACGGCTGATAGAACAGTTTCGGCTTCAACTTCTTCCGTCCCTTTTTGCTTGAATGCTAATTTTGCATAGTTCTCCTGGAAGTATCAACGGAAGTGACCGATGCGTTTGTTTTACTGCGATCCCTGCTTTTTTTGAATGAACGTTCTAACGTTTTGCTAACCTCTTCGTCTTCGAGTGGAACAATGTTGGGCATGTACTCTACCAGGGTTTACTTTGTTCCTACAGCATTGTAGAAGTATGCAAACTGCCGCCTATGGTTCGGAGCCTACAACCAACATGCTTTTAGGTTGTTTGGTAAGGTTCGCCTGACAGTAACCAATAATTTTACTCATCCTGTTTAAGGTTGAAGTTCCTGAGCGTAATGCGCCTGTTGCCAAAATTATATACAATGTGTAATCCGAAACAGCATTGTCAGGAGCGGTTACGGAAACAGTGTGGTTGTCTTTAAGTTTTCCGTTCCCGTAATTACAGTAATATTATTTTTTTGAAAAGGAACTGAATTCCTTTGCTCATGGTATCGGCAACGCCTCGGCTACGGGCAATCATTTTTTCAAAGTCGGGTTTTACTTCCGAAGTAGAAACTCCGTATTCGGCTGCATGTGATGCGTATTCGAATACTTGTGCGCTTTTTAGAAGCGCTTTGGTGGGAATACAGCCCCAATTAAGGCAAATTCCTCCTAGGTTTTCTTTTTCAACAACGGCAACTTTAAGTCCAAGTTGACTGGCTCTAATAGCAGCCACGTAACCTCCCGGGCCGCTTCCTATAACGATTAAGTCGAAGTTCATTGTGTCAAGGTTTTGTTTTTCAAAAGTAGTATAACAAACTTACATACCAAAATGTTGGCCGATAGAGAAATTTCTACGGTTAAAGTATGCTATACGATTTATCGAGTCCTTAAAAAATAGAAGGAGTTACCTTTTGGTAACTCCTTCTATTCTTATTGCGATTTTTTTTAGAATAAACTATAAGCTACGGTTACCCCTGCCATTACAATTGATACCATACTCATTAACTTAATAAGAATGTTTAGGCTGGGTCCGGAAGTGTCTTTAAAAGGATCGCCAACGGTATCGCCAACAACTGCTGCTTTGTGGTTTGCCGAACCTTTTCCTCCGAAGTTTCCTTCTTCAATGTATTTTTTTGCATTGTCCCAAGCACCACCGGAATTGGCCATGAAAATTGCCAATACAAAACCGGCGCTAAGACCTCCAACAAGTAATCCTAATACGCCGGCAACGCCAAGAACTAATCCGGTAGCAATTGGGATTACAATTGCTAATACTGAAGGGAGAATCATTTCAATTTGTGCACCACGAGTTGAAATGGCAACGCAGCGAGCATAGTCCGGTTCTGCTTTGCCTTCCATGATTCCAGCAATTTCGCGGAACTGGCGGCGAACTTCTTCAACCATTTTTTGAGCGGCACGCCCAACTGCATTCATAGTTAAACCGGAAAAAAGAAATGCCATCATTGCACCAATAAATATACCTACCAAAACAATAGGGTTCATTAGGTTTACATGGTAGTAATCCATGAAGTTGAGAATGTTTGCCTTGGCAACTTCAATGGTGCTTCCATCGGTAAGTGTAATAACTTTTTCGCCAATTCGAAGTAATCCAATTTTAATTTCTTCGATATACGAGGCCAAAAGAGCAAGAGCTGTTAAAGCTGCCGAGCCAATTGCAAAGCCTTTTCCTGTTGCAGCGGTAGTATTTCCTAAAGAATCAAGAGCATCCGTACGTTTACGTACCTCAGGACCAAGGTGACTCATTTCTGCATTTCCGCCTGCGTTATCGGCAATTGGGCCATAAGCATCGGTTGCTAAAGTGATACCTAGTGTAGAAAGCATACCAACAGCAGCTATACCAATTCCATATAAGCCAAGTTGAATGTTTTGTGCGGTAAGCATGTTGGCCACGTCGAAGTTTATTGCACAGAGAAACGCCATTAAAATGGCAATGGCAATAGTAATTACAGGAATAGCAGTGGATATCATTCCCAATCCAACACCTGAAATAATTACTGTTGCAGGACCTGTTTGAGAACTTTCCGATACTCTTTGAGTTGGCCTGTATGAGTGAGATGTAAAATATTCGGTTGATTGACCAATAATTACACCAGCAGCCAACCCTGAAATTACCGAGAAAGAGATTCCTACCCAATTGGTAATTTGTAACGAATGGAGTATAACAAAGGTTGCTAATGCTATTAAAACCGAACTTAAATTAACACCGGTTCCAAGGGAACGAAGAAGGTTTTTCATTGTAGCTCCGTCCTTTGTTTTTACAACGTAAATACCAATGATTGATAAAATAATTCCAATGGCAGCAATAAGCATAGGAGCTAAAACGGCTTTATATTGCATGTTAGCATCTATTGTAGCAAAAGCCGATGCTCCTAAAGCTGCTGTTGCCAAGATAGATCCTGCATACGATTCGTAAAGGTCTGCACCCATTCCGGCAACATCGCCTACGTTATCGCCTACGTTATCGGCAATAGTTGCAGGGTTACGAGGGTCATCTTCAGGAATTCCTGCTTCAACTTTTCCAACAAGGTCAGCTCCAACATCGGCAGCTTTTGTGTAAATACCACCACCAACACGGGCAAACAATGCTTGAGTGGAAGCACCCATGCCGAAAGTTAACATTGTAGTAGTGATAATTATAAGTTTGTGTGTTTGATCGGGTTCGTCAATAAAATAATTCAATACTAAGTACCATAAGGAAACATCAAGAACAGCAAGACCGACAACAACTAATCCCATAACAGCGCCTGATCGAAAAGCTACCTTTAGTCCATGATTAAGAGAGTTCTTTGCTGCATTTGCAGTACGAGCTGAGGCGTATGTAGCAGTTTTCATTCCGAAAAATCCTGCCAAGCCAGAGAAGAAACCGCCGGTTAGAAAAGCAAATGGAGTCCAACCATTTTGAACGCCTAAGCCGAAGGCTAAAAATGCGAAAAGCACTAACAGCACTAAAAATACAATAGCTACAATTTTGTACTGTTGTTTGAGGTACGACATAGCTCCCTTTCGAACATGCAATGCAATTTTACGCATTGTGTCGGTTCCCTCATCCTCTTTCATCATCTGCCTAAAAAAGATGTAGGCAAACACAAGGGCTATTACCGATGCAATTGGCACAACCCAAAATAGATTAGAAATAATCATACATAACTGGTTTTAAGTTATTAATGGAATTATATTTGGTTACAAATTTATTCATAACAACATCAACGGAGCAATGTTTAGCAAATTATTTGTCTCTTTTTTGTTGTAAAACCACTCTTCTTGTCATAAATTGCTGAAAATCAACGTTCATTTTGTACAATAATTTGTGTTAGCAAGTTCCATTTTTGCAAATGGCTGTAATAACATGGCAATATAGTAATTGTTTATTCAACAAAGCGATTTACATGCTACAAAACATAGCATATTTGTTCTTGTACAAGATGAAACAAGTGCCTGAATTTTTACAAGTCAGTATGCGTATTTATATATGATATTATGTTTGGATTGCTTGATGTGCTTAGTTAATAGTATATTTTATAATTATGGAACGAAGCGAACAATTGTTACGAGCCCCAATTGTCCCGATCAAGGCTTCGATACTGAATGGCTTCGGCAACATGTTCGGATTGGATATTTGTAGAATTATCGAGATCGGCAATGGTTCTGGCTACTTTCAGTATTCTGTCGTATGCTCTGGCCGATAAGCCCAATCGCTCCATAGCCGTTTTGAGTAATCCGGAGCCTTCCGGTGTTAGCTCACAAAATTTTCTGATCAACTTGGAGTTCATTTGGGCGTTGCAGTAAACATTTTTCCATTCTACAAATCGTTCTTCTTGAATTTGACGGGCTTTTACCACTCTTTCACGGATAGTTGCGCTACTTTCGGCTGGAGGTGCCGACGATAACTTCTCGAAGGGTACTGGAATAACTTCAACGTGAATATCAATGCGGTCGAGAAGCGGACCCGAAATTCGGTTCAAATATTTCTGAACAACACCTGGCGAGCAAACGCATTCCTTTTCTGGATGATTAAAATATCCGCAAGGACATGGATTCATCGATGCAACCAGCATGAAACTGGCAGGATACTCAACGGTAAACTTAGCGCGAGAAATGGTAATAACCCTGTCTTCGAGCGGCTGACGCATAACCTCTAAAACGGTTCGTTTAAATTCGGGAAGTTCGTCAAGAAACAGAACGCCGTTATGGGCCAACGAAATTTCGCCTGGTTGTGGATATTGCCCACCGCCAACTAGGGCTACATCAGAAATTGTGTGGTGTGGCGCCCTAAAGGGTCTTTTTGTCATAAGGGATGTTCCCTTATCTATTTTACCTGCAACCGAATGAATTTTTGTTGTTTCCAGAGCCTCTCTCAGCGTGAGCGGTGGAATAATGGTAGGAATACGTTTGGCCAACATTGTTTTACCCGAACCGGGAGGTCCAACCATAATGATGTTATGTCCTCCGGCAGCGGCAACTTCAAGCGCCCGTTTAACGTTTTCTTGTCCTTTAACATCGGAAAAATCGACATCGTAGTCGTTGGCATGGGAAAAGAATTCCTCCCTGGTATTAATAACCGTAGGCTCCAGTTGTGTGTTTCCATTGAAGAAGTCGATTACCTCCTTAATGTTGTTAACCCCGTAAACCTCCAAATTATTTACCACAGCAGCTTCCTGTGCATTTTGCTTTGGTACCATGAAACCCCGAAAGCCCTCCTCTCGAGCCTGAATGGCAATTGGCAGTACGCCTTTGATTGGCTGAATGGTCCCGTCGAGCGATAGCTCGCCCATAATTACAAATTCCTGAAGCATGTCGGCTTTAATTTGTTCCGATGCGGCCAAAATTCCGACGGCCAAGGGTAAATCGTAAGCGGAACCTTCTTTGCGAATATCGGCAGGGGCCATGTTGATTACCACACGCTTTTTAGGAAATTTGAATTTATTGGTTTCCAAGGCCGAGGTTATACGTTGCTGGCTTTCCTTAACGGCGCTATCGGGCAGGCCGACCAAAAAAAAGTTAACCCCTTGCGATACGCTAACCTCAATGGTAATTGTTGTTGCCTTAATGCCATGAACCGCGCTGCCAAATGTTTTTACGAGCATATTTTCTGAAGTGCTGAATGTAATATACAAGTTACTAGAAAATTGTCAATTACGAAAACATTACTGTTTTTAAAAAGATGTACGAAGTGGCATTCTCCGTTTGATGGGGAGTGTAAATAAAAATAGAAAAGTTGGGAGGCAATTGCTCTGCCTCCGTCTATTTTAGCAGAGTTTATTCCTTAGTTCAGCGTAGTTTGTAACTACGTCGTACCTAAACAGCGGTCTATAGACCGCATAAGATTCAACTTTTTACCTGTTTTTTCAACGGAAAATCGCTAACTTGCTACTATGTCAACAGGCTATCAAATAGTGGAGAGTTTTACGCGGTCAGAAGACCGCTACTTAATTACGACGAAGTCGCAGACTTCGCCGAGCAGAGGTTTGTCACAAAAGGTCTTAAATATGAGCTTAACAAAGCATTTTGTTTCAGAGATTAAAAGAGAATATTGTAAAAGCAGAAATGTAAAGAGCGTATGATAAAAATTATATTAGGCACTTAAGAATTAAAAGGAAACTATAAAAGATTTAAAAGGATGTAAGAAAATCTACTGGGTTTTATTGCAACCTTTTGGTAATTTTATGGCTTTATTTTATAATGATATCGTTTTACAAAGGAAAACGATTAATTCAAAGCGATGCGCCAATTCTTTAGATATCTGATGGAAGTTCGGTAAAAGAGTACGTCTTATTTTGTAATTATTGTAATGGTTTTATTTGGAATAGCAGCACTCGTAGGTTATTATGAAAGAAAGAAGAATGAAGATAAAACCAACTTAGCCAGGTGGTTTTATCTTGTTCAAGCATACAAAGATGCGCCTTTTATAATGTGATAACTACCTTGTTATCAAAAATTTATTATTTACCTGCGGCTGTAACGTACAGTACAACCTCTTGTTTTATCCAATCCTGAAAGGGATGCCATTTCTCGCTCGGCGTAGATTAGAAAATTGTATCTACGTTCCCACTATAGACTGCACAAGATTAATTTTTACCTGTTTCTTCAATGGAAAATCGCTAACTTGCTACTATGTCAACAGGCTATCAAATAATGGAGAGTTTTACGCGGTCAGAAGACCGCTACTTAATTACGACGAAGTCGCAGACTTCGCCGAGCAGAGAAATCAATTACTCCAATAGAAACAATAAGTCCTAATAGTTTACCTCAATAAAAATGATATGCTAGAAGAAATTCAAAATAAAATCAGCAAATACGAAAGAGCTAATGATATTCATCAGTTTCAATTAATACTTGATGCTGCAACAATTTTTATTAAAACCTTTCATGAAGGAGTAAAAGATAACTCTGAATTACAGTTAGGTATTGACTTATTTAAATTTTTAACCAGTATAACTATGGTGACATCATTGCATCAGTATGAATATAATTATGATTTACAAAATGAGATTCTTTACAAGAAACTAGCAGTATTTAGGCTTTGCATACCTGATACACATAAGCAACTCAGAGGGCTTACAGAGATGTTGGTTGGCATGAAAGAAAATGAAATGGATGAAATTATAAAGACATTTTAAACATTGTATCTGCCCCTCGCTCGGCGTAGTTTGTAACTACGTCATTCCTAAAAAACAGTTTACAACTGTTTTGCAGTAAGGCAACATTCGTTGTTGTTTGCGGGCTGGAACCAAGCCGTTTTTTGGCGAGTTTGCACAGTACGCTCAATTGTTTTTCGTGTCCAATAACACGCAAACAATGCTGATATGTATTATCTGTATTCATCAAAAATGAAAGTTTTACAGTCGTTTCATCGCTTTATCGGAAGTAAACATAAATTCTCTACAGATTTTTACCTTAATTTTATCCAAAACATTTAAGAATGAAACTTCTTATTGTTGAGGATAATCCGCAACTATCAGACGATTTGGATAACTTTCTTACGGAGAACGGCTTCATAGTGGAGGTGGCCAGCACGCTGCAAAAAGCAAAAGAGAAAGTTGACCTTTACTCGTACGATTTAATTTTACTGGATATTGGTTTACCAGACGGGAATGGGCTGGAATTGCTTAACGCAGTAAAGGACAACTCGGAAACGGGCATCCTTATAGTAACAGCCAAAAACGCCTTAGAAGATAAAATTAAGGGACTTGAACTTGGTGCCGACGATTATATTACCAAGCCGTTTCATAAGGCTGAACTTAATGCCCGAATTCGTTCCATTTTGCGGCGGAAAAAGTTTGCAGGTAGCAACATCCTTCAGGTTGATGAGGTAAAGGTAAACCTTTCGTCGCTTCAGGTTTTTGTGAACGACAATCCTATAATTCTTACCAAAAAGGAGTTCGATTTGCTGGTTTACTTCCTGTACAACAAGGATAGGGTTTTAACCAAGGAAAGCATTGCAGAACATCTCTGGGGCGATAATATAGACCAGTCCGATAACTTCGACTTTTTGTACAACCATATCAAGAATCTCCGAAAAAAAATTGTGAATGCCGGAGGCAAAAGTTATATCCAGTCGGTTTACGGTATGGGATACAAGTTCTCGATCCATTAATTTACAAACATTTAACAGCAAACCTATATGCTCAACTTAAAATCGTTTAGGTTACTAACCAAAACAACCATTATTTACCTGATATTTATTGTTCTTACATTTTTTATAACCGCACGTTTCCTGAAACAAAAATCGGACAGGTACCTCACAGAACAATCGGAGCATTTTTTTAGGCATCGGGAGCATAAGGCTTTATGGATTCTGCTGAATAGCGAAAAAGAAGGTGATGAAAAGTTAGCCGAGAAGGTAAAAGATTTTCACAGCTTACAGGAAATTCCGGTTGCATCCGATACGCTAAACAAGAACTATCCGATTTACAAAGACTCGCTTATTTACGATCAGGAAATGGCAGAATACCATTTGCACAGGATGAAAACAGTATTGCTTAAAACCAATACCCGAATTTACGAATACACCATGAGTCTGAATATCGACGATTTCAATAAACTTAAGTTGGAACTAATAAAAAATAGTCGGGAAGCATTTTCCATTTTAGCGCTTACGGTTGTCCTTTTCAGCTTTCTGCTGTCCAGTTTTTTGCTGAAACCTTTCAATAAAATTCTTCAGGAAATGAACGAGTATAAAGTTGGAAAACCAATTGGCAACTTGCTGGTTAGGACTACAACCAAGGAGTTTGTAAGAATGCAGCAGCTGTTCAAAAAAATGGTTTTACGCACGGATAACGACTACCGAAAACTAAAGGAATATACCGAAAATATGGCTCACGAAATTCAAACCCCGTTGGCAATAATTCGGAATAAATCAGAAATACTAATAGCCGACGAAAGCGTGATGGATAAGCATACCGGAACTGTTAAAGCCATTTACGATGAGGCCAACCACTTATCGAACTTAGGAAATGCGCTAAACCTGCTTACCAAAATCGAAAATGGCGAGTATAACAATATTATCCAAGTACATACGCACGACATTATTGAGCGGCATATAGAATCGGTAAAAGAAATTATCGAGTTAAAATCGCTAAAAGTTGAATTGCAACTAAGCGAAGAACACAGTTTGCTGTTAGATCCGTTTCTATTCGAAATTTTGCTAAAAAATCTGGTTCGAAATGCCATCCGTTACGGAACCAATCAAGGCCCAATAAAAATAGTAACTACCGCCGATAGGTTTGCCATTAGCAATTACGGAGAGCCTTTAAACATTTCGCCCGATAAAATTTTTGAGCGATTCTATACAGGAAATACATCTTCGTCGTCGTTAGGGTTAGGTCTTTCGTTAGTGAAGAAAATATGCGATTTAAATCAACTAAGCATTGAGTATAACTATAAAGACAGCCAGCATATCTTCGAAATTTTTAAAACAAACGGCTAATAATTATTTCTTATTCTTGCTAAAAATTCCGTTAAACAAAATTTCTACAAAATTGTCTAATAATTTCGTCGCGATAAATAAATATGTGTTTATGATTAAAAAAGCGTTTTTGTTGTTGGCAGTAGTGTTCATTGCCCATAATGTGTTTTCAACCAATCCAACCGATGCTTTGTCGGCAGGAGTTGTAAAAGGTTTTGTATTCGATTCGTTATCCAAGCAACCATTGGAGTATGCAACCGTATCGATTGTAAAAGAGAATGATAAGGCGGCCATTACCGGATCCATTACCGATGCAACGGGTTTCTTTAAGTTAAAAGGAGTAGAAAATGGCCGTTACTCCATGGAAATTGCATTTATTGGTTACTACACAAAAAAAATAACGGGGCTAGTTATAGGCCCCAATCAAAAGACTCTTGATATTGGGCAGGTGTTTCTAAAGCCGGCCACCCAAACCATGGAGGAAGTTGTGGTTACCACCGACAGGCCTACCATGCAGTATAAAATAGATAAAAAGGTACTAAATGTTAGCCAAATGCACACGTCGGCATCGGGTACAGCAACGGAACTGCTGGAAAGTATTCCTTCCGTTACCGTTGACGTTGAAGGCAATGTAAGCTTACGCGGAAGTACAAGTTTTACTGTTCTTATCGATGGCAAACCAACTTTACTGGACCCAAGCGATGCGTTAAGCCAAATTCCTGCGAGTCAGATAGAGAACATCGAAATTATTACCAACCCTTCGGCAAAGTTCGACCCCGATGGTGTTGCTGGTATTATTAATATCATTATGAAGAAAAATAAACTTCAGGGAGTTTCGGGAATTGTAAACGTAAACGGCGGTACGCAAAACAGGTATGGAGGCGATTTTTTGGTTACTTATCGAAAGGAAAAACTTAACTACTATGTGGGAGCCGACTGGAATAATCGGGAATTTATAGGCAAAGCCACAAATAACAGAACTGTTTATGGAGATACAACTTCCTACCTTTTTTCGAATGGTAATTTTACCCGTGGACGAAATTCATATAGTGTTCGAGGCGGAATAGATTATACCATTAACCCTTTTAATACGGTAAGTTTAGGTGTTAATGTTGGAAATCGAAATGGTAAAGGTCATACCGATTTAACTTACAACTCATGGACTAATCCGGGAACTGTTACGGAAAAGTATTATAACAAAGAAAACTCGGACAGAAGCGGCGATTTTTACAATGCTACGCTCGACTACAACCATAAGTTTAGCAAAAAGGGACATGAACTTGCCGGACAGGCTATTTTTGAAAAGAGCAATTCGAACGATAACGATATTACTAAAACTATTGATATTAACGATATAATTACAAATGGACAAAAATCAACAGAGTCGGGACCTGAAACTGAATACCGACTAAAGTTGGATTATACGCTTCCTACAGGCGAAAAAAGTAAGTTTGAAGCGGGAGCACAAAGTCGGTTCGAAGACCAAAATGAGGCAAACAACATGTATTACTACAATATGCTGACAGGAATCTTCGAATTTCAGCCGCTTTACTCCCACGACGTTGATTACAAAACAAATATCCACTCGGTTTATTCAACCTACTCAGGCGAATCGGGAAATTTAGGATATCAATTTGGATTACGGGAAGAATACACATATCGAAAAATAGCCCTAAAAGGCGAAAATCAGAATTTTACTCTAAATAGGTTCGATTACTACCCAACCGTTCATGTTTCGTATGGTTTACCTAGCGACCAACAGGTAATGGCAAGTTATACCCGTCGTATCTCCCGAATAAGAGGCTACTATCTTGAACCGTTTATAACTTGGGAAGACGCCCACAACGTGCGGCAGGGAAATCCTTCGCTTAAACCGGAATACATTGATTCTTACGAATTGAGTTATAAAAAGAATTTTGGAAAAAATATTTTTTCTGCAGATTTATACTATAGAATAACTAATAATAAAATTGAAAGAGTTCAGAGCATTTACAATACGAACGATTCCCTGTATCAAAACACAATAATATTCTTAAATACTATTGATAATGTTGGAAAGGATTACTCGTTGGGAGGTGAACTAATGCTTGGATTAGATTTTGCAAAATGGTGGCACACCGACATTATGGGCGATGTTTACGATTATAGGGAGAAGGGCTCGTTATTAGGCGAGAATTTTTCGAAAAGCAGCTTTAACTGGAACGTTAGGTTGAATAATACCTTTAAGATTGCCAAGTTTACCAGAATCCAACTTAACGGCATGTACAACAGTCCATCGGTTACGGCGCAGGGAAAAACCGAAGGCTTCTTAATGACAAACTTAGCCGTAAAACAGGATTTTATGAAGAACAAGGTTTCGCTTACTTTGCAGGTAAGGGACTTATTCCATACAATGAAACATGAAATGACTTCGGAAGGAGATAATTTCTATACATACAGAAAGTTCCAACCCAATAGCCCGATGATTTCTATGACGTTAACAGTTCGGTTAAACAACTATAAACTCGACAGGAAACGCCAACAGCAAGACAATAACGGTACCGAAGATATGGATGTAGAAGGAATGTAATAATTTTATTACTCTCTAAAACTTAAGGCTGTCTAAAAAAATTAGGTAGCCTTTTTGTTTGCAATAAACTACATTATTATGGCTTTGTTGTAAATTTGATAAGATAAATTATGCACTATGAAATGCCCATGTAATAAACCTACATCAGGTAAAATGATTAAAATATAGGCATTCCATCGGCAAGAGCTGTAAAAAACGTAAAGTTCGAAATAGAATACTTCTGAAAATAAATTACAAACAGATGAAAAAAACAGCATTCATTATAGCGATGCTCCTGCAAGGACTTGTTGGATATTCGCAAAACCCGGCCTCAACTTATGTAAAGTTTATGGGCTATAAGTCAAAAGTTATTTCCGATAGCGCAGGCAACCAAAATAGAACTTGCATCTTCCCCGATGGAACAGAATGCGACGAATGGCAATTCTATCGAGGCATTTGCGGAAAACAATTCTCGTACTGTGCTACAAAAGGATTATTAACCGAATCCGTTAACGATTCGATAAATCACACTATTTACGCTGTTTGTGTTTTTATTGACTCCACAGGGAAAAAAGTAAAATTTCCCCTCTTGAAATTTATGGAACAAAATGGCGATACCCTGTTTAAGCAAGGGTACTTAAAAAAGAAAAGAGGCTAAAAATTAGCCTCTTTTCTTACATAAAGGAAATAAAGTTTATTTCTTAACGAATTGTGCTTTAAATGAACCCTTAGGATCTGAAACTGTTACTATGTATAAGCCAGCAGGAAGATCAGAAACATTCATTTCGTGTGTTTCCGAATTCATAACATCTGTTTTAACAAGAGCACCAATACTATTGTAAATGTTTACATAGCTGTTTTCAGGTGTGCAATTAATTTTAACAGTAATCATGTTATCGGCTGGGTTAGGATACAACGAAATGCTGGTTGGCAACTCGTTACCAATTTCTTCAGCATCAACGTTATTGCCTTTATATGTAGATGCTGTTCCAAGAATGTTAACAGTGTAATCTTCAACTTCGCCATAACTGAAAGTTTCGCAAGCGGTTGGTGTAGCGTTATACTTCATGGTTACACGCATTCTGGTAGCACCTAAAACTGCATCCGAAGGAACGGTGAAGGATCCACTTAATGTGGACGAAGAACTTGACGATCCAGAAGCTACAGCTTCATCGCTATCGAATGTACCACTATGATCATAATCAATCCAAACCTTCCAGTATTCAGTATATTTTGTGCTACGGAACCCTGCGCTAAAGTAAATGGTATAAGTTGTTCCTCTGCCTAAGTCAGTAGAAAGACTTGTAAAATCAGCATAACCACCATTCGAACTTGTGACATTGTTAATGGTATTAAGTTGAACTAGGTCAATCCATTCGTAGTAAACACTATTTCCTTTCGAAGAACAGTAAGTAACAGTGCTCGATGTAGTTGTTGCGCTTACAGTACTACTTGCCGAAGAAACATTTCCTGCAGCATCCGTTGCTTTTACATAGAATGAATAAGTTGTTCCGGCAGTTAAACCTGATACACTGTAAGAGGTGCTGGTTGTTGTTGTTAGCAAGGAACCATCTTTGTAAACTTGATAACCGGTTACACCTACATTGTCGGTAGATGCTGTCCAACTAAGAGTTAAAGAAGTTTGGCCAATGCTCGAAGCAGCAAGGTTCGTTGGAGCGGTAGGTGCTTGGGTATCGGTTGCCGATTGTGTTGTTACCGATACGGTATTACTTGCTGAAGAAGTGTTTCCAGCAGCATCTTTTGCTTTTACATAGAAAGTGTAGGTTGTTCCGGCAGTTAAACCTGATACGCTATAACTTGTGCTAGTAGTAGAAGCAAGGAACGATCCGTTTTTGTAAACATCATAACCAGTAACACCAACATTATCGGTAGAAGCAGTCCAAGAAAGAGTTGCTGTTGTTTGTGTAACACTCGACGATGTTAAACTTGTTGGAGCGGTAGGTGCTTGGGTATCTGCTGTAGATGCTGTAATAGCAATAGTATAGTCTTCAACTTCGCCGTAAGAGAACGATTCGCAAGCGGTTTGAGACCCATTGTATTTCATGGAAACTCTCATTCTTGTAGTGATAGGAGCAGTTCCCGAAGGAATGGTTAATGTACCAGTAACCGTAGTTTTGCTTAGTGCGCCTGCATCAAATACATTTTCGCCATCGTCGGTAAAGTCGCCATCACCGTTAAGGTCAACCCAAATCTTCCAGTATTCGTTGTAAGTTGTGCTCTTGAAACTTGGAGTTAAAGAAACGTCGTATGAAGAACCTGCTGTTGCGTTAAAGGTCATGCTGGTATAGTCTGTATAACTAGAAGCACCCGAACTATTAGAGAAAGATCCGATAGTAACACTAGAAATCCACTCGTACGTGCAACTGTTGCCTTGCGATGTACAGTAAGAAACAGGAGCAGTTCCGGTTGTTGTGAACGTTACCTGTGAACCATAACTTGTTCCCTTTGCATTTGTTGCAAATGCTTTTGCATAGTAGGTAGTTCCTGCACTTAATCCGCTTAATGTTACGCTATACGAACCCGATGTTACAACTGGTGATGTAGAAACAACAGTACCAGTTGTTGTTGTAGGATCAGATGTAGTTGAATAAACAACGCCACTTGCACTAACAGTAGCACCGCCATCGGAGGTAATGTTACCACCACAAGTTGCCGTGTTATCGCCAACGGAAGAAGCACTCGTTGTAGTTACTGTAGGAGCGGTTGAACCGTCAGATTCATATACCATGTAGCAAACTTCGCAAGCAACGCGAGCCGAAGTAGCAGCGATTCTCATATAACCACTTTCGCCCCATGAGGAACCCCAAGAGTTACGAAGGATCCAGTAATCACCATAAGTTGCATCATATCCCCAGCCAACAAGAGAAATAGCATGGTTAGTTGGTGTGTTGTAGCAAGGGCTGCTGGAACATGAAGTATAACTATCACTAAAAATACCACCAGAATAGTTTTGGAAAGAGGTAGTAACATAAACAGCAGCATCAACAACGCCATAAGTCATAATTGCAGTCTTAATAGCATCTATATCGGAGCAAGTAATACGATACCATCCATTAAACTTAATTTTAGGAGCTGATGTGGTTGCCGATGCACATGATTGATTATCGGAATCGGTATAAGGGAAATAGGATTCGTTAACTGTTCCAACATCAACTAATGCCTGAAGTTCTGAATAGGTATAGTCAGCGCCATCGCAACCGCCAAAATTACTGCTGTAAGCCGACATAGAACCTAAGCACCAAATAATATACGATTCTGCAAAATCAGCTGTGTTAGAATCATAACTTCCCGTTGCTACGTTGTAAGTTCCTTCTGCACAAGCCGAAGCTCCGAATGAATAGCAAGAACCACAATCACCTTGGTTACGAACAGCACCAATGTAGGAATGTCCATTGTAACTTCTCCAGTCGAATGATGTAGGAAGGCTCTTGGATACTTTAAATTTAGGATTTTCCTGAGCAGCATCGTAAACATCAAACGATTCTTTCTCGTTTGTCAGGTTAAGATGGTCGCCATTCTTTTCCATTAAATCTTCCAACGAAATTTTTTCTTCCTTACCATTAACGGACTTTGAACACATTGCTTTTTCAACAGTGTAACCGTTAACTTTTTCTGTTACAGTTTCAATTTTGTAACCATTTAATGCAGCATAGGAATATTCCTTTCCTACTTTTCCCTTGTAAAAATCCCAAGCATTTACCTTTTGCCCGTTGGGAAGAATACAAGTTCCTACTTGATTTCCGTGGCTGTCGTTTGTTACTGCGTAACGGTAACCCAAATATTCGCAATAAACTGCAGCTGGATTTTTAAAGCCCTTTTGTGCGAAAGACATTACGCTTATCGCCAGAGCCAACAAAAAAAGTGTAGCTTTTTTCATTTTGGTTAGTTTAATTAAAGGTTGGTTTAAAAATTTTTATTAAAAGTGCAACAAAGTATGGTCTTTGGTTTTTTATAAAAAGAAATTTGAATTATTATTTCAAGTGTATCGACATACAACCAATATTTGAATACAAACAACAACTTTTTTCACCAAAACATTTCACCTCTTTTTTAAAGTTCATGTTGTTCCGAAATTTTGTTCCACGGCTTGGTGTTTTTTCATTATTTACTTAGATGTAAGAAACATAACGCAATGCCCGAATTAACATACACTTGATATAAGAATATGCAATTGATTTTCAACATTGGATAAAAATATTCTTGCTGTGCTAAGCGAAATTGAAATACCCGTAGCAACTTCGTTGAACTCGCATTAAACTAAATAAAAATCATAGGCACACTTGTAACATTCAGTTTCATAATTACATATATAATAAATTTTAATTTTATATAAAAAACAGTATTATGTATTGCATAGTATAATACAATATAATATATTTGCAAAACAAAACTATAATTTATAGCAAACTAGTACAGACTAAATAATACAGTAATGAAAAGAACAGTAACGGTAAGTTTAAACGGGAATGCCTTTGAACTAGAAGATGATGCCTTTAAGTTGCTTGACAGTTACTTAAATCAACTCGACAGTTACTTTAGCAAAGAGGAAGGCAAGTCCGAAATAATTGCAGATATTGAAGCAAGAATTGCAGAACACTTTGCAGAGTACACGGTAACTTCTAAACAGGTAATCAATGTTGAAATGGTAAAAAAAGTAATAGAAATAATGGGAACTCCAGGAAATATCGATGGCACAGAATCGGAAAACCCGCATACAGGGAAAACATACCGAAAACTATATCGTGACATCGACGATCGCGTTTTAGGAGGTGTATGCTCCGGAATGGGTTATTACTGGAATGTCGATCCTCTTATTTTTCGAATAATATTCATTTTACTTGCTATTTGGGTTGGTAGCGGAATCTTAGTTTACTTAATTCTTTGGATTGTAGTTCCCCCTGCAATAACCTCTGTGCAAAAGTTAGAAATGAAAGGGGAAGACATTACCGCAGAAAAAATTGGGAAAGAGTTTGAATCGAAAAATAAATAGCAATGGAAATAGAAAACGCAAAACAGCAAATGCGTAAGGGAGTACTCGAACTGTGTATTCTATCGGTTCTTTCGCGTGGCGATGCTTACGCAAACGATCTTATTTCGAAGCTCAAAGAAGCCAAAATGATAATTGTGGAAGGAACGCTTTATCCTTTACTAACCCGCCAAAAAAATGCAGGGTTGCTTAACTACCGATGGGAAGAATCACCTCAAGGGCCACCACGAAAATACTATTCGCTAACACCCCTAGGACAGAATTACTTAAAAGATCTCCAAAGTGGCTGGGAAGAATTGGTCGATACGGTAAATAGAATAATTAACCAGTAGGTTTTTTAATACTTAATAAAATAGTCCACAAATGAAAAAAACAATAAAAGTAAGTATAGGCGGCTTTGCATACATATTGGATGATGATGCCTATTTGAAACTTTCATCATACCTCGATAAATTAAAGGCTCAATTAGGAAACAGTAGCGAAGCAAAGGAAATATTGGAAGATGTTGAGGAGAGAATTTCGGAACTCATTGCAGAATATAATGGTGAAAACGAAGTTGTTGACTTTTCTGTTATCGAGAAGGTCCTTAAACAGTTGGGAAATCCCGAAGATATTTCGGGAAATTATTCCGATAAAAACGAAGAACGACAGTATGCGCGACCATTACGTCGCATTTATCGCGATCCTGAAGGATCTATTTTTGCCGGAGTTTGTTCTGGCCTAGGCAACTACTTTGATATCGATCCTATTGTTTTTAGAATCTTATTTATAATTCTTTCACTTGCCAAAGGCTTTGGCATATTACTATACATAATTTTCTGGATTATAACTCCACGAGCGCTTACTCCAAAACAACGGCTAGAAATGAAAGGTACTCCTATTACCATTAAAAACATAAAAAACAATTTAAATAATGAATTTAAAGATATTGGACAAAATATAAAGACAGAAGGTAATAAAAAGTTTGTTTCAAAAATCGTTAATGTTATTAAACAAATAGTAAATGTTCTGGCTAGGATATTTTTGGTTATTATAAAGGTTATTGCGGCAATTATAGGCGTTACGCTAATACTATCCATGTTAATACTATTTTTTACTGTATTAGGAGTGCTTTTCTTTGGTAGCGCATTTATTGGCTGGTTTGTTCCAAATTCTACGGGGTTTGCTCTTGGTAGCATAATAACATCCGTTTTCGAAATTTCCAGTAGTCTATGGGTAACCATCCCAATTTTTCTAATACTGGCAATTCCTATACTTGCACTTATTTATGCTGGGTTTAGAATACTGTTTCGCTTTAAAGCCAACGACGGAGCCATTGGAATAGTCAGCTCCGTACTATGGGTTCTGGCCGTTGTAACGTTAGCATTGGTAGTTTTTTTTCAGGCACGTAACCTGAACATTTCTTCGCAGGTAAATAAAAATGTTAGCCTTAACGAATTAAAGGTAAATAGTACCAAAACGCTATACCTCAAATCGAGTAGCGTTGTACATGTGGACTCCTTAAACCGGTACGACGCTGTATCCTTGTATAATATTAAAGTTTACAAGGATGATAACAAGTATATGCTAGTTGGAAAACCAAGACTTATTATTGAAAAGACATCAGGATCGGAACCTCAACTCATAATTACCAAGTTTTCCAGAGGATTTAGTACAAAGAATGCCCGTGAAAATGCTTCTAAAATCGATTATGAGTATGCCATTAACGACACGATTGTAAATTTCGACAACTTGTTCATCGTTCAAAATCCGGCAGTATGGAAAAATCAACATGTCTCGATTGAATTTTTGCTTCCTGTTGGATATAAACTTTATATCGATTCTAGTGCTGTTTCAATACTCGATCAGGATCAGCCCCAAACCGAATATTGGCCCGATGAGTTAACTGGGAAAAAGTGGATCATGACTAACAGTGGGTTACAACCATCTATACGATAAACACCATATTGAAAGTTTAAGGCAAAAAATTTGCAAAAAGAAAACTTTGTGCTAATTTTGCAACGCTTTGGGAAAAGCATACGATTGACCTATTGTGTAATGGTAGCACAGCAGATTTTGGTTCTGTCAGTCCAGGTTCGAATCCTGGTAGGTCAACAAGATTGCACAAAGTCCGCAAGACGAAATTTAGCCAACATTAAATACTAGTGTTGGCTTTTTAATTATCTCTATTTTATCCCAAAAAATTATATAAGAAATCTAAAATCAATAACTCCTTTGATAATATTGGGAACTGTACTTGTTTCACTAAAAACTTCTATTTAAAAATACTTTGTTTGAAGTAAATTTTTACATTTGCCTTCGATATGTAAAACAATACATATCAACTTTAACCAAAACCAAAAACTATAAGTTATGAAATCGAACTACACAAAATTTTTCTTGTTGGCCTTGTTGGCTGTTTTTACATTAGGTTCATGCAGCGATGATGACGATAATGGATCTTCAAAATTGATTGTAACTTTAGGTGCGCAGTCCAACACAAGTATTGGCTCATTTTACTCAATTTCTGAAAATAAAGTTTATACTCAGGAAACCGCTTACAACAATCAAGAGAACATAGATTTACTCTGCTTTTATGAATTCGATGACACCCATCAGAATTACACAACAATAGCTTCACCCGGATCAAAAATTACCGGAATTTTCACCGACGAAACTGCTCCAGATAATTGGACAACAAAAAATCTTACAACATTTTGCCAGGTGAGCGCAGAATCGCTAACAGTTGATCAATTCGATCAAATTAAGCAAGATGATGCAGTAATTGAGACATATTATGATAGCGTTTCTTTCTATAAAAAAGCCAAAGTGTTAAAGGTTGACGATATTTATGCTTTCAAAACTCAGGACGGAACTTACGGATTATTCAAGGTTTTAGCAGTCAGCGATCCGGAAGGAGAAACAGGTTGGATAAAAATTGAACTTAAACTTAAAAAGATTACCCAGTAATTTCTGATCATAATAATCTGCACCCTATTCCATGAAAAGTGGGTTGGGGTGCAATTTTTTTATTCAAAATGCTAAACATACGAAATGCACTTTTACTAGTTCTTTTTTTTCTTGCTTTTACACAGTGTAAAAAGGATGAAGAAAAAGATTTTTCGCCCATCATCGTCTTAAAAAACGGATCGGATTACACGGCAAACGACGCCGCTGTCCCGATTGGCGGAAAGTTAGTATTTGGAATAACCGCTACAACAGGAAGCGCTCCGCTTACTTACTTGCGAGTTACCCGAATTGCCGACGGTGTAAGAAATTGTGAAATAGATCGGGGAATTTACATTACCGAAGGAGGTTTGGACTTAGACATTTCTCAAACTAAACTGTCTGCACAGGTTGAGGTCTGGGAATTCTTTGTTATGAATGCCAATCGGGATTCTGCAAAAGTTACAAGAACTATTAACTTAGGTTCAGGTTCTGCTTATGGCCCAATATACCATTACGCTTCACTAAAAATAGGAATGCAAAAGAATACCAATTTCCCATACTTATTGGATCCGTATAATGGATTGACTTACGATGGTAGTTCTGTTGCTGGGCATGAAGCAGACATCTACTTATTAGGCTTTGTTTACCAAACCAGCGGAGTTATGTCTCCAACCTTGTGCTGTCCCGGATATACGGGAACAACTTCGCCTAATTCATTTTATCCTTTTATCTCGAATTGGAGCGTAAAAAACAACATATACTACGATTATTATTCGTCGGATAACGATTTGGTTAAGTTGGAAGATTTTAACAATGCTCAAAACGACAGCTTAATCGTAAACTCTTTTAATCCCGGAAACATTAGCGGTTTGTGTAAGTATTGCTACACAGGGAAAATAATTCCTTTTAAAACCGGTAACGATAAGTACGGTTTAATTTATGTGATACATTCCGATACCGTCGATGATGGATATATGGAACTTGAGATTAAAATTCAGCAGTAAAATGAAGTTCAAAATAATTCTGATATTCCTTCTTTTCCCCATTATGGTTTTTGCACAAACCGGAATTAACGGATACGTCCGCGACGCAAAAACAGGAGAAGGTCTTGCAGGTGCAAATGTGGTTGTTGGCAAAGTTGGCATTGCCAGTAACGAAAAAGGATATTTTAACATTTCAACGTTGCAACCGGGAACCTATAAAATGGAAGTTTCGGTAATCGGTTACCGAAAGTTTGTACAAAACATTGCAGTATCTAAAGGGGAAAATAAAACCGTTAATGTAAATCTTGTTGAAGATAAAATTTTTATCGACGAGATTGTGGTAACGGCAACTCGAACCGAAAACAAAATCAGTCAAATTCCCGGAAGAATCGATATAATTAGTCCCGAGAAGTTGCAACTAACGGTAGGGCAAACGGTTGACGAGTATTTATCGCTAATTCCCGGCGTTCAGGTAAGCCGTTCGTTTGGATCGTTTTCTCACAAATCGTCGGTAACCATGCGAGGGTTAAGTGGAAACGAGCAAGCCCGTACGCTGGTTTTAATCGATGGAATTCCGGTAAACAAAGCCGATGGAGGCTCCGTTAACTGGAACCTAATCTCTACTGCCGATGTAGAAAAAGTAGAGGTTGTAAAAGGTCCTAGTTCTGCCATTTATGGAGGAAATGCAATGGGTGGAGTAATAAATGTTATAACCCGGTCCCCGCAAAAGAAATTCGAAGGAAAAGTTTCTACCGAGTATGGCACGTATAACACTTATGGCTGTAGAGCAAATTTTGGAGGTAAGTTAGGAATCGATACCATAAAGCACTTTTACTGGGCTGCCAATGGTTTCTACCGTCAAAGTAGCGGTTATATAACACAATCGGAAGCCGACAGAATTGCACTGGGACAGTATGTAACCAAATCCAACTTTAGCGAAGAGGCATTAAACCTGAAAACGGGATTTCAGAATGGCGATAAAATTCAAGCGGAAATAGATGTCACAGGTTACAACGACAGACGGGGAACAGGTGAAAAATATTACCAATCCGAAGGGAATACAGTCGATCACGATACCTATCAACTTCGATCGACTGTTAAGGGTAAATCCGGGAAATTGGCATGGAACGCTTCGGTATTCTACCTCTTCGAAAATTACAAAAAGGTTAACGAATGGATTAAGGACGATTACACATGGTATAACGTAACTTCGGACAGAACGGATTACGGGTTAATGTCATCGGCCAATTATTCGCTAAAAAGGCATAAAATTAGCGGAGGATTCGACATTCGTAATGGTGCTGTTAACGCTTCGGACATTTATTACACCTCTACCGACAAGGTTGACAATAAAGGAAAGATAAATTTTTATGGAGTTTACCTTGAAGATGAAATTTCAACGTTTTCGGAAAAACTTAAAATTGATGTTGGCTTGCGTTACGATTTAGCCCGATACTATGATGGCGCTTTTATAATAAACATGCCTTCGGCAGAAACAAATTATTTGGATCAGTATCAGTTTTCGAATTTATCCGATAAGGTTTGGGGCGCTTTTAGCCCAAGGGTGTCGTTACAGTATAAACCGGGCGATTATTCCAGAGTTTATGTAAGTTACAGCAGGGGTTTCCGTCCATCGGTTTTAGACGACCTTTGCAGAACAGGGCGAATAAAAGGAGGCCTTAAGGTTGCCAATCCAGATTTAAAACCGGAGTATTTGGACAATTTTGAAATTGGCGGCGATTATCGTCCCGTTGACTGGATAAAACTTTCGGCAAGCACGTATATGTCACTAGGACGCGATTTTCTCTATTACGTTTCCACCGGCGATAGTATTGATATGGGATATGGTGCTCGTCCAATAATGATTCGCTCCAACATTTCCAACGTTAAAATTTATGGAGTTGAGGCGGAAATTTCGGTTAGTCCTGTTAAGAACCTGAACATATTTGGCAATTACGCTTACAATTCTTCCAAAATAGATAAATACACGCCTATTTCGGAAAACGATCCCACCGATTTAACCGGAAAGTATTTAACCGACGTTCCAGCACACTCATTTTCGCTAGGTGCATTAATGCAGTCGAAAGTTGTAAATTTTGGCGTTACCTGTAAGTATGTTGGCGAAATGTACGTGAACGATCAAAACGTTTACGACGATATTGTTTTATCCGACAAGTATCCGGCAACATTCACCGTTGACCTGAAATTTTCGCGCGATTTCTTTAAAACACTAAGCGCAACTTTCAGCATTCAGAATATTTTCGACGAGCAAATTTACGATAACAAAGGAGCTGTTGGTCCCGGTAGATTTTTCTTAATTGTACTCGGAAGTCGGTTTTAACTGAAAAACTTTTTAATTATCAACTAAAGTCGTCTATGACAACTTACAAATGAGCAAAGTTTGGGTCAATTAAAGAGCATTAAGAACAGAATCGCAGTGCTTTTATTATAAACTTAAATACATAAACGAATGAAAAAGCCTCTATACATAATAACAATGATACTTGCAATATACGCTTGTAGCCATAAAACAGACAAGTTGCAAGAAACACAAACCAACGTGGTTGATTCGTTGGAACAAACCAACAACTTTTACGATAACGAACCAACGGAAAATTTACCAATGGTAACATTAACCGTTGATGGCGAAGTGGCAAACCCATCTTCCGTGAATTTCTCCAAACTTCCGATACGTTCGGTAATTGTTAAGGAAACAATGCTTAATCCCGATGGCTCCGATAAGTTTATTGGTGCTTACCGTTACGATGGGTACTCTCTTTTCGACATACTTAACAACTTTGTTATTAAGAAAAAGAATGCCGACGAATTTCCGCCGATTATCGACTTGTACGTTGAAGTAAGCAACGACAAAGGCGAAAAGGTTGTGTTCTCGTGGGGAGAACTTTACTATCCGAATAATCTTAATAAAATAATTATAGCCAAGTCGGTAATGCGTATTGTTCCAAGCAAAACCAAGGAATTGTGGCCATTACCTACCGAATCGAAACTGGTTGTTGCTACCGATTTACTCACGGAACGAAACATCTCGAATCCTTCCAAAATTATAGTTCGCTCTCTTAACGCCTCTCTTGTAATAAACAGGGACATAAAACCATTCTATTGCGAAAAGGTTGATGTTATTGATAAGGATGGAAATAGGCATTTACTGCAAATACCCGCCAATATCCAACCAGAAACCTATAACACTATTTTTTATGGTCGCGGTCGTGGAATACACAGTACAACACCTTTTACCGGATATTTATTAAAAGATGTTTTGCTTCCGTATTTTCCTTTATCAAATGAGAGTATTAAAAAGGGAATGTTTACCGTTGCTGCATTGGACGGTTACCGTGTGGCTATGACCTATTCCGAAATATTTAACAGAAACGACCAGCAAGAGTTTTTGTTAATTAACAATGTAAAAGGAGATGGCGGTAAGTATAAAATTTTCCCTGCCGGCGATTTCTTTTCCGACAGAGCTATAAAGGCTTTAAAAGAAATTAGGTTTAGTGTTGAATAGTTTGTTGATGAAAAAAGTAAAGGCTGTCTAAAAAGACAGCCTTTACTTTTTTATATTTCTCTATTTTCTTACTTTATCTCCATCGTAAGCCCATTTTACATAAGCCGAACCCCATGTATATCCTGCTCCAAAAGTTGCAATAATAATGTTATCGCCCTTTTTTAACTGAGGTTCCCACTCCCAAAAACATAAAGGAATTGTTGCGCTTGTTGTGTTTCCATAACGCTGAATGTTAATCATAACCTGTTCCCTATTTATACCCATACGGTGCGCAGTAGCTTCAATAATACGCATATTTGCCTGGTGAGGAACAAGCCACGCCAAATTTTCGGGAGTAATACCATTACGTTTCATCATTTCTACGGAAACGTCTGCCATATTCGATACCGCTGCTTTAAAAACAGCTTGTCCTTCCTGATAAATGTAATGCTGACGTTTAGTAACCGTTTCCAACGAAGCTGGATAACACGAACCTCCAGCTACCTGATGTAAGTGTTTTCGTCCCGAACCATCAACATGTAAAAGAGAATCATTTAATCCAAAGCCATCCTCGTTCGGTTCAAGCATAATGGCTCCGGCTCCATCGCCAAAAATTGGACAGGTTGCACGATCGGTATAATCGGTAATGGACGACATTTTATCGGCGCCAACTACTATTACCTTTTTATACGTTCCCGACTCTACGAATTTAGAGGCAGTAACCAATGCGAACAAAAAACTCGAACAACCAGCGTTTAAATCATACCCAAAGGCATTTTTAATGCCACACTTATCGCTGATAATATTTGCCGTTGCAGGAAATTGCATGTCGGGTGTTACAACACCACAAATTAACATATCAACTTCTTCGGGCTTTGTATTTGTTTTTTGTAGAAGTTCGTTAACAGCATGTACTGCCATATCGGATGTTCCAAGTCCTTCTCCCTTCAAAATTCTTCGCTCTTTAATACCAATACGAGTCATTATCCACTCATCACTGGTATCAACCATCCGACTTAGTTCCTCATTAGTGAGTTTGTATTCCGGTACATATCCACCAACTCCTGTAATAGCAGCTGTAATCTTTCCCATTACTTAAAGGCTTGTTTAATTTTTTCGCAAAGGTTGGATTTAATAACTTCGCGGGTTTGAATAATCATGTTCATTATTGCCTTAGGACTTGAAGCGCCATGAGCAATTATAACAGGCTTATTAACTCCCAAAACAGGCGTTCCTCCGTAATTTTCAGAGTTGAACCGCTCTATAAAAGAGTTATTGGAACTATACTTTTTAAGAAGATGATAAAAAGCTTCCGCTTCTTTTAAAACAACGTTACCAACAAAACCATCACAAACTATAACATCGGATTTTTTATCATCGAACAGTTGGTGGCCTTCAACATTACCAACAAAGTTAAAACTTGAAGAATCCTTCATTAACTCAAAAGCGCTTTTAGATACAAGATTCCCTTTTTCGTCCTCTTCGCCAATGTTGAGAAGCGAGATTCTGGGATTTTGAATTCCAAAAACTTCTTTTGAATAAATCGATCCAAGTAAACCATACTGGTAAAGCACATCGGGACGACAATCGGGATTTAATCCAACATCGAGTAAAAGATTTTGCTTTGTATCCGATACAGGAATAAACCCGGCGATTGCAGGACGAATTACGCCTGGAATTTGTTTAATAACCATCATGGCACCCACCATCATTGCGCCAGTGCTACCCGCACTTGCAAAGCCCTGAATCTGATCCGTTGCTAAAGCCGCAAATCCCCGAACAATACTCGAATCAGGTTTTCTTACAAAGGATTTGGAAGGGTTATCGCCCATGGCAATTACCTCGGTTGTATGTACAACCTCAATGTTATCGGGAACAGGACCTTCCTTTTCGAGAAGGGTTACAACGATGTCTTTATCGCCAAAAAGAACTATTCTTTCATCGGCATGAAGTTGCTTATGAGCCAAAATAGCACCCGATACAACAGCATCGGGTGCAAAATCTCCGCCCATGGCATCAACGCCAATTTTTATCATCGATGCGATAGTTTTAATTTTTATTAGGCATTAACAGCCTTTTCAACAGCAAGTTTACCACGGTAATATCCACATTCGGGACATACCTTATGATATTCAACGGCAGCACCGCAATTTGAGCATGTGCTTAAAGTTGGGGCAACAGCCTTGTAATGCGTTCTGCGTTTGTTCCTTCTTTGCTTTGAAATCTTTGATTTTGGATGTGCCATTTTTCAAATGTTTATTTAGTACAACTTAATTTTTCTTTAAATCTTTTAATTTTTCCCATCGCGGGTCAATGCTGTCGTCGTTACTTTCGTTAACTCCAATTCTTGATATCATGTCAGGATTGCAATTTTGCTTGCTTGTTCCATTTATTCCATGATACTTTATCAAAGGTAAACTCAAGTATATGCTTTCGTACAGGTATTGTGCCAAGTCAATCTTATAATCATCTTCGGTAAGATAGATGATTTCGTCAGTATTTTCGGAATCTTCGTTTCCTATTTTACCAAACAATTTCCCTTTAAAGTGTAGCGGCAAATCGAACATTTCCAAGCATCTGTCGCATTGCACCCTTACAGTACCATCAATGCTGATTTCCATTTCCAAAATGTTATTCATTTTGTTAAGCAAAACCAGCACTTTTAAAGCACCTTGCTCAATTTCCCCTGCCTCAAATTCATTGAAAAATTCATTGTTGATATCAAAATCAAATGAATGTTTTCCGAACTTAAGTCCTTTATAATTAATCGAATATGTGCTCAAAATATTTTCCACAATATCCAAAAATCAACGTGCAAAGTTATAAAAATTACAATCAATCAAAAAAATATACAATTTATATTGAAGCAAGTACTGCTAAAGCATCACTTATATGCGATTTACACGTTCTTTGCCTTTCTTTTACGTTCGGTTTCGTCGAGAATTATTTTACGTAAACGCATTGCTTTAGGAGTTACTTCAACGTACTCGTCGTCCTGAATGTACTCAAGGGCCTCTTCAAGGCTAAAACGAATTGGCGGTGCCAAAAATATTTTATCGTCCGAACCGGATGCACGCATGTTTGTTAACTTCTTCGATTTCGTGACATTTACAACCAAGTCGCCGGGACGGGTGTGTTCCCCTACTACCTGACCGGCATAAACCTCTTCGTGCTCATCAACAAAAAATCGACCTCTATCCTGAAGTTTATTTAGTGCGTAAGCATAGGTCATGCCGCTTTCCATGGCAATAATCGACCCGTTTGTTCGGGTTTCGATTTCGCCCCTGTACGGTTCAAATGCTTTAAACCGATGGGCAATAATAGCTTCGCCAGCCGTTGCGGTAAGTAAAATGTTACGTAATCCGATTATTCCTCTCGAAGGAATTTCAAAATCAAGGTGTACCCTATCACCGTGGCGATCCATATT
This sequence comes from Bacteroidales bacterium, assembly GCA_020636845.1. Lineage (GTDB taxonomy): Bacteria > Bacteroidota > Bacteroidia > Bacteroidales > Tenuifilaceae > JACJXD01. The sequence continues at coordinate 65,858 of JACJXD010000002.1, read as the reverse complement.
TAAAAGAACTCCCTTACGTCGGGTAACATTTTCGATGGCTTTTCCCGATGCTTCGTCAGGTAAATCAACCGTTAGTATTTCGATAGGCTCGCACTTTTCGCCACCAATCATTTTTATAATAACCTTAGGTTGCCCTACCTGAAGTTCGTAGCCTTCGCGCCTCATTGTTTCTATTAAAACGGAAAGGTGCAAAACGCCACGCCCAAATACCATGAACGAATCGGCCGAATCGGTTTCCTGAACTCGTAAAGCAAGGTTCTTTTCCAGTTCCTTATCTAATCTTTCTTTCAAATGGCGCGAAGTAACGAATTTCCCGTCGCGACCAAAAAAGGGAGAGTTATTAATGGTAAACAACATGCTCATGGTTGGCTCGTCAACAGAAATGGTTGGAAGCGCTTCGGGGTTTTCGAAATCGGCTATGGTGTCGCCAATCTCAAAACCATCGATACCAACAAGGGCACAAATATCACCCGACGAAACAGATTCTACCTTCTGCTTTTGCAACCCTTCGAACACGAGTAGGTCTTTTATTTTTGTTTTTACAATGGAACTGTCGCGTTTTACTAACGATACATTTTGTCCGGCAGTTAGCGTTCCCCGATGCAACTTACCTATAGCAATTCGTCCAACATAGTTGGAATAATCCAACGATGTAATCAGCAATTGGGGCGTTCCCTTAAGTTGTTTTGGCGCAGGAATATACTCAATTATAGTATCCAAAAGAGGAATTATATCGTTGGATGGTTTTTTCCAATCCTTGCTCATCCAGCCCTGCTTAGCACTTCCGTATATAGTAGGAAAATCAAGTTGATCCTCGTTTGCGTCAAGGTTGAACATCAATTCAAAAACTTGTTCCTGAACTTCTTCCGGACGACAATTTGGCTTATCAACTTTATTAATTACAACAATAGGCTTCAGTCCAATTTCGAGTGCTTTCTGAAGAACAAATCGTGTTTGTGGCATAGTTCCTTCGAAAGCGTCAACTAACAGTAAAACACCATCGGCCATATTCAAAACGCGTTCTACTTCACCGCCAAAATCGCTGTGCCCAGGAGTGTCGATAATGTTAATTTTATACCCTTTATAATTAACCGATACATTTTTTGCAAGAATTGTAATTCCTCGTTCCCGTTCCAAATCGTTACTATCCAGTATAAGTTCCCCTGGCTTTTCGTAATCTTTAAATAACTTCCCTTGGATGATCATTTTATCGACCAGCGTTGTCTTCCCGTGATCGACGTGTGCAATAATTGCTACATTCCTAATACCCTGCATACCCTTAAAAATTAAGCCTGCAAAATTACAGCTTTATATTGAATTATATGTGTGTTTAACAGCATTTAATAAGACATTATTTTACTAAAAACTGAAAAGAGCTTTAATTACTATATTTGATGCCGAATTTTAATATAAACTTGTCGGTTTAAATTTGCATATTGCAGTATTTGACTAACTATTAAAATGTTATTGCATGGGTGCACTGCCAGTTGAAAAACATAAGCGAATAAAGATTTTTTATTACTTAAAATCGGTTTGGATGCTAATCTTGCCAAAGGCGTTATACCGAAGGCACTTGAACAAATTACTATCGCAACCTATTGCTAAATCAAATGAAGTTCAAACACGGGTAAATTACTATAACAAACTTGCGAATAAATTCGACGTAAACGAAAAATTTGTAGCCATTCGTAATTTTAAAAGGAAAGGTTATAAAAGCGCATACTTTTTCGATACATTGGAATATGTAAGGTATTTTAATGCAAGTTACAAGTTTGTCCCGCTTTTTGGAGATATTACTTACGTTCCCGAAGTACCAAGCCTACTAAAAAGCAGACCTTTGGTGGAAGGAAACGAAAATTCGGTATTATTCAACCTTAACAAGTTCCGTCATTTTCACTTTATAAACGACAAACTTAGATATGCGGATAAAATTGATAAAGTTGTTTGGCGAGGACATGTATCGAAACTTAAAACCAGCAGAATAAACTTTTTAGAACAATATAGTGAGAACCCTCGGTGCGATGTAGGCTACACGAATAACTGGAAAGAAGGTAATCCCCGTTGGAAAAAAGGATGGATGTCCATTGCCGACCAGCTGAATTATAAATTTATACTTTGCCTCGAAGGCGTTGACGTGGCTACCAACTTAAAATGGGCAATGTCGTCGAACTCGGTAGCGGTATCCACAAAGCCCAACTACGAAACATGGTTTATGGAAGGAAAACTTAAACCCGACTACCATTATATTGAAATTGCCGATGATTTTTCCAACCTGGAAGAAAAACTCGATTACTACTTAAAACATCCTAAACAGGTAGAGAAAATCATCAGCAATGCCCATGAGTATATTGGACAATTTACGGATAAAAAACGCGAAAAGATAATCTCGCTACTTGTTTTGGATAAATACTTTTCGCTTTCGAACAGTAATAGTGATTAAAAAATGGATAACCTAAGGCTACCCATTTAACTATTTTCGTAATACAAACTATTCGTCAATTCCAGCCCAATCGGACCATCCTTTTACAGATACAACATTGGAATATTGGTCGAAAAGAATTGTTACCGATACGGTTCGTTCGTCACTGCCCCAATGGGTTATGGGTAAATCGGTAAGCCCGTCGTAATTTTCTTGATCATAAAGCATAACTTGGGAACCATTGCCATTATCTACTCCTATCCTATATTCTGCCCATTCTCCGGAAGGGAGGTTTAGTGTGAAGTAGATCGAGTCGCCGGGTGCAAGAGTTTCCCCATTCTTTAAATAGTTCTCGCTCCAATCTTGTACAGGGTCCTCATTACTGTCAACCTTTCCTCTATTCCGAATTTCGAGAGAAGTAATTGTATAAGTTGATTCTTTATCGTTGCAAAACTTTACATAAAGAGAATCGGTGGAATCGTCGTCTGTATTAAACAAGCTATCACAGGCAATTGTTCCTGTTAAAAATAGAGCAATCATTAAAAGTAAGGAAATGGTTCTTTGCTTTTTCATGAGTTTTAATGTTTAGTGTGATTTGGTTAGTATCTTCCTATATGTTTACAAGTTACTAAAACAACTTACTTCACTCTAAACAAACTTTCTCTATTTTACAATCAACCGAATTTTGTTGATTAAATATGCTTTTCAACGTATTAAGGTGCTAGAGAAATTTTTAAAAAGGAAATAGTTGATAAAGGTTATCTCCCATATCTAACCCGTTTATTAAACGTCAATTTATTAGGATAAGCAGATGTTTTCCGATGCTAACAATTTGTTTGGAAATTATTAATTAATATTTACATTTGGTGCAGTAAATGCATTTTTTAAGTGGTACTACGTTTTAATAGCCGTTCAAAAAAGGTATTGATTTTATTGGCAGTTTTGTTAACTGTCTTGTTTTCAATCACCCTGAGTATAACCTATAATTTTGCCCAAAGGCAAAAAAGGGAGTTTGCCATTAATGCCATTGGCAACTATAGGCTATATACCACTGACTATTTAATAGACCTAGATTCTAGAGTACTCGAATGTGCTATGAACAGTAATTTTTCTTCTTCAGTTTTTAAAGAAGATGAAAATGAAAATTTTGTAATACTCAAGGTTTTACACAATAACACAGAAATACAAAACAGTAACGGTCAGCAGTTTAAACTCATTGTAGCAAGGCTGGTTAAGCAGCAAACACCTACAATTTCATCTACCATATACTCGTCAGAGCAGGGTTTGTATGGTTACCGTAAAGTAAAGGTATCCGACATTGAGGTTGAATACTTATACGACCTCAACAAGTTAATTAATTACCAGCACGATGTTTACGGCATCAACTCAGCAATAGAACTATCGAAGTTGGAAAATAGCGATAAATCCGTAAACCTTGATGATGAAATGGCAGTTGAACCTATTGTTACGTATAGTAAGAAAGGACAGACTCTTGCCGTAAATTTGGCTCAATTTTACGAAATCGACGGAACTTACTTAGGTCGTTTGGTCGTTTTTGCCAACTTTAAATCGATAGGAAACCTTATTTTTTGGTTATACCTTTTGCAAGGCTTTGCATTCGTTGTTCTGCTATCGATTTTACTGGTAATGATTTTCCACCAGCATAAGTTTTTTAGACTGTATGCAAGGTTAACCCAAAACACTAAAAGTTGTGAGTTACCTTCCATTTCGAATGTTATAGATGCTTCAGAAAATGGCATTCGAATAGTAAACGAACAATTCGAAGTTTTGGTTCTTAACGACAAAATGGGAAACATAAGCGGCCATAAATCAACCGAAATGGCTGCATCAAAATGTTTCGATATTTTCGGCAGCGTTAACTGTCATACATCAAACTGCCCAATTGCCAGAATTTTTGATGGCGAAAAAAAGGTTGTTCAGGAAGAGTACCGATACAAGTTTAACGGCGAAAAAATAAAGGTACAGGTAACCACATCGCCTTGGTATAATAAAAATGGAAATTTATCCGGAATTATTCAGGAATTTCAAGATTTGTCCGAGGTAAGTACGCTGGAACAATCCCTAAAGCAATCGGAACTTCAGTTTCAAATGTTTACCGATGCCCTTCCCTTTGGCGTTTTTATCGAAGATGGCATAACCCATCAGGTAGTTTACCAAAATTCTTACCTTAACAGCATAACCCAAAATCAAGCTATTTATAATTTTGCCTCGAACTGTCAACCCCGAAATATAAACACTTACGAACTTGAGAAAAGCGAAAGTTTAGATTTAATTGACTCTAAAGGAAACTGGCGCTTTTTCGAAATGCAGCGGTTTAAGTTTATTGGAGTAAATAATCAACTTCGTATTGGTGGAGTTTTATTTGATGTAACCAAACGAAAAGAAATTGAACACTACCGTGATGTTCTTGCAATGGCAATTGAAAATTCGCCGGTTAGCGTGCTAATTCTTTCCGCCCAAACCGAGGTAGAATTTATCAACCCTTCGTTTACCGAAATTACGGGCATTACGTTGGCCAATGCCTATAGCAAAGAACTTTTATCGTTGAATTTGGAGTACAACTCGAGTAATAAGATTTCGGAGGCAATGCGTCAGGTGTCCGAGGGGAAAACTTGGCAGGGAGAAATTCAACTTAAAAGCAGCAGTAAGTTAAGAGTTTGGGTTAGCGCCTCGTTTATTCCGCTACATAATGACATCGGTGCTTTGCAGCACATTGTAGTGGTGATGGAGAACATTACCGAACGTAAGGAGTACGAAAAGGAACTTATTCTGTCGAAAAATCAGGCTGAAGAGTCCGACAGGCTAAAATCGGTTTTTCTTGCAAACCTTTCCCATGAAATTAGAACACCGCTTAATGCGATAATAGGATTTTCATCGTTGCTTTTCGATTCCGACATCGGCATTGATGAGCGGAAAAACATATCCGATATTATTTACCGAAATTCCAACGAACTACTCCGATTAATTGAAAATTTAATAGATATTTCGGAAATAGAAACCGGCAATTTATCTATAAAAAAATCGGAATTCTCGCTTAACGCCCTGCTTAACGACTTGTACCGCCAAGTAATAGACGAGGATAAAAAAGCCACAAACGTAAGGTTTAGTTTACGAAAAGAAGTCAACCTTGACGATTTATATATTTATACCGATAAGTCGCGTTTACGCCAGGTGCTATTTCATTTGCTTACGAACGCCTGCAAATTTACCGAAAGAGGTTTCATTGAATTTGGCTATACCCTAAAAGACGAAAGCACGTTGCTATTTTATGTAATTGATAGCGGAATAGGCATTGCGCCCGATAAACAGTCGGTAGTATTTAATCCTTTCCGTCAGGTTGATGAGTCGAATACGCGTCAGTATTACGGTATGGGATTAGGTTTATCAATTTCGAAGCATATAGTAGAAAAACTTGGTGGAAAAATTTGGCTGACCAGCCAAGAGAACTCGGGAACAAATGTTTACTTTTCGTTGCCGTATGTACCGGTAAATTTGAAGTTCGATGGGAATCCCCTCCAGTCGCTGTATAGTAAATTCGATTGGAACTCGAAAACCATCCTTATTACCGACGATATGGATGCAAACTATGTTTACCTTAAAGCGGCATTAAAAAGAACCAATGCTCAACTATTATGGGCTAAAAACGGCAAAGAGGCAATAGAACTGGTAAAAAGTTATCCTTCCATTAATCTGGTACTTATGGATTTGATTATGCCTGAAATGGACGGATTTGAGGCAACTCAGCAAATAAAGCAACTAAATAATCATATTCCTATTATTGGACAAACGGCTTATCCCAGCAAACATAATACCGAAAAGGCTATAATGAGCGGATTCGACTCGGTTCTGGAAAAGCCCATTAAACTAAATCAGATGCTAAACGAGTTAGACCGTTTTTTGGATAACTAACTTGAAAAACATCAAGTCCGATTTTGCTTCGTACTCCTTTTTCTCGAAAGTCGGTTAAGTTTAACTGTAACTTTAACCGGGTAATGGTCCGAAAAGCTTTTTTGAGGGCTACTATAATCGAAAACGCTAAATTGGCGAGAGTGTAAAATATAGTCAATTCTATATGCCGGCCAAATTCCTCTAAAAGTAGCGAGAATACCAACTCCCGCCTCTGTAAACGAGTCCTTAAGTTTCTTAGTTAATACATGATAAGTGTAAGAAACGGGAGAATCGTTAAAGTCGCCACAAAGTAAAACAGGATACGGACACAAGTCGATGTGCGTCTTTACCAGATCAACCTGAATAGCTCTTTTAATAAAAGCGTTCCCCAATCGTCCCATTAAATCGGAAACTTCCCGTACCTTATTGCTTTTAGCCCTGAAATTTTGGTTAAGTAAAAAATCGAAGTTGCGCTTTTTTAGTCGTGTAGATTGAAGGTGTAGGTTATAAACCCTAATGGTATCGTTATTAATTTTAATATCGGCATAAGTACAAGCGTTAAAGGTATTTTGAAACATTACATCGCCGCTATTTACAATGGGATAGCGCGATATGATGGCAATTCCGTAAGCCGAAGTGCTTCTTTTTAAAATATAACTTACATGTGTGTTTAATCCGATTTTTTCCTTGAATTGCGCCTCGCTTAAGTTTTTATTATCAACATAAAATTCCTGTAAGCAAACTATATCGAAGTTGTTTTGCTTAACATAGTTGATAATACTATCGAACGAGGGTTTCTTGTCTGACCACGAATACAACCGGAAAAGGTTGACGTTATAACTCAAAACTTTTATTTCCGTCGAATCGGTTATATGCTTGCTTTTTCCGAAAGGAAACTGAACATAGGAATTCAAATGTCCAATTCCGATAACTATGACAACAAGGGAAATTAGAACTTCCTTTTTCCAACGGAAAACCCAGTAAAACAAAAAAATTAAGTTAGTAAGCAGGAAAAATGGGTATAGTAATCCAATAAACGCAGGAAGCCAAAATACGGAAGGGTTTATGTAAACCGACACATAGCTCAATAATAAGCCAACTGCTAAAAATACGTTTGTTATTACCAGTATTCTATGACCAAACTGTTTGAGCCACATGGTTACTTTTTCATTTTAAAAAGAAGTTCTTTTTCCGCTTTGGTCAAACTTTCGTAACCGGAACGGGCAATCTTTTCAAGTATTTTATCAATCTCCTTTTGCTCTTGAGCCTTGCGGTAGTTATAGTCATAATCCGATTCCTCCTTTGTGTAGGTAACTCGCATTTTACTTCTTCGCGAGAAATTCGGGATTTTAATTTCCGAAAATACTTTTAAAAAGTTTGCCATGTCAACATTCGATGCCAGCAATTTTATATAAGTATATCCAAAAATTGCTCCGCCTAAATGGGCAATATGTCCACCTGCATTCGACATAGGAATGCTAATAACATCAAGAACTATTGTTGCAATTGCCAGGTATTTTAACTTAACCGCACCCAGAAATAAAAGATATATTTCGTAGTTGGGACGCAGCGTACTTACCGCCACAACAATAGCCAATACCGAAGCAGAAGCTCCTAATGCCACGGAAAGTAATGCTTGTCCCGAAAATGCTGGTAATACATTAAAAGCAACTATATAAAGTATGGCACCAGAAATACCTCCCAACAGGTAAACGCCTAAAAGTTGCCTGTTGGAAAGGAACTGCAGGAACAATTTTCCAAACCAAAATAGCCAAAGCATGTTAAAAAGGATATGTATAAACCCTTCGTGAAAAAACATGTAAGTCAACAATGTCCAAGGGCGATGTAATAATGCAGCAGGACTTGCAGGAACAGCTAAATAATAAACAAGCGAATCGGAAGGAATTCCCCCAATAAAAAGGAAAAAACGTAACAGGTTGTACACTATAAATACACCTAAGTTAATGTAGATTAACTTGGTTAGCATACTCCCGAACTTAAACGAACTTTTTATTTCCTCAACAATGCTCATATTAAATGCTCTTTGTTAAAGTTAGAAAAGAATACTGCTAAAGTCAAGCTAAATTAGTAGAATACATCTTTGCGTTTTTGCCAGTATTTTATGAGGAAGAAGCCGAATATCATACCTCCTAAATGGGCAAAGTGTGCTATGTTACTACCCGGTTGGGTAAGTCCTAAGTAAAGTTCCAATCCTCCAAAAATTATAACCATCCATTTTGCTTTAATGGGAATAGGAGGAAACAACAGCATGAGAACTGTATTTGGGAAAAGCATTCCGAATGCCAGCAACACGCCGTAAATGGCTCCCGAAGCACCAACGGTAGGTATGCTTAGTTGAATGTTCAAAAGTTGCCGAACATACTCCTGTGCCTGCTGTATATAAATAGTGCTATGTGGTGCTAAATACCATTTATCCAAAAATTTGTCATAAACCTGAGGGTAATATTCCGAAAAGTGTTTCGATACGAAAGCGGCAAAAGTATCGGGCGACGGCGTATTCAGCATGGCTATTGCATCGGCTTGAATGGCAGCAAAATGTAAATATCCAACAAGTAAATGCAACCCTGCAGCGCCAAGTCCTGTTACCATATAGTAAAGCAAAAAGCGTTTACTTCCCCAAACCTGTTCCAAAATTCGTCCGAACATCCACAGCGAAAACATATTAAAGAACAAATGCCAAAAACCGCCGTGCATAAACATGTGGGTAATTAACTGGTAAGGACGAAAATGCGGCGAGTTCGGTAAGTAAAGGCCTAACTTAGCATTTAAGTCGATTCCCATGGTGGATACAAACCATGTTATTGCCAGCATAACCACGTTTATAAGAATCAGGTTTTTTAATACCGGTGGCATACTGCTAAAAAATCCGCCTCTGTTATTATAATTCATCATTCTACAGAATTATTCTTTGTAATAGGAAACAATGGTTTTAAACAAAAGTTTACGAGAACCGTTTATGCAGTTCCTCCAAATCAATTAAAATTAATATTTTCTTTCCATCGGGAGTATAGTTTGGCTCTTTGCAGGCAAAAAGTTTATCGAAAAGTTCTTGCATTTCAATATTCGACAGAATTCTATTATACCCAATTGCACTTGATTTTGCCATGCTTACAGCAACTTTTTGAGTCATGTCCAAAGCCGGAATAACAACCTCTTCCGAAATAACGGCTAGTATATTTTGAATAAGTTCCAATGGCTCGGGAAGACTTAAACTTGCTGGCACTCCCGTAATGCTAACCGAGTTATGATTTAAATCCGAAATTTCCAATCCCAACTTTTGCAAGCTTTCCAAATGGTCAATTAGCAAGGTGTATTCGTCGGGTTTTAAATCGATAACCTGAGGGTAAAGAACGCGTTGGCTAACAACATTTCCGGAACTGGCTCCCTGAATAAATTGCTCGTACAAAATACGTTCGTGTGCTCGTTTTTGGTCTATAAGAAGCAAACCCGATTTCATGTTGGTAAGAATGTAGCGTCCTTTAAGCTGAAAAAATCGGTTTACCAAAGGTCTTTTATCGTTATCGAATCCTTTTGATTCGAATGTTTGAATGGTAGTTTGCGTTGATTCTTCGTTTGGAACGTTGCCCTCAAACAAGTTTTCCCATCCCTCAACGGATTTTGTAAAAGGATGAGAATTTACTCCCGATTTTTTAAACTTAACGCCTTCCTCTTCGAACGGGTTAAAGTTTGTATTTACATCAACTTCGGGAATGGTAGCCGGAGCACTTTTAGGAAAGTATGGAATATCGAAATCGGGAGGAGCGCTAAAATCAATGGAAGGAACAACGCCAAATTTGCCTAACGACTCCTTTGCAGCGGCATGAACAATTTGCCACACAGCGCGCTCATCTTCAAACTTAATTTCCGTTTTAGTAGGATGTATATTAACATCTATAGATTCAGGATCTATATCGATATACAAAAAGTACGAAGGAATTGTGTCGGGAGGAAGCAGACGGTTATAAGCGTTGACAACGGCTTTGTGTAAAAACGGATTTTTCATGTACCTCCCGTTTACAAAGAAGAACTGTTCTCCGGTGCTTTTTCGAGCACCTTCGGGTTTGCCAATGTATCCGTAAAGATTTAGTATGGTGGTTTGCGCATCGCAATCGAGCAAGTTGTTGTTAGCCGATTTTCCAAAAAGGCTCACTACTCGTTGTTTTAATCCCGACGCGTTCAACTTGTACAAATCGGATCCGTTGTGTGTAAGGGTAAAACTGATATTGGGATATGCTAACGCAACGCGTTGAAATTCTATTATTACATGCTTAAGTTCAACCGACGTGCTTTTCAGAAACTTACGCCGTGCAGGAACGTTAAAAAACAGGTTTTTTATTGAGAAATTGGCTCCTTTAATACAGTTTACAGGCTCTTGCGATATTACCTCCGAAGCACCTATTTTAATAAAAGTTCCAACATCGTCGCCTTCACGACGGGTTTTGAGTTCTACTTCGGCAACGGCTGCAATAGAGGCAAGAGCTTCGCCCCGAAATCCCATTGTACGAATTTTAAATAAATCGGTGGCTTCGTGTATTTTTGAAGTGGCATGACGTTCGAAACTTAGGCGAGCATCGGTGTCGGACATGCCAATACCATCGTCGATTACCTGAATTAAAGATTTTCCGCCATCCTTAACAATTAGTTGAATAGAACTACCCCCTGCATCAATTGAGTTTTCGAGTAACTCCTTTACTACCGAAGCGGGTCGTTGAACAACCTCTCCTGCGGCAATCTGGTTAGCAATGGAATCGGGAAGTAGTTGTATGATGTCGGACATGAAAAACTATCTATAAAACACGTAATAAGCAATTAAAAGAAGTATAAACAGAATCATTAAAAATCGTATGGATGATTTTTTATTTTGAGAGACTTTTCTGGTTCTTGCACGTTGGAACTGTCCCCGTATTGATGAAACAAATACCTCGTTTTCATCCTTAATACCCAACTCCTTTTTTATCCTGATTTCCCGTTCTTTCATTTCCTCTTTTTGCTCGTTGTAATACCGTGGAGTATAGTTAAATCCACGAGGTTTGGGCAAACTAAATAATTTGAATCCCGCCATAGTAATTTAGTTTTTGTAATTCACAAAGTTAGCAAATTTATTGGCTACCTGACTTAGTATTCTTTAATGCTTCCTTAAAAAAGGGAAGCTTAGCGTTAACGAATGTTACAATACAAATATCAACTGTTCATCATATAAAAAAAGCGTTTCGTCCTAAACAAAAAAAAGGTCAATTTCATTTTACAAAATAGTAGTAACTTGCATTATGTTAATTTATTAGGAATGTTGAACTGAGTTTAATGCAAGAATATCGACGATACATTTTGGGGTTGGCGGTTATAATTATCATTATAACAACGGCTTGTACTAGCAATTTAAAGTCATTGCCCGATAGCATTGAGGTTAAGCCTTCGCTATCCATTCCGGTAAGCGATATGTATTTTACGCTGGATACAGGATTAATACTACAAGGCTTGCCTCAAATAAATTTAAGCGAAAATGTTCCGGAGTGGGCTAAGCATACTTTCGTTTACAAGCGCGATACAATACCATTTAACTTGACGGAGGCATACGATGAAGCCGATTATATCGAAAAGTTAACCATAAAGTTGAACATGTGGAACGAGTTTCCCATTGAAGGGGCTGGACTTATAACCTTTTTAGACGAAAATTATTTACCTATTGATGTTATTCCCAGCGACACCTTACGTCTTGACAAAGCAGGATACTATAGCGATGGAACAACCATTGGAACAAGGTTTAGCAATACCAAGGTTATCTTCGACGCTCAACGTATCGAAAATTTACGAAACGCTCAATATGTCGAAATATTTACGGGATTGTACGTAACGGACGAAGATATTACCGAAGAAAATGTTTCGTTTTTTAACAGTTACAAAATTAGGGTTCAAATTGCTGCCCAAATCGACTTTAAGGTTGTTAGTAATTAATTGTTAAGGAGAGAAATTTGTGAGGGGTTTGTTATTTACACTGAATGTTGCCGTTTTTGTGCTGGTTTGCAGCAGCACGTATGCACAGCAGGACAACACGCTCTTTATGATGCACAATATTCCTCAGTCGAATTTTTTAAATCCCGCGATACAGATAAACTGCTTGCGGTATGTTGGCGTGCCCATGCTATCTTCCTTTCATTTCAACGCCAACTCAACAGGATTTTCCTATGGAGATATTTCACAAGGTTCGGCCATTGATGTACGAGCACTGGTTTCGCAAATGCACGGATGGGATTACCTTTCGGGAGAAGTACATTACACCCCTGTTTCGTTTGGTTTTATGTACGACAGGTATAGATATTTCAGTTTTGCCTGGACCGAGAGAGTTGAAACAAAACTATTCGTTCCTCGAAAATTAGTGTCCCTGTTTGCAAACGGAAACACACAATACGTTAGCAATGGACTAAAAACATCCAATCCGGGATTAAACGCTTTTTACTATCGGGAATTTTCTATTGGCTATTCCAAGAAAGTACAAAAAGATTTGATGCTTGGCGTTCACGCCAAAATTTTATTTGGACTGGCAGGAATAACTACCAGACGGAATCCGGTTAGCATGGATATAAATCCGCTGACCTACAATATTGATGCTAAGTGGAAGCCTGAAGTTAACACTACGTATCCGCTATCCGTTTCAACCGATGCTCAGGGAAATGTTAACAACATAAGTTTAAGCGGATTTTCACCGTTAAGTTTCTTTATGAATTTTGGCAACCAAGGACTGGCTTTCGATTTTGGATTTATTAAGGAGAAAGGGAAAATTACCTATAGTGGCAGTATTCTTGACCTTGGTTTTATTTGGTGGCATAAAAACACAACCCGGTTTGTAAACAGCGGACATTTTGTTTACAGGGGCGCCACTACTGATGACATTAATAATCCTTCCGATTACATTTCGGAACTGGGCGATTCTATAAGCAATCAGGTAAAGTTTTCATATAACAAAAAAGGTTACTTAACTTTTTTAAATCCGAAAGTTTACTTTGGAGCAACGTACCCGGTTCATCCGCAAATTAATGTTGGAGGTCTTATTCGTGCAGAATGGTATCCCGGAAGGCCTGTTGTTGGAGCAACGCTTTCGGCCACAGTTTTTGGAGTAAAAGGAGGATCGTTAGCGCTTACCTATTCGGCAATGAATGGTTCGTTTATGAATATTGGTTTTGGAGTTGGCTGGGGAGGTGAAAAATTCCAGTTTTACACAACCACCGATAATTTCATGGTCGCTTTCTTCCCCGAAAAAGCACGCAACGCTAACCTTCGCTTTGGACTTAACTTGTTTTTTGGTTGTACCGAGGAGAAGAAAAAGAAGGTCAACGTTCCTCGTACAAATGGATGTGGATGCTATTGGGACCAGGATTTAAAAGAAAAACGAAAGCAGGCAGGAGTTAACTAATCGTTATCGTATTTGCCTTTCGAAAATATATTCGATATAACTTCCGTTTTGATAGTATTTACCATTTTCAAGCAAACAGGCACAGTATTTGTGTGTAGCACAAAGTATTTGTTTTTAAATTTTAGTAACTTTGATAATTATCGTTCTAGTACATACTAAATCAAAAAGATATGAAGTATAAAATTGCCATCGTTTTATGTGCTCTGGTTCTGTCCTTTACAAGTTATGCCGGAGAGGAAGAAGATGCACTCAAGCAAAGCATTGGTGCAATTGCAAACGATTTGTTAGCAAAGCATTCGGGCAGTTCGAAAGTAAAGATTGCCATTCTTCAATTTAGAACTAACAACAATAAGTTAACGCCGTTTAATGCGTATATTCAAGATGAATTGGTATTAAATTATCAAAACAGTAAACGCTTCGAAGTAATCGACCAAAATGCCATAAATACCATTACCGAAGATTATGGCTGGAATCTCGATAACTGCACCAACTTTAAGAGTTATTCCGAACTAAGCGAAAATATTTTTCGCGGCTTAGGCTTAATTCCCGAGGCTTTTATCTACGGTCAAATAAAGGACAATGGCGAAACAATAACAATTACCGGGTATATTGTTCCTAACGGGGTAAAAAGCACCAACATCTCATCAACGCAAGTAGTAAAATCAAGCGCTTTAACCGATAAACTTTTGGGCAAACCAATACGTCAACCTAAGGAAGAACCTAAGGTTGTTGTGGTAGAGAAACCCGTTGTAGTTGAGAAGCAGGTTGTTGTAGAGAAACCGGTTTATGTAGAAAAAGAGGTAGTAGTTGAAAAGCCTGTTTATGTTGAAAATAACGACAAAAAGCCCAACACGAACAAATATGCCCAGAATATTGGCGACCTAGAATTCGAAATGACAGAGGTTAAATATAAAGGCGATAAAGTAGAGGTTACACTTAAGGTGGTTAACAACAATGCCGACGACAAAATAGACCACATGGAAAGCAGGTTTATCGACGATCAGGGAATGGAATTTAAAAGTTCTTACTATCAAAATACATTTAAAGACAGGGAACTTGTAGAAAAAGTACCCATTAAAGGAACAATTACCTTTTATGGCGACGATAACATAAACCGTTCGAAAAGCATGGCCGTAATCGAAATAAAAGTTTATGGAATTGGTAATGGAAATCTTTTAGGTACACTAAGATTTCGGGATGTACCCATAGAACGCTAGAACAGTCAAATATAAACATCAACGGTGGTAAAAACTTACCACCGTTTTTTAATATTAGTTGGTTTGATATTAAAGTTACTTTACCTGATTTTCAAAATCATTTATTACCTTGAATTACAAATTCTAATAACAAGTAAAGCCGGATTTAAAATCCGGCTCAACGATTAATTTGATGTATCAAATTTGCCGAAGGCAATGTTACCTTAAATGGAACTCACGTTGAAATAATTTTCTAACTCCTTCAAACTATTGCTGTTTGTAGGAATATCTTTAACAAGTTTCCCGTTATCCAGAATTAATATTCTGGAACAAATCTCGGTTACATGCTTTAAATCGTGACTCGAAACAACAATTGTTACGCCATTGTTATTTAATTCCTTTAATTTCGATTTTAGCCAAAGTTGAGAACTTGGGTCAAGGTTAGCAAACGGTTCATCCAGTATAAGGATTTCGGGTTTCGGTAGTATTGCAGCCAAAATCCCAACCTTATTCTTATTTCCTGCCGATAGATCGCGAATGTACGTTTTATCGTAAGCGTCTTCTTTAAAAAATGCTTCGTTCTCTTTTAAGAAGAGAGCAATATCCGATGCGTTTTTCCCGTGCAACCCGCCAATAAACTCAAAAAATTCCGTAGGCGTAAGATATGGAATAAGGAACCGTTCGTTTAGGTACGAACCGGTATAGTTTTTCCAATCTTCGGATTTGCTTACCGCCATACCTTTCGATTTAACAAAACCGTTCGTTGCAGGTATCAGGTCAAGCATCAAACTTAGCAGAGTTGTTTTGCCTGCCCCGTTGTTTCCCACTAATCCAACCAACTCGTTTTTGTTAATGGCTAAAGTAGGAATGGTTAACGAAAACTTTTTCCCGTAAACTTTGGAAAGATTCGAAATTTCTATCATACAACCTAATATTTATTCTCTAAAACCGCAGGCCATTCTATACTTTTGCCTTACAAGTTGATGGCTTACAAAATTTATACAATACTTATGAAAAATAATTGCCAATGCTCCTATTATTCCTAAAGCGTAAATGCCATAGTCTTTCATCCCGAAGGAATCGAAAAGCCAAATGATTAACAGGGGCAATCCGAAAAGAGGGATCATCATTATAAAATGATGTGCGCCGGTTCCCTGATAGTTCATAAACTGACTTTTTCCAAGATCGATAAACGAAACGCTAAAGGTGCCGGAATAAAAAATAATTATGGACGATATACCAACATTAAACAGGAACATGGCAGTGTTAACAATGGCAATTTTGTAATTAATAAATGCGTACGGCAAGGTTATTAAATAACTTACCGTGCACATCAACGCAAACAGGTAATACTTTGATGCAACAAAATTATTAGCCGATATTTTTTGTACTAAAAAGGTGTCGAAAAAGGAACTTTCCCATGAAAAGACGTATTGATAGTAAATTATTGCAAGGGCAGAGGTCACAAATAATCCCACAAATGCGAGCATGTATATCTTATCTAAATACAACTCATTATAAAAAATGAAACCGTAAAGCAAAAAAAATGCGCTTAAGTAAAGTACCGATTTAGGACGCTTATTCCTTAAAATCAACTTTAATTCCGAACCGATTAAACTACCAATTACGCCTTTATTCGAAAGAGTTCTGAATTTACCAATATTCGCATTTACCTTGTTTTCAGGAGACTCTATGTAAGCGTTGTTTTTTAAAAGGGCGTAAGCAAGGTAGTAGAAAAAGAACAGCGTTGCTAAAGGTACCAACACCCAAAACCCCGATAGACTAACATTCGACAAAAAATTGGCAAATACTATCGATATTGAAACAGTTCCAGTAACATCCATAAATAGTAGCAAACCAATTAGTGCTACGAGTACAATAACTACCAATGGTTTTTTACTAAAGGACTTCTTAAGGAAAAAATTTATAAAGTTGTTTATGAATATTAGCGAAATTACTGTTATCAGCCAACATAGGCTATAACTTACCGTTTCCGTAGAAGCAATCACTTTTATAAAAAAGGGAATAATAAGTACCAACCCCAAAAGGTTGAAAAAGCTGAACACACTTCTTATAAGCGGAAAATGGAGCAACGTTCTTTTTCTTATAGGGAGTGTAAGGTACGGTTGAATGGAAATTACCGGCAGTTGCTGCATAAAAAAACGGAATACTATATCTAATAAAAAATAGTAGAATAATATTTTACTAAATGAAAATATTACACTTTGGTTTGGGTACGCATTCAGCAATATTTTATCGGCAAAAAGGCTTAATGCTATAAAGTTGAGGATTAAGTATATTGCAACGAATCCGAGTAAAATATTTAGAAAAATACTTTTTTGCCAAAAAGGAGAACGAACTTTTTCTTTCCAGTAATGAACTATTAGTTGGCGCATAAACTCTGTAAAAATTTAAATTTTATCTACAATTTTTGGAATTCAAAAATAGGCTATTAGTTTTTATGCACAATTAAAAATGAAAATATTTTTTAGGTAACCGTTTCTGTTGTAACTTTTCTAATGTAGAAACTTTAACTTATTAACTTTTTAGTAATTTTAGCATATAAATATTTTTATGATAATATGAAAGACCCATGTAATACAAATTACTGTTAAATAAACCATTAACTGCTTCGATTGTCTATATTATAGCAAAACTTGAATGTGATAAATAATACAATAATGTGCAACTTTCAATTAAGGGTTAAGTGGTTATCTTTTCTAATGTTAGGAATTATCTCATTTACTCAGTGCAAAAAGGATGAAACAGATACGATTTCTGGCAAAATTGACTATACTACACCCGAATTAACTAACGATGGATGGGAGGTTGCCACGTTAGATACCAATAATAAAACAGTAAGAAATATGTTTGTAGCGGTAGATAACATAAAAAATAGAGTTTATACCGAAATACACAGCCTTCTTATAGTCCATCACGGGAAGTTGGTATTTGAGGCTTACTATCCAGGGCATAACTCCGATGGCGAATACATTAGTTTCACTCGTGATGTTCCACACGAAGTTCAATCGGCAAGTAAGTCGTTTCGTTCTGCGCTTATTGGAATAGCCATCGATAAGGGTTTTATTTCTAATGTAGATGCAAAATTGTTTTCTTTTTTCCCCGAATACGATTATTTGGCAAATGATCAAAAAGATAAAATTACACTAGAACATGTTTTAACAATGTCTTCGGGACTTGAATGGGACGAATGGTCTTATCCTTATGGTGACGAAAGGAACTCTCTTTCATCAATGTATCAGTTACCCTATACTAATTGGGCATATTACGTATTGTCCCAGCCTGTAGCATACGAACCCGGCTCTACCTGGGTTTATAGTACAGGCGCATCAATAATGCTGAATAATATTATTATCCACTCCATTAATATCAATTTTTCAAGTTTTGTGAGCCAATATTACAGCAACTTATTGGAAAGCAGCAATTTGCCCGGAGTTGGCAATCCTTTAGGAGGATCTACAATTCCACGAGATATGGCTAAGTTGGGCTATATTTATTTGTATAATGGAAAATGGAAAAATACGCAGATAATTTCGAAGGATTGGGTCGAAAAAAGTATTGTTAAAAGATTTAACCTGTGGAATGGAGAAGGGTATGGGTATCAATGGTGGCTACGAAGTTTTACAACAAAGAAAAATACATACGATGCTTTTTATGCCTCGGGAAATGGAGGTCAGTACATTATTGTTATTAAAGACTTAGACTTAGTAATAGTCTTTACCGGAGGTAACTTCAACTCAAGCGAAGGAATGCAGCAACCATTTACCATAACAGAAGATTACGTGTTGCCGGCATTTGAGGCAATCGATTAACAGGCTCCCTACAAGTCTAAAGAGTTTTACTAACCCTGCCGAATTCGTAAGTTGTCATTTGGCAAAAATTTTTGTTTGTTATAATGCAATAGCGAATAAAAAAGTTAAAAAACAACTTTCAATCAATTCTAAGAATTGATAAATTAGGCATTTCAATTTTAGCAACTTTCAAAACATTAACAGGTTATACGTATGAAAAGAAATGGTGGCACGATTCAAGGAAAATGGCTATTTGCTGTTGTTAACTTAATTTTTATGTTTTCTTCTTTACAAGCGCAAAATAAAAAATTTCCACTTCCCCCGGAGTGGTCGAAAAAGGTTGTTTGGTATCAAATATTTGTGGAACGGTTCTACAATGGCGATACAACAAACGATCCTAAACCGAAGAACATGTATGTAGTCCTTGCAGGCGATGCACCAAAAGGATGGACAATTACTCCTTGGACGCAAAATTGGTATGCATCAGACAGTTGGGCTAAAGGAAACGGAAAGTCGTTTGCCGACAACTTACAAAGTCGTCGTTACGGAGGAGACCTTCAGGGTGTGATAGACAAGTTGGACTACCTTGCCGATTTGGGAATAACGGCAATCTACCTAAATCCAATAAACGATGCACCGTCGTTGCATAAGTACGATGCCCGCCATTACCATCATGTAGATGTAAACTTTGGCCCCGACCCTGTTGGCGACAATAAAATTATGGAATCCGAAAACCCTAACGATCCTACAACATGGAAATGGACCTCCGCCGACAAACTATTTCTAAAATTGATAGATGAAGTACACAAACGGCACATGCGAATTATTATGGACTACTCGTGGAATCATACGGGAACAGAATTCTGGGCATTTAAGGATATAATTAAAAACAAGGAAAAGTCTGCATATAAGGATTGGTACACCGTTTACTCGTACGACAATCCTAATACACCTGAAAACGAGTTCAAGTATGCCGGGTGGTATGGCGAATACTTGCCGGAAATCAGGAAGGTGGACGTAACCTCGAAAAAAGACCTGTATCACCCATACGAGGGAAATATTAACGAGGGAGCCAAGCAGCACATTTTGGCCGTAACCAAACGCTGGCTTGCACCAAATGGCGACACCTCTAAAGGCATTGATGGCTACCGCTTGGATGTTGCCGATTTTGTACCGATAGGGTTTTGGCGCGACTACCGTACTTTTGTAAAAAATATTAAGCCCGACGCTTACATTGTAGGTGAAATACAATGGTGGATGGATAAGGTTATGCCACCAGCCTATTTTGTAAATGGCGAGGTATTCGATGCCGCCATGTTTTACCACATTTATCGTCCGGCACGAAGTTTCTTTTCCCTTGCCAGCCAAAGTATCGATGCCCGTCAACTGGTGGATAGCATACAGTTTCAATGGAAGAATGTTGAAGTTCCTTTTCGCTACTCAATGATGAACGTATCCTCTACCCACGACACGCCAAGAATGCTTACAAGTTTCTTTAACCACGGCAAGTTTAAGTATATGGCCAAACCGTACGAGGACTCGACATACAAAACCGGCAAGCCCGACGCGGAAACGTACTCGCGCCTTAAACTATACCTAATACATCAGTTTACAAACGTTGGTGCGCCAAATGTATGGAATGGCGAGGAAATGGGAATGTGGGGGGCAAACGATCCCGATTGCAGAAAGCCGTTGTGGTGGAAGGAGTATAACTTTCAGCCGGAAACACGGAACAACATACAGGCGGGTCCTGCGGTTTACGACCCTGTTGGCTTTAACCAGGAGTGGTTTGACTTTTACAGGAAGTTAATACACCTTCGTAACGACAACCCAGTTCTTGCCACCGGCAAAATAGATTTTATCACAGCCGAAGGAAAGATGTTGGCGTACAAGCGCTACAACAAGGATGCGTGTGTATATGTTTTATTTAATTTGGACGCTTCTGCCCAAACTTTCATCATTCCCAAAAACGAGTATATTAATTTACTAGATAGCACAAAAATTACAGGTGAAACGATAAAATTAGCACCTTTATCGGCTGCAATCCTTTCGCAGGTAAAAGGTAACTATTAGGAGATTCGTCATAAAAAGTTAACTATCTGCTTATTAAGGATTACGACACTGGTATTACTAGGTCGAACAGAGCATTTACACTTTTTAAAACACCGAAGGAATGAATTCAAATAATAGTGAAGGAAAAAGAATCCCAATTTAATATTTGATTACCTCATCAATTAATTAAAAAATATGCTTGAGTCTTACATTTATTGGTTCTTAAAGGACAAAGCAGAAAAAAATTTCAAAATTAAAAAAGCAAGAATGACCCTTTATATAACAATTTTATTTATTGGTTTTGTAACAACCTCTAATATTTACAGATGACATACAAATAAATATATTTAGTTATGAACAAAAGATTTACCGTTGTCATCACAAGTAGAATTAGTAGCGTCGCTTTTGAAACAAGTACCAGTATGGATTAGAATTACACTGTATAAAGACGTTATGCAGGCCTGTGTTTTTTTATAAAACATTTTATCCAAAAAAGTTTAAAACATGTACTTTTATACATTTATAATTGCCCTTTTAGAAAAGGGTCATTAAATTCAATTTCTAACTATGAAAATAAAAAGGGTTTTATTCGGATGCTTTATGGTAATGCAATTTAATTCTTTTTGTCAAGAATATATTGTAAACCTTGATGATAGAAATGAAACTATTAATTTAACAAATCAGGCAATAAATTGTATTAAAAACAGCAAAATCAGTGATGCATTTACAGTTTTAGAGAAAGCCATTTCAATAGATTCCACATTCAGACCATCGTATTTATACTTGTATAAAGTTTATTTGCAAGACTATAATTATTCTGAAAAAGTTATTTTTTACCTTAAAAAAGCTAAAAGAATATTTCTTGAAGATGATGAAATAGCGTTTTATTTAGGTGAAATATACAGAATGAATTCTGAATTGAAAAAAGCCATACTAGAATATAGTTATGCAATTATATATAGCAAAAAGAACGGAGAGGATTTTCCTTTGGTAAAATCTTATTACTTGAATAGAGGAAATTGCTATTTTAAATTGAACGAAATTGACTCTGCATTGCTTGACTATAATTACACTATAAAGTTAAACCCCAATAATCCCAATGCTTTATTAAACAGAGGAACCTGTTTGTTTAAACAAGGTCATTTTAACGAAGCTTGTGAGGATTGGAAAAAGTCTCAATTACTTGGAAACTCTGTAGCAAAGCAATATTTAGAAAAGTATTGTAAAAGCGACAAATAAGTTAACTACAGATAATTCTATTTAGAGTCTTACTACTTGTTCGTACGGAATTGAATAAAAATTTTTATTAATTAAACCCTGAAAACATATCAATCTTTTTAATAAGAAGTTGAAATGAGCGTAAAAGGATTGAATAGATAAGAAATTAATCAAATATGCTCTGTACCTAAATGCCTTAAACAAATCTACTTTATGTAATATGCAAAGAATATTAAAAATAGTGCTACTCATATACGAAGTAATTAGTATAAATAATTATTGTAATGCCATAGAATTAAATGGATATATCATAAATTCAGCACAAGATACTGTGTACGGAAAAATTAAATTGAACAGATTTAGTCCTACCACAGGGGCTTTATACCTCAATGGATTTGATTTGGAATCGTTATCCTATAGAATAGAATTCAAAAACGACTCTGACAAATCATACCAAACATTTTTGCCAAATACAATTTTAGAATATGGCTTTGAATATAATTCATGTATGTATATTTATAGGAGTTTTTTATTGAAATATAACAGTATTTCAGCAAAAGAGAGAACTAAATATAAATTCTTGAGGCTAATTTACCATGGAAGTTTGGATTTATACAAAAATATAAACCACTTAAACATTCCTACAAATATTATTACTGTAAATAATTTAGCAACCTATTATGAATATTTTTTAGTTGGCACATCTGCAAAAACGTTAAAGGTTGAAAGGAGCAATCAAATAAGAACTGTTCGAGACTTGTTGCGACAATTTAACGTTTATGAAGAGTATGTTCAAGAAATACCAGAAAACACAAAATTTAAAGACATTAAAACGGTATTGGAAATATACGATAGATGGCTATCTATTCATCATCCCAATACTGTAAAATTATAATTTCACATATAGTTACTGCAACCTTTAAGATCATTGGAAAACTA
This sequence comes from Bacteroidales bacterium, assembly GCA_020636845.1. Classification (GTDB taxonomy): domain Bacteria; phylum Bacteroidota; class Bacteroidia; order Bacteroidales; family Tenuifilaceae; genus JACJXD01. The sequence goes on along the minus strand of JACJXD010000002.1, from coordinate 42,884 downwards.
GTCCATTTGTTTAAAACTGTGTATTCTGTACGTAATTCTTTTTTATTTGGTTGAAAATGGGCTTAACATAAGGGGGAAACTGCAAAATTCCTCTTCTCATAAATCTTATTCTTCAAACAAGACTTGTTGCTATAAAAATATTGTTCTACAAACTTACTAAGTATTTTATATACTACCGTTAATGTAAAAGGTCGTACTATTTATTGACCTAGGGTTTCTTATGTTATAACTTGTACAAATCCATCAATAAAATGTAAGAAAATGAAAACGGTAAAAATTATTATTTTGATTTTCTTCACATCTTTATTATTTGCCGAATGCTCGAAGGATGATAATGATGTTGTTGAAACCGGCAAGGGTACCGGAACCCTTACTATAAAAGGGATTGAGTACGAAATGGATGAAGGTGTAATTTACACAAATACAGAATCTGCCGGACCGCCTTACAACTTTGATATTGATTTAAAGTCCTCACCAACAAACAATGGAATTGGAGAGGAAAAATTTCAATTTGTTTTAATAGAAATGTACACCGCAACAAAAGACGACTTGCAGTCAGGTACTTATAATTTTGACACGTATGAAACATCTCATGCCGGAACATTTAGCGGACTTGTTTTCATAGATATTAATGAAGCGGAAGATTTCTCACATTTCTATATTATAAAATCAGGAACCGTTTTAATAGGCAGGCCTGATAACGAATATGAAATCACAATAGATGTTGTTGCTGATAAATATGAGTACGATTCGGTAGAGGATGATTTTCTTATAACCGAAAGTGACGTGGCTATTTTCTGTTACTATATCGGCAGTTTAAAGAAAAGTTCGCATTAATCTTCGTTCCAAAACAACTACTGCTAATGCGGATTTGTAATTTCTCCGTTTTTTGTTTTCAACCCCTATCGGCAAAGGAGTATCCTATCCCCGGATTTAAGTTATATAAGAAAATTTGTTTTTTACTATCAGTTCCTATACCTCCATCAATATTAAATGATTGAGATTTACCAATAATTGTTACACATAGAAGTAATGAGCAAACAATGAATTTCATGCTTACATAATTAATGCGCGAAGGTAGTATTTTAGCAACACTGAAGAGTTTGATTAAAAAAGAAATTGTGAATATTTTAATATATTAAATTAAGGAACATACTTTTCAATTCTCTTATTAAACTAAAGAGTGTATTCCCGGTTGTAATTATTAAATAGGAGGTCGGAAACACTTCCGTTCACACGGAATAGAACCTAAACTTAATGCTATACCATAGCGCCGCTCGGAATCCTCTTGTTATTAAATATAAATAGCTACTTTAGCGTTTCCTATATCGAAGAAATATGGTTTTTAGCAGCATCGTTTTCTTGCTCTACTTTCTGCCAGTATTTTTGGCTACCTACTACTTTGCCGATAAAAAATACAAGAATATAGTAATACTGTTTTTCAGCATTTTCTTCTACAGTTGGGGTGCCCCTAAATTTATCTTTGTAATTCTCGGTACAACATTTATCGACTTCCATGTGGTTAAATGGATGTCGCAAACCCAAAAGCAAATATACCGCAAATGGCTGCTGGCTTTGTCCGTATCCATTAACTTAGGGCTGCTGATTTATTTTAAGTATTCGAACTTCTTCATCGAGAATGTTAATGCCCTTTTGTCTGTATTTGAAAATAGCAATATTCATTGGACAAAATTGGCGTTGCCAATTGGCATATCGTTTTATACCTTCGAAACCATAACCTACGTTGTCGATGTATATAGAGGTGTACATAAACCGTTGGATAATTTTTGGGATTATCAGCTGTATATTATCCTATTCCCCAAGTTAATTGCCGGGCCCATTGTGCGCTATCACGATTTGGCCGACCAAATTACCGACCGCTCCAAAAATGAAACTATCGACAACAAGCTTATCGGGTTTTACCGCTTTGCAATTGGCCTTTCCAAAAAGGTGCTTATTGCAAACTACCTAGGTCAACAGGCCGATGCTATTTTCTCGATGAACTATACCGGACTTGATACGTATTCTGCATGGATAGGTATTTTGGCTTATACCTTTCAAATTTACTTCGATTTTTCAGGGTACTCGGACATGGCAATCGGGATAGCCAAAATGATTGGATTTAAATTTCCCGAGAACTTTAACAACCCGTACATTTCGAGAAGCATTACCGAGTTCTGGCGGCGTTGGCATATTACCCTTGGCGCATGGATGAAAAACTACTTATACATTCCTTTGGGAGGAAATAGGGTTGCCACAAAAAAACGATTGTATTTTAACCTTTGGATTGTTTTTCTTGCTTCGGGTTTATGGCATGGAGCCTCATGGAATTTTGTAATTTGGGGCGCTTATCACGGTCTGTTTTTAGTGTTAGAGCGAAGTTTTCTGCTTAATTTATACAGCAAAATTGGAAAACTTTTAAGCACCATTATCACTTTTTTTATAGTAGTAGTCGGCTGGGTGTTCTTCAGAGTAGAAAATCTAACCGATGCGCTCACTTACTTAAAACGCATGTTTGCTTTCGATTTCAACCATACGTTATCATTTAACGTTGAATTCTATGTATTTTTAGCCATTGCTGTTTTCTTTGCCTTCTTTGCTTACTTCGACAAAGGACAAAAAATACAGAATGCCGTTTACTTTAACACGTATAGCAATAAAAAGCATGTTGGCATTTGTGCCTTATCGTTAATGTTAATGTTGCTTTGCATTAGTTCCATTACTGCGTTTGGGTTTAACCCGTTTATATATTTCAGGTTTTAACTATGAAAGACTTCTGTAATAAAGATTACGCAGCACAAATAAAAACAGGGGTGTTCCATCCACTCGGCAATGAGTGTTAAGAATTAAACTACAATATTTTGTGTGAATGAAAAGTAAACCGAACTACATAAAAAGAATTCTATTTCTCATTATACTGGCATCTTTGGTTATTCCTCTGTTTCAGGCTAAATTCAACATTATTAAACTACCACCGCTAAACGGAGCCATAACAAAACCGGAAAAGGGATATATCAGCGTTAAGGATTGGCTTTCGGATTCCTATCAGGAACAGGAGGAAAAATATCTTAATGAGACGTTTGGCTTCAGAAGCTTGTTTATTCGGCTTAACAATCAACTTGCGTTTAGCTTGTTTAATGAGGCTAGAGCAAATGGGGTAATTGTAGGAAAAGAAAATTTTCTTTTCGAAGAAAACTACATAAAAGCATACTACGGCACCGATTTTATCGGTTACGACAGTATTAGCCACAGGATGCAACGAGTAAAGTTTATTCAGGATACACTGGCCAAACTCAATAAAAATATAATTCTGATTTTTGCAGCAGGCAAGGGCTCTTTTTACCCTGAATTTTTTCCGGACAAATACAGGATTCAGAAAAAGGAGACGAATTACGAAATTCACACAGCATTGGCAAAACAGCTGGGCATTTCCTATATCGATTTTAATAAGTATTTCGTAGAAAACAAGTACAAGTCTGAATATCCGTTATACCCACAATATGGCATTCATTGGAGTTGCTACGGCATGTGTCTGGCCGCCGATTCCATAATTCGGTTTATTGAAAAAACTCGAAACATTGATATGCCTAACTTGTATTGGAATAAAATTGACGTTGAACAGCCTAAAGGAACCGATTACGACATTGCAGCCGGCATGAATATTTTGTTTCGGCTCAAATCGTTTGATATGGCATACCCGCATGTTCAACTTCAATCAGATTCCGGGAAAGTAAAACCATCGGTTTTGGTTATTTCCGACAGCTTTTACTGGGGAATGTTCAACTTCGGCATATCGAATGCTTTTAGCAATAGCCAATTCTGGTTTTACAACAAGCAAATTTATTCCGACAACTTTCAAACTCCTGCAGAAACCAGTCGGGTTAGCATAAAAGATGAAATAGCAAAACACGATGTTATAATAATTATGGCAACGGAGGCTACTCTTCCCGATTTTGGATGGGGCTTTATCGAAACTGTTTATGACTATTTCAAAGGAGTTAAAACCCCCGCTGTTTAGGCTACTCGGCTAACCGAATTCCTTTATCCTCAATGTCTATTATTCTGTCTTTATACAGTCCGCCAATTGCCTTTTTAAAAGTCTTTTTACTTATCCGGAAGAGGTTGTAAATGTCTTCGGGGTCACTTTTGTCCGTTACGGCAATAAATCCTCCATTTTGCTTTAGAATGTCCAGAATGCTTTGCGATACGGCATCAACCTTGGCATAGCCAGGTTTTTGAAGCATCAGGTCTATCTTTTCATCTTCTCGAATCTTTTTTACGTAACCTTTAAGCCTATCACCCTTAGCAAGCGGTTGAAAAACTTCGTTTTTATACAGAACACCAGTATGTTGTTGATTAATAATTGCGTTGAATCCGAGGTCGGATTCATTAATGATAATTAAATCCACCTCTTGCCCTTCGGCGTAATCGGGAATAGTATTGTTTAGGAACTTATCTATTTTTGCCGATGCAACAATACGATTCGAATCGGTATCTAAATAAATAAACACTAGGTAACTTTTGCCAACCACCATATCCTGTTTCTGTTCACGAAAAGGGACAAAAAGGTCTTTTAGCAATCCCCAATCCAAAAATGCACCCATACGTGTAACCGACACTGCTTCGAGAAAAGCAAACTCTCCAACCGTTGCATAAGGTTTTTCGGTTGTAGCAATAAGCCTATCTTCGGAATCAAGATATATAAACGCTTCAACAGTGTCGTCAACATTACAATTCTCCGGGACGTATTTGCTTGGCATAAGAATTTCGCCAAGTTCCTCACCATCAAGATATATTCCGAAGGAAACTTGCTTTTTTACGAGCAGGGTGTTGTATTCTCCAATTTTTACCATTGTTACTGTAACTGTTTAGGATGTAAAGGTATGATTATTTGTTGATATATTCTGATTGGAAAAAAATACTCAGGCGTACACAGATAGGTATTTTATATAAACAAGGTTAGCGCTTAAACATGCCTAAAACATATAATAATAAAATAGAATTTTAAAAAATTGACAAAAGAATAAACAAAGTTTTTTTGTCAAAAAAATCAACTATTACTCTAATCTTATTTAATATTATATCTGTTTTTACCATTTTTTATGGTACAAATAGAAAACATTATTGAAGCATGGAAATTCATTTTTAAATTTGGGTAATCTTACCAAATAAAATATCGTATAATTAAAAATGATTTAAAACCTAAAATATGGATAATTCATCAGAGAATGTAACGCTTTACGCCTGGGCTATTACTGATATTCTTAAAAATTATCAGGACAAAAAACAGGATTACTGGGAGTTATTTGAACTTGCCAAGGGTATAGACTTATCGAAACCCAACAATAAAGTGCCAATAAAGGTTTACGTAGATATGTGCAATTGGATTGAACAAAAATTGGGAAAGTTCAACCTAATTAAAATTGGAAGAAACATTGGAGAGTCCACCTACCAAATGATGATCGAAAATAAAATGATTACAGTTGATAGTTCTCCGTTCGATATTATGAAAGCGCTTATTCTAACGGCACAAAAGGGAGTTCAGGATCCCAAGAAAAGAGGTTGGGAGGTTATTGAACACACCGAAAAATCTATCACCATGCGGAAAACGCAAATTTTTAACACGTCCATTCAACTTGGTATGCTTGATGCGCTCATCCGGAAATCAAAAGTATTTGGCATTCAGGTTAACTTAATAAAAGAAGCCGGAAAAGGCAGCGAATTCGACGAGTATTCAATTACTTGGTTATAAACTTTCACAAAACAAAAAGCCGCTAATAAAATATTAACGGCTTTTTTATGATTATTACAACTACTTTACCATCCTAAAATATAAGCAAACATTAATGGTGCAACAATAGTAGCATCCGACTCTACAATAAACTTGGGCGTATCAACATAAAGTTTACCCCAGGTAATTTTTTCGTTAGGAACTGCACCAGAATACGAACCAAAACTGGTAATAGAATCGCTAATTTGGCAGAAGTAACTCCAGAAAGGAATATTCTTCCGTTCCAAATCCTGATGAAGCATTGGCACTACGCAAATTGGAAAATCGCCGGCAATACCACCGCCAACCTGGAAAAATCCGAGACCTTCTTTTCCTGAGTTGTGTGTGTACCAATCGGCAAGAAACATCATATACTCAACTCCGGTTTTAACCGTTGAAGGTTTTAACTCACCAGTAATACAATACGATGCAAAAATATTTCCCATGGTGGAATCTTCCCAACCCGGAACTACAATTGGCAGGTTCTTTTCGGCAGCGGCAAGCATCCACGAATTTTTCGGATCAATCTCGAAATACTGTTCCAGCACGCCACTTCTAATTAGCTTATACATGTATTCGTGAGGGAAGTAACGTTCGCCCTTATCCTGTGCATCTTTCCAAATTTTAAACAAATGCGATTGTAACCTACGAAAAGCTTCGTCTTCGGGAATACAAGTATCGGTAACACGGTTATAGCCGCTTTGAAGTAAATCCCATTCCTGTTGAGGAGTAAGGTCGCGGTAATTAGGAACTCTTTTATAATGGCTGTGTGCAACCAAATTCATAAGGTCTTCTTCCAAATTTGCACCAGTACACGAAATAATCTGCACCTTGTCCTGTCTAATCATTTCGGCTAAACTAATACCAAGTTCAGCTGTACTCATAGCTCCTGCAAGGGTAATCATCATTTTTTTGCCGCTTTCGATATGTTCTTTGTATGCTTTAGCTGCATCCACAAGTGTGGCCGAGTTAAAATGGCGGTAATTGTTCTCGATAAACGAGGAAATTGTTTTATTCTGATCCATCTTTAACACTAAATTAAGTTGATGTTATTCAAATTGAAAATTCGTACGTTCGTTACTTTACTGGAATCTTTTCAACACGACGAGCATGTCTTCCGCCTTCAAATTCTGCATCTAAAAAAGCTTTGGCAATTTTAATAGCCTCGTCAACGCTTACAAAACGAGCAGGTATAGCACACACGTTAGCGTCGTTATGTTGCCTTGCTAATGTGGCTATTTCGGGAATCCAGCATAATGCAGCCCTTATTCCCTGATGTTTATTGGCTGTAATAGCAACTCCATTTCCGCTACCACAAAGAACAAAACCCAACCGATGCGTACCATTTTCTATTGATTCGGCCAACGGGTGAACGTAATCGGGATAATCCACACTGTTCGAACTATGCGTGCCAAAATCCCAGACCTTGTAACCTTGTTCCTCGAGGTAATGTTTTAACGCCTCTTTAACCTGAAACCCTGCATGATCCGATGCAATTGCTATTGTAAAGTTTTGCATGATGAAAGTTTATAAGGTTTTGCCCATTTAAAATATCTTTGCAAAGATAATGGCTTTTTACTTTTTCAAGACAATTAGTTTCTAAGCTTTTGATAAACTTTAACGTCTTAAACAAAACGTAATGTCGGGCATTTACATACACATTCCCTTTTGTCATACCAAATGCGGATACTGTGATTTTTACTCTATAGGAAAACGGTTTTATACCGACAACTTCCCAGAACTCATTGCCAAAGAAATTAAACTCCGCAAGGCTTTTCTTTCCGATCATACCGTCGAAACCATTTACTTTGGGGGTGGCACACCTTCCATTTTGAAACCAAAGCATATCGAACACATTATTAACGCTATTCAAAAAGAATTTAATGTTATTGCAAACCCCGAAATAACCCTTGAAGCAAATCCTGATGACTTAACTATAGAAACGTTAAAACAGATTTCCGATGTTGGTGTAAACCGGTTAAGCATCGGAATACAATCATTTAACGATGAAGAGTTGAAAACTCTTGGGCGAAGACATAATGTTAATTCGTCGATTAATGCAATTCGCTCCTCTCAAGGCGCTGGATTTAACAATATTAGCATCGATTTAATATACGGCATACCAAACTCAACGGAAAAGTCGTGGATCGAAAACCTCCAAAAAGCATTTACAATGGGTGTTCAGCATCTTTCGTGCTACCACTTAACCTATGAACAGGGAACGCCAATAACCAGAAAAGTTAAAACTGGGAAATTATCAGAAGTTTCAGAGGAAATAAGCGTGTTGCAGTATGAACTATTAAGGAAACTTACTGCCGAAGCAGGATTCGAACACTACGAGGTTTCCAACTTCGCATTACCGGGTTACATTTCGAAGCACAACAGCGCATACTGGCTAGGTAAGGAATATCTAGGAGTTGGTCCCGCAGCACACTCGTTCAACGGAAAAGTACGCGAGTGGAATCCTCCTTCGCTTGATACTTGGGCAAGTGGAATAAAAAGTAACCAGCCCGCCACAGAACAAGAAGTTATTAGCAAACAAATTCGTTTTAATGAACTATTAGTTACCAACCTCCGCACAAAATGGGGTATAAGCATAAAAAACATTTCGAAAAACATTGGTAAAAGTTATGCACAAAAACTACTAAACGATTCTCGCCCGTTTTTAATCGACGGCAAAATGCTTTATATCGACGAAGACGTGCTGTTAATTCCTCCCCAATACTATTTCATAAGCGATGCAATTGTAGAATCTCTTATAGTTGTGTAGATTTCAAGCAAGTTCATACCATTTAGATCCATACATCGAAACAATAGGCCACTAAAAAACGTTTTATTACTTTGCTACGTTATAGTTAAACGTTACTGTTTGTTATGATTATCTTTGTCGAACAAATTTATTATTCTGCCTTTTAATCGATTATTCATATTAAATTGCATTCATTATTTGTTTATTACTTTTTAATAATCTAATTCTTTTTTTATGTTTCAAAAGCACATTTTACTTTTACTTGCGGGTATTTTTGCTTACCTTAACATAGAGGCACAACCTCATGCAATTCTGCTTAAGGGAGAAAAAAACGTTATAACAAATAATATTCCTTATAACGTAGTTTCGAAACAATCAGGAAAAATCAACTTAAAGTTTTCCATTGACGAATTAAAATACCAAACTCGCAAGGTAAAAACCGGCGAAGAATTCACCGAAATATGGTTTAGCAAAGCAAACACAATTGGAAAAGTCGGTGAACCTCAACTTCCTGCATTAAAAAAGTTGGTTAAATTACCTCTTGGAGCATCGGTATCAATAAAAGTAAAAGGATACAATCAAAAAGAAATATCGTTAAGCAAAGAAGGCATACTAAACCCGATTATTCCCGTACAGCCATCTGTATCCAAAAGCGAAGACACCTTAAACACTCCTTTTCAAATAAAATCGGGTGCTTACAAGCGTACCATATATAACCAAGAACCTATTGCTAAAATTGAAGTTTTAGGCAACTTAAGGCAATACACCATTGCCCGATTGGTAATTTCTCCAGTCGATTATAATCCGGGAAATGCTTCCCTGAAAATATATAATGATATCGACGTAGAAATTTCCGTTGAAGGCGGAGCAAAATCACTTTCAGACCTTGGCGGCACATATTCACCATATTTTGATGTCTTAACAAAAACAATGCTTAATGCAGGCGGTAGTGCGTACGACGACCACCCAGAACTAACCAAGTATCCTGTAAAAATGCTAATTATTAGCAACCGAATTTTTGAAGACACCCTAAAACGATTCGTTGCCTGGAAAACTCAAAAAGGATTCGATGTCACAGTAAAATACACCGATGAAATTGGTACTACAGCCAGCGAAATAAAAACCTACATTCAGCAGGTTTACAATAGTGCAACAGTAGAAAATCCTGCGCCAACCTTTCTCCTTCTTGTTGGCGATGTAGAACAACTGGCAGCCTCTGCAACCGGAACAGAATCGGGAAAACTAACCGACTTGTATTACGCCAGCGTTGATGGAGATATTTTTCCCGAAATGTACTATGGACGATTATCGGCAACAACTGCGGCAGAACTATCACACATCATCGATAAAATTATTTCGTACGAAAATTACGACTTTAACGACCCAACCCGTTTAAACAACGTAACGCTTATTGCTGGTAACGATGCTACATGGAACCCGGCAATTGCCGAACCAACCATTAAATACGCAACGGCATATCATTTTAATGCGACCAACGGTTTTACCACGGTAAACGAGTATGGAGTCAGCAGCGATGCTAATAATCCTGATGTTCAATCGGGATATACCGGATGCTATAATTCTGATAAAATAACCGTTGGATTCATAAACTACACGGCCCATTGTAGCGAGACCTCATGGGGAGATCCATCATTATCGATAACACAGGTTAATAGTTTCACCAATCAAATGCAATATCCCCTTGTAATAGCAAACTGTTGCCTTTCGGGAAATTTCGGATATTCCGAATCGATTGGTGAAGCATGGCTAAGAAAGGAAAACGGAGGTGCTGTAACATACATAGGCTCTTCGCCAAGTAGCTACTGGAAAGAGGATATGTATTGGGCTGTGGGAGCATTTCCCATGGAAGGAGATAATAACGGATATGTACCAACTTACGAAGAATCGACAACGGGTGCTTACGACGCTCCATTTGGAAGTGAATATGTTACAACCGGAGCCATGATGTTTTGTGGGGACTTGGCCGTTACCCAAGCCGAAATTAACGGTTATCCTCAACAAATAAATCCTACATACTATTGGGAAGCTTACAATATTCTTGGCGATCCCTCTTTAATGCCTTATTTTAAAGAAGCTCAAAGTAATAGTGTTATACACCCAAGTATTGTTCCTGTAGGATCGTCCAGTATTAAGGTAACTGCATTAGACAATTCACTGGTGTCAATCACCCGTGATACGGCTATTTTAGGAACAGCGTTTTATACTGCCAACGAAGAACAGGATATACCATTGCAGGTTATCGACAGTCCAGGAAAACTTATCATTACCGTTACTCGTCCACAAACCATTCCGTATATCGATACCATTCAGGCTGTTGTAGTTGACGGCCCCTACATTTCTCTTGAAACTCAAACTCTATCCGATTCTCTAGGTAATAAAAATGGGGCTGCGGATGTTGGCGAAACCATTTCGTTAAATTTTTCCCTTAAAAACATGGGAAACAACCAAGCCACCGACTTGTACATGAAAGTAAATAGCGATTATAACTATTTATCATTAAGTAGTTCCGACTCGGTTTATATTGGAACGCTTTCGAATGCCGAAGGCAACAACACAATATCAATCGAAAATGCTTTTACTTTTTCAGTAAAACAAAATGCACCCGACGAAACCATACAGTATATACCGGTTACTTTTATCAGCAACGAAGGAACCTGGGATGCCAAAGCAAAAGTTGTTATTAATGCGCCTAAAATTGAGGTTAACCAACTTACTGTTGATGACGCTATTTTAGGTAATAACGATGGGAATGCTTCAAGAGGAGAATCTTTCTACGCAAATGTTTATATCCAAAATACAGGCCATGCAGACATTAGCGATTTATCGGCAATTTTTTCGATACCAGATTCGCTATCAAATTTAGTTATACTTCAATTTGATTCTTTGGACAATACCCTTTTGCGAGTAGGCGAAAGTTATACTTACCGATGCCGATTAGATATAAGTCCAAAATATCCTGAAACATACGAAGCATTACCTTTAATTACCAAAGTTAGCTCCTCCATTAACAGTCAAGTAAATGGTTCTTTTATCAACGAAATAAGCCTAAAACCGTCCACCATAATCAAAATGGAAGATGGATCGACAACCGGTTGTGATATTCTTTTTACCGATTCGGGTGGTGAATCTGACGCTTATTCTTCAAACGAAGATTACACTTATACCATAACATCAACATCCGCTAATGCAAAACTACAAGTTGTTTTCACTGAATTTAGCATTGAAGATGGTTACGACATGCTCTACATTTACGATGGAGATTCCAATAGCGCAACCCAAATAGAGGGTAGTCCTTTTACAGGATTGTCTATAACAGATACTATTTATTCGAGCGGTAATTCCATAACTTTCCGTTTTACTTCCGACGAATCTATTACATACAAAGGATGGGTCGCTCAAATTAAATGCATAGAGCCATCACAGGTACCTGAATGTGTAACCAACCCAACACCTGCCGATAACGAAACCAATGTACAAGACTATACCTTAAGCTGGAATCCTTCTACAAACGCTCAATTCTATAAAATTTATATTGGCAAAACTGCTAACGCACTTGGATATGTTGGAACTGTTAATTCAACATCTATTACATTAAATTTGGAAACAGATACAAAATATTACTGGAAAATAATTCCCGGCAACTTTTTAGGCTATTGCGAAAATGCTTGTGATACATGGAACTTCACAACGGCATCAATTCAAAGTATTAATATGTTTAACGGAACGGCTTCGATAGATAGTTGCTGGTTCTACGATACAGGCGGCGCTGCTTATGAATATACCAACAATGAGAACTATACGTTAACCGTATCGCCAAAATATTCGGAACAAAAAGTTAACATCAAATTTGAAACGTTTAACGTTGAATCTTACACCAATTGCAGCTACGATTACTTTGAAATTTTCGACGGGCCAAATACCCAAAGCACATTAATAGGTAAATATTGTGGGAGCACGCTGCCGGACGAATACACATCTACATCAACTAACGGGGAATTAACTTTTCTATTTCACTCCGACGGAGCAGTTGTTCAACAGGGTTGGAAGGCAAAATTAAATGCCGTGGGAACTGTTACCAAGTATAATGTAACGGCTACAATTCTTGGAAAGGAAAATCCTGTTGCCAACGCTGTTGTTACTGTAAATAATTTGCCACAAATAACTGATGCATCAGGCAATGCTTATTTTGAATTACCAAATGGAACATTCAACTACTCGGTAACGGCAGAAAACTACAATTCTAGTTCGGGAACCGTTACTGTTGATGGGCAAGATTTATCCTTCGATGTAAACTTGGAAGAACTTTATACAATAAACGTCTCCGTAATAAACGGGATAACCTCTTCGCCAATAGAAAAAGCGCTGGTTACAGTTAACGAAAACGCCTACTATACAAAAACAGACGGAACATGCGAAATAGCATTACCTAATGGTGATTACACCATAACGATAGGAAAAAACGGCTATTCTAACTACTCCAAAAACATATCTATTTCTGACGAAGATGAATCGCTAACTGCATCATTAATTCCGGCAATAACAGTAGTTGTAACCGATACAAACAAAAATGCAATAATTGGCGCATCCGTTACCATAGAAGATTCTACCAAACTAACCGACTTAAACGGAAAAGCAATATTTGGTTTTTCTCCAGACGTTTACTTAGCTTCTGCTACAAAAAGCAATTACGAGTCGAATTACAAATGGATTAACCCTACCGTGAACTCGGAAGACACCATCATATTGCAAAACAACCAGGAGTTATTCGATCTGACTTTCAATATTTTTTTCAACAATCTAGGTAATGTAACAGCAGCTAGCAATGTAAATATTACACTCTATTCTGACAATAATCCTTTATTAGAATTGATTACTAACAGCAACGGGCAAGCATTTGCACAACTTCCTTCCGGAAATTACCTGTATGATGTCAGCAAAGATGGCTATACCTCAATAAACTCTGCGTCTTTTGAAATAGACAATCAGGGCGTTACAGTTAACGATACCCTTAATGAACTAACCTATACCATTACTTTTGTTGTACAATCGAACGATTCTCCCATTGAGGCTGCAACTATCTCCATGGACGGCTATTCGGATGTTCGAACGGATAATCACGGAATTGCCGAAATCGATTTTGTCTTACCAAAATCCGATCAACTGTACTCCATATTTAAAACGGGCTACGAAACATATAACGGAACGCTTAATGTTGATAGTAATAAAACAGAACCAGTAACGTTAACGCCAACAGACACACCGACTACTTCCAAGGGAAAAGTTAAACTCTACCCGAACCCGGCCTCCAGCCTTATTTACATTTCATCCGATAGTTTAATGGAACAAATTGAAATAGTAAATACAATGGGTTCCTCTATACTATCTTCGAAAGGAAGTTACAATGAAATTCCTATTAACATTGAATATCTCTCTCAAGGAATGTATTTAATTAGAATAACCTTCAACAATGGAGAGGTTGCTATTGTTAAATTTATAAAACAGTAATTAAAACAAAGAGGGAGCATTTCATTTGCCCCTCTTTGTTTAATATACAACTCTATTCCTGACATTTCTTTCCATTCATAATACTCAATCAATTATTTGAAATAAAACGCATTTTGTCTAAATTGCGTCAAACTGCTTTTCATGACAAAACGTATTTCAATATTTGCCATTTATCTAAGCATTTTTCTACCTGTTATTTCCTTTGCTGAAAGCAACAAGTTGGATAGCCTTATCCAAACTTTGAAATTCGAAAAACAGGATACCGTCCGGTATAGCACTCTTTCGAAAATTGCTATTGCTTATGCCGACAGCAACTATAATAAAAGTCTGGAGTACTGGAAACAGGCTTTAAGTTTAGCCGACAAGGAAGGACTTCGTGAGCAAGCCGCAGATGCCTATCACCAAGTTGGTTTTACTTACATGAAAATGGGTGAAATGAACCAAGCCCTTCAAAATTTACAAAATGCAGCGGATATATATTCATACTTAAACAAAAAATCGTTGCTTGCCGGAGTTTATAACGACATCGGGTTAATTCATAGAAATTGGGGCTTATACGATAAAGCGTTACAGGACTACTTTAATGCCCTTAACATTTACAACGAAGTTTCGGATGTTGAAGGAACATCAATGGTTTCCAATAATATTGGACAAATATACTACTACCGAGAGGACTACCCCAAAGCCATAGATTACTTTGTACAATACTACAACGTAAATAAAAAATTAGGACATGTCCGTTCCGTTGCAGGAGCTTCGAACAATATTGCCAGTGCATACATGGAACTTAAACGTTACGACGATGCACTGGAATACTTTATGGAATCGCTAAAAATTTACGATTCCATCGGCTTAAAAATCGGTGTGGCAATAATTAGAGATAATATTGGGTCACTTTTTTATAAAAAGGGGCAGTACGACCATGCCCTGTTGTACCATCTTTCCGCTCTCAATATTTTTAAGGAACTACAAAGTCCTGTACGCATAGCCAATACAATGCGAAACATTGGTGATGTTTATATCAAGTTGAACCGGAAAAGTGAAGCAATAAACACCTTACAACAGGCACTCGAAATAGCGCAAAAAATAGGTATAGCAGATACTCGACGGGATATATACAAAGTACTTTCAAATGCTTATCAATCGCAAGGAAATTATAGACAAGCTTTTGAAAGTTTAAACAATTACATAAGCATTAAGGATTCATTACTAAACATTGAAACGCTAGAAAAAGTAGAATCTTTACAGGCCCAGTACGAACGCGATAAATTAGAAAACCAAATTGCCAGCATAAAGCAAAAAGCTCACAACCAAAAGTTAATTTTATTCTTAACCATAGGCTTCTCCGCAATTCTCTTGATAATGCTTGTTTTTTTGGTAACGCAGGTTATTTCAAAAAAACGGTTGGTAACCCAACATCAACTTATTAAAGAAAGCATTCTTAACCGTATTCAAACCTCTTGCGCCAACCTCGAAATCGTTTCACAAGACCCTACCGTTAATAATTTTTTCAGCAACACTTGGCAACTAATTCCTAAAGAAGGAAATACATCTTTTGAATTTTACTATTTCCGCAAAGGGGCATACCAAATTGCCTATGCTATTCTCACTAAAAAGAAACACATTCGTCAACAAGTATTAAATTTTTGTATTTACAATCATATTCAAAATTTTTTGCACGAAAATCCTAACGAAATTGAGAAAATAAAGGAATATGTTGATGAACAACTAAAAGCAGACCCGCTTACCCTCGATTATGCTCAAACAGATTACGAAATACTACCCTTTGTAATAAACGACAAAAAAATACTTAACCTCACAAACGGGAACTTTGCATTACGGCAACATGGAGTATTCCTTTATGTTGATGACTGTACGTGGTCGAATCTTCATAAGGATGACATTGTTTACCTGTTTTCAACCGTAAGCAACGAACAAAAAGGCGGAATAAGCGAATTGCGGAAAGTTGTTAAAAGTTTAGATTTAATTGAATTTACGGAACAACTTGATGTCGCCCAAAACTTTCTAACATCCTTAGAGTTAGATGCCGATTCCATTATTTTATCGCTAATAGTTTAAAATTCGATATTGTTTTTTAATTTTGAGAAAAAGAATACCAAAACATGAAATTACTCTTAATTAGCAATTCAACGAATGCCGGAGAAGCATACCTTGAACATCCAAAATCAGAAATTAAAAGGTTTTTAGGCGATATTAAAAAAGTTCTTTTCTTCCCTTGGGCAGCAGTAACCTTTAGTTACGACGAATATGAAAAAAAAGTGCAGGAACGTTTTAGCGAGTTTGGCGTTGAAGTTGATTCCATTCACCATTACCGGAACACCAAGGTAGCGGTACAGGAAGCTGAAGCAATTGTTGTGGGAGGGGGAAATACATTTAAATTAATTAAAACCATACAGCAACACGATCTTATTGAAGTTGTACGAAATAAAGTTTTAGGAGGAACTCCTTATATTGGCTGGAGCGCAGGTTCCAACGTTGCTTGTCCAACCATTAGCACAACCAACGATATGCCGATTACCGAACCCGATAACTTTGGAGCATTTAGTTTGGTCCGTTTTCAAATAAATCCACATTTTTTAGATTCTCATCCCGAAGGACACGCCGGCGAAACTCGCGAAGATAGAATAATGGAGTTTATCGAAATGGATCCATACGTCTATGTAGTTGGGCTTCGCGAAGGTTCAAGTATTCTCCTTGAGAATACAGCCTTTTCGCTATTGGGCTCTAAGCCGGCCAGAATATTTAAAAAAGGAATGGCTCCAAAAGAGGTTTACCCCGGCGACGATTTAGACTTTCTTTTTGAATAAAAAAGTTTTCGAAGTAAAAAAACCGCCTTGATGGCGGTTTTTCTTTTCAATACTTATTTTCCAAAATTATTTACGTTCTCAACGTAAACTAGCGATTCATACTCCGGATTATAATCTGAATTCGAAGTGAAATTTCCAGATTCATAATTAAAAAAACCTTTTATGTACTGTTTTGGCAACAGGTACTTTGCTTCCTCCTCTTCTTCGTCATAACATGGTTTAGTCTCTGTAAGAATATTTTCTACGTAAGCATCAATATTCTTTTCCCGAATAATCTCGGTGAACTTTTTAAGAATATCATCTGCAATGCCAATTACCACCACGTACGAACCATACAACTTAAACATGCTATGCTTGTAAGCCAAATCGAGTTTATCGTTTGTAACCTCCTCGGCCGAATTATGAAAAGATTCGGTATATAAAAATCCTTCAGATAAAATTTTTTGGGCAATCTCGCCACGCTTGGTATAATGAATAAAAAAACGAATATTTTCTTCTCCGGTAAAAATATTGTGCAATAAACGTTCTTCATACGTTTTAACAGCCTTGACATGCTGTTTTACTGCAATTATCTCGTTTATTTGTCTGTTGACAATCGAAATAAAATCAACTTTATCAGTAACAAAACCAAAGTTTATGGCATGAAGCAATAAGCCTGAAATTTGAAATTTAATTAATCCGGCCGCTTTTTGTACCCCAATTTCCGAAAGTAACTCCTGAAAAACTAACTGATTCCAGTATGGTTTTGTCAACTCATCCAACAAAGCGCTTGGCGAAATGCTATCCTTAAACTTTGAGCCAGATAAAAACATTAACTTAAAAACATTAGGATGCTCAAAAAAGAATATTGCGTATGCTAGTATTGCTTCTTTCAAAGCATCAAGTCCCGGTTCGGCTTTTTTAACGGCATCTTTTACAAAATTTTTGCAATCGGCCGAAAATGTTTCTATCAAATCGGTCTGTAAATCCTCAATGGCATTAAAATGCGATAATATTTTTTCTATGGAAACTCCTAAATTATTTATAATAGCTGCTTCCGAAAATTCAATATTGGGATTATCCTTTAAAAAAATAAAAACAGAGTGGACGAAATTGTTCTTCCACATAAAATCTAGAACACGATTTTTTTTAATCATCACTCTATTTTATACAAATATAAACTATTTATCGAAAACCCGAAGCAACAAACAACACACAAAACGCTATATTTTAATTAATTAAAGTCGTACTGTCGTTTTAAGTTTTGCCGATTTGCTGTTTTGACTACTTTTGCAAAAAAGGGAAGTATGGTCTATACAACAGAAACGGGGAAAACTTGGTATGCTGTTTATACTAAACCAAGAAACGAGAAAAAGGTTTACCAACGTTTACAAGAAAAAGGAATTGAAACATTTCTTCCTCTTCAAAAAAAAATAAAGCAATGGAGCGACAGAAAGAAAATGGTGGAAGAACCGCTGTTTCGTTCTTATATATTTGTTTGTATTAGCCCTAAGGAATATTACGATGTTTTAAATACAATAGGGATTGTTAGGTATATCACTTTCGAAGGAAAGGCCGTAGCAATTCCTCCCAGACAAATTGAGCAGGTTAAACACTTGCTTGTTCAGGATTTGGAAATTGAAACCGTTGAACAAAATTTATCGCCTGGCGATAAGGTTGAAGTGAAATTTGGACAACTTATGGGTATTGTCGGCGAACTGGTAGAACATGCCGGAAAGAAAAAGTTGGTTATTAGAATAGACCATGTAAGCCACTCCATTATGGTTACGCTACCTTCCGACTACATTGCCAAGGTAATTGAATGAATAATTATTTTGGAGGCTGTATAACCAGAAAGCCAATTTCTGTGGGATGATCTAAAATTAGCATATTCGGTTTCACCTTTATCAACTTTGCCAAAACCATAAAATCGCCTATTGCCGCCGCAGTAAAAAATATACCAAACCAAAATAAGCATCCGAATCCAATAGACATTGAGACAATTAATGGAATAATTCCCGTTACCAATCCGGGCATAACACCGCCCAGCAAATACTGATTACGCGATAATGTTTCGTTACACTGACAGTATGGCGTTAAACTTTTCCATTTTATTCCAAAACTTATCGCCCGAAATTTGTCTTTGCAAAACATAGCCCATGTTATTCCGTGTAATCCTTCGTGTAAAAAAACACCAACAATAAGAACTACCAGCATAAAAACAACATGGTTCTGCAAGAATCGTAATCCATTCAAAAGATTTTTTGCTCCCCACAACCAAACAAAGAAAAACCCTAAAACCAAAAGCAACACAACAAACACTCCTAGCGCTAACATATTGGCCTTATAAGTCGAAATAACCACTTCCTTATTTGTCGATTGTTTGCTATACATATCTATGCTAATGAATTTTTACTTCTAAAAACAAAAATACCCATTAGCCGACTAATAAAAAATAAAAGGCCGGAATTAACTTCCAGCCTTAAGAATCTATTCAACCGTCTAATCTTAGTCAAAAGGAATTAAAACCAAACCGATTGAGTACGGATAAACTTCAGGGCCTTTATCCTTTTCGAACAGTGCAACCGGATAGTAGTTTGCAAACAACCTTATACCCCGATATCCTAAACGTGCTGTAAAACCATAACGTAAGGTTGCAATATTGAAATCACCTCTATCCTTATCCTTTTTACCATCGTTATACTTAACCTTTGTGTGCGATCCTATGTTGAGTCCGCCGATTACACCAGCCGACATATAAATACGATGTCCATGCTCTCCAGTTGGTATTTGGAATTCGAGTAGCATTGGCAACGTAAGGTTAACAGTACTCAATTTCGATTTATCGACTTTTGCTCCTGCAATTATATATGAACTATCGGGCACCGTAATCCCATTTTCTACCTTTAAGGTAATTGGGTTGGAAAAATGATAATCGTTAAACTCTAATCCCAAACCGGTAACAAGACCTGCTTTATCGGTACCAAAGCCAATGCTGTACTGCATAAAGTTTATGTTAACATTCCAAGAGCGCGCTTGCTTCAAATCGAACCACTCTAAATCGTTACTCATGGTAAGGGAATTGTTGTTATCCATAAACCCGTTTACCCCCATTTCGAAACCAGCCCAGTGGCCTTTAAAACGATGCTCTTCCCTAAATTCAAAAACTTCGTCATCGTCGTACCTGTTGGGAAATTCTATAGTTTTTTTGTCCTTGTTGTCAACAATTATAATCTTCCTTTTTCCTAACCTAAGCACTGCTGTATCAACATCGCTTTTCAAAACGGTATCGGTTGTTTCCGTAATAATTGTGTCGTTTCCTACTATTTCAACCTTTTTAGTAATGGTTACTACTTCGGGCTTAGTTACATTTTCGTTTTCTTTCTTTGCAACGGTAAGCGTATCGGAATTTTCCAACTCGCGGAGCAATGTTTCATTTTCGCTTTGCGCACCAACGCTTAGCACAACTAAAAATGACAGGATGGTTAATATTGTTCGTTTCATAACTATTAATTTATTATTCAACATTATTTTCAGTAATTACCGGTGAATTATTTCCCGTATGACGATTAGGCAAAACAAAAGTTACAGGATTTGTTACTTTTTTCGATAAGTTGTCGAAAATGCTATCAATCTAGATTCTATAACGATTTTCCGTTTATTGGTAGATTTAGAATCGTTTGTTACCTCGTAATCGACACCTGCTGCCTTCGCAACTTTTTTCAACCCTATTTCGGCTAAATCGGACAAAGTGTATTCCTTTGTTGAGCCGCTGGTTTTGTTAATCAAAGAAGAATTATAAGTTGGCTCATTTATAATTTTTTGTACAGACAGCACAATTCTAGTTGGTTGAATTTCGGCAACTCCTTCAACCCTTGCTTGCTGTTTCGGTAAATAAAACACCTTCTCGTTTCGAGGAACAGACTTCTCTGTTGCCCTTTTTGCCGTTACGTTCCCCAATCCTTTAGGCAATTCAACTTTCCCAAAATCTACATTAGATATTTTATTGCTATTGAAGGTTAGGTCATCTCCCTTAAAAGTTCCTACAGGTTGAACGGTTCCGAGTTTGTTAGAAATTTGCGCTAAATTACCCGAATCATCATAACTGCCGATAAAATGTACTGACGCCACCAAAATGGCAATCGAAGCGGCAACGCCGGAAACTATTCGAATAATATTCCTAGTATTTAACGCTACCCGCTTTAGCCCAAATTTCGACGGGTAAGAAATATTCTCGGGAACCAGCAACGTTTTTCGGTAAATCTCCCGCTCCTTTTCAACAGAAGAATTTTGCTTAGTGAGAAGTTCTAACTGCAATAACTCTTCTTCATTCAAATCGCCTTCTAACTCCCCAATGCAAAGATAATCGGACTCGGACAGCAAGCCCATCTCTTCAAAATTCTTATGCTTCAGTGCTTTTTATTTTGATATGTCTCGTAGGATGCAGTTAACCTAAATTCTTGAAGACCATCAACTTCATCGGCAATATCGGATTTTCGTGTAAAAATACCATAAGCATAGCCTCCTTTTCGGGAGTTAACTTTCCGTCAAGGTAATCGACAAGAAAAATTTCGTAGTTATTCCTGTTAATTTTCATGGCATCAAACTAAATTATCTATGCTTACCAACTTCTCCTTTAAAACAGGCGAGCCCGATAAATGTAAACCTTTACCTGCGACTCGGATAGTCCCGTAATTTCACCAATTTCGTCGTACGAATAGCCTTCGTAATCCCGCAACATTAAAACCGTTTTCTGAACTTCGGGTAACAAATCAACCGCTTTATCTATTATTTGCTTAACGTCGAAATTGGCTATTGTACCAGAAGTTTCATTGTTGATAAGAGTAGCAGATTCTGTTTTTCTTTTTTCCTTTCTAATTGTATCGATTGATGCGTTATACGAAGTTGTAAACAGGTACGATTTGGCTTTGCCAAAATCGACATCGGAATGCCTTACCCATAAACGCTCAAACGAATCCTGAACATTATCCTGTGCAAGTTCTGCGCTTTTAAGCAATTTCAAAGCGAAACGGTAAATTCCGTCCGAATACAAATCCACGCATTTATTAAACTCGCCTACGGTCATTGCTTAATTTGGTAAAAATGCTTCTACAATTAGTAACGCATTAAAGGAGTGCGCAATCCTCTGTTTCTAAATCAATTTTATTCTATGACGCTGAACCTTATCAAAAGTTACACCAATATCAAAAAATGTTTAAAAGATTATTAAAAACGATTACTACCTTTGTAGTTAAAGAATTTTTGAATGGAAAGATTAAACGTACTCCTCATTGGTGCTGGTGGTCGTGAACATGCCATTGCATGGAAGTTGGCACAAAGCAACTTGTTAGATACCCTTTACATTGCTCCGGAAATCCGGGAACAGGCAAGTTGGGCATAAACGTAAACATAAAACCCACCGATTTCAGAATCGATAAAGTCAACCTGCATTAACAACAATATTCGTTTAGTTGTTGTTGGCCCTGAAGAACCATTGGTTAAAGGAATTCACGATTTCTTTTTATCCGACAAACAGTTAAGTACAATTCCGTAATTGGACCCACAAAAGATGGCGCCATGCTAGAGGGTAGTAAAGATTTTGCCAAAGGTTTTATGTCCAGTCACAATATTCCAACGGCCAAATACCAAACATTTACCCCAAAAACGGTTTCCGAAGCCAAAAACTTTTTAAAGACCTTAAATCCACCATACGTACTAAAAGCCGATGGATTAATGCAGGAAAAGGAGTTGTAATAGTCGATTCTTACGAAGAAGCATGTAAAATCTTGACGAATTTTTCGACGGAAATTTGGTGATGCCGGAAGTAAGGTTGTCATTGAAGAATTTTTGAAAGGCATAGAACTTTCTGTTTTCGTGCTAACCGATGGTAATTCTTTTGTTCTTCTTCCAGAAGCAAAGGATTATAAAAGGGTCGGTGAAGGCGATACCGGTTTAAACACAGGAGGCATGGGTGCCGTTTCCCTGTTCCCTTTGCCAATGCAACCTTTCTTAAAAAGTAAAAGAACGTATAGTTATACCAACCATTAACGGCTTAAACGCCGATGGAATAAAATACGTGGGCTTCATTTTTATTGGGTTGATGAATGTTAATGGCGACCCATACGTTATTGAATACAACGTTCGAATGGGAGATCCGGAAACCGAGGTAGTTATGCCTAGAATTGAAAGCGATTTACTGGAACTACTTTGGCATTGCGCCAACGGGAAACTTTCGGAAACAGGAATTATCGTAAGTCAACTATCGGCATCGACGGTAATAGCCGTATCGGGAGGATATCCCGGTTCCTACAAAAAAGGGCTGGAAATATCCGGAACCGAAAAATAAACGATGCAATAATTTTCCATTCGGGCACCTCAACCTCAAACGGAAAACTGGTTACATCCGGAGGTCGAGTTTTAGCATGTACCGGAACGGGGAAAAATCTTTCGGAAGCATTAAAGGTATCCTATGCCGCTGCCGCTGCAATAAACTTTGAAGGAAAATATTACAGAAAAGATATAGGAAAAGATGTTCTTGATTTAAATCAGTAGTTGAATTACAACCAATTAGTTATGTTTTCTCGATTTTTTCGAAAGTTAGATTTTTCAACGCTCCTGTTTTTTATTACAGCCAGCATTGCTATTTGGCTTCAAACTTTTATTAAACCGGTGTTTTACCCATCCAGTTTAGATACCGTTAAAATGCCTCTTTACGAACTATTAACCGCTCTTTTCCCTACAAACAATTTAATAGCAAGTATTTCTGCGTTTACCATTACCGTTATAACTGGAATATACATTTTGAATATTAACGGTCGATACCAAATTGTAAGGCAACGTACCTACATGCCCTTGTTCTTTTATGTAATAATATCGTCGGCTGTTTTACCAATACAACGAGTAAGCCCTGTTTTACCCGCCAGCCTACTTCTTGTTTTATCGTTAGACTATTTGCTCGCCATTTACGAAAGCAAAACTCCAATAGACAAGATTTTTAAATCATCGTTAATTCTTAGCACTGCTTCATTGTTTTATGCACCATTAATCTTTTTAATTGTCTGGCTTCTTTTTGGAATATTCATACTGAGCAGGGTAACCTTTCGCAATGTATCGGCATTAATTATAGGATTTAGCATTCCGTGGCTTTTGCTTATATTTTACTATTATTGGTTTAATAAGGATGTTAGCGGAATATGGGAACTAGTTAAGTGGAATCTTACAAGTAAAACTATAGATTCATACAACCATACTCTTCCTTTAATACTGGTAATCGCCTTAGTTCCTGCTACTTTGTTTTCAATCCTAAGAATTTTCAGAAATTTTTCCACTCAAAAAGTAAGTATTGTTAAGTTCCAAATGATAATTCTTTGGCTACTAGCATTTACCATTTTATTCTTTTGGCTAATCCCTCAATGTTCTTTTGAACTACTTTACTTTTTAGCAATACCGCTAAGTCTATTTCTATCAGCTTATATTGCCAATGCTAAAAGCAAATTTTGGCCAGAATTTTCGATATGGGTAATTATTGCCGGGATTATTATTTTACAAATCCTTTAGAATGTACGCAGTTATTGACGTTGAAACATCCGGAGGAAGCGCACAGCGCGATAAAATTACCGAAATCGCCATTTATATTCATGACGGCACAAAAGTAGTTGACGAGTTCAATTCACTCATCAATCCCGAAGTTTATATTCCGCCATACATCACAAGACTAACAGGCATTTCTAATGAAATGGTTGCAAACTCACCAAAGTTTTACGAAGTAGCCAGGCAAATTGTATTGATGACACAAAATAAAATTTTTGTTGCTCATAATGCCCCATTCGACTATAAGTTCATTCAAGAAGAATTTAAACGATTAGGCTACGACTACAAACGCGAAACTCTTTGTACCGTTAAACTTAGCCGCAGGGTATTTCCGGGGTATTCTTCCTATAGCTTAGGAAACTTGTGTGATAACCTTGGAATAAATATTCAAAATCGACACCGTGCAGCAGGCGATGCCTTGGCAACAACTAAAGTATTGGAAAAAATTATCGAAAAAACCAACGGAAATATCAAATCCTACCCAACCCAAAGCAATCGCTTGTAACATTATTTATCCTACCTAGCATTTATTTTAATAACTCTGGAAGCCAATTTGTCAAAATTGAAAGTTATCGCAAAACTTTTATTCCTTTTTTTGTACATTGTAACGTTCGAAAAGTTCGACACTCAAACCCATGAGCAATTACAAGCCATTTACCAGTCATCGCACAGCACTGATTGCTTCGGTGTTTACAGCCGTACTCTTTTTTTCCCTTTTCCTTTACATGGGTATAAACTATCGAAAGTACTCATACGAATCCTCTCAGATTATAGCCAAAGAACTAGCCCGAAATGCCGCAAAAATAAGTCAGGAATACCTGCTATCTGCCATTATGCAGGCCAAATCGCTAGCACATGAAGCCGTTATATACAAAAAACAAAATATTGCCAGAGAAAAATTTGCTGACTTAATTGAAAGTAACATACATAAGAACAAATCCTTCCTTGCAATATGGACAATGTGGGAACCTAATTCTTACGATGGGAAAGATAATCAGTATAAAAACAAACTTCATTGCGACGAAACTTAGGGAACTTGTCAATAACTCTTTTTCGGTATAAAGATTCGCTTTATTGGGAAAAAACAAATTCTAAAGATTATCAGGCAAGCTTTTACACAACTCCGAAGAATAATCCTAAAGAACAAATTTTAGAACCTAATTACTACCGATACAGAGGTTACCCGTATGTATTCTACGAAACTTCTGTAATAAAACCAATAATTGTAGATTCTTCTTTTGTTGGTGTTTTCGGAATTGATTTAAACCTCGATTCTCTTCGCAAAGAATTAAATACAAAAAAACTTTTTAAAACAGGGTTTTTATCTTTAATATCCTACGACGGACAAGTTATTTCAAACCCACATCTTCATGATTCGGCTATCGTAAATATTTTCCAACTCTCAAATTCGGATAGCCTTGTCAATATTATAAGAAGTGGACAGGAATATAGTTTGGAAGTAATCTCGGAATTTTCCAACAAAAGGTATTTCGATTTTTCTACCCTATTAAATTCAAAGACAACTTTAGACCATGGAGTGTTATGGCCGAAATACCCATTAATGAAGCAGCGTTCCGTTCAACTCAACTAGTTATAATTTCCTTCGTTTTACTTTTCTTAGGACTTGTTCTTTTACTCTTCTTAATATTTATACTTTATGATAGATACCAATACGAAAAAGCATACAAAAAAAGCGAGCAACGAAATTGATGAAATAAATAAAGAAACCCTTTCCTTAATACAGGATTATCAGGAAATATTCAACTCTACCAACGAGGCTATTCTTATTCATGATGCCAAAGATGGAAGTATTGTTGATGTAAATGCATCTACAATAAAAATGTTCGGGTATTCAAAAAAAGAAGAGATTATAAACATATCTCCCAGCATCTTTTTTTTTCCAATAACTACCCATATACATACGAAGAGGCAAAAAAACAAATGCAGAAAGCACTTATCGAAGGGTCCAATGTATTTGAATGGCAGTTAAAGAAAAAAAACGGAAACAGTTTTTGGGTTGAAGCCTCCCTAAAAACTTCTATTATTGGAGGAAAACAAAGAATATTATCTGTAATTCGCGATGTTAATGACAAAAAATTAGCGCAAAATGCCATAAAAGATAGCGAACGTAAATACAAAGAATTGACAAACCTTCTTCCTTTAGTCGTTTGGGAAACTAATGCTAACGCAAAAATTATTTATTCTAACAAGTTAGGTTACGAACTGTTTGGTTATACACCAAAAGACATTGAAAAAGGACTATCAATTTTCGATTTAATTATTCCGGAAGACAAGCAACTAATTTATGCCAATTTTTTAAATATATTCACTTGGTAATGCCTACGAATCGAAAGAATATGAAGCAATAAAAAAGGATGGCACAATCTTTCCTGCTGAAATTTATTCCAGCTTAGTTTCCGAAGATGGCAAACCAATCGGGTTAAGAGGAGTTTTAATAGATATAAGCGATAAAAAAAATGCTGAAAAGATGCTCATTGAAAGTGAGCAAAGGTACAGAACTTTAATCGAGACGTCCCAAGAGGGATTTCCCTAATGGATATGGACGGTCGCATACTTTTTGTCAATCAGCGCAAGGCCGATATGTTTACCTCAAGTGTTGATGATTTGATTGGGTTAAACGCATTCGATCTATTTACAAAGGAAACCCGAGAAAGAGCAAAATCATTATTGCCTGCTTTAATAGAAAAAGGTATTCTCGAAAATTTTGAAGGAGAAGTGCAAAGGTCAGATGGGACTGTTTTTACTGCAGAATTAAACTTAACCATTATAGAAGATACGTATGGCAATCCGGAATATATAATGGATACCATTCGCGATATAACCGATAGGATATTAACTCAAAAAGCGCTAGAAGAAAGCGAAACTCGATATAGAACTGTTGTCGAAAATATGAATGAGGTGCTAATGATGACCGACAATAGCCACCGCATTCTTTTCGTTAACAAACGTTTTTCCGAAAAGTTAGGATATTCCTTTGCCGAAATCGCAGGAAAAAATTGGCACAAATGCTTAGTTAATAATATTCAACTTGAAATAAATGCCAATGAAGAAGATAAAAAGTTAAGCAACAACCATGAAGTAATTTTAATTTCAAAAGATGGCCAAAAAATAAACTTTATGGTTAGCGAAGCCCCCGTTACAGACATAAATGGCAATGTTATTGGCACTATTAGTGCAATGACAGACATAACCGAACGTAAATTGGCTGAAAAAGAACACAGGAAAACGCTGAAGCTTTTCGAAACGCTCGCACAAATGTCTCCAGTAGGAATTTTCCGAACCGATGCAAATGGACATACAACTTATGTAAATCAGAAATGGGAGGAACTTTCGGGTATTAGTTCAGAAAATGCTATGGGCAATGGTTGGTTTGAAGTAGTCCATCCCGACGATTTGATAAGAATTCAGAAGCAATGGCATGTAAAAGTTGAAGGGAAAAATAACTCTTCCGATCAATATAGGTTTATTCGTCCCGATGGTAAAATTGTATGGGTACTTGGCAATGCTCTCCCCGAAATTATAGACGGCGAACTTATTGGGTACATCGGAACCATTACCGACATTACGGAAATTAAAGAATATCAGGAAAAACTGCTCAAGAGTGAAACGAAGTTCCACGAAATGGCCGATTTACTTCCTCAAACAATTTGGGAAACTGATATTAACGGCAAAATAACATACTCCAACATTTATGGAATCCAACAACTTGGGTTCTCTGTAGAACAAATTGAAAAAGGAATTAATGTACTGGATACTCTTATTCCAGAAGACAGAGAACGGGCAAAAAACAACATTCAAAAACGCTACCTGAATGGAAAATCATCTGGAGAAGAATATACTGGAGTCAAAAGCAATGGTTCTACGTATTCGGCTTTAGTATATACAAGCCCTATTTATGAAAATGGATCTCCAATCGGGTTGAGAGGAGTAAGCATTGACATTACGGAAATAAAGAAAGCCCACCAAGGCTGGAATTATACAAGAACAACTTGGAATTACTTGTAAAAGAAAGAACCGAAGAACTGGTTGCTACTAATGAAGAACTGGTTGCTACCAACGAAGAATTACATAACCAAAAAGAAAAGTTGTCGCAGACATTACAATCCCTCAAGATGCGCAACGACAACTGGTAATTTCGGAAAAACTTTCTTCGCTAGGAATGTTAGCCGCTGGAGTTGCCCATGAAATAAATAATCCCTTAATTTCATAAACGGAGGGTTCTTGGCATTGAATCTTACTTAAAAGATATATCCAACGAACAACTCAAAAATATACAACCTTTAATTGATGCTATTAAAGAAGGAGTACGACGTTCCACCGAGATTGTTCGAAGTTTAAATAGGTATAGCCACTCCGACAGTAATATTAAAACCATTGTAGATGTTCATTCAATCATAGATATTTGTCTTGTTTTACTCAGCAATCAACTTAAAAATAGAATAGAAGTCGAAAAGGATTACTGCGAAAATGATGCAAAAATTCATTGTAACGAAGGACAATTACATCAGGTTTTTAAACCTATTAACTAATGCAATTCAGGCCATCGAAGGGGAAGGTTCCATCAAAATAACTACAACAACTAAAAAAAAAATAAAGTTGAAATTGTAATACAAGATTCTGGATGTGGCATATCAAAAGAGAATATCAAAAAAATTACAGAGCCTTTCTTTACCACTAAAGAGCCAGGAAAGGGAACCGGTTTAGGATTGTCTATCAGTCTAAATATTTTAGAGCAACACCATGGAACCCTTGAATTTTATTCCGAAGTAGGCAAAGGAACAAAAGTTATTGTAACTTTGCCTAAAAGCAATCATGCCTAAAATGAGCACCATATTATATGTTGATGACGAAAAAATTAACCTTATGCTTTTCGAGGTTAATTTTAGAAACAAATTCAATATAATATCCGCTTTCTCGGGAAAAGATGGCCTAAATAAACTTTCTCAAAATACAAATATCGATGTGGTTATTAGCGACATGAAAATGCCACAAATGAATGGGGTAGAATTTATAACAAAGGTAAAAGAAAACAGACCAAACTTGCCCTGCTTTATTCTCACCGGCTACGACTTAACCCCTGAAATATCGGAAGCCATCAACTTAAAAATAGTTGATCGTTATCTGGCAAAGCCCTTCAACATAAACGAAATTGAAAGTGCAATAATTAGCGTTTTAAAATAGAAAAACTGCTAAAACCAACTTTGCCTAATAAATTGCCTAACCACAAGGGCAACTACCAAAAACGAAAACAAAACTACCATCCAAAACGCCCACGGAGAATTTTCTAGTCCGTTTGGAAGGTTCATTCCGTAAAAACTTGCCACCAAGGTCGGAATCATAAGAATAATGGATATAGAAGTTAACCGCTTCATCACCATGTTAAGGTTATTGGAAATAACCGAAGCATACGCATCCATCATTCCGCTAAGAATGTCGGAATAAACGCTGGTTGTTTCCTGTGCCTGACGCAATTCAATTTCAACATCCTCTAACAATTCGGGATTATAGGTGTCACGGTAATTCCGCAAATTTTTTATTCGATGTAAAAGAATATCGTTACCCTTTAACGAGGTGGTAAAGTAAACCAAACTCTTCTCTATTCTCAGCAATGCTTGAAGTTCTTCATTTTTAATTGATCGCTCAAGGCGTGTTTCGGCCAACTTGGTATCCTGATTAATTGCCTTCAGGTATTTCAAGAACCATACACTCGACGAAAGCATAATCCGTAAAACCAAGTCGAAATGGTCGCTAACAATTATTCCTTTCCGTTGGGTAAACTGAATAAAATCGGGAATTACCTCGGTTCGGTAAAAGCATATGCTGGCAAAAACATCATCCTTAAACATTAAACCCACGGGAACCGTGGTAAAGGGGAAAGAGGAATCCCTCTCCATGTACGGAACGCGCAATAGAATAAAAAACCAGCCGTCCTCAAACTCAATACGGGGTCGCTCGTCCACATCCTCAATGTCGTTGTAAAAAGCTTCGGGAACACCTAACTCGTCAAAAAGATATCGCTTGTCGTCGTCGGTAGGAATTTCAACGTTTACCCAGCAATAAGGTTCCCATTCCGTGGTTGGAATAAACCCAATTTCACGTTTCCAGAATGATTTCATGTATTAACCCTCCAAATAATTATCGAATAGAGGTTAATACTATGCCTCTATTCAGGTTTAACGCTTAGGGTGATAATCGTCCATAAAAAGGTTCAAAATGATTAACGGTGCAAAAGTATAAATTTTTTCTTTGAATTGTCGGTTATTTTAGTTTTAAAAGTTTTGCAAACACAAAACATCTAAAATTGTTTTGGAATTTAAACTTTGTAATATAACCCGTTAACCTATACACGCAAAAATCAAGTATATTTGAACAAAAACATTTTGTACTAAAAAAGGCACTTTACATTTTTGTAAAACAAACAAATCCGCCAATGAACATTCCCAAAAACACACTAAATAGGATACTAACAGAAAACCCAAACATAAATAAACTCAACGGCTTTATATCTGCGTTTGCGCTGGTTATAATAACCCTTTTTTCTGCTATTTCGGCCGGTTTAATTATTGCCATACTCAAAGCGCTAGAAATGCCAAGGTTGAAAGAGATTAGCACATTACTCTTTTCTGCAATGACTTTTTTATGGGTATGGCTTTACATAAAAATTATTGAGCATCGTTCCTTTCAATCGTTAGGGTTTTACATTAAAGGATTTTTCTACAAATACATTAAAGGATTAGGCATCGGAATTCTGCTTGTTTCCCTTTCCGTTTTGGCAATTTCGGTAACGGTTCCAACAAAATTCACAATATCTCCAAATTTCGGATTAAATGGTTTTCTTTTCTTAATTCCAATCTTCATTCTATACATAATACAAGGCGCAGGCGAAGAAGTTCTGTTCAGGGGGTGGTTTATGCAAAGCCTTTCGTTAAGACATAAGGCCTTTATTGGAATAACCGTAAGTTCGCTGCTCTTTTCTCTTATGCACATTGCCAATAACAGTTACAATGTTATACCTGCCGTTAACATACTGCTTATTGGGCTTTTTTTGGGAATTTATATGCTTAAGGACGGGAATATTTGGGGTGTATGCGGTATTCATTCCGCATGGAATTTCGGAATGGACAGCATTTGGGGAATAAAAGTCAGCGGGAATGCACCTATTGGACAACCGGTAATAAACACTGTATTCAACGGAAATTCAAAGTTAACCGGCGGTAACTTTGGCATTGAAGGAAGCATAGTAGTTACCACCATATTTATAATTGCATTGATAATATTAATTTTTGTACATAATGGCAATAAAAATTGAAAAACCAACACGCGTAGAAGCCGCAGGGAACAAGCCCAAACTAATAGAAGAGTATATTGGTAAAGTAAACTCGCAAAATAGTAACGTTTCCATTGCGAAAATGAAAAGTCCTGAAGGTTGGATTGAACCGGGACAAACTCCGGAATTTGATGAATATACATTGGTTCTATTCGGCAAACTACACGTAAAAACTAAAGACGAAGAGTTCGATATTAATGCCGGAGAAGCCATTGTTGCATTAAAGGGCGAATGGGTACAATACAGTTCTCCTTATACCAACGGCGCAGAATACATTTCGGTATGCTTACCCGCATTTTCGCCAGAAACGGTACATCGGGATAACTAGATATACCATTGAGAACAAAAAGGAGCAACCAATTAAGATTGCTCCTTACGCTATTTTTTTTAGCACTTTATTCAAAGAAATAATCCTCGATTGTCCACATACAGGCCGTTACTAACTCGTTATCGTTAAAGGCGTTTTTATTAAACTCTCGAATTTTGCCCATTACCATTTTAGCCTTATCGTCCTCGGTAATCTGACAGTAAACTGCTGAATTGTATCCCGGCCAAACAGGGTTATTAAACCTATGGTCGCCTTTTTTATTCTTTGCGGTAACCTGCTCTACTATTTGATAGTCACGAACATTATTTTCTTCTAAAACTTTTAGCAATGGTTCTAGCACACTTACATTGCAAGTAAAATATATCATTTTCATAGCACTACTTTTTACATAAGGTTAATAGAACTGTTCTCGGTTTCGTAATCACGTGCTTTCCTATGGAAAATAGCATAAATGGTAGGAACAAGCAAAAGGGTAATCAACGTTGAAACCAGTAAACCACCTATCATGGTAATGCCAAGTGGCGAATAAGCCTCTTTACCCATACCAGTACTGGTTGCCATAGGAACCATACCCAGAATAGTAGTTAAAGATGTCATTAGTACAGGACGTAAACGGCTTCGACCGGCTTCCTGAATTGCATCGTATAGTTTGTATCCACGCTTACGTAATAAATTCGTGTAATCAACTAATACAATTCCGTTGTTAACTACAATACCCATTAACATGATAAGTCCCACAAAAGTGGTAATGCTTAAAGTTAACCCTGTAAGTTTAAAGGCCCAAATAACACCAACAAATGTTACAGGGACGGCAAACATAATGATAAAAGGATCGCGAAAACTTTCGAACTGGGCAGCCATAACCATATAAACCAACAAAATACCAAGAACAAGAATTAAATACAAATCGCTAAACGATTCCCCTTGATCGCTGGTTTGCCCAGCAACAACTGCTGTAACATCGGATGGAATATCAACTTCGGAAAGTAACTTACTTGCTTCCTTATTGGCGTCGCCTAACGAAACATTTTCGCTTAATTCCGCCATTACCTTTACCATTCTTTGCTGACTCTTTCGATTAATCTGCAGAGGGCTTGTTCCCATTTGAATATCGGCAACAGCCGAAAGAGGGATATCCTGATTAAGTAAATTTTTTACCTGAAGGTTACGAATTTGCGAAAGATCGTTTCTGTAGTTAGGAGCATATCTTAAGGTAATATCATATTCATCGCCTTCTTCCTTAAATTCTCCTGCATCGGTTCCAAAAATACTTTGGCGAACTTGCATACCTATCATGGCGGTATTTAATGCCATTGCCGATGCTTTTTGCTTATCAATTTTTATTTGAACCTCCAACTTACCCTTATCAACATCGTTAGTAATATCGGTAAAGTATTTATCCTCCCGCATTTTATTAGTCAATAACTCGGCTACGCTGTTAATACTTTCAAACTTGTTTCCTGAAACCTCTATTTCGATTGGTTTTTTATTTCCTGTAACAGCAGCCGACAAAATGCTACCACCTAACAAGTGAAAATTAGTAATCTCGGGTATTGCGGCTATTTTGTCACGTAATCTTTCCGCAATTTCTTTGGCGGTTTCTCCGCGTTCGTCTGGTTTTGTTAAGTGACAAAGAATTGTTGAGATGTTTTTTCCTTCGCTAAAACCAACCGATGATAACAACCCATCCTCTGTTTGACCAGTTACGGCAGCCAATGATGTTGGTATCATTTCAGGAACTTCTTCCTTAAATATCTTCATAATTACCTGCGCTACACTATCGGTTTTTTCGGCAGAAGTTCCAACCTCTGTTTCAATAACAGCAACAACATCGCCAGCATCGAATTCCGGAATATAATCGGTACCCAACCCTTTACCAACCCATAGACTTATAGCCAATATAAATGCAACAATAACCAAGGTTACCGTTTTATGGTATAATATCCAGGCCAACGTTTTTTTATAGAAATTTTCGAGCCATTGAAACATTTGCTCGCTTAATCTATACAACTTACCATGTTTATGTGTTTCGCCTTTCTTCAATCCTTTAAGCATTTGCGACGAAGCCATTGGCGTTAAGGTTAAAGCTGTAAAAAGAGATGCAATTAAAGTAACAGAAGTTAAAATAGCCAGCTGTTTAAACATTATACCCACAACACCTCCCATAAAGACCATGGGAAGGAATACAACAATGGTAGTAAGCGTTGATGCCGAAATTGCCATTCCCATTTCGCTACTTCCAAATATTGCGGCTTGCTTTGGTCTTGCACCCTTTTCCATGTGCTGCGTAATGTTTTCGAGTACAACAATGGCATTATCCACCACCATACCCGAAGCAACAATTAACGACATCAAACTAAATATATTGATAGTCCACCCTGAGGCGTACATTACAATAAAAGCCACAATCAACGAAAAAGGAATGGTTATAAATATAATTATACTCTGTTTCCAATTCCTCAAGAAAGCCATCACAACCAAAACAACAAAAATAAGGGCATACCATAACGACTGAGAAAGGTTGTTAATTGATTCGGTTACCAATTCGTCGCTCTTCAGAACTTCATTTAAGCTAATATCTGCCGGTATAGTTTCCTTTATTTCTGCAACTTTTTCTCTAACTCCCTGTACTACTTCAAGAGTGTTTTCGCCACTTTGCTTTTGGACCATTAAAACGACCCCCTTTCCGCTATATGTACGAGGATATTCGTCCTTTTCCTTATACTCGTCGGTAACAGTAGCAATATCCGATAACTTAATTACCCTGCCATTGAAGTTAACAATAGGAATATTGCTCATTTCGTCAACAGATGTAATGTCTCCCGGGATTCGAACAGAGAAATCGCTGCTTCCTACTTTTATATTACCTCCAGGAATACTAATATTCTGTGCTTTTAGTATTGTTGCTATTTGAGTAAGCGATAAATTATACGCTTTAAGCTTTATCGGATTTACATCAACTTTGATTTCTCGCTCAGGTGCACCAATTACAATTACCGACCCTACTCCCGGAACTTTACGAAGTTTACTGGCAATTTTATCGTCGATAATTTTATACAAACCATTGTAACTCTCCTTTGCCGTTATACCATACACCAATACAGGCATAAGAGAACTGTTTACTTTAAATATGATGGGGTTGCGAGCATCGTCAGGAAGCTCGTTTTTTACCATTTCAATTAGATCTCGAGCATTATTGGCTGCCGAAGTAAGATCGGCTCCCCAATCGAACTCTAACTGAACGAAGGATACATTTTCCTTACTTTGTGAGGTAATTTCTTTTAAATGTTCGGTTCCCGAAAGAATTTTTTCGAGTTTTTTGGAAACTTGCTGTTCTACTTCGTCGGCACTAGCGCCTGGGTAAACGGTAATAACCGTTAACGTTGGCAACTCCATTTCGGGCATAACATCGAGTGGTAACTTAATTAACGATACTATCCCGAATAGCAGAATTGCAACAAAAAGCATGGCTATTGCTACCGGCCTTTTAACTGCTACTTGTGGAAGTTTCATAGTTTAATATTTTAATGCTTTTAATTATTATCGATTACTTTAATTTACTTGGCAACCCTTACTTCGG
The DNA here is from genome assembly GCA_020636845.1 of Bacteroidales bacterium. Lineage (GTDB taxonomy): Bacteria > Bacteroidota > Bacteroidia > Bacteroidales > Tenuifilaceae > JACJXD01. Next base: position 7,186 of record JACJXD010000002.1, on the reverse strand, counting down.
AACCATTTTTAACCTTGCTCTTTCCTTCTGCTATAATTTGAGCGCCAGATTCTACTCCGCTAACAACAGTCTCATCGCCAATTGTAGTAATTTGCTTAACCGTAACCCTTTTAACGATATTATTGTCAAGAGTAAATAAGTATTCCTCGGATGTCCCATCTAAACGAGAAATGGATTTTAATGGAACAAAAACTGCTTTAACCTTAGGTAATTTTACATCAATATAGGCAAACATGCCCGGTTTAAATTCTAAGTTAGGGTTACTCAAAGTAACCTCAACCGAAGTTGATCGAGTCAACGTTGAAAGCATCGGTTTAATATTGTCGATTTTAGCCGAAAACGTTTTATCCTTAATACCATCAAACCGAATGGCTACCTCTAAACCTTTACGTATTTTATTTAAATCGACTTCGTTTACGTCAAATTTAACTTTAACCGGATCAACTTGCATTAACCTTACAATTCCAGAACGTACCGAATATCCCGGTTCTAATCCCGGGTTTATAAAATAAACCTCGCCTTCTTCTATCATTCTTTCGGCAATTATTCCGCTAAATGGAGCATAAACCTGAGTGTTTTTCTTTACCAATTCCATTTTTGCTTCCGAAGCCTCGTACTTTGCCTTAACATGATCGTACTCCATTTCGCTAATGCTTCCCTTATCCCTTAGCCGAGATACTCGCTCGTAGTCCTTTTTAATTGTTTCATATTCTATGTCTGCCTGTGTAAGCATCTCGTCGGACAATTCGGCAATTAGCTGTCCCTTTTGAACTTTTTGTCCTTCCTCGAAGAAAATCTTTTCTACTTTCCCAGGAAGAGTTGCTCCCAGATTCGCCTCCTTATTAGCAAACACTGTACCTGTATAAGATAGTATTGGGGTGTACTCCTTTTCGGTTGCAGTTACTACTGTTACCAATGGTTTTTCTGCCTCCTGCTTTGTATTTTCAACCTTTTTGCTATTGCAGCCAATTAAAGTAATTGCTACTGCCAATGGCGCTAGTTTAATTGCTATTGCTTTCATTGTATTTAATGTTTATGATTTGTCGGATTAGTAAATTATTTAAGAGCCCCAGTAACCTTACGTAAGTTAACAAGATTTAGTCTATACTCCATACGGGCATCAATTAATTCGGAGTAAGCATCCTGCCACATAGCCTGAGCCTCTAAAACGTCGGATGTTTTTAATCGTCCTGTATCAAAACCGTCCTGGGTAACTTTCAAATTTTCTTCGGCCTGCTTTAAGTTTTCCTGAGAAAGTTCAACTTTTTTAATCGACTCATTTAATTTATAAACAGCCTGCTGAACTTGAAGGGAAATTAACTCTTTGGCCTCATCGAGTTTAAGCTCTGCAACACGCTGTTCGCTACGTGCAGCACGTAAGGTATGCCCTCTGTCGTTCCAATGAAAAATTGGAATATTAACAGCAACACCAACACTCCAGTCTCCGCCAAACTCTTCGTTAAAGCCATTATACGGATTGGGGTTATAAAACATATAGTTAGCGGTTAGTCCAATGTTAGGCATGTAACGCGATTTCATTATATTAACACCTGACTTGGCAATACTTATAGTTTGATTTAACGCTTCCAATTCCGGACGATTTGCCAGTGCAGAATCTGTATAATTTTGTTGAATTATCGGCTTCATATCGGCAATTAACGAATCGGCCAACTCTATTTTTTGCGATAATGGCAATCCGATTTGCTGGCAAAGAGCCATTTTGGACAACGATTGGCCGTTTTGTGCTTTAATTAGATTAAGTTGCGCTTCGTTTAACTTAACTTTTACCTTAAGTAAATCATTTTTAATAATTATTCCTTCGTCATAGTAGTTTTGTAAATCGGTGCTAAGCTTTTCCAATAACTCAATATACGAATTAACCAATTTAACCTTTTCGGTAACAGCTACTACACGCCAGTAATCTTCTTCGGTTTTATAAAGAACATCGGAACGTTCGGCATCTTCGTTAGCGCTGGCAACCTTTTCGCCCGCCTTAGCAATTCGGTACGTTTCCCGAATTTTTCCACCCATAAAAATTGGTTGTGTAAGAGTTACACCTGCAGTATATACGTTTTTACTACCAAATTTAGCATCATCCTTAGGAATCCAAGCATAATTCTGAAAAACAGGATTTCCATCCTTATCTGTCAAGGGTTGTCCGGTACTTGGATCGATTACAAATGTTTTACTAAATAACGTTGCATCAAAATATGGATTTGCTGAGCCATCGGCCAAGGTAGGGCTAAGCAACTGACTGTTTATTCCTCCACTTGTTTGATCAATGGCATTCCAAGGCAAAACAGGTAACATTAAATCGTTACTAAGCAAACTGTACTGCTTGTTTGTTCTTAGATACAGCCCATTGGCACTAATACTCGGCAAAAATTGCGTTTTCGCCGATTTCTTCAATGCCTCGGCAGCTTTACTATGCTCATCGGCTACCAATATTTTGTGATTATGCTCCAAGGCCATTTGTTGGCATTGATCCAGCGTTAAAATTTGCGATTGGTCCTGCCCAACTCCAGATAGCGAAGCAAACACAAAAAGTAACGTAACTAATTTCAATTTGTCCATAGTGTATTTGTTTTTAGCGATTTACTATTCCATAGAACAAAATATCAAGGATATCGTCGATAACCCGATTTAACTTTTCGTCTCCAATATTAGTAGCAACCAAAGGTGCTTCCAACCCTTTCATGGCAGTAATAATTGCCAGTTCCGACATATCTATATCCTTTATTTTAAAAGTTCCCTTTTGAACGCCTTCCTCTAAAATTTGTCGAATAATGGAAATTTCCTCCTCGTCATATTTTTTTCTAAACTTCTCGGTAATTTCCATATTCATTAAGTCGTCGTTTTTTAGTATTTCCGTGTAGTTCGCAAGATGTTTTACTAAATCCATGCGCAACTTAACATAAGACCTTAACTTTGAAACCGTATCATCGGCACTACTAAGAATTATTTCAACTTTTCCCTTCAAAATTTCCGCCTCCTGATCGACAACGGCTCTAAATATTTCTTCCTTTCCCCTGAAGTAATAGTAAATTGAACTTTTCCCCATTCGCAAACCCTTTGCGATATCATCCATAGATGTTTTTTTAAACCCAAATCGGGAAAAAATTTGAGTGGCAACCTTAACTATTGCTTCACGCATTTCGTCGTGGCTTTCCTTAGATATTATGGCACTCATAGACACTTATTTTGACCTTTCGACCAATTTGTTTTTTCGTTCCAAAAATACAACACAAAAACAAAAGCAAAATAGACCTTTCGACTAATTTATGTTAAAATTCGACAAAACTTCCACATCAACTATTTTTAGAAACATCTAAACTTAAAATGGCTAAAAGCAAGTTATCATTCATCAATGTTCACGTTTTAAATAAATTTACTTAATTTCAAGTAATTACCTAACTTTTACAATAAAGTTTTAACTAAAAATATTTAGAAGGTCTATTCCACTAAAAAGGAAATTCCTATAAGCAATGAATTTGAAACGGCCCTTTTTACTAATAAAAACGCCGCTTTGGCAAAGCGGCGTTTTCTTTTCAATATCTAATAATTAATTTGCTTTAACTTCCCTTTGTAAAAGAAGAAGTATAATAACGGCAACACGGGCAATGGCAAAAACAAGAACTCCGAATAAAGGTCCCAATAAAGCCATTTTAAGTCCGCCCGAAACCATCTCCGGAGTCAACTGGCCAGCAGCCTGAATTGTATCGAATGCTCCTATTAGCCCTATAGTTCGACCTAAAAAGCCCCATGCAACGGCAAACCAGGCAATCGATATAATAAGTTGTCGCGTTTTTTCTCCAGTTTCTTTCTTAATTATCCCCCTTACAAAAAGTAGGAGAATTAACACAAGTAAAATAAAAATGGTGTACATAATAACAGGTCCACCTTCATTCATTTTTGCAATTATTGGTTCCATAACTATACGTTTTTGGTTTCTACTTAACCAAATGTAATGGCAATTTTACCGGATAAGGAATATTTGCGACAAACAACATAATTTCTTGTAAGTTTTACCAAATTAAGCATATAAATTACTTTTAACCACTATTTTATGTAAAAAAGTACATTTATCTGGTTGTTTGTCTATAAAAAAATGCAATTAGATAGAATTTTTCTAATATTGTTAAATGAAGCATACCCTTTTTAAGCACATTCGTTTAGTACTGCTACATATTTTGTTCTGGATTGCAGTATGGTTTTTCTTTATTTACTTCTTTAGTTACAACTCCAATGATTGGAAATACATAATTTGGTTTTCTACTTTTATTCTACCGGTTACTATTGCTGTAACCTACTTTATGGTTTACTACTTAATACCAAAATACCTGCTAACAAAAAAATACGTCAAGTTCGTATTGTACAGTTTTTACACGTTTCTTGTTTCGGCAAACATAATTGTCCCGCTAATTTTTGGCAGTTTTATTTTTATTTCAAACTACAACATAAGGCACATGCCTCCCATGAGCAAAAACATCGTTTTTGTGTTAATCATGGTTTACTTAATTGTTGGCATTGTAGGATTTGTAAGTTTACTAAATCGAAATTTTACTGCTATATCCAGAAACAAGGAACTTCAGAACAAAATACTGGAAACGCAACTTCAACTTAAAGAACAAGAGTTACAGTACCTTAAGATGCAAATTCACCCGCACTTTCTTTTTAACACGCTAAATACAATTTATGGGTTCGCGCTAAAGCAATCGAAACAAACTCCCGAACTTATTCTAATGCTTTCGAACCTGCTCGATTACATCTTATATCAAATAAACAAGCCCAAGGTAAGTCTTAAGGAAGAAGTGCTACATATAAGGGAGTACATCAACATGGAAAAAATTCGTTTTCAGGATAGCCTAAAAGTTATTTTTATTTCCAACGAAATAAACGAAAACATACAAGTGGCTCCAATGCTGTTAATTCCTTTTGTTGAAAACGCTTTTAAACACGGAGATATAATTAACGGATTCTTAAAAATTGAAGTTACCATAGAGGTAATTGATAACAAGATGAATTTTGTCATTCGGAATACTGCTCTTAATCAAGAAAAAGAAAACGGTAAGAGCGGAATTGGACTTGACAATATTCGTAAAAGACTCGACATGCATTACAATAACAACTATAAATTACAATTCGAAAAAAGCAACGATTGGTTTACTGTTAACTTACAAATATTCAATTTAAATGCAGAAACAAATGCTTAAATCCGTAAACTGCTTAATTGTAGATGATGAACCCATAGCTCGCGATATTTTAGAAAATCTTTTATCCAAAATAGATACCGTTCGTGTAGTAGGAAACTGTAAAAGCGCATTGGATGCTTTTAACTGGATTAATAAGGAGAATATCGATTTAATCTTCCTTGATATTAATATGCCGCAAATATCGGGTTTGTCGTTTGCAAAGTCGATTAATAAAAATATTAAAATAATATTTACAACAGCATACCGCGAGTATGCGATTGACGGTTTCGACTTACAAGCCGTTGATTTTCTTCTTAAACCAATTTCTTTTGAACGTTTATTACAGGCTATAAACAAATACTTAAACGAGAGCAATAAGGTAAATAATCTTACAAACGAAGAAATTGTAGTTGAAAAAAACGATTTTTGCTTTGTGCGTTCCGACCGAAAAATGGTTAAAGTAATTTTTAGCGAAATAAAGTACATTGAAAGTTTAGGCGATTATTTAAAAATCCACCTATTAGGTAAAACAGTTATAACTCGCGATACAATATCGAATATTGAAGCAAAACTTCCGCAAAAAGATTTCATTAGAACACACCGTTCTTTTTTGGTCTCTATGGTCAATATCGATTCGTTTACAAGCGAATACATTGAAATAGGGAAAAATCAAATTCCTATTGGTCGAAACTATAAAAAAGCGGTTCTTTCCCGTTTAGAAAGTAAACAATAAAAAATATTTTATATCGTACATATTGACAAAGAACTTAAAATAGAGTAGCTTTAACAAAACCATTTCTTCATTCTTTCCACAGAAAATGCGAAAAATTTTTATAATGCTGCTCATGTTCTTACAGTGTAGTAAGACATTTGCCACGAGTCAGGATACTCTTCCTGCGTTTCTAGGCGTATGGTATATTCCTAAAATGAACTGGAATATGTTTTACATTCAACACAAATCGATTGACAAGCCGCTCGATTTGAAATTTAACACTTCGGGAATGACCAGCATTGAAGGAAATTTTGGAATTCGACAAATAGGAATTCGACTTGGATTTACAGCCCAAATGGATAACAATACCATTGGAAAAGCATATCGATGGGGTGGTTATCTTGGCATTAAAAACATGTGGTTGAAAATACAACGTTCAACCATGGACGGGATATTAACGTGGAACGGGACTCTTCCAGAAGGGAACTACTACTCCACAATGGGATTCTCGAATAAGTATTTCAACATTGATATTCTTAAAACATTTACTAAAAAAACGTATGTTGATGGAAAACGGGTTGTTAATCCAGTCGATAATCAAATGGGATTTTATTGGGGTGTTGGTTATACTTCTTTCGGATTTCCTGTAGAAATAGCTACACTTACTACCGAAGGCGATCCTGCCAATGACATGAAGTTTGGCACTCCAGCATACGATTCCCTTTATAAAATCCAATCGTTTAATATTTGTGGCGGCTTCGACTTATTACGACAACTTTGTCATACCGGAGCCCGGTATGGACTTACGCCCGGCATGAAGCCAATGAAACTGGCTGTTTACGCATCAACAGAGGATAAAATGGGATTTGGCTCCGGGAAACTAACAAACTATAGCATTGATATGGCCGAAGCACTAAATCCGGGAAGGAGTGTTCATAGCAATAAGTTTTTTAATGTTAATGTACATTACTTTCTGTCGCTAGGACTCAGAACATACTGGAAACTGGGAACATCCCTAATGATCATTGCTGCTGGGTACGACTTTGAAGGAACAGCCTTTTTCCCGTTCGGCAATAGTGCAAAAAATAAAGACGATTTAGGCTTAGACTTTTTAGGAACATTCTTAAACCATGGGTTTTCTGTCAAATTATATATTGCATGGGACCGAGATTGGAAGGATGTAAAATAACCAACATCCGACATTATTGTTGTTACATTCAAAATCAATAAATCTCATTTGGCACGCAATATTTGATATGCATTATTACTCTAAACCTTCCGG
>JACJXD010000017.1 GCA_020636845.1 Bacteroidales bacterium | reverse complement strand
AGGGTTTTGAACCCTGTCAGGGGTAGGAAAATTCACCAAGTCAATCCACTCCACTCCCATTTTTCAGGTTTAATCCTAACTACGACAAAGTTGCAAACTTCGCGAACATATGTTCGAAAACGCGCAGCAACTCAGAGAAGGACTAGACTTAAAATTCGTCTTAACGTTAAACTATGTCCACAGGAAGTTTTTTAGAACTACGCTCGAAATGATAAATCGTCTGATAGTATTGTTACGTATTTGCAAAACGATTATTACATAACAAATAGATATTCATAATGTTAAACACGGTATTACATCTTGATTTTTAGCAAAAATTCTGCTATATTTATTTAAATTTCGTCGTTATGCCAATACTACACAGCAAACACGGACAATATGCGGAGCAAATTGTAATAAGGGAATTCTCTGAAGTAATAGGATTACAGGAGAACATCGCATCGTGGAAACAGTTACTATCCAGTAACCTTATTAACGAAAAAACAGTTGGTGTTATTCACAATTTATCCAACGGTAAATTAAAAATGGATTCGCACGACCTTGACGAACTGATTTTCTTCCTAAAAAACGAGCCAATAATTCGAAAATTAAAACAGGCTGTAATATCCCAAAGTCCTTCGGACATTGTTCTTCCAATGTTGGCAAAACATCGGGAGCAAACACTATTAATAGAACCCTTTTCTACAATGGATGCTGCAACCCGATGGATTATACACGGATATTAGTGGGTTTCAGGCAATTTGTCGAGAAAGAATATTTCCACTTTCGATTTATTTAAAAAGAAATTAGCCCTCGACTGCAATTCTCTTAATTTAGCCGTATCCTGTGCGTATTTTTCATCAACAAGTTTTAGATATTTCTCTGCAAAATCTTTCGTTTTATACACATCCTTTTGTTGGTAGTAAAAACCGCACATTTTATATAATGTGCTTTCGTCGTCGGAAGAGTATTTTAACATTGTAAGGTAATTCTCCTCAGCCTTTTTATAATCTTGGTTTCCAAAGTATATATCACCTTTCAATTCGTATATCAAAGCTAGTAAAGCGTAATTTTGATCAAAACTATGCAACACATTATCGGCAACGCCAATGGCTTTTTGCCTGTCGCCAATTTGAAGCATAGCCTTAGCGTAAACAAAATTCATAAAAGCATCGGAACTATCCATGGCGTAGGCTTTCGATAGCACTTCATCGGCTTGATAGTAGTAATCGTTATGAAATAAGCTTATTCCTAAGTATTTTAAAGTGAAGAATGATGAATCTCCAAGATTTTCGATTCTCGAAAAAGTTGAATATGCCATTTTGTACTTGTCTAAATCAATTTCGAGTTTCCCCTTTATTTGCAAGAGGGGAACGTAATTCGAATCGATATTTTCTACACGCTGATTAACCAATTTATATATTGTATCTTTTGGATACTGCATAGCAATAAGCGTTTTGTAGTATTTAACGCACAAAGGCAAGTTCTTCTGATTCAAACTAAGCGAATTTGAATAGGCAATAACAGCCGAAATATAGTCGTTAATACTTATTGCACAATCGGCAAAAATTTCCCAGTAATACGAATTGGTAGAATCGTATCTAACCAGCCATTTATACTGCTCAAGAGCATCTTCACTACTGTTCCCCTTCTTTAGGATGTTGGCATACATTAAACGGGTTGAAACATCTAGCGAATCCAGCCTTACCGCTTCGGCAATGCTACTTGTAGCCTTACCTATAAATCCCAATGCCGAATAGGAACGGGCTAATCCTTTAAGCGTTGAGACATTCAATGAATCTGTTTCTAACGCCCTTGCGTAGTAAACGCTGGAGCTGTCGTAACGTCCAATATTTTCGAATGCATTAGCAAGCAATAACGACGCATTCGAATCCTTGTCCGTTTTTTGAAGAATATCTATTGCTTTTTGATATTCACCATTTAATATTAATAATTGTGCCTCGTTTACATTTTGTGCGCTTAGAATTATAGATGTAAATAGAAGAAAGATAGCGCTTACAGTAACTTTTGATAATTTCATAAACTTTGCTTTTTTATCGTTCTATTTTTAAAATATACTTTTTTGAAGTATAACCTTTAAACGAATTTGCAAAATATTAATTGCATATCAAAGAGATTTAGTTTGCCATTTGCGTGGAAATGCTTTCCGTACGCTCTTCCGACCCCGCTAAACCTCCCCTGAAAGGGGAAACTTGCGCGCCCGCTTCTTTCAGGAGATGGCTGGGGTGAGGTCTGTTTCCTTTTTAATACGTGCACCAACTGCTGCCATTTTCATTTACTGCTTAA
>JACJXD010000016.1 GCA_020636845.1 Bacteroidales bacterium | reverse complement strand
CGCCCCTTTTATATTTTTAATTTTGAATTTACTAACCGTAATAATCTTCTAAACCCTCCTTTAAACGATCCATACGTTCCGTTTCGCTCATTGCATCATACTTCTGCTTTTCCTCGTTTATTTTACGCTGCTCCTCTTCGAGTTGTTTAAGTTTAATTGCCTCGTAGTGACCCGTTACCTTATCGTGTAAGTATTTTCCCGCTACGGTAGGAAATAACTCTAAAAGCAACTCTTCCTTTTCGTTGGAAGCCAACTTCACATTTTCGCCATATTCAGGGAACGAAGGGTTGGGCTGTTTCTCATAGTTCGATGTATCGTAAGGCGTTTCCTCCTCCACTCCGGCTATCTTCAACCTAAACTCAGGCGATACGGGCAACGGAGTTTTACCGTAACCCCCCTTAACCAAATTTACAAACTGAATTGATTTATTCGTATAGAAAGGCTGGCTCTTACTTTCGTCAATGGCACAGTTAACGGCCTGAGCCCCTACAATTTGACTTGTAGGTGTTACCAACGGTGGACAACCGGCATCGACCCTAACGGATGGAATTATTTCCAACACGCGGGGCAATAACTTTTCTAACTTTAACTGCTTCAACTGAGCCAACATATTAGTGTACATTCCACCCGGAATTTCGGCACTTTTAACATTTTCGTTAGGTTCCGGGAAGTTAAAGTAACGCTCAATGGCCTGACAAGTATCGAGCAACGCCTCGAACTTACCCGATTGGGCAAATAGAATGGCCTGTTCAAAGAAATTATCGATACGAGCAGGAAGCGAATAGTTGGTAATATCAAACTCCGTTGGTAAAACGTAGTTATCAAAACTTTTAAGTTCTTTCCTAATTTGAAGGAGTTCCTTGTTAATGGCCGCAACCGCTTTCAGGTTTATTCCGGTATCAATGCCCAACTTATCGCAGAAAATCTGAATAAGTTCGAAAGCCGGCGCTGCAGGTCCTTCGGAAAAATTCCATATAGCCGTATCAACAATATCAACCCCATTTACAATGGCCGTTAACGTTGATGCTAAGCCATATCCCGGCGTACAATGCGTATGAAAATCGACAGGAATGTTCAACTCCTGCTTCAATGCCGAAATAATTCTTGCAGAGTACTCGGGAGTAACCAATCCGGCCATATCTTTCAGGGTAATCATATCGGCTCCCATAGCCTCCAACTCTTTGGCCTTTTTAAGGAAGTATTGTTCTGTAAAAATGTGACGAGGCAGTGTTTTTCCACTTAACATGCCCATAATACGCTCCTTACGGCTAAACTTTGGATCTACAGTGTAGCAAACAGTGCAGTCGGCAATTCCTCCATTCTCCTTAACATACTTAATAGTGCTGCGAATGTTATTGGTATCGTTCAGCGCATCGAAAATTCGCATTATGGAAATCCCCGATTTTACAGCGTTTCTGTTAAAACCTTCGATAACCTCTTCGGGATAAGGATTATACCCAAATAAATTTCGCCCGCGAGAGAGAGCTGTTAACTTCGATGCATCGCCAATTGCCGCTTTTATGGTTTCTAACCTTTGCCATGGATCTTCGTTTAAGTAACGCATTACCGAATCGGGAACGGCTCCGCCCCAAACTTCCATTGCGTAAAAACCGGCATCCCGGTAATGGGGCAATACGCTATCGACCTGTGCCTGAGTCATTCTTGTAGCAAACAACGATTGCTGTCCATCCCTCAGCGTTACATCACGTATTAATAATTTTCTTTTCAAGGTGTATGTTTTTATAGTTACACTTACGATTGTTAGTTTGTTAACATGTAAAATAAAATACGGCGAAGTAAGCCATTTTGTTGCTGATTTCCTTGCAGAATTGGTATGTTACAAGATGTTATTAAGCAGTTTTGTCAATATTTAACTTCCCTTAACCCAAAAGTTTTCAACCCAAGATAGCAAATACCGTATTCTTTTTATGGATTGAAGGTTCAGGTGATTTTTTCCAGTCTGCAATGGATTTGGTTGCAATAAACTCCTCGGGAGTGGTAAGTTCGGAACCAATGGTTAGAAGAGTAGCGTTGGAGCAGGCGCTCAATATATCCTGAAACAACTTTAAGTTTCGATATGGAGCCTCAATAAAAAGTTGCGTTTGATTTTCCGTTCTTGAACGATTCTCCAACTGACGAAGCCTGTTTTTACGCTCCTGTGGTTTTACGGGCAAATATCCCACAAAGGCAAAATTTTGCCCGTTTAACCCACTTGCCATAAGCGTAAGCACTATTGAATTTGGTCCAACCAACGGAATTATTTTAATCCCTTTTAAATGCGCCGCAGCAACAAGCAACGAGCCCGGATCGGCAATGGCGGGCATTCCCGCTTCCGATATTAGCCCTACATCAACACCTCCAAGCAACGGCTTCATCATACTCTCCACCTCTACAGGATTCGTATGTTCGTTTAACGTAAAAAAGGTAATTTCATCTATCGGAGTATGCACGCCAATTCGAGAAAGGTACCGACGGGCAGTTCGCAACTCTTCCACTACAAAACAATTCAAACTCCTGGTTATTTCAATAACATCGTGAGGAATAACCGATTCCCATTTTTCGGTTCCAATTGTAGTTGGAATTAAGTACAGATTACCTTTCGCCGTGCGGTTCATTCAATCAATATTTCTATATTTACTGAAATTTCCGTCAAAGGTAAGTTGAATGTTTAACAAAATAAAGCAGATCATACTAAATCGAAATGCAATTCTGGTTTTAGCCGTTGTTGCAGGCATTGCTATTGGCGATAATGCCGCCCATATTAAATTTTTGGCATTTCCTGCATTAGCATTAACCATGACATTCTCCATGACTGGAATTCAAACTTCACATTTAAGAGATTATAAACATATTTATAAACCAATACTGGCAGGAATACTTCTCAACTACATACTATTTACAGCAGTTATACTCGTGTTGGCATGGTGGTTGATGCCTACACCCGAACTTTTTTACGGTTTTGTAGTAATTGCCGCGGCTCCGCCAGGCGTGGCCATAATTCCATTCTCGTATATTCTTAAAGGCGATGCGATATACGCAATAATATCGGTTGTTAGCGCATTTTTAGCATCAATTTTTATAGCACCGATTTTTGTCCGCATTTTTGCATCTACTACAGGAGTCAACTCAACGGATTTATTTATAATGATGCTCCAACTCGTTGTAGTTCCTTTAATTATTTCGAGATTATTACTCTGGAAAAAAATTTACACCCGTTTTATAGTCCCAATTAGAGGTAAAGTTGTGGATTACGGATTTGCATTGCTAATATTTATTGCAGTTGGCCTTAACCGGGAAGTATTTTTTTCATCTCCCAATATTTTACTCAAAGTTGGACTGGTTATTCTTGTTACAATTTTTGGATTAGGCCATTTGGTTAACTACATAGGCACTAAACTGAAAACCAACCAACCAGAACTACTTACCCAAACAATGTTGGTAGGCATTAAGAGTTCAGGCTTTTCGGTTTTTACAGCCATTACGCTTTTTGGAAAAGAGGCAGCAATTCCATCGGCAGTTTTTGCAGTAGTTGTACTTATATATTTAATATTTTTATCGATTAAAGCAAAGGTAACAAAGTGAGAGTAACTTTTTTAGGCACGGGAACTTCTCAGGGTGTTCCAGTTATTGCATGTCCTTGTCCGGTATGCAAATCTACCGATAGTCGCGATAAACGGCTCAGGACATCAGTCTTAATAGAACATAAGGGAATAACATTCTCCATAGATGCGGGACCGGATTTTCGACAGCAGATGCTTAGAGAAAATGTAACTGATTTGAGTGCAATACTAATTACGCACGAGCATAAGGATCATATAGCGGGATTGGATGATGTTAGAGCATACAACTGGATTAATAAACGGCCAATGGATATTTGGGGCGAACCCCGGGTGTTAAAAGCGCTTAGAAAAGATTACGATTACGTTTTTGCGGAACAGAAGTATCCCGGTGTACCTGAATTTAACCTACATCCAATAGACGGTTATCCCTTTAACATTTTCGATATAAAAATTACTCCCATTAGAGTGTTGCATTACAAGTTGCCCGTTTACGGTTTCCGAATCGAAGATTTTACCTATATTACCGATGCCAACTTTATTTCCGAGGAAGAAAAGGAAAAAATAATGGGAACAAAATACCTCGTTATTAATGCGCTTCGTATGCAAAAGCACATTTCGCACTTCTCGCTTCCCGAAGCATTGAAAATAATTGAGGAGTTAAGCCCGCGCAAAGCATTTATAACCCATATAGGACACCAAATGGGATTATACGAAGATGTACAAAAAGACTTACCCGATAATGTAATGCTTGCCTACGACGGACTTACTCTTGATATATAATTAAAATATTCTAGGGATTGGTTAAACACTCAAAAAACTATGTCGAACATGTTTCCCAAAAAACGAATGCCAACTTAAACCTTTAATAAAGTAAATTAACTGTAGAGTAAAATATCCATAAACTTTATAGCAATCTTCGTAAACTTAACCATTTAATTTTAAGCATCAACTTACACTATAATTTGATATTGGGAAACTATCTAACTGCTAAAGCATGAAAGAATATATAATGTACGCGTTTACTGTTTTTACAGGCTTCTTTGCAATTATGAATCCAATTGCAAATACCCCTATCTTTCTGGGACTCGTAAAAGATAAAAATGAAAAAACCAAACGTCAAATAGCCAAAACATCAACATTTACCGCATTTATTATAGTGCTAATATTTGTAATACTAGGTAAATACATATTTGAAATTTTCAGCATTACCATACCTGCATTTAAAATAACGGGAGGAGTGCTAATTTTTTATGTTGGTTTTGAAATGTTAATGTCACAAAAATCGAAATTTCATAGTACAAATAAAGAAGTGGAACAAGAATCCATTGCAATTTCGCCACTGGCTATTCCCATACTTGCAGGGCCGGGAACAATTGTTACTGCTATGAATTTTGTATCAAGCGGAAATTTTATTCATATCTGTATTGTAATTATAAATTTTGCATTAATGTCGTTTTTAACGTTCGTAGCATTTACTTTAAGCGATAAAATTGTTGAAAAAATAGGACAGAATATGATTGCCGTAATCGGTAAAATAATGGGGCTTATAATTAGCATAATCGGAACGGGAATGATTATAGAAGGTATTAAGAGCCT
>JACJXD010000015.1 GCA_020636845.1 Bacteroidales bacterium | reverse complement strand
TAATCGTAATATTTTGACTATCATAATACTAAATATTTTTAAGGATGAAACCAACACTTATTATTCTTGCTGCCGGAATGGGCAGCCGTTATGGGGGACTAAAACAAGTTGACGGTTTGGGACCTAATGGCGAAACCATTATTGATTATTCGGTTTACGATGCCTTTCGTGCGGGATTCGGAAAGGTTGTTTTTGTGATTAGAAAAAGTATCGAAAAAGATTTTCTTGAGGTATTTGGTAATAGATTCAATAAGGATGTTCACTTCGAAATAGCATACCAAGAATTGGATATGTTGCCTGCAAATTTTGCTTGTCCGAAGGATAGAACAAAACCATGGGGAACCGCTCATGCTGTTTGGGTTGCCCGCGAAAAGGTTAATGAACCTTTTGCCGTAATAAATGCCGATGATTTTTACGGGTACGATACATTTCGTGTTTTAGCACAGGAGCTGTCCAAGCCCAATCTTCCCGAAGGGAGTTACTTTATGGTGGGCTTTAAATTGGGAAAAACGCTTTCGGAAGAAGGCTTCGTTTCTCGAGGTGTTTGCACAACCAATAGTCAAATGCTTTTGCAGAATGTTGTTGAACACACCCAAATAGAAAGGATAAACGGAAAAGTTTGCTTTAAAAACGAAGAAGGAAAATTAGTTGAACTTGATGAAAATCTACAGGTATCTATGAATTTCTGGGGATTTACACCCGATTTCTTTAATTATACGGAAAGTTTAATGATAAACTTTTTTGAAAATTCCATTGAAAATCCTAAGGCTGAATTCTACATTCCTTCGGTTGTTAATAAGGCTATTCAGGAAGGAAAGGCGACTTGTAAGGTGCTTTCTACAAACTCTGCCTGGTTTGGTGTGACTTATCCGGGCGATCGGCAAATGGTTGTCGATCAGTTGCAGAAACTAGTCAGTAGTGGAGTTTACCCCAGTCCGCTTTGGAACCGATAAAGTTGTATATGTATAGTTTTTGCTGAGTTGTTTTTTTTGACTGCTTTGTTCAGGATTGATATTTTTGTTAGTAAACCTAAAACCAAACATTATGTCGTTCGAAACCATTGATTATGTAGTTTTTATAGCCTATGCAGTTGTTATTGTAGGGCTTGGATTGTGGATTTCGTTTAGAAAACGCGATTCGGAAACAAACTCTGGCGATTATTTTCTGGCTGGTCGTGCTTTACCATGGTGGGCAATTGGCGCATCTTTAATAGCGTCGAACATTTCTGCAGAACAGTTTATTGGCATGTCCGGATCGGGTTTTGCCATAGGAATGGGAATTGCTTCGTATGAGTGGATGGCTGCTTTAACGCTAATTGTAGTTGCCATATTTTTTCTTCCGATATTCTTGGAGAAAAAAATATTTACAATGCCCCAGTTCTTGGAAATGCGTTTCGATAAGCGAGTTAAAACGGTAATGGCCATATTTTGGCTGCTCGTTTTCATTTTTGTAAACCTTACATCTATAATTTACCTCGGAGCACTTGCCATTCAGAAAATTATGGGTGTTCCCATGATATTTGGAATTTTAGGCCTAGCAATTTTTGCCGCGGTATATTCTATTTATGGCGGCTTAAAAGCTGTTGCATGGACCGATGTTGTTCAGGTTGTATTTTTGGTTGGTGGCGGTTTGGTAACCACTTATTTTGCGCTTAACTATTTAAGTGAAGGTCATGGCTTTTTTGCCGGTTTTAAAACGCTGCTACAGCAAGTTCCCGAAAAGTTCGATATGATCATACAAAAGGGAACTCTCATGATTCCCGATGGAAAAGGCGGGGTAAAAGATGCTTATCTCGATTTACCCGGAATAAGTGTTTTAATCGGAGGTATGTGGGTTGCAAATCTTTACTATTGGGGTTGTAATCAATATATTATACAACGTGCACTGGCTGCAAAAAGCGTAAAGGAAGCGCAAAGTGGATTAGTATTTGCTTCTTTTCTAAAAATTTTAATTCCATTAATTGTTGTTATTCCTGGTATTGTTGCCTTTGCTCTTCATGCCGATATTGCCAAATCCGATGAAGCTTATCCATGGCTTTTGCACAATTTTGTTCCTGCTGGTGTTAAAGGATTGGCTTTTGCCGCATTGGCTGCTGCAATTGTAAGTTCGTTGGCATCTATGATGAACAGTGTTTCAACCATTTTCACTATGGATATTTATAGGGAATTTATCGACAAAAAAGCATCGGAGCATAAGCTTGTTAGCGTAGGACGAATTGCTGCTCTTTTTGCGTTAATTATTGCTGTTATTATTGCACCGAAATTGTCTAATCTTGATCAGGCTTTTCAGTATATACAGGAATTTACGGGTTTTATAAGCCCAGGTGCTTTGGCTATATTCCTGGCAGGCTTTTTCTATAAAAAGGCAACGGCAAATGGGGCGTTAGCATCGGCTGTAGGAACCTTTGTTTTTTCGGTATTGTTTAAAATTATAACTCCAAGTTTGCCTTTTATCGATAGAATGGGTATTGTTTTCTTAATCTGTTTGGCTATAATATGGCTGTTTGCAAAAATCGAAGGTAATAAGGTTCAGGCAAAAAGTATTACAATCTCTAAGAAATTGTTTGAAACCAGTAAAGGGTTTAAAATTGCAGCAACCATTGTTGTTGTTATACTAATATTTTTATATGCTATTTGGTGGTAATTGAAAACTGACAGAAGAAAAGGTCGTTAAAATTAACGACCTTTTTTATTATAATTTTAGACACAAAAAGTTCTTCTTTCATCAATAATTGCTTTTAATCAATCCAAATAATTTGACTTGAAATATTATTGTTCATACATTTGTTTAAATTAATTAAATTTTTTGATTATGAGCAAAATAACAAACGGAGGCAAACTACTAGGATTGGTTGTGGCTCTATTTTTATCAATCTCCTGTCAAAAGCAGGACGATCAGGTTGTGGCGCCCTTATCAGCCATAGACACAAAGGAAGTTTCAATGAAAGCAATGGCTCCAAACGAAAGCGATTTTTGCGGAACGCCAACTGTGGTAATGCTTACGGCTGGGCAATACATCGATGCAGGTACTGTTACTGTTGGTAACGATGCCGATTATCTGTACGTTACCTATTCTTCATCGAATGGTTATTTAATTTCGGAAACACATCTTTATGTTGGCAATTTAAGTGGTATTCCTTTAAACAAAAAGGGCAATCCGCAAATTGGACATTTTCCTTATGGGGAAACGTTTAGTAATCCTGTAAGCGAAATTACCTATCAATTTAACTTATCCGATTTCGAAGATTGCTTTGTAATTGCAGCACATGCCGTTGTTGTAAAATTCGATGGAGACAGTATTGTAGATCAGCAAACCGCTTGGGGTGCAGGTAATCAGTTTAATGAGAGTGGAAGTTGGGCAATGTACTTTGAGTACTGTAAGCAGGAATGTTCCGATGATCCCGGAACTGTGTTTGTTCAAGAAACCGCCTTTGCTTTTGGAGACGAATACGCTACTTGCTTTTTGGAGTGGGGTTTTAATCGTTGGGGTTGGTCAAATGCAGTAACCGAAGGTGATTACAATTTTGAAATTTGGGCTGCAGCGGGACAATGCGATACCGATAAAGGAACTCTTGTTGGAACTCTTTTTGTTAGTTATCACAATGGAGTTGCTGTGGTTTCCTATTCGATGCTAAACGGCTTTATTATGTTGGAAAACCATTTGTACGTGGGGATGGAAAGGTTACCATTAAATAATGGTTCAGAAACAGTTGCTCCCGGACAGTACCCAATAGTCGTAGATGGAATTTCAAGCACGAGTACTACATATACAGTCGAAAATTTGTCGGGATTAATATATATTGTTGCACATGCTGTTGTTGAGTGGGAGGAAGCTGGAACTCCCCAGATGTAATTCAAGAATGCTTAAAAAGAGCCGCAACATAGCGGCTCTTTTTAGGACTAATACTTTGCTGTAGAAGATTGGCTAAAATATTTAATTTCTTTTCCTAAAATATCGGATAGCAAAATGTCGGCAAGCCTACTTGTTCCAAGTCGGAACAATTTGGGGTAAAGCCATTCCTGTCCTAATATTTTTTCTACTATAGAGTAAAATACAATTGCATCGTACGATGTGGAAACTCCGCCTGCTGGCTTAATTCCAATCTTTTTCCCTGTTTTTTCGTAATATTCTTTAATGGCTTCGCACATTACATAAACAGCCTCAGGTGTTGCAGCCGGTTCCATTTTTCCTGTGGATGTTTTAATAAAATCGGCACCCGCTTCCATTGCAAGGAATGAGGCAAGTTTTATATCGCTGAGACTAGGAAGCGCGCCTGTTTCCAAAATCACCTTTACCTGCTTGTCGTCGGCAACTTCTTTTATTTGCTGTAATTCACTAAATACAGTATAATAATCACCTTCCAAAAACGAACCAACAGAAATTACTACGTCTATTTCGTCGGCTCCCTCTTCTATGGTCATTTGACATTCGGAAAGTTTAATGTCTATAAACGTTTGGGAAGAAGGGAACCCAGCAGAAACAGATGCTATCTTAACATTATCTGCGGTTAAATTTTCTTTAATTACTGGGACAAGCGAAGGATAAACGCAAATTGCAGCCACATTAGGCATTCCCGGGAAATCGGAAGGGAATTTGCTAACTCTGTCGGCAAACTGTTTTCCGGTCTTATAATTATCGGTTGTATGTAATGTGGTTAAATCGATAATGCTAAAACACTTTTTGAGGATTTCAACATCGTTTTTTCTAGCGTTAGCAATATCGGCTATTTGATTTAGAGCCTTTTTAACTTGAAGTTCATCTACGTCAAGATTAAATTTTTCTTCAAACGAAAGTTCTTCCATGATTGTTAAATTGATGTTTTGCTTTATGCTCCAAATTTACAATAATTTGGAATTATTCTTATGTCTCTCGGAGTCTCTGTTTGTCTTTTTTTCTAAATTTTTGACAAAGGCTTGGGATAAATCAACACCAGTTTGGTTTGCAATGCAAATTAAAACAAACAGGACATCGGCTATTTCGTCGGCAATAGGTTTGGCCTCTTCCTTGTTTTTAAACGATTGCTCTCCATAGTATCGCGCCATGAGCCTTGCTAACTCACCTACTTCTTCAGTTAATAGCACCATATTGGTCAATTCGTTAAAATAGCGAACGCCATATCTTTTTATCCAGTCATCAACTATTCGTTGTACGTTGTTAAGCGTTAATTCGGAGTTTTCCACTATTCTTTGTTTTTAGAATCAATAATTATAGTTACAGGACCATCGTTTACGAGCGAAACAGACATCTTCGCACCGAATATTCCTGAGAAAACAGGCTTTCCTAATTCTTGTTCCAAAATACTTTTAAATATTTCGTAAAGAGGTATAGAAATTTCGGGTGGAGCTGCTTTTACATACGAAGGGCGATTACCTTTTTTTGTTTTGGCATGTAGAGTAAATTGGCTAACAAGTAAAATGTCGCCGTTAATTTCGGAAATGCTAAGATTCATAACACCATCTCGGTCGTCGAAAATTCTAAGTTTTACTATTTTGGCGGCAATCCATTCTAAATCCTCTTTAGTGTCGGAACTTTCAAATCCGGCAAGAATCAGCAAACCCTTGTTTATTGCTCCGGTCGTTTTTTTGTCAACTTCGACGTTGGCTTTTGTCACTCGCTGAATAACTACTCGCATAATTTACTGTATAATAGAACATTTATTGCTTAATGCTGTTTTTATATTTAAACATTAATACAATAATCGATGAAGAACACAAAGTTAATATTAATTGCAATTACGTTCATACTATCTTATAGCGTAAAAGCGCAGGAAATGACAGTAAGTTTATCCGAATCGGCTGTGAAATGGAATGCCAAAAAGATAACGGGTGAACATTTTGGGACAGTAGCACTAAAAGCAGGCTCTTTAATTGTTAGCAACAATGCCATTATTGATGGTTCGTTTACCATAGACATGAATAGTATTGTTTGTTCAGATTTGGAAGACCCAGAGTGGAATAAGAAACTTGTTGGGCATTTGAAATCCGACGATTTTTTTGGAGTAGAAAAATACCCTGTTGTGTTTTTGAAGAATGTGAAATCTGGCAAGTTTAAAGAAAACAGAGCAAAAGTAACTGCCGATTTAACAATAAAAGGAACAACCCATCCTATTTCGTTTGATGTTCTAAGGAGTGGTAAGTATTACACAACGATTATTAAAGTTGATAGAACTCAATTTAACGTAAGATACGGTTCTGGAAAATTTTTCGATAATTTGGGCGATAATATGATTGACGACGTTTTTACAGTTGAGGTGAAGTTAAAAATGAATTAACCATGTCAAAAAGTTACATTCATAATATATTCTAAAAATCGGTATATCAATGGAAGCGTAAAAATGCTTAAAACGGTGGTTACAAAAAGGTTTCCTGTGGCAAGTTTATACTCTCCGTTGTACCTTCGAGACATAACAACCACAATTGTTTGGCAAGGCATAGCGGCTTCCATTATCAGAACAGAAAATGCCGTTGTCGATACCTGAACACCTAATAACTCTAAGGCAAATTTGTAGGTAAGTGCAAGCAATATAGGAATCAATAGTAACTTGGTAAAACTTATAACATAAATACTAGTTGTTTTAAACGAATTTTTTATGCTCATACCAGCGAGTAAGGCCCCAATGTAAACCATGGATAATGGGCTTGTAACTTTGCCAAGACCGTGTAAGCCATCAACAATATAACCTGGAATTTTTACTTTGCACATCATCAAAGTAAATCCCAAAATTAGGGCTATAGTATTTATGTTGAAAAGGCGTTTTATTCTGCCTTTTTGGTTACCGGAACTTAGCCGATATATGCCATAGGTATAAGTAATGGAATTTGATGCGAGTTGGTATGCTGCTGCGTAAAAGACACCTAATCCACCGGGAAAAAGAGCATCGAGTAAAGGATATCCTAAAAAGACGATATTTCCGAACATTGTGTGCAGGGTGTGTACCGTTGTTTCGGAAGGATTTAGTTTTAGGGTCCTTGACGAAATAGTACCAATTAAAAACATTATTAAAAGATTAACATAAGCAAGGCAAAATACAGCTACCCCGTTTAGCATCATTTCTGCATTATAATCGAGTTTTAAAAATGTTGTGAGAATAAGAGCCGGCAGAGTTATATCGATAATAACCCTTGAAAGGACATCATTTCCTTCTTCTGAAATTACCTTTGCTTTTTTAGCAATTACGCCAATAAGCATTAGTAATCCGAATATCAAAATTTGATGAATAATTATACTCGACCCCATAATTTTAAGGCTATCTAATATACAAAGGTAAACAATATGAATTTACTGTATTAAACTTTTATACTGATAGATGTTGACTTTCGTGCCAACAATTTGTAATTTCGTTTAATAAAACATGTTAGTTGGTAAAAAATTATTGCGCAAAAAATATTTAGAACGTTTTTTTAATTAAAAAAATAAGTAAAATTGCAACTGTAACACATTAAATTAAACAAATTGTCTAACTAAAATTATGGAGAATTAATTAAACACCTCTCGTGATGAAATCAAAGAAAGATTTTCGGAAACCCGTAAAGAACGGATCTTACGATTCCGACGAGTTGAAAAGAGCGAAGAAACTTAAACCTGTTAAAAAGGAAAAAAATGTAAGACGTTCGCTTTACGATGAAATTGATGAGTTTGAAGACCTTGAGGATTTCGATGACTCTGTTTTGGAAGATAACCTTTATGATGATGCCTATGAAGAAGAAGATGAAGAAGACTACTAAATGATTAAAATTAAAATATGAAAGGCTGCCTTTGAGCAGCCTATTTTTTTATTCGCGAACAACGCTTTTATCTTTTACATAAACCGGACGCTCAATAGCCTGATCGAGCGATATTAAAGTTTCCGTTTTTGAAATTCCTGGAATATTTTGAATTGTGTTTACCAGAACATCCATAAGATGTTCGTTATCGCGGCAGAAAATTTTTATAAGCAAAGCATGTTCTCCGGTAATAAAATGACATTCAACAACTTCTGGCATTAATTTTAATTCCTCAATTACACCGGAATACTGATTTGTGGATACTAATTGCACTCCAACAAATGCACATACATCAAAACCTAAAGCTTTAGGCTTTACAATCATTCTTGAACCGGCAATTATTCCAGCCTCTTCCATTTTTTTTACACGCTGATGAATTGCTGCTCCCGAAATACCACATTCACGGGCAATTTCAAGAAAAGGCATTCGAGCGTTTTTTACCAGATACGATAGAATCTTTTGGTCTATAGCATCAACTTTGTACTTGTCTGACATTGAACGTTACAATTTGAAATATTTTAACGTATAAATATAACACTTTATAGTTATATTACACTATTTAGCATCAATTTTTTAATGCTTTACTTTATTGTGAGATAAAAGAGTAACCGTTCTCTTATTAAACAGTTGATGATTAAAAGATATAGGATGCTTTTAAAGTAATACTTTCGAATAGATCACCTTACTATCGTTATCGTCGTAAAAATTTTCCAAAACGGCTTCCTCTTTATACCCATTGTTTAGGTAAAATTTCCGAGTAGGTAAGTATAGTTGAGTAGATGAGGTTTCGATATAAATACGCTTCCCGTTCAGTTCAGAAATTTTTTTTTCGGTTTTTTGTAAAACCAACTTGCCAATTCCCAACCCTCTATAACTGTTAAGCGTTGCAATCCAGTATAAATCGAAGCTGCTTTTAGTACAAGGCGTTTTCCCAAAACAAGCGTAAGCAACAGGTTGCCCATGTAATTCTGCAAAAATGAACTCATAACCGCTTTCATCACCTTTGATAAGTGCTTCTTCGACAAGCTCTACGGCAACAGGAATTTCGTACGGTTTAAAAAAGTTTGTTGATGATACGATTTCTTTAACCGCTTCTTTGTCAGAATCCTGTACGTTATGGCGGAATGTTAAATCTTCTAGTTTCATGGTATTTTACTTGTTGTTAGCGGAGAGCATCTTCGACAATTCGTTTTACCATTGCCGTAGTGCCAATTCCTTCTTGTTCACATGCTGCAATAAAACCGCTATCCGGCGAAATACAAGGATTGGCGTTTACCTCGAGTATGTAAGGATTATTGTTATTATCTATTCTGAAATCAACTCTTACATATCCTCGTAAATTCAAAGTTTCCCATGTTTTAATGCAAATATCCTTTAACGAATTAAGAAGTTCGCCATCTTTTGCTTCAAAGGAAAATGTTCGTTGTGTGTGTTGATACTCGAACGACTCTTCGTTCCACTTGGCCGTGTATCCAACAACTTTTGGCTTGTTATTTGGATAATCGATAAATTGAATTTCGGCGGGATGCAAAACCTGAGGACCATTTTTCGAAGCAAGAATCGATATGTTAAATTCTCTTCCGTCGATGAATTCTTCAATGTAGTAAGATTCGCTGTTTAATTGGCGAAGGCTGTCAATTATCTTGTTGTTATTCCAATCGAACACCGAACTTTCGTCAAGATCTAACGATCCTTCCTCCCAAATTGGTTTTAGTATGTATTTTTTGCTTTTTTCAGGAACGAATGAGGTTGGTCTAAACCACTTAGATGTAGGTAGCCCTGCCGATAAGAGCATTTTTTTTGCTAAAACCTTATTGGTTGTTATATAAATTGCATCGGTATGTGAGCCTGTGTAAGGAATACCAAGAGTATCTAACAACGTGGGAGAAAAGTGTAATAAGCGACCTTTGTTGTTAATAGATTCAACTAAATTGAAAATTAAATCAGGATTAACTTCTTTAATTTTTTTTACACCCTTTTTCAAATTTAGTGAAAGAGGAACGGCAATTGGTTCGTAGTTGAGTGCGGTAAGCGCATTCGACACTAATTCAACTTGGTCTAAAACGTCTTTTTCATCGGCTTTCGCATTTTTAGAAAGCTTGTTAAATAGAATTATTGCCTTTTTATTCATTGGTAATCGTATTTAACTTTAACCGTTTTAAAGCCGATGTAACTATTTCGCTAATTAGTTGTGTGTAACTATAGCCTGCTTTATAAGCCAATATTGGCAAATCGGAATATACATAGTTTAGTCCTGCAAGAGGATTAACTTCTATAAAGTTTGGCACACCATTTTTATCCATTCTCAAGTCAACGCGCCCGGCATCTTTACATCCAAGAACTCTCCATGCATCTAACGCCACTTTATAGCATTGCTGTGTAACAGTATCTTCGGGAACGGTGTATTCTACACGGTTTACATAGTTTTCTTTTACGAACATAGAGTAAATTGTATCGGCCGATTTATCCGTAATGCTAATTTCCATTATTCCAACAGGATAACTTGTGCTGCCGGTTCCAACTATGCCAACCGTGAATTCTCGACCTGGAAGAAATTCTTCAACTAAAACGGGCTGATTAAATTTTTGAAGCAATTCGCTTACAATAGCCAAAAGTTCTGCTTTAGAACGAACAAGCGATTTGTTGGTTATTCCCTTTCCCGTTCCCTCAGCGGCGGGTTTCACAAATAGAGGATAGTTTAGTTCAACATTTTCAACCTCCGATATTGTATTTATTGTTACAAAAGGGGCAGTAGGAATACCGTTATCCCTGATAACATGCTTGGTTAATCCCTTATGTAACGTTAGGCTCAGTACAAGGGGATCGGAAAAAATATACGGAATTTTGTAGGCATCAAGGATTGCCGGAACTTGGGCTTCCCGACCAACTCCATATAACCCTTCGGCAATATTGAAGACCAAGTCCCATTTTTTACCGTTACTTATAGCCGATACAAGCTCGTAAACATTTCCAATACGCTCGGTTTCGAATCCCAATTCGTGAAGTGCTTTTTCGATACCTTCAATTGTGCTTTCCGAATCGAATTCGGCTACCTCTTCCTGGCTAAAACCATTTTTAAGGTAAGTGCTTTTAAGATCGTATGTTAGACCGATTACCATTTTCTGTGTTCGATAAATGTTTAAATGACGTATGTGTTGAAACAAATCCTTTAAAAAAGTTGCGTGCGTTTACTCCAATGCTTGTGCTTCTGTATCCGCCCTCCTGTATAAATAAAGTTGGCAAGTTTAGTGAACCTATAATTGCCCCGTTTTCGAAAAAATCGGAAAAGTTAAGCGTCCAACTTCCGGTAGGATCGCCTTTGGCAATATCCAAGCCTAAAGCAACAACTAAAAATTGGGGTTTAAACGATTTTATTTTTGATATGGCAGCGTTAAGTGCTTTCCGGTACTCGACTCCTATTACATTTTCGGGGAGCGGAATGTTAACATTGTATCCAAAGCCTAAGCCTTCGCCTTTTTCGTTTTCGTATCCAGAGAAGTAGGGATAAGCGAACGATGGATGTCCGTGTATTGATATGGTAAGCACATCGTTGCGGGAGTAAAAAATATCCTGTTCCCCATTTCCGTGATGATAGTCGATATCGAGAATTGCAACCTTTCCGTAATCGGCCATCATGTTTGCTGCAATGGCACAATTATTAAAGTAGCAAAAGCCCCCAAAAACTTTTTTTTCGGCATGATGTCCCGGAGGACGAATTAGTGCATAGGCCGCAGGCATTCCTTCTAAAACACTTTCAGCAGCAGTTAGCGAGCAATCTACTCCTCGTTTTGCGGCTAAAAAAGCATTTTGAGTGATTGGCGTAAAAGTATCTATACAGTAGTAACCGGCAGCGTAAGTTTTATCCTTTGGAGGACGGTTAGCATTTCGTATTGGGAAAACGTAGGGATATAGTGAATCTGTTGGAGATATGAGTTTACAAACATTTTTAAGGTAGTTGTATAATGCCGGACTGTGAACTTCTTTAATAAAATGTTCGGGAAAAGCCTTTGGCTCAACTTCAAAAAAGTAATTAGTCTTGTCTAATTCCTTTTTAATGCTTTTAATACGAACGGGGGCTTCAACGTATCCCCTTTCTCTTACGTGGTGAATGGTATGTTTATCGTTAACAACAAGCGTAATAGAGTTTTTTTGAGAATTCGACTTGAGAATACTCTTTTTCTCCCGCTTAATGTAAAGAAAATCCCTTTGGACTACAGGCCCTTCAGGAATAGACTTAACCACCATGTCGATGTAGGAATAAGGGCACAAATCGGAGTATTTTCGTTCGAGTATCGCAAGAACGATTTTTTTTAAGTGCTTTCCGGTTAAAGGGGTTTCGTTTCCAAGATTATCGAAAACAAGGTAAGGAGGACAATCGTCGGATTCGGACAAAGGTGTTTCGTACTTTGTGTTTATTATTGGACGTGCTCCAAATTGTTCGTAAAACTTTAAACGCTTTTTATTTTCTTCTAAAAGGTTACTTAACTTGCATAACTCCGGCGTATCGGGTAAACATTCAAAAAATAAACCGGCAGCATGTAAGTTAATGCTTTCGTCTCGTACTTTTAGATATAAGGCACTCCCAATGCCACCGGACGTAACATCCTTCCTCGTTGCAATGTAATCGAGGAAACAAAAATTTACGTCTGGGGCATAAAAAAGCAGTGCAAAACCTTTAACAGCTCCGTTAAGGTCATCGGCAACAAAAAGCTTAGTGGCAAACTTGTACTTTAACGGGTTTACCAATTGATCTGGAATTTGATCAAACTTTTTTACATCAACGGCGGCAAAGTGCGATTTTAAAATATCCTTTACCTGTTCTATTGCCCATTTGTCCTTAGGAAAAGAGTCGCTAAGTACCTGACGTATGCGAAACATAACGTTGAAAATTATGCTTTAAGCATAGTCGGGGTAGTAGAATGTTTTATCCTCATAATTTTTAAGGATGACTCTTCCTTTTTCGTCCCTTCCCTGATAGTATTCCGGCAGCAAAGGTATTTTTCCGCCACCACCAGGAGCATCAATAACATAATGGGGAATAGCATATCCCGATGTCCAACCTCTTAACCCTTTTATTATTTCCAGTCCTTTTTCAACAGGGGTTCTAAAATGTGCCGAACCCGGTATAGGATCGCATTGATAAAGGTAGTAAGGACGAACACGTATTTTCAACAATCCTTGCATAAGTTTTAGCATGGTTTCCACGTTGTCGTTTATGCCTTTAAGTAAGACTGTTTGGCTGCCTAATGGAATACCTGCATTTGCTAAACGGGTGCAAGCTTCGCCAACTTCAGGCGTTAGTTCGTCAGGATGTGTAAAGTGTATGCTAATAAATAATGGATGATATTTTTTAAGAACGTTGGTCAACTCGGTTGTTATACGTTGAGGTAGAACTACCGGGGCTTTTGTTCCGATACGAATTATTTCGACATGGCTAATAGCCCTTAATCGGGAAAGCAGATACTCTATTCTGCTGGTTGGTAGTGTAAGCGGATCCCCTCCTGATATTAATACATCGCGAACTTCTTTATGATTTTTGATGTACTCTATTGCTTGATCCCAAGCTGAAGTTCCAAAATGAACCTTATCTTTGGCTACCATGTGCGAACGAGTACAGTATCGGCAGTAAGTTGAGCAAACTCCGGTTGCTAAAAATAGCACTCTATCCGGATAACGATGTACAATACACGGAACTGGGCTACAAAGTTCCTCGCTTAAAGGATCGGACTCTTCACCTTCGGAAAGAATTGTTTCGGCAAGCGAAGGGATAACACTTTTACGAATTGCTTGTTCAGGATTTTTTGCATCTAGCAAACTAGCATAGTATGGGGTAATACGAAGAGGTAAAGAATCATTTTCCTCAAAAAGAGGTTGTTGTTCGTTTGTCCCGAGATGTAAAAGTTGCTTTAATGCTTTTAAGGAGGTAATTCCGTTTTTAAACTGCCACTGCCACGAATTCCAATCGTTTAAGGAGATGTTAGGATAATTTTTAGCGATAAAGTCTAAACTACGATCGGAAATTGGAAATTTAAGAGAGGCGTCTAACCAATTATTTATTGGTTCTGTTGATAATAATCCGCTTTGAGATAAAGTGTTCTTAATAAGCGGAGGATCATCATCATCGATTGAAACTTCGTTTTTTACTAAAACGGTCGTTTCGTTTTGATTTTTATTCATTTTAACTTTCAGATAGTTAATTGTTTACAATCGAAATATTTAAATTAAATTTATTGCAATTATACGTCTTTTTAATACCACTTGTTGTGTAATGACAAAAAAAATTGGGATTATTAGAAAAAATTTTTTTTGAGTAACTTATTTTGAACTATTGTTCAGATAATCAATAAAATAAAAAAGGTCAAAATTTTTATTTTTTGACCTTTTTTAAGACATATTAGTTGTAACTATTACTTAAAACCAATAAGAACTGAGCGCTGTGCACTGTCTTTTTGCATGTCTGTCATGCTTTTTTTAGTATAAATGTTCTTTTCCCATCCGCCGTACATTGGGTTAGGAAGAATAATAAACCTTTTACCAAATTCACTTTTATACTGATTTACTAAACCACAGTCCCAATCGTCTTCACGACTTTCGAATACTTCGGTAAAATCGGCTAAATTATCGCCAACAAGCATAACAATGTCGTAATTTTCCATCACCTTTTCTCTTCTTTCCTTCTTGCTGCTGGTGTTTTCTTTAAGTAGAAAGTGATCGGGAGTAGCAAACGCAAATCCTAAGGAATCAAGGTTGCGTACCGTTACGTCAAGTTCGGATGTACTTCGGTTTGAAATGTAAAAAAGTTGTACTCCAAGAGAATCGCAAAGCAAGCTAAACTCTTTCGCTCCGGGAAGAGCCTCGGCTTTTGCCAGTTTAGTCCATTCGTTCCAAAAATCCGAGGAGAAAGGTTTATTGTCAATTATTTCCTGTGCCTGAAACGGAACATTATTTAGCATGGTTTCGTCAATGTCCACTACAACCGCTTTAGGCCTTTTAGTTTTTTGCTTTGCAAAAAGTTTTAAATTTTCCGAGGCAATATTAAATCCCTGAAGGTATAGCGCCTTCATTTCAGGAGAATGCTGATACCAAATTGTGGCATATATTAGGTAATCTTGGTTTTGAGTCTTTTCGTCTGTTTTCGTATTGCACGATGTAATAAGGATAATTCCTAGTGTTACGGCAAAAATGCTGTTAAATATTTTTCTCATCTTAATTAAAATTTATGTGAAATAAGCAAGTTGTTTTTAACGATTTGTTGCAAAATTAACCAAGAAAAATCAAATAGATAGAAAAAATGTAACAATGAATGGAACTAAAATGGTTAAAACGATTCCGTGGATTAACGATGGTATTGCATACTCTTTTCCACTCGATTGAACAATAATCG
>JACJXD010000014.1 GCA_020636845.1 Bacteroidales bacterium | reverse complement strand
TTCTTCCATTTCGCAAGATAACGATGCCATTGATGCTAACAGTCCGGCAAAACCTGGGACACCAGACTTAGACTCGGGCTCCGATAATGGTTCTTCCAACTCCGATAACACTACAAATGATAATACGCCCACATTTGCTGGAACAGCAGAAGCAAACAGCACCATTACTTTATACAGCGATAAAGACGGTTCTTTAGGGACAACAACTGTTG
This sequence comes from Bacteroidales bacterium, assembly GCA_020636845.1. Lineage (GTDB taxonomy): Bacteria > Bacteroidota > Bacteroidia > Bacteroidales > Tenuifilaceae > JACJXD01. The sequence goes on along the minus strand of JACJXD010000014.1, from coordinate 16,868 downwards.
ATGGAAGCGGAAATTGGACATTTACTGCGCCAACGCTAAGCGATAACAACCATGATATTACCTGCACGGCAACCGACGCGGCAGGAAACATAAGCTCTACTTCCGACATACTTACAATTACCATTGACACGTTAACTCCTTTGGCTCCAACCATTTCAGGAATTTCTTCGGGTACATATAATACCAATCAAACTTTTAGCATAAGCGGAGAAACAAATGCTTATATTGAATATTCAACCGATAATGGATCAAACTGGAATGACTATTCCGCAGCAGTAACCTTAACGGAAGGAGACTATAACGTAACCGCCCGCCAAACCGACCTTGCAGGAAACATATCACCAAATGCAACTGCAATCTCTCTTACAATCGATGAAACAACCGAAACTCCAACATTTACTTCCCCTGCAACGAACTCAGCTGACGACCAATCTTTATCAATCGATTTTACATTGCCCGAAAACGCAACAAGCGGAACCGTTAAGATGACATTTACATATTCTAGCGGAACAACCGACAGCAATTCTCCACATATTATCACCTTTAATTCAAACTTTGAAACTTCCGGGCAGCATGTAACCGATCTAAATGGAGAAGATCTCTCCGACAATGTCAACGTTACTTCCGTTAGCTCAAACCCCAATGACGCACTAATAGACGGAACAACCTATAGTGTCAAAATAGAATATCAGGATGAACTAGGAAATACAGCCTCATCGGTAACTCATGCAAATTTCACATACGAAACAGCATCCCCCACTGCCACCATTGGCCCCGTTACACCCGACCCTAGAAACTCCGCTGTTGAAAATGTAAGCATTACTTTTTCAAAATTGGTTCACATAGCAGAAGTTGACATTAACGACTTTAGCCTTACTAACGGAGGAATTGTTGATATAACAGACTTATCCATTAGTAATACCCCAGATATTAATGAACCAGAATATTCGAAAAATTTCAGCATAAATCTTTCTACAAAGACAGCAAATTCGGGTATCTATACTTTCAAGTTAACTGCTGCCGGTTCCGGAATTTACTCCAGAACCGGAACTACCCTTGCAACAGACGCAAGCGATTCTTGGGAAGTCGATTTAACTGCACCAACCGTCTTAATAAGTTCATCGGAAACCAGCCCTACAAACGCCTCTCCTATTCCGATAACAATTGAATTCAGCGAGCCTGTAAGTGGTTTCGAAATAAGCGATATTACAACTGGCAATGCAACCGCATCAAATTTCAATACGGTTAACGACAGTACGTTTACCGTTGATTTAACGCCATCGTCAAACGGTAATGTTACCGTTGACATTATTGCTGGCGTATGTACCGACATTGCCGGTAATGATAATGTTGTAGCCTCTCAATTTGCCATTACTTACGACAATATTGCACCAACCTTGAGTTCTGTTCAAATTGCATCCAATAATAGTAATCCTACCTATGCAAAAATTGACGATATTGTAAAGGTTACATTTACCGGAAGCGAAGAACTCCAAGACAAGCCTTCGGTAACCATTGCAGGACACGCCATCAACTCCAGTTACATCACAAACACAAGCGGCAATACATGGGAAGCAACTTACCAAATGACAAGCGGAGACACCGAAGGAACCGTATCGTTCTCCATTGCTTTTACCGATAAAGCCGGAAATAACGGTACACCAGTCACAACAACAACCGATGCTAGCTCTGTTGAATTCTACAAAAATTCGCCAACCTTAAGTTCTGTTTCCATTTCATCAAGTAACAGTAATAGCAACATGGCAAAGGTTGGAGACGTAATTACACTAAATTTTCAATCGGGAGTAAAATTGGCCAACGTGACAGTAACAATAGCAAATCATTCGGTTACAGCCACCAACGTTAGTAACGAAAAAGTTTGGACTGCTACTTACCCCATGGTTTCGGGAGACCTTGAAGGAACAATTCCTTTTACCATAAACTTTACAGACAAGCCCGGAAATCCCGGAACTGAAGTCACCACTACAACCAACGCAAGTTCAGTTACTTTCGACAAAACCAATCCCGAACTTAACGCTGTTTCCATTGCGTCCAACAACTCCCATTCCAACTGGGTTGGAGTTGACGGAACCGTAACGTTAACCATAACAGGCTCCGAAAATATTTCCATTACTAATGCAAAAATTAATGGACACAACGCAACTCTTTCGGGTTCAAACAAAAACTGGACGGCTTCGTACGTAATGCAATCATCGGATACCGATGGCAACGTTAACTTTTCGATTAACTATACAGATTTGGCAGGCAACACGGGAACAGAAGTTACAACAACAACAAATGCCAGCACGGTTACTTTCGATAAAGTTGCACCAACGCTTACCAGTGTTACAATATCTTCGAATAATACAACCAATAGCCTAGCAAAAATTGGAGACATTATAACAATCCTATTCACCGCCGACGATGCTATTGAAAATGTTTCTGCAACAATAAATACCAAAAGCATGGTTATAAACTACTTGGGCGGAGAAGATTGGTCAGCCCAGTACACCATGGCTTCATCCGATATTAACGGAACTCTCACTTTTACAATAGACTTTAAAGATTACGCCGGAAATGTCGGGAGTCAAGTAACAAACACAACCGACCTATCATCTGTTACATTCGACAAAACAGCCCCATCCTATGCTTCGGTTAAAATATACTCAAACAACCCTAATCCAGCCTATGCAAAAGACGGAGATTTAATTACACTTGACTTTAAAACCTCCGAATCGATACAAACGCCTACTGTAAGCATTAACGACGTTACAGCGACATCAATTACAGGAGGTCCAACAGATTGGATTGCTACAAGAATCATTAACTCCGGAGAATCCGAAGGAACCGTTCAATTTACCATCGATATAGAAGATTTAGCTGGAAATGCAACCGGAACGAGGTACTCTACCTCTGACGGATCCAAAGTTACCTTCGACAATACAGCTCCTAACATTTCATCCATTACACTACCTTCGGGAGTATATAAAGTAGGAAGTACCATTTCAATACTAATAACTACCGATGCAAACACATACACCGGAACAACGGTAGAAGTAAACGGCAAAAATCAATCGATAACCCCTAACGGAGATAACAGCTATACTGTAAACTATACTATTCAGGAAAATGACAATGAAATTTCCGCATCGGCAACACTTCCTGTTAACATTGTGCTAAGCGATGCAGCAGGTTTAACCACAACTAAAACAGCTGCCAATGTTTCCGGAGGAACCGTAACAATCGATTCGCACACACCTCAAATTTCTTCATTTGCAAGCACCGCAGAATCCGCGGGAATCTTGCGTGTTGGAAACACTATAACATTTACATTAGTTACAGTCAACCCGGAGACCGACCTTACTATAACCCCTTCAACTTATAATAGTAAAAATATTAACTGGACTACAACCGACAACATCACTTATACAGCAATATACACTGTTGTAGAAGGAGACCCCGAACAAAGTACTCCGCTTAACTTTGGAAATGTTACCGTTTCGGATGCTGCTGGTAATAGCGATGTTTTAACAACGACAGAGTATAACCCGATACAAAAACAAATTTACACGGTTAAACCAACCGTTACCATTTCGGGATCGAAAACCAAATGCTACGACGGAAACAACGAAACTATAACCTTTCAATTTACAGGAAAAACGCCATTCGATTTATGGTATAACGTTGATGGAATTCATTACACCGCCTTAGCAATAAATTCCACCTCTTACCAAATTCAAATTCCCGAAGGAACTGTTGCCTTGGATAGTTTAAGAGATGCTTCTACCAATAAAACAGAAACGGCTCCTGCCAATGCTACTGTAACCGTTAATCCACTCCCAAGTGTAACATTAAACATTACGAGTTCCCCTTATACCACAACATCTGAAAAAGACGAACTATCGCAATACGTTTCGCCTTCCGATAAACAATCGGGAACGTTTAGTGGCGAAAGTGTTGGTTACTCTAATGGATATTACTATTTCTACCCATCGATAGTTCCTGATGATAAACGCGACCTAAACCTGCCAATAATTTACAGCTATACCGATCCTGTTACCGGTTGTGTTGGAAAGGATACAAGCGAGGTGTTTGTCTCCAGTACAACGCTTAATATTACCAGTTTAAAAACAACATACTGTTATAATGCCGTAAAGGATACTGTTGGAGGCATTATTCCCGATGGATATACAGGTAATTTTGAAATTTTTGATAGCAAGGGAAACCCTTACGGAAGCGGTTGGCTACAACTTGATAGCATAACGTTGGTTCTCGACCCAACATTAATGTCCGCCGATAACTATACCGTTAAATACACTTCGTTAAAATGGCCATCACTCGAAAAAGATTCTTCGATTAGTAAGTCATTTACAATTGAAGCAAAAGTATCCGGACTTTCCTTTTCTGGTCTTGATGCTTCTTACTGTTACAACAACAAAGCCAACGAAATTACTTTTACAGTAAACGGAATTACCAATGAAGTTGGCGATGTAGCGCACTTTTCGGGGCCAACATCCGTATTTTCCTACACAACGGACTCCCACTCGGCTAAATTTAAGTATAGTCAAGCTGAAGCAGATGCCAATTATACCATATCGTATTACTACGAGTCCAGAAATGGATGTCTTTCCGATCCAATTTCTGAAACTGTTCACATTAATCCTCTTCCCGAACTTTCGTTTAGTTTAAACAACAACTACAACTATAACACAGGGTCAATTCCCTTAGTTGGCAATCACTCTAGCACCGATTATCTATTTAGCGGGGAAGGTGTTGCTCGCGACACGCTATTTACCTCAGCTGCTCGTATTGGCGTTCCCATTGTTATTACATACTCCTACACCGATGCAAATGGCTGTAATAATCAACTATTAGATACAACCACCATTTATCAGGCTCCCAAAACTATCGACAACTTGCAATCGGTTTACTGCTACTCTAACTCGGCTATAAACATCTCATGCACACCAAACATTAGCGATACAATAACCGGAACCTTTGTTAGTAAAAGAAATGCTTTAGAAGCATCAGGAAAAAACACCGCAATATATTACATTAATAGAGTTGGCAACGGCAAGGATACCGTTTACTTTGACTACAACTATAAAGGTACCGACTACTCTTTAGCCAAAGAAGTTTTGGTTGACAGCATTGGAAACGTATTTATTTCTGGGTTAGATACAAGTTTTTGTTCCAGCTTAACAAAAGTTACTATAGTTGGAAATCAGGCAAGTTCTCTTGTAGGATCTGGGGATTTCTCATACTCAGGAAGTACGCAGGCTTTTTCGGAATTTGGAAGTTCTGCCGAACTATATCCTAACAAAGAAACGCAAGGAACCTATAGCATAACTTACACCTTTACATCCCAAAACGGTTGTCAATCTGATACAACCATGTCTTTCAAAGTAAATGCTGTTCCTAACGTTAATTTTTCTGTTGATAGAACTTGTACCGATTTGGAAACAATTCCCATTGTATTTACAAACCTAACAACATTTGGCGGTACTATAGAAAAATGGCAATGGTACCTTGATGGATTGGGTAGTGTATCGTCCGAAGAGTATAATCCTTCGAAGATTTACACTACAGGAGGCGCAAAGCAAATCAGGCTAACAGCGACAACCAATCAAGGATGTGCTGCTTCAAAAGACACTATTCTTACCATTGGAACCGGAACCAACGCTAAATTTGACTGGTATAACGATTGTAATTCGGGAATTATCCCCACCCAATTTGTTTGCACATCCGACACCGATTTCATCGAAACATACACATGGAAAGTGGACAATATTGATGTAAATCAGGATTCAAAACTTATGAATTACTCGTTCTTAAAGGATACCCTTTATAACGTTAAACTTATTGTTGAATCGATAGAGCATTGCAGGGATTCCATCACAAAAACAGTAAGTATAAGTCCTGTTATAAAAATTACCGATTGCACCGATAATACCTACTATCAAAATTTTGAAGACGCTACAGATTGGCTTGTTAAAAAAGAAGATGAAACAGAATATTCCAGTTGGAATTTTGGAACTCCTAACGGTGATATAATCAGCAATGCCAGTTCTGGAGATAAAGCATGGTTTACTAACGTAAATCTTAACAACCAACATGTAGAAAATTCACAAATCATTAGCCCTTGCTTCGATTTCGATACACTTTCGCGTCCAATGTTAAAATTCGACATGTGGTCATCTCCGGAAGAAGGCCGTGATGGTGCTGTTTTGCAATACTCAAAAGATGGAGGAATAACATGGTCAAGTTTGGGTGATGTTGGACAGGGAATAAACTGGTTCAATTCAACATCGATAAAAGGGCAACCTGCCGACGATTACTTGGGTTGGAGTAAATCCACTAACGGTTGGGTTAGCGCCAGGCACAATTTGGATAGTTTAAAGGGCTCTCACCTTGCCCGTTTCAGAATAGTTTATGCTGCTGATGCCCAAGCCATTCAGGAATTCAACGGATTTGCATTCGACAATATCTGGATTGGGAATAAGCAGCAAAACGTTCTAGCCGAGTATTTTACCAACACAAATCTAACCGATGCAGAAGCATGCTATCCTGAAATTTTATCGGCAGAACAAAATAAGGTAAAAGATGTGATACCCATTCACTATCACACAAGCACGCCATCGGGCGATCCATTCTACAACTACTACAGCAGTGGTTCATCGGCCAGAGTTGCTTACTATGGCATACCAAAAACACCTTACTCCACTGTAAATGGAACTAACGAATTCTCATTTCCAAGTGGACTAACAACTTCCTCATATTTTGATGCATTTGAGGATAGTATTGATGTGAAATCGTTATACGATCCGAAGGTCTCTATAAACATTGAAGCGAGTAACTCAAACGGCAACTGCACTATAAATGTAAATTTAACGACGAATCAGGATTTATCCGGGAAAAAACTGTTGTTGCAATGTGCCGTAGTAAAAATCAACATCGATAGTGATGGGAAAACCTACTACAACGTATTACGCAAGTTTATTCCCGATGCCGGAGGTACCGAAATAGACAGTAATCTTGGTGAAAACAACACGCAAACCATTACGCTAAACTGGACTCCAAGCAGTAACGATGAACTTGCCAACTCAATGCTAATAGCGTTTATACAAGATGTAAGCACTAAAGAGATATACCAAACCGTAAAGTATGACCTTTCCGTTTTAACCGGAATAAACCCGACTAACCTTGACTCTTTTACGTACATTTACCCTAATCCGGCATCAAAATATGTAATAGTAAACTGTAAGTATTCTATTCGACAAATCGAGGTTTACGATATTACAGGAAGGACTATAAATATTTATACTCCAAATCAGCAGCAAGTAAGCATACCTGTTGAAACATTAAAAAACGGAGTTTACATTATTAAAGGAACTACAGACAAAGGAACATTCATAAAGAAGTTGATAAAGGTTCAATAAAAAAGCCCCTATCGGGGCTTTTTTCATAACAAGCGAATATTTTTTAATGTAACTTCACACCTATTAAGTGAATAAATTCCTCGCGGGTTCTAATATCATCCAAAAATGCTCCGGTAAATGCCGATGTTGTAGTTACCGAATTTTGCTTTTGTACTCCGCGCATTTGCATACACATGTGTGCGGCTTCAATTACAACAGCGACGCCTATTGGATTCAACGTTTCGTTTATACAATCCCTTATCTGCATGGTTAAACGTTCCTGAACCTGCAAGCGACGGGCAAAAGCCTCAACAACACGAGCAATTTTGCTTAATCCGGTTATATATCCATTCGGAATATACGCAACGTGTGCTTTACCGTAAAAAGGAATCATATGGTGTTCACACAAGGAATAAAGTTCGATATCCTTAACAATTACCATTTGAGGGTAATCCTCCTTAAACTTTGTATTTCTTATAATTTCGTGCGGATCGATATTGTAACCTTGAGTCAAAAACTGAATGGACTGTGCAACCCTTAAAGGGGTACGTACAAGCCCCTCCCTGTTTACATCCTCGCCCAGCAACTCCAGTATAGCCTTATAATGCTTTGATAATTCTTCGGTAGTTTTAGGATTCCACTTGTCAATTCTTGCGTATCCTTCCTCATCGTTTATTGAGGCTCCCCCGTTAATAATTTCCATGATTTGCTATTTATAATAATTTGAAAAGTTATTCTTCGCCAAAATATTCAAAATAATTATTCTCTGTTTCCTGAATCTTCACACAATATAACTCTCCCCCAACCTTTTTAACAGGTAATTCCAACTCTTTCCATATTGCAATGGCCAAATTCTCGGTAGATGCAATTTTACCTTTCATAAAATCCACGTCCACATTAATATTTTTATGATCAAGCTTCGAAATAACCAACTCCTTCATAAGTGAACTTATGTCCTTTAGGTTAACCACATACCCAAATTCCGGATTAATTTCACCCTTAACCGTAACAAAAAGTTCATAATTATGACCATGCCAACTAGGATTCGAGCACAGACCAAAAACTTCAAGATTTTTTTCATCGGAATAGTCAGGCCTAAACAACCTATGTGCTGAACTAAATCGTTCCCGTCGTGTTAAGTAAACTTTTGGCATAATTAAAATCTTGCTTTACATGGATTTCCACCATCATGCTACAAAATTAATTATTTTTACATTCTTTTAAGGGTGATGGCCATTTAATGAAAAATACATCACGTTTTTTTACATTTTTTAGTAAAAAAGAAATGACCGAAAAAAAATCAAAAATACTAATTGTCTGTGCCTCTTCGCTTGAAGCAGATTTGCTAACCGGCAAAGAGAACACCGATCCTGAACAAATAAACACAGTAAAGCAATTCAACAATAGCTGCGACATAATAGTAACAGGAGTTGGAGCAACACCAACAGCATACTTTTTAGCAAAATACGCAAACAAATACAAGGCAATACTCAACGTAGGTGTAGCGGGAAGTTTTAATATTGATATTCCAACCAAAAGTGTAGTAGTAATCGAAAAGGATTGCCTTGCCGATTACGGTATAGATGACAATGGCAATTTTAAGCATTTCAGCAACTTCAACTTTGTAAGCAACCCAATACTTACCAACAAATATTTGAGTAATCCGCTAATAAAAAAAATCGACTTCCCTTGCAAACTTGTTACAGGAATTACTGTTTCAACAACAAGTGGCTCCATCGAACAAGTTGAAAAGTTAAAAAAACGCTGGAGTGCTGACATTGAGACCATGGAATCTGCGGCTGTTTTTTTCACTTGCTTAACGGAAGACGTTCCATTTCTTTGCGTTAGAGCAATATCTAACCGAATTGAACCTCGGGTTAAATCGAGTTGGAAAATTGAAGCCGCCATGCAAAACTTAAAGGAACAACTTGATACTTTTACTAATTTCTTAAATCGCAACTCGTAATACACAAACCGATAAAACCATGAAATTGCAACTTTGCTTTTCAACCTGTCCTAACGATACTTTCATGTTTTACGCAATGGTAAACAGAAAAATTAATACCAAAGGATACGAATTTGACGTTTACATGGCCGATATTGAAGACTTAAATTTAAATGCTCAGCAGCACAATCCGCATATCTCAAAAATCAGCTTTGGAGCCTACCCCGAATTAGCCTCAAAATATCAACTAATGGATTCGGGCAGTGCCCTTGGACAGGGCGTTGGTCCATTACTGGTAAGTAAGCACAAAATTTATCCCGACGAAGTTGCGGATATAACCGTTGCACTCCCGGGAAAACACACCACCGCCCACCAACTATTTAACCTTGCATATCCAAAAGTTAAAGAAAAAAAATTCTACCTGTTTTCGGATATAGAAGAAGCTATTTTAAGCAACGAAGTCGATGCTGGTGTTATAATACACGAATCCCGATTCACATATCAGTCCAAAGGACTACAAAAAATATCCGATTTAGGTGAAATATGGGAACAGCAAACAAAATTACCTGTACCATTGGGAGGCATTGCCATTGCAAGTAATTTACCAGAACATGTTAAAACCGATATGGTTACCATGCTAAAAGAGAGCATTGAATACGGGTTTGAAAACTTTTCGGAAACGTTACCCTACGTAAAACGATATGCACAGGAAATGGATGAAACCGTAATGCTCAAGCACATAAAATTGTACGTTAACAACTATTCCATTTCCTTAGGCGAAATGGGACAACAAGCAATAGCGCAACTGCTATACCCCAAAAACAACCAAAAAAATTACAAGGATATTTTTATCTCAACACTCTAACAATCAATGAACAAAAAAGGAATGTACTTGTTATGTACAAAATAACTATTTCACAATGCTTGTAAATAATAAGTAATTACTATTTTTATGTTAAAGTACAATACTTTTCAAACAAATACATCGGAAAAAAGCCTTTACTTATCCATGAAAAAACCCTTTATAGGAAGAACTCGTCAATTAATCGATAAAATTCAGTCGCTCGACGGAAAGTGGTTTGTTGAATATTGGGAAATAAAAATCTACTTTATTGGCATTGAGGCATATTGCTACAAAAAAGAAAAAGTGGTACGTGTCAACGGAAAAAACACAGAGTAATTCGCTTATTTTTCACGAACCTCACAATTCTTAAGTCATAAATTCAAACCTCTGTTTCATTTAATCTTTTTTCCGCCAAGTTATTAACCACACTACTTACACTTTTTCTAAAAAAAATTCATCCTTTTTGAACATTTTGCTGTCTAGCCGGTTATGTTATTTAGAATTTATCTAAATAACATAACTTTTAAAACTTACAGATATGTCATTTCAACTACCAAAACTTAATTACGATTATAACGCTTTAGAGCCTTACATCGATGCAACAACCATGGAAATACATTATACTAAGCACCATGGCGGATATACAAACAATTTAAATGCAGCAATAGAAGGAACTTCACTTTCAGAGTTGCCTATAGAAGAAATTTTAAAAGACATCTCGAAGCATTCTGCCGCAGTACGAAATAATGGCGGCGGTTTTTACAACCACAACCTATTTTGGGAAATAATGGGACCAAACGGCGGAGGAATGCCTTCCGGCGAACTTTTAAAAGCAATCGAAAAAACGTTTGGCTCGTTTCAAGAATTTAAGGACAAGTTCTCAAATGCGGCAGCAACTCGTTTTGGTTCGGGGTGGGCATGGCTAATAATGCAAAATGGTTCCCTTAAAGTATTCTCCACTCCAAATCAGGATAACCCGCTAATGGATGTAGCCGAGCAAAAAGGATTTCCCATTCTTGGTCTGGATGTATGGGAGCACGCTTATTACCTTAAATATCAAAACCGCAGACCGGAGTACATTAACAACTTCTGGAACGTTATCAACTGGAAAGCGGTTGAAGAAAAGTACATGATTGGACTTAAATAATTTTAGTTTGGTTTGGTTTGATTGTTTTTGGTTGATAAAGGTCGGGTAAAGCCGACCTTTTTTATTGGTTTTTCTTATAGAGTATAATATTTTTTGTAAATTTATTGAACTGCTTATAGAGTTTAAGCATCTTTTATTAACTATTATTCCGCTTATGCTCAGAAAAATACGGCTAAATAGGACTGTTTTCATAAGTGCAATACTTGTATCCTTCGTTATAATTCCAAGTCTAACCGAAGCACAACAAGCAAAAGACACAAACGAAATAAACGGAAACATCCGCACCATTAAATCGCTAACAAATCTCCGAGAATTTTCTGCAGCATACAAATTATCCCACGAAACCTTAGAAAAGTCTAAAAGAAAAAGATATAAAGAGGGAGAAGCCTGGAGCAAATATTACTTGGGTATAACCCACTTTGAACTAACTCAGTCCGATTCTGCTATATTTTGGCTAAAAAAAGCCGAGGACGATTTCAGGTTTATCCAAAATAACCTTGCACTTATTCAAACAATGAATCAAATTGGTACCTTTTTAAGGCGTACCGACAGTAACCAACAATCCATAAACTATTACAACAAAGCGCTGGAATTAGCCACACGTATAAAGGATACTTCAGGATTGGCTGATTCTCAGTATGGACTTGCAAGTGTTCTAAACCAATCTGGCAAATACCAAGAAGCCCTTGAACTGTTTCTTTCAACTCTAAAACTCCACGAAAACCTTAACAACGAAAAAGGAAAGGCAAGTGTACTAAACAGCATGGGCGTTATATTCTGGAATCAAGGAGATTATAGTAAAGCGCTCGAACTATTTACCAAGTCCCTAACTTATAGAGAAAAAATTGACGATATTCAGGGAATCGCTTTTGAGCACAACAATATAGGTCTAATTCAAAGAGAACTGGGAGAATTCGACAAAGCCCTTGAACATTTAAGATTGTCGTGGCAGTATAAAATTCAGATAAAAGACGTACGAGGAATATCCAACTCGCTAATGAACATTGCCTCGGTTTATATTCTTCAAGGCAAACTCGACAGTGCTCTTGTTTACTTAGATCAGTCGTACGATATCAAGTTACAAGCAAAAGACAGAAGTGGTGTTTCCTACATCGAAAAACTGAGAGGAGACGCATACCTTCAATTAGGTTTGTATAATCAAGCATTGAATCATTTTCGAATTTCGAAAGAAACCTACGCTAATTTAAAAGAACCTAAAGGTTTAGCCGAATCATGCTTAGGCATAGCTTATACTTATGAAAAAACACACAATTACTCTCGAGCGCTTTCCGAATTAAATGATGTTTACCTAATATCTACCAAACATCATATGATTGACTTAAAAGAAAAATTATTTAAAACTCGATACGAAATATATCAAATCCTCGGAGATTGTCAGAATAGTTTAGAATCCTTCAAAAACTATATTCTTGTAAAAGACAGTATGAAAAATGAAGAAAGTGTGAAAAAAGTTCTTCTTCTTCAACTCGAATCGGAATATGACTCAATAGTAAAAGAAAGTAATCAACTTCGGAATCAGGAAGTTGCCAAACTTAAGGGACAGAAAAAAATACGAAATTTCATAATTATTATTCTCCTCGTAGCCTTTTGCTTCATAACAATTCTATTTTTAATACTTTACATCAACTACAAAAACAACAAAAGGCGTAATAACATGTTGCTCAAACAGCAAATGGAAGTTGATGTACAAAAACAGGAACTTGTTACCCAGCGCGACGAAATCGAACGGCAGAAAAACCTTGTTATTTACCAACGGGACAAAATCATAAACATGCTTACCGACCTTGGCGAATCCATCGATTATGCCAAAAAGATACAGCAGGCCCTGCTTCCCAACGATGAACAATTCGGTAAATATTTTCGGAACCACTGCATGTTATACCTTCCGAAAGAAACTGTAGGTGGCGATTTTTACTGGCTCGGACAGGTCGAAAGCAAAGTAAACTTTGCTGTTGCCGATTGTACGGGACACGGCGTTCCCGGTGGATTTATGAGCATGTTAGGTATATCTATGCTAAACGATATGATTTCGAAAGAGTTGAAGTTTACACCTGCTACTTTCCTCTCAACGTTAAGGCAAAATATAATAACCGCCCTGCGACAGGGCGCCAGCGAAGACGAAAGCCACGACGGCATGGATATAGCATTTTGCTCACTAGACTCACGAACAAGGGAACTTTGTTACGCCGGAGCAAATATGGCAATAATGGTAAGAACCGAAATGCCAATAGAGCCTTCGGAACGAATTTGGAAACATGCCGATGATCTTATTGAACTTCGTCCGGACAGAATGCCTATTGGCTATTACGACAAAATGGATTCTTTCGAAGAGTTAAACCTAACCCTTAATCCCGGCGATCTCGTTTACATGTTTTCCGACGGCTACCTCGACCAATTTGGCGGTGACAAGGGAAGAAAGTTTGGATACACGGCGTTCCGTACACTGATTAAAAGCATTAAACACCTACCGCTTAACGAACAACGACAGGAATTGTGGACTACGCTTGAAAAATGGAAGGGCGAAAGAGAAAACCAAACCGACGACATTATTGTTCTTATTGTACAGATTTACTAATTTAGCGTTCGAACATTAAATCAAATAAAAATGACACACACACTTCCAAATCTTCCGTATTCTGCTGAGGATTTAAGTCCTGCTATATCAGCAAAAACTATTGAATTTCATCATGGCAAACACCATCAGGCATACGTAAACAACCTGAACAACCTTATAGTCGGGACTAAGTTCGAAAATGCCGACCTTGAAACCATTATCAAGGAAGCCGATGGCGGCATATTCAATAATGGCGCTCAGGTATGGAATCATACCTTTTACTTTTTTGCCTTTTCGCCAAAACCGCAAAAAGCGCCAACCGGTAAGCTTTTAGACCTAATTAACGCTCAATTCGGCTCGTTCGAGCAGTTTAAGGAAAAGTTCACATCGGCCGCTGCTTCGCTTTTCGGTTCGGGTTGGGCATGGCTGGTTGTAAACAAAGAGGGCAAACTGGAAATTACCCAGGAATCCAACGCCGGCAATCCTATTCGAAAGGGACTAAGACCCTTACTAACCTGCGATGTTTGGGAACATGCGTACTATCTCGACTACCAAAATCGCCGTCCCGATTACCTAAAGGGATTTTGGGACATTATCGATTGGAAGGTAATTGAGGAAAGGCTAAAGTAATTAGAAGCCATAAGGATTATAGAATTAGGGGTAAATAATGATTATTTATCCCTAATTTATTTTGATAATATTGACTACATTTGATTAAAGAACCCGATAGTACAACATCATGATAAAAGAACTTGCCATTAAAAGCAGAAGTTACAGACGTTTTTTTGAAGAAAAACCCGTTGATAAGGAAGTGCTGACTCAACTTGTAGAGTTGGCCCGTTACTGCCCGTCTGCACGAAACGTACAACCGCTAAAATTCATAACATCGTGCAATGGGGACTTAAATGCAAAAATATTTCCGCTGCTGGCATGGGCTGGATACTTAAAGGATTGGAACGGACCTGAACCCGGAGAACGTCCCTCGGCATACATAATTATGCTCGAAGATTCCGACATTGCAACGTCCAGCCTTTGGGATCAGGGAATAGTTTCCCAAACCATGCTGCTGGCTGCTACCGAAATGGGTCTTGGCGGGTGCATTATTGGTTCGGTTCGTAAAGAACCTATGGCAGAATTGCTCCAACTCCCTGCCAACCTTAAAATAACGCTGGTAATTGCTTTAGGTTACCCAAAAGAACAGGTGCAAATTGACCCGCTACCCCAAAATGGTAGCATACATTACTGGCGCGATGGCAATCAAACTCACCACGTACCCAAACGCGATTTAAAGGAACTGTTGGTTAAATCGTATTGATGTAAGTAAAGAATAATATTCACTAATTGTGCATAAGCCTGAGGCGATCATCGTTATAACAAAAACTCGATATAGTATGAAAAACAGCAACATAACTTTCAGATTAATGAAACAAACTTTCATTCATTTTCTCTTTTTATTAAGTCCTGCCTTATTGTTAGCTCAAACAACTGATTATAATGACTTGAACAACTGGGAAGATATTTGCTATTGCTCAATGAACAATTCGTATCATCCTGGTTCCATTGTAAGTGCAGATAATAATTGGCAACTTTTGCTAGTCCTGAAAAATGGACTTACATTAGGACATTTGGATTCCCTGAAAATTTCTTATACAAAAAGTCAACTCTTGCTTTTAGAGACACAGCGGCTGCTGAACAAAGCGGATGGCTTTTATAAAACAGCCATTCCTATTTTGGATAGCGAACAAACTGTTCACTTGAGAAAAGAATCCCGATTTGTGGCAACTGAAATTTATCCTGAAATAGAAAAAGAGTGTCACAAGCTGGTTACGCACTTATCAGCGCAAAACAGGTCGCGCAATGCTTACTCAATACTTTTCTCCTATGTATTAGATGGACTTATTTGGGAATGATTTGAAAAAGAAGGTATTGTAAAAGAACAGAATGGAACAGAACTTTGGAGTGGAAATTATTGGTTTTTAACGCCCAAACGACCTGTTGACTGTGGTGGAACGAATTCCGTAACCAATGGAGAATTTACATTTAAATGGAACTGGTCGTATTCGGAAAATGTAACGAACGAATTGTGGGGAAAAAACCTTGAGGCTCTTTTTTCCTTGGTACAGGAAAACTCTGTTCCTAACAAAGAGGTTGTTGACGAATTTTCGTCTCTTAATTTCTTTGATAAAAAGTTGCGTTTGACCATTCCCGTGATCAACGAAAAAGAAAACAACTCCTTATGGTTACTTTCAAACAACATCATAGATAAACTTTTTCCCGCATTTATGGCAAAAGCAGATATTGAAGCACTTAAAACCTCATATAAATTCAATGACAATAGCGAAACAGCAGTTATTTTTTACCATGAAGTTATGTTCGACTTAATGGATTTACTATTAGAAAATCAAGTCATCCAAATGCCAGTGGCATTTCAATCGTCCAAAGCAACGCTCAAGGATGCCGCTGATTTATGTTTTATTGTAGTATCGAACTAGCATAAACCAAGCACACAACACGCGGTTTATAACTTGGCGACATTGGAATAATATTCTTTTACAATTCGTATTGAAAAACAACTAAAATAATTGAATACTAAAAGGTACAACTTTTTATCGCATGTTCTTTTTCTTCACAACACGCGAAGTAAACTATTGTGAAATCTTAGCCTCCTGTTCTTTTATTAATTTTAGGTTGGCTTTATCTGTCTCGGTTAACTTGCCATTAACATCTTTAGTCCGTGTTTTACGCATTTCTTCATTATTATAAAAAGCGTATAGGTTAAAGTATGCTTGGTAAAATTCAGTGCTAAAATCGTAGTTATGCTTAGCAAAAATCAGGTTCCGCAAAATACCCAATTCGTACTTACCAAAACCTGCAACTTCATCGTTTGTTAAAAGCGTATCGTTATAGGCTTTATACATGGCAATATCAAGTTTGGGGAT
>JACJXD010000013.1 GCA_020636845.1 Bacteroidales bacterium | reverse complement strand
GAAGCGTTGTATCCATGCTGGTTGCTCCACCGGAACAAATCGGTGCAATTTTTCCAAAATAAATGGCAAAGATTGGTGCTAGAACAAGGGTAACAATTTCGCGGATAACATTGGCGAGTAACGCAATTACTCCAAGCCATTCGCTGTGCATTTCTTTTATTATAATACTCGAAAGACTGTAATAGCCGTATCCTGCACCAACAGCCATAGTTTCTTTCAGCGAAATTCCTTTTAGTAAAAAGGAAACTATTACCATTCCTAACGCTGTGCCTACAATGGTTGTTAGCGGTATAAGTAAAATTTTAAAGTTGATTTTCCGAAGCGCCTTTAATGCATGGGAATCGGAACCTATTCCTATGCCCACAATGAACATTAGCGCATAAAGAGTGTAATGACTTAAATTTTCCGGCACATATTCCAATGGAATAAAATGAAATTTTCCAACAATAACCCCTAAGGCAAAAAAGGCTAAAATTGTAAGGCTACTCCGCATTGTTCTTGTTTTTAAAGAAGATACGATAGGTAAAATATGCGGTAATAACACTACCTAAAACACCCGCAATGGCTATAATAAGTGCTTTGACACCTAGTGTGTGTAACGACGATAAAATTTCGTTGTTAGTTCCAATTTCTAAACCCATAACAAACAACAAAGCGTAAATTGCCCACATGGTAAGGCGTTCGTTAGCCTTTATTAATTTAGGAAAACCACGAACCAGAATGCCGGCAATAATTCCGGCTGTCATTATTAATACTACAGTAATCACAATTTTTTGTGTAAATATATGTAAATAGGTAAAACCTATTAAAGATAATTATGTTTAATATTTACTAACTTTAGTGAGCGAATAAGTAAGCAATTCTATGTTTCCCGACTACCACATGCATACTAATTTTTCCGACGGAAGGGATTCCCATGAGGATATGCTGGAATCGGCCGAGTTTAAAAACATGCTGGAAATTGGATTTACCGATCACATTTGTCTTTATCCTATTGGCTGGGCTATGGACTTGGCTAAAATTCCACAAATGGTTAGCAATATCGAAAAGTTACAGCGGAAATCGCAAATGGTAAAGGTGCGATTGGGAATCGAAATGGATTATTTTCCTGATAAGGAAAAGAATATAAAAGCCTTACTTAAAACAATTCCTCTTGATTACTGCATAGGCTCGGTTCATTTTATAGATGACTGGAATTTCGATTCGGACATTCGTCCTTACGATGCTATAGATTTAGATTGGTTTTATAGGAAGTATTTCGAATTGGTACAAAAATCGGTAAAAACAGGATTGTTCGATATTATTGGTCATTGCGATTTGGCTAAAAAGTTTGGATACAAGCCAAGCATTAAGTTGGATAAAATATACAAGGAAACGGCAAAAATTATGAGCGATTACGGTGTTGTGGTGGAGTATAATACAAGTGGAAAAAATAAGCCGTGCGCTGAGTTTTATCCTTCAGTCGATTTTTTAGAATACCTTTATCATTATAAAGTTCCGGTAACGTTGGGTTCCGATGCCCATGTTGAACAAAACATCGGCGAGTATTTTGACGAAGCCGTTAATGTCTTAAAGTTAATAGGATTCAGTAAGTTAACGTTATTTTCAGGGCGTAAACGCGATTATCTTACAATTTAGGAACCGCTTTACGGTTATTATTTCTAGTTTTGACCCATTAAATGAAATAACCATGGGAACTTTCCATTGCGATTTTTTGGTAATTGGCTCCGGGATAGGCGGACTAAGTTATGCCCTAAAGGTTGCCGATTATGGTAAAGTGGTACTTATTACAAAGGCCGGATTAAACGATACAAATACATCTTACGCACAAGGTGGTATTGCAGCAGTAACTTACAGTCCTGACAACCCAGAGAAACATGTTGCCGATACACTAATCTGTGGCGATGGTATGTGTAACGAGGAGGTTGTTCGAATGGTTGTGAACGAAGCTCCAAACCAGATTAAACAGCTAATACAATGGGGGGTTAAGTTCGATAGAAAACCTAACGGACAATACGATTTGGCTCGTGAAGGAGGACATTCGGAATATCGAATTTTGCACCATAAGGATAATACGGGATATGAAGTACAACGGGCACTCAGCGAGAAAGTTCGCCAGCATAAGAATATTCAAATTTTCGAGGATTATTTTGCCGTTGAGTTGATAACCCAGCATCACCTAGGCGTTAAAGTGCATAGAGGCGATGAAAACATTACCGTTTTTGGAGCCTATGTTTTAAACCTTAAAACGCAGGAAGTACATACTTTCTTGAGCAAGGTAGTTGTTATGGCCACCGGTGGAACAGGAAATATTTACAATAGCACTACCAATCCTGTTGTAGCTACCGGCGATGGTATTGCCATGGTTTACAGGGCAAAGGGAGAAGTGGAAAATATGGCCTATGTTCAGTTTCATCCCACTTCGCTTTATAATCCACACGAGAGACCTTCGTTTTTAATTACCGAAGCCATGCGGGGGTTTGGTGCAATACTTAAAACTACCAAGGGAAAAGAGTTTATGTATAAGTACGATCCTCGCGGATCGCTTGCTCCAAGAGATATTGTTGCTCGTGCCATTGACAATGAAATGAAACTTAGCGGCGATGAGTATGTTTACCTAGATGTAACGTTTAAAGATCCCGACGAGATTGTAAACCACTTTCCAAACATTTATCAAAAGTGTTTGTCGCTGGGAATCGATATTACAAAAGATTTCATACCTGTTGTTCCTGCTGCACATTACCTATGTGGAGGAATTAAGGTGAATATGGATGGGCAGTCCACCATTAAGCACTTGTATGCTATTGGCGAATGTTCTTCTACTGGGCTACACGGAGCAAACCGACTTGCCTCGAACTCTTTAATAGAGGCTATTGTTTATGCCGATAGGGCTGCACGCCATTCGCTTAGCAATATCGATAAAATCGAACTTAATACAACAATACCGGAATGGGATTACGAGGGAACTTCGCACAACGAGGAAATGATTCTTATAACACAAAGTTATAAGGAAATGCAGCAGATTATGAGCAATTACGTTGGAATTGTTCGCTCGAATTTACGTCTTGAAAGAGCTTTAACACGCTTGGAAATTTTGTATCGCGAAAACGAGGAATTATATAAATCTTCAATTCTTACCCAGAAACTTTGTGAGTTACGGAACTTAATTAATGTTGGATATTTGATTATTAAGGATGCTCAAAGTTTGAAGGAAAGTCGAGGTCTTCATTACTCTATAGATTTTCCCAGACAAAAGGGACAGGAGTTTTAGTAGAAAAGTAAAATCTCTTATTTGGCCATTAACTTTCTGCGTTTGCAGAAAGTTTTTTATTTCGTGCAAAGCCGATAAATTTTCTTTATGTAATATTTAAGTTTGTATATTATATCAAACTTTAAATAATCAATTTTGATAACCCCTCATTCGAGTTTTTTACTAGTTATTTTGCATGAAAAGGATGCAAACAGTTAACTTTATTGCTTGTTTATAAATAAAACGCAAATGCAGCCTAAAAAACGCAAAATCATTGTCTCGGTTACAGGAGCAAGCGGAAGTATATACGCAAAGCTACTTATTGAAGAACTATATAAACTATCGGATAGCATATCGGAAATAGCGCTTATTTTTTCGGAGAACGGACAAAAGGTTTGGGAGTACGAATTAGAAACAATTCCCGAATTTGAATTTCCGGTTAAGGTTTATCGGAACAACGATATGTTCGCCCCTGTTGCATCCGGTTCCAGCCTGTACGATACCATGATAGTAATTCCCTGTACAATGGGAACTCTAGGGAGAATAGCCTCCGGAATCAGCTCCGACCTTATTGAACGCGCTGCCGATGTTATATTAAAAGAACGCCGTCAGCTGATTTTAGTACCCCGGGAACTTCCGCTAAACTTGATTCATATCGAAAATATGCGTACCGTTACTTTAGCCGGAGGAATTATTATTCCTGCATCCCCGTCGTTTTACAGTTTGCCCAAAAGTATCGAACAACTTGCCTTAACCGTTGTACACAGAATTATGGACATTGCCGGATTTACTACCGATCATTACCGTTGGGGCTATTCGGATTAAGATTATCTTTGTGCAAAGTTTAATGATGTGAGCAAGTATATTGCAAATCTTATAAGTCAAGGCGAACACCTTACTCTCGATTTTAAGCACTCCATTACCGATTCTCGCAAAATTGCCCGATCGTTGGTTGCTTTTGCCAATACGGCCGGTGGAACTTTGCTAATCGGAGTAAAGGATAATGGAAATATAGCCGGAGTTAACTCCGACGAGGAGTTTTATATGGTAGAGGCAGCATCGCAACTCTACTGTAAACCGGAAGTTCCATTTGAAGTTGTAAAGTGGAATGTTGACGGTAAAACCGTTTTAGAGGTAAAAATAGAGCTATCGAAAAAAAGGCCGCATAAGGCTCCCGATAAAAACGGAAAGTTTAAGGCATATATCAGGGTTGCTGACGAAAACGTTATTGCATCGGCAATTCAGGTAAAAATTTGGAAGGCGGAACGACACCGAAAATCAATAAGTCTAAACCTGAGCGATTCCGAGCAAAAATTAATGGCTTACTTACGCCAGAAAGAATCCATAACCGTTGAACAGTTTAGCCGCCTTGGATTTCTCTCGTATGCCGAAGCGGAACAAACATTGGTTAATCTTACAGTTATAGGAATGTTAATATATCGCCAAACCGGAGATTCCGAGATATTCTGTCTTGGTAACGAATAAAACATCACCTGTTTAGAAATAAGTTTAAATTAACATAAATATTCTTTTAAACCGGCAATTTCTTTAATCTGTTTATACAAACGACATAACCCCATACCAACATCTTGTACATTTAATTCATAAAAAGCATTTTTTTTAGTTACTTTTGTAAAAAGTTTTTCTAATGAGCGAACTCCGTAAGCCATCGTGGTTAAAAATCAAATTACCCGGAGGGGAAGGGTATGCACAGGTTAACAGTATTGTAAAAAAACACCATTTGCATACCATTTGTAGTAGTGGAATGTGTCCGAACATTGCTGAATGTTGGGGTAATGGAGTTGCTACTTTTATGATTTTAGGCGATATATGTACCAGGTCCTGTAAGTTTTGTGCAACGGCAACAGGAAGGCCACTTCCTCCGGATGCCAACGAACCGGAAAACATTTCACATTCGGTTCAATTAATGGGTCTTAAGTATTGTGTTATTACCTCGGTAGATCGCGACGATTTACCCGATAAAGGCGCGCAACACTGGTACAATACTATTACAGCAATCAAAATAAATAATCCGGAAACAATTGTCGAAGTACTTATCCCCGATTTTGACGGAGAAACGGAGTTGCTCGATATTTTTCTTAAATCGAATCCCGATGTGGTTGGCCATAATTTGGAAACTATTGAAAGGTTAACTCCTGATGTTCGGACAAAAGCCAGCTATCGGAAAAGTTTAAGCGTTTTGGAATATGTTTCGAAAAAAGGCTTTAAGGCAAAATCCGGAATAATGTTAGGTTTAGGCGAAACCAAAGAGGAAGTTATTCAAACCCTCGACGATTTACTTTCGGTTGGATGTAAAATGATAACCATTGGGCAATATCTTCAACCTCGTCCCGAAAACATTCCCGTGCAACGTTATGTTACCCCCGAGGAGTTTGAAGAGTACAGAAAAATAGCCCTTGAAAAAGGATTTGTTTTCGCCGAAAGCGGACCTTTGGTACGTTCGTCGTATCACGCCGACAAGGCTCAGGAATTATTTAAAAAGCATTGTAAAAACTGCTAAATCCTGATCCATGGAGATGAAAAAAAGAAAAAATACATATAATGCAAAACGTCATTTTTCATGATCTTGGAACAATTGACTATAAGAAAGCATGGGACTATCAGGAGGAATTATTTAACGAGGTAACATCACAAAAAATCAAGGGTAATAACGAACTTAATTACCTGTTGTTTTGTGAACATCCACATGTTTACACTTTAGGCAAAAGTGGAGAGCAAGCGAATCTCCTAATTTCCGAGGAAATGCTCAGGCGTATAAACGCCACGTATTACCACATTAACCGCGGAGGCGATATTACCTACCACGGTCCCGGACAAATAGTCGCTTATCCTATTTTCGATTTGGAGGTATTTGGGCTAACGCTAAAAAAATACATCGAAAATTTGGAGCAGGTTATAATCGACTGTCTTGCCGACTATAATATAACGGCCGGAAGGCTGGAAGGTGCAACGGGCGTTTGGCTCGATGCCGGAATAAAGGGACGTGAACGTAAAATTTGCGCCATTGGCGTTCGTGCAAGCCGCTTTGTAACCATGCACGGTTTAGCTTTCAATGTTAACACCAACCTGGATTACTTTAACTACATCAATCCATGTGGTTTTGTGGATAAGGGAGTTACATCCATGAAGGCTGAATTGGGGAAAGAGCAGAATTTCGAAGAGGTAAAACAAAACTTAATTAAGCACTTTGCACATCGATTTGACTTTTGTTTGGCGAATAAACACATTGAGGGCTAAACAATGGAAAAACGATGGGTATATAAAGAAGTTGGCAATCAGGACACAATCCAAACATTGGCAACGGAGTTAAACATTAGTTCTGTTTTAGCCTCGCTCCTAACTCAAAGAGGAATAACTTTCTACGATCAGGCAAAGCGATTTTTCCGACCCTCGCTTGATGACCTTTACAATCCATTCTTGATGAAAGACATGGAAAATGCTGTAGATCGCATAGAGCAAGCAATTCGTAAAGGTGAAGCAATTCTTTTTTATGGCGATTACGATGTTGATGGAACCACTGCAGTGGCTCTCATGTACTCGTTTTTCCGTAACCGATACTCAAAAGTAGGCTACTATATACCAGACCGATACAACGAAGGCTATGGCATTTCTCAAAAAGGTATTGACTTTGCTTTCGATAATGGATACACACTTATAGTTGCCCTTGATTGCGGTATTAAAGCCATTGAAAAAGTTCGATATGCCGCAATGCGCAATATCGATTTTATAATTTGCGACCATCATCTTCCCGGAGAACAAATTCCCGAAGCAGTTGCCGTTTTAGATCCGAAGCGTCTCGATTGCCCATATCCTTTTAAAGAACTTTCGGGTTGTGGCGTAGGATTTAAACTTTTACAAGGCTATTGTCGAAAGGCCGGAGTTTCGCCCGATAATCTTTATGAGTACATCGATTTGTTGGCAGTAAGTATTGCTTCGGACATTGTTCCAATCATCGACGAAAATCGTGTTTTAACTTATTTCGGTTTGGAAAAGTTGAACAACAACCCTTCAACCGGGTTAAAAACCATAATTAAAATTGCAGGTATTGATAAGCATAAAATAGGTGTTGATGACATTGTTTTTCGCATTGGTCCACGCATTAACGCAGCAGGGCGAATGGAATCCGGAAAAACGGCAGTAGATTTACTTTGCGCTCCCGACGATAGCGTTGCATACGAGGTTGGCTCGCTAATAGATTCTTGTAATAACGATCGTAAAAACGTTGATCGGCATATCACACACGAAGCTTTGCGAATGATTGCTTCCGACCCACGATTACAGCACAGCAACTCAACGGTTTTATTCAATCCACAATGGCACAAGGGAGTTGTAGGAATTGTTGCCTCCCGTTTAATAGAAACGTACTATCGCCCAACTGTAGTTTTAACACAGTCAGGCGATTTAGCCACCGGTTCTGCCCGTTCGGTTCCCGGATACGACCTATATCAAGCTGTTGAAGCATGTTCCGATTTGCTTGAAAACTTTGGCGGACACATGTATGCCGCAGGTCTTACGCTGAAAGTTCAAAATGTTGATATGTTTAAGCAGCGTTTCGAGGAGTACGTAAGCAACACCATTACATCGGATATGCTAACGCCACAAGTTGACATAGACGCCAAAATTAAACTATCGGATATTACCGAAAATTTTTACAGCATACTTAAGCAATTTGAACCATTTGGTCCCGGAAACATGGCTCCTGTTTTTGTCGCCGATAATATTCATGACAATGGCGAAAGCCGGTTAGTTGGCGGAGAAAAAGAGCACGTTAAACTTTCGGTTATAGAAGAGGGTAATCCGTTGGTTTATCCCGGTATAGCCTTTCAGATGGCCGAACATTATCGTGAACTTCATTCCGGAAAAGCTTTCAGCATGTGCTTTTCGCTATACGAAAATGTTTACAGAGGGGTAAAAACTATTCAACTTAGAGTTAAGGATGTGAAATTTCCAAAATAAGGTTTTACATTTTTTGAATATCGTTACCATCAAATTGATAGAAAAGAGGTTTTCCTGTAGGAATTTCATACTTTACTATTTCTTCCGGAGAAAGGTTTTCGATAAACATTACTATAGACCTTAAACTGTTTCCGTGTGCTGAAACCAAAACATTTTTTCCCATTTTAAGTTGTTCCATTACCCTGCTCTTAAAGTAAGGAATAGTACGAGCCGCAGTATCCTTTAGACTTTCACCTTCGGGCGGTGCAACATCGTAACTCCGCCTCCAAAGATGAACCTGATCCTCGCCATACTTATTTACCGTGGCCGTTTTATTTAATCCCTGAAGATGACCGTAGTAGCGTTCGTTCAAGTGCCAATCCGAAAATACCGGAAGAATATTATTGGCTGTTTCGACGCTAAATATCTTTGTCCACTCTTTCATCTTTCCTTCGCTGTGGATAATAACGGGCGTTTTGGCGCTTTTTGCCGAAGCCAATAAAATCATAGCCGTTTCTATTGCCCTAATTTGTATCGAAGTAAAAACCGCATCGAAAGAAATACCGGCAAGTTCTTCTCCTGCTTTTTGTGCTTCAGCAATTCCTTCAGTCGATAGCGGTACATCAACCCAACCGGTAAACACATTCATTTTGTTCCACATGGATTCCCCATGACGAATCAATACCAACTTTCCCATAAATTTTCTTTTTTTAGACAGTTAAGCAACGTGAATATTTAAACTCGATATTCAAAAAAACGGATAATAAACATTACTCTACCGAGATTTGTTGCAAAGTGTTTATCGGATTATTTCTTCAACTTGCTAAAAAACATGGTAACAGCCAACCAATAATCATCGCTAAACGGACTGGAACTCCACAACGCTTTTGCCCCATGTTTTCCTGGTTCGGATGGGCAATACTTTGTTACCAAGTTGGGATTTACTACCGATAGCAATTCATTTACCGAAGCACATTCGTTTTTAGCCGATAAAACCAACACGGGAACGGATATCCTTTTTATTTGATTTTTTACAAAATCTTTATCGTCGAAATATTCCCCCGGCGAAAATGATACTACTGCAGCGGTTCGCAAATCGTTAGTTCCAACAATTAATGCTAACGATGCCGAGTACGAACTACCCCACAAAACAAAAGGCTTATCGGTTCTGGATTTTACATATGCAATGGCAGCGTCAACATCGTTTATTGCAGCAATATAATCGGTTTTTAAACCCTTTCCCTGCGCCAATTGGTGAGTTTGGTTTACTACTCCATTCACTTCATTTCCCGAGCGTAAATCTACCGCCAAACAGTTATAACCAAGGTTGGTAAGCCTTGGCGCAATTTCGCGATATTCTCCTCGACTGTACCCTGCCTGATGCAAAAGAATTATATATGGATAGTTTAAATCCATTAAATACAAATCGGCCGTAACATCCAACCCATCCTCCGCTTTAAACGTTACCGTTTGTTGAGCGCTAATACTCTGTGAAGTTACGACAACAAGCAGAGAAATGAAGATGTATCGGCCAATTCTATTCATTGTTAAAAGGTTTGTTCAACCTCTTCGGTAATTATAGTAACTGTATCGTCGAGAATCTTTATAAATCCACCTTGCGGAATATTAAACAGCAACTCTCCTCCCTGTGTTTGTACAACTTTTATTATGCCAGGTTCCAAGGTAGATGCTAACGGCGCATGTTTTTGCAATACTCCAAACGAACCTTTGGTGCCAGGAACCTGTACATAGTAAACATCGTCGAGTTGAAAATTCTTTTCAGGTGAAACTAACTGGCAAATCATAGTGCAAAAGGTTACTTCTTGTTAACTTCGGAAAGCATTTTTTCTCCCTTTTCGATAGCCGCCTCAATTGTTCCAACCAAGTTAAAAGCGGCTTCGGGATACTTATCCACTTCACCATCCATAATCATGTTAAAACCACGAATAGTATCCTTTATATCAACCATAACACCTTTTATACCTGTAAATGCTTCGGCAACGTGGAATGGCTGCGATAAGAAACGCTGTACACGACGAGCACGATGAACAACCATCTTGTCTTCTTCCGAAAGTTCGTCCATACCTAAAATGGCAATAATATCCTGCAATTCCTTATAACGCTGAAGCAGATTCTTAACTCGTTGAGCGGTATTGTAATGCTCCGCTCCAACTATATCGGGGGTAAGAATACGTGAGGTAGAATCAAGCGGACTTACTGCCGGATAAATTCCTAACTCCGAAATTTTACGATCCAACACGGTTGTTGCATCAAGGTGTGCAAAGGTAGTTGCAGGGGCAGGGTCTGTAAGGTCATCGGCAGGTACGTAAATAGCCTGAACCGAAGTGATTGACCCTTTCTTAGTTGATGTAATACGTTCCTGCATTAATCCCATTTCGGTAGCCAACGTTGGCTGATAACCTACTGCCGAAGGCATTCGTCCAAGAAGCGCAGAAACCTCCGACCCTGCTTGGGTAAAACGGAAAATATTATCGATAAAGAAAAGAATATCGTGTCCTTGTTCATCTTCACCACCGCCATCGCGGAACGATTCTGCTACAGTTAGCCCGGAAAGCGCAACAGTAGCACGGGCTCCTGGCGGTTCATTCATTTGTCCAAAAATCATTGTAAGGCTCGATTCTTTCAAGAGATCCTGATCGACCTTAGAAAGATCCCAACCTCCTTTTTCCATACTTTCGCGAAACTCTGCGCCATATTTCACAATATTAGCCTCAATCATTTCACGAAGTAAATCGTTGCCTTCACGTGTTCTTTCACCAACACCAGCAAATACCGACAAGCCTTTATATCCCTTTGCAATGTTATTAATCAATTCCTGAATAATAACTGTTTTTCCAACACCAGCACCACCAAATAATCCAATTTTACCTCCTTTTGCATACGGTTCCAAAAGATCTATAACCTTTATTCCCGTATAAAGGACTTCCTGACTGGTACTTAAGTCTTCAAACTTTGGCGGTTTGTCATGAATTTGGTAATCACTATCTTGTTTTAACGGAGATAATCCATCGATAGATTGCCCAATAACATTAAGCAAACGCCCTTTGATTTGGTCTCCAATGGGCATGGTTATTTCTTTTCCTGTTGATATAACCTCCATTCCCCGGGATAAACCATCGGTAGAGTCCATGGCAATGGTTCTCACAGTGTTTTCCCCAATGTGCTGTTGGCATTCTAGCACCACAAAACTACCATCGGGGCGTTTTAACTCAAGGGCTTCGTAAATTGACGGCAATTTTCCGTTACTCTCATTAAAAGCAACATCCACTACCGGGCCAATTAACTGTACAATTTCTCCTCTTAATTCTGCCATGTCGAATTCGTTTTACATATCCTCAAATTTACATACAATGAATTAAAGCATTGTAAAAAATCTTAATTATTTCAATATCATTCACCAGGTCTTAACTTACGAAGTAACTCATTGAATGCAGTATTGGCCTTTTCGGCAACCTCCTTCTGTCCATACGCATCGGCAACAGAACTCAACTGTTGCAACGTTTGGAAGGCCACTTGCAAATCGTAATCGTTTACTCCCACGAATTTATCGCCTAAACTAATGTAATACCGTATTTTTTGAACAGTAACATTAATATACTTTTCTACAATATCGTTAGCTTTTTGCGTTTCATTTAACTTATAGTACCCTTCAATAATGCTAAACATGAAAATATCGTACGGGTACTTTTTCTGAGGCATCAAATCAACAATTTTATCCAACACCTTTTGTGCAGAATCCTTTTTACCAGCGGCAATTAAATCATCGGCTAAGCGGCTAAAAGTATTTCTTAACTTCAAAACCATTGCAGTACGTTGGTTATTATAATCGATAAACACATCAGGAGCGTTCATTCTACCCCACGAAAACTTATTCATAAGGTTATTGTAAAGGGTATCGTCGTCAATTCTTCCAACAGATAAAAAGTCTTTCGATTTCGATTTAATAGGAATAAATCTATACGTAAACCCATCGAGTTGAAGATAATCTTCAATTCCGATATCGCTATCACCGTAAGGTGAAACAAAGTATATAGGACGTTTCCAGTTGTTATTGGCAATAATATCTAACATTGCCAAAGCGCTCTTTGTTAAGTACTCTCCCTTTAACTGCCATTGCATTTCCGGTACAATTAACGAAGAATCGGAAGTTCTAACGGTATGGTTTTCAAGAACAGCCCTTTTATCCACTGCCAATTTAACTTTATTGCTAGGAAAATAGTCCAAAGAACTTTCTCCGGGAACAGGTAACTTTGTTGCCTTATCGTCGCTTAATACAAAGTTCATTAAACTCTTCAACTCTACAGGCTCGTTAATCCGATTGTAGATATAAACAATATCCCTTGTCCCCTGTATGTATTGGTCGTTTGTCATTGTTAAGGGTAACGGTGCCGATTGATAACATTTATCTTTCATTTGATCGATATACCAATCGGTTCCCAGAAGACTAAGGTTTACAACTCTAACATCGGTTCTTACACCTTCCACTTCCTGAGCATACCAAAGCGGGAATGTGTCGTTATCGCCATTAGTAAAAAGAATTGCATTAGGGGCACAGCTATTTAGATAATCTTTAGCGAAATCGCGCGTAGTGTATCTTCCCGAACGATCATGATCGTCCCAATTTTGCTGCCCCATAACTACAGGAACACACATACAAACAATACCAGCAGTAACGGCGGCCGGCGTTTTGGACATAATTTTCGATAACCATTCGTAAATACCTAAAACACCTAATCCTATCCAAATTGTATAAGCGTAAAACGAACCGGCATAGGCATAATCCCTTTCGCGCGGTTGAAGAGGATACTGATTTAAATACACTACAATAGCCACACCTGTAAGGAAGAACAACATAAATATTACCAATAAATTCTTCCTGTCGCGTTTTTCGGATAACTGGTAAAATATTCCAATAAGACCTAATATTAGAGGAAGAAAAAAGTATGTATTTCTGGAAGGATGATTAAGCTGTTCATCGGTGAGTTCATCCTGATTTCCCAGGAAAATTGCATCAATAGGTTTAATTCCGCTAATCCAATTACCATTCTCAACACCTCCATGACTTTGCACATCGTCCTGCCGACCTACAAAATTCCACATGAAGTAACGCATATACATAAACCCAATTTGATAACGGAAGAAAAACTTCAAGTTCTCTCCAAATGTGGGAACATACCTTGTTTCAGATTCTCCCCTGTTGTTTTGGACCTTAACAGGATTGCCTTTAACATCAGCCCATTTTTTATATTCGCTTATGTGATCCTGTTGCGGACTCCACATACGAGGGAACACTGTTTTAAACTGATCATCGAAATTATACTCGGTTTTCAAGTATGTCTCTACATATTTACCGTTTTTAGGAATCCATGTTTTAGCATCGTAACTTCCTTTAACCGGAGCATTATAATACTGACCATAAAGCAACGGTCTATCGCCATATTGTTCTCGATTTAAGTAATTTATCAATGCAAAAACATTCGATGGCTTATTTTCATCGATAGGCGTGTTAACATTTGCCCTTATTATTATTAACGCATACGAAGAGTAGCCTATAAGAATTACGGATAGTGCAACAAATACTGTATTGAGTAATACCTTTCTTTTCTTATGAGTAAGATAAATTAGGTAAATGATAGCAGCAACTAAAGCAATTATGTAGAAAAATAAACCGCTATGGAAAGGTAATCCAAATCCGTTTACAAAAAGCAGCTCAAAAACACCTGCCAATGCAAAAATTCCTGGTATAATAACATATAGAATTGCACCCAAAATAACTCCCGATACAAGAAGTGTAAGTATAACACCATTTCTGGTAGGTTTGTATTTGCGGAAGTAATAAACAAAAGCTATTGCAGGAATAGTAAGCAAGTTCAGCAAGTGCACTCCGATAGATAAACCCATCATATAGGCAATAAAAATGAGCCACCGATTTGCATAAGGAGAATCTGCGACATCTTCCCACTTTAAAATAGCCCAAAATACAATTGCAGTAAAAAACGAGGACATTCCGTAAACTTCACCTTCTACAGCCGAAAACCAAAAAGTATCGGAAAATGCATAAGCCAAAGCACCAACAACTCCGCTGGCTAAAATTGCAATCATTCGTCCGCTTGTTAACTCTTTTCCTTGACGCTCAAAAATTTTACGAGCAAAATGAGTTATTGTCCAAAACAAGAAAAGAATTGTAAACCCGCTGGCTAAAGCCGACATGGAATTTACCATTTTTGCTACGGTGGTAACATCGGAAGCGAAAAGACCAAAAAGTCTTGCTATCATTACAAAGAGCGGTGCTCCGGGAGGGTGTCCCACTTCCAATTTAAACGCCGTAGCTATAAACTCCCCGCAGTCCCAAAAACTAGCCGAGGGTTCGATAGTTAACAAGTAAACTGAAGCCGCAATGGCAAATACTATCCAGCCTACAATGTTGTTTAATTTTCTAAATGTGCTCACGTGTTTTACTTTTTAATTACCAATATTGGCTTGCACAATATCAAAATGGAATATTGTACTAAAAATACGTTACCTACAAATTATCAAAATCATTCATTAAATAGATGATATTTTCATATTTGTTTGTACCAAATTTGAACAAACGACAAATGTAAAATTTTAATGATTGATTATCCACTTCCAAATGCAAAATTCAGCTAATGATGCATAATGCTAACAAAAACCAAATATAAAATTATTTCGTAAAAAATAATCTACTTAAATTTTGGCACGATTATCGACACAAAAAACATAAATTTGCGACCCTTTTGGCATCTAACACGTTAATATTGAATTAAAAATATAACAAATATGATAAAAGAAGAAGATTGGAAAGAACGCCTGAGTTTTGCTTACTCAACCAATCCCGATTATAAACCAGAAGAAAATGAAGAGAGAATAGTAACTACACCTAATCCTTCAAAACAATATTTAATAGTGGGTATTGAACGCAAAAATCGAGGTGGAAAATGTGTAACGCTGGTAAAAGGTTTTGTCGGTGCAGATTCTGATTTGGTTGAACTTAGTAAAAAGTTAAAAACAAAATGTGGAGTTGGAGGAACAACTAAAGAGGGAGAAATAATCATTCAAGGTGAACTCAAAAATAAAGTTGCAGATTTATTAAAAGAGTGGGGATATAATATTAAAGTATCTGGCAAGTAGTACAAAAACGGAATTACCATGAAAAGATTATTTTTTACACTTTTACTATTAACTGCATTAACTAATTATTTATTTGCAGACACTCTTACCGTTATGCAATATAACTTAATGTATTATGACAAGGAATATGACGATTGCACCTCGGAAACTAATAATGTGGATAGTAAAGATGGCTATTTACGCACAATTGTTGAATATGTAAATCCTGATATTTTAACCGTAAACGAAGTTAACGCTTCAATTGCCAGTGTTGAACGAATTAAAAACAATGTACTTAACGTAAACGGAGTAACAAAATACTTGCGTGCTAATTTTAGCGGAGATTTTCTTGCCAACATGCTTTACTATA
The DNA here is from genome assembly GCA_020636845.1 of Bacteroidales bacterium. GTDB lineage: Bacteria > Bacteroidota > Bacteroidia > Bacteroidales > Tenuifilaceae > JACJXD01. The sequence continues at coordinate 6,464 of JACJXD010000013.1, read as the reverse complement.
ATTCCGAAAAGTTAGAGTTAATTAGCCAGAGTACAATATCCACTTCGCCAAGAGAAACAAATGTTTACAAGTTAAAAGTAATCGCTTCAGGTTCAGCAAAATCAGACGACATTTACTTGTACTGTTTTGTAACTCACCTAAAAGCAGGCAGCTATTCCAGCGATGAGGAAGATAGAACCACAGCGGCAACTGCTATAATGAACTACATTTCGACCAATAATATTACAGGAAATGTACTGCTAATGGGCGATATGAATCTTTATCGTGCTTCGGAGGGAGCCTTTACAACATTTACAACTCCTATTGGCACTTCTCAATTCAGGTTCTACGATCCAATAAACCAAGTTGGAGATTGGAATAATAACTACGACTATAGGCTTATACATTCGCAATCTACACATAGCAGTTCGGAGCCGTGTTTTTCGTCCGGAGGAATGGACGATAGATTCGATTTTATACTTTCCTCTTCAAACATTATTTCCGGAACCGACGGGTTAAAATTTGTGGATTACAAAACAATTGCTCAGGATGGAAACCGATTTAACCAATCGTTAATTAGTCCAGAAAATAGCAGTGTTCCTACCGATGTACTTAACGCACTATATAGTATGTCCGACCATCTTCCCATTCGGATGCAACTTTACTATGATTCAAATACCAGTTCCGTTTCCAATAATTATAGTACTCCAAAAATTTTGTACAACAATCCTGTTACGAATACCTTAAATATTAAAGCTTTTGACCCTTCAACTAAAATAAAAAGTGTTAGTATTTACAACATTATAGGAAAAAAATTAACGGAGTACAACGCAAACAACTTAGATGAAGTAAACTTAAATATAGCCGATGCACAAACAGGCCTTTTAATTGTATCTGTAAGATTTTCAAATAATAAATCGATAACATTTAAAGTGCTACATAATTCATATTAAGCAGTTAAATTTTGAAACCGTTTATACTTATATTTCGAAAATAACAAAAAGTGAAAAAATTCTTTAAAATAGCCTTTCTAGTTTCTTTACTTTCTGTTTCCTTGCCTGTTTTTTCACAATACTATACAACAGGAACGGAAGCCTTTGGAACAAGATGGCGAGTTAAATCGTTCGGTAAGATTAATCTGATTTTTCCATCTGATGCAGAAAAAATTTCGGATTATTACCTAAATTCATTGGTAAAATACGATTCGTTAGTCGGACAGGATTATGGAATTACCAATCGGAGAATAGACGTTGTTTTGCACAACCATACATCGGCTTCCAACGGATTTGTTGCCTGGGCTCCTCGACGAATGGAACTAATAACACAAAATCCAACTAATAGTTACGCTCAACTTTGGCACGAACAACTGGCCGTTCACGAATCGAGGCATGTAAAGCAGATGTACGCCTTAAACAAAGGCTTTGTGAAATTCAACTCAATTTTTATAGGTCAACAAGCCGTTGGCTTAGCGGCGAGTTTTGTTCCTTCGTGGTTTTTGGAAGGCGATGCCGTTTATGCCGAAACACACTACAGCAAAGCCGGTCGTGGCAGAGATGCTGATTTTTTACAATACTACAGGGCTCATTTCCTATCAGGTAAAAAGAATTATTCGTACGACAAATGGCTTTTAGGTTCTTATAAAAATTATATTCCAAACTATTATCCATTTGGTTACATGATTGTTAACTATGGAAACATAAAGTATGGAAACAAAATATGGACAAAAACCATTCGGCATACTGCCAATTTTCCGTTTATCCCATTCACTTTTTACTTTGGACTTAAACATCAAACCGGATTATCGCGCAAACACATGGCGCTACAAGCCATAAATTATCAGGACAGTATCTGGAAAACAACAGTAAATACTACACCTGAAATACCCGATTCTTTACAAGCCGTCCGCAAACCAAAAGTTTATACAAATTACCAATATCCCTTCAAATTAAATGATTCTACAATTATTGCTTACAGAACTTCGCTCGACAAAACTCCTGCCTTTGTTTTAATAAATACATCAACAAGAAAGACAAAAAAACTCTGTAACACCGGATTATTACAGGGATCACCAGCATATTCAAAACAGAAAACCGCATGGGTGGAATATAAACCTCATTGGCGATGGGATTACCTGAACAGCACGGAACTTCATTTGTTAAACAATACAAGGATCAGAAAACAAACCATCATAAACCTTCATGGCAGATATTATTCTCCTGCTTTTTATAACGATAGCAGTATTTATCTTTTAGGTTATACCACTAATGGGAATTGGACAATCAATTTGTTTTGCAACGAAACAGTAAAAACAATATTTACCTTCGATAGTTTTATTGAACCATTAGAACTTGCATATAATCAAACTAATAACAAATTATATATTCTTGCAACCACAGCAAAAGGCAAATGTATTTTTTCGTTCGACAGCAATGCCAAAAATCTTATTAAAGAGTTTGGCCCCACAACCAACAACATAAACTCTATTTTCGCTTTTAACGATAACATTATATTTAGCGCGAGTATCGATAATGCCGAAAACTTGGTTGTTTTCAACACAAACTCCGGCAAACTTAACTATTACAACACCCTTGCATTTGGTTCAAAATATCCTTCCGTACAGAACGACACCATTACTTTTTCCGAATATACACCGAAGGGTTACACAATAGTTTTAGCAAACGAAAAAAATCTTGTTAAGAACAACATTGAAACATTGGATTTTCCTAACGACTCGTTAAATGACCATTTTACACAAACAGAAAATGCTAAGCATTACGAATCGAAACCCTACAGAGAATTAACGCATCTGTTTAACTTTCATAGTTGGATGCCCTTTTACGTGAATGTTTTTGACGATTTAACACAAACCTCGATGACCTCAACGCTTCGCCCGGGAATAACTTTATTATCGCAAAACTTAACGGGTACTACAATATCGTCCATAGGTTACGGATATGGCAATTCCAACCTGTTTATGGCGGGAATAAAGTATCTTGGCTGGTGGCCGGTAATATATGCAAACTACTCGTTATTCGACTACAATGCAGATGTTTATGACGTTACAAACGACATTATCTATACAAACGAAAAGCGTTGGGAAGCAAAAGTAGAGTTGGCCTTACCTGTTACTTTAAGCAATAATTCGTTCTATACTTTTTTACAGCCGTTTACAAACATTACCTTATCCAACGATTACCTTTACTCTTCTGCCGCAGAAGGCTATCGTTCGGGTTTAACCACCGTACACTCCGGAGTAACCTTTTACTCGTATCAACAACTTGCAACCCGCGATATTTTTCCGAGGCTTGGAGTCGTTTCGAAATTCGAAAATGAATTTGCACCAACAAACAGAAATAATCTTGGCAACTTAAACGCATTGTATGTAAAAACGTTTTTACCCGGAATGTTTACCAACCATTCGCTTCAGTTTACCTTGAAATATCAACATCAGTATTTAAAGAATTTTTACTTCTCAAATCGATATAGTTTTCCCCGTGGATACTCCGATTTTCCTTCGCAAACATTTTACTCGTTATCCGCAGATTACTGTTTTCCTCTTATTTATCCGGATTTGGCCATTCGTTCGCTTATATACCTCAAGAGAATATCTGTTGACTTATTTTACGATTATGGAAAAAATTCCTATCCTATGGTCGAAAGCGATCAACTTTTCACTAAAAGTTATACAATGAATTCCTTTGGATATGAACTATTCATAGATTTTCACTTATTTCGGACTCGTTTCCCGTTTAGGTTAACGTATAGGTATGGATTTGCAGGAAACAATTTTTCCTCTTTTTCGGTTGTTAACTTAAACATGGACATTTACAGCGGAAACAGAGCAATAAATGCCAATAACTTTTAGCCGTACAATTACGTATTAGTTTGAAATAGATTTTTAGTATGAATAGCGACGACTTAAAAAAAGTTTTGCGAAAGTCCATAAAAGCCCAAAAGCAAATACTTCCTATTGATATTGCACAAAGTAGTGAGCAGTTGGTTTTTTCGGAAATTGAATTAATGAAAGAATTTAAGAATGCTTCAACAATTCTCGCTTTTTGGTCGCTACCCGATGAAATTAATACTCACGACTTTTTGGTTAAGTGGAGCAAGTCCAAAAAAGTTATTCTTCCGGTAATGGTCGGTCTGGAATTAGACTTACGAGAATTTGAAACGCCCGAAAACATGGAACAAAGTAATTCCTACGGAATTCTTGAACCAAAAACCGGAAAACGAATAGATCCATCGGAAATAGATTTTGCCATTATTCCCGGAATTGCCTTCGATATTAAAGGGAATAGGCTTGGTAGAGGAAAAGGATTTTACGACAGACTTTTACCAAAGCTTTCTAACGCAATAAAAATTGGTATCGGGTATAAATTTCAACTTGTACAAGTTGTGCCAACTGCCGAACACGACATTCCCGTTGATAAGGTAATTTGTAATTAACGAATACGACACAACACTGAATGACATCCTACTCCCAAATTGTCCGAAAACATATTAAAATAAAAACATAATGAAAAATAGACTTAGTGTTTTGAATGAAAAATTTAGGTCTTTAACAAGAAAAGGAACGTTGCTTATTTCGTTACTCCTTTCGTTTCAAATCTTGCTGGGACAAATTCCTAGCGGCTACTACGATGCAGCACAAGGAAAATCCGGAGCAGAACTAAAAACTGCGCTTTATAACACAATAAAAGATCACACCGTTATAAGTTATAGTGGCCTTTGGACTGCTTATCAAAATACCGATGAAAAGAGTTCCGGAAAAATTTGGGATATGTATTCCGATATTCCGGGCGGAACTCCACCTTACGAATATACTTATAGTACTGACCAGTGTGGCTCATATTCTAGCGAAGGCGATTGCTATAACAGGGAGCACTCGTTTCCGAAAAGTTGGTTTAACGATGCTTCGCCAATGTATTCGGATCTTTTTCATATTTATCCTACAGATGGAAAAGTAAACGGAATGAGAAGCAATTACATTTTTGGTAATGTAGAAAACGTATCGTGGACTTCGCTAAATGGCAGCAAGTTGGGAACTTCCACAGAATCGGGAGCTACACTAACCGAATTTGAGCCAATCGATGAGTATAAAGGCGATTTTGCCCGCACCTATTTTTACATGGCAACCCGATACGAAAATCTTATTGCCAGTTGGGTTGGAAATGCAACTGATGGAGATGAAATCCTCGCAGGAAATTCTTATCCCGCCTACAAAGATTGGTACGTACAACTTTTACTTCGTTGGCACAAAGAAGACCCTGTTAGCCAAAAAGAAATTGACAGGAATAACGCTGTTTACAACGATTATCAGCACAACAGAAATCCTTTTATCGATCATCCCGAATACGCCGAAGAAATATGGGGAACGCCTACCGGAAGCATTTCGTTTACCAGTACCCCGATAACATCGGCAACAGTAAACACAGCATACTCATACAACATAACAGCAACGGGTGGCGATGGCTCTGCCATTACCATTTCGGCCACCACTAAGCCCGACTGGCTTACCATTGCCTCTACAGGAGATGGCACGGCTACCCTTTCAGGAACTCCTTCCTCCGGCGATGTTGGAACTGGCAATGTGGTACTCTCTGCCTCCGACGGAACAAACTCCACCACTCAATCCTTCTCTATTACAATTACATCTGCAACCAATATTGTCGATAATAATACAACTAACATTAGAGTATATCCAAACCCAACGACTAGCATATTAAATATAAACCTACCTTTGTCGGGTAATTATCGAATTGTTTTGGTTGATTTAATTGGAAAACAAATTTTTAAACGAGATAACGTTAATTCACTATACACTATTGATGTAAATAATCTTAAACAGGGTATTTACATATTAAAAATCAGCGGAAGCAATTTCAACAAACTCGTTAAGATTGTTAAGCAGTAATTCTTATAATATACAGAAAAAGCCCAGTTAATGCTGGGCTTTTTCCATATTTGCCTGATCGTAAAATTCAGAAATAACCTGCCAATTTAAAGCGTTCAATACTTTAGTAACATATTCGGCACGTTTATTTTGATAGCCTAAGTAGTAAGCATGTTCCCACACATCAATACCTAATATGGGAAAGCCTCTCTGTTCGGCTAAATCCATTAGCGGATTATCCTGATTGGGTGTTGAACTAACAAAGAGTTTTCCTTCCGAATTAACCGAAAGCCATGCCCAGCCGCTACCAAATAACTTGACGGATGTTTCGTATAGCTGTTTTTTCAAATTTTCCATTGACCCAAAATCACGAATAATTGCATTTTCAAGTACCGGGCTAATATTATCCTTTCCCTTTGGCTGCAAAACTTCCCAATAAATAACATGGTTATAAAATCCACCTGCATTATTTCTAATACCAACCGGATAGGATGAAACCTTACTAAAAATACTTTGTAGCGTTTCATTTCCTACACCAAGGATTTCTGCTTCCTTTATAAACTTTTCGAAGTAGCCCTTATGATGCTTG
>JACJXD010000012.1 GCA_020636845.1 Bacteroidales bacterium | reverse complement strand
AGCGTAGTCAGGAGGCTACGCTTAGCATGGGGTATAGCAGACCAATAACCTACCTTAAATTCTCCTTCCAATTTATTTTCTTCTACTTTTAAACTTATTCTATCTTTAATCATCAAAAAAAATTAAAAGCCATGAGAAAAATATGCTCATCACTATGGTTAGCTGTTATACTGTTAGGCACATTTGTAACACAGGCAGTTGCTCAGGAACAACCTCAAAAACTAACCCTCGAAAATATTTTTAAAACCCGGTTAATTAAAACCAAATACTTCCCTTCGGTACGTTGGTTACCCGATGGAAAAGGATACCTGCTGCTGGAACGAAACAAAGAAACCGAAGGCAACGACATTGTAAAATACGACATCAAAACAGGTGAAAAATCAATCCTAATCTCGTCGAAAAGTTTTATTCCCGAAGGTGAAACCCAACCTCTCGACGTGGAAGATTACACTTGGTCCAACGATAACAGCAAACTGCTAATTTACACAAACAGCGCCAGAGTTTGGCGGTATAACACCCGTGGCGATTACTGGGTACTTGACCTTAAATCGAATAAGTTACAAAAGTTAGGCAAAGGTATGGAAGAATCGTCCATGATGTTTGCTAAGTTTTCGCCCGATGCTAAAAGGGTTGCTTACGTTAGCAAAAACAACATTTACGTTGAAAATATAGCCAATTCCAAAATTACCAAAATTACCGGCGATGGCAACGACCATACTATTAACGGAACCTTCGATTGGGTTTACGAAGAAGAACTCGATTGTCGTGATGGGTTCCGCTGGAGCCCAGATGGTAAATACATTGCCTACTGGCAAACCGACACAAAAGGTACTGGTGTTTTTTACATGATTGACAATATCGATTCCATTTATTCAAAAGTAATACCCATTCCCTACCCTAAAGCCGGCACTACCAACTCAGCTGTAAAAATAGGCGTTGTTTCAGCGAACGGAGGAAACACTCAATGGCTCAACATCCCGGGCGATCCTCGTAACAACTACCTGGCCCGCATGGATTTTATTCCAAACTCCAACGATTTGCTAATCCAGCAGTTAAACCGATTACAGGATACCAACAGGGTTTGGGTTGCCAATGCAGAAACCCTTTCGTTAAACAACATTTTAACCGAAACCGACTCGGCTTGGATTGATGTTCACGACGATATTTTCTGGATAAAAAACAACAAGTACTTTACGTGGATGAGCGAACGTAACGGCTGGCTACAAATGTATCAGGTTGCCCGCGACGGAAAAGAGATTAAACCGCTTTTTAGTACCGATTTCGACATAGTAAGCATCGAAGGGTTCGATGAAAAACACGGCTACGTTTACTACATTGCTGCACCCGACAATTACACACAACGTTACCTTTTCCGTTCGAAAATGAACGGTACAAAAAATTTCGAAAAGTTAACACCTGCCAACTTTGAAGGAACGAACAGATACGAAATAAACCCTACGGCAACTTACGCCCTACACCGATTCGATAATCACGACACGCCAACAAATGTTGAACTAATTTCGTTACCCAACCATAAACAAGTCAGGTTGATTGCCGATAACTCTAAGGCCAAAGAACTATTTCAATCTATTGAGGTTAACCCCAAGGAATTTTACCGAATCGATATTGGCAACATTAAGCTTGATGCATTCATGATTAAACCTGCCGATTTCGATTCTACTAAAAAGTATCCGGTAATTTTCTACGTTTACGGAGAGCCGGCAGCCTCCACTGTTCAGGATAGGTGGATGGGCGGCGACCTTTGGCATCAGTTTCTTGCCTCGCAAGGCTACGTAGTAATAAGTGTGGACAATCGAGGGGCCAACGTTCCCAGAGGACGCAAATGGCGCAAGAGCGTTTACAAGCAAATTGGCGTTATAGCCTCGAACGATCAGGCAGCGGCCGCCAAGAAAATTTTCGAAATGTTTCCATTCATCGACACTTCAAGGGTTGGTATTTGGGGATGGAGCGGCGGCGGTTCCATGACCCTGAACATGCTATTCCGTTATCCTGAAATTTACAAAACAGGAATTGCCGTTGCGGCAGTCTCGGACGAAAGATTGTACGACAACGTTTATCAGGAAAGGTACATGTCGCTGCCATCGCTCAATTCCGAAGGATATAAAAACGGTTCGGCAATAACCTATGCGGGCAACCTAAAAGGAAACCTAATGATAATTCACGGCACCGGCGACGATAACGTACACTACCAAAATTGCGAAATGCTGGTAAACGAACTGGTAAAGCAAAACAAGTTGTTCAGCATGATGTCGTACCCCATGCGCTCGCACGGCATTTACGAACGCGAAAACACTACCTACCATCTTTACCAAACCATGCTAAAATACTGGCTCGATAATCTACCCGCTGGAGGCAGATAGTAAATACTCATTCAGAAAGGCTGTTCAATTCGAGCAGCCTTTTTTGTTTTCATTTCGCCACATAACCATAAATTCAGTATCTATAAAGAACTAAAAAAACGACATTGTTTGGCTGACTTCTACTATACATTTGAAAAATGAAAGGAATCAAAAACTTTATAGAATAGTCCAAAATAGTTAAATTCCAAATTATGAAACATATAATTCAAAGAAATAAAAAACTAATTTTCCCCAACAACTTCATTTATAATATTATTTTTTTCAACGTCAAGTTCTGTCGCTTGCTATAAATATTTTTGTCTCATTAATAAATAATATTGACAAATGGAATCAAGTATAATTGAATACTTTGCATCGGGGAAACTTTTCAATAGAAAAAATAACGATTTGTTTGGTGTGGCAATGGACAATTTACACTGTGGGAAACTGTTTGTTAAACTTTTTGGCAAATATTATTCAAAATACAGAATTAGAACTGAAATAAAGAATAAGGAACTTGTCGATAAAATCGTACAACAGTATTCGCTGAACCAAAATCAAATAATAAGAAACGATGAAACTATTTTTAATGAGCCTTCACAGGTTAACTATAAAAACTCGGATATTATACTCATTTTAAAAAAAGAACTAATTGTAAAAGTTTATGATAGCATCGTAGAAATATACTACAGTTCCAACATCCAAGATGCAGAACTAAAAAAAATTATTAGGATGACCGAGGAATTCAAGGCAGAAACGGAAATTAATCGCAAATTCTACATGGTACAAAAATCTTTAAACAACTTTGAACTAACTGAATTCAATGTTAAACCATTTGCTATTGATTTATCTGTAAACTACAATGAAGACTTTAAAAATGTACACAACATAATTTTTAATTCATTAAATACAAAAGGAAAAAATGGGCTTATCCTGCTCCATGGAAAATTTGGAACTGGAAAGACATTCTATATTCGCCATTTAATAAATAGCATTAATAGAAAATTTATCTACTTCCCGTCAAATATGATTGACGCTTTAAACTCCCCTAGTTTTCTACCTTTTATTTCAGAACAGCCTAATTCCATTTTAGTAATGGAAGATTGCGAAAACATTCTAACTCCTCGTGTAAATGGCGCTGTTAACTCAATTGGAATACAAAATTTGCTAAACCTCGGGGATGGACTTCTCTCCGACGCCCTCTCGCTAAATGTTATTTGTACTTTTAACGCAAGCATCAAAAGAATTGACGATGCAATACTTAGAAAAGGGAGGTTGATTGCTCGCTATGAATTTAAAGAACTCGAAACAAAAAAAGCACAAGCATTAGCAAATAAAATTGGTAAAAATATTGTCATCGAAAACCCCATGACTGTTTCGGAAATTTATAATTACGATGATAAGTGTTTTGAAGACTTTTCTACTAAAATAGGTTTCAATACTTTATAAACTAAATACCGCATATATTATGACTAAACGAGATTATATCATCAGGTACCTGCTAATTATTAAAAAATTACGCAATTCCTATAAAGCAACCTTCGATGAGATAAACGATTATATCGAACAAGAGTTTGAATTAATGGATACGCCGAAAAATATCTCACGGCGAACATTTCAGCGCGATATTAGCGAAATAAGAACTATTTTCAATATAGATATAAAATGTAATGGTTATAACCAGTATTACATTGCCGAAGACGAACATTCCGGATTTAACAACCGAATGATAGAAGCATTTGATGTTTTTAACTCGCTTAGTATGGGACAACACTTTGCCCCTTACGTTTTAGTTGAAAAGCACTGCTCCATTGGTACGGAATATATTTACGGAATTCTTTATGCCATTAAAAACAATTTCGTATTAAAATTCAACTACCATAAATTCTACGAAAATTTCAGCACGTCCAGAGAGGTTTCTCCATATTCTTTGAAAGAATATAAAGGACGATGGTATGTTCTTTCGAAAGATTTCAAAGACGAAAAAATTAAATCCTTTGCACTTGATAGAATGAAAAATTTTGAAGTAACTAAACGTAAATTTGCCTTCCCGTCAGATTTTAATCCTAACAACTTTTTTGAAAACTGCTTTGGCATTATTAAACCCGACAATGCCAAACCATCGGAAATAATTTTATCCTTCGACCCTTTTCAGGGTAAGTACATTAAATCTTATCCATTGCACGAATCTCAAAAAACACTACTCGATAATGAAGAAGAATTACGCATAAGCATTTATACATACGAAACGCATGATTTGGTAATGGAACTACTTTCGTTTGGCGCCGAAGTGCAAGTCCTGCAACCACAAAGCCTTATAAATAAAATATCGGAAGTTGTAAAAGAATTAAATACCTATTATATATGAAACATAAAACCACACTAAAAACAAAAATCATGAAAACAAAACCACTTACAATGCTATTGTTTATTGGCATCTTGTTTACTGCATGTAATTCAAACTCAACTCCTAAATGTACCGATATTCAGGTTCAAAGAATGGCAATTGAAAATGCGTTAGAGTATTTAACTGAAAACGAAAGCAAGTTGGAATTAATGGTATATTTAAAAAACGATCCAAAGGCCATAGAACAATTTGAGAAGTTCAGTAAACAATCAAAACGACTGGGATATCCGAATTACTTCAATAATTTAGAATCATTCTCTAAGTTTTTCACCAATTATGACACTGACAGTAAATTAGAAACATTAATTGACAGCGCGCTTAATGCAGGCATTATTTACCTGAATGGAATTAGAATTAATGGCATTGAAAAAGAATTAAAAAAATGTAATTGCGGAGCCAGCATTAATTTGGGCAATTACTTAGAATATGACATATCGTACACGGCTCAATATACCGAAGACGACCAAATATATGTAACAACTACCGTTGAAAATAACGGAGAAAAGAAATAATATTTTTTTAATTTAGAATTATATTTATCACTAATTTTTCAAATACCTGAGATATGTATAAATTAGAAAATTTACTTGTTGAAGCAACTTTGATAAGGAAGCATTATCAAGAAATAGCTCGATTCACAGGTGAAAACTTTAATCTTTTTAAAATTCTAAACCTTACAACTAATGAGGTTCGTACTCACTCCGCAATTCTAGCAGAATTCCTAAATCCACGTGGATCTCATGGACAAGGTGCAATGTATTTAAACTTATTTATTAATCATTTATCTAGAATAATTAGTAATAATATTCTATTAAGTAATTTCTACTGTTTCGATGCAAAAGTTTTTGTAGAATATCATATTGGCCCTATTAATGAAGACAAAAGTGAGGGAGGATATATAGATATTCTAATTTGGGACAAAAAAGGTCAAAAAATTATCATTGAAAACAAAATCTACGCAAGTGATCAAGAAAATCAACTTATACGTTATTTCGCTTATGCAAAAAATAAGAACAACTTGCTTCTTTACCTTACTTTAGATGGCCATGCTCCATCTGCTACTAGCATTAATAATGATAAACATAGCCTCAAAAAAAACGAAAATTTTTATTGCATTTCATACGAAGAAATGATTCTATCGTGGCTCGAAGATTGCCACCAAGCATCTTCCTCTTTACCAATAGTAAGAGAATCTATTCAGCAGTATATCTACCTAATTCGAAACTTAACAGGAAAATCAAATATTAAAGCCATGGGAAATGAGATTGTTAATCTTTTAGGAAAAAATGCAGAAAATATTTCTGCTGCTTTTGATATTAGCAATAATATTGAGGGTTTAAAAAAATTTTTAATTTATAAATTAAAAGAACAATTAGAAAGAATTGGTAAAGAGTTAAACCTTGAAACTGAAAATGATAATTTTGAGGGAAAGGAAGAAAGATATTTTAGTTTTAAATTCCCTAAGTCAAAATTTGGGACATCAATATCTTTCGGATTCGAGAAAAACTACGAAGGATTTAGCATTGGAATATATACTGTTTGTGAAGCAAAGATTTTTAACGAATCAAAAAAAATTATCTCTAAGGAATTAGGTGGCTATTTAAAAGACGAAAACTATTCTAACTGGCTTTTTTTACATTACTTCACTAAAAATGAATTTGATTTCGATTCTCAGGAACTATGGTTATCAATAGCAAATAATGAGTTATCCGAAAAACTTAAAGATATTCTAACAGAAATATTGAATATATTGAAACACATAAAAAATATAGAATTATAAGGACCTCAACTTATACATATTTTTTGCGCTATCAAATTAATTATATAACTTTGGAAATGTATGAACAGGCAAGAAGAACATATCGAAATGGCAATAAAAAAGGCTTTACTTGTAGGCCTGTTTCTTCTTGCTTTAATAATTTTCAAAGAAAGCCAAAGTTTTAACAACGACTCTCTTTTTAGTCAACATAGAACCATCGAACTTGTTTCGGAAGCAAACCATACGGCAACTGTTGTTGCTCCTTTTACGCTTCACACCCTTGATAACTTACTACCTGACTGCGAAATATTTTCGGTTAAAACTTTTAATAACAACACGGTTAGGTTATTGTATTCAAATTCTATAGAAAACAAACGGTTTCGCTTTTATAAAGAACAGTTTATAAAAGTTAAGCCATACATATCCCACATCCGATTATTGCACTTTCAAACCTCGTTAAACAACGACAAGGTTCCATCAATTTCATAATTTCTTTCTACAAAATTTCAAATTGTACTCTCATCAAAACTTGATGGGCGAATTATTAATTATTAAAATTTAAAAATCATGAAATCGATAATTTATATATTACTAGCAGCAATACTAAGCAGCATGGCATTAACTTCATGCCCAAAATCAGCATCAAAACAAAACCAGGTTATACAACTTCAGTGTGTTGAACAGGCAAATCAAGAGTCACTAAATCAATCCTGTTCTATTATTAAGCAACGCTTAAGCGATTATGGAATTAAGGACTATGATGTTTCGGTAAATACCAACCAAAATATGTTGGAAGTAACGTTAAGTCAGGATGTTGATTGTAATGAAATTCTCCCCTTGCTAACATCTAAAGGAGAAATTGAATTTTTCGAAACCTACAACAGAAGCGATGTTATTAAATTGCTAAGTAGCGATAGTAAACTTATCAGTTTACTGATCGTTCCACAAAATAACAACGATGCATCTATCTCTCCGGCTACTTTAGGTTTTTGTAACGAGCCCAACATAGCAACAGTTGATTCTTGCTTGGCTACTCATAACTTTGAAGACATTAAATTTGCATGGTCAAAAACTTCAAAAAGCGATGAAATTTACAGCTTGTACCTGCTCAAAACACCGGCAGCTATAAACAAATCGTTGGTATCAAAAACGGCTGTAAGGCAGAGTAAACAATTTTACAATGAGTTGCTCATAACTTTTAATAAAGAAGGCTCTCTTATTTTTCAGAATATTTCGAAAAGTAACTTAAACAAACCTTTAGCCATTGTTATTGACAACAAAGTTTACAGCGCTCCCATTGTTCGAAGCGAAATAAAAGGTGGAAATTGCGCAATAACCGGAAATTTCACACTGAACGAGTTAAACGTACTAAAAGCACTAATTAACAACCAGTCCTTACCTATTACTTTTAAAGTATTGAAATAGAAAAGTAAATATCTTTTATTTCTATTTGCAGATATGTAGATTTTATCTACCTTTAATATAAAGGATGTCGTACTACGGCATCCTTTTTAATAACATAGTTATCAATTTTTTACTATAGAGTTTCATCCTTGCTATTATCAACATATCAAAAAATTAAGCATCTATAACTAACATAAATTAATTTATGAAAAAGACCATTTTTAAATTACTTATTTTAATTAACTGCTTTTTACTAGCAAGTTGTGCGGCTACTTATAAGCCTATCAATCCTCCTTCTATAAATTACGGAGCACATGACCTGCAAGATGGAATAGAATTGTCATACCAATATGATGTTTTAAGAGGAAAGGGAGACAATAAGTATGCAAATAAAGAGTATAAAAAAAATATTAAAGTAGTTGCCGTTAGAATTACAAACTTTACAGACACTACAATAAATATTGGCAGGGATTTAGTCTTCTACTCTGGAGGTAATCAAATTTTTCTGTTAGAGCCTACTGCTATTAAAAATTCTATTAAGCAGCATACCCCTGCATATCTGCCCTTTTTGTTGTTAACTTTTTTGAATCTTACAGTCACACACAATACACCTACAAGTACCTCTACAGAAGTTTACCCTATCGGACTATTTATAGGTCCAACCGTTACTGCCGGAAATATGGCTGTAGCAAATTCAGCAAACAACAAACTCTTAAACGAACTTATTGATTATAATATTTTTAACAAAGAACTTAAAAAAGGTGAAACTACATACGGCATTATTGGATTTAAAGAAATCGGATATAACCCGCTATCGGTAAGGTTAAAAAAATAGAAAGTATTTATAATTGTTAAGGCGGTGTTAAATTTCATCGCCTTTTTTATTTGCCCAATCAATAAGTTAGAATGTAAATTCATTTTTACGTTAATTATTCACAAATCACAAAAACGGCTTAATTCTATTCTCATTATTCGTACCTTTGCAAGTGAAAAAGATAACAGTATGAGCGCACAACTATTAGAGTGGATAGGTTACACCGCTTCGGTAATAATTGCCATTTCAATGACAATGAGTTCCATCGTTAAGTTTAGGTGGATTAACTTTTCCGGAGCATTACTATTTTCTATTTACGGCTTTTTAATTGGCGCCATTCCCGTTGGGGTACTAAACGGGTTAATAGTTATTACCGATGCTTATTACCTTTTACAGATATACTCTAAAAAGGATATTTTCGAGGTGTTACAAGTAAGAGCCGAAAACAAGTACTTTTTAAAATTTATCGATTTTCATCAAAACGATATTAAAAAGTTTTTCCCTCAATTTAAATTCAACCCTAGCGAAAAAACTGTTTGCTTTCTTGTCCTTCGCAACATGGTCGTTGCAGGTGTTTTTATTGCCCATAGAACCGACGAAAAAACTTTAGAGGTAGAGTTGGACTATGTCCTTCCGGAATATCGGGATTTTAAAAACGGCAGGTACGTTTACTACTGGCTCAGCAAAGAGTTTATCGACACCGGATTTACTAAAGTTTGGGCACAAGCATGCAATAATTCTCATGCCAAATATTTAGAAAAATTAGGTTTTATTTACTCTGAACAAACGGGAAAATACTTAAAACTTATAGAATCGTAAATAAATCATGTCCATACTGATTAAAAATGGCACAGTGGTTACATCAACACAAACATTACGTGTTGATGTTTTAATTTCGGGCGAAAGCATTGTGGAAATTGCCCCTGAAATTAACGAAAAGGCCGATACGGTTATCGATGCTCAAGGCATGTACGTTTTACCCGGAGGAATCGACCCTCACGTACACCTTCACCTTCCAACTCCTGCCGGTTGCTCCATCGACGATTTTAAATCGGGAAGCATTGCCGCACTATACGGTGGAACTACCACGTTTATCGATTTTGTAACTCCCAGTAAATCGGAAACTCTCGACGAAGCGCTTACAAAGCGCATTGCCGAAGCAACCGACTCGTTAACGGATTACAGCTTTCATGTAAGCCCTATTAAATGGGATAAAACAATCGAGGAGCAAATAGCCAACTGCATCGAACGAGGTTTTCCATCGTTTAAAATATACATGGCATACAAAGAAACCGTTGGCTTAAACGACGACGAACTTTACCATGTTATGCACGATGTTGCAAGTCACGGAGGTATGGTAACAGCGCACTGTGAACTTGGCGATGAAGTTGATAAACTTCGAAATCAATTTTTCGAAGAAGGAAAAGTTACTCCAAAATACCATGCTTTAAGTCGTCCCGAATCGGCCGAAGTATCGGCAGTAAAGCGGGCAATGGCCTTTGCCGATCAAACAAATTGTCCGTTATACATAGTTCATGTATCTTCGGGCGAATCGGTAAAACACATACTGCAAGCCCAACGTAGCGGACAGCAAGTTTTTGCAGAAACTTGTCCGCAATACCTTACGCTTAACGATTCGGTGTATAACGACAACTTTGCAGAATCGGGAAAATATATTATCAGCCCACCCATACGCTCCGCCAACAATAACGACCTGCTCTGGGAAGGTATAAGTAATAACGTTATTCAAACGGTAGGTACTGACCATTGTCCTTTTTCGCAAGCCCAAAAGGAATTCGGAATAAACGACTTTCGCAAGGTTCCCAACGGCGCAGGAGGTATCGAACATAGGTTGGAACTGCTTTACACCTTCGGTGTTAAAAACAACAAAATAAGCCTTAACAAACTAGTTGATATTTTTGCCACACAGGCGGCAAAGATTTTTGGTTTATACCCTCAAAAAGGGGAAATTGCTGTTGGCTCCGATGCCGATATTGTTATATGGAATCCAAATGCCCAACGAACAATAAGTGCAAAAAATCACCATTCAAAGGCAGATATTAGCATTTACGAAGGTTTTAAGGTGAACGGCAAAGCGGAGTATGTTTTGCTTCGCGGCAACATGACCATTAAAAATGGACAATTAGTAAATGGCCTTAATCCGGGCAAACTCCTATTGAGGAAAAATATACTTTCGAATCCCGTTAACTTAAACACTTCAACATATAACGACCCATTAGCCGATAACTGCGGAAGAGTTTGAAATTTGAAATAATTCAACCGTAAAAAAATTGAGATAAAAAAAGAGGTTGCTGGTAAGCAACCTCTTTTCGTTTATAAAACCAAAGCATACTAAAAAACTCGTACCTGATTTCTTTTAACAAGCCTATGCAATAAATCTGCCGGATTCTCGAACTTGCTAGTTAGCATCATTGCAGCAATGATGTAGGGCTTGTAACCCGCTTCGATATACGTTTTAATACGATAACGCTCGAAAGTTTCCTTGCTAACTTCGCCTTGAACACACGATTCGCCCGAAATATCGGTTGGTAAGCAATGCATATAAATTGCATCGGCATTTTTAGTTAACTTCCGCATTCCCTCGTTGTACTCCCAATCCTTAAACTTGGCATTATTGTCCAAGCAAACCTTTTCAAGTTCAACCAAACCCTGTTTATCGCTATTTAACAATAGCTGTGTACGTTGTTGCATAATGTTGAACGGAGCCCAACTCTTCGGATAAACAATATCGGCATCGCGCATGGCATCGGCCATGCTATGGCTTACTTTGAAATTACCTCCACTCTGCTTTGCATTATTCGCAGCAATATCAACAATGTCGGGAATAAGATCGTACCCTTCGGGATAAGCCAACTCCACATTCATTCCAAAACGGGTCATTAGCGCAATAATTCCCTGTGGAACGGATAATGGTTTACCGTAACTTGGTGAGTACGCCCAACTCATTACAATCTTCTTCCCTTTTAACGCTTCCAACGAACCGTACTCGTTAACCAAGTGAAGCAAGTCGGCCATTGCTTGGGTTGGATGGTCTTTATCGCATTGCAGGTTTACAATTCTAGGACGATTGGGCAACACTCCGGTAGCAAAACCTTCGTCGAGTGCGGCACCTACCTGACGCATGTACTTATTCCCCTCGCCTAAAAACATATCGTCGCGAATACCAATAAAATCGGAAAGAAACGAAATCATATTGGCTGTTTCGCGAACGGTTTCGCCATGCGAAATTTGTGATTTTTCCTCGTCGAGTTCCTGCACAGCTAATCCTAGTAGGTTTGCTGCGGATGCAAATGAGAAGCGTGTACGGGTCGATTTATCGCGAAAGTTGGAAATGGCCAACCCCGAATCAAATATTTTCGAGGAGATATTCTGCTGACGCATCTCTTTTAAAACCATAGCAACCTCAAAAATAGCCCTAAGGTCATCCTCGCTCTTTTCCCATGTGAGAAAAAAATCTTTTCCGTACAACTCAGAGTTTAACTTTTCTAACTCCTTTATTCTTTTTGCTATATTCATATATTAGTCGTTAATCGTTAGTCGCAAATATATAATAATTAAAATTTTAAAAATTAAACTAAGTAGGCAAAACCTGCATAGAAAGCCGATGCGGCAACCAAGTCGCTAACTGGAACCTTTTCGTTGGGAGCATGAGCTAAAACCTCGTTACCGGGGCCAAATCCAATGGTCGGAATTCCGTATGTTCCACAGGTCATAATTCCGTTTGTGGAGAAAGTCCACTTATCAACCTTAGGCTCCTTATTGAATAAACCCCTAAATGCTTTAACGCCCGTTTGAACGAGAGGATGATTTTCCTCCAACTTCCATGTTGGATAGTATTTTTCCATTCCATACTTCAACCCGGTGTAAGCGGTTTCGGAATAGTTCAATACCTCTACCTTGGCATTCATTCCTTTTATAACCTCTTCCACTTCCTTCACAGCCGATTCCTTTGTTTCGCCCCAAGTTAACCTTCTGTCGAGGTGAATACGTGCGTAATCGGCAACAGCACATAACGAAGGACTTCCCGAAATTATCTCGGAGATTGTAACGCTTCCCTTTCCTAAAAACTCATCATAGCGTAACCGTTCGTTTAACTTCTCAATTTCAAGGGCAGCCCTCGAAGCCATGTATATTGCATTTTTTCCACGTTCGGGAGCAGAACCATGAGCCGAAATGCCATAAAAATGCACGTGCATTTCCATACGACCACGATGTCCACGATAGATATTCAAATTGGTAGGTTCGGTGCTAATTACAAAATCAGGACGAATTTTATCTTCTTCAACAATATACTTCCAGCATAACCCATCGCAATCCTCCTCCATAACGCTACCAACAAAGTATATGGTAAGGTCGCGGTCGAAACCCAACTCCTTTAAAATTCTTCCAGCAGTTACAAACGAAGCAGGGCCTCCTTCTTGGTCAACAGAACCTCTACCATGAACATAACCATCGCGAATTTCGCCACCAAGCGGATTAAAATTCCAGTTCTCCATATTACCCAAATCAACGGTGTCCATGTGTCCGTCTATGGCAAGAATTTTTTCCCCATTACCAATTCTTCCAATAACATTTCCCAATCCGTCGATAAATACTTCGTCGAATCCGGCTTCTTCCATCTGACGTTTTAACTCGAGTTGCACCTCTTTTTCCTGAGTGCTTAACGACTTTATTTGGACTAACTTCGATAAATTTTGAGCTGTATAATCGGCATACTTTTCCGAAAGCTCTTTTATTCTGCTATATACTGCTTCCATTTTAATTAGTTTTGGTCTTCAAATTTACAGGTTATAATACAAATACAATATTTTTTAGTGATATTTTATACATTTTCAAATCAATATAGAAATATAATATATAATTACACATTTAATATATATCTATTTTCTATAACTAAATATATTTTATCGGTTTTATTTACTTTGCACAAGTAAAATAGTAAAACAAATTAAACTTCATTGAAAATGATTTGGCAGTTTATACACGAACAAATAAGCAAAGGAAGCAAGGTTTACTTAATAATAGTTACCGAAACTATTGGTAGCAGCCCCGGAAAGGTTGGCTTTAAAATGGCGGTATCCTCCAGTGGAGAATTAAAAGGATCGATAGGCGGCGGCATTATGGAATACAAGCTTGTTGAAATGGCCAGAAAGTTACTCAAGACAGAAGAAACGCCTAAATCGTTCGCAAAAAGGCAAGTTCACAACCACGACGCCGAAGAGGACAAGTCGGGTATGATATGCTCGGGAGAGCAAACCCAAATTTTCGTTCCTTTTTCCAGCGAAAATATTACCGATTTAAATAATATCATCAACGCAGTTCAACAATCGAAAAAGGGAATCATCACCTTTACAAACAACTCCATAAAACTATTGGATTACAATAATAAGTCAGCCGAAAACTTGCCAGCATTCAATATGGAATCAGCCGATAGTTGGAATTACTCCGAAAGTATAAACATTAGCGAAACCGTTTACATTTTTGGAGCCGGACACATTAGTGTTCCATTATCCCAAATACTAAGCATGTTAGACTTCAGGGTTGAAGTTTTTGACAATCGCAAAGAACTGGTAACCTTCGACCAGAACTCATTTGCCCATAAAAAGGAAATTATTGATTATAACGAAGCGGAAAAATACGTTACCGAAGGCTCTTCCAGCTATGTAGCCATTATGACATTTGGGCACAAGTTCGACGAGACTGTTCTTAAACAATTTCTGAATAAGAAGTTAAAGTATTTGGGCATGATTGGCAGTAAAAGCAAAGTAAAAGAAATTTTTGAAGAACTGGTAAAACAAGGATATACCCGAGAACAAGTGGAAAGGGTCTGTTCTCCAATAGGACTTCCCATTGGCGGACAAACCCCTGCCGAAATAGCGCTTAGTATTGCTGCACAAATGATACAGTATCGCTACAAGTAGCAATTACTGCTCGATTACGTTAGCACCTAAAAACGTTTTTACCTTTTTCTGTTCCGGTTTTCCTGTTATTGTAAGACTACCTCCCGTTCTAACTTTTGCCTCCAGCAATTTCGATGCAAATACCTTTGCTATTCCTCCACTGCTTACGGTTACAAAAGTGCTATCGGATTTGCAATCCAACGCCGACAATATTCCCCCGGTATTAACCTTTGCTTCGTAATTCTTCACATTACCGTTAAGTCTTAACGTAGCACCTTGCCCCACCGTAAAGGTTCCCGTATTTGCAGAAATTTCGCCAACGAACTCGGAACTGGTATTGATATCCAATGTTATTTTATCGGCGTTTAATGTACTGTTCAGGCTAATGGAAGCTGCAGCAGAGGTGCTAACTTCCCTTAACTCCCTGTAGGTAACGTACACCTCGGCCCTAACATTCTTGTAAATATTACTTTTTAATTTGACAATTAAAGTTTTGCCATCAATTTCAGTAATAATATCCTTTACAGGTATATCCTCGGTAATAACTTTAGCGTGCTCGGCCTCTCCTTTTTCCAGATAAACTTTTACCTCGCCGTAAACCTTTAATTCATCAAAAGGAGTAAGAGTCCGTTCGTCGGTATTTTGAGCATAAACAGCACTGCTTAAAACAACACCAACTATTAGTGAAAAGAAGAATTTGCTTATTTTCATCCGTACAAAGTATTTAGTAAGTAATTGTCAATATATTATATTTCATTCTTAATGCTCTTTAACCGAACAGATGGAACACCCATACTTTGTTCATTCGTACTTGTGCAACCTGCATTACATGGATGTTTCATATTTCAAATTATTAATCGATTTAACAAAAGTTTCACCTTACACTCAATTCTTCAAACGAAATAATTTCAAATTTGTTTTGAATTAAGTTTATTCAATAATAATACCATTTTTGCTTACTCTGAACATTATGCCATTAAATGATGTTAATTAATCATGAAAGTCAAAAAGAGTAAAATACTACTAATATCAATTTCATTTTTATTCATATTGAAATTGTTGACATTTACTATATACGCACAAAACACCATGGACAACGATAGTTTAAAAAGTAAACTAAACGAGTTGCAATACTATGTAACACAACAAAAGGGAACGGAACATCCCTTTACAGGAAAGTATTGGAACTTTTTTCAAAAAGGAAAATACGTTTGCGTTTGCTGTGGAACTGAACTTTTCGAAAGTGACACAAAATTCAACTCCAGTTGCGGTTGGCCTAGTTTTTTCGGTTCCAAGTTCGAGGAAAACATTCGCTATCAACGCGATACCAGTTACGGAATGGAGCGTACCGAAGTACTATGCAAAAAGTGTGGGGCTCATTTGGGGCATGTTTTTAACGATGGCCCTAAACCTACCGGAATTCGTTTCTGCATAAACTCAGCATCGCTAAAGTTTATTCCGCTCGACAGCATAAATAAGTAACCTTTTTAATAAACATTCCCCTCATTTAAATGTTTTAAGGTTGAATTTATAACCTAAAATTGAAGTAGTTAATGGCAAAAAAACAAAAAAATATTGATATGTTTCCCCTTGGAATTTTCCTTCTTCCCGGAGAAGACATTCCTTTGCGCATTTTTGAACCACGATACATCCAACTAATCAATGAAATTAATGAAAGTAAGAAAACCTTTGCCATACCTTATATAAAAGATTACGAGATGAAACTCTACGGTTCCGAGGTAGAACTATCGAGCATAATTGCCCGTAATAGCAAAAGTGAGATGGTAATTATGGTTAAAGGTGTAAAGAATTTTCATTTGTTGGATTTCAACGATATTAAACCAAACAAACTCTACGGCGACGGAACCATTGAATACATCGACGATAAATACTTTTCGACTAATCCGGAACTGGCTGTCCTGATAAAAAAACTTAAACTCAACATCGACCCTATTTATGGTACTCTTAACACTGGTTCGGCTATGAATCTTACAGCAGTTGCCTCGTCGATAATGCTAAACTCAGAAGAAAAATATACGTTTTATACACTTCGAGATGCCTTTAAAATGGAACGTTTTCTGTTAAAAAGATTGAAATTTATCGAAAGAATTCAATCGCAGGAAAAGTTGCTGGAAAACAACTTTAGCCTTAACTAGCACTTTTAATATTACTCAACTTTACTGTTGACTTAACAAACATGTCCGTTTGAGGCAATTTCTTTATATCTCCCTGAATTCTATCGAAGAATCTATCCACAATATACGGAAACCTTGCCCCTTTCCACGGACTCTTATTCGTTATAAAAACATACGAATAGCCATCGGAACGCACCACTGCTAGTGCTGATGTTCCGGGAAACGATCCGGATCGCCACAACTTTCCCGAAGACATAACCCAACGCCAACCGCAAGGCTGAAAATTCTTTTCCACATGAACCATTTGCGCAACAGACTGCTTGGAAATAATATCCGGAAAATCGTTTTTACCATCAATTGCCATAGTAAACCTCAACAAGCTTACTGGAGAAATAACCCAGCCTCCCGCAGCGCCAAGCGTTCGAATATCGTTTCCTCCCCTACACTTATTAACGCTACTACGAGTCCCATCGTACGATTCTATCTTTTCCGCCTCTTTTACTTCGTAATAACGAACTTCGTATGGATACCTTAAACTATCCCAGTTAAATGCAAGATGGGCATCAAATATATTCATCGGATGAAAAATGGTTTCTTGAACATAGTTCTCATACCTTTTTCCCGATACTTTTTCGATTACCAACTGCAATATGGCATAGCCCAAATTACTATACGAACTTCTGCTCCCCGGTTGAAAGTGTAATTTTTTCGAAAGCGCAAATTTTATAATATCCTGAAGGTTTACAGGCAATGGTTTGTTTAACTCTTTTGCAATGGTTTCGGGTATAAACATATGATCACCCCATCGGGGAGTCCATCCACCCGAATGATTCAAAAGGTTTTTTACAGTTATATCCTCAACCCTTTTATCCTTATAATGCAAAAAAATAGTATCGTTTAGTATTCCTTTTTCGCCAAAAACCTTTTGATTCAAGCCCAATTTTCCATCTTCCACTAACTTCATTATAGCGGTTGCAGTAATAAGCTTCGATACACTGGCTATTCTGAACAAGTTGTAAGGTTCGGTTGTAATGTTTTCCTCTTTATTGGCGTAACCAAATCCATGCGCGTATATAAGTTTACCATCCTTTGCTATGGCAACATCGGCACCCGTCAACTCCCACTTTTGCACAAAAGCATTAAATTTTTTATTGATGCCTTCATACTCTTTTCCATCGGTAAAACTATTGGTTATCGAAAGAGTTTCTACGGCTTTATAACTTTTGCGCTTGGGCTTAACCTCAACACCTTTACTATTATCGTTATGAAATGCCAACAGCAATACTACTATCAGAGCGACTACCCAAAGCGAAATAACCTTAACCTTCCTACTCATCTACGCAATAATTTATGGCAAATCTATGAACAGTCCTTTACATGATCAAAAAAATAGCAAGGTTATTGACGAAAAAGCCCCCTTAATATTCTTAAGGGGACAATTCGCAAGTCAATTACCTATTGATTACCTGATAGTTAAATATTATTTCGAATAGCATTAGCAAAGTTATCAATATCTTCGGGTGTTGTATCCCACGAAGTCATCCAACGAACCTCCGAAGTCTCCTCGTCCCAAACATAAAAGAAGTATTCCTTCTGCAACTTTGGAATAATTTCGCTAGGAAGAATGGCAAAAACAGCATTCGCCTCTACAGGACGGGTTATTTTTACACCTTTTATTTCGGCTACTTTTTGTGCAAGCAATTCCGCCATTTTATTGGAATGGGCGGCCATTTTTTTCCACTGATCGTTTTCCAAATAAGCGCTAAACTGGGCGGAAATATACCTCATTTTTGAGGCCAACTGTAATCCCTGCTTCCGCGTGTACATAAAATCCTGCGCTAACTTCTTATTGAAAAAAACAATTGCTTCGCCATACATCATTCCGTTTTTAGTGCCGCCAAACGATAAAACATCAACACCGGCATCCTTTGTAAACTCCTTAAACTCTTTGTTCAAAGCAACCGCTGCATTTGCAAGTCTGGCTCCATCCATGTGAAGCAACAATCCATTTGCATGAGCAAAGTTTGCCAACGCCTTTACCTCGTCAACACTATACAAGGTTCCAAGTTCCGAAACCTGCGAAATAGAAATAACCTTTGGCTGAGCATGATGCTGAAAACCAAATCCGTGCATGTGCTTTTTTACGCCTTCAACCGTTAACTTTCCATTGGTTGTTTCTACCGTAAGTAACTTGCAGCTGGTAAAACGTTCGGGAGCGCCACACTCATCAACATTGATATGGGCAGTTTCGGCACAAATTATCGCATTATGGCGTTGGGTCATCGATTGAAGTCCCAATACGTTGGCCGCCGATCCAATAAAAACAAAAAACACGTCTATATCTTCACCAAAAATTTCTTTGAATTTTTTTACTGCCCGTTGGGTATATTCATCATCACCATAAGCAGTAACATGCCCTTTATTTGCATCAGCAATTGCCTGTAAAATAACAGGATGTACGCCAGAATTGTTATCGCTGGCAAAACCTTTTGTAACCATATTTAACTCCATTATTTTCTAACAAAAATAACTATCACCTGCGCTTTCGCAACACTTGATAGCAGATATAATTAAAAAAACTGTCTTAGTAAAAGTGAAACTTCCCTCTAAATTAATAAGGAAAAGTTTGGAACGGTGAAGTGGTATAGAACGGCGAAAGACCATTCTGATTAATAAAGTTAAAACTTGCCCCAATGGTAGTTTTATTGGTCAATTTATAGTTAAACCCTACACCAACATTCTGAAAACTAGCAGTTCCAAAGGAATTGGACCATGGAGAATAGTACTGCTGATTATTACTTACCGATCCCATTGCAAATACGTTGAGCCGTTTATTTATGCTATACTGTGCATAAGCCCATGCGCTATAAGGATTACCGCTATTGGGCTCTACATTAGAATTTGTGACAGAAGAAGTATTAAATCCACTAAAACTGGTTCGCGACAATGTAACACCACCCATCACTGCTAATTTTCCGTCAACAGAATAGGACATACTCGGGGAAATATACGAGCCTGACACGCCTCTGTTTCCTCCCATAAAACTATAGCCTGTTCCTAAACTTAAGCCGTAATTCACCCCAGGTTTTATGATCCCGAAAGGTGTAAATACTGCAGCAGTATCAGCAGCAATTTGGCTTCCATACGCAGGGTCGTAAGCTTTGTACAGATCCTGTATTAATTGCGATTTCGCTGTAAACGTCGCAATTGCAAACATACCTAACAGACATAACTTACGTATCATAATGGCAAATATATTATTGCATCTAAAATACTACACAAACCAACTCCATTCCAAATAGAAACTGTTAAAAATTAAAAAGGTTTATTAAGACAGATATGAAAATGCTATAAATTGAAAGTTTATAAACCAACTACTTCAACCTTACAGCTTTACTTACACCCTGAACTTTGGTTAACCTGTAAAGTAATGTCTCCAAGTGCTTTGTATCTTCAACATAAAGTTGAACCGAAGCTTCAAATAGTCCGCTATTGGAATTAACAACCAAGTTTCTCATGTTAACCTTCAAATCTTTACTTATTACTTCGGATATACGGTTAAGGATTCCAAGTTCATCAACTCCGGTTATTTTAATGGTAGTTTGAAATGCTCCTGCTTTCGATGAACCCTTCCATTTTGCTTTTACAATTCTATACCCCCATCGACTGGCAAGCTGACCTGCGTTGGGACAGTTTGTACGATGAATCTTTATACCTTCGTTAACAGTTACAAAACCAAATATATCGTCGCCAAAAATTGGATTACAACATTTTGCCAATTTATAGTCGATATTTACCAACTTTTCGTCAATAACAAGATAATCGGTTCCAGTATTATCTACCTGTTCGTTTGATGTTTCAACCGTTTTAGGCTCAGGCTTAGCAACAATAACCTGCTCTTCGGCTGTTAAAAGCGTTTTTATGGCACTTAAATCGACCTTACCCTCTGCTATCAGAATAAAGATATCGGTGGGTTTTTTCAACTTCAAATGCTTGTTGATTTTACGAATTGCCGCTTCGGAATCGTCAATTTTCCAATTTTTCAACCTACGCAACAAAATTTCGCGCCCATGTGCAATATTCTTATTCTCTAACTCCCTAAGTTGTTGCTTAATTTTCGACTTGGCCTTAGAGGTAGTAACAAACGTTAACCAATCCTTTTTGGGATGTTGCCTTTTTGACGTAATAATTTCTACCACATCGCCATTATGCAACTCCTGCCTTATTTGTACATTTTTACCATTGACAATAGCTCCAATGCACTGTGACCCAATGTCGGAATGAATATCGAAAGCAAAGTCGAGCACCGTGGCCTTAACGGATAACTTTCGAATATCGCCTTTAGGTGTAAATACGTATATATCGTTGGTTATCAAATTAAGGTTAAACTGTTCAACCTTATCCTCCGGCGTTGCATCGGGTGACTCTAAAATTTCCCTTACCCGGGTAACCCATTCGTCGATGCCCTGCTCCTGCCGAATTCCTTTATACTTCCAATGTGCAGCCAACCCCCGTTCGGCAATATCGTCCATACGCGAAGTACGAATTTGCACCTCAACCCATTTGTCATCGGGACCTAAGACGGTTGTATGCAAACTTTCGTAACCATTACTTTTGGGAACCGAAATCCAATCGCGCAAACGTTCCGGATTTGGAGTATATCTGTCGGTTATTATCGAATAAACTTGCCAACAATCCGACTTTTCATTTTCGGGACTCGACTGTAAAATTATTCGTATGGCAAAAATATCGTAAACATCCTGAAAATCTACGGCTTGTTTTTGCATCTTCCTAAAAATGGAGTACACAGACTTTGGTCTTCCTTTTATATCAAACTTAAATCCACGCTTTTTTAACTCATCATCGATAGGTGCAATAAAACTCTTAATAAACTTATTTCTGCTAGCCGTAGTATCCTTTAAACTCTTAATAATGTACTTATACTCATCGGGATATATATACTTCATGGCCAAATCCTCCATTTCGGATTTCAGCCTGTACAAACCCAACCTATGTGCCAACGGAGCATACAGGTGAAATGTTTCCCAAGAACGTTTCAACCGGAAATCTTTTGGGAAACGATTAATTCGCCGCATCAAAGCAAGCCTATCGGCTAACTTTATTAGGATTACCCGAGGATCTCTCGAAAAACTAATAAGCATTTGCCTAAAAAGTTCGGCTTGCGTTTTAGGATCCTTCGGATCGATACTGGAAATTATGGTGTGCCTATCGACAAGTTCGGCCACAACAACACCATACTCCTTTTCAAGTTCAACCTTGTTGGAGTAGTTTTTGACTATTACATCATGCAAAAGTGCGGCAATTGCCGACGAAGCACCTAACCCTATTTCTGAAGCACAAATTCTTGACACTTCTAACAAATGCAAAACCCTTTCGTTAGAATCATCTTCGTGTTGATTACTCAAAACAAAATTAAGCGCCTTACGAATTTGTTTCTTATTTTCAGCATCCAACGAATGGGTTAAAGCCGACAACAAACCTCTGTAAGCCAATGCAACATCGCTATATCTACTACTTTTTACTGGCATTCGATGTAATTTTGAAACCGATAAAGATATTAATTTATGATTATGTAAATTGTGCTACTTTTGAAAATAATTCGATATAATAAGAACAAAACAACAATATGGATACCCAACAGGCCAAAGAAAGAATAGATTTTTTACGTAGCGAACTTCATAAGCATAACTATTTATACTACGTAAAAGCACAACCGGAAATCACCGATTACGAATTCGATAAA
This sequence comes from Bacteroidales bacterium, assembly GCA_020636845.1. Lineage (GTDB taxonomy): Bacteria > Bacteroidota > Bacteroidia > Bacteroidales > Tenuifilaceae > JACJXD01. The sequence goes on along the minus strand of JACJXD010000012.1, from coordinate 46,974 downwards.
TTACTAAAGGAGCTATCGGAGTTGGAAAAACAATTTCCTCAGTTTTACGATCCGAACTCCCCCACAAAGCGTGTAGGTAGCGATATTACAAAAGAATTTGCGCAAGTAAAGCATGAATACCCAATGATATCACTTGCAAACACCTATACCGAAGGAGAATTGCGCGATTTCGATCAACGGGTAAAAAAAATACTTGGTGAACAACCCGAATATGTGTGCGAACTAAAATTCGACGGTGTTGCCATAAGCCTTAAGTATATCGACGGTAAATTGGTTCAGGCGGTTAGTCGCGGCGATGGCGTTGTTGGTGACGACGTTACCAATAACATTCGAACAATCAGACCTATCCCGCTTACGTTGCACGGAAACGATTATCCCAAAGAATTCGAGATTAGAGGCGAAATTTTTATGCCCCATTCCGTGTTCGAGAGCCTTAATCAGGAACGAGAAGAAATTGGTGACGCGCCTTTTGCCAACCCTCGAAACGCAACGGCAGGAACTATTAAACTGCTAAATTCGGCCGAAGTCGCCCGACGTAAACTCGACTGTTACCTTTACTACTTACTAGGCGAAAATCTGCCTTACCAAAACCACTACGACAACCTTCAGAAAGCCAAAGAATGGGGTTTTAAAATATCGGAACATATAGAACGAAAACCAAATATCAACGGCGTTTTCGAATATATAAACCATTGGGAAAAATTAAGAAAGAAACTCCCGTACGACACGGATGGCGTGGTTATTAAGGTAAACGACTATTCGCAACAAAATATTCTTGGACTCACAGCAAAAACACCACGTTGGGCAATTGCCTACAAGTATAAACCGGAACAGGTTTCAACCGAACTTTTATCGGTAGATTTTCAGGTTGGAAGAACAGGGGCTGTAACTCCGGTAGCAAACTTAACTCCGGTAAAACTAGGCGGCACAATTGTTAAAAGAGCTTCGTTGCACAATGCCGATCAAATTGCCTTGCTCGATGTAAGAATTGGCGATTTTGTGTATGTTGAAAAGGGCGGCGAAATTATTCCTAAAATTGTAGGAGTCGATCAAAGTAAACGTTCCTTATTCAGCAAGCCCATTAGTTTTCCTACCACCTGTCCGGAATGCGGTTCTAAACTGGAAAAACCGGAAGGAGAAGCTCGTCATTTTTGTCCAAATCAGTACAACTGTCCTCCTCAAATAAAAGGACGAATTGAGCATTTTATTAGCCGAAAAGCTCTTAACATAGACGGGTTAGGAGAAGAAACCGTTGCCCTGCTTTACAATAACGGTCTGGTAAACGATGTTTCGGATTTATACCGTATTACACGGGAACAATTGCTTTCCCTCGACAGATTTGCCGAAAAATCGGCCGATAACGCCATTCAAAGCATCGAAAAGTCGAAAAGCGTCCCTTTTCCGAGAGTTCTTTACGGAATAGGCATCCGCTACGTTGGCGAAACCACCGCCAAAGGCCTTGCTTTTCATTTCGGTAGTATTGAAAACCTAGCCAATGCTTCTATCGATGATTTACTCAATGTTGAAGACGTTGGCGAAAGGATAGCATCGAGTATTAAAGATTTCTTTTCCAACCCAATCAACCTAAAAATTATAGATAATTTAAAAAAAGCCGGACTTCAACTTAACTTGTCAGAAAACGAACTTCAACTAAAATCGGACAAGTTAAAAGGGCTAACCATTGTAATATCCGGTACTTTTAACCGCGTTTCGCGCGATGAGTTAAAGGAATTAATACAGCAACACGGAGGGAAAAATGTAAGCAGCATTTCGGCATCAACCTCAATGCTTGTGGCTGGGGATAAAATGGGACCCGCAAAATTGGAAAAAGCGAACAGGCTTGGAATTAAAATAATTTCCGAAGACGACTTTTTTGAACTTATTAATAGTGCAAATTAAAGTTAAAGGTGATATTTGAATGTTTTCAATGTTCTATTATTTTTTGTAAAATTGCATCACAGCATAACTATAACAATACTTAAGTGAAGGCTATTAAAGATTATATTTACCATAAGTCGCTAAAGGCAATAGAAAAACAAGTTAAGACTATAAACCGTAATAAAATGGTTTATAACCTTACTACCGCACGAAGCGTTGGAATTGTTTTTTTTGCAAACAATTTGAACCAAATTGAATTGGTTAGCGATTTCATGGACTATTTCAAAGAGAAAACTATTGGCGTAAAAGCCATCGGTTTCTATCCTCAAAAGGAAATACCTGCAAATTTCCTTAACACTAAGCAAATAGACTTTTTCTGTAAAAGGGATTTAAACTGGTATCAAAAACCCATAACACCAATAGTCGATGTATTTGCATCTACCGAATACGATATTCTTATCGATTTAAATTTCGAAGAATTTCTTCCGCTTCGGTGGATTTCGTCAATTTCGCGGGCAAAATTTAAAGTTGGAGCTTCCAATTACTTTCAAAACCCATTTGATTTAATAGTCTCCGTAGATAAAAGTAAAGGACAAACTTATCTAATGGAGCAAATCCTAAAAATTCTTTTCCAACTAAATAATCGCTTTGCTGAAGAAAAAGAGCCAAATACAGAAACCGTATAAACCTTTTACCATGCCATATAACAATATAAAAGGATTGGGCGTTGCAATGGTAACTCCCTTTACCGATACCAACGATATAGACTATCGAGCACTGGAAAAGTTAATGAATCATCTGCTTAACGGAGGTGCCGATTTTCTTGTGGTGATGGGCACAACCGCCGAAACTGCGACTTTATCCGAAAACGAAAAGAACGAACTTCTTTCGTTTGTAAAGGAAATAAATAATGGACAACTCCCTATTGTGCTAGGCATTGGAGGAAACAATACTGCAAAAGTTGTTGAAACATTTGGTAAACTTAACCTTGACGGAGTTAGCGCAATACTTTCCGTTACACCATATTACAACAAACCCACACAAAAAGGACTTGAACTTCACTTTAAAACACTGGCTAAAGAAAGTCCATTGCCCATTATTCTTTACAACGTTCCGGGTAGAACAGGTGTAAATATGGCTGCCGAAACAACCATTAAACTGGCTAACGAAGAGCCTAACATTATTGGAGTTAAGGAGGCATCGGGTAACATAAACCAGCAAAGTTTCATTTTGCGCGACAAACCAAAGGATTTTCTTGTGTTATCCGGCGACGATGCTCTGGCACTTCCTCAACTATCGCTTGGTTTCGACGGAGTCATTTCGGTTGTAGGAAACGCTTTCCCTGCTCAATTTTCCAAAATGATTTCTTTGGCCCGTAACGGAAAATTCAACGAAGCAGCACAAATCCATTTCAAGATAATCGAAATTATTAACAATCTATTTGTCGATGGTAACCCCGGTGGAATAAAAGCAGCCCTCAACATTCTTGGTCTAATTCAGAATAATCTTAGATTACCACTTGCTCCGGTATCACAAAAAACGTATAACACACTAAGCGAACTTATAAAACATTTTAACTGATAGTTCATTACTCTAATATATCAAACTCCCTTTAGGCCTAAATCTAAAGGGAGTTTTTTTATGAAAACAATAGGATTCATATTAAAAATATCATAAATTACTTAAGAAATTACATTTACAGTTTTGGTAAAATTTTTCTAAAAAATTAAACAACAATTACAGATTCCAATTGTTTTTTATCTAAAAAACAACAATTAAACTACCATATTATGAATAAGTTAAGTGTAAACTATTTGGGATTGAACTTACAAAATCCAATTATTGTTGGTAGTTCCGGACTAACAAATGATATTCACGAAATTGCCGAGTTAGAAGCCCGCGGTGCTGCGGCTATAGTAGTTAAATCATTATTCGAAGAAGAAATTATTTCTTCAACAACCGATGACCTTAACAAAATGCGTTCTTCTGGATTTATTTACCCTGAGACGTTGGAATATTTTAACCTTGACGATATTGATGACCCCGTTTCGAACTACTTAAAGTTCTTAAAAGACGCCAAAAAAGAAGTCAAAATTCCAGTAATTGCAAGTATAAATTGCATAACCTCCGAAGGTTGGACTGACTTTACCAAACGCATTGAAGATACCGGTGCAGATGCAATAGAACTTAACGTATTTCCACTTTCCTCCGATCCTCGGCGAAGTGCAGAAGAAAATGAAAATACCTACTTTGAAATTGCACAAAAGGTTACCGATGTAACAAAATTGCCAGTTTCCATGAAGATATCTTACTTTCATGCAGGATTGGCCAATTTTATAGAACGACTTAGTCGAACCAAACTGAAAGGGTTGGTACTATTCAACCGTTTCTACAATGTCGATTTCAATTTAGATACGTTTGGCTATTCTAACTCGCATGTTTTCAGCACTCCCGCGGAACTATCCAACTCGCTTCGATGGATAGCCATAATGTCGGGAAGAGTAAATTGCGATTTAGCCGCATCAACAGGAGTACACGATGGCTACGGGGCTATTAAGCAGTTACTTGCCGGCGCTGCTGCCGTTCAAGTCGTTTCCACCATATATAAAAACGGGAAAGAACAAATCTCATTTATTCTGCAACAGTTGGAACAATGGATGAATAGAAATGGCTACAACTCAATAGCAGAGTTTAAAGGAAACATGAGTTACGACAAAACGTACAATCCTGCCGCACTGGAACGTGTTCAGTTTATGAAATACTTCAACGAAAAATAGCATAAAAACGTAAATCTTGAGTAAAAATAATTTACATACAACTACATTAAATAGGACTATTTTAGTGTTCATAACTTTAACTTTGTTTAATGAACTATATTATCCAGAATAAATTATTATGCCTATGTTTGTATGAGGATTCTATACAATGAAAGAGGATAACGAAAATTACTTAGAAGAAGACAACACGGCAGAAGTTGTAAAAAGGTTTGAAACCAACTTCAACTTAGGCAAATCAATATTTTTTGATGTATTCGAGTTTGAAAAAATAATAGATTACTACCTAAACGAGGAAAATTTACCAACAGCAGACAAAGCGCTGGAGATGGCTCTTAAAATATATCCAAATTCCCTTGAACTACTTCTTAAAAAAGCCGATTACTTTCAACTAAAAGAAAATTACAAAGAAGCTATCGAAATTCTTGAATACATAGAAAAAATCGATAGTAGCAATCCCGATTTGTACATGCAAATGGGAGAATCGCTGTATTACCTAAAACAAACAAATCAGAGTATTTCTGCATTCGATAAATCCGCTTCGCTTTCAGGCGATGAAAGCGTTGATATCTTATACAGGATTTCCAACTTTTTTTTAGATGAAGATGAAATAAATCTGGCCCTTCGCTACCTGATTGCCTCATACAAAATAGATAGCACGAACCTTTCCGTTCTTTTCGATATGGGCTATTGTTACGAACGAAACAGCGAATTCGACAAAAGCATTAAGTTTTACAACGAATATTTAGACATAAATCCTTTCTCTGCTAGCGTATGGTACAATTTGGGCATTATTTACGCTAAAACCGGTGAATTTGAAAAATCGCTTGAGTGTTACGATTTTTGTACTGCAATCGATCCAAAGTATTCCTCGGCTTACAACAACAAAGGAAATACCCTCGCTACGCTAGAACGTTACGAAGACGCCGTTAAAGTATTTTTGGAGTTATCCGAACTCGAACCTGAAAACCCCAGGGTATTTGCGTTAATAGGCGAATGTTACGAACGTACCGGAAATTTGGAAAAGGCACTGGATAATTATAATAAATCGATTGTAATTGACCCCGATTTTGCCGAAGGCTATTACGGTATCGGAATGGTTATGATACAAAGGCAAAAGTACGACATTAGCCTTAATTTTATAAATAGAGCCATAACACTCGATTCCAACCAGTTCGACTTTTGGATGGGGTTAGGAAGAACCCAATTCGAATTAAATAATATAGAAGAAGCTGTTAAAGCATACCGCGAAGCAACTGTTTTAAATCCAGACGAACCCGATGGTTACTTGGCTTTAGCCGAAGTTCTGCTATTTCAGGAGAAATTCTGCGAGGTAGAAACCTTAGTTGATGAACTCAACCCTAAATTTAATGCGAACGCATCGATAAAAGTAATAAATGCGGCAGCACTTTACCTATCGCATAAACAAAAAGAGGCATTGGAAATACTGCGAATTGCCAAACAAATAGATCCCTCTTCAATATCCGACTTTATAAACCTTGTATCTATTAATAACGACGATGATTTTATAAAAGAAGTAAACTTATTATAAAACTATTCATACATTTTCTATATTACAAACGAAGCCCAGAATAAAGGGCTTTTTTTATTAACAACACATTCAATATTTAAAATATCATCAAAATAATTGTAGAAAAAACAATACATTTGAACTTTAAAATTAAATAATCATGAATTACAATTTACCTTTTATACCAGAACGTCCCGCCAAACCACGAGTAAGCGGCATAACCATGGTAATGGATAAAGGCTTAAGCATTACAGAAGCCGAAAATTTAGTTAACGTTTCGGGAGAATACATCGACTTACTAAAACTTGGATTCGGAACATCGTTAGTAACCCCTAACATCAAAGAAAAAATAAAACTATACCAAAAGGCTGGTTTAAAGCCGTACTTGGGCGGTACCCTATTCGAAATATTTATTATAAGAGGATTGTTCGACGAGTTTATAAAATTTGTTGATAGCCTAGGATTAAATCTTGTTGAAGTCTCCGATGGCTCTATGGAACTTGATAACGACACTAAGTGTGAGTACATTTCCAAATTATCGAAGAAGTTTACGGTAATTTCGGAAGTTGGCTCTAAAAAGGCAGATGTTCACATTCCAGACGACGAATGGGTTGCCATGATGAAAAATGAACTTCAAGCTGGTAGTTGGAAAGTTATTGCAGAGGCTCGCGAAAGCGGTAATGTTGGCATTTACAAATCGGATCATTCCGCAAACACTGCATTAATCGACGATATAATCCGCAATGTAAAAATCGATAACGTGTTATGGGAAGCCCCCATAAAAAGTCAGCAAGTTTGGTTTATCAAGCAATTAGGTGCAAATGTAAATCTTGGCAATATTGCACCAAGCGAAGTTATTCCTTTGGAAACCCTTCGCCTTGGGTTACGTGGTGATACTTTTTTCACTTTCCTTCCGGAAAATTTAAAGCAAAAATAGTTTTTAGTTGAAGTTGATGTTTTTATTAAGATGAAGAGAAAACCTGTTGAATACTTAAATCTGATATTAAAAGGAATTGCAATGGGTGCTGCCGATGTTATTCCTGGAGTTTCGGGTGGAACAATAGCACTCATTACCGATATATACGAAGAGTTAATAGACTCTATAAAATCGATTGGCTCTAAAAATATTTTTTTACTTTTTAAAAATAATGGCATAAGGCGATTTATAGAAGCAACCAACGCCTACTTTTTACTATCAGTTTTACTTGGTATTGCAATTAGTTTGCTATCGTTGTCCCATTTAATGCAATTTTTGCTTGCCAATTATCCAATATACATCTGGTCTTTCTTTTTTGGATTAATTTTAGCATCGGCATGGTTTGTTGGAAAAACAATATCGAAGTGGAATACATATACAGTAATAAATCTTATAATTGGCATTGCCGCCGGTTTCTGGGTAACAACCATTACTCCTGCAGAAACAACAGCTAATTCTTGGTTTATATTTATTTGTGGAGCAATAGCCGTATGTGCAATGATTTTGCCTGGTATTTCCGGTAGTTTTATACTACTCCTACTCGGAAAGTACGCTTATATGATGGGAGCTCTCACTTCTTTAAACATAGGGATAATTGCAATTTTTGCAGCAGGGGCACTAATTGGTATAATTTCATTTTCAAAAGTATTATCATTTTTACTCCATCGTTTTCATGCACAAACGATTGCCATCTTAACAGGTTTTATGATAGGTTCACTGAACAAAATTTGGCCTTGGAAAGTTTCTATACAAACATTTATTGATGCACATGGCATTATAAAACCGCTGGTGGAAAAAAATGTACTACCAAATACTTTTTTATACGAAAATAGTACAGAACCTCATACCGTAATGGCAATACTATTTGCATTAATTGGTATTGCACTCGTAGTTATACTGGAACATATAAACGTTTCAAAAGTTGATGAAGAAGAAGATTTACGCAAAAAACTTGGGTTTTAATATTTTATACAGGAGAATAATTCCTATTATTTTGCTTATATCTTTTTCTTTATCAGTTTTTTCACAAAATTCTTCAAAAAATAAAGTATTTCAAGTAAAGTCCGGTGAAATAGTAACTTATAAAGCATACTACAACTGGCGTTTTATATGGCTTAAGGCCGGTAGCGTTATTTTTTCGGTATCCGATACCTTATTTCAAAATCAAGAGGCTTTCAAATTCTCAGCAAAAGGATGGAGTTTAAAAGAATACGATTGGTTCTTTAAAGTTCGCGATAGTTTTGAGACCACCATTCTTAAAAAAAATCAACAGCCTTTAACTTTTTTTTACGTAATACCTACGAAGGCGGTTATAGAGCATATAATCGCTATTCGTTTAACTTCGAAGATAGTACGTTACATATTGAAAGTTACACATCAAAAAGGCCATTTAAAGCGGAAACAAAAAACTTCAACCCAATACGTTTGATGTATGTACTAAGTGCAGTATATCATTTCAGACAAATAGATTTCACAAAATATTCTATTGGCGAAAAGATTCCGATAAATATTGCCATAGATAATGACATATATCCTTTATACATTAGGTATATGGGCAAAGAAATTATTACGCTTAAAAATGGAGAAACCTATAAAACTCTCAAATTTAAAATAAAACTAGTGGAAGGAACCATCTTTACAGGTGGAGAAGATATGACTATATGGGTTACGGATAACAATTTACGTATCCCTGTTTTAGTTGAAGCAAAAATTCTAATAGGGTCGGTCAAGGCAATTCTTAACAACTACAGTAATTAAACATTCCTCCGAATTGATTTTAAGTTTAAGTCATTATTTTACTTGTTAGTCAAAATCAAAATTAAATACTTGACACAAAGTATAATGTGTCATAAATTTGATTTAACAGTAAATCATTCTTAATTTTTTATCTCTATTTATTCAATTTTAGTCTAGCATTTATATTCTTAGCCATTGTATTTAACAGCCTTTTGTTATTGCTTTTATGTAAAAATAAGGTTGGCATAACCAACATTATTAAAAAACGTTAGCAAATCTTTACTATTAAAAACCAAAATCTAAACCTATGAACAACAAAATAAAATTGTTTATCCTCGCCATTATTGGTATATGGACAACGATTAATGGCAATGCACAAGTACCAGAACAAATATCATATCAGGCTGTAATTAGGGATGCCGATGGAAACCCGCTAACCAACCAAGAAATTACGCTAAAAGTAAGTTTTATAAGCGGAAACTCATCTGCATTATACTATTCAGAAGAGCATACTGCCCAAACAACTGCTCAAGGAATTGCTTTATTAAAACTAGGAGGGGGAACTGCAGTTAGTGGAAATTTTTCAGACATTGACTGGGCTAGTGGAAATATTCTGCTAAAAATGGAACTTGAGCAGAATCAATCATGGATTGATCTTGGATCTACTCAACTTTTATCTGTTCCATTTGCTTTTTACGCTGCATCGGGAAATGGCGGTGAAAACGGAATATCTATTGATTGGCTAGGGTCATTTGCAGAACAGCCATCTAATCCAGCATTAAACCAAGCGTTCTACAGTTCAACAGATAAATGTGCATACATTTGGAATGGAAACTCATGGCAACCAATGGTTTTTGATGGCAGTCAAGGCCCTCAAGGTGAGCAAGGATTGCCGGGTGAAAACGGAATATCTATTGATTGGCTAGGGTCATTTGCAGAGCAGCCATCTAACCCAACATTAAACCAAGCGTTCTACAGTTCAACAGGTAAATGTGCATATATTTGGAATGGAAATTCATGGCAATCAATGACTTTTGATGGTAGCCAAGGTCCCCAAGGCGAACAAGGATTACCAGGTGAAAATGGAATTTCAATTGATTGGCTAGGGACACTAACTACTCCACCAAGTTCTCCCCTACTTAATCAGGCTTACTATAACTCAACGTTAAAGGTATCATACATTTGGAATGGAAGTTCTTGGAAAGTAATTGCCCATGATGGTTCATTAGGACCACAAGGGCCTATTGGTCCTGAAGGACCACAAGGACCTGCCGGAACAGGGTTGAATAATAAAGGCGACTGGGTTTCTGGCACAACCTATGACCCCGGAGACTATGTATTTGCCGAAAACTCATCACAAACAGGTAACAGCATGTGGATAGTTCAAAGCGAAATAGCCTTCGCATCCACAACAGAACCCCGCTTAGATGCCTCAAATTGGGTGGAATTTGAAGCCCCTGCAGGTCCTCAAGGTGAAAAAGGAATCTCTATAGAATGGCTAGGAACTTATCCAGCAGCACCATCATCACCTACTACCAACCAAGGCTATTACAATTCAATAGATAAAAAATCCTACATATGGGATGGAGATTCTTGGGAAATATTATCACAAGATGGAGAACAAGGTCCTGCTGGTATTCTTGTAGAAGGAACTACAGGACAAACACTCAGGCATAATGGAACTAACTGGGTTGCAAGTAGTACACTTTATAATAGTGATACCAATATTGGAATTAACATTAATACGCCAACACAAAAACTTGATGTGAATGGAAATTTAAGACTAAGAGGCTTCCTATATGATTACAATAACACAGAAGGAACAGCAGGACAATTACTCAGTAAAGGAACCAATGGAGTTGTGTGGCAATCCCCTGCTTGGTTAACCGGTTCAGGAACTTCCGGTAACATGGCAATATGGAATGGAACATCAAGTATTACAGACTTGCCAAACTTATCCTTTGCCAATAGTCTTTCAGTACAAGGTAACCCTACAACAAACCCGGATGATCCAATTTTCGAAGTAAAAAATAGCAAAGGAGATGTAATATTCGGAGTTTATCAAGAAGGCGTTAGAATTAATATTTCAGACGATGCAATTACGAAAGGCGCAAAACGAGGATTTGCTGTTGGAGGGTTAACTAACCAAACAAAAACAGGCCCTATTGAATATCTAAGAATTACACCAGATAGTGCGAGAGTATATGTAAAACAAAATCCATCTTCACCTGGTGCAAAAGGAGGATTTGCTGTTGAAGGGCTTATAGATCAAACAAAAACAGTGATTTCTCAAAATATGTTCTTTATCGCACCAGACTCTGCAAGAATATATGTAAATAATAGTCAAAAAGGTGCGAAACGTGGGTTTGCTGTTGGAGGACTTACTAATGCCACTAAAGGCACTGTAGATAATTTTCTTAATCTCACCCCTGATAATTACTTTATTGGGCATAAAAGTGGAACGAAATCAACAGGCTTATATAATTCAACAGTTGGATACCAAAGTGGAATGGGACTCACTTCGGGAAGTTACAATGTCCTAATGGGATACAATTCTGGATTAAACAACAGCGAAGGAAATAGCAATATTTTTATTGGTTATGAAACTGGGAAAAACAATATAGATGGGTCTCAAAACATTGCAATAGGGAAAAATGCAGCATTTACTAATACTTCTGGAGACAATAATATTGTCATTGGAGAAAATGCAGGGTACTCTTTAACTACAGGAAATCATAACACATTAATTGGCTCAGGAGCAGGATATTCTCACACTAATCAAGAATTCAATGTAATGATAGGAACTGCAGCTGGCTATAGAATAAATGCAAGTGGATGGAATGGTTCTTTTAACACTTTTGTAGGAATAAATACTGGTTTTAAAATTAAAAATAGTAAAGAAAACGTTTTTCTAGGAACCAACGCAGGCTATATGCTCGAAGAAGGTAACTCTAATACTATTGTAGGTATTGATGCAGGACGAGGTGGTGGTGATGACCCCAATAATTACCATAGTTACACAACATACCGTAACACTATGCTAGGTTGCCAAGCCGGCCGAAATTTGCTCACCGGAAATAACAATGTTTTTATAGGCTACCAAGCCGGCTATTCGGAAAGTAATGTCTCGAATAAACTATACATTGCCAATAGCAGCATAAATCCTCCATTAATTTATGGCGATTTTTCTTCTATAAAACTAGGCATCAATACAACAACGCTTACTAGCACTTTAAATGTTGGTGGCGATATTACAACTAGTGGGAGTATAAATGCAACTACTGTAAATGCTAATGTTACAGGAAACGTAACTGGAGATGTAACAGGGAATGTAACCGGAGACATTACAGGAAAGGTAAATAATATTACAATGACATCGTTTACGCTTTCGGTAAATGGTGAAGTGGTTTCTATTCCATCTTTAGATTTTAAATTGACTTATAGTGTTGATGATAGAATGATTACTTTATTGAACAACAACTCTACACAAAATTGCAACTATAGAATAGTACGACAAACGACAAGTGGACTAACTCCAACAATAGATGTAGTTTTGGCATTAGACAAAATTATGTTAATGGAATTTGCACATGATGGTGAAGGTTGTGAATTACATTTTTGCGATGAAGATGAAACCGCAAACTGTTCAGTTTGGCTTACATACATTCATGGTAAAATTATAGGGCATTATGTAATGTTTTAAGGTTTAACTATTCTTAAATAACCGTTACAATTTTGGATTTAAAATAAAATTAACTCTCAAGGGAAAACCCTTAAGAGTTAATTTTTAAAGACTAACCGCTAAAATGCGTAACTTTTAGAAAAAGGTTCAGGGTTTTAACCTTAAACCTTTTTTATACCTTTAAATATATTATGAAACAAGAAGGATTATTAGATAGAAATTTTTTGAAACCGTTCAAGAACTACAAAGGCTTTAGCAACTTTGTAGGTAATTTCTACAAACGAGACATCAAAAAATGCTCGAAGGTGAACTTATGAGCATTTAAACTATAATATCAACAAAGCGACTCTAAAATAATCAAAGCAGAAGTTTTACTTTTCATGTAACTCTATTTAGGAGTTAGCATGTATATCAATAGTGTGAAAAACTCCATATAAATCTATATGGGGTTTCTATAAAGCATTAAACTATTTTTTCTTTTTCCCCGAATACCCGTAGTAATATCCATAGCCATACTTGCTACCATAATAACCGTATCTGAAATATTTACTGTTGATATCGTTAGTAACTAAAGCTACTTTTTTAATATTTTTTTGGGAAATCGACGATAGTATGCGCTCTACTCCATTTAATCGGCTATGCTTATAACGAATAATAAAAAGTAATAAATCGGATTGTTGCGCCAAAATGTAACTATCGGCTACCATACCTATTGGTGGCGAATCGATAATAATAATTTCAAATTTATCCCTCACAATATCCATTAATTCAAGCATTTTAGGAGAATCTATAAGTTCGGTAGCATTAGGAGGAACCATTCCCGAAGGGATTATCCATAAATTATCGACATCAGAACTTACAACAATATCGTTGTACGAAGCATTGTTGCTTAAAAAAGAACTTAAGCCCTGCTCCTTCTTTGTTCTAGCAAGTAAATTACTATCAACTTTTCGCAAATCGCAATCCATTAAAAGGGTCTTATGACCTGCTAATGCAAAACTTGCAGCAATATTTCGTGAAACAAAACTTTTACCTTCTCCGGAAAATGTAGAAGTAACCAAAACAACCCGAGATTGGCCTCCGCCAATTAAAAATTTAATGTTGGTTCTAAGTAACCTATAGGCTTCTGAAAATGCGGTGTTTCTTTCTTTATTTACAACAAACGTATTGTTACTTTCGGAGTGTATTAACTCTCCAATAACTGGAAAGCCTAAGTTATTTAGTTGATCCGATTCTTCGAATTTATCAATAAGCTGATTTCTAAGGTACAATACAAAAAAGGGAATAATAATACTTAACAGAAATGCCACTAAGTAATTCAACTTTTTATTTGGCGAAACTATTTTTGAACGAACAACCGATGCGGGATCAAGGACTTCATTTTCGGGAAAATTTGAGGCTGAAGCAATCTGTAACTCAGATCGTTTTTTTAAAAGAAACGTATATATTTCATCATTCAAGTTAAAATTTCGTTGGTACGCTAACAACTCTTTTTCTTTCTCTGGTATTTTCGAAACTTCTGTTTGATATTTCTGAATTCGTTCATCAAGGTTCTTTATTCCTAACCTTGCAGAATAGGTAAGCCCATTAATTGTTTCAAGAATAGTTTTTTTTCTATCTTCTATCTTATAGTCTATAGCCCCAATCATGGGGTTGTCCTTTTTTGTATTAACGGCAATTTCGGCTTTTTCGGAATAAAATTGAATAAGCTCTAACACCAACTTATTTAACAACTCATCGCCGACTCCCATTGCAGACGGAACAACTAACTTATCTAGTTCCATATTCTGGGTTATCGACTTCTTTAAATAATCGTAGTAATTCAAAAATACCGTGTACTGTGCTTTTTCCCGCTCCAGGCCATCTAATAATTCATACGCTTTTTGTGACTGAAAATCTAAATTTGTTGCCCCTTTTACCCTTCGGAACTTTTCCAAACGCTCTGCCGAAAAGCGAAGAGAATCGACAACGCTGTGAAGTTGACTCTCAATAAACTTAATAGTATTAAGCGCAATTAAATTTTTACGTTTAACACCTCTTTTTAAAAATGATTGGCTTAATGAATTTAAGAAATCGACAGCTCTACTTGCAGAAGCATCTTTAAATCGAACAATTATAGTTGAAGCATACTTTTCTTCGCTTAAATCGATCTCGTTAAAATACTTAACTAAATCTTCTTTTCTATTCAACTTAAAATTAAAGCGCTCGTTAACATCAATTACCGAATTTGGAATCACCTTAAACCTAAAACCGGAAGATTCTGCATAATTATTAATCCTAACCGTATCACTCCACGTGTCAGCATTTGCATAATGACCAGTAAGAAGTACATTTAACGAATCTATTTTTAAAATTGAAAATTCTATACTATCGCTTTGGAAATGAGAAGAATCTATTACCATCCGATAAGGAGGAGGGTAAATAACCACAGACTTTAAGTCATTTCCCTTCCACCAACTTGCCTCCAATGGAAGTTTGCCAATAGCCTCCGCGGTTAAAGAATAACTGCCAAGCACTTCCATTTCCTTTTTTACTTTATACGTGTTAGGAGAAAAAACCTGACTAACCATCATTTGGGGATCCATAAAAGTAGATCCTTCATCATTGATTAAAATTTTTGCTTCAACCTGAAATATGGGAGTTGAATAAAAATTCCACAAAAAGGCACCAACGAAAAAAAGAAAAACGGAAATCGCAAACCAATACCAGTTTTTTACAAGCAGACTTATAATCTTCTTAATATCAATTGTTTCTTCTTCAACCTCAAAATTGCGATTGTCCATAGCTTGCTATAGTAAGATACTTAAAAGCAGCAGTGCCGATGTGATTGAAGAGAAAACAATGTAAGGTGTGTTTGAGCCATAAATAGCCATTTTGGCTTTAACCGGTTCAACGTATATTATGTCGTTGGGCATTAAATAGAAGTATTCCGATTCTAGAACGGCTAAATTTGTAATGTCTAACACTTGAGCCTTAGAACCAGCATCGGTTTGACGAACCAATATTACTTTTTTCAAATTACTAAAATCTTTTGGACCTCCGGCTAAACCCAATGCCTGAAATAAATTAATTTGTTCTTTATCAATAGTAAAGGTTCCCGGTTTATTTACCTCGCCTAAAACAGATACCTGAAAATTAACCAACTTTACAGTAACCGTACACTCTTTAAAATACTCGTTTAAAGCCTTCTGAATATTATTTTTAGCTTCTTCCACGGTCAGCCCCTCAACCTTCAATTTGTCAATAAACGAAACATTAATGTAACCTTTTTCATCAATTGTGTAACTGTTCAAAAAGAGGTATGTTGGATTCATTAAGTTGGGGAAATCGCTTTGAAAAAACTTCGATGTTTTTTCATCGACACTATATACTTTTATATACAAATTATCACCTTTTTGTAAGTGGTACGATGCTTTACCCGGATTATTAATAGAGGTACTCTGTTCGCTAATGTCTTGTAGCATTAATACCTTTTTTCTTGAAGCACATCCTGATATTAACATCGACAAAAGAACAAATATTGCCAATTTAGAGAAGAGAGAACTTAAGTTTTTCATTGTATTGTTGTTTGTTTTGTTTAACGACTAGGGGTTAACTCGTTTCCCATTTTTATATGTAGCGATAAACGCTCCAGGTATGTTTAGTTGTTTAGCGTGATCTAACGCAGCAGAATAACTGCTAAAAGCAGAAATAAAATACTTGTACCAGCCATCCTCAAATTTCATCGTCAGCGGATAATCAACATTTAAAATTGATTTTATAACACTCGTTGATAATGAATTTCTTGACGCAGCAACCTGAATAACATATATAGGCAAACTATTTTGACTGCTCTGTTGCTGCAAAAGGCCTTCCTTCGATGGCCAGCTAACTTTTACCCCATCACGATAAGGTGCAATAAAAGCACCCTTTACCTTACAAGTTTCTCTTTCGCTTATCGCTTCATCAACATAAATATAATCGCCTATTGAATATTTATACCAACCATCTTCCTGTGTAATATTTATAGGATTGTTTCCATTGTATATATTCGAAAGAACCGTCTGTTCCAACATTTTTCTCGATGCAGCAATCTGCAGCCTAAAAATTAGCGAATAAGCAGAAATGCTCAAGTTTTGTGGTTGTTTCATACTGAATATAGCAACTCGCTGGCTCTTTGTGTCATAACCAGACACAAATCCTTGCAATACTGCCGAACTATTCAAATACTTGTTTGCAGAATCTATTGATGTGAATTGGCCTACCGTATATTTATACCAGCCATCTTCATATCTCTCCTCTACTGTAGAGTTGCCTTTGTAAATCCGCTTTCCTAAATTATTTAAATCTAATTTATTTCTACTTGCTGCAACTTGAATTGTATAGTACTGAACTCTATAATTCTTAAGCCTTTCTTTTCCTATAAACACTTTTATAAGAGATCTACCTTGCGCATCATTTTCTATTATTAATCCTGAATTACTAGCAGGATGAATATCACTACTCCTTGTTGCCTTTTTATGATTATTTCTCTTTCCAACAGATTTAGGATTACCAATACTTTCTCTATCAGTTACATTTTCAACAGGTTTCTGCACAATCGTTTCAGTGTTTCTAACTTCTGTTTTCTTACTGCTAATAGTTTCGGATTGTTCGCTCTCTGCTAAAGTTTCAGAAACAGGTTTCTTTTGTATAAAATTAGCATTGTCCCACTTTGTTGCATAGTAACCTCTCGAAAAAGATCTTCGTTCTGTTGGAGTGTAAGTCCAATTATCATAAGTTAAAGGGTATTGTGTTTCGTTCCAAGCAGTTCTAAAACGCTTTATCATATCAATGTTTACTACAATATCCGTATTAAAGCCTGTTGGTTGGGCTAAATCATGAACATCGTCTGAGATACAGCCGAAGCATACTTGAATACCAAATCTTTCAAGAATAATTATCTTATGCATTCTTTCGACATAAAATAATGCTACATCTGACGAAATAAATTTTGGATTCAAAATATCGATAGAATCCGCCAAACTTTTAAAAGCCTTGGCAACTTCATTAAAATACTTTTGAGATTTAACTTTAGAAAGACTATCAGACCTTAACCAGATATTATATAATGCTTCCTTACATTTAACCTGCTCAACAAAAGCCTCTTCTAACTTTAGAAGTCTATCACTATCTGTCAAGTAACCATTAAAAGATTCTTCATATAAACTGTCCACTTTCGCATATGAACGATCTACTGAATTTAAATTTACAGTATATTCTTTTGGGATACAGTTATTTAATTCTCTTAAATAAAGTTTTTCCACTTGTGTAAAAGCAGAACTAAAACTAAAAAGACAAAGGCCTAAAAGCAGTAAGTTTTTCATCTTAAACTATATAAGTTTAAGCTTTGTTAAATTTTTGTATTGAAAGTTATATATTAAGATCAATAGATAAAAGATGATAGATATCATCTTTTATCTTAAAGTATTTTTAACTTAATTTCTGGTTATTTTAAAATAGATAATCTAAAAAATGCCTACTTGAAACAACAAGTAGGCATTTTTTTAATCTTCAATAATTATCTGAATAGTCCAATTTTACCGGAACTTTGCCTTCCTTCAAATAATACCCGATACGTGTAAAAGCCCGAGGATAAATTACTTGGCAAAGTAACAGAAACAGTAGTAGTTCCAGAGTTTGTACTAACAATCCTACTAAAAACTTTTTGACCTAGCATATTATACACTTCTAATATACCTTTAGCATTTCCTTGTACACTATATGAAATGTTAAAAGTCCCCGAAGATGGGTTTGGCCAAACAGAGACATCGTTTAGTGAATTCATATTTTTTTCAACGCTAACATATATTGCATTTCTATTAATTCGCTTATTAGTATATAATCTATACTCCGAAGGTTGCATAGAAAATAAAACCGAAACATCACTAATATTAATGGAATCGCCTGTCCAATATTCATACCATTTACCTATAGATGGAAAATCAATTGTAAAGGAAGTAGCATTCACATCAAAATTTCCCATAATAACAACATCCATATCTTCCCCATCCAATTTTATCCATTTCTTAGCACCATCTAAATTATAATCATATGAAGAAGTTGAAAAAACTTCATATTTTTGTTTTAATCTATTTAAATGAGCAAAAGTATTAAAAAGGCTAAGTCTTTCATCTGGCCCATAGTAATCCCACCGAACAGGTTTGCGCCCAGTTCTCCCATTATATTCAATAGAATAATCGTATCCTAATTCGCCAAATTGCCATATCATTTTAGGACCAGGAAACGGTATAAAGAAATTTGCTGCCAATTCCATCCGTTTTAGAGCAATTAAAAGATTTTTAACATCATGATCTGCGTTTGAAGAATTTCCATATGTAAGGTTTTTATACATTAGCCTCTCTTCATCATGACTTTCCATATAACCAACCAAGTTAGGTACACTCCACCCACGTTGTTTGTATGCAATATCAGAAAAATTTGAGTCATTTAACCATCCCATCGTTGCCTCGTTATAACTATAATTCAAATTTCCCCAAACCAGCATTCCTTTTCCTTCTGAACTTTTGTATGTAGCTAACGCCTTTTCTTCTGTGTTTGCACAAAAATGTTCAAGAATAACATACGCATTCTGATTAATTGACCAAACTTTATCGGCAATACGTTCTAGTATAGCAACACGCGAGGCATCATAATCAGAGCCCCCATCTCCTGTTTGCACATTAGTAAAACCCTTTGTAAAATCAAAACGGAAACCATCCACTTTATATTCCGTAAGCCAGTACGTTAATACAGAATCTACAAATTTCTGAGTTTCTGCACTTTCATGGTTAAAATCGTACCCCCAACAATACGGTTCATGAGGACAAGTTACATTGTACCATGGGTTATCAGCAGTAGGTTCGCCTAAAGATTCTCCATCAGAATTGGAATATAATTGAACTAAAGGAGATTGTCCAAATGAATGATTTAACACGATATCCATTATAACTGCCATCCCCATTCCATGTGCAGAATCTATGAATTCTTTATAATCATTTGCCGTTCCATAAGCTTTATCCGTGGCAAAGTAAAACGAAGGGTTATACCCCCAACTATCGTTACCTTCAAATTCGTTAATAGGCATTAATTCAACAGCATTTACTCCTAACTTTTTAAGATAACTTAAAGAGTCTTCCGCTGATTTAATGTAAGAATCTGCAACAAAGTCTCTAACAAGGAGTTCATATATAACTAAGTTTTCTTTTGGAGGTATAGTATAATTAATAACTTTCCAAGAATAATTACTTAACGTAGTTTTAAATACTGAGGCTATTCCATGCGTTTTACCCGTTGGATAATTCATTAACTCAGGATAGGTGGTTAATGGTATATCTTTATCGTTGGGATCAAGTGTTTTATGTGTAAAAGGATCCGCAACTCGTAAATATCCGTCAACTAAAAACTGAAAAGCATACTCCTGATTTGGTAACAAATTAGAAAGCGTAATCCAATAATATTTCCCATCGGGAGTTCGCTTCATATAATACTGCTCATCGGGAAGCCAATCGGAAAAATTTCCTATAAGATATGCGTAATTCTTTTTAGCAGGAGGATCGTAAAGGACAATGGTTACTGTATTCTGATCAATAATATTAACGCCAGCCTTCATACCTACTGGCAAATCGGCAACGTTCACAGGTGTTCTAACAAGAATATAAACAGAATCGAAGGCAGTTGTTGTTCCATCCGTAGCAATTGCCTTGAACCAATGTTTTCCATAATCTATTGCAGTATAACTATATGTAATTGAAGTTTCTGTTGTACTTTGAACTTCAACGTTATCAACTAAAAGTTTTAAATTTGTAGAGTTATTGGCATCTACCTTAACATCAAAAACATCATTTAAATTACAAATTGGTTTATTTTGTTCCGGAGTAGTAAAACTAACCGAAAGACCTTGCTCATAAACATCATAAAAAATATCCTCGGTCTGCTTTGTACCATCACTACTACGAAATACAAAGCACATCTGGGTTATTTTTTCATTAGCGGGAACGCCATAAAACTCTCTAATATTCGGCGATATTGACAAAATGTAAGTATTGTCCCCTGTTCTAGTAAGCATTGGCTGTGTAGTATTACTTCCCCAACTACCTATTACATACTGCCATTCTGAAGAACCTTCTATTTTTACTCCGGTATGAGCATACACATCTCCAGAATAATCTACTAAATCCGTTCTAGAGGCTTTACTTGCATCAAAAATAAGAGTTATGGCATCGACGTCTGTTGGTAAAGATGGTGATACCTCTATTACTTGACAAAATGCATTTGCAAGAAAAAGAAAATAAGAAATTATCGTAAAATAAATTTTCATTTTAATTATATTAGAAAGGAGGGCACAAATTTGCGCCCTCCTTTTTTACATCATAATTACTTAGCTATAGAACCAGTATTATCATCAAAATGTAAAGTAATCACTTGTCCTTGAGTACCAGCAACCGCATCCAAATCTCCTCCATCATTTCTATACTCAATAGCAGTACCATTAACTCTGAACTCAGCATTCCACCAATCTGGAATCCAACTGTGTGCTGCGTACATACGAATGTTTCCATCAGCACCTAAAGCTGGAGATATTAACGTCTTAGCGGTATTGTCCACCGTAAATTTATTTGCTTCAACTCCGGTAGTCCAATCACCAAAGGCATCGCCAATTCCATAAACTTCTGCTGGTTTAACAGATACCAAAGTTTGACTATTGCGCAAATCTAGCACAACCATATACATTCCACTTTCAGCTATAGACATATTTCCACTTGCATCTGATACAGTTACACCTTCAGAATCGTAAGAAGTTACATCGCCAAAGCCTAAATTGGGGTCAGACCAATTAGCTGCTGCTAACTTAAATCCTTTACCACTTTCAATATAACATATTTTCCAATATAATCCTTCTGTTGGAGTTCCTCCTGCACATTTATGCATAATGGCATTTTCATAAGTACCGGGAGCATCCCATCCATAAGCAGTAGCATCACCTACAATATACATGGCCTCCGGATATTCAGGAAGTGGTTCAACATCTCCAGTTTTTGTCAATGTAGCTGTATAGCCATAACCACTAGTTTCCGAGGACCAAGTCATTTCAACAGTATAAGCCCCCTCGTTAGCACCATCAAATGTAATGTTATCACCACCAGGAACCAAGGCGTCTGTTGCACCACCAAAATTAGTATTAACTTTTACCGTTGCGGTTGATAAAGAATCATCAATACCTAATTTCCAACCACCACTATAACGAAACTTAAAATCACCTGCCCTCAAAACAAGATCAGTAGCCTTGAAACTCATAGTATTCTTATCGAAACTACCATTCAATTCCATCTTACTATCTGACCAACCATTTGCAGTAGCACCTCCAAGAATAGCCCAATAATTCACAGGAATAATGGCAACCCTTGACAATTCTTTATCTATTACTATATGATACAGACCACTTGTTGATACAGTATAAGTTCCCCCAACTTTATAACTTCCCCATTTGCACGTTATATTTGGCTGATCATATTTACCATAAGTATTAAAATCAATGAGTTGATCGGGACCATAATCTATTGTTTCCTTTCCGGCGACCTCTACAATTCTAAACTCTTTGCCAGCTTCTAAAGTAGTGTATTTTTCATACATAGATGTACGAGCAGATCCATCTACTTCATTAATGCCTCCTATCATTTGAGCATTTAAACTAAAATCGGCCCAAGGAGTTGCATCTCCAATTACATACATGCCATCTTCAACAAGAATCGGATTGCTTCCACCATCGTCATCTTTATTACATGAGGCAAACGTAAAAATTGCTATAAAAAGCAACCATGCTAAATTAAATTTTGAAGTTCTCATAGGATTTTGTTTAAATTAAAATTAATGTAAGTGTTTTATTTTGCAAGATTTGGATTAGTATCTATTACCCATTGAGGAATAGGAAATGTTCGACGACTAGCATCATCAGCGGTTTTTTCCCACCACGCTTTATTAAACTTATCAAAACGTATTAAATCTTGTCTCCGGTGCGCTTCCCAAAATAGTTCGCGTCCTCGTTCTGCTAAAATATCGTCCAAGGTAGCATCCGTAATGTCATCTAAACCAGCACGCTCCCGAATAGGATTTATCCATTCATCTCCATTATAACCTTGACGTACCATTGCCTCAGCTTTCATTAACAATATGTCAGCATACCTAAAAATTGGAAAATCGTTGCTTAAGTTTTCTTTAGCTCCTAATTTAATTTCAAATTTCTTTACTCTTACACCCGACATTCTAATTTCTTCGGGAGTGTATGAAGCATCCATAACCAAAGCAGGAATATAAGGATCAAAAACAAGTGGAGCATCTGCAACTGCATCAGTTATAGGCTGTCCAGAAGAAGTGTACTGTTGACCTACCAAAAAATAGCCGTCCTTACGCTTATCATTTGAAGCATAAGTATTATAATGCTGTTCGGTTATAGCAAAACCATTCCATGGCCCAACAGTCATATCAAAAGTAAGATTGCTATTGTAATGTAATGTACGCATATGCAAGTTAAATCCGGTATAAGTATCTTCATCATAAGGTATTGTAAAAATATTTTCAGATGAAGCGCTATTGTCTGTAACAAATGGGGCAAGAGGATCTGCTTCCAACGAATACTGATTTAATGCAATTACACTATCACAAGCAAAACCAGCAGAATCCCAACGAGTAACACCGGCATACACTTTTGCATTCAAGTATAATTTTGCTAATAAAGAATATGCCATCCCTTTTGTTACAGCTGTTTTAGATGTTGAACTAGTTAAATAAGGAATACTTTCATTTATTTCGTTAACTATGTTTTGAAAAATAACTGCTCGGGCTGTCTTCTGAGGTTGCTGATCTGCTCCTGCATATTGAGTTACATATGGAACATCTCCATAGTTATCTATTAAAAGATAATAATAATAAGCCCTCATTATCTTTAATTTAGCAATAGTTGTCGCTCCTGCTTCTGTTTCGGCCGTCGGAGCAAAAAATTCAATCCAGTAGTTTGCCTGTCCAACTCCAGAGTAAAAGCGGGACCACATGTTGTTAATTGCTTCTGTATTATTATCCCATGTGTGTTGGTATAATACTCTCCATTTACCGCCATCATCCCAATCGGTATGTCTCGTAGGACAAACCACCTCATCAGAGGTAAGTTCTTGACAAAACCACCAACCTCCGTTATCAAGAAAATCTTTCATTGGCGTATATACCGAACCTATCATTAATGCCGATTGATTTTCATTTTCAGGAAATTTATCATAAGGAATTTTGTCCTCAAGATTATCATCAAGATTTACACAAGATGAAATTGACAGTACGAAACTTAAATAATATAGTATTTTTTTCATTGTAGTTTAACGATTAAAATTTAACATCAATTCCAAAAGTAAATGTTCTTGTTTTTGGATAGACATCGTATTGATCTATACCAAACTCTAAACCAGAATAAGTCATTTCTGGATCTAATCCGCTATAATTAGTAAATGTATAAAAGTTATTAGACGATACGTAAACTCTAAAAGACTTGACCCATTTCAATTTTTTTGTGTTGAAATTATAACCTAAAGAAATATTATCAACTTTTACAAATGAAGCATCTTCTAAGTAATAATCACTAATTTTTGGAGAATCTGTTAAACCACGATCTATTTCATGTAAAACATCCTTTAAAGCATTAATTGTTGGTAATATTTGAGGGTTAGAAAATACCATTTTTGTAGAATTTATAACCTTATTACCAAATGCTCCTCTGAGCGATATATTCAAATCGAAATTTTTATAAGTAAAAAAATTAGACCATCCCAAAGTAAATCTAGGCTGTGCATGCCCAGCAACTCTTCTTTCGGCTAAATTAATGTCTCTTGTTACGCCTCCCGCAGCAGTGTAAAATAAGAATTTTCCATCCTGAGACAATCCTGCATATTTTGGTAAGTAGAAAGTTCCTATTTCCTCTCCTTCCATTAAATACTGCGTCCAGTTCTGCGATCCAACTAAGCCCCTTCCACTTAAATATAATCGCTTTTTGTCGCTCTCCGACCATGAAAATCCATTTCCCGACAGTTTTACAAGTTTCTGTCTATTCCTTGCAAAATTAACCATTGTTTTCCACTTGAAATTCGTATTATCAATCGCAAATCCTTCAACACTAATTTCAAGACCCTTATTATCAATTTGTCCTGCGTTTGCCCACGTATTCGTAACCAAATTCGGTGGCGATGAAACAGCATATTCTGCAATTAAATCATAAGTAGATTTGATGTAATATTCTATAGACCCTTGAACTCTGTTATTCAAAACCGCATAATCAAGACCAATATTCAATTCAGAATTTTCTTCCCATTTAAGATTTGGGTTAGCATTATGAGAAATGCTAAAGTTTATGCCATTCTCTCCAGTTTCAAAGTTAGGTGCAGAACCGTTAGGATAAGCGTACATAATATCATTATATGATCCTATTTCCTGATTTCCAGTTAATCCATAACCAACACGTAACTTCAATTGATTAATAAAATCGACATTCTCTAAAAAAACTTCCTTTTTAGCATCCCATGCGATAGATCCCGATGGAAATAATCCCCATTCATGATTTTTTCCATATTTTGATGAACCATCGCGTCTTAGAGTGGCAGTTGCAAAATACTTTGATTTATAGTTATACGTAAATCTCCCAAAGAAAGATATTAGCCTACTAGAATTCCTCCAAGAACCAATATCTCCAACATTAATAGTAAGCAAATGAGATAAATTATCTGATTTTAAATAATCCGACAAAGCATTTCGCCCTTGAGCAAAAAGACCAGAATAATTATCTTGCTGAAAAGAATACCCTCCTAAAATTGTAAAGTTATGAGCATCATTTATCGATTTTGAATATGTCAAGGTTGTTTCCAATATTTTAGTTTGGGTATTATTATAACTTCTTTTGCCATACCCCGCATTCCCTGAAGCATACAGAGTTGTTGGTTCATAATAATACGTCTCATAATCGTTTCTTAAATAACTTAAATTTGCAGCAGCTACCAAACCCTTAAGAATTTCAAAACTAATTTTAGATGTTCCAAAATAAAATTTAGCATCTCTTTCATTCTGGATTAATTTTGCAATAGCAACAGGATTATTGTAATTAAAATCTCGTTGAAATTCAAAAAAAGTTCCATCCTTATAAATAGGATCGGTAGGGTTTCTCTGATACATTTGATAGAGGATGTTAGAAGACCCCATACCATCACCATAATTAACATAATAATTTTTCTCAAACGTTCCAGCCACCGACGCATCTATCGTTAATTTATTATCTATCGCTTTTTGAGTAAGATTCAGCCTTGCTATATTTCGTTGCTTTTTGCTACCTATTATAACGCCTTCATTTTCCGTATAATTATAAGATAGTCTGTATGCCAAATTATCAGTTGAATTGGATACTGCAATATTATGGGATTGGGACATTCCGGTTCTAAAAATAGCATCCTGCCAATCCGTATTTGCTCCATTATCAGCAAAACCTGTTATTCCATTCTCTTCAACATATTTTCTTATATCGTTAGCCGAAAGAAAATCTAACCTATTGCTTGTTTGATCAGCTGAAATATATGCACTATAATCTATTGTTGCCTCCTTTTGCTTTTTAGCCTTTTTGGTTGTAATTATAACAACGCCATTAGATGCCCTCGAACCATAAATAGCCCCCGATGACGCATCTTTTAAAATATTATACGATTCAACATCCTCCGGCGCAATTGTTGTAGGATCTGCGCCAGGAACACCATCAACAACATATAACGGCTGAGTACTAGTCACAAACCCTGCTGCCCCCCTAATTTGAACAGCAAAACCGGAATTAGGATCGCCTCCCTTTTTAGAAATATTAACACCTGCAACTTTCCCTTGCATGGCTTGTATAGGATCCGTTAAGTCTCCTCTGTTTAATTCTTCTGCTTTAACATTATACACAGCCCCCGTTCTATCACTCTTTTTTTGAACACCATAACCGATTACAATAACTTCTTCCAACTGTTTTGTTTGTTCTTCCATTAACACATCTATTATGCTTCTTCCTGCAATAGTCTCATCTAAAGGTTTATAACCAACAAAAGAAAAAGATAATACCCCTTCAGCAGGACCCGTTAACGTGTAATTTCCATCCAAATCTGTTGTAGTTCCGTTTGTAGTTCCTTTCACAAAGACAGATACCCCTATCATTGGAGAACCATCTTTAGCATCAGTAACTTTACCACTTATTTTCACATTCTGCGAAAACACAAGTAAATGCATACTAAGCAGTATCATTAACAATGAAAACTTCCTTATAAAATTTTCTTTCAACATATTTTTTAAGTAATTAGTTATTGGTTTTTAATTTATTACAAAATGTTAATTTTTACAAAAATCATAGCTCAATTAACAAATTTTTAATAAAAAATTATCTATAAAATAACTTGGTAAGCTGTTTTTTTAATGCAAACGATTTCGCAAACGTTTGAAAATTGAATATATTTTTATACCTTTAGTCAGAGGTGTTGTATTGTTCAAATGGTAGTGTATTTTTGCAATACGTTTAACATATTTTTATAATTAATATACACTTAACATTCATCGTATCAACTTGTTTAAATCAACCTAAAATGAAATCGAGTCAAATTACCATTAAGGATATTGCTCGTGAGTTGGGCATTAGCCCTTCCACCGTTTCTAGGGCTCTTAAAGATCATCCCGATATTAGCCAAGAAACTAAACGCCTTGTTAATGAACTTGCTGCTAAGTATAACTATAAGCCTAATATTATTGCGCTTAGCTTGCGCAATCAACGCAGTAATATAATCGGTGTCATTATCCCTGAAATTGTTCATTACTTTTTTTCATCCGTAATCAGCGGAATCGAAGAAGTTGCAAACCAAAATGGCTACAGTGTAATTATTAGCCAATCCGTTGAAGATTATAACAGAGAAGTTGCAGCATGCGATGCTTTTCTTAATGGTATTATAGATGGTATCCTTGTATCCGTTTCAAAAGAAACGGTTGATTATTCCCATTTACGACGTTTTGAAGACGAGGGTATTCCCGTGGTTTTCTTCGACAGGGTTATAGAGGAAATGAATGTTGACAGAATTATAATTGACGATTTTGATGGTGCATACCAAGCCACCGAACATTTAATTATTCAAGGAAGAAGAAGAATTGTTCACTTTGCAGGACCTCAAAATAGGCTAATTGGACAAAACAGGTTGAAAGGCTACCTTAAAGCTATGCGTGATAACGGCGTTGTTATTGATGAAAATCTTATAATACATTGCGATACCTTTCAATCGGCCTTAGTGGAAACCCAAAAACTTATAGATAAGGGACTAAAATTCGACTCTATTTTCACCGTAAACGACTTTACCGCTGCGGGTGCAATGAAGATTCTCACCAGAAACGGGTATAAAATTCCTCAGGACGTTTCGGTTGTTGGGTTTGGAGACGATCAAACATCTTTAATGGTAGAACCAACACTTACCACCGTTCGTCAACCGGGATTCGAAATGGGCAAAAGAGCCATGGAACAATTAATTCGAAGAATAACTCAAACAAAACAAGATTCTCCTGTTACCGAGATTCTCAAAACACAACTGATTGTTAGGGAATCTTCACGAGTAAGATAATTTCGAAATACCTTATTATATATAACCAAAAAACGCCGGAAAAAAACCGGCGTTTTATATTACTCTTTTTATATTACTTTAATCCACTCCGTTTTAGTAAGGCATCTACTGTTGGTTCTTGCCCACGAAAACGCTTATAAAGTACCATTGGATGTTCGCTTCCACCTTTCGATAAAATATTTTTTCTGAACGAAGCAGCAACCTCCTTATTAAAAATTCCCTTCTCCTTAAACATCTCAAAGGCATCGGCATCTAAAACCTCAGCCCACTTGTATCCATAATACCCAGCAGCATATCCTCCTCCAAAAATATGATCGAATGCCACACTAAAATTTGTACCTTTTACATTAGGTAGTACTTGAATTGGATCTATAATGCTCTTTTCAAACTTATCGACACTTCCGGTAAATGGCTTACGAATAGTATGCCAAGCCATATCTATTTTACCATAACCTATCTGCCGAATTGAATTATATCCTGCAAGGAAATTACGGCTATCGATAATTTTTTGAACTAACTCCTGAGGAATTTTTTCGCCTGTTTTATAGTTAACTGCAAATAAATCGAGGTAATCCTTTTCGAGCGCCCAATTTTCCATTATTTGCGACGGCAATTCAACAAAATCACGGTAAACGGAAGTTCCGCTTAGCGAAGCATAAGTACACTCCGAAAGCATCCCATGCAACGCATGTCCAAATTCGTGCAGGAATGTGGTAACTTCGTCGTGAGTTAGCAACGATGGTTGCTTATCGGTAGGTTTTGTAAAGTTTGTTACAATCGAAACAAAAGGCCTTACATCAACACCATTTTCCTTGTACTGAGGTCTAAACGAAGTCATCCAAGCACCACCGCTCTTTCCGGAACGCGGAAAGAAATCGAGATACAGTATTGCCATTAATTTCCCCGATCCATCATAAACTTCATATGCTTTCACATCAGAATTATAAACAGGAATGTCGGCGTTAGGCATAAACTTTAAATCGTACAACTTATTGGCTAAAAGAAATACGCCGTTAATTACATTGTCAAGTTTAAAATATGGCTTTAACTCCTCTTCGTCGTAATTATACTTGCTGTTTTTTAACTTTTCGGAATAGAACGAAAAATCCCATGGCTGAATTTCCTCATTGAATCCCAACTGATTGGCATATTCTTGAACTTCGGCTACCTCTTTTTTTGCAGCAGGTAACGAAGCCTCCGTTAAATCGGTAAGCAACTTGTTTACCTTTTCTGGATTCTCAGCCATTCTGTTTTCCAAAATAAACGTAGCATAATCAGGATAACCCAGTAGATTAGCCAATTCTAACCTTAAGGAGGTAATACGTTTTACTATTTCCTGGTTATCGTTTTGGTTACCCTTAAAACAACGGCTTCCCCGTGCTATATATAGTTGTTTACGAAGTTCCCTATTTTCGGCATATTTCATAAAAGGAGCATACATCGGATAATCGAGAGTAATAACCCAACCGTCAACACCCTTTTCCTTGGCAGCTTGTGCAGCCGCATCCCTTAAACTTTCGGGAAGACCTTTTAAATCCTCTTCTTTGGTTATGTTCAACGTATAAGCATTTGTTTCTGCAAGCAAGTGCTCTTCGTACTGCAATGACAAATCGGCCAACTCTTTTGAAATTTCACGATATTTTTCCTTGTCTGCTTCCGATAAGTTTGCTCCATTTCTCTCAAAATCTTTATACGTTTTTTCCAGAAGAGTTTTCTGTTCAGGGGTAAGAGTCAGCGAATCGTGCATTTCCCAAACCTTTTTTACCCGAGCAAATAAATCCGGATTAAGATTAATATCGTTACTGTAATCGGTTAACTTTGGAGAAGCCTCCCGAACGATACGTTGAATAGTCGTATCGGTCTCTGCGCTATTCAAGTTAAACAAAATGTTCGTTACAACATTTAAACGCTTGCCACTTCTATCCAGCGCAACAATCGTGTTCTCGAAAGTAGGTTTTTCGGGATTATTAATAATTGATTCAACCTCCTTTTTTGCCTCGGAAATAGAAGAATCTATTGCCGGCATATAATGCTCGTACTTAATCTTGTTGAATGGCGGAGTGTTAAAAGGAGTGTTGAACTCCGACAAGAGCGGATTGCTAACTTCGTTACCGCTCTTACATGCTACAAATGCAAGTAAAAAAGACATAACATAAAATATTTTTCTCATTTTCATCTTAACTATAGTTTTACAAAGGCTGCAAAGGTAATTCGATTGAATGTTTAAAAAAAATTGATTTAAAAGAATTTATGCGCAAACTTACTAATTTTCTACTCAGTCATATTTGCAACAATAGTCTGAAGCATTCTGTTTAACTCTAGCATTTCAATCGGTCTAAATGCACCAAGCGAGTTTTCCACAACACTTTTTATTTCCACCTCAGCCTTTTCCATGAACTGCTGTGCCACGTTGGTCACGGAAATTAGCACCGACTTTTTATTAGCAGGATTTACGCTTCGACATATTAAATCGATACGCTCCATACAATTCACAGTTCTGGAAATAGAACCTTTATCTCGCCCCATTAACTTAGCCAAGTTGTTAATTGCTACCGGCTGATGATGAACAATATAATTCAATACAAACCAGTAATCGGCAGTAAACTCTTCACCAAAAGCATTGCTTAACCTACGGGTTATTTCGCTGCGAATGGATATTGCACTTCTGTATAAATTTAAAGGCAAATCCAGCAGTTCTTTATCAATATCTTCCATAATTCCTAACAATAAACATTACACAAATATAAAAAGAAGTTGCCATGTAAAAGATATACGCTCCTCTCCTGCGGTAGCCCTTCCTATTTTACACAATTGCTTTTTATTTAGAATAGGACACAATTTCATCGGAAAAAATACCGTTGGCATGGTAACTATTTTGTTTTGTATTGAATTTCCAATTATGCTAAAATGGCAATGTGATTGATATATTTTTTCAACAAGACTATTTGTTGTATATTAATCCGATTTTATTTTTAGAGATATGAAATTTCGTAAGGTTTACTGGGTTGTTTTGGCTTTTAGTATTTTTCTAAGCGGATGCAATAAACATCATATAGAAGAAGGAGTAAGTTACAACCTTGCTAAAAACAGAAAAGAGGCAATTGCTAATGTTACGTATAACCTGTTTTTTTCGTTCAGCGAAAATAAAGCGGAAGATTTACCTGCACGTGCCGAAATAGCCTTCGATCTTAATAAAAAGGAAGATGTTATTCTCGATTTTCGTAACCAAAATAAAAACTTACTCTCTGTAACCGCCAACAACAGGCAAGTTAATACTTCTGTTAAAAATGGACATATTATAATACCTTCCAGTTTCCTTCAAAATGGGGCAAACCAAATTGATGTAGAATTTCAAGCGAATAGTCAATCATTAAATAGAAAGGACAATTTCTTATACACGCTTTTAGTCCCCGACAGAGCCCAAACAGTTTTTCCTTGCTTCGATCAGCCTGACTTAAAGGCAAGTTTTAAACTTTCCTTGGAAATTCCGTTAAACTGGGTTGCCGTTTCCAACGCACCAGCCTCCATGATTTTAGAAATAGATTCTAAAAAAGTAATACGATTTTGCGAAACTAAACCGATAAGCACATACCTTTTTGCCTTTGCAGCAGGACAATTTAACGCCGTTACTCGCACCGTAAATGGTTCTAATTTGACTGTATATTACCGAGAAACCAATAAAACCAAAGTAAATAATAACTTGGACGCCATATACGAAAGCGAAGCACACTCATTAAACTGGCTAACCGAATATACAGGCATTCCCTACCCCTTCAGTAAATTAGACGTTGTTCTTATTCCCGACTTTCAATACGGTGGAATGGAGCATCCCGGGGCAATATTCTACAGAGAATCGAGAATTCTACTAAACGAAAACCCGTCGGAAACGGAACTTCTTAACAGGGCAAACCTAATTGCGCACGAAACCTCGCATCAGTGGTTTGGCGATTTGGTTACCATGCGCTGGTTCAACGATGTTTGGCTAAAAGAGGTATTCGCAAGTTTAATGGCCGATAAAATTGTAAATCCACAATTTCCAAATATCAACCATGAACTAAGTTTTATTCTTTCGCACTATCCTAGCGCTTATAGCGTTGACAGAACGGCAGGTACTAATCCTATAAGGCAAAAACTGGACAACCTTTTGCTCGCAGGAACACTTTACGGCGATATTATTTATAACAAAGCACCCATAGCGTTAAATCAACTGGAACTTTCTATTGGACAGGAAAATCTAAGAAAAGGACTTCAACTATACTTGAAAAAGTATAGCATGTCGAATGCCGATTGGAACGATTTAATCGCTATTTTCGACTCCCTCTCTCCTGCCAGTAACCTTTTTCTTTGGAATAAATGCTGGATTGAAAAAACAGGAATGCCTACAATAACCGAAAAGAACAGAAACGGAAATCTAGTTTTAGAACAATCGGGAAACTTTATGCCAATGATGTACGACGTTGGCTTGGTTAAATCTGAAACAATGCTTCCTTTTCTAAATGTAAATCAAGATAGACCTAAATATTCACAGGATATTTCGAATAAAAAATTAACGATAATTTTCCCAAACTCCAATGGTATGGGGTATGGAATGTTTGTTCCCGATTCTACCTCTTTGACATATCTAACTGATTCCATTTTTTATATAGAGAATCCTATTAGCAGGGCTGCATGTTACGTAAACTTTCACGAACTATTTTTGAACAATTACATAACGAAAGATCAATATATTAGTTTCCTGCAAAAAGCGTTGGACTACGAAACGGAGCCACAAATAACCGATTACTTATTGGGCAATGTAAAAACTTTATGGTGGAGATTTTTTAACCAAGATTACCGCGATAAGTACGCCAGCGGATTGGAACTATTACTCTGGAACAAAATCAACTCATCTTCAACATCGTCTTCGGAACGGAAACCCTTTTTAAATACCTTTTCCAATATTGCCACTAGCCCCGAAGCGTTAAAACTGATGACCTCAATTTGGCAACAAAAAACAAAAATACCGGATGTTACCTTCAGCGAAAATGAACTGGTTTCTCTATCGTACCAAATTGCAATTCGTAGCGAAGAAATAGCAGACAGCATATTAAACATACAACAGAAACAAATTTCGAACCCTGACCTACTGGCTAAATTTTCGTTTGTTCGCAGGGCTCTTTCCTCCAACGAAAACACCCGTAACACTTTTTTCCAATCCCTAAAAGATGCAAAAAATCGAAGACCTGAACCTTGGGTAACCGAAGCGTTATACTACTTTAACCATCCCATACACGAAAATTTTTCGATTAACTACCTCAAGGCATCCCTCGATTTGCTACCGGAAATTCAGCAAACAGGCGATATATTTTTCCCTAAAAGTTGGCTTGATGCAACTTTATGGGGACATAATACCAAAAAGGCCGAAACCATTGTAAAAGAATGGATAAAAGAACATCCAAATTTATCCGACAACTTAAAAAGGAAACTGCTACAATCGGCTGATATTCTTTTTCGATCGCAGAAAGTATCGTAAATAACGTAAGTTCGATATAAGAATAAACATTTTATTTTAAGTGATAAAATAAAGAATTGCATTGTCATGCTGAGCGAAGTCGAAGCATCCGCATTCTATCAAGATAGATTAACTTCGTTGAACTCACTTCGCTCGGTTCCTCGACAAATTCGGAATGACATCTTATATCGAAATCACGTTAAATAAAAAGAGCAGCGAAATAAAACGCTGCTCTTTATTTTTCTAGCAATTTGTTAATCGACAAACTGCTTTGCATAATACTTGGCTGTTAACTTCTCGCCGGTTGCACGTTTAATCATCTCATTCCATGGATATAAACATCCCGGTTCAAATATATTTTCCTTTAGGTACTTACCAACTTCAGGTTTTCCAACAAAACTAACCTCGCGAATATCGCTCACGCCCAAAATATGGTCAGCAATGTAATAATTTAACTGCGAAGCCAACATTTCGCCCATCAGGTAATTATGATAGTAGCAAGGATAAAGGGCAATATGGATTTTTGTAGCCCAATCGGGTTCATTTCGACCTTCGGGCTTGGTAAGCATTTGATACTTCTCAACCAAATTCCACCAAAGTGCATTCAAATCCTGATCGGGATTAGCATACATATCCTTTTCAAAACGATACATTACCTGTGCCCAACGGCTAAAAGTAAGCTGCTCCAACCTAAGCGACTTAAAGCAATCGTCCTGAATTTGCTCCTTTTGCTCCTGATTTATTATACCCATATCTAGCATCCACTGAGGATTGCTTGCAAGACGTCCCATCAACATGGCAATGGCCTCGGTTGTAAAACTGTGTGCAGCATCGCGTAGTAAGTACGGTTTGTTAGGATCGTTATATTTTGAATAAACACCATGACCATTTTCGTGCAACATGGTATTCATCCAGTTATAACTGGGCTGAATGTTGCATAAAACGCGAACATCTCCGGAGCGGTCAATATCCGTGCAAAACGCATGTTGATTTTTTCCAGGTTTCTCAAATAAATCGGAATGTGCAACAATATCGTCCACATTCAAACCAATTCCGTCGTAGAATTTCTTTGTCAATTCAACCAAATCCTTATCCTTATAAAACTGATCAAGGTCAACTTTATAAATTTTCGGGGCTTCCTGAAAATAACGATTCTGGTAATGCCACGGCATTAACTTACTTACAGGAACTCCATCCCGTTTGGAGAGATACGAATCGATGTCGGCCTTTAAACTGGCAAAAGTGCCGGCTGTTAGGCTATCAAGTTCATCAAACAGGGCTAACACCACATTCGGATCCTGTTCCGAAAGCGTCATATTCATGGTGTGGTAATTATCATAACCCAACTTCTGAGCAATTTGGTTACGAACCTTAACCAAGGCAATAATGTCGTCGGCAACTTCCCTCCCAATCATTTTATGAGCCTTCCACGCCTTTTCCAACTCTTTGCTATTCTTCGAAGTCCTCAAAATTTCCTCAATTTGGTTATCGGTTAACATTTTTCCATCCACATTTGCACGGAAATTGGAATACTTCTTTTCCAGATTACTTTCCATTTTAATTTGCTGTTCCAGCAATTGTGGATCAACCTGATTGCGCAGGAACGAAGGGTAAAGAATATCCATTTCACGCTTTAGAATGGAATCCTTAACCAAGCCCGACTCTTTTATCTGCTTTAACTCGGCAAACAAGGCAGAATCGGAAAAAACATTAACCAACTTAATTTGTGCCTCTTCGGATTTTTTATAATCCTCGTCCTTCCCAGAAATAGACGCATCCCACGATGCAATGGCAGCCTCCTTGGATAAAGGAATTGCTTGCTGCTCTAACCTAGAAATAAAGTTCGATAGTTTTTGTTCCATCTGTTTTTGCTTGTTTGTGCAGGAAACAACAGCAACCAGTAGAATAACGGTAAAAGTTGTTTTAGCCAATGTTTTCATACTATAATAGATTTAAGTTGATTTGAAAATCGTTTATTCAAAATAGCTATGCTTTACTTTTTGCTTATAAAATTAGGCTTTTTATGTTTGTTCAAACAATTGCTGGGCAAGAGTTTTTACCACCTTAACATTTACAGCATTTCCAAATTGCTTAAACGCCTGTTGCGGATTGGCATTCACCTTAAAATCATCCGGAAAACTTTGCAAGTTGGCAACTTCACGAGGCGTTAACCGCCTTTTCTTCCAACCAACAATTGGAATATGAACCATTGCCACAAGTGCCGGAAACTCGGTAGGACGTTTTACCCTTATTCCTGAAGGTCGAAACTGGATAATTCCCTCCCACACACTGCTTATATCGTAACCAGCCTGCCATTCGAACTTAGTATGTGTCGGAACAAAATCCTTTAAATGGTTATAACGATTAAGCCAACCATCTATAAACGTTCTATTTCGGACATACAACTCCCTGTTCTTCAAAATAAAGTTTTGCTTCCACTTCGGGAATTGGGATATATCGGTATTTTGGGCAAATTCCTTTGCCCAAATCGGGAAACCCAAAACCTTGGTATCGATACCATTTATAAAATCGTTCCATGCGTTAAGCACGTACTCCTCGTAATCCGAAATATGGTATTTAGGATCGGATGTTCCATTTAAAATGCTTTTGCCCGAAAGCAAATTCTTTTTTGCTTTTGGTACCGAAAGGCATATTTTTTTACAATTCGTAAAATCCTTGTGAACTCCTAAAATATACACACGCTCCCTTAATTGAGGCACGCCTATTTGGTGCGGACTAACAATTATAGGCTTTTCGGTAATAATATATCCAAGATCTTTTAACGTCTTCGAAATTATTTTCCACGTTCGCCCTTTGTCGTGCGAAACCAAGTTTCGAACATTCTCCAGAACAATATACTTAGGTTTATGAACCGCCAAAATACGCTTTATATCGAAGAAAAGCGTTCCTCGGGTATCGTCGAATCCACCCTGTTTCCCGGCCTTCGAAAACGACTGACAAGGGAAGCCAGCACAAAGCACATCGTGCGGTGGAATGCTTAAAGCATCAACTGTACGAATATCGTTTAACGAGTCGATATTGAAGTTTTGCTTATACGTCTCGGCTGCAAACTTGTCTATTTCGGAAGCAAACACACATTCGCCACCCAACTGGGACATTGCTATATGAAAACCACCAATTCCTGCAAATAAGTCGATAAATCTAAAATTCGGCATCAAACAAAATTTCCTCAAAGTTAAAATTCTAAACAAATATATCTACCTTAGAACGTACCTAAACTATATAAAATGGAGACTATCTTAACCTCGCTTAGAAGCGAACTTTCCACAATAGCCGACGAAAAAACGCGTAAACAAGGGGAAAAATTCTTTAAGGAAGAAGTTTCAATGTATGGCATAAAATCGGCACAGGTAACTGCTATATCCAAAAAATATTACCAGAAAATTAAGAATTTGGAGAAGAATGAAATTTTTACGCTCTGCGAGGAACTTTGGGAATCGGGAATAATGGAAGAGTGCATGATTGCCTGCCAGTGGAGCGAAAAACAGAGTAAATATTTTGTTGAAGAAGATATTGAACTTTTCGAACGCTGGATTAGCAAATACGTTAGCAACTGGGCTACATGCGATACGCTATGCAACCATACTGTTGGCTCAATTGTAACAATGTACCCGAAGTTAACCCAGTACATGAAACAGTGGTCTAAATCGCCAAACCGCTGGATGCGAAGAGCATCGGCTGTTACATTCATTATTCCGGCACGGAAAGGTCTATTCTTAGATGATATCTTTGAAATTGCTCAAACTCTCCTAATCGATACCGACGATCTGGTTCAAAAAGGGTACGGGTGGATGCTCAAGGCTGCAAGTCAGGCATATCAACAGGAAGTTTTTGAATTTATAATGAAGAATAAGAAAGAAATGCCTCGAACAGCCCTTCGATACGCCATTGAAAAAATGCCGGAGGATTTAAGGAAAAAGGCTATGGCAAAGTAAACTTAACGTTCGGGAGGTGATCCTGTAAGAAATCTTAAAAACCTTGGGTGCATAACCCTATCGACACCTTTCATAAATTTCCAATTCGATGTATCAAGCCTGTACCCTAAAAACAGGTACGTGCTTCCGGACGTCAACTGTAATTTTGAATCCTTGTTGTTAACAATGGAAGACTCTATGTATGCTGCGATGCCCCAATAATACTTGTCTCCATTTTTTCCCAAAGAAAAACGCACAATATTCCTTCCCGCTAAAACGTTGTTCTCGGTAACTTCTCCGGTAATGGAAGATTGCTGAATTACCTTTTGTAACGACAAACCCGGCAATAACGTTAGCGAACAAAAATACTTTTTCCACATGGTAAATAAGTAGGAATAACCAAACGACACCCCAAAATTGGCAAATCCTAACGTCTTAACATCCAATCGCGGATCGATGTATTGCTTTACGATACCCGGAACAATAGAAGTATCGCTTGCCACAGTATTTACCGATGCAAATCCGCCAAGTATCCAACTACCGCCACTCTTCCGCATGGCATAAGTATATGTATAGGCGGCATTTGCCGAAAATTTGTCGGGACTGAAAATGTACGCAAACGAAACAGCCAACGAAACCGTTTCTAAGTTAGGGGCCTTAGGCAACGGATTGCTTCTGTCCCATTGCGGAATTACCTTACCGGGATTCGACAGGTAAAATCCTTTGTAATTCTTCAATGTAAAATCTAAAAAAAATCGTCTCAGCGTGTAATGAGCCTCAAAATCGAATTTTTGTGTTTTTCCATACTTCTGCTCGGTTTCGTAATCGGTAGGTAACTCCACATTAAAACCTAACCCCAACCACGAATACGAGAAACCCATACCGAATTGAGCATTCGGATTAGGTTCGAATAAAAGAGATTCTTTTAAATCGGGATTAGAAACTTCAACATTAGAAAATGCCGAGGTTAACTTAGTATAAAAATTAATGCTCTTAGAAAATTTCTTAATACGAATTACCGTAGAATCCGTTGTTTGGGCATATACATTACTCCAAAAGACGAGAAAAACTATCAAAAAACTATACGGCTTCATTTTCAACGTATTAATTCAAATAAAAATACTCCATATTTTTTGTTTTGAAAAAAGTAGCCAAATTTGGGGCAAATTTTTAAAATATCTTCAATGAAAAGACGCGCTTTTTTACTTTTATTTTCTACTTTTCTGCTCATCGGAACCGGTTACTCACAGGATGTTACAAAACCTAAAGTTGAGGTTAAGCCTTACGGCTACGTGCGTACCGACTTAATTTACGATACATATAAAAACCTCGACGTAAGGGATGGCGAAATAATTTTTTATCCACTTAAGGAAAAGTTAGATGTTAACGGCAACAACGTAAACGAACAAAATCAACTTCAACTGTTAAGTATAACCACCCGCTTAGGATTAAAAATGAGTGGCCCCGATGTGCTGGGAGCAAAAACATCGGCTATGGTCGAAACCGATTTCTACGCAACAGCCAACGACCTAATATATCAACTTCGACTGCGACATGCCATGGTTAACCTAAAATGGGAAAGTTCCGAACTAATAGTAGGACAATACTGGCATCCCATGTTTGTAACCGAAACGGCTCCCAGCGTACTAACATTCGGTGCTGCGGCAGCATTTCATGCATTAAATCGCTCACCTCAAATCCGCTACACCATTTATCCAATCCAAAATCTACGAATGTCGTTTACTGCATTAAGCCAGGGTTATCACAGAACTAAAGGCCCTACCGATGCCCAGCGAAATTCGGGACTGCCCGAACTGGTTTACCAAATTGCAGCTGGAAACCGAAAAACGTTTATTGCCGGAATAAATGCCGGGTATAAATGGCTAACGCCAAGGCTGGTAACCGATTCCAACTACGTAACCAACCAAAGGGTTGGACAATACGAATTTAGCGCTTTTGTAATGAAGGCATTTGGGAACACCAAAATTAAGGCCGAAGCCATTTACGGCGAAAATCTTACCCACCTCAATATGATTGGCGGATACGGTATGGAAACGGGCTCGTTAGACACTTCCACCAACAGGTATAACTATGCCAACTTACGAACTTTAAGCACATGGATAGATATTTCGCATAGCATTAAAAAACTAGATTTCGGACTATTTGTTGGATATACCAAGCAAATGGGATCAAACAAAAAGTACACCCAAATAAGCAGCAGTTATGAGCGAAATGCCGACATGAATTATGTTTACCGAATATCCCCAAGATTTTCCTACACAATCGAAAATTTTAAACTCTCGGCCGAGTACATGATAACAACTTCCGTTTACGGAAAAACTTTCGACGATAAGCAAAAGGCAACCTCATCGTACGACCCTGTTAGCGACAACCGAATTACCCTTTCGGCGTCATACACGTTTTAGGAACTTCAATACTAATTAGCGCCTTTTGGCGCTTTTTTTTATGTTTGTACCACAAACATTTTTTATGGCAAAAAGCAAAAAACTGATTTTCTATTCGCTTATAATTGTCATACTGACTATTATAGTAAGTTTATGGGTTGCCCGTAATTCGCTACTCAACGCTATTATTAAAAAGAAGTTGCATTCCATTGAATCTCAATACAACGCCGATATAAAATACCAATCGGCTTGTTTTAACGGAATTAAAACAATTACAATTAATAACATTACCGTAATTAAGACTTCCGATACTCTTGCTAAAATTGAATTACTAAACACAACGCTAAGTCTAACCAAACTGTTAACCTTCAAAATATATCCCAGCAGTATTAATGTGAATAATGGCAAAGTAAACCTTGTTATTCGTAAAAATAAAAAGACTTTAAATATATCCGGAAACAAAACACACGCTGGCAAAGGGAACTTCAACATTTTAAACCGCATATTGAAAGGTATCTTTAGACTTGCTTCCACGCAGGTTAATGTTGAAAATCTGATTTTATCCATGTCGGATTCGCTGCATACCGAAAAGTTGATAGTTAAATCGTGGCAAAACAGGGAAAAAAACATAGCCATTGATGCGGTTATTATAGCCAACGGCACAACGCAGTCCATTGCCATAACCGGCAATATCAACAATACCAATCGCTCAATCGAACTGTTTCTGGATGAAAATCTTGCCCCCGTAACCGTTCCCTTTATTCAACTGCTTACAGGAATACAAGCCAACGTGAATGGAGCAAAAATACTTGTGCAGGAAAAAAATGTTAGCCGAAACTCATCGCAATTTTCCGTTAAATGCAATTCTAAAAAGTTAAGCCTAAACAGCTGTAAACTTGCACCCAATAGCGTTAACATTGACAGTTTACAAATACTGCTATCGATAAATTTACAGCCAAACCATCTTGTTATAGATTCTTCATCAACAGTAAAGGTAAACGATTTATCGGCAAATATATATGCCGATATTTCCAACAATAGCACCACATCTATCAACTTGAAAGTTAAAACACCCCAAATAAAATGGCAACACTTTATAAACGACATACCAGAAGGAATATTCAATACTATTGATAAGTTAAAAATAAAAGGCTCCTTCGACTATAATTTACAATTTAAGCTAGACCTCGATAATCCTGACAGTCTGTATCTCACTTCGAAATTAGTCAGCAAGAACTTTAAAATAGAAGATTTCGGAGATACCAGAATAGCCGCCATTAACGATACCTTTACATATAAGATTGTTGAAAACGACAGTATTACCAAACCTATATTTTTAGGAGAAAAAAATAGCAAATTCACCCCATTAAGCAAAATTTCGCCATTCTTAACATGGGCTGTAATCACCTCGGAGGATGGAAGTTTCTTCTATCACAAAGGTTTCGACCCTGAAGG
This sequence comes from Bacteroidales bacterium, assembly GCA_020636845.1. Lineage (GTDB taxonomy): Bacteria > Bacteroidota > Bacteroidia > Bacteroidales > Tenuifilaceae > JACJXD01. Next base: position 5,445 of record JACJXD010000012.1, on the reverse strand, counting down.
AATTAAACATGCCATAGCGTGTAACTTAAAGGAAAATAGATTTGCCCGTGGAGGAAGTACCATTACACAACAAATGGTTAAAAATATTTTTTTGAATCAGAATAAGAACGTTTCTCGGAAACTGGAGGAAATGCTCATTGTTTGGATGATTGAGAACGGTAATATTTTGTCGAAGGAAAGAATTCTGGAAATATATTTAAACATTATAGAATGGGGACCAAATGTAAACGGAATTGCAGAAGCTGCACAATTTTACTTTTCTAAAAAGCCTTCGGAATTAACCCTCAAAGAATCGTTGTTCTTAGCCTACATAATACCGCGCCCGGCAAAGTATAAATATTTATTCGATAAACCACCTTGCCTAAAACCGTTCATGCAGGAATACTTTAAGCATAACTCCGAAGTAATGCTCTCGCGAGGAAATATCACGCCTGAAGATATTGAAACAATGGTTCCCGACAGCATAATAGTTTTAAAAGGTAAGGCTACCAATGTTTTTACCGATTCTACTACTGTAATTTCTAATGACCTGAAATAGGCATTAGCCCTAAAAAAATACCTTTATCTTGTAAATTTCAGTTTGCAACCAAAATCATTATAACGACGTCTTTTGCAAAACCACTACCACTTATCCACACACTTTACAAATACCAACTCCCAATTATCTATGGATAATGCGGTTAAATACCCCGTTCCGGGATACCACTCCCCACGAAAAACACATCCGGCATCTAAGCCAAATAACCGACGATCCTTTTCACTTAAAGCATTCCGAATCGTATCTAAATCCATCGGTGTGTGCCCATGAATAATTCTATATCCCGGGAAAAAGTTACCGGGTACTTCTTCCGCCCGATTCCATAAAATAGACTGTATGTCGTCGAAAGGGTTATCGGAGTAGTAATTTATACCACCATGAACAAGAATAATTTTATCGTCTTCCAATATTAAATGATAATCTAACTTTTGAAAAAAATTCAAATGCCTCTGCGGTAAAAATCCATTAACCAACACCTCTGTTTTAAAGTTTTTTAAATAGCTGTTTATGGTTGTTATTCCCGCATTAATCATCCATAATGCTAACTTATCCTTACTTGTGAAACTATCGAGCATCATTTGTTCATGGTTTCCCATTAGGCAATTTACCCTATAACCATCGTGAATTAATCCCATAATGTACTCCACTACCCCTGCGCTATAAGGCCCCCTATCGATGTAATCGCCCAAAAAGAAAAGCTGATCATCAATGGAAATTTGAAGTTTATCCTCCACTAAATGCCTAAGGGAGTTTAGACAGCCATGAATATCCGGAATAATATACTTTCCCATACATCAAAGGGTTTATTATAAAGTTAACCTTTTTCGATAAACCAAGCAAGTAGCAATTATATTCCAATTAATATACTCACCATGCTTACAATGCGATTCTATATATTTGCACTCAAATTAAACAGCATGGCAACTCCATACATCGTAAAAAAACTTGAAAGCAAGGTAAACAAGGCTATATACGGGCATAACCTCATATCGGATGGCGATAGCGTAATGGTTGGTATTTCCGGCGGAAAAGACAGCTTTGCCTTATTGGATTTACTTGCTTCACGACGAAGAGTTCTACCTATAAACTTTGAACTTCACGCCTGCCATGTTCAAGCTCTTGACATGAATTATCGTGCCGATGTAAAGTTTATGAAAGATTACTGTAAACAGCATAATATTACATTTCACCTTAAGGATATAACAGTAGATTACGACCCCGAAGACAGAAAACCGGCTTGTTTTATATGTAGTTGGAAAAGGCGAAAAATGCTGTTTACCTCAACGCGCGAGGCTAACTGTAATAAACTAGCCCTTGGCCACCACCTCGACGATGCCATCGAAACGTTGCTTATGAACATGATTAACCATTCGCAAATATGTTCTATTCCTCCATCACTATCAATGTTCAATGGCGAAATACAACTTATACGTCCGCTTACCCTTTGTCTCGATAAGGAATTAAAAAAATACTCGTTAGTAAAAGAGTTTCCCGACGAAATAAGTAGGTGTTTGTACCATAAGGAAACGCACCGTACCGCCATAAGGGAAATTATCGACCAAATGGAAAAGTTAAACAGGGATGCACGCGAAAATATTTACCGCTCTATGCAAAACATCTTCGACGAGTATATAGTAAAAAAGGACATTAAGTAACAGGTACGATCAAGTGTCAATTTTGCTAAATTATCCGCATTTATTACAAAACTTTATTTATTAAATGCTTCTTGATATTTTTGAAGAAATGTCTGCTAATCAGATTTTTGAATCTGGTCAAAAAGATGTAACTTGAACAAAAATATCACCATGAATACAGCAGCCAAAGTAATCGAAACTCGAGGGGTAATAATAAAAGAAGAAAAGGTTCGCTCGCTTAACCAAAAAATCTACCCCAACACTATGGTTCTGGAAAACTATGAACCGTACCCGGGTTATTACGGAAAAAATCTTCCGGAAGATTCTGCCCCGCGTTCTGTGTTTTTAATTCTTGTTTGTGAATACGACGCCCTCCATTTAGCAAGAACGCTCCAAAAAGTAGGCAAGGAAATGCAGCACAATTGCAATGCCAATATTGGATACATGCTAATCGATAACAAACGCTTTTGCTGCATTCGAATAAAAAACCTTCAATGCTTCGAAAGAATTCCTTCCATTCAGGAAAAACTCATTAATCATGGCATTGACTTTAGAAGGGAAAGGGATATTAACAAGCAAGTGGTAATTAATATCGAAAAAACATTCTTGTTAGAACGTTTCGACGACGACATATACATGGATTTGGCAGGAGACTCTAAATTCTACTTCGAAATTCCAACTCAACTAACATGGGAACACTTTAAAACTATTACCGACAACGTAAAACACAATATCGATAACCACTTTTTTGACGCAGCTCTTGGATATATATGGAAGTTAAATGGACCTCAGGATATTATCCGCATATACGACCTAAAAGCAAACTTAGAACGTATCAAGCAAATCCGGAAACTATTTCTCCACGAAATAGAGCGTTTTGAAAAAATTCAATAAAATTACAAACTCCAATCAATAGGTTCCTTTCCCTTTTCGGCTAGGAACTTATTTGTTTTTGAAAAGTGCTTACACCCAAAGAATCCCCTATTGGCAGAAAAAGGAGAAGGATGTGGCGCCTTTAATATAAGGTGCTTACTCGAATCTATTAACGTTTCCTTTGCCTGCGCATAGTTGCCCCACAGAATAAATACCAAGCCATACCGCAAATCCGATAAACTTTTAATCGCGGTATCGGTAAATTGCTCCCAGCCTTTTTGCTGATGCGACCCTGCCTGATTTGCCCTAACCGTAAGCGTCGCATTTAGCAATAGCACTCCTTGCCTAGCCCATTTTTCTAAGTTTCCATGCGATGGGATCGGTACACCCAAATCGTCATTTAACTCTTTAAAAATATTAACTAAAGACGGAGGCGGTTTCACCCCTTCGGCAACCGAAAAGCACAAACCGTGAGCTTGTCCTGCTCCATGATAAGGATCCTGCCCTAATAACACAACTTTAACTTCGTCGAACGGAGTAAAGTTAAAGGCATTAAAAATCATGGAACCGGGGGGATAAATAGCATAATGTTTTTTTTCTTCTACCAAAAATTGTTTTAACTGAATAAAGTAATCCTTCTCAAATTCCGGAGCTAAAACCTTATACCAACTTTCATTAATCTTTGGGTGTATTACTTGTTTCATCTATTCTATTTTTCCTTTAAAGGAAGTAAAATTAGGTTACATCAACAAAATTAATTCTTCAAAACCTTTTTTCTTCCTACAGGCTAACTTTCTATCTAAAAAACGATAAATTTGTTTATAACCTTTTATGTCTATCTTCAATTAAGGTACTTAATTGGTAGTAATTGTGGTATATATTTTGCGAACAACGATTTTAATTTAAAAATATTTGAACACGGAAGCTGAAAAGTGTATAGAGTAGGCATTAAATTAAATCTTAATTTTTATGGAAAAGAAAGAAGCTATCAAATCGGTTACGTTTGTTTTAAGTGGTTCTCTATTACAAATGTTTAATGGCATTGGCAATGGCATATGGAGTTCGTTGACCGCTATTTTTGGTATAGTCTTACTTTTTATGGGATTAACCAAACTAAAAACTGCATTAGATGAAAACGGACAATCGGCTGTTAAACTTCTTATCATTGCAGCGATACTTTCATGTATAGGGTTTGTTTTCGATTTAATTCCGGTTTTAGGAGGAGTTATTGCTTCCATTATTCTTTTAGCCGCATTTATTATACAACTAGTAGGATATTTAAAGCTTAAAAATTCTGCATCAATTGGAGAAATCGGAAAAGGTGGTGTATCTCTTCTGATTGTCGCCATGATTGTTGCTGCTTTCGGAGCACTACTCGGCATTATTCCATTCTTAGGAGCAATTATAGTATCGGTTATCTTCTTAGCCAGCTTAATACTCGTTTTCTTTGGATGGATAAAGATTCAAGAAGGTTTACTGGAATAAATTTTAGCTGTTCAAAAATGCGGGAGGAAAAAGATATTCTGCAGAAGAAATTACTATATTTGAAATTTGTATAAAGTAGTTAATTCTGCATAAAATTTCTTCACCAGATAAAAATTTGAACATGAAAAATCTACTAGTATCGAAAAGCAGAGTTAGAAATTATTTAGCGGAAAAATTGGCAAAAAATGTTTTAAAAGCCGATGAAGAAGATTTAATTATGGTTCTCCGCTACAATGCACTAGGAGGTTTTGAATTTTTACCAGATGACGATTTATTTGAGAACTTTAACATTTCTATGCCAGAATTAGACTTTGTTGAAATGGTTAGTTCGGATGATGAATTTCTTCATTTGGCTGTAAAAAAAGAACATAAGGACGAAGAAGATGCTATACTTGTAGATATTAAAAGAATTCTTCAAATTATTTAATTACACCTTTTTCACTAAAGACCCATTGCTATTAAACAATAACAATGGGTCTTTGTTTTTTATAAACAATATCGTCGTAAAAGCCTTTATCAACTTTAAAATAGAAAACGTCACAAACATACTAACAATCAATATAGTACAAAAATATTATAGCAAACAACACTCTAAATATGTAAATTTGCAGTAACCGGTAAATATTTAAACATTTTTGATATGAATAACTTTGAATACTACAATCCTGTGAAAATTCTTTTCGGCAACGACAAGATTGAACAACTAAAAAAAGAAATTGGAGATAGCAAAAAAATTCTGCTCACATACGGAGGCGGAAGCATTAAGAAAAATGGCACTTACGAAAGGGTTATTAATGCGCTTAGCGGATGCAACATTGTTGAATTTGGAGGTATAGAGGCTAATCCCAAATACGAAACCTTACTAAAGGCAATAGAACTTGGCCGTAAAAACAATATCGACTTTATACTGGCAGT
>JACJXD010000011.1 GCA_020636845.1 Bacteroidales bacterium | reverse complement strand
TAGGGTTGTTATATTTTTTAAAGCACTAAAATCTCAAGTTCTCAGGCTGCAGCACCCTCAAGCTGTAATTCCCGTTCGTGTAGGGAAAAAAGTAATTTCGGACGATATAGTTAGTTCTGCTTCACTATTCATAGTAACCTACCTTTTGGTTATGCTTATAAGCACTGTTATACTAGCATCAATGGGAGTCGATCTTCTTTCATCGTTTACGGCAACAGCCGCTACTATGGGAAATGCAGGACCTGGATTTGGAATTGTTGGCTCTGCTTCAAACTATTCTACTATTCCGGAACCCGGACTAATAGTCCTATCTTTAGACATGCTTATTGGACGACTCGAAATATTCGGTTTTATACTGCTCTTTGTTATTCGGTCATGGAAGTAGAAATTACGTTCATAAAAACGGAACACTACACATAGAATCAACATTTTGAAACACAATACATTTTCATTTGCTTTCAGCAAAATTTATTAAAATCACAGATTTTTAAAGCAGACAAATTATTGGCAACCTAATAACAAAAAAGCCTCTGAAAATCAGAGGCTTTACCTTGTAGTTGGCGGTCCGGACGAGACTCGAACTCGCGACCCCATGCGTGACAGGCATGTATTCTAACCAACTGAACTACCGAACCATTATTTCAACTATGCTCAATTGCCCTATCTCGTTGCAATTGCGATGCAAAAGTATATCATGTTTTACAATTTTGCAAGACCTAAACGCTATTTTTTTTAAAAAAAGTAAAATTTACACTGCCATAACTTCTAATCTCGCTAAAATACACATGGTTAGCAAATCTATTTTTGGAAGAGTGCTCCAGTATAAATACACCATTCTCGTTTAATAAGCCTGCTTTAAATATTTCGTCAGGAATTGTTTCCAATAAATCTAAACTATAAGGTGGATCAGCAAAAATAATGTCGAATTTTTCATCGCAATGCTTTATATAATTAAAGACATCGTGCTTATATACTTTCACACTATTTAAACCCAGTCTTGCTGCATTTTCCTTTATAAACTTAAAGTGCAAATAGTTATTTTCAACTGCGGTAATGTTTTTTACACCTCGCGAAGCAAACTCAAAGCTAATACTGCCTGTACCCGAAAAAAGATCGAGCACATTGACCTCATCAAAATCTACGTAATTATTTAGGATATTGAATAAACTTTCCTTGGCAAAATCAGTGGTAGGCCTTGCTGAAAAATTTTTTGGCGGATGGATTATTCGCCCCTTTAACTCACCACCCACTATTCGCATACAAACGGTTGGGCAAATAAGTTATAAAACTCGGAACGGTACCGTAACAAACGATATGTAAAAAGAATAGCCCTACGATAAGTGGCAATGGTATTATACTTTTTAAATGCTGTTGCCAACTCATGCTGCTTACTAACAAACTCGGACGAGCCCAATAAGAATAAATTTACCTGTTTTACATCCGCTTTTAATGCAGAAGCAACTGAAAGCAAATAATAAGTTATATCTGTTGGGTTTTTGCATGCATAACTATTAGCTAAAAGTAATTTTTCCCCATCGAAGGCAGAAAACAACAACGTCTCATTTTGGATTGAAGCATTGAACGATATTTCATTTTCAACAATCTTACTGCTATCGCATAAAGGTAAAACTGCCGGAATGAAATTCGTTTTAGGTTGAAGTTTCAACCAATCGTTCGCCAATACTGTCGGAAGGTCATAAATAATAGAAACTTCAACTCCGTTATTGCAATTAAATATTTGCAACTGCCTATTATCTTCCAAAACGTGAACTGTTTCGAATATCTTTTTTGCCGAAGTTTCGTTAACAAAACTTTTTGGTGCAACTGTAAACGAGGACTGTAGAAATGAGAACCATACTTCTTTAAACTCACATTTAATCCACGGATACTCTTTCTCCAAACCTGTAAAAATTTCAACAAAACCATCGTTCCGATAGACCTGTTCGGTGACGGGATGGACAATTAAACCTATATAGGTATTTCGCACCGTATCGAAAATTGCAAAATAAAATCCATCCAGGCAAGCCTGAATGGATAATATATAACTTGCAGTTCTGTCTTGGTCAAATGTCTCGTCAAACAGATTTAACGGTTGCATCATTCACTTTTAATTTCTACTCCCAGTTACCAGCATTATTTGTTGCTTCGGTTAACGAACCAACTTTTAATCCAGGATATTTATTGAGTTTTTTAGCAAGATCTTTCATGTTAATAATCTCTTGTTTGTCCATATCCTTTAAGATAACTTCGTAAGGAGCTTTGCATTCAAATACTTTTACTTTAATTTTCGATTCAGTAACCAATTCCCCGGCAGCCATTTCAAATTTATCGCCATGTGTAAATGGAACAAAACGCAACGAATCCACTGCATAGTTTTTAAGAATCGTGTCACGAACAAATATTGATATAGTATCACGAAATACAAGACCTTTAGCCACAGCAACAGAGTCATCTTCTGAACCAACTTGCTTTACAACCTTAATTTTACCATTCTTTAAAAAGCTAATCAAAGTGTCAAAGTTTCCAGTAAATTTACCATACTGTGATTTGTATGCAAGCTCTGCTGTACGAACATTTTGCAATCTTTCGATAGTTGCCTTGAAACGTTTATCTTTTTCTTTATCGAACCTAATAGGCTCCATAATACTTTCTATGAGAAGATAACCAAGGGCAACAACAACTATAGCTAACAGAATTTGAAATACTTTTTTCATTTTGTAAGATTTGGGTTATGTTTGCCTGCAAATTTAACAACATATCGATAATATTTACAACCATCTTTTAAAAATTATTAGTCAAAGTGCTAAAAAATCATATCCAACTTGACATACTATCAAACTTAGGTTTCGAACCAACTGTAGGTCAAGAGTTGGTTAGCAAAAGTCTTGCAGACTTCCTCGTAGCGCCAAAGAACGGACAATGTTTATTAATAAAAGGATACGCCGGTACCGGTAAAACTTCGATAATTGCCAGCCTGATCAAAACCATGCAAAAATTTAAACTCAACTTTCAACTTTTAGCCCCAACCGGCAGAGCGGCTAAAGTGCTAAGTGAATATTCAGGAGCAAAGGCATTTACCATTCACAAAAGTATATACCGACAAAAAAGTCTAAGCGAAGGAGTTGGACGATTTGTTTTAAATTTTAACAAATTCAGCAACACCATATTTATAGTTGACGAAGCATCAATGATATCAAATTCTTCATACGAGGATAGCGCTTTTGGATCTGGTATGCTGTTAACCGATTTAGTAGAGTTTGTTAATCAAGGGAAAAATTGTCGTTTAATATTGGTGGGCGACACAGCCCAATTGCCTCCGGTTGGCTTAGATGTAAGTCCTGCTCTTAACCGGGTTGAATTGGAAATACTAGGACTTGAAGTAGTAGAACACACACTAACGGAGGTTGTCCGGCAGCAATTAAATTCTGGAATTTTGTTTAACGCAACAATGCTCCGAAACTATTTGGACGACGGTGTTATAACCCAGCCAAAATTCAATCTAAATTTTAACGATATTCAAAAAATAAGCGGAGGCGAATTGTTGGAACATCTTTCCAATGGATATGATAAATTAGGCCGAGAAGGAAACGTAGTTGTTTGCTACTCCAACAAGCGAGCAAATCGTTACAATGAAGGCATTCGTTCGCGTATTTTGTATCACGAAGAAGAACTATCGGTTGGCGATTACCTCATGGTAGCCCGCAACAACTATTTCTGGGTTGAAAACAATCCTAAAATCGGTTTTATTGCCAATGGCGAAATTGTAGAAGTATCTCGTATTAGAAAATACTATGAACTATACGGATTTAGATTCGCTGATATAACTATAAAACTTATTGATGAACAAGAAGAAGAGGTTGATGTAAAAATAATTCTTGATTCCCTACATATGGAAGGGCCTTCGTTAGGCAGAGACGAAAATAAACAACTTTTCGATCAAGTTTCCGTCGATTACCAAAACATTAAAAACTATAGGAGTAGGCTAAAAAAAATAAAAGAAGATCCTTTCTTCAATGCATTGCAAGTTAAATTTGCTTATGCTGTTACCTGTCATAAAGCGCAAGGAGGCCAATGGCCTAATATTTATATTGATCAAAACTTTTTCCGCGAAGAAATGCTTACAAAAGAATACCTGCGATGGTTATATACAGCCATTACTCGTGCTACAAAGCATGTTTTTCTAGTAAATTTCGATGAAGCATTTTTTTAAATACAAAATCTAAAGAATATTCACCTCCATCTCCAGTTCTAAGCCAAATGTACTAGCAACGGATTCTTGTATCGATTTTGCAAAAGCAAGAATTTCTTTTCCGGTAGCACCGCCATAGTTAACAATCACCAACGCTTGTTTCTGATGAACGCCACAATTGCCAACACGTTTTCCTTTCCAGCCTGCTTGCTCTATAAGCCAACCGGCAGGTATTTTAACTAAGCTATCGGATAGTTGGTAAAATGGTATCTCCGGAAACTTTACCTTTAAATCTCTATACACTTCAACTTCAACTATAGGGTTCTTGAAAAAGCTACCAGCATTTCCAACCTCTTTCGGATCGGGTAATTTCCTTTTACGGACATCTATCACGGCATTCCTTATATTACTAAGGGTTACCTCTCCCAATTTGGCTACTTCCGTTTGCAAACTTCCATAATCAACTCTGAACTCCAATTTTTTGCTCAACCTAAACCAAACATTGGTAATAATTACTTTCCCTTTAAGTTCTTGCTTAAAAATACTATCGCGATAGCCAAAACGACATTCAGAATGATTTATCTCTTCAAGTTTTCGTTTTGCAATATCGATATACTCAACCTTAATAATACTTTTTTCGGCCTCAACGCCATAAGCCCCAATATTTTGAATTGGAGCAGCACCAACACATCCCGGAATATACGAAAGGTTTTCCACTCCTCCCCATCCCTTTTGAACAGCAAACGCCACAAAATCGTCCCATACTACTCCGGCTCCAACGCTAAGAGTTACATCTGAACCCGATTCTTCTATCATTGCTATTCCATTAATGGCCGAATTAACAACCACTCCTTCTATGTCGGAAGTTAATAATACATTGCTTCCGCCACCCAAAACATATATAGGTAAACGATTATACGATGCAAAATTTATTGAATAGATTATCTTCTCAACGGTATTTGCCCTGGCAAAGTACCTTGTGGACACATCAATACCAAAAGTATTGTTTGGTTTTAAAGATATATTCTTCTTAATTACAAACATTTGTACTATCGATTAACCAAACAAATATAGATTTAATTATTCAAACTTATTGGATATAAATCCAAATTTATGTCCCTTTTGCCTTCTGTTTGTAAAAGACAAAAACAACATGGCATTTCAAAAAATTACATTAATTTTTGAAACTACCTTAAACTAAATTCAAATCCCTCTTATTACAAAAACATCTTTTTATAGATGCAATACATGCATAAATAGTACTTAAAAAACGCATTACTAATACTTTATATTTATAAAATATAAACTATTAACTTGCATAATTATGTTTTTAACAAAAACACAAAATTCAAATTATCAATAACTTAAACACTTTCTTTTAAAAGATAATAAACATTTAGTTATTATCAAATTTTTAAAATATGTTTTGAAACAAAAAAATAATTACAAAATCAGAACAATTTTCATATTAATTTTGATTTCATTTTAAAACTAACAAAAAGTATATGAAAAAATTTATTCTGTTTTTTATGGCTTCTTTAGCCTTGGCATCTTGTAGCAAAGATGATTATACTATTAAATTTAGCCAATCTGTAACTATTGATGGTTATGTTTATCAAGAAGGCTATACTCCTTTGCAAGGCGTAAGTGTTAATCTTTACGTAAACGGAAAATCTGAAATCACGACTACTGACGAAAACGGACATTACTGGTTTAAAGGTTTAAATGCAGGTACCCATATTATTCGATTTGAAATGGCAGGGTATGGTTCGATGGTAGAATATGTTGAAATTAAGAGTGATGGACAAACCTGCCCAGATTTATCTTACACAACCTCAACCATGCTTTATAAATTTTCTGAAAAATTGACCACACAAATAATCTATGGTTTTGGACAAGTAAAAAAACCAGCTGCTAATGTTGATTATAAAATTATATTGCCAAGCAATTTTCTAAATAACACAATTACCGGAAAAACCGATGAAAACGGGAATATTTCTGTTGACAGTTTACCCAATGTTCCTGTAAATCTTAAAGTTGAATTTACCGAAGGAAATTACAACTATTATTTGTCATCTGGCTACTCATCATATATTACTAACTATCCTAAAGATTTTGATGATATATATACATTAAGTTATTATGCAAAAAATTCGTCGATTTACGTTACCTATTCAAATGTTGTAGATGACGAGGGAAAACCCAATGATAACTTCACCAGTACCGACAACATTGTATTCACATTTTCAAAAGCCATTGATGTTAATAACACATCGAATGCTATTGTTCTATATAAACAAACAGATTACTATGGGACCGAAGAAATTGCTGCAAGTTCCAGTTGGTCTGATGATAACAAAACTTTAACTATAGATCCTATGGGTTCTGCTCTTGAAGAAGGCGGAAACTATTTAGTTTATTTAAAATTGTATGATAGTGATGGAAACTCATATCCTTCTTACAGTTCTTACACTACTTTTAGTTTCACCGTAGAAGGAGGAACCGCAAGTACTCTACCAAAAGTTACAAACATTAATGTTATTTACCCTAACCCCATTCAATACACCACATCGTATATTCAGGTTCAATTCGATGAAAATCCAGATGCTTACGCTTTCCAAGTTTTTGGACAATACGACAACTCTGAATTCATAAACTTTGGTAATTATTTTTATAGCTATTCAAGCGGATACGAAAGTTTATACATTTACTTAACAAATCTTCCTGACATTTCCGTACCTTCTGAAGGGCTCTTTGCAAATGGAAAAGAGTTTAAAATTATAATAAGAGCTATTGATTACAGCGGAAATAAAGGACCTTTCTCCGATGTACTTACTATAAAAGCAAACTAGTTTTTAATTACTACTGACTTAAAAAATGGAGTTTTACAACTCCATTTTTTATTTTACAAAACTTTACTTGTCCAATAAACATATTTATAAAATTATTATTTCGTAAAATATTACATAACAATTTTACTTTAATAGTAAGTATGCACAGTAATATTGGAATTCACATATACATCTAACTTAACGCTATCTTAAAATTTGTAATATATTAGCGTTTTAAATGTATAAGCATGAATTCGAAAAAAGTAGTACGATTATACACTACCTCAAACATATCAACCGACCAACGAGTACAAAGGACCGCAAATACATGGCTAAAAAATGGCTATCAAACAACTGTAATATGCAGAAGGCAAACCATAAAAGAGAAAACGTTTGATTTTAACATAGAAAAGTTAAGTTGTTTTTTCAAAAAAAGTCCCTTATTCTACTTCTTCTATAATCTGAAAGTTATTGTTAATATTACTTTTTCTAAGGTATCCGTTATTTATGCTAACGATTTAGACACACTTGTAGGTTGTAGTATTGGAGCAATAATTAGGTTCAAACCTCTTATATACGACAGTCACGAACTTTTTACCGAAATTCCCGAATTAATAGGACATCCAATAAAAAAATTTATATGGAAAATGTCCGAGGCAATTTTTATAAAGCGTGCCAGATATATCATTACTGTTTCAGAAGGAGTTTCTAAAGAACTAAAAAAACGTTACGGCGTTAACCCAATTGTAATTCGTAACGTTTCGGCAAAAGTAAATACAGAGGCATTTAAGGATAAACAGCCTACATTAATATACCAAGGCTCGCTAAACGTGGGAAGAGGCATTGAATTAGCCATCGACATGATGGAATATCTTCCCTGTTACCACTTAATTATAGCCGGAAGCGGAGACATTGAAATTGAATTAAGAAAGAGGATGTTGGAAAAGAAACTTTTCGACAGAATTGAATTTACAGGAGTGCTAGATGCAGACAACCTACATATCCTAACATGCAAAGCATGGATTGGTTTGTCGTTAGAAGAAGACCTCGGCCTTAACTATCGCTATGCCCTACCCAATAAAATTTTCGATTACGTTGCAGCCAGCGTTCCCGTTTTGGTAAGTAACCTGCCGGACATGAGCAACTTGGTTAACGAATATCAAATAGGACTTGTAGCACCTACAAGAAATCCCAAAGAACTAGCTGATTTCTTAACCGATTTTATTGACGACAAGCAAAAATACGATCAAACATTAGCAAATCTGTCTAATGCAGCAAATAAACTAACCTGGTCAAAAGAATCTGAAAAACTAATCGAAATAATTAAATCGATTAACAAACCGAATTAATACCTGTTAAACGAAACAATATCGGAATACGATTTACGCTTTTTCTCCCTTATCTCATCCTTCTCGGGATAACCAAGCGTTATCAACAAAGGAATTCTTTTAGATTTAGGAATACCCAGCAATTTTTTAACAGCTGGTTCGTCGAACCAACCAAGCATGCAACTTCCAAGTCCTTCGCTTTTAGCGGCTAAACAAATATGCTCGGCTGAAATACCAATATCTATCAACGGAAATGTTTTATGCTTTACCAAACTTCCAACATTGGAATTTAAGTTGGCACTCTCCATTACAATTACAATGTGAACAGGTGCCTGTTTGGTAAAATGGTTAATTCCCAACACCCTGCTTGCCGCAGCATCGGCTAACCTGTTTTTCAGTTCAGGATCGTCAACAACAACAAACTTCCAAGGTTGGGCATTACATGCCGATGGAGCTATTCTTGCAGCTTCCAGTATTCTTAAAATTTTATCTTTTTCAACGGGAGTATTCTTATAGGCCCTGTCGCTTTGGCGGTTATTCACCAGCCAGTAAAAATATTCGTTCAATTTAGGATCGGTAAACATCTCTACTACTTTTAATATTCAACAATATTTTTTGTAAGTAACAATACTGAAATAAGCCAACAAATATAAAACCAAAAGTCAATACAAAAGACTTTATCTATTTCTAAAAATTAAGAATAGATCCAAGTTAACCTATATAATAACAATTAACTGCCCAATGCCTTTATTAAGTCTTGCTTCAATGCTTTAAAATAGTCTGTTTCGATAGTACGATTTGCCAAAGGTACTTCTACCTTTTGCCGCATAACAACTTGCACAGGAGCTTCGCTAAAAACAATCACTTCGTTTCCCAACATAAGCGCTTCATCAACGTCGTGAGTAACAAAAATGACCGTTCGTCTATCGGCTTGCCAAATTCGGGAAAATGTCCGAATAAGATTCTGCTTCAACTTTACATCCAGCCCTTTTAACGCTTCGTCCATTAAAATAATATCCGAAGGATATGCAAACGACCGGGCTATAGAAACCCTCTGACGCATACCACCACTCAACTTCGAAGGATAATACTTCTCGAAGCCATCCAGTTCAACCAGTTGAATAAACTGCCTTACAATCTTCTTCTTCTCGGCAGAAGCAATATTTTTACCCAGCACAAATTCTATGTTTTGCTCAACCGTTCTCCAAGGAAGCAATCGAGGTTCCTGAAATATATACGAAATAACCTTTTTATCGAACCCTACCAACGTTCCACTATCCGGTTTTACTGTTCCCCCTATGATGTTTAACAGCGTGGTCTTTCCACACCCCGACGGACCTAAAATACAAGTAATTGTCCCTTCGGTAAAATCAATACCGAAATTGCTGTACAACAGCATCCCTTCGTATTCCTTATTTAAACCCTTTACCTGTAAACTCATATTAAATCCAAACTACAATTTTATGTTCGCTCCACCTTATAACTTTTTCGAACACGTAACTAATTACCACTGCAACAATAGTCCATGCAATTACTACGTCAACCTTCAAGTAAGTTTGTGCTGCCTGCATTACCGTTCCAATTCCGTATTGCGGCTGACTTAAAACTTCACCTATTATTATGGCTCGCCAGCCAATGCCCATTGCGCTTGATGCTCCACTAATTATAAACGGCATTATTGCAGGTATATACACTTCCCTGACTATTCGCGACCGGCTAACCCTGTAAAAAGTAGCCATCTGCACCAACTCTTTATCAACGCTATTTATTCCGTCAATTACATTGGTGCAAATAAAAGGGAACATTGTTAGCAGAGCAATAAAAATAGGAACAGAATTAGGGTTAAGCCAAATAAGAGCCAGTAATATTAACGCAATAACCGGAACCGACCGAATGGTAACCAAAATAGGCCGAAGAAACGCATTAAAGTTGGCACTCACTCCTGCAATAATTCCTAAGCCAAGCCCCAATATACACGATAACACAAAGCCTACTATTCCCCTAAGTATGGTTGAACCTATAATTGCGACAAAATTACTATCCGTAAAAAGGCCTATTGTAGTTACAAATGTTTTTTCGGGATGCGGTATAATAAAATCGGAGTTGAAATGTATGGCTAACAATTTCCACACAATCAGCATAAATAGCACACCGGCAATAGTATATCCTTGCCTTTTAGTAATAGAAATTTTCATCGGGAAGTTTGCCTCCTATAATCTCCGGGTTCATCTGATAGAAAACACCCAAATATTCTTCTATTTGCTTTTGAATGCCTTTGGCACGAACGAATTTAAGATTCGAACGCGGAATGGCATGTAATGCCACATTGCTGTTTGGCAAAATATTGTACTTCACCATCAATTTTGCAGCACTGTCGGGATGCTGGTTCACCCATTCCGAAGATGTTTTGTAACTCTTCGACATTTGCTCAACAACGGAAGGATTCTCTTTGGCAAAACTTTGCTTGGCCAAAAAGGCTGTCAGCGCTATTGGCATTCCTTGCAACTTAGCCCACTCCTGATTAAAGTCGAAAATTCTATGAACACTCTTTACCTGCAGCATTACCTGACTAGCCATAGGTTCGGATAATACCCCCATTTGGGCTTGCCCAGCTGCCACTGCATTAGCCAAATCGATATGAGTTGGAAAACTATAATCGAGCGTTACATCAACATCAGGGTTAACGCCATTTTTTATAAGCAGATAACGAAATAGCACATCGGGAGTCATTCCCTTCTCCATAACATTTATGCGCTTTCCCTTTAACTGTTTCCAAGTAGTAATGGTAGAATCGCGACCAACCAGCGAAAGCGTTCCCCAAACCGGAACCCCAACCAACTGGTAGTCGATACCCTTGTTATACATTATTGCAGCCAAGGTGGTTGGTAAAACAGCAAAATCGGCAGTACCTTCAATCATCATTTTTCGAACCTGTAACGGTTCATTCAAAATAAGTACATCTACAGTACGGTTTTCGCACCTGCTCAGGCTATCAATCATCTGTATCATTCCCATAGATGACGGACCTTTAAGCGTGGCGATGGTTATGTGCGATGCGCTCCCGTTAGGAGTTTTAGAGTTATGGCATTGAACAAACAATAGAGCCAAACCTATTAGTAAAAAAATCTTCCTTTTCATCCGTACAAAATATTATATTTTCACTCTTAACGCTCTTTTACTGAGCAGAAGGAACTCCCATATTTTGTTCATTTCCGCTTGCACAATCTGCATTACATGGGTATTTCATAATTTTAAGATTACCACAAAACTACCTAAATCAAATAATATTACAATTTAAATTAATTCAAGTTCGATATAAAAGTACCATTCTGAATATGTCGATGGGTATATCAAACACATCAACTTCGCTCAACATACAACACAAATTTATTTTATAAAAAGGCAAAATGCTCATTTCCCATTCTTCGAAATCAATTTAGCAATATTTATTTGGGGAGTGTAAACAAACCCTTAAATTTGCATTGTAAAAATAAAATACTGCGACAGGAAAATTTCCTATCAAGGTTTAATTTAAGTAAATCTAATCCGGAGGTACTCTGATGGAAAAGAGAGTTGGAACCGCGCTAATTCAAATTGAGACCCGAGAAAACGTTCAATTAATGAACGAAATTATCTCGAAACATTCCCAAATTATTATTGGACGACAAGGGCTGCCACGTAGCAACGGTCAGAGCATTATTTCTCTTGTTCTTGAAGGGACCACCGATGAGATTGGATCGCTAACCGGTCAACTAGGCCGTATAAATGGAATTCAAGTTAAATCGGTACTTTTAAAGAACAATCAAAATGAATAAATCATGGTTTTTGGCTGTGGTTTGCACAGTCGGATTTTCGCTATTTTCGTACGGGCAAACATTTCGTTTGCAAGGGGTTGTACGCGATTCTTCAACTCAAAAAACTATTGAAAACGTAGTTGTTGAGGCCATTGCTAACGGCTCGGCAAGTAATTCAACCTTTAATGCCGTGTCCAACACAAAAGGAGAATACTCGCTAAGCCTTCCTTCCGGTAATTATCAGGTATCCCTTATGGTTTTGGGATATAACACTATTTCCTTTAACATTCAAGTTGATGGAGATACTAATAAGGATTTTAACCTTTCGCAACAGCAAATACCGCTTGGCGAAATTGTTGTATCCAGTTTTAGGGTCAACAGAAGGTTGAAGCAAATTCCAACACCATTGGTTGTTGTTGAATCACAGGACTACCAGCAGCAATCGTCGCTAACGCTTTCCAACGTTTTGGCTACAGAGCCGGGAATTGCAATGGGCAGCGACGGCGTTTGGGCTACCAACATCAATATTCGCGGATTAAGCGAAAATAGACTGGTTACCCTAATTGATGGCGATAGGGTTGAAACGGCTACCGATCTTACGGCTTCGCTTAGCATGGTAGATGTAAACGATATAGACAGGGTTGAAATTGTGAAAGGCGCACAATCGTCGCTATACGGAACAGGAGCAATGGGCGGAATTGTGAATATAATTACCAAGGACGGCCATTTTGCCAGTAGTCCTTACATATCCGGCAACATAACTTCCGGTTATGCCTCGGCCAATAAACTTTACTCCGAACATGCCGATGTAAGCACAGGTTCCAATGATTGGTACGTTAGGTTAAGCGGAACTTACAATAATGCCGACGACATTCGCACTCCCGAAGGAATTTTACCCAACAGCCAGTTTAAAACAAATAATATTACCGCAAAGGTTGGCGTAAAACCGACAAAAAATCAACTCCTGAAAATTCAATTTCAACGTAACTGGTCAACAGATGTAGGAATACCCGGCGGATCGGCATTCCCCGGACCTGCAACTGCTACATACTCCGACATTGGACGTGAACTGCTAAACTTAAGCTATGAAATTAAGAATATAACCGAAAAGTTAACATCGTTAAAGTTAAACTATTTTACACAGTACATTCTGCGTGATGTGGAGATGAATCCCAACACGGTAACAACGGCAACTCTTCCTAATGGAAATACTCAACGTGTTACCCCAACACTTATTACCCCAACAGGGAAACACCTAACACACGGTATTCAACTGCAAAGCACATGGAAATTAACCAACACGAATACGCTTATTGCCGGTACAGATATGTGGGGACGCTGGTTAACTACCAGTCGTGAAAAATATATTACCGTGGATGTTTTAAATCCTTCGGGAGATATTCTTGCAACAAACTACCTGGTACGTGGCGAAACGCCTATTCCTAATTCTAACTTCAAAAGCGCAGGAATTTTCGTACAGGACGAAGCACATCTCTTAAACAATAAATTAACGCTGCTAGCCGGTGGCAGAATGGATGGCATTTGGGTCAAAAACGATCAAGGGTACGACGTTGACTATATTATAACCAATGATGTTATAAACAATTCGCCTGCAACTCAACGGATAACATTCGAAAAAGGAAGCGAAAACAGTCTTTCGTGGAGCGCAAATGCCGGAGCAATTTATAAACTTTCCGAAGATGTCGATTTAACCGCTAACGTTGCACGTTCCTTCAGATCCCCTTCGTTGGAAGAGAGATTTAAATACATAGATCTTGGCAACCTTGTGCGCTTAGGCGACCCCTCGTTAAAACCGGAAAAAGGTTACTCTGCCGATTTAGGATTGAAAATTTGGAAACCCAAGTTCAACCTTCAACTTGGAACATTTGCAAATTGGATTTCCGATATGATAGTTGAGACTTCCGGTGAGTTTATTTATACTCTCACAGCCGGTACAACCGACACGTTACCCGCCCTTATAAATGCAAATGTTAGCAAAGCGCTACTTTACGGATTCGATTTCGGGTTTCAGTATAACTTTTACTCCAATTTTGTACTATTTGGTACAGGTTCGTTTGTTAGAGGAAAGGACACGGAAGAGGACACAAACCTTCCTCAAATTCCTCCTTTAAACGGACGATTAGGCCTCCGTTACACATTTCCTAAAATTGGGTCGGCAGAGATAACTGTAATTGGAGCAACAAAACAAGATAAGATCGCCGAGGGTGAAGTTGAAACAGGCGGTTATACCCGCTTAGACTTGGCTATAAGTTCTACCAAAATAAACATTGGTACAACTAAGCTGCAACTTTTTGGCGGTATCGATAACGTAACCGATAGAAAATATACAAACCATCTTGCAACAAACAGAGGAGATATTAGCGTTGAACCAGGAATAAACATCTACTTAAGAGCAAATCTTTCATTCTAAACTAAAACGAGGTTGTCTTTTTAGACAACCTCGTTTTAGTTTCAGGCAGTATATGATATAGTATATAAATTTTCTTCAAAGTAAAAATTCCAATATAAGCAGCCTTTTAACTCGAAAATATTTAGAAGCAACGTTGTATAATTAACCAAAATACTATAAGTTTATTGCAAAATTCCAGCGATATGAAGAAAAGACTCAAAATCAGGCAAAAAATACTAATATACATCTTAGGAACAACCGTTGTTCTTTACATGGTTTCGATGGGTTATGTTTTAACAACATCTAGAAAAACCATATACAACGATGCTATTGCGAAAACGGAACTCTCGGCAAAGGTTTCGGCTGGTAAAGTTGAGGGCGTTTTCGAAAAGAACTTATCGCTTGTTCGCACGCTATCCCAAGCATTTACGGTATATCAAGACATGCCTTTTGAAGAATGGAAAAAACTCTTTACCGAAATGTACATGCCGGTTTTAAGGGAAAATACCGATTTTTATTCCATTTGGGATAGCTGGGAGTATAAGTATTTCCGTCCGGGTTACGACAAGGATTACGGCAGATTTTGTATAACCACACTACGGGAAAATAACCAACTAAAATGGTTATACGAAGACAGAAGTATGGATGGCGATCCTCCCATATACGGTGCGTTTAAAAGAAATGGAATTGAATCTATTTGGGAACCATACCTCGATCAGGGCACTGCAGGAAAAGCCGAACAAAAATTAATGATTACCTACTCTTCACCTGTTTACGTAAATAAGGAATTTGCCGGAGGTATTGCTATTGATGTTACGCTGGACGACTTACAGGATATGATAACCAAAATAAAGCCTTTCGAAGGAAGTTATGCATATTTAGTATCGAATACCGGCATTATTGCGGCACACCCAAATAAGGAATACATTTATAAAAAAGTATCGGATCTGTTTCCGGAAGAAGAAAAAGAGCAAAATATTCTTGCTCACATAGCCAAAGGGAAAGAGTTCAACTACATTAAAACAGATTCTACAGGAAACAAAATTTTAATCTGCTACGCTCCCATCATTGCCGGAAAAATCAAAACTCCGTGGGCGCTTGTTTTATCCGCACCTTTAAGCATTATTACGGCCCAAGCACAAAAAACAATCTGGATTTCGTTACTTGTCAGCATTTCGGGACTTCTAATAATGGTAATTGTCCTTTTGTTCGTATCCAACAACCTTGTAAAGCCAATTAAAAAAATAACCAACGTTCTGAAACTCATTGCCAAAGGTGAAATTTCGGACGATTTAAATGTTAAAGTCAATTCCGGTGATGAAATAGAAGAAATGTCGCTGGCCTTAAATACTTCCATCGAAGGATTGAACCATAAAACCAACTTTGCCAACGAAATAGGTAAAGGAAATTACACCTCGTACCTTGAACTCCTTAGCGATAAAGATGTTCTGGGAAAATCGTTAATTCACATGCGCGATAGTCTTAAACAGGCCGCTGGCGAAGAAGAACAGCGAAAAGTTGAAGACCAGAAACGCTCTTGGGCTAACGAAGGTCATGCTAAATTTGGTGAAATTTTAAGGCAAAACAACAGCAATTTGCAACAACTTTGCGATAAAGTCATCGCCGAACTGGTTAAATATGTCGGAGCAAATCAGGGCGGAATCTTCTTGTGGAACGATGAAGATAAATCGCACCAGTATTTCGAGTTGATTTCGGCATTTGCATGGGATAGGAAAAAGTACATAACCAAACAACTGGAAAAGGGCGAAGGGCTGGTTGGCGCCTGTGCATTGGAAAAGGAAACAATATTTATGACCGATGTTCCCGACGATTACGTAAATATAACCTCGGGACTTGGTGAAGCAAATCCTCGCTGTGTAATTTTGGTTCCACTAAAACATGAAGACAATGTTTTGGGCGTTATCGAAATGGCTTCGTTTAAGGTTCTTGACAACCATGAAGTTGATTTTATCGAAAAGATTGCCGAAAGTATCGCCTCTACAATTCTATCCGTTAAGGTAAATGCGCGTACCAAAATGCTTTTGGAACAATCGCAAATGCAAGCCGAAGAAATGAAAGCTCAGGAAGAGGAAATGCGCCAAAATATGGAAGAGTTACAAGCTACCCAAGAAGAGGTGGAGCGCAAATCGGGCGAAATAGAAAAGTTCATGACATCCATTCATAACAGCGCTTACGTTGTAGAATACGATTTAGGTGGAAACATTATAAACGTTAACGACGCATTTATTAAAATGGTAGGCATTGCCCGCGAACAAATTATTGGTGGACATCACTCCGATAACTTGGTTTTGAATGATGTTCAAAAGAAAGAATACGGCAATTTCTGGGATGGACTAAAATCCGGTTTAACCCGTAAGGTGAAATCGACAATTACCATCAACTCACGAAACATTGAATTGCTGGAAACTTACATTCCTATTAAAGACAACGAAGGCAAAGTTGTAAAAGTTATGAAACTGGCCTTCGAACAGGAAGAGTTTAAATAGTCTAATACTGTTGCATTTAAACACGGTTTTAAACAAGCAAGGCTGCCGAATACGACAGCCTTGGTTGTTTTTGAGATTTTCGATTATTTGCCTGTCATCAGTTTACAGTCTTAAATTATTAGAATAAGACATATACAAACAAAGTACTAGAAGCATCCATCGTTACCCCGGGTATCCGAAAAGATGCTTCGACTTAATGTTTCGAATTACATACTTTGGCACCATCTTTTCCCAATCGGCATTATTTTCCTGAAGCAACTGCAGCACATGGTTGGAAGTTATATGCAGCCACTCGCGCTTTACGCTGGGCAAATTCACAATTAAACCGTTTTCCGTAAGATAGTTGTAAATATGGATTACATCGGGAGGCAGGGTTATATCGTGCGTTGTCATTACCCTATTCGAAATTCTGTTCAACGCCGGGTATATGTAAAACTTTGTTCGGGCGGGAAACATCTTGCCTACCGCCTCGAGCAATCCGCCTGGCAAGTCCTTGTAGTAAATCTTATCCATAACCTTCACAAAGGTTGGAACGCCCATGGCAATTCGTAAATTGTTATGCTTAAACCGTCCAAAATACTCTACCAACCGGTAGAACTCCCTAAAGTTGGATATGAGAACATTTTGTCCCATTCCGTTCAGCAAATCCACCCTATCCAGAAAATCGCGCTCGTTCAACTCGCCCTCTTCCAGCAGGTTGTTAAGCGTAATTTCGCAAATCTGAAGGGTATTCCCGGTAGTAAAACCGGCGTTCTTTTTAAAATGGGCATAGGATGATTTAAGTATATCGAAACCCACATAGGTTATTGGTCTGAAACGCCCGCGAAGCAGCAGCACATTCTTTTTGTAGAGCATATCATCCGGCTCCTGAACCTTCCCGTTCCTATCGAAAAAGATAGCCGGGGTCATCCCGTTCTTCACCAGCTGCACCCCAAGCAAGCGGTTATCCACATAGTCCAAATCGGGGCCACTCATCCGCGCCATTGTAATCTCGACCCTATCCGACGATAAGTTATCGAGCAGCGACTGCAAAAAAACGTTCGGTTTACCGTAAAAGTAGTAGCAGGCATAAATAAGGTTAACCCCCAGCGCTCCCAGCGTATATTGCTGTAACACCCCATCGTTCTCCAACAGCCTTACATGAATTACCACCTCGTTGGGCACACCGGGCTTACTCAACTCGAACCGAACACCCAGCCATCCGTGCCCCTGATTATCCTTTCGGAAGTTTAACGTTTCAACGGTATCGGCAAAAGCAAAGAAACGCCTGTTGTCCTGACGTTTCGCCTCGAGTACCTGAGCCAGCTCATCGTACTCCTTACCAAGCATCTGCTCCAGTCGGGTAAGACATACGTACCGACCCTTATCGCCATTGCTGTACAGGTAATCGCTAAAAATTTTATCGTATGCCGAAATGGTTTTGGCAACCGTTCCGGAGGCACCGCCCACCTGAAAAAAAGCGCGTGCCACTTCCTGCCCTCCGCCTATTTCGGCAATTGTGCCATACTTGGTTGTGTCCAGGTTAAGCAGCAACGCTTTACGCTTGGTACTAAGAATTTCCCGTTCCATAAGCCATGCTTTATTTATAAAAATAAGCAAACGGGATAAATTGTTCAATACCCACAGAAAAATTTAATAGTTGCGCCCTAACACTTTCTTCTAAAAAAATTGTTTTTTAGTTAAATGAAAAAAATAATCCTATTATAAATTTTTACTAAAATTATTGGCGCTTGCACAGGAATTATACAACCAAGGCTGTAATATTCTTTTATGCACGGATTGCAAATCGGCGCAAGTTGTAAAGCAGTGCAAATGGCATCTTTTTGTTATTTCGAGCGTAGCCGAGAAATCTTATTTTTATACCGCTAAACCCTTAAATAAGCCTAACAACAGACCACCTACACCCAAGTTGTTCCCGTTAAACTTGCTAAATATTGCGCGATTGGGTACATTTCCGAACTTTTTAGCGGTAATATTACATGAGTAAGATTTTTTTCCGTATGGTATCCGCTTTTTTGTTGATACCCATTTGTTCGATTTCGCAAATCGACACCATGCCAAAGCCAAGCAACCACCTTTATACTTGTCGCGATTCGATATTACAAAACAACAGTCCACAAACGCTTGCCGATCTTGGCCAATTTTGCAGTCCGTTCAGGGGTAAGGTAATCAGCCACTTTGGACCACGTCATGGCCGATTCCATGCAGGAACCGACATTAAACTACAACTGGGCGACACCGTTCGAGCCGCATTTGCAGGGATTGTTACACGAGCATCGAAGTACTACGGCTACGGTTTGCTGGTGGTACTAAAAAACGATTCTCTTGTTGAAACATACTACGCCCACCTAAGCAAAATCCTTGTTAAGGTTGGCAATACGGTTGCTGCCGGCTCTACGGTTGGGTTGGGAGGCCGAACAGGAAGAGCCACCACCACCCACCTTCATTTTGAATTTCGGGTTAAACATATTGCCCTTGATGCCGAGAAACTTTTCGACTTTAAAAATCAACTTGTCCTTGCTAAGAACATACCTACATTAGAGCCTGAGAAAGTTAACGATGTTGCTATGCCCGATTCCGTACCGAATTACGATAGCAACTACACGCTAAACGCTGGAAACCCCAAACACCCGCTGAACGAGGAGGTGGTTTACACAATTAAACGAAAGGATACGCTATACTCTCTGGCCAAGCGGTATGGTACAACTGTCGATGGAATTTGCGCCCTAAACAGCATAAACCCGAAGGCTACGTTGAGAATAGGACAAAAGATAAGAATACGGGTGTAGCAGAAAAAGAAGACACTTTAAGCATAACGGTAAGTTTTATTTAAAAACCTTAACGCACGAATTACAAAAACCGAAACTGTAAGACTTTTCACGAATTGCAAACCGTGCAAGCAGTGGAAACGGCAGATGAACCCAACGAACCAAGTCCGTGCAAGTTCAACGAGCAGATAAATTACTCGAACAATGCTTTTTTGTTATTCCAAGCGTAGTAGAGGAATCTCTCCGCATCAACAAATAAAAATGAAAAACCCTTCTAGGCTTTAACGTCCTAAAAGGGTTTACAATAAGTTACTTACTATAAAGCGCTAAAAAATTACTCGGGTTTAATGAGCTCCAAGCTACGCTTTACAAATTTACTTAAATCTTCGCCCTTAAGCATATTGTTTGCCAGTAAGGCTAAATCGATAAGCTGCTTAACCAGCTTGTAATCCTTTCCAAAACCCTTAAGGATTGTGCTCTTCTCGCCTTCCAGACCTTCGAGTTGCTTTTGGTTTTCGTCCTTGGCATCCTTATCGGTTTGAGGGATTTCCTCCTCCTTCTTATCCTTTAACGCCTTTTCCAGCTCGTCCAACTTTGCCTTAACGGGCTTTATTTTTTCGTTAACCTCGTTCAACTTGCCGCTCAGCGTATCGTTCTTTGCCTTTAGTATTGTTTTAACAAGCGGATGGGCAACGTTTACCACCAAGTTGTTGCTGTCGGGCATATTGCCGTAAAAGCCTGCAGTTGGGCTCATGGCTGCCATATCCTTCATACGACGCATAAACTCGGAACGGGTTATTACCACAGGATTTGCGTTTTCGCCCAAATCTTCGAACGAAACCCAGTAATGATCCTCGGACGGTAAAGCGCCTTCGAAAACCGACCGCAAATCGGATTGCTGCTCGTTCGACAAATCAACCTCTTTCCTATCCTCCTTAACAATTAACTTGTCAACTACATCGGAGTCAACACGGGCAAAACGGGTATCCTTCAACTTGCTTTCCAACGCATTTATTACATGCGGATCGAGCTGCCCGTCCATTATCAGCACGTCGTAACCACGATTTTTAGCCGCTTCTATATAGCTGTGCTGTTCAACCTTATCGCTGGCATAAAGGTAAATTAAGGTCTTATTCTTATCCGTTTGGTTATCCTTTACAAGCTTTTCATACTCCTCGAATGTGAAGTATTTGCCGTCAACATTCTTCAACAAGGCAAACTTTTCGGCACGTTCGTAGAATTTCTCATCGGTAATCATACCAAAGTTGATGAACAACTTCAAATCGTCCCACTTCTTCTCGAACTGTTCCCTGTCGGTCTTAAATATATCCTGAAGCCTATCGGCAACCTTCTTGGTTATATGCGCCGAAATTTTCTTAACATTCGAGTCGCTTTGCAGGTAACTACGCGAAACGTTAAGCGGAATATCCGGAGAATCGATTACACCATGCAAAAGTGTCAGGAATTCCGGAACAATACCCTCTACCGAATCGGTAACAAAAACCTGATTGCAGTAAAGCTGTATCTTGTTTTTCTGAATATCGAAGTTGGTTTTAATACGCGGAAAGTACAAAATACCCGTTAAGTTGAAAGGATAATCGACATTTAAATGAATGTAAAACAAAGGATCCTCCGATGCGGGATATAAATCGTGGTAAAAGGTTAAGTAATCCTCCTCCTTTAAATCGGCAGGTTTGCGCGTCCAAAGCGGATTGGTATCGTTGATTATTTTGTCCTTTCCGGTATCGATTTCCTTACCATCCTTCCACTCCTTTTCAGTTCCAAAAGCAATGGATATAGGAAGAAAACGACAGTATTTCTTCAACAACTCATCAACCTTTGTATCCTCTAAAAACTCCTTAGAATCGTCGCTGATATGAAGAATAATATCGGTTCCACGGCTGTCGCGTTGTGCATCTTCAATTTTGTACTCCGGAGTTCCATCGCACGACCACTTTACCGCCTTAGCATCGTCGCGCCACGAACGGGTTATAATTTCGACGTTATCGCTAACCATAAACGCCGAGTAAAAGCCCAAACCAAAATGGCCAATTATTCCGTTGGACTGTTCCTTATACTTACCCAAAAACTCTTCTGCTCCCGAAAATGCTATCTGATTGATATACTTTTCTATTTCGTCGGCAGTCATACCCACGCCGCTATCGGAAACCGTAATTGTTTTTTTCTTTTTATCAACGCTAACCCTAATGGTTAAATCGCCCAACTCGCCCTTAAATTCACCTAACGAGGCAAGTGTTTTAACTTTTTGAGTGGCATCAACAGCATTCGATATTATTTCCCTTAGAAATATTTCGTGATCCGAGTATAAAAACTTTTTAATTATAGGGAAGATGTTCTCAGTAGTTACACCGATTTTTCCAGTTTGCATAGCCAATTTTATTTTAGTTAAACTTATAACCACAACCCTTTCAAAACCTGTACCATGTCATTCATTACGGATTTAAGTGGCATAAAACATTAACAGTTGCCTTACTATCAGCAAGATAACAAAATAGGTAAAACTGACATTGGGTCAGAATTACTGAATATTTGGCATAGAAATTAAAAAAGGAATATGTATAAAATTGCCGCAAGCAAAATGGCAAAACTGATAATCCATAAGATTAACAGAACTTTAACGTTCTTTTTATATACCCTAATGGCATAATTTCCCGAAAGCATTAAAACGAAGTTTTTTGCACGATCTACCAGATTTTCATCTTTAAGCACATAATCGTAAGCGCCCATTTTTTTTATATATCCGCCATACTCCACTTCATTGGGATTTGACATCATAACAACCTCTACTGAAGGCGCTATTTTTTTTACCGATTCCAGTACCTCCAATCCATTCATCAACGTACGATTGTACTCGTCGAAAAAGTTGTAGCCAATAAACGCCACCGACAGTCGATGTTTCCATTCCTTACTCTCAGTAATGAAATTTATAAACTTCTCCCCCGTAACAAAACTCCGAAAATTCACCTTCAGCGGTAATTTAAAGTTACTCTCAAGCAACTTCAAATATTCCGGACTATACTCCACCACATATACGTTTACCTTTTTCGATGTGTAAGTAAATTGGCACATACCTTTAACTAATGCTTATAAAATTACAAAAATGATAAAACATAAAAAAGTCCATACTCGAATCTGATAAAAGTTTACGTAACGAATTGTATTTTGTTTGGGAAAACGAATCTTAAAGAACCTTAATAATAGAAATGGTTAAATAAAAAAGCCCTGCCAAATATTCCGACAGGGCTCCTTTTATTTATGTAACCATTTAATTTATAAGCGGTAAAAACGAATATTTATCGGAATACTCCAACATCTGCTTTGCATAATCGTCGGGATAGGTAACTTTAGCATCAACTACGCTATCGCCTTGTAAAACCGGCTCAATACTCGGATTTACAAAACCTCCATAAGGCGCTAAATGTAACTTATTGTACCTGTCGAGAACTTCCTTGTGTAAATCGTAATCAACCTTCACGGCATACTTCTCAACCAAAGCCTTACCGGCTTCGTAGTCGCCAGTAGATTTTATTCTTTGAATTTCCTTAAGCAACGTGCCAAAAAGTTCGCGTAACTTACCAAAATCGTTCACTACAAAATAAGTTTTACCGTCTCTAACCTTTTTTTCTATAACATTATCGGACTTACCATTATCGTAACACCAAGCAGCAATCAATTGGCGGTTACGCATGTGAGCTTCCTCAATATCCTTACCCAGTTCCACGCGTGTTAGCTGAGCCATTAAGCCATTACGAATATAACTGCTATACTCAACCTTACCGCCATCAAGGCTTGGCATCAGCCCCAATTCAACCATTTTAGGATCCATAATGTAATACAAAGCGAATAAGTCGGCACGGGCCTCCTCCAAGGTAGAACCATAATTCTTCAACTCATCGCCTTTTACGCCGGGAGCCAACTGTCCGGAACCATGGCCTAAACACTCGTGCAAGTCGGTATGCAAACAACTTGCCAAGTAACCATACTTATTATTCATTTCAACCTCTTCCTTCGACCAGGCAAATTCGTCCATAAAACCATTGCCTTGGGCTGCCTGATCGTAAGCGTAGGTAATATTATCCATAGTTACCGATTTTGACCCGTGCTCCTTACGAATCCAATCGGCATTTGGCAGGTTAATACCAATTGGAGTTGAAGGATAGCAATCGCCACCTAACTGTGCAACAGTAATAACCTTAGCCGATACACCCTTTACCTCCTTTTTCTTAAACTGACTATCGACAGGCGAATGATCCTCGAACCACTGAGCATTCTTGCTGATAATCTCGGCACGGCGTGTTGCTTCAACATTTTTAAAATCGACTACCGATTCCCAACTGGCCTTATATCCCAAAGGATCACCGTAATTTTCAATAAATCCATTAACAAAATCGACCCGGGAGATTAAATCGCCAACCCAAAGGATATTGTATTCATCAAATGTTTTCAGATCGCCCGACTTGTAGTAATCAATAAGCGCTTCGATGGTTTTCCGTTGCGTTTCGTTTTCGGCAACACCTACGGCTTTCTGAAGCCAATAAACTATGTGCTGAATGGCAGAACCATACATTCCGTCTTCCTTCCAAACCTTTTCCTTAACTACGCCATCTTTCTTAACCAACTTAGAATTCAACCCGTAAGAAATAGGTGCAGGGTCGTTAGGATTCATCATCTTACTATAAAATGCTTCTGCTTCGGCCTGGCTTACTCCCTCGTAATAGTTGCAAGCCGATGTAGCAACTAAATCCTCTCCTGCTACTTGGTTTACTCTTTTAGGAGCAATTTTGGGGTCGAAAATTATAGGCGAAACGTTCTTTAAAATCTCATCGCTTCCACCTAATTCTTTCGAGAAATTTTCTTCCGGAGTACTCTTTACTAACTCTGCAAAGTATTCCTCCGAAAAATTAGGCATAATTTTGTCGGTAGAATAGTGATGATGAATACCATTTGAAAACCAAACCCGTTTAAGGTAAACCACAAATTTGTTCCAATCTTCCGAATTTCTATCGCCTTTGTATCCCTTATAAATACCCTCCAACACATTACGAACGGTTAAGTTATACTTGTAGTTTTGATCCCAAATAATATCCCTACCACACTTAGCAGCCTCGCTAAGGTAGTAAACCAACACCCTTTCCTGTGGAGAGAGAGAATCAAATTCCGGAATTTGGTAACGCATTATCCGCAAATCGGCAAACTGATCGATTTGCCATTTAAAGGAATCTTCCTTTTGTTGCTTGTTTGCATCACATCCACTTAGTAGTACACCATACAATCCAATCATAAATACTGAAATTAATAGTTTTCTCATACGATTAGTTTTTAAGTTTAGATTAGAAATATGTCTTTAACCGTTGTTCAACATAAGAGCATGCGCTCATGCTACATTCACATATAATGACACTTACATTGAACTTGGCTACTTTAATACTTTCATAGGTTTGTATAAAAAACCGGGCTCTTTGTCCGTTTCAGGGGCTTGTACCGGTTTTGGCTTATCGCGTTGAGGATTTCGCAAATCCAAATCACGAACATAAGTCCATTTCCCTTTTTCAAATTTAAAACCATCGAACGAACCATCGGGACCATAAAATTGAGGATCTCCAGCGAATTCCGATTTTATAGGCGAAAGATGATCGAATATGATCATTTTATCATCACCCAAATATTGCAAAGTAAACCTCGATTGGACATTAAATTCAAACACAATCCGCGATAGTACATACTTATTGTCAACGCTAAAAACAGGTAATCCAAACGATATATTCCCATCGGGTTTAACGCTTAAAACCTCGATAATTTTTTTTGAACTAAACAAATTATTGTAATCATATCCAAAAAGGATGTAGTAACCTTCACCCTCAACACTAATTAAATTATAGTATAATGCACCTAACCATTTATCGTCAGAAAGTTGTGCATGATGAACATCTATCGACTTATCCGACCGGCTATCGGTTAACTGATGTAAAACAACCCCGGTTTGTGTACGAACCAAAACAAATCCGTAATAGCATTGTAAGCCTCCGGCTTGTGGAATATTCCACGTAAAAATTCGCAAGTTGCTATCGGGCGAAAAAAGTTTTCCTACCTGCTTAAGCGAATCAAACGGATATTTTAACGCACCGTCAATGCTTAAAGCCTTTTTAAACTCCTTGGTAAAAATATCGTTAAGGGAATCGGACTTACTTACCGATTGCGATGCAACAATATTATTAAGTAACAGCGATAGTTCTTTTTCGGATTGAACCAAGTCGTTATTGTTTTGCTGAGCAAAACCCGAAAAACCCAACAAACAACCACATAAAACAAATATTAAATGCCTACTCATTTTGCTATGGTATCTAATCCATCCAAAAGTAACTGCGAAGCCACTTCACACTCTTCGTCCGTTATTGTTAATGGCGGAGCAATACGAAAAGCCGAATCGCAAAACAAGAAATAATCCAACAAAAAACCCCTTTCCAAACCTAACCGAAGAATGGCATTAACCTTATCGGCCGAACCCAACTCTATAGCCATTATCAATCCTTTTGAACGAATTTCCTTAACAAGTTTGTGCCCTTCCAACGCTTTTCTAAAAATTTGCTCCTTTCGGTTTACCGCTTCAATTAAATGCTCATCCTCCAACACCTTTATGGCAGCAAGCGAGGCTGCACACGATACAGGATGCCCTCCAAAGGTTGTTATGTGCCCAAGAACGGGATCGGTGCAAAACGAACTCATAACGTTTTTCGAAGCAATAAACGCTCCCAACGGCATTCCTCCTCCCAACGCTTTTGCTAAAACAAGAATATCGGGAACTACATTATAATGCTCCAAGGCAAACATTTTACCTGTTCTACCCAAGCCAGTTTGAACTTCATCGAAAATAAGCAATGCGCCCACTTCGTTACAACGTTTACGCAACTCCTGCAAATAATCGTACTGTGCAATTCTAATTCCTCCTTCGCCTTGAATAGGTTCAATAATTACGCCCGCCGTTTCCTCTGTTATCAAGGATAAATCGTCAAAATTATTAAAGTTGATATGAGTAACTCCAGGCATTAAAGGTCGATATGACCGTTTTTGCTCCTCGCAACCCATCACGCTTAGCGCACCAATAGAACTTCCGTGGTAAGCATTTATAAATGCAACCATCCCGCTTCGTCCGGTGTATCGTTTTGCCAACTTTATGGCACCTTCAATAGCTTCGCTCCCTGAATTTACAAAATAGGTAGAATCCAAAGTGTCGGGCAGTAAACTCTTCAACTTTACCGCTAATTCAACTTGAGGCTTTTGTACTATTTCGCCATAAACCATTAAGTGGGTATAACTATCAACCTGATTTTTTATGGCTTCAATCACCTTTGGGTTACCATGTCCAACATTGCTGACAGAAACCCCTGAAATTAAATCGAAATACTTTTTATTATTTGGCCCAAAAAGAAAAACCCCTTCTGCCTTCTCTATTTCCAGCATTAAAGGGGACTCTGATGTTTGGGCAACATGATTTAAAAATTGCTGCCTTAATCCCATCTCTACTTATTTAACAAATTCAATTCATTCAACAGTTTATCGCGATAAGATTTTCCAATCGGTATAATTTTTCGCCCTTCATTAGTCCTAATTACTACCGAATTATCTTCTATGCTCTCAATTCTACTAATGTTTACAATATAGGAACGATGAATTCTCTTGAATTTCTCAATGGGCAGTTGATTTTCGATAGACTTCATCGTTAAATGAATGGTAAACCGTTCGTTGGGTGTGTTTATTACAATGTAATTTTCCAACGCTTCTACCCACAGTATATCGCCATACTTAATTCGAATAAGCGTATTGTTTTTCTTAACAAAAATTTCCTTATCCAAATCGCTAGCCGACCGCTGCTTATTGAACTTTTCGTATGCCTTGCTAACCGCTTTAAAAAAGCGGGGGAACATAACCGGTTTTAGTAAGTAATCGGTAACACTGTAATCGAACGCTTTTAGGGCATACTTGTCCTTCGACGAAATAATGATTACTTGGGGTGAGTTGGTTGTAGCTTCCAAAAATTCCATCCCGTTCATTTCTGGCATTTCTATATCAAGAAATATCAAGTTTACATTATCGGGGTTATTTCGAACGAAATTAAGAGCATCTACCGGGTTTGAAAACGAGTTTAAAATATTTACGAAATCAACCTTAGAGGCATACTCCTCTATTACTCTTCTTGACATTTCGTCGTCATCAATAAGTATGCAGTTCATTTGCAATTAATTAGTTATCCACTAGAATACAAATTTATACTTTTTTACCATACTCAGCAATAAAACGTTTAATTATTAAGTCGGAATTCCGAATGCTTGACCTTAACCATGTTAATAATATCTGCTCCTGCTCCTCAATGGTTAACCCATACTGAATATTCGACTTCCTTAATCGATGCGTAAGTTCGTATAAGCATAAAGCAACAGAAACCGATATGTTAAAACTTTCGGTAAAGCCAAACATCGGAATGGTTACATATTCGTCGGCCATACTTAACGCTTCTTCGGATAAACCGGTTAACTCTGTTCCAAACACAAGTGCTATAGGTCCCCTTCCTAAATCTAACCCCCGAATATCAACATCACACTTGTGCGGAGAAGTAGCAACAATCCTATACCCCCTTGATTTTATAACTCGCAATACACCTGCCGTATCGGAACTATACCGATGCAACGTAAGCCACTTGGACGATCCCATATCAATATTGGGATCAACTAAAAATGAATTATCCTTCTCGATTATATGAATATCCTGAACACCATGACAATCGCACGAACGCAAAAC
The DNA here is from genome assembly GCA_020636845.1 of Bacteroidales bacterium. Lineage (GTDB taxonomy): Bacteria > Bacteroidota > Bacteroidia > Bacteroidales > Tenuifilaceae > JACJXD01. Next base: position 48,584 of record JACJXD010000011.1, on the reverse strand, counting down.
GGCACTGGCATTTTGTGGCTGATAAACATTTTCCAAAACAACGGAAATATACCTTGTACGGTTGTTTAGAACTTTAACGAATTGGTTGTACCTACGCTCTAGCGTAAACCCAGAAAGGTAAGCAATCAACTCTCCCCTTATGCTACTTTCAATATCATTTAGCACATTTATCATACATGCTAAAATAAACAAAAAGGAGGACTACTAGCCCTCCTTCCTTAAATAAGTTTAAAAACTTATTGAACTTTACCGTTGAGTTCGCTACCAGCTTTAAACTTAACAACCTTTTTAGCCTTGATATTGATAGGCTTGCCAGTTTGAGGGTTACGTCCGGTGCGAGCATTTCTTTTAGCTACCGAAAATGAACCAAAACCTACAAGAGCTACACGGTCACCTTTTTTAAGAGCTGTACCTGTAGACTTGATGAAAGCGTCTAATGCTTTCTTTGCATCAGCCTTTGTAATCTTAGCTTCAGCTGCAATTGCGTCAATTAATTGAGCTTTGTTCATAATTGATAATTTTTAGGGTTAGAAATAGTTAGTTGACTATCAAAGACAAAATTATTGCATTTATCAATAAAAGCAAGTTTTTTCACAATATTTTTTGTCATAACAGCCATTTTTAGTGGTTCTTTAAAAAAAAAATTTTTACTCAATGCTAAATTATTGATTTTTTTAGATATTAAGCAATAGTTTAAAGAAAAATTTTTGACATGTTTTGGTAATATGAAAAAACAATATACTTTTGCCGACGGAGAAATGGCAGAGTGGTCGAATGCGGCGGTCTTGAAAACCGTTGTTCGCGTAAGCGAACCGGGGGTTCGAATCCCTCTTTCTCCGCCAAGCGAAATCGAATGATTTCGCTTTTTTTATTTATACCAATAATTTAGCAACCATCATACTACATACAATCTATCCCTTACTAAATGGATAATTTCTAATGGAAAATTTTTATCTTTGTTGAACTAAAAACTTTGGATGTACAAATTCAAATCGGATTCGGTAAAGTAAATAACCTTGGCTAAGTTCCGTGCTAAGGTTATCCTCCTATAATTAAACTCAGGTATATTCATACCGGAGTATTTATTTTTATTGTATTGAATACTATAAGAGACTTATCTAATGATTTACGTCTCAAACAAAAATTAAACGCCATGAACAACGAAAATAAAACTATTCATGAATTCGATTTTAATCTAATCTGCGAATACTTTTCAAGCATCGAACGTCAAGGGCCCGGTAGTCCCGAAGTAACAGTTAAAGCATTAAGTTTTATTGATAACCTTACCGACAAATCGCGAATTGCCGATATTGGATGCGGAACAGGGGGCCAAACAATGGTGCTGGCACAACATGCTCCGGGTCATATTACAGGAGTTGACATATTTTCTACATTTATTGATTTATTCAACCAAAATGCCACTAAATTAAATCTTCAGGACAGAGTAAAAGGAGAAACTGGTTCCATGGATAATTTGTCTTTTCAGGATGAAGAGTTGGACTTAATATGGTCGGAGGGCGCAATATATAACATTGGTTTTGTGCAGGGTTTAAACAAATGGAAAAGATTTTTGAAACCAGGCGGTTACCTTGCCGTTACCGAAGCATCATGGTTTACCAACAAACGCCCCGAAGAAATTAATAACTTTTGGCAAGAAGCCTATCCTGAAATAGATACTATTCCGAATAAAATCAGCCAAATGCAAAATGCAGGGTTTATTCCTGTTGCTACCTTTATACTCCCTGAGAACTGCTGGACAAACCACTTTTATACTCCGCAAATTTCTGCACAAAAAATATTTCTAAAGAAATACGTCGGAAATAAAATGGCGGAAGAATTTGTCGCGTATCAACAACACGAAGCCCAATTATACTACAAGTATAAAGAGTTTTATGGATATGCTTTTTATATAGGAAGAAAACTTTAAATGCTGCAAAAAGAGTTGTACAAATAGTACAACTCTTTTTTACCCAAACGTCTATAAAATTACTTTTACCGTATTGTACAACAAACCCTGATTAAAAAATCGGATTAAACCATCGGCTATTTAACGGTAAGTAATAAACCTATTAATGAACCAAAAATTATACTCCCTACAGGAGAACCAGTTATAGGACAACTGCCTGACGAGCACCCTATAAAAAAATAGTATAAAAAACCGAGTGTACCTCCAACCAGTACACCAACAGCGGGAAGCCAGAATTTCTTGTTTTTAAGCAACTTTATCATTTTTTACCTGTTTTATAGTAAAAGAAACAACAACACTTGTATATATGTTCATTTTATCATACAAAAATAATATTTATTGAAAAGCGTTGTTGCATCTTGTATAGTAAAATTAAAGTAGTTATTTTTGCAAACCATTTGGAGAGATGCCGGAGTGGTCGAACGGGGCGGTCTCGAAAACCGTTGATCCGGGTAACTGGGTCCGAGGGTTCGAATCCCTCTTTCTCCGCAAAGCGAAGTCAGTTAGACTTCGCTTTTTATTTTTGAATACATACCACAGAACATTACTTCCTTATCATAAAAGAAAAAGCCATCATTTCTGATGGCTTTTCATATTCGTATGAAACAAGTTCTTCTACTTTAATTGCAAATTATGCAACCTTGCATAGTATCCGTTAAGTTTAAGTAACTCCTCGTGTCGTCCACGCTCAACAATTTGCCCCTCGTGTAAAACACAAATTAAATCGGCATTGCGTATGGTTGACAAACGGTGTGCTATAACCAATGAGGTTCTGTTCTTCATTAAATTTTCGATGGCCTCCTGCACAAGTTTTTCCGATTCGGTATCAAGAGCGCTAGTTGCTTCATCCAAAATCATTATTGGAGGGTTTTTCAGTATTGCACGTGCAATGCTTATTCGTTGGCGCTGTCCTCCGGACAATTTACTTCCTCTATCGCCGATATTGGTATAATACTGATTAGGAGTAGCCATAATAAAATCGTGAGCATTGGCAATTTTTGCAGCCGCAATAACATTGGCCTCGGTGGTATTTTCCACTCCAAACGTTATGTTATTGTAGAAGTTATCGTTAAAAAGAATTGGCTCCTGATTTACATTTCCCATTAAATTCCGCAAACTAACCAAATCGCAATCCTTAACATTAATACCATCAATTAAAATTTCGCCATCAATTACATCCCAGTATCGTGGCAGTAAATCGACCATTGTACTTTTTCCGGAACCAGACTGTCCAACCAATGCAACCGTCTTTCCCTTTTCGATAGTCAGGTTTACATCCTTTAAAACCACTTCATCCTGATATTTGAAACTTACATTGCGATATTCGATGCTATGATTAAAACTATCTAACTTAATAGCTCCATCTTTCTCTTTAATTGGATTTTCAGCAGACAAAATAGAATCTATTCTATCGGCTGAAGCCATACCCTTTAATATATTGTAGTACGCATTTGAAAAAGACTTGGCAGGATTAATAATCATGTAGAAAATACTAATGTACGCAATTAACGACTCCGGTCCTAGGTTCCCTTTCCCTGTAAAAATTAATCGTCCACCATACCAAAGCACCAAGGCGACTACAATGGTTCCCAAAAACTCACTTAACGGAGTGGCCAAATCTCTACGACGCCACATGTTACGCATAAGCGTTGAGTAAAAACTGTTAACACTCTCGAAACGTTGAATAACCTTTTTTTCGGCATTAAAAGCTTTTATAACTCGCAATCCACCTAACGTTTCTTCTATTAGAGTAAGGATTGCACCCATTTTCCGTTGGCCCTTAAACGATGTTTTCCGCAACGATTTTCCAACCCTTCCAATAATTCCCCCTGTAATAGGCAAAAGCAACAAAACAAAAAGGGTTAACTGCGGGCTAATGTATATTAACCCTGCAAGGTGGATAAGTATAATTATTGGATCGCGGAAGAACATCTCCAGCGAACGAATTATGGAAACTTCAATTTCATTTACATCATTGGTCATTTTACTAATAACATCGCCCTTCTTCTCTTCGGTATAATATCCAATGGGTAACTCTACAACTTTTCGATACAATGTATTCCTAATATCCCTGAGAACGCCAGTTCTAATTGGGGCTAAATAGTACAATGATATATATGTGAACAAATTCTTTAAAAACGACGCAATAAGTACAAGCATAATCACAAAAATCAACGCAGTAGTCTTATCGTGATTTCGAATCATTTCACTTAAAAAGTAATTTAAGTTAGCAACAACCGCTTTTGTACTGAATGTAAATTCCGGCTTAACGTCGATCATAGGCACGGTTCCAAACAAAATCTGCATAAACGGAATTAGCATTGCCAAAGAGAACAAAGAGAACAGTGCGGCTACTATATTACTAAAAACATTAACCGCAACATGCCACTTATATGGTATAATGAATTTAAGTAGTTTGGAAAAATTTTTCATTCGTTTTTCGATTCAGATAAGTATCGTTATTGAATTGCTTAAATTATTTGAGTTTGCGAATATGCTAAAATTATTTTAAACCAGTGTAATTAAAAGGTGTAAGTTTTTTTAGTTCGTCCTTTACGCTTGGTTTTACATCAAGTTGATCTATAAACTGCATAAAATCGTCCTGAGTTACCGATTTATTGGTTCTGGTTAATTCTTTTAACTTCTCGTAAGGATTAGGATAACCTTCGCGTCGCAATATTGTTTGTATGCCTTCGGCAATAACAATCCAATTTTTTATAAGGTCGTTATTAATAGCATCGACATTCACAATAAGCTTGCCTACCCCTTTTTCTATCGATTTTAAGGCAATAAGTGTATGGGCAAAAGGAACACCAACATTGCGAATAACCGTAGAATCGGTTAAATCGCGCTGAAGCCTCGAAATTGGTAACTTCGACGATAAATGCTCAAATATTGCATTAGCCATTCCAAGGTTACCTTCAGCATTTTCAAAGTCAATAGGATTTACTTTATGCGGCATTGCCGAAGAGCCAACTTCACCCTTTTTTATTTGCTGCTTAAAGTATTCCATTGATATGTACATCCAAGCATCCCTGCAAAAATCGATGAAGATGGTGTTAATTCGCTTAAAAACATCGAACAAGGCAGCAGCATTATCGTAATGTTCTATTTGAGTAGTAGTTTGAGAACGATTAAGCTTCAACGTACTGTTCACAAAGTTATTGGCAAAATCAACCCAATTAATTTCGGGATAAGCAACCGCGTGTGCATTGAAATTTCCCGTTGCCCCTCCAAACTTTGCAGAGTAGGGAATCGTTGAAAGTTGGGAAAGTTGTGCTTCTACCCTTTCAGTAAAAACCCTAATTTCCTTACCTAAGCGGGTTGGTGAAGCCGGTTGCCCATGAGTACGAGCCAACATAGGAATATCGTTCCACTCCAAGGATAACTCTTTTAACTTATCGGTAATGTTTTTAATAGCCGGAACTATTTCGTTCGCCACGGCATCCCTAATCATTGCAGGAAACGCAGTATTATTAATATCCTGTGAAGTCAAGCCAAAGTGAACAAATTCCTTAAAATCCGACAAACCTAACCTATCGAATTGTTCCTTTATGAAATACTCAACGGCTTTTACATCATGGTTGGTTGTCCGCTCAATATCCTTAACCCTAGCGGCATTTTCGAGTGTGCAATTCCTGTATATATCCCGTAACTTTTCAAAATTATCGGAATTAAATCCCTGTAATTGGGGTAACGGAATTTCACAAAGTGCTATAAAGTATTCAACTTCAACCCATAATCTGTAACGAATTAAGGCATATTCGGAAAAGTATCCGCTTAATCCATTAGTTTTCTCAAAATATCGACCATCGATTGGCGAAACGGCGCTTAAAGGTGTTAAAGACATTATTCGAATATTAAATTTTTCTTCAAATTTACTAAACTTTCAGAATAAAAATGAGTTTACTAATTTTACGCATAAGTAAGGTATTGATAACTTTTAGCATTACTGGCGGTTTAGTTCGTTTACACACAATTATTTAATACCAGTTCGAACCATCCCACACTCGCAATTATTTTAACCTTGCTTTGCAAAAAGAAGTTCATTATAATAACTAAAAATGATAAAAATCTCAGCAATATCGTACTTAAACACGGCCCCTTTTGCTTTTGGACTAAAGCATTCGAAAATGGAAGAAATTGAACTGTTATGGGACTATCCTGCCGAATGCGCTAAAAAGTTAAAATCAGGGGAATCTCAAATTGCGTTAGTTCCCGTTGGTGCCCTGCCGTCAATTGACAAATACGAAATTATAAGCGATTTTTGCATAAGTTCAAACGGAAAAGTTCGAAGCGTGGCTTTACTAAGTAATTGTCCTTTGGACAAAATTGAAAGGGTTTTCCTTGATTACCAATCCCTAACATCTGTAAGATTAGTAAAAGTACTAAGCAAAAATTACTGGAAAATAAATCCCCAATGGGCACAACTTTCGCCTCAACACAACTTTAACAACTTCAACGGAAACGACGCTCTCGTGCTGATTGGCGACAGGGTTTTTGAAGCCGAAAAAGAGTACAAATACGTAATAGATTTATCCGAAGCATGGAAAGATTTTACAGGACTACCCTTTGTTTTTGCCGTATGGATTACAAAAAGTCAATTTAAAGATGGATTTCTCAAACGCCTTAACGCTGCACTTAGCCACGGCATAAATAGTATTGAAGAGGCTGTAAAAGAATTCGAACCTTTAAATATAAATTTCGACGAAGCCGTTTTCTACCTAAAAAATAACATATCGTACATACTAAATGCTGATAAGCAAAAGGCTATTGCAACCTTTTTAAATTTTATTAAAAGTATATAACTTAAAAATAGCGTATCTTCGTAAAAGTTAAAACCCCATAATTTATGGCAATTACCACAAAAAAGAGATGGAGTACATACGCAATTGTACACCTTATAATACTAGCCATTTTTACACTTTCGAGTTTAAATGTCATAGCTCAAGATGACATTCAGAACACCAAGGTATTTAAAATCAACATTAAGGAAAACATTATGCCGTCGGCCTGGCGGCACATTAAGGTAGGATTTGAAGAAGCCCAGAAGGCTAACGCCGATGTTATTCTTATTCACCTAAATACCTATGGTGGAATGGTTGACATTGCCGATTCTATCAGAACAAAAATTATCAACAGCAAAACGCCTGTCTGGGTATTTATCGATAATCAAGCGGCATCGGCAGGTGCTTTAATTTCCATTGCCTGCGACAGCATTTACATGCGCAAGGGTGGAAGTATTGGCGCGGCTACGGTTGTTGACCAATCGGGACATGTAGTTCCCGACAAATTTCAGTCGTTTATGCGAAGCACAATGCGGGCTACCGCCGAGGCAAAAGGCTACGATACCATAATATCGGGAACAGATACAATACTAAAATGGCGTCGCGACCCAAGAATTGCAGAGGCCATGGTTGACCCGTCAATTTACATTGAAGGAGTTATCGACAGCGGAAAGGTACTAACGTTCACTGCTAACGAAGCCATGAAAAACGGGTATTGTGAAGGGCTAGCCGAAGACATTGAAGAGGTAATGAAAAAAGCAGGGGTAAAATCTTACACTATAAGCGAGTATAAACCGACATTTGTAGATGGTATAGTAGGATTTTTTGCAAATCCCTTGGTATCGGGAATTTTAATAATGATAATTATTGGTGGCATTTACTTCGAACTACAAACTCCCGGAATAGGATTTCCTTTAGCCGCTGCAACCCTAGCGGCAATTCTATACTTTGCTCCGCTTTACGTTGAAGGGCTGGCCCAAAATTGGGAGTTGGCACTTTTCATTATAGGCCTTATACTGGTTGCCATCGAAGTTTTTGCCATACCCGGTTTCGGAATTACGGGAATATCCGGCATTATTTTAATAATTGCCGGGCTAACCTTAGCTATGATAGACAATAATGTCTTCCGCGAAACAGGAACCTTTAATGCTTTGGTAATTCTTAAACCATTTGGAATTGTTGTGGCATCGGTTTTTGTCGGGCTTATCGCGGGAATATACTTCAGCAAAAAATTGCTGTTATCCCCAATGTTTCCAAATTTATCGCTAAGTTCAAAACTCGACGATAGTAAGGGATTTGTAGGCACCGACCTAAAAATTAAAACAATGATTGGCAAGGAAGGTATTGCAGTTACAATTCTTCGTCCATCAGGGAAAGTAGAAATTGAAGGCGAATGGTACGATGCCGTTTCGGAATACGGTCATATAGAAAAAGGTGAAAAAGTAAAGGTAACACGCGATACTACAGGTCAACTTTACGTTATCAAATCGTAATTAACTTACAACATAATGATTGCTATTAGAGATTTTACTCCCGGCGATTACGAAGGGGTTACAGATGTTTGGCAATTAACCAACATTGGAAATCCTGCCCGAGGAGACAACCTCGATACTATCCTACGAAGTATTGCCATGGGAGGTAAATTGCTTGTTGCGGTAAATCAGGAGAATAAGGTTATAGGAACCAGCTGGATGACGTTCGACGGAAGGCGAATTCACCTTCATCACTTTGGAGTACACCCCGATTTTCAACGCAAAGGTATCGGAAAAATGCTATGTACAGAATCACTTAAATTTGTGAAAGATAAAGGATATCAGGTTAAACTCGAAGTACATAAAGAAAACAAAGCCGCTTTAAATCTATATAAACAATTTGGTTTCCAATACTTAGGCGATTACGACATTTATATTATTCGTGACTTAAACACGCTTCAATTTTAACATAGCCTTTTTCGAACGTATTACCTGTAAATTCTACCTCGATTTAACGACCTGCGGTAAGCATCGGCTTTCCTGTTATGCTCGAGTAATGTTCTCGAGAAATCGTGCCTTCCCGGCTTATCGACACTCGCACAGAAATATAAGTACTTATGGTTTTCGGCATTTAACACGGCATCGATAGCAATAACCGATGGGATTCTAATTGGACCGGGAGGTAACCCGGCATACTTGTAAGTATTGTAAGGCGAATCGACTTTTAACTGCTTCGAAAGCACTCTCCTGATAGAAAAATCACCAATAGCATACTTTATTGTAGGATCGGCTTGTAAAGGAATACCTTTACGTAGCCTATTCAAATATACGCCAGCAATGGTAGGCATTTCCAATCGATAGTTTGTCTCCTCATCGAGAATAGATGCCAAAATAGAAACTTGTACCGGTGTTAACTTCAACTTATCGGCCTTAACCCTACGCTCGTTGTTCCAAAATTTATCGTACTCCTGCCTCATGCGCTGTGCAAAACTTTTAGCATCGGTATTCCAGTAAAACTCATAAGTATTTGGAATAAGCATCGAAATAAAGGTATTTTCATCAAAGCCATACTCCTTTGCGTTGTCCGAATTCAAAAAGTAATTAACAATCGAAGCAGAATCTGCCTCGATACGCTGCGATATGCGTTGAGCCAATATTTCTATTGTCCTGGCACTGTTAAATGTAACCCTAACCGGTTTTTGAATTCCTCTAAGCAACATTCCAACAATATCGCGATTCCCCATTTTTGGTTTTATGCCATAACACCCTGGTTTTACATTATTTACATACCCTTTACGCAGTGCAACTTTTTTGAAACTTTCAACATTTTTTATGATACTGTCGGCTGTTAAAATACTTACCACATCAGGGAAGTCGGAACCCGTAGGAATAAATATAAGCGTTTCCTTGGTCACGCCAACATTGCTTTTAATGTATATAAAATAGTAATTAACCTGAAGGCATATACCTATCAATAAACCTACTAATCCTAATATTGTTGCTAATTTTTTTATGTTGATTTTAGATCTCATCCTTCTGTTTTTACAATCGTAAATTGAATTTACTGCAATAATATAATCTATCAAAAAAATCGCATCAAAAATAAAAAGCAATCTAATTCGATGCAACCCTTGCTAAATAAAACATCGGCTTACAAAATGTATGTAATCCGATGTTTTTATATTCTAAATTAGATATACGTTTACTTTAACTGGTCTATGGCCTTTCGGATACGAACAATTGCCTCTTTCAGTTTTTCATCGGAAGTTGCATACGAAAACCTAACATAGTTTGGAGCACCAAATGCACTACCCGGAACTACCGCCACATGTGCCTGATTCAACAGGTACATTGCCAAGTCGTTCGATGTTTTAATGGGTTCGCCATTGAACGATTTCCCTAAAATATCCGAAACTTCGGGGAAAATATAAAATGCACCTTGTGGCTTATTCAAACGAAATCCTTTTATAGCCGATATACCATCAACCATCAAATCTCTACGGCGCTGAAATGCCTCTTTCATTTTTACCGTAGATTCTCCATTTGAATTAAAAGCGGCCACTGCGGCTTTTTGTGCAATACTGCACACTCCCGAAGTCTGCTGTCCCTGTAGTTTGCTACAAGCCTTTGCAATCCACTTTGCCGACGCCAAAAAGCCTAGTCGCCATCCTGTCATGGCATACCCCTTCGACACCCCATTAATAATTATTACCCTGTCGCGAATAAAATCGAATTGAGCAATACTTTCGTGCTTCCCAATAAAGTTTATATGCTCATAAATTTCATCGGAAATAATAAAAATATCGGGATGTTTTTCCAAAACACGGGCAATAGCCAACAGTTCATCACGGCTATAAACGCTCCCCGTAGGATTCGAAGGCGAACAAAGCATAAATACTTTAGATTTAGGAGTAATTGACTTTTCCAACTGCTCCGGAGTAACCTTAAAATCCGTATCAATACCTGTTTCAAGCACAACACTTTTCCCTTCGGCCAATTTAATTAACTCAACGTAACTAACCCAGTAAGGTGCCGGAACAATAACCTCGTCGCCAGCATTTACAAGGGAAAGTAATACGTTCGACAAGCTGTGCTTTGCTCCTGCCGAAACTACAATTTGGTCCGTTTTATAGTCTAATCCGTTTTCACGCTTCAACTTTCCGCTAATTGCTTCAAGTAAATCCTTATACCCGGCAACCGGCGGATAAAACGAATAATTTTCGTCAATTGCTTTTTTGGCTGCCTCTTTAATAAAATCAGGTGTAAAAAAATCGGGTTCCCCAACGCTAAGATTTATTACGTCGATACCTTGGGCGATTAGATCCCTTGATTTTTGAGACATTGCAATTGTTTGCGATTCGGCTAAAGCCGCAATCCTAGACGAAACTTTTTCCATTATATGATGTTTTTACTTTGTACAAAAAAATTTTGTAATTTTAGAGTTCAAAAATATAGAATCTTTAGCATAAACGCTAAAATCATGTAAAAACATTAGCTAATGTGGGTCGATTTGTTAAAAATTTTAATTCCATCGCTTCTTGTTTTTTTAGCTGGATATTTAGCTCTTCGAGCAATGGTAAAAAACGATGCAAGCCGCAGAAGAACTGAACTTGCATTTAGTAACGATAAAATTACTCTTCCGCTTAAACTCCAAGCGTACGAACGACTAATTTTATTCTTGGAAAGAATTTCGCCAGAATCGATTATCATCAGAGTTACGCAAAAAGGTATGCTGGCTTCCGATTTACATACGGCTATTTTGGCTAATATCAGAGCTGAATGGGAACACAACCTTTCGCAACAACTTTACGTTAGCAACGAGGCTTGGGAAATGGTAAAGAATGCAAAGGAGAATATTACAAAACTCATAAACATTTGCTCGGACAAAATAGTGGCTAATGATTCCGCGTTGGATTTAAGCCAGACAATTCTTGAAACATACTCCTCGTTGGATGTTAATCCAACAAATCTTGCTATTGACTTTTTAAAAAAAGAGGTAAAGGATTTTCTGTAGCATTCACTAAAAGTTGAATACCTGAGTTACCGCATTCGAAAAGCCCGATGCGTTGTTCGATAGTGTTTTCATGTACTTATCCTTTAACTCGTTGGGAGCGTTATCAACTACAAACGGATGGCTGGCTATGTCGAGCATGTCAATGTCGTTGAAATCGTTTCCAATAACAACCAACTTTCCATCTTCAATTTTCGATAAATCACGAATAAACCGAATTCCAGACGCTTTAGATATTCCTTTAGGGAATACCTCCATCCAAATAGATTCGCCATCCAAAGGCGACGTTGCCCTGATAACCTTTACACCACAAATTTCAACAGTTTGTCTAAGCCTGTTGAAATCTTCATAATCCTTCGGAAGAATGGCTACAAACTGCGAAGCCGGATCGGGGTAATCAACACCAACAATCAACGGAGAAGCATAATCCTGATAAACGTTAATTCTTCTTTCGAAATCGGGGTTATTATTTCCCGATTTATAAAATTGGAAACAATGGTTTAAAGGAATCGGATCATGAAGCATAAAATCGATTTTCTCCTGCAATAGTATTTTAATAACCCTATTCACCATAACAGCCGGCAACTCGTTGGTATGAACAAGTTCCTTAGTGCTCCACTTTATAACACCCGCACCGGACGAAAACACCAAATAATCTATGGGAAAATCGTTCGGGATAACCTTTGAAAAGGAGTAAACCGAACGGCCTGTAGCAATAACACGTATCACCCCTTTTTCGCCCAAATAGTTTAACGTTTCTACATCCCGAGAACTATAACTCCCCCAATCGTTCAACAACGATCCATCTAAATCGGTTACCACTATACTATCATCAAAATTCATAACTACCCAAAGTGTCCTAAATCGTCAAATATATTAATTATCAATACGGTAAATAAATACCCATCAATATGTACTAAAACGCAATAAAATTAACTGTAAAATTAAGAACATCTAACTCAATTTATCGTTTAAATATATGTGGGAATAACTTTAATAAAAAATCCGAAATTAAGCTAAATGAGTTTTACTTTTTGATTAAAAAAAATTATATTTAGATGTTTATAAATTTAAAATCGCTTTAGTTATGAATAAAATAATCACATTTAATGAACTCAGGAAGGTTAAAGATAGCCTTCCTGACGGGAGCATGCAGATAATTGCGGACAGGTTGAACGTTAACGTTGAAACTGTCCGCAATTATTTTGGTGGTACTAACTACAAAGTTGGGGAAGCCGTAGGGTTTCATCACGAACAAGGGCCTGATGGTGGCATTGTCACGCTCGATGACACAACGATACTTGACATGGCAAACGAAATTATAGAAAAATCGAAGGAGATGGTGTAAATACTTTTATTATTGCATACACGTAAAAGCAGGATAGTTAAAAATTATCCTGCTTTTTTATATTTTAGCACCTTAAACAACCAAATAATGGATGATCTCTTAAAAAGAATAAATAAAGTTGAGCAACAAAATATTTCTAAACTAATTAGCATCCTCAACGCCATTTACGCAAACGTACATCTTCCCTCCCACGACGTAAATCACCATATCAGGGTTTGGCTACATTGTAAAAGTATGCTGGCCGAACTACAACAAGCAGGATTAACAATCAACGATGCTCTAATTGAAAATGCACTAATCGCCTGTTTTTTCCACGACACCGGGTTAACTGTTAACATAGGCGAAGAACACGGACTACAAGGAGCTTTACTCTTCAAAGAAAATGCACACTATTTCCCAACAATAAGCAAAACTTCTGCAGAGCAAATTTTTAACGCAATAAAAGAACACGACTCTAAAGCAATACGAACTACACCAATTTCAAGTCCACTGGACATGATAAAACTAAACAGGCTTGTTTCTACTGCCGACGATTTAGATGCTTTGGGAACAATTGGGATTTACCGCTATATTGAAATTTACGCATTACGCCAAACGCCATTACAAGAACTTCCCAAAAAAGTGGCGCTTAACCTAAGAAACAGATTTGCGAACTTTACCAATACTTATTCGTCGTTGCATCGATTTGCCGACCAACAAAAGGAAAGGTACCAAACAACCTTCGATTTTTTTACAAAACTTGATTCCGATATTGCATCAAATACAGAAGCAGCCGACAGTACAATTAGTGTTTACAACTTTATTGTAGAATCGCTAATCATGAAAAAAATGAATATAGAATCCACCATAAAAGAGGCAACTAATTTGTTCACGGCTTCTTATCCGCTATGCTTTTTTAAAAAGTTAAGCAGCGAACTAAATGTAAACTCAACCTTTATTTTATAGTTGATGATACCAAAATCCAACTACGACGTTGTTGTAATAGGCGCAGGTCCGGCAGGAATTCTTGCCGCAGGCAAATGTTCATCGATGGGTTTATCCGTTGCCCTTTTAGAAAAGATGGAAAAGCCCGCACGCAAACTACGTATTACGGGAAAAGGCAGGTGCAATATTACCAATACCAAGGGTTACAACGACTTTTTCGGTGCAATTAAACCCAATCCACGCTTTTTAAAAAAAGCCTTTGGGGAATTTTTTAATGTCGATATAATTCGATTGCTTGAAGAAAACGGACTAAAAACAGTGGAAGAACGAGGACAACGAGTTTTTCCTGCTTCGGGCAAAGCATGGGATGTTGCAGAAACATTAATAAAATGGGCAAAAAAACAGAAAGTTGACATATTCCCCTTTTGCGAGGCAACATCACTATTAATTGAAAATGGAACAATTAATGGAGTAGAAGTTTTCATTAAAGACAATAGTAAGCCCATTAAAATATCGGCAAAAGCGGTAATAGTGGCAACGGGAGGAAAATCGTATCCGGCAACCGGATCTACCGGCGATGGCTACAAATTTGCGCAGCAAGCCGGGCACTCCATTGTTGATTTACGCCCATCGCTAACCGGACTAGAAACATCCCCCACCTTCCTAACCTGCAAAGGACTTACTTTACGCAATACGCAAGTATCTATTGGTATAGGTGAAAAGACTATTGCTTCTGATTTTGGAGAACTTGAACTAACCGAACACGGTTTAAGCGGTCCTACAATTTTAAAGTTAAGCCTTCAGGCTATAGATAGTTTTATTTCCGGCCAACACGTTACCATTCGTATAGATTTGAAACCAGCGCTAAGCGAACAAAAACTGGAGGCAAGAATTCAACGTGACATTTCGAAACCCGGTTATACCAGCGTCAACGACCTGCTTAAAGGCCTTTTACCAATGGCTCTTGCAAAAGAACTTGTCAAAACTATAGGAGTAAACCCCAAAATGCACGCCGCACAACTGAAAGCAGGGGAACGGAAAACGCTTGTTAAACTATTAAAGCAATTGGAGTTTAAAATGACAGGATACCGCTCGTGGCCGGAGGCAATAGTAACTGCAGGAGGCATTTCCTTGTCGGAAATCGAAAGCCAAACAATGATGTCGAAATTATGTAGCGGACTATTTTTTGCCGGTGAAGTAATCGACCTTTCGGGAAATACAGGAGGCTACAACTTGCAAATAGCATTTTCCACCGGTTGGTTAGCAGGGAAATCGGCAGGCGAATACATTCTAAACGCCAAGGAATAGTTACTTTACAAAAAAATCGAGCATTAGTTTATCACCCATATAGGCTTTCAACCTATCGCCAATATTAACTTTTCCTACACCTGCCGGCGTTCCGGTAAAAAGCAAATCGCCGGTTCGAAAAGTTACAAAACTCGATACGTAAGATATTAGTTCATCGTACGAAAAGATCATATCGGAAGTATTGCCTTTTTGTACTACTTCATCATTAATTTCAAGACGAAAATCGATATTGAATATATCAGGAAATTCATCCTTAAGAATAAAATCGCCAATTGGTGCAGAATAGTCAAAAGCCTTTGCCTTTTCCCACGGAAGACCTTTTTGCTTGCACTCCTGTTGCAAATCGCGTGCAGTAAAATCGATGCCCAACGTTAACGCATCGTAATATCGATTGGCAAACCGTTTACTAATATTACGTCCCAAACGGTTGATTCGTAAAACAACCTCCAACTCGTAATTCAACTCCTTTGTAAAATCGGGATAATAAAACGGCTGATTATTTCTTAAGAGTGCCGTATCGGGTTTCATAAAAAAAACAGGGACTTGCGGTATCTCGGATTTCATCTCCTTCGCATGTTCCCTGTAATTTCTTCCAATACAAATAATTTTCACCTATTGTGCTTTAATTTACTGTTTAACGTCCTTCTACATCTAGTAAATGAGAGTTTTTTCGTATTGTTCTAATAGTTAGGTAGAAAACAGTAGTAACAATAAGAATTATTAGCCAAACCTTTCCCCAATAACTTAAGGAAAAATCGTTGCAGCGCGATGCAATAAAATCGTACAAATACTGAAACAGGAAGAATATCAAAACTAACTTGAACAATCCCAGCGCTTCCCTTTTAACCACATTTTTGAAAGAAAAGAAAGTTTTCGGAGACTTCCATCCTTTGATTCTCGGAATAAATGTTGGAACACTGTCTGCCCAGTTCGTATATAACTCTCCGAATTTCTCCCTTAGGAAAAATTCTTCGGCATACATAATTCGTTCGTAGTACAACCAAAAAACAACTATAAAAAACAAAATAAACCAAATATTTTGCGTTAGCAAGGCCAATCCGAACCACATAAAAAAGTTACCAAAGTAAAGCGGGTGCCTTACAAGCGAATACATTCCGGTAGTGTTTACAACATCGGCTACCTGACGTTGAGTATTTCGTCCGGAAGTATTTTTGGGAACATAACCAATGGTAAGCCCGCGAATAGCCAAACCAAAAAAACTAACGCCAAAACATACCCAGTAGTACCACGAAGAGTAACTGTAATTGTTATAGTAAACGTTGTAAACAAAAATGAATATTCCAGCTAATAAAAAAAGCAATGGAAAGTAACTACGATAACGAAACAAGAAATCTCCTTGCTTGCGTATTTTTTCTATTAATGCCATTTAAACGAATTTAAAATTAACTGAAATAAACTTAAAATATCCCAACTTTCAAAACATCAAACCTTATTTCTATTTATTCTTAATACCTAAGTAAATTGTAGTAAGCACCTTCTTTGTGTAAAGCGGAAAATCGCCATTCATCATCCACGAGTAATAGCTGGGTTCCTTTTTTAAAACTTCGACCACTGGCTTGCCTCTATGTTTGCCAAAGTTAAAAGTCTCTACCCCATTATCGTCCAAAACAATACGCCCTAAGTAATCTACATTACGGTTAAAAGAACTAAACTCCGATAAAAATGCCACATCGTTTTTTAATTCGGAATACCTGTCAAGTTGAGCACACAAAATTTCGTATGTAGCCATTGTGTCGGCACCTGCACTATGAGCATTCTCCAAATCTTTATCCAAGTAAAACTTATACGCTGCACCCAACGTTCTTTTCTCCATCTTATGAAAAATTGTCTGCACATCGATGAACTTACGCTTTTTAAGGTCGATATCCACTTCTGCCCTTAAAAACTCTTCGGCAAGTAAAGGAAAATCGAAACGGTTAGAGTTAAAACCAGCAAAATCGCATCCCTCTATAAAATTGGCCAACGACTTAGCAACTTCCTTAAAAGTTGGAGCATCCTTAACATCATCGTCGGTAATACCATGAATAGCAGTAGATTCTGGAGGTATAGGCATTTCAGGATTAATTCTTCGAATCTTCATATCCTGATTACCATCCGGAGTTACCTTTAATACGGCTATTTCTACAATTCTGTCTCGCACAACATCTATTCCGGTTGTCTCCAAATCGATAACAGCCAAAGGATTTTTAACATTCAAATTCATCGATACAAAAAATTATTTTTATTAATCTTTAATTCCTTAAAACTCGGATAAAACAAATAGTCAGCGTAAAACGTTTACTTTATTTCAAAAAAAAAGAGGCTGTCCGAGTTTTGCCTCTTAGTTAACTATGAAAAAATATCCGGACAGCCTCTCTCCTATTTATGCACTAATCATCATTGGCATAAGCAACATCAAAATATCCTCGTCTGGATTATCGTTCTGGTGTGGGAAAATAAGTCCAGCTCTCGAAGGATCTGACAAGGAAACAATAACATCGGACGATGGTATATTTGCCAGAATCTCTACCAAAAATGCCGACTTAAATCCGATTTCCATTTCTTCCCCGTCGTACTGGCAACTTAAACGCTCGTGTGCCGAAACGGAAAAGTCTAAATCTTGAGCAGAAACGGTGCAGTTATTTCCGGTTAAACTCAACTTTATAAGATTGCTAGCAGCATTAGAATAGATGGAAACCCTACGAATTGAATTGTACAACTCAACCCTGTCAATAATCATCTTATTAGGATTATCGTTAGGAATTACTGCACTGTAGTTGGGGTAAACACCTTCGACCAAGCGGCAAACCAACGAATAACCCGGCATTACAAAGTGAGCGTTCTTGCTATCGAATTCAATTACAACCTTTTCGCCTCCTTTTCCCAGCATGTTCTTAAGAAGCGATGCAGGTTTTTTATTCAAAATAAATGAAGCTTCTGCGTTGGTTTCAACATCTTTACGACGATAACGAACCAACTTATGCGAATCGGAAGCTACAAAGGATATACCTTCCGAGCCCAATTCGATGAAAATACCATTCATAACCGGACGCATCTCGTCGTCGGCAGTAGCAAAAATAGTTTTTGTAATACCCTGTAGCAGAATATCGCCAATTAAAGTAATGGAATTTGTCTCTTCCGGCTTTAATTCGGCTCTTCTGGGAAAATCTTCGGCTTGCTGGCCAACAATGTTAAATTGTCCGTTTTCCGAACTTATAGCAATCTTCAAATTTTCAGGTTCAATATCGAACGTTAACGGTTGTTCCGAAAATTCTTTAAGGGTATCCAAAAGAATTTTATAAGGAATAGCAATTGTTCCTTCGCCCGAAACATTTTGCAATTCCAACTTTGTTGAAACTGAAGTTTCCAAATCCGAAGCAGTAATTTCCAACTCGTTACCCTCTAACTTAAATAAAAAGTTATCGAGTATAGGCAGCGTGTTTTTACTGCTTATTACACGACTTACCACCGATAGATGGCTTAATAATTCAGTGCTTGAAACAACAAACTTCATCTGATTAAATTTTATTTGTTTTTACTCTAATTTATTTTGCCTTACCCAAAATTGTGCTTGCTAAAAACAATTTAAATATAACAACCACAACTAAAAATTAATACACGTTAAGAACTTTTATATTTCTATGCTACAACAATACTTAAAAATAAAACACTTATAACCTTAAATTAAGGTCATTTAACAATCAACGCTTTACGTTAAAAATGTTGTAAATCACACTTATACAAATAAATTTAGAAACTCAATTATACAAAAAATTAGTGGATTATGAATGACTTTTTACCAGAATTTGAATATTACCGAGTAAAATCGGAAAATAGCCACTCGTTTTCTGCATACTTTCCCGTTGCTAAATTTTTATTCTGAAATTCTAAGATAAACACATTGGGGTCGTAATCAAGAGGCATTCCCAAGTCGTTTGTAAGATTATCCCTTTTAAACCTAAAAATCTGAACGCTATCAGTTAATCCGGAGTTATACACAACTTTTATAACCAGGTATGGTTTTTGAATTTCAACAACTTGTACATAATTTTTGAGTTGCTCCGTTGATACTGAATTCGATTTTAACGAATACATGGAATTTATGAAACGTTCTATTTTCCCCCTGTTTAACCCGTTACCGGTTACGACGGAAATGCTATCGGCGAATATATTGACGTTAAAAGAGTTCGCAGGTTCTTCGTCATTAATCAATTCTACGGATTTTACCAAACCTAGCCTATGTGTAAAAAGTTGATTATATGACCAATATGTGGCATCGGCAAATTGTTCAACCCTGCTAAATTTGTCAAGAAAACTACTGTTTAAAACAAAAACTTCACGGCTATCCTGTATCCATGCTACTACACGATTATTTAAGCAAGATTCCTTTGCAAAACAGAATGTGCTTTGTTTTCCGCCTTCATTAGAAACTGAAATTTTAAGCAGCGAATCAGGATGAGAACTTAACATTTCTGCTGCAATACTCTTATCAACCGGATACGAAACGGTAAGCTCATTTAATAGCGAAAAAAACATTCTGAGTTTAACAGTATCAACAGGTTGATCTGTTTTCGAATTAAACCACAAACTATCCCTTCTTTCTAACTTAACAGTATCTGCATTAAAAATAATTTCAACAAAACTTACTTCACTCGCATTGAAATCAAACAAAGGCCCATCGGCAACTTTAACCGTAGCAACCTGCCTTATTAATACCAAACTTCCTCCTAGCAAAAGAATTATAAACCACCAGTATTTACGAAGTATCTTCATAAAACTTACGAATACAGCCTTTTTCGAATTACAAACCAAAGAATTCCTCCAAGAATGAGGATTAACGAAGGAAATAATATATTTACCAACTGCCACTTAAGCCTACTAGCAGCAACCAACTTTCGGTTAAGCATTCTTAACTTATACTCACGCGAACGAAGATTAATTAAACCCTCCTCATCGCCAAGATACTTAACCATATTCATCACAAAGTTCTTATTGCCATAAGTTTGCCCGGTAAATCTATCGTAACCCAATGGAATAATGTACGCTCCGTTAGGTCTATGCTGGACTTCGTTCCGAATTATATCGGCATCGGCTACTACTATTTGCTTTGTAAAAACACTTTTGTCCACAAAGTTGAATGGCTGTCCATGGTTATACCCCTGCAAGGATCGATGCCGAAAAACAGACGTAAAATTACCCGATAACTCAACAGCAACAGGCAGATGAGAACTGTTAAATTCGTACTGATTTGGACTTCTGTTTACTTGAGACAAATCGACTAACAAGGGAACCTGCAACTCCTTAGTATAATCAGAAGTATGAAGCAAGAAGCGCTTTTTAACTTCATAATTTGCCCCAACCGTATCTATCGGACTTACAAACTTCGACTGAATTAAATTTAAATTTCTAGTTATAGGATTGTTACTTGGCGGCGACAACAACGGATAGTAAACCCACGGAGCCGGGACAAACTTAGGCTGCTGGCCAGCAATTGCCATATTAACCGGAATTACAGAACACTGAACATCCTGCAAAAGCAACGGGTTAAGCCGGGCACCGTAATGGAACAGCATATCGTCTAAATTTATTCCCTTCACAAAAGCCAACGTTGCTTCTCCGGCCGAAAGGCTATCGATGCTAACCGAAACAGGATCTACAAACCACAACATTCGCCCACCTTGCATTACGTACTGGTCAATTGCAATTTTATCGGTCTCCGGAAATGGCTTGGTAGGACCTGCTACAATTATTACTTTATAAGAGTTTAAAGCCCCGACATTACCATTTATTGCGACCCTGTCAACATTAAAATACTGGGAAAGTTCCCGTTCTATATCGCCTGTTTGAAACTGATCGTACTCGCCATGCCCCTGCAAAAAGGCAACACGAGGAAGCGAATCCTGCGTTAACTTATAAATGGCATCGACTAAATTGAATTCGAAATTTTGAATTGACAGACCAATATTCTCATCGCCAGAAAGCGAAGGATCGTTGTGCAACAAATTAACGGCTGTCTCCTTTCCAAGGTAACTTATTAAAGCCCCCGGAAAAATAACCCTTTGCGTTTGTCCTCCGTCATCGTCCCTTACCTGAACGTTGGTTGGCTGAAGTCCCTTATCGTATAGCCGTTTAAAAAAAGCCTCCTGCTTTTTTCCCTTGGCAACTAAATAGGGATTAACAAATTCAACCTGAACCTTATCGTTAGCAATTACCTTAAATTCGTCGAGCGTTTCGGAAAGCGATTTTTCCATCTTTGTAAACCCAACGGGTAAATCGCCGTCCAAATAAACCTTTACGTAAAGACTTCCCTTCAAATCTTTTAGAATGTCCTTGGTAAGTTGATTTAGCGTATATCTTTTATCGGAAGTTAAGTCGATTCTGAAGTAGTAAACGTTAGATATAATCCCTAGCATAGCCAAGGCTACGATAGATACCACGAGCCGAAACAAACCTACATATTTGGGAGATTTAACCTTAAGTTTCATCCGAATAAAATATTTAATACACTAACAATCAAAATATTGTAATTTCATTTTTAGCGCTCTTTAATCGAGAGAAAGAAACTCCCATATTTTGCTAATTCGTGTTGCATAATCTGCATTACATAGGTGTTCCATAATTACTATTCTCCTACCATTTTCTAGATTCAATGGTTGTACGCGCAAATATTAAAAACAACAACGTAACCGAAACAAAGTAAATTACATCGCGAGAGTCTATAACCCCTCGGCTTAACGAACTGTAATGCTCAACTATGCTCAAATTAAGCAACACCTGTTTTATTCCCGAAAAACTGTTGAACGAAGCCAGCGAACTAATCCCGGTATATACAAACAACGAAAATACCACAGCCAACAAAAAGGCGACAATTGAGTTATCGGTTATGGTAGAAGCAAAAATGCCAATTGCCGCATAAATGGCTGCCAATAGCAAAAGACCGATAAACGAGCCCCATGTTCCGCCAACATCAATATTTCCAACCGGATTACCCAACTTATAAACCGAATAGTAATAAATTAACGTTGGAAGCAATAACACTATTACCAACACAAACGCTGCTAGAAACTTTCCGGTAACTATTGCAGTATCGCTAACCGGACGTGTAAGAATCAACTCAATGGTTCCCGACTTTTTTTCATCGGCAAAGGAGCGCATGGTAATTGCCGGAACTAAAAACAAAAACACCCAAGGCGCTATGGCAAAAAGAGAATCTAACGATGCTACACCTCCATCCAAAATATTTAAGTTACCAGGTATAATCCACAAAACCAAACCAGTTGTTGTTAAAAAAACTATGGCGGCTATATACCCGGTCAAGGACGAAAAAAAACTCTTTAACTCCTTTATAAATATCGATAGCATTTTACCTATTAGGTTTATGGTTTCTATGATCCTGATCCATAAAATCTGGTTTCGGCATTGGCCCCATTGGTTCCTCACGAGGAATTTCCAACGTATCGGTCGAAAGTTGTAACGAATCGAGTGTACCAGAATCTACAATTTTAACACCTTTATAGTAATACTTTACTATTTCGTCGTAGGAAAAACCTTTATCGGCCATGACCATTGCTCCATCCTGGCAAAGCCCAACACCGTGCCCATAGCCCCGACCGTTTAATCGAACCTCCTTGCGACCCAATGATACCGAAAACCAAGCAGACCTCAACATAAAACGTTTACGAATTTCCTTTACAGGAATTTTAACTCCCTTAACCGTGTAATAAACCGGACGGTCCGAAGGGTCAAAATCGACATCATCTCTTTTTAATACCGTAGAAGTGTCAACACCAAAATCGGCTAACATTTTAAACCATTCTTTTGTTGGCACCGTTCTTTGCCAACGTGCACTTGGCGATGAAGTACAATACTTATCGTGTACCGAAACTAAGTATGGCAACGGCTTTACCCAAACATCGCCGGAGTTTGCTGTTTCGCCTCCGCAATTAGCATGAAATGCCGCTGTTATTGGATGATTGGCAGAATCCACAATTATTAAACCTTTCGTATCGAGAACAGCATCAAGTATATCGGAATTGTTATCGCTTCTACCCTTGTATGCCTGACAATGAACCTCGTCGCAAAGGTTAAAACCCTCGCTTTGATGGCGATTAGAATGCGATAATGTATATGTTCGAACCAACATGGCTTGCACCTTGTAAAATTCCGGATTCCGGTGGTATCCGCCTTCGGCTTCCACCACTGCTGCAATATACTTTTCCTGATCTATCAGGTTTATCGCCAGAATTTTATTTATATCAACATAAAAACTGAGATTATCGTCGTACAAACGAGCCGGAGTTGCCGGAACAATTGGTTTTACACGAATAACATCGTTACCAGTTTTGCCTATAATCGTTACCCGTTTCCACGTTCCAAGAATCTGATTGGCTGTTCGCACAACAATAGAATCGCCCAACCGACTAAGGTAAAGTATTTGGTTTACCTTTAAATTATACGTACTATCACCAATAATCAAATTGTACTGTCCCTGAGTTGGCGTTACCAATATTGTAGAAAGGGGAATTGAATTGTAAATGCTAATGCTAAGTTTTTGCGAGTACAAGTTGTTGGAAACACAAAACGAAACAAAAATTAAAACGAACCGAAACAGTTTAAGCATACCTTACTTCTTTATAAAATTAACAATAGCCTCTCCTACCCTGTACGAAGCGCCCTTTTCGCCAACTAACTTTCTTAATTCGTTGTAACTATTTATCATTTTTTGCCGATCCTTACTACCCGGAACCAACTTCAAAATTTCCTTATATAAATTTTCGGTGGTCAGGTCGTACTGCTTTAGCTCTCTAACCGCTTCGTATTTCAAGTTAAGATTTACTAACGATATGTACTTCACCTTTATTACCATCCAAGCGATAATCATCGAAAAGAAATTTCCCTTATAGCAAACTACCTGTGGAACATTTAACAACGCTGCTTCCAGCGTAGCTGTGCCCGATGTAACCAGCGCAATTGTTGAAACGTTAAGCAATTGGTATGTTTGGTTGAAAACCAACGAAACATTTTTATCTTCCAAGTATGGCTTATACACATCCTCGGTAAGCGACGGCGCACCAGCAATTACAAACTGATAATTGGGAAACTTGTCGATTACCGATAGCATTACCGGTAGGTTGTACTTTATTTCCTGCTTTCTGCTACCCGCTACCAACGATATAATTGGTTTTTGCGACAAATTATTTTTGTTCACAAAATCGTCGAACGACACAGCATCTACCATTTTCTGCGCAATAGCATCGGGAGTTGGATTTCCCTTATATATCGGATTGATGCCATGTTTAGAAAAATACTCTATTTCGAAAGGAAAAATTATAAATAGTTTATCGACATACTTTTGCAGAATCTTAACCCGCGATTCCTTCCAAGCCCAAACTTTGGGTGCGATATAGTAAAAAACCTTAATGCCAGCCTTTTTGGCAAATTTTGCAATTCGTAAATTAAAGCCGGGATAATCTACTAGAATTAAAACATCGGGCTGATAATTCAACATATCAACCTTGCACAATTTGAAGTTAGCCTTAATCGCATTTAAATTCATTAAAACTTCCAGAAATCCCATAAAAGCCATATCGCGGTAATGCTTTACCAATTCGCCACCTTGTTCAAGCATTAAATCACCTCCAAAATAGCGAAAATGAGCATCAGGATCGGATTGCCTTATTCCCCGCATTAAGTTTGAAGCATGTAAATCGCCCGAAGCTTCGCCGGCAATAATGTAGTATCGCATAGTTAAATAATAAACCTAATTGTCATAACAATAATGGCAAGAATAATTGTAGAGCCCAAAACCCCCTGAGCTGACCTCAACCTATTCGTCCAAATAAAAATGAAAAACACCACTAAATTTGGTAATACAGAAATTGCTAGCAAACGCGATATTTGTCGGTTCGCCCAAAAATCGTAAAAAAACGACTGTAAATTTTCGCCACTATACAAACTCAAGTATAGCACCAATAACGTTAATATCGGACAAATTAGTCCTAATAAATATCCTATATACTGCTTATTGTAACGGTACTGTTTTAGTGTGAGCATACTATTCTTTATCTTCTATTTTCGATTTAGCCTCATGCTTTTTGCCATCGACAAAATCCAAATTCCAACCTTCTATCCTCTTCATCTCCTTATAACAGGTAAAATCAGCATGAATGGGAACTATGGTAATATAACCTTTACTTAAGTAATATTCGTCGGTATCCGTTGCCTCGGGCTCCTCGTTCTGAAAATAACCCGTTAGCCAAAAATAATCGACACCTCGCGGATCGATACGCTTTTCAAACTCTTCGCGCCAAACGCCTTTATTTTGCCTAACAACCTTTATTCCTTTAATTTCATCGGCTGGTAGAACAGGGACATTTACGTTTAGGCAGATATTCTCGGCAAGACCAAACTTCAAAACATTCTGAACTATTGTCCGTCCGTATTTCACCGTTGCCTCAAAATCCGGAGTATCGGAATAGTCGAGCACAGAAAATCCTATCGAAGGAATTTTATACAAACTACCTTCCAATGCCGCAGCCATTGTTCCGCTATAAACTATACTTACAGAAGCATTCGACCCATGGTTAATTCCCGATACCAACAAGTCGGGAGTACGACTTTTAAAAAGTTGATTCATAGCCAACTTAACACAATCAACCGGGGTTCCGGTTACCGAATAAACTTCAACATCGTCGGATACTTTTCTCCGTTTTAAACGTACCGGAACCTTAACCGTTATTGCATGGGACATTCCCGAGTTAGCCTCTTCGGGAGCAACAACTATTACTTGTCCGAACGGACGAACCATTTCCACCAACGCTTCCAACCCTTTTGCCTTATAGCCGTCGTCGTTTGTTACAAAAATTAACGGTTTGCGAGTATTACTCATATATGATATTTACTGTTAATTTGCAAAGATATTAATTTTTCACAGCGATTAACCGCCTCGAAAAAAACATCGCAATTACATAAAAATCAATTTGTTTTACAAGTTGATATAAATATTTATGCAAATTTGTTTTCAAAGGTAATCTTCAAACAATAAAAAAGAACTTAAAGAAATTATAGTTTAACGTTTTTAACGTTAAAAAAATAAAAAATCCGGGCTTGCCGGATTTCGAACTTCATTCTACATTCAAACTTAAAATTCCATTTTTTGAGTGTTAACTCCGGAAATTTTAATTAAACTTTCGTAAAGTTTAACCTGCTCTTCGTTGGGTCCTGTAAGTTCAAGAATTATTATACCGGATGTACTGCAAAAATCGTCCGATACTTCGTGTAATCCCAACCTTGTTTTAATAGAACATCCGAAACGAGAAAGGACTTTCTGAACTTCGCTCGCTCCTTTTAAACGATCTTCTATCTTAATTCCTAAAATTGTAAGTTTTTCAGCCATTTTATAGATTATTTTGTAGTTTAGCGTAATTTAAATAATAAAAAAAGGCTTGTCAACATTTTACTCCTTTTATGTTAAATATCGTTGCCGATAGTTTAATTTTTAGGGAAAAAATGCAATTTAGCCCGCCAATATTCAACGCAAATTTTTGGAGTAAACAAGTACGGTTTAATTACATATAACGGAAGTGTAAATAAAATCAAGCTATGTCCTTTCAAACAAACAGAATTAACACTTTAAGAGGATTAGGAAAAAGTATTTTACTTGTGTCAATAATTCTAATTGCTCAAAGTTATCCCGCTCATGCTCAATATTTTGGTAGGAACAAACCGATATATAAAAATTTTAAGTACAGAGTCTATCAAACGCCTGACTTCGATATATATAACTATTTAAACAACGATAGCGTTCTAAATAAACTAGCTCTATCGGCAGAAAAGTGGTATAATCGGCATTATCAGGTCTTCAAAGATTCTATTAAAACACGGAACCCAATTATTGTATATAACAACCATGCCGATTTTCAACAAACTACAGCAATTTCGGGAAGTATTGATATTGGTACGGGAGGTGTTACCGAGGCCCTTAAAAACCGAGTTGTATTTCCGTTAACCGAATCGTGGCGACAAACAAACCATGTACTAGGACACGAATTGGTTCATGCTTTTCAGTATAACTCCCTAATTAACGGCGACTCTACTTCTTTAAATTCCGTTCGCAACCTACCCCTTTGGATGGTAGAAGGCATGGCCGAGTACCTATCGCTTGGAACCGACGATTACCAAACGGCTATGTGGATGCGCGATGCTGTTTTAAACGATGATTTTCCCACATTGGAGGATATGACCTATTACCCTAACAAATACTTTCCCTACCGTTGGGGACACGCATTTTGGTCGTTTATAGGAAGAACCTTTGGCGACAGCTTAATAAACCCGATATTCAAAGAAACGGCAAAACGAGGCTACGAATTTGCCTTGATTAAATACCTAGGCATGAATTCAGCATCATTTTGCACATTATGGAAATCGGTTTACTACGATTACTTTAAAAAGGTACTGCCCGACAGCACGGATAACCCACCGGGTTCGCTAATTTTATTTGAACGGAATGCCGGTACCGTAAATATTTCGCCCGCCATAAGTCCAGACGGACGATACGTTGCATTTTACTCCGAAAAGGATTTATTTTCCATAGATCTATACGTTGCAAATGCCATAACCGGGAAAATTATCCGAAGACTATCGCGGGTTGTTCACGACAACGAAATTGATGCGTTAAACTTTTTGGAATCGGCAGGAACATGGTCGCCCGACAGCCGAAAGTTTGCCTTTGTTGCCTTTAGTAAAGGCAAAAATAAAATTCTTGTCGTGGACGTTTACGATGACAAGCTTACACAGGAGTTTTATGTAGATAGCGTTCCGGCCTTTAACTATCCGGCATGGTCGCCCGATGGGAAAAGTATTGTTGTATCGGGAACTGTTGAAGGTGTAAACGACCTCTATAACGTTAATATTGCAACAGACAGTGTTGTCAGATTGACCCACGACCCTTGGGCTAACATTCACCCGACATGGTCGTCCGATGGAAATACCATCGTATTTTCAACGGATAAGCCATCTCCATACCAAATAGCCAATAAGCTTGAGGCTGATGGATTTAACATTGCTATGCTTGATGTTAACAGCGGTAGCATTAAGGTTCTCGATTTATTTCCCGGAGCCGATAACCTTAGTCCAATGTTTTCCATGACCGACAAAAAAATTTATTTCCTTTCGAACAGCGACGGATACCGAAACCTTTTCAGCTATAACTTACAAAATGGAAAGACTTTAAGGTTAACCCGAATACTTACCGGAATTTCGGGAATGACACCATTTGCTCCGGCTATGAGTGTAGCTCGCGAAAACGACAATATTTGCTACTCGCATTTTTACGAACATCGATATTCTATTTACTCCGCCGATTCTACCGATTTTACTCCATTAGAAGTTGATCCTATGAAGGTTGATTTTAGCGCTTCTATTCTTCCCCCATTAAACAGGGCTACACAGGGTTTAGTTGATAAAAATTTGGCAGACAACAAATTACCCGTACAACTGATTGATTCCTTTAAAACCGTAAAATTTCGCCCGCAATTTAAACTCGATTACATTTCCAACATCGGCATGGGTATAAGTTCAACACCTTACGGCACAGGCATGTCGGGCGGCGTCGAAATGCTTTTTAGCACTATTACGGGATCGAACATGCTATATACCGGACTTGCCCTTAACGGTGAAATTTATGATTTTGGAGGACAGGTTACGTACTTAAAGCAAAGAAAATACCTAACGCTAGGAGTTTCTATATCCCATATTCCTTACTCTTTTGGCTATTATGGAGAATATGTCGATACCGTAAATCAGGAATATATTCGTCAATACCAACTATGGAGAATGTTCGAGGATCAAATTGGAGGAATGGCCTATTTGCCTTTATCCTCAACCCAGCGTTTCGAACTGGGGGTATCGTTATCCAACTATTACTATAGAATTGACAACTACAACGATTACTACGACTATTCGGGATATTATCTTGGTACAAAAAAAGAAAAAGGGAACGCACCCTCGGGATTTGTAATGCAACGGAATAATCTAGCATACGTATTCGATAATTCCGACTTTGGGATAGCATCGCCTATGCGCGGAATGCGAATAAGAATTGAAGCCGATAAAACATTAGGCGATTATAACTACCAGGGAGGCTTAGTTGATCTTCGAAAATACTTTTTTATCAAACCCATAAGCATTGCCATGAGAGGAATGTATTACGGACGATTTGGCCTAACAGCAGACAGTTCTGCGATATACCCCCTATACATTGGTTATCCATGGTATATAAGAGGATACGACAGTAATGTATTTTACGATGAAAGAAATACAGGGTTGGTAAACATCAACCAACTTATGGGAGACCAAATGGCCGTTGTAAATTTCGAAATTAGAATACCCTTTACCGGACCAGAACGGCTTACCCTAATCAAATCAAAAGCATTTTATACAGAGTTAGCCATTTTTACCGATGCAGGAATTGCCTGGACAAGTAAAAACGGACCTAAACTAAAATGGAAACCCGATACTGTTAATGACCATATTCCCTTTGTAAGTACCGGCGTTAGTATCAGAATTAACCTGTTTGGCATGATGGTACTGGAACCTTACTACGCTATACCTTATCAACTTGGAGGATTTAAAGCTGCCGGTTGGGGCATTAACTTCTTACCAGGATGGTAATTAACTTTAAAAAAAAGAAAGGGTCGATTTTCTCGACCCTTTACTTTTACCACTAAAAATACAAATCGCGTTCGCCTTGCTTAATTCGCTCCATTCTGCTCTTTATTTCGTCAACATTACGCTGACCATCTAAATCGAGAAGCGTTTTATCGATAAGCTTGTATCCCTTTTCCCGTACTTCAGGAGAAGCATAATCAACTAAATACTCAGTAAGTGTAAGTATGGCATTAGGTGTACAAAAACGCTTGATAAAACCGGGAACCGAAAATTCCATAAAATGCTCACCGGTTCGTCCAAGTCGATAACAAGCCGTACAAAACGACGGAATGTAATCATTGTCTATTAAGTCATCGATAATTTCGCCAAGCGAACGACTATCGTTAATTTCAAATTGCTCGTGATTTAAGTTTTGCTGTTCGTTTTTAGACTGGTGATATGCCCCTAACTCTAACTTAGTGCCACCATCGATTTGCGATACGCCAAACTGCATAACCTTACGACGAACGCTAACCGGCTCGCGCGCAGTTAAAATCATTCCGGTGTAAGGAACTGCTAACCTTAAAATGGCTACCATCTTTACAAAATCCTCATCGTTTACAAAATACTTTTCGGTTAAATCTAACCCCGATGCCGATTTTATACGAGGAAACGAAATTGTATGCGGTCCAACATTATAGCAAGTCTCCAAGTGATTTGTATGCCGAACTAGGGCAAGAACCTCGAAACGCCAATCGTACAATCCGAATAACGCACCAATACCAACATCATCGAGACCAACTTCCTGTGCCCTGTCGAGCGAGGTTAAACGCCAATTAAAATCCTTTTTCTTTCCCGATGGGTGATACCAACTATAGGCTTCGGGATTATAGGTTTCCTGAAAAATTTGATACGTTCCAATACCGGCTTCCTTAACAGTTCTAAAACCTTCTATATCCAAAGGAGCAGCATTTATATTTACCCTTCTAATTTCACCATTTGCTTTTTTTACGCCGTAAACCAACTTTACCGTATGGGCAATATACTCGGCAGAGTATTCGGGGTGCTCTCCGTAAACCAGAATAAGCCGCTTTTGTCCGTTATCTTCAAGTGCTTCAACCTCCTTAACAATCTCCTCATCGGTAAGCGTTACCCTTTTTGCTTCCTTATTGGAAGCCCTAAAACCACAATACTTACAATTATTTATACACTTGTTTCCAATGTACAACGGAGCAAAAAGCACTATACGATTTCCGTAAACTTTTCTCTTTAGCGTTCGGGCTCCCTGCAAAATTTCCTCTACAAGTTCAGGATCAGTAGTGTTCACCAAAACGGCAACTTCCTCCAAGTTTAACCTTTTCTTGTCTAACGATTTTGCAATAATTTCGTGAACCCTTTCCTTTGTGGACTTTGCGTTGTTAATGAATTCCCAAATTTCATCGGGATCGATGAATGGTTTCATCCTTTCATCAGGAATTCTGTACTTTTCGGGATTAAATTTCATGGCTATAGCATTTATAAATTAGGTTTAACAAACTGTCCGCTTAGCCAATCCAAAAGGTAGAATGAAATACTTTGTTGGAAGCAAGTTTACCATCAACACTTTTTACTTAAATAACTTTTACCATACGGCATAAATTACCTTAGTAACAATTACTCCTGATTTTTTAAATGTTGCTATAAACTTGCACTATTCCAGTGCTATTTCAATTCTCTTTTCCATCAGAAAAATTCCTTTGGATCAGACTTTTTTACTGAATCTTTGAAAGCAAGTAAGTAAATTTCCTTTCGTAGATAAAGTATAAATGATACAATAACTAGGTTCAAAAATACAACTTATATAAAGAAGATGTACTGACTTTTATCAGATAAAGAATATTTTTTATTAAAAAATCCTTAAAACAGTGAAGAAAACAGAAAGTAAATCGAATACAGACAGGCTAATAAATCAACTCTTCAACCTGTTCTAACGCTTGAGACAGCTGTGTTTTAAGCATGTCTTTATTGCTTATATCAATATTATCGGAAATTTGCTTGTGAAACAGCAGAGTTCCATCGTTATCGAAGAATTTATTGTCGAAATCAACTATATGCACCTCAACAATCTTTTCGTTCGAATTGCTAATGTCCTCCTCACCGTTAACTACCCATATAATGGCCATTGCCTTATACATAGTTGAATTCCACTTTAACGATACAGCATAACAACCTGATGGAGGAATGAGTTTACCAACCTCTTCAATTTGAACCGTCATGGTTGGAAATCCAACCTGCTTGAAAAAATGCGAGCCCTTACCCAGTGCTCCAATAATTATATACTGATGATCCAAGTATGCGTTAGCCCGCTGAATTTTACCTTCGAGTAATGCTTTTCGAATGGTTGTTGAGCTTACCGTTTCCTGCTGAATGTCCTGTTCCGGAATTTCCTCCACGCTAAAGCCAAAATCCTTGCTTAACTTGTATAGCATTTCGTAATCGCCTTCCCTGTTATGACCAAAATGATGGTTAAACCCAACAACAATGTACTTGGCGTGTAACTTATCGATTAAAAATTCTTTTATGAATTGAACAGAAGATATATGCGAAAACTCAAGAGTAAAATTAACTATAATCAGGTGGTCGATACCAACCTTTTCGAGCAAATCGATTTTTTCGCGCTGCGAAAGTATA
This sequence comes from Bacteroidales bacterium, assembly GCA_020636845.1. Lineage (GTDB taxonomy): Bacteria > Bacteroidota > Bacteroidia > Bacteroidales > Tenuifilaceae > JACJXD01. The sequence goes on along the minus strand of JACJXD010000011.1, from coordinate 15,952 downwards.
AACTGTAAATTTTTGCCCTCCGTTTCAGGATACAAAACCTTACGCGGATGAGGATAAAAAGTTATTAAGACCGATTCTCCCTGAATATTACGAGCAATATCGATTATGCGGTTTAAAATAGTTTTATGCCCTACATGCACACCATCGAAAGACCCGGTAGTAACAACCGGATTTTTAATATATTCCAAATCATCGAAACCGTAATGAACTTTCATTAAAAAACACTTAACCAATCATTCGAACAGTTGAACTTACTTCATACTATTTTGCTTAACAAAATAGGCAACCTTTTCCATAAATGTAATCATATCGTACTCCTCGAGGTAAACATTATCGGGAACAGTAATAGGAATTGTTGTAAAATTCAATATTCCTTTTATCCCCGCATTTACCAACTGTTCCGCAACCATCGATGCGGTACTGGGAGGCGAAGCGATTATTGCAATTTCAATATTACTTTTTTTAACAACATCGGCTAAGTCCTTAAAGTGGTAGCAGTTTACTCCCGCAATCACCCTGTTAGTCTTATTGGGATCCACATCGAATGCTGCAACAATATTTAATTTTGGTCGTTTACCATTGAAGTAAGCGGTTACCGCTCTTCCCAAATTTCCCATTCCAACTACTCCAACATTAAGGCCATCTTCACAATCGAGCAACTTTCCAATTACCGAAATCAACTCCTGTGCATCATAACCTTTCTTTTTCATGCTCGAATAGCCAATAAGCATTAAATCGCGACGCACTTGTACAGCAGTAATATTATGTAATCCAGCCAATTCGTGCGAATATATATGAGTTTTTCCGTTTGCCAGACAGTTAAGCAGCGTTCTACGATACTCGCTTAAACGTTCAACGGTTTTTTCGGGTAGTTTCATTATTGTCAACAATTATTTAACTAAACATACAAAGTTAAACCTTTTCTACTTAAACATGTACACGTATATAAATAATTAATTATATCGGTTTCGTTTTAAATCCCTTCATTTAACTGATCTACCGAAGGCACCGGAATAAATATACTAAAAGTTGAACCTTTACCCGGCGTGCTTTCTACCTTAATTTCAGCGCCATACATTTCTGCAATACGTTTTACTATTGATAACCCTAAACCACTTCCGCTAACACCTTTAGACATTGGATTTTTAATTCTGGTAAACTCGTTAAACAACTTGGAAATATCCTCCTGCTCTATGCCAATTCCGGAATCGGAAACACAAATGCAAACAAAACTTTTCTCACGTAAAACCTTACACTTCACCCATCCTCCGGAAACGTTATATTTTACAGCATTGGATATAAGATTATTAAAAAGAATTTCCATATCGTCGGAATCGGCCAACACTACCTGAGGCTCATCGGCATCGAGCGTGATAGTTACATCTCGTTGAATAGCCATGGGCATCATTGTTTCGACGGACGTTCGCGCCACTAACGTTAAGTCGATTTCCCGAAGCGTCCTACTACGCTTATCGGATTCAATGTGTGTAAGATCCAGCAAATCCATTATTAACCCACGCATCGATTTTACACGAGCCAACGAGCGATCGATAAATTCCATATATCCATCGATACTATCGCCGGCCTCCTTATTCTGCATCATTTTCAGGTAACCTTCAACCGCATTCAATGGTGACTTTAACTCATGCGAAAGCACCGTTAAAAACTGAAAGCGTACCTGTTTTCCTTCCCGATGCAACTTGCGGGTCATCCGACGAAGCAAGTAATGCTTGGTAATATTTTCGACGGATGTTTTTAGCTCCTGCGGAGTAAAGGGCTTTGGAACAAAATCGTAAGCTCCGATGTTAGTTGCCTTAACCGCTAAATCCAAAGAAGCATACGATGTTATCATCATAACCAACACGTTAGGAACGTTGGAATTAATATAATCCAAAACATCTACGCCTTGAATTCCCGGCAACTTATTATCGAGCAGCACAATAGCAGGAGGTTTTTGCTTAATAATATCAATAGCCTCCTCGCCGGTTGCCGCCATAATTACATTATAGCTTATTTCCTCATCTATAAAAGGAAAACTAACGGTGAAATTTCTTAAAATACGCTCTATTCCGGAACGAATCCCCGGTTCATCATCAACAACCAGAAGATCTATTGACTCCATACTAAAGTTTTAGAAGTTTAACTATTTCTCGGTGTAACTGGTCTGGCCTTATACCCTTTTCAAGGTATAAATCGGCTTTTATCCATTTACGCTCCACGTCGGTATTTAGCCCAAACGACATTCCCGTTTCCGACGACACAGCTGTTGCAATAATAATAGGCATGTCGGGATATTTTCTTTTAAACTTATGACTTAAGATAAACCCACTATCCTCGTTTTCCATCATTAAATCCAGAATTGCCAAATCGGGCTTAACCTTTTCGATTAGCTGTTCCGCTTCCCGCTGACTTTCGGCAGTAACAACTTCGAATCCCATTTTTTCAATCTGAAATTGTAACTGGAACAAATAATCGGGATCGTCATCAACAATCATTATTAACTTGGAATTTTTTTCAGCCATAATTCAAAAATTTTACTCCATAATTATATTACGGGGAATTATTATTTTAAATGTTGTTCCGGTTGGCCCCTTAGCAGGATCAATATTGGAAATAACATCAATTTTACCCTTGTGCATTTTAACAATACCATAAGTTGTAGCCAACCCAAGACCCGTACCCTTGCCAATTCCCTTGGTGGTAAAAAAAGGCGTAAAGAGCTTATCCATGTTCTCCTCCGGAATTCCCATTCCCGTATCGGATACGTTAAAAATAACCTCGGTATCGGTATCGTCCAACTCCACGGTTAATATACCTCCATTAGGCATTGCTTCAATGGCATTTTTATTAAGATTGGTAAGCACCTGCATCATTTGCTCGTAATCCAAATTTGCCTGAAGATTCTTCGCTTTAAAAATTGTTTTAACCTCAACATTATTGGGAATAATAATAGCTCTTACGCTCTCTTCCACTAATTTTCTTAAATCGATCGACTCGATTTTTACCTGATTTTTTCGGGCAAAATTCAAAAGTCCGCTTACAATTTTTTTACAACGCTCAGCCTGTGTAGCTATTAACTCAAGATCTTTCTTTAAAGGGTCATCCGCAGTACATTCGTCCAAAAGAATATTGCTATACATCAATACAACTCCCAAAGGGTTATTCAGTTCATGCGCAATACCCGCCGATAACTGCCCCATGTGCGCTAACTTCTCGGACTGTTTTAACGCCTGCTGTATTTTAATTAACTTTTCGTTTGATACAGCCAAATCCTTTATTGAAGCGTGCATTTCCTCTATGGTATAAGGCAAACACATTTCTATTTCGGCCAAGCCTTCAACAATCGCAACAGCATGTTCTACGCAAGTATCGTAACCACACGCCCCGCAATTTAAGTGGTCGCGCGATGAAAATTTTCCCATCGACGCTAACACCCTGTTTACCTCATCTTCCGAAGGATGTTTTATTCGCCTATCATCGGGTTGAAATGTTCGGGAAAGATCTATATCCGAATACTGTCTTATACTCCTTTTCCATTCTTTTCGGTCGGTTTGTGATAATTTATCGCGAACATAGTTACCTATATACGTTTTACGCTCAAAACGTTTTCCTCCCGGCGACATCCCCGGCCCCATAATACACCCCTCGCAACAAAGCAATTCCAAATACTGTCCCTTAAGGTTTCCCGACTCCCACTCTTTAATTGCCTCCTGAAAGCCGATGCGTCCTTCGGCAACTGTTATATTCCCCTTAATTAAATCGTCTATTACATTTACCGTTTGAATTAACCCACGGCTAACGGGAAAAATTGCCCCCCTCCCCGCACGAGGCGGATCGAAATCCTGAGATTCAACGCCATCAGTCGTTATTTCAGCATATTCAAGCATTCCTCTTAATTCCCGAAAAGTTAACGTTTCGTCCACCTCATCGGATTCTTCCTTTTTAGCAATACAAGGACCAATAAATACAAGTTTTGCTTTACTGCCCAACTTCTTCCGAACAACCCTGCTTGTCGCTACCATTGGAGAAACTACCGGAATAAGATTTTTTACCAAATCTGGATGATAGTAGCGAATGTAAGTAACAATTGCCGGACAATCGGAAGAAATATATCCACTGGAAGAAACCTGACTAAAAAATTTTTTGTATTGCAATGCAACCAAATCTGCACCAAAAGCAACTTCGAATACATGCGAAAAACCAAGTTTTTTTAACATCCCAACAAATTTCCGATAATCATCAATTTCGGGAAATTCTGCCGGAAAACTTGGCGCTACCAGCGCAACTACCTGCTCGTCCGACTGCAACATGGCTTTTACTTCCATACGCGACTGCAGAAATACCTTGGCATTTTGACTGCAAACCTTAACACAGTTTCCACATCCTATGCAACGCTCCGAAATAACATCGGCCTGACCATTTACAATCTTAATTGCCTTTGCGGGGCACTCGCGAACGCACGTATAGCAAACCCTACACAATTCCTTAATTGTGTAAACCAACTTCCTTTTCTCGTTACTGGTAGGCATATTCTATATTTAATTAAAACCTCACTTAGTAATCGTGCAAATTACAAACTAAAGTAATACTTCTCTTTTAGAAAACCTTGTATGAAGTAATTTTATTGACTTCTCGCTACCAGGCTCTTCCAACTGATTGGTATAAACCTCGATTACCTGAGGATTTTTATGAGCACACTTAATGGCGTTAGTTTCATCGATATCGTAAATTACCTTTGCCCGTAACTTTACATCCTTGGTAGAGGCTACAAAAGGTTGTCCTCCCCCATTTACACAACCTCCGGGACAAGCCATAACTTCCACATAATCGGCTTTAACAGAACCTGCTATTAATTCTTTCATAAGATCATGGATGTTCTTCAACCCGTTAACTACTAGAAAGGTAAATTCTTGCTTTCCTGCTTTAAACTTAAACTCCTTTACACCGTTTACGGAACGTAACTCCGAAATTCTAACATTATGTAAATCCTTCCCTGTTATCTTGAAATTAAGCGTTCGTGCCACAGCCTCGGACGAACCTCCGGCAACCCCGAACAACTTACCCGCCGAACTTCTTATACTGAAAGGAGGATCGGCTTGTTGCGAATCGATACTGGCAATATCAATTCCATATAAATTGATCATTTTAACCAACTCCCGTGTTGAAATAACCGAATCGACATCGGAAACTCCCTTTGTTGTCATTTCCTCACGCCGAGCTTCGAATTTCTTCGCCAAACAAGGCATCACCGAAACCGAATAGATATTCGAAGGATTTATATTGCCGATACCAGGAAAATATGCCTTTATTAGTGAACCCATTATCTGCTGTGGCGACTTCACCGTAGATAACCACGAAAGTTGCTCGGGATAATACTGTTCCACAAATTTTACCCATGCCGGACAACATGACGAGAGCATAGGCAAATCGGTCGATTTCTCTTTTCTACTAATAAGTTCCTGTACTATCTCCATAATTGCAATATCTGCAGCAGTTGCACTATCGAAAATGTACTTAAAGCCCATTTTTCGTAAGGCTGCAAAAAGAACACCATTTACATCCTTTGTCGCCTTCAAGCCAAGTTCGGCCGCTATTGAAACCGATATGGAAGGTGCAACCTGCACTATAGGTATTAAGGTTGAGTTGCTTAGGGCATCCATAACCTCTTCAACATTGCTACGCTCCCGTAATGCTCCCGTAGGACATGCTAATACACACTGCCCGCAGAAAATACAGTTACTAAAGTTTAAGTCGCGCGACATGGTTGTACCAACGTACATGTTACAACCCCTTTTTACAAACTCAAATGTAGAAACCGATTGAACTTCATCGCAAATTCTGATACACCGACCACACAGAATACATTTTGCCGGATCGCGTACTATTCCGGGGCTTGACAAATCAAGCTTTTGTCCAAAACTTTTATGTTGCACCTTGCGTTCCCTTACTTGAAGCTCTGCCGCTAAATTCTGTAACTCGCATTCGCCATTCCTCTCACAGTAAAGGCAATCGTCCGGATGATTTGCTAACAGCAATTCGACCAATGCCTTACGTGCCCGAACCACCCTTGTGGAGTGTGTTTTAATTTTCATGTCCGGTTCTACAAAATGGGAACACGAGGTAACCAAATTCTCCCGTCCTTCAACTTCTACAACACATAAACGGCAAGCTCCCGTTGGCGACAATGTTTCCATGTTACAAAGAGTCGGAACCTTTATTCCATTCCGTTTTAAGGTTTCGAGTATGGTGTCGCCTTTACGAGCCTCAATCTTTCTATTATTAACTTCAATAGTGTAGTTCATGTAAATATCCTTTTCAACTACTTAAAATATACTGCCGAAAACTTACAAGTATCCATACAAATACCGCAACCAATGCACTTTTCCTCGACAACAAAATAGGGCGAGCGCGGTGTTCCAAAAATTGCCTTTGTAGGACACTTTCTGGCGCAAGCGGTACAACCTGTACACTTGTCAACATCAATATAAAATGTACGTAAATCGCGACATACCGAAGCACGGCATTTTCTGTCGAAAATGTGCTCCTCAAATTCATCACGAAACGACTTCAACGCCTTTAAAAGAGGCTTAGATGCAGTTTGACCAAGACCACATAACGAAGTATCGCGCATAACTTCGGCAAGCGTCTCCAACTGAATAACCCCCTTAAAACGCTCAAGCGTATTATGGCTTTCGTTGGAATATGGCCTTCGAGAAATATTATCCAAAATTTTATACATCCGATTTGAACCCTCGCGGCAAGGAATACATTTTCCACAACTCTCGTTTCGGATAAAGTGCATAAAATACTTGGTTAAATCGACCATACATACGGTATCATCGAGAATTTGCACACCTCCCGACCCCAATGGGATACCATGTTCCTGCAATTCTTCAAACCCAATGGGGAACTCAAGTTCTTCCGGCGTTACCGGAACGCCCGACGGGCCTCCCAAATGCAATGCTTTGAAAGTTCTTCCAGATTTAACCCCATTGGCTAAATCGTATATTACAGAAAGAGGCTTACCCATTTCAACCTCAATAAAACAGGTTTCATTCGACTTTCCACTCACCGAAAACATTTTTGTTCCCTTCGATTTCTCCGTGCCTAAGGCTGTAAACCATTCTACCCCGTTTAGCAAAATGTCAGGGATATTCGCAATGGTTTCCACGTTGTTAACTACCGTTGGCTTCCCATCGTAGCCATGCTCGGTTGGAAACGGCGGTTTTATTGATGGCATTCCGCGCTTGCCCTCCAAACTTTTTATCAGCGCAGTTTCCTCGCCACACACGTAAGCACCAGGCCCCTTACGAATGACAATATCAAGGCTATAGCCACTATCAAGAATGTTGTATCCAAGCAAGCCAAAATCATACGCCTGCCTTATGGCTTCCTCTATTCGATGCGTTGTTAGCGAATATAAGTTGCGAATGTATATTAACGCCTTACTTGCACCAATGGCATACGCACTTAAAATTATTCCTTCAATAACTCTTTGCGGATCACTTTCTATCAGGAGCCTATCCATAAAAGCACCCGGATCGCTCTCGTCGGCATTGCAGATAAGAATACGCTCATTTGCAGGAACCTCCAACGCTGCCCGCCATTTTTTCCCCGTTAAAAATCCACCACCACCACGTCCTCGCAATTCGCTCTCCTCAACTAATCGACAAACCGTATCGCTTGTATATTTCCTTAACGTTTTGGCAAGTGCTCTATAACCACCATAGGCAATATATTCAATAATATTTTCAGGATTAATTATACCTGCATTTTTTAAAAGTACCCGTTGCTGATTTGCAAAAAACGGCAACTCGTCACGCAATGGAATATGTGCCCAAGGTTCGAGAATATCCGAAGAATATTGAAATAAAGATAACTCCGGTAAGGCATACCCGTTAAAAATCCCATCGAGAAGCGGAGGCACAGCGTTTTCGGTCACCTTTCCAAAAGCAACCCGCGTCTTCCCGGGCAACTGTACCTCAACAATAGGCTCATACGAACATAATCCATGGCTACCTACTATAACCAACTTAGCATCCAGTTCATTTTCATCAATATACTTTTCTATAGCCTCAATTGTTTTTCGAGCACCTCCAACCTCCGACGACGTGGTTAATCCTACATATACAATGGGTATCTTTACTCTATCATTCCGAAAAGCAGATAATACTTTTGAAGCAGAATCGGGCAAATCATCATGCAAGTACGGAATTACCTCGTTTATAACTTGCTCTTTCTCCGGCTCTTTGTAAAATAAAACAGGTTTCATGTTACTCCTCGTTAGATAATTCGTCTAAAAGTTCTTTTAGCGAATCAGGGTCTTGGGTTTTATAAAACTGATCGTTAATAGAAATTACAGGGCCAAACTCGCATGCACCCATACAGTTTACTACTTCCAAACTAAAAATTCCATTCCGCGAAGTTTCTCCATTTTTAATTTTTAAGTTTTTTTCGATATACTCAATAAGCCACTTACTCCCATTTAACCGGCACGATGTTCCATTACAAATTCTAATGTGGTACTTTCCCTTCTTCTCGAAACGAAACTGATTGTAAAATGTAGCCAAACCGTAAATTTTTGAAGTAGGAACATTCAGATGTTCGCTTACCCTTATAATTACCTCTTCGGTTAAACAGCCTATTCTATCCTGAATTTCCTGCAAAATTGGAATAAGGCTATCCATTCCCGCATGACCATTTTGTTCCAATACTTCATCTATAATTTTTTCCATAACTTCAAGGTAAAAACCGATATTTCATCCGTATAAAACATTCAATATATTGATAATCAAAATATTGTAATTAAACTCCTAATACTCTTTAACCGAACTGATGGAACATACATACTTTGGTTCATTTGTACTTGCGTAATCTACATTACATGGATGCTCAATAAAACAAATCAACACTGTTAGCACTGTAACAAACAATTAAATAATTATATATCTGAAACTTAACTAACAATAACTACTGTTATTCAGGGAACAATTTAATAAATGAATCTCAAAAATTACACAATTTAGCTTGTCTATTTAATAATTTATACTACATACAGATTATTCTCTTCTTAAAAAAAAGCATTTATTTTTGCCATTAATACAACAAAACGAGTAATTTAGCAACAGTTAAGTTTCTTTTAGAATTAAAGAAAGTAAACCTAAATGTTAGTAGAGTAACAATCTAACAATGAATAATAAAGTTGAAATAACAATATGTCTTGGAAGTTCGTGTTTTGCTAGAGGAAATAAAGCAACGCTTAAGGCAATAGTTAAATACCTCGACGAGCATAAACTAAAAGACAAGGTGTATTTTCATGGAGGTCATTGCTTTGGCAAATGTGCTGAAGGCCCTGTTATTTCGATAAACGGTAAATTTTACGAAAAAGTAGATGAGTTTAACGTAATTGATGCACTAAACCAAGAGTTAGGCCAATTAATTCTTTACTAATGTTTTTCATCAATTGAAATTGACTGAATTGAAAATGTCGCAACTTTTTGAAATAGACAAGAACAGCTGCATCAATTGCTACGCATGTGTCCGTGTATGTCCTGTTAAAGCTATCGAGGTTAAAGCAGGTAAAGACTATGCAAAAATACTGGAAAACAGATGTGTAGGCTGTGGTAGTTGCTTAAATATATGTCCCGTTAACGCTGTAAGTTACCGGTCATCTAAAAAACAGGTACTGGATTTACTAAAAGGAGACGACCCCGTTGCTGCTATTTGTTCACCAAGTATATCGGGAGAATTCACCGACATAACGGATTACCGAAAATTTGTCCAGATGATTAAGGCCTTGGGCTTTGATTACGTTTGCGAGGTAACCTTCGGAGTTGATATGGTGGCGAGGGAGTACAAAAAACTTTTCGACGATTTTAAAGGCAAGTACTTTATAACAAGTATGTGCCCCGTAATTGTGTCGATTATCGAAAAATATCATCCAGAATTAACCCAAAATTTAGCTCCAATTATTTCCCCTATTGTTGCAACTGCAAAGGCGGTACATCGACAGTACGGACAAAATGTTAAGATTGTCCTCATTGGCCCTTGCATTCAAAGTAAGGAAGAAATCAAGTTATACGAAGGCGATGGAAAAATTGAGGAAAACTTAACGTTTGTTGAACTACGGGAACTATTCGACCAGTTTAACATAAAGGAAAGTAACCAAGAATACTCGGAATTTGATGAGCCCATTGGATATAAAGGATCCTTATATCCCATTGGACGTGGTATATTACAAGCAGTTAACATCAGCGAAGATTTGCTCACCGGCAAAGTAACAAACACCAACGGACCAAACAACACGCTTCAGGCAATAGCCCAATTCGAAAGTAGTATAGATATGATTGACCGACATTTCAACCTGTTCTACTGCGAAGGATGCTTAATGGGACCCGGAACAACCAAGGGAGGCAAAAAGTTCATACGCCGGACAATGGTGGTAAATTATGCCAACAAACGCTTAACATCGTTTAATAAGGAAAAATGGGAAGCAAGCATAACCAAAAATGCCAACCACGATTTTTCCAGGTCTTTTAGAATTGATGACCAACGCTTACCTTCCCCCATTCCCGAAAAAATAGAGGAAGTGCTAAAAGTAATCGACAAAGAGTTCGTAGGAAAAGAAACCGGATGCGAAGCCTGCGGATACGCCTCGTGTTACGAATTTGCCACAGCAGTGGCATCAGGATTGGCCCATACCGACATGTGCCTAAACTACACTCTAAAAAACAGACAGGAGTACATTAAAAGCCTTCGCTCGTCAAACGAAAAGTTGGCAAAGATGCAGGAGGCCTTACGAGATTCCGAGAAAAAGGCAAGGGCTGAACAAGACGCTGCAAGGGAAGCCTCGGAGGTTACTTCTACAATGTTAAAAAAATTACCATCGGCAGTAGTCTTAATTGATAAAAAGTTAAAGATTATCCAGAGCAATCAAAGTTTTATAGATCTTTTAGGCGATGACGCACTCGAGATAAACGAAATAGTTCCAGGCTTGGCTGGAGCCGATTTAAAAACGCTAGTTCCTTTCAACATCCATAACCTGTTTACCTACGTTTTACAAAACAACAGCGATATTCTGAATCGAGATATAAAGTACAAGGACAAACTACTAAACGTATCGGTTTTCACCATTAAACCCAATATGATAATTGGTGCGGTAATTAGGGATATGTACGCTCCTGAAGTTCAAAAGGAAGAAGTTATAAAACGAATTACCGACGTAGTTGATAAAAACTTGGCAATGGTTCAAAAAATTGGCTTTTTACTTGGTGAAGGGGCTTCGGAAACCGAGCAAATGCTTAACTCCATTATAAAAACATTCCGCGAGGGCAAAAACGGCAAATAAACAGTCCGATGACCGATAAATTTTTCATAGAGGTAAATTGCCAACAAAAAAATCACGACGAAGAAAGAATATGCGGCGACGTATTCTTCTCGAAACGATTACACGACGAAGAAAGAACTATCATTGTACTTTCCGATGGAATGGGACATGGAGTAAAGGCAAACGTTTTGGCAACATTAACATCCACCATGGCTCTGAACTTTACCATGGAACATAAGGAAATTAATACCATTGCCGAAATTATAATGAACACCCTTCCTGTTTGCTCGGAACGCAAAATGAGCTATTCTACCTTCTCCATTGTAGATATAGAACATAATGGAGAAACGCGAATTCTGGAATACGACAACCCTCAGTGCATGATAATGAGAGGAAAAGAAGTATTCGATCCCGAGTGGCAGTGCATTATTTTAAACAGCGAAAAAAATGCCGGTAAAGAACTAAAGTTCTGCAGGTTTATGCCGCAAAAGGAGGATAGAATTATTCTTTGGACGGATGGTGTAACTCAATCGGGATTAGGAACCCCGGAATTGCCCTTTGGCTGGGACAATGAAGCCCGCGAGTTTGTCGCTCAAATAGTAAAAAACGAACTCGATATTTCGGCACGTAAACTAAGTTCTAAAGTGGTGAACATGGCTTACGTAAACGACGGCTACCATCCTAAGGATGACACATCGTGTGCTACAATATACTTCCGAAATCCAAGGAAACTGCTCATTACAACTGGCCCCCCGTTTGAAAAGGAAAACGATGCAAAATTGGCTTCGATCTTTAAATCGTTCGAAGGCAAAAAGGCCATTTGCGGAGCAACTACGGTAGATATTATTGCACGAGAACTCAACAAGGAAGTTACCGATAGTTTAAGTTTCGACGATCCCGATCTTCCTCCAATCAGCTATATGGAAGGAGCCGATTTGGTTACCGAGGGAATCCTAACACTAAGCAAAGTCAACTCCATTCTGGAAACGTACAACGAAACAACTTCGCTTGGAAAAGGCCCCGCCGACGAACTGGTAAAGTTAATTCTCGAAAGCGATAGTATAGAATTTGTTATAGGAACCTGTATAAACATTGCCCATCAGGATCCTAATTTACCTGTAGAATTAGAAATTAGGCGTACCGTTGTAAAAAGGATAGCAAACCTGCTACAGGATAAGTTTTTAAAAGAAGTATCGCTCACATTCCTATAAATAAACAATTCCATTCTTAGTGTAAATAAACAGGTAATTGATAAAAATCTAAATAGATACTTCAATAAATAACGTCTTAATGCTTGACATCCACGTACATTTTTATAATATTTACGCAATATTTGTAGATATTTTAAGAATTCGACATGCAAAACAAGAAAATAGCAATTTTTGTGTTCACCCTGTTAATGGCATTTAACCCTAATTTAAAGGCACAGGATTGGAATTTACTATTTACATACGAATCCGATGCCGAATACTACATGGCCGATGGTAATTATGCCAAAGCAGCCGACACGTATCTGAAAGCTATAAAAAAACTCCCCGAAAGTGCCAACCTAAAGTTTAAGGCAGGATACTGTATGCTTAAAACTTCCGACAGGAAAATGGAGGCGGGATACTATTTGGAGGAAGCAGCAAAAAAGGTAACCGACAAGTACGATGCAAGGTCCTTAAAGGAAGAGAGTGCCCCTCCCGAAGCATTCTATCAACTTGGTATATACTATCTTATAAAAAACGAATTCGATAAAGCTACCAATACGTTTAACGAGTATAAAAAATATTTAAACCCCAAAGATGAATTGGCAAATCAACTTGTTAACATGCACATAAAAAGTTGCGAATTCGCGAAGGAACTCATAAAATCGCCTGTTGGTCTTAGCATTAATCCTCTATCGGATATTATAAACACAACACAGGATAACATCGACCCCGTACTTTCGGCCGATGGAAAAACGTTAGCATACACAACCATTACTCCAACCGGAAACAAAATATTCATCAGCTATAAGCAGGAAGATATATGGGGAAAACCAATCGACATAACACGTCAACTGGGCAGCAAGTACTTAACTACCTCCTTTTTATCCGAAACAGGCGAAGAATTATACCTGATTGAAAACGATGCCCGAAACTCCCAAATTGTTGTCAGCTTCAAAAAGAAAAGTAAATGGTCTAAAACCGTTGATGTAGCCAAACCAATCAACTCAAAATCGAACGAAAAGCATGTTTGCGTTACCAGCGACGGCAATACTGTTTACTTTACCAGCGACCGTAAAGGCGGCCAAGGAGGATACGACATTTGGATGACCACCGTTAGCAATGGACGTTGGGGAGAACCTGTAAATTTAGGTCCAAACATCAACACACCGTTGGACGAAGCTAGCCCGTTTCTTACTCCCGACGAAAAGTACCTATTTTTTACCAGTCAAGGACATAACAGCATTGGAGGTTTCGATGTTTTCTACATAAAACTTGATGGGACTTCGGAAGTAAAAAATGTTGGCTACCCGCTAAATACCACCGACGACGAACAATTTTACTTTCCAATTGACCTTACCACCGGTCTCATATCACGTTATAATCAAAAATGGGTTGGCGGAATGGATATTGCTTCCGTGGAAATTACTCCGTTAGTAGATGTTAAAATCAACGTTATGCTGGCCAGCAATGCTTCAACAACAAAACCCTACGACATTTCTATTTTGAAAGAAAATAGCAACGAGGCAATATATAAATCGACCGAAAAAGGACAAAAACAGCTAACCCAAAAGTTAATGCCAGGAACGTACAAGGTTATTGCTCAAAGTCCCGATTTTAAAGAAACGGAAAGCGATTTGGTTATACCTAAAAAACCTGCAAAAAGCGAATTCCAAATAAGTCTGGTTTTGAATCCTCTGGAGGTTAAGCCCGAACCTATAGCGGCAGTTTCCGAGCCCCCAAAAGAAGAGACTAAAGTTAGCGAACAACCGCAAAAGGTTGAGGTAGTTCAACAAAGTACACCTAAGAAAGAGGTGGTAGAAAAGCCTAAAGAAGAACCTAAGCATGAACCAGTAAAACCAAAAGTTGAAAAGTCTAAACCAAGCGTTCCAAAGGTTAGAAAGGTAGAAAAAGTTGTTACAAAACCGTCCACAAACTTCAACATTGCCAGTACAACCTCAACAAATGTAGCAACCACCTACTCCGTGCAAATAGCAGCTTCCCAATCGCCTTTGGACTATACACAAATTCATACCGACAGCTTATTTGTAACCATTTCGCCCGAAGGCTACTACCGCTATAGCGTTGGCAATACGCGTAGCGTTGAAGACGCCGATGCACTTATGCAAAAAATCAAAGCACAGGGAATTAACAATGCCTGGGTAAGAATAAACCGCGAACATCCGGGTTATACTATTCAATTTATAGCTCTAAAAGCACCTAAAAGCGTAAGCGCCTTTTCGGAACTGGGTAGCGTTATGGTTTACAAAACATCTTCCGGCATTTTCCGCTACTGCGTTGGCAAATACAAAACACCCGAAGACGCCATAACCGACATTAACCGCTTAGCCTCGCTGGGATATAACGGCGCATTTGTAAGGGAATTGGGGAGATAACATCATCAATACAATATCTTTTGTAATTCTCAAAAACTTGCACAAGCATATAGTTTAATACCAGAAATAGGCATCTTATAACTTAAAAGGAAAAGATACTATGGTAAAAAATATATTTATTCTGCTTGAAGAGTATTTAGAAAGTTATATAAAAAAGAATCGTCTTTCAATTCATCCTTACATATTCATTGAATGTTACAGTATGACCAAAATTCTTCTAATCTTATTGATTTTAGTTTTAAGTTCATGTAATAAAGATGAACTTAACTCGCCTATTCCTGACAACTTGGATTCCAAATTTATTTCGGCCGTTGACATTTCCAGATACCCCGAAATAGCTAGTTATAATCCATTATTTTTTGACTTAGACGGCACACAAAAGGATTTTTTGGACATCTTAAAAGAAAACAAAATAAATACTATCAGGTTACGCTTATGGGTAAAACCAGATAATGAACATTCCGGCTTTAATGAAGTGAAACAATTTTCACAAGTTTTAAAATCTAAAGGATTTCGAATTTGGCTCAGTTTACATTATTCCGATACTTGGGCAGATCCCGGTCATCAGGAAACTCCCTTGCAATGGCAAGGAATTGGTTACCCCGCCCTTAAAGATAGCGTATATAACTACACCCAAAAAGTTGTAAACAAAATACATCCAGACTATATTCAAATAGGCAACGAAATTAATTCGGGCATACTTTTTCCTTTCGGAAATATCGATAACGAGCCTGAAAATTTTAAAGAATTACTAAACGCAGGCATTACAGCAGTTCGAAAAAATTCTACCAACACCAAAATCATTTTACATTATGCCGGAATTAAAGGTGCAAATTATTTTTTTAATCAAGTTCGCTCCTTAGATTACGATATTATAGGCCTATCCTTTTATCCAATATGGCATGGAAAATCGTTGGATAGCCTACAAAATGCAATGCAAGTGTTAACTCAAAACTACAATAAAAATATTGTTATAGCGGAAACTGCTTACCCCTTTACATTGGATGCAAACGATTGGACTAACAATATTGTAGGCTTAG
>JACJXD010000010.1 GCA_020636845.1 Bacteroidales bacterium | reverse complement strand
CATTCTTAATGCTCTTTAACCGAACAGACGAAACACCCATATTTTGTTCATTTGTGCTTGCACAATGTGCATTACATGAGCGTTCCATTCGTCTATAATTATCTTTTAAGTTTTTACTGTTTTGTCAAAGCTTCTTAGTTTAATCCCATACAACAAAATTCTAAAAATATCGAAGTATGGCAAAATTATTGATTGTTTATTTTATCGTATTAAATTGCGATGTATTTAATTACTGACTAATACTAAAATTCCGACTAATCATGCTAAAACATCTACTGCCTTTTACTCTTATCCTACTAATTTTTTCCACCAACACGTATGCACAGGATGAAGGGAAAAAGAAACTGGAACAAGATTTTGAACAGTATAAAAAAGAACAACAACAGGATTACGAGCAATTCAAAAAAAAGCGTGAAGCCGAACTGAAAAAAATGGCTCAAGAATATAAAGACTACTACAACGGTATTCTGGGATTAAAAACAAAATATTCCAAAACCAACAATACCCAATCGCTAACCGTTGTAAACGAAATAATCGATTTTGAAAACAACGTTACCGAGGCTGTTGGCAATCCAGTAACTAAAATAGAACCCGCAAAGGTAAAACTCGATGAGCCAACGGTTACCGCAAAACCTATTAGCAACATAAATACAACCGCTACCGTAAAAAAGGAATCTAAAAAAGAAGAAGAGGTTTTCAGCTCTTCGGAATCCGATAGAGACAATGTACCATCGCTTATTCCGGTTCCCAAATCGAAAGCAAAAATTACCTCTCCTTTCGGATTAAGGTTACATCCCGTTTTACTTCTGCCTATTAAGCATAACGGCGTTGACTTCGGAACAGGCAGAGGGACTCCTGTTTACGCGTCGGCAAACGGAAAAGTAGTTATAGCAAAATATAACAAATCCTACGGGAACTATGTAGTTATCGAACATGCCGAAGGTGTATCAACCGTTTATGCCCATTTGGAAAGCATTAAGACTTCCGAAGGAAATATGATTAAAAAAGGAAGCATTATTGGCTATACGGGAAGTACCGGAAGGGCAACTGGACCACATCTCCATTACGAAGTTCGAATTAAAGGAATTCCCGTAAACCCTAAAGGATACTTAGTCGAAAATAAAGAATAGCACAAAAACGCTCTCTATCCTTATAAAGTGGAACAAAAATGTTATTAGATGCAAAATGCCTATTTTTGCAAATTAATTTCATTTAATTATGCTCAAACGTAAGGATGTTGAGATTATGGCTCCCGCCGGGAACTTTGAGTCGTTAACGGCAGCCATTCAGGGAGGCGCCAATTCGGTTTATTTCGGAGTTGGACAACTAAATATGCGGGCAAAATCCTCCATAAATTTTTCTGTTGACGATTTACAAGAAGTAGCAAATATTTGTAAAGAGCATGGCATAAAATCGTACTTAACCGTAAACACGGTACTATACGATGAAGATATTGATGCCATGCACCAGATAATAAACTCGGCAGCCCAAGCCGGCATAAGTGCAATTATTGCTTCGGATCAGGCAGCAATGGATTACGCCCGAGAAAAAGGAGTCGAAGTTCACCTTTCCACTCAACTAAATATCAGCAATACCCAATCGCTAAAGTTTTATGCCAAGTGGGCCGATGTAGTTGTTTTGGCAAGAGAGCTTAATCTTGAACAGGTAAAAAGAATATACAAAAACATTCAAGAACAGAATATTTGCGGACCTTCGGGCAATCGAATTAAAATTGAAATGTTTGCTCACGGTGCTTTATGTATGGCTATTTCGGGCAAATGCTACATGAGTCTTCACGAAGCAAACTCTTCAGCAAATAGGGGGGCTTGTCTGCAAATATGCCGACGCTCCTACACCGTAACCGACAACGAAACAGGAGCACAACTGGAAATAGATAACGAGTACATAATGTCGCCTAAAGATTTGTGCACCATAAACTTTACCGATAAACTTCTTGAGGCCGGTGTTCGCGTACTTAAAATTGAAGGTCGAGCCCGTGGTCCCGAATATGTAAAAACGGTTGTAAATTGCTACTCCGAAGCCGTGAACTCAGTTGTGGACGGAACATATTCCCAAGAAAAAATTGACGGTTGGATGAAGAGGCTGTCAACGGTTTTTAACCGAGGATTTTGGGATGGCTATTATCTTGGCCGAAGGCTCGGCGAATGGAGCAAGTCGTATGGCAACATTGCAACTGAACGAAAACAGTATGTTGGAAGAATTACCAATTACTTTTCGAAACTTGGCGTTGCCGAAGTTTCGGTAGAAGCATCGGAACTTTACCCAAACGATAAAATTTTAATAATCGGTCCAACAACAGGAGTAATAGAAGACGTTGTAACAGAAATTCAGGTTGACATGAAAACTGTGGACTATTCTCCCAAAGGAGTAAGGTGTTCCATTCCGGTTCCCGAAAAAGTTCGCAGAGCCGACAAACTTTACAGAATTGTCAACATTAAGTCGGATCAGCAATAAGATGAATAATCTCTCGTTGATAGAATTATTATACTTGTATATTTTGAGTACTATGTTTTTAAACTTTGTGTTTTACAAATAATTCAATATTTCCTAACTTTACCAAAACAACAAATTGTTTACACTATGACTTTTAGCGAACTTTGTAACAAAATTTTCTGGGACTGTACCCTACACTATCACCAAATGGATAATGTTGATGCTAAGCCAACCATTCCTTTTGAACCGGGAACAATTGAATATTCTCTTTTCACAAAAAACTGGATTGACGCCGTACAATGGCACTTAGAGGATATAATCCGAGATCCTAATATTAATCCTAACGAAGCGTTAACACTTAAACGTCGAATTGATAAGTCGAATCAGGATAGAACCGATTTGGTAGAAATGATTGATAGTTACTTTTTGGAAAAATACAAAAATGTAAAACCGTTACCGGGTGCTACCCTTAATACAGAAAGTCCGGCTTGGGCTGTGGACAGGCTATCCATTCTTGCGCTAAAAATTTACCACATGGAGCAAGAGGTTAAACGCACCGATGTTTCGCCGGAGCACGTAGCCAAATGTCAAACTAAACTTAACATTCTGTTGGAACAACGGGTTGACCTTTCCTCGGCTATAGACCAACTGTTAAATGACATTGAAACTGGAAAGAAATACATGAAGGTTTACAAGCAAATGAAAATGTATAACGATCCTGCTTTGAACCCTATTCTTTACGGAAAGCAACAATAAAATTAGCATGTCGAAGATTCCTCAAAAAATACTGGTAATTAGGTTAAGCGCTATTGGCGACGTAGCCATGACGGTTCCTTCGGTATGGTCTCTCACAAAAAATCATCCTGATGTACAGGTTACCTTTGTTTCGCAAGGATTCGCAAGGGATATAATCAACCAAATACCGGGAGTGTTATTTTTTGAAGCCGACACAAAAAAAAGGCACAAAGGCTTTTGGGGAATTTTCAAACTTTATAAAGAAATTCGGACATTAGACGAGTATGACGCCGTTGTTGATTTGCATAACGTTATCCGGTCGAAAATAATTAGGACTCTTTTTCGCCTGCATGGCGTTCGTTGTGCAGTAATTAATAAGGGAAGAAACGAAAAGAAAAAGTTGACACGAGTTACCAACAAACAGTTAGTTCCGTTAAAATCAACCTTCGATAGATACGCCGATGCTTTTACTTCGTTAGGTTTTACTATCAATGACAATTTTGATTACCTGTTTCGCGAAGTCCGCTTACCCGATAACGTTACCAACTTTTTAGGCTACAAAAAAGGTGCGTGGGTGGGGATAGCCCCATTTGCCAAGCATCAGGGGAAAATTTATCCGCTTGAAATGATGGAGGCCGTAGTACAAAAACTATCGCAACAAACAAACATTAAACTTGTCCTTATTGGCGGAGGGGGAAGCGAAAAAGATTTACTAACAAAGTGGGCAGAGAAATATCCTAACACGGTATGTATTGCACGAAAGTTCAGCATACTGGATGAGCTAAAAATAATTTCCAATCTTGATGTAATGCTTTGCATGGATTCTGCAAACATGCACTTTGCTTCGCTGGTAAACACGCCGGTTTTGAGTATTTGGGGAGCAACCCATCCCTACACCGGTTTTTACGGTTGGCGACAAAATCCTAAAAATGCCATTCAAGTCGATTTATACTGCCGTCCCTGCTCCGTTTACGGGAACAAAAAATGTTACCGTGACGACTATGCCTGTCTAACACGCATATCTCCACAACTGGTAATTAGCAGTGTAAACACCTTTATAGATAAATACAAAAGAATTTAAAGCATTAGTTTAAAAGCAGTTTGTTTATTAAACTACTCTATAGATTTTTATTCTTCAACATATTTTTTTCCTAAAAGGAATAAATTTAACTATTATCCATTTTACCTGAAAAGCCTGATTGCTGAGTTCTTCCCCTAACTGCAAAATACTTAATATTCATTTTTGCACGAAATGACAAACTTTCTACAAATACTAAATACCTAATAATTTCAATTTTTTTATATTATTAATCATATTTTTAGGCATTTTCCATTTTACCTTTTTGCATACCTTTGCAGAAAAATTTACCTATGACATACGTAACAAAGGAAAAACTATTCAGCAAAGAGTGGTTTAAAGCCTATTTTCTAATCACTATTGGAGCGTTTATTTTAGCAGCCGGTTTTGTTCTGTTTATCGACCCACACAAAATTGCGCCGGGCGGGGTGTATGGTATTGGAATTATTGTCCACTACTTAACTAAAGGCTTGTTTTCATGGGCTCCGGAAGGATTTCCTATTGGTACCGTTGGTTTAATACTTAATGTACCGCTAACTATTATAGGAATCAAAATTTTAGGTCCACGCTTTGGAGTAAAAACCGTTGTCGGTTTTATTCTCTCATCAGTATTCATCGACTTGCTTCACATGCTTCTGGGTTATCACCCATTAGTTGATGATATGCTTCTTTCATCAATTTTTGGTGGAGTTCTTATCGGTTTTGGGTTGGGGTTAATTTTTAAATCGAAGGCAACCAGCGGTGGTTCCGATATCATTGCAATGATTATTGCTAAATACACCCGATTGCCATTAGGACAACTTATGATTATAGTTGATTCGACTATTGTTTTGCTTGCTCTTGTCGCTTTCCATGACTGGAAAATTCCCTTGTACTCTTGGGTTGTAATTTACATAACCGGCAAAGTAATTGATTTAACAATTCAGGGAATAAGTTACGACAAAGCACTCTTTATCATTACGGATAAATACGAAGAGGTTAAAAACAAAATTATTAACGATTTGGAACGCGGAGGAACTGTAATTAACGTAAAAGGCATGTACACAAATGCTGAGAAAAAAATGATTTTTACTAACGTATCGAGACGCGAAGTACAAATAATAAAAGATTATATAAACGCTATTGATCCCAAAGCGTTTATCACCGTAATTGATGCAAACGAAATACTTGGAAACGGGTTTAAAACAATTTCCGAAACAATGTAATGTCAAAAAGTCCTCAAAACAAGAGGACTTTTTCATTAAATTTTTACATAAAATACTATTTGTGTAGAATTATTCTAAAAGGGTTATTTTTGTCCAAATAACCGTTTTTAAATGCAAAGTGGAATTATCCTAAAAACAACAGGCAGTCACTATAAAGTGAAATTAAGCAACGGAAGTATAATAGATACTTCTATTAGGGGAAAATTGCGGCTTAAGGGAATAAAAACGACTAACCCCGTAACTGTTGGCGATATTGTAGATGTGGAAATACAAAACGATGGTTCGGGAATCATTATAAATATTCATCCCAGAAAAAACTATATAATTCGTAAATCATCGAACCTATCACGAGAAGCCCACATTATTGCTGCAAATATCGATCAAACTTTATTAATTGTTACCGTCACACAACCTTTAACGCAGTTTGCCTTTATCGACAGGTACTTGGTAACCGCAGAGGCCTACTCAATCCCTGCAATCTTAATATTTAACAAAACAGACCTTATAAACGATTCGCTTAAACCGATACTCGACGAATATATCCACATCTATGAAAGTATCGGGTATAAATGTGTTCAAGTTTCTGGCATTAACGGATTAAACATAAATATACTTAAAGATTTAATTAAAAATAAAATCAGCCTAATATCCGGAAATTCGGGCGTTGGAAAATCTACGTTGATTAACGCGGTAGAACCTTCGCTTAATCTTAAAGTTGATGAAATTTCGAAGGCACACCTACTCGGAAAACACACGACGACCTTTAGCGAAATGTTTGAACTAAGTTTTGGCGGTTATATTATTGATACTCCGGGAATAAAAGGTTTTGGCTTGATTGATATTGATAAAAACGAACTCTATCACTTTTTCCCCGAAATATTTAAATTTTCGAAAGGATGTAAGTTTTATAACTGCACACATATTCACGAACCCGGATGTGCGGTTATTGATGCCGTTAATCGGGGTGAAATAAGTGCATCACGCTATATAAACTACGTTAACATTTATAACGATGATAATGAAAAGTATAGATAATATCAATTAACGCAAACCAAAATGAAATCACACGAAATTGACTACAAAATTATAGGAGAATCCATTCAACTGGTAGAAGTTGAACTAGACCCAATGGAAACGGTAATAGCAGAGGCTGGTGCAATGGTTTACATGGAAGATGGCATACTATTCGAAACAAAAATGGGCGATGGTTCCGAACCTAATTTCAGTTTAATGGGAAAACTATTCTCGGCAGGAGCCCGTTTGTTAACAGGGGAATCCTTGTTTATTACACATTTCACTAATATGGGTAATGCTAAAAAACGCATTGCTTTTTCGGCTCCTTATCCCGGAACTATAATTCCCCTTGATTTAAATAAATTAGGGGGTACGCTAATTGTACAAAAAGATGGCTTTTTGTGTGCAGCCCTTGGAACTAAAATTTCAGTACAGTTCAACAAAAAACTAGGGGCTGGATTTTTTGGTGGCGAAGGGTTTATACTCCAACGTTTAGAGGGCGATGGGCTCGCGTTCGTTCATGCAGGAGGAACTGTTATCGAAAAGCAATTAAACAACGAAACACTACGAATAGATACAGGATGTATTGTTGCTTACGAACCAAGCATCAACTTCAACATTGAAACTTCCGGCAGTTTGAAAAGCATGATTTTCGGTGGCGAAGGATTATTTTTGGCAACACTAAGCGGAACTGGGCGAATTTGGTTACAATCGATGCCTATAAGTAAACTAATCTCGGCAATTGCTCCTACAGGAAAAAACAGAGGAAAAGAGAGTAGTTCAATCCTCGGAAACTTTCTTGAGGACTAACTCAAGATAACAATTATAATATTGAATTTTTTTCTGTGAAACGCCAAGCAATAACAATTGTTAATGTAATAATCCCTGTTATGCTTGAAAAAAGCATATTCCATGAGTAATAATATTTTCTAGTTTTTACCGAGACAGATAGAATCGCTATTAACCACTATACGTACAGATTGAAAAACAAAAACCCCTCCAACAAACCTTGGGGGGATTTTTTATCGTAAATGTTCAAAAATTTTTGAAACAAAAAATCAACTAAACACTAGTTACTTACTAACGTTCCCGGATTCACACAAATAACCGGAATTTTCGCATTGTTGGCAATTATATACTGTTCTTGTGCTCCAAAAACATAGTCTGTTAAATCGAGATTTGGCTTGGTCATTACTAAAATCAAATCCGCCTCAATATCTCGCGCCAAGTTTATAACCTCCTCCTGAAAACTTTTACTCTTAGCTGCATTGTGCAATTCCCACTCTAATCCGTAACTTTCAATGTGCATTTTAGCAAACGCTATGTTATTGTTAATTTTTTTCTGCACACCCGAATCAAAAGCGTTAGGAATAATTATATGTATTTTAGATTGATACTGTATGGCAATTTTTATGGCCCATTGTATTTTTTCTTTTTCTTCATCTCTAAAATCAACAGGCATTACAATGTGCTCGAAAACTTTTTCGCAAGTTGGGCCATCCTGAACTACTAAAAATGGAACATCGGAACCAGCAATGACCTTTAGTGCCCAACTTCCCGTTAATTTTTGCACTCCTTTTATGCCATGGGTTCCCATAATTACCATATCGGCTTGTTGCTCACTAGCATATTCACTAACCGAATCGAACAGATTCCCCTCCAATATTTTTGCTTTAACTTCAACGGAATAAGTTTCCTTAATTCTAGACTGGTCCTCTTTTAACTTTTCCGTTGCTTCCTGATCGGTTATTTTCGACGATTTTGAAAACAACCCGCCTCCCGTTTGCAAAACATGTACCAACTCGATTTTAACAGAACTTTTGGCAAGTTTAGCAAGTTTTACCGCATACTTTAGTGCGTTTTCGGCAACAGGTGTAAAATCCCACGGGATAATGAATAACATTTCCTTGGTTTCCATCTTCAATTAATTTGGTAGTAATTAAGCAAATAAATTTAAGAAAGAAATTTAAATAACCTTACTTTATTCTTCAAATTTTATCGAGACGTAAAATATTCTTTACGAATCTCGTCCTACCAATTTCTGTAAAATCGTGTTAAGTACCTTTTTTCGACCATTTTCGGGACTTAGGTCTTCAAGAGCCTTTTGAGCCAAACTAAAATGGTAATTTACTTTTTGTTCAATAATAGACTTAACATCAACTTTATCGTAATAATTTTTAATAACGCTAATTTTTCTATCTCTATCTATTTTTTTATCATTAAAAACGCTCCAAAATTCATTCAACTCTTCTTCCGATAAGTGTTTTACCATTTCGATAACCAGCATCGTTTTTTTACAAGCTATAATATCTCCACCTATCGATTTCCCGAATATTGCTTCGTCCCCATAAATGTCCAATAAATCATCTTGCAATTGAAAGGCCAACCCCATGTTGGTTCCAAATTTTCCAACTAGTTCTATATCTTTATTAGAAGCATCGCCCATTACAGCACCTATTTGCAATGCGCCTTTAAGTAAAACAGCTGTTTTTAGTTCTATCATTCGCATATAGTCCTCGGACGAAACTGTCAACTTGCTTTCAAAATCCATATCGTATTGCTGCCCTTCGCAAACGCCTAAGGCAACATTGTTGAAAATGTTTAAAACCGGAGTAAGATAAATAGCAGGAGTTTGTGTAAGTAACCTGTATGCTAATATTGTCATGGCATCGCCGGAAAGAATTGCGGTATTGTCATTCCATTTTTTATGAATAGTTACTTGTCCTCGACGAATATCGGCATTATCCATAATATCGTCGTGAACAAGTGTAAAATTATGAAAGACCTCAACTGCCAATGCGGGTTTAATGGCATTTTCAATGTTATCCGAAAAAACATTACATGCCGCTAATGCTAATGTAGGACGAAGGCGCTTCCCGCCAATACCCAAAATATACGAAATTGGCTCGTAAAGATTTCCCGGCTCTTTAGGTAAACTATATTGAGATATTGCTTGTGCGACTATTTCTGTTAACTCCTGAAACGAATACATACTAGTGCATTTTCTCTATTTCTTCATCTTCTTCAAAACCTGTAGCCAATTCCATTGATGGCTCATCGCGCTTAACCCTGATTTTAACCCTACGGTCCCATCCCAATATCACTGAAGGTAAAACAAAAAGGTTTGCCAACACTGCAAATAGCAAGGTTAGCGATACCAAAAAGCCAAGTGCTTGTGTTCCTCCAAATCTAGATGCGGTAAACACACCAAAACCAAACAAAAGAACAAGCGACGTGTATATCATACTTATGCCTGTTTCTCTAATGGCATAGACAACGGATTCCTTAACATTCCCCGCAGTTC
Source organism: Bacteroidales bacterium (assembly GCA_020636845.1). Taxonomy (GTDB): domain Bacteria; phylum Bacteroidota; class Bacteroidia; order Bacteroidales; family Tenuifilaceae; genus JACJXD01. The sequence continues at coordinate 76,145 of JACJXD010000010.1, read as the reverse complement.
TAAGCAATTCCTGTCTGTATTTTGCCAAGAAATGTATTGAATTATCAACGGCAATACCAAATGCTATACTAAATACAATAACAGTACTTGGCTTAAGATTTATAGATAAAAATCCCATTGTTGCCGCCGTTAAAATAAGCGGTATCATATTTATTGAAACGGCAAAAATAACCATGCGCGGTTTTCGGAAAAGCCAAGCAATGGTTAACGAAATGGTTATTATCGCCAAAATTAAACTGGTTAGCAAACTATGTACCAAGTAGTCTATGCCTTTCGTAACAACTACGCTTCCTCCCGATATGCTAACATCTTTCGCCTGCTGGTAAAAAACTGAATCCACATCGCTTCGAATGCTATCAATTAGCCTATTCATTTTCCGAGAGCCAATATCGGCCACGTTATAAACAATTCGGACATACTGCCCGGTAGAATCCACCAATTTGGCTATTAAATCGCTACCGCCAATGCTCCTTGGCATATACAATAGTATAAATCCCCGCTCGAATGGTCCCGGAATTTTATACTGCTTTTCGTTTCCATTGTAGTACGCTTGTCGTGCAAACTTGGCAAATTCAGCAATTGATAATGGTTTAGACAACACATCGAATTTCTTCAATCTATCCTGCAAACTATTTATCTTACTAATTGAAGAAACATCCATATAGCCATTTGCTTTTCCAGTGTTATATACCACTTCGAGCGGCATAACTCCACTAAAGTGTTTTTCGAAGTACTTCAAATCTTTTAAAACAATATGATTCTGGGGAATGTCATCAACCATGTAGCCGTTCGCTTTAATAAGCGAAACACCTATTAAACCAACAAAAACAATTATCCCTGTTGAAATAAAAACCCACTTCCTGTTATATAGAGAGGTAAGCACAATTTTAGTTATAGCCGCCTTAAACGAACTCCTTGATAAATGGTGTAAATGCCTACTATCGGGAGCACTCAAGAAACTAAAAAGAATGGGAATTAACGTAATTGAAATCAAAAATATACCTATAACATTAATAGATGCAACAACGCCAAACTCTCTTAATATTTGTGTTTTAGTTACAATAAACGTTGCAAAACCCGCAGCCGTAGTTAAATTGGTAAGAAATGTTGCACTTCCTATTCTTATAACAATTCTGTAAAGCGCCTTAATCTTATTTCCATGATGATTATACTCGTAATGGAACTTGTTTATTAAGTAAATACAATTGGGAACACCGATAATAATAAGTAAAGGAGGAACAACCGCGGTAAGCAAGGTAAGATCGTAACCAAACAACGATAAAGTTCCCAGAGACCATACAACCGCTATACCAACCACGGTCATTGATATTAATACAATCTTAAACGACCGAAATAGCAGTAAAAGAATTATGGATGTTACTAAAATTGCCAATGCTACAAAAAGGAACATTTCGGTTTTTATCATTTCCCCAACAGTAACCCTTATATAAGGAAGTCCAGAATAATGAAGTTGATTACCTGTTTTTACCTCGTAGTCCTCGCATAAATGCTTAATATTTTTTACCAACTTAACCCGAATCTTTTGGGTTAACATTACCCTGTCAAGACCTATAAGCATAAGATAGGTATGCGTATCGGCATTGTAAATTAAACCATTATAAAAAGGAAGATGCCCGTAAATGCTGGCAATAGAATCTAACTTTTCTTGGTTTGAAGGTATGGTGTCGGATAGAATTTTCTTGAAATCGAACTTACGAGTTTCGTTATTCTTAACTAGGTTAACTGCATCGGAAAGAGAAAAAACATGAACAACACCTTTAACAGTTCTAAGTGTGTCTTCCAACGTATTCCACGCACTAAGATTTCCCTTATCAAAAAACATTGAATCGGTAACGCCAATTACCATAATGTTTTCCGATCGGCTGAAAATTTTCTCGAAATACTTATTCTTTAAAAGAGTGCTGTCGTCCTTTGGAAGTAATGGCGCTGGCTTGTACGATAAACGAACATCCAACGCTTTATAACCCATAAACAATGTAAAAACAATTAAAACACCCAAGACCGAGCATCTGTGCCTTAAAATAAACTTCGCCGCGTAATGAAACATTTCTTCTAATTTGAAAGTAGCGAATATATATCATATTGAATATATTTCATAATAAATATTTGGCATTTTGAATTTAAACCAAGCAATCAATCTGTTTGGTAGGTTTAAATGAAATAGTTTATTTTGCACATTAGCAAAATATGTAGCAAAATGGAATACAACTTCTGGAATTTACTAGAATTAATTGGCTCGTTAGGATTGTTTCTTTATGGAATGAAGACGATGAGCGAATCGCTCCAAAAGGCAGCCGGAGATAAAATGCGCAACATTCTGGCCACCATGACATCAAATCGTTTCATGGGAATAGTTACAGGGTTACTAGTTACAACAGCCATACAGTCATCATCGGCGACTACCGTTATGGTAGTAAGTTTTGTAAATGCTGGCCTCCTAAACTTAGTACAAGCTATTGGAGTTATCATGGGCGCAAATATTGGTACAACATTTACCGCTTGGATGATTTCTCTTTTAGGTTTTAAGTTTAGTATTACCATAATTGCCATACCTCTTATTGGTATTGCATTTCCAATGCTGTTTTCCAGAAAGTCGTCCGTTAAATTTTGGGGGGAATTTATAATTGGATTTTCACTTCTGTTTATAGGTTTAGATTACTTGAAAAATTCCGTACCCAGAATTGATCAAAATCCAGAAATGTTTCATTTCCTATCCAATTACACAAATATGGGCTTTGGCTCGGTTTTAATCTTTTTGCTTTTAGGTACGATCCTCACCATTGTAATACAATCGTCGAGTGCAACAATGGCGCTTACGTTGGTTATGTGTAACCAAGGTTGGATTTCGTATGAACTAGGAGCGGCAATGGTACTTGGAGAAAATATTGGTACAACAATTACTGCGAATCTTGCTGCTATAATTGGCAACGTTTCAGCTAAAAGAGCGGCAAGGGCACACTTAATATTCAATCTAATTGGCGTTATTTGGATGCTTATAGTTTTCTTTCCCTTTACAGAAACTATTGCTCACTTAATGGAACATTATACTGGAGCTTCGCCGGAAACTAATCCTGACAGCATTCCAATTGCACTAAGTATTTTCCATAGTACTTTCAACTTCATTAATACCGGGGTATTGGTATGGTTTACCCCCATTATCGTTAAAATGGTTACTTGGATAGTTCCTAGTAAGAAAGATGAGGATGAAGACTTTAAATTAGTTCACATTAACTTAGGTTTAATGTCAACAGCAGAGTTATCTATTGTGCAAGCACATAAAGAAATTATTACATACGAAAACCGGGTACATAGAATGTTTGGATTTGTGTGCACCTTATTTTCGGAAACTAACGATAAGGATTTTGAAAATCTTTATCAACGTATTGAAAAATACGAAACTATTAGTGACAGGGTTGAAGTAGAAATTGCAACGTACCTGAATAAGGTTTCGACCTACGAATTAAGCGACGAAAGTTCAAAAAAACTTCAGGCAATGTTTCGTATTATTAGCGAAATAGAATCGGTTGCCGATAGCAATGCTCATTTGGCTAGGGCGCTAAAGCGTAAGCGTGAGCAAAAAGTTTGGTTTAACCAGGAAATCAGGGATAACATGAATAAAATGTTCGAGTTATTGGAAGAGGCTTACTTTTTAATGAAAACAAATCTTGAGCAAGCTCAACGAACTATTCATATCAATCTTGGTCCTGTTTACGAAATTGAGCAAAAAATTAACGATTACCGGAACTATCTCAAAGAAGAACACATTAAAAGCATCGAAGCCAATAAGTATAAATACCAAGCCGGAGTTATTTATAGCGATTTATTTAATGAGGCAGAAAAAATGGGCGACTATATAATTAACGTTTCCGAGGCAATTGCAGAAGTAGAAAAACCGGTTAAAATTAAAAAAGCATAAAAAGGGACTTTTTAAGCCCCTTTTTTTATTGCTTAAGGGCATCCGCCCCTGAAACAATTTCAGTAATTTCGTTTGTAATGGCTGCTTGTCTTGCCTTATTATAATCGATAACCAAATCACTATACAATGAGGATGCGTTTTCTGTAGCCTGATGCATTGCTGTCATTCTTGCACCATGCTCAGAAGTAGAACTTTCCAGAATACTGGCATAAAACCTATTCAAAATATAGTATGGTAATAGCCTATTAATAAAATGATAAGGATCGGGTTCAATAATCGGTTCAATGTTACTTTTTTTCGACAACAAAGGCTTTACAACCGGCAATAACGTTTCGACTGTTTGTTCTTGTGTTGCAGTATTTTTAAACTTATTAAAGACCAACTCTACCTTATCAACCTTTCCGCTTTTGTAATCATCGATAAAACTGTTAACCAATACCTTTGCCTCGGTAACAGATGGTTTATCAATAAGAATATGGCTTGATTTTACAATAGGTAATCCATTCCTTAATATTCCTTCTTCGCCACGTTTGCCAATACAGATAAATGAAATTGTTGCCTTGGAGTAGCCTCTCTTATTTTTGTTATAAACATCTACAGCTTTTTTTACAATATTAGCATTAAAAGCACCACACATGCTGTTGTTAGAAGATATAAGAACGATATAAATATTTCTAATATCTTTTCTAAAGCCAATACAACTAGCAGACTTTATTTTACCAGAATCTAAAAAATGGTTTGTAAGACCCTCGATGTTTTCGTAAAAGGGGCGAAACTTAAAAAGACTATTTTGCGCTTTCTTTAGTTTCGCTGCCGAAACCATTTTCATAGCGCTGGTAATTTTTTTTGTAGAGTTTACCGATGCAATTCTTGTTCTTATTTCCTTAAGATTGGCCATAATTTAAAAAATTATGCGTGATGATAATTCTTAGCCACTTCTTCGGCAATAAGGGTTAAAGCATTAGCTATTTCATCGGTAAAAATACCCTTAGCAATTTGCTCCAACTCGTTTTTCAATTTTACTTTACACCTTTCCAAAAAATCATCGGCAAATTCGTTGACCTTCTCTATAGGAACATCCTTTAGCAAGCCCCTTGTTCCACAAAAAATAATAGCAACCTGTAACTCTACAGCTAATGGAGAATACTGCAATTGTTTTAGTAACTCAACATTTTTTGCGCCTTTATCGAGTACTGCAATTGTTGCTGCGTCGAGTTCCGCACCGAACTTTGCAAACGCCTCTAATTCCCTAAACTGAGCCTGGTCGAGTTTTAACGTTCCGGCAACTTTTCGCATTGACTTAATTTGCGCCTTTCCGCCCACACGAGAAACAGAAATTCCCACGTTAATAGCAGGTCGAATTCCACTATTGAACAAGTCGGATTCCAAAAATATTTGACCATCGGTAATAGAAATAACGTTAGTTGGAATATACGCCGAAACATCACCTGCCTGTGTTTCTATTATGGGTAAAGCGGTTAATGAACCACCTCCTTTAACCAAAGGTTTCAACTCAGCAGGCAAATCGTTCATTTTGGCAGCTATTTCATCTGAAGTAATAATTTTCGCAGCCCTTTCCAACAACCTAGAATGCAAATAGAATACATCACCCGGGTAAGCTTCACGTCCTGGTGGGCGCCTCAATAATAGAGAAACTTCCCTGTACGAAACTGCCTGTTTCGACAAATCGTCGTACACCACCAAAGCATGTCTTCCGGTATCACGAAAATACTCTCCAATGGTAGCTCCTGCAAATGGTGCATAGAATTGCATTGCAGCGGGATCCGATGCCGTAGCAACAACAATCGTTGTATAATCCATAGCACCATGATCTTCCAATATTTTTGCAATGCTGGCAATTGTTGAACCTTTCTGTCCAATGGCAACATAAATACAGTAAACAGGGTCGCCTTTTAAATAGTTATTCTTTTGATTAAGAATAGTATCGATGGCTATGGCCGTTTTTCCGGTTTGTCGGTCACCAATTATTAACTCACGCTGTCCTCTTCCAATAGGAATCATGGAATCTATTGCCTTAAGTCCAGTTTGAAGCGGTTCGCTAACCGGTTGACGGAAAATTACTCCCGGAGCTTTTCGCTCAATGGGAAGGTTAATGGTTTTACCCACAATAGCCCCTTTCCCATCGATGGGGTCGCCAATTGTATTGATAACCCTACCTAAAAGGCCTTCGCCAACATTTATAGATGCAATTTCACCTAAACTTCTAACCTTATCGCCTTCCTTAATTTTTTCTGTTGGTCCTAACAATACAATACCAACATTATCTTCTTCAAGGTTTAAAGCAATTCCCTTAACACCCGAATCGAATTCAACAAGTTCGTTCGATTGAATATTGTTTAACCCAAAAACACGGGCAATTCCATCGCCGACTTGAAGTACAAAACCCGACTCTTCGAAACTTGCTTTATGATTTAATCCCTCAAGTTCGCTTTTTATTAGTTCAGAAATTTCCGACGGCTTAATTTCGGCCATAACATATAATTTTATTAACCATTAACCAGCTTCTTTCGAATTTTATTAAGTTGACCCTTAACACTCATATCTAAAACCTTGCCATTAACCATTACTAAAAAACCGCCTATAAGGTCTTCCCTAACTTCAACATTTAACTCTAAATCCGATTTTAACTTTTTTGTAAGTGCTCTTTTCAACGCTTCTTTTTCGGACAAAGAAATTGAAACAGGCGTTTCCACAGTAACATCAACGATACCCTTTTCCTTTAAGTACAACTGCTTAAAAAGCAAAAAGGCATTGTAAACATGCACTCCTCGTTGGTTGTCTATCATTAACTTAATAAACTTTAAGGTATAAGGAGACAAATCGCCTTCCGCAAACTGGTTTAACTTACTTATTTTTTCTTCAGAAGAAATTATAGGACTTTTTAAAAATTCCTCTATATCTCTGTTCACTTTAAAAAATCTAATTATGGTATTACAGTTACGATAAGCAACATCAAGGATGTTTATTTGCTTAGCATATGCAAAAAAACCTTTTGCGTATCGGGTTGCTATACGATTTGTATCCATAATTTTTAGTTACCAGACATTTCTTCTATTAACTTGTTGATTAAATCAACTTGTTGTTCCTTTTTATCCAATTCTTTTCTTATAACTTGCTCCGAAACGTCTATGGCAAGTTGGGCTACCGTATTGTAAAGTTCTTTCTTAGCCGCTTCTTTCTCCTGCCTGATTTGGACCCTTGCCTTATCAATCATTTTTTGATATTCTATCCTAGCCGTTTCTTTAGCTTCAACTATAAGTTTTTCACGAAGCTGACGGGTTTCCTGCAGTTCTTTTTCACGTTCCTGACGGGCCTTTTCGGCTAAAGCACGACCCTCTTCCTGCAAGCGCTCCATCTCCTTTCGTGCCAACTCTGCCTGTTTTAGCGAACGCTCTATACTTTCTTCTCGACTTCGCAAACCTTGCAAAATTGGTTTCCAGGCAAATTTTTTCAAGATGAATAGCAATATCGAAAATGCTAATATCATCCAGAAAACTAAACCATAATCAGGAGTAACCAAGCCCATTTCAAGAAAATTTTAAAAGAACAAAACTAAAACGCATACGATAAGGGCGAAAAAAGCAACCCCCTCGATTAACGCCGCCGACACAATCATGTTTGTTCTTATATCGCCAGCAGCTTCAGGTTGACGGGCAATTGCTTTCAAGGCATTTGCACCAATATTTCCTATACCTATAGCTGCTGCAAGCGCTGCAACACCAGCACCAATTGCAGCACCAAATTTACCTAATGCAAGTCCACCTGCAGCTTGAAGTAAAATCATTAAAGTAGTCATTTTTTTTCGTATTAGTTTAACAATATTTTTAATGATGTTCCGATACGGCCATGCCAATGTAAATAGCAGACAGTAAGGTGAAAACGTATGCTTGAATTAAGGCAACCAACAACTCCAACAATGACATAAAAACGGAAAATACTATTGAAATTGGGGCTATTGTGTATCCCAACCAAACTTTAATTGCACTAAAAATAAATATCAAGCACATAAAAACAATCTGCACCATATGACCTGCCAGCATGTTTGCAAACAAACGAATCATCAACACAAACGGCTTGGTAAAAATTCCAGTAAATTCAACTAGCGGCATAATAGGAATTGGAATCTTTAAAAACCACGGAACGCCAGAAGCATTTACTATTTCTTTCCAATAATTACGACTAGCGCTAACATTAACAACAAAAAATGTAAACAATGCTAATACCATAGTAACAGCAATATTTCCCGTAACATTTGCTCCTCCAGGGAAAATAGGAATTATGCCAAATAAGTTAGTAAACCAAATAAAAAAGAAAAGGGAAAGCAAAAAAGGCATGTACCTATAGTATTTTTTTTCACCTATTGAAGGTTTAGCAATCTCGTCGCGAACAAAAATGATTATAGGTTCAAATAGATTTTGAATTCCTTTGGGAGCCCGATCAGGATTTTTTTTATACCTATTGGCAACCGTTATAAAAACGAGACAAAGAAGAATGCTCATCATAAGAATAGACAACACATCCTTAGTAATGGAAATATTTAAGGGTAAAGGATTGGCCTCATTGATTTCTCCATTTTTATTGATATTAACTACTTTCCCTTCATATTTTCCTTCTTCCTCTAACTTGAAACTCTTATAGATATGTAAATCGTTATCGAACTTGTTTGACATAAAAACACACAACCCTTCATCCTTACTATAAAGAATCATAGGAAGCGGAATGCTTACTTTATGGCCATTAATGGTAACAATATGCCATTCGAAGGAGTCTTGAATGTGTTCAAAAATAAAATTGGCAGGTTTAAATTTACTTGTTTCTTTTTTAGGGCTTTCAATAGAATCAGTTGTAGTTGGAATTCCAAACGCTCCAAAAGGCAGTAAAATCAATAATAATATTTTTATAACCTTATTCATTTTCTACTTGAATTTGCCTTCTTTAATTCGATCACATCTAAAGTTAACAGAACAAAATACGAAACTATGTACAAAATTAAAATTGGATAAAGCCATTTTTTTAATGAAAGTAAAAGTATAATAAGAACTATAACATTAACAAATAACCGTAAAAAACTAACTATTGAATATTTACGAAAAAAAGTTGAAGAATCGACTTCGTTCATATTTTTTAGTTTATTAATATATATCAACTTGATAAATAAAGGAATAAAGGGTATTGTTAAAAGTACAAAACTAAACCATTCCCTAAAAAATATATATATCAAAGCATTAATAACAATTGTACAAATAAATACAACTAAAAGATTATTTAAAATAAGACGTTTCAATTCTAAACTACTTTATATCGGAAGATTTTTCTGTATAATTATTCGAACTTTTAACACTTTGAGGTTCCTTGTCCAGCATATTACAGTATCCGGTAAACTGACAACCTGGCTCTATGGCAAGTTTTCCAACAGAAACATCTCCATTAATACGCGCTGTAGATTTTAACGAAAGGAGTTCTTTAACAGTAAGTTTTCCCTCAACTATACCAGAAATATCCGAGTTCTTACAAGTTAATTCGCCTTTAATTTTCCCCGTTTCGCCAAGGACCACTTTTCCTTTAGCAGATAAATTTCCCACTAAAATACCATCGATTCGAATATCGCCATTGGTCGCAATGTCACCATTAATTTCGGTACCTAATCCAACTAAGTTAATGTTAGTAGTCGTAAGTTCGTTTTCGTTTAACTTTGCCATATTAATACATTTTTGATTGTTTCATTGTTTAACCGCAAATATAAAATTTCCATCTTTTTATTAGCATTGTTTTAACCTAAAAAAACATAATTCTAATACAACTCTATATTTTAAGGTAAACTTTATAACATTGGTGATTGATTAAAAGTATCCGTTTCATCTTTACTCTCGTCTTCATCATCTTCTTCTAACTCCCAACTCCACATATGCCTTTGTGGACCTTCTTTCCTATAGTACACGGCAGCAATTAATCCACTTATTGCTCCAAAAAGATGATATTCCCATGAAATTGTAGGATAAACAGGAAGAACACCCCAAACCATTCCACCGTAAAGAAATACAACTAAAAGAGAAATTGCCATTAAGCGGGTATCTTTTCGAAATACACCGCTAAAAAACATAAACGATGCTATCCCATAAATAATTCCACTTATACCGATATGATAAGCCTCCCTTGCGCCTATCCAAACCATTAAACCGCTTAATAACCAAATAAATATAAGGACTTTAAAAGATAAATCCCTATAAAAATATATTAAACCCGTAAGCAAAATAAAAAATGATACACTATTGTTTATTATATGATTCAAATCCGAATGAATAAATGGGGCTAATAGTATTCCCAAAAGCCCACTGAATTTTCGGGGATAAACTCCCAGTTTATAGTAACTTACCCCATCGATAAGTTCAAATGCTTTAATAATCCACAGCAAGAAAACAAACAAAAAGGCAATGAGAATTGCTATTTTGAGTCGTTTCCCATCAATACTTTTCGAGTTATTTTCTAATTCTCCCTGCATTTTCGAATTATTTCCCTTTTTAAACTGCTTTCCGAAGACATTATTTCGAAAAATGCATCTAAATATTCCATTATATTTGACTTATTTCTTGCGGTTAACAGAGTATCAGAACGAAATAAACTATATATTTCATCCTTTTTCTGCAAGAAAAACTTTGCTGTATTAGTAAACTCAAAATCTTCCCGGCACGCACCTCTGTAGTAACGCTCACGAACATTGGTAATGGGAATGATATCAGGAGGTTTGGTATAGGGAGGATTTACAAAACCACAAAAATCGAAATCGTAAGGAACAGCAATAGTATTGGTCTTTTTTTCGGAGTAAAGTAACTTTATATTATGCAACTTCGAAACCGACCAATCGGTATTACCTATCATATACTGGAAAAAAGCCATTTTTAACTCCAAGTTTCTATCCAATCCAAATTGAGTTATACCCTTGGTTTTAACCACACAAGTATTGTTTCTTAAAGCCAAACTTTTAAAATCTTCTATCAAAAATCCATACCTAGAAAAATTGCTATAATTTCCCTCGCGATCAATATACAATACTCTTACCAAACGAACTCTGAAACTGTAATCGGTAATGATATTGTATATGCGATACACGTAGTACTCTTTAATCAGAAGTTGCTCATATTTATCACGAATTTGACAAACATTCACCAACTTTAACTTATTGTAGCCCTCAAAAACACTTTTTCCTTTTATTGTATCCAATTCAAACTTAACAGTCAGGGGAGGCACCTTGCAATTTTCCCTAGAACGTCTGAATATTCCACGTGTTTTTAATTTAACATTAATTGAACGATAGTTGCTTATTGAATCCTGAAAAACAAGAATAGCATTATGATACTTCGCATTTTCAGGGTTTCGGTCATTAAAAATTTCATTATAATCAGCAACTAACTCAATAGTAAAAGGTACATTACTATTAAAAAGGGTAGATTGAGAATATAGTTTTACTGAAAAAAGTAGTAAAACTAATTGAAGAACTACAAATGCCCTTTTTTCTGTAAACATGCTAATTAATAGGAAATATTTGCTTTTTTGTTCCATTTGAATAGCACCTAAAAAATGTACCATTTTCAATATAAAGAACTTGTTTTTTAGTAAATATAGAACTAAACGGCACATTTATAGGAAAAACTTTACCCAAATATCTTGGGGTAATAGAATCAACTTCGGTGTGACCAAACACTAATGCTGTAGAATTATACTTACTTAATACTTTTCCCACATCATCCGTAGTGGCTATAGGAATATTTGGTAAATTATAAATATACCCACGATACCAAAGAGGGCCATATTCCGAAAGAAGATTTTCTGCAACTTGTACAAAATCATAATTCAAAATCATACTATTGGGTAACGGATTTAATAAGGACCAAAGAGTTTGATTAAACTCATTTAACGAATAATTTTTTTCGGCTATTGTGCTCGAAATTCCCGCATGAGTAAATAGTATTCCATTTATTTTGACACCAACCCTAAACGTTCGTATAAATGTTCCAAGTTGAGAATACGAGTTATAAATATCTGAATAGTTTAACTTTAATCCCCCCATTAAATATCGATACTTTAAACTTAAGTAACGATAATCGTTATTTAATGCAAGCCATTCATGATTACCAAATATTAAGTGTACTTGCCCTCCCGATTTTGGGGCTTGAACCCATAATCGATATGTTAACCATAAAGACTGCGTAACTTTATCACCTCTATCAAAAATATCACCTATAATAACCAAATGTCCTTTCCCAAATACCCAATTTAACCTAGAATCTATAACATTTGCTCCTTTTAGTAAAGAAATTAATGTGTCATAATCGCCATGGATATCTCCAACTGCCACAATTTTTTCGACATTTTGGTATTCCGAAGTTTCTTTATATCGAGTATTTATTGGAAAAATAGCGTACGTTAACGTATCATCTCCATAAAAGCCCTGAATATTCAAGGTGTCTATTACTTTAAAATTTTGTTTTACTTTATAGTATCGACCTTGGATACTATCGTTAATTAAATAGTAAAACGAAATCTTTTGCGAATTTTGCCATTCAATATGCGGGCCATCGTAAGTCGATTCAAACATACCCTTAGCGTATTTTGCGAAATAGTCAACCAGCAAATTAGCCACTTCTGATTTTTCATATTGCTTAGCAATATCCAAACAATTATACCCATGAAAATTTTCGATATAAGGATTTGCCTTTTTCTTAATTAATAATTTAACAACATCAACGTTTCCAAAACGAGCCGCATAATATAATGGAGTATTTCTGTTATTGTTATAAAAGTTAACATCTGCTCCACCGGCAACTAATAACTCTGCCACTTTTTTATAATTATTCATAGCAGCAATAATTAACGGCGTTAAATTATTGATTAGCAAATTACAATTTGCCCCTTTTTGAATTAACCATTTTGATACTTCATAATTATTACTATTAACCGCAATATGAAGCAACGTTTGGGTATTATTAAAAAACAAAGAATTTACCCCTACACGATTAACCAACGAATCGAGCCTAGAAAAGTTATTACTATTAATAAGTTGTACTGCAATAACATCGTTGGATTTTTCTTGGGCAGAAATATCATGAAAAGTTAACACAGTAAGCAAAGCAAAAAACAGCCCTTTAGCAATATGATTAATAAATGGTGAAAGCATTCATAACTTTTGTTTAATAATTTAGACCTTTATTCCCCAGACAAGAACATCGTCAACTTGTTCATTTCGTTTCATCCATTGTAAAAATTCATATTCCAGAATATCTTTAATCTGAGTCCCCTCAAAATTTGCCATTCGAGATAATGTTTTCTTTAAACGACTCCTCATGTATTTTTTATTCAACTCTCCGCCAAGCTGATCGAGATAACCATCGGAAGTTAAGTAAATCCAATCGCCAGGTTTTAGCTTCATTTTATTAATCGTAAACTTTCGCTCGGATCTACTAAATCTTGATCCTAGGGTTATATAATCAGGTTTTATTTCTTCAACCTCCCCACCTACGTTAATAAACAGAGGAATTAATGCTCCTGTATATTCCAACGTAAAGTTTTCGGCATCGTAAACACAAACCGCAATATCTAAACTATCCTTTAATACATTTTCCGATGGCGATGGGCTTAACCGCTTTAGCAAACTTTCATCGATAAAAGAAACAATGTCATCTGTTCGGTGTAACTTATAGTGATTAACAGCTTGGTTAAGCATATCAATACCAATAATGCTCATAAAAGCACCAGGCACACCATGACCAGTGCAATCGGCCAATGCAAAATATGTAAGTTTTCCGTGAATACTCATCCAGTGAAAATCGCCACTTACAATATCTTTTGGTCGATTAAATATAAATGTATCCTTAAAAACCGATAAAATACTTTCAACACTAGGTTGTATTGATGCTTGAATCCTTTCAGCATAACGTAAACTATCGGTAATTTTTTCGATATAGCCTTCTATTAACTTATACGCTTCCTCAAGATTTTTATTCTTCTGCTCAATAAAGTTCTTATTTAACTCTATTTCTTCCTTCTGAAGTTGAATTTCCTGATTTTTCTCCTCAAGCAGAATATTTTGTTTTTCAATTTCTTCAACCTGTTTAGAAAGAAAAACGTTTAGTTTTCTTTTTGTTCGTAAAACAAAGTAAATTGAAATGACAGCAACAATACTCAAAAATAGCCCTATCAACAATGCTATAGTTTGAATGCTTTTTCGGTGTATTTCCTGTTGCTTAAGTTCTTTTTGCTTGGTCAGCAAGGTTATTTCATCTTCCTTCTTTTTGGTTTCGTAAAGCGTTTGAATAGTAGAAATATGACGGGAATTTTTCTCGTTAAGAACACTGTCCTTATACTGCGATGCTAGAATATAATAGTTAAGCGCCTCGTTATAAATACCTTGTTTTTTATAATACTTCGATAATGTTTCGTATGCCAGTTCGCAATGAAATAAACTTTTTATTTCTTTGGCAATACTTAACCCCTTTTGAATGTTATCCCAACTCTCTTTGAATTTTCCCTTTTCAACAAGTGCATTAGCAACATTAACATAACTATCGGCCAAAAATTTTCGATCACCTAATTTTTTATCGATTTCTAACGCATTCGAAAAATACTTATACGCCGTATTAACATCGCTCTGAAACATGGCTATTTTACCAAGCGCATTATAGTTAATCGCTATTCCTTTTTCGCTTTTTATTATTTCGTTGAAATCAAGCGATTTCTGGTAATATTCCTTAGCCTTTGTCCAATCGCCCATGAATTCGTAAACTTCCCCAACATTATTATAGTTCATTGCCTGGCCTAGCAAGTTATGTTGAAATATAGACAAGGCAAGCGCCTTAGAGTAATATTCCAACGCCTGATTGTAATTACCGTTTAACGAAAAAATATTTCCCAAACTATTGCACGCAATCGAAATGTTAAAAGTATCCTTAATATCTTCGGCAAGTAAAAGTGCCTTTAAGTGGTATTCCGAAGCAATTGAATGATTATCGACCCTGCGATAAACAACCCCTATGTTATTCAAACAATACGCTTCAAAACTACTATCGCCAATTTCCTTGGCAAGGCTTAACGCCTCATTATGATATTTTAAGGCTTCATTGTACTTTGAAAAATTCCGATATAATTGTCCTAGTTTGTTTAAAACTTTTGCATCTAACGGTTTTGACGGTATTTGCTCAGTCAATTTCTTAGCTTCAAACAAATAATTTTCGGCCAGTTGAAAATTTCGCTCTTTTTCGGAGTATAAAACAGATAATTTGATAAGAATTTCGACTCTAGCGCTATCCTTCGGTTCGTGGTAAAGTTGAAGAAGTAAAGAATCGGAAGTTTGCGAAATTGTAAATTTCGGTAATATTCCAACAAAGAAACCAACTATTATTGCAATGCGAAAACGATTAATATACATGCTTCAAATTTTATTACGAAATTTACAAATTCTTGAATTGCATAAAACGTTAATGTTATACTAATTTATAGGCATTATACTACAATGGAACGGGGGAAATGGATAATATTTTTATTTCGTTTTGTAAGCATTGTCTTTACAGTTATTTTTATGTTAACACTAGGTTCTATTATTTATACCGTTTCTCATCAAAATGAAATTATCGAAAACGTAATTTCGGAGTTGAATAAAAACGAGTTTGTTTCCTTTAACTATTCTAAAGTAGATTTTGACTTCACCAAAAATTTCCCGTTTGGGAGTATAAATTTTAAAAACTTTTCTGCAACTATAAATCACACCCGTCATGATACACTGGTAACTGCACAAAAACTCCTTATATCGCTAAATATAGTCAAACTTTTTAACAACTCTATAGCATTTAACCGAATATACCTAACACACGGAATCATAAACTTTGATGCCATCAAAACTTTATACACAAATGTTACTAACGACAATAATACAACATCCCTTAAATATTACATATCTAATTTTAACATTTATGAATCGGAAATCAATTTTACTACAAGTAATTATTCAAGTAAAAAATCTATTTATATTGAAAAACTTAAATTTGACATAAATGCTGCTAATAAAATTTTTATACGAACACAAGCAAATGCTATTTTACAACATGGATTTACCAAGAACTTACTTAATAAAAAATTTAGCCTGCAGTTTAATGGACGTATAACCGACAGTAGTATCATTATTAATAATTCCAGTATTGAACATCGCGGTATAAAGTTCGCCTTCGAAGGAATATATAACAAAACCAATACGACATTGTTATCTCATTTTAGGACTAATGCCTTAAATATAAATACTATAAAAGAATACATACCGAATAATTTTAATGTAAAATCGGGAAAAATATTCGCCCATGGTAATTTTAGCATAAATACTGACAACAATAAGTTCTCTTTTATTAAAGTTTACTTTAATGCTAAAAACATAAAAGCCAATTATAAAGAAAAAGACGTTGAAATTGAACAAACCGATGGATGCATTCTATTTAAAAACAACTTATCGAAAATTACCGGTCAAATAAACTATAATAATGCATTGATATTTAATTTTTTAAATAATGGTAAACTTCTAATTAAAAAACGAAATCGGCTAATTTTATACACTGAGGGAAATTCTTCCTTTAGTAACATTAAACATCCAAACTTCAAACAATTCAAAGGTCTTAAAAGTGATTTCGAATATAAGATTTTAGCAACAAATGCATCCGACAGTCTAGACAAACTGCAAATCGTAAAATTAGAAGTAAATGGGAACTTGTTTGCTGAAGGCATAAAAGATATGGATCGAATTAAAAGTATTGAAGGAAGATTCAATATTGCTAACAACGCAATAATTAAGTTAAACGGAACATTCGATACTTCTTCCATAGATATATCCATAAAAGTTAATGATATACTAAAAAAGTTGCACGCTGAAAAAAGCCTAAAACCCAACATAAAAATTAACGCAAACTACTTAGATTTAAATTACATACTGGCATCGCTTAATCAAAGCGATATTTCGGATAGTGAAGATTCTCTAAATTACTTTATATCATTTACTATTAATAAGTTGAAATACTTAAATTCATCATTTAGCAAAGTAAATGGATTATTAACTGCTTACAACAAAGATAACTATGCCGTTTCGTTCGATGGTTACGGTTATAGCGGATACATAAATGGAACAACTAATAGTAATCGAGATATAAATTCTCTTAACCTATCGCTTAGTACGATTAACATCTCACAATTTTTCTCAGACTTTAACAATTTTGACCAATCTATAGTTACCTCCGACCGAATTGAAGGATTACTATCTGGAAATGTAAACATGTCATATCAACTAGACAGTATAAAAAACATCAACTGGAATACTGTTAATGGAGATGCTTCGTTATTAATAAATAAAGGGAAAATTAAGGGAGCCGATAAGATCGGGAAACTTGCAAAATGGATAAAGGCTGAAACTCTCAAGGAAATTTCCTTTAAATCGCTGAAAAACAATATTTACTTTAAAAATGGTATTATAGAAATTCCCCAAATGGATGTATTATCGAATGCTATTGCTTTTAACGTTTCCGGAAAGCATACGTTAGCAAATCAATATGAATATTACCTGAGGATTAACGTATCGGATTTGGTTTCGCGAAAATATTTAACTTTTCGTGCCGATACAACATTCCCAAAATCGAGCAAGGGCTTTGTAAACCTCTACCTTAAACTATACGGAAAAGATACTTCGTATAACGTATCCGTTAACAGAAACTACAAGTCCTTTATAAACACAACCAATGAAAATGCAGATACTTTAAGGATCAAAAACATTATCCGAAACGATATTAAATCGGTTTTCAATAATAATTCGGATAAGAATAAGCCGAAAGCAGATACCGCTAAGGCATTTAAGATTGAATGGGACGAATACGATTCTACTAAAATTAAATAATATGAAGGTTTTTAGAAAACGAAAAATATTTGACATACTTTTTGGAATTTTTGCCTTTGCTATACTTGGACTATCGGTTTTTTTCACCAATAAATTTACCAAAGAACTAGCCCAAGAAGAACGACGAAAAATTGATTTATGGGTTACAGGAATAAAGCAACTATCGAACATTCAGGATGCAAACCAGGATTTTACATTTATCTTCGAAGTTGTTCAGAATAACAAATCGGTACCCGTCCTCCTTATCGACGACAATAACACCATTATTTCATACCGTAATGTTCCCGAAAGTAAAATCAGCAACCACAAATCTGCTGAAAAACTTATAAAAAAGATGAAAGAGGAACACGAACCAATTACCATTACCCTTTCGGACGGAACTGTTAATTATGTTCTTTACTCCGATAGTATAACACTAAAATATATATCTTACTTTCCATACTTACAACTACTTGCCGTTTTTGCATTTTTACTAATCGCTTTTTATGCGTATAAACAATCTCAAAAAGCGTACGAAAATGGAATATGGATGGGAATGGCAAAAGAAACTGCGCACCAACTAGGTACTCCAGCATCTTCATTGTTAGCTTGTGTAGATCTTATTAAAGAAAAATTACCAAACGATGAAGTTGTAACTGAATTAGAAAAAGATGTTTATAGGCTTGAGGTTGTAACCGATCGATTTTCCAAAATAGGTACCAATCCCCAACTTTCCCTTACCAATCTTAACCAACTTCTCGACGATGTTATCGATTACTTACGACCCAGAATATCCAAGGGTATTGAACTAAAAAAACAATTCAACCCAGAATCCCCCGTACTACTCATGCTAAATACAACTTTATTTGAATGGGTTCTGGAAAATTTGACTAAAAATTCCATTGATGCCATGAACGGTAAAGGGTTAATAACTTATAGCATTTACGATAATACTCAAGTGGTTTTTATTGACGTTACCGATAACGGTTCAGGAATTCCAAGAAATAAATTAAAAGAAATTTTTTCACCTGGCTATACAACAAAAGATAGAGGATGGGGCTTAGGTCTATCATTATCTAAACGAATAGTAGAAGAATATCATAATGGAAAAATATTTGTTCTACGTTCCGAATTAGGTGTAGGCACTACAATTAGAGTTGTGTTGAAAAAAGGAAATAATTAGGGAACCGGATCGTATCCGTGTCCACCCCACGGATGACATCGGGAAATCCTTTTTATCGACAACCAAAGCCCTTTTACTATTCCATATTTTTTTAAGGCTTCTATGGAGTAAACAGAACATGTTGGCGTGTATCTGCAACTATTGGGCAAATATGGAGAAATAGCATACTGATAAAACTTAATCAGTACGATTGGTATGTATGATAGTAACTTTGAAATAAAATTAATTAAACGACTTAACGCTTTCATTACTCAACTTTTCGGTCATTCTAACTAAAAGTTCATTTACAGCACCTTCCAGTATGTTATATTCAAATTCTTCCTTGGCTACAAAGGAAAATGCAAGAAACAACACCATATCCTCAGGTATAGCAGGCAAAATTTTATAGTAATTAAGTCGAAATGCCTCTTTTATTCGCCTCCTGATTAAATTTCGCTGAACTGCTTTTTTGAAGTTCCTTTTAGAAACAATAAACATTACCTGAAAGTTTGATTCTTCCAAAGATGTTTTTTGAACTTGCAAAAAAGTAAGTTTCACAGGATAAACAAAAACACTTTTACCCTTTTTAAACAACAGGGAAATCTTCTTTTCGTGGTGAAGACGATTGTTTTTTCGTAAAAAATATCTCATAAAAAAGGGAAAGCAACCCCTTATTTGGACTTTTTGGTAGATTCTTTCAAGTAATTTTCTAATGCTAAGGTCATACTTGGACAAGCCGGAGTTGGAGCAAAAAAATCGAGTCGTAAATTCTTATCTTTAATTGCTTTAGATGTATTCTTACCGAAAGCTCCAATAGCTGTATTTCCTTGTTCAAACTCAGGAAAATTATCAAACAACGACTTTATTCCGCTTGGACTATAGAAAATTATCATGTCGTAAGGAAGTGGTTGTAAATCGGATAAATCGCTGCTAACCGTTTTATACATTATTACCTTCGAATACTTAATTTTAGCTTTATCTAGCGAACGTGGAATCTCCGGTTTGTGTACATCCGATAAAGGCAAAAGAAAGTTTTCTTCAGTATGTTTTTTTATTGTTTCAAGAAGATCGGGAAATGTGTTATTACCAAAGAAAATCTTCCTTTTACGGTACACTATATACTTTTGTAGGTACAAGGCAACAGATTCGGTAATACAAAAGTATTTCATTGCTTCAGGAACAGTAATTCTAACCTCTTCGGCTAACCGAAAAAAATTATCAATTGCTGTCTTGCTTGTAAAAATAACTGCTGAGTAATCTAAAATATTAATCTTTTGTGCTCTGAACTCCTTTGAAGAAACTCCTTCAACTTTAATAAAAGGCCTAAAATCGATTTTTACGCCATACTTCGATATAATATCCATATACGGCGATTTTTCGTTAACGGGTTGAGGCTGCGAAACGATTATATTCTTGATTTTCAAAGTTCTAAAAATTTTGTTAAATAAATAAATGCTCGCTTATCTCTTTATATAGTACCAAAAATGGTACTATTTCAAGGGCACAAAAATACAAAATGATATACAATAATGAAACACGTTCCTTTATAAACATCATGGATACCCGATAAAGCCTATAAAATAAAGTTAGAATTAACATAGAAATTGATACATAAAGAACAACCATCGCAACCTTAACATTCGAGTAAACCAAGACAAAAGAGAGAGGCAAAAGAATAATTCCATATAACCTGCTAAATAACAACATATTATATTTCAATGCTTGAATAAAGGAACTTTTTACTGTAAAATATCTAACTATAATGTGAAATAAGCCAAAGAATACTCGGTATAGGAAAAACATTACAAGGAATACCGCTAACGGAATAAAAAAATTATGTTCTGATAGAGTAGTAATATCATAAAGTTTAATTATACCAAGAACAAATAACGAATAAGAAATTATTGTTATGGTGTCAAGATTGAAAAAAAGGCGTCGAAAAGGAACATTGATGTCTGAAGAAATTTTTTGTGCTATAAACTGAAAACCCAACGATTCTACAATAGCATGAAGGAACTTACGATATCGTAATATTATTAAGGAAAGAAATACGAAGCCAACAATAAAAGGAACTATAAAATAATCATTTAACTGATAGTTCGAATTTATGGGTTCAACGTTTATAGGCTGTTCTGTTTTTAAATTCGAATTTTTAAATACTTGACTTTTAAATCTTACATCCGAATTCTTATTGCTAATAATACAAATATTAGTATTTAAAGAATCTTTGCTCTTGGTATAAAAATATAAAAGATTGTTATTCTGCATTATATTTGCATTTATATAACAAAAAGATTATTTTTAAAAACGTAACGCATTATATATTAATTTGTTACGTGCAAATAAACAAATATTATAATGATTTGTAAAGATAGTGAAGTTTAAGGAAAGCCGACATTCATTTCCAAACTCAACATTGAATTATTTTTCAGCATTTTTTGTGCAGCAAAAATATTTATACACCATTTTGCCTTTAGCCTTTCCTACTATTTTCTCCAAATCGGCTAACGAATAATCTCGCAACTTTTTTACCGATTTAGCATGTTTCAGTAAAATTTCTATGGTTTTAGGTCCTATGCCACTTATCGAATCTAACTCGGAAGATATAGCAGAATTGCTTCTTTTTTGCCTATGAAAGGTAATGCCAAAGCGGTGCGCTTCATTGCGTAGAAATTGTATTAACTTCAACGTTTCGGAACGTTTATCCAAATATATAGGAATAGAATCTTCGGGAAAGTAAATTTCCTCAAGCCGTTTAGCAATGCCAATTATTTTAACTTTATCGGTAATCTGCAACTCTTTCAATATTTCATAAGCAGCACTCAATTGGCCTTTGCCTCCATCAACAATTATGAGTTGCGGTAAATCAGCTTTTTCGCTTAAAATCCTTGAATATCTTCGTGAAACAATCTCCCGCATCGATTCGAAATCATCAGGGCCAACCACTGTTTTCACATTAAAGTGTCGGTAATCCTTTTTCGAAGGTTTTGCATTCTTAAAAACCACACACGAAGCTACAGGGTTTGTTCCCTGTAAATTAGAATTATCAAAGCATTCTATATGACAAGGAAGAACGTCTAAATGTAAATCCGCTTTAACTTGATTCAGAATGCGCTCGGAGGCCAATTGGGGATTTTTTAAATTCTCATTTTTAAGTATTTCACTAATGTAATTATCCAAATTCCTAATACTTAAATCGATAAAAGATTTTTTATCACCCTTTTGAGGAATACCAATTTTTGTTCCCTCCATCAAAAAGGCCGGTTTCACATTCGAAATAATTTCCCTCGAATTTGTTTTTAACCTACTGCGGATTTCTGCAATAGCCGTTGAAATAAGTTCGGGAATAGGCTCGTCGAGAGAATTTTTTATCCTAAGGTTGTAAGACTGGATAACCGTTCCCCTGTTTACTTTCAAAAAATTAACCGCAATAATGCCTAACCGATTTTTTATCGTATAAACTTCTAAGTCTTTTATTTTCGGGTTTACAATAGAACTTTTTGCCTGAAATTTATTTAGTATATCTAACTTGTCCTTTATTGCCTGAGCTTCTTCGAACTTGAAATCTTTAGCATAAACATTCATGTCGTGGGTTAACTGCAATATAATATCGTACAAATTTCCCTTGAGAATGCTTTTTATTGACTCTACGCTGTTTAAGTAATCTTGCTCCGATTGCAAACCAATACAGGGAGCCAAACAATTTCCCATTTGATATTCCAAGCATGGCTTATATTTATTTGCCTTAATGTTGGACAACGATAAGTTCAATTTACAAGTTCGGATTTGATACAAATCTCGAATAAGCTCCATTAATGCATTAAGTAACCGTCCAGAAGTATATGGGCCAAAATACAAACTGCCATCCTCTATGTAATTTCGAGTAGAAAAAATCCTTGGAAATGGTTCATTTTTAATACATATCCAAGGATACGTTTTATCATCCTTAAGCAGAATGTTATACTTTGGCTGATGCTTTTTTATGAGCACATTCTCAAGTAGTAATGCATCGGATTCACTTTGAGTTATAATGTACTTAATACTTTTTACCGCCTTTACTAGAACCCTTAACTTATTATTATCGTAATGGTTTCGATTAAAGTAAGAACTTACCCGTTTATGTAAGTTTTTTGCCTTACCTACGTAAATTAACTTCGAATTAACATCAAAAAACTGGTATATACCAGGAGAACCTGGAAGAAGTTTAACAATTTCATTAATTGAGGAAGGACCGTCAAGCATCTGAAACAACTATATTTTACTCACCAGCATAAATAGATGTTGGACTAAACTTGTCAACATCAAATAGAGAATCGGGAGTTATTTTCAAATGGGGAATTACTGATAAAGCCATA
Source organism: Bacteroidales bacterium (assembly GCA_020636845.1). GTDB lineage: Bacteria > Bacteroidota > Bacteroidia > Bacteroidales > Tenuifilaceae > JACJXD01. The sequence continues at coordinate 52,776 of JACJXD010000010.1, read as the reverse complement.
AATGCCAACGTCATAAAAGGAGCATCTAGCTTACACCCGTTACGCTTAACTTCATTGTTGACCCGTTTATAATTTTTTGATGCCATTTCAACATTGTAAGTGGTCATAAGACCGAACAATGGCAACGGCATTCCTATTTCCTCATCTGCATTGCAATAGCAAATTCCACCCTTATTTTTTATAATAAAATCGATAGCCTTTTGCATCGAATTATCGTCGCATCCCACACATATTATATGATGACTATCGTGTGCAACACTACATGCAATTGCACCATTTTTCAAGCCAAAACCCTTTATTAGCGCAACGTTACTTTTATTTTGAGTATATCTGCTTACAACGCATATTTTAAGTATATCTTCTTGTAAATTAGATGTTAAAAATTTATCACTTACATTATGAGTTAAACTTTCAGTTATCAGTTCATTCTCTATAACGCCTATTACTTTTAAATTTTGCTTACTAATTTTTTTAACCAACAGTTTAGAATCAAAACTTCTAGGAAATACATATTCGGGCAATGAAGTAATATCGAAAGTATATTTTTCATTCAAAACATTTACGCCTTTTATGTATGTTGCCAGAACATTGAAATCCTTCAAATTATCCACTAAAATAAAATCAGCGGGATCACCAACTTGAAGCAATCCGACCGGCAGATTATAATGTTTAACGGGATTTACCGAAGCAACACGCAAAACATTAAAAATATCATGTCCTGCTTTTAACGCTTTTTTTACATGCAAATTTATATGCCCCGTTTCCAATACATCCGGATGGCAATCGTCCGTACAAAACATTGCCGCATCTGGATTAGAATCGATTAAAGAATGTAAAGCATTAAAATTTCTTGCGCCACTACCCTCTCTAATAAGAATTTTCATTCCCAAGGCAATTTTCTCCTCTGCTTCCTTCAACGTAAAACATTCGTGATCCGTTGATATGTTGGCGGAAACATATTTTTTTAAATCATCACCCGTTAAGCCAGGGGCATGGCCGTCTATCGGTTTGCCTCTTTTATTTGCCTCTTTTATAAGTGCCATAACTTCAGGAACCCTGTTAATAACACCCGGAAAGTTCATCATTTCCCCTAAACCAACTACAGAGTCACCATCCAATAAACCACCAACTTTTTCCGCATCAAACCTTTCAAAACATTCATCGAATGGGGAAGCCGGAACACAGGATGGTATTGCAAAAAAAGTTTTTAAAGGAGATTTTTTAGCAAATGTCATCATTTCTTTTACGCCTTCTACTCCTGCAACATTAGCAACCTCATGAGGATCGGCAACAACGGCAACAGTACCATGCCTTACAGCAGCGACCCCAAACTCAACAGGAGAAAGCATTGAACTTTCAATATGCACATGAGAATCCACAAAACCTGGCAATATTAAAGGTCCAAAACATTCATCTTTTCTTTCAATATTTACTATAATACCATTTTCTATTAAAACATTAGCACCGTAATGCAATCCGCCAACGGGATCGCACAAAACTCCTGAAATCATTTTATTCTTTTTCATAATATATTGATTTTTCAAACCTTCATCATTTTTAATTAAACTTGTTCCACGTGGAACAAGTTTTTTAACAAAGCATAAAGTTCCACGTGGAACTTATCTCCCAAAATAAACTAATAAAACATTTATATCGCTCGGCGAAACTCCTGGGATTTTCTTCGCCTGTGAAATTGTTTTAGGTTTATGCCTTGTGAGTTTTTGTCGAGCTTCGGTGCTTATGGAGTTTAATAAATTAAAATCAAAATTGTCGGGAATTTTTACATAATCCAGGCGTTCAATCTTATTAGCGTTCAATTTTTCCTTTTCAATATATCCCTTATACTTTATTCTAATTTCAACCTGATCTAGTATATCGTTAAAATTTTGATCGGTATTAACATTTTTATAAATATTATATATGTTATTTACCTCAGTAAGTTTTACTTCTGGTCGAGAAATTATATCAACCAACTTTCTCTTCTGCTTAATTTCAGCAGAATTAATTTTACTTAAATACTGATTAATAGTATTAGGACTAACAGATCTTTCATAAATATCTTTTTCTATACTATCAATAATATCATATTTTTTTTCTATCTTTTTTATTAATTCTTCGGAAAGTAAACCGAACTGTCTAGCCAAGTCAACAAGCCTTTCATCTGTATTATCCTGTCGCAAAAGAATTCTAAATTCCGCTCTACTTGTAAACATTCTATATGGCTCATCAACTCCCTTATTTATTAAGTCATCTATCAAAACGCCAATGTAAGCTTGATCTCTTGCCAATGTAAACTTCGTTTCAGAATTAATTGCATTTAAATGTGCATTAATTCCCGCAACAAGACCTTGTCCGGCAGCTTCCTCATATCCTGTAGTTCCATTTATTTGTCCGGCAAAAAACAAATTCTTTACTAACTTACTTTCCAGTGTATCGGTTAACTGCATAGGATCAAAATAATCGTACTCTATAGCATAACCAGGACGTAAAATATGTACATTTTTCATTCCTGGCAATAATTTTAATGCTTTGTACTGAATATCTAAAGGTAAAGACGACGAAAAACCGTTTAAATACATTTCATATGTACTTACCCCTTCCGGTTCTAAAAACAACTGATGTGAATCCTTTTGTGCAAATGTATGAACCTTATCCTCTATACTCGGACAATAACGAGGGCCTACGCCTTTTATAACTCCCGTAAATAAAGGCGAAAACTTGAATCCCTTTTTCAATTCATTATGAACATCTACATTCGTATGCAAAATGTAGCATTTTCGTTCGGGCAATTTTGAATAGTAATTTGAATCAAAGGAAAATTTTCCACTTCTATCGGATTCCTGTTCAATTAACTCTGAAAAATTCACGGTTCTACCGTCAATACGAACAGGCGTACCTGTTTTCATTCTATTATGAATAAAGCCTAATTTTGCTACAGATGCAGTTAAACTATTTGCACCTAATTCTCCAATTCGGCCACCCAAAAAATTATTTGTTCCAATATGAATTTTTCCATTAAGAAATGTTCCGTTTGTCAACACTATTGTTTTGGCATTAAAGTCTGCTCCGGTTCGCGTTTTAACACCAATTATTTCATTCTTATTGCTATCAAAATTTATATCGGTAACCTCATCCTGCCACAAATAAAGATTTGGTAAAGATTCTAAATATTTACGCCATTCTATACTAAATAACATTCTATCGCATTGTGCACGAGGGCTCCACATAGCCGGTCCCTTAGAACTATTTAGCATTCTAAAATGAATTGTAGTTAAATCGGTAACTTTTGCAGAATAGCCGCCTAAAACATCTATTTCCCGCAAAATTTGCCCTTTCCCCACTCCCCCCATTGCCGGATTACAACTCATCTGGGCTAACTTTGTCAAATCTATAGATATTAACAAAGTTTTTGAACCTAATTTAGCCGCTATGCCAGCTGCTTCACAACCAGCATGTCCTCCTCCAACAACAATTACATCAAATTCAAAATTCATCATAAAAAACTTTTAACCACCTATTTTCCTCTGCTCGCATTTTTTCACGTTCTTCATCGACCTTATCATCAAATCCTACCATATGAAGAATCCCGTGAATTATTACCCTTAATATTTCATCACTAAACTTTGTACCAAACTTTTTCGAATTGCTCTTAACAGTATCCACAGAAATCAAAATGTCTGCAAAAATATCATGCATTTCAGTATAATCGAAAGTAATTATATCGGTATAATAATCATGATTCAAAAATTTTTTATTTGCCTCCAAAATATAAGTATCATCACAAAATAAATAGTTAACACTTTCGATATTGTATTTATAATTATGTGCAACTAAAAAAATCCAGCTTTTTACATCTCTGGATTTTTTCAAGCGGAATTTAATATTTTCGTCGTAACTGAAAGTTATTGCCATTATACTTTAAAATTTAATTCAACTTTAGATCCTTGCTCCGAAAATTTAATAGAATCCGATAAACGCTGCATTAAAAAAACACCTCTTCCCGATATATTTTCAATATTTTCCGGTGTTGTAGGATCGGGCAAATTTTCATAATCAAAACCGTTGCCCATATCCTTTATAACTATTTGTATTTTATCTTTTGTTGCTTCTATACTAAAAATTACATCTTTTTTTTCATCCAACTTATTTCCATGTACAATAGCATTGTTTACACCTTCAATAGCAGCAATTAAAATTTTACCGTATAAATCGGAATGCAACTTGATTTCATCTGAAATTTCATCTATTAACTTCTCTATTATATTTATGTTTTCAATTTTACTAGAAAACTCAATAGTTTTTTTCATTTTAATACAATTTTATTACCAAAATAATGCATAATAACCCTTATACAAAAGTATCTAAAAATTAGTATTATATACTATTAAAAAGTTTCTTTAGTTTCGTTTTAACAGATAATTTTAACTTATCATTAATAGTCTTTTAGCCAATCCTTCGGATTTTCGGGTGTTTTTTCGTTCCAAAGTTCAAAATGCAATATTTCCGTTTTCCCATCGCCCTCAAGTAATGTTCCTATATTTTGGCTTTCCGATACAGTTTCTCCCTGTTTTACCAATACCGAAGTTAAATTAGAGTAAACCGTTAAGTATTTGCCATGTCGTATAATCACGGCATAACCGCTATTAGGTATATTAAATACCTTTTTCACAACTCCTTCGTAAACAGATTTTACATCAGGTTCCTTTACGGCAATATCAACCCCATTATTTCTTATTTTCACCGTTTTTAAAACTGGATGATAATGTTCACCAAAATCGGATACGATTGTACCTCCGGTTACAGGAGACATTAACTTATTTTTATATGATAAAAATAATTTTGTTAACTGATTCGACTCTGCAGATAACTTGCTTGATTTCCTTAACTTTTTTGCTTCTTCAGCAATAATATATTTTATTTTATTTTCAATGTCAATTCTGTTTTTCTTTTCTTTATTTATATTACCCATTAAAGTTTTTATCTGTCTTTCTACACCTCTATATTCATTTTTGTAATTAGTTTTTTCATTTTTTAAATTATTTATCTCTTGTTCTTTTTCAAACTGAGATAACTTTAACTCTTTATATAAAGTTTCCAACTTTTCCTGCTTTAAAGCAATTTCACTAATAATTTGCTTTGTGGAATTTATAGTTTCCTTATAATAAGAAATTATCTTCTTATATAACTTTATTCTCACATAAGCCTGATTTATTGAACTGCTGGAAAATATTAACAAAAAAGGAAATTTATCTTGTTTAATAAATTTTGAATATTTTTTTAAAATAAAATCCAATTCCTTTCTTCGTTGGTCTAATCGTTTTAATAAACTATCCTGCTCTACCTGTGTATTAATAATGCCTTGATTATACTTTTCAACTTCCAATTCGATACTACTCAATAACTCTTCTCTCAAGGTTATTTTCTTCTGTGTTAAAACGATATTTTTTCCAAGATTACTTTTCTTTACATTCGATTGATTTATAATATCATTTAAATTGGAAATTTTTTTCTCGATTTCTGCTTGCCTTAATTTTAAATCCGATAAAGTTTGTGCATGTAATACAGCAACACTAAAAAATGTAAATAAAATAGTATTTATTAAAACCTTCATGACGCTTATTTTACCCCCGTATGTCCAAAACCACCAGCACCTCTCTCTGAATCGGATATTATTTCAACTTGTTCCAAGATTACTTTTTTATATTCGGCAAAAACAATTTGAGCAATACGTTCACCAGGCTCCACCACTACTTGCTCATTGCTCAAGTTAATCAAAATTATTCCAACCTCACCCCTATAATCAGAATCAATTGTACCCGGAGTATTTAACACGGTAATACCCTTCTTTAATGCCATCCCACTCCTAGGACGAACTTGTGCTTCAACTCCAACCGGTATTTCCAAATATAGCCCTGTCGGGATTAACTTTCTTTCTAACGGTTTTAGTAGAATATTTTCATCAATACTAGCTCTTAAATCTAATCCACTGGAATGAAGTGTTGAATATTTTGGTAAATCAAATTTCGAGCGATTAATTACTTTAACTTTTACTTCCATTTAATTTTATTTTTTCTGATTTCATAAATGTTAGTACAAAATATACCATCGATAAATCTACAAAAACCATTGCTAATATAGGATTTAATAAATAAACTAAAACCGAAATTAATACTATTGACCCAAGTATTAATGCATACTTCTTCAAATTCTTCTTCTCTAAACTTATTAAACCAGTATTTCTTCCTTCATAATAACTTATAGCAACCATTATAGCATAACTTACTAACCGAGATAACGCTGCACCATAAATATTTATTAAAGGTATCAAGATAAAATTTAAAATTATGGTTGAACCTGCACCAATTAAAACATACTTCAATCCGTACATCGTTTTATCGGTAAGCTTATACCAAAACGAAAGGTTAAAGAAAATTCCCGATAAGGAGTTTGCAACCAACATTATTATAACTACCGACATATGGTTCCGGTAGTTGGAGCCAATAAAATATTTTAAAATTGGCAAGTTGAAACTTATAAGTATCGATATTGTTACACAGAATAGTATAAAATACTTCAGCGATTTTCCATATACCTTATTATGCTCTTCATTATTGTTAATCTTAAAAAAGAAAGGTTCTGCAGCAAACCTATACATTTGTGTAAACAAAACTAATATTACTCCCAACTTTACATTAGCGCCATAAATTCCAAGTAAGTAAAGAGCCTTATCGGTATCCGGAATTAAATATTTTATAAATATTCTATCAAAAGCTTCGTTGGTTGTACCAGCTAATCCAGCAACTAAAAGTGGTAAAGAATATTTCAATATCTCCTTTAAAGTATCAACTTTGATTCGAATTTTCGGTAAACCTGTAAAAATCATTACCAACAAAAACAAAACTACATTTTGTACCAAGTTCGATAAGAAAATGTAATAAATAATATCAACACCGGGTATCAAACCAATTAAGACTTTTCTAGGTATAACCAAGTAGAATATTATATTGAGCAAAACGTTTACCACAACACCAATAATCTTTAGAAAAGAAAAAAGTATTGGTCGGTTATCGTTACGAAGTTTTGCAAAAGGAATTGCCATCATTGCATCTAACGAAATCACCCCCGCCAAGGTAGTTATATATAAAGGGTGATACAGAGAACCCAATGAACTCGCAATGCTATTAGCCGAAAAACAGAAAAAGAGGAAAAATGCTACTGAAGTTATTACTAAAAAGTAAAAAACAGTTGTATATATATTTTCCGAATTCTTATGCTTATTAACAAATCGAAAGTAACCCGTTTCTAACCCAAAAGTCATTAAAATGAGTAAGAAAGTTAAGTAAGCATAAAGTTCGTTTACAATACCATATTGTTGTGGATTCTTAAAAATATAGGTATGCAAAGGAACCAATAAATAATTAAGCAACTTTGGTACCACAGTACTTAATCCGTAAATAAAGGAATCCTTGTAAAGCGAACGTACTGAACTCATCTACATAAATTTTTTCAAAAGTAGCATATTTATCAATTTATTATTAATTTTTGTAGTTTTGCATTGTTAATAACTCGATTATATGCGTGTAAAATTAATCATCTGTACATTTTTCATCGGTCTAATTTTTTTTAGCTGTTCAACTAAAAAAAACACAAGCAGCCAACTGGTTAAAATTAGCACTGAATATGGTGATATTACCATAAAGTTATACGATAAAACCCCTATTCACCGCGATAATTTTTTAAAGTTATCTAATGATAAATTCTATAATGGTCAAATTTTTCATCGTGTAATTAAGGATTTTGTAATACAAGCAGGTGATCCCGATACAAAAAATTCAGAACCTTATAAATTATATGGCGAAAAAGATTCGGGTTACCTGCTCGACGCTGAATTCAACGATTCCTTAATTCATAAGTACGGAGCAGTAGGCATGGCCAGAGAAGGCGATGATGTTAATCCATTAAAAAAATCGTCGGGATCGCAATTCTACATTGTAATAGGCAAAATATTTACTAGTAAGGAACTCGATAACTTCGAAGACAAAATAAACGCTAAAAAACTATCAAACATTAAAGATTCTCTTTTCAACATATATCTTAAAAATGATCCGGATGTTGACAAACTTGCTTTAATTACACAAAAAGTTAATTTACAATCGGATTCTATTTTTAATAGCAAACCTTCTTTTAAACTATCCGAACTTCAACGAAAATATTATACTACAGTTGGAGGAATCCCTCATTTAGACGGTAATTATACTATTTTTGGCGAAGTAATTGAAGGTATGGATGTTGTAAAAAAAATATCGTTAGTTAAAACTGATAAAAATGATAGACCTATAAAGGATATCAAACTGAATATTAAAGTATTATAAAGGTATGAAGAGCAAAATTGATCAAATTAGTAAGGAAATTACCTCGTTAAAGGCATCTACCATTGACGAAGTAGAAAAGTTGCGTATTAAGTATTTAGGTAAAAAAGGTATTATTTCCGATTTGTTCAAAGAATTTAGAGAACTAGAACCTGATTTGAAACGTGAAGTTGGAGCACATTTAAACCTTTTAAAGAAAACCGTTACCGAAACCATAGATACTCTAAAGGAAAATATCGAAAAATCCTCAGGTAATCAAAAAAAAGTTAATATCGATTTATCACTCCAAGAACCATCGTTTAACTTTGGAACTAGACATCCTATTTCGCTGGTAAAAAGAGAACTACTCGAAATATTCAAAAAAATCGGTTTCTCCATTTACGAAGGTCCTGAAATTGAAGATGATTGGCATGTTTTTTCTGCCCTTAACTTTCCCGAAGAACACCCGGCAAGGGATATGCAGGATACATTTTTTATCGAAAAAAATCCTGATGTTCTTTTAAGAACCCACACATCGTCCGTTCAGGTACGTAGCATGGAAAACGAAAAACTTCCCATTAGGGTTGTTTGTCCTGGTAGGGTATTCCGTAATGAAGCCATATCCGCACGAGCACATTGCATCTTTCATCAGATTGAAGGGTTATACATAGACAAAAATGTTTCGTTTGCCGACTTAAAGCAAACCTTGCTATTTTTCGCTCAAGAAATGTTTGGAAAAGAAACAAAAATTCGTTTACGTCCTTCCTACTTTCCATTTACCGAACCATCGGCCGAAATGGATGTTAGCTGTAACTTGTGCGGTGGAAAAGGTTGTTCTGTTTGCAAATACACTGGCTGGTTAGAAGTGCTTGGTTGTGGTATGGTAGATCCTAACGTACTTGAATTTAATGGTATAGATAGTAAAAAATATTCGGGCTATGCGTTTGGCATGGGACTGGAACGAATAGCCATGCTTAAATATCAGGTTAAAGATCTTCGCCTTTATTTTGAAAACGATACGCGTTTCTTGGAACAATTCACTAACTATTAATAATGATAGAAGAATATTATTCCAAAGGTTGTCAATACTGCTCAGGGTTATCTTCATCAATTTTTAAATCATTATCATCTGAGCAATACGATTTGCTTAACCGAAAGCAAACCTGTAACACCTATAAAAAGGGTGATATTCTTTACAGAGAAGGCAGTAGAATTACAGGTTTTTACTGCGTAAAGTCAGGTAAGTTTAAAATATACAAAACAGGCATCGACTATAAACCGCAAATTATTGCGTTTGCCAGAACCGGTGATATTACCGGTTATCGTTCTGTTCTTAGCAACGAACCTGCATGTACAACTCTGGAAGCCCTCGAAGATTCGGAAGTTTGTTTTATACCCGGCGAAGTTATATTTAAACTAATCAGGGAAAATCCTGATTTTAGTCTTGCTATTATCAAATTAACCTGCAAGGAACTCGATCATGCAAATGTTTTTATTAAAGATATTGCTCAAAAAACAGTAAAGGAACGTCTTGCAGAAATTTTACTGATGCTTGAAGAATATTTTGCCCTAGATTCCGACGACTTTATCAACATTAATTTAACACGCGAAGATATTGCCAGTATTATTGGAACGGCAACAGAATCGGTAATACGAATACTGGGAGATCTTAAAAATGAGCGTTTAATAGAATTAAAAGGGAAAAAAATAAAAATACTCGATAAGAAGAAAATAAAGTTAATTGCAGAATCAATCTTAAAATAATGAACCTTGCTGAGGAAAACGATTTTTTCCTAAATGATTATACGCCAAATCGGTAACTTCACGCCCACGAGGTGTTCTTTTTATAAAGCCTTCCTTTATTAAAAAAGGTTCATAAACTTCCTCAATAGTTCCTGCATCCTCTCCTACTGCAGTAGATATTGTATTTATTCCAACAGGACCTCCGCCAAACTTATCAATAATAGACTCTAATATTCTATTATCCATTTCATCCAACCCTCTAGAATCTATTTTAAGAGCATTTAAAGCTGTTTTTGCAATTTTTATATCAATAACACCGTTCGATTTTACCTGAGCAAAATCTCGCACCCTACGTAACAAAGCATTGGCAATACGTGGCGTTCCTCTACTTCTTAAAGCTATTTCGTTAGAAGCATCATCATTAATAGGTATATTCAATATTTCGGCAGAACGTTTTACAATTCTATCTATTACATCAACATTGTAATACTCTAAATGAAGTTTTATTCCAAAACGTGCACGTAACGGACTGGTTAGTAAACCGCTCCTTGTTGTTGCACCAACTAAAGTAAACGGATTTAATTCAATTTGAATACTTCTTGCACTTGGTCCTTTATCAATAAGAATATCGATTGAAAAATCTTCCATTGCCGAATACAGATATTCCTCAACAATTGGAGATAATCTATGTATTTCATCTATAAAAAGAACATCATGCGGTTCAAGGTTTGTCAACAAACCAGCTAAATCACCCGGCTTTTCCAAAACTGGACCTGACGTAGTTTTAATAGATACACCTAATTCATTGGCAATTATATTAGCCAGAGTTGTTTTTCCTAAACCCGGAGGACCATGTAAAAGCACATGATCTAACGATTCACCACGCAACTTAGCTGCCTTTACAAAAATCTTTAAGTTATCAACAATCTCATGCTGACCCTGAAATTGTTCAAAATCATTAGGTCTTATTTTTTTATCAATTTCCTTGTCCCTATTCAGTATTTCTTTTCTAATATTTTCCATTACTTTATCGAAATCATTTTTTCAATAGGCAACCTTGCTTTCTCTATTACATCGTCAGGCAAAACTATTTCCGGCAATTCGTATTTTAACGTTAAATATAATTTTTTTAAGGTTATCATCTTCATAAAAGAACAATCGCTACAACCACATTCCGAAGGAGCAACAATAAAACTTTTACCCGAGTTTTCTTTTTCCATTTGATGAATTACGCCTAACTCGGTAACTACAATAAACTTTTTCGATAACGACTTCTTAGTGTATTCAATAAGCTGTGCCGTAGAACCTATAAAATTCGATACTATTAATATAGGTTTAGGACATTCGGGATGCGCTATTATTTCTGCATCAGGATTTAACTTTTTTAATTCTAATATTTTATCTAACGAAAATTGACTATGAACGTGACAAGCGCCATTCCATACTACAATGTTATCGCGTTTAGTTGTCTCCTTTACGTAACTTCCTAAATTTTTATCAGGAGCAAATATAATAGGTGTATCGGATGAAAAACTGTTAACAACATTAACGGCATTAGACGAAGTACAGCATATATCCGATAAAGTTTTTATATCGGCAGTAGTGTTTACATAAGTAACAACCTTATGGTTAGGATATTTACTAATAAACAATTTAAAATCGTCGTACTTACAAGAATCTGCCAAACTACAACCGGCATTTAAATCGGGTAAAAGAACCTTTGTTGAAGGATTCAAAATTTTAGTAGTTTCGGCCATAAACTTTACACCAGCAAAGACAATTATATTGGTTTTTACTGTAGTTGCTATTCTTGCCAAGGCCAAACTATCACCAACAAAATCCGCAATATCCTGTACTTCTGGATTTTGGTAGTAATGTGCCAGTATCGTTGCATTTTTACTTTTCTTTAACTCCCTGATGCTTTCTACTAAGTTTACATCTACTTCCTCATCGATATAACCCAACTTTTCAACAATCCTCTTATTTATCATTATATATTTTTTAAAAATTTAAAATTAAATGATGATGATTATTAACTGTTAACTTGGTTGGTAAATTTTTTACTTAAGCATTGCAAAAATGGTTATTAATGTTCACATAACAAATTATTAACATCTATAAAGTAAGTAAATAACAGATTATCAGGTAAAAATTGTACTTATAAACAAGTGTTGAGGATGCGTTTTGTTTATATTTTTACACTTGCCAACAAAGGGTATAAAATGAAAAATGCTGTTGATTTCTGTGTACTATTTTTTAGTAAAAAATATTGACATGTATTGTCTAATCTTTACTTAATAAAAGTGACCAGAAAAACAAAAAAACTTTTTTATAGAAATTAACAGCTATTGAACTAATTTTGAGCAATTGTTATTCGAAGTATTAACATGCAAAATTTATAGGTCATGCATTTCTCTAAGGTAATAAAATTCAATACAGTATTTCTGCTTTTTACTGTTATCCCATTTTTAGGAAAGGCAATTAGCGATACCGTTAGGGTAGATTCTGTAAAAACGCCGAAAAATTACTTTTTGGTTTTGCCTGTTGCGTTTTATGGAGAAGAAACAAATTTAGGGTTGGGATTTTCCGGAGGTTATTACCATGTAGGAAGGGGAAATAAAATTTCGAATGTTCAGGGAAATGTAGCTTACACGCTGAATAACCAATTTTTATTATCGTTCTCCCCCAGAATTTATACTAAATCGGAGGATTACTTTTATTCGGGAAGGGTAAAGGCAAATTATTTTCCCGATAAGTTTTACGGTATTGGAAGGGATGCTGCTGATAGCATGGAAGAATCTTATACCTCAAAAGAATTATCGGTATTAATTCAACGGCAACGTATAATGTTTGGCGTGCTAATGGCTGGTGTACAGGCACAGTTCGAGTATGTCGATGCTGTGGATATCGATCCCAATGGACAGTTAGTAACAGGGATAACCGGTGTTGATAAATCGATTATTTGCGGATTGGGAATTGTTCTTACATGGGATAACAGGGAGAACCAATTCTACCCGACAACAGGCGAGTTTTATAAGGCATCGTTAATGGCAAATAGCAGAATTTTTGGTAGCGATTTAAACTTCACACGTTTAACTATAGACCTTCGGAATTACTATAAAATTACCGATAACCAGGTATTTGCCGTTCAGTTTTTAGGCGACCTTACATGGGGAAATGTTCCTTTTCAGGAAATGCCGATGTTGGGAGGTGCCGATGTGTTAAGAGGGTACTATAAAGGGCGATATCGGGACAAAACTATGATTTGCGCTCAGGGCGAATACCGTTTTCCTATTTATCGGTGGTTAAAAGGTGTTGCTTTTGCTTCGGCCGGCGATGTTGCTTCTTATTTTGATAAGATTGACCTAACAAAGATAAAATCGGCGTTTGGAACAGGATTAAGATTTCGGGTTAATCCAATAAAGGTAAATATTCGCTTTGATGCAGCCTATAGTTTAAAACGAAGTCCGGCATACTATTTAACGGTTACCGAAGCGTTTTAATAAAAAAGGACTGCGATAGCAGCCCTTCCTCATTTATTTTATTATTTGTTAAGACAAAACTGTTTTTTCTACTTCTTCAGGTGTAATAGGAATGCGTTTTCCTAAGATTCTTGCACCGTTAGGTGTTATCAGAATATCATCTTCCAAACGAATACCGCCGAAATCTAAGTATTCGGCAACCTTGTCGTAATTTATAAAGCCTTGGTTAATTTTTTCCGATTTCCACTTTTCGAAAAGCGCGGGTATAAAGTAAATACCGGGTTCCACGGTTAGTACAAAACCTTCTTGTAGTTTGCGCCCTAAGCGTAGCGAAGCGGTACCGAATTGATCGGAGCGCGAAATTTCATCGTCGTAACCAACGTAATCTTCACCTAAATCTTCCATGTCGTGAACATCCAAGCCCATCATGTGGCCTAAACCGTGAGGGAAGAACAGGGCGTGTGCTCCGTTGGCAACAGCTTCGTCGGCATTACCTTTCATTAGTCCTAAACTAATAAGTCCTTCGGTGATTACCTTTGCGGCAGCAAGGTGAACGTTAAGGTACGGCATTCCTGCTTTTGCAATTTCTACCGAGTTATTAACAGCGGCTAGTACAAGGTTGTAAATCTCCTTTTGTTTTTGGGTTAGTTTACCATTAACAGGAATTGTTCGCGTATTATCCGATGCGTAGTGCGAAACCGATTCGGCTCCGGCATCAACTAAAAGGAGCCCGCCCTCTTTTAAAATTTGCGAATGATCGTGGTTGTGGAGGGTTTCGCCGTGCTGCGAAAGAATTATAGGAAAAGAAGGCATTGTGCCGTTTGCACACGAAATACCTTCGATTGTTCCAGCAATCTGCAACTCTTTCATACCTGCTTTGGCCATTTTCATGGCCGTTACGTGCATTTGGTAACCAATTGCGCTGGCCTTCTCAATTTCTTCTATTTCACAGGGTTCTTTAATCGAACGCAAATCAACAACGGCCTTTATTAACTCTTTCGATGTGTAGTATTTAATTAAATCCTGTCCTACCCCTATTACTTTTTCCAAACGGAGAATATTTTCGGAGCGGTACGGAGGTAAAATGTGAATTTTTCGACCTAACGAAATAGCGTGCTTTAGTTTTATTGCTAACTCTTTAGATGGATGAGTGGATAGTACGCCGACTTGTTCTCCTAATTCCTTTAACGATGGTTGTGGGCCCATCCATACAATATCATCAATGTCGAAATCATCGCCGTAGAGGGAGTCTTTTCCGTCTTCAATGTCGATAATTCCGGCTAAATTTGGAACATCAAGTCCAAAAAAGTACAAAAAGTTACTATCCTGCCTAAAACGGAATGTATTACTTGGATAGTTCATGGGACTTTCGGTGTTTCCAAGTAAGAGGATTAATCCGGATTTAATCTTTTTCCGTAGTTTCAATCTACGATTTGTATAAGTGATTTTATCGAACATGATTAAAAAATTTTAATGTATAATTGCAATAAAGGTAATGCCAAGAAATCGATTTTCAAATTTTTTGAAATGGCTAATCGGGTTAATGTTTTATGATATAACAATTGGGTTATGCTTTTAATATAATTTAAGCCAACGTTGATAGTTTCACATAAATACCGGTATATTTTTATTAAACCATATAAAGTAGCAGGAACCAGCATAGAGGTTGCTTTGGCCGAGCATTGTGGAGAATCGGATATTGTAACGCCGGTTACAAAGTATTCCGAGAAGTTTGATGCTGAAGAATATGTTCATGAGCCGCGAAACTACGAGGGTTTCCGTAATCACATGTTGCCCAAAGATATCAAAGCAAAGGTAGGCGATACCATATGGAAAGACTATTACAAGTTTACCGTAGTACGGAACCCGTGGGATCAGTTAATATCTAGGTATTATTGGGAAAGGGAATTTAGTTGGTTTAAAATTAGACGAAACATTGTTAACATTTTAAGTCACCCGTTTAGGTTAAAACTTTACCTGAATTTACTCGGTAAACTTAAAATGCGTATAAACTTAAGTTCCTTTAAATTGTTTATTATCAACTTAAAGCAAAGTTGGTTAAATACTAACTTCTACTTTGATGAAAACGGAGAAAAGGTTTGTGACTATTATATAAGGTACGAACATTTAGAGGAAGATTTTAGGAGCGTATGTAAGTTATTAGGGTTTTCCGATATACATTTGCCAAAATTAAAGTCGAAAACCCGAAAGCATAAACATAGCGTTAACTATACGGATAAGCAGTATAAAAAGGTCTTTAACATGTGTCGTTTAGAAATAGAGCGGTTTAATTATAAATAGTACCCGATGAAGTTTTTTATAAAGTACAATAAAACAATAATTTGGAGTTTGGTAATATTACTCTTGTGCATAATGCCGGCAAGCGATATTCCAAAGGTAAAAATTGCCGGAATAGACAAAGTTGTGCATTTTGGCTTGTTTGGGGTACTGGCAACACTTCTTGTATCGGAAACCAACCGATTACGAACTTTAAGAGATTGTGATAAAAAATCGATAATTTTAGGATTAATAGTTCCTATAATATATGGAGGGCTGATAGAACTGATTCAGCAACAACTTCCTTCCCGAAGTGCCGAGTTGTTCGATTTAGTTGCCGATTCCGCGGGGACTATTGTTGCCGTATTAATATACCCCTTTGTTAATAGAATTACCAGAGGATTTTTTTAAAGCATAGAACGAAAATCTGGTGCATTCACAAATTTCTGTACAACAATTTCTATATAGTAATCAATTAGTTTTAGGAGTCAATAGCCTAAAAGTTTGATATAATATTATTTACATAATTTATTATTTAGAAAAGAAATTAAAGAATAAAACAAGTAAAGTAATTAAAGTAAATATTTATACATTTGTCGCACTCATGTGGAAAGATTTGTCTGATTGCAACCACAATAATAAATGCTAAAGCAGTAAAGTTGCTCGCAATCGATCGAACCTTCCCCATTTTTAAATGTTAACATTTTAAAATTTAAAGAAATGGGATATCTATTTACTTCTGAAAGTGTATCGGAAGGCCATCCAGACAAAATTGCCGATCAAATTTCGGATGCACTTCTCGATGAATTTTTACGCCGCGATCCTAACAGCAAGGTTGCTTGCGAAACTCTTGTTACAACCGGTTTGGTTGTTTTAAGCGGAGAAGTTAAAACAAAGGCCTATATTGATGTTCAAGAAGTTGCCCGAGGGGTAATCAAGAGGATTGGCTATACAAAACACGATTATCGCTTCGATTCCGAATCGTGCGGCGTTATATCAACAATACACGAACAGTCGCCCGACATTAATCGTGGCGTAGAGCGTCAGAACGCGGATGAACAAGGCGCTGGCGATCAAGGAATGATGTTTGGCTATGCGAACCGCGAAACCGACGACTATATGCCTTTGGCATTGGTTCTTTCGCATGTGTTACTAATGGAGTTGGCCAAAATCCGAAGAGAGGGTAAGCAAATGACCTATCTCCGTCCCGATGCCAAATCGCAGGTTACTTTGGAGTACGACGACAATAACCATCCGGTACGTATTCATACAATTGTAGTGTCAACACAACACGATGAGTTTGATGCTGATGATGAAAGGATGATTGAGAAAATACGCGAGGATGTTCAAAATATTTTAATTCCTCGAGTAAAAGCGCTGTTCCCCGAACGAATTCAAAAATTATTTAAGGACGATTATATTTTGCATGTTAATCCGACGGGAAAATTTGTAATTGGCGGCCCTCATGGCGATACAGGTTTAACCGGGCGCAAAATTATTGTGGATACGTATGGTGGAAAAGGCGCCCATGGCGGAGGTGCATTTTCGGGAAAAGATTCTTCCAAAGTCGATCGTTCGGCAGCGTATGCTGCTAGGCATATTGCCAAAAATATGGTTGCAGCAGGCATTGCCGACGAGGTTCTTATTCAGGTTGCCTATGCCATTGGCGTGGCAAAACCAGTTGGTTTGTTTGTTAATACTTATGGTACTGCTAAGGTAAACTTAACCGATGGGCAAATTGCAGAAAAGGTAAACGCTGTTTTCGACATGAGACCGTCGGCCATTGTTAAGCGTTTAGGCCTGAAAAATCCTATTTTTGAGGAAACTGCAGCCTACGGACATTTTGGTCGTGATTACTACAAACGTGAGGTTGAATTTGTTGAAAATGGAAATTGCAGGGAGGAGAAAGTTAGCAAGCGTGAAGTAGAATTCTTCACTTGGGAAAAGTTGGATTATGTTGATGTTTTAAAGAAAGAGTTTGGTTTGTAAACATCAATTGATGAAATAATTAAGAAGCCTGGCAGAAATGTCGGGCTTTTTATTTTGAAAAAATCTTGCACAAAAGTAGTGGTTAGGTGGGTTTGAGTTGTCTATAAATAGAAATTGCAGGATAGCCGGTTATTATTTATTTTTATTTCCAAATTTGGTGCAGTTGGAATTATTGGATAATAGTGATGTTTTAGTTGGATTGCGCAATGGCGACGAGCAGGTTTTTGAAGATATCTTTAGAGCCTACTACGAACGATTATGTAATTATGCTAACACTGTTTTAAACGATATGAACGAAGCCGAAGAAATGGTTCAGGGGACTTTTCTTACTGTTTGGGAAAAGCATGAAACAATCGATATCCATACTTCGATTAAATCATATTTATATCGGGCAGTGTATAATTGCTGTTTAAATAAGCTTAAGCACTACAAAGTTAGAAAGTTACATGGGGAAGAATTTAAAAATCAATCGGATATTTTACTTGATGACGCATCGCAGAATTTGGTTGAAATAGAGCTGAACAGTTTAGTGGCTCATGCAGTTGATTTGTTGCCAAAGCAATGTAAGCATGTTTTTAAGTTGAGTCGATTTGAGAATTTAACATATTCCGAAATTGCAGAGCAACTTAACATTTCGGTAAAAACAGTTGAGAATCACATGGCTAAAGCCTTAAAAATTTTGCGTAAGCAGTTAAAAGATTACTTACCGGTATTAGTTTGGTTGTTTTTTATGAGGAACTAAAAAGCGTGAAAGAGGAAAATGCACATATCGACCATTTAATTACCCGTGTCATTACAGGGGAGGCAACCGAGGAGGAAATGCAGGAGCTTAACCGTTGGTGCGATGAATCGGAAGTTAATCGTAAGTATTTTGGCGATATCCAATTTATAAATCAAAAAGCTGTTGCCTCAAATACTATTATAAAGGTTGATGTTGATAAGGCTTGGAGTAATGTTCATCGGCAGATGAAATCTAAAGCGGTTGCAAAGCGCAAAGTACCAAAGATCGTACGTTTAAATGCTTCTGCTTGGTTACGTATAGCAGCAATTGTTGTACTGGTTTCGGGAATCTCTTTTAGTTTATACCATTTTTACACATCATCAGTTATCGAATCTACGCAGGTCATTGCATTTATGAGTCGAGATAGTGTTGTAAATACTATACTGAAGGATAATTCAACTGTGATTTTAAACAAGCAGAGTAAAATTACTTATTCGGCAAAATACGGAAAAGCAGAACGTAAGGTTAAGCTTGAGGGTGAGGCATACTTCAATGTTAAGCATATTAGCGAAAAACCATTTATAGTTGAGGCGGAAGGAACGCTTATTCAAGATGTCGGAACGTTGTTCAATGTTAAGGCTGTTGAGGCCGATACGCTGGTTGAGGTGTTTGTTAAATCGGGCGAGGTATTATTCTTCACAAAGAATAATAAAGGGATAAGCCTTACTGCTGGCGAGATGGGGGTTTACAACAAAAAGACAAAAACTTTTAGTAAAGTTACTTCATCAAATGTCAATGCAGCCTCCTATGTAAGCAAGGTTTTCGTTTTTCAGAATGCTCGACTTTCGGAAGTGGTTCAGCAGTTGAATTCGGTGTACAACACGAATATTCGATTGGATAACGAGGAACTTAAGGACTGTACCATTTCGGTGACATTTGAGGATGAAGATATTAACATGATTTTAAGAGTAATTTCTGAAACACTTGATTTGACAATTACTAAGGATGCTAAAGGATACATAATTAGCGGAGAGTCTTGTAGAAAGAAATAACGAATTCGATGAAAAAAGCAATATTTATTGCCGTACTATTAGTTGTTGGCGTAAGCGTAAAATCGCAGAACAATGCAGTTCCTCCACTTGAGCGCGAAGTGACGCTATCCGTATCGGACGAGACCATTCCTTTTATTCTGAACACCATTTCGCAGCAAACGGAAATAGTGTTTTCCTACAGTCCTGATATAATTAGCACAACTTCAAAAATTAGCATTAATGTTAAGGGAAAGCCAGTTAGGTATGTACTTAATACTCTTTTTAGCGAAACGGTAAAGTATAAGGTGCGTGGTAAATATATTATTCTGAGGAAGAATGAACCGTCAAAAGAAGAGCAGAAAAGGGAGGTGGTCGTTGAAGGCTATTTGTACGACTCGCAAACTGGCAATAAACTTACCGACGCAACTGTATATAATAAAGAGCAAAAGGTATCGGCCATAACCGATAAATACGGTTACTTTAAACTTGAAGTTCCAACAGAAGAATCCAATACAGAGTTGAAAATAAGCAAACGTGGATACACGGATACTATGCTTACGGCCATTTCGGGTAATTTAAACTACGTAGATTTAGAATTAGCATCGAAGCCAAAGGTGGCAGAAATGCCAATTTTTATTGAACCAAAAGAAGATCAGTCAAAAATAACAATTCCGGAATGGCTTATAGCCAACAAACTTTTGATTAATACAAGGAACATCTCCGATACGCTATTTAGCAAGTTTCAGATTTCGCTTGTTCCGTATGTAAGCACCAATAAGTTACTTTCGGGCAAAACCGTTAACGATTATTCGTTTAATATGACCGTTGGTTATGTGCAGGGAGTTCGAAAGGTAGAGTTGGGCGGAATTGCCAATATTGTTCGCGAAGATGCCGGAGTTTGTCAACTGGCTGGAGTGGCAAACGTAGTTGGTGGATTATCCTATGGATTCCAAGGTGCAGGAACTTTTAATGCTGTGAAATCGTTGAACGGCATTCAATCAGCGGGTATTTTAAATTTCGTTCTCGATGATGCTGGTTATGTTCAACTTGGTGGAACGGGGAATATAGTTGGTGGAAAGTTTTATGGCGTGCAAGTGGCAGGGGTTTTTAACCATACTAACAAAATTGTAGGAACTCAAGTTGCCGGTGTCTTTAATAACACCGATAGTCTTGATGGTGTTCAAATATCAGGTGTACTTAACCGAGCATCCTATTTTAAAGGGTACCAAATAGGAGTAATAAACTATGCCGATTCGTGCAATGGAATCCCCTTTGGTTTATTCAACTTTGTTCGGAAAGGGTACCATAAAATCGAACTTTCCGCTGATGAGGTTTTTTATTCAAACATAGCATTTCGTAGTGGTGTACAAAAGTTCCATAGCATTGTTACTGTTGGTGTTCGGCCCAATGAACTTCAAAATCCTTTATGGTCGTTTGGCTATGGCGTGGGAACATCGTTCGAGAAATCATCAAAAATATTATACGACCTTGATTTTACAGTACATCAGTTAGCCAAAGGAAATTATATTTCGGAGAAAAATAAGATTTATAAGATTACCGCAGGGGTCGATTGGAAGGTTGGACCTAAAATATCGCTTGCGTTTGGTCTGAGCTATAATTTATATTTTACCGATAGTCAGTCAAAATACTACGATAGTACTTTTTCATCTGTACCGCCTTACACTATTTCAAGCAATCAGAATGGCAGTACGGTCCTTAAAACATGGTTTGGCGGAAAGGTAGGAATCCGATTTTTATAGGGCGTGGAATCAGAATGATTATTCTATTTAACTTGCATTGTCTTTAAAGGACACTTGTTTCTATAATGGAAACAATGTTCAAAAAAAATTTAACTGGGAACTAGGGGTAAAAAAGAGTGTAGTTGTCATAGGATTGAAATTAAAAATAGAAATCCATGAAAACAACATTTGTAAAATTTACCAAAAGGCTTATTTATCTGACATTTTGCATTTTAAGTTTAACTTCGTTCAAGATAGTTTATTCTCAAAATTTAACGCAAGTAATTAAAGGAACCGTTGTTGACATTGAAACTCAGGCAACGCTTCCCGGAGCTACGGTAGTAATTCTTGGAACCAATCCGACGCTTGGAACATCAACCGATATGAATGGAAATTACCGTATAGAAAATGCTCCGCTCGGAAGGTATAGTATTCAGGTCAATTTTGTTGGTTATGAGCAGGCCATAATTCCGGAAATCCTTATTACATCGAGTAAGGAGGTTGTGTTGAATGTTGGTTTAAAACAGAGTATTAACCAACTCGAAGAAGTGGTTGTAAAGGCGCACACCCGAAAGGATAAACCAATGAATCCCATGGCTTCCATAAGTGCAAAATCTTTTACCGTGGAGGAAACGCGTAGGTATGCGGGAGGATTAGATGACCCTGCACGAATGGCATCGGCATTTGCCGGAGTAACCGTTGGAAACATTCAGGATAATGCTATTATTATCCGTGGAAATTCGCCAAAAGGCGTGTTGTGGCGTTTAGAAGGTGTCGAAATACCTAACCCTAACCACTTTGCAGGCGGAAATGTAGCAGGCGGAGGAGTGTTAACTGTGTTCAGCAGCCAGTTATTGGCTAATTCCGATTTTTTTACTGGTGCATTTCCTGCCGAGTATGGTAATGCTCTTGCAGGTGTTTTTGATATGAAGTTGCGTAACGGGAATAGCGAAAAATATGAAAATACGTTTCAGGCGGGGGTGCTGGGAATCGATTTTGCTTCGGAAGGTCCGTTTATTGCGGGTGGAAAATCGAGTTATCTTTTTAATTACCGATACTCAACGTTTGGGTTGATAAATAAAATGGGGATAATTCCGTCGGCTCAAATACCCCGGTATCAGGATTTTTCCTTTAAGTTGAATTTCCCGGCTGGTAAAGCGGGAGTATTCTCTATTTGGGGAATTGGTGCCATTGACTTTAATCAGGAACCGGAAGAGAAGGATTCAACAAAATGGGAATCGGATTGGGACAGAGTTACCTACGATTGGAATTTGAATATGGGGGCTACAGGCATTACCCATAAAGTTTTATTAGGGAAACGGGCATACATTAATACTTCTGTTGCGGCATCTGGAACTGTTAATACAATAACCGCCAAAAGGTTCGACGACTTGTTGGTTCTTCGCCCCAATTGGGATTTTGCCGATAAATCGGGGAAAATAGAAGCCAGCACTTTTCTTAATTACAAGTTTGGTGCAAAGCATACCGTTAGAACGGGCGTAAGTTTTAGTAACATTTTGTACAACATCGATTTAAGCAGTACGATTAACGATAATCCTGAAACGTTTCAGAATTATGTAAAACAAAGGGGAAGTTCCAACTATACAGAATTTTACATCGAATCAAAATATGATATAACTCAAAAATTAACTGCCAACGCAGGAGTAAACTTCAACTTTTTTGCATTAAATGGAAATTATTCCGTCGAACCGCGATTCAGTTTGAAATGGAATGTGGCTCCAAATCATGCCATTTCTTTTGGTTACGGAAAGCACAGCCAGTTGGAGGAACTCAAAATATACTTCATAAAACAGAACATTAACGGGCAGGATTATTATCCGAATAAAAATTTAGGTTTATCGAAGGCTCATCATTTTATACTGGCTTACGATTGGTTAATCAATAAGAATCTTCGGTTGAAGGTTGAGCCGTATTTCCAGTACTTGTATGATATTCCCGGAATTGCCGACAGCTCTTACTCGCTAATTAACTTTAAACAGGATTGGTCGTTTATGAGTGCGTTGGAAAATAATAGCGTTGGGAAAAACATTGGTGTTGATATAACCTTTGAGCGATTTTTGAATAATAATTACTACTACTTAATCACAGCATCTGTTTTCAATTCTAAATATAAGGGCGATGATAATGTTTGGCGAAACACCCGATATAATAAACGGTTTGTGACGAATATCCTTTTTGGGAAAGAAATTTTTTTAAAGAAAAACAAAATGTTAGGAGTTAACTTCAGGGCAAATATTATGGGAGGAGAGTGCTACAGTCCGGTTAACTACGAGCAATCGATGCAGGAAAAAAGGATTGTTTATGACGAAAACCGCGCATTTGAGAAACAAAATTCTCCTGTTTATAATGTGGATATTTCGGTTACTTTCAGAACAAATAAAAGTAAGTACTCCGGCGTTTGGGCCTTACAGGTTAAGAACATTCTTGGAACTCCGGTTGACGATGGTTATATATATAATTACAAGACAAATAAGATTGAAAAATCGGAGATAGCATTTGTTCTTCCTGTGCTAAGTTATAAAGTAGAATTTTAGGAAATTATATTTTATTAACATACAAATATTTAATAAAAGTCTGCCGCTTACGTTTATAACATCAAACAAGCTTATTATTTATTAAATAATTACTTTTGCTAATCTATTACAAGAAAGATTTCGAATGTCAATTGTAGTTAACCGTATTACAAAGCAATATAGTCAGCAAAAAGCGCTTGATGCTGTAAGTTTTTCCATTCCGGCTGGAGAGGTAGTGGGTTTGCTTGGGCCTAACGGTGCAGGGAAATCTACGTTGATGAAAATTATCACCGGATATATTAAGCAAACCGAAGGTTTGGTTGAGGTTAACGGACACAACACGCTTGATCCCGATTTCGATTTTCGTGGCGAAATAGGCTATTTACCGGAAAGTAATCCGCTTTACTACGATATGTACGTTAAGGAGTATTTGCTTTGGGTTGCCGGGATTTATAAGTTGGGAAAAACCAAAAGCAACAGAGTAAGGCAGTTAATCGATTTAACCGGAATTGGGCACGAGCAAAACAAGAAAATAGGCAGTTTATCGAAAGGGTATAAGCAGCGAGTTGGATTGGCACAGGCTATGCTTCACGATCCTAGTGTGTTAATTCTCGACGAACCTACCAGCGGTTTGGATCCAAACCAAATAATAGAGATTAGAAATTTGATAAGTACGCTGGGGCGAGAAAAAACGGTGTTGCTTTCAACCCACATAATGCAGGAGGTTGAAGCGGTTTGCCAGCGGGTTATTATTATTAATAAGGGAAGTATTGTTGCCGACGGGGCGACTTCGGAAATAAAAGGATTTTCTACGGGTAACGCACAAAATGTTGTTGTGGAGTTCCTCGAAAGTGTGACACCGGAAGTTTTAGGTAAAATACCCAGTGTAAGTTCCGTATCGAAGTTAGACGGGGAATTATGGCTGCTTCAATCGGAAAGCGATAGCGATGTTCGTCCGCAAATTTTCAACTTTGCCAAGCAAAACGGATTTACTTTACTTACGATGAACCGTAAAAAACTTATGCTCGAAGAAGTATTTCAGAACCTTACAACAAGTGAGTAAAAAATACGTTAATTTTGAAGGATTAAATAAATTTAATGTTTATGGAGAATACGCAAAAATCATCTAAAGCTGTAACGTTTCTTACGGTTTTAATTGTAATACTTCTTATTGTTCTTGGAGGATTAACCGTTGTTTACTTCCAGCAAAAGAAAGAAGCTCAGGAAAATGAGACACAGCTCATGGCCGAAAAGGATTCTATTTCTAGGAATCTGCTTAATCTTATGAACGATTATGGTGAATTGCAAACCGACAACGACAGTTTAAATCAACGTTTGCAGAGGGAACAGGATCATGCAAAGAAAATGTATAGCGAATTGCAAACAGTTAAACGTGTTAGTTACGCCAAGATTAAAGAGTACCAAAAAGAGTTAGGAACGCTAAGGTCTATCATGAAGGATATGCTTCACGATATAGATTCGTTGAATACCATGAATAAGGCTCTTATTGCCGAAAATATTAAAGTTAAGGAGGAGGCCGCAACGGCTAAGCAAACGGTAAAGAATCTCGAGCAAAAAACCGATTCGTTGAACCAGCAAGTTGCCAAAGGTTCGGTAGTTAAAGCGCGTAGCGTTGTAACAATGGGCGTAAACAGTAGGGGTAAAGAAGTTACCCGCGCTCGTCGTGTCGATAAAATCCGTGCTTGCTTTACCTTAAGCGAAAACTTAATTGCGAAACCTGGGCAACGTGACGTTTACATGCGAATTGTTGGTCCGGACGATTTCTTGCTGGCAAAATCGGAAAGCGATGTATTCGAATTCGAGGGGCAAAATATTGTTTACTCGGCAAATCGTGAGGTTGACTATCAGAACAAGGATATCGATATGTGTATATTTTTCGATAGCAAGGGCGATTTGTTAAAGGGAACCTACAAGGTATCGTTGTACATGGATGGTTATCTTATTGGATATAGCGAGTTTACCTTAAAGTAATAGTTGTAAATTTTAATGTGGAGGCGGCCAAATGGTCGCCTTTGTTTGTTGGTAAATTAGGCTAATTTTGTTGTTCAATCTGGATTTATCATGCAAAATATAGTTATACGAGGCGCTTCCGAAAATAACTTAAAACAAATAGACGTTGATATTCCCCTTCAGCAGTTAACGGTTATTACCGGTTTGTCGGGAAGTGGCAAAAGTAGTTTGGTTCGCGATGTTTTGCAGCGTGAGGGACAGCGGATGTACCTAGAAACTTTTTCGGCATATACCCGTTCCCGACTTGGAAAAATTCGTCCGGCAAAGGTAATTTCCATTCAGGGCCTGCGTCCCGTTATAAGCGTTGGACAAACTAATGTACAGGCCAACCGACGTTCTACCGCGGGAACCTTTAGCGAAGTATCCCCATTGCTGCGGCAGCTGTTTTCGAGGTACAACGACCAGCATGAGGCACTGATGCGTAACCAGTTTTCGTTTAATTCCGAAAAGGGTTGGTGTTCGCATTGTAAAGGGTTGGGAATAGAGGAGTATATTGATGTTGAAAAAATTGTAGGTGATCCGAGCAAATCGTTGCGCGATGGTGCACTGTCCATTACCCTGCCTAACGGATATACCATTTACTCGCAGGTAACCATCGATGAGTTGGATAAGGTTTGTAAAAGTGAGGGTTTTTCCGTTGATATTCCGTGGAACGCACTTACGGAACATCAAAAGAATGTTGTTTTGTACGGAAGCCAAAAGGTTATGGTGCTTTATGGTAAGCATTCGTTAGAATCAAGGATGAAGTGGACCGGACTAACCGCTCGTCCTCGCGACGAAGCCTATTATCGGGGTATTATTCCGGTGATGGAAGAAATTCTGCTTCGTGATAGAAACGACAATATATTGCGGTTTGTTTCATCGCGGACGTGTCCTGTTTGTAATGGCGATAGGTTAAACCTTCATTCCTTAGGTGTAACATGGAAGGGAAAAACTTTTTCGCAATATAATAGTTTGCCATTTTCTCAGCTATTGTCCGAGTTGAGAAAGGTTTCTTTTGATATTAAGGGGGAGGAGAAACTTACGGAGGCTATTATTCAAAGGTTGGAGCAATTATGTAAGTTAAGTGTGGGGCATATTTCGGCAAGCAGGCTTAGCGAAACGCTTTCGCAGGGCGAACTTCGGCGAATGCGATTGGCACAATTAAACCATAGTGGGTTAACCGGAGTGCTTTACCTTTTCGATGAACCATCAATAGGTTTACATCCTCGCGATGTTGCAGCGCTAATCGAATCGATGTACTTATTGGTGGAGAAAGGAAATACGGTTGTAGTTGTTGAACACAACGAACAGGTTATAAAGGCAGCACAGTACATTATAGAGTTAGGCCCGAATGCGGGAGACAATGGAGGCGAACTTGTTTTCAGCGGAACGCTGGAGCAATTGTTAAAAAGAGATACGAATACATCGAAGGCACTTAAATTCTTGACTAAGCCGGATAACAAGGAGGTTGAAAATGAAAGTTTTAAGACATTCGATGTTGCCATTGAACAGGCAAACAACATAGATAATCAGAAATTTACCTTTGCCTTTGGTAAATTGAATGCCATAGTAGGCGTGTCGGGAGCGGGGAAAAGCACGTTGGTAAACTTTGGGTTGCTTCGTTGCGGTCAGTTTAAAAGAGTTGTACATGTCGATCAACAGCCCATTGGCAGAACATCAAGGAGTAATCCTGCTACATATACAGGCCTTTTCGACCAGTTACGGAAACTATTTGCTCAAACTCCGGATGCCAAAAAGGCGGGTTTTTCGGCAAGTTACTTTTCCTTCAATTCAAAGCAGGGACAATGTCCGGCATGTTCGGGATCGGGAGTGGTGGTTACCGGAATGCACATTTTCGAGGATTTGGAGCAACCTTGCCCTGTTTGTCATGGTACTCGTTTTAAAGGCGAGGTGTTATCCGTAGAATACAAGGGAAAAAATATTCATCAGGTTTTGCAGATGAGCGTTGACGAGGCAAGGTATTTCTTTGTCGATGAAGCATCTGTTTTGCCATATTTAAATGCGCTGTGGCTTTTAGGATTAGGCTATTTAAAGTTGGGTCAACCATCAACCACCCTTTCGGGAGGCGAGGCCCAGCGCATAAAGTTGGCTTCGGAGTTGTATGCAAATCCCAAGCAAAAAACGCTTTATATTTTGGATGAGCCAACATCGGGGTTGCATCCTGTCGATATTTCCAAGTTGATAAGTGCATTAAGCGGTTTTACAGAAAAAGGACATACGGTTGTTGTTGTTGAACACGATGTGCAGGTGATTTTAAATTCCGATTGGATTGTTGACGTTGGGCCCGAAGGTGGAATAAATGGGGGAAAATGCCTGTTTTGTGGACCGCTTCACAACTTTTTAACGAAACATCAGTCGGTAACCACAAACGAGATTTTGAATAATCGGCAATATCAACGTAAGTTAACAAATGTTGTAGAGCCAAGCATTTGTTTAAAGGGAATTCATACTCATAACCTTAAAAATATCAACATCAATATAAAGGCGGGCGAAACGGTTGCCTTTACAGGCATGTCTGGTTCCGGTAAAACTTCGTTGCTTATGCACACGCTACATGCCGAGGGGCAACGGTTATTTACCGAGAATCTTACCAGCTTTCGGCGTTTGCAGTTGAAGTTACAACATGCAGCCGATGTTGACGAGGTGCAAAGTATGATGCCAACCGTTGCCGTTGAAGCCGATGTGCTGCATCCGGATATTCGATCGACTCTTGCATCGGTAAGTGGTATTTACGATTTATTACGGTTAATTTATTCTCGGTTTGCCGAGAATAAAGGTGATGGTGAGTTAACTGCCGCCGATTTTTCGTTAGCCAACGAGTATGCTGTTTGTCCTGCTTGCGAAGGGATTGGTTATCAGAAAATGTGCAAGGCAGAGACGCTTATAGTAAATCCCGATCAACCTCTTCTTAAAGGTGCGCTAATCAACCATAAAACAGTCGATTATTACACTTCGGAGCAAAATAAATTTCTTTCGCTGTTGTTGGCCATGGCAAAGGAAAAGGAAATTGACATGGAGTTGTCGTGGAATGAATTAACGAATGACCGGCAACGTTGGGTAATGTTTGGAACCGGAGAAAAACAGTACAATGCGGTTTGGGAGTTTAAAAGAAAAAACAACGTTGGCAAACATGCGTTTACGGATGTTTGGAAAGGATTATGTCGATATGTTGAGGAGGAATACATTACTCACTACCCTTCTGCAAGAGGTAAAAGTGCGCTGGAATTATTATCCGATTCGTTGTGCCCTGTTTGTAATGGCAATCGCTTAAATCCCGAAATGTTAACTTATACCTTTGCCGGACGAAACATTGCTCAAATGCAAGACCTTACCGTGAAAGGGTTGCTAGGCTTGCTGCAAGTAAATCAATTTCAAAAAATATCAGAGGCACTTTTAAAGCAACTATCGGCGAAGCTAATCTTTTTGAACGACGCAGGATTAAGCAATATTCCTTTAAACAGACCGGCACAATGGCTTTCGACCGGAGAGTTGAAGTGGGTTAGGTTAAGCAGCATTTTGGCTTCGGATTTAAGCGGGTTGTGCATAATACTCGATGAACCGTCGGCGGGATTGGATAGTAAAGCGCGTAAACATTTAGTAAAGATTTTGGATGCAGTTAAGCAGCGTGGAAATACAATTCTGTTTAGCGATTATAGACCTGAATTGATTTTTTCGGCCGATAGGGTAATCGAACTTGGTCCGAAATCCGGTATCAACGGGGGAAATATTATGTGTGATGTTTTACCTGCTGCAATTAACCAAGACAATGCTCCTGTTGCAAACGAAATATTGAATTCGAAGCAACTAATTACAGCCGATTTCGGAACGCCAGTTGGTAGAAATATTCTTGATTTTATAAAATCAACGCAAGTTTATAGCAGTTTCGTAAATCGCATTGTAGGTTCCATGGGAAGTGGAAAATCGAAACTTCTTAAAGATATTGAGCGGGATTGCATAGGTGTTTCCGATTATGAGTTGATTGTTACCAATCAAAAGTTACCACAGGGAAACGGAGGTAGTAATATTGCCACACGAATTGGATTTATTTCGGACATAAAGAAAACCTTCGCAAGCACTCCGCAGGCAATTGCCGATGGTTTAAAGGATGCCGATTTCGGTTTTAATTCGGTTAAATCGCAATGTAGTTATTGTAAAGGAAAGGGTTTGGTTACTACCTCGTTGGATTTTTTGCCCGATGTAGTTGAGGTTTGTCCGGAATGTAACGGGAAACGGTATAAACCGGAAATTTTAGATTATAGAGTAGAAGGCCTAAGCGTTGACCAATGGCTTGGGCTGACAGTTGAAGAAGCATTGAAAAAGGATATTTGGAGTGAAAAATCTCGGAAGGCGTTGAATTGGCTGAGTAAGGCTGGTCTTGATTATTTAACAATAGGACAGGAAATAGGAACTTTTTCGCAGGGCGAATTGCGGAGGCTGGCTTTAGCCGAAAAGTTAATCTTGTTAAAGAAAAAGGCGATTATTTTGCTTGATAATCCAACGTTAGGGCTCGATCCGATAAATCAACAAAAATTATTCATCCTTTTGAATTTTCTTGCAGAAAAAGGGAATACCGTAGTAGTTGCCGAAAGCGATTAAAAATGGAAAAATAAGAAATCAATCCTGTTTTGGTGTTGCTTACTTTTTTTGAGAAGATTATAGGAAGACTGATGCGTGTAGTTAACTGTTGGTATTTAATCTATTAGATTTATGCGTCATGTCGAACAAAGTGAAACACCTTTGCATGATTAGGCTCAATTCCCTTTTCGGACAAGGATATAATTTTTTCAGGCAACAATTTATTGTTTTGCATACTTCGTGCGCTTTTAGTAAACCGTTATTCACTTAAAAAGTTGTTAAAAAATTTTGTAATACAAAATCATTCACACTATATTTGACTGACCGTTCATTCATAAAAACATGAGGCAAAATAAAAAAGTTGGTGAAGATGCAAAAGCCCAAAAGCGAAAGCAGATAATGATTGCTGCTATGGAAATGTTTGCGCAAAAGGGCTATCATACTTGTACCATTTCTGATATTACAAAACATGCAGGGATTGCAAAAGGCCTTGTTTACAATTATTTCGATTCCAAGGAAGACCTTATGCTAAAAATTGTTGCAGAAGGATTTACCTTGTTAATTGGTGGCTTGGATGCCAATAGCGATGGAATTATTACAAAAGAAGAGTTTAAAAATTTTGTGGATTTACTGTTTAAAAAAGTTGAAAGTAATAAGTATTATTGGAGGTTATACTATTCTATTCTTCTGCAACCCGATATAGACAAAGAAAAGGTTTTTAAAACGATAGAAGAAATTTATCAACCCGTTTTTCAAATGGTTGTTGACTATTACCAGTCGCAAAATAAGGAAAACCCAGTTGCCGAGGTTGTTCTTTGGCAATCGTTGTTAGACGGTATTGTGCTCAATTACCTGTATAACGAAAATTATCCTCTCGACGAGATAAAACAAGTTGTTTACCAAAAATTTATATAACCATGCGATTAATTTTCCTTTCACTTTTCACCGCAATATCAACAATGGCCATTGGTCAGGATGCAACAGATATTGTTAAAAGAGCCGATGAAAAAATGCGCGGCGAAAAATCGAGTTATAGCGAAATGACCATGCAAATTGTTCGTCCAACGTGGCAACGCTCCGTGTCGTTTAAAAGTTGGAGCAAGGGAACCGAACTTTCTTTGGTTTATATCAGTTCGCCAGCCCGGGAAAAAGGACAGTCGTTTTTAAAAATAAACAGGGAAATGTGGAGTTGGAATCCGCAAATGAACAGAACAATAAAACTTCCAACGTCTATGCTTTCGCAGGGATGGATGGGTTCCGATTATACAAACGACGACCTGCTTAACCAGCGTTCCGTGGTAACGGATTACACCCATAAAATTTTAGGAGAAGAAACGGTTGAAAACAGCAGTTGTTACAAAATTTTACTAACTCCAAAACCAGATGCTCCTGTAGTGTGGGGAAAAATTGTTATGTGGATTACAAAGGAAACCTATCTGATGCTAAAAGTGGAATATTACGACGAAGATTTGATGCTGGTTAAAACAGAAATCGGGCGTGAATTAAAAACCATGGATGGCAGGTTAATGCCAACGGTATATGAACTTTTGCCCGCCGATGAACCGAATAACAAAACAATAGTTACCATGAACCTTATCAAGTTCAACATTCCCATAAACGATAGTTTTTTCTCCATTCAAAACATGACGAGGGTTCGTTAATTTTCAATTTTTTGACCATGAGTTACCTTAAACTTGCACAACGAAATTTATGGCGAAATAAGAGGCGAACGTTAATAACAATCTCTTCCATTCTATTTGCCGTATTTTTTGCAGCCATGATGCGTTCGTTTCAACTTGGCTCGTATTCGTTAATGATTGACAATGCCATTGGCGCGTATTCGGGATACCTTCAAATTCAGAATCCCGATTATGCCGACGATCCTTCGTTGGACAACACCATTCCGCAACTGGAGGAAATAACTGCTCTTCCGCAAAAAGTAAGCAACGTAAAGGCTGTTGTTCCCCGTTTGGAAACTTTTGCACTTGCCTCAACGGGTAACCTTACAAAAGGAGCATTGGTTTTGGGTATCCTTCCCGAATCGGAAAAAAATTTCTCCCATCCGCAAAGTTTTTTGGTAAAATACCGGTTTACCAATCAGGCTGTTCGGAACATTGTTGACAATCCCAACATAACGGAAGCAATTAAAAGTAAGGTTAAAATACTTGAGGGTGAAATGTATCCTACCGAAAAAAAGTTAGCCGATGCTTTGGGCGATGAAGCGATAGACACAACTGTACTCAATATTATAAAAAGGGAATGCCATTATAACGGACGGTTCATTTCCGCTTCCGATAGCGAAGTTGTTGTTTCGTCGCGGTTGGCAAAGTTTTTAAACCTCAACGTTGGCGATAGTATTATACTCATGAGCCAGGGGTATCACGGAAGTTCGGCTGCCGGTATTTACAGGGTGGCCGGTTTGGTTAAAATACCCAATCCCGAACTCGACAATAAACTTATTTACATGCCTCTTAGCAAAGCACAGGATTTTACAGGGTGCTACAATCTGGTTTCCTATTGGGCAATTAACCTAAAAAACGCGTCGGATGAAAGTTTGCAAAACACACAGGATGTAATAAACAACATGCTGGACAGCAAAAATGTTACCGTTAAAACGTGGAAAGAGCTAAATCGCGTTTTGGTACAACAAATAGAGAGTGATAATAAAAGCGGAATTGCCTTTTTAGTTCTACTATACTTTGTTGTTTTCTTTGGAATATTCGGAACGGTAATAATGATGATTTACGAACGAACACACGAATTTGGCGTTCTTATAAGCGTTGGAATGCAAAGGAAAAAACTGGCAACTTTAGTTTTTATCGAGTTGATATTTATGGCGTTAATAGGTGTTGTAATCGGCATGGGGGTAAGTATGCCTATAATCCATTACTACCATGTTCACCCCATTGCGCTTACCGGTAATACTGCCAAAATGATGGTTGACATGGGGTTTGAACCCCTGATGCCGATGGCTCCTTTTGGTCCATACCTATACCGACAAGCCATAGTTGTTCTTGTAATGGTGGTTTTAGCATCGATATATCCCATACGAAGAATTATTAAGATAAATGTTACCGATGCTATTCGCCACAGATAACTTCAATTTAAATTGAAAAGTACCATTAAAAACTATCAAAATAACCGATTAAAACACTCATAACATGTTAATTTCATTGAGTTGGCGAAATATCTGGCGAAACAAAACCCGCAGTATGATTGTGGTTGCCGCCATTGCTGTTGGATTATTCGGAGGTGTTATGGCCGTTGGTATTCTTAACGGTTGGATTAACCAACGTGTTCACGACAGTATTTACAACGAAATTGCCCATGTGCAAATACACAATCCGGAATACCTGCTTAACGAAGAAACTAACCTCTACATTAATAATACTAACGAAATTTTGGCAGTTACCGATACTATGAAAGATGTAAAAGGTGTTTCTGCCAGGATAAGGCTGTTTTGTATGGCTCAATCCGACAGGGCTACAACAGGTATGGTTGTAATGGGTATTAATCCGACCGAAGAAGAAAAGGTTAGCCAAATTTATCGGAAGATAATAGCAGGAGAGTACGTCGATAC
The DNA here is from genome assembly GCA_020636845.1 of Bacteroidales bacterium. Classification (GTDB taxonomy): domain Bacteria; phylum Bacteroidota; class Bacteroidia; order Bacteroidales; family Tenuifilaceae; genus JACJXD01. The sequence continues at coordinate 18,723 of JACJXD010000010.1, read as the reverse complement.
TACGCATCAAATTCCTTCGATTGTAATTGGAAGCAAAGCCGCCGAAGTGCTAAAACTTATTAATTACCGAATTACAACCGAAAAAATGGACACTTTGCTTGAGCAAAAATTACCGGAGCAGATTGTAGATTCCGTAAAACTGCTGATTGATAAATCGTACCGAAAAAAATCGGCACTATTAAAGGATATAAAATCAATACTGTCGAAAAGCAATTTTCAGAAATATGCCGACCGTTTAGCAAGCGTTTTTAGCGAATATCGTCTTAATAAATCGTTGGTATTAACCATACAAAGTTCAAACGGGGAACTTCACTATCAGCTTTTTAAAGTTCGGGGCATTTACCAAACCAGCAACTCACAGTTCGATGCGGCCAACGCTTTTGTGGATAGAAGTGTCCTTGCAAAAATGGCGGGACTCAAGCCAAACCAAGTTCACCAAGTTGCAATAATTTGCAACGACATGGACAAAGCCCAAAGCGTTAGCAATGAACTGGCAAAGTTGTTTCCAACTGTTTCCGTTCGAAGTTGGAAGCAAACTTCTCCCGAAATCGCATTGTATGCTCAGTTTGGCGATTTTATGGGCCTTATATACGTAGTAATAATTCTTTTTGCGTTGGCTTTCGGGATTATTAATACCATGATGATGAGCGTGCTGGAACGCATTAAGGAACTTGGAATGCTAATGGCAATTGGAATGAACAAGGTAAAAGTATTTATAATGATAATGCTCGAATCGGTAATGCTATCGCTAACCGGCGGAGTTGTTGGAATGGGATTGAGTGCCGTTATCTTGGCAATACTCGGGCATACCGGAATAGATTTTAGTGCATGGTCCGAAGGTTTTGCTGCCCTTGGTTTTTCGTCGGTAGTTTACCCTTCAATAGGAATTATCGATTATATCGAAATTACGGTGCTAGTCGTGCTAACGGGAATAATTTCGTCGTTATGGCCGGCACGCAGGGCGCTAAAGCTTAACCCCATTGAAGCATTAAGAGAAGAATAAATTGAAAACAGATAAAAATTGAAACCATGGCAGTTATCGAAGTAATAAACGTTGAAAAAACTTACAACGAATCTCAAATAAAGGTTACGGCGCTAAAAAATATCAACCTTACCATCGAAGCGGGTGAATTTACGGCCATTGTTGGTCCTTCGGGTTCGGGCAAAACAACGTTACTAAACCTGTTAGGCGGACTCGACAAGCCCACGTCGGGACGAATCCGCGTTGGCGATGTTTGGGTTGATACGCTGAAAGGTTCAAAACTTATCAATTTTAGGTTACATCACATAGGCTTTGTTTTTCAGTCGTATAACCTTATTCCGGTTTTAAGCGCCGGCGAAAATGTGGAACTTATCATGCAATTGCAGGGTGTTCCGGCTGCAGAACGCAGGAAAATTGCCTATAGTTTATTGGAAAAAGTTGGCCTTGCCGATAGGTATAAAAGTAAACCGTCTCAGCTTTCTGGCGGACAGCAACAACGCGTTGCCGTAGCACGTGCATTGGCTTCCAAGCCGAATTTCATTTTAGCCGATGAGCCAACGGCAAACCTCGACGGAAAATCGGCCGAAAATCTTCTGCAAATGATGGAACTGCTAAACAAGGACGATGGTGTTACTTTTATTTTTTCCACACACGACCAACGAGTTGTCAATAGAGCACATCGCGTGGTGGTACTCGAAGACGGCGTAATTAAAGAATCGTAAATAACGTTCCGTTGTATGATGAAAAAAACTGTTTTCCTGCTAATCGCATTAACTGCCGTTTTACAGTATAGCTATGCCCAAAATATTTCCAAATGGGAATTCAAGGGACATATTAAGTCCCTTCAAAACCTTTATGTTCCATACCCCGATACTTCGTACTGGTTTTCGGACAACACGCTCGATAATCGCCTACAACTTACATATTATCCTACCAATTGGTTAAAATTTGATGTTCAAGCCCGCAACCGATTTATTTATGGTGATTTTGTAAAAATGATTCCCAACTACGCGGAGCAAATAGATACCGATAATTCTTTCTTCGACCTTTCGTTCCTCTGGTCAAACGGAAATTCATACATTTTGCATACCATTATCGACAGGTTGAATGCCACCGTTAACTATGGAAATTGGCAAATTGTTGCAGGGCGACAACGGATAAACTGGGGAATCGATCTTGTTTGGAATCCAAACGATATTTTCAATACATTTTCGTATTTCGATTTGGAATATCCCGAACGTCCGGGGACAGATGCTTTAAGTGTGAAATACTTTAGCGGAATAGCCTCGTTTGCCGAAGCGGTTTATCAACCGGCTAAAACATGGGATAGCACCTCGTTGGGCATAGTGTACCGATTTAATATTTACGAAGCCGATGTGCAATTTATTGCAGGAAAAATGCGCTCGTTATTGACTGCCGGCTTTGGTTTTACCAAAAGTGTCGGCGGGGCTGCCATTCGAAGCGAAGTATCCTATTTTAAATCGTATATAAACAAAAATACTCCCGAGGGAATTGTTGGTACCCTTTCGTCCGATTACAGTTTTGGCGATAACTGGTATGTACAGGCAGGAATACTATACAATTCGTTTGGAAAGAAAAACAATCAGGGAAACCTGAACTTGTTCGACACGCAGGTACAATCGCCGATGACATTGAGTAGAGGAAAGTTTAACGTAATGACTGGAATAACCGGACAATTCGGTCCTTTGGTAACGCCCGGCCTTTCGGCCATTGCCAACCCAACCGACGGTTCCGTTGCTCTAATTCCTACAATATCGGTTTCGGCCACGGATAATATTAACGTTTCGTTAAATGCAATTTTACTAACCGGCAAAAGCACCGATGAGTATGCCAACTTTGGGCAATTTGTATATCTGAAAGGGGAATGGAATTTTTAGTAAAAAAGGTTGCTTGTTAGGCAACCTTCTTCATTTGCATAAGTTTAATGCTTTTTCTTCCCGTTGCCATGTCCGGTCCCTTTTCCTTTAGATTTTCCCTTATCGGCACGAGTTTTTACATTGGCTTTTAGTTCATGAAACTCCTTTGATCCGGGCTTTATTCCCAACTCTTTAGCAATAACGCCCCAACCTCTTCCTTTGTTTGCCTTATAAACAGCTACAACTTCGTCAACCGATTTGCCGGTTAACCGTCCACATTCCAATGTCATATAAATATCGGCAGGACTCATTTGTAAACTGGCATGAAGTTCCGTTATCTTTTTTTCGGAAACGTTAAAGGTTGTTCCTATTTCCGTTTTAAACTTGCCAAAATCGGCAGATGCTTCAATATTGATACTCTTTAAATCCGTGTCTATTTCCAAACTTCCCGATTGGGCAAACAACTTACCCGTAACGGTAAATGCGGCAATTGCCAATATTACGTGTTTTGTTTTCATCTGCACAAAATATTTAACGAATTAATAATTGAAAGTTTATTTACGTTACCTTGATGCTTTAAAAACTTTTGTAATAAAATCCACCGTTTCGGAAACGGGGATAAATTGAAAGTTTATTGCCTTTTTAATTTTTTCCGACGAGTAGTAGGTTTTGCTAAACGCTGCATCGGTACTTTTTACCAACATCTTTCCGCCAGTACCAGTAATTATTCCAACTAAATATACTATAGGCGAGACTACTTTGACAAGCGTTCGGGGTATTTTAATATAAGGTGCCTTTTTACCGACTTTTTCGGCTATGATGGTAAACAGCTGTTTGTAACTAATATTCTCGGCATTCAGCACGAATCTGTCGTTCGATATTTCGTCATTTTCGCTTAGTACAACCATAGCCTTGGCGACATCGCGAACGTCAACAAAACCGGAAATACCTTCGGTATAAAAAGGTTGTCCCTTCGATGCCTGTTTAAAAAGTTGTCCGCTACCGCTATCCCATCGGCCGGGGCCAAGAATAACGGATGGATTTACAACTATCACTCTTAAACCATGTTCCTTTCCACGCCATACTTCATTCTCGGACAAAAATTTGCTTAGCGCGTAGGCGCCTTGTCCTTTGCTTGAACTCCATTTGCAATTTTCGTCGATAAAGCCTTGTGCATTGGTATCGCCAAGGGCTGCAATCGAACTTATATGGCAAAGTGTTTTTACTCCGTTCTCCAAACAGGCATCTACAATGTTGGCAGTCCCTGCAACGTTGTTCGAAATAATTGCTTTAGCCCTGTACGGATTAAACGACACAATGGCGCTGGTATGAAAAACAGTATCAATGCCTCTGGTTGCTTCCTGTACTGAAGCGTAATCGAGCATATCGGCTTCTACCCATTCTACTTTTTTGAACAATTCGCCAGGATTACCGCTGTAAAGTCCGAAAACCCACTCTGCGAATTTCAGGTTGGAACTGTTCCGCTTAGTAGCCTTAACCGAATAGCCCTTACGAACCAATTCGTAAAGCAAATGCGCTCCAACCAAACCGGTTCCACCGGTTACCAAAACTTTTTGTGCCATACTTTCCATGGGATTATCGAAACTGAAAAAACTCGAAACCTATTACTTATGAAAGCTTAAATCCTTGGACCATGTCAACTTTTTCCCAAAACCTAACCGATTATCCGTAAACTTCAAAAAAGTTAAATCGACAACCCAAAGATGTGTGTCCATAAGCATGGCAACGGGAAAGCGTTTTAGATAGGCCTTTCGAACTTTGTCGTGTAATTCCCCTTTGGGTTCGCTAATAATACCCTGAAATTGTATTCCTTGTATTTTCCCAACAATACTGGTTTCCAACACAATGCTTCCGGCAACAAAAATATTGTGGCTAATTTGTTGCACATGCTTAGTATTAAAATCGGAAGTAAAAACAAAGCTGTTGTCCTCTTCCAGATATACGTAGAAACAGTTAGCGCACCAAGGTTCTTCGTCGAAACAGGTTGCCAACGTAAGAACATGATGGTCGTTTATAAAATCGGTTATTCGCTTATCGGGTAAATTGCTCATGCTAATCCATATTCATTACAAAAGTAAAAAATGTTTCCTAACTTCATGTTCTTTTTAGGTAAAACAGTTGAGGCTTAACTATAAACCAGTCACAAATCCTTTTCTTGCCATTAACAAAATACAAGCGTTGGCAAATTTTTACAAAAAATCGGACACCCATAAAAATATTTTTACACCTTTACAGGCATGGAAAAAAGAGTAAGATACAACAGGTATAGTGTTTTAGCCATCACCGTTATTTGGGTTGTTGCTATTTTATTGCTTCCCCTGTACATTCCTTTCACATTTCCACAAGTTAAACTGGGAACTACAACTATCCACACCGATTACCTTATTCACGTGTTGTTTTTCATCGTTCTTGTTTTCCTTATAGTTCCCTTTAAAATTGAAATAAGGCTTCGCTACCTTGCTCCAATACTAATGATTTTTGCTGCCATATCCGAGATCCTTCAAATATACATTCCTCATAGAACGTACAACATTTTCGACCTTATTTCAAATTTAATAGGAGTAACAACCGGAATCGTTGTTGTTTGGGCTATACGTAAACTTCGTAAGTAACTAAAAGAACATCAACATTATCTGAATTTCCTTTGTAAATTAAACATTTGATATTGTTAAGATTTCCTGTATTTTTGTGAGATTTTTAGTAACTGTCTATTTGTAATTAGTGTGCTGTAATACAGCACGTTTGTGTTTAAATAAGGATAATATTTTTAAGCTTTTAGTGTATGAGTTCGACTAAATTTAAGGAGTACAAGGGGTTAGATTTATCGCAGGTGAACAAGGATGTTCTTCAAACTTGGGATAAAAACGATACTTTTCGTAAAAGTCTGGAAACACGTAAAGGACATCCCAAATTTATATTTTTTGAAGGACCTCCGTCGGCAAACGGAATGCCCGGTATTCACCATGTAATGGCTCGCTCCATTAAAGATATTTTCTGTAGATATAAAACACAAAAAGGGTTTCTTGTTGAACGCAAAGCCGGATGGGATACCCACGGATTACCCGTTGAACTCGGCGTTGAAAAAATGCTTGGCATAACCAAGGAAGACATTGGTACCAAAATATCGGTTGAAGAGTATAACAAAACCTGTAGAAAAGAGGTGATGAAATATACCGATTTGTGGGAAGACCTTACCCATAAAATTGGTTACTGGGTTGATATGGAACATCCTTACATTACCTACGACAACCGTTATATCGAAACGCTTTGGTATCTGTTGGCCAAGCTGTTCGAAAAAGGGTTATTGTACAAGGGTAAAACTATTCAGCCATACTCTCCTGCTGCAGGAACAGGACTTAGCACTCACGAATTAAACCAACCCGGTTGCTATCGCGATGTTAAGGATACCACCGTTGTTGCTCAGTTCAAGGTTGTTAAAAACAGCGAAAGCAATTGGCTATTCGACATTAGCGATACCGATATTTATATTATTGCATGGACAACCACCCCTTGGACATTACCGTCCAACACCGCATTGGCTGTAAACGAATCCATCAGATATTCCATTGTTAGAACTTTCAATCCGTATAGCGGCGAACCCATTACCGTTGTTTTGGCTAAGGAAAGGGTTAACTATCATTTTCCGGCCGCAAATGCGGAACTTCCCATGGAAGACTATAAGCCCGGCGATAAAAAGATTCCCTTTAAGGTTTTAAAGGAAGTTTCCGGAAAAGAACTTTTAGGCATTCGTTACGAACAACTGTTTCCTTGGGTAAAACCCAACGGTGAAGCCTTTAAGGTTATTTCCGGCGATTATGTAACAACCGAGGATGGTACCGGTATCGTTCATATTGCTCCGACTTTTGGTGCCGACGACGACCGAGTTGCTAAAGTAGCAGGAATTGCTCCTTTGATTCTTATTGATAAGTTCAATGGCATTGAACCTATGGTAGATAAAAAAGGTAGGTTTTACCTGTTGAACGAGTTAAATCCGGAGTTTGTTAAAAACAACATTAACACCGAATTATACAGCGAGTATGCCGGAAGGTATGTTAAAAACGAATACGACGAAACGCTTACCGAAAACGACTCTACCCTTGATGTTGATTTATGCGTTGCGTTGAAAAAAGAGAACAAGGCATTCCGCATCGAAAAACACGTTCACAACTACCCGCACTGCTGGCGTACCGATAAGCCTATTCTTTACTACCCGCTCGATAGTTGGTTTATCAAGGTAACCGCACTAAAGGATAGAATGATTGAACTTAACAATACCATAAATTGGAAACCGACAAGTACGGGAACCGGACGATTTGGAAAATGGTTGGAAAACCTGCTCGATTGGAATCTTTCCCGTTCGCGTTTTTGGGGAACTCCTTTGCCTATATGGGTGTCGGAGGATCGCTCCGATATGATATGTATTAATTCGGTTTCTCAGCTTAAAACCGAAATAGAAAAATCGGTGAAGGCCGGGTTTATGGAAACTAACCCGCTGGAGAATTACAAGGAAGACGATTATAGTTCTGAAAACTATGAGTCGTTCGATCTACACCGACCTTTTGTCGATAATATTATTCTGGTTTCGTCCAATGGTAAAAAGATGTTCCGCGAACCCGATTTAATCGACGTGTGGTTCGATTCGGGTGCAATGCCTTATGCTCAAATTCATTACCCATTCGAAAATAAGGAAAACTTCCACGAACTTTATCCCGCCGACTTTATTGCCGAGGGTGTCGATCAAACCAGAGGTTGGTTTTATACCCTTCATGCAATAGCCACCCTGCTTTTCGATTCTGTTGCGTATAAAAATATTATTTCCAATGGCCTTGTACTGGACAAGAATGGAAATAAAATGAGCAAGCGTCTTGGAAATGCTGTCGATCCTTGGTCGGTTATCGAGAAATACGGTTCCGATCCTCTGCGTTGGTACATGATTACTAACTCTCAACCTTGGGATAATCTTAAATTCGATATAGACGGAATTGACGAGGTTAAACGTAAATTCTTCGGAACACTTTACAATACCTATTCGTTCTTTGCACTCTATGCTAACGTTGATGGGTTCCGTTATGCAGAGGCTGAAATTCCGGTTGAACAACGTCCCGAAATTGATCGATGGATTTTATCGCTTCTCAACTCGCTTATTAAGGAAGTTGAAAATGCTTACGAGAATTATGAACCAACCCGTGCCGGTAGGGCTATTCAGGATTTTGTTACCGAACAGCTCAGCAACTGGTATGTACGCTTAAACCGTAAACGCTTCTGGGGTGGCGATTATAATACCGATAAAATTGCTGCTTACCAAACACTTTATTCCTGTTTGGAAACCGTTTCGCTTTTGGCTGCTCCAATCGCACCGTTTTACATGGATCAACTATTTACCGATTTAAATAATATTTCGAAACATATTTCGTCTGAAAGTGTGCATCTTGCCGATTTTCCGAAATTTGACGAAAAGTTAATCGACAAGAATCTTGAGGAACGAATGGATATGGCACAAAACGTATGCTCGTTAGTATTGGGATTACGTCGTAAGGTAAATATCAAGGTTCGCCAACCGCTTAGCAAAATTATGATTCCCATTCTCGACCAGAAGTTTATGGAACAACTTAAAGCGGTTGAATCGCTAATTCTTAGCGAAGTTAACGTTAAAGAGTTGGAATACTTAAGCGACTCGGCTGGCATTTTGGTTAAAAAAATCAAACCAAACTTTAAGTCGTTAGGACCAAAGTACGGCAAATCGATGAAGGAAATTAGCCAGGCAATCGCCGCCATGACACAGGAAAACATTGCTACTTTGGAAAAGGAAGGAACTTTTGCCATTACAATCTCCAGCGGTAATGTCGATTTAACCACCGACGATGTGGAAATTCTGTCGGAGGACATTCCCGGATGGTTGGTTGCAAACGAGGGTCGCTATACTGTTGCGCTGGACGTAACCATTACCGAAACTTTACGTATGGAAGGTATAGCTCGCGAACTTATTAACAGAGTTCAAAATATTCGAAAGGATTCGGGCTTTGAGGTTACCGATAAAATTAGGATTACACTAAAAAAACACGACAAGTTAGATAAGGCAATCGAAACACATCACGATTACATAGCTGGTCAAACGCTTGCAAAAGAGATTAATATAATAGATGGTGAACTTAATGGAACCTCAACGGTTATTGACCTTGACGACGATTTAACAACTTCTATCAGAGTTGAAAAGATTGCAGAGTAAGATGTATTTATTAGAATAGTTTTTTATATATTTAGAAAAATTTAAAGCCATGGCAGAAAAAACAAGGTATTCGGACGAGGAGTTGGCGGAATTTAAAGAATTGATTCTGCAAAAACTCGAAAAAGCGCGTCAGGATTACGAAATCCTAAAGAGCGCTATTACCATGAGCCAAAGCAACGACACCGAAGATACTTCGCCCACGTTTAAGGTTTTGGAAGAGGGCGCATCCACACTTTCAAAAGAAGAAGCCGGAAAGTTAGCCCAACGCCAACAGAAGTTTATTCAGCATCTTGAAGCTGCATTGGTACGTATCGAAAACAAAACTTACGGTATTTGCCGGGAAACGGGTAAACTTATTTCAAAGGAACGTTTACGTGCAGTTCCTCATGCAACGTTAAGCATCGACGCAAAAAATCATCAGCGATAATTTTGATAATTTACCAATATTAACGGAGGTGGATAAAAAGCCGCTTCCGTTTTTTTTATAGATTTGCCTCCACTAAACTGAATGGGTATGCGAATTTCGAAAAAACAACTTTCGCTAATTATTATATTGCTTGTTTTGGCAATAGACCAAACGCTGAAAATTTGGGTTAAAACCAACATGGCCATTGGACAGGAAATAAACGTTTTGGGCAATTGGTTTATTCTTCATTTTACCGAAAATCCCGGAATGGCTTTTGGCATGAAGTTTTGGGGTATTTGGGGTAAAATCTTTTTAAGTCTTTTTAGAATTGCTGCCATTACCGCCATTGGATGGTATATGCTAAAACTAATAGATAAAGGGGCCAAATGGGGTGTTGTTGTTGGTTTGTCGCTTATTATGGCTGGAGCTTTCGGGAATATTATCGATAGCGCCATATACGGCTTTTTGTTCGATACGGGAACAATTTACAATTCTCAAATAAACGAATGGATTTCGTACTACGGAATATCTCAACTCAACTTTCAGGGTTATGCCGGATTTCTAAAAGGCTGTGTTGTCGATATGCTTTACTTCCCGATAATTGATACCGTTTTGCCAAGTTGGTTCCCAATTTGGGGTGGCGAGCATATTGTTTTCTTTAGACCTATTTTCAACATAGCCGATTCGTCGATTACCACGGGTGTTATTTACCTGTTACTTTTTCACCGTCACGACATTTTCGATAAGAAAACGCTCAAAACAGAATAGCCGTTTTTATTATTCCAGATTAAACAACTCTCGCAGTTTTGCTTAAGATAACAGTAATATGATATCAAGTTGCAAAACGAGTTCTTGCATTAACGTAGTCCCGACAACAAACTTAGCCGGTTGCTAATTTCGGAAACCAACTCGTTAATTTCGTTTTCAATTTTTTGGTAATCAGATTTTGGAATTTTGCCGTTTTGCAAAACCGAAACAGCCGTTTTTAGGCGTTGTTGCATTTTTTGAACAGTTTCCAACTCCTTTTCGTTTGTGCTTGCAGAATCCGATTTACACTGAACTTCCAATGAGTTTAACTGATTGTCGAAAATTGCAATAAAGATGTTATTCTGTTTTACGGTGGAATCCGATATGGTAAAAAGTTCCGAAGCAGTGTTGCTTTCGGTATTTTGCAGATTACATAGCGCCGGTTTAAGACTGCAAATTAGTTTAAGCGTTTCGTCCACTTTGCTTTTATAATCTAAAAGTTTCTCGTTTAACGCTTGAATAACCGATAGATCTTTCCCTTTTATATCTACTTTGGTAAAATCGCCGGTATTATTAACATCCCGTTCGGCTTCGGAAATTTTATTCATTATATAAACGGCGCTTTCGGCACTAGAATCAGGAAAGACAGTGCAAAAAGAACTTTTTACCTTGTGAATGGATTCCAGGCTTTGAAATATCCATGGTTGAATGGCATTTACTATGCTATCGTGACGTTTTTCCTCTATACTTCTTCTGTACTCATCAATACGCTTATTGAAAGCCCCAATGGCATCCATTGCCTTGGTTCTGCAAAGCACACATGCTGTGTTTTTAGCCATCGACATAAGTTTATCCTCAGCCTTTGCATTTTGAGGCGTTGCCTTTTCGTTGCTTACCTTTTCTATTTCAGGTTGAAAAGTGGCCTTTAGCAGTTGATTCTCCAACCGTTGAATGTGGCTCTTGATCAATTGTCCTTCGAGGTTTTGCTGCATAAACTCCGGCTTAAAGTAATCGGAAAACCTCAACGTCGAAATGGTTTGCTCCAGTTTTTCCGTTGGCACTTCCGGCGATTTTTCTAAGGACAATAGAGTATTTACCAGTTCTTTAGTTGCTTTTAAGTTGAAATCGTTGTCGAGATACAACGCGGCAAAACCAAGTATAGATTCGTACTCTCCTTCGAAAACCGACGAATACGTTGTATTGCTCTTATACTTGAATTTTATTTCGTTATACGTTTTAACGAGTTGCCTGTAATACTGCATAACCAGAAACAACGTGGAAGAAACGGCATCGGTATTTCCCGTTCGGAAATTCAGATTGTAAACATCAAGGTGATTTTTGAAGTTGGCAAACACGGTTAAAAACGATATAAAGTCTTTTTCCTGACGATAAGTTTCAGCATTAATAAGCCCGGAGCGATAATCGTTTTCCACGTTTAACTTTCGTTTTTCGATGTTGGCAAAGGTTACCTCGTCGCCGCTAACCGGCTCCATTTGGTAAAGGGATTTATAGTTTACCACTACAATTACCGGATAATCCTTAAAACCGATTAGTCCACTTAACTCGGCGCGCGAGACCTTTCCCTGTTTCACGGTATCCAAAAAAGCCCGGACGGGAGCGGTATTTATCTCTATGGGCTTGCTGTTGGCTGTTGTTAAGGCATACAGTTTAATGGAGTGTACCCTTGTGTCGAAGTTTTTCTGTTCGAAAAGTCGAATGGTAGAACTAAACTTGTACTCTTTTTTACGTGTACTGGATTCCAAAAAATTTCCAAATTCCCCAATTATACCCATTACCGCTTCGGTTGGCGTAAGTATTTTAGATAAATTTTTAAGTTGTGTTGCAACCATTCCCAACACCATGTCCCTGTCGTTATTGGTTATTGCCCGAACATTAATTTCGGCATCTATGTAATCCTTTGCAGTGTAAAGTGGCAGGTTATCTATTATTCGTACATGGTCGATATTATCGCTAACAAATGTTTGGTACTTATTATCCTTATCGCGCGAAATTTGGAAATTATATAGGGGATAGGTAATATCCTTATCGCCAAAGAATTTTACGTTTTTAAGGCTGGCAGTAATGAAAAGGTACTCCAACTGTTCATCTTCCAATGCGTTACGTTTACGATGAAACAACTTCCGTTCGGGCTTACCGAAGTCCAACTCGTTAATTAACTCGCTAAACTTATTGGCATTGAACAAAAAAATATCGGTTGAAAGATATTGCCATTCACCGGTAAAATTATAGTTCGAAGTATCGCTTATAATTAAACGAGGCTCAATATCGCGCTGGGCAAATGTAACTGTGGATGCACAAGCAAAAGCGACAGCAAACAGAAACTTGTAACGCATTTTTAAAATCCTTAAATCAATACGAATTTAAAACTAACTTACCTTACGGGGTGGTGTAACTTCGCGAGTTGGATCGAACATGCACCTGAACGTAATATGAGTTTTACGAACCTTTGCTCCTATTTGTTCAGCAATTCTGCGCATGGTTGGATTAAAATCGCCAATCCAGTTTAATTCCAATTCGGTATATCTAAATCCGGGGCTCAGCGCTCTTTTTGCAAATTCGTTCACCAATGCACCCTCTACACCTTTTCCCTGATGTCTTGGGACAATTCCAAAAATCAAGCCAATCGCCTTTGTGCAAACCTTTTTAATTTTTAACAGGTAAAGAAATTTAAGTTTGGCAATCAAGTTAAATTTGCCGTTCAACTTTTTTACTATTTGATTTAAATCGGGAACCATTATAAAAAAACCGATGGGTTCGTTATCGTAGTAGGCAAAGTACATTAAATCGGGATCGATAATGGGTTTTAACGTTTTCATTAATGCCATGGCATGAACCTGCGTAATTTTTTTCACTCCGCTGTATCGTCCCCAGGCATTGTTATATATTGTCCGAAAATCTTCGGCAAATTGTTTAAGCCGCTTTTTGGAGATATTGGTTACCCTGTACAATGGATTTTTGGCTATTCGTTCGGCTTTTTCCCAAATAATCGGATCAACGTCGCTGCTATTTACGTAACGATGGTAAGTAAACTGATTAAAGTAAACCTTAAAACCGTAATTTTCAAACAGTTTTCGGTAATATGGCAGATGATAATCCATGCCATAATTTGGCGGAAAATCTCCTTCTACCAATAACCCCCACCATTGGTCGCGATCGCCAAAGTTAATAGGGCCATCCATTGCTTCCATGCCCCTTTCCGTTAACCACTTTTTAGCAGCGTCGAACATCATTTTACTAGCGTCCGTGCTGTTTATACACTCAAAGAAGCCGACTCCACCCGTGGGTTGTTCGCTATTTTTAGCAATGTCTTTGTCGAAAAAAGCGGCAATACGACCAATCGGCATATTGTCCTCATAAAGCACCCAACGGATTGCATCGCCACGACGAAAATTTTTATTTTGTTTTGGGTCAAAAACTTTTTCAATATCGCTATCGAGAGGGCGAATCCAGTTGGAATAATCGACATAAAGTTTAACAGGTAAATGTAAAAAATCCTTAACCGTTTTCTTATTGTTTACTTCTACCAGTGTGTAACTCATAGTTATACCTTTCTATTTGTATTCAAATTTTCTTTAATAGGATTTCTGCCATAATTAAATCGGAAGGTGTTGTAACCTTTATATTCTCCCGATTACCTTCAACCGTAAATATTTCTATTCCATTAGCCTCTACCACCGATGCGTCGTCGGTAAAATCCGGGCTGTAAGGAATTTGGTAACAATCCTTAATAATCCCGGTTTTGAATGTTTGCGGAGTTTGTACCAGCATTACCTTTTCGCGGGGAAACGATTCTGTTTTACCTTCCTTCGAAATTCGTATTGACTCAACCGGAGAAATAACCGGTATTGCCGAACCTTTTTCGGCAGCCATTGCATAACAACTTTCTATAACCTTGACAGAAACAAGAGGGCGAACACCATCGTGAATGGCTACCAACGAGTTTCTACTTTCAACTAAATTTAATCCGTTTTTTACCGATTGAAAACGGGTGCTTCCGCCGTATGCAATGGTATGAGGCACTTGAAAAGAGTGATTTTGGCAGAGTTCTTTCCAAAATTTTACGTGCTGCTCCGGCAAAACCAAAATAATTTCGGGCTTAGCAGTCAACGAATCAAACCGAAGCAGTGTGTACATTAGAATAGGAAGGCCGTTTACCTCGATAAACTGCTTGGGTTTATCGGTTCCCATTCGGATGCCGGCGCCTCCCGCCACAATTATGGCATATCGTTTATTTGTATTTTCCATTTTTAAATGGCATTCACTCCGAAATTTAGCCAATTTTACGCAACAGTTAAAATCAGCATAAAGTTAAACTTCGTTGAAAAGGAAATATATACCCGTTACGATATGTCTATTAACAACTTAACAAAATGAAATATCTGTTTACAGGTATTGAAAGGGAACAAAATGTTTGTACTAAAAATGAATATTATTGTCAGAGATTCAGTCAGTTATTGAAATGTTTTTAATCTAATCTTAACAGACATTATGCAGTATTTTGACATTCGATTTATATCTTTGTGAAAATTACAAGTAAGTAGCGTTTAACGTAAAATATTAAAGTTATGTTTTCTGGAATAGTTGAAGAACCCGCAACCGTTGTTGCACTGGAAAAAGAGTTAGAAAACCTTCATGTCACGCTTGAATGCACCTTTGTTGGCAGTCTTAAAATAGACCAAAGCGTTTCCCATAACGGCGTGTGCCTTACCGTTGTAAAAAAGGACGGAAACAAATATACGGTTACAGCCATCAAGGAAACTTTGGAGAAGTCGAATCTCGGTTTGCTTAAGGTTGGCGATAAGGTTAACGTGGAACGTAGCATGAAAATCGATAGTCTGTTAGACGGCCATTTGGTGCAGGGACATGTGGATCAGACTGCCGTTTGTACAAACGTGGAAGAAAGCGATGGCAGCTGGTACTATACCTTTGAATACGACGCTTCAAAAGGAAATATTACCGTAGAAAAAGGATCTATTTCGGTAAACGGAGTTAGCCTAACCGTTGTAAATTCCCGTAAAAACAGTTTTCAGGTTGCCATTATTCCTTACACCTACGAACACACCAACTTTCATCAAATTAAAAAGGGAACGGTTGTAAATTTAGAATTCGATATAGTAGGAAAGTACATCACCCGAATACTAAAGCAATATTTAGAATCTGGACAAATTAACAAGCTTATCCAGTAAACTCAATGGCAAAAACCAAGCAACTTACCAGCGGTAAAGCATCGGCTATTATAGCAACTCTAACAGCCGCTGCTGTTCTTATCGCTATTTTTATTGCCTTTGAAATACATTCGGTTTGGCATATTGTTTCCTTAATATCCATTATTTTGGGTGTCTTTACAGTAACGTTTATAGGAGCATATATTGTAATTAACAACATTTTAGCCCAACGCATAAAACCTCTTTACAAATTAATATATCAACACGAACCGAACACGTCGGATATTGTAAACGAGTTGGAAGACAGCCTACTGTTGGAAAACTTGAGCAGGGATATTGCCACTTGGAGTCAAAGTAAATCCAAGGAAATTGACAGGCTAAAGGAGATGGAACGTTACCGCAAGGAGTTTGTGGGAAATGTTTCGCACGAACTTAAAACGCCCATTTTCAATATTCAGGGATATGTGCTAACGCTGTTGGACGGAGGGCTTGAGGATCCTACAATTAACCGAAAGTTTTTGGAACGAACCGAAAAAAGTATCGATAGATTAATTAGCATAGTTGAGGATCTGGAAGCCATTAATAAACTTGAAGTTGGAGAGTTGAAGTTAGAACCTATCAAGTTTAATTTTGTAGGATTAGTAAACGAAGTGTTTGAATCGCTTGAGCAAAGAGCCCGAAGCAAGGCAATAACGTTGAAATTCGACAAACCTTACCCTCAAGGTGTTTGGGTATTTGCCGACAGAAAGAAAATTTATCAGGTTGTACATAACCTTGTTATAAACTCCATTATTTACGGCGTAAACGAAGGTCGTACAATTGTTTCCTTATCCGAAACAGAAACCCGCGTAATCATTCAGATTAACGACAATGGTATTGGTATTGATTCGAAAAACATTCCTCGAATTTTTGAACGTTTTTACAGGGTTGATAAAAGTCGTTCGCGTGAGCAAGGCGGTACTGGCCTTGGTTTGGCTATTGTAAAACACATTATTGAAGCACATAAACAAAATATTTCGGTATCGAGCAGCCTTAATAAGGGAACGACATTCTCGTTTACTCTCGATCGGGCAAAATAGATTCGAATTAACGGCAAACAAATAGCCTATCCCCGTAAAAGAAATAGGCTAATAAAAGTAATCTCAAATTTTTTGTAGAAAAAAGCAAAGACTTGTCTTTGCTAATTTTCAGAATATTGATATTTAAAACGCTTTATGCTTTGTTTGGGTGTTTTTTCGAACTCCTGTGCGTGAACAATCAACTTGCTTATTTGGCTATATTGCGGTAAATTCATATTCACCTCGGAACGATACGTTTCTAAAACAGGTTCGAGTTCTTCTACTTTCATTCCCTGACGTTCTATCAATTCAAAATCGGGGAATATTAAACCTACAAGCCTGCCCTTTTGCTCAACAACCACAGATTCTTGAACAATTGGTAAGTTGTTTAATCGAGCCTCTATTTCTTCCGGGTAAATATTCTGCCCACTTGGACCTAAAATCATGCTTTTGCTACGACCTTTTATAAATAAAAAGCCTTTAGGATCTATGATACCAACATCGCCAGTATGTAACCAGCCGTCTATCAATGTTCTACTGGTATCTTCAGGATTCTTATAATATCCAACCATTACGTTTTCACCGCGAACCAATATTTCGCCTTCTTCTTTCGGATCTTTCGAGTCAATTTTAAGTTCTAGGTAATTAATGGTTTTTCCACAAGAACTCATACGATTTACCCGCCAACCAGCATAGGAAATTAATGGACCACACTCGGTCATACCATAGCCAACGGCATAGCGGAATCGTATTTTCTTGAAAAATCTTTCGATATCGGGATTCAGCGGAGCTCCTCCAATTACTATTTCCAAAAAGTTTCCACCAAAAACCTCGGATAACTTTTTATTTATAGTCCTATATAAAATTAGGTTAACTAAAGGAATATTCAACAAAATTCGCATTAACGGCTTACTCAACTTAGGTTTAAGTTGTTTTTTGAAAATCTTTTCGATAATCAAAGGAACCGTTAAAACCAACCTCGGTTTAATTTTTCCGAATGCCTCCAAAATAATATTTGGCGAAGGTATTTTAGTTAAGAATGTAACGTGACAACCTACCGTAAAAGGTAAAAGGAATTCGAATGCGCATCCAAAAGCATGGGCAAGCGGTAAAAACGAAACAATACTATCGCCCGCAACCAAACCAATATTTTTACGACCGTAGTCGATATTGGCGGCAAGACTGTTCATAGTCAACATTACTCCTTTGGAAAATCCCGTAGTTCCCGAGGTGTAACTCAAAACGCCCAACTCTGCATTTGAAACTTCAGTATATTGTATTTTATCAGGAGTTAGTTGTTGAGCGAGAGTTTCTATTTCACCCAAACTCTCTTCAAAATTTTTATGTGCCTCTTTATTTTTAATTACCAAAGGATCAAAATTTGCAATGCTTATGATCACTTTGACGTTTGGAATTTCGGCTTCATTCATTTTACCCCACATCATATCGCCCACAAAAAGAATTTGTGAATCGGAATGGTTTAGGATATTATGCGTTTCCGATGCCGAAAAATCGGGAAGGATAGGAACAATTACGGCGCCATATGTTATTGTTGCCAGGTATATTATTCCCCAGTTTGAGTTGTTACGGCCAACTAAGGCAATTTTATCTCCTTTGTTTATACCGTAATCTTGAAACAAGCGGTGTAAATAGAATATTTTTTTTGCAACATCACCATAGGTGTATGTGCCACCCTTGTAATCCGAAAGGGCATTTAAGTCCCAATGATCCTTAATGCTTCTTTCAATAAGATCTTTAACAAAATTGTATTCAACCATTTAATGAATATTTACCATGCACCACCGACAAAAATAAGAAAATAATTATTTATAAATCAAGATATGTTGATATAATTTTTTACGTTATTTTTATCAATTTTTCCATAGCGATTTCCCAAACAGGTTGATATACGAATTCTTACTGCATTTTGTTCGATTATTTTTGTAATCGATTATTGGTCAGTATGCTAAAAATTGGTTATTTTTTCTTCTTCACGCTGTTTTTAGCAGGCTCGGGAATAAAAACTTTTGAATAGTACTTTGAGTAAAGTAAAAAGACTATTCCGGCTAAAATAAACGGAACGCTAAGCCATTGTCCCATGTTCAGCATCATGTGCTTTTCAAATTCTACCTGCGGCTCTTTAACGTATTCTATCAAAAACCTCGCACCAAAAAGAAGTATTAAAAACGCACCAAATATCGAACCCATATTAAACTTTGC
>JACJXD010000001.1 GCA_020636845.1 Bacteroidales bacterium | reverse complement strand
ATGTTGACGGATCAATTGAGGCAATCTCGGATTCGTTAATTAAACTGTCAACGCCTCAAATTGAAGTAAACGTTATCCATAAGGCTGTAGGACAAATTTCCGAATCGGATATACTTTTGGCAGCAGCATCTAACGCCGTTGTTATTGGGTTCCAGGTTCGTCCGTCGGCAGGGGCACGTAGGTTAGCCGAGAAGGAGGAAATCGACATTCGTCTTTACTCAATTATTTACGACGCAATAAACGAGATTAAGGATGCCATGGAAGGTATGCTTGCCCCCGAAATTAAGGAGGAAATCACCGGAACGGCAGAAGTTCTCGATACTTTCAAGATAACAAAGGTTGGTACTGTAGCAGGATGTATTGTTCGCGAGGGTAAAATTGTTCGTAACAATAAGGTTAGACTTATTCGTGATGGTATTGTAATATACACCGGAGATCTTGGTTCTCTTAAACGCTTTAAGGACGACATAAAAGAGGTATTGGGCGGCTTTGAATGCGGATTAAATATCAACAACTTCAACGATATTAAAGTTGGCGATATAGTTGAAGGGTTCCAGGAAGTTGAGGTAAAACGGAAATTGTAATTAAATATGTAAAAGTAGAAAAGCGGGGTTTGAACAGAGTCCCGCTTTAATTTTAAAATTTCGTACTTTTTGAATCGATTTTTTTACTTTTACAAATGATATGATACTACTATGACCTTACCTTCAGGAAAATATACACCGCAGGAAATATCTTGGTTTAGAGGTATTTTCGATTCCTACTACGATGGTATCAGGTCGTTTGCATACTATAAAACTGGCGATGTTGATTTGGCCGACGATATAGTTCAGGAGGTGTTTCTGAAACTTTGGGACATGCGTAACGAAGTAAAGGACGAAAAGGTAAAATCGTTGCTTTACACCATTGCCTATAACATGGTTAAGAATCACTTCAAGCATCAAAAGGTTGTTTACGGTTTTCAGGCATCGAAGTCTAACGAAGAACTCCCCGAACATGCCGATTCTAAAATCCGTATGGATGAACTTAACGCTCAGTTGCAGGAAGCGTTAGCCGCTATTCCAGATGGACAGCGTGAGGTTTTCCTTATGAATAGGATAGAAGGCCTTTCGTACAACGAAATTGCCGAGCGGCTCAACTTGAGTGTTAAGGCTATAGAAAAGCGCATATCTGCGGCGTTAGCCGTTTTGCGCACAAAGTTTGGTTATAAGATATGACGGAGAAGCAAAAAAATATTAACCGTGTTCCCGAAGATTTCGATAGACTATTCGAACTAAAAGGGCTGCATGTACCATTTTCAAATCGGTCGAAGGATGATGCATGGGAGATGTTAATGAAGTCTATAGAGGAGCAAGACGATAAGCCAAAGGTTGTTAGCCTTTTCACCGATAAGAGAGTATGGGTGGCAGCAGCCACGGTTGCTGTATTAGTTGCGGTATCGTGGTTTTATATGTTTACTGCCAGAGTTGAATTTGTAACGGGTATAGCCCAAACGTTGGAGGTTAAGTTGCCCGATAGTTCGCGGGTAATGATGAATGAAAATTCGAGGTTGGAATTTCCTAAATACTATAAAATTGCGGGACGAAAGGCAACGTTAAATGGCGAAGCCTTTTTTGAAGTAAAAAAAGGGAGCAAGTTTACCGTGTTTGATTCTCTTAAGCGGGAGGTTACCGTGTTGGGTACGGAGTTTAACGTGTATTCGCGCGACAGTCTTTTTAGGGTGGAGTGCTACGTGGGCAAGGTGAGCGTAAAAACTGATTACAATAAGAACGTGATTTTGTTTAAAGGGGAGACGTTGCAGGAAGAAGGGGAAAAGGTAGTTAAAAAGAAGTTACCCTCATTAAATTCTGTGCGACCGGCATGGGTAACAGGCGATATTGCATTTGAAAATTCGAAGTTGTCGGATGTATTTACAGAGATAGAGAGGCAGTTTAATATTTCAATAAAGGTTGAAAACTTCAATCCGGATACACGTTATTATACTGGGGTATTTAGCCGAAGCGATTTAAACATAGCTCTTACGTTGGTTACACTTCCCATGAATCTTTCCTACACGATAAATCCAGATTCAACTATCGTTACCATTTTCGAAAAGCAGTAGGGTTTTTAGCATTAAAATTGTTATAATGCAGAAGTTGTTAAAAAGATTAAATATGAAGGTGAATTTTCGCAGTCATATCATTTTACTTCTGCTTTTGTGTTTTTCGATGGCTGGCTTTGCTCAGAAATCGGTAAACGAAAATTTTGTGAACACGCCTTTAATCGATGTTCTTTCGTTGCTTACCAATAAGTATAGCATAAAAGTAGCGTTCGATAACGATATTGTTTCGGGTATTACCGTAAATGTTAAGTTGGTAAATAGCAAGCCGAACGATGCCGTTAAGAAAATTCTGCGAAAAACGAATCTCGACTTTTTGTTTATTAACGGGGTATATGTCGTTCATAGGAAAAATAATGAAGAAAAGTCAAAGGTAATTGCCAAGAAAGCGGTGG
The DNA here is from genome assembly GCA_020636845.1 of Bacteroidales bacterium. Classification (GTDB taxonomy): domain Bacteria; phylum Bacteroidota; class Bacteroidia; order Bacteroidales; family Tenuifilaceae; genus JACJXD01. Next base: position 600,904 of record JACJXD010000001.1, on the reverse strand, counting down.
GAATTGTTCGCGATAAAGTTTCGGGGGAAGCATTGCCGTATGTATCTATTTCGGTTGGTTCATCCAATAAAGGCGCAGTAACTAATACCGATGGTTTTTTTACTCTGCCGGAGGCTAACGATACCGATTCGGTAACTATACGGGTTAGTTCTGTTGGCTTCGAACCAATAGAAATGAAGGTTGCGCGAGTTAATTTTGAAAGTTCAACCCCAATTATTATTAATCTCGATCAGAAAAAATTTCAAACCAAAAACGTTCGGGTAAGCAAGATTGTCACCGATATGGTTTCGTTGGGCGACAGGCCTGGCGAGTTAGTTTTCAATATTCACAATGTAGGGCAATCGCCATCCATATCGGGAAACGATGCCATTGCGCCGTTAAAACTTCTTCCGGGAATCGACGGGACAACCGAATCTCTTTCCGGATTGGATGTACGACATTTACCAGCCGATAAAAACTTGATAACTTACGATGGCTTTACAATTTATCATATCGACCATTTTTACGGTACAATAACCAGTTTTAACAGTAAGGCAATTAAGGATATTCGTGTTTTACGCGGGGGATTCGATGCCAGTTGGGGTAGCCGGGCATCATCGGTTATCGAAATAACAGGAAAAACGGGTAATGAGAATAGGTTTGTTGCCGATGCGGGTATCGACGAATTATCGGCCAATGTAGAGGTTGAAGGTCCAATTGGATCGAAAGCCAGCTATGTTGTTGCAGCACGGAGGTCGTACACCGATATTTATCATTCTAACTTATACTTGAATTTGCTTGAAAGTACCCGTTCCGATTTAGTTAGTTCCGATTTAAGTTCCAATACTTTGAATATAGACGCTTCCGAGCCTTCCTATTACTATTACGACTATAATGCAAAAGTTACCTATAAACCAACAACTTTCGATGTTGTGTCAGTAAGTAGTTATGGTAGTGGCGATAAGTTAAATTTAGTACAAAACGACAAGTTGCCTTTTGTTATGGAAGATTCGAAGTGGGGAAATACCGGAGTTGGCGTTCGATGGGCAAAGCAATGGGGTACAAAGTTTTACCATAATCTTACCGTTGGGTTTTCGGATTATAACATGAAATATTTTAACAGCGATAGTTCTGTTAGAGGACGAAGAAGTTCCAACTTGCGCGATACTATCTTGAAAAGTTATGACATAAACAATCGGTTAAAGGATGTTACTGTAAACCTGAAAGGACAACTGAAAATTGGAACTTTAAATAAGTTGGAAGGTGGTTTTAATTTCAACTTAGTTGATATTAATGCCAATGAGCATTACATGCATTATGTTGATGATTATGCCGTTATCGATACGCTTAGAGTTCGAAACTTTAATTCCGAGACCTATACTGGCTGGCTACAAAATTCAATCTCGTTTAAGAAGGTAAAGTCGTTGCTGTTTGGAGTACGAGCAACTTACCATAATTTAACTCAGAAGGTTTACTTTGAACCGCGATTTCAGTTTGTTTTTTTTCTTTCGGAGCATTCAAACATGAAAGTTGCTGCTGGATTGTACAACCAGTTTGTCAATAAAATTATTGTTGCAGAAAGTAGTTATAAGAATTACTGGATAGCGTCCGATGGCGATAAGTTTCCTGTTGTAAAATCGAAGCATGTTATTGGTGGCTACAGTTATGTTTCACCTGCCAAGGTATGGCAGTTCGATGCCGAACTATATGCAAAAGCGACCGATGGAATTTCGGTGGTTCAAACTAGTATTAAACGGCAAAATGTTGTTCAAATTAAACAGGTCTCGCAAATTTACTCTGTTAACTCGAAAGCATTTGGCGCCGATTTGTTAGCCAGAAGAGTTTGGAATAGCGGTGAGTTTATGGTAGCCTACTCGTTGAGTAAGGCCATAAACCAGTCCGATAATTTGAATGGCGGTGACGAGTACAACTCCATCGACGACCATATACACGAGTTAAAACTTAGCATAGTTCAGAATTACAAAAGGTGGCGCTTTTCGGCAAGTTGGATTTATGGCAGCCCTAAACCTTGGGACGAGTTACTGCTTACATCATCGGTTCAACTTTCGCCAGATTATGAAAAAAACTCTTCGCAGTTACCGCCTTACCATAGGTTAGATGCAGGCATTTCTTACTCACATAAATTTCTAGGCGCAGAGTTGCAGGTTGGTGCAAGGTTCTTCAATATATACAACAGAAGTAATATTATTTCGAGACCGTATTCTATATCCGATACTCCGGTACAGGATTACATGCAAGGGAATCCTGTAATTACCTATACCGATGTTTACGGGTTAGCATTTACCCCAACGTTTTTTTGTAATATTAAATTTTAAGGTCTTTTACCATTCGGAGCATTAACTTTTCGGGAATGGCTATTAATCGGTACTTGGATTGAAATAGCGTTTTCGAATCGAATTCACAGTCAACGTTGGCTACGTAAGTTCGATTGTATTTTTCTCGTTCAAACTGAATATTATAATCAATTTCACCCTCGTTGGGAAGCGTAATGCTTTGATCGGAACGTAAAATCTCTAGCGACTGGTAAAATGGCGATGCTGCGCCTGGATTTGCCGTTTTATCAATCAGGTTATTTATTTCCCTTTCAATATCGGTTAATGGCTCGTGTATGGATTTTAGCAAAACCGGACTGGCATATGCAATGGCAAATAAAAAGTCGTTAAGGGCATTTTTTGTACATCCGATTAAGCGGCTAAAAATTTCCTTTTGCTTACCGGAGAATTTTATTTTTCGAATAACGCCTTCATTAAGAACAGGTTTCGAAACATTGTTAGCAACAAAGGCCGATGAGCGTTCGTTTTTTATTGCAAAAGAGTCGTGTTCGTTTATTGCCGATAAGTATTGAATGGATGAATTATTTGGGCATGCCTCAAAGCCTAATTCTACTTCTTCATTGGCTTCTACTATATTGCCGAATAATACTTTAAAGGCGTTAAAACAGATAGTCGTTTGTTCGAAAAGCATGTTTATAATTTTCGAAAATAAAAACATTCCCGGAACAACCACCTGTTTCCCTATACTGTGCATAAAATTGGAAGTGTGAATAGGGTTCTCGTCGGCAGTTGCCTTACAAAACAGTTCAATTTCTTCGGTATTAAAAAAAGTCGATTTAAACATAACAAAACATTTACTCAAAAATATAGAATAATATGTAGTGAAACGATTGTTTAAGGTTTTTTAATGTTGTTTTTCAACTTGCCTAAGTAGTTAGGAAAATGGAAGGGATATTAAAATGTAAACTGCCTGTAAATATTTTTCATTTTTAGGTAGGGTATCGCGGTTATTAATTGTAATTAATGTAGAAATAAGTTACAAATGAGGACTGGTAGCAAGGCATATGGAATGGAAGAAAGTAGAGACAAAGAGTTGACTAGACTCTTTTCGAGTTACCGGGTTCCCAGGGGGAAGACCAAGGAGTTGGCTTGGGAGGCGATCTTTGACAAAATTGAAAATGAGGAAAGAAAGGTTAAGCAGGTTAATTTTAGAATTATCCTGAAAGTTGCGGCAACTGTTGCCGTTTTGCTTGTGCTTGCTACTCCGATTTGGCTTTTTGTAGCAGGTAATGTTACCGTTAAGGTTCCTCGTGGGCAACATGCCGAGGTTTACTTACCCGATAACAGCCATGTTGAAATAAATGCTGAAAGTCAGTTACATTATAACAAGCGTACTTGGTTGTTTGCCAGAAAAGTGGAACTGTCCGGCGAAGCTAAATTCAAAGTTACCAAGGGTAATCGTTTCGATGTGAAAACTTCTTCGGCAATAACTTCGGTACTGGGAACCGTATTCAACGTGTATTCGCGAAATGGCAATACAACGGTTACCTGCGTTGAAGGAAAGGTTAGTGTTAAGGCAATAAAAACTAACAATCAGGTAATTATAACCAAAGGGATGCAGGCTCAAACAAAAGGATTCAACATGAAAAAGGTAGAAGAAGTTTCGGTAAAGGATCAATCTATTCCCTGGACCAAGGGAGAATTTTACTTCGATAAAGCCTCGTTATCAAAGGTTTTCGAGGAAATCGAGCGTCAGTTTAACGTTGATATCTTTTTTGAAGGAGATTCAACACGAAAATATACCGGGTATTTTAACCGCACGGATTTGAACGCAGCCTTGTCGCTTGTGTGCATACCCATGAACCTCGATTGGGAGAAAAGTAACGAGGTGATAATAATTTACAGTAAGTAGAAAGGTTTAAAACGAACTATATGTTTAATTTAAAATTGAAAGTTATGAAACGTACAAGTATTTTCTTTACAGCAGGATTAATGTTCCTTACAACATTAAGTTTCACATCGTGTCAGAAGGACGACGATACCGATCCAATAGTTAGCTATGCAACCGCCGATGCCGATGCCGACAGCTATTACGATGATGTTATGGCTGAAGTTGACGAACTCACCATGATATCCGATGCCAGCAAGGATAGTTACTATACTACCCTAAGTTTAACCGGAGAAGGAACCCGAACAAGGAAAACAAGCTGGGAGGGTAATGTTCGAATCGATACCATAATTTACGGGAATTATGTAAACCCCAACTCTCGTTACGAAAGGGTAAAAAACGGCACTCTTATTATTCATACAACTGGTAATTATAAGGATCCGGAATTCGTAAGGGAAGTAACCTTTAACAATTTTACCATTGATGGAAATCAAGTTGAAGGAACCAAGCGAATTACTAAAACGGCCGAATATACTTACAGTATAACGTTACAGGATGGTAAAATTACTTTTACCGATGGAACTACCTATACTCGGGAAACTACCCGTACACGTACTTGGCTGTCGGGTTACGATACGCCCTTGAACATTTGGGACGATGTATATACGTTCGAAGGTTCGGCAACCGGTGTTAATCGTAATGGTTACACTTATACGCATCGTATTACAAATGCCTTAATGATACAGATGACTTGCAGATGGGCTGTTGAAGGAACCATTGAGTTAACCGTAGGAAACGAATCGGGAACTTTAGATTATGGAAGTGGCGAATGCGATAATGTTGCCACGGTAACCCGTAATGGAAAATCGTACGAAGTTCGACTAAAGGGTGGAAATTAACGTTTTGATTATCAGCAGAACGAGGGGCTTATGCCCCTTTTTTTGATATAAATCAATATAAATTAACATATTGATATATGAAAATATATTACTTTTGCTTCTGTAATTTTGAAGTTCATTGAACATTATGAGAAAAATTGTTGTTGATGTTTAAACTTTTACTTTGAAATAGAAACCAAATGATTAAGAATATGAAAAAGCTATTATTGTCGTTACCCGTTTTTCTGTTTTTAGCGTTATCGCTCGAGGCTTGCAACGGGAATAGTGCTGCTAATCCTAAAACTGGCGGTGATCCCAAAGTAGAAGGAGTAAAAAACAAGGAAAATGCCGAAAAAAAATATGTAAAGGAAATAACCCGTGCCGATTTTTTGGCGGGAATTATGGATTACACGCAACAAGGCGAAAATGTAAAGTATTTAGGTGACAAACCTGCTATTGTAGATTTTTGGGCAAGTTGGTGTGGACCTTGTCGCATTGCCGGTCCAATATTGGAAGAGTTGGCAAAAGAGTACGATGGAAAAATTGTAGTTTACAAGGTTAATACACAAAACGAGCAACAAATTGCTGCCGAGTTGGGCATTCAAAGCATACCTACGTTTATATTTTTCCCGCTTAACGGTAAACCGTTTGCGTCGTCGGGTATTGCTCGTACGCCTGAAGAAACCAAGAAGATGTTTAAGGATATAATCGATAAACAACTGTTAAATAGTAAGTAATAAATCAATCCGTCATAATTGATTTCTTTCTGTGAGAAGAGGGTTGGAGTTGCTCCAACCCTTTTTGTTTACGTTTACTTGGAGTTTGGTCGGTGTTTAAGCTCCTCAATGGAATATATTTTACTGAACTCGCAATCGGGAAGAATTATGTACTCATAACGTTGGTTACGGAGTTGCGGTTCGAATCCTGCATCTACAATTGCCTTTTGAATGCCGTACGCATCCATCCTGTTTTTTGCGCCTGCCGAGGAAACAACGTTTTCTTCTATCATTATAGAGCCCATGTCGTTTGCTCCTGCATGTAAGCAAATTTGGGCAGTTTCAACACCAACAGTTAGCCAGGAAGCCTGAATATTATTGATATTGTTAAGCATAATTCGACAGATGGCAATGGTACGAATGTACTCCTCGGCGTTAACATGGGACTTTACACCTTCGGCTTCGAGTTTTGTTCCTTCACTTTGGAATGTCCATACAATGAAGTTCATAAATCCGGGAACATTTTCGGGTTTTCGGCTTTGTAAATCGCGAATCTTTATTAGGTGTTCAATGCGTTCCTCCATTGTTTCGATGTGTCCAATCATCATTGTTGCCGATGTGTTGAGCCCTAACTTGTGCGCTTCGGCCATTACGTCGAGCCATGCCTGACTGTCTGGCTTTCCGGGTGAAATGTACTTACGAACTCGGTCAACCAAAATTTCGGCTCCTGCACCGGGCAAGCTGTCAAGGCCCGATTCTATTAATTTCTCGAGAACTTCACGGTAGGGCAATCCTTCCTTTTTTGCCATATGGGCAACTTCGGGAGGTCCTAGCGCGTGAAGTTTGATGTTAGGAAACATCGATTTTAGTTCGCTGAACAGTTTTGTGTAAAATTCCAGACCGAGTTTTGGGTGAAGGCCGCCTTGCAGCAATAGTTGATTTCCTCCATATCGTTCAAGTTCCTGAATTTTTTGTTGATATTCGGGCACGCTGGTTATGTAGCCTTTATCGGAACTGAGGGTGCAATGGAAATTGCAAAACTTGCAACCCGAAATGCAAACATTGGTAATATTCACATTTCTATCTATTTGCCATGTGACTTTACCCGATTTAACGTGAAATTTTCGAAGTTCATTCCCCAAATAAATCAAATCTTCGGTTGGAGCATTGCTATACAGGTATAAACCTTCGTTGGACGAAAGCCATTCGTTATTAAGAACCTTTTTGTAAAGTATTGGTAAATTCATCGATATGCTGTTTTTACAAAAGTATTAATAATTGAATTAATGCAAGGAAAATTTAAAACACAACAAATTGTTAGCAACTTCAACCTCATGCAGTTTCGGGCAATTATTTTATCTTTTTCCCGAAAGGTTTCCTGCTTTTTGTTACTTTTGCATATTTAACTAACCAAATTGGCAAGTTATTCATGAGCGAAGAAAAAATAAAAGTAGGAATAACGCAAGGCGATATTAACGGAATAGGATACGAGGTAATCATTAAAACCTTAATGGATTCTCGGGTAATGGATTTTTGTACTCCTATTGTTTACGGTTCGCCAAAGGTTGCAGCATACCATAGAAAAGCGCTGAATGTTGAAAACTTCAGTTTAAATCATATAAAGGATATTTCTGAGGCCAATCCCAAAAGGGCAAATATTATTAATTGCATGGACGATGAAGTTCGTGTGGAGTTGGGAAAATCTACAGAGTATGGAGGACAAGGTTCGTTGCTTGCGCTTAAAGCAGCAACTGCCGATTTAAAGGAAGGCAAAATAGATGTTTTGGTTACCGGCCCAATAAACAAGGCAAATATTCAAAGTGAAAATTTTAGTTTTCCCGGGCATACCGAGTATTTGGCCAATGAGTTTGGAGCAAAGGATGTGCTTATGTTACTGGTGAGCGATACGTTAAGGGTTGGTGTTGTAACCGGTCATGTTCCTATTTCGAAAGTACCTTCGCTTATTACCGTTGAGGCTATTCTTACGAAACTGAGGTTGTTAAATAAAACCATGGTGGAAGATTTTGGTGTTAGTAAGCCTAAAATAGCAGTATTAGGACTTAATCCACATGCCGGCGATAAGGGTGTTATAGGCGAAGAAGAAACAAATGTTATTATTCCGGCAATTAAGCAGGCTAACGATGAGGATATTGTTGCCCTAGGACCTTACCCTGCCGATGGATTTTTTGGCTCCGATAGTTTTACAAAGTTTGATGCCGTGCTTGCTATGTATCACGATCAAGGTTTAATACCGTTTAAGGTTATTAACTTTGAAACCGGCGTAAACTATACTGCAGGATTGCCTGTTGTTAGAACGTCGCCCGATCATGGGACTGCCTACGATTTAGCCGGACAAAACATTGCTAGTCCAAATTCGTTTCGTCATGCTTTGTACTTAGCCGTTGATATTTACCGTAACCGTCAAAAATATAGAGAATTAACAGCAGATCCATTAGTATCTCATGACCCTAATGCGGTATAAAAGTTAACACATAGCCAATGTTCGAGTATATTTCCGGGAATTTAACCGATTTAACCCCAGCTTATGCAGTCGTTGATATTAATGGGTTAGGTTATCATGTTAACATTTCGCTTAATACTTTTACGGAGTTAGAAGGAAAAGGAGAGGTAAAACTTTACCTTCATCATGTGGTTCGTGAGGATGCTGAATTGCTTTTTGGTTTTGCCACAATTCAGGAACGAAATCTTTTTCGTTTGTTAATAAGTGTTTCGGGAGTCGGTGCCAATACCGCAAGGTTAATTCTTTCCTCGTTAACGGTAGATGAGTTGAAAGCGGCCATAGCGACCGAGAATGTGACCGTAATAAAACAAGTGAAGGGAATTGGACTTAAAACGGCACAGCGATTGGTTGTCGATCTTAAGGATAAAGTTATTGCTATTGGTGAAATTCCGAATCAAATTATTGGTCAAATAAACAATACTTCGCTAAACGAAGCGTTATCTGCATTGGTGATGTTGGGTTTTGCCCGTTCGGCTGCCGAAAAAGTCCTTAGTCAAATAGCTAAAAAAGAGGGAGATGTTTCGGTAGAAACCCTTATAAAGCTAGCATTGAAACAGTTGTAACAAATTGAGTTTAGCGTGAAATTGAGTTGTACAGGGAAATATTGTAGAGCATTTATCCTTTTTTTCCCCATTTGCCTGCTTCTTTTTTTTACAAATGTGCAAAGCGCATTTGCAGTTTCCCCTTTGCCTCAAGATACAACAAAATTGCCGTTGCCAATTCCTCAATCCGATTTATTGGGCAATCAGGAAGAGCAATCGCCGTTGTTTTTGAATAACCCATCGAACATACAGGATGAAGTTGAATATGATCCCGTAAAAAAACAATACATTTTATACCGTAAGGTTGGTGGGTATAGCATTGCCCCTCCGAGAGTTATGAGTGTTGAAGAATATCGGGATTACCGTATTCAGCAATCAATAAGGGAATATTGGCGACAAAAACAATCGGGCGAAACGGTTGGAAAGGGAAATGGGATTCTTCCCCGATTGCAGGTTGGCGGCGAGGCCTTCGACAGGGTATTTGGAAGCAATACCATTGAAGTGATTCCGCAGGGTAACGCAGAGTTGATTTTCGGGATAGCCAGTTCAAAAACCGATAATCCATCTTTGCCAATAGATCAGCGCAGAAATACAACATTCGATTTTCAATCGAAAATTCAAATGAACGTTGCCGGTAAAATTGGCGAAAAGTTGAAAATGGAGGTTAATTACAATACCGAGGCAACATTCGATTTTGAAAACAATGTTAAGGTAGAGTATAATGGGAATGAGGATGAAATTATTCAGAAAATTGAAGCGGGTAACGTTTCTTTGCCCTTGCCCGGGACTCTTATTACCGGAAGTCAGAGCCTTTTTGGTTTTAAAACGCAGTTGAAATTTGGAAAGTTGAATGTTACAAGTGTGGTGTCCAAGCAAAATGGGCAAACACAGGTTGTGGAGATTAAAGGCGGAGCTCAGGTTCGCGACTTCGAAATAAGTGCAGACGAGTACGATGCAAACCGACACTTTTTCCTTTCGCAATATTTTAGAAATAACTACAACAAGTCTCTCCAAAATCTTCCCGTAGTAAATTCAGGGGTAACTATTACCCGGGTGGAAGTTTGGGTTACCAATAAGCAGGCGGATTTTGAGGACGCGCGTAATATATTAGCATTTATCGATTTGGGAGAAGATGCCAATAACATTCTTGCCAAAGATATTTTTACACAAACGGGAACAGGCTCTACCGATAACTCGCTGAACAATTTGTATGCGTTAATGACGAGTACTTATGCCGGTATTAGGGATTTTTCTGAAGTAAACAATGTTTTATCGCCTTTGGAATCTCAGGGGTTTTATGCTGGCAGGGATTACGAAAAGGTTGAATATGCCCGTAAACTTTCGTCAACGGAATATACGCTCAATGCTCAATTAGGGTACATTTCGTTAACGTCCGCTCTTACCAGCGACGAGGTTTTAGCTGTTGCCTATGAATATACAAAGGATGGGAAAACCTACAAGGTTGGAGAGTTTTCGACAGATGGAGTAACGGCTCCACAAACTTTAATTCTTAAGCTTCTTAAGGGAACAAATCTTAGTCCCAAGTTGCCTACGTGGAAGTTAATGATGAAAAACATTTACTCCTTAAACGCATATCAGGTAAGCAGTGATGAATTTCGTCTTGACGTCCTTTATCAGGATGATGAAACGGGTACGCCTATTAACTACATAAAAGAAGGTGCAATTGCAAATATTCCCTTGATTAAGGTGCTTAATCTCGATAACTTAAATAGCCAGCTCGATGCCACATCCGATGGAGTATTCGATTTTATTGAGGGAGTAACCATCCTTGCTTCGAGTGGAAAAATCATTTTCCCGGTGTTAGAGCCTTTTGGTAAAGATTTGGCTTCACATTTTACAAATTCGGGAATTGCCTCAAAATACGTATTTCAGGAACTGTACGATTCTACGTTAACCAAGGCAAAGCAGATGGCCGAAAAGGATAAATTTTTACTTAGCGGTTCATATCAATCTTCGGGAGGATCGGAAATCTACTTAAATGCAACCAATATTCCGAAAGGTTCGGTTGTGGTAACTGCCGGTGGAACAAAGTTGCAGGAGGATGTTCAGTATATTGTTGATTACAATTTAGGGACGGTACGAATAATAGATCAGGGATTACTCGAGTCGGGAACAACAATTAAGGTTTCGGTAGAGAGCAACTCTCTCTTTAGTATGCAAACAAAAACGTTGGTTGGAAGCCACTTCGATTATCAAATTTCCGACAACTTTAATGTTGGTGCAACTATTATGAATCTTACAGAACGACCGCTTACGCAAAAGGTTAGTTTTGGCAACGAAGCAATATCCAATACAATTTGGGGGTTGAACACCTCGTTTCAAACAGAATCGGAGTTTCTTACCAAAATGGTCGATTTTTTACCATTTATTCAAACTAAAGAAAAATCGACAATTACCTTCGATGCAGAGTTTGCCCATTTTATTCCCGGTCATTCCAAGGCAATAGGAAAATCGGGGACGGTTTACCTCGACGATTTTGAAGGAAGCAGTACTTCTATCGACATACATTCATGGGTGGAATGGAGGTTGGCTGCAACACCTCAGGGACAGCCGGCACTATTTCCCGAAGCCTCGGCAAACAACGATTTAAAGTACGGGTATAATAGGGCACAGTTGGCTTGGTACTATATTGACCCCTTATTTCTTCGGAATACCTCGCTAACGCCTTCGTACATACGAAATAATAAATCGTTGCAGGGAAGCCATTTTGTTCGTGAAATTTATGAGAAAGAGTTATTTCCCAATAAGAATACACCGCAGGGTCAGGCGACAAATATTTCGGTTTTAAACATGGCCTTTTATCCTAAAGAACGCGGCCCTTATAATTTTGATGATGAGAATATTGATTCCGATGGTTACCTACTTAACCCTCAGAATAGGTGGGGTGGAATAACTCGAAGTTTGGGAACCACCGATTTTGAAACGGCTAACATTGAGTATGTCGAGTTTTGGCTAATGGATCCTTTTGTTTATGACTCGCTGTCATCCGGTGGTGATTTTTATATTGATTTGGGGAATATTTCCGAAGATGTTTTAAAGGATGGAAGAAAGTCTTTCGAAAACGGATTGCCAACTTCGTCGGATATGACCAAAATCGACACGACGGTTTGGGGACGAGTTCCAACAGGACAGTATTTGCCGGTAGGTTTCGATAACGATCAGGGTAACAGAAAGTATCAGGATGTTGGATTGGATGGCTTGGCCGATCAGGATTTGGATGGCGATGGTGTTCCTGATGAACAATCGTTTTTTGCAAATTATCTTTCCGGCTTACGAAATAGAATCAGCAATCAGGAGGTGATGGACAGGTTCGATAGCGACCCTTCTGGCGATAACTTTTTGCATTACCTAAATAGTGAATTCGACCAAAAGAAATCTACTATTCTCGACAGGTACAAGTACTTTAACAACATGGAGGGGAACTCTCCTGTTACAACAGGTACAACATCGGAACAAAGTTACTCTACGCCTGATGTGGAGGAGTTGAACTCGGATAACACCATGAACGAGAGCGAAACATACTACCAGTATAGAATTTCACTTCGTCCGAATGATATGGTAGTTGGCGATAATTTTATTACCAATGTGGTTGTCGGTGATAAGGATAAAATTAAAAACAAAGCGGTAAAGTGGTACCAGTTTAAAGTTCCTATTTCGGAGTTCGAATCCAAAATTGGCTCTATCGACGATTTTAAGTCAATACGTTTTATGCGTATGTTCCTTAGGGGCTTTACGGATACGGTAATCTTACGTTTTGCAACATTGGACTTGGTTCGTGGTGAGTGGCGTAAGTATAGTTCTAATCTTATCGAAGGACAGGAAGGAATGCCTGTAATCGATTTGCCAACCAGTTCATTTTCCATATCGGCCGTTAATATTGAAGAAAATGACAAACGCACGCCGGTAAACTATGTCTTACCTCCCGGAGTGGATAGGGTAATAGATCCTAGTCAATCTCAAATTACAGAACTTAACGAACAGGCCATGGAATATCGCATTGTCGATCTTGCCGATGGTGATGCGTGTGCAGCGTTTAAAAATGTAAATATTGACATACGACAGTATAAGCACCTAAAGATGGATATTCATGCAGAAAAAATCGAAAATTATGCGCTTAGCGATGATGAGGTTACGGCATTTATTCGCTTAGGTTCCGATTATACCAGTAACTATTACGAATACGAAATTCCATTGAAGTTAACACCATATCGCAGTCGGCTATACAATAACAATAGCGAAGCAGATAGGGAAATAGTTTGGCCTCGGGATAATCTTATTAACATTACTCTTGAGGATCTTGTTAATGTAAAACTTGCAAGAAACAATGCAATGAGTAAAGCCAATGCTACAGTTACCTATAATACCGTATATGTTACTACCGATGGTGATAAGAAGTTAAAGGTAAAAGGAAATCCCAATTTGAGTAACGTTAAGGTTTTGATGATTGGAATTAGAAATCCGGCAAGAAGCCAGAACAGCGATGATGATGGGCTACCTAAATCTGTGGATGTATGGTTAAATGAGTTAAGACTTACCAATTTTAATGACCAGGGAGGATGGGCTGCCAATGCGAGATTATCGGCAAAGTTGGCTGATTTAGGAACCGTTTCTTTTGCTGGAACAACAATGACGGCTGGATTTGGGTCAATTGAACAAAAGGTAAATGAACGAAGCACTGAAAACCTGTATCAATACGATGTGAGTTCGTCATTAAATTTAGGAAAATTTTTCCCTGAAAAGTTGAATGTAAAAATACCTATGTATGTGGGGTTAAGTGAATCTATATCAAATCCTCAATATAATCCATTAGATCCCGATGTGACGTTAAAAAATTCATTAAAAAATTTAACCTCAAGGGAGCGCGATTCTATAAAACATATTGTACAGGATTATTCACGTAGGCGAAGCATCAACTTTACAAACGTTAAAATAGATAATTTAAAGGGAAAGGTGTATCCGTGGAGTTTGTCGAACTTTTCGTTAAGTTATTCGTATAGCGAACTCTATTCGCGAAGCGTTAGTGTAGATCATAATATTCAACGAAACTTTCGGGGTGCATTAACCTACAACTATAATAAGCAGGCAAAGTTCATAGCTCCTTTTGCTAAGATAAAATGGCTAGGTTCCAGCTATTTTCGGTTAATAAAGGACTTTAATTTTAACCTTTTGCCTAGCCAGTTTTCGTTTCGTACCGATTTAGACAGAAGTTACTATGAGCAGTTGTATAGGAACATCAGTAATACAAACATGATCCTAGTGCCTACTTATTCTAAGGATTTTCTGTGGAACAGAAATTATGCGTTGAATTGGGATATTACCCGTGCGCTGAAATTCGATTTTACCGCTAGCAATACAGCTCGTATCGATGAACCGGAAGGAATGGTCGATAGGCAACGCGACCCCGATGGTTACAAGCATTGGAGAGATTCGGTTTGGACTAATATTAAGAACTTGGGGAGAAATACTTTATACAACCATCAATTCAATGTAACCTATACGTTGCCATTAAGTAAAATTCCATTGCTCGATTGGACTACGGCAAATGCTCGCTATACGGGAACGTACAGGTGGCAGGCAGGCGCTGTTTTAGCGGATACATCTACTTACGACCCCGGGAATACAGCGCAAAACTCAAATACAATTCAACTGAATGGACAGGTGAATATAAACTCTCTTTTTAACAAAGTTGGGTATTTAAAGAGAATAAATCAGGAGTTCGATCAAAGGGCAAAGGGGAGCACTCAGGCGACAAAAACGGTTAAGTATGAGCAAGAAGGGGTAACCTTGCGAAAAAATGCCAATAAAACCATAGTCCACAAGTTGAAAACGGAAAAGGTAACCGTTAAAGTGTTCGACGAAAAAGGGAAACAAGTTCCTGTTAAGGTTTCGGTTCGGGGAGACACAAAGGTTGCATTAAAAGCCGATTCTACATATAAAAATTGTAAGGTTGTGGTAGAGGGTAAGGTTGCGGACAGGATGAATCCTTTGGTTTTTATATTAAAGGGAAGTGTGCGGTTGTTAATGAGCGTTCGTAGTTTATCGTTATCATATACCGAAACTAACGGAACCCTGCTACCGGGGTATAAACCCGGATCGAGTTATTTGGGAATGGATAAATATAATGGTATGGAAACTCCGGGTTGGGCATTTGTTACCGGATGGCAAGATCCTGATATTGCGTGGAAAGCAGCAAATAATGGATGGTTAACTACAGACACCACGTTTAACACGGCAACCATGTTTACCCATAACGAGAATTTAAATTTTCGTAGTAGCATAGAGCCTATACCCGGTTTTCGTTTGGAGTTAACGGCAACGCGTTCGTTTTCCCGTAGCAAAAGCGAAACTTACAGGGCCGATGAATTTGGTACGTTCCATTTGCTAAGCCCGGTTACTACAGGTAGTTTTAGTATAAGCGTTATCACGCTAAATACAGCCTTCGAAGGGAAGAATAGAGCAAAGTCGTCAAAAGCTTTTGAAGCGTTTAAGACTAATAGGCTGATTATAGCTAATAGATTGAGCAGTAAAAGAATCTCTAATCCATTGGAGAATTATGACCCAACTGCTGTAGATCCCGAAACAGGTTTTCCTGATGGATATGGGCCGTTATCGCAGGATGTTCTTCGTACATCATTCTTTTCGGCTTACACCGGAATTTCTCCAAGTAAAGTTGGGCTTTCCGATTTTCCAATGATTCCAATGCCTAACTGGCAGTTAACCTACGATGGGTTATCGAAGTTGAGTCCGTTTAAGCGGTTATTTAAAACATTTACGCTAACTCATGGTTACCGTTCGGTTTACTCTATTGGCGCATTTACTACAAGTACGACTTATTCCCTTGATGATGACGGATATAATTATGTTCGAAATATTAATAACGACTTTATTTCTAAAAACGAAATTACCAACGTAGCCATAAACGAGCAATTTTCTCCATTAATTGGTATTGATGCAAATTGGCAAAATAACTTAACCTCAAAAATTGAGTTGAAAACAACGCGTTCCTTGGCCATGAGCTTTGCCAACAACCAGCTTACGGAGATTTATGGAAATGAGTATGTTATTGGAATGGGCTATCGTTTCGAAAATGTTCCCTTAATATTTAAAGCCGAAGGTGGCGGCAAAAAGGCTATTACTAGTGATTTGCGGTTAACATTGGATTTTTCGCTTCGCGACAACACTACGGTTTTACGCAAGTTGGTTGAGGATTCTAACGAAATAATTGCAGGGCAACTCATTAAAACCATAAAAACATCTGCCGATTATCGAATAAACGAGCAGGTTACCGTAAGTTTATATTTCGACCGGACGTTAAATGCGCCCAAAGTTTCGCGCACGTACCGAACAACTAATACAAACTTTGGATTTAGTGTTAGATTTGAGTTGGTTAAGTAGGTTTGTTAACTTTCATTTTTTTTTGACAGTTATCAGTTTCTACTAAAGTAAAATTCTGTACTTTTGAACAAATATTTCAAATTAAACTAAAACTTAATAATATTTTCGAAATGAACATTCCATCAAATCTAAAGTACACAAAGGATCACGAATGGATTAAAGTTGAGGGTAACAATGCTGTAGTTGGCGTTACCGATTTTGCTCAAAGCCAGTTGGGTGATGTTGTATTTATCGAGATCGAAACACAAGGCGAAACTTTAGCCAAGGAAGAGGTTTTTGGAACAATTGAGGCAGTAAAAACCGTATCCGACATGTTTATGCCAGTTGGAGGTGAAGTTTTAGAGGTTAACCCTATTCTTGCCGACCAACCAGACATTGTTAACAAAGATCCTTATGGCGAAGGCTGGATGATTAAAATGAAAATCTCCAATCCTACCGAACTCGACGAACTTTTAACTCCGGAACAGTATAAGGAGGTAACAAACGAGTAAATAAATAACCCCGAAATTTTCGGGGTTTTATTTTGCTACTCTTTTTTTAAGGAATTCCACCCTTGCGCTACTATTTTAATGTCATCGCCATTTTCGGGAACAAGGTAGGCTCCTGCGTTTTCATCTGTAATATGTCCAATTACCGAAATGCCTTTGATGCTTGACACTTTTTCCAAGTTGTTTAAGGGTACGGTAAATAGCAATTCGTAATCTTCACCTCCATTCAAGGCTGCAATGGTTGGTTCTATTCCAAATTCGGCTGCCATGTTTGAGGCTTCTTGATCGATGGGAATTTTTTCGAGGTAAACTCGGCATCCCACTTTCGAATTTTTGCAGATATGCAGTAATTCTGACGATAGCCCATCCGAAATGTCGATCATTGATGTTGGCTTAATACCTTTTTCGTTTAGTTGAGTTAAAAGACCAACTTGTGCTTCGGGTTTAAGCATTCGCTCAAGAATGTATTCGTGTCCTGTTAAGTCGGGTTTTGTGCCCGATGTCGATTGAAATATTTTCTTTTCCCTTTCTAAAAGTTGAAGTCCCATGTAGGCGGCGCCCAAATTGCCGGTTACACAAATTAGGTCGTTAACCTTCGCTCCGCTACGGAAAACCAATTTGCCTTTAGGGGCTTCGCCAATTGCCGTTACACTAATGGTAAAACCGGTCATCGATGCGGAGGTATCGCCCCCCACCAAATCGACGTTGTACTTTTCGCAAGCCAACTTTACTCCGGCGTAAAACTCTTCCAAATCTTCAACACAAAGCCTTTTCGAAATGCCCAACGATACCGTAATTTGTGTTGGTGTAGCATTCATGGCATAAACATCGCTTAGGTTTACAACAACCGACTTGTACCCTAAGTGTTTTAGCGGAAAGTAGGTAAGATCGAAATGAATGCCTTCCAACAACAGATCAGTTGTAATCACAATATGCTTATTTCCGGCATCTATCACAGCGGCATCGTCGCCAACACCCATTATTGTTGTAGGCTGATTTTTTTTGAATGGATCGGTCAGCCTGTCAATTAGCCGAAATTCACCCAGTTCGTATAGTTCAGTCCTTTTATTTTTGTTGCTCATTAACTTAATTTTTTACAAACCTAATGTAAAAAGGACAAATACCCTTATTTTTTAAAATTCTTTTTGATAGCTTTGAGACAGAAAACTTTTAATTCATGAAGCATAAATATTTGATAATTACATTAATATCAATTCTATCTGTAGTTGTAGTCGATTATTTTGTAGGGACATCGGAACCGTTAGTTATATCAAACCAAAATCAACCGGAACAAACCGAAAAGAGCGTTATAACGGAATATGGAATTCCTGTGGATTCGTTTTATACGGAAGAAGGGAGTATAAAATTTGGGCAGACTATCGGCAATATTTTATTATCGAATAATGTTTCGGCTCAGCTGGTATCTGAGTTAACAAACGGGAAAAATTGTTTTGATCCTCGGAAATTTAAAGCAGGGCATAATTATAAACTTTTTAGAACCAAGGATTCTTCTCAAACTTTACGATACTTGGTTTATATCGAAAATCCTGTAGAATCTATTGTTTTTAGCATTGGAGATTCGTTAAGTATCTCTCCATTTCAAAAAAATATAAAGGCAATACGCAAAATAAAACGGGCAACTATTTCCAGTTCGCTATGGGAAACAATGAAGAACGAAAATATAAACCCGTTACTGGCGTTGGACCTTTCGGAAATTTTTGCATGGACTATCGACTTTTTTGCCTTGTATCCGGGCGATAGTTTTGAGGTAATCTACGACGAACTTTACATTGATAGTACGTCTGTTGGGTTGGGAACTATTTATGCTGCATGGTTCGAACATCAATCCGAAAGATTTTACGCTTTTAGGTTCGAACAGGATTCTGTTGCTGGTTATTGGGATGAGAATGGGAACTCGCTTCGTAAGTCATTTTTAAAAGCACCGTTACGGTTTTCCCGAATTAGCAGTCGGTTTAGCCGCCATAGGTTACATCCTGTATTGCGTATTTATCGTCCGCATACTGGAGTCGATTATGTAGCACCAGCAGGAACTCCCGTAATGGCAATTGGCGATGGCATTGTAATTGCCAAGGGTTTTAACTATGCTGCCGGCAATTATGTGAAAATTAAGCATAACAGTGTTTATACAACAGGTTATAATCACTTTTCGCGTTTTGCTAAAAGTTTGCAGGTAGGGGCGCGTGTAAAGCAAGGCGATGTAATTGGTTATGTAGGTAAAACAGGCTATGCCACGGGTCCTCATTTGGATTTTCGCTTTTGGAAAAATGGGAAACCAGTCGATCCGCTAAAAGTACAAGCACCACCCGTTGAACCCATTCATCCGGAAAATTTGGCTGCCTTTTTAATCGTTAAAGAATCGTTGATTTCTCAATTAGGGATGGGTGAAAGTCAGGAAAATAGGCATGTAATTGCTGTAAATGGACAAAAACTTTCTGTATGCCAATAATCGACACACATTCACATATTTTTTTGGAAGAGTTCGATGCCGATAGGCAGGGGGTGGTTGAGCGAGCAGCAAAGGCTGGAATAAATTATCATATATTTCCCAATATAGATTCATCAACGTCCGATCGGTTATTGAAGATTTCCGGAGAAAGTAAAAACTTTTACCCGCTAATGGGATTGCATCCGACTTCTGTTAACAGTAACTTGGAGGAGGAATTGAAACATGTGGAGAAAATGCTTTCTACCAATACTTTTTGGGGCATTGGAGAAATTGGAATGGATTTGTATTGGGACAAAACTTATATAGAACAGCAGAAAGTTGCCTTTAGGCATCAGTTAAAGTTAGCCAAGAAATTTAAGCTACCTGTAGCAATTCATGCGAGGAATGCGTTTGCAGAAATATTCGAAATTGTAGATTCGGAGATAGACGAGAATTTGAGGGGCGTGTTTCACTGTTTCACAGGAACCATCGATGATTATAAACGAATAACTGGGTATAAAACTTTTAAGGTTGGAATCGGAGGCGTTGTAACTTATAAAAATGGGGGTGTAGATAAGTTGCTACCTTACATGGATACTTCGTTGCTGTTGCTGGAAACAGATTCTCCTTATTTGTCTCCTGTTCCTATGCGGGGAAAGCGAAACGAGCCGTTTAACTTAACTTACATAGTGGCTAAAATTGCCGAAGTGCTTGGTTATTCTGAACAAAAAGTGAAAGAAATAACATTTGCCAATGCAGTTGAATTATTTAACTTACCTATAATGTAAAAAGAATGGAGCAAAGCGAATCGATATTAGTTATATATACCGGAGGAACAATAGGCATGAAGCAAAATCCCGCAACGGGGGCTTTATCTCCATTTAATTTTGATCAAATTGAAAAGGAGGTTCCCGAGTTACGTAAGTTTGGCTTTAGCATTAGCACCCATTCGTTCGATCCTCCGATAGATTCATCGGATATAACACCATCGTTTTGGGCCAATTTGGTCAAGTTAATAGGTGAAAATTACGATAAATACGATGGATTTGTAGTACTGCACGGAACGGACACTATGTCGTTTACTGCATCTGCCGTTAGTTTTATGCTGGAAGGTTTATCGAAACCAGTGGTGTTTACAGGGTCTCAACTTCCAATAGGTATGCTTCGCACCGACGGGAAAGAAAATCTTATTAGCGCGGTTGAAATTGCTGCAGCGCAACAAAATGGGCAGCCGATGGTGCCGGAGGTAACAATCTTTTTCGAGAATAGGTTATATCGTGGAAACAGAACAACCAAGCACAATGCAGAACATTTTAATGCTTTTCGTTCCAATAATTACCCTTTTCTTGCAGAGGCGGGAATTAACATTAAGTATAATTTCCCCTTTATACACTATCCGTCAACCAAGCAAGAGTTGATAGTTCATACGGAATTGGATGCTAATATTGCGGTATTAAAGTTATTTCCGGGTATTACACCTGACGTTGTAAAGTCGGTTACCGGTGCACAAGGCATAAAGGCTGTGATTTTAGAAACTTATGGGTCGGGAAATTCGCTAAGTCAAAAGTGGTTTATCGATCAATTAGCTGAAATTATTAGCAATAACATTGTAGTTCTTAACGTTTCTCAGTGTAAAGCGGGTAGCGTTAATATGGACAAGTACGAAAATGGATTAATATTGAAGAACATTGGCGTGGTAAGTGGTTTTGACATTACTTACGAAGCTGCAGTAGCGAAGCTTATGTTTTTAATGGGAGAGGCTTATTATGGAAAAGAATTAGCCTTGCAACTCACAAAATCGATAGCGGGGGAAATAACACCATTTTAGTCATTGTTTTTTTCAATATTTTTTTTGTAATTTGCGCCACAATTGGAATAAGAGTTTTTTTGAAATTTTTATATCTTTGGAGAGATGGCCGAGTGGTCTAAGGCGCACGCCTGGAAAGTGTGTTTACGCCAAAAGCGTAACGTGGGTTCGAATCCCACTTTCTCCGCTTTTTTAGGTTTAATCAAATTGAATAATAAATTAAAACAAAACCCTTAGTAATAATTTAACGACAAACAAACCATGAAAAAGCTATTTACATTAGTAGCAATTTTAGGAGTGCTCGCAATAGGAGTACCATCCTATGTAATGGCACAAGATGAGTCAACTCAGACAAATGCCGAAAATGTCAAGCAGGATTCTTCGAAGCAGGATTCTGTTGCTGCTCAGGATACTGCTGCCGTTGATATGACGACTGCTACAGTTCAAGAGCAACCTCTTCACAAAGCAATTAAAACCAAGTTCATTGAAGGTGGTCCGCAATTTATGGCTTCTATCCTTTTAACTTTGATTTTTGGTTTAGCAATTGTTATTGAGCGTATTATTTATTTAAACCTTGCTACAACTAACACTAAAAAGCTGTTAAGCAAGATTGAAGAAGCAATGGAAAATGGTGGCGTTGATGCTGCTAAGGAAGTTTGCCGCAATACTCGTGGTCCGGTTGCTAGTATTTTCTATCAAGGACTCGATAGAGTTCACGAAGGAATAGAGGTAGCCGAAAAGTCTATTGTATCTTACGGTTCGGTTATGATGGGACAGTTGGAAAGCGGACTTACCTGGATTTCTCTTTTCATAGCAATTGCCCCTATGCTTGGATTTATGGGTACTGTAATTGGTATGATTGGCGCTTTCGACTCTATCCAAGCAGCTGGCGATATATCTCCGGCGTTGGTAGCAGGTGGTATTAAAGTTGCTCTTATCACAACTGTATTTGGTCTTATTGTTGCTGTTATACTTCAAGTGTTCTACAACTATCTACTTACCAAAATTGATAAGATTACCAACGATATGGAAGATGCTTCCATTGGTTTAATGGATATTCTTGTTAAGTATAACCTTAAAAAATAATAAACCATGTCCGATACTATAACATCTAAAATAGTAAAGGTTCTATCGTGGGTTTTAATGGGAGTTTCTATATTATTTGCTATTCTTTTTTACATTGATGCTAGCAAGAATCCAAAACCAGATCCAGAACTCTTTATCGATTGGACTTATTTTCTTTTTGGATTAGCAGCGTTGTTAGCACTTGTATTTCCTTTATACTTCTTTATAAGAAACCCTAAAAACGCGCTAAAGTCTTTGCTTGGACTTGGAGTTATGGCTATTTTCTTCCTTGTAGGATACTTATTAGCCGATCCAACTCCAATTTATTCACCAACCAATAATCCCGATTTATCTAACCATGCAGTGTTAATTATCTCGGATACTGGTATTATTGCCACCTATTTAATGTTTGGAGTAGCATTGTTGTTATTACTCTATACTGGAATTAGAGGTATATTTAATCGATAGTCGTTCACCGGGATAGTTCGATTATTTTGGACTATCCCATTAAAAATAAAATTTAAATGGCAAGACGAGTCCCAGAAGTAAACGCTAGCTCGACGGCCGATATAGCTTTCCTTCTCCTCATATTCTTCCTTGTTACCACTACTATGAATGTGGATACTGGTTTAGCGCGAATGTTACCGCCTATGCCGGAAAAGAATCAAAAACAAGCAGATGTAGAGGTGAAGAAAAGGAATATTTTCCCTGTTCTTATAAATATGAACGATAAGTTACTGGTTAGGGGAGAACCAATGGATGCAATGTTTTTGCGTGAAAAGGCAAAAGAGTTTATTGTTAATCCCAATAATGATCCAAACTTATCGGAACAGGATGAAAAAGATATTCCTTTGATAGGAAAGTATAGGGTGTCGAAAGGAGTGATTTCGTTGCAGAACGACCGAGGTACTTCTTATAACATGTACATGGAAGTTCAAAACGAATTAGTTGCTGCTTACGATGAACTTCGTAATAATTTATCGAGAAGCCTTTTTGGTAAGCCGTTCGATAAGTTAACACAAGACGAGCAGGATGCAGTATCTAAAGCCATTCCAGTTCGTATTTCAGAAGCTGAACCCAAAAATGTTGGAGGAAAGTAGATATGGCAAAATTTTCGAGAAAAGGGAAAAAAGAATTGCAGGCTATTTCTACAGCATCTTTGCCTGACATTGTGTTCATGCTACTATTCTTTTTCATGGTTAGTACAACCATGAGGGAAGTAACACTTATGGTAAGAACCAACCTTCCATTTGCTACTGAAGTTACCAAGTTAGAAAAGAAATCGTTGGTTTCGTATATTTATGTTGGTCCTCCAATGCTTCAATATCAAGCTAAGTTAGGAACAGAACCGCGTATTCAGCTTAACGATTCTTTTAAGACCTTAGGAGATATTCGCGATTTTATTTCTTCGGAACGCGATGCAATGAAGGAAGACCAAAGACCATTACTTACAACTTCGCTTAAAATTGACCAAAATACCAGAATGGGTATTGTTACTGATATTAAGCAGGAGTTGCGTAAAGCAAGTGCGTTAAAAATGATTTACGCTGCACGCAGAAAAGAGTAAAAAATATTAGACAGTTAAAAGAGGAGGTTTATACCTCCTTTTTTTTTACCTAAAAATTTCTTTCTTTTAACAATTATTTAAAAGCATTGCAATTAAAAATGAGTAATTATGATAAATCAATATAAATAGTTTATTAAAATGAAATTGAATACTAAATTGTTATTGGTGCTTATTGTTACAGCACTTTTAGGCTGTACAGGTGCTGTAAAAGAAAGCACGCCAAAGTATGTTTTTTTGTTCATTGGCGATGGAATGGGACTATCTCAGGTTTTTACTACTCAAGTTTATGCCGATAGTATTTTAAACGATACTTCAAGGATGAAATTTACTGATTTCCCTGTTGTTTCATTGGCAAAAACTTTTGCAGCAACTCGTTACATTACAGGTTCGGCGGCGGCAGGAACGGCTCTTTCAACGGGTACAAAAACATCAATTGGAACATTGGGGTTATCGGCAAATTATACCGACACATTATATAGTATAGCCAAGCGATTTAAGGATAATGGTAAAAAGGTGGCAATTATTACTAGTGTAAGTATCAATCATGCTACACCTGCTGCTTTTTACGCTCATGTTTCCTCTCGGGGAAGTTACTATAATATTGGAAAACAATTGTTTTCTACCGGATACAACTTTTTTGGTTCAGGCGGTTTTCTGCAGATAACCAATCCGGAGGATAGTTCTGCACAATCTTTATTGGAATATGGGAAAGAAAAGGGTTATAGTTTTGCAACCTCCTTGGCAGAGGTAGATTCTCTTAAAAATATTGGAATTGATGAAATTGTTTATTCTGCCACAAATTCGGCGTCCGAAAGTTCTTTACAGTATGATATTGATAAAGGGGATAATGACATTACACTAGCCCAGATAACACGTAAGGCAATAGAAACTGTTTATAATCCAACTGGATTTTTCATGATGGTCGAAGGGGGTAAGATAGATTGGGCTTGTCATGCCAACGATGCGGCTACAACGGTTCATGAAGTTCTTGCATTTTCCGATGCGGTTAACGAGGCTATTGCTTTTTATAAAAAGCATCCGAAAGAAACGCTGATTATAGTTACTGCCGATCATGCTACGGGAGGACTTTCGTTAGGTAACAAGGATAATCATTACGATTTGCATTTGAAGTTATTACAAAATCAGAAAGTTTCAGAGGAAAAATTATCAAGAGAAATTTATACTTATAAGGAGCAGAATCCTCATGCTTCTTTTTCTCAGGTTTTGAAGTTGATTTCATCAGAAACAGGGTTAAATGCTTCAGGGGAATCAACATTAACTCCGAATGAGTTGGAACAGTTGACTTTAGCATATAAGAAAGTCTTTTGTGGCAGTAATAACATTGGCAAATCTCGTTACCTGTATAGCGATACAGATGAGTTGGCTTCTTCAGCGATATCAATGGTGGATAAAAAGGCGGGTATTGGCTGGACTAGTACCGCTCATACAGGCGAACCTGTTCCAGTTTTTGCCATTGGTGTAGGGGCAGATTTGTTTGATACAATGCTTGATAATACGGATATTCCGAAAAAAATACTTCGAGTAACCGGTTTAAAGTAAAGGAGCGTTAATGCTCCTTTATTTTTTGATAAAAGTTTTGTGAAACATGATAAGTACTTAGTTGAACCTGATTAATAACTGTTTTGAAAGGAGAAGTTGTTGTCAAGCCTAGATATTTAAATGGACTTGTATTGAAAAATGTTATAAATTTATTCAAAATTATTATGTTAAAACTAACCATTAAACCTATGAAAGCAAAATATTTATTGACTTTGGTAGCGACTTTTTTTGTTGTTTATTCAACATCCGCTCAGGAGGGTATGACAAAAATTCCTTCAACTTACGATAGGAGTTCTATCACTTTTTACTTTATGAAGTTTGCTGGAGATAAACATGTTGATGATTTAAGTGGAAAAATTGGCGGAATTCAGTTTACGGATAAGTACAATAACAACAATTTTGATGAATTGGTACTTAATGCACCTTCTGCTGATTTTAGGGGGGTGAAGGCAAGCAATGCCATTTTGAACTATTTAAACGATAAGGGTGTTGGAAAACAAATTATTAGCAGGTGGTATCAACGTGCCGATGATGGAACTATGTCGATGGACTTAATTTTCGATCGTGGAATGTTTAACGCTACCGATGCTACTTACATAAAGGCTCAAGCAACCAAGCGTGGCAATAGTTTATTGCAGGATTATGGAAATCGTTTAATCGAAAAAAGTTACATTCTTATTCTTGATTATAAGAATGTTCAGACAATGAAAGAGGCTAAAATTGAAAAAATGAAGGGATGGAAAGCAACTGTAATAGCATACCTTTATAAAATTCAATACGATACGGAAATTCAAAATGCCCTTTACGATTGTTGGATTTACCCGGAAGATACTCCTGAAGTTAAGGCAGAGAAGATTAAAAAGTTTAACGACCTTAAAATCCCTGTTGCTTTTGTAACACAAACAAGTGTAAATGTTACGGCTTCTCAGCCTTCGGAAGATTCTCAGTTAGGAAAGTTTGTTAAGCAAAAGTCAGAAGATCAACTTTTAATGGATTTGGCCCAAAAGGGGTACGATGAGTCTTTGTATTATCTTGAAAAGAATTATGAAGATTTTATGGTAAAAACTACCATTTATCAAACCAAACCCATAAGGGCTAAAATAGGGAAGAAAGAAGGGCTTAAGTGCGATAACCGTTATTTTGCGTATGAGTATGTTTACGATGAAAAAACAAATTCTGCAAAGCCTAAGTTCAGAGGGGTAATTAGGGCAACTTCGAGCATTGTCGATAATAGGCAAGTGGCTACAGGTCAAACGCCAACCTCAAAATTCTATCAAACAGCAGGGCGTAAGTTAAGCGAGGGCTATTTGTTACGTCAGCAAAACGATTTTGGAATAGAGTTTTTAGTTGGTTTTGAATCTGGTGAAGTAGGTGGTTTTTACGCAAGGGCAGATTTGAGAACCGGAAGGTTTATTGGAATTAGGGAGTTTTTTATTTATGGAGAATTTGGTGCTCAAACAGCCGATTATCCATCGTTTAAAGATATCTCATTCATGCATTATGGTGCTGGTCTTGCAAAAGGGTTTATGCTAACCCGGAATATAGAGTTACGCCCTTACGTTGGTTTAGGAGAGGAAAAAGCTTCGGGTGACGATATTGATTCAGACCCAAGGGTTAGTAGCGATGAAGGTCTTAGTGTTCTTTATTTGAAGGTCGGTGCAAACTTGGCATTAAATTTGCGTCATAACATCCAACTTATGGGAGGTATTGGCTCGTACTCGTTTATTGGCAATGCTCAAAATGGGGATACTGATACTGAAACAAGTTGGACAGACTTTTTTGATGGACGTGAAGGTGCATCGGCAATGTTTGGATTGAAAATTATGTTCTAAACCAAATACAAAAAATCATGAAGAAATTATTTGCTAATACTCTCTTGGCTTTGTTGGCTATGGTTATGGTTCTTCCGACTAATGCACAAAGCCGTAAAGAAAGGAAAATTCTTTTTAACAGCCAGTACAATTACGAAATTGAACCGGTTGGTGTAGGACAAGATGGTACAAAGGTATTTAAGGTATGGGGTTATGGCAAAAAGGTTGGCGATGCAGTTATGAATGCAAAACAGGCTGCCGTTGCTGCGTGTATTTTCAAAGGCTTACCAGGTGGCGCAGGTTCTGCAACAACGCCCCCTATTTGTTCTGAACCTAATGCAGAGGTTACTCATGCCGATTATTTCGATAACTTTTTTACTGTAGGCGGAAAATATCTTCAGTATATTGCTGTTACCAACGATGGAGATCCTGCCGGAGCCGATCGTATTAAAATTAAAAAGGGCTATAAGGTTGCCATTTATGTTCAGGTAATGTACGATGCTTTGCGTAAACAGCTCGAAGCCGATGGTATTGCTCGCAGGCTTGATGCAGGATTTTAATTTTAACCCTTAATAAAATTAACGATGAAGAAATTCTTATTATCCCTAATGTTTGTTGCTCCGGCAATAATGTCGTTTGGTCAGGCTAAAAAGCCTACCATTATGGTTGTGCCAAGCGATCAGTATTGTATTAGTAGGGGTTACAAAATGACATTCGATAATCAGGGAATGACCCAAACACTTCCCGATTATAAAACAGCCTTACAAACCGATCCCGATTTGCGGCTGGTAATTACCAAGATGGGACAGATTATGGCCGATAGAGGATTTCCCTTAAAAGATTTGGAACAGGAATTAAAAAATTTAGAGCAGGAACGCGCCGAAGCTTCGATGCTAACCAGTTCAAGTTCTGGTTCCGATATGGCTGAAAGTCCCATCGACATGTTGAAGCGGGTAGCAAAAGCTGATATCATTTTGGACTTGGATTTCGATATTAAACGTCAAGGGCCACAAAAGTACATTGTTTTTAACCTAAAGGGCTTGGATGCATATACCGCAAAGCAAGTATCGGGTGTAGCAGGAGCAGGAAGTCCTTCAACAGCAGCTTCTCCGGAACTTTTATTGGAAGAGGCGGTAATTAGCCAAATGGATAATTTCAATGCTGGATTGATGAGTCATTTCGAGGATATGTTTGCCAAAGGACGTGAGGTTAAAGTACAAATTAGGGTTTGGACAAACTGGGGAGAAACATTAGAATCGGAATTTGGTGATGATGGCAAAGAACTATCCGAGATCATAGAGGATTGGTTTTACGATAATTGTGTTGAAGGTCGTTTCAACCTTTCAGATGCTACCGAAAACTTTATGAAATTCGAACAGGTTCGTATTCCTATGATGAAAACCGATGATAAGGGACGTTCTCGCGCAGTCGATACCCGTTCGTTTGTTAGAGATTTGTCGAAATATCTTAAGGACTTAGGAGTTCCGTCTAAGTTGTACTTAAGAGGTTTGGGCGAGGCTTGGCTTATTTTAGGTGAAAAATAATTTAAAGTATAAGACATGAAAAAGATAGTTGTTTTAGCGCTGTTGGGGTTATTTGCGTTTAGTTATGGCGCGGTAGCTCAAAATAGCCAAGGGAAAACCGACGATTTAGGACGCATTGCACTTGCTGCATTGGTTCCCGATCAGGCAGAGGGAATTCCACAAGGAGCTAAACAAATGCTTGTAAATAAAATGAGCCAAGTAGCAACTCAAAACGGTTTGGGTGCTAGTGCAGAGAACCCTCGTTTTTGTATAGTTCCTTTAGTTACGGTTCTTAGCAAGGAAATTACTCCAACAGCGCCTCCAATGCAGGCTTTGAATTTGGAAGTAACTTTTTACATTGTTGATGCTGCTAGCCAAAATATCTTTAGCCAAACCAGCATTACTGTTAAGGGTGTTGGACAAACTGAAGATAAAGCATTTATTCAAGCTTTAAAGGGCGTAAACGTAAAGGCAGGTCAGTTTAGAGGATTTGTTGAAAAAGGGAAAGAGAAAATAATTGAATATTACAATTCGCAATGCGATGTGGTTTTAAAAGGTGCACAGGCTTTAGCTGGTCAGAAAAAGTACGAAGAGGCTTTGTACATTTTACTCTCGGTTCCCGATGTTTGTCGTGAGTGCTTTGATAAGAGTATGGATCTTTCAACGGAAATTTATCAGCAGTATGCAAACTATAAATGTACCGAGTATATGGCAGGTGCAAAAGCCGCTTGGGCTAACATGAATACCGATAAGGCTGCTGAATTTCTTGGTAAAATCACTCCTGATATGGAATGTTACAACGATGCTGTTCAGCTTGTTGAGGAAATTAAACAGAAAC
Source organism: Bacteroidales bacterium (assembly GCA_020636845.1). Taxonomy (GTDB): domain Bacteria; phylum Bacteroidota; class Bacteroidia; order Bacteroidales; family Tenuifilaceae; genus JACJXD01. The sequence goes on along the minus strand of JACJXD010000001.1, from coordinate 571,565 downwards.
AACTGGCCGATGGTGCCAATGTTTGGGATTTCAAAATGAAACAGTACGACGATTCTGTTGAAAAGGACAAAATGATGATTCAAGCAGGTAAAGAAGTTGCAATCTCTTGGGCTTATTGGGGCGCTGCACAACACTTTAATTGGGATTGGTCCTGGTTATATAAAAAGTAATTTGGCACGAAATTTGGCAATAACAAGTAAAACAATTTATTATTTAAGTTAAACCCTAAATCTATATGTTATGAAAATGAAAAGTACATTATTAGTTGTTAGCGCATTTGCATTTGCTTTTATGCTGGCTAGTTGTGGTGGTTCTAAAAAAGCAACTGACAATGGTCTTGGTAAGGAAGTTAACTTACCTTGTAACGACGATGAATATCATTCCGATGCTAAATATTTTCGTGGCACAGGTAATGGTATAAGCATGGATTTGAGTACTGCTAAAAGTAAAGCTCGTATTGATGCTCAAACAAACTTGTCCAGAAGCATTAGCACAACCATGAAATCGGTTGCCGACAGGTATATTAACGAACGTCAAATTGGTGAAGCTTCGGAATTTGAACAGAAATTCGATCAAATGACTCGTGAAGTCATCAATCAACAGCTCAACAATGTTGCTGTTGCTTGTAGCAAAACATTCCAAAAAGAAGGAAAATATCAAGTTTTCCAAGCTTTGGAAGTTGCTAAGGATGAAGTTTTGAATAACATTAAGGATCGTATTTCGAAGGACGATAAGTTAAAACTTGACTACGACAAGATGAAATTCGAGCAAGTATTTAACGAAGAAATGGACAAGTTAGCAAAAGATCAACAATAAAATGTTGTAACTTAAATCAGCAACCCACACAAGGGTTGCTGATTTTTATTCCATAAAAAGAGAAAAACTTTAAGAGTTTTTATTTGTTGATTTTTCCGAGAACTCTACTTACTTGTTTGCCATTAATAAATTAGAGTTCCTTTATTGAAAAGCGAAAATTTTCTGACTGTTTTCATTTACTTAATTAAAATATTTTCTCGTGAAAAAATTCCTTTTACTATTAGTAACTGCATGTATAGCATTTACTAGTTATTCGCAGGATAAGTTGCTCGAAAAAAGTGGCAGGCAACCCAAATGGGTTAACGGATTAGAGAAGGATTATATTATTGTAACCGGCACAGGCCCCGATGCACAAGCAGCACAGCAAGATGCTCTTACAAATGTAAAAAAGTTAATAGTTTCTTCGGTAGCCGAAAATGTAAAGTCGTCTTCCGAAATCAAGAAGGAAGAAGCTAATTACAATAATAATGTAAATATTTTTCTTGAAAAGTTTGCTACTTCTACAAGCACACAATCAGGTAAAGTCCCGTTTTTGCAAGGTATATCTATATCAAAAGTCGAAGAATTTTATTGGGAAAAACATCAACGGAAAGATAAATCGGTTTACTTTATTTATCACCTAAAATATCCATTTCCTGAGTTTGAACTTAAGAAGTTGGTATCCGATTTTAAGTTTCGTGACAGACAACTTACCGAGCAGTTAGACAGTTTGCTTGCTCAGGTTGAAACTGTTGAAAGTGTTGAACAAATAGAAAAGAATATTGCCGAGTTAAAATCGCTTAAGGATTATTTTATGGATGGTCGTGTGGACCAGTGTAATCTTGGTATTACAAGGTATAAATCTTTACTAAACTCAATTGAACTTGTTGAAGATGAGGGTAGTTTAGGCGAGTTGGTTTACTATTTACGCTTGGGCGATAGGCGGATTTCAACATCAAAAAAGCCTAATGTAAAATCCGAATGTGCAAGGGTTACCTCTATTATTAATAATAAGAGTAATGTAACCATAAAATACGATTACGAAAACTGTTACGAAGATCCTGAGAACAACATTTTGGTTAAATATACATTTGCCGGAGTAACAGTTAAAAAGCCATTTTACTTTGATATTGCAGAAAACAAGGCTTCGATATATGTTAGCGATCCGCTTCATTTAACGGCAATATCCAAAGATGAAGAGAATGTTGTTGGCGCTTTGTTGGATTTAACAGTTATTTCAAAATATAACTCACCATTTACAGTAGAAAAAGTTGTTTTAGAATGGAAGGGGTTACCTCCTGTGATAATAGACAATATTGGTCAAAGTTTCCAAGGGAAAGGAAATCATAATCTTAAGTTGAACATTGACCAGAGCATAAAAATTGCAGATACTTCAACAAGCGGGAAATCGTTAGCAATGATTTCAGGTTATATTTATTACCGCTCCGATGCTACGGGAGAGTTAAAAACCTATAAAATGTACAATCAAAGTTATACTACCGATTGGTAATAAAAAAGGCCTTAATCAAGGCCTTTTTTATTCTTTGTATGATTCCAATTTAAATGGAACTTTAATACTTTGAGCTAAATCCCTTCCCGCATCTTTAATGTCAATGTCGTCTTCGTTATACTCCCATATAACGGAAACATTACTACCTAACAATGTGAGTTTTTCGAATCGTTTCAGAATTTGAAAAAGAAGTTTGGAACTGGGCGTGTTATAGTAAACCATTCTAAAACGTATAACAGTTTCGGGATTTGGTGCTTTTGAATATTCGTCAATCCATGCCAATACTGGCTCATAAAATGCCTTTGCGTCTTCGGGTAACGAATTACCTGAGAAAAAGAACATTTTGGATTCCTTGTCAAGTGTGATTGTTGGATATTGACTAGTTCCTTTTATGTGCAATGGGTTCATTTTAATGTTTTTTGCCGTAAACTATGAATATAATAAAATTTGCCAACATTTGCAAATGTAATAAATTATATGAGTAAACTGAAAATATAATTGACAAGTTTGTCTTACTTGGCTAAAAGCTCGGTATTTATTTCTTTATCTAATTAAATAATTGCTCTGGAAAAAATGCCTAGGGGTAGTTGCCTGCCAAATGAATCGATAACGCAAAGTTCCCCGGACTCTATGCTTTTAACGTTAAAAACAGAATTTACCAAATTTTCTGCTATGGTTGGAGAAAACCCCATTGAGTAAAGATTCAATAAAACAAATCCGTTATTATTTAACAGAAGTTCCTGGCATTGTTTTAGCAAATCGAGAATATTTTCTTCAAGAATCCATTTTTCGCCATTTGTTCCTCGACCGTATGCCGGAGGGTCAAGAATTATTGCGTTGTACTTGTTTCCCCGTCTTACCTCACGATTTACAAATTTAACAACATCATCAACAATCCATCTAATATCGCTGAGGTTGGAGTGTTCCATGTTTTCCCTTGCCCAATTTACTACTTGCTTAACGGAATCGACATGAGTTACAGTTGCGCCTGCGGCTTTTGCCGCTAACGAGGCCCCTCCTGTATAGGCAAAAAGGTTTAATACACTATAATTCGGTTGATATTGTTTTTTTATTGTGGAGTAAATAAAATTCCAATTCGATGCTTGTTCAGGGAAAATTCCTACGTGTTTAAAGTTTGTTAATCCTAACCTAAATTTCAGGTTAGAGTCTCCTAAGTTGTAATCTATAGTCCATTGCTCTAAGGTTTTTGGCTTTAACTTCCATTCTCCCCATTCGTTTTCTTTTTCGTGGCTTCCCTTTTTTTTGATGAAGTATGCATTGGCTTTTTGTTGCCATTCTTGCGGGTTTAACTTTTTATCCCAAAGAGCCTGAGGTTCGGGGCGAGCCAGAACTTGCGAACCAAATCTTTCTAGTTTTTCACCATTTCCGCTATCGATAAGTTCGTAATTATCCCAAATTTCTGGAGCTATATGCTTGTACATTTATACTTCGATTTAGTAAGAACAAATTACTTATTTAATTTTGGATTTAAAACCTTCATTTGACATAATTTACAGTCAAATTCCAAAGGATATCTATGATGATTATCTTCAAGGAATAATGCTTTGGTTGGTTTAGCATTTTGATTTGTAGGGCAAAGACCTAACTCGTACTTTATACAATACTTTGTTGTCATTATGGCGTAATTTCCCGATTTAGGTTTTGCAAGTTCAAATGCCGGTTCAACAACTCTAGCACCATGATCTTTGTAGAATTGTTCGCTTAAATTATTCGAAACGTTACCTGTAAAGTTTATCGTACTTTCGGGGTAAGGCTGTTTTATTTCTTTGGAAATTCTTTTTATAGTTGGTACATTTTTAATGCGTTCAACTAAGAGTTCCGAAAGGAGATTTCGTCTAATTTCGTTTAACCGAGAAGTAGGAATAAATAGGGGTGTATAATCGTCGGAAACTGTTATATTTTTTATACTGAAAATTGTATCACCCGATTTTTTAAGTTGATTTTTTATCAGACTAATGGCATTTGCTGAATTTTGGGCAACTTCAAAACTATCATCAATTTGCACTGATGCGGAATTTTTGTTTTCGTCTGTAGCGTAAAAAGTCAGGTTGGTATTAGAACCGCTAACAGTAATGTCAACATTGACTTTTCTGGTGGCGCTGTTTCCTTTTAAAGTATTTTCGAAGTTGATATCGAAGTTTCGAAAAACCTTGGAGCCGACTTCAATTCCTTTTATTGGTGCATTGGGAAATATTTTACCGTTTTCGGATTTGTTTACAAGAAATCCGTTTAATACACCTGATTTGTTGAAATAGCACAACCCATCGCCGTTGTGAATTTTTTCGGGAGAGTTAATCGATATAAAATCATTTTCAACAGTTTTAACTGAACCTATGAATTTTCCCAACGATTTTTGAGTGTTGAAGCTGGATTGATTTTGTACTCTTCCGCCAATAAAATGTTCCGAAAATCCCCTGTTAAAACTGCGTTCAGGATCTGGTTCGAAGAAATACTGACAAATTCCGGAGGATAATCGTTTATACCCACTTCGGTTACTAATTGCTTTGTTTATTAAATTGTTGTAGTAGGCCGTTATATTTTTTACATAGCCAATATCTTTAAGCCTGCCTTCTATTTTGAATGAGGTGATACCGCTGTCAATTAAGTCGTCAATTCTTTTACTAAGGTTTAAATCCTTTAACGATAGGAGGTGTTTGTTTTTTACAATAATCTTTCCATCGGCATCTACCAAATTATAAGTTGATCTACACGGTTGAGCGCAAACTCCTCGATTTGCGCTTCGCTCCGTAATTTCTTGGCTAAAATAGCACTGTCCGCTATACGAAACGCATAATGCTCCGTGAATAAAAAATTCGAGTTCAACATTTGTTTTTTCCCTATAAGTCGAAATTTCTTCCAGCGTTAGTTCTCGGGGTAGTACCACCCTGTTTATACCGACGGATTCTAAAAAGTTAATTTTATCGGGAGAGATGTTGTGCATTTGTGTGCTTGCATGTAATGGAATTGGAGGAATATCCATTTGAACAATCGCTAAGTCCTGAATAATTATAGCATCAACACCAATGTTATATAAATTGTCGATGAGACTTTTTGCATCGTTAAGTTCGTTATTAAATAGTATGGTATTTACAGTAACGTAAACCTTTGCATAGAATTGATGGGCAAATCGAACAAGTTTTTCTATATCGGAAATGGAGTTTCCCGCTTTCTCGCGAGCACCAAATTTATCTGCGGCAATGTAAACGGCATCGGCACCGTGTGTAATGGCGGCAATTCCAATTTCTACATTTTTTGCAGGCGCAAGCAGTTCTAAGGCTACCATTTTTATTAAACGTTGAATATTTTTTTTATTGTAAAAGCAACACCATCGTCAACATTGGAAGGTGCAACTTGTCCAACAACTTTTTTTACATTTAAGGGAGAGTTTCCCATTGCAAAGCCGCTTCCCATTTCAAGTAGCATTTCAACATCGTTAACATTATCGCCAAAAGCCAACGAATTTTCGGCTTTAAGGTTCAGGCTGCTTAGTACCAAATTGCAGGCCTTAGCCTTATTTACTTTCGAAGGTGTAATTTCGAGGTACGTATCCTTCGAGCGATAAAAACTAGCGCTGGAAATGTTACAGTTCTGGGTTTCTTTTATCAATTTATCCAAGGCAACTTTTTCGCCCATTACCATTATTTTATGAATGGGCAAGTTCTGTAATTTGAGGGTATCAATATACTCGTCGATATTCTTATTAATGGTTGCCTTTGTTCCAGTATTATTCTCTTCGCGAGAAGTCCAAAAGTCGGGCTTGTTAACATTCCAACTGTTGTTGTTGAATATTCCAAAATGTAAATCCAAATTACTTGCAACATGGTAAATTGAGAGGGCTTCGTTGTATTCTATGGATGTAGTGTAAAGAATGTCGTTTTTTTCGAAAATGCTACTCCCATAATTTTTCAGGATAAGCGCCCCGTTATAGCAGATAACAGGAGAGTTAAGGTTTAATTGACGGTAAAAATGATAAACTCCTTTGGGCATTCGAGCGGTAACCATAACAAAGGGAGTATGGTATTCTTGTGCAATAGTGTGTATGGTTTTAGTTGTTAAAAACGAAAGCCTTCTTTCTTTGTTCAAAAGAGTTCCATCAACGTCGGAAAAAACAATGCTAGGATAATTTACCATCGATTTATAATTAAAAAAGGGCTGCTAAAAGCAGCCCTACAAAGGTAATATCAAAATGTTTATTACTGACATTTGAGTTGTTTAATCTGGTAATCGGCATTAGGTTTGAATGCTCCGTACGACGCATTTTTATATGCTTCGCAAGCTTCGTTAACCTTATTGCTGTTTTGGTAAGCAGTTGCCAATAAAAAGTAAAGTTCTGCTTTTTGATCGGCAGTGCCTTTACTTAATTCTAATGCTTTTGATGCAGCAGTGATGCCTTCTTCCCAACGTTCAAGCCTGTTGTAGTTAATAGCCATTAGCCTGTATATGTCGGTATCGTATTCGTCATACTTAATGGCATCGTCAAGCAAGGCAACAACCTCATCGTATTTTTTTTCTTTTTGAGCCTCGTCTGCTTTTTTAAGATAAAATGCTTTAGCCTTAATTTTAGTGTTGCTTAAAACTTCAGCATTGTTATTTTTTTCAGCAATTTCGATGGTTTTATTTAGGGTTTCAATCATCTTGTCGTCATTACCCATTTTTTCGTACGAGAGTGTTAATCCTACATATGGATCGACATAATCGGGGTTAATGGCAATAGCTTTCGAGTAATTTTTAATGGCTTCATCAAACTTATCTTCTTTGAACTTGCTATTTCCCATTACGTTGTAAAGTTTTGGGATGGTTTTATCGACTCTATCTACAATAGAATTGTTTTCATATTGCAAGGCAGTTTCTTTTGCTTTTTCAAGATTATCTAGTGTACCCTGAAGATCTTTTTGTTTATATGAAACCATTGCTTGTTGAAAGTAAACGGAAGGTATTAATCCTTCAACGGCAACCCTAACTTCGTCTGCGTCTTCACCAAGTTGTTTACAAATATCCAATGATTTGTTTAAATCGTCCAAAGCACCCTTTGGGTTTTGCTTGTATGTGCTTACGGCATTGTTATAAGCATCGTAAGCTTCTTTCTTTGTCTGCGAAAATGCGCTAAACGCCAACACGGTTAGTAATAATACTAAAACTTTTGCCTTCATACTACTTGATTTTTTAGGTTGTTTCAAAATTAGTTTTGTCAAAAATAATTTTTTAAAACTTTAATACAAAATATTTAGAAATGTAGATATACTAACTTCTTTTTTTCTTAAAAAAATCTGATATTAATTTGGAGCATTCTTTTTCCAGTATTCCAGATGTTATAACGGTTTTAGGGTGAAGTATGTTGTTCGAAATTAGTCTAAATCCTCTTTTAGGGTCGGTTGCACCGAAAACCAAAGAGCCAAGATGAGCCCAGTACATTGCTCCTGCACACATAGGACATGGTTCTACGGTAACATACATTGTACACTGATCCAAGTATTTACCTCCAAAGGAATTTGAAGCAGCGGTTAAAGCCTGCATTTCGGCATGGGCGGTAGGGTCGTTAAGCGTTTCGGTAAGGTTATGGCCGCGCGAAATGATTTTATTATTCCAAACAACCACGGCTCCAATAGGCACTTCATCTTTAACTAACGCCTTTTCCGCCTCTTTTAAGGCTTCTCTCATGTATTTTTCATGATTGTTATCCATCCGAAAATTCTATGTGTAAAATATTATAGTCTTAAATTTCAAAAATGATGCCCGAATACTTGTTATCGTTTTTATTTTTTACCTTCGCAGGTTAATAAATTTTTCTTATAGTTTATTAGTTTGAAGCATAAAATTACTTAAATATTAGCAAAATTAAACAGCAAAGGTATGTTTAGAACTCACACATGCGGCGAATTAAGAATTACCGATTTAGGGAAAAAGGCTACGTTGAGCGGATGGGTTCAACGAATTCGTAATCTTGGCGGAATGACTTTTATCGATATCCGGGACAGGTATGGTATTACTCAGGTTGTGATAGACGACAAAAGTAGCGATGAATTAAAAAATCAAGCATCGCAACTTGGTCGTGAATTTGTTGTTCAGGTTGCCGGCGAAGTTGTTGAACGGGCAAGTAAAAATGCTAAAATAGATACTGGCGAAATTGAACTTAGGGTTCAAAGTATTAAAGTACTTAATAAATCGGAAGTACCGCCTTTTACCATTGAGGACGAAACCGATGGTGGCGATGAGTTGCGCATGAGGTTTAGATACTTGGATTTGCGTAGGAATCCTGTTAAGAATGCTTTGCTATTAAGGCATAGAATTGCTCAGGAAACGCGGAAGTATTTGGATGGACAAAACTTTATCGAAATAGAAACGCCTTTTTTAATCAATTCAACGCCTGAGGGAGCAAGAGACTTTGTTGTTCCTTCGCGTATGCATCCCGGTAAGTTTTATGCGTTGCCTCAATCACCACAGACCTTTAAGCAGCTTTTAATGGTTTCCGGATTCGATAGGTATTTTCAACTAGTTAAATGCTTTCGTGATGAGGATTTAAGAGCCGATAGGCAGCCAGAGTTTACGCAAATAGATTGTGAAATGTCGTTTGTGGAACGGGACGATATTCTGGATATTTTTGAAGGGATGGTTAAGTTTCTTTTCGAAGTTGTTAAGGGAATTAAATTTGAAAAGCCGTTTCAACGTATGTCCTATGCTCAGGCAATGGAATTGTACGGTTCAGATAAGCCCGATTTGCGTTTTGGAATGACGTTTATGGAACTTAGCGATGTCTTAAAGGGAAAAGGATTCAGTATTTTCGACAATGCAGAGTACGTTGGGGGAATTTGTGTTCCTGGTTGTGCTGCTTACACCCGTAAGCAACTTGATGAACTTACCGAGTTTGTAAAACGGCCACAAGTGGGTGCTAGTGGTATGGTTTACATTAAGTATAACGAAGATGGTACTTTTAAATCGTCTGTTGACAAATTTTATGCTGCGGAAGATTTAGAAAAGGTTGCAAAGAAAATGGAAGCTAAGTCTGGTGATTTGATTTTAATTTTGTCGGGCCCACGAAAGAAAACATTGGAAGCATTGTGTGAGTTAAGGTTGGAGATGGGGACTCGTTTAAACTTAAGATCGAAGGATGTATTTGCACCTTTATGGGTAGTAGATTTTCCGTTATTGGAGTGGGACGAGGAAGAAAAACGCTTCTTTGCAATGCATCATCCGTTTACTTCGCCTGTTATAGCGGATATACCTCTTTTCGAAACCGATCCGGGTGCTATGCGTGCTAATGCTTACGATATGGTAATTAATGGCGTTGAAGTTGGTGGCGGCTCAATCAGAATTGCGGATAGAGAGCTACAGCAAAAAATGTTTAAGAGTTTAGGTTTTACTCCAGAGGAAGCCGAGAGACAATTTGGGTTCTTACTAAATGCTTTTAAATATGGAGCTCCACCTCATGGAGGTATTGCTTTTGGTTTCGACAGACTTTGCTCTTTGTTTGGAGGAAGTGATTCTATTAGGGATTATATTGCTTTTCCTAAAAATAATGCGGGTAAGGACGTTATGATTGATTCTCCTGCAAGTATAAGTCAGCGACAATTAGATGAATTGCAAATATCAATTAAAAAATAGGACATAAAAAAATCCGGATTTTTAATCCGGATTTTTAATTTCTTTACGAAATGCTTACTGTGCGTTAACAGTTGAATCAACAGCAGCTGTGTCGGCAGCAGGAGTTTCAGCTTGAGCAGCAGTGTCAACTTTTTCTACTGCGGTTTCATCTGTAGCTTCTTCTTGTTTAGGAGCAGACTTACAAGCAACCATTGAAATCATTCCGGCAGCCATTAATAAAAGTGCAAACTTTTTCATTTCTATTGAGTTTAGTTAGTTTGTTCCTTGCAAAAATATGACTAATATCAATAAAATCAAAAAAAAATCAAGAAAGTTTTAACAGTTCGGTAATTGATTGTTTAAGGAGTTGAAAAACAGACAAAATGCTTATTGCACTTCTTTAGACAATGGTAATTTAGAATGATTCGAAAAATAATTATTTATTAATTGTGCTATAGGGTTTTATATTTTGACTTATTGATTCGATGTTTTTACCTTACGACTTAATAGAAAGGACGATGAGTTTTACTTCTTTTTTAATAGTGTTGGTAATTCAGCAATGGAGAGAATTTTAATGAAATTTTCGTTCTGAATCTCGTTTTCGTCGGCATGTTCATGGAGCCATGTTGTATGGTAAGGTACAAAAACTCCGTAACCGCCAATGTTTAGTACGGGAATAACATCCGATTTTAGCGAATTTCCTACCATCATGAATTCGTTGGGAGCAATGTCCAAACGATGAATGATGTTGAGGTAGTTATTTTCTTTTTTTTCGCTCATTACTTCAACTTTGCGAAAATAGCCTGTAAGATTGGATTTTTGAAGTTTTTTTTCCTGATCGAGTAAATCTCCTTTAGTTGCAACAATTAACGTAAAGTCCGATTTTAGTTCTTCCAAAACATTTTTAACGTTGCTAAGTAATTTTACTGGTTGTTGCAGTTGTTTTTTCCCAAGTTCAATAATGCCGTTAATTGTTTTGGCATTAACTTTTCCGTCGGATATTCTAATGGCTGTTTCAATTAGTGAAAGTGTAAATGCCTTTATTCCATAACCATAAGTGCCAAGGTTGTTGATTTCTGTTTTAAAAAGTTCCTCGTTCAATTTTTCCGATGGCATATAATTTTTCAATAAATTGCAAAATTCCGCCTCGGTTTCCCTATAAAACGGTTCGTTATCCCATAATGTATCATCGGCGTCAAATCCTATTACTTTGATATTGTTGTTTATGGAGTTCATTTTTAGTAATTTGCATTCATGTTTTAAAACAGTCGTTAAATAGTTTGGCAAAAGTATATAAAAAAAAGAATTTTGCAGGAATTATGTTGTTTTATGAGATTTATCAGGTTTTGTTAAAATGAAAAGAACAACGTTATAGTAAGAAAATTTAAAAGGTTCAATTTTTTATTTTAGTTGTTTTTTTATTTGCTTGTCAACAAATTAAACAACTTTTTGTTGTACTACATATTTATACTTTCATTTTCAATTTTAATTATTTCATCAAAAATTTGATGGTTTGTTTTCATTAATTGCTTAATTTTTGTTGCAACTAATTAAAGGAATGATAATTAAATAGTGTCAAAATTATTGAATAATTGAAAAAAAATAGTTTATTTGCATTTATTTGAATTTCAAATTAGTATTAAACAATTTTAAAATTATTTATAAGTTCGTTCAATTTTTAGTTTATTCTTATTTTTGAAAACCAATTAACCATAACGTAAAGATAAAATCAATGAAACAAATTAAACTTACCCAAAAAGAGGTTGACGATCTAATCGATCTTTATCAAACCGAAATTGATAGAGCTCAGCGCAGAATCGAAAGTTTACAGTCGATTCTGAAAAAAGTCGAAATGCCTCAAAATGAAGTGGCTTCGCAGGAAATGGGAAATAAACCTGCTCCTAAAAAACGTGGTCGTAAGCCAAAAGTAAGGATTGAAACAGATGCCGTTGAAGTAAAAAAGGAACCTAAAAAACGCGGTCGTAAACCAAAGGTAAAGACAGAATTGGCTGTTCCTAAAAAACGTGGTCGTAAACCAAAATCATCTTCTTTAAGAAAACCTATTAAAAAGGGAAAAGGGGAAGACAAGGTTAAATGGATCGACTTAATAAATGAAGTTTTAGGTTCGAAAAAGAGTTTTATGTTGGCCAACTCTATAACCCTTGCTGCTATGGAAAAGTTGGGAATTGATGAAAGCGATAAGGATAGAGTTCGGATGGCAATATCAACAAATCTAACACGTCTTACCAAGTACGATAAATCGGTTGTAAAGTACCACCAGCCAGGGCAAAAAGGTTCGTTTTACGGACTACCGGGATGGTTTAACGAGGACGGTTCTGTAAAATCTGAGTTCGAAGGAAAACTAATGTAATGGTATAAAAAATTCTGTAAAGGGGCTGTTATACAAACAGTCCCTTTTTTGTTTTTTTGTGAAGGTTTGTACTTTTATTGAACTAACTTTGTCCCAGTAAATGTATAATAAACTTGTATTCGATGACAGATACTTTTCACATAATACTTTCCGATAGTTTAAAGGATATTTTTGAAGATGGCAGAATGCTTGACCAAACAATCGCTTATTGGCTAAAAACAGGTAACGGTTGGCACCAAAATCAGAAATCATTTTATGTAGAAACCTTACATGGAATGGTTCAGTGGTGGCGATTACTTAAAAGTGTGAGTGATGATTGCTTTGGGAGCAAAAGTTTTAATTACGAAACGGCAATTGATGTGTATCGTGTGTTATTTGGAAACGAAGCATTTGCCGAAGGAATAACGAAGAATTTTAAGGTTAAAACGCAAGAGGCCTTTAAACGTTTGTCGCATAAAAGGGCTATACGCCTTTCAATTCCTGACTGGCTAGATCAATTGGCATATGAAGAGTTAGGCGATAAAATGGAAAAGGAGTTCGAGACACTAACGGCTCCGGCTTCTCAAATTCTTAGAGCCAATAGAATTCATTGTACAAGGGATATTCTTTTAAACGAACTGGAACGCGAGGGTTATAAGGTAGAAGCATTAGGCGATTCCGATGCAATTCATTTGGTTAGTAAGGCAAACATATTTGCATCAAGATTATTTAAGCAAGGATGGTTCGAGCAACAAGATTATTCCTCGCAGCAAGTTTCGGAATTTTTGGAGGTTGTTCCGGGAATGAGGGTGATTGACGCATGTGCGGGAAATGGAGGGAAAACCTTACACTTAGCCAGTTTAATGGGAAATAAAGGAAGAATTGTTGCTCTGGATACTGCTGCGTGGAAGTTGGAAGAATTACGAAGAAGAGGACGTAGAGCTGGAGTTTCTATTGTGGAAACACGTGAAATAGAATCGTCGAAAGTTGTGAAGCGGCTCGCAGGAACCGCCGATAGGCTTTTAATTGATGCTCCGTGTTCGGGAACAGGCGTGTTTCGCCGAAACCCCGATGCAAAATGGAGATTAACGCTAAACGCCGTTAACGAATTGAAAAAAATTCAAGCGGATATTTTAAGCGGATATTCAAAAATGGTTAAAGTTGGAGGTAAGTTGGTATATTCAACCTGTAGTATTTTGCCTTCGGAAAACGAAAAGCAAGTACAACAATTTCTGGATTTACACAGCAATTTTAAGTTGGATAAAGAACAAACCCTTTACCCTACGACCGGATACGACGGCTTTTATATGGCTCGGTTGGTAAGAGTTAGTTAACTATTCGTTAACTATTTTACCAATGAGCGTTGCCGGAGTACAATCCAATATTTCAACAAAAACAAACTCTCCGATTTTGTGATTGCCTTTTGGAAATACCACAACCTTGTTGTGGGTAGTCCTTCCGTAAAATTCGTCCTGCGATTTTTTCGACACGCCTTCAATTAGCACTTCGTAACTTTTGCCAATGTCGTTGCGCTTACTTTGTTCGGAAAGTTTTCCTTGCAGTTCTATAATTTCCGTGAGTCTTCTTGTTTTAACCTCTTCGGGGACATCATCGGATAATAACCGTGCGGCTTTGGTGTTAGGTCTTTCGGAATATTTAAACATGTAGGCAAAGTCGAAACCTACCTCTTGCATTAAGCTAAGGGTCATGTCGTGATCCAACTCGGTTTCGGTACAAAAACCGGTAATAATATCTGTTGATATTGCGCAATCGGGAATAATTTCCCGAATAGCCGAAATTCTTGCTAAATAATCTTCGCGAGTATATTTTCGGTTCATCAACTTTAAAATTCGTGAAGAACCGGATTGAACGGGAAGGTGAATATGGTTACAAATATTTTCGTACATAGCCATGGTGTACAAAACGTCGTTTGTAAGGTCCTTTGGATGCGAGGTAGAAAAGCGAACACGAAGCGATGGGTTAATTAAGGCAACCATTTCCAGTAAATCGGAAAAGTTTACAAAATGCTTAATCATGCCTTTGCTTTCTTCCCATCTGTACGAGTTTACATTTTGTCCTAAAAGGGTAACCTCCCTATATCCGTCCTTTACGAGTTCTTCAACTTCTCTTACTATGCTTTTGGGGTCACGGCTCCTTTCTGCACCTCTGGTGTAGGGAACAACGCAGTATGAGCACATGTTGTTGCAGCCTCTCATAATAGAGACAAAGGCGGAAACGCCATTTTTATCTAAACGTACAGGGCTAATGTCGGCGTATGTTTCTTCGCGCGATAAGAGAACGTTTACTCCTTTTTGTCCTTCTTCAGCGGCTCGGAGTAAAATGGGCAGTTCACGGTATGCATCAGGGCCAACAACAACATCAACCACTTTTTTCTGTTCAAGAAGTTGCTTTTTGAGCCTTTCGGCCATACAACCCAAAACGCCAATAAGCACCGATGGTTTATTCTTTTTTATCTGACCAAATAAATCAATCCTACCAAAAACACGAACTTCGGCATTTTCCCTAATGGAACAAGTATTAATGAGAATAACATCGGCATCATGAATGTTGCTGGTTATGGCATAACCGTTTGTAGTTAGTATTGAAGCAATAACCTCGCTGTCGTTAACATTCATTTGGCAGCCATAAGTTTCAATGTAAACTTTTTGCCGATTGTCGGATGTATCGGAGTTAAAGCCTTCGAATATATTTGCGTCTTCTGCGTAAAAATCCATTTTATCCTAAATTTTTGCAAAGTTAGCAAATAGATTGGAACATCATTTTTAGTATTCTTTGGAATGAATAAAATTATGATAAATTATTTATCGTGAACAAATTAGTGTTGTACTATTATGAATCTAAACTTTAGATTTAAAAATTTTGATAACATCCTTTAAGCAGTTACCTTTGCAGTTATGTAGAAATAAAAAAACAGAGTATGTCAGGACATAATAAATGGTCAACTATTAAACGGAAAAAAGGAGCTCTTGATGCAAAGCGTTCAAAGGAGTTCTCCAGAATAATAAAGGAAATTTCAGTTGCTGTTAAAGAGGGAGGAAGCGATCCCGACGGAAATCCACGGTTGCGTATGGCTATTAATAATGCCAAGGGTGTAAATATGCCTAAGGATAATATTCAACGTGCCATTTCTAAAGCTGAGAAAGATCCGGGAAATTTAAGCGAATTAACCTTTGAGGGTTATGGGCCGGGAGGTATAGCAATTTTTGTTGAATGCTTAACCGACAATAACAACCGTACTATTAGTTCTGTTCGGTCAACGTTAACAAAACGTGGTGGTAATTTGGGAACAAACGGGTCTCTTTCGTTTTTGTTTGAGCGTAAAGGAATTTTTACTATCGAGAAGGGAAAAATGAACATGGATGAGGTTGAACTTGACCTTATCGATGCAGGGGCTCAAAGCATTGAAGACGACGGCGATTTTTATGTTATTACAACCGACATGGAGAATTTTGGGAAGATGAACAAGAAGTTGGAAGAACTTAATGTTGAAGTTGAAAATGCCAGTTTGCAGCGAGTACCTAATGATACCAAAACGTTAGATAAAGAAACTGCCATGAAATTTCTCAGGTTGGTTGAAGAGGTTGAGGATAACGACGATGTACAAAACGTTTACCACAACCTTGAGTTAACCGATGAGTTGATGAGCGAAATGGAAGAGTAAAACATTCTAAATTCATATATAGTAGCCATGTATAATTACGTGGCTTTTTTTATCTTTAGAGATATGGATAAAAAGTATATACTATCGTTCGATCAAGGGACCTCAAGTTCCCGGGTTGTTCTATTCGATCGCTATCAGCAGCAGTTAGGAATGGAACAGTTGGAATTTAGCCAGTATTACCCGATGGATGGTTGGGTGGAACATAATGCAGAAGAAATTTGGACTTCGCAAATAAAGGTGGCTAAACAGCTAATTGGTAAGTTGGACATAAACCCTTTGGCTATTGCAGCCATTGGAATTGCAAACCAGCGCGAAACAACGGTTGTTTGGGATAGGGAAACGGGTCGTCCTATTCATAATGCAATTGTATGGCAGGATAGGAGAACGGCTCCGTTGTGCGATTCTATTCGAAATAACCCAATAGCATCGCATATTAAAAAAGTTACGGGCTTAGTAATCGATTCGTATTTTTCGGCAACCAAGTTGAACTGGATTTTGGAAAATATTCCGGGAGCCAGACAAATGGCCGATAATGGTCGGTTGGCTTTTGGAACAATAGACACATGGCTTTTGTGGAAGTTGACAGGAGGAAAGGTTCATGCCACAGATGTGAGCAATGCTTCGCGAACCATGCTGTTCAATCTTTATAGTATGGA
The DNA here is from genome assembly GCA_020636845.1 of Bacteroidales bacterium. Lineage (GTDB taxonomy): Bacteria > Bacteroidota > Bacteroidia > Bacteroidales > Tenuifilaceae > JACJXD01. The sequence goes on along the minus strand of JACJXD010000001.1, from coordinate 554,973 downwards.
TTGGGATCGTGATATTTTGAACTACTTTAACATTCCGGAATCTATTTTACCACAGGTAAAACCATCCAATTCATATTTTGGCGAAACACTTCCAAGTTTATTTAATGGGTATTCAATTCCTATTACCGGGATGTTGGGCGATCAGCAGGCTGCACTTTTCGGTCAGCGATGCCTTGAACCCGGAGAGTTGAAAAATACTTACGGGACAGGCTGCTTTATGTTGATGAATATTGGGGAGAACATTACTCACTCCGACGATGGTTTGCTTACAACCGTAGCTTGGCAAATCGACGATAAGCCTGTGTATGCGCTCGAAGGTAGTGTTTTTATTGCGGGTGCTTCGGTAAAATGGTTGCGGGATGGTTTGGGTTTGATTAAAACCGCAGAAGAAACGGAAAAGTTGGCTCGTTCTGTTGAGGATTCAATGGGACTATACCTTGTTCCGGCGTTTTCGGGACTTGGAGCGCCATACTGGGATATGTATGCGCGAGGGGTTTTAATTGGAATAACTCAGGCAACTACTGCTGCGCATATTACTCGTGCGACGTTAGAATCCATTGCTTATCAAACAAGAGATATTGTTGAGTTAATGTCTAACGCTTCGGGAATAGTCATAAAAAAGATAAAGGCGGACGGCGGTGCTTCGGCAAACGAGTTTTTAATGCAGTTTCAGTCCGACATATTGGACATTCCGGTTTATAGGCCAGCTATTACCGAGGCAACTGCGCTGGGGGCTGCAATGATGGCTGGGCTAGGCGTTGGTTTTTATGACAAAACGGATCTTAAATCCGACTTGCCGGGACGAAAAGTTTTTATGCCTAAAATGCAGGACGATTTGCGTAGTAAGCTTTACGGTAATTGGAAAAAGGCGGTACAAAAGTCGTTAGGCTGGGCTAGGGAGAATTGAGGTGGTATGGAATTTGTATCTTACGTATTATCTCAACGGAGAAAATATTTCGTCTGCATTTATAAAAAATTAAGAGTTAATAAGGGTTTCAATTTACATTTGTTGTGATATTTGTGAAATTAATTAAGCGAAGAATGAAGAAACACTTGAAAATTATAGTTGGCTTTTTAGCATTAGTACTTTTTACCGGTTGTGGTAAATTTCAGAATATTGAGGTAAATGGGACAAAGGATGTGAAGTTTAAGGGGATGAAGGATGGCGTAATTTTTTTAAACATTACCTTCGATATTAATAATCCCAATCCTAAAAAACTTGTTGTTAAGAAATTTGAGTTTAAGGCGTGGTTTAACAAGAGAGAATTTGGAAAGTTAAAGAGTACGCAAAAACTTGTGATTCCTGCTAACTCCCGAGCCGACTACGAAGTGCCTGTAGAAATTACCCTGAAAACAGCAGCCGATGCGTTAAAGTTGATCGGACAAAACGAAAAAATACTCAGTATGCTTACCGTCGAAGGTTTTATAAAAGGAGGACGCTTTCCTATTATTAAGAAGGTAAAAATACCTCGCCAATCCTTTACGGAGTTTTTAAAATTGAATAAAAACAGGATATCGGTTAGCAACGATACCATTCCCGGCGAAACAAACGATAATTAGTTATTTTTTTCTACCTTTGCCATGTAAATTTTAGCCATGAGAAAAAGAGTTGCAACAACTTTTATTCTTCTTTTAGTTGGCGTTTCCTTCAGTTTTTCGCAGGAAATTCCGGGTTCAATATTTGGCGACTTACAGCAAAATTTGCCGGGAGAGGGTACGGTTAGAATTTATCAGGATTCTACTGTTTCAAATCTAATGGAACGGTATATTCTTCATTCTGCACAGAATCCCGGAATGAACGGATATAGAATACGAATATTTTTTGCTCTTGGGAAACAGGCCAGAAAACAGTCCGAGGATTTAAAATCCGATTTCTTGCTGAAATATCCAGGTATTCCTGTTTATCAAAGTTTTAACAATCCGTACTGGAAAATATCGGTAGGCGATTTTCGCTCTCGCGAAAGCGCGCAGAAGTTTTACCATCAGTTACTTTCCGATTATCCCAAAGCCTTTTTGGTCAACGAGTGGATTAACTTTCCAACACTTCAATAATTATGAATCGCCTCTCATTGCAGCAACTTATCGAAATATCAAAACTGCTGCGCGGGGATGTGATTAAAAGTTTGGCAGTTGCGGGTTCCGGCCATTTAGGCGGATCGCTGGGGTTGGCCGATGTTTTTGCGGTGCTATACTGGCATACGTTAAACCATCGTCCCGACGAGCCACAGTGGAAGGATCGCGATAGGTTAATTCTTTCCATTGGTCATGTTGCCCCAATTTTATATGCATCGTTAGCGAACTCTGGATATTTTTCTAGGGAAGAACTATTAACTCTTCGGCAGTTAGGCTCGCGACTTCAGGGTCATCCCGGAAGGGATCACGGCTTACCGGGAATTGAACTTTCTGCCGGTTCGTTAGGGCAGGGCTTATCCGTTGCCGTGGGAATGGCGTTATCGGGTAAAATCGATAATTCTTCGTGGAGGGTTTATTGCGTAGATGGCGATGGCGAGTTGCAGGAAGGTTCCGTTTGGGAAGCGGCAATGAGTGCAGCGCATTATAAGTTGAATAACTTGACCTGTATTGTAGATAGGAATGGTTGCCAAATAGATGGCAAAACGTCAAAGGTGATGGAGTTGGAGCCGTTGCAGGCAAAGTGGGAGGCTTTTGGGTGGAAGGTATTTCAATGTAATGGAAACTGCATAGCCGATTTGGTTGCAACACTTGATAAGGCTTCGGTATATAAGGAAAAACCATCCGTTGTAATAGCCAGCACAAAAATGGGTTGTGGCGTTGCAAGCATTACGGACGATTACAGGTGGCATGGAAAAGCACCTTCGCCGGAGCAAGCAAAAGATTTTTTGAAGGAATTAGACGAGTATTATAAAAGTATAGACACCAATGCGGTACGTTAGTTTGGGAGAAAAGTCAACTAAGCTAGGATTTGGAGAGGCCATTCTGGAATTGGCCGAGAAGAATCCAAACTTGATTATTCTTGGTGCCGATATTACTGCTTCGGTAGGATTAAACATGGTTGCCGAAAAGTTTCCGGAACGTTTTTTCTCCTTAGGTATTGCAGAGCAAAATGTTACCGCTGTTGCTGCAGGATTGGCTTTAACGGGGAAATTACCGGTTTACTCAACGTATAGCGTATTTGCCGCATTTAGGGCTGCCGATCAGGTTCGGCTGTCTATTTGTTATAACAACGTAAAGGTTATTATAGGTGGGGCACATGCGGGAATATCTGTTGGTCCCGATGGCGCAACGCATCAGGCGTTGGAAGACATTGCCCTAATGAGGGCATTGCCGAATATGACCGTAATTTCGCCTTGCGATGCAAATCAGGCAAAGGTTTTGACTATTGCTGCTGCGGAGCATGTAAACGGGCCTATTTATGTGAGGTTTGGGCGAGAACCTGTGCCTAATTTCACACCGTTAAATCAGGATGTTAAAATAGGGAAAGCGCAGTTGCTTTGCAAAGGTTCCGATGTTGCCATTGTGGCAACCGGACACATGGTTTGGGAGGCTTTACAGGCTGCGAAATTGTTAGGAGAAAAAAACATTAGCGCTACGGTTGTAAATGTGCATACTATAAAACCGTTGGATAAGGAGTTATTAGTTGAAGTTGCCAAACAAACAAAGTTTGTTGTAACGGTGGAGGAACATCAGGTAAATGGCGGCTTAGGAGGTGCTGTTGCTGAAGTTTTGTCGCAAAACTATCCGGTTTTAATGGATATAATTGGAATGCCCGATTGCTTTGGAGAATCGGGAAAACCTCAAGAACTTTTGCAAAAGTACGGATTAAATTCAAGGGGCATCTATGAAAGAGTAAGGGCAAAACTTTACGAAAAAAGAAAGTAATATTGCAGGTAGATGGGGTATCTACCTTTTTTATTTTTAGAATAATTTATAATGATAAATATATGAGCGAGCAAATTAAACACGAATGTGGAATAGCCATGATTAGGCTGTTGAAACCGTTGGAATACTACCAGCTCAAATACGGAACTTGGCGTTATGGGTTGCACAAGCTTTACCTGTTAATGGAAAAGCAACATAACCGTGGGCAAGATGGTGCTGGGTTAACTTCGGTCAAGTTCGATTTAGCGCCTGGGAAACGATATATCGATAGGGAACGGTCTAATTCATCATCACCTATTCGTGATGTTTTCGATGCTGTTAATAGGGGAATGAGTGAGCATACATCCCGTGCCGAATTGCTTGACGATCCTGTTTGGGCAAAAGAAAATTTGCCGTTTGTAGGGGAACTTTATCTAGGTCATTTACGCTATGGAACATTTGGAAATAATTCTATAGATTACGTTCATCCTGTCATCCGCGATAATAATTGGAAATCGAAAACTTTAGCCTTGGCGGGTAATTTCAACATGACTAATGTTGATGAACTTTTTCAAAAGTTGGTTGATTTAGGGCAGCATCCCCGCGATTATTCCGATACAGTTACAGTGTTGGAAAAGATAGGTCATTTTCTCGACGAGGAAAATCAACAGCTGTTTAGAGAATACAAGAATGATGGACATCCAAATGTTGAAATTAGTCATCTTATTGCCGAAAATATAAGCGTAACCAAGATATTGCGTTCTGCAACCAAGGATTTTGATGGGGGATATGCCATTGCAGGGTTACTGGGACATGGCGATGCTTTTGTTGTCCGCGACCCTTGGGGCATAAGACCTGCATTTTACTTTGCCAACGACGAAGTAGTTGTAGTGGCATCGGAGAGACCGGTAATTCAAACGGTAATGAATGTGGCGGCCGAGAAGGTTACGGAAATAAAGCCCGGATATGCCTTGGTTGTTAAGCGAAATGGAACGGTTTTGCATGAGGAAATTAGGGTTCCTCAGGAACGCAGGTCGTGTTCGTTCGAGCGGATATACTTTTCCCGAGGAACGGATATGGATATATACAAGGAGCGTAAACGGTTGGGAGAGTTGCTGACTCCTGCCATTCTTAAAGCAATAGATTACAACCATATTAATACCGTTTTTTCCTATATCCCAAACACTGCCGAAACTGCTTTCTATGGCATGGTTAAGGGCGTTGAGGATTACATGAAGCAGGAGAAAAAGCGGATGATACTTGAAAAGGGAAAAAGCCTTACCGAAAAGGATATTGATGAGATTATTTCGTTGCGTTTAAGGGTTGAGAAAATTGCAGTTAAGGATGTTAAGTTACGCACCTTTATTTCTCAGGATAAGGGGCGCGAGGATTTAGTGGGTCATGTTTACGATATTACTTACGGAACCTTACGTGCGGGAATTGATAATTTGGTAATTATTGACGATTCCATTGTACGAGGAACAACTCTCAGGGAGAGTATTTTAAAGATTCTTGACAGGTTGAATCCTGTGTGTGTAGTGGTGGTTTCTTCTTCGCCGCAAATTCGTTATCCCGATTGCTATGGAATCGATATGGCTAAGTTAGGGGATTTTGTTGCTTTTAGGGCGGCCATTGAATTGCTTAAGGAAACAGGACAGGAAAGTGTTATTAATACCGTTTATAAAAATTGCAAGGAGCAACAATTCCTTCCTAAGGAGGAAATTATAAATTTCGTAAAGGATATTTATAAGCCGTTTACAACAGAGCAAGTTTCCGATAAAATTGCCCAGTTACTCACGCCTAAAGGAATGAAGGCAAAGGTAAAGGTTGTTTACCAAACCATAGAAAATTTACATAAGGCATGTCCTAACGATTTGGGCGATTGGTACTTTACCGGAGATTACCCAACACCGGGAGGAAATAGAGTTGTAAATAACTCTTTTATAAACTTTATCGAAGGTCGAAATCAGCGAGGATATTAAATATCCTTGCTTTTCTTTAAACTAAAGTGATATTTTCCCTTTATTCGTTGAAGAAACGAAGAGGTGTGCCTTTCCAATTTATTCTGGTAAATATCGGGAATGGTTATTAGAATTGCCGTTTCTTCAACATCGCCGAAGTACGGATTTATAACCGTTCCGAAAACTTTCATGGAAGGGCTTAGGTTCATGTATGAGTTGATTAATGGAGGAATCTTTTCGCCAAGTTCCCTAATTTTTTGGGATAAAATTCTATAATCTTCCTTGTAGGTAACCCCGGTAAAAATTTGTTCCATTTCGTCCTTTTTAATATCGACGTCAATAGGATGAATTGAGGTTATTAACTCTTCGTCATCGTGGAAATACTTGTCGAAAAAGTATAGGAGCATATTGCGGGCGTTAACGTTGTAGGTGCGATACATGGTTACTTTTCCGAAGAAGTATTTAATGTGTGGATTTAGCACAATTAACGCACCTAGACCATCCCAAAGGTTATCGAGTGCGTACAGGCCTTTCCCTCCTCTGGTAAGCGATTGATACTTGGGCTGTACAAACGAACGGCCAAGTTCAATCATTTGTGGCATATACTCTTTTAAAAACTTTGGTGAAAAGTTAAACAGATGCTTGGTTGAAAGGGTAATTTCCTCACCAGCCGAAGGGTCAACGTTATGAAATCTGTAACCTCCTAATATTTCTTGCTCTTTGGGATCCCAAACAATAAGTTGCTTGTAGCAGTTGCTACAAGTATCGTATTCGTCTATATCCATTTCTTCGCCGGTTCCGCCACCTGCCGATCTGAAAGTTAATTCGCGTAGCCTGCCAACTTCACGTAAAAGATTCGGAGCGTTGTGTGCCGTAAAAATGTAAAGTTCGTTATTGGCGTTGTTGGTTGGCCTTACCATTTTGTCGGGAGTTAGTTCGGCCAGTAAAAGTTCTTTGGCGACCGGTTCAATAATCTGTTTCATTGTTAGGATTTACGCTGGTTGTTTTAAAAATATGGTTATTTAAGATTCTTTTTTAAACTGTAAACTTGATGTTTCATCCATTTTGCCCATTCTTTGGGAGATTTCGATTTGTCGAAGGTACTATACGGAATAGGTTTTCCGAAAACTACATGAATGCTTTTCCCTTTTTGTTTAAACATTTCGTCAACAAGGTATAGCATTTCGATATTTGCTTTAATCTTTAGAAAAACCCTTAGTTTTGCAAGGTTATAAAAGAAGTTTGAATTACGTCCGCTGAAAAAAACGGGAACGATGTCTCGTTCATGAGCCACAGCCTTTGTAACAAAGTTTTTCTTCCACTCCAGATCTTCTATTCCACCCTTTTGTTTTCTGGAGCAAAGTCCGGCAGGAAAGTATAAAATTTGAGCATCCGAAACGTATGCACTTTCAATCATCTTGGCATTTTGCTGGTTTTGTGCACCATGCTTGTTAACCGGAATAAATACGCAATGCAGCTGTGGAATGTGCATAAGCAAATCGTTTACCGGAAATTTTACTTCGGGGTATTTTTGTCCAAGAGTATGAATTAGAATCATTCCGTCTAGTCCACCCAGCGGATGATTCGATGCAAATAAATACCTGCCATTGGAATCAAGATTATCCAATCCTTCAACGGTGTATGTTACCTGCATTAACTTGAGAACTTCATCGATAAACTCAACACCTTGCTTATGCCCGTGTTTTTCGAGTATATCGTTTATTTCGTCCTGATGAATTATTCGTTTAAGGTATTTAACTATAAAACGAGGTAAGGCTTTTTGCAATTTTACACTCTTAGAGGCAATTACCTTATCAATATCGATGAACTTTTCCTTTTCCAATATTCAATTTTTAAAGCATACAAATATATAAAAAGGTAAAGTACGTTATTTCCTAATGCTGTTTAATTGGTTATTATTAATGAATTATGGCTCCGGAAATCGATTGCCAGTACGTTGCAAAACCATTAAGAATCATTTGTACACCTATGGTAGCAACAATAAGTCCAAAAATTCGAACAAGTGGGCTCATTAAGTTGAAGCGATTCAAAAAAGCGCCTATCTGTTTTGCAAAAAGCATGAACAAAAGGTTTATGCCTAAGGCGAATGCAACGGAAATAATGGTATTGATATGTCCGTAATGAGCAGGGAAAGTAACTGCTGCTGTAATTGTTGCCGGGCCGGCTATCATTGGAATTGCTATAGGCACAGCGGTTATATCTTTTAAACTTACTCCTGCATCAACTTTTATGAACATTCCTTTTTGAAGTCCGCTGATACCGTTATAAAACAGAACAACTCCCGACGTTATTTGAAAAGCGTATATCTGTATCTGAAAAACGTAGTTAAAAACAATTTCGCCAAGTAGCAAAAAGAATAACAGGGTAAGGAATGCGGTGATAGTTGCCTTTACAGCAATGAATCGAGTTTTGGCAACATCAAATTGCGATTGTAATGTTGTAATTACAAAAACCTTTTGAATTGGGTTTACCAATGCCAAAAGGGCAACCATACAGCTAAGTAAGTATTTTAGTTTAAAAGCAAGCATTGTGTATTATTCTAAAACAAAGGTGGGCTTATTTGCCCACCTTTCCTAATATCTATTCAAATTAAATTCCAATGATTGTAAACTCTACCCTGCGGTTTTTAGCTCTACCTGCGGATGTCGCGTTGCTTGCTTTTGGCTTGGAGAAGTTATATCCCTTTGAGGTAATTCTCGATTCTGGAATACCCATAGAAATAACGTATTGTGCCACTGCTTTTGCGCGAGCTTCGGATATACGTTGATTGATGGCAACGTTTCCAACATTATCGGTATGGCCGCCAATTTCTACTTTTACATTTGGATATTCATTCAGGAAGTCCACTAAAGCGTTAAGCGATTTAAACGACTGGGGTTTTAGCATAGCTTTTCCACTGGCAAAGTAAATAAAATCGATGTTAACCGATTGTCCAACTTCTATTGGAGTTACATAAAAGTTCTTGGCAATCTTAGAGCCTTTTCTGGCTTTAGTTAAGTCAACCTGTTCGTACTTGTTGTAAAAATTCTTAACCGATGGCAGTATGTCGTATGATGCGCCCACAGGGAGTTTCAGTGTGTAAGATGCTGTGGTAGAGTCGTAGTTGAAACCACGGGTTTCGGTTCCGTTAACCTTTAGGTTTACGTGTACATCGCTTTCAATTGGCTGATCGGTTTTTAAGTTGATGATTTTACCGCTAAGAATTGCCATGTTGGCATCCTTCCGTTCAGCGTAAACTTCATGTTTAACTTTGGCGTACTCAACATATCCTGTTAAGTCTATTTCGTTGTTTAACGGATTGTAGTGCGAAGACGATACGGATGTGCTATACTTTTTACCGAAAGGAAGCCTAATGGTGAATTCTCCGCTAACAGGGTCTATTTTAATGCTGTCAACTACATTTCCGTTAACTATAAGTTTTGAGTCAGAGTCTCCTGTAATGGGAGTGAATGTTACGTTATCCAATGCAATGCCGTTAACTTCGACCCAGGGAACGGATGTAACCATGAAATTAACATTCTTTTCGGTGTACCATTTTGTGTCGGAAACATCTACCGTATCAGGTTTTGCAGTAAAGTAAGGGTGTTTAAAGTTAATAGCATATTTAGCACCTAAAGGAAGTAAAACTTCGTATTGAGTAATTTCCTTGGCATACTTTACCGAATCGTTCTTTTGTCCGTTAATAAGTATTTCGTACTTACTTTCCGGTGATATTGGTAAATCGGTTCGTGTATTAATTATCTTACCATATACCTTAACAAATGGAATTGGTTCGAAGTAAAGGTTCTTGTTTATCTCGGTATATTCTTTAATCGTTGAAGCATCTAACGAATCGGTTACTCCAACCCAATCCTTCATTTCGGGTTTGATGTTATACTTGCCGCCAAAGGGTAATTTTAGTTCATACGATGCCGAGGCGCGATCGATTGTTAGATTGGCAGGAACGGAATCGTTTACCATTATGGTGTAAGTGGTATCGCTAAGCATTAACTTTTCGTCGGCCTTATTTAGAACTAACCCGCTGATTTTTATAAATGGGTTTTCCTCGAATATTTTTATTCTGTATATATCCGCTTTACCGGTGGAATTATAATTGGAGCAAAAGTAAGCCCAACTCCCTTTTGCATTAAGATGATAGTAGTTTTCCCAATCGGATCTGTTTACCGTATCGCTTAGCGGAACAGGAACTGACCATTTCCGTTTCGATTCATCGGTTCGGTTACTGTAGTAAATATTGTAGTTTCCGTTTACATTACAGCTGAAGTATAAGGCATTTCCATCGGATGTAAGAAATGGCGATTCGTAACTTTTACCCAATTTATTCCCTTCGAATTTCAACCTTTTAGGTTTAGAGTATCTGTCTCTTCCTTTTAATTCCGACATGTACAACTTGTCTTTTTTACCTCCACTTCGTTTGCTGAACGAAAGAAAAATATATTTTCCATCGGGGGTAATGTATGCTGTGCTTGAACGCCCTTTATTCATACGGGAGTAGGCATTTACATGGAGGGTTATTGGCTTGCTCCACGAACCATCATCATTCATTTTTATAAACGAAAGGCCACGTTCCAGCCATAGTTTTCCGTTAGGGGTATAGTGACCGTTAATAAGAAATGTTTTCCCATCGTTTAGTATTCCGAAAATTGCATTGTAACGTCCAATATTTACTTCGCGGGGCAAACGTTGAGGTTCTGCCCAAGAGCCGTCGTCGTTAAGGGTTGAGTACCAAATATCCTGACTGTTTTTTCCTCCCCAGGTATTTTGAGGGTGGTTGGCACGGCTGAAGTATAATGTTTTACCATCAGGGCTAAGAATTGGGTTTATTTCGGGATATTTTGAATTTACAGGTTCCCCAAGATTTGTTGCTAAAAAAGAGGACTGGCAAAATAAATCCCCACCAATTAGCGTAAGGCTTAGCGCAACTACTAAAGTTTTAATCTTATAGGACATGTTTGAACTATTTTTCGAATACCAATTGCTTTTCATATATCTGGACATAATTGTATGTTCTTGGTTGTATTTAAGTTAAAAGAATTAACGGAATGGTAGCCCATCGGGTTGTTTGATGCGACCAAATACAAAGTTTAATCCTACTCTAACATTAAGATTGGTAACTTTTAACGGGTTGATTAATGGATAAGTATTGTCCACTACCGTAAAGAATTGGAAGGGGCCCGGCTTTATCATTAATCCGACACCTAAGTTCGAAATTGTTCGATAGTTGTACGAAGCCGTTCCTACAATGTTGAAAAAGCGTCCCACACCTTGTGATACTCCCAAAGTCAACGATGGGTACAGTTTTTGGTTTATCAACGCGTTAAATGAAAAGCCAACCTGTGTACGCGAAAAAATGTTATAGGTAGCCGAAAATGTGAATTTAGGATTTAGCCAAGTACGGTATTTTGTTGTAACAGTATCTCTGTCGAAATCGTCCTTCATATCATCAAGGAGGGAGTCCAATTTCATGTCGGTATCGTTTAAAAAATTGGTAAGAATATCAAAACCATCAAAGTTTGTTTGACCGTTTATGGTGTAGGTTTGGATGCTGTCCTTCCAAGTTATGAATCCTAAGTCGTAAAACGAAAACGATAATCTGGTATAATCGTCATATTTGTACGTTACCCCGCCACTAAGCGCAAACCCCTTGTTTTTAAAGTTAGTAAGATAGTTAGTGAGCCAAGTTCCATCGACAGGATCAAAATCTACATCACCATCGGAATTGTGTGGCAAACCAGCAGTTTCAACTTTTCCGTCGGCGGTAGCAACGTGGGCATACATGTCGTCGTCAATATTCACTTTTAGCACAGTAGGATTAAATCGAACATTGCTTAATCCTTGTAGAACACTGATTCTTCCACCGAAAATCCACTTTGGAAATTCTTTCATCATACCAAAAGTATATTCGTTGTATAGCATCACATTTATCTTCATCGATGATAAATCGAGCGAAGAACCTGCAAATTGCTCATTACCTTGAATAACTAAGCTGAATAAATCTTTTGGGTAATTAAAACTGAAAGTGGAATTTTGGCGAATGCCAAACCAGAAAAAGCCATTTAACACTTTGGTTCGGATATGGAAAATATCGGCATTTTCTGCAAAGTAAAGTAAGTTATTATCTCCCATATCGTTGAGCATCGAGTTAAGGTTTGCATGCATGGTATCGTTTCTGTAGTCAAACATATTTTTAGGAATAAATCCGTTAGAAACGAACTGCGCGAAAACGCTCGATCCCGGAATACCTAAACTAAACGAATGCTCCGGAACAACAGTCGGATTTATATATGACGATTGAAAAACACTTTGCATAAAGGGTAAGGTAAGTTCCGGCTGTGCCTTTAAACTTAATGCGGAAGTTAACGCAGCAATTATAACAACATAAAAACGCTTCATAATTGGAGATAGTTTTGTATGAATATTTATATCGATGGGCTTTTTAGTTATATTGTGTAAGCAGCCTCGAGTTATATTTTTAGAGTTATAAAAAGTCATATCGAAAATAATTAAGAATTAATCAACTTTTACAGTACCATTAGCCTTAACGCTCATTTGAACACTAATGTTATTAGTGCTTTCAATAACAACATTTTGTTGTGTATCGCTTCCGGTAGTGGTAAACCTGAATTGAAGCACCATGTTGGTTGCCTCTTGCATTAGGTCGTACTTGCTTTTCGATATGGAAATATCAGGAGTAGTCGTTGTCGGTTCTGTTACATAACCATTGGCATCTATTTTAGCACTTTCTATTAGTTGAGTTTCGGCATCGTAAAGTGTTGTTAAAGTTTGTCCGGCATCATCGATAAAAAATGCTTGGAAATAAACGTTTAAAGGAATGCTGTTAATAAATTTGAATTTAACCGTTATGTTTAGGGAAGAATTGTCATCCAAATTTAAATCATCGCTTAAATCGGGCAAGTCGATTTCCATTGTGTCCAATATTTCGTTTGTTTCGATCCAGCCTATAAGAGGAACTTCGATTTCGCTAACAAGTCCGAGGGCGGATGATTTTGTAATAAAGAAATCGTGATTATCGGAGTTATTGCCCAACGTAATATCCGATTTTAGTTTAAATTGCTTTGGGGCAATATCCAGAACATCTTCAATGTTGGAATTGTCCTTATTAAGGATAAGCGTGTCGTATGCTTCTGTTTCGGACATACTGGTTAAGTATTCTAGCGAGTTAGGAGTTCCTACTAGTAGCGTGTTGTTGCTAGGCACACCTTCGTTGCTCAAAAGCACGATATCCGATTCATTATTGCTCGCTTCAAATGAGTTTATGTTGAAAGAAAGTGGTAATCCAAAGGCGTTTTTGAAATACAAGTATATTCTTGGATCGGCAATATGCTGGTCGGCAATGTAGGTAGAACGGAAAATATCAATTTTAAAGTCGTGATCTCCTACGTAAAGACTTTTATCAACTTTTCCTTTTAAGTATTCAAAATCGAGATTGTCGGCCATTACATCTATTTGTACATTGTCCGATGAATTTATCGGATAACCTAATGAGGTAATGTAAATAGAATCCACAATTACCGTAAAAGAGTTATAATTGGTTCCATCAAATAAGTATAGTGCATGTTCATTAAGGTCTGCAATGTTAAACGACTGGGATTGTCCGGGACTTAAGGATTGTATTTTTATTTGATATGGAGTTCCTTGAGGGGTAATTAGCGAGGGTATTTTTAATGTACCTTTAATTTCGTTTTCGAAGTTATTGGTAATAGTTACATTGAAATTTCCCTGAGAAAGGTTAACTTCTTTTATCTCGCAATCAGGATCTACTTGGTAGTTATTTGAAAGAGTATCGGAAAAGGGACCAATGGTTGTTCCTGCTGGAGGCGCAATGGGAGGAATTTCTCCTGCATCGAGTTGAAAGTTTTGGGTTAGGTAAACGGGAGGAATGGTAAAATTATCGGCAGCGTTTGCCAACTCTAAGGAATCTTTGAATACAAGGTAAAACTTGTCGTCGCCGGGCTTTTGAACTACCATTGTATTGGCATCGTTGCGCTCGGCCAATTCCTTGAAAGTTACCGAGGAGTTAACTACCGGGATAACAAATGAAGGAGAAACAGGATCTAACGAAATATTATCGAATTGAGAATAATCGTAGCATCCGGCTAAACTACCAACTAGTATGGTAGTAATGGCAATTCCTAATACTTTTGAGTGTTTCATAAGTGCTTTTTACGTTTTGCTTTATAAAACCAGAAAATCCTATAAATATAACGAGATTAATATTAAAGATGTTTTTGCTTTATTATAAAATGTACGTATAACTCCATAAAGGTTTATTTTAACGGGATAAGATAACAATAAAAGTATTCCATGTCAACAATCTACATAAAAGAAAAAGGGGGCAAATGCCCCCTTTAAAAATATTTGTCAATTACTTTTAGTAGAAGTTGTAGCGTTTATCAACAATGTTGGCTGCTTCTTTTAAAGCATCGTAAGCATCGTAATATACCCTTGATTGGAAAGAATTGGCAATACGTTGTTTTTCCATTTCCGGATTACCTTCCTCTTTATTCTGGGCGGTAACGGCAAGAACGTAAACGCCAGCATTTCCTTCAACAGGATTTGAAATTTTGCCTTCGGGGCTAACAATTGCAGTACCAATTACCTTTGGTTCAACTCCTGCATTGGGTAAGGTAAACATGCTAAACGATACATTATCGGCGTGATCGACTGTAGTATTTTGTTTTTGGGCTATGTCGGCTATTGTTTTAGCGCCGGTTATTTCTTGCTTAACTTGTTCTGCTAACTTTTCGGCTTTTAACTTACGAATAACTTTTAATTTTAAATCGGATTTAACTTGCTCGATTGGGGCAAAACCGTCCTCTTTAACCGAAGTTAGTGTAGCAACTATGTACATATCAGTTAATTGAAATACTTTTGACACTTCACCTTGTTTCGATTGGAATGCCCAACGTATAATTTCTCTTGGAGATTCTAATCCTGCAATATTTCTGTCGTTTTGCATTAAATTGCTAGCAATTCGTGGAGTGTATCCTTTAGCCTGAGCTGCAGTTTTAAATTTGTCTAACGATCTGTTTTTACCTGCAAACAAGTTTGCTTCGGAGTAAACCTGTTGGTCGGTTGTAGAGCTGGGAACAACTTTTCTGTTTAGAACAGCGAGTTGAACTTTATTTACTTCCTTACTTCTTGCAGTAACCTCTAGAACATGAAATCCGAAACGACTTTCTACTACGTTTATTTTTCCAACAGGATTATTAAACGCAGCATCTTCAAAAGCAGGAACCATTACACCTGAAGCAAACCAACCTAAATCGCCACCTTTATCTTTAGAACCGGGATCGTCCGAATATTTTTGTGTCAAAACATCCCATTTTCCACCTTTTTCTAATACAGTTTTTAAACTATCGGCAAGCGTTTTTGCTTTTTCGTAATCCTGCTGACTTTGCCCTTTAGGTGCTACTAATATATGACGGGCTTTAACGGAATCCGGCATCATTTTCGAATTGGCAAGAACAACAATTTTGTAAGATGCTCCGTCGAATAAGGGGCCAAAACTATCTCCTTTTTTTGCATTTTGAGCCCATTCCTTAAATTCCTGAGGAACCTCGTTGCGCTTGTAGTACTTACTATCGAGAGGCGTATCGGATTTTAGTGTAACAAACTGATTAGGATCTTCGGATGCAACAAATTCTGGCATTGTTTTATCTATCCACTCTTTGGCATCGTTTTCATCGTTGGCGGATGGTTTTACAGGGAATATTATGTACTCAATGTCACGCGAAGCAGTTTGTTTGTAATCGTTCTTGTGATCGTTGTAATACGATTCAATTGCAGATTCGGAAACAGTGATAGTAGAATCTGGAATGGTTGAATACCTTACAACCGAGTAATCGATATTTACCTTATTAAACCTGTCGGCAACAGCTTGTTTTGCTTCTAAGTCTGTTGTATATAACCCTTTCCGAATAAGGTTGAGGTATTTGTTTAGAAGACGGTCTTTTTTAATTTCTTTTTCAAGGAATAGCCAGTAAGTTTTGGACCTGGAATCCTGATCCATGTGTTTAATAAAATTAGTAACATATTCGGGATTGAACTGGCCTGTTTGAGGGTTGCTAAACTGCTGCTTTATAATGGGGTTGATATTTCTACCTTCAACCATATCAAGGAGTTCGTCAGCACTGACATCCAATCCTAATTTACTAAATTCAGGATCGAGTGCATATTGGCGAATCAAGTCTTGCCATACTTGTTCACGGATACGGAGGGTAGTTTGCTCGTCGAGCGAAAGTTTTTGCGAAAACATTTTTTGAAGGTTTTCGTTTTCCGTTACCATTGCTTGATATTGGTCATAGGAAATAGAATTTCCACCAATTTCTGCAATTTCCATTTTTGATCGGTTAAGCAAGGAGCCTCCTGAACTTATAAAATCGCCAAGAATAAATGCAAAAAGTGCAAAGCCAATAACAACCGCAACAAGTACTCCTGCTCGGTTTCTGATTCTCTCAAGTGTTGCCATTTAACTCAATATTAAATTATTCTTTAGTTCACTTTTTTTTGAGCTACGAATATAGCAATTTTAAACAATGCAATATTTTTTAACATTGTATTTTTTTATAAAAAGTTGAGCAAAGTGATAAATCCGTAAAATTTATAAAGCGGAAATTACATTTTGAGGGTTGTCAACCTTACCAAATCGATTCTGGTATCGTCCATACGTAAAATTTTTACGGAGAAGCTTCCTGCATCAAAAATTTCGTTTGGTTTGGGAATACTTTGATGATGATAAAGTATAAATCCTGCCAAAGTTTCGTAGTAGTCGGTTTCGGGAATATTCAACCCGTATGTTTCGTTAAGATGTTTAACCTCAAGTCTTCCCGAAAAAATATAGTCGGTATCGTTCACTTTCTTTTCGATAAATTCATTTAAATCGTGTTCATCATCGATTTCTCCGAAAATTTCTTCCATCGTATCTTCAATGGTAACTAAACCGGCGGTTCCACCAAACTCATCAACAACAATTGCAATACTTTTGTGTTCCTTAATGAATTTTGATAAGGCTTTATTGGCTTGCATTGTTTCGGGGAAAAAGTCGATATCAAGCAGCATGTTTTCGATGTTGGTAGGGTTTAAAAACAGCGCTTTAGAATTTAAGTAGCCAATAATATTATCGATAGATTCCTTATATACGGGCAATCTGGAAAATTTGGTATCGTTAAACTTTTGCCGCAATTCGGGAATTGTTATCGAAATGTCCACGGCTTCGATATCTGTTCTGGGAATCATGCAATCTCTCAGACGAATTTCGGAGAAGTCCAGCGCATTTTGAAATATTTTTAACTCCTGCATGTGACTATTTTCGGTGTTTTCTTGACTGGTTACTTCATCTACAAGATGGTCAAGGTCAACCTTTCCGAAAATAGGAGGAGTGTTTTTACTTTTAATCTTAATTCTTAAAAGTAATCGTATAATCCAAAACGACAGCCATGAGGTAAATTTGCTGACAGGGAAAAAAATTAAGTAAAATAAAAATATCGGTAGCGAAAATATTGTTAGAAAAGCATTGGAATGTAACCGGAAAATGGATTTTGGCAAGAACTCCGCTGTAACTAGAATTATAATTGTACTCAGCAACGTTTGTACTAAAAGGAGAGCTAAGGGTGAGGGGAAAATGTGTTGAATAACAGGTGTTAACAACTTAGCCATTTCAATACTATACACAACCAGTGCTATATTGTTACCCACAAGCATTGTTGCAATATACTGTTCGGTATTGTTGCTGTATATTGAAATGATTTTCGGTATTAACCCGTCTTCTTTCTTCTTTATTTCAAGTTTTAACCTGTTTGCAGAAAGGAACGCAATTTCCATGCCTGAAAAAAACGCCGAAAAAAGTAATGAAATTAGAACTATTGTTAGAGTGGAACCCATTATTTATTGTTTTGATTCTCTATTTTTTTTCGGCGGTATCGTCGTAACAGATACATTAAAAAGGCTACGACGGCAAGAATGTAAAACATGTAAGAAATAGAAAATCCGAATTTTAAGGTAGAATGGATTCCTAATCCAAGACATGCAATGGCCAATCCTAACCAGATTAGTTCAAGTATAAAAGTAACTTTATTCATGCTGATAAAATTTAATAGTTGTAAATATATGTAAAATTACTTCATTAATTTGCTTTGTGGACTAGTTTGAAGACAAACTGTCCAACCAAAATTATCAAATAATTGTATATGCACCCTTCATATTTTAGGTGAAGTTGAGAGGATAGGTATGTAAATAAATGGAAAAGGCGACATCCGTCGCCTCGTACTACAATGAAATTTCACCGTTGTAAGGTTCTTTAACCTCCCAATGGTCGAAGGTTTCGTCGGAAATTAGACCTTTTCGCCCGTAAACCAATCCGTTTACACTGTTTATTTTAACGTTAGCGTCGGTATAAATAATGTGTTTTTTTTGATCCCAAAATAATTCTTCGGTATAGAGCACTTCACCTTTTCGATTTTTTGCTACAATGTTATTCTTTGCGTGCCAAATCATCGTTTTTTCGTTATAGATGGCATACTTAGCAGTAAGTGTTGTTTCCACTGTAAGCGAATCGCTGTAGGTAAAAACAGCAATACCGTCCGGAAATTCGGTATAAGGCTCTTCGGCAAATTGGTAGTAAACAGTACGAGGGGACGAAACCTTTATTTTTAAAATCCCATTTTCGGTGTAGTCAACTTCGGAGTTATAAGCAGTAACTCCAGGGGTTTGTTTTAAATTGGTAAAATTATCAATAAGGGATGTATCTCTTTTACAACTGCTAAAAAATAGTGTAGTCCCCACAATAGCAGGGACTACCATAATTTTTATTATTGCTTTGTATTTCTTCACGTAATAAACTATTTACGAGCCCGAACACTGGTTCTTTCGTTAATCCAACAACCAACAGTGTAGGTGTCGCCTTCCTTTAAGTCATGAAAGAAAATATCTTCTTTAGTTGGAAAATACTGGCTGTAAGAATCTATTAGCGTATTCATTTTTTCTTCTAATTCAGGATCTGCTTGTTTTGCTTTATAGAACATGTCAACAGCAGCCCAGTAAACGGTTTTATTTTCGAAGTCGTTGGATCCGCAATTTCTTTCGCTAGCATACATGTTACCAAGAAGTTCATATGCAGGTCCTAACTTGGGGTTTTCTTCAAGGGCTTTAAGCGCAAGTTTTTTTGCTTTAGTAGGGTTTTTAAGTTCGGAGAAAGTAATTGAAGCTAATTCAAGAAACATTTGAGCACGATTTGTAGCATCGGTTTCCATGTTGATAGCTTCATTGTAATACTCTTCAGCTTGGGCTGCCCTGTTCGAAGTTGCATAAATATGGGCAATCTCCAATGCGAGTTCGGTGCTTTTTTCGTGATTGAAAATGTTTAGTAAGGCATCAAGGTATAGTTTATCCTCAGTACACCTATTGGCGCTCATTAAACTTTTAATTTTTTTGCAAAGACCAAGATCATCAGGATTTGCAGCGAAACGTGGCCCAAATAATGTTTTAATATTATCGCAGTTGGCAACACCCATTTGAGCGAATAGCCCATCAATGGCATCTTTTGCTTGCTTAACTTTATCGTCGTTTGGCTTTTGAGCAATAAGCATATCAATGTAATCGCTTATTGATGAATAAATTTCAATAACCTTTTCAGCATCAATTTTTTTATTGTCGTACATAGCATTGGTAACTGCCATGTAAGTGTATAAAGCGGCATCGTCTGAATTTCCCTTTGTTATGTTAACAGCATCTTGAATGATATTGAATGCCTGTTCATATCTTTCAGGGGCAATAGAAAATAATTCTTGTGCTTTATAGCCTAAAACAACACCTTTTTGATCAAAATTTTCGATTCGTTTATCGAATAGAGACATTAACGAATCAATATAAGCTTGTTTTTGATTGGGATCGTTCTCGGACGCAATTTTATATTTTAAGATTTTTACGCCCCTGATGTAGGTGTTAATGCTAACTTTAGGACAGATGTTTAAAACCTTGTTCCAAGGAACATACGCATCTTTGTAATTCTTTTGCTTGTAGAATTCCGAGTAAAGAGAAGATTGAATTGCACACTGTTTTCTTGATTCTTCGTCTGCACCATACTTTGGATCTTGTAGGTACGATTGTGCCATCGATCCCATCGACATTAGTACAAGTAAACTTGCAACGAATACTTTTTTGTTAACTGTTTTCATAACTTTTGGGGTTTGTATCTAAAACTTAATTGTATTTTCTTTTAAAGAACCAAGGATAATCGTAAAACGAAATGCTTAAATTCATTACTCCGTATGTTTCTTTTATTAAGTAGTTGTCGTTAGTTCCACGTTGTCCAATTTCGAATGAAAGATTCAACCTTGTTTTTCCTTTTAACGGTAAACCTAATCCAAAAGTTATGCCATAATTATCGATTTGCTTGGAATTTACCATTATACTGGACTTATTATAATATCCTCCAATTCTGTAATTAACTTTTTTGAAGTAACTTTTAAGGTCTGTAGGATTCGGAGTATATTGAATGCCTCCTTTAAATGTTTGTGCTTTACCAAGCGGTTGCTCTGTGTTGAAGGGCTCTGTTTCCGACCAATCTTGAACATAGTAATCGAAAGCAATAATCAAATTATCTGAATGATAAAAAGCAATACCGGAATTGATTCCAAGGGGCTTTTTAAAACTATGCGATGTTGTTGAATGAGGAGTTAGAGTATCGCTTATCGAAGAGCCTACAACTGTTGCTGAATAAATTCGTTTGTAGTTTATGTTGGAAGGACAATCGGCAGTTATTCCAAGGACCACGCTGTTTTTAAGATGTTTGTCCAAATCAATTTTATATTGTGCTCCTACGGAAAACGAAATGTCATTTATTGCAAAGCTTGATTTAACATACCCGCTGCTATAATCGGCAGCAGTGTTAGGCATAATAATGTTAGTATTATAATCGAGACTTCCAAAGTAGTAAATCATGTTTGCGCCAATAGAGAAATTGCGAAATGGACTAACACCAGTTCCTATGTATGCATTGGTAATTCCACCTGCTCCCGAATTTTCATATTTTACTCGTCCTATTGTGCTAAGAATAGAATCAGAAGTTTCAAATCGTATCTGACGAAATCCCACATTTGAATAAGGCGTAATCCCTGCCGATACACCCCATTTTTTTGTAATTGGAAACCCAATGGCAATATGATGGATGCCTCCTGCTGAATTGGTAGCGCTCTGTTCATTTAAATACTGATCGTAACCTTTAAACGAGGTTGTGTTTGTTTGAACTCCAAAATCGAAAAGGAATGACATCGAATCCTGTGCAGAGTATGATGCAGGATTAAGAAAGTTTATTTCGTAAGGATTTCGGATACCCTGCGACACGCCACCTAAAGACGTGTTAATACCAAAACCTTGAAGAGGAATTATACCAATTCCAAATCTTGAATAAGGTGAATAAGTGTTTAGGTTTTGCGTAAATGCAGTATTTACAATTGCCAAAAAAGCAATGATAGTGGTGATAAAATATTTATTTCGCATTGAACTCAAGTATTCTGTTTAAACCAATTATTGATAACTTAAGGTTTACAAAGATGGAATTTTTTAATTTATTGGCAAAGAAAATAGAGTCGCCTCCTGTTAAAACTATCTGGCAATCATCATAAATTGAGCTAATTTCTTCGATAAAATGGTTCATTTCACCAGTTATTCCATTAACTACTCCTGAATGAATACATTCGGAAGTGGTTTTACCAATAAACTTTATATTGTCTTCTTTTTCCAACTGAGGAAGTTTGGCCGTAAAGTTGTGTAATGCATTGTACCTTAGTTGTAATCCCGGGCTAATTGCTCCACCCATATATTCCAACTGCTTTGTAATTATATCGTAGGTAATGGCCGTTCCGGAGTCGATAACTAAAACGTTTTTGTTTGGAAACAAAATGCAGGCTCCAACAACCGCGGCAATTCTGTCGTATCCCAAGGTTTCCGGACTTCCGTAGTTATTTTTTATTGGAAGTTTTGTTTTGTTATCAAGTTGAATAAAAAAAGGCATTTTTTGAAGAAAAGTTAGCACATTTGCCGGAACATTTCCCACATTCGATAGTATTGCTTTGCCTGGATTATATTTGGAGCAAATATGGTTAACATCATCTTCGGTGATGTTTTTGAAGTGTTCAAAGTAAACTTCTTTGTCGTTGTTATACACGGCAATCTTAACAAGGGTGTTGCCTATATCAATAATTAGATTCATAACTACTATTATTGCAACTTGTTATTGACTTCAAACATAATACTTTCATGCATTTTTTTAATAGCATTTAGTGCTTTTTCAACACTAGTAATGTTATTTGTTGATAGCATAAGTTTATCACGAATCTCTTTTAATTTGAATTCCGAAGGATGTGTTTGAATGTAGTTTATAATTTTTTCAAAAATTTTGGATCGATAAAAAGGTGATAGTTGGTTAGTAATAAAGTGTCCGGTTAGCGTGTTGTTTTTAATTATCAACTTTTCGAAACCGAGTTCAAGAGCCAGCCATCGCAGTTCAACAACCAGTAAAAGGTCTTTAACTGGTTGGGGAGGTTCTCCAAAACGGTCGGCTAGTTGATTTTTTATGACGTTAAGTTCATCCTTGTTTTTGACGTTATCGAGTTCGCGGTACAGGCGAATTCTTTCGGCTGTGTTGGAAACGTAATCGGAAGGAATTACAATTTCCATATCGGTTTCAATGTGGCAATCGCCATTAATCGGTTTCCATTCCAGCTGTTTTTTTGCCGATTCTTCTTGAAAAAGGTCTTTAAATTCGGATTCTTTGAGTTCTTCTATAGCTTCGTCGAGAATGCGCTGGTATGTTTCGAAACCTATTTCGGAAATAAAGCCGCTTTGCTCTCCTCCCAATAAATTTCCGGCCCCCCTAATATCCAAATCTTGCATAGCTATGCTAAACCCGCTCCCCAGTTCCGAAAATTCTTCAATAGCCTTTAATCTTCGACGGGCATCGTTGGTTAGCGTTTCCATTGGTGGTGCAAGAAGGTAGCAAAATGCTTTTTTGTTGGAACGCCCTACGCGACCGCGTAACTGGTGTAAATCGCTAAGTCCGAACATTTGGGCGTTATTAATAATCATAGTGTTTGCGTTGGGAATATCAAGCCCCGATTCGATTATTGCCGTTGAAATGAGAACATCGTAATCGCCGTTGATAAATTCTAATATTGTTCGTTCCAGTTCGTTCGGATCCATTTGACCATGTGCTATAGCCGTTTTAATTTTGGGGCTGATCTTATGAATCATTGTTTGAACTTCCAGAATGTTTTGAACCCGATTATGCACAAAGAATACCTGTCCGCCACGGGTTACTTCGTACTCAATGGCTTCTTTTATAATTGTGGTGTTAAACGTGTGAAGTTCGGTGTATATTGGATGCCTGTTGGGTGGCGGAGTGTTAATAATCGAAAGATCGCGGGCTCCCATTAACGAAAATTGCAATGTGCGTGGAATTGGGGTTGCCGTTAAGGTTAACGTATCGACGTTGAGTTTGAGCATTTTGAGTTTTTCCTTTGCCGAAACGCCAAACTTTTGTTCCTCGTCAACAACTAGTAAGCCTAAATCCTTAAACTTAATTGATTTACTTAAGAGGGAATGGGTTCCTACAATAATGTCGATTTTCCCTTCAGCCAGTTTTTCCTTTATTTCTTTTTGCTGTGCCGAAGTTTTCATTCTGTTTATAAACTCAACGGTACACGGAAAATTTTTAAGACGCGAGGTAAAGGTTCGATAGTGTTGTAGGGCCAAAATGGTTGTAGGAACTAATACGGCAACCTGCTTGCTGTCGGTCACGGCTTTAAACGCAGCTCTAATGGCCACTTCGGTTTTTCCGAAACCCACATCGCCGCAAACTAACCTGTCCATAGGTCTGTTTAGTTCCATGTCCTCCTTTACGGCCTTTGTTGCTTTTTCTTGATCGGGAGTATCTTCAAATACAAACGATGCTTCAAGTTCCTGCTGTAAGTACGTGTCAGGGGAAAAGGCAAAACCTTGCTGCGCTTTTCGCTTGGCATAAAGGGCAATGAGTTCTTTGGCAATGTCCTTTATTTTGCTTTTGGTTTTTGTTTTTAACTTTTGCCAAGCACCGGAACCTAACTTATAGATTTTAGGACTTTCGGCATCTTTTCCACGATACTTCGATATTTTATGAAGATTATGAATGCTGACAAGCAGGGTATCATTATCCTGATAGTTTAATCGGATTGCCTCTTGTTTTTTACCATTTACTTCGGTGGATACCAACCCTCCAAACACGCCTATACCATGGTCGATATGGACAACATAATCACCAACCTGGAGGTTAATGAGTTCTTGCATGGATAGCGCATCACGCCTGCTAAACTCATGCTTCAACTTAAATTTATCGTACCTGTCGAATAGTTGGTGATCGGTGTAGAGGCAAATCCTCAAGTTGTGGTCAACAAACCCCTCGTGAATCGAAAAAGAAATGGGAGTGAAATTCAGGTCGGGGTCTATGTTTTGCAGGATGTTTTTTATTCGCTCATGTTGCGAAGGATTTTCTGCTAAAAAGTATGTATGATAACCTTTCAGGCTATTTTCGGAAATGTTGCTAGCTAAGAGTTCGAAGTTTTTGTTGAATGCAGGTTGAGGTGAAGTTCCAAAATCAACGGTTTCAAAATTTTGCCCGTATGGCCTTAGTCCAAAGGTTACCGTTTTAAATGGTTTTAGACTATTAAAAATTTCCTTTCCGTCGGCAAACTTTTCCGAAGTTATTTGCTCTTCTGTCAACAGGGCTTGCAATTCCGAAACTTTTTCCAGAACCAGTTCCATGTTTTTTATCCAAACAACCGTGTTTTGTGGCAGTTGGCTGGGCATTACCTGCATTTGTTCGGTTGCAAGGGCTTGAACATTGGGAATAATGAAGGCCGATTCTACAATATCCTTCGAGAGTTGGTTTTCGATGTCGAAGGTTCTAATCGATTCTACCTCATCACCGAAAAAATCAATTCTGTATGGTAGGGACGATGAGTACGAAAATATATCGATAATGCTGCCTCGTCTCGAAAACTGACCGGGTTCATACACAAAATCAACCTTTTCGAAACTGTACTCCAGCAACACCTCGCTGGTAAAATCCGGCGAAAGTTTTTCTCCTGTTTTAATGCTAAGACTTTTCTTTTTAAGAAAATCTATCGAGGAAATTTTCTCGAAAAGAGCGTCGGGATACGTTACTATTATTTGGGGCGAATTTGGGTTGCTATTTAATGCGGTAAGTGCGCCTATGGTGTCGGTACGCTGTATTATTGCCTCGGGTAAGGTTTGGTCGAATTGCACGGAGCGTTTATAGGATGAAGGGAAAAAGAATGTTTCCGATTGACTTATAAAGTTTGTAATGTCGGTATAGAGAAAAGCCGCTTCTTCCTTATTGTTTGCAACAACCAGCAAAGGTATGTTGTTACTCTTAGCAAACGCTGCCAGCAAAAACGATACTGACGATCCTGCCAATCCTTTTGCGTAAACATTGCCCTGCTGTAATAGTTTCTGGATTACACTTAACTGAGGGTGTTCTAAAAACTTTTGATATAAAAGATTTATATCTTCCAAAGCATTCATTTTTCGAATGCAAATTTAACTTTTTATGTATTGATGCTCAAAAAGGTTTAACGGTAAATTAGGGTTGAACATCTTTTTGGAAACGAAACGTTGATTTTTTGCAGATAAGATTAACTACAAGGAAGTTTTGTAGGTTGCGGAAACATCAAAAAGCAACTATGCCTTTTAGTCTTTTTCGACATTTTTCTTTAAAAGAAGCGAGTAATCGCTTGTGTCCCATTCTGCACTTTTCCCGTTAACAGCAATAGAGTCGAGAGGAAACGAGGTGCAGCAACCATCGCTATGCTTAATAACTTTTATTGTGATTGTATCGGTATCGGATTGATTCAGGTAAACATAAAAGTTGGAAAATTCTCCTATTTCGGAGCAAACGGCAATATTTGTTTCAATAACGTTTTGAACCCAACCGGTTGAAATAAGGTTGAAGTCCACTTTCGTTTTATTCCCATCCTTTTCGGCATACCAAATTTTTATAGAATCCGAATTATAGATGTTATCCGAAATTAGGTTTTCCTGACTATTCGACGCATCAACAATTTTTATCAGTATAGACGAAGGGGGATTAACGCAATCCTTACAGTCGTTATCGAGAGAACATGAGGTAACGAAAAAAAACATTGACACAGCAATACCTATGTAACCTAAGAAAAAACGTTTCATTGCAAGTTAAAAGCGATTAAATCCATTTTAGTATTTCGGCAACAATAGCTTTTGCCCCTTCGGCAATGTCAACAATGCTGGCATCGAGCATGTAGCAAGGAGTAGAAAAAACCATGTTTTTTTCATCGACAACCACCTGTGCATGGTTGGTTTGCTGATGTTTTGCTCCGAGGGTTTCCAGAGCTTTTATCGTGGTGGCATCTTTTCCAACGGTAAGCGTAACATTTCCTAATACTTTGGCCATTAGTACAGGGGCAATGCAAAGGGCACCGATTGGCTTGTGCAACTTGTGCATTCCCTTTATGGCATTTTCTACCTCCGGAATTACCGTGCAATTTTGGCCTTTAAAAGCCCATGTTGACAGATTTTTTGCAACGCCCATTCCTCCCGGGAAAATTAGAGCATCGAAAAGTTCGGGGTTAAATTCCGATAAAGGCTTAATTTTTCCACGAGCAATTCGTGCCGACTCAACCAAAACATTTCGGGCTTCATTCATTACGCTCCCATCAACATGGTTTATAACATGATGTTGGGCAATGTCGGGAGCAAATATTTCGTAAGTTGCTCCTTTTCTTGTAATGGCGTATAAGGTCATAACTGCTTCGTGAATTTCCGAACCGTCAAACACTCCGCAACCCGATAAAATGACAGCAAACTTTTTTACGTTGCTCATGGCAAAATGCTTTTATTTTGTAACCCAAAGTAAGTAAACTTTACCTAATTTGCAAATTCATTAATTGGTATAAAAATGGAAAAAGGGCTAAGAACATTTGTTGCAATAGAGTTTAAACCTGAGGCTAAACTGCTTAGTTGTTGGAACGAAATAGTTAGGCAAACCAAAATGGATTCGATAAAGTGGGTTAACGATAAAACTCTACACTTAACGTTACATTTTCTGGGCAATACGCCAATAAGTTTGGTTGAAAAAATTAAGAGCGATTTGCATGCAAGCGTTGAAGGATTTGGAAATTTTTCCTGCAGTTTAAAAAGTTTGGGATATTTCGGGAATCCGATACCTAAGGTAGTTTGGGTTGGAATCGATAAATCCGAGAAAATAGTTGAACTCCAAAAGAAGGTAGAACAGGTGGTAAACAATAATGGCTTTGAATCCGATATCCGAGGGTTTAACCCTCATATTACGCTAGGTAGGGTTAAGTTTATGAACAGTGTTCAACCTTTTAGGGAACTTATTGAAAAGTATAATGGGGAACCGTTTCAGGAGAATACGGTGGATAAGTTAATTTTTTACCGAAGCGATCTTAAGCCAACGGGTCCGATATATACTCCTATTGATGTGATTAAATTGTGAGTTATTTAAGTTGAGTGGAAGAAAAGAATGTAAACAGTTAATCCTAATTTCTATGCCATAAACATTTTTCAGAAGCAGGATTGAAGTACACACTAAACTCCCTTACCCCTAAAAACGGTGAGGATGGTGTAAATCATTATTTTGAAGTCCACAAAAAGCGACATGTTTTCTAGGTAGAGTAAATCGTATCTGAGTCTTTCGGTCATCTGCTCTACGTTTTCGGCATAACCGTACTTTACCTGCCCCCACGAGGTAATTCCCGGTTTTACCTTTTGTAAGTGTATGTAATGAGGGGCAACCTTTACAATTTGGTCGATGTAAAATTGCCTTTCGGGACGGGGTCCAACAAGCGACATGTCGCCTCGAAAAACGTTGTAAAAGTTTGGAATTTCGTCGAGGCGGGTTTTGCGCATGAATCGGCCAATGGGAGTTACCCTGTTATCGGATTTGCTCGATAGAGCAGGCCCGCCATTTTCGGCATCAACATACATACTGCGAAATTTGTAGAGTGTGAAGGGTTTTCCGTACTGTCCAATTCTTTCCTGTTTAAATATAATGGGTCCTTTCGACGTTAGTTTTATGGTAATTGCCAAAACAACCGCCAATGGCGATAGCAAAATAATGGCGAGTAACGATAGCATGTAGTCGGTTAGTTCTTTAAGGTTTGCCTGCCAGGGCGATAGCAGTTCAAACGAAATGCTTAGTAGCGGGGCATTTAAAATTCCGCTCATTTTCACCCTGCCAATTAAAATATCGTACATGCTGGGAGTTGCTTTTATGGAAACGTTTAGCGGAATTAAAACGTTAAAAATCGCTTTGAGTTCTTCGGTATTTTCGCTATCCGTGGCCAAAATAACCTCTTCAATGTTGTTGTCGGTTATTACCTGTGTAATATTTTTTATGGTTCCCAGTTCGGGTAACATGTTGGAAAGGGAATCGGTGCCTTCCGATGTTTTTATGTAGCCTACAACCTTAAAGCCCTGCGATTTTTTCTCGGCATTAAGTTCGTTTATTGTGCTAATAGCCTTTTCTCCATTGCCAACAATTAAGGTTGGAAATCCTATTTTCCTGTTGTGTATGTTATGAACAATTCTTGTGGTGAGAATAACCCGAGGAATGTATGTTAGCACAAATTCAAGTACGAAAAGGCTCAGAAGAATAATGTAGTAGGTTTTATACGAAACAATGTAGTCGTCTAGCAGCAGCATAAAAAAGAGAATTAAGCTGCCGATAATGGTAAATCCTAACGACATGCCAAATTCCTTGAGCCTCGTTTTTCGCAGTATTTTTTGATAAAATCCGGCTATTCCGAAAAGTGAAATCCAGAATAACGGGAAAAATAGTAATCCCAGCACAAATTTCAAGTCGGGGTGAAATGTTAGGTCTATGCCGTACAGTTGGGATTCGACATATTTTTTTCGAAAGATGTTAAAAAGCGTCCAAGTTGCAGCACTGCCCAGAAAATCGAATATTAAATAAAGGTATGTAAGCCCTCGGAACTTTTTCATCGGAAAAAATAATTGTATGGGTTCGCAAAATACTAAAAAGCAGCCGATGTTTAGTTTTCCCAGCCCAACTTTTTTGTGATAGCATCTAAAATTTGGAACGATTTTCCGGCCAGTTGAAATCCGAGAAGCGGCTCTTTTCCCGTTTCGATACTGCTGATTAGCATGTCAGTATCTTTGCTTAATTGAAACTGATTGGCTGGATTATAGATGCTTACTTCTTCTTGAAACTGTTGGCTTTCGACATCAACAGTTAATTGAGCGCTATTGGTAGGATTTAAGTTTAGGTGATAGGTCGATGCGGAGTTGTTGTTGAAATCGATTAAAACCATTACTTTGGAAGGAGTTGAACTACACAAGGGGAGTTCGTAAACCCTGATTTTACGAATTTCGTAAGGGCAAAGTAATGCCAGCGATGTAAGGTCGAAGCGAATTAAGTTTATAAGGAATTCCCTGTTTGTTCCTTTAACCGAAACGGTTCGTGTTAGGTTGGCAATGAATGGTACCGTGAAGGGGTAGGATAGATTCACAGGAGTATTGGCTAATCCCGAAAACAGCACGTGAACTCCCATTTCGATGGAAAGTTGCCGAAGGTAATTTATTTCATTAGCCGATAAGCTATAGGAATTTGTTAGCAATAAATGCAGTCCGTTTTTTATGGATTCAGTAGCGTATTCAAAGTTTTTTTCTCCGGCATGGAGCAGGACAATATCAAATTGTTCTTGAGAATTTTCTCTTTTTTCGGAGATGCTTTGCTGAGCGTTGGTGTCGATAAAAAATTCGATAGAACTTACTTTGGGATTGCTGCTAATTCCCTTAAAAAACGAGGCATCGTTCTCGTTACAAATAATACAGATGTTGTGCATTACTGAAAAAAGGCGTTTTTATATTGCAAACATACTTTAATCAGACCGATGAGCGTTATTTACGCCCAAAATTTTATTAACTATTTAGTAACACATGAAGGTTGGCTGGCTTTTGCGTATCTTTGTGTAAGTTTAAATTTGAGTTGATGATACAGAATGACACATTTCGCCATAAAGGCCTTCGAAAAAAGTTGGTGGAGGAAGTTCGATCGAAAGGCATTACGGACAATGCGGTTTTGGAGGCCATGTTACAGGTTCCTCGGCATTTTTTTATGGATAGCGGGTTTTTGAATTTTGCTTATAGCGATCAGGCTTTTCCAATAGGGTGTGGGCAAACAATTTCGCAACCATATACGGTAGCTTTTCAAACGCAGCTGTTGCAAGTTAGTAAAATGGATAAGGTGTTGGAAGTTGGAACCGGTTCCGGTTATCAGGCCGCAATACTGTTACAAATGGGAGTTCGTCTGTACACTGTAGAACGGCATAGGGGGTTGTTCCTTAATTCGAAAGCGTTGCTCGAGTCCATGGGATACCATCCGGTTTGCGTTTACGGTGATGGTTACAAAGGCCTGCCCGGCTATGCGCCTTTCGATGGAATTTTGGTTACAGCTGGTGCTAGCGAAATTCCGGAGAAGTTAATAGACCAGTTGGCTGTGGGTGGACGTATGGTAATCCCTGTTGGTGATGATAACGGACAGGTTATGACTCTGATAGAAAAAATTTCGCCTACGGAAGTTAAAACAACAAACCATGGCAACTTTATGTTTGTTCCCTTGTTAAAAGGTAAGAACGGTTAATATATTTCAACATTAATAACGAAGAACAATGACTGTAAAAACGCTTGTGTTTAATCCATTTATGGTTAACACCTACCTAATTTTCGATGAATCTAAAGATGCAATCATTGTCGATCCTGCATGTTATAATCCAACCGAGGCTGCCCAGTTAAAGAAGACCGTGGACGAGAATGGCTTAAACGTAAAGTATATTGTGAATACGCATTGCCACGTTGATCATATATTGGGAGTGGAGTATGCCAAAAATCTATTTGAGTGCAAATGGCTTGCCCATCCCGAGGAGTTACAAGTATTGGAATCGGCTCCTTCCCATGCACAGATGTTTGGCTTTTCCATCGACAAAATTCCCATAATCGACAAAACAATTAACGATGGCGAAGTTATTTTGTTTGGTAATAGTGAGTTTACAGTGATTGCCACTCCGGGGCATACACCCGGAGGAATTTGCCTTTATTCGGCAAACGAAGGGATTTTAATCAGCGGTGATACTCTTTTTAAGGGTTCTGTCGGAAGAACCGATTTGGAGGGTGGCGATTATGAAATGCTTATGGAAAGCGTTCAAAAGTTAAAAAATCTGCCTTCGGAAACTATTGTGTTTCCGGGTCATGGACCTTCTTCAACCATAGGGGAGGAGGTGAAACAGAATCCCTTTTTAAAGTAGTACGATAAATCTGTTAAAAAGCATACATAAATTACTTAATTAAGGTGATGATTTTTAATAAAAAACATACATTTGCTTTCGATTTGTAATTTAATAACAGTTTAATGTAATCATACTATGACCACTGATAAATTAGTTTTTCGACACATTGGCCCTCGTGAGGAAGATATTAACGAGATGCTCAAGGTCATCGGAGTTTCTTCGCTTGATGAACTCATCGATCAGACCATACCTAAAAATATACGTTTAAAGAAACCTTTAAATCTCCCCAAAGCCTTATCCGAAAACCAGTTTTTAGTTAAGTTGAAAGGAATGGCTGCCAAGAACAAGATTTTTAAATCGTACATTGGAATGGGGTATTACGGAACAACTACCCCTTCGGTTATTCTTCGAAATATTTTGGAAAATCCCGGATGGTACACATCATACACTCCGTATCAGGCCGAAATTAGTCAGGGACGCTTGGAAGCGCTGTTAAATTTCCAGACTATGGTTATCGATTTAACCGGCATGGAAATAGCTAACGCGTCACTTCTCGACGAGGCTACGGCTGCTGCCGAAGCAATGATTATGATGCACAACCTTCGCAGTCGCGATGCTGTAAAGGCAGGCAAAAACATTCTTTTTGTCGATAAGGATATTTTTCCTCAAACCCTCGATGTAATCAATACTCGTTCGAACCCACAGGGAATAGAGGTTGTTACCGGTTGCTATACGGACTATAAGTTTACAGGTAAGGAATTTGGTGCAATTGTTCAGTACCCTTCGGCAAGAGGAAACGTAAGGGATTACAGCGCTTTTGTTACTAAGGCACACGAGGCTGGTGTTTTGGTTTCCGTTATGGCCGACTTACTCAGCCTTGCACTAATAACACCTCCGGGCGAATGGGGTGCAGATATTGTGGCCGGTTCTACCCAACGTTTCGGAATTCCTATGGGATTCGGAGGACCTCATGCTGCTTACTTTGCTTGTAAGGATGAATTTAAAAGAAGTATGCCGGGTAGAATAATTGGCATTTCGGTTGACCGACTTGGCAATAAGGCTTTGCGTATGGCTTTGCAAACACGCGAGCAGCACATTAAACGTGAACGTGCTACTTCCAATATATGTACCGCTCAGGCGCTATTGGCAATAATGGCCGGAATGTTCGCCGTTTATCACGGTCCCAAAGGTGTTCGCGAAATAGCCGCATATATCCATAGTGTTGCCAATATGGTTGCCGGAGAATTGTCAAAGTTGGGTTACAAGCAGTTAAACAAGGTAATATTCGATACTCTTGAAGTTGAGGTTCCTGCTAATGTTAAAATAGACAATATTAAGGCAAAGGCTATTGAGCGCGAAATCAACTTGAATTATAAGGATAACGGTAAAATAGGAATCAGCATTGATGAGATTACGGCTGTTGAGGACATCAACAAGTTACTGGCTGTTTTTGCAGAGGCTGCCGGCAAGGCTGCTCCAATCGTTAGCGAAGTAAAAGAGGTAAGTTCCATTCCTCAGAATTTTAAACGTACATCGAAGTATTTAACCGAACAGGTATTCAACAGTTATCATTCCGAAACCGAAATGATGCGCTATATTAAGAAGTTGGAACGGAGAGATATTGCCTTAAATCATAGTATGATTTCTTTGGGAAGTTGTACAATGAAGTTGAATCCTGCAACAACCATGTTACCGTTGAGTTGGCCTGAATTCGGAAATATTCATCCGTTTGTTCCGGCCAATCAGGTTCAGGGCTATATGGAAATGATAACCGAACTCGAAAAGTTATTAGCCGAAATTACCGGATTCGAAGCCGTAACCTTGCAACCTAACTCAGGAGCAGCAGGCGAGTACACGGGGTTAATGGTAATTCGTCAGTACCATATTAGCCGTGGTGAGGCTAACCGAAATGTAGTTCTTATACCTTCGTCGGCACACGGTACAAACCCCGCAAGTGCAGCAATGGCCGGGATGAATGTTGTTGTGGTTGCTTGCGACGATAAAGGTAACATCAGCCTTGACGACTTGGCTGCAAAGGCAGAGCAGAATAAGGATAACTTGGCCGCCTTTATGGTTACTTATCCGTCAACACATGGCGTTTTCGAAAGCAAAATCCGTGAGATGGTTGATATAATACATAAAAATGGCGGAATGGTTTACATGGATGGTGCCAATATGAATGCTCAGGTTGGATTTACCAGTCCGGGCGAGATTGGTGCAGATGTTTGCCATTTGAACTTACATAAAACATTTGCCATTCCTCATGGAGGTGGAGGTCCGGGTGTTGGCCCTATTGCAGCCGCAAAGCATTTAGCTCCGTTCCTTCCTTCGCACTCTGTGGTAAAAACCGGTGGTGCAAAGGGTATTACCGCTGTAGCAGCAGCACCGTGGGGTAGTGCAAGTGTATTGCCTATATCCTACGGATATATTTTAATGCTAGGTTTCGAAGGACTTCAAATGGCAACGAAGGTTGCTATACTGAACGCCAATTACCTTATGGCAAAATTGAAAGACCATTATAAAATTCTTTACACGGGCGAAACCGGAAGAGTTGGTCACGAAATGATACTGGATTGTCATCATTTCAAAATGGATTATGGCGTTGACTCTAGCGATGTAGGTCGTAGAATGATGGATTACGGCTATCATGCACCTACCGTTTCGTTCCCGGTACACGAAAGTCTTATGGTTGAACCAACGGAAAGCGAGTCGAAACAGGAACTTGACAGGTTTGTCGATATGATGATTAGCATTAAAGCCGAATTGGAAGACATTAAGAATGGCGTTGCCGATAAAACGGACAATGTTGTTATAAATGCTCCACATACGGCTGCCGAGGCTTCTGCCGACGAGTGGAAACACGCATATACTCGACAAAAAGCAGCATACCCATTACCATGGATATATCAAAATAAGTTCTGGCCATACGTAAGTAAAATTGATGCAGGATATGGTGATAGGAATTTGGTTTGTACTTGTGCTCCAATCGAAGAATACATGTAAACGTATAAATAGTATTACATTGAAAAGCAGGGGTTTTCTAATCCCTGCTTTTTTATTGAAAAAGTTTGAATGCTATTAAACACTTAGTATATGTTGCTTTTATGATGTATTTTTGCAGAAATATTTGACTTTATGGGCAGGATACCAGTGAACATTCAGTCCGAAATTGGACAGTTGGAAGCAGTAATTATTCATACTCCGGGTAGCGAAGTGGAAAATATGACTCCAAAAAATGCTGAACGTGCACTTTACAACGATATTTTGAATTTAAGTGTTGCACGTAAGGAATATCTTCAACTTAGCGGAGTTTTACAAAAAGTTGCTCAAACTTTCGAGGTTAACGATTTGCTTAGAGCGGTGTTGAGCGTACCCGAAGCGAAAGAGGAGTTGGTTAAAAAGATTTGTCAGCACGAAAATGCAATGTCAATGTTGGAAAAGTTGCTGGCGTTAGATGCAAAGGAGTTGGCAAATTTACTTATCGAAGGAGTTCCTTTGGTTAAAAATAACCTTACAAATTTTTTGAGCCAGGAGCGTTTTTCTATTAAGCCTTTGTACAATTTCTACTTTACTCGCGACGCGTCCATTGCCATTAACGATGAGGTGCTAATTGCAAAAATGGCAAATGCTGTTAGGTATAGGGAGAGTATAATAATGGAAGCAATTTTTTCTACGGGAGAGCTTGCTACAAGTACTGTTAATCCTACATCATTTAACAATGGAGAACAGGTTACCATAGAAGGAGGCGACATACTCATTGCCCGCGACGATATTTTGCTTATTGGCAATGGTTGTAGAACAAATACTTATGGAATAGATTTTATTCTTGCCCGATTGCAGGCGCAACAGGAAAAGCGTAAAAGGTACATTCTTGTACAGGAGTTACCGTACAAGCCCGAGTCATTCATTCACCTCGATATGGTTTTTACCTTGCTGGACAAGGATAAATGTATGGTTTACGACCCCATTATCCTTCAGCCAAACCGTTACCAAACCGTTCAAATTACCATTGAAAATGGTAAGGTGTTGGAAATAAAAACCGTGGACAATTTGTTGGTTGCTTTAAAAAGTCTAGGTATGGATTTAAAACCGATATTCTGTGGAGGTACAAAGGACAGGTGGGTTCAGGAACGCGAGCAATGGCATAGCGGGGCAAACTTTGTGGCTATTGGCCCAGGAAAAGTTATAGGCTATTCGCGGAATGTGCATACGCTTGAGGAAATGAATAAAAATGGTTTTGAGATTCTTCGTGCAAAGGATGTGATATCGGGGAAAGTCGATTTAAATAGTTATTCGAGTTACGTTGTAGGAATCGATGGTAGCGAGTTGCCTCGTGGTGGTGGCGGGGCACGCTGTATGACAATGCCGGTTAGACGTAAACCTGTTGAGTAAGAAAAAATTCTAAACAAAAACGTTATTCGGTTGTTTTTATCGTGTTAACATTAAACAAATACAACAAATGAAAAAGAATGTTGGAAAAGTTGACATGATTGTCAGAATAATTATTGCAATTGTTATTGCAGGTTTGGGATTTTACTATAGAAGTTGGTGGGGATTGATAGCAATTGTTCCCCTTTTAACGGGATTGCTACGGTTCTGTCCGCTTTACTTAATTTGTGGAATAAAGACTTGTCCTAAAAAGAATTGAGCAGAGTTTAGATTAGTTTAGTACAATTAGCATAAAAGCCGTTAATGTTAGTATTAGCGGCTTTCGTGTTTTTGATAAAAAAGTATTTTATACTTTAAAATTCGATTGTGAAGGAGGTTTCCTTGTTCGGCGCCGATTTTACTTTGAGAGTTCCTCCGTGTAGTGCAACTATTTGTTTTGAAATGCTAAGTCCGATGCCTGTCCCGTTTTCGTTAGTTGTGAAGAACGGAACAAAAATTTCGTCGATTATTTCACGGGGAATCCCGGGACCATTATCGGTTACTTCCACTACCGGCCTATTTTTCGCAATTTTTGCTGATATCCAAATTTTTGCATCTGGATTGTCTTTATTAGCTTGAAGCGCATTTTTAACAAGATTGATTAATACTTGAGAAATTTGATTTTCATCGGCATTAATTTCCAAATCGTTGGGCTGCGTTTCCGTGTATATAAATATTGTTTTATTGTCGGCTTCAAACAGCAGTTTTACACGATTAATCAAGTCTGCTATTTTAAAGTTCTTTTTCTCCGGGCGAGGTAACTTGGTTAACTTTCTGTACGATTCTACAAAGTTCATTAAACTTGAACTTTGGTTTTTAATAACTTCCAGCCCTTGGCAAACAAT
This sequence comes from Bacteroidales bacterium, assembly GCA_020636845.1. Lineage (GTDB taxonomy): Bacteria > Bacteroidota > Bacteroidia > Bacteroidales > Tenuifilaceae > JACJXD01. The sequence continues at coordinate 518,502 of JACJXD010000001.1, read as the reverse complement.
TTCGTTGGTACTGCTGTCTATTGGTTGGTTAAGTTTGGCAACTCGTTTATATAAGCTTTCCGAAAGAGAAGTTATCGGAGTTATGGTATTCATAATTTCGTGCATAAGTACCCTGATAAGTTTAATCCAGGAGTTTAATTCCTTTGCATCGAGTTCGTTTTTAATATCTTGTATCGATAAAATTACCAGTTCATCTTCTTTCGATTTAAACGGGGTGGCGTTTATGGCAAGCTCGGTTTCCGTATTTTCGTTCGAAATGGAAACCAAGCTGTGCTCCATTGGTTTTATGCGCTGAATGGTGTTATATAGTTTAACGTCAACTTTTTCCAGTTGCTTTAAGTGTGTTAGAACTTCCAACGAGAGCATTTTTTTTGCAGCGGAATTGGCGTGAAGAACAAAACCTTTGCTGTTGTAAGTTATAACCCCAGTTGCGACATTTTCCAGCATTGTCTGGAAGTAATTTTCTTTTTGTTGAATTTCTATTTTCAACTGTTGAATTTGATTGTTAACCTCGTTTAGGTTGCTGTTAAGGATTTCTTCGGTTTTGTTTCCTGTACGCTTGGGGAATTGGAGGGTTGAGTCGTTGTTCCTAACTGCTTCGAAGAAAAAAGTTAGTTTTCTATTGGTGGCATTCAGAAACCAAATAAGATTTACCGTAGCTATTATTATTCCTGCCAAACATATTGATGTAAGGTAAAACGGGTGTTCGCTATTAAGTGAAAAACTCATTCCTACTGATAGTGCGGTAATAATTACAACCCTGACTATAATTTTAAAGTATAGGCTTTTGCTTATCATAAACCCATTTTTTTAAGTTTGTTGTATAACGTTTGGCGCGTAATTCCTAATTGTTCGGCGGCTGCACTTAAGTTTCCGTTGTGCTCCTCAATAGTTCTATTTATTAGATTGCACTCCATTTCTTCCAGCGTAACGGGTTCTTTGGTATTTTTTACCGATGCAATGGGTTTCATAAAAAACGATTCGGGTTTTAACACGGTTCCTTCGCTAAGTATTACGGCTTTTTCAATTGTATGTTGAAGTTCCCGTACATTGCCTGGCCATGAGTAGTTCAAAAGTTTTTCGCTGGCTTGCTGATTTATTTTTAGGTTTGGCTTACCGTATTTCGATGCAAACTTTTTAAGGAAAAAGTCGGCAAGAATAAGAATATCCTCGCTACGCTCCCGCAAAGGAGGCATTTCAATTTGAATTGTATTTATTCGGTAAAGTAAATCTTCGCGAAAAACGCCTTCCCGAACCATTTCTTCTAAGTTCTTGTTTGTTGCGCAAATCAGCCTGATGTCAACGGGAATTGGGGAGTTGGATCCAATTCGACAAACCTGTCGGTTTTGGATTACGGCCAGTAATTTTGCCTGTAAATGGTATGAGAGGTTGCCAATTTCGTCGAGGAATAGGGTTCCGTGATTGGCCGTTTCGAACTTTCCCGGTCTGCTTTCGCGGGCATCGGTAAAAGCGCCTTTTACATGACCAAACAGTTCGCTTTCGAAAAGCGTTTCGCTTATAGCGCCCATGTCCACGCTTACCATTATTTCGTTGGCTCTTGTCGATAGTCTATGTATTTCGCGTGCTATAAGTTCCTTGCCTGTTCCGTTTTCTCCGGTAATTATAATGTTGGCGTCGGTTTTGGCAACCTTACGAACTAGGTTTAAAACCTGCATTAGTTTAGGCGACGAGCCTATTATGTGTTTATGAGCCGCGTTTATTTCATTTTTGAGTTCTTGGGTTTTTGCTTTAAGTTGATTTACCTCTTTTTTTGACAGGTTTAGTTCTATGGCCGAATTAATAGTGGCAAGCAGCCGTTCGTTGTCCCAAGGTTTTAGAGTGAAATCGGTTGCTCCGGATTTTAACGCGTTTACGGCAAGTTCAATATCGCCGTATGCTGTAATCATTACAACCGAAATATGAGGGTCAACTTCTTTAATTTTTCTTAACCAGAATATGCCCTCGTTTCCTGTATTCACACCTGCTTTAAAATTCATGTCCAGCAAAACAAGGTTGTAGTCTGTTTTCTTTAACTCGGCTAAAATTCCTTCGGGGTTCGAAAGGGTTGTAATATGCTCAAATTCGGGGGTAAGGAGTATTTTAAGCGTGCTTAAAATGCTTTTGTTATCGTCAACAACCAGAATTTTTCCTTTTTCCATTGTGTTTTTGTTCAAAAGTAGTTGCTGCCGACCAAACATTCAAGTGGGTGTAAAAAAGTTTTACATAAGCATGTAAATTTATTTTACATGCAAGACTTTATTCCTTTAAGTAATTGTTTGATAATTAGAAATATAAGATTTTGGCATAATAGTAGCGATACAAAATTTCAAACAGGAGAAGTATGTATAAAAAAGTTGTGCTATTATTTTTTGGATTATTACCGTTAGTTGGCTTTACTCAGCAGAAATGGACGTTGAACCGATGTATTTTATATAGTATCAGCAATAATTTGGATGTTAAAAATGCAGAGTATTCGGAGGAGATTGCCAAAATTTCTTACAGCCAATCCAAATGGTCTTATTTGCCTAACGTTTATGCCGGGTCTAGTTCGGGAATGCAGTTTGGGCGTTCGGTTGACCCGAGTACCTATCAGATACTAAAGGACACATCTTATTTTACAAATTCAAGTTATCTTGAAGCAACGTTGGATTTGTTTAACGGGTTTTCGCAAATTAACAAGCAGTTGTACCAAAGGTTTTTGTTGCTTTCGGCACAGAATAGCAATCAGCGATTGGAGGATGAAACGGCTTTTTCCGTTATGAATGCGTACTATAATGTAATTTATTACGAAAAACTTTTATCCATTGCCGTTGAGCAGGAACAGCTGTCAAAGTTAAATTTAAAGAAAACCGAGGCGATGGTTACAGCCGGATTAAAATCGCAGGCCGATTTGTTGGAAATAAAGGCAAATGTGGCAAAGGACGAACTATTTCATATTCAAACGCAAAATCAGGTGGAGGCTGCAAAGTTAAATCTTCGAAAGGCAATGAACCTTACTATGGATTCTACATTAGACGTTGACAATAAAATAGATTCTATTTTTATTATAAACAGTACCGATGTAAATGGGGCAGAGTTGTTTACTAAATTTTCGTCAACTTCGCCTCAACTAAATAGTTTGGAATATACTTGGAAGGCCAGTTTAAAGGATATTAGCGTTCGAAAAGCCGGATACTACCCATCGTTACAACTATCGGCGTCGTGTGGTACAGGATATTACGAAACGTTGAAGGATACTAACGGGGTAACATACAGTTTCAATAACCAGTACAACAAAAACCTAAGTAATTATGTGGGCGTATCAATTTCGATTCCTATTTTTTCTAGAAATGAGGTTCGGTTTAGGGTAAAACAAGCAAAGTTGATATCGGAGCAAAATAAGAATGCGTACGATAAGGCAAAGCAAAACCTTCAGTTCGAAATACTCGAAAACGTAAATGCCCTTATTGCGGCAAGCAAGGAGTTTGAGCAGTTAAAGGAACAGCAAAAAGCCGATGAAATGGCATTTGATGCAGCCCAAAAAAAGTACAACAAAGGTATGCTAAGCGTGGTCGATTTATTTTCGGCAAAAAACAGGCTGGGTTTAACTGAAGCCAATCTGCTTAAGGCTCGTCTTACCTTGGAGGTACGTAAGCGCAACATCGATTTTTACAAGGGAGTTCGTTTTTGGGAAAGCAGTAGCATTAACTAAACTTAAAATTAGCATATAACAACAATAAACACGGAGTACAAGCATTATGAGCATGGATAGAGTAATTGAACGAAAAAAAGGTATTAAACGCAAGCATATTTATTGGGCTATAGGTGGCTTAATTTTTATAGCCTTACTGGCTAAGTTGATATTCGGGAACAATTCGTCGGCTTTTCGAACCAGTGCCGATAGGTTGACTATTAGCACGGTTGAGCAGGGTTCGTTTAACGATTATATTACCGTGATTGGACAGGTTGAGCCAATTTCTACCATTTACCTTGATGCCGAAGAAGGTGGTAGGGTAAAGGAGTTGCTGATAGAGGAAGGTGCCATGGTGAAAAAGGGAAATATTATTTTGAAGTTGGAGAATAAACAGTTGTATCAAACCATTCTTAACAGCGAAGCTGCTTTGGCCGAAAAGGAGAATTACCTTAGAAACACCAGGATAAATTTCGAAACCGAGTTAATTCAATCCAAAAGGAACATATTGGATAACGAGTACAGGCTGGCCCGTAAAAAAAGGAACTTCGAGCAAAACCAATCGCTTTACAAAGAAGGGTTAATTGCTAAGGAGGATTACCTGCAAGCCCAGGAAGATTACGACTATGAGGTGAAGTTGTTAGATATTAACAAAATGAAGGCAAAAAACGATTCCATGATAAGGGTAACTTCCATGAAAACGTTGGAAACCGACCTTACCCAAATGCGCGAAATGCTAAAGCTTGTTCACGAGCGTATCGATAACCTAAACGTAAAGGCCACTGTTGACGGACAGTTGGGAATGCTAGATGCTGAAGTTGGACAGTCTATTTCGCAGGGGCAGCGAATTGGGCAAATTAATGTGCTTACAAATTTTAAGGTTAATGCCAAAATAGATGAACACTATATCGATCAGGTTCGTAGAAATTTACCTGCAACCTTGGAGCGTAACGATAATACCTATAAGTTGTTGCTGAAAAAAGTCTATCCGGAAGTTCGCGATGGACAGTTTCGTGTCGATTTGGTATTCGATGGCAAGAAACCCGATAATGTCCGTACCGGACAATCCTATCACATAAATCTAGAACTGGGCGATCCCGAAAAGGCAATTATGATTCCCCGGGGAGCATTTTTCCAAAGTACAGGAGGTCAGTGGATATTCGTATTAAACGAGGACGGAACCGAGGCTGTTAAAAGGTCTATTAAAATTGGCAGACAAAATCCTAAATACTATGAAGTTTTGGAAGGTTTACAACCTGGCGAAAAGGTTATAACCAGCAGTTACGATTTGTTTGGCGACAACGAAAGGCTATTACTAAGGTGAGAAGAGTAGGGAGCAAGCAAAAGGAAAGTAGCGTGAAATGCAGGTACTAAAAGAAATGGATGAAAAAAAGGTTAAGAGTTTAAAGGTTTGGGAAAACTTTGTTCCGGTGTATTTGAAAAAATGCAATAAGGTTAAGAGTACTTTTTGGGGTCAAATACAACAGGTTTCAACCATATTCTTTAGTATTAAATGTTTAAAAAACACGCTAATCCTTTGCTCCCTGTTCTTTTTTTTGATTAATCAAATAATTAGCAACATAACTTAAAATTCAATTTTTATGATTAAAACAGAGAATTTAACGAAAATTTTTCGTACCGAGGAAATTGAAACAAGTGCGCTGAACGGCGTAAGTTTACATGTTCATAAAGGTGAATTTGTAGCCATTATGGGTCCTTCGGGATGTGGAAAATCCACATTGCTTAACATTATAGGTTTGCTCGACAATCCTACTTCCGGAAAATACTTTTTCGATGGGCAAGAGGTTGGCTGTTTAAAGGAACGTAACAGAACTGCATTAAGAAAGGGAAACATTGGTTTTGTATTTCAGAGTTTCAACCTAATCGATGAACTTAACGTGTACGAAAATGTAGAGTTACCTTTGGTTTACCTAAAAATTAGTTCGCGGAAGCGCAAGGAGATGGTCGAAAGCGTATTGGAGCGAATGCAAATAGCTCATCGCCGCAAGCATTTTCCTCAGCAACTATCCGGAGGCCAACAGCAGCGTGTAGCTATTGCACGTGCGGTGGTTGCAAATCCAAAGTTGATTTTAGCCGATGAGCCTACCGGAAACCTTGATTCTAAAAACGGTCTTGAAGTGATGAATCTGCTTACCGAGTTAAATCGGGAGGGAACAACCATTGTAATGGTAACACACTCCTTACACGATGCCGGTTTTGCGCATAGGGTAGTAAATCTGTTCGATGGTCAAATTATTACGGAAGAGGTAAAAAAGCAGGTGGAAGACTTCATGGTTTAGCATCTTGGGTATTGTGTGAAGCATAAAACCTCTTGCTTGTAAACAGATATCAATAATACTGACAGAAGGAAAAGTAGATGTTTCGTTTTAGGATAAAATTGGCTTTCCGTAATGTGTTGAAAAACAAGGTTTATTCAGCATTAATAATCGGAGGTTTCTCTATAGGTTTTACAGCCTGTATTCTTATAGCCTTGTTTTATAATGTGGAGCATAATGTAGATAAGCAGTTTCCGAATTATGAAAATATTTACAGGCTATACGATGTAAAAAATGCTAAGTGTGGGTTGAATTATAATTTTTTGGAGCCTCTCTCTAAGGATTATCCGGAAATTCTGAATGTTTGTCCTATGGAATATTCCTCCAACTATAGGTTCACCATTAAAAATCCTGAAACGAATAGCTATGTTTGGGTACAGCATATAATTATTACTACCAATAATTTTTTTGATATTTTTTCCGTAAGCGTAGTTGCCAGTTTATCCCAATTCCCTTTCAAAGATTTAAACTCTGCGGTAATAAGCGAGTCAACAGCAAAAAGATTTTTTGGAGACGAAAATCCGTTAGGAAAAACAATCGAAGAAGAGTTTTTTACAGCCACTGTATCGGCAGTAGTGAAAGACTTACCGGAGAATTCAAGTTTTACTGCAGAAATTTTTTTAAACAGCAATAACAAGAATTTTCAGATGTCGCAGGAATGTAACAATAATGTTTGCATATATCCTACTTCGTTTTTCCTTTTGCTTAAAAAAGGCATCAATTCGAACTTATTGTCGCAAAAAATAAATAGCACACTTAATGAGAAAACATCAACGGATAGTTTGGCATTACAAAAACTGTCGGATATTTACCTCTCAAAAGCTTTAGTACAGGACGAACATGCTAAGGGAAGTTCAAAAACATTGCTTGTTTTTCTTACAGTTGCATTTCTAATTATTGTTCTTTCAAGCATAAACTATCTCAACTATACCGTTTCCTTGCAATATTCAAAGTTGAAGGAAATTGGTATTAGTAAAACCAATGGGGCGAACAAAAAGCAACTTGTCAATAACCTGCTGATAGAAGTAACAATAGGAATCTTAATATCCTTAATCATATCGGTTTTATTAACATCCGCTTTTTTGCCATATACCGATGTGCTATTTGGACGAAAAGTGAGTTTAAGCGACGTTAACTTTTACCAGTTAATTCCGGTATTTATTGCTGCTATTTTAGGCATTATCATTCTGAATAGTTTGGCGCCCATTTATGTTTTGTCGCGATTTAGTATCACCGAATTTTTATCGGGAAATAAGAAACGGAACGGAAAGCAAGTTGGCCGGCAAGTTATGTTGATATTTCAGCTAACAGTGTCTATTGCGTTAATTGCTATCGTGATGATTATTTTTAAGCAGTTAAAGTATATAAAACACTACGATTTAGGGTATAGCGCAGAGCAACTTGTAAGGCTCGACCTACCATACTTATATGAGAAACCTTCGGTTGTTAAGAATGAAATGGAGAAGTTGCCTTTTGTAACCAACGCTGCTCTAAGCGATGGGTATCCTGGTCAAATAAAGTTGATGATGGGAGATGGCACCGAGGAGAATCGCTTTATGTTGAATTGTATATTCATTTCCGATGATTATTTAAAAACAATGGGAATGCAGCTGTTGCAAGGGCGCAATTTTTTGCCAGGCGATAAGAATAATGCTTGCATAATGAATGAAGAAGCTGTAAAACAGTATGGCTGGGAATCCATACAGGACAAAGTATATCATAACGGAAACGATGATGGCTACCATGTAATCGGCGTTGTAAAAAATTTCAACGTAGAATCTCTGCATAAGGCAATTAGCCCGGTAGTTTTACTGTATAATCCGGATCATCGTTTCGCGAACCTATCACTAAGACTATCCCCTGGAAACGTTGGACAGCAAATGGATCGAATCAAACAGGTGTGGAATAAAACAGTTGCTTATCCAATGAATTTTACTTTTTACAGCGATCAGGTGCAAGCAATGTATAACAAGGAAGAGAAGTTAGCTAAATCTATTACATTTTTTTCGTTTATCGCTGTAATACTCACATGTATGGGACTTTTGGGGCAGTTTTTCCTAATTAGCTTGAACAGGACTAAAGAAATTGGAATTCGAAAGGTAAACGGTGCAAACGTCTTTGAAATATTGCTTCTACTCAACAAAAACTTCTTGACTTGGGTTTTAGTTTCCTTTGTAATTGCTGTTCCTGTTGCATTCTATATAATGAGGTTGTGGCTCCAGAACTTTGCATATAAAACAACTTTAAGTTGGTGGGTATTTGCACTTGCGGGAATTATTCCTTTTGCGATAGAAATTCTTACGGTGAGTTGGTTAAGTTGGCGAGCAGCTGTTGCCAATCCTATAGAATCATTACGATACGAATAAAGGGTATGTGAATTATGATGTTTTTTAGAAAGTTAAAATCGCAGTGGCATTGGTTTGTTATTAATACATTAGGGTTAAGCGTTGCCTTGGCTGGTGTAATTACCGTGACCGTATTTGCGGTTAACGAGTTGAGTTTCGATAAGTTTTACTCCAAAGCCGACAGAATTTACCGTATAACCATAGAGTATAGTACAGGAAACACCTCCATGCATCCGGCAAGGGTTGTTGGTAGTAAGCCTAAGGAGTTGTTGGGAGAATATCCTGCCTTTCAAAAAATGGCTCGCCTTGTTCCATTTCGTAAGTCGGTTGTTAAAATTGGAGAGAGCAAGTTTTATTCGGCTATGGCATTTTCGACCGATAGTACATTTTTCGATGTTTTCGACACAAAAATCATAACAGGCCCATCGGGACAGCATCTTGTTCAACCAAACAAGGTTTTAATTAGCAAGAGTTTAGCCGAAAAGTATTTTGGAAGCGTGGATGTTATAGGTAAAACTGTAAGTATATTAAACCAACAGGAATCCAATCCCTTGCTATATACCGTTGAAGGTGTTTATGAGGATTTTCCAAAAAACTCTCACTTTCACCCCGAACTTTTGGCTTCGTTTACCGAAATTAACAACCAAACAACATGGGCCTATACCTACTTTTTAATGGCGCCGGGTACCGATGTTGCTAATCTTACCAAAACTATTCAGCAACGCTGGGAAAAGGAAAACGACACAGGGGAACCAACGCCTGTTATTCATTTACAGAAACTAACCGATATTCATTTATACAGCAATAAAACACGGGAGTTGGAGGCAAATGGAAGTATCCGTTCTCTTATAATGTTGGTAAGCGGAGCGCTTATTTTGTTATTCATTGCGCTTATTAACTTTATGAACCTTTGCCGGGTAAAATTTATACGTGAGTCGAAAACAATCGTTGTAAAAATGATTAACGGTGCAACGCGTTTAATGTTGACAAAGGATTACGTGTTGGAAACTCTTTTTCTTTCGGTAATATCCATTGCTTTGGCTATAGTTGTTGCAGGTAAGTTATCGCATGTATTGGGCTTTTCGTTAATGTTTTCCGGTTATTTCTTTTTAGTTTTATTGATATGTGTAGGTTTTATTGCCATTGTTAGCATTATTGCAGTTTACCCTTTGCTAACCTCAAAATTCTCGTTCGATTTTAAAATAAAGAGCCGTAGGTCTGTGCTTTATACAGTTCCGTTGCTGGTTCAGTTTACCTTGTCGATTGTAGCAATTATATGCACTATAATTTTGGGCAGACAAATAAACTTTCTTAACAACGCGCACCCATCGTCGGGTAATCCAAGCATGATTGTTATTGCTGATAATCCGTGGGATGCGGTTCAGCGTTACGATATATTCAAAAGCGAATTGATTAAAAATTTGGTGATAAAGGATGTTTCCAGTGCCATGGAAGAACCCGGTGGCGACATACTCGATGCGGTGGTGTTCGAAATGGAAGGTGTCGATTCCAAGAAAGAGCAAACCATAAATATTTTTACAGCAGACTCTAATTTCTTTTCGTTTATGGGTATTAAGCCTATTGCCGGAACGGTAAAAGTCGATAATATGCCATCGCAACAGTGGGAGCAAGCGGCCATTAATTTAAGTATGCTTAAAGCGTACAATCCCGACAAACACCAAGAAATAGAGCGGTTGGAAAAAGTTGTAGGTAATTTTTCCGATGAGTACATTGTGAATAAAAGTGCATTAAAGTTATTTGGTATAACCAATCCTAACGATGCTGTTGGCCGACGATTTCGAATAAAATTTCATTTGCCGTATCTTTTTCCCGAGGGTAAAATCATAGGGGTTGTTCCCGATTTTCATTATACAAACTTACATAACGAGGAAAAACCGTTAGTAATAGGATCTCGCAAATGTTTTAATTTTTGTTTTCTTATAACCTTTGCTCCGGGACAGTTTCGAAAGGCCATTTCGACTATTGAAAAAGCTTGGGAAAAGGTAAATCCAGAGTATCCGTTTCAATTTCAATTCATAACGGATACCTACCATGCGGTTTATAAAAACGAATACTCCCAGTTGAATTTGCTATCAATTTTTGCATTGATATCGGTAATGCTGTCCTTATTAGGAATGTATGCCATGGCATCGTTTAGTATGCAACGCAGGATCAAGGAAATAGGTATTCGCAAAATAAACGGAGCTTCGATTTTTGAGATTATGGCTATGCTTAACCGTTCGTTTGTAAAATGGGTGGTGGTTGCATTTGTAATAGCAACGCCTATTGCCTATTTAGCCATGCAAAAATGGCTGGCAAATTTTGCCTATAAAACGGAGTTAAGTTGGTGGATATTTGTTTTGGCGGGAGTTTTGGCCATAATGGTAGCGCTAATTACAGTAAGTTGGCAAAGTTGGCGAGCAGCAACCTGTAACCCGGTGGAAACATTACGATACGAGTAGGTTATATGCTGATTAAAATGAAAAGTTGAATATAAATTTCTTGAATATGCTTCAGTTAAAAAGATTTTTTAAAACAATAATAAAGTATAAAACTTCCACATACTTAACCCTCTTGAGTTTGGTTGTTTCCTTTGTAGGGATAATTATACTGGCATTGTACGTTTCCTTCGAAAGAAGTTTCGACCAATTTAACAAGAATGGTAAAAACATTTATCGGCTAGAATCTTTGCAATATGGGTCGGCGCTACCTGCAACATTAACCAGTCTTATTGTGGAACAGATTCCCGAATTAAAAAACATAGTAACGCTGAAAAATTGGAGATTAGAAGTATCTACAAAGGAACAAAGGAATGGCAATATCAACTTTTTGGCCGATGCCTTTTTTGCCGATAGTTCGTTCTTCGATATTTTTTCGTTTCCATTGATATCGGGTAATAAAAGTAGCGCGTTGGTAGAACCATACTCGGTGGTGGTTACTCGGTTATTTGCAAATAAAATATTTGGAACCGATGATGTGTTGGGGCGTTCGGTAGTTATAATGAACGAGGATTATAGAATAACCGGAGTAATGGAAGATTTGCCCAAAAACTCCTCTATTCAAGGCGATTGCTTTGTATCGCTATCTACCCTTAGATCAAGGAATATGTTCGGTATTAACGAATGGGAGGAATGGAGTTTTGTACATTTCCTTCAGTTGAACCCAAATGCCAACAGCGTTGAGGTTGCTCATAAAATAGAACAAATTCCTAAGGTCACGGAGGTTATTCAGGACATGAAAGCCCGATATCCAGGAAAGGATTTTATTTTATTACGCCCCCTCTACGATATTCACTATGTTTCCGATTGGTACTCCGATAGCGTAAATCCCTTGGTTCTTAATGTTCTTACACTTTTAGCAATTATATTGGCCATTATGGGTGGCGTTAATTTCATAAACTTTTCAACCTCGCAGGCTCCATTACGGACAAAGTCCTTTGCAATCCTAAGAGTTTTAGGTGGTAGTCGATTTTCTGCACGGACGCAGGTAATTATCGAAAGCGTATTACTTTCGGTGGTAGCAATGGGAATTAGCTTGATTTTTTACTCTGTTTCTTACCCTACAATCGAAACCATATTTAATATTAATGGACTTAGTATAAGCGGTCGATATGTGTTTATTGTTTATTTTTTCCTTTTAGCCATAGTATTTGGAGTTGTTGTGGGTATATATCCCGCATATTACATTACTTCAACCACAATTGTTCAGGCGGTAAAGGGTAGGGTTCGCTTCGAAGGTAAAGCCAAGTCCTTTAGGAATATTTTAATTACAATTCAATTTGTTTTTACCATTGCACTACTTGCAGCGGCAATTACCATAAATAAGCAGCTGGCATTTTGGCGAAATTTCGATTTGGGAATCAATAAGCAGAATGTAGTTTATGTCAGGCTAAACGACAAGTTAAAGGATAAGTACAACGAAATAGCCGATGAGTTGATGAAGAACCCTTCGATAGTTGATTATACATACTCGAGTTTTATTCCTGGAGCGGTAGGCATGGGTTGGGGGCGTGAAGTTGACGGACAGTATATTCAACTTAAAAGTTGGCCGGTTGACGATAAGTTTATCGATTTTTTCAATGTAAAAATTCTTGAAGGACGGAAGTTTCAGAAAAATTCGCAGGCCGATATCAATACTTTCATAATAAATAAAAAGGCGGCAGAAAAGTTTGGTTGGAATCATCCTTTGGAAAAATCGATTAGCGGCTTCGATTTTCAGGGAAAGGTGATAGGTGTTGCCGATAACATAAAGTTTGCTTCTTTAAAAGATGAGGTGGAACCCATGCTATTTTGGTTTACTAACACCCGTAACTATGTTTTAATGCTTAGAATAAATCCGGGGAATTTTACTCAACTCGAAAAGTTTATAAAGAGTACGATTAACAGGTTTGACCCGCAAATTCAGGTTGAGGTGAAATTTTTGGACGATTACCTGAACACCCTTTACGATAAGGAGCAACGAGTAGGGTATTTTATAGAAGCCATTGGACTGTGGTGTATGGTTCTAGCAATTACGGGATTGCTTGGCTTGGTTATTTTTATTTGTAGGGATAGAATTAAAGAAATTGGAGTAAGAAAAGTTAATGGAGCCACAACGGGTGAGGTTATCTTCTTAATTAACCGGGGTTTCTTGATATGGGTATTAATTGCGTTTGTTATTGCAGTTCCTGTAACATACTATGCAATGGAGAAGTGGCTGGAAAGTTTTGCATACAGAACGAGTTTAACTTGGTGGATTTTTGCCCTTTCGGGCATGATTGCGCTAATGGTTGAGTTGGTAACCGTTAGTTGGTTAAGTTGGCGCGCCGCTTCGTCGAATCCTGTTGAAGCCTTGAGGTACGAGTAATTGTAAATAAAAATTATTACAAATTATGAATTCATTAAAATTAGCATACCGGAGGTTGTTCCGAAAAGGCGAACATACCGTAACACGAATAACATCGCTGTCATTAGGCCTTGCATTTGGAATTCTACTTTTATCGGAAGTGTTGTATTACTATAGCTTCGATAGTTTTTATTCCGATGCTGGCAATATTTACGTTGTTAACGAAAATTATCGTCCCGATAAATCTTCAAAAGAAATAAAAACTAATCCTCGGGTAAGTGGGGCCATAGCTCCCGGTTTGAAGGAAGAGGTTCCCGGTATTGAAGCGGCAACTAGGTTAAATTCCATAGGGTCATCCATATTTTATACCGAAGACTTGAAAAGTTATAAGGGTGATTTTTCGTTGGCCGACGAGTATTTATTCGATGTTCTGCCTCGTCCAATGATAAGCGGAAATCCGGGAGAAATTCTTAAAACTCCTATGAATTGTATGGTTTCCGATAAAATTGCCAATGCAATGGGAGGAAACGTAATTGGAAAGGTTATTGAACTAAAAAATTTTCCGGGCAAAAAGTTAACTATTGCCGGAGTATTTAAGGCCTTACCCGAAAATACCAATTACAGGTACGATGTGCTTATTTCTATGATTTCTACCGGTCAATTTACATGGGACGGAACCAATAATTGGTTGGGAAACGATAGGTATTATGCTTGTGTAAAGTTATTGCCCGGCGTTCTGCCGGAAAGTTTAACTCCGGCTGTTCGTAAAATGCAGGAAAAGCATCAGGATATTGTTAAGTTGGAGCAGATGCAGCCCGGTTTAGTCTTGAAGTACTCCTTTAAGCCCATAAGACGAATTTATGCCGAGAGCATAAAAAATATAATACTAATACTTACGCTTATTGCATTTGCCGTACTTTTTGTATCGCTAATGAACTATATTTTACTAACCTTAAGTGCGTTGGTAAGCAGGGCAAAAACATCGGCAATTTATAAGTGCAACGGAGCACAGGCAAAAAACTTGCAGTGGCTAATTATTTCCGAAACGGTTTTGCTCTTTTTAATCTCTTTAGCGGTAGCATTTTTAATAATAGTTGTATTGAAACCATTTGCCGAGGAACAGGTTGGGCATAACTTAGCATCTGCCTTGAACCCTTACGTTGTTTGGCCTTTAATTGCTTTAATGGTTTTACTTGTAGGGATAATTGGGTATTTGCCGGGCAGGTATTTTGCTCGTATTCCTGTGGCTACTGCTTTCCGAAATTACCGGCAGAAAGGGAATAGATGGAAGTTGGCACTTCTCTTTTTTCAGTTTATTGGAGCGTCTTTTATTTTTACCCTTATGGTAATTGTTATGCTTCAGTATAATAAAATGAAGAATGTCGATCATGGTTATCGTACCGAAGGGGTTTATTACGGATATACTAACGGTATGGATGGGCATAAAGTCTCTACAATTCTTCACGAACTTCGAGCAATGCCTGAAATTGAAAGGGTAGGAATGGGAACTTGCCTTCCAACGGAAGGACCTTCGGGAAACAATGTTTATTCTCCCGATGGGGAAAAGGAACTGTTTAACATTGCAGATCTTTACTATATCGACGAAAATTATTTATCTATTTTAAATATCCCGGTAATAGAAGGACAAAGTTTTTCTGCCGAAACGAGTGTGGCGAACGATTTACTAATCAGCAAAAAGTGCGCGGATAAGTTAGTCCTTTTTAACGGGTGGTCGGATGGTGTAATAGGAAAACAAGTTACAATAACCGAACACGATCAATCAATTTCAATAGTAAAGGGTGTGTATCCCGATTTTATCATCAATTCAATAACCAATCCCGATCCTCGACCTTCAGTGTTTTTTTACTTGCCCGAGGAACAGTTCGAGCAGCTTAAGGATCAATATTCTTCGTATCCTTTCATTATTTTAGTAAAAGTTCATGGTGGTGTAGGGTCGAATATTATGAAAAAGATTGCGGATGTCTTTAACGAAGTTTTACCGTATAAAGATGCTGTTGTTGAAAGTTTAGCGGCTCAGCAGCAACACAATTACAAATCGGAACGCGGTTTCCGTAACGCAATGATGGCTGGAAATATTATTATTTTGCTTATAACGGGTATTGGGCTGTTGGGCTATACAACCAGTGAAGTTACCCGCAGAAGAAAAGAGTTGGCAATACGCAAGATTAACGGAGCTAGTTTAGGAAACTTGCTTAAAATATTTGTTTTGGATTTGGAATATATAGCCACTCCTGCAGTTACAATAGGGTTAATAGCCGCATGGCTCGTGGGGTCTAAATGGATGCAGGGGTTTGCTTACAAAATACCGTTACATTGGTGGATTTTTGCATTGTCAGGAACTCTTATTCTTCTAGCAGTAGCCGTGGTTGCGGTTGTAAACTACATTAGGATTGCCAATCGAAACCCTGTAGAATCTTTAAGATACGAATAGTATTAGTTGATATGTATAGAAACACAAAAGCCGAAGCAATTGCTTCGGCTTTTGTGTTTAGGGAAATACTACTAGTCAACAATTTTTCTTACGAGCGCAGCGGCCTCTTCTAAGGTAACTGCGGTGTAAACTTTTAACCCTGATTCGTCAATAATTTTTTTACCTTCCATTGCATTAGTTCCTTGTAATCTGATTATTACGGGAACCGGAATATTTCCAATTTCATTGTAGGCATCAACAATTCCAGTGGCAACCCTGTCGCAGCGAACAATTCCTCCGAAAATGTTAATAAGAATGGCTTTTACATTAGGGTCTTCAAGAATTATTCTGAATCCTGCTGCCACGCTTTTTGCATTAGCGCTACCACCAACATCCAAAAAGTTAGCTGGATCGCCACCCGATAGTTTAATTATATCCATTGTTGCCATAGCCAGTCCTGCTCCGTTTACCATGCAGCCAACGTTTCCATCGAGTTTTACGAAGTTAAGGTTATTTTCGCCGGCTTCTACTTCGGCAGGCGCTTCCTCGTAAATATCACGAAGTTCTACAAGATCGGGGTGGCGGCAAAGGGCATTGTCGTCGATTATACACTTTGCATCGGCGGCAAAAATATCGTCGTTGGCAGTCTTTACTACGGGATTTATTTCGAGTTGCGCCAGATCGTTCTTAATAAACGCGTCGTACAGCGACATCATAAATTTTACCATCTGGGAAAAGGCTTTTCCCGAAAGTCCTAGGTTAAAAGCAATTTTTCGAGCTTGGTATGCTTGTAATCCAACGGGATGGATTTCTTCCTTAAAAATCAAATTTGGTGTTTCAGACGCTATGGTTTCAATATCCATTCCTCCTTGCCGAGAGTAAACCACCATGTATCGTCCTATTGTTCTGTTTAGCAGTATGCTAACATAAAGTTCTTTGATTTCCGATGGCCCCGGTTGGTATATTCCTTCCTCAATAAGCACTTTTCGAACCAATTTTCCGTGAGGTCCGGTTTGAGGAGTAATCAATGTCATTCCCAGAATTTCTTCTGCAAACTTTTTAACATCTTCAATAGATTTGGCAATCTTAACGCCACCACCCTTACCTCGACCTCCTGCGTGAACCTGAGCTTTTATAGCAACAGTATCGGTTCCTGTTTTTTCCATTATAGTTTTAGCAGCGTTAACGGCTTCATCAACGTTTAAAGCAACAATTCCTTCAGGAACGTGTGTTCCCGATTTTCGTAAAATTTCTTTAGATTGATATTCGTGTAAATTCATGGTGGAACAGGTTTATTTAATTCGACAGTCTAAAAATACAAAAAAATGAATGAGTAACTTTGCAAAAATTAGGTTTATGGTTAAAAATAGAAAACTTTTGAATGAGGAGCTTAACAGGTTATCCGTTGATGATTTTAAGAATGTTAAGAAAGTGCCCATTGTTGTTGTTTTGGATAACATTCGGAGTTTAAATAATGTTGGTTCGGTATTTAGAACTTCCGATGCTTTACGGGTAAAAAAAATTTTTCTATGTGGTATTACAGGAACTCCTCCTCAACCCGAGATTCATCGTACGGCATTGGGAGCCGAAGATGCTGTAGATTGGGAGTATGCAGAAACAACAATGCAGGTTCTTTTAAAGTTGAAGGAGTTGGGTTATATAATAGTCTCGCTTGAACAGGCAGCCCAAACCGAGAATCTGTTGTCGTTTAAACCATCAGGAAATAAAAAATATGCGTTGGTATTTGGGAATGAGTTACGCGGTGTATCTCAGGAAGTTGTTGA
Source organism: Bacteroidales bacterium (assembly GCA_020636845.1). GTDB lineage: Bacteria > Bacteroidota > Bacteroidia > Bacteroidales > Tenuifilaceae > JACJXD01. Next base: position 501,112 of record JACJXD010000001.1, on the reverse strand, counting down.
TTACTCTGATGTTTGTATTGAAATACCTCAATTTGGGACCAAGCATTCATTTAATATTTCGGTTTCAGTAGGTATTGTTCTTTGGGATTTTTTTTCAAAAATAGGCATGCTGTAAAGTTCTATTTTGTACATAAAAAAAGAGGCTGCAACTGCAGCCTCTTTCTATTAAAAAACAGAAATAATATTATTCAGCAATAGCTTTAAAAGCTTCGTTTTGTACGTAATTGCGGAATTCAACATCTTTCTTAGCACGATCTTTCAACGAAGCGTCTTTACCTATAGCAGTACGTAGATTATCTAGTACAGTTGCTTCTTCTCCAAGACGAGCACCAACAATAGCGCGTCCGTAGTATGCTTTGGCAGTTTCAACCTTTGCAAAGGTGTTCTTTGCAGCGTCAATTTTGCCAGCCATTAACAATGCTAAACCTTGGTTGAAGGAATCTGTTCCACCAAGATATTCGGTAGCAGCAGGGTATTGACCTTTAATAATGGCAATAATACCTAAGTTATATTTAACTTCGTTGCCTGCGTTAGCAGCATCTGCAAATAATTTTTCGGCATCTTCAATGTTGCCTTCCATTAGTGCAATGCAACCACGGTTATTGCTAACTGCTGGAATGTTTTGGTCTGCAGGAATTTTATCTAACGATGCTTTTGCAGAAGCAAGGTCATTATTTAGAATGTAGTAGTAAGCTGCGTTGTTATAACCTCTTGGGCAGTTGAACTTTTCGCCAGCCTTTGTGTAAACTTCAATTTTCTTGTTTACATCTTCAACTAAAGAAGCAGCGTGAAGCATTTCTTCTACGTTAAGACTATCGTAAGCGTTATTTTCAACCATGTATTTCAAAGTATCATCGGAAAAACCAATAATGTCAACCTTAGCAATCATCTTGGAGCGACGTAGTTCGGGAAGAACTTTTTCTGCTAATACTTTGTAAACTTTCGAAAGGTTTTTGATTTCCTTTTCACGAACGTCAGGATCGGAATACATTGAAAGAACACGAAGAATTAAATCTTTATCTTCGATATCTGAATTTTGAACCGATTTTTGGAAGCCATCCCAGTCTTCGCTGGTAGTTTCAACAGTTGCTTCTTTAGCATCTTTTACTTTTGCCTTTTTGAAAACGTCAGCAAGGTATTTATCGGTGTTCTTACCACGATCTTGCGATAATTTTTCGTTTAATTTTTCAGGACCATCAGGAGAAGCGTAAGCAGAAATTTTTAACTCTTTAACTTCTTTATTCTTGGCTTGAGAAGCATCAACAATAAAGTCGTTCAACATTTTAATTTCGTCCTTTGTAAGTTCGGATTTACGAATGTTCGATTGTTGAATTACAAAGTTGATTTGAGCTTCTTTTTCTTCTGGGGTAATACGAACAAATTTATCGTTTAGCATAATTGGTTTTGGGTCAATATCAACCAACTTGTAGGTTGCCATAGTTCCAATTCCAATTTTTTGAGGAGCGTCGAAAGGAATTTTCTTGTCTTTGTACGAAATTACAAAGCGTAGTTCAAGTTCAGCCTTAAACATTTCATCTTTATAATCGAATTCAATGTCTTGTTTCCAAGTTCCACCAGCTTCGTAGTTAATTACCTGGTTATTAGCCTGAACATCTTCGCCTTGAAGTATTTTAGAAGTAAGGGCAAGTTCTCCTCCTTCATAAACAACTACCGGGGTAATTTCAACAATGGCCTTTTTATTGAAGTACTTTGGGGGAATAGTTCCTTCAATAGTAGCTGTTACCTTGTTGGCGTGAACTTCCAAAGGATTTGGGGTTACCTTAAAACTTGTTCCTTCAGGTAACTCTTTCATTTTTTCAACGCCACCACAACCAGCAATTAATAAACCGGCTATAGCTACAATTGCAAATTTAAGCTGTTTCATATTCATGTTAAATTAGTTAGAAGTTATTTGTTTCGCAGTCTATTAATAAAACAAATACAAACATACTATTCTTTTATCAAAAAAAAAAATTACACTTTTAATACGGCGCGTTTATCTTAAAAAGTAACCCGGTTAACACCTTTAGGGTATTGTTGGTCAAATATTACGCTTTTAATTTTTTGATAATCAGAGATGTTTTCTACAAAGTCGATGTTAGATGTATCGATAACTAAAAACGAGTAGTTTGGATGTTGTTTAAAAAAATCAAAATAACCCAGTGAAATGGAATTTAAGTAATCGGCAGTAATTGTTTTTTCGTATTCTCTTCCTCGTTTTTCAATATTTTTAAGCAGTTTTTCTGTTGGAAGGTGTAGGTAAACATAGAGGTCGGGTTTTGGGAGAGAGCTGTAGATTATATTAAAAAGTTGCTTGTAAAGTTGAAGCTCATCGCCAGTAAGCGTATTTTGTGCAAAAATCAGCGATTTCATAAAAAAGTAATCGGCAATGGTAATGTTGTGAAACAGCGATGTAGAGCGTAAATCTACATTCAATTGCCGATAACGTTCGGCAAGAAACGATAATTCCAACGGGAAGCTATACCTTTCTGGATTTTGATAGAATTTTGGTAAGAAGGGATTATCTGAGAATTGCTCAAGGGTTAGTTTTGCATTTAATTCATTGGCAAGCATTGTTGCCAATGTGGTTTTTCCCGCGCCTATATTTCCTTCAATAACAAGGTATTGCATCATATTCGATTATTACAAAGCAATGCCAAGATACTTTTTTTGAGATTATTGGCAAAGTTAAGTTATTAACAGCCGTTGACATAGAAAAAGGTGCTTTAAGCACCTTTTTCAAAAGAATTTAAATCTGAAGTATTTAGTATGTTATTCCCATATTATACATAATAAAAGCGTATATATCGGTGTACTCATCAATTTGAATTGTTGTTGGCATCCCGGCTCCGTGTCCTGCGCGTGTTTGAATACGAATTAATGCGGGATTTTGAGACCGAGGATTCTTTTCCTGCATAGTTGCGATATACTTGAACGAATGTGCGGGAACAACCCTGTCGTCGTGATCGGCTGTTGTTACTAGTATTGCTGGGTAACGGGTATTCGATTTAATGTTGTGAAGCGGAGAGTAGTGATAAAGATTTACAAACTGAATGGAATCCTCGCTCGAACCATAATCGTTAACCCAAGCCCACCCGATGGTGAACTTATGGAAGCGGAGCATGTCCATTACGCCCACTTGGGGAATGGCTACCTTGAAAAGATCCGGACGTTGATTTATCACGGCTCCAATAAGTAATCCACCGTTTGAGCCTCCTTGTATGGCAAGTTTATCGGGTGAAGTGTATTTTTCTTTAATTAAATATTCTGCAGCAGAAATAAAGTCGTCGAAAACGTTTTGCTTGTTAAGTTTTGTTCCTGAGCGATACCAGTTTTCCCCATATTCGCCTCCTCCACGAATATTAGCTAGCGCAAAAACGCCTCCATTCTCAAGCCAAAACATACGTGAAGTGCTAAAGTATGGCAACATGCTAATATTAAATCCGCCATAACCGTAAAGCAGAGTTGGGTTTTTACCGTTAAGTTTAGTTCCCTTTTTGTAAACAATAAACATTGGAACGATGGTCCCGTCCTTGCTGGTATAAAATACTTGTTTGGTTTCGTAGTTGTTAAAGTCGAAATCTAGTTGGGGTTTAAAGAATTCTTCGGATTTATTGCTATTTGCATCGTAACGGTAAATTACCGAAGGAAACGTAAACGAAGTAAAGTTATAAAATGCTTCAGGATCGTTAAAAGAACCGCTGAATCCCGAAACGGTACCCAATGTTGGCAACGCAATTTCGTCTATTTTATCACCATTCAGGTTGTAAACTTCAACCTTACTTTTGGCATCAACAGTGTAGTTTGCAATAATTTTTCCACCTATGAGTTGGCAATTATTTAAAACATCCTTACGTTCGGGTAAAATATCTTTCCAATTGCCAATGTCCATGCTGTTTATGTTAATTTTAATCAACTTGTACTTTGGCGATTTGTAGTTGGTTAGAACGTATAGGTCGTCGTTTACATTACCAATGACGTTATATTCGAAATCGAAGCTTGTTGTTAGTTTCGAAAATTCAATTTTATTATTTGTTAAGTTCTTTATGTATAGAGAATTACCGTAAGTAGATTCGCTTTCGTAAACCAACAGGTATTTTTCATCGTCGGTAGTTTGAGCGGTATATGTTCGGTTGGGATACTGCTTATTCGAAAAAACGAGTACATCGGTTACTGGGTCGGTGCCTGCTTTGTGATAAAATATTTTTTGATATTGATTAATATTGGTCAATTCCGAACCTTTTGTTGGCTCATCGTAACGGCTGTAATAAAAGCCGTCCTTGAACCATGCAATCGATGAAAATTTAACCCATTTAATTTCTTCGCTTAACTCTTTTCCAGTAGAAAGGTTAATGATTTTTATTTTTTGCCAATCGGAACCTCCATCGCTTATTGCGTATGCAAAATATTTCCCGTCTCTTGATGGGCTAACGGTTGAAAGTGCTACTGTTCCATCGGTGCTGAATGTGTTGGGATCGAGTAAAACCTTAGGTTCATCGGAAAGGTTTTTCATGGTGTAAAGCACGCTTTGATTTTGTAGCCCGTCCTTACGGAAAAAGTAATAGTTACCGCCTTCTTTAAAAGGCGTTCCCATTGAGGTGTAATTCCATATTTGAGTAATACGGTCTCTAATTTTATCTCTGAATGGGATTTTTTCTAGATAACTATTGGTTAAATCATTTTCACTTTTAACCCATTCGGCAACCTCTGGCGATTGGTCGTCCTCTAACCAGCGGTATGGATCATCCACCTTAACGCCGAAATAGTTGTCGGTTACATCAACTTTTTTGGTTTTAGGGTATTGTATCCTATTATTTTGACATGAGAACAAAATCATGCTGAATGCAATAAACATTAGGTAAACAAACCTTTTCATAGGTATATTATTTTTATGATAGAAACAAAAATACAATAATTTTCAAAAAATGTAACTATTTGCATTTGTTTTTAGGGTAGTTATATGGTGTATATGCACAAAAAATCCCCTGAAAAACAGGGGATTAATTTTGTGAAAGGGATAACTATTGCTTATCCTTTGATTCTGGTTTCTGGTTTTTTGACTCCGGTTTTGGAAGAAGTGCCTTACGGGAAAGTTTTAATTTTCCGGTCTTCTTGTCAATTTCAATCAACTTAACATCAACCATATCTCCTTCTTTTAGTACATCTTCAACCTTTTCAAGACGATGCCATTCTATTTCGGAGATGTGCAGAAGGCCATCCTTCCCCGGCAAAATTTCTACAAATGCTCCAAATGGGAGTATCGATTTTACTTTTCCATGGTAAACTTCACCAACTTCTGGAACAGCAACAATATTCTTGATCCAACTAACAGCAGCATCGCGATTTTCTGCGTTATTGGCAAAAACGCTAACAATACCCTGATTGTTTGTTTCTTCAATGTTAATAGTAGTATTGGTTTCGCGCTGTATTTCCTGAATAATCTTTCCTCCAGGGCCAATTACAGTACCAATTGAATCGCGAGGAATGCTAAACTGTTCGATTCTAGGTGCGTGAGGTTTATAGTCGGCTCTAGGTTCCGCAATTGTTTTAAGCATGATGTCCAGAATATGCATACGGCCATCGTGTGCTTGTTTAAGAGCTTTAGCCAACACGTCGTACGAAAGTCCGTCAACCTTAATATCCATTTGTGTAGCGGTAATACCATCGCGAGTTCCGGTAACTTTAAAGTCCATATCGCCTAAGTGATCTTCGTCGCCAAGAATATCGGAAAGAACAGCAAAGCGGTCAGATCCGCTTTCGGTAATTAAGCCCATGGCAATACCCGAAACAGGCTTCTTAATTTTAACGCCGGCATCCATTAGTGCAAGAGTTCCTGCACAAACCGTGGCCATAGACGATGAACCGTTTGATTCCAGAATGTCACTTACAACCCTTATTGCATAAGGATTTTCGGGGGCTTCTGGAATTTGATTTTTCAGCGCTCTATGAGCCAAGTTGCCATGTCCAATTTCTCTTCGGCTAATTCCTCTGGAGGGACGTGCCTCGCCAGTTGCAAAAGGAGGAAAATTATAGTGAAGAGTAAACTTTTCCGATCCCTGCATAAGAACTTCGTCGATTATCTTTTCGTCGAGTTTAGTACCAAGGGTAACGGTAGAAAGCGATTGCGTTTCGCCTCTGGTGAAAATAGCAGAACCGTGTGCCATTGGCAGGTAATCGACTTCGCACCAAATAGGACGGATTTCGTTTGTTTTTCTACCATCTAACCGAACACCTTCGTTAAGGATCATGTTACGCATGGCTTCCTTTTCAACATCGTGGTAGTAGCGGTTAATCATTACTAACTTCTCTTCCTGTTCCTCTTCGGGAATAGTGTCGATGAACGATTGCTTAAGATCATCGAAAGCAGCGTTACGCTCTTGTTTGGGAAGTACCGATTTTGCAATATGATAAGCCTTGTCGTAGCAGAACTCATGAACTTTTGCTCTTAGTTCTTCGTCGTTGGTTTCATGGCAATACTCCCTTTTTACGATACCAAGTTCCTTGGCCATTTCGGTTTGAACCAAGCACATAGGCTTAATTGCTTCGTGGGCAAATTTAATGGCTTCCAGCATATCTTCTTCGGAAACTTCTTTGAGTTCACCTTCAACCATTAAAATGTTATCGTAGGTTGCGCCAACAATCATGTCGATGTCGGCTTTTTCAACTTCTTGGAATGTTGGGTTGATAACAAATTTCCCGTCGATACGGGCTACTCTAACCTCGGAAATAGGAGCAAAGAACGGAACGTCCGAAACGGCAATTGCCGCAGAGGCAGCAAGGCCTGCTAAAGCATCGGGCATAATATCTTTTTCGGCCGAAATCAAGTTTACGGTAACAAAGGTTTCTGCATGGTAGTTATCGGGGAATAAAGGACGTAGAGCACGATCGACTAAACGTGCTATAAGAATTTCGTAGTCGGAGGGTTTAGCCTCACGCTTTAAGAAACCGCCAGGAAATCGGCCGCTGGCAGCAAATTTTTCTTTATACTCCACGCTTAAAGGCATGAAGTCAACATCTTCTTTTGCTTCCTGAGCGCTTACTATTGTAGCGAGAAGCATGGTTTTTCCCATTGTCAGCACAATCGACCCATCAGCTTGTTTGGCCAACTTACCTGTTTCTAAGGTAATGGTGCGGCCATCGCCAAAATCGATTGTTTTTTTCAAAAATTTCTGCATAAGTTTAATTGTAAAATGTAATGGTTATTTTGTATAAAACATCTATGTGCTAAAAAAATTAAACCAAAGGGTGTTTTCCCTATGGTTTGTGTAATAAATTAATTACAAAAAAAGGCAATTTTTTGCAATTGCCTTTTTTAAGTTTTTACTTTCTTAAGTTCAGCGCTTTTACCACTGCTCGATATCTTTCAATATCGTTTTCCTTTAAAAAATCAAGTAGTCTTCTCCGTTTACCTACCAACTTCAAGAGAGCACGTTGAGTTCCGTAATCTTTACGGTGATTCTTTAAATGCTCAGTGAGGTGGTTGATACGGTAGGAGAATAACGCAATCTGGCTTTCTGGTGATCCAGTGTCGGTATTAGACTTTCCGTACTCATTAAAAATTTCTTGTTTCTTTTCTGCCGTCAAATAGTTCATAACACTGATAATTAGTGGGTAGATAAACGATTATTTCGAGGTGCAAAGATAACACCTTTTTTTTATATCAAGAATTTTGTATAATCTTTTTTTTCGTTATACATTATTAATGCATGGCTTAAGTGCCATAAAATCAACATATATTCAATAATGTTTGGTGCGCTATGGGTTCTTTTGCGATATGGTTTGAAATAGTTCTTTTAAATTTTCATCAATTGATTTTGGTGTAAAATTTAACTCTTGTTTTGCTTTTGTTATGTTTAACGATGTATTTAGTGGTCTTAAAGCAGGTTCCATTAAGTCTTTTGTTGTTGTTGGAATTAGTAACGATTTATTTAGGTTGAATTGCTCGGCAATTTTAAATGCAAAATCGGAAACCGAGATGGTCTCTTTTCCCGATAAATGGAAAATTCCGGTAGCATTAGCGGTAATAATTTTTTCAATGGCAACGGCTAGGTCTTCAGCGTAGGTTGGTGTTCTAACTTGGTCGGATGCTACCTTAAAGTTTTTATTTTTGGATAAAAGATTGATAATTCGCGTAAGAAGGTTTGGACGCGATAGTTTTTGTTCCCAGCCGTAAACAAGCGATGTTCTTACAATGGTATGTTTTAAGGGTTGATTTTGAAGATAATTTTCTGTTTCGAATTTCGATTCCCCGTAATAGCAAAGCGGGTTTGCCGGATCGGTTTCGCTGTAATTTCCCTTGATACCGTCGAAAACAAAATCGGTTGATAAGAAAATAAAGTGAGTATTGTAGTTTACGCAGGCAGCAGCAAGCCTCGACGAGAGTTCTATGTTCATTTTTTTGCACATGTACCTGTCTGCTTCGCAGGCGTCGGGACCGGAAAGGGCTGCACAATGGACTAGAACATCAGGTTTTATTTGGGCAATTAACCCGTCGATGTCCGCATTTAATAGGTTGGAGGTAAATGTTGTTGTATTGGGAATTTGAAGTTTTTTCAGCGAAGTGGCAATAACTTCCATGTTTGAATTTTGGGCTAGTTGCTTGGCAATTTTTTTACCGATTAATCCGTTTGCGCCGCTTATCAGAACTTTCATTTGCTGCAAGGTTATATGTAGTTATTAAATAGGATTTAAAATAAGAAGTATTTGTAAATGTTACGGTTAGATTAGTTTACGTAACAGGTTCTTCAAAAGTTCAATTTGTTGCTGATTTCCCAAAACAAATAGCATGGAATGGGGTCTTATTACGGTTTCCGGGCCGGGATTTAGCTGGTATTGTCCTATTTCGTCCTTAATGCCCAGAATGCTAATTCCACAGGTCTCTCGAATTTTAAGATCTCCAATCGATTTTGTATTGTTGGGTGGAATGTTGGAACAGTCAACTTCAAAAAGGGCAACATCGCCAACCCTGCGTAGCATAATATTCTCCACAAACTCGTTTATGTCGGGTTGAATTACCAATTTGGCCATTTTTTGTCCGCCAACCTTATCGGGCATTATCACATTGTTTGCTCCGGCTAACTTTAACTTCTTATCGTTCGATATGGCCGAAGCTCTGCTTATAATTTTTATGCTCGGATTAATTTCCCGAGCGGTGATTACAACAAAGAGGTTATCGGCATCGCTGGCTAAGGCGGTAATCAGCGCTTTGGCACGATCGATACCGGCTTTACTAAGAACATTATCGTCGGTTGCATCACCTTGTATATACGCTATTTTTGCATCGTCTTCGATGTATTGCAGCACGTTGGGCCTATTTTCGACAACAACAACGGGAATATTATTGTCGATAAGTTCCTTTACGGCCTGTGAGCCGTTGCGTCCATAGCCAACTACAATTACATGGTTGTGTAGTTTTGCAATTCTTTTTTCCATTTTGTTGTGCGTGAAATATTTGTTGAATAGCCTATCGGATAAGTGCTTGGTTATTGTCGAAAGGGCGTAGGCAAATAAACCTAAACTCAGCAGGATGAGAACTACGGTAAACCACATTCCAGATTCCGATAGAGGCCGAACTTCCTTAAATCCTACTGTGCCTACGGTTATTACTGTCATGTAAAGAGCTTCTTCGAAGGTGTAGCCTTCGATATACGAGTACCCTAAAATGCCCAGTATAATTATTCCTACAAAAACCAGCAGAGGGATTAAAAGAGAGTAGTTGTCTTGTTTATTCACATGTAGCAATTTGAAGGGTTGCTTAATCGATTTTAAAATGTTTGCGCATAAAATTATACTTTTTTTAGTAATATTTTTGCGCCTAAGGGACAGCGTAAACACTCCTTATTATCGCAGTAATTCTTTTTTAGATGAATAAGCGATTGCCCTTCTGCTGCATTTTTAGCTTGAATTCCTAATTCCGCGAAATTCGAAATTATGCTGTTCGTTTCCGGTTTGAGTTGCTCGAGAATTTTTAATGCTTTTCCGGACAGTTCTTCGTTTCCTTTACTTTTCCCGTATGCGTACATAAACGGAGCGGCAACATTTATGGCAATAACGCTGATGGTGTTTTGTCCAATAGTTTTTATTTTTTTTGTTGAAGTTTTCCCGAAAACGTAATGATTTTGCCAGTACTCGGAAGTAGTTGTTTTAAATAGTTTTGCCATACAATCGAAGCTGTCACAGTTCATTGTTTTTGAAAATAATGAACTCGATTCGTGTACAAGTACCGCTAATTGAGCGAGCCTGACAGTAGGAAAAGCCGAAGGTCGCATTCTAAGAAATTTCCATAGGTTTCCATCGATTGGGGTAAGACTGAACTTTTTTTGGAGGTACGAATATTCAATTTTAAGGGATATCAGGTAAGCATCTTCAATGTCGCCGAATCGTTTAAGAAGTCCGGATTGGCCAAATATTAACGCTTCAAGTTGAAATAGGTTGTTTTTATGCTTGGCTAGGGTTTTTAGAGGTAGCGATTTTGCCAGCATTTCGGCGGGGAGGGCGTTGCTTGAAAGCCCAAAACTGCGAACCACTGCTTGGTAAAAAGCCTCTTCCCAACTGCCATTGGTACTGTTTACCAATACTTCAACAAAAAGGGTTTTGTTCTCGAGGCGTTCAACCATCAGCCTGTCTGTAAATGCAGAAATGGTAAGCGAGTCAACCTTTTTTAGTTTATCGGCACAAGGAATCCATTGCGTGGAATTGATTAGTTCGTTATGCTCTTTTTCAAGGTTTTCGGAGATTTGTAAAACTAAGGTAGATATTTGATGCCCATTTTCGGCAATTGTAACCTTATCGTTATGTTGCACAACGTGTAATATTACGTTGTTGTATGCGGGGTCGGAGTTATGCCCGTGAGTGTACCAATCCGAAGCATTTACATGTATTTCAACATTTCCTGCCCAAATAGTATCATCGATTTTGACCTTTGCGTTGAAAAAATCCGGACCCGAATCGTTGTTTTGTATTCCGGGGTCAATAATTTCCACCTTTTGTCCTTGCGATGTTAGTGTCCCGTTTAGTTGCCTATACTTAAATTGCCAAATAAAATGGAGAAGTTTCTCTGTCATTGTTATAAAGGTCTGTTGTTGCATAAGTTAGAAAAAAATGAGGGAAAAGTAACAATGACTTCGGAATAAAAATAAAAAATACTAATTTTGGGGCGCTAAAAACAATTCGTTCTGTTTAGATAAAATTTTCGGGGTGTGGCGCAGTTGGCTAGCGCGCTACGTTCGGGACGTAGAGGTCGGGAGTTCGAGTCTCCCCACCCCGACTAAGTTTAAAATTAAACCGCTTAAAACTTTATGTATTAAGCGGTTTCTTTTTTATGAGTTTTGTAAAATTCTTACTATTCTATTTTAATAACAACCAATGCCTTTTGTGGAATTGCCCGGTATATCATTTTTGCATCCTTTCTGTCCATTTTCAGGTAAATATACGGATGGTATTCGGGCACTTTAAGAGTGACAATTTTAGGTAAATCGCGAAAGATTGTCCTAGTTTCTTCTTTTACGAAATGGGTTAAATTTATTACTGTTTTGCTTGAAGGCGGCATTTCGAATATTCTGATAATAATTCCCGTGCTGGTTTCCAAGGTAAAGTTAACAGGAGTAATGTCCGTTGTATCGGGAATAATATCGGGAACGTATTCCGAAGTGTCACGAGGGGCAATTTTTACCATTAACGGCCTTTTGGGAATACTCGACTTTTGGTTTGCAATTATAAATGGTGACGAAAGTGCATTATAAAGTATTTTTGGTTCAACGGCCTTAAAAAGCGGGCTTATTTTAATCTTATCGATATGTGCTTTATGAACGGTAACCCCTTTAATCAGCAAACTGGCGATGCTATCCTTGATGTCTAGTACAAGCGATATGGAATCGGATTTTGAAGCTTCGAGTAGGGCGTTGTAGTATGCAAATTGCATGAATATTTCTTTTGAAGAAGAATCGGAACCGGAAAATTCAATTGGTTGCTTTTGGAAGGATGGACTGTTGGCATAGTCTTTCTCGAATGAGTTGAGCATTCTGTCAACAGAAATAATTTTTAGAACGGAGTAGGTTACAATTGTTAACGCAAATATGGCAATTGCCGTTAGCAAAAATATTTTTAGCGATTTATTCATGTGTTTTAAAAAATATAAACCATCGAACTAATTTCTAGTGTGTTATATACTGCCTTCAAATCTTCATCATTCATTCTGATACATCCATGTGTTACGGGCATTCCTAAAAAACGTTTGTAAATTGTGCCATGAATTAAAAATCCATTTCCAATACTCATGGCATAATCGCCTAAAACTCCGGCTTCCCAACGCGAAGGATCATCTTTTGAAGGAACGGGCAGGCCTTCCTCTATAAACGACCAGTCAGGTCTTCGCCAAACGGGCGATGTAATTTTACCTTGAATTTTGTGAAGCCCTTTCGGTGTTTGAAATATCCATTCCCTTTTATTTTGCGATTTTAACAGCGTGTAGCTGCCGGTACTGCAAAATCCCGTTCGTATTAATTTCCGGTTTTTGTATAGTTTAAATCGATTGTATGTGGTATTTACAACTATATATGGTTTGTAAGGGGTTAGCGCAACAAACTTTTGCTTAAAATGTGTGGTTAACTTTTCAACAGCCTTTTTTGTTTGCTTTTTCTTTGTTACTGTTTCAGTGGTATCTTGATTATGCTGTTTTAGGGTATATTCGGCAAGCGGTTCAATGGTAAAGGAAGCAAGAAGTATTGTTATGGGTAAGCATAGCAGAATGGTAATTTTCAGAAATAAAAGTTTATATGAAAAACCCCTCTTGCTATCGGTCGTATTTTCGTTATGGATATCGGTTGTTTCCATATAGTTAACTCCTTTTGTTGAAGTCGTGTTTTATGTTTAAGCTTTGAATTATGCTGTTGAAACTGGTAGTAGAACCAACAATAACCACGGTGGTTCCTACTGTTGATATATTGTAAATTTTTAGCATGTCGGAATCGCTTAGGGCAATACAACCATCAGTCCAATCGGTGCCCTTCCCGCCATTTCCGTGTATTTCGATTAAGCCTCCAATTTGGGAATTTATTGGCAGGTTGCCATTTGTTTTATCCCTATTAAACTGCTTAACATCGTCCTTATTGGGGTAGTTTAACAGAAGTGCCCTGAAGTATTTGGTTTTATTTTTAGGGACTTTACTTTTTATAGTGTAAACGCCTTCGGGTGTTGCCTTATCGCCTTTCAGGCGTTTTGGCCCAATCCAGTTTTTCCCAAATTCTGCGTTAAGTTCGTATTTTACCGTTCCTCCTTGGTAGGCAATTAGTTTATGCGAAAATTTGTCAACTATTATTGCCGTTGAATTATTTCTGGCGGAGTTTTTAATGGTTTGGTTTACAAGTCCTGTCCAGTATGGTTGGTTACAAAAATAGTTTTCCAAATTTGAAAGGGCTGTGTTGCATGATTCTTTGAGGTTTTGTTCTGCTTTATCAATTTTTTCAGCTGCATATAGGTAGTCTCCTTTTTCAAAAGCAATTTCCGATTCCTTTAGCAGTATTTTCCCTTTCGATATGTTTTTGCGCAATGTTTGTGAGAGCGGTAGCGTGCTGAATAGTTCGTTTGTATTGGTAATAAGTTCATTTAAAGAATCTATTTTTTCCTTAACGGTAATTATAAGATTCCTTGATTTTTTTACGGAGTTGTAGGTTGCCTGCTTGGCTATTTTAGCCGATTTTTGTGCAAATAGGATGGTTTTTTTATAATCTCTAAAAAGAATAAATCGTTTATTTTGAATATTCCAATCTTTCATTGCCGAATCGTAGCAGGCTTTGGCTTCATAGTATTTGTTTTTTGCATAACGGTTGGCTTTCGATTGCGATGCCCGCTGAAGAGTAACCAGTGCATATTCAACTTCTCCTACAGGCGGGTCTGGTATTAGAATATAAAATACGGTAACAGCACAAGTTAGTATAATTGCTGTTGATAGTGCTATAAGTGATATTTTATAAAACTGTTTCATAAACGAGTTACTAAAAAAAATCCCCGGTCCTAATAAAACACGGGGATTTTATTTAAAAACGATATTTTACCTTTTGCCTTTTACCTTAGCAATAGCGTCGTTTAATTCTGTGTTAATTTTGGTAGCGCTATCTTTTGCAGCATTCAACTTATTTAAAGCGTCCATGTACTTTCCATTGGTGTACATAGTTTTTGCTTCTGTGATAGTTGCATTAATAGCATCCAATTCGGTTTTAATTTGTTCGAGCACTGCTGCACCCTCTTTACCACGTGGTGCTTTTTTCAAAAGGGTAGCGTTTACTGCCATTAAGGAATCTGTTTCGGTAGTTAAGGCTTCAACCTCTTTCTTTACTTCATCTTTCTTTGCAATTGCGTTAACCTTAAGTTGACGGGCTTGCAAAAGGATAGCGTCAAGTTTTTCGCTAGCGGGACCGAATTTCTTAAAAAGTTTTGATTTTTGAGCTTCTACTCCGGCCATAACGGCATTCATAGAATCTTGAACAGCGGTAAAATCGGAAGCAAGATATACGTCTGCTTCTACCATTTTGGCTGTGTCGATAGCGGCGTTTGCTGCATCAATTTTTTCCTGAGGAACTTTTCCGCAACTAGTGAATGTCACTGCAAAAGCCAATGCGGCAAATCCAAGTAACAATGTTTTTTTCATACTCAATTAGAATTTGAAGTTAATTTTACTTAAACGCCTAAAGTTTAGGTGTTTAAATTCGCCGCAAATGTATATCGACTTTTGATTTGTTGTACCAAAAAGTTAAAAAATATTTTTAGCCGTTAAATATTATTCGTAATAATGTGTATATTAATTAGTTGTGAAATGTGAAAAATAAATTATTTTTCTTCTTTGGAGAAAAACAATGTTAGTACAAAGTCTAAAAAGTGCTGAAATGCTTAATTTACAACGTTCTCATGCAGTTGAGTAGTAGGTGAACGAACAAAAATGGGATAAATCGTTTATTGATTGGCTATTTTTTTATAATCTTACATAAAAAATTTGAAAGATGAAGGTTCTAAAATTATCCTTAGCATTTACTATGACATTTATTCTTGTAAATGCAAATGCCCAGAATGTTGACGCCGATTTATTAAAGAAGCATGTTTACACGCTTGCTTCCGATTCGTTGCAAGGTAGAGGTTTTGGAACATACGGCGGCCGCATGGCTAAGGATTATGTTATTGCACAGTTTGTTAATGCAGGAATTGAACCTTGGGAAGGGACGTATGCGCATCCATTTATACATCAGGGAATGATGCTGAAAACCGAAGGTACAAATATTATTGGCTGGGTAGAAGGAAGCGATTCGATACTTAAACACGAATACATACTGCTTGGCGCTCATTACGACCATTTGGCTTATATATTTAAGCACGACAGCATGGTTGTGTATAATGGAGCCGATGATAACGCGTCGGGAACTGCTTCGATTATAGAAATTGGACGTTGGCTGGTTCAGCATAGGAGCGAGTTAAAGCGGTCGGTAATTATTGTGGCTTTCGATGGCGAGGAAGCGGGGCTTATCGGTTCTACATACATTGTAAACAATAATGTATTGCCGCTGCAAAAAATCAAGGTTATGTTTAGCCTTGATATGGTGGGTATGCTCAAGAAGTATGAAGGTATCGATTTGGTTGGCGATGGCACCATTACCGATGGGAAACAGTTTTTCGATGAAATTGCAAAAGCACATGGTATTGATGTAAAAAAGCAGGGCAGGAGCGTAGAGCAGCAAACCGACACGGCTCCTTTTGGAAGCAAGGGTATTCCGTCGATACATGTTTTTACCTCCACAGTTTCACCTTATCATAGGCCTCAGGACGATGCCAATTTGATCGATTATAATGGGATGGCTATTATTGCCGATTTTGTTGCCGATGCAACATTAAACCTGTCGCAAAGGCCGGAAATTGTTCCCGACAGAAAATTTTTGGTACAGGCAAAAGGGAAAGTAATTAATTGGGGGGCAATTGCTGGTGTGGGGTGTTCCATGGACGATTATTCCGATGAATTCTATAATTCGAAGGATCATTTCACTGCCAGTGTAGGGTTATATGCCAGGTTGAAGATTTCCTCAAAATTATCGTTAACTCCTGAAGTTTTGTACCATACACATGGAAGCGACCATCAGTATGGAAATTTAAGAACACACGAAATTACAATTCCGGTTAATGTTGAGTTTACCCTGTCCCGACAGGCTAATTCAATGCTAAATCCAAGTTTTTTTATTTTTGGAGGAGGATACTATTCCTACCGATTCTCCGGAAAGGTGGGTAGCAATTCAATGGACTTTGAAGATTCCTTCCGTAGGGAGGATTACGGTTATCAGTTTGGATTAGGGTTTGATGTTTGGAAGTTTCGGTTTAAGTTAAGTACATATAAATCGGTGCAATCGCTCAACCGGACGCAAAATATATACCCCATGGGAAGCCTGTTTAGCATTGGGGTTCTATTTTAAAATATGGCTACGGCATTTCAACCCAATATTTATGTTATGAAGAAATCGCTATTTCTGATTATGTGTGTTTTTATACTTTTTAGTTGCGAGAATACTTCTCATGGTGTTTTTATTAAACCAGATGGAATAAAAGGGGAAGGCAAGGTTTTGGTTATAACGCATCCAACGGTAAGCAATTTAAAAACTTTTTCGTATTTAATTGATAGTGGGGTTATTTCGTTGAACGGAAATTACAGAGTTGTTGGCATTTTTAGCGATAGGGAGAATTATGATTATTCGTTATCCGAAAAATTTATAAAGGATAGCAGTCTTACACATTTTTTCCTGTTACCGGTAAGGACTCCCTTAAGTATAGATGGTGTTTATAAAGAGAATGCTTGCACTGCGGAATTCAAGCAAATTTTCGATGCTTCGGATGGAATAATTTTTACCGGAGGCCCCGATATTCCCCCGTCGCTTTATGGTGATAAGATGCTGTTGTTAACCAACGTTACGGATCCATATAGGCATTATATGGAAGTATCGTTGCTATTCCATTTAATTGGGGGAGAAAAGGATTCTTTGTTTCATCCATTTTTAAGTAATCGACCGGATTATCCGGTTTTAGGTATTTGTTTGGGAATGCAAAGCATGAACGTGGCGGCAGGTGGAACACTTTTTCAGGATATTCCGTCGGAAGTTTATGGTATTAAGGATGTAGAGTCGGAGTTGGCGTTTAACCCCGAAGCTCAGCATAGAAATTATAATTGTAATTACGCATTAAACAACGATTTAGTGTGGGGAAGTTTTCATCATGTAAATTTTACGAGTCCCTTTTTTCAAAAAATAGCAGGAGGGAGTAATCCGATGGTGTTGTCAAGTCATCATCAGGCTATACGGAAATTGGGGGAAGGATATGTTGCCGCAGGTTATTCCGTTGACGGCAAAATTATTGAGGCAATTAAACATGCAAAATATTCGTGTGTAATTGGCGTGCAGTTTCATCCAGAGCCTTCGTTATTATATCAAAAGGATGCTAAAATTCTGTTTGCTCCAAATTTGCCAGCGCAAAAATCGTATGTCGAAATTTGTGGTGATAGTACAGGAATAAACTTTCATAAAAAATTCTGGAGAAAGTTTTCGGAAATGGTAAATAAGTAGCAGTTTATAATAGCAAAATAAAACTTGCAATGCGTTGGCATTACCGTTGGTAATGAATTTTACTAAATATTTTCTGTTACGCTAATTTTGCAGATACAAGAATGGACTCCATTTCCTGCTGTAGTTTTTTTGCCCGTTCGCGCGCAGCAGAGGCAAAGTTACCGGTAATATCGGCGTAAATAATTCCCCTGGAAGAGTTTACAATTAGTCCGCATTTTCGGTTAAGCCCCAGTTCTGCAACTTTGCTGAGATTTCCACCTTGTTCTCCAATGCCGGGAACTAGTAAAAAGTGATCGGGAGCCAGTTTACGAATGCTTTTTAGGTAATCGGGATGCGTTGCTCCAACCACGTACATCATATTTGCATCGCTGCCCCAATGGATTGAGTTGCTAATTACCTCTTCAAATAGCCGTTTCCCGGTAGCCTTATTCTCGATTAGTTGAAAGTCGGAAAAACTTTCGTTGGATGTTATGGCCAGAAGGATTGTCCATTTTCCATCGTGCTTTAGGTAGGGCATAACGGAATCCTGTCCTAAATACGGCGATACAGTAACGGCATCGCACCGGAGCATTTGAAAATACGCCTGAGCGTACATGTTTGCGGTACTAGAAATGTCGCCGCGTTTGGCATCGGCGATAATAAATATGTTTGGATGGTTTTGGCGAATGTACTTTACAGTTTTAACCAAGCTGTTCCAGCCTGTAGCGCCTCTAACCTCGTAAAAAGCTAAGTTGGGTTTGTAAGCAACTACCAAATCGTAAGTTGCATCAATTATTGCCTTGTTAAATTCGAAGATTGGATCTTCACGCGAAAGCAAATATTCCGGAATCTTTTTTAAATCGCTGTCAAGTCCAACGCATAAAAAACTTCTTTTGGTGCGGATTTGTTCAAATAGTTGCTCTTTGGTCATGACTGTAAAATGTAGTGTTTACTCTTCGGCTGCCGCTTTTAGCCTTTCTGCATTTTCGGCCAACTGTAACTTGTCGATAATTTCCTGAATATCTCCATCGAGGATTGCCGAAAGGTTATACAACGTTAAGTTTATTCTATGATCGGTAACTCGTCCTTGAGGATAGTTGTAAGTACGAATCTTAGCGGAACGGTCGCCTGTGGAAACCATGGTTTTCCGTTTCGAAGCAATGTTGTCGAGGTATTTCTGGTACTCCATGTTGTAAATTCGGGTACGAAGTTCAACGAGCGCTTTTTCGAAGTTCTTGATTTGCGATTTTTGATCCTGACATTGAACTACAATACCTGTAGGAATATGTGTAAGTCTGATAGCGGAGTAAGTTGTGTTAACGCACTGTCCACCGGGGCCCGATGCGCAAAAAGTATCCTTACGAATATCGTCCATTTTGAGGTCGATATCAAAAGTTTCGGCTTCCGGTAAAACTGCTACTGTTGCAGCCGACGTATGTACTCTGCCTTGCGTTTCGGTTTGGGGAACTCGCTGAACCCGGTGTACTCCCGATTCGTATTTTAAAGTGCCGTAAATGTTAGGTCCTGTAACGCTCATAACAACTTCCTTATAACCGCCAACAGTACCTTCCGAAAAATGGGTAACCTCGTATTTCCATCCCTTCTTTTCGAAGAATTTGGTGTACATGCGGAATAAATCGCCGGCAAAAATACTTGCCTCGTCGCCACCTGTTCCGGCACGGATTTCCATTACAGCATTTTTAGCATCCTCGGGGTCGGCAGGTAGAAGAAGAACTTTAATTTCTTCCTCCAAGGTTTCGACCTCTTCGGTTAACGTTTCTATCTCCATTTTGGCCATCTCACGCAGTTCTTCGTCCTTTTCTGTATTCAGAATTTTCTTGGACGATTCAATATTGCTGAGCATGTTTTTATACTTCTCGTAAGACTTTACTAAAGGTTCCAACGAGTGGTATTCTTTGTTTAAAGCGACAAATTTTTTCATGTCGGCCATTACAGCCGGATCGGTAATTTGCTGCCCAATTTCTTCGAATTTTTGCCGGATACCTTCCAGCTTCCGTAGAATGCTATTTTCCCCCATATATCATACAAAAAACTTCCCGCAAAGGTAAGCATTAATTTTTTGTTTGCTTCAAAAGTTAGTAAACCAAATCGCCCTGATTGGTTTTGATTGTAAGTTTCTTACCTTCATAGCTGTTGCAGTATCCAACTATTTTAGCATCAACGCCAAATTCTTTTGAAATGGCAATAATATCGTCGGCAAACTCGGGGTAAACGTAAATTTCGAAACGATGTCCCATGTTGAATACTTTGTACATTTCGGACCAGGGTGTCCCGGATTCTTCCTGAATTATCTTGAAAAGAGGCGGACAAGAAAATAGGTTATCCTTAACAACGTGCAGGTTGTTTACAAAGTTTAACACCTTAGTTTGAGCTCCGCCCGAACAATGAACCATTCCGTGTATAACAGGACGATAGTTGTTTAGCACCTCTTTTATTATTGGCGCGTATGTTCGAGTTGGCGATAGTACAAGTTTTCCTGCGGTTGTGCCAACTTCTTCCACTTGCTGGTCGAGTTTATACTTTCCGCTGTAAACTAAGTCGGCGGGTAACATGGGGTCGAAACTTTCGGGGTATTTTGTGGCTAGGTAATTTGCAAATACGTCGTGTCGAGCAGAGGTAAGCCCGTTACTTCCCATCCCGCCGTTGTATTCCTGCTCGTACTTTGCAGTACCTGTTGATGATAATCCGATTATAACATCGCCATCCTGTATATTCCCGTTCGAAATTACATTGGAGCGTTTAATGCGGGCGGTAACCGTAGAATCTACAATTATTGTTCGTACCAAGTCGCCAACATCGGCAGTTTCGCCACCGGTAGGCGTTATGTCGATGCCATACTTCCGCATCGATTGGCAAAATTCTTCTGTTCCTTCGATAATTGCTGAAATTACTTCACCCGGAATTAAATTTTTGTTTCTGCCAATGGTGGACGATAGTAAAATGTTATCGGTAATTCCAACGCAGAGTAAATCGTCGGTGTTCATTACAATGGCATCCTGAGCAATGCCTTTCCAAACGGACATATCGCCGGTTTCGCGCCAGTAAAGGTACGCCAGCGACGATTTTGTGCCGGCTCCGTCGGCGTGCATTACCACGCAGTAATCGGGGTCGTTGGAAAGCGTGTCAGGAACTACCTTGCAAAAGGCGTTAGGGAAAAGTCCCTTGTCGGATTTGCTAATTGCCTTGTGTACATCTTCTTTGGATGCCGAGACTCCTCGACGGTTATAGCGGGATTCGGTATTCATTGGTAAAATTTTTACAAAAATAAGATAGAAAATTTAAACACCCAACCATTTAATTTCACTTAATTTTTCTATTTCTATGTTTATTATGTTCGTTTTTAGGTTGAAGTACTACCGTTGTTCGTCGGTAATCTTTTTACAAATTTCAAATGTGTGTTTTCAAACCCCAGATGTATGTAGAATTCTTGAGCCTGTTTGCGGTAAATCTTCGTGGTTAACTCAACTTCTTCCAGGTTATTTTGCAGGGCAATTTTCTCAGCCTCGTGCATGAGGGTTGAACCTATTCCTTTTGAACGAAACTCTGATAGTACATTTAGTTCTTGCAGTTCGCAGGTTGGCTTTTCATGGTGCAGAATTCGTTGTATGTGCATACTTAGGAAACCTACTACCGAATTGTTGATTTCTGCTATAAGGTAAATGATATTATCATCGGAAAGATTTGCCGAGAATGTATCGGAAAACAGTTCGAAGTTGAGTTGACAACCTTCCAGGTCGCAAATAATTTGGTAAACCGATTCCAGATCGCTAAGTGTAGCCCTGCGAATATTAACCATTGTTGCTTATTCAATATTTTCTATAACGCGAACCAGCAACTTTATCATATTTTCGGCATTTTGCTCGAAAATTTTAAAAACATCTTCCCAACGAACAGATGGTTCGTCATCTTTCCAACAATCATAATCGGTACTCATGGCAATGGCGGCATACGGAATTTGAAGTTCGTTAGCCAGAATTGCCTCCGTGGCAATCGACATGTTTATAACATCGGCACCCCATTGGCGAAACATATTCGATTCGGCTTTGGTCGAAAACCTGGGGCCTTCAATGGTAACAACCGTTCCTTGTTTGTGAAAAGGGATGCCTAGTTCACCAATGCACTGACTTATTATATTGCGAAGTTTACTGTCGAAAGGGCTAGCCATTGGGGCGTGGTTTATTCCGTTGGCAAACGATTCGAAATAGGTGTTGGCCCTTTTTCGGGTGAAGTCTATAAATTGATCCAGTACCACAAAATCGCCGCGATGAATTTCCTCCTTAAGACTTCCGCAAGCAGTAGTGGCAATTATGCTTGTTGCCCCTTGCTCTTTAAGGGCGTAAACGTTGGCACGGTAGTTAACCTCCGACGGTGTGTATTGGTGTTTTAATCCGTGGCGCGAAAGGATAAGAACCTTATTGTTTCCGATGTTGCCAACCTTTATGGGTGACGATGGTTTTCCGTACGGAGTTTCAACTTCAACCTCAGTTACATTTTTTAGAATATTCGGATTATCAAGTCCCGATCCGCCTATTATTCCTATTGTGGGCATTGCTGTGTTTTTATAAATTAAAAGTTCATACTTATTTATCAATACTATCCAGCCAATTCAGAATTACATTGCCGGCAGCGTCAATATCGGGACCAAAGGACATTACGCCATCCTCATGACCCGCCATTATTAATATTCGGGTATTTCGCACATTGGTGTTGTTGTACAGACGAACAATTTCTTTAGCCATAGCCGGAGTTCCGTATTCAGCGCTTTTGTTGCTTGTCGGCACTTTTCGCATTAAATGCTTCCATAGTGCATTGCTGTGAATATGTATAACTGCATTAATGCTGCTGTCGCATTGGTAAAGGGCTGCATGTGTAAGCGATTCCGACGATGCTATAATGGGACCTTTGGCATCCACCAAGTTTTGGTGTATGTTGAAGTTGGTTACTACTGTGTAGTGTTCGTTACTTAGCAAGGCTAAGTTTCCGGTAGCCGAACCGGAAACAACAAACTGGTTATCGTTGTAACGCTTGCTGATATTTCCATAGCCAATTCCCGAAGCGTCAACGCCTATCAGATTCTTTTTGTACAAAATATCGCGCCAGCGATTAATGTCTGCAATGTATTCCTCAGGTAGCGGTTCGGCTTTTTCCCAGTTGCACCGAAATTTAATTATTCCTTTTTCATCCATTTTAGTTTACCTGTCGAAGATTTTACAAATATCATCAATATTTGCCTTGCAAATGCCCTTTTCGGTAATTATTCCGGATATTAACCGTGCGGGAGTTACATCGAAGCCGTAGTTTGCAGCCGGACTGTTTTCGGGACAAATCAGCACCGATTGCCAATGGTTATCTGCCCAGCCGGTTACATATCGTACCTCATCGGGATTACGCTGTTCAACAGGAATAGTACCAACGCCTTGTTTAATGGAACGGTCGAATGAAGAGGTTGGAGCGGCAATGTAAAAGGGAATGTTATTGTCGGCAGCGGCAAGTGCTTTCAGGTAAGTGCCAATTTTATTGGCTGCATCGCCATTGGCAGCAATTCGGTCGGCTCCAGTAATAACCATGTCTATTAACCCGTTTTGCATAAGATGCCCGCCGGTATTGTCCGCAATAATGGTGTGGGAAATTCCCTCGTTTTGCAGTTCCCATGCAGTAAGCATTGCGCCTTGGTTTCGGGGACGAGTTTCATCGACCCAAACATGTAATTTGATACCCTTTTTATGGGCAAGGTAAATGGGCGCAAGTGCCGACCCGTAATCCACAAAAGCCAGCCATCCGGCATTGCAATGGGTAAGAATGTTAACCGTTTCTTCGTTTTTTGTCTTCGAAATGCCTTGAATTACCGATAACCCGTTTTCGCCGATTAATCGTCCGGCATTTAAATCCTCTTGCTCTATGCCGAGCGCTGTTTGCTTGGCAATTTTAATAGCATTATTACCTGCATTTTTTATTGCCTGTAGCATTTTATCGACGGCGTGCTTTAAGTTTACTGCCGTTGGGCGGGTCGCTATCAACTCTTTTGCTTTTTGCTTTAACTCATCTTCAAAATTCGGGGAACCGAAGCATTCCAAAACGGCCAAGTACATCCCGTAAGCCGCAGCAACTCCAATTAAACCGGCACCTCTGAGGTGCATTTCGGAAATAGCCTTGCACATCTCGTTGTGCGAGGAAATTTCCTCTATAATGAAACGATGGGGAAGAAACCGCTGGTCGATTATACACACGGTTGAGTTGTCGGGTTCCTTCATCCAAATTGTTCGGTACGATTTTCCGTTTACTTTCAAGGTGTAACAACTATTTAAAGGTTATTTACCATGCCCCAAATTTAGTAAAATGGCAGGTAACTTACAGCCTTGTATGAATGTAAATGCAAAAGCATTATAATTTACCGGAAAGAACTTGTAGCTGATTATTAAAAAATCATTAAATTTAATTGTAAAAGAGTTTTAAATGTTCTTGGTATGAAGGATAGTGGGTTAAAGAAGAAATATTTTAAAAACATATTGGGCTGTTTAAAAAAAATACCCCCGTATTGTAAGACGAGGGCGACTTAAATGTTTTCACAACGGAATAATCCTTATTGTGAATTGCTTTCAAATTGTAGAACAAATGTAATAAAAAACGATAAAAATAAAAATATTATGAAAAAGATTTTAGGTCTTGATTTAGGCTCTGCATCAATTGGATGGGCGTTAATAGCAGAAAATGATTTTGAAGGAAATGTTAAACGAGAAATTTTAGGACTTGGAAGCAGGATAATACCTTATGAAGGAACAGAAGGAAAGGATTTTGAAAAGGGAACAGGAGAGAGTCGTAATTCGATAAGAACTAAAGCAAGAACAACTAGAAAAGGCTATGATAGGTATCAATTGCGAAGAGAGTTATTAGTAGAAGAATTGGTTAAAAGTAATATGATGCCAGATGAGATTCTTAAAAAATTGTCTAAAAAACAACTTTGGGAATTGCGAAGCAAGGCTGTTAGTAGTAGAGTTTCGTTGCAGGAATTGGGGCGAATTCTTCTGTGGTTAAATCAGAAACGAGGGTATAAGAGTAGTAGAAAGGATGCTAATTTGGACAAAAAAGATACGGAATATGTAGCAAATGTTAAGAGTCGTCATGAAAAGATAAAAGAGTTAAAATTAACTATAGGTCAATATTTTTGTCAAGAAATACAAAAGGATGATTTTTATCGGGTAAAGGAGAATATTTTTCCTCGAGATGCCTATTTGGAAGAATTTGATGCAATTTGTAAGCAACAGCAATTATACTATCCTGATGTTTTATCTGAAAAGTTTATTGAAAAAATTCGGAATGAAATTATTTACTATCAGCGTCCTTTGAAATCTCAAAAAGGATTAGTTTCAATATGTGAATTTGAAGGGAAATGGATTAAAGGAAAAGATGGAAAAGAATATTTTGTTGGGCCTCGGGTTGTTCCCAAAAGTTCTCCATTGTTTCAACTGTGTAAAATTTGGGAGAATGTCAATAATATTAAGATAGGGAATAAAACAGGAGGGAATATTGAAATCTCGATGGAGGACAAAGTTGCACTCTTTGAACATCTTGACAATAATGAAAAACTTACACAAACTGATGTTGTTCGAATTCTCAATTTGAAGAAGAATGAATGTTTTTTCAATAAACAAATAGCAAATGGAATTAAAGGGAATATAACAAAACATGCAATCCTAAGTTGTTTCAATAATCCTTCACAGTATCGCCATTTGCTTGAGATGAGGCTTAAGATTGTAGAGACGAATAAGGAATGTTATTTATATGATAAAAAAACGGGAGAAGTATTAAGTTCAAAACTATCGAAATATGTTGATTCAAGCGTAGAACAAGAACCTTTATATCAACTTTGGCATACCATATATTCTATATCAGATCAGGAAGAGTGTAGCAAAGTTTTGCAATCGAACTTTAAAATAGAGAAAGAGGCTGCTGACAAGTTAGCTGCAATTGATTTTTCTAAGCATGGTTTTGGGGATAAATCAGCAAAAGTTATTCGAAAAATTCTTCCTTATTTAATGGATGGAGATGTTTATAGCCAAGCCATGTGCTA
This sequence comes from Bacteroidales bacterium, assembly GCA_020636845.1. Lineage (GTDB taxonomy): Bacteria > Bacteroidota > Bacteroidia > Bacteroidales > Tenuifilaceae > JACJXD01. The sequence continues at coordinate 475,459 of JACJXD010000001.1, read as the reverse complement.
TGCAGGTTTCGATCATTCGAATTCTCTTACAAAAGATCAAAATCTACAGCGTAAGTTGTATGACAATTTAAAACCGATTACAAAAAATTCATTGCGACAGCCAATTGTAGAGAAAATCTTGAATCAAATGGTAAATGTTGTCAATGCGCTAATTAATAAATATGGTAAGCCTGATGAAATTCGGGTTGAGTTGGCTCGTGAACTAAAACAAAGCAAGGAAGAACGTAACGATATCGATAAAAAGATGCGTAAGCGTCAACGCGAAAATGAACAGATTGCTAAGAAACTTGAGGAAATGGGGTTAAGAGCAACTAGAAATAATATCATTAAATGGCGGTTATACGAGGAAATGGATAATGAGGATAAAAAACTCAATGCTATATGTATTTATTGTGGGCAACCAATATCCTTAACAGAAGCGATTAAAGGCTCAGACGTTGATATTGAGCATATAATTCCAAAATCAAAACTTTTTGACGATTCTCAAAGCAATAAGACTCTTGCCCATCGTCATTGCAATGCCAATAAAAACGACCAAACAGCGTTCGATTTTATGAAAGGGAAGTCCGAGCAAGTTTTTAATGCTTATATTGAACGAGTTAATATGCTTTATGCAAATAAAGTAATTAGTAGAACAAAACGGAATAAATTGTTAATGTCCGAAAATGAAATACCCGATGATTTTATAGATCGGCAGTTACGCGAAAGTCAGTATATAGCAAAAAAAGCGAGGGAAATTCTTCAAATAATATGCTATAATGTTTGGTCAACATCGGGATCCGTTACTGCAGAACTTCGACACTTATGGGGTTGGGACGATATTACGATGAATCTTCAATTTGATAAGTATAAGGAATTAGGGTTGACCCAAACAGTTGAATGGGATAGCGATCATGGGAAAAATAGTCATAAAAAAGAGGTAATTGTTGATTGGACTAAACGAGACGATCATCGGCATCATGCTGTTGATGCTCTTGTAATTGCTTGTACAAAGCAAGGGTATATTCAGCGGTTTAATACATTGAATTCTGGTAAGACAAAAGAAGACTTAAAGGCGGATATTGAAGAAAGATCGATAGAATTTAAAGAAAAACATTCTTTATTAGAAAAGTACATAATTAGCGAACAACCATTTCCTGTGAAAGAAGTTGAAGAAAAAGTTGCCAATATTCTAATTTCGTTTAAAGCAGGGAAAAGGGTTGCTGTTTTAGGGAAAAGAAAAGTAGGTAAAAGGGGAAATAAGAAGGTTGTTCAAACTGGAATTATTGTTCCGAGAGGAGCCCTTAGCGAAGAAAGCGTTTATGGAAAAATTAAAACACCGGAAAGGAAACCTATAAAATATGCTTTTGAAAATTCACATTTAATTGTTTTGTCAAAAATTAAAAGACTTGTAGAAGAAAGAATTGTTGAAAATGAGGATGATATCAAGAAAGCAATAGCATCTTTAAAAAAGAAACCTTTGTATATTGATGGTGAAAAGCAAATTCCTCTTGAATACGCTAGTTGTTTTGATAGTAATTATGTTATCAAGTACAAGGTGGATGTTAATTTCAATAAAGTTGATAAGGTTGTTGATAAAGGAATAAAGAATATTCTTCAGACAAGGTTAGACAAATTTGGAGGGAGTTTTAAGGAGGCATTTAAAGACGTTCAGCATGGGGACAAGTTTTTAAAATGGTATGAGGACGAAGGGCTAGAAAGAGCAATAAACTCTGTTCGTTGTTTTACTGGTTTATCTGCTGTTGTTCCTGTCAAAAAGGATGGGCAAGGGCGAAATATTGGATTTGTTAAACCTGGAAACAATCAACATGTAGCAATATATATAGATGCCGAAGGAAATAGCCACGAGCATGTTTGTACTTTTTGGCATGCGGTTGAACGTAAAAAGTATGGTATTCCGGTAGTAATTCAAAACACAAACGAGGTTTGGGATAAGATTCAAGAAAAGCCTGAGGGTTATTACCCTGAAAGTTTTCTTGAAAAATTACCTGAGGCAAATTGGAAAATGCAGTTAAGCATGCAACAAAACGAAATGCTTGTTTTGGGAATGAATAATGAGGAATTTACCGATGCAGTGAATTCAGATAATAAGAGTCTTTTAAGTAAATATTTGTATGTAGTATGGAGTGTTTCTGAAAGTGATTATTGGTTTAGACATCATCTTGAAACAAAAAATGCTGAGATAAAAAATATTGTCGGAGCAAGAGAAAGTAAAAGGTATTATCGAATAAAAAGTATTAAAGCATTTTATTTATTAAATCCACATAAGGTAAAAATAGATTGTATTGGTAATATATCACTTTAAAAAGTATTAAAGAGGGAAAATCTGTTTAATAAACCCTGTCAGAGTTTCAAACTCTGACAGGGTTAAGAAAGAATAAATAATAAAATAACAGGTTATGGTAAAATCAAGGGAAACGCCGTTAGAATATGGCAACTTTTACCACATTTACAACCGTAGAATTAACGGTACGCCCTTGTTTTATACTTCGAAAAACTACTCCCATTTTCTTAACCTATACAATAAGTACATTGAGCCAATTGCCGATACGTATGCTTGGTGTTTAATGGGGAACCATTTTCACTTGTTGGTGCGGATAAAGGAGTTGGAGGAGATAGATGTTAAATTGTTATCTAACCCTGTCAGGGTTCAAAACCCTGACAGAGTTGAAAAAATAATAAACCCGCCTCATATTTATTTTTCGCATCTTTTTAATTCATATTCACAGGCAATTAACAAACAACAAAAAAGATCGGGGGCTTTATTTGAGCGTCCATTTCATCGCATTAAAATCAATTCCGACAGGTATTTTCAAAAATTGGCAGTTTATATCCATCAAAATCCAGTTCATCATGGATTTACTGATGATTTTAGGGATTATCCATGGTCGTCATATAGCAGCATTATTTCGAAAAAATCTTCTAAAGTCAAAAGAGAAAAAGTGCTGGAGTGGTTCGATGGTAAGGAGAATTTTATTGATGTTCATAGGAAAATAGTTGATCGTAATATGGTTCAAGGTTTAGTTGCAGAAATTTGATTTTTAATGGAACCACCCCTGTCAGGGTTTTAAACCCTGACAGGGGTGCCTAAATAAACGGAATATGATAAAACGTACCCTTTATTTCAGTAATCCCACTTACTTAAAAGTCAAGGACGAACAAATGGTAATTGAATACCCCGATGATACGGAAAATAAATCGGTTCCGATTGAGGATATAGGCGTTGTTGTTTTGGATTCTCCGCAAATTACCATGACGCATGTTTTAATAAATAAGCTTCTTGCCAATAATGCGGCCGTAATAACTACCGACGATAGGCACATGCCGTCGGGATTGCTGTTCCCGTTGGAGGCCAACACCCTGCAAAGCGAACGCTTTGCCAACCAAATAGGGGCTAGTTTGCCGCTTAAAAAGCAGTTGTGGCAGCAAACGGTGCAGGCTAAAATAGCCAATCAAAGCAACTTGCTTAAGTTCCGTGGAGTTGATGTTGAACCGATGCTATACTGGGCGCGTAGCGTTAAAAGCGGCGATCCGGATAATTACGAGGGAAGAGCTGCTGCCTACTACTGGAAAAACCTTTTCGAAGGCTATATCGACGATGCGTTTACCCGCGGAAGGTACGAGGACGAGCCCAACAACCTGCTTAATTACGGCTATGCCGTTTTACGCGCGGTAATTGCGCGCAACCTTGTGGCCAGCGGGTTGTTGCCCACGTTGGGCATACATCATAGAAACAGGTACAACGCGTTTTGCCTTGCCGACGATATAATGGAACCGTACAGACCTTTTGTAGATGCCGTTGTGTTGGACATCCTGATTTCGGGGGACGATTGTTCAAAGTTAACAAAGGAAATCAAGTCCAAATTGTTAATTATTCCTGCGGTAGATGTTATTATCGATGGCAAAAGCAGCCCGTTAATGGTTGGAGCACAGCGAACAACGGCATCGCTTTACGATTGCTTTGAGGGTACTAGCCGAAAAATATTGTACCCTACATTTTCGTAGTGTTTTATACTAACCCGGACGGGGTTTTAAACCCCGTCAGGGTTAAACACCAATATCTATGACCACTTTTGACCGTTTAAATCAGTATCGAGTTATGTGGGTGTTAGTATTTTTCGATTTGCCAACCGAAACTAAAAAGGAGAGAAAGAGTTATGCTTTATTTCGAAAAAACCTGGTTAAGGATGGATTTTCCATGTTTCAGTTTTCCATTTATACCCGATGTTGCCCCAGCCGCGAGAATGCCGATGTTCATATAAAAAGGGTAAAGAGTTTTTTACCCCCAAACGGATACGTGGGCATTATGTGCGTAACCGATAAGCAATTCGGGTCTATGGAACTTTTTCATTCAACCAAGCCCATAAAGGCTAGCCCCGAGCCGCAGCAGCTGGAATTGTTTTAGCTTAGTATTGTGCGTTTAATGCAGGAAAGTTTGCAGAAATAAAAAATCCACAGGTAACTGCTCCTGTGGATTTTTTTATGGTCACTTTTTTATTGTGAAAAATGCGGTTAAAAAATTAATGGTCAAAAGTTTAAAAGCACCTATACTGTGACCAATATTCCAAAGATACAATTTGAAAGCAATTCACAACAAGTTAATTTAACAGGGTAGTGAATTATACAAAAACAGAAAGTAGCACGTTTCGTGCTACTTTCGTACGGGTTGATTTGCATTTACGCTGCTTCAGCCTCTTTTTGCCCCCATCACCCGCTAGGTGTTGGCTTCGGATTAACCGCAAATGCAAATTTGATACAATAAATCTAACACAAAGGTAGGCAGGTTTTTTGTTTTCCCTCCATTAACCGTTATTATTTACGGCAACGGTTTTATGTTATTTAACAGCTGTTTTAAAGAAATCGTTGCCCTTATTGTCAACCAGTATGAATGCAGGGAAGTTTACCACGTCGATTTTATAAATTGCCTCCATGCCAAGTTCCGGGTATTCAACCAATTCAACCTTTTTAATATTTTCTTGGGCAAGAATTGCGGCCGGACCTCCAATGCTTCCGAGGTAAAAGCCTCCGTACTTTTTACAGGCATCGGTTACTGCTTGACTGCGATTGCCTTTGGCAATCATTATAAGGCTGGCTCCGTGCGATTGAAAAAGGTCAACATACGGATCCATACGCCCGGCAGTGGTTGGGCCAAACGACCCCGACGGCATTCCTGCCGGCGTTTTTGCCGGACCGGCGTAGTATATGGGATGTTCCTTTACGTAGTCGGGTAAATCTTCTCCTTTTTCGATGCGCTCTTTAAGTTTGGCATGTGCAATATCGCGGGCAACTATTATTGTGCCCGTTAACGACAACCGCGTTCCTACCGGATATTTGGTAAGTTTGTTCAGAATTTGGGGCATTGGCTGGTTAAGGTTTACTTTTACGCCTTCACTTTCATCGGGTTTACGCCATTTGTCGGGGATAAACTTGCCGGGGTTATCTTCCAACTTTTCAATCCAAATACCGTCGCGGTTAATTTTTGCCTTAACGTTTCTGTCGGCAATGCACGATACGCCAATTCCTACAGGACACGATGCCCCATGGCGGGGAAGCCTTATTATTCGAATGTCCAAAGCAAGGTATTTACCTCCGAATTGTGCACCAATGCCAATGGAGTACGTTTTTTGTAGTATTTTCTTTTCTAGTTCCATGTCTCTGAAAGCCCTTCCGTAAATGTTTCCCGAGGTTGGAAGGTTGTCAAGATACTTGGCCGATGCCAGTTTTACTGTTTTTAGGTTTTCTTCGGCCGAGGTGCCGCCAATAACAAGGGCAATGTGGTACGGCGGACAAGCGGCGGTTCCCAAGTTTGTAATTTTATCGATTATAAAGGCTTCCAGTTTTTCGGGATTAAGTAATGCCTTGGTTTCCTGAAAAAGCATACTCTTATTGGCAGAGCCTCCACCTTTGGCTATAAACAGAAATTCGTATTCGTTTCCGGGAGTAGCATAAATGTCTATTTGAGCAGGAAGATTTGTTCCCGAATTTTTCTCCGTGTACATGTCCAAAGGAACAGTTTGCGAGTAGCGGAGATTTTTGGTGGTGTAGGTTTGAAAAATACCCCGCGAAAGAGCCTCTGCATCATTGGTTCCAGTCCAGATGCTTTGACCCTTTTGGGCGAAAACGGTAGCGGTTCCCGTATCCTGACAAAGCGGTAGAATGCCCTTTGCTGCGATTTCGGCATTTCGTAAAATAATTAGTGCTACAAACTTATCGTTTTTGCTTGCTTCGGAATCTTCCAAAATAGCGGCAATTTGCTTAATGTGCTCCGTTCGGTACATGAACGAAATATTTTGGAGGGCAACCTTTGCAAGTAACGCCAATCCTTCGGGGTTAACCTTAACAATTTCGTTCCCATCGAAATTTTCTACCGAAACAAACTCCTTGGTTAGCAGAATATACTCGGAGTTGTCCTTTTCGACGGGGAAACGAGGTTGATAAAAGAAATCGGGAGTTTCCATGTTTTCTATTTTTAGTTTGAAGCGCTTAAAAATAGCTGTGTAACAAACACCTTCCCATCGGCTGATTGAACGACGCCAATCCCGGTTAAGTTATAACTTCCTTCGATGGTTTCACGCTGGTTTGCGCTAGACATCCAACTGTCGAAGACTTCCTTTGGCGAGTAGTAATCGTATGCAATAACCTCGGACATGGACGAGGCGTTAAACACATTTACAATTTTACGAATAGGGTTATCGTAACCCGGAGCGCCAATGGGCACTTTCCCCTGAGCCATTTGGTTGGAGTAGTTTCGTGCTTCGCTGGCAATTTTATCGTTGCTACGAAGTGCCGGAATACCTAAAGTTTTTCGATGCTCATTAATCAAACGGAGAAGTTCCTGTTCAAATTCGCTGATTATAATTCTTGGACGCTCTTTGCTTAGTACAAATATTTGGGTGTAGAAGTATGTCCCGTTTGGTGCAAGCGCAATTCCAATTCCGGTTAAGTTGAAGTCCCCTTCAATGTTTTTACGGTGTCCGGTGCTGGCAATCCACCCGTCAACTATGTTTTTGGCGTTTAGAGGACCATTGGCAACATTTTCGGCTCCCGACGAAATTTCCAGAAAGCCGCCTAACCGTTCGAATCGCTCGTCGAACCCTTTATGGCTGAAAGGAATTTTCCCCTGAGCCATGTTTTGAGAGTGTCCGTAGGCTTCACGCCTAATGTTTTCATCAACCTTAAGGATGCCTAAACCCTTAGACTTTCTGTAACTATTTATTTGTTCAAGCACCTCGTTTTCGGTTTGCTGAATGTTGTTTTGCGCTTTTGTAGTTGTTGCAATAACCAGCAACGCAATTAATGGTATTGTAAATTTCATTGGGTGGAGTTTTCGTTATACCAATTTTAATCTAAACAAAACACGTACAAACGTTAAAAGTTTATTTGAAAAGTAGGTTCGTATTTTCCGGAGGATCAGCAATAACGGCCTTGTTTTTACTTATAATAACCGGGCGTTTTAGCAGTTTCGGATTTTCTACAATAATGGAAATCCATTCCTCGGTGGAAAATTTCTTTCCCTTTAAATATTTTTTGAAGTAGTCTTCTTGTGTGCGAATTAGTTCGGAAGGTTCTAAGTTCGTTTTAAGCAGAATTTCCTTAACCTCTTCTGGTGTTAGTCCATCTTTTATATAGTTGATGAGCGTAAAATCGTCGGTTTTAGTTTTTAGGTATTCGAGACCTTTCCGACTTTTAGCGCATCGAGGGTTATGGTAAACCTTAAGCATGGTGTAAATTTTATTGGTAAGTTAGCAAAAATATCAAAAATTGTTTCTAAAATATGCACATTTTGGGCTTATTGCTATATTTATGCAGCATTTTGAAATGATTTTAATTTTGAATTAAAATTCGGTTTTGTTAATGAAGCCTTTCCGCCCATTTTTTGCGTTGATTTTTCTGCTTGCTGTTGCGGGTTTGTTTCTGCTAGTTGCTTATGCTGCCGAAAAGTTTCCGGTTATTCGGGACGAAGTTGGCGTAAGATTACCTTTGATAAGCAACCTTGTTGAAGAGGTTTGTCCTTCGGAAGCATTTCAGGAAAACAGCGAAGTTCCCGATACGGCAATTGCTTTCACGACAGATACTGTTTTTGTAGAGCCCAAGGATTCGGCATTTCAGCAAGATTTGACAGATTCCATACAGTGCTTATCAAAGGATAGTATTGTGGTTGACTCAACAATTACCCAAAGCGTTGCGAATTTTGAGTATGTAGATAGTTTGGAGAATCCGTTAAGCGTATTTTTTGAAGCGTTGAAAAGTTTAAAAAGTAATGGTGGTAAGGTTAGGGTTCTTCATTACGGAGATTCGCAAATAGAGGGCGATAGATTTACTACTGATATTCGTAACACGCTGCAAAATCAGTTTGGCGGATTTGGTGTTGGCGTGCAACCTGTGGTTCCATACAGTTATCTGCCTGCAGGTTTTAGCCAATGGTCGTCGGATGGATGGGAGTATAGTAGTTTAATTGATGCCAATACTGATGTGGAAAGAATTGGCTTTTTCGGAGGCGTATCGTCGGTTGGCGGTGATTTATGGGCCGAAAAGGTGCAAGTAAAGCGAAGGGGAGGAATTCGAAACTCAAAATACACACGACTAAGACTTATTTATGGCTATTCCGAAAATAACGTTGACCTTGTTAAAATAGTTGATGGCATTGCTGTCGATACCATTACGCTTTCTGCGTATTGGGGTATTGAGGAGAAGTTTTTGTCGGTTCCTTTAAGTGCAAAAAAAGTAGAGTTAAGGTTTGTCGGAAGCGGAACTTTTAAAATATTGGGATTGTCAATGGAGTCCGCTAATGGAGTTTTTGTCGATAATATTCCGTTGCGGGGCAGTTCAGGTTTAGTTTTTTCCGGATTCGATAGATTGCTATTTAGAAGGATAACGGAGTGGTTAAATGTTAAATTAGTTATTGTGCAGTTTGGTGTAAACCTTGTTCCCGGAAACCTTAAGAGTTATAAATATTACGAGAAGCAATTATACCGGCAGTTGGTTGCGTTGAAAGCCGTTCAGCCAAAAATGTCGATAGTTGTTATTGGTGTTTCGGATATGTCGGAGCGTATTAACGGTAATTACGTATCGTACCCTTCGGTAGAGAAAGTAAGAGACGCTCAGCGCAATGCTGCTTTGCGTGCTGGAGTTGCCTTTTGGGATACCTACAAGGTTATGGGTGGAAAAAATTCTATGCCGCAATGGGTATTTGCAAAACCGTCGTTGGCAACAAAGGACTTTGTCCATTTTAATTTCAGAGGTGCTAAAAAGGTTGCAAAAATGTTTACCGATGCGCTAATGCTGGAATATAGCAACTTTAAGCAACAGAAAATAATTAAAGCCGATACTGTTAGTGTTGATTCGGTTGAAAGTACAATTTACAGCAGGGAACATGAATAATTTATTTGAAGGAGTAAAAGTAATGCTTATGCTATTTGCCGTTTTTCTTCCAAAACATTCGGAGGTAAGTGGGATAAGTTCTAAGTCAATGAGAACTGTTTGTCCCTTAGTGGTAAATTTCCCTGTCTCGGAATATTCTGCTCCAGCCATTAAGCCTGTTAACGGTAACGAAAAGTTTGTTATTGTTCAAATTGGCGATTCGCACATACAGGCGGGGTTTAATACTTCGGAAACTCGGGAGAACGTAGCTGCTTTTATGGGCGAAAAGTTTCTTTCGGCAGGTTTTGTGTTCCCTTACGATGTTTGCCATACCAATTCGCCTGCACTTTACTCCTTTTCGTCGGAAGGCGACTGGAATTATAACAAAATTACCATCGATCCGAATTCGATAAATGCCGGATTGGCAGGTATAGTTCTTTCCACTGCAGATGCGTTGGCAACGCTTACAGTTAGGCAAAATCCAACCGATGGCTTCGAAAGTTCTTTCGATAAAGTAAATGTTTTTTATAACGGGACCTTTTCCGAATGTGTCCCTGTAATTAAACATCCGCAAGTTGAAAGTTCTATCTATCAGGATGGAATGGCAACGTTTACTTTTGCAAAGGCAGAGGAAGAAGTTACAATTGGAATAGAGAATCTTGCAAACAACGCGGAGTTTCACATAACGGGAATGGTGCTTTCCAATTCAAAATCGAAGTTTACTTTTCATTCTGCCGGACTAAATGGAGCGAGTTTTCATTCCTACTTACGAGCTCTCAACTTTGGAACGGATTTATCGAAGTTGAATCCAAATTTGGTAATTGTTTCGTTGGGGACTAACGATGCTTACAACACAGGTTTTAGTCCGCAAGGGTTTGAAAAGGATTTAGATTCTCTGGTTCAAATTATAAAAAGGTCGGTTCCGTTAGCCGATATTTTGCTGACTACGCCCAACGACCATTTTATTAATGGGGCTGTTCCTAACGAAAGAACGGCAAAGGTTGTGAGCATTATTAAAGACTATGCAAGTGCGAACGGGTGCTTGGTTTGGGATTTTTATTCGGCTATGGGCGGTGTGGGGAGTATTGCGCAATGGAATAAGCGGGGCCTTTCCGCACCCGATTTAATTCATTTTAGTAAAAGCGGGTACCGTTTGCAAGGACAATTGCTTAGCGCGTACCTTACATCCGGAATTTGTTATAAGGTTGATTTTTAATAAGTATGGATTTTATTACACATTTAATATATCAGGTATTTGCTTATTCCGAGGCGGAACCGATAATTTTCACCCGTTTATCGTTTTGGATTTTCTTTACCGTTTTGCTGGTTGGGTACCTTTTTATTTATAACCGACCAAGCATTCGTAATTTGTACCTGTTGCTGTTTAGCCTTTACTTTTACTATAAATCGAGCGGGTTATTCATTATTCTTTTAATATTTTCAACGGTAGCCAACTATTTAATCGCCTTTAAAATTGCAGGGGGAGGTAAGCGTTCAATCCGTAAGTGGTGGGTTGCATTAAGTATCTTTATCAACCTGTTAATGCTTTCGTACTTTAAGTATTCGTACTTCATTATCGATTTGGTGAATAGTATTTTTTCCAAGGATATTACGGTTGTAAACACCCTTGCCGTATGGAGTAATTCGTTATTGAAAACAACCTTTGATGTTTCCATGATTTTGCTTCCTGTAGGTATATCCTTCTACTCGTTTCAAATTATAAGCTATACCGTTGATGTTTACAGAAAAAAGGTTGAGCCGTTGCACAATTTTGTCGATTTTGCCTTTTACGTGTCGTTTTTTCCTCAGTTGGTGGCAGGACCAATTGTACGCGCAGCCGAGTTTATTCCACAGTTAAGGCGTAAGTACAGCCTTACATTTAACGAGTTTGGTTATGCCCTATTTCTTATACTTGCAGGACTTGTAAAAAAAATGGTAATATCCGATTACATTTCCATTAGTTTTGTCGATAGGGTGTTTGATAGCCCGCTTAGCTATAGCGGATTCGAAAATTTAATGGCAATGTATGGGTATGCCTTGCAAATTTACTGCGATTTTTCGGGTTATACCGACATTGCCATAGGCATTGCGCTTGTGTTGGGATTTCGTTTGCCGGTAAACTTTAACTCGCCATACAAGGCAACTAGCATTACCGATTTTTGGCATCGCTGGCACATTTCGCTTTCTACCTGGTTACGCGATTACCTGTACATTTCGTTGGGTGGAAATAGAAAAGGGAAATTGCGTACCAATGTAAACCTTATGATTACCATGTTGCTTGGAGGTTTGTGGCATGGCGCAAATTTGAAGTTCATTGTTTGGGGGGGAATACATGGTGTAGTATTGGTGTTCGAAAAGTTGTTCAAAAGGAATATCAGGCACGAGGCAAAGCGTTCGAATATTAAGCGATTTATAAGTTTCCTGATAACATTTCACGTTGTTTGTTTTGCGTGGATATTTTTCCGGGCCGAAAATTTTACCGCTGCTATTGCCATGATTAGGCAGATTTTTACCCGAATAGGGCTGTCGTCAATTCCTCAGGTGATGGTTGCTTACAGCAACGTGTTCTGGTTAATGCTTATCGGATTTGTAATTCATTGGTTGCCATATACGCTGGTCGAACGTGTTCGTGGTGCTTTTATAGATTCGCCTGTTTGGGTAAAGGGAATTATTACAATAGCGGTGGCTATTTTAATAGTACAGTTTCAATCGTCGGCGTTGCAGCCATTTATCTATTTCAGGTTTTAGTTTGATAGCAAATTTATTTCTTCGTCGAAGTTGAGGTTGGAATGTTGCTTTTGTAAGTTATCAATGTCGGATAAGGCTTGTTTAACAAACTTTTGGTGCTCTGCAGTATTTGGATTTAAAGGACGATGATTTGCCGCCTTAATAACCGACTGAATTTGCGATACCAGTTGTAGCGTTTCGGAATTGAACACAGCATTCGAAAACTTTTGCCATATATACTCGATGGCTTGTTGCGAGGGATGAAGCATGTCGTCGTTATAAAAACGGTAGTCGCGGAGGTCGTCCATCATTATTTCGTACGATGGAAAGTAGAATACAACATTTTTAAACTTTTCTATAAGACGGTGAATGGCAGTTATAAGTATTGCTTTACTGAGCATATTTCCAACTGCACCGTCTTTCCAATGCCTTATGGGACTAACGGTAAAAATAAGTTTGACAGACGGATTTTTCTTTATAAGAGTGTTTGTAAGTATTTCCCACTTCGAAACAATTTCGTCAACGCTTAGTAGCCTATGGTTAAACTCCTTTGCAGGTAACTTGTGGCAGTTGGCAACTACGTTTCCGGTCGATTTCAACTCATATACTCTTGCAGTACCAAAGGTAATAATCAGGACGTTGGTCTTGTTAAAAAAGTCCTTTGCGTTATCGAAAGCAAGGTTTATATTATCGAGACATTTGGTTTTATCGGTATCGGAGAATTTTGTGTAATGGTCAAAGCTAAGCCATAAGCCATTGTTGTAGGTTAAATCATCTGGAGAGTAGCTCTCTGCATTAAGAATTTTCTGAACAACCAAGGCAACGGAAAAAGGATTGTAAACAACGCCAAAAGGATTTATCAGCACCGGCATTTTTACCTTTTGCATAATGCCGCCGATGTTATTGGTAAAGCACGATCCGCAGAAGAATGTTGGCGTGCTGTAGTTTATGTCAAAGGGAAATGGTTTTACTTCAACTTCAGTTCTAAATTTCATCTAATCAAAATCTTAAAGCAGTACGGTTATTTTATTCTGGCGTCAAGCCATTCGAGAATGGCTGTAAAAACCTCATTGTTACGTGTTTCGTTATGCAGCTCGTGGTATTGTCCGCTCCATTCAATGTATGTTGATTGGGGTATTAGCTGCGCGATGTCGGCTGTTACCAAGTGCGATGTTACTAAGTCGGAGTCGCCTTGCATAATCAATGTGGGTATTTTAATTCTGTTGGCTTTGCCAAGTGCAAATTTAGCAGCATTTTGAATAGCCACGTAAAGTTTTGGTGTAATGTTGTTGTGAATAAGAGGGTCGGTTTTGTACTTTTGCACCTCTTCGTCGATATGGCTTATGGCTTCCGGTTTCACTGTCGATTTTAACGGTATAAATGGAAGTAGTACAGCCAAAATCCTGCTGAAAAAGTCCAGTACGGGATGAATAGGTTTAACTAATCTTAGCCATGGCGATGTTACTACCAGCAATTTAACTTTTGTAGGACGGGTAATGCAGTAATTTAAGGCAATGTTTCCTCCCATACTGTGACCGTAAAGAATAATTGGAAGTTTCGGAAATTCGTTGTGAACTTTGGTTATGGCCCTATCTATTTCCAAAAGAAATTTTTCGTAATGGAGTATATGACCTCGTTGTCCGTGCGATAGCCCATGACCTAAATGGTCCCAGCTGTAGAAGGCATATCCGTGGTATGCAAAACGTTTGGCCCAGTGAAGGTACCGCCACGAGTGTTCTCCATGCCCGTGAACAAGTAGAATTGCTGCTTTTGGCTGTATTACCGGCAACAGGTGCCAGGCAAAAAGTTTATGGCCTTTCGAATTTTGCCACCATTCCTTTACGGGTTCCATAGTTAATCAGGTGTTAGTTGTTAATCCCAAACGTATTTTCATGTTCTTAACATGATTTTAAGATTTTGATATTATACGGAAAGGCTTGGGTTTATACTAAAAAGGGTTAATTTTAATGCCAATAGTTATGTATAGTTGTTGTTTATCGTAAATAATAAATATACAAAATTTATAGAACAAACGTTTACTGTCGTAAAATAAGAGTTTGATTTTAGGGTGAAGAGAAGCCAACCATAATCGGTAAATATTTAATTAGTTGTTTTAAAATTTTCAAACGATGGAAAAAGTTGAGTTAGTTCCAGGATTAAAAGTCTCGAAGGTTATACATGGCTATTGGCGTTTAAATCAGTGGAATATTAGCACAAGTGAGTTGGTAAGTTTAATAGACAAGCTTATCGATATAGGTGTCGATACATTCGATAATGCAGATATTTATGGCGATTACGAGTGCGAGGAAATTTTTGGCAGGGCTGTTGCCATGCAGCCCCAACTTCGTTCTCGAATGAAGCTGATAACAAAGTGTGGCATTATGCTTACATCTGCAAAATTTCCACAAAGGGAACTCAAGCATTACGATTATAGCATAAAGCATATTGTTACATCGGTTAACCGGTCGTTAAAAAATTTCAGAACCGATTATATCGACCTTTTGCTGCTTCACAGACCTTCGCCTATGCTTAATCCGATTGAGGTTGCCGAGGCTTTTAATCTGTTAAAAAGTCAGGGTAAGGTGAATTTTTTTGGTGTTTCCAACTTCAATGCAGTTCAGTTCGAAATGTTGCAGTCGTATTTAGATTTTCCTTTGGCTACAAATCAAATTGAAATATCTCCTTACAACTTAGAGCATTTCGATAACGGTAATTTGGATTACCTTATTAAGCAAAGGGTAAAGCCAATGGCTTGGTCGCCTTTAGGAGGTGGACAAATTTTAAAGCCAACCGATCCCAAGGGCGAAAGAATATTAAAAGCCCTTCAAAAGGTATCGTTGGAATTGGGTTTTAGTAATGTGGAAACGGCGGTGTATGCTTGGCTGTTTTCGCATCCTGCCGGAATAGTTCCCATTGTAGGTTCTGGCAAATTTAACCGGGTAAAGTTGGCTGTGGAAGCGGCTGATTATAAACTTACTCCGGAACAATGGTTTCGAATTTACAGCGCATCTAAGGGAGAGGATGTTCCCTAGAAATGTAATGATATATAACACCCCAACTTTATGACTTTTTTCCTTCCATTTTAAGTCTAAACTAAATATCTTTGCACAATTTAGATTTAATCTAATTTGAAGAAGAAAACTTAAACAATAACACTTACAGGTTGTTGTTTAAGGTGAATTTGAAATTAAATAAAAAATGACAGACGAACAGGATAAAATACTTGATGAGGTTACCAACTCGGAGTATAAGTATGGTTTTGTTACTGACGTTGAAACCGAGATGATTCCAAAAGGGCTTAATGAAGACGTTATTCGTATGATTTCCAAGAAGAAGGAGGAACCCGATTGGATGCTTGAGTTTAGGCTTAATGCTTTTAGGCATTGGCAAAAAATGGAAATGCCTACTTGGGCGCATCTCACCATACCGGAAATAAACTATCAGGATATTATTTACTATGCGGCTCCTAAACGTAAGGCAGCACCGGGAAGTTTGGACGAAATCGATCCGGAGTTGAAGGCTACTTTCGATAAGTTGGGAATTCCGTTGGAAGAACAAAAAATGCTAACGGGCGTTGCCGTTGATGCTGTAATGGATAGCACTTCGGTAAAAACAACATTTCGTGAAACGTTGGCTGAACAGGGTATTATTTTCTGCTCCATGACAGAGGCCATTAAGGAACACCCCGACTTGGTGCGGAAGTATTTGGCTTCGGTAGTTCCTCCAACCGATAACTTTTTTGCAGCGTTAAACTCTGCCGTTTTCAGCGATGGTTCGTTTTGCTATATTCCAAAAGGGGTAAGGTGTCCAATGGAGTTGAGCACTTACTTCAGAATAAACGCTGCAAACACCGGACAGTTCGAACGAACGTTAATTGTTGCCGACGACGATAGCTACGTTTCGTACCTCGAGGGTTGTACGGCTCCTATGCGCGACGAGAATCAGTTACATGCAGCTATTGTCGAAATTATTGCAATGGAAAATGCCGAGGTTAAGTACTCCACTGTTCAAAACTGGTATCCTGGCGATAAGAATGGCAAGGGAGGTATTTACAACTTCGTTACCAAGCGAGGAATGTGCAGGGGAAAGAACAGCAAAATTTCGTGGACACAGGTGGAAACCGGCTCTGCAATAACGTGGAAGTATCCTAGTTGTATTCTTTTGGGCGATAATTCGTATAGCGAATTTTACTCGGTGGCTGTAACAAACAACTATCAGCAAGCCGATACCGGAACTAAAATGATACATATTGGAAAGAACACCCGTAGTCGAATTGTATCGAAGGGTATATCGGCCGGGTTTAGCAATAACAGTTATCGTGGTTTGGTGAAGGTGCTGAAAGGAGCCGAGAACGCCCGTAACTTTTCGCAGTGCGATTCGTTGCTTTTGGGCGATAAGTGTGGCGCTCATACTTTTCCGTACTTGGAAGTGGAAAACCCTTCATCTATTGTGGAACACGAGGCAACAACATCGAAAATCGGAGAGGATCAGATATTTTACTGCAACCAGCGCGGTTTATCGACCGAGGATGCAGTAGGACTTATTATAAATGGCTATGCCAAAGAGGTGCTGAATAAGTTACCTATGGAGTTTGCCGTTGAAGCGCAAAAATTACTTCAAATTAGTTTGGAAGGAAGTGTAGGTTAACTGTTGAAGACGTTAAGAAAATTAATCATTTTTGAATTTTGTATTCATCGGCAGAAGCCCCAAATAAACAATTTGTAAAACAACATAAAGTCATAAATAGATGTTAGTAATTAAAGATTTACACGCTAAGATAAATGATAAAGAAATCCTGAAAGGGATTAATTTAGAAGTAAAGGCCGGCGAGGTTCATGCAATTATGGGACCGAACGGTTCGGGCAAAAGTACGCTTGCCTCTGTTTTAACCGGACGGGAATTGGTTGAGGTTACTCATGGACAAGTTGAATTTAACGGGAAGAATCTTTTGGAGATGTCGCCCGAAATTCGTTCGCGCGAAGGAATTTTCCTTAGTTTCCAGTATCCTGTAGAGATTCCCGGAGTAAGTATGGTTAACTTTATGAAGGCTGCCGTAAACGAGCATCGTAAGTATAAAGGGTTAGGCCCCTTATCGGCATCCGATTTTCTGAAGTTGCTTCGCGAACGCAAGGAGTTGGTGGAAATCGATTCTGCTTTAACAAACCGTTCTGTAAACGAAGGTTTTTCCGGAGGCGAAAAAAAGAAGAATGAAATTTTCCAAATGGCTATGCTCGAACCTAAGTTAGCCATTCTGGACGAAACCGATTCCGGTCTCGATATCGATGCGCTTCGTATTGTTGCTAACGGGGTAAACAAGTTAAAACGTCCCGATAATGCGGTGGTGGTAATTACTCACTATCAGCGATTGCTGGATTACATTGTTCCCGATTTTGTTCATATACTATATAACGGCCGTATTGTAAAAAGTGCGGGCAAGGAACTTGCTTTGGAACTTGAGAAAAAGGGGTACGATTGGATTAAAAATGGCGAAGACCTTTAGTTATTGGTCCATTTGATTTTGTAAAAAAGTGTAACATGACTCAAAAAACAACTATATCGCCTCGCGAAGAGTTGGTTAGTCTTTACCTCGAGAATTTGGATATGATTACCGAGGGAAGTCCTGATATTCTTAACCGATTCCGGGAGGAGGCCATTCAACATTTCAAATTACTGGGATTTCCTTCTGTAAAGAACGAAAAGTACAAGTATTCTAAAATTGAATCGCTTTTTACCAAGGATTACGAAAAGTACTTCGCTCCCAAAAAAATATCTTTCAGAATAGAGGATATTTTTCGTTGCGATATACCGGAGCTGGATACTCATTTGGCTGTTGTTCTTAACGGATTTTATTTTCCTAATAACGGGTTGACAACAAAGTTGCCGAATGGTATTATTATTAGCAGTTTGGCCGAGGCAGCCCGAAACTATCCCGATATTGTTGGAAAGTATTATAATGCTCAGGCGGAAAACGACACCGATGGTTTGGTTGCCCTTAACACGGCGTTTGTGCAGGATGGCGTTTTTATATATGTTCCTAAGGGTGTGGTGGAAGAAAAGCCTATTCAACTTATAAACCTATTACTTTCTACGGAGAATCAGCTTGTTCAGTATCGAAATTTGATTGTTGTTGAAGAATCTGCTCAGGCAAACGTGCTGATTTGCGATCACTCGTTATCGCCAATGCAATATTTGTCCAACGTAGTTACCGAGGTTCATGTTGGGGCAAACGCTTCGTTGGAAATGGTAAAAATGCAAAATGAACATAACGATTCTGCACAGTTAAATCATTCATATATTGTACAGGAACGCGATTCCCATGTAAAAACCAACGTACTTTCGTTACACGGAGGCTTTATCAGAAATAACTTAAAGATGTTACTTAACGGTGAAGGTGCCGATGCCCATGCTTATGGACTTTACCTGGCCGACCGTTCGCAGCATACCGATAATTACACATATATCGATCATGCCGTGCCAAATTGTTCGAGTAACGAGTTGTACAAGGGAATTCTTGACGATCAGGCAACGGGCGCTTTTTTTGGTAAAATTTTAGTTCGTCAGGATGCCCAAAAAACTCAGGCTTATCAGGCAAATAATAACTTGCTGCTTACGGCCGATGCTAAGGTGAGTACCAAGCCCCAGTTGGAGATTTATGCCGACGATGTTAAGTGCTCGCATGGAGCAACTGTTGGACAAATCGATAGGGAGGCTCTTTTTTACATGCAATCGAGGGGAATTGGCGAGCATGAGGCAACGTTATTGCTTATGTTTGGCTTTGCCCATGAGGTGGTAAAGCAAGTGTCCATAGAAAGTTTGCGCGATAGGCTTGATGACCTTGTAGAAAAACGCTTACGTGGTGAACTTTCGCGTTGCAATAATTGCCCAATGAATTGTTGCTAAATATTAAGCAACAGTTTTTGAGTTAAACTTTAAAGAAGAGTTCATCTGATATTACAAAATAGAATGTCAACTTTTGATGTAGAGCATTTTAGAAAAGATTTTCCAATTCTCAACCGCGAAGTGTATGGAAAACCGTTGGTTTACTTCGACAATGGAGCTACTACGCAAAAACCGACTTGCGTTCTCGACACAATTAGCCGTTTTTACAATTCTATAAATTCGAATATTCATCGGGGCGTTCATAAGTTAAGCGATGAATCGACCCAAGAGTATGAAAAAGCAAGGGAAGTTGTTCGTAGTTTCATCAATGCCCGAAAAACCTCCGAGGTAATTTTTACTTCAGGTACAACGGCTTCGGTAAACCTTGTGGCATTTTCGTTTGGGGAAGTTTTTGTTCATGCCGGCGACGAGGTAATTGTTTCCGAAATGGAACATCACTCTGATATTGTTCCTTGGCAGTTGCTTTGCGAGCGTAAAGGTGCTACCTTAAAAGTTTTGCCGTTCGACGATAATGGTGTGCTCAAGGTTGATGAGTTAGAGCGGTTAATCTCAGACAAAACGCGAATAGTTGCCGTTGCACATGTGTCCAACACGTTGGGAACCATAAATCCGATAGCCGACATTGTTGCTATTGCACATAGTCATAACATTCCTGTTTTAGTTGACGGCGCACAGGGAATTAAAGAAGGTGTAGATGTTCAGAAGTTGGATGTTGACTTTTATGCTTTTTCCGGACATAAAATATACGGTCCTACGGGAATAGGTGTTTTGTATGGAAAAGAACGTTGGCTAAGCGATATGGTTCCTTGGCAGAGCGGTGGCGATATGATTTCCAGCGTAACTTTCCGGAAAACAACATTTAATGAGTTACCGTTCAAGTTTGAAGCCGGAACGTCTAATTATATTGGAGCGGCGGGATTGGCAACAGCGTTGAATTACTATAAATCGGTTGGAGTAGAGACGGCTACGGCGTACGAAAATGAATTACTACAGTATGCAACCAAAAAATTGCTGGCAATAGATGGCGTACGGATAATTGGAAATGCTCCAAGTAAAGCAGCCATAATCTCCTTTGTTCTAAATGGAATTCATCCTTACGATACGGGAACAATTTTAGATAAACTTGGGGTAGCCGTTCGGACAGGAAACCATTGTAGCCAGCCGGTAATCGATCATTTTAAACTCAATGGAACAGTGAGGGCTTCGTTGGCATTTTACAATACCTTTCAGGAAATCGACAGGTTAGTGGAGGCTATTGAAAGGGTTAAGGAGATGTTTTCTTAAGAAATAATTTTACTAGTCTGCAATAAAAAAGGCGCTCTATTATTAGGGCGCCTTAAATATTTTAGAGTGTTACTTAGATTAACGAGTTACGAACGGAAGTAATGCTTTCTATCAATTTTTGGAACTGGGCATCGGTAAGCGTATCGCCTTCAACGCTGTTGTATAGTTCAACTATAGGAGAAAGTTTGTCCATCATTTCCTTAACCTCGGGATTTTCCAAACGGGGTTTCATCAGTTCGACCAACTTGGACATTGGCGCTTTTTGACTTGCTAATATTTTAAGAAAATCGGCATTATCCCTGCTAGTTAATGCAATTTCAGAAGTAATATATGCTCCTTCTATCCAACTTCCTGTTATTACCATAAGCGATAAACTTTCCTTTCCGTTTTCAATAAGGTTTTTGTACGTCTCGTAAAACGAATCGGTAATAATAGAAATAAGAGAATCCTTATTGTCTATGTTCTTTTCAACTTTATTAGCAAGTTCTAGGTTGAAACCCGTGTTTATGTTTAACTCTTCGATGAGTTGTTTGGAAACCTTTAGGTAGTTCATGGTTTCCTGTTTCATTTGATATGTTGTAGAATAAGCCAAATCGGCACCGTAAATACCAAGATTTACAGCCTTGTCCTTTTCCGAAATGTATTTTCCAACGCTGTCAGCGGGATTGCATATACTTATAATATAACTTGCACCAGCTTTATTAATAAGTTGTATTACCTCAAAAGCAGTTGGAATAGGGTAAGTAGTAACATCTTCAAATGCTTTTTCTTTCGAAACTTGAAGATCTTCCGACTCTTTTGCCTGACGATTTCCGCAACTCGTGAATGTTACTACGGCTGCCATTAGCATTATCGAGCCAATTGTTTTTAGGGATAAGTACTTAATTTTCATATTGATAAATTTAGTTGATTTTTAACCTGTAGATTCGTAAAAATATAAAATGACCGTTAATAAAGCAAAAAAACTTAAAGTATTACTCTATCTAAATCTTTTGACATTTTGTTAAGCAATTCGTTTAAGTACTTAAGTTTATTAAGTATTTCGTCAACCTGCTCTATGTCTTTGGAATCAATTTTTGAAAGGTTATCGGTATGATTTTTTATGGCCACTTTTAGCACTTTACTTTTGTAAACCATAATTGCCTTGGTTACCGCATTTTCTAAAAAATGGGGTTCTTGTGCCAGTCCGGCTTTGTGCTTAGCCCATATTTTACTTAGTGTATGTCTGTTTGTAAGCAAGTCAACGGCAATTTGGCTAATATCAGGATCCGGATGATTTATAAAGTGGCGATTGTCTATTTCATCATTCTCAGGGAGAATTTTTGCGTATTCGTCAAACACCTTTTTATAAGAAAGATTCTGAAATTCCAATTCATCGTTTAATACTTCATCTATAATGTACTGTCCAACGTGGATAACAATTTCGTCATCATCGTCATCGTCTTCATGGTGAAAAAGTTCTTTATTGCCATAGTTAAGCAAGAAGTAAACTAGCTCCTTTTCCTGCTCTTCACACGAAATGCCCGATATGTATGCGGGTAGTTTTGGCGTTTCGTGTTCTTTACGCTGGAAACTATCCTGCTTAACAAGTTGTTCGAATCGGTTGCGTCGCTGTTTGGAAACTTCGGAGTAGAGCAGTTTTTCGTCCATTTCCATTAAGGTGCTGCACTCTTTAATGTAAATTGAACGTGCTACTGCATTTGGAATAACGGCTATGGTTCTAACAATATCCGAAATTAGAGTTGCCTTTTTAATAGGATCGTTTTGGGCTTCGTTAATCAACAGGGTTGTTTTAAACCTAATGAAATCGGTTTCGGCTTCGTCGATATACTGAAGAACCTCTGCCGAAGTATGCGACTTGGCATAGCTGTCGGGGTCTTCACCGTCGGGTAAAAGAACAATTTTAACGTTAAGTCCCTCCTCCAGTACCATATCAATTCCCCGTAACGATGCCTTAATGCCGGCAGCGTCGCCATCGTAAAGTATGGTTACATTTGGGGTGAAGCGCTTAATGAGTTTAATTTGATCCTGTGTGAGGGATGTTCCCGAACTGGCTACTACATTCTCGACTCCGGCTTGATGCATCGAAATTACATCGGTATATCCTTCTACTAAGAAGCATTTATTTTCTTGGGTTATAGTCTTTTTTGCAAAATAAATGCCGTAAAGGATTTCGCTTTTATGGTAAACATCGCTTTCCGGGCTGTTTAAGTATTTGGCTGTTTTCTTGTCGGTAGTTAAAGTTCTACCGCCAAAGCCAATGACCCTTCCGCTTAAGCTGTGTATAGGAAACATAACTCGACCGGCAAATCTGTCGAAAGTTGTTCCGTTTTCGCGCTGAATGGAAAGACCTGTTTTAACAAGGTAATCTAATTTATACCCTTCGTGTACTGCTGTTTTGGTAAAAGCATCGCGTTGGTCGAGGCAATATCCCAGTTGAAATTTTTCGATGATGTGATCCTGGAAACCTCTTTCCCTGAAATAGGACATTCCAACATGTCTTCCATCGGAATGCTTATGTAAAATATCGGAGAAATACTTTTGGGCAAAGGCGTTTACAACCATTAAACTCTCGCGTTCGTTACGCTGGGCTAATTCCTCGGGAGTAACTTCCTTTTCTACAACTTCAATGTTATACTTTTTAGCAAGAAATTTTAGCGCTTCAACATAGGTTAAATGCTCATGCTTCATAATGAAGTTAACCACGTTTCCTGCTTCTCCACAGCCAAAGCATTTAAAAATTCCCTTCGAAGGGCTAACCGTGAACGAAGGCGTTTTTTCGTTATGAAAAGGACAAAGACCAAGAAAGTTTACTCCTCTTTTTCGGAGCGTAACAAATTCCTGTATAACTTCTACAATATCCGCTGCAGCAATAATCCGGTCAACAGTTGGCTGATCTATCATCCTATAATTGTATTTCGGATGGTAAATATAACAAAAAGCAAGGGGCAATCAGTTGGGCTGAGCCAATAATAATTATAAACAGAGTAGAAGTACTTGAATATTTAGTTTTTGTAGAAAGTACGTTTAAGGATTGTTTCGCATGAACTCTTCTAGTT
Organism: Bacteroidales bacterium; assembly: GCA_020636845.1. Classification (GTDB taxonomy): domain Bacteria; phylum Bacteroidota; class Bacteroidia; order Bacteroidales; family Tenuifilaceae; genus JACJXD01. Next base: position 452,129 of record JACJXD010000001.1, on the reverse strand, counting down.
TGTCTATCATGTTCGACGATCCTGCATAAAAGGGTATCCGCTGATGAAGGGATTCCGGTTTAACATCTAATATTCGTTGCGAACCGTTGGTTGCTTTGCCTCCGGCTTGTTCGGCAAGAAATGCAATTGGGTTACATTCGTAAAGCAACCTAAGTTTACCTTTGGGCGCCTTTGCTGTAGCAGGATATAAAAATATACCGCCTTTAAGAAGATTTCTATGAAAATCGGCTACAAGCGAACCAATATATCTTGCCGAGAATGGTCGGTTAGTTTTACTGTCGGCTTCTTTGCAGTAATCGATGTATTTTTTTACACCTTCGGGGAAGTTTGAATAATTCCCTTCGTTTATGGAGTATATTTTCCCGTCTTGTGGAGTATTTATGCTGTAATGCGATAAGCAAAATTCTCCAATCGAGGGGTCAAGCGTAAATCCGAATACTCCACTACCTGTTGTGTAAACCAGCATGGTGGACGATCCATAAACTACGTACCCGGCTGCAACCTGCTTGTTCCCCGGTTGCAGAAAATCATCTAAAGTAGCCTTTTCTCCACGGGGGCTAATTCTACGATATATACTAAAAATGGTTCCAATCGAAACGTTTACGTCTATATTCGAGGAACCATCAAGAGGATCCATGCAGAATATATAGTTTCCATCCCTTGTTAATTCATCGTCCCATGTTATTATTTCCTGATTTTCTTCCGAGGCAATTCCACAACATTCACGGCTGCTCTTTAATGCTTGGATAAATTGCCAGTTTGCAAGCACGTCAAGTTTCTTTTGGTCTTCACCCTGAACATTTATGTTGCCGGCTTCCCCTAAAATATCAACCAATCCTGCCTTGTTTACTTTCTTATTTACAAATTTTGCCGCAATTCCAACATGATACAAAAGTCTTGTGAATTCTCCCGTAGCATAAGGAAAATCGGCTTGTCGCTCAATTATAAATTGGGTGAGAGTTTTAATGCTATATCCCTGCATATCCAATAAGGTTAATAACAATTTTTCAGTTGTTAAAATTAGCCATTTTGAATTAAACAAAAATGCTTTTTGTGTAAAAAATCCAAATTTAAAACGATTGCGGCGAAGTTTTGGAAAATATAATTACTTATATCCTTATCAGGGCAACTGTTACGACTTGTTATTGGTTTTCACATTCCAAAACTGTAAGTTTGAAAAAAATATTGAATGAAGGGTATTTGCGTATTCAAATTTGGGGGAGCATCAGTTAAATCGGCTCAGGCAATTCGAAATCTTGCGGACATAATTAAAAGGTATTCCAATAAAAATGTGCTTGTTGTAATTTCTGCAATGGGAAAAACAACAAATGCGTTGGAGCGAATTTTATCGTTTTACCTGCAGGGCAATGTTTCGGAGATGGAAGCAGAGTTTAATCAGCTTGCCAACTATCATCTAACCGAAGCCTTGGATTTGGCAAATGGGGAAAAAGATAGTTTGTTGATTGCGGGAATAAATGGGGTGCTTAACGAGTTAAGAGCGAAACTTAATACAACTCCTTTGGGCGATTACGATTTTTGTTACGATCAAATTGTTTCGTATGGTGAATTGCTTTCCACTAAAATAGTAAGCAACTATTTAATAATGGAAGGCTTACCGAATATATGGGTGGATATACGGAGTTGTCTGATTTCGGATACTAATTACCGAGAAGGAACAATCGACTACGAAGAATCGGGATACTTATGTCAGAAAAAGTTTTCGTTTATCTCCGAAAATTTATACGTTACGCAAGGGTTTATTGCAGGAACGCCAATTGGTACAACAACCACGCTAGGACGCGAAGGTTCCGACTATACCGCTGCAATTTTGGCGAATTTGCTTAACGCTTCCGATGTTACAATATGGAAAGATGTAGAAGGGGTGCTTAATGCCGATCCTAAGATTTTTCCTAACACGCAAAAGTTGAACTTTGTTTCGTACCAAGAAGCTATAGAATTAGCATACTGTGGTGCTCAAATAATTCACCCTAAAACAATAAAACCGATACAAAATAAGCAGATACCGCTGTATGTAAAATCGTTTGTAAATCCGGTTGCCGAAGGAACTTGTATTGCGTATTCCGATGAGGTTGTAAAATTACCTCCGGTGCTGGTACTTAAAAGGAATCAGGTTTTGGTTTCCCTTATACCGCGCGATTACTCTTTTGTTATCGAGGATTGCCTGAGCAAGATATTTGCCATTTTGTATAAGCACAAGGTGAAGGTAAACTTAGTTCAGAACTCTGCCATTAGTTTTTCCGTTTGTGTTGACGAGGAAAAGCGTCGGTTGCCGGGAGCTATTGAGGAGTTAGGTAAAGAGTTTGAAGTTAAGTACAATAGTAATCTGGAGTTGCTAACAATTAGGCATTATACCCAGCAATGTATCAATGAATTAGTCGGGAGTAGAGTTGTTTATTTGCAACAGCGAACGCGGTCAACAGCCCGCTTTGTAATGGATGCTAAATTTTAGGTTTCAACGTAAGTAGCGGTTTATATCCCAAAAAAGTGTTTTGCTTGCTGTATGTTTCAATTCCTAGGGTGTAACTGATAGGCTCTTTAACTAAGGCGCCTTGTTTATTTATAAACCATCTTTCTTTAAACTGTATCATGGAAATTTTATCTCTGCTGAAAGAGTCCTCTTTTTCTATATGCTTTACATCTTCAAACGTCATTGTTTCGTTGTCGGGAAAAGAGTACGCTGCAAAAGCGCCTTTGTAAAATTCCGTAAAAAGATAGTTAACTAGCAAATCTCGCTTAAGGTTTTTAAGGCTCTCTATTTGCCAGTAATCGGTAGAGTCAATTACTTTTAAATCAAAATTATATGTAATGGTATCGGCAATAATAATATTTTCGGCGTTATCGAATATAGGTTTTGATGAATTGCCGTTTTGCGGTTTACACGAAAACAGGTTCAATAATGCACATAGTGCAAATACGTGTATAGCGCCAATATTTTTAATGTTAAAATATATCCTGTTCATGCGATGGTTATTGGTTAAAGCACAAAGATTTTCCCTTTACCGACTCGTCAAAAACTCCATTGTTGTAAACAATCCGTCCGTTTACCATAGTCATTATTACTTTATTATGAAGAGTTTCCCCTTCAAGAGGCGACCATCCACACTTATAGTATAACGACTCTTTTGTAACTTCAAACGAATCTGTTGGGTTGACAAGGACGAGGTCGGCGTAATACCCTTCTCGAATAAATCCTCTACGGTCTATTTTAAAAAGGGTTGCCGGAGCATGGCACATTTTGTTAACAACCAACTCAATTGGAAAATATCCCTTTTTGCTTAACTCGAGCATGGCCGAAAGCGAATGTTGTACCATTGGACCTCCCGATGCCGATTTAAAGTACGGTGCATTTTTTTCGGATATTAAGTGAGGCGCATGATCTGTAGCTACAACATCCAAAAGGTTATTTTTTAGGCCGTTGATTAACCCTATTCTATCGCTTTCCTTTTTTACGCTGGGATTCCATTTTATTCGCCAGCCCAACTTTTCGTAATCATCGTTGTTGAACCATAAATGATGAACGCAAACTTCACCCGTAATCCTTTTTTGCTCTAGTGGAATAGTATTGTCTAAAAGCGAAAGTTCTTTTTGTGTCGATAAATGAAGGATGTGTAGCCTTGAGTTGTGCTTTTTAGCTAATTCTACAGCAAGCGACGATGATATGTAACAAGCCTCTTCACTCCTGATTTCGGCATGGTATTTAAAATTGATATCTTCTCCAAACTCTTTTCTGTATTTTTCAAGGTTGTTCCTTATGGTAGTCTCATCTTCACAGTGAGTGGTAATTATGGTCGGGCTGTATTTAAAAATCTTATCTAATGCTTCGCGATTGTCAACCAGCATATTTCCTGTGGATGAACCCATAAAAACCTTAACTCCGCAAACGTCTTTTGGGTCGATTTTTACAATTTCTTCGATGTTATTGTTGGTTGCCCCTAAATAAAAGGAGTAATTAACCAAAGATTTTTTTGAAGCGGAGTTGTACTTCTCGTCCAGTAAAGTTAGCGTTGTAGCAGGAGGTATGGTGTTTGGCATTTCCATGAACGACGTAACGCCACCTGCCGCGGCGGCTTTCGATTCACTATAAATATCTCCTTTATGAGTTAACCCGGGGTCTCTAAAATGCACCTGATCGTCAATAACTCCGGGTAATAAAAGTAACCCTTGTGCATCTATTATTTTATAATCAGAAATATTTAGTGCTTTATGAAGATTGTCGGGTATGATTTTAGAAATGAATTCGTTCTCTATTAGAATGGTACCCTTGTATCGAGAACCTTCATTTATTACAACAGCATTGGTAATTGCGATTTTATCCATAAAAGTGTGCTGCTTTGTTTATAAGGATAATTTGAAAAGTTTGTAATATGCGGATTATTTAGTTAAGTGAATTAGTTGAATTAACGTTATGTAATTTCTGATATGGTACAAAAACACTTCTAAGTTTCATTCTTATAACGCCCCATAAAGCTTCGTTAAATATACCACCGCTCATTTTGGAAGAGCCTAACTTTCTGTCTGTAAAAATTATTGGAACTTCAACAATTTTAAAGCCCAACTTCCATACCGTAAACTTCATTTCAATTTGAAACCCGTAACCAACAAGGCGAATCTTGTCAAAGTTTATTGCCCGGAGAACATTACTTTTATAGCATTTGAAACCTGCAGTGGTGTCCATAATGTTCATGCCGGTTATTATTCGTACATATTTCGATGCAAAATACGACATTAGCACTCTTCCTATCGGCCAATTCACAACATTAACCCCGTTAATGTACCTCGATCCAATTGCAACGTCCGCTCCATTTTTACAAGCATTGTATAAGTTTAGCAAATCGTTGGGATTATGGGAAAAATCGGCATCCATTTCAAAAACGTACTCAAAGTTGTTTTCTATAGCCCATTTAAATCCGGTAATATATGCTGTTCCTAGGCCTAGTTTCCCATTTCTTTCCAGTAGAAATATTCTTTCAGGGAATTTAGTTTGAAAATCCTTTATAATAGAAGCGGTTCCGTCTGGCGATCCATCATCAACAACTAATAGGTTAAATAAACCATCAAGGCTCATAACCTTTTCAATCATCTTGGCAATGTTTTCGCTTTCGTTATACGTAGGTATAATAACCAGTTTTTCCTTGGTTGGCATGGTTAGTCGTGTTTTGGTATGCGAATATAATGTTTTTCCTAGTAGTTTTTCAGAAATGAAAAATAATTGGTAAAAAATTAAAAATTTTTGAGTTGATATTCAATAGGATAAAACTTTTTAACAAAAAAAATGCATTTTAGTGTTGCACAAGAAAGAAAGGCGTTCTATCTTTGCACCCGCTTTCAGGGAGTAAGGGGACGGGAGTTGGGGTGAAGGCGGGGATTTATTGAGGAGATGAAACGCGGGGCCGCCCGGAGGGGCGGACGAGATAAGAAAGAGGAATACGCGAACGTTCTTTGACGCGATGGTACCGAAGAGAAGGAATAAGCAGCGACAGGAAAGAAAGAAAGAATTGAACGAAAGCAGCCTGGGCACAGGGAAAAGCAATAAATAAAAGCAAGCAAGCCGAGAGGCAGGCTCTTCGTACAGCGGAGAGTTTGATCCTGGCTCAGGATGAACGCTAGCGGCAGGCCTAACACATGCAAGTCGAGGGGCAGCGGGGCGCAGCAATGCGCCGCCGGCGACCGGCGCACGGGTGCGTAACGCGTATGCAACCTACCCGACCCCGGGGGATAGCCCGCCGAAAGGCGGATTAATACCCCGCGGCCCCGGTGGCCCGCATGGGCCACCGGGCATAGTTCCGGCGGGGTCGGATGGGCATGCGTGCCATTAGCTGGACGGCGGGGTAACGGCCCACCGTGGCGACGATGGCTAGGGGGTCTGAGAGGATGGTCCCCCACACTGGTACTGAGACACGGACCAGACTCCTACGGGAGGCAGCAGTGAGGAATATTGGTCAATGGGCGGAAGCCTGAACCAGCCATGCCGCGTGCGGGAGGAAGGCCCTACGGGTCGTAAACCGCTTTTCCCCGGGACGAACGGCCCCCTCGTGAGGGGGTATGCCGGTACCGGGGGAATAAGGATCGGCTAACTCCGTGCCAGCAGCCGCGGTAATACGGAGGATCCTAGCGTTATCCGGATTTACTGGGTTTAAAGGGTGCGTAGGCGGAGCGCTAAGTCTGCGGTGAAAGGCGGCGGCTCAACCGTCGGACTGCCGTGGATACTGGCGCTCTTGAATTCGGTCGGGGCGGGTGGAATTCGTGGTGTAGCGGTGAAATGCATAGATATCACGAGGAACGCCGATAGCGAAGGCAGCTCGCCGGGCCGGGATTGACGCTGAGGCACGAAAGCGTGGGGATCGAACAGGATTAGATACCCTGGTAGTCCACGCCGTAAACGATGATGGCTGGGTGTTGGCCTTACGGGGCCAGGGCCTGAGGGAAACCATTAAGCCATCCACCTGGGGAGTACGGCCGCAAGGCTGAAACTCAAAGGAATTGACGGGGGCCCGCACAAGCGGAGGAACATGTGGTTTAATTCGATGATACGCGAGGAACCTTACCTGGGCTAGAACGTCCCTGGAATGGTCCGGAAACGGGCCAGCCGGCAACGGCCGGGGACGAGGTGCTGCATGGTTGTCGTCAGCTCGTGCCGTGAGGTGTCGGGTTAAGTCCCATAACGAGCGCAACCCCTACCGCCAGTTGCCAGCGGGTAAAGCCGGGGACTCTGGCGGAACTGCCGGCGTAAGCCGCGAGGAAGGCGGGGATGACGTCAAATCAGCACGGCCCTTACGTCCAGGGCTACACACGTGTTACAATGGCCGGTACAACGGGCAGCCACCCCGCGAGGGGGCGCGAATCCCGAAAGCCGGTCGCAGTTCGGATCGGAGTCTGGAACCCGACTCCGTGAAGCTGGATTCGCTAGTAATCGCGCATCAGCCATGGCGCGGTGAATACGTTCCCGGGCCTTGTACACACCGCCCGTCAAGCCATGGGAGCTGGGGGTACCTGAAGTGCGCGACCGCGAGGGGCGCCCTAGGGTAATACCGGTGACTGGGGCTAAGTCGTAACAAGGTAGCCGTACCGGAAGGTGCGGCTGGAATACCTCCTTTCTGGGGCACTGGGCTGCAAAGGCCTGGCGCTGTGAAACCCGGATCTTCGGTGCGCGTTGCGTTGGATGAGGCTTGAAGGTCCTTGACCGGAGAGTCCCGTAGCTCAGTTGGTTAGAGCGCTACACTGATAATGTAGAGGTCCGCGGTTCAACTCCGCGCGGGACTACGGCGAGGGGGATTAGCTCAGTTGGCTAGAGCACCTGCTTTGCAAGCAGGGGGTCATCGGTTCGACTCCGATATTCTCCACGGATAGGACGTTCTTTGACGTGGTGGCAAGCTGTAAAAAGCAGAAGCGACAAGCATAGGGAAATGTAAGTATATACATGACCGGGTGCGGGTCCGGCGGGAGCCGGGCTGCGCGCCGGGGAAGTGAGCAAGGGCGCACGGGGGATGCCTGGGCTTCCGGAGGCGATGAAGGACGCGACAAGCTGCGAAAAGCCGCGGGGAGGCGCAAATGGCCGGTGATCCGCGGGTGTCCGAATGGGGCAACCCGGCAGGCGGAAGGCCTGCCACCGCGCGCAAGCGCGGGGCAAACCCGCTGAACTGAAACATCTAAGTAGGCGGAGGAGGAGAAAACAACAGTGATTCCCCGAGTAGTGGCGAGCGAAAGGGGAGTAGCCCAAACCGGGGCGGTTGCGGCCGTCCCGGGGTAGTAGGGCCCCCGTAGGGGCCCGGACGGCGAAGCCGAACACCGCTGGAAGGCGGGGCCGAAGGGGGTGATAGCCCCGTAGGCGTAGGCTGTCCGGGCCTGGGGGGAACCCTGAGTAGGGCGGGGCACGGGAAACCCTGTCCGAATTGGCCGGGACCATCCGGCAAGGCTAAATACTCCCGGAAGACCGATAGTGAACCAGTACCGTGAGGGAAAGGTGAAAAGCACCGCGAGCAGCGGGGTGAAAGAGTACCTGAAACCGTGCGCCTACAAGCGGTCGGAGCCCCTTAGGGGGTGACGGCGTGCCTTTTGCATAATGAGCCTACGAGTTGTCCTGCCCGGCGAGGTTAACCGCGGAGACGCGGGGAGCCGAAGCGAAGGCGAGTCCTAACAGGGCGTTGAGTCGGGCGGGGCAGACGCGAAACCTTGCGATCTACCCATGGCCAGGCTGAAGGCGCGGTAACGCGCGCTGGAGGGCCGAACCGGTGAGCGTTGAAAAGCTCTCGGATGAGCTGTGGGTAGGGGTGAAAGGCCAATCAAGCTGGGAAATAGCTCGTACTCCCCGAAATGCCTTTTGGGGCAGCCCCGGGTGGACGGTCGCGGAGGTAGAGCTACCGATTGGGTGCGAGGGTTTCACCGCCTATCAAGCCCAGACGAACTCCGAATGCCGCGACGCGATTACCCGGGAGTGAGCCGCGGGGTGCTAAGGTCCCGCGACGAGAGGGGAAGAACCCGGACCGGCGGCTAAGGTCCCGAAGCGTGCGCTAAGTCGATCAAACGAGGTGCGGCTGCAGTGACAGCTAGGATGTTGGCTTGGAAGCAGCCATTCATTCAAAGAGTGCGTAACAGCTCACTAGTCGAGCGGCCGTGCGTGGATAATAATCGGGCGTCAAGCGCACCACCGAAGCCCCGGATGGGCCCCGTAGGGGGTCCGTGGTAGGGGAGCATTCCATGGGCGCCGAAGCCGCGCTGCGAGGCGCGGTGGAGCGCATGGAAAGGCAAATGTAGGCATGAGTAACGACAATCCCGGTGGGAAACCGGGACACCGTAAGGCCCAGGGTTCCTGATCAACGCTAATCGGATCAGGGTTAGCCGGGACCTAAGGCTTACCCGAAGGGGGAGGCCGATGGCGAGCGGGTTAACAGTCCCGCGCTGGCGCGGGGTGCGATCCGGGGACGGATCCGCGCAGCGCCCACGTACCGACGGACATGGTGCGTAGAGCTTAGCCCTCGGGCGAAGCGAGGGCGTGAGGCGGGTTCCAAGAAAAGCCGGTAAGCGACAGCCCCGCGGCACCCGTACCGTAAACCGACACAGGTGGCCGGGGAGAGTATCCCAAGGTGCTCGAGTGATTCATGGCCAAGGAACTAGGCAATTTGACCCTGTAACTTCGGGAGAAGGGGTCCCGCCGCGAGGCGGGCGCAGAGAAGTGGCCCAGGCGACTGTTTACCAAAAACACATGGCTCTGCCAAACCGTAAGGTGACGTATAGGGCCTGACACCTGCCCGGTGCCGGAAGGTTAAGGGGGGACGTCAAGGCGCAAGCCGGCAGCGTTGAACCGAAGCCCCGGTAAACGGCGGCCGTAACTATAACGGTCCTAAGGTAGCGAAATTCCTTGTCGGGTAAGTTCCGACCTGCACGAATGGTGTAACGATCTGGGCGCTGTCTCGGCCATGAGCTCGGTGAAATTGAAGTCGCGGTGAAGATGCCGCGTACCCGCAACGGGACGGAAAGACCCCGTGAACCTTTACTGCAGCTTAGCGCTGGTACTGGGTATGCGATGTGTAGGATAGGCCGGAGGCAACGAGCCGGCCCCGCTAGGGGTCGGGGAGCCGCCCTTGAAATACGGCCCTTCGCGTGCCTGGGGCCTAATCCCGGAAGGGAGACACCGCTTGGCGGGTAGTTTGACTGGGGTGGTCGCCTCCAAAAGCGTAACGGAGGCTTCCCAAGGTGCCCTCAGCGCGAATGGTAACCGCGCGGGGAGTGCAATGGCACAAGGGCGCTTGACTGCGAGGCGGACAGGCCGAGCAGGTAGGAAACTAGGGCATAGTGATCCGGTGGTTCCGCATGGAAGGGCCATCGCTCAAAGGATAAAAGGTACTCCGGGGATAACAGGCTGATCGCCCCCAAGAGCTCATATCGACGGGGCGGTTTGGCACCTCGATGTCGGCTCGTCACATCCTGGGGCTGGAGAAGGTCCCAAGGGTTCGGCTGTTCGCCGATTAAAGTGGCACGCGAGCTGGGTTCAGAACGTCGTGAGACAGTTCGGTCCCTATCTGTTGCGGGCGTAGGAGGCCTGAGGGGGCCTGGCACTAGTACGAGAGGACCGTGCTGGACGCACCGCTGGTGTACCTGCTGTGGCGCCAGCCGCAGCGCAGGGTAGCCAAGTGCGGACGGGATAAGCGCTGAAGGCATCTAAGCGCGAAGCCCCCCCCGAGATGAGGCCTCCCTTGAGGGCCGTGGGAGACGACCACGTTGATAGGCCGGAGGTGTACAGGCGGCAACGCCAAAGCCGACCGGTACTAATGGCCCGACGCTTCCCCGGGTGCGAACCGGGCTTCTGCCGGCGCAGCTGCGCCGCCACGTTGATGGCATCACCCCCGCGGGGAGCGGGGGGTAGCTTTTGGGTGGCTAGAGCGACGGGGGACACCCCTTCCCATGCCGAACAGGGCCGTTAAGCCCGTCCGCGCCGATGGTACTGCGTCAAGCGGGAGAGTAGGTCGCCGCCCCACATCCGCCCCGAGGGCCCTCGCCCCCGGGGCTTTTTTGTTTTTGGATGAATGGGTTTGAGTTAACGTGTTTTAAGTTTAGTTTCCTTTTTTGGAAGAAATAATTATCTTTTTGTAATACATTAATATATTTGTGCCGTAAACGACAGGCTTGAAAAAGTTTTATTACATACTATTATTATTTTGTTCGATTTCGTATTCCTTAAATGCGCAAATTAGTAAGCCATTGGGAGGAAGACCTGCTATTGATACCACGAAGACGGCAAATAAAGGCAACTTTGGAAAGTTCGATTTTGATAAATCGGATAAAAAGGATAACACGGATTCTACGGCGAACGAGAAGAATATATATGGCTTTTTAGGAATAGAAAATCAGCAGAAAAAGGCAATTGCTTGGACTATGGATAAATATACCTATGATTTAGTAATTGCTAAAGCTATTGATACTTCGTTATATTTAAATCATTTATATATTCCAGGTCAGGATAATTTGGTAACACAAACATACCTTGGAAACTTAGGTTCTCCTATTGAGACTGATGATTTCTTTTCGAGAAATCATTTTGCTCCATTTTTATTTTCGAGATATTATACTCCTTATCTTCATGAGACTTTTTCGCATAAGCAGTATAATGTTCGAACTCCGTTAACGCGATTATATTATGAAAATGGGGGAAAACGGAAAAGTGCAGAACAAATATTAAGAGTATTACATACCCAAAATGTAAATAGATTCTTTAATGTTGGAATAGAATACGATTACTATAATACTAAAGGTATTTATGATAATCAACTAACAAAAAATAACGCATTTAGTGCTTTCGCTAGTTATTATAGAAATAAATTTTCGGCTCAGGCTACTTTTAGTTATTTCTATATACGTAATCAGGAAAATGGGGGCGTGACTAACGATTCTTTTATTGCTGATACGGTTCTAGAACCAGAACTTGTGCCGTTTACACTCCAGAACTCTTCTACAGAATTTCGCCAGCGAAGTTTTGCCTCTGTTGTTTCGTATGATATTTTATCTTTTAATAAGAAGAAGATTCTTGAAGATGGGAAGGATACGTTGATAACTTTGCCTTTGCTAACGGCAAAGTATTTGTTCGATGCATCGAGGTTTACAAGAGTTTATAGCGATGTTGATGATACTACATCTTTTTATAAGAATTATTATATAAGTGATGAAAACACTCATGATTCGGTATATCGTGTAGATTATACTAACACTTTACTTTTTGAAGTTCCACAGATTGCAAAGTATCCTGGCATTCCAGGTTTGCGTTTTTGGGCGTCAAATTCAGCTGGAAATTATTGGTATTTTAACCAAGGTGATTATATCTATGATAGAAAGAACAAATCGTTAACTACTAATAATATAGGGATAGGAGTATATAGCCATTCCGATTATTTAAGTTATGCGGGAGCTGCGCGTTTATACTTATCAGGTTATCGTTCTAGTGATAAAGAGATGAGGGGTTCTTTGTTGATATCTCCTTGGAAATCGACAGATTTGCCTTATATAAAGGGCGAAGTAATTTTGGTTGATAGGGAGCCCGATATCTTTATAAAGAATTATTTCTCAAACAACTTTATGTGGAGTAATAATTTTGAAAAAGAGAAATGGCTAATGATGAAAGGAACTTTTGGGGCAGATAAAATTAATTTGAGCATTGGCTATAACGTTGCATACATTTCAAATTATATATACTTCAATTTGGAAGGAGTTCCGGCCCAAGCCAGCGATTTAACGGTAACGTCGGCTTATGTAAAAAAAACGTTTAGACTTGGAGGTTTAAGCATTACGGGCAAGGTGCTTTGGCAGGCATATACAAACGATAATGTTATTAGTTTGCCAAAATTCAGTGGATTTGGGGCAATTTATTATGAGTATCCATTGGTAAAAAATGTGCTAACTGGACAACTAGGCATAAGTGCATTTTATCGTACAAAGTTTTATGCTGATGCGTATAATCCTGCAACTGGACAGTACTACCAGCAGAGAGACAAAAAGATTGGGAATTATCCTTTTGTCGATATCTTTGCGAATTTTCGTTGGAAAAGAACGATACTTTTCGTAAAATATGAACATGCAAATCAGGGAATGCCAAATAATGAGTTTTTTACCGCATTGCATTACCCTGCAAATCAAAAAGTTCTAAAATTTGGAGTTTCGTGGATGTTTTATGACTAATTATCAATTTTAGGACTATTGAAGTAAACCAAAATTCTAAATTTGCGTTTCCATAAATTTAAGTTTAACCAAAATAATATTTATGCAGAAGTTTATCTCACAAGGGGTAAAGGGGTTGATTTTTTTTGTTTCGATGTTTTTATTCGCCTGCATTAGTAAGGACACTGTAACACGGAATGAACAAGAAGTAGATAAAGATTTGGCGTCGATTTTGGCTGATGGGAAACTTGTAGCAGTATCGGATTATAATTCTACAAGTTATTTCCTTTACAAAGGGACACCAATGGGGTATCAGTATGAAATGCTTCGTGATTTGGCCTCTTATTTGGGCGTTAAACTAGAGTTGATTGTAGAGAACGATATTGATAAACTATTCGATATGCTTAATTCCGGCAAGGTAGATTTGATTGCTGCAAATTTGACGGTTACGGCAGATCGTAAGGAAATAGTTGACTTTACAATTCCTCATGGGGAAACCCGACAAGTTCTAGTTCAGCGTAGCGATAATGACGATAACGATAGTGATATTATCCGAAATCCGTTGGATTTAGCAGGAAAAGTAATTTATGTACAGCGAAGTTCTGCTGCTGCAGAGCGAGTTCGCAATCTCGAAAAGGAGATTGGCGGTAAGATAACCTTAGTTGAACTTCCGAATTACGATTCCGATCAACTTATGGAGATGGTTTCGGAAGGTGAAATAGATTACGTTGTATGCGACGAAACTGTTGCTCAAGTCAAAGCAGCGGCGTTAGGAAATCTCGATTGTGAAACATTAATTGGATTTCCGCAGCACACGGCTTGGGCAGTGCGTAAAACTTCGCCAGACTTGTTAAAACGAGTAAATTTTTGGCTTAATAACTACACTAAGACAGCGCATTATCAGGTTATTAAGAACAAGTATTACAGCAGTCCACGTCAAATAAAACGGATGAACAGCAATTACTTTTATGTTTATACCGGGAAAATTTCGAAATGGGATGAATACCTTAAGCAGGAAAGTAAAAAGATAAACTGGGACTGGCGCTTGCTTGCATCGCTAGTTTACCAAGAATCTCGTTTCAACCAACATGCAGTATCCAATAGGGGCGCGAAAGGATTGATGCAATTTATGCCGGCAACGGCAAATTATTTTGGTGTGAACAATAGTAATCCTAGAGAGCAAATAGAGGGTGGAGTCAGATATTTGAAATGGATAGAAGAACGTTTTCAGGAATACAATATACCCGATGACGAATTGGTAAAGTTCGTGTTGGCTTCATATAATGCTGGAGTAGGTCATGTTTTAGATGCAAGGGCATTAGCTGAAAAGTATGGCCGCGACCCAAATAAGTGGGACGATAATGTGGAATATTTTTTACTCAATAAATCCAAGTATGCAAAAGACCCTGTGGTAAAATATGGGAAATTTAAAGGAGTAGAAACGTATAGGTATGTTTCGGAAATATTAGATAGGTATCAACATTACCAAAATATTATAGAAGAGGAGTAAATGCTCCTCTTTTTATTTTTTATCTCCTTGCATAACATTGGCTGACGCAGTATTGTTCATAAGCTTAGGCATTCTAACATAATCAGCAATTCGTTGCTAAGGTTGGGGGTTCGGGAAACGTTAATGTAGTAGTGGATAATCTTAATTCTTATCGTTAAAGTCCGGTTAAACGCTTTATTTCGTTTAATTTGTTAAGGGCTTCAATAGGCGTAAGGTTATTTATATCTAACTTTTTTATCTGATCCCGAATTTGTTTTAGGACAGGATCTTCGAGTTGAAAAATGCTAAGTTGATATCCTTCCCTATGAGATCCTACGACATCCATTGGTTTGCTTAACGATTGGCGTTGGTTGGAATTTTCCAGTTCGGAGAGTATTTCGTTTGCTCGTTTTACAACACTTGGAGGCATTCCTGCCATACGTGCAACGTGAATTCCAAAACTATGCTCGCTTCCGCCACGAACTAATTTTCGAAGAAATATCACGTTGTTGTCCATTTCTTTTATGGTTATGTTGAAATTTTTTACCCGCTTAAACGATTTTTCCATCTCGTTTAATTCGTGGTAGTGAGTGGCAAAAAGAGTTTTTGCCTTTGCCGATGGATTTTCATGTAAATATTCAACAATAGCCCAGGCAATTGAAATTCCGTCGTATGTAGAAGTTCCTCGTCCGATTTCATCTAGGAGAATAAGGCTTTTTGCGGAAAGGTTATTAAGAATACTTGCCGCTTCTTGCATTTCTACCATAAACGTAGATTCTCCCATCGAAAGGTTGTCCGAAGCTCCCACCCGTGTAAATATTTTATCAACAATGCCTACTGTTGCGTTTTGTGCGGGAACAAACGAGCCCATTTGAGACATAAGAACTATTAAGGCTGTTTGGCGCAATAAAGCCGATTTACCGGCCATGTTAGGACCTGTAATAATTATAATTTGCTGCTCTTTTGTGTCTAAGTAAACATCGTTCGATATGTATTCCTCTCCTGCTGGAAGCATTCTTTCTATTACGGGATGACGGCCAGCCTTAATGTCGAGAATTTCATCGTTGTTTACATCAGGACGACAGTAGTTGTATTCGTCTGCGCAAATGGCAAAGGAAAGTAAACAATCAAGTTGGGCAATTAGGTTCGAATCTAGTTGAATCGATGGAATATATTCCGATAAACTATATACGAGTTCCTGATAAAGTTGCTGTTCTAGGGCTAAAATTTTTTCTTCTGCACCAAGTATTTTTTCCTCGTATTCCTTTAATTCCTGCGTTATATACCGTTCAGCGGAAACTAGCGTTTGCTTGCGAATCCAAGTTTCGGGAACCTTATCTTTATGCGTGTTTCGAACTTCAATATAGTATCCGAATACATTGTTAAAGCTGACTTTTAAGGAAGGAATTCCAGTTTTTTCTGCTTCCGTTTGCTGCAAGTTAAGTAGGTATTCCTTGCCCGAGTATAGTAAATCTCGTAATTCGTCAAGATCAGGATTTATGCCTTTGGCAATTACATTTCCTTTATTAATCTGTATGGGAGGGTCGAGCGATAACTCTTTTTCAATTCTGTCTCGAATGGTTGAGCAAAGGTTAATTTGTTCGCCAATACGCATTAGCGTTTGTTCTCCAGAATTTTCGCATATCTTTTTAATATCAACTAAAGTTGATAGTGCAAGTTTTAACTGAATGAGTTCGCGTGGATTAATACGTCCAACTGCGGCTTTCGAAACAATCCGCTCTATGTCGCCAATATTCTTAAGAAAATCTGTTAACGTTTTTCTTACTTCTGGGTTGCTAGTGAGATATTGAACGCCATTAAGGCGATTGTTGATTGCCTCAAGGCTTTTTAAAGGGAGAGCAATCCATCTCTTTAAAAGCCTTCCGCCCATGGGCGATGAGGTTTTATCGATAACTTCGATGAATGTTTTTGCCCCTTCGCTTAGCGAACTGAAAAGTTCCAGGTTACGGGCCGTAAATCTATCAATCCAAACAAAACTCTCCTCGTCGATGCGGGATATGGATGTAATATGTCCAATTTGGGTATGCTGGGTAATATCGAGATAGTATAGAATAGCGCCAGCGGATGTAATTCCTAATGTTAGGTTTTCGATTCCGAATCCTTTTAGGGATTGCGTTTTAAAGTGGTTGAGCAATTTTTCACGTCCTGCATCAGGGTTAAAGGCCCAATCATCAAGGCGAGTTGTGTAATGTTTAGTTCCAAATAGTTCTGCAAAATCTTTGCTTTTTGTTCGTTCTATTAGAACTTCTTTGGGACGAAAATTATTTAAAAGTTTATCGATATATTCAGTAGAACCTTCGGAAGTGTAAAATTCGCCGGTAGAAATGTCCAAGAAGGATATTCCTGCTGTTTTTTTTGCTAAATAAACACAGGCAAGGAAGTTGTTTTCTTTTCTTTCGAGTATGTTTTCGTTATATGCAACGCCAGGAGTAACCAGTTCGATTATCCCTCTTTTAACAATTGTTTTTGCCTTTTTAGGATCTTCGAGTTGTTCGCAAATGGCAACCTTTTGACCCGCTCTAACCAGTTTTGGTAAGTATGTATCAAGAGCATGATGTGGAAATCCGGCGAGTTCAACAAACGAAGCGGCTCCGTTAGCCCTTCGAGTTAATGTGATACCTAATATTTCAGAAGCCAGAATAGCATCTTGACTAAATGTTTCGTAAAAGTCTCCAACTCTAAATAGCAATACAGCATCAGGATGTTGTCTTTTGATGCTCAAGTATTGTTTCATTAGAGGTGTTTCAACTATATTATCGGGTTCTTTTTTGATCAACTCTCCAGTATTTTATACTACAAAAATAGTCTTTTTGGCAGTTTTTCATTCTTAAAAATAGCATAGATTTAGCATCCTAAGAATAGGGTAGTAAGGTGTTTGTAAAAAGTATTAAATTCATTAAAAGATACGCACATCTTACTATAGATATTTTAAGTTTTTATAAAAAAAATTTTGATAAAGAAACTAGAATAATAAACAATAATTTAGACTATTGGAAAGAATTGAAAGTATTTAGAGTAAATTATAATCAGATTAATTCAAGAGTTTAATCTCATAATTAATTATAATTACTTTTTAATTTTAATATTATTTCTTACTAAAAAATAAAAGGGGCTAATGCCCCTTTTTTATTCTTTGTTAATACATTTTATGCGTTTTTCTTCTTTCTGTTTTCCATGTCATAAGCTAATGGCGTTGCAACAAATACAGAAGAGTAAGTACCAATTAGAATACCCATAATCAATGCAAATACAAATCCGCGAATGGTTTCACCACCGAAGAAGAACATTGGTATTAACACGATTAAGGTAGAAAACGATGTGGCAAAGGTACGGCTCAATGTATCGTTTAGTGCATTGTTAATGTTTTCAACAACATTACGTTTTGGATATAATCCAAGGTATTCACGAATACGGTCGAAAATAATCACGGTATCATTAATAGAATAACCGATAATGGTTAACACTGCTGCAATAAATGATTGATCGACTTCCAATCCGAATGGAACTCTCAAGTATAGTAAGGAGTATAATCCAATAACAAATAGAGAGTCGTGGAAAAGGGCAACAACAGCGCCTACGCCATAATTCCAATATTTGAAACGGATAAGGATATATAGGAAAATTACAATTAAAGCAAAGAATACCGCAATTACTGCATCACGTTTAATGTCATGAGCAATAGTTGGTCCTACTTTTAAGGAGTTTTGCTTGTATTCATGCTGAAAATCGTTGAGAGTTGCACCTTCCTTCAAAAATGGTTTAAGACCTACGTACATTAGAGAATCTACTTCATTGTCAACATTCTCGTCGTTTGATTCTATTTTATACTTTGTGGTAATTTTTACCTGATTGGCATCTCCGTATGTTTTAACTTCAGGAACTTCGTGGAATACCGATCTAAGGTTAGAAGATATGCTTTCGGTAGGAATAACTTTGTCGAACTTAACAATATACGAACGTCCTCCACTAAAATCGATACCCATGTTCAATCCTCTGATAGCAAGAGATGCAATCATTATAATTGCCATTGCTGAAGAGAATATGTAAGCATACTTGCGGATTCCAATAAAATTGATATTTAGATTGCGGAAAGCATTTTCGCTAAGTTTGGTAGCAAACTTAGGTGTTTTGTTTTTCTTCAGAATAGAAGAAACAACCAATCTGGTAATAAATATTCCACTGAATAGCGAAGTTAAAATACCAATGATTAAGGTTGTTGCGAATCCGCGGATTGGACCGGAACCAAAAACATAAAGGATGACACCGGTAAGAAGAGTGGTAACGTTTCCGTCGATGATAGCAGAGTAAGCATTTTTGTAACCTTCGTTTATGGCTAAGTTTATTCCCTTTCCGGCTTTTAGTTCTTCACGGATACGCTCAAAAATAAGAACGTTTGTATCTACAGCCATACCAAGGGTTAATACGATACCGGCAATACCAGGTAGTGTTAGCGTTGCACCAAAGGATGCCAAAACTCCCATTATAAAGAAAAGGTCGATTATTAATGCGAAATCGGCAATTGCACCGGCACTACGGCTATAGTAGAATAGCATGAATACGAGTACAATTATAAAGGAGAAAAGGAACGATTTCATTCCGGAATCGATAGATTCTTTTCCTAACGAAGGACCTACTAATTCTTCCTTTACAATTCGTGCAGGAGCTGGAAGTTTACCAGATTTTAGTACGTTCGCCAAGTCTTTTGCTTCGGATATTGTGAAGTCACCAGTAATTTGCGAACGCCCGCCTTTTATTTCAGTTTGAACTCTTGGGTAGGAATAAACGTACTTATCAAGAACGATTGCGATACATTTACCTATATTTTCACCAGTTAAACGTGCCCAAATTCTAGCACCTTCGGCATTCATTCCCATGTCAACTTCTGCTTCTCCCTTTCTGTCGCCAAAAGCCTCACGAGCGTCGGTAATGTAACTTCCATCAAGAGGAGCTTTTCCATCACGGCTGGTAATTTTTAAAGCAATAAGTTCAAAAACTTTACCGGTCTTATCCCATTTTGGAGATTTAACTCCCCAAAGAAATCTTACGTCGGGAGGAAATAGTGCTTTCACTTTTGGAGTGTTAAGCATTTTATTCACATCAGCAGTATCCTTGGCTTGTACGTAACCTACTAATGGGCCAGGGGCTGCTTGTCCTTGGTATAAATTCAGTTGAAGTAGAGCAAAAAGAGGATTATTCTTTAACTGTTCGGTTTGATTTGCACTTAAAGAATCGGTTCCTTCTGTTTTCTTTATTTTATTTAGAAGCTCGTTCTGTAAGGTGTCTTTCTTTGCTTCTTCCTGAGAAGCAGTAGCCTTTTGATCGCTTTCTGTATTTTCAACTTCGTTGGCTTTGTTAATTTCTGCGATAGTTTTGTTAGCAGCAACAAAACCGTTTAAAAGGTCTCCTAGTTCGTATGTTTCCCAGAACTCTAAGCTTGCAGTTCCCTGTAAAAGTTTACGAACACGTTCAGGTTCCTTAATACCAGGAAGTTCGATGGATATTAATCCTGAGTTTTCAAGACGTTGAATATTGGGTTGTGCTACGCCAAATTTATCAATACGATTTCGTAAAATATTGTACGAGTTGTCGATAGCATCATTGGCCTGTTCTTTTAAAATTTTCAGCACTTGATCGTTTGTGGTTTCAAACGTAATTTTATCACGAAGTTCAGGTGTACTGAATATTGGAGCGAGCCTTTCGTTAGGAGCAACTTGGCTAAAAGCCTGACCAAACTTATCCACAAAATGCTCGTTTCCAGGCATCTTTTTGGCAAGTTCCATTGCTTTAACAAAAGACGAATCCTTGCTGTGATTTGCTAATACATCTATTAAATCGGTAACGGAAACTTCTAGTAAAACGTTCATACCTCCTTTGAGGTCCAACCCAAGGTTTATTTCCCTTTCCTTACACTCCTTGTACGTGTATTTACGGATAAATAGGAAGTTGTAAACAGGTTCGGACGAAATTGAATCGAGGTAATGCTGTTCCTTTGTCCTATCAACCGTGTCGTTAGCCATTGCAAATTTTTGGGCTTTGTTTTCAACCCTGTTTGTGTAAAATGTAAACGATAACTGGTAAATACATACCAGTACAAATGCAATGGCAATAAATCGAATAGCACCTTTATTCTGCATTGTTTTTTAAATTATTATTTGTTGAAATTTTGCTGTTTTCCAAATTATCGGGCAAATATAATTTTTTTTACCATACTGGCGTCCATTTTCTTGGTATCTTTTCGACCGATTATTTTGTGTTTGTAGTATTTAGTGCTTTTGTGTTCAATTTTGAAATATTTACAAAAATTTTCCTTTGACGGATATTTATACTGTTGAAGTATTCTACAATAAAGTCACAGCCAAGCAATCCGTTAATTTCGAAGCCCGCGTATTCCTTGTAAACATCTTTCAAGTTTGTCATATCGGCAACGGCTGCTTTAAAACTTGGAAAGGTAATTTTACCAATTTTAACTTGCTTAAAAGCGGCAAGTATAATTTCGGTCTTTTCCGAATTAAAGCCAATTGCCTCGGTTTTTTCATTATCAATTGCCATCGATTCGTAGCCAAGACCTTTATCAATTAGCGATTGCGATGCTCCGGTATCCAGTACAAATTTAAGTTTTTTCTTGTCGAGGTAAACATCCACTACTAAATGAATTCCTCCCGGTTCTATGTTGATTACTTGTAAAGGGATTGTGTTTAGTTTTAACATGCGTAATCCTTGAAGTTTTGTTGCAAAAGTATTGATTTATATAAACTATTGTGTAAATTTCTACACAAAACATACATTTATCAGTGTCTGCTTCAAAATCTGTTAGTTCTGGCATCCTTTGGATGCTTATCCCATTAACGCTAGTGGGAACATTTGGTCTTTCTTTTTTATCCGGGTTGTATGTTTTAAATAGAATTAAGGAAAGTTCAGTTAAAGAAGTTAACAATTTTGCAGATGCTTATATTAATCAGGTTTCCAATAACATTTTATCCTTCGAGTTGAGTTGCAAAGGTATTGTTAAGAGTTCTATTGTTGACGAATATTTAAAAAGTGAAGTTGTAGAGGAAAATCCGGATTCAAATTTTACCCTTCCTAATTTAGTTGCAATAATAGCACGGCATAATGCTTCGGCATTTGAAGTTCTTTACCAAAAGAACGATAGTGCTTACGGTAAAATTCTCAAACTCTCCGATTTGGGTTTACTTTCGGATAGCGTTAAAATTTTTCCGGTGTTTACTTCAGATTCTTTACCTCTTGGGGTCTGTGCTGTGTTACCCGAAAATAGTTATAATGGGTATAAATTGAATTTGATTTTTTTTAGGCATTGGCAGGAATTCTCGAAAGCATTACTTTTTACTAACGACATGGCAGTAAGGTTCGGACATGAAAAAGAAAGTTCTGAGCATTATGCCGTAGAAGTTAAGCGACAATTAAAAGTTGGTGCTGATAAGTTATGTGTTTGTTTTTTTAAAAGTTATGCCAAACAGGGTCGTTTTACGAAAGCCATGTTCATGACCCTTGCGGCTATTCTTTCTGTCTTGCTAATAGCACTTGAGGTGTTTACCGTAAATTATAGGACAAAACCGCTGCGAGTTCTGTTAAAAAAGGAGTATATAGCCCTAGATGAAGTCAACAATAATAGCGCGACTTTTGAAGAGAAGTTGGCTCACGTTATTATGGGAATGAGGGTACAAATTAAAAACTTAACCAAGCAGGTGAATGAGCGTGATTCGGTTTTGTCGCAGTTTCATCAGGCAACAACCGATGGAATCGTTATCCATAAAGGAGGTATGCCGTTATTAATTAATCCTACTTTAGAAAAAATAACCGGACTTTCCTATAATGAACTAAAGAAAAGAAATCCCTATTCGCTTTTGCAAATCGATGAAACAACCTTACAGGATATTCAAGATAAAACTTTTACCCTTTTCGAGGCGGAATTGCGTAGGGCTAACGGTAAAAACATTTTTGTTGAAGTACAAAAAGGGCGTGTATCTTATCATGGGCAAGAGGCAGAATCCTTAGTTATCCACGATATTACCCATAGGAAGTTGATGGAAAAAGAGATTCAACAGGAGCGGGCAAGACAGGTTAGGTCTGTTATCGATGGGCAGGAGAAGGAGCGGCAACGACTTTCTCGGGAGTTACATGATGGATTGGGACAAAACCTTGTTGCCATTAAGCTTAAGTTGGAAAGCATTACGGAGGAAAAAGCCGGGGAGCTTTCGGCGATACTGAATCAGGTGAAGCAAATGTTTAATCATACAATAGAGGAGGTGCGACGGATTTCGAACAATCTTATGCCTGCGGCATTAAAAGAGTTTAGTTTGGCTGTTGTACTTCGAAATCTGATTAACGAAGTTGAGAGTAATTCGGGTGTTAGCGTTGAATTTGCCGTTGGTATTATTCCTGAGCCCCTCGATCAGCTTATTAAGACCTATGTTTACCGTATTGTTCAGGAAGCGCTTACTAATGTTGTTAAGCATTCGGGAGCTTCGCGAGTACTGGTTTCGATTTATTCCGATTATTCAAGTTTACACTTACAGATAGAGGATAATGGAGAAGGGTTCGATGCTTCGGAATCCTCATATACCGGTAATGGATTGTATAATATGAAGGAGCGAGCATACTTGCTTAATGGCAAAATAAATATCATATCGTCGAAAGGGAAAGGGGTAAAAATTATAGCACAGTTCCCTTTAAAAATGCAAAAGAATTCACAAAATGAGCAAAATTAAAGTAGCATTGGTCGAAGATCATTTGTTAGTTCGCGATGGCATCCGATCGTTACTCGAAAGTGATAGTAAAATAGATATTGTATCCGAGGCGAGTTCAGCCGAGGAATTTTTATCGTGTCTTCAGCATTGCTCGCCCGATATTGCTCTTGTGGATATTTCGCTTCCCGAAATATCGGGGATAGAACTTACACATGCAATTTCGAGTAAGTTTCCTTCGGTTAAGGTTATAATTTTGTCCATGCACACCGAGCAGGAATTTATTTTCAATGCACTTAAAAACGGAGCCAAAGGATATTTGCACAAAAGTATTCCTCGTGATGAGTTAATAGAAGCCATTAATGAAGTATATAACGGAAACGAGTATTTCAGTAAGGAGGTTTCGGGAATTATTCTGAAAAGTTATTTGAAAAAAATTAAACATCCTGAACGGGTCGATGAATTTGAAGAAAACAGGCTAACCCCAAGGGAGATGGAAATTCTTCGAATGGTGGCCCAAGGTTTTTCGAACCAGTTAATTGCCGAGAAATTGTACATAAGCGTTCGTACCGTAGAATCGCATAAAAACCATATAATGCAAAAGTTAGAGTTAACTACAACTGTCGATTTGGTAAAGTATGCTATAAAAAATGGAATTATTGATTTATAGCAACTCCGGTTACTTTTCATTCTATACAAGAATGGTTATATTTGGAGCCTTAAGAGTTGAAGATTTCGTCTTCGATATAAAAAATTTGATAGAAAACTGTATAAAAAATAGGGCTTTAGGTTGATTTAATGTTTCTGCAAATTATTAATCATTTAGTCTTATTATGGTTAAAGTGCCTGTTGAAATTTTACAGGTATTGCAATTTAACATTTGGCAAGACTGCCGTTGCATTTGTTGTATGTTAACTTGCAATTTAAGTGTTGGGACGACGTTTTATTAACGAATTAAATAACTACTAGGATGAAAAAAACGAGGAAAGATTTATTACGAGTTGGCGTATTTTACGATGGTAACTATTTTTTACACGTAAGTAACTACTATAATTATTTTCATTCACGAAAAAAGAGGTTGAATATTGGAGGATTGCACGAGTTTATTCGCAATATAGTTGCTCAGGAAGAAGATGTCGATCCTCAGTTTTGTCAGGTTATAGAAGCCCATTTTTTTAGAGGACGAATTAGCGCTCAGGAAGCCAATCAGCGTGGAAACCAACTGTATAACGATAGGGTATTCGACGATATATTAATGTCCGAAGGCGTTGTAACGCACTACTTACCAATTCGTCCGAGAGGTGGTCGAAGAGAAGATAAGGGAATAGACGTGTGGTTAGCGTTGGAGGCATTCGAACAGACTTTTTACAAAAGGTTTAACGTTCTGGTTTTAATTACTTCCGATGGCGATTATGTCCCGTTAATTAGAAAAATTAACTCTTTGGGTACAAAGGTGATGGTGCTTTCTTGGGATTTCGATTATACCGACGATCAGGGACGAGAGGTTACGACAAGAACTTCGCAGGAGTTAATTCGTGAGGTAACATATCCTATTGCCATGCACGAGTTAATTAATGATGGATTAAAGAAGAAAGATAGACTGGTCGAAAATCTATTTTCGTTACAGGACTTTAGTCAGCCGCGTGTTGCAACGCAACCCGACGACGCTGTTGGGGAAGTTAAACATGCTCGTATAATCAGCCTAAACAATGGTTACGGATTCATTCAGTATCCACCCAACAACCTGTTTTTCCATTACATGGATATAACCGATGGCGATTTCGATGATTTTGTTGAAGGCGATATGGTTGAGTTTACTATAGGGCAAAACGATAAGGGTCAGGAGGTTGCCAAGAACGTTCGTAAGTTGGTAGATTACGATGTAAATAGTTGGTAGCAGCATCTAATTTTTGATACTGTTTTGCCAAATTTACGATAATAGAAAGGATAGGGATTAATCGTCTTCTGATGATTTTTCGTACTCTTCAACAATTGTACGAGCCTTGCTGTAATTTAAGTCGGCAACTACTACTTTTACGCCGCCGGTAGGATTCCACCCAAAACTTTTCGACCCGATAAGTTCATCTTTTAAGTATGCTTCAATGCCTTCATTTTCTAAAAGGTTTTTAACCATTTGAGCCTGAAATAGAGTGCCGTCGAAAACTACAACAAGTTCCATGTTGATATATGTTAAATTGTTAAGTACAATATTAATAAAATGACAGTTTTATTAAGTGTTTAGGGAAACCTTTATTGTGTGAAATAAATAACTAAAGCGTTTTGAAAATAAAAAAACTCCATAAAAATGGAGTTTTTATTGTAGCCCCACCAGGACTCGAACCTGAATTTAAAGTTTAGGAAACTTTCGTTCTATCCCTTGAACTATAGGGCCAAATTTCGGCGCAAATATAGGTAGATTTTGAATTATATCCAAAGTGTTATTTAAATCACTGGGGATTGTTAACCTCGAACGATATTCTTTTAAAGGATAGCGTTTTATTGAATAGTCCTTTTTGAATTAACTTTCTAAAATCTGAAGAATCTGGGTCTATTAAAAAGTCAGTTGTTTTTCCTTCGTTATTTTTAATTTCCTTGAATGGGGTAATGCCTTTTAACCTTATTTTAATGCTATCAACAGGAAGGTCTGTACAAATTAATTTTAGGGAGTCACTGGCAAATTGTATAAGCATTACCTGCCAAACAGGTTGGCTTTTAACGCTGTCCTTTATGTTTATAACTAAATAGTTATTGAGTTGCCTTAAGATTACATTGTCGTTTATTAACCCTTCGTTATTGTTTGAGGATTTATCTTTTAGAAGAATTTTAGTGTCCGTAATAACCAAAGTGTCGCTATCGCAACTGGAAAAGTGTCCTTGAATGGATTTGTCGAAATTTGAAATTGAATTGGAGTTTTTGGGCTGGGGCGATTCGAAGTAAACACCTGTACACGCCTGTAAGGTGAATATGACAAAAGCAAAAAGTAAAATATTTCTTGTCATTAGTAGTTTATAAGGTTACTTTTTATCCTTTATAAGATAAACGAATCCTGTAGCCGTTTCGTACTGTCCACTTTTATCTTCAATAAGGTAATAGTAAATACCATTGGGAAGCAGATTCCCTTGCGTGTTTCGTCCATCCCAACGGATAACGCTCGATTCTGTTTTGTAAAGCAAGCCTCCCGTTCGTGATATGATTCTGATGTTAAACCAACCAGTTCCGCTGGTAGGTACAATGAATTCGTCGTTTATGCCATCGCTGTTGGGTGTGAAAACGTTAGGTATGTTTTCCAAAGGAATTTTTCCGGATGTCAAGTTGGGAACAACGGTTACAGTATTGGTAAATTCTGCAATACCGGCAGAGTTAATATTGCTAACTTCCAATTTAACGCTATAAGTTCCTCCGTTTGGGAAGGTATAGTAAATATTGGGCCATTGTCCTAAACTTGTGTTGGAAAAGGAATTTCCATCGATTTTTGTCCCATTCACATACCATGAAAATCGTAAATTTCCAATGCTGTCTGAATTGTTAGGGATTTGAAAGGCGTTTAAAAATACCCTTTTGTATGTGGCCGATTGCCCTAAATCTTTATCGTATAGTAGGAAAAAATATGCAGGGCTAAGTGGAATGTTGCGTATTTTAGTTGTGTTAGTTCCATTTTCCGAATACTGTAAGGTTATTGCAACGCTATCTGCCCAGTTGGTATAGTTAAAGGTATGGGTTGGAGTGGCTTCGGTGGAAGTTGATCCGTCGCCAAAATCCCAACTTACAGGAATAATATCGGAACGAGGAATAAATTTAATAATCGATTGGGAAGAAGGATTAGTCGTTTCCTCCAACTTCCAAGTAAAAATGGAATCGGTTTCAATGGTTTGAGCATAGGTTGTATAGCCATTTCCCAATAAAAAAATGCAAAGGGTAGCAAATATTAATGTTTTGGCGTTTCTCACTGTAAGTGTTTTTAATTTGTACGTAAGCTAACGGTAATGCAATATTTCAAATCAATGTAAATTTACATAAAACCGATAAAGGTTAGATTTTTTCGGTTAATTTTTTTACAACTCTAAACTTATTAAAAAATTCTTTGGCGAAAACTCGTATAACGGTATAACTCGGAATTGCCAAAAGCATTCCTATAATTCCTGCCAAACTTCCGGCAATAAGTAAAACAATGAAAATTTCCAGGGGATGAGCTTTTACGCTATTTCCATAAATTAATGGTTGAAACAAAACGTTATCGATAAGTTGGGTTACAATAAAAACCACCAGCATAAAAATGGTAAGCGAAAGGAACTCGACGGGAACGCCTGTTTGAAGTTCGGAAGCTAAGCCAATTAGCATTCCTAAAATTGTTCCAACCAACGGACCAACATAGGGCACTACATTGAGAATGCCGGCAATCAGGCCAATAACCATGGCAGTTTTAAAATCGATGCCAACAATCGAAAGTCCAATGGTATCCAAAATTAAAATTCCGGTACTTTCAACTAAAATTCCAACGAAATACCTGCGCAAAAGTTTGTTAATACTTGTTAGTGCGTGAGTTAATTGCGTTTCCATACGTTCGGGGAAAAGTATTACAATTCCCTTAAAAAACAGGCTGTCGTCTTTTAAAAAGAAGAAGGTTATGAACGATATGGCAAATAATGCAATTACTATACTTATTAAAAAGTTAGCCGTCGAACTAAAAAGATTGGTAACCATGGAAATACTGAAAACATTGCTTATTTTATTCGTGAGAAAAGTTTCGACGGAAAAACTGGACGCACTTGCAGGTAAGTAGTTCTGAATAAAACCTTGTATTGAATTTATAGGGGTATTAAACTTTTCTACCAGCGATTGCACATTAAAGTTACTAAGTGCATTGAACTGGTTAACAACCAGTGGTATCATTATTCGAAAAAAGGCAATAAATAGTGCCCAGATAGTTAATAGTGCAATTGTAGCGCCTATTGCTTTGGGAGGATGCCATTTATAAATACGCAAATTGCATACTGCATCAACTATGGGCTTTCCCATAAGGCTTAAAACACCTGAAATAAGGATAAAAGCAACGATGGATGAAAAATACCAAAGCAGGAAGCCAACAATGGCTATAATTGACCCAATAATAATATAACGAACTAGTTTGTTCATTAACAAATTTTTATCAAACCTACTGCATTTGCCAAAGATTTCAAAGTAATGAAAAAATTTTTTAATAATATGCAGAAAATTAAACATTGGTTAAACTTTACTCGTAACAAAAACTCAAAATATCTGTTTGTATAGATTTTTTGTTTGTAAAATTTTTAATAATCTTAATGTTTTAGGGTGCATGTTGTCGAATTTTATTAGCAGTTATGCGGGAGAGTTGTCCGCTTTGCTTACTGCTGTGTTTTGGACTATAACCGCCATTGCCTTTGAATCGGCTACTAAAAAGGTGGGTTCGTTACCAGTTAACCTTATTAGGCTCGTTTTGGCCTTTGTTCTTTTAAGTTTATACTCTTTTGTAGTTCGGGGGCAGGTATTACCTTTTGATGCTGGTAAGCACCAGTGGATATGGCTTTCGCTTTCTGGGCTGGTAGGCTTTGTTCTTGGCGATTTATTCCTTTTTAGAGCATACGTGCTTATAGGGGCTCGAATTTCAATGCTCATCATGTCGCTTGCTCCTCCAATTGCAGCGGCAATCGGTTGGGTAACTATGGGCGAAACATTGTCGGCAAAGCAAGGCGTTGGTATGTTGCTTATTTTTATGGGTATTGCTATGGTAATACTCCAGCGAGATTCCGATAAAGAAGTTGGTAGTAAAAAATCCCGAAGAGTCAGGTTTAGTTATCCTATTTTAGGGTTGCTGCTTGCATTTGGTGGCGCAGTAGGACAGGCAGGAGGTTTAGTCTTAAGTAAATACGGCATGGATGGTTACGATGTTGTATCGTCGGTGCAAATAAGGGTAATTACAGGAATATCAGGATTCTTGCTATTCTTTTTAATTTCAAATAGGTGGAAGGATTTAATCTTGGCTATTAAAAATACTAATGCAGCAAAGCGAATAGCAGTTGGTTCTTTCTTTGGGCCTTTTCTGGGAGTTTCCTTTTCGCTTCTTTCTGTAAAATATACTTCTACAGGGGTTGCTTCGGCGTTAATGTCCATTGTCCCTGTTTTAATAATAGCTCCGTCGGTTATTGTTTTTCACGAGAAAGTAACTGTAAAAGAAATTATTGGAGCGGTTATAACTGTAGGAGGGGTAATTACTTTTTTTATTTAGAATGTAAACCCTTGTTTAGATTTTCTGAGATTGCAGTATATTTAAGTTGATTTTTTTGAAGGTTAAAAAAACTGCAAAAATTCAATAGGCATGAAAAACAAATTACAGTTAATAGTTGCTTCCCTTACTATTTTACTTGTTTGTGGTTGCAAAGAAGTTGCAAAGGTTAGCAATACGGATGTTAAGCCAATTAATCAGCAGCAATTGCTGAACAATCCATTTGCCTTTGCCGAAAGTATAAACGAATTTCAGGCAAATATGCCTCATGGAACGCGTGTGCAAAAAATGACTATTAAAAACGATCGAAGCGTTAATGCTCCTGATACCATATATCGTTTTGCTTACAAAAAAAGTGAAGTGTTGATGTTTCGAAATACAAAAAACAGGGAGCAATTACTGGCTGCAAATATTGTAAATAAAGAAATTGTTTTAACAAATGGAATTAGGGTAGGGCTTACGCGAGAAGAACTAGCACAACATTTGGAGATTCCTGTAAATACAACAAAGGATACATTGCTTGTGAAGGTGGCAGAAATACCTCGAACAATGTGGCTATATTTTAGCAAGAATAAGTTAAAGCAAGTAAAGTTTAGCGTGAGTAAGTAACTACACCTTTGCCAGAATGGAAATATTTCCGGTTACTTTATCTCCGATTTTCACTTCAACATTAGCATTTATGGGCAAGAGTACGTCAACCCTTGAACCAAATTTTATGAATCCGAGTTCGGAGAATTGTTCAACTGCTTTATCGGGTTCGGCATAGCATACTATCCTTCGTGCAACGGCTCCTGCAATTTGACGTAGCAGCACTTTAACGCCATCTTCACGCTCTACAACAACGGTTGTCCGTTCGTTGTGTGTTGATGATTTTGGATGCCATGCAACCAAATAATCGCCGGGGTGATACTTAAAGTAACGAACAGTTCCGTTAGTAGGAATCCAGTTTATATGTACATTCCAAATAGACATAAAAACCGAAATTTGCAGGCACCGAGTGTTTAGGGCTTCATGTTCGTCAACTTCTTCTATTGCCACAACTGTTCCGTCGGCTGGAGAAAAAATGCAATTATTATCGGGTTTCGTATTGCGCTTAGGAACTCGAAAAAAGCGAAGCATAAAAAACATTAAAAGAACAGATATGGGAATTAAAAAGTAGTAACTAAGTGCAGGCGAAAAAATGTGCAAAATGAAATTTAGTCCAACCAGCACGGCAAAACTAACTATCAGTATAATTACACCTTCTTTGTGTATTCTCATTGTTGTTTTATTTCGGTATTATAACCTTGCGAAGATAGTTAAATTAACATCATAACTTCGAGGTAAGCATAAATAATTGGAATTACCATTAGCAAAGCGTCGAATCGATCGAGAATTCCGCCATGTCCGGGTAAAAACTTCCCAGAATCTTTTACTCCAATGCTTCGTTTAAACATCGATTCCACCAAGTCGCCAATTACGCCCAAAAGGGCGGTAGAAACTCCAATAACCATCCAATGTTTTAGGTTTATTATAGGGAAAACCATCGAGAGAATCCACGCAGCCAAAATGGTTAACGATACTCCTCCAAAGAAACCCTCCCAACTTTTTTTGGGTGATATTCGGGGAATCATTTTATGCTTGCCCATGCTTACCCCAACAACGTAAGCGCCAATGTCGTTAATCCAGATAAGCGAAAGTAACCCTAACAGAATATCCGGATTGTAATCCATCCTGTACGACGACCCGTTTATCACTATAAAGTTGATAAGGCTAAACGGAATAGCTACGTAAAGTATTCCTAAAATAGTAAACGAAATGTTTTGTATTGGTTTATGATGATTTCGGTATAACTCAACAACAAAAATTGCTGCCATTAAAGGGAAAAAACCGTATATGGTAATTTGCTCTACATGTCCGGAAGAGTATAGAAAAGACCATACGAAAAAAGCTATTCCTATTAAAAGTCCAAGAAGTGCTTGTGGCCGTAACTTTGCTTTATGACCTAAAGAGTAAAACTCGAGTTGGGTCGCAATCATGAGTCCAAGAAACACTATGAAATATGTGATGTGGCTTATTAAGATAGCGCCAACAATTACAATAACAAAGAGCGCACCACTTATGGTACGTTTAAGGAATTCGCTCAATTCTCAATATTTTTAAGAAGTTCTTTCGCTTTTTCAATGTTGGCATTTTCAACATAAACCGAAGCTTCACCAAATAAGTAGCTGGAATCTTGTCTGTTTACAACAACGGAAGTTATTCCATTATCTTCCAGAACCTGTTTGGCTATCTCAGCTTGATAGGGTTTTGAAGTCGAATAAATTTCAGTCCAATTATCATCCATTGTTTTCGTTTTGGTTTGGATTTTGCGTTTGCGATTCTTCGTCGAGTTCTTTTGCCAGTTCTTGTTCTCTGCTAAGTTTCTTTCTTGGTCCGAAAACGGCTTCTAGATCTTCGCTAAACAGCACCTCGCGTACCAGTAAAAGTTCAGCAATTTTAACATGACCTTCGCGATGTTCAATAAGAATCTCCTTTGCTCTTGCGTAAGCCTTATCGATTAGCTGCTTAACCTCCTTATCGATTTGTTCTGAAGTTTTTTCGCTATAAGGTTTGTTGAACGAGTATTCGGATTGTCCGGAAGAATCATAGTAACTGAGGTTGCTAAGCGATTTTCCCATTCCAAAATAGGCTATCATTGCATAAGCCTGTTTAGTAACCCGTTCCAAATCGTTAAGGGCTCCGGTGGATATTTCGCCAAATGTAACCTCTTCGGCAGCCCGTCCGCCAAGTGTTGCGCACATTTCGTCGAACATTTGGTCGGTTGTGGTAATTTGTCTTTCTTCGGGTAAGTACCATGCTGCGCCCAACGAACGACCACGCGGTATGATGGAAACCTTTACAAGCGGATTGGCGTGTTCGAGAAGCCAACTAACCGTTGCGTGCCCTGCTTCGTGGTAGGCAATAGTCCTTTTTTCTTCCTTCGAAATAATTTTATTTTTCTTTTCTAATCCGCCAATAATTCGGTCGATAGCATCAAGAAAGTCTTGTTTTTGAACAACTGCTTTATTCTTGCGAGCAGCAATTAAAGCTGCTTCGTTGCAAACATTGGCAATGTCGGCACCCGAAAAACCAGGAGTTTGCTTTGCTAAAAACGAAATGTTAAGGTCTTCTTCCAATTTGATGGGTCTAAGATGCACCTTAAAAATTTCGAGGCGTTCCTTATAGTCGGGTAATTCTACATTTATTTGTCTATCGAAACGGCCAGCTCTAAGCAGTGCTCTATCCAGAATATCGGCGCGGTTGGTAGCTGCCATTATTATAACCCCTTGGTTAGAGGCAAAACCGTCCATTTCCGTTAGAAGTTGGTTAAGGGTGTTTTCGCGCTCGTCGTTACCCGAGAAGTTGGCATTTTTACCACGTGCGCGGCCAATGGCATCTATTTCGTCGATGAAAACAATGCACGGAGCCTTTTCCTTAGCCTGACGGAATAAATCGCGAACACGCGAAGCCCCAACACCAACAAACATTTCTACAAAGTCGGAGCCCGACATGCTAAAGAATGGAACATTTGCCTCTCCTGCAACCGCTTTTGCCAGCAGTGTTTTTCCTGTCCCCGGAGGGCCAACCAAAAGAACCCCTTTGGGAATTTTTCCTCCCAATGCCGTATATTTTTGTGGATTCTTAAGAAAATCCACAACTTCCATTACTTCAACCTTAGCTTCTTCGAGTCCTGCAACATCTTTAAAATCAACCTTAGGTTTGGACTCTTTATCGAAAAGTTGAGCCTTAGATTTTCCTACGTTAAAAATGTTACCGGCGCCACCACCTTGACCTTTGCTCATACGCCTAACAATAAATATCCAAAATCCTGCTATAAGCGCAAGCGGAAGAATCCATGTGAGTATAAAATCCCAGTAGTTAGGTTCATCCTTGTATTCAGGATAAATTTTTTCGGCATCAGGTGTATTTGGTTGTGCGTCTGCCAGTTGTTTCTCAAAAGTTTCTATCGAGCCGATAGTAAAGTAGAAATGAGGGCCCGATTTTGATACTCCGTTAAAACCATTTCCTAGTCGGTCCTTGTACTTTTCGAGTTTATCTTCTTTCAAGTAAACTTCAACTTTACCGAGGTTCCTGATAACAACCAACTTTTTAACCTCGTTATTTTTAAGCATTTGGTTTTTAACTTCGGGCCAACTGGAAACTACTGCATTTCGTCCCGAAAAGAAAAACTGCAAAAGTAAAAATCCGCCGATTATAATTAAGTAAACCCAATAAACATTAAACTTAGGAGGTTTAAATTTTGTATCGGGATTATTGGTATTAGGGTTTAATTTTTTATCGGTGTTATTGTCCATATAATTTTCTCAATTTTAAAATGATGGCATTTGGTGTTCTAATGTATCTTTATCGTTTTCCGAATCGTAGTGGATTGCTTTTGCATCGGCCCACAAATCTTCAATTTTGTAATAGTTACGCCATTGGTTTTGAAAAATGTGAACTACAATATCAACATAATCGAGCACAATCCATATTGCATTTTCGTATCCGGCCGACCTGAAAACTTTTTCGTTTAAATTTTGCTTTGCTTTATCTTCCACGTTTTGTGCTATTGCATCTACTTGCGTGGTCGATTCTGCGCTGCATACAACAAAGTATTTACAAACTGCATTTGGTAATTTTCCTATTTCGAGAGCAACAATATTGCTTCCCTTTTTTTCTTGTATTGCATCAACAATACATGATAACAACTTTTCCGTTTGATTTGTTTTGCTTTGTTTCTTCTCTACCATTAATTCTATTTTTTTAACCTTCAAAATTAATCAATTTTTACCTATGACTAAACAAAAAACTGTTTTACCGAAATTTTGTGCGATTTTACTGCGTTAAAAAAACTTAACGGTAATTTTCAACTTCAGTTTCAATGTAAGACTTTTTGTATGAAAAAGGGCAGCTGTTTGGCCGCCCTTGTGTTTTATATGGGTTATGCCTTACTGAGCGCCTCCAACCCCCATAACCTGAAAATCGGCTATGCTGATTGTTTTACTGGTATTGGGATTTATTTCCTTAACGGTAAATTTGGAATAGGCATTGGAGTTTACATCTTTAAAGTTCATTTCCAAAACGGTGCCTAGCAAGTACGCTGTTCCTCCGGTTGCTAAATATTGAAATCCGTACATGCGCTGGTACGCATCGGCATAGTTGAACTTGATATCGTTTGTAGCCCAAATTTCGGCTCGTCCTTCTCCATATTCGTAGGCATATTCGTTACAGTTGTACCCTAAAATGGTTTTTGTACGACCGGTCTTTTTGTAAAGCATATTGTAGGCCGATAAGTCTTCGTTGCTAACTTCGGTATCTATCGAATCGTTATTGGTTTCCACCTCGGAAGAGTCGCGAGGAATTGCCATTGCCATGCCACTTTTTTCGCCATCTTTTTCACTTAAAATAAGCATGGCATAGTTCTTATAATCATAAATTATGTATGATTTTTCCGGATTTCCAGTTTCTTGGTTTAATCCCTTAAACTCAATTGCAAAGTTTTTCGAATTTTTATCGAAGTAGATGGTGTAAGAGCCTTTGTTTATTTCGTTACCAGTAGAATCTGCCCATTCAATGTCTGTTGACATAATTGATGTATATGTGTATGCAGGATCGTATTTTACATTGTTCATGCCCATTAACCCTAGCATTTTTTGTTGCATGAAGTTATTTGCGGGATCTTGCTTTTGTTGGTTAACTTCTTGCTGAGGCTCTTCTTCAACGGCTTCCTGTTGTTGCTGCGTTTGGTTTTCTTCCTCGCCTCGTTTAAGATTCTTTACAATAGTTTTTTTTGCTTTTTCTTTTAAAAAGCCGCCAATTTGCGATTGACTAGGATTTGAGTAAAGAATGAAAAATGCTATAGATAGCAATCCAATTGTGAATTTAATTCTCATACGAATATTAGATTTTAAAATGATAAGCAAGTTACTAAATTTTATGGAAGTCAAGAGTTTTATTAATCGTTTAGTTTGTTTTTAATTGTTTTACCGATTGAGAAATAGAAGAATCTATTCAAGATTATGGGGAAATTTGTAGGTTTATAGCACTGCTTTTTGGTTAACTTTGCGCTTAAATATTTATTGGTCATGCAAAAGGGAAAAGAATCTAAGCCCCATATCGGAATTTACGGAAGAAGAAATAATGGTAAAAGTTCGTTGATAAACATGCTTGCCGGACAGGATGTGGCAATTGTATCCGATTTTGCAGGAACAACGACTGATCCTGTAAAAAAATCGTTCGAAATAACCGGTTTTGGTCCTGTAATTTTAGTTGATACGGCAGGTATTGATGATGTGGGAGAGTTGGGTGAAAAAAGGGTTTCGAAAACACTTGAATCAATAAAACAGGTGGATTTGGCAATGCTGGTTGTAACCGAGAATACTTGGGGCGAATTTGAGGAAAAGTTGGTTGGCGAGTTTAATTCTACGGACACTCCTTTTATTGTGGTTTATAATAAGTCGGATATTATTCCGGCTAGCGATAGTTTTAAAAATTTTGTAGCAAACGACCATAATAGAGGGTTTATCGAAACAAGTTGTCTCGACTACAAAACGGCAGAGCCGTTAATTAACCTTATTAAAAGGGTTATCCCAGAGTCGTCGTATAAGGTACCAACGTTGCTGGGCGATTTGGTGTCCTATGGCGATATAGTGTTACTTATAACCCCGATTGATGTTGAGGCGCCTGCCGGGAGACTTATTCTTCCTCAGGTACAGGCAATAAGGGATGTGCTCGATAACGATGCCGTGGCCATTGTGCTTAAGGAGCGTGAAGTGGATGCTTTTTTACGGAAAACGAAGGTAAAGCCGGCATTGGCTGTTACGGACAGCCAAATATTTGTTAAGGCCGATGCTTCAATTCCCCGCGATATTCCACTTACCAGTTTTAGCATTTTGTTGGCAAGGTTTAAGGGCGATTTCGATAATTACCTAAAAGGGACTTCCAAAATATCGGAGTTGAAGGATGGCGATAGGGTTTTGCTTTTGGAGAGTTGCACCCACCATGTATCGTGCGACGATATAGGTAGGGTTAAAATTCCCCGATGGATTTCGAATTTTACGGGGAAACAGTTAGAATTTGACTTTGTTGCAGGGCTTAGCGAACTTCCCCGGAGTATAACCGATTATGCGCTTGTAATACAGTGCGGAGGATGTATGATAACCCGAAAGCAAATAATAAATAGGCTTCGCCCTGCCGTTGAAGCGGGAATTCCTGTTACCAATTATGGGATGGCAATTGCTTACGTTCAGGGGATTTATCTGCGGGCTGTAGCACCGTTTACATCCGGAAATATTTCCAATACCGATTACTTATAGAATCTTAGTTGTTTGGGTTCTAAATCTTTGACTATTGAGGGTCCACATCAACGTTTATAACCAGCGCGTAAAGGTTGCGTTGCTGTTTGACGTTTTGGATGTGGTAGTTTATTAGTTCTTTTACCCTGTTAAGTTGAAGTTTTTGCGGAATTTTAATTAGAATGTTCATAATGTATAAACCTTGAACTCTGCTAACGGTTGGAGTTTCGGGTCCGAGCACATACTCTCCAAGGTTATGTTTTAACGCATTTGCAAAACTGTTTGCCGTATCGTTAAGCAGTGCTTTGTCCTTATGCTTTAGCGATATTTGCAGAAGCCGACAAAAAGGAGGGTACAGGTATGCTTGACGTTCTCCCATTTGCTGTGTGTATAGGTCGTTGTAGTCGTGGTTAACAACCTGTTGTATAACGGGGTGCGTAGGCTGCGTGGTTTGAATTATAACAAGACCTTGTCGGCCTTTTCGACCGGCTCTTCCGCTAACCTGCGACATAAGTTGAAAACTTCGTTCGAATGCCCTGAAATCCGGAAAGTTAAGCATGTTATCGGCATTCAAAATTCCAACCAGGCTAACCTTATCAAAATCCAACCCTTTGGTAACCATTTGAGTTCCGATAAGAATATTCGTTTTACCCTCTTCGAAATCGGAAATAATTCGTTCGTACGAATTTCTGGAACGGGTGGTGTCAAGGTCTATTCGTTCTATTACTGCATCGGGGAAGAATATTTTTAGTTCATCTTCAACCTTCTCTGTTCCAAATCCTTTTGGTTCCAGTTTGTGGCTTCCGCAAGCCATACATTGGTTGGGTAGGTTCATAGTGAAACCGCAGTAGTGGCAAACCAGCGAATTTGTATGTTTATGGTATGTTAAAGTTACGTCGCAATGCTCGCATTGCGGAATCCAGCCACATTCTTCACATTCGATGTAAGGTGAAAAACCTCGGCGGTTTTGAAACAGAATTACCTGCTCGTTCCGTTTTAGAGTTTCATCTATTTCGCTTAAAAGTTGAGCCGAAAAGTGAGAGTGCATTTGTTTTCGTTGGCGGGCTTCTTTCAGGTTTACAACGTTAACTTTAGGCAGTTCCATTTCCCTGTAACGTTCCGAAAGTTCAACCAACCCGAATTTTCCGGTTTGTGCGTTGTGGTAAGTTTCTATTGCAGGCGTTGCCGTTCCGAGTAAAACTTTTGCTTTGTGAATTTGAGCAAGAACAACGGCCGCATCGCGGGCGTTATACCGGGGAGCCGGATTCATTTGCTTAAAAGTGCTTTCGTGTTCTTCATCTACAATTATCAACCCCAAATTTTGGAAGGGAAGAAATATGGATGATCGAACGCCAAGAATAATGCTGTAGGCAGGATGAGTATCGTCTGGTTCCTGCTGTAAAACTCCGTTGTAAACTTCCACCCT
Source organism: Bacteroidales bacterium (assembly GCA_020636845.1). GTDB lineage: Bacteria > Bacteroidota > Bacteroidia > Bacteroidales > Tenuifilaceae > JACJXD01. The sequence goes on along the minus strand of JACJXD010000001.1, from coordinate 414,271 downwards.
TCGAGCATCGCCGTACTTGGAGTGGTAAATGCCCACTTTGTCGCCAAAAACTTTTCGCAAACGATGGATTATTTGCGCCGTTAGCGCAATTTCGGGCAGAAGGTACAGCACTTGTTTTCCTTGCTCAACGGCTTCTGCAATAAGGTGGATATATATTTCGGTTTTTCCGCTGGATGTTACGCCATGAAGCAGAACAACATTTTTAGTTTCGAAACTTTTCTTTATATCGTTGTATGCCCTTACCTGACTGGCGTTGAGTTCTGCCGAGTTATCGGCATTTCCGTTGTCCGATTGTTCTAGTCGGGACACATTTTTTTGGAACTGTTCCAAAATTCCTTTATGGGCAAGCGCAGTGATAACACCAGCCGAAACGTCAACTTTGCCAAGTACCTCGCTTTTGGAAACTTCAACATTAAAACTCTTTGCAGGATTTTCGGACATCGAAAGCATGGCAATTATAACCCTTTGCTGGGCGGGTGCTTTGTTAAGATCGTCGAGTAACTTATTCAGGTTGTGGCTATTTCTGTATTCTTTTGTCAGTTTGAGGTAAGTCTCGGTTTTGGGTTGGTAATCGGACTCAATTTCTTCCGAAATGGTTATGGAATTCTTTGCCAGTAACGATTTTATTATGGATAACGGATTGACAATGCCGGTTTCGGAGGTAATTTTCTTTATCGACATCCTTTTTTTGCTTTCCAGCAAGTGCATCACAATAACTTCCTGCTCGGTAAGTTCTATGTTTATATTTTCGGTTTTTGTGATGTACGAATCGCTTTCCATTTTTAACCCCGAAGGGAGTGCCGCTTTCATTACTTCGCCTAGGCTGCACATGTAGTAGCTGGAAATCCATTCCCAAAACTTAAGTTGCGTATCCAGCACGATGGGCTCGTCGTCGATATTTTGGAGAATATCTTTTGTTACGTATCCTTGAGGTGCGTTAGTGTGAATGTTAAATGCAATTGCGGAGTATAGTTTCTTTTTACCAAATGGTACAACCACTCGCATACCGAGTTTAATTTTTTCGTTTAGTTCCGCGGGGATGGAATAGGTGAATAACTTTGGCAAAGCCAAAGGGAGTATTACATCAACATATTTTTTAATGCTGGACGGCATTTTGTTTCAATTAAACGACCAAGATAGAAATTTTACCGAAAAGGCTGTTTAAAAACGCGGGGAAACGTGCTACATCGATTTTATAGCAGCGGCTACTTGTTCCATTAGCCATTTTGGGGTTGAGGTAGCTCCGCTAATGCCTACGCAACTTGCTTGTTTAAACCATTGAGGGTTTATTTCGGAAACTTCCGAAATAAAATGCGATTGCTTATTGGCTTCCTCGCATTCGTGAAAAAGCATTTTTCCGTTGGAACTTTTTTTGCCGCTTACAAAAACAATAACATCGTGTGAAGTTGCAAACTTTCTAATTTCGGTTTTCCGGTTTGCCACCTGTCCGCAAATGGTATTGTGAATTTTTAAAGGAGATTCCTGGTTGGGAAAATGTTGAGCCATGAGCGTTTTTATCTTCTCGATAATAGCCTGATACATTTCCGGCTCCTTTGTTGTTTGGGAAAATACTTCGACAGGCTTGGAGAAATCGATATTGTCCAAATCTTCGGGTTTTTCCACAATAACAGCATTCCCCTCTGTTTGTCCAACCAACCCTATAACTTCAGCATGGCCTTTTTTCCCGTAAATAATAACGGTTCCATTCGAAAGTGCCATTTTTTCCCAAGCATCGCGAACCCTTTCTTGCAACTTGAGTACTACCGGACACGTAGCATCGACTAAAATAACGCCATTTTCGGTTGCCAATTTATAAGTTGAAGGAGGTTCTCCGTGTGCACGGATTAGTACGGTTTTATTTTTAAGGTTAGAAAGTTCTGCATGGGAAATAACTTCCATTCCCATTGTTTTTAACCGGTTAATTTCCTCTTCGTTATGAACAATATCGCCAATGCAGTACAATTTATCCTGCTCGCCGAGTTTCTTCTCGGCAATCTCTACTGCCTTTATCACTCCAAAACAAAATCCTGCGTTATTGTCAATTTCAACTAGCATACCGTTTTTTTGATAATCTTATCGTGTACGTTCCGTTACTAAACTGTTAACCCACTCCATTTGTTCATCAACAGTCATGTGGCTATTGTCCAAAACTACAGCATCGGGAGCTTTGCGTAGTGGTGCTACTTCCCGGTTTTGGTCGATGTAGTCTCTTTCTTCAATATTTTTTAAAACCTCATCGAGAGTAATGGAAATGCCTTTTGCATTTAGTTCTTTTAACCTTCGTTGGGCGCGAATAACAGGGTCGGCAGTCATGAATATTTTTAACTCGGCATTTGGAAAAACAACCGTTCCAATGTCGCGTCCATCCATTACAATGCTCTTATTCTCTCCGAGTTTTTGTTGTTGCTCCACCATTTTTTCTCGAACCAGTGGAATGGCTGCAACCAAGCTTACCTTATCGGCAACCTTCGGACTGCGTATATCCTCTTCGACAACTTCGCCGTTAAGGGTTGTTTCGTAAGCCTTTTTGTCCGGATTAAAGTGAAACCCAATGTTTATGCTCGAAAGTATTTCGGGAATTTGAGTCTCGTCAACTTTGTTTTTCGAGATAATATTTCTTCTGATAAATTCTAACGTTACAGCGCGATACATGGCCCCGCTGTCGATATAAAGATAGCCCAACTTTTTGGCAATTTGTTTGGCGAATGTACTTTTTCCACACGACGAAAATCCATCAATAGCAATAACAATACCGTTCATAGCATGTATCATCAAGAAATGTTAAGGTTATTTTGTATAAGCGAAGACAAAGGTATGGAAAAAGCCCGAATAGATTTGTTTAGTTTTTGATGAAGTTGTTTAGGTTGGTTATTATGCTAAAATTATTCGAAGGACCAGCCAAATGGTAGGTTGCACGGCTATAGTTAATGTTAAATTTCGATATACGAATTCCAATTCCCCAACTAAAGCCAACCGTCGAAACTTTCTGATTTACTTTTAGTTCGTTCCTTCGTTGGTAGTTGTAGCCAAAGCGAAGATAAAAGTTTTTAACAGGTACAAATTCTGCCCCAATAATTGTATGGCTCAGAACCTCTCTTCCTACTTTCTCGGCAATTCCTGTTTTTGTTGAAGTGTCATCCAAGACTTCATCCTGATTTTGTTGAGAGTTATCGTAGTAAATGTCGAAGTTTTGCAGTTGATGAAATGTAACGATAAACCTAAAAGGAGCATGTGCCAATTTTTGGCTTATCCCGGCAACAATCTCAAAGGGCATGGGTTCCATGTTGTTTGGGGTGTAGGCTTTAACCATGTGGCCAATATTTCGGAGTACCAAGCCGGCACTAAAAAGGTTGCTTTTTGAAAGGTATTTTCCTCCTATATCGAAGGCAATTCCGTAGGATTTGTATCGTTCTAAATGCGAAAAAACGGTTTTTGCGCTAATTCCAACGGTTAATGTAGAGTCTATTGCTCTTGAGTAGCTTAGTTGAAAAGCCAGGTCGTTTGCTGTAAATGATCCTTGTATGGTACCAACCTCGTCTGCATCGATAAACGAACCGTAATTAACAGTTTGGGCTCCTATGGCAAAAGTTCCAACTTTGTTAAAAAAGTGACCGTACGAAAATGCGCCATAGTTAATACCGGCAAAATATTTTGTATAAGATATTGCTAAGTGGTTGTTTAGGGTAGAATCGAGTAAGGCCGGATTGGCATATACGGTTGAAATGTCGCTTTCGTCGAGAGTTGCCAGTTTCCCGCCTAAAGCCGAAATTCGGCTTGTATAACTAAGGTTTAGAAACTGATATGCGGCGCTCGATGAAATCTGCGAGTAGGACTTCACCGTAAATAAAAGTAGCAAGTATAATAATATGTGTTTTATATTCAGCATGTTGAAAATTATCCCTTGCTTGCAAATATAACTATAACGTATAACTTAGCAGCAGGTTGATTATCGGGAATTTAAAAAACGTTGATATGAAAATGTTTATTGCTAACTTTGTTGGTTATTTCTCAAATTAAAAATATTAGATACGTTGGAGAAGGTACTTTTCATTGTGAATCCTATTTCGGGGTCTGGCGATGTACATAGTTTCGAAACATTAGTAAAAAATAATCTCGATGCAAAGCAGTTTGCTTCGGAAATAAAATATACCACAGCTGCAGGCGAGGCTTTTAATATGGCCAAAGACGGTTTAACAAGAGGCATAAGATGGATTGTTGCGGTTGGTGGAGATGGAACTGTAAACGAAGTAGGAAAAGCGTTAATAAATACCGATGGCGCCATGGGTGTTATTCCGAGAGGGTCGGGCAACGGATTGGCTAGACACCTTAGAATTCCTATGGCAACAGGTAAAGCTATTCGGGTGTTGAACCTTGGTAAAATTGCCATGTTGGACTATGGTGTTCTAAACGATGTCCCTTTCTTTTGTACCGCGGGATTGGGTTTTGATGCTTATGTTGGCGATAAATTTTCGCATATAGGAGAGCGAGGATTCGTCAACTATGTAAAAACAACGCTCTCTGAATATTTTACCTATAAGTCCAAACCGTATAAAATTTCTTTTAACAATCAGGAAATCGAGAAAGAAGCATTTTTGATTACCATAGCAAATGCTTCGCAATGGGGAAATAACGCATTTATTGCTCCCGAAGCAAACATGCAGGATGGAATGCTTGATGTTGCCATTCTTTCGCCATTTCCAAAGTATGTAGCACCTTCTATTGGAATAAGGCTGTTTAGCAAGAAGATAGATTCTTGTAGGTATGTTCAAAGTTTTAAGGTAAAGAAAATTACCATTGAACGTGCTGCGCCAGAAGTTGTTCATTTCGATGGGGAACCGACAATTATGGGCGAAAAATTAGTGGCTGAGGTAAAACCTCAGGCGTTAAAGGTTATTATTCCTTAAACTACTTTAATTAGGTGTTTGTTTGCTTCTTCAATGGAGTTGTTGCAAACGTAGCTATCGGCAACAATTACGGCAAGGGCTTTGTGTAGGATGGTAAATTTTAAAGGCGTTTCGCCTAACGATTCTCCGTCTGCTTCCAAGTTTACCCCGGGAATACTCATTATTTCAATGCTATTTCCTCTAATGCCGGTTACTTTAGAATGTTTTAAAATAGTGCCGTTATAAAGTCGGGTAACGCTTGCAAGTACGTTTATTTTGCTGATTTTCTTTATCATGGTAATGTCGAATAGCCCATCGTCCGATATTGCAAACGGAACCTGCATCATGCCGGCGCCATTATACTTACAAATGCCAACGGTGAGGCTAAAAGTCTTGTCCTGAAAATGATAACCGTTAACGTTCACGTTCATCCTGGTCGATTTGTAGCGAATTAGGGCTTTAATCAAGCTGATAATGTAGAGAAGCATACCTTTACGACCTAAATCCTTTAAGCGATTTGTCCGAAAGGCCACTTCGGCATCGAAACCGACACCGGCAGCATTTACAAAGTAACGCTTATGAAGAATGCTCGATTCGTAGTATTCCACTATTCCAACATCCTGATGGAAAACATTTTTTGATTTTATAGCCTTAATACACGCTTCGTAGCTATGAGGAATTTCGTACATTCTAAACCAGTCGTTGCCGGTTCCCACGCCAATTACTCCCACAGTAATTTCGCTGGGCGATACAACATTTTGTAAGAAAATTCCATTGACTACCTCGTTTAGAGTTCCGTCGCCACCAACCGATATAAGTTTTGTATAACCCGATGTAATGGCATTCACGGCAAGTTCTACCGCATGGTGTTTATGTGCTGTAAAAACGTGCGTAAATGCAATATCATGTTCAGTAAGTAACCGCTCAATTAACGGCCAATCACTTTTCCCCTTTCCGCCTCCGGCCCTTGGGTTTACGATAACAAACCAATTTTTCAAAGCAGTATAGCATCGATATCCACCGCAAATATAACTCTGATATTATTATGTTGATTTTTATCATGAAATATTTTTATTAGTTCAATTTGTAACTATTTTATTATGTGCGTGTTGTAAAATGTTTTTTTAAAAGGAATACAAATTTTATATATGCAACAGTTAGTATGTCAATTCGTTAATCAATGTTTGATTCGGTATTCATAAGCTAGTAAAATTCTTATGTTCATATCGAAAGTTTTTTTATTTTTGCGATTGTCATGGTGTAAAGGCGCTGTTGATAACGTGTTGACAACTTGTTGATTTTTATTGATATTCCAAACCCTTCACCTTTGAAAGGATTTTGCGTGATTACTATTTTTGACCTTTGATAAACACTTAATAAAACATGGCAAAAGTTATTGCATTAGCTAATCAAAAGGGTGGCGTTGGTAAAACAACCACAGCCATTAACCTGTCGGCTAGTTTAGCCGTCCTAGATAAAAAGGTATTGCTTATTGATGCCGATCCCCAGGCCAATGCAACATCAGGTACGGGTTTCGACTTACGTAACATTAAAACGAGTATTTACGAATGTTTGGTTGACGAAGTAAATCCCAAGGATATTATTCTTAATAGCGAAATTAAAGGTCTCGACCTTATCCCTTCACATATCGACTTGGTTGGTGCCGAGATAGAAATGCTTAACCTTCCTAATAGGGAAAGAATGCTAAAGGGTGTTATTGATAAGGTTAAGGATGACTACGATTTCGTTTTTATCGATTGCTCTCCTTCGTTGGGCCTAATTACCGTAAACGCTCTTACAGCAGCAGATTCTGTAATTATTCCCGTACAATGCGAGTACTTTGCTTTGGAAGGGTTAGGAAAACTGTTGAATACAGTTAAAATAATTCAGACTCGTTTAAATACCGAGTTAAAGATAGAGGGTTTCTTGCTTACCATGTATGATGCCCGTTTACGTTTATCGAATCAGGTTGTTGAAGAGGTTAGGAAGCATTTTCAGCAAATGGTATTCGAAACAATTATTCAACGAAACATTAAGTTGAGCGAAGCTCCCAGCTATGGGAAACCGGTTATTTTGTACGATGCAGCTTCCACTGGCTCAGCTAACTATATAAATTTGGCTCGTGAGTTACTGCAGAAGAACAACATGACCAATATGGATAACGAAGGTAAAGTTCAAGAATAAAAGTTTTATAAAGAGGGAATATGTCAAAAAAAAATGCGCTGGGTCGCGGTTTGGGTGCGTTAATTGAAGACGCAAATGTTGACAACGAGAGAGGTGGGGAATATTCTTCTTCGCGTGTGGTTAGGGAGTTGGTGAACGAAATAGAGGTTGAGAAAATTGACTTAAACCCTTTTCAGCCTAGGACAAATTTTGACGAGGATGCCATTCGGGAGTTAGCCGAATCTATAAAGACTCTTGGTATAATTCAGCCCTTAACAGTTAGGGATATGAATGGCAGATACCAACTTATTTCAGGGGAACGACGACTGAGAGCGGCTAAATTGGTTGGATTAAAAACGGTTCCGGCATTTACTCGTACCGTTGACGATCAGGCTATGCTGGAAATGGCCTTGGTCGAAAATATTCAGCGGCAGGATTTAAATGCTATTGAAGTTGCTATTAGTTACCAAAGGCTTATCGATGAGTGCAACCTTACTCAGGAAAGTTTGGCCGATAGGGTGGGGAAGAAAAGAACTACGGTAACAAACTATATTAGGTTACTTAAGTTGCCTGCAGAAATACAGTTAGGTATTGGGCAACAGGCAATATCGATGGGACATGCCCGTGCTCTTGTTGCTATAGACAATCAAGCTGTTCAACTTGGCATTTACAAGCAGATAGTTGAGAAAGGCCTTTCTGTTCGTAAAGTGGAAGAGTTGGTGAGGGAATTTCAGAATCCTTCTCCAAAAGAAGCAAAGTCTAAAAAAGAAAATTCACTCGATGCTAAGGAGTTGGAGTTAAAGGAACATTTAACCAATAAGTTAGGTTTACGTGCCGATTTAAAGCCAGGAAATAACGGCGATGGTAAAATTGTAATTTCGTATAAAACGGCCGAAGAGTTTGAGGATATATTGGAAAAATTTTACAAAATCAGCGAGTAAGATTTTCTCGTAATCAACTTTTTAATATCAGTATTTTGAAGACCATACCATTAATTAGCCATATTGGCCGGCAAGCATTTAATGTGCTGCTGGCTTTTCTGCTTTTAGCGATTACCGGTAATGAAGGGTGGGCGCAAGATACAACGGAAACCTTGAAACCTAGGAAAGACTTTACCACACGTGTATGGTTGGGTGCACATTTACTGCCCGGTTCCGGACAGGTAGTCAATAAGCAGTATTGGAAATTACCCATTTTTTATGCAGGAATGGGAAGCATGGTTTATATGGGAATACATTCGAACCAAACATATCTTTCGAAACTTTCTGCTTACAATAGTTTAGCCGATGATGATCCTAACAAGGAAATTTATAAAGAGCAAATGGTTAAAAGGCGTCGTGCTCGAAATGCATATGTTGCTGCTGCCGGAGTGGCATATATAGCAAGCGTAGCCGATGCGGTGTTGGTTTATAATAACGAAAAACATTCGCCAGTTGCTGCTACTATTCTATCGACATTGGTGCCTGGAATGGGGCAGGCTTACAACCAAAAGTACTGGAAAATTCCTGTTATTTACGGAGGATTAAGCACATTTTATTTTATGATTTCGTGGAATAACAGAGGCTACAAGCGGTTTAAAAAGGCGCTGTTGTACGTTATGGACGATGACCCTACAACCATTGATGAGTTTAATGGAGCGCGTTCGGAAGATAATCTACGCTATTACATGGATTCCTATCGAAGAAACCGAGACCTTTGTATTTTAGGAGTTACTGCCGTTTATGTGCTAAATATTCTTGACGCAAATGTTGATGGCTTTTTGTACGATTGGAATGTTGATGATAATTTAAGTTTTAGGGTTGAACCTAGCGTTTTAAACTCTTCATTAGCGTCGCAATCGTATTCCACACCTGCATTTGGGTTGACATGCAGAGTTACTTTTTAAGGGGTTGCTTATATCAAAAAGGGGATTTCTGTTAAAAATATTCTGTTAATATTTCTCGAAAAGTTTAAATATCCTTGTTTTATAGGCATTAAACTCCAAAAATGCATATTATATTTGCAATAAAGCCTAATATGAGTAGTATGAGAAAGCATGGTAAAGCATTTTTAGCACTTACATTGCTATTGTGTGGATTTGTTACAAATGCACAGGATAACCTTAAAGTTCGCGATACGCTTACAGTTGAAGATACTCTTACTATAAAAGGATCGGACATTGAAGAAAATTATGGCGACAACCTTGATAGTTTGCTTAACCTGTGGTATGTACAACAATCGATAGATAGTAATAGTCTTGTTCTAAACGTTGAAAGCGACAGCGTAGGATTGAGTAGTTACCCGGATTCGTTTTACATTAAGAGGCTTAATAGTATAAATTCGCTTGTAGAATTGCCATATAACAATATTGTTCGAAACTTTATTAATGTCTATACACAGAAAAAGCGCGATAAGGTTGAAATTATGCTGGGACTTACCGATTACTACTTCCCAATTTTTGAAGAAATATTGGATAAGTACCAATTGCCATTGGAGTTAAAATTTTTACCGGTAATAGAATCTGCCCTAAACCCTCGTGCAGTATCAAGAGTTGGAGCTACAGGCTTGTGGCAGTTTATGTTTGGTACGGGCAGAAGGTATGGTTTGGTTATAAACTCTTTTGTTGACGAACGGAGGGATCCCATTGCATCTACCGAAGCAGCGGCTCACTTTTTAAAGGATTTGTACAGCATTTACGGAGATTGGACGTTGGTTATTGCAGCGTATAACTGTGGACCAGGGAATGTAAATAAGGCTATACGCAGGTCGGGAGGTAAGCGAAACTACTGGGACATATACTACTATTTGCCTCGTGAAACACGTGGGTATGTTCCTGCTTTTATTGCAGCAACGTATGCATATTTCTTTTCACGCGATCACAACTTGGTGCCACAGCCAATTAATATACCTCAAACTACCGATACAATAATGGTTGGCGATATGCTTCATTTAAAACAGGTTGCAGAGGTTCTTAATATCCCTGTTGATTTGCTACGTGATTTAAACCCTCAGTATAAACGCGATGTTGTGCCAGGAAAATTTCGTAAGTATTCGTTACGGCTTCCCGTAGATGAAGTTGGTCCATACATCGATAAAGAGTCCGAGATATATGCCTACAAGGACAGCGTGTTTTTTAACTCAAGTAACATTATTGCACCTTCAAAATATACATCATCTTATAGGTATGATGTGCCGACAGGTTCCGTTAGGTTTGTTTACAGGGTTAAGAGTGGCGATGTGCTTGGCTCTATTGCAATACGGTATGGTGTGTCTATTAGGCAGTTAAGGAGTTGGAATGGGATTAGGAGTAATATGATTAGAATTGGACAACGTTTGGTTATCTATGTGCCGGAAAGCACCGCTGAGCGATTGGGTATCAAGAAGAATTCGAATAGGTCATAGGGGACAATAATATTTTTTGTTTTTTGTCATCTTATTTGGCCTTTCATCATTTAGTGGAACAAATAAATTCAAATAAATATGCGTAGGGCAAAACTTTTATTAGCTGTGTTCTTAATGATTTTTGTGAGTTGTAATGTTCTAAAGAAAAATGAAAATTTGGACAATTCACATGAGGGAATGGTTGCTTTTTTTGAATTTTACAAAACACAGGAAGGTATTGCTATTCAAGGAAATGTCCCAATGGGTCGTAGAATTGATGCTCCGAGTTATTCATACGATGAAAATACTGGTAAAATTGAAATGTACCGTTATCCTTCTAATTTTAGTATAGATACCGCGAAAGTGGTGGTTGGCTTTGGAAAGATCCTAAAAGGCGTAGCAGGACAAGGAGTGTCATCGTACTTGATTTGTTTCGATAAGATTCCGTATAGTAATAATGGTTTTGAAATAGTTAGCGTTAATAACGATTATGCAAATGTATCGGTAAATGGAGAAAAAATTAGACTAGGTGTTGGAAAAGAATGGACGAAATTGGAGGAAAAAACGGATACGTTGAACAGGCAAAATATGGCAGTGGTTAAGTATAAAACCACGTATTCTGTAAAGTTTCACGGGTTTTTACCTTCGAAAGAATTTGCTAAAAAGTAGAATGAAATTTTTTGTAGAAATCTAAAATCAAAATAAATATGAAAAAATTATTACCCAGCATAGTAAAAATCGGAGTAGTAACTTTATTGGTTACTTTCCTTGCTAATTGGGCAAATGCAGTGCCTAAAAGTTTTTTACCTTTTGTGATTACGCAGCCCGATGGTAAAAAAATCAGTTGCTTTGTTAGCGGCGACGAATTTCACAACTGGGTTCACGATGCCGATGGTTACACAATAATGCGTAATCCTAAAAATGGATACTGGGTTTATGCTATAGAGGAAAGCGGAAAGTTAACGCCTTCAGATTATGTTGTTGGAGTCGATAAACCTTCTGCTTCAAAAGGATTGGAACCGTATGCCAATATCTCGGTAAAAGAGTATTTGAAAAAAAGGAAAGATCATTTTATCGATAATCATTATATAAGTTTGGTGCCAAGTAAATCGGAAAAGGGTATAGCCCCGCTGAAAACAACGAAGGGAGAGGTATTAAACAACATCGTTGTATTTATAAAATTTGCGGATCAAACGGTCGATAGCGAAGATTATTCGTATTATAGTGATATTTATAATGGATCGTCTTCTTCTGTCGCCGACTATTACAATAGCGTTAGTTATGGGCAGTTTACAATTAGTTCAACTTTTTATCCTGCTCCAAGTGGCGGGTATGTAACATGGTACACCGATTCGCATAACAGAAATTACTATCAGCCTTACGATGCCACAACAAACCCCGATGGTTACGATCCCGATGCTACAAGCTCTACAAATACATCGAGCCAAACATACCGTGAGCACACACTGCTAAAAAATGCAATTGATGCCGTTAGTGCTAATATTCCAACGAGTATAAATATAGATTTAAACAATGATGATTACGTAGATGTAGTTTCGTTTATTGTTGCAGGAGCCAACGACGGTTGGAATGATTTACTTTGGCCGCACCAGTGGAGTTTGTATTCGCAGGATGCATATATAAATGGGAAGCAAGTAGGGGACTATACTTTTCAACTTCAACTTTTTTATAATGCAAGAATTGATTTGGGAACACTTTGCCACGAAATGTTTCACGTTATTGGAGCTCCCGATTTATATCAGTATAGCGATAATTCTACAATTAGTCCGGTTGGAAAGTGGGACTTAATGGAAGGTACTTTGGATTATCCTCAGAATATGGGGGCTTATATGAAATATCTTTATGGAGGATGGATTTCGAATATTCCGACAATTAGCGAATCGGGAACATATACATTAAATCCGCTTTCAACCAGCGCGACAGGCAATGCCTATATCATACCTTCGCCTAATACGTATTGGGAGTATTTTTTAGTGGAGTATAGGAATAACAACGCCTACGATCGAGATTTACCGGGAACAGGAATGTTGGTTTATAGAATAAATTTACAGCGAGAGGGTTATGGTAATGCTGATGCCGACAATGAAACACCGAATGAGGTTTATATATATCGCCCTTATGGAACAACAACTGCCAATGGAGTGCCAAACTCTGCTGCATATAGTTCTGCTAGTAGCAGAACGGCAATTAACGATCAAACTAGTCCGAGTAGTTTTTTAAGCGATGGTACAGCAGGAGGTTTAAATATTTCGAATGTAACATCTGCTTCTAGCACGATTTCTTTTGATGCTGCCATAAATTTTGTTCCTTGGGTGATGTTGAAAAATGATATTGGGTATTATAACGGTTTCAACTTTGGAACAAATACGACAACGACCATAGCAACAAGGTTTACAACAGATGATTTTACCGGATTAATAGGGGAAAACATTAGTAAAGTTCTTTTTTATTTATTGGGGAACCAAGGTGTAAATACAATGTCTAAGGTGGTTATTAAAGTTTGGGAGGGCGGTTCTTATGGCAATCCAGGAACGTTGATTTTGTCTGATAATGTTACATCGGAAGTTAAAATAGACACATGGACTACTCATGAATTATCAACCCCTATAGAGATTAAGGATGGGAAAGAATATTGGATAGGCTATGAGGTAACGTTTACAACGGGACATCCATTTGCAATAGACCCAGGTCCAATGGTTTCCGGTAAGGGTGGTTGGATTTTGGCAAGTGGGCAGTGGAAAGAATTAAGTGAAATAGGCCTTGATTACAACATTCTTATTAGGGCTGTTATTGGAGATGAAGCAACTGCAGTTCCTAGTTCAACAGTAAACGATTTTGGAATGAAAGTTTATCCAAATCCAATTAACCAGAATTCTGTTATTCAAATTGAAATGCCGGTAAGTGGTAGTGCTAGTGTAGATGTTTACAATATGCTCGGGCAACTTGTATGGAGTGCTCCTTCTGCGGCGTATGCATCGGGAGAACAATCTATTTCATTATCAAAAATGAATTTAAGTAAAGGTGTGTACCTTTGTAAGGTTATAATGAGTACGGGCTCAACGACAAAGCAACAAACGGAAACAATAATTGTAAATTAATACGATATAGAATGAAAACAATAAAAGCCGCGAATAGCGGCTTTTATTGTTTTATGGAACTTTAATGTAAAAAAGATTAATCTACATTGTCATGTAAAAACGAGTTGTCGGGACGAAGGAAAATGTCTCCGTCACTATCGTCAAGGTCTAGTGTTAGGCGAGAGACATTTTGGGTGTTAGAGTGGTCAACATTATCGATTTCAACGTTTCTTCGCTTATAGGCAGGAATGCTTTCCAACTCATCTAAATTGGAATACGGCCCTTTTCCTTTTGTTGATTTGGGTTTTATAGTGGGCTTTACCGTCGATGATAAGTCTTCGGGTTGTGGTGTTTTGTTTACAATGGTTGGCTGAGGCGTTGATACCGTTTTAACCTGAAATTCATCGCTACCCGAAATATCGAATTCAATAACACGTTGTAACTCGTCTAAAACTTCTGTCTTTTTGGTCTTTCTTATGGACCTTTGACCGTCTTGCTCGGGGTATAGGGGTGTGCGCTCAATTCTGTTTGTAAGAGCGTTATCGTCAAGGTTTACAACATCTACTTTTTTATCCTTGATGTAAAGTTCGGGTATGGTACTGGTTCCAAAGCCTGTGGCTATAACGGTAACCTTTAAATCTTCGCCAAGCGAGGGATCGCTTCCGTTTCCCCAAATAAGATCGGCATCGTCGCCGGCGGCGGCTTGAACGTAGTCAATAATCAGACCTATTTCTTCCATGGTAATTTCGTCGTCGCCATAGGTTATGTTTAGCAGAATATTTCGAGCACCAGAAATGTCGTTGTTATTTAGTAACGGAGATTCCAGTGCTGTTTTTACCGCCGTAATGGCTCGCTTTTCGCCCGATGCTTGACCCGATCCCATAAGCGCAACGCCACTGTTGGTCATTACCGTTTCCACATCGGCAAAGTCAACGTTAATATACCCGTGTACGGTAATAATTTCGGCAATTCCTTTTGCGGCAGTTGCCAAAACATCGTCGGCACGGGCAAATGCCTCCGTTAATTTTAAGTTTCCAAATACTTCCAGCAATTTTTCGTTGTTGATTACCAGAAGGGAATCTACGTGTTGGCGTATGTTTTCGATACCTTCAATGGCTTGGGCAATACGTTTTTTCCCTTCGTTACGGAAAGGAATGGTAACTATGGCTACGGTTAGAATTCCCAGTTCCTTTGATGCCTTAGCAATTACGGGTGCGGCTCCGGTTCCGGTTCCGCCTCCCATACCTGCTGTAATAAATACCATTTTGGTATTGCTCGAAAGTAGCTCGACCAGTTGGTTTAAACTTTCAATTGCCGCTTGTCGCCCAATTTCGGGTTTATTGCCCGCTCCGCGTCCTTCGGTTAGCGATGCCCCGAGTTGAACTTTCATTTCAACAGGACTGTTGTGCAAGGCCTGAGCATCGGTATTACATAATACAAAATCAACATCTTTTATTCCCATGCGGTGCATGTAATTTACTGCATTTCCGCCGCCACCACCAACACCAATCACTTTTATTATGGATTCGTTTACCGATGGCATATCAAAGTTAATTAGTTCATCGCCCATGGTTCTGTATTTATTTCGTTTTATTAATCAAATAGTTTGCACGCTATTAGTACTATCTTTTTAAAATCTACATTTCGGTGTCGGATTCGTCAAATAAATTTGAGAGTATATTTTTGAAGTTCCCAAACGATTTAAATGATGACTTTTTCCCGGTTGTTTCTAGCACTTCCTGTTTTTCATCTTGCTTTACATCCGTAAATTCAGCGTTGTCGGTTAAAGGTGATTTTTGGGCATTTTCCATGCCTAACAGTGCTAACCCTATACCGGTGGAATACTGGGGTAAGCTATACTCTTCGAGCGATTCGGTGCTCAAATTTTCGGTGGGTAGTCCAACCCTAACATCGTAGCCCGTGTGAAACTTGATTAGTTGAGGGAGGTTTTTCAGCAATGCACCACCACCTGTAATTACAATACCGGCGCTAAGTTTATCGGAATATCCCGAAAGGGAAATTTCATATAAAATGAAATCCAAAATGTCCTGCATACGAGCTTGAATTATACCGGCAAGGCTTTTCATGGAAATTTCCTTATGTTCTCGTCCGCTAATTCCAGGAATGGTAATTATTTTGTTGTCCGGAGCAATGTCGGAAAGAGCGCTGCCGTAGCGTTCCTTAAGAGCATTGGCTTGTTTTAGCAGTATGGAGCAGCCTTGCTTAATGTCTTGTGTAATAATATCGCCGCCAAGTGGAATAACGGCAGTATGTCTTATGTTTCCTTCGTAAAAAACGGCTAGGTCGGTGGTTCCACCGCCAATATCGATAAGGGCAACGCCAGCTTCGCGTTCGTCTTTTGTAAGAACCGCTTCGGCAGAGGCTATTGGTTCCAATACCAGTTCGGCAACGTTTAACCCGGCACGGTTAATACATTTTTCGACATGTTTTGCCGATGCTGTTTTGCCAATAACAATATGGAAGTTCGCCTCAATTTTTCTCCCAATCATTCCTACCGGCTTGTTGTTGTCGATTAGTTCGTTGTCGATAAGGTACTCGAGTGGAAGAACATGAAGAATTGTTTCCCCTGCATCAACGGGAATTCGGTGCATCTCGTTGGTTAGTGCTTCAATATCGCTTTGCGAAATTTCGGTTTCATCGTTTTCGATTAACCTATAGCCGTTATGCTTAATGCTGCGTATATGTTGGCCGGCTATACCTACATACACGGATTTGAAATCGATTCCCGTACGCGCTTTAACATCGTCAACGGTTTTTTGTATTGACTTAACCGTTTCTTCGATATTTTGTATCATACCTTTTTTTATTCCTGTCGATTCTGCACTACTAAAACCGACAATTTCAAATTTCCCTGATTGCGTGGGCTTTCCTACCAGGGTTACCACTTTGGTGGTTCCCAGGTCGATTGCTGCAATGTAATTGTTTCCTTGTGCCATAGTACTATCGTTTTGTGCAAACTATTTGATTTGAATATTTTAAGTTTATTATGCTGTATTTATTCCAGCCTTCAACCGGAAGCGCTTTTTTGTATAAAAGTTCCAGTTTGGCCAGTTTATTTTTAAAATTAGTAAGGTTTCCAAGTAAAACAATGTGCGGGCCTACGGTTGGAACAAGTTCAATGTTGTTGCTGTTATTTACGTAGAGTTGGCTAACCTGCGCTTTCCAAAAACTGTTGCTGTTTATAAATCGGGCAAATTGGAAAATCTGTTTTATAAGCAGATTGTTCCGACTGGCAGAGTCCGGAATACTCAGAACGCTCATGTTGGGTTTAATTGCAAAGGGTTCGTGTATGTTTCCATTTACAATGAGCACATTTGCGGCTAATTTCACCCTAAAAGGTAGTATGCTGCCCTCGTTATCGATGTAGTAACTCTGATTTTTTGCATTGAAAACACGGACAATTGGAATTCGCTGTTCTACATTTACACATAAGGTTCCATTTGCAGTTTTAAACACTTCTACGTTTCGCACAGCGGCTATTTGCGATAGTTCGTCTTCTAAAATAGAAGTGTTTATTTCGTTCAGCGGTTTTCCTATTAAGTTGAATTCCTTTCCCAGCAACCTTTTTCTTATTTCCGTTGCTTTTACCATTTGAAATTGAGAGCTGTCTAGTACATCAACCCTGATGTTTTTGCAAACAACATCCTTTGTTTTGCCTTTAGAGAAGTTAAGTGCATAGACAAGATAAACCAGCATTGCTAGCCAAGTTAAAATGAAGAGCCATATTTTTACCTGTCTGCTCATGCGCTCGGTTGTGCGTTTAATGTTTTTTCAATGCTGCTTACCAGCCTGTCAATATCTCCGGCTCCCATGGTTATAAGGACTTCCAACTTTGCCGTCTTTATCCAATCCAATAAAGCCTCCTTACTCAGTAGCAATACGTTGGTATTTTTCATTTTATCGGCAATGGTTTTGGAAGAAATGCCTTCGATTGGTAATTCTCTGGCAGGGTAAATGTCCAACAGGATAACCTTGTCGAGTTTATCGAGTGCCGAAGCAAATTCGTCGGCAAAGTCGCGTGTTCGACTATATAAATGGGGTTGAAAAATTCCGGTAATATTTTTATCGGGAAACAGTTCTCTGGCCGAATTAATGGTAGCTTCAATTTCTTTGGGATGATGGGCGTAATCGTCTAAATAGATGGTTGTTCCGTTGTTGTACCGTATGTCGAATCGACGAGCAACTCCCTTAAAGGTTGCCAACCCTTGTCTTAGTTCGTTTTCGGATATTCCCAGTTGCAATGCTGCTGCCGATGCGGCAATGGCGTTCTCGAGATTATAACGACCTGGAATGCCAAGCCTTAAGTTCGGTATTTTGGAGGTAGGAGTAACCAGCGTGAAAATATAGTACCCGTTGCTTATTTTAATTTCGGTAGGATAAAAGTTTGCCTTATTGCTCCATCCGTAAGTAATCAGCTTGGTTTTATTTGCCAGTTTCGGGGTAAACTTAATACCCTCCTTGACTAGCAAAGTACCTTCCGGTTTTATTTGGCTGGAGAATTGCACAAACGATTCTATTACATGCTCATGACTTCCGTATATGTCTAAATGGTCGGCATCTACCGAGGTGATTATGGCAAGGGTAGGGTTCAGGGAAAGAAAACTCCTGTCGTACTCGTCGGCTTCCACTACCAACAGGTTATTGCCCTTGTTGCTTAATACCAAATTGCTGTTGAAGTTTCGGGAAATGCCTCCCAAAAACGCATCGCAGCCAACCGAAGAGTTTGCCAAAAGGTGAGTAAGCAACGTTGTAGTTGTTGTTTTTCCGTGAGTTCCGGCAACGGCAATGGTTTGCTTAACCGAAGCAATTACGCCTAAAGCCTGAGCGCGTTTAACAACCCTAAAGTTGTTGGTAATAAAGTAATTTAACTCGCTATGATTGGAAGGTATGGCAGGGGTGTAAACTACCAATGTTTCCGATGAATTTTTAAAATAGTCGGGAACAAGAGTTATATCGTCGGAGTAGTGGATTTCGGCACCTTCGTTGGTAAGATTGGCGGTTATGCCCGACGGCGTTTTGTCGTATCCGGCAACTTGCCTATTATGCAAAAGAAAGTATCGGGCAAGGGCGCTCATTCCTATACCACCGATTCCAATAAAGTAAATTCTATTATAATTTTCGAAATCCATTTTACTACTACTTATTATCGGCCAACTTTAAAACTTCTTCAGCAATAATTTTTGCTGAATTGGGTAATGCCATCTTGGCAATGTTTATTTTTAGTTCGTTTAATTTTTCACTGTTACGAACGGTTGCTAACGCTATATTTATAAGAGTGCTGACGGCATCGCTATCCTTAACCATAATTGCAGCATTTTTGGTGGATAACGCTTCGGCATTTCTTGTTTGATGGTCTTCGGCAACATTTGGCGAAGGAATCAGTATGCTTGGTTTTGCAACCAGACATAGTTCCGAGATGGTTCCTGCTCCGGCACGGGAAATAACCAAATCGGCAGCAGCGTATGCCATGTTCATTTGGTTGATAAAGTCATTAAGCCTTATGTTATCAACTTTTTCAACATCTAACTTGCTCTTTAGTTCGTTGTAGTAGTATTTCCCTGTTTGCCAAATAACCACAACGTCTTCGGCATTTCTAATTAACTCCAAGTTACCGATTAAACTTTGGTTTATGGTTCTGGCGCCAAGACTTCCGCCTAGTACTAAAATTACCTTTTTATCGGAAGGAATATTAAAAAATGATAATGCTTCGGTTTTTGTAACTGTAATATTTTCGAGGTCACTCCGAACAGGATTTCCCGTTAATATTATTTTATCAGCCGGGAAATACTTGTCCATTCCTTCGTAGGCAACACAAATGGTTTTGGCCTGTTTGGCCAACAGCTTATTTGTTACTCCTGCGTATGAGTTTTGTTCCTGAAGCAACGTAGGAATACCAACTCGTTGGGCGGCTTTTAGTATGGGGCCGCTTGCATATCCGCCAACACCAACGGCCACATTCGGTTTGAAATTTCTTACAACTTTGCGCGCTTTAAGCAGGCTGCTTATAAGTTTGAAAGGAAACTTCAAATTTGCAAGGGTTAACTTACGTTGAAACCCAACTACCGGCAAGCCGACTATGTTATATCCGGCCTTGGGAACCTTTTCCATTTCCATACGACCTTCGGCACCAACAAACAGAATGTTGATATCGGGGCGTTGCCTAACCAACTCGTTGGCAATGGAAATTGCGGGGAAAATGTGTCCCCCGGTTCCGCCGCCGCTAATTATTATCTTCAACTGGTTCTTCTCCATCGAACAGTTCCTTTTTACTTTGAGTTCTGCTTATACTTAAAATTATACCAAAAGCGGCACTGGAAAAAAACAGCGAGGTTCCGCCCATACTTACTAAGGGCAATGGTTGTCCGGTTACCGGAATTAGGTTTACGGCTACGGCCATGTTTACAAACGCCTGTAGCACAATAAGTAGTGCTAGGCCGAAGGCCAGTAGAGCGGGAAACGTTCGCTTGGACTTTTTCACAATTAATGCTGCTCGGTACAGCAAAATCATGTATAGCATAATTATTCCAATAGCGCCGATCCATCCGTATTCTTCAACAATAATTGAGTAAATAAAATCGGAGTAGGGGTGTGGCAAAAAATTTCGTTGTGTCGATTTTCCGGGGCCTTTTCCAAATATACCTCCCGTGGCAATGGCAATTTTCGATTGTTCAACCTGATAGTTCGATTCGTCATTTTCGCTGCTGGCAAAACTTTCTATTCGGGTTTTCCAGGTATGAACCCTTTTAATGGTATTAAATTGTAAGGCAACAAGAATTAGTATGGCTAGTGCCATTGCTCCAACGCCAGTAAATCCTAGCAAATGTCTTAACTTTACACGTCCAACGAACATAAGTAACCAGCATGTAATTCCTACTAAAACAGCGGTTGAAAAGTTTGCTGGAAGTATAAGCACGCAGATGAGCGCTATTGGAAGCATAAGTTTAAACGTTAATTGCTTAAGGTTTATAGGCTCTTTTTGATACTGCGATAACACTTTGGCAACGTATAGAACCAGTGAAAATTTTGCGACATCGGACGATTGCAGGGTTATGCCCAACCCGGGAATTTCAATCCAGCGGGATGCTTCGTTTAGCTGAGTTCCAAACACTAGGGTGAATAATAACAAGGGAATGGATATGCCCATGAGTAGTGTTGAAAAGGGATAGTAAACTTTATAACTTATCAGGTGCGCAATAAAAACTACAACCAAGCTAAATATTAAAAACCCCAATTGTTTAAGTAGAAAGTGGGATGTATTCCCTCCATAATACTTATAGGCTAAGGTTCCGGTTGAACTGTAAACTGCCAACAACGAAATTGCCGACAGGAAGAATACAACCAGCCAAATTGTTCGGTCACCTTTTAAGTATCGTCCAAAAATTTTACCCATTTCTACTGTGCTTAATTATAAAGCTCTTACGGCTTCTTTAAATTTTCTACCTCGATCTTCGTAATTTTCAAATAAGTCGAAGCTGGCACAAGCTGGCGAAAGTAATACAGTATCGCCCGGTTCTGCTAGTTTGTAAGCTTGGCGTACAGCTTCTTCGGCCGATAGGGTTTCTACAATTGTGCTTATTTCGTTTTTAAAAGAGGTAATTATTTTTGAATTATCGCGACCAAGGCACACAATCGCCTTAACTTTACTCTTTACCAATTCCATTAGTTCCGAGTAATCGTTGCCTTTATCTATTCCGCCAACAATCCAAATTGTGGGGGCATCCATACTTTCGAGGGCGTACCATGTTGAATTTACATTGGTTGCTTTAGAGTCGTTTATGTACTTAACGCCACGGATAGTTAAAACGGGTTCAAGGCGATGTTCTACTCCCTGAAAGTCGGATAACGATTCGCGAATTATTTCTTTTCGGATATTAAGAACATGAGCTGCAATTCCTGCTGCCATAGAGTTATAAACGTTGTGTTTTCCTTTTAGAGAAAGGTCGTTAATGGACATGGTGAAATTGCTGTTGTTATAGTCAATAATCATATTTTGATCCTGTAGCCAAGCGGTTTGATTTTCCTTTTTAACCTGAGAAAAGGGGAGGTACTTAGCCCGCAATACTATTCGGTTTAGTTGTTCCATAGTTACCTCGTCGTCCGAGCAAAATATAAAGCACTCCTCTTCGGAAAGGTTTCGTGTAATTCGGAATTTCGACTCAACGTAGTTTTGCATTTTATAATCGTACCTGTCTAAATGGTCAGGGGTGATGTTTAGCAAAATGGCAATGTCTGGTTTAAAGTCGTATATTCCATCGAGTTGAAAGCTGCTAAGTTCAATTACGTAGTAGTCGAAGTTGCTGGTTGCCACCAAGTATGCAAAGCTGTTTCCAATATTTCCGGCTAAGCCAACATTAAGTCCTGCCTTTTGAAGCAGGTGGTATATTAACGATGTGGTTGTGGTTTTGCCATTGCTTCCCGTTATGCATATTTTGTAGGCATTGGTGTAACGGCCGGCAAATTCAATCTCCGAGATAATAGGAATGTTCTTCTCCTTAATTTTTTGAATGATAGCAACCTTATCGGGAATTCCTGGGCTTTTAATAATCTCGTTAGCGTTAAGAATTAACTCTTCGGTGTGCTTACCCTCTTCAAAAGGAACGTTGTTACTTACTAGCCACTCACGGTATTTTGGTTTTATGGCACCGCTATCCGATAGGAAAACGTCGAAGCCTTGCTTGCGAGCAAGCACTGCGGAGCCTGCTCCGCTTTCTCCACCGCCTAGTATTACTATTCTTTTATCCATATTGCTCATTTTCTATCGAATTTTAAGAGTTGCAATTGTTATTGCGGCCAATAGTATAGCTACAATCCAAAATCGGCTAACAATTTTTGGTTCGGGATACCCTTTTTTCTGATAATGATGATGTAACGGAGACATCAGAAATATTCGTTTTCCTTCACCATACTTGCGTTTTGTGTATTTAAAAAAGCTTACCTGCATTACTACCGATAAATTTTCTACTAAAAAGATTCCACAGAGAATGGGAATAAGTAGTTCCTTACGAATAAGTATGGAAAATACGGCAATAATGCCTCCCAGTGTTAAACTTCCCGTATCTCCCATAAATACTTGTGCAGGATAACTGTTGTACCATAGAAATCCAACTAGAGCACCAATTAAGGCACTTATAAATACAACCAATTCGCCCGATTGCGGAATATACATGATGTTTAGGTGGCTGGCATATATAATGTTTCCGGACAGGTAGGCAAATATTCCAAGTGTTGTTACCGTTACAGCCGATACGCCTGTTGCTAGTCCATCAAGTCCATCGGTTAGGTTTGCTCCGTTCGAAACCGCTGTAATAATTATAACAGTTACGATTATAAAAATAAGCCATGTTATTATATCGCTGTGAGGCCCTTTGAACGGGTTTAGCATAGAGTAATCGAACTGGTTATTCTTGAAAAAAGGGATGGTTGTGCGCGTGCACTTAATTCCTTTGCTTGCCTTTACCGGTGTAGAATCGTTGTATTCGGATGATATAACAGTTTCCGCTGTTGGCGATTTTTGTACCTGCTCGCGGATTACTATTTCGGGACTTAACCACATGGTAAGGCCAACTATTAACCCTAACGATACTTGTCCTAGTATTTTCGATTTCCCCGATAACCCTTCTTTATGCTTTAAAAATACTTTTATGTAATCGTCCGTAAAACCAACTGCACCTAGCCACAATGTGGTAGCAATCATCAGTAAAATGTAGATATTGGTAAGATTTGCAAAAAGAAGAACCGGAATTAACGTAGCCGCTAGGATTATTATACCTCCCATGGTTGGTGTTCCTTTTTTCTGCATTTGTCCCTCAAGTCCTAGGTTGCGTATTTCTTCACCAATTTGCTTCCGTTGCAGGTAGCGAATAATCCGTTTGCCAATAAGTAGTGCAATGGAAAGGGAAAGAATAAAGGCCATTGCAGATCGTGACGAAATAAAACGGAAAAGCCCTGCTCCCGGAATGTCGAAAAAATGCTGTAAATATTGAACAAGATGGTATATCATATTGCAAGCGTGTTAAACATGTTTTTAACTTCTTCCTTATCGTCGAAATGATTTTTAACGCCCTTTATTTCTTGATAAGTTTCGTGTCCTTTCCCTGCCAGTAAAATTATATCGGCAGGGTTTGCAAGCAGGCAGGCGGTTCTAATAGCCTCGCGTCTGTTTACTATGGTTACAACTTTTTTCCCGCTTTCTTTTGGAATACCCTGCTTCATATCGTTTAAAATATCCTCAGGTTCTTCGAATCTTGGATTATCCGACGTAAGTATTACCAAATCGCTATTGTCAACGGCTACCTTGGCCATTTCCGGTCGCTTGGTTTTATCGCGGTTTCCTCCTGCGCCTACAACCGTAATAACCCTTTGGGTGTCGGACTTAATGTTGTTGATGGTTGATAGTACATTTTCCAAAGCATCGGGAGTATGGGCGTAATCGACAATGGCAGTAATGCCTCCGTTGGATTTTACATATTCGAATCGTCCAGACACAGCAGTAACGTTGCTAAGGCGGGTAAGGATTTCGGTTTTGTCGAATCCCAAAGAAAGCAATGTGCCATAAATGGCAAGTAGGTTGTATGCATTAAACTTTCCAATAAGGCGAGTCCAAACCTCCACATCATCTATATTAAGTAGCATTCCGTCGAAGTGGCTTTCTATTATTCGACAGTGCACATCGGCTAACGATTTAATGCCGTACGTTTTTACTTTTGCTCGGGTATTTTGAACCATTACCATTCCATTCTTATCATCAACGTTGGTAAGGGCAAAGGCGTGTTCCGGCAAATTATCGAAAAACATTTTTTTTGCGTTGATGTAATTCTGAAATGTTTTATGATAGTCTAGGTGATCGTGGGTAATGTTTGTAAAAATTCCTCCAACAAATTCCAATCCGGCAATTCTATTTTGAACAATGGAGTGGGAGCTAACCTCCATGAAACAGTACTCGCAGCCTTCTGCAACCATTTGGCTGAGAAGATTGTTAAGTTCAATTTGATCCGGAGTGGTATGGGTTGCCTTAATTTCTTTATCGGCAATGTAATTTACGACAGTGGAAAGAAGTCCCGCCTTAATTCCAAAGTTGCTTATCAACTTGTAAAGTAGCGTGGCGGTTGTTGTTTTCCCGTTAGTTCCTGTGACTCCGACAAGTTTTAGCTTTTTCGAAGGATTACCGTAGTACTCCGAGGCCATTATGCCTAACGCATACGAAGAATCTTTAACCTTAACATAAGTAGCGCTTTCGTTAAGGTTTTGAGGTAAGTCCTCGCAAACAACTACCGATGCGCCTTTACTAATGGCTTGCTCAATGTAAGCATGTCCGTCGGATTGGGTTCCCTTTACGGCAAAAAAGCAACTTCCTTTTTCAACATTTCTTGAATCGAAAGTGATGGAATTGATAAGAACGTTAGAATCTCCAGTTATTTGGTGATTAAGCGTCTTAGGTAATATTTTTTTAAGTTGTATTGACATATATTTAGTTGTCGCTCATAGTTAGTTCTAAAAATACCGTTCCTCCTGGAGTAATTTTTGTACCTGCTGCAGGCGATTGGGAACGAACAGTTCCTCGTCCGTTAAATTTTACCCTCATGCCGGAATCCTCAATTAGGTAAACTGCATCTTTTATGTTCATTCCCCTAACATTAGGAACCAATCCTTTAATAACCCTTAAAGGTTGAATGCTTACAGCAGAGCTGTCGCGAACGGTTCTAACCCATTCGGATTTATTATTAGTTGTATTATTGTATGGTATGTCGAGTTTATTAAAAATTTTCTCGATGGACTTTCGATTAGCGTTTTTCGATTCGGGAAGATCTGCCAATTCTTCTTCTTCGTTAACCTCGCGAAACCATTCGGGTGTTGTTGCATAAACCTTGTCCGATATTTCCTTGAATATTGGTCCGGCTACAATGTTGCCGTAGTAAACGCTGCGCGAAGGAGAGTTTACCACTACAATACATGAATATTTAGGATCTTCGGCGGGAAAGTATCCTGCAAACGAAGCCTGATAGCTGATAGAACCGTTAACCTTATAGCCTTTGGCACCAACGGCTAATTGTGCTGTTCCTGTTTTTCCTGCAATTTTATACCGTGGATTTTTCAAGTTTTGTGCGGTACCATGTTCTACAACACCTTCCAGAACTTCTCTTACTTTTTTTAAAGTTGCCCGCGAACATATTGATGAGGATATAATTTCCGGGCTATAAGTTTGAGCGATTTCTCCATGGTTTATCAATGTTTTTACCAGTCGGGGTTTTACCATACGGCCATTATTGGCAATGGCATTATAAAAGGTCAACATTTGCAACGGTGTAAGCTTAACCTCATACCCAATGCTCATCATAGGGAGCGAAATTCCCGACCAGTATTTATCGCCCGGAAACTTAATTGTAGGGTTAGGTTCACCGGGCACCGATATTCCGGTGGGCTTGTTTAATTTCATCGATAGCCAGCGTTCTACAAATTGTCGTTCTTTTCCTTTGTAATGTTCTTGAACTAACTTTATTACACCAACGTTCGACGAAACTTCGAAGACTTCCTTTATGGAAATTTTTCCATGCCCACCCTTTTTGGAATCTTGAATTGTATGGTCGTAAAGTTGAATACTGCCATTACCTGTGTTTACGCTATCGTCAAGGTTGATGTATCCGTCTTCGAGAAGATTTATGAGTGTTGCTATCTTCATTGTGGAGCCGGGTTCGGCACTTTCCCCAATGGCATAGTTAAACATTTCCGAATACGTATTATCGCTGTTACGTTTAAGGTTGGCAATGGCTTTAATATCGCCTGTTGCAACTTCCATAAGGATTGCACAGCCATGATCGGCTCCATGTTTACTTAAATTTTCCCGAAGGGCTGCCTCGGCTACATCCTGTAAATTAATGTCGATAGTGGTAATTACATCGCTGCCGTCTTCGGGGTCAACTTCGTTCATGCGTTTTACCTCAACCCATAAATTGCCGGGGACACGTTCTAGTACCTTTAACCCTGCCTTGCCTTTTAAGGCATAGTCGAAAGCACCTTCAACACCAACGGCTGTTCCGTTTTTATTTACCATTCCAATAGTTCTGGCAGCCAAATCGGAGTTGGGGAATATTCGTCGGTTACTTTGCGTTGCAATAAAGCCTCCTTCGTTGGGCTTTAACCGGAATAGCGGAAACTTTTTTATTTCCTGAAGTTCAATATAGTCAACTCGGCGTGGTGCAACGGGGTAGTAACGGTTGTTTTTTGCAAATTTTCGAGCATTTATAATTTCCGAACGGTATGAGTAGCGCGAACGATCGCCAAAGAATTTGCTTAAACAAATTGATAGGGAATCGATATTGTCCTTGAATAGTTGATCGGTTAACCCGCTTGCGCCAAGGTCCATACGAATATCGTAGTATGGAATTGACGTTGCCAGAACTCGCCCGTCGGTTGCCAAAATATCTCCCCTGCTTGGAATAACCACAACGTTTCTGTAGGTAATGGCCTTTGCCTTATCCCGAAGTTCAGGGCCATCGACAAATTGAATAACAAAAACTTTGATTAGTATGCTAATGCCAATCAAAAGCAGTATAATGTAGATAAGCGCTACTCTGGTTAATATGTCTTTTTTTATCGACATTATTGCTATTCAATTTTTTTAGGAGGGGTCGTATTTTCTTCTAAGCCAAGACCTTTTTCTTTTACCATGTTTACTACAGCCGACTGCCGGCTAATGGACATGTACTGGGCTGCAGTGGTAATGGACTCGGCACGAAGATTTTTAACCTCTTTTTTTATCTTTTGTTCTTCACGTATAAGCTTGTTGTTGTAATAGTTATTGGTAATGTAAATAACGGCAAGTATTACAAGGAAGAGCAGGTAAGGCATTTGAGCGGTAATAGTCTCGTGAGTGAGTATTTTTCCGCTTAAAAAATCCTTAACCCGAACTTTCTTTTTTTCTTGTGAAATTTCGGGTTGAACATCTACGAACTCTTCGGTATTGTTAAGAATGCTCATAGTTTACTTGCTATTCTAAGTTTTGCACTACGTGCCCTGCTGTTTTCTTTTATTTCGTCGTCCGAGGGCGAAATAACTTTCCTGTTAACCTGCTCGAAAATAACGTTTCGGTTTCCCTGTAAATCGGTAGTGTTAGTTCCCTCGAAGTTCCCAAACTTTATGAAGTTTTTAACAAGTCTGTCTTCCAAAGAGTGGTAGGATATAATTACCAATCTGCCTTCGGGTTCTAGTTGTTTCGATGCTCCCATTAGCATGGCTTTTAAAGCCTCCAGTTCGTGGTTTACCTCAATGCGGAGGGCTTGAAAGACCTTTGCCAATGTTTTATTTTGAATTTTTTGAGGAATCATTGGCAATAGAAGTTCTGCCAGTTCCTCAATCTTTTCAATTTTATGAGTCTCTCTATTTTGACATATTTTTGTTGTAAACCTCTTGGCATCGGGCAATTCTCCGTAAAGTTTCAGTATGCTGGTTAATGCGTCAGGCTCATACTCATTAATAACTTTAGCAGCGGTGAGTTTAGAATTTCGGTTCATTCTCATATCAAGGGGGCCTTCGAATCTAAACGAAAAGCCTCGTTCGGGACTGTCGAAGTGGTACGACGAAACGCCAAGATCGGCAAGAATGCCATCAACCTGTTGCACTCCTTCGTATCGCAGGAAATTTCGGAAATACATAAAGTTTCCCCGAATTAGCTTGAAGCGCTTATCGTCAAGAGCATTTTTAAGCGCATCTTCATCTTGGTCAAAAGCAAATAACCGCCCATGGCGGTTAAGGTGTTCCAGAATTAACTTAGAATGTCCGCCACCTCCAAAGGTGAGGTCAACATATGTGCCGCTGGGCTTGATATTAAGCCCATCAATACTTTCGGTTAACAGAACCGGTACATGATAGGCCATTATTCATCATTTAAAGTTGTTGATCCTAAAATTTCCTCGGCAAGGTTGGCAAAGGCTTCGGAATTCATCTGTCCGCTTTCGTACTTATTCTTTGCCCAAATTTCAATTTTGCCATTCATTCCGGCCAATACCACATCCTTGCTTATGCCTGTTAAGTCAAGCAATTTACGTGGTAAAAGAAGCCTTCCGTTAGAGTCGAGAGTTACCTCGGCAGTTCCCCTGAAAAATTCCCTGATAAACTGATTGTGATTACGGTTGTACGGGTTGGTATTTTTACGTATTATTTGCGTTTGCCGATCCCATTCTTCCGTTAGGTAAAGAACCAAACAATCCTCGTAGATGTCTTTTTTTACTACGAATCGATCGGGGGAAGCGGAATTAATCTGCTTCCGAAGCGATGAGGGGAATAGAACGCGCCCTTTATCATCCACTTTACAATCGTAATCGCCTATAAATGTTGACATCTGTCCACGGGTTTTCAATTTGTAAAAATATACAAATATTTACCACATTCAACCATAGTTTCCCACTTTTTTACATCTTGTTAATAACTTTTATGTTGAGTTTGTGAGAATTAGCTTCTTTTCTGCTGTATTTATAGGCTTTGTAAAGGATAAGTCTGTTATTCGGTTTTATTTTTTAGATGTTGATAATTAAGAATGTTTTTGTAAAAAAAATGGGCTGTCATATTTAGACAGCCCACTCTCTTTTTTTATTTAATAAATTTTATTCTTGCGTAAAAACACTAAAATTATCTACACGGAATCTTGTTGTTAAAGAGTTACTTCCCGTGTACTTATAACCAATGTAAATATCGCCTGAGTAGTTGGAGAGATTTACTAAACCTGAGTTAATCCATTTATTATAACCATCGTTTTCATGAACGATATATGCGTCGGTTAATTCTGTCCATGTAGCGGTGCCTATATTTGAGCCATCAAAATCGGATGATATATATACTTGAAGGGTGGTTCCGCTTTTCCAGTAAGAGAATTCCGTATCGAAAGTTAAAAACGTTGGGATACTTGATGTAATAGTTATTTTTGGTGATATTAACCACGAAATATTACTTGCTTCACCGGACTGGTAGGCGCTCATTTCAGCATAATTATTTCCTGAAAATTGTTTTCCTACCCAATATTTTGAGCCAGTGGTTGCCTGTGTTTGCCAACCGTCAAAGTTAATTCGGCTATTAATAGTTGCAGTTCTAAAAAGTTTTGCGATTGTAAATGTAGTTTTTCAACAACGAGGTTATATCATTTTGACATCATCTAAATGGCTACGAATATAAAGTTGATAATTATCTAAGTATTTACTAAGAACAGCAGTAATAGTTCCTCTGTATTTGGGTAATGTGTATGACGCAAAATCTGCATAATTGCTGGTACGAACAATTATTGTATTACCTGTCGTATCTTCAAGATATTCTATTTGTTGATAATTTGAAATTTCAGCATAAGTTTTACCCAGTTCTGAATCGATAAATTCAACATTTTTAAGAGTAATTACTTTTCCCCATCATTTGATCAAAGTTGATAGTTGGCTCAATGTTTGTAATTATGGAGGATAAATATCTGTTGTTCCTGTTTCGATTGGGAATACTTTATTAGTCAAAACGGCCAAGGTGATATATGTTGAACCTGTATGATTCCTATATTCTCCCCCTACCACACCGCCATTTTTAGAAACCAGTTGTATAACCATTCCAGTTGCATTGTAACTTTTGTTCCTAATGGAAAGTATGTATCCTATAGGGTTAAGAAAATTCAAATTCGATAGCCCCTTTTTGTGTTTGTTTCGAATATTTCCCCCTTCTCCGGTTTCATCTTCGATAAATATTTCTTTATAAAGATTTCCTGATTCATCATTTGCGGTACAAAGGGCTTTTAAGAACTGCATGCTGGTATATAAGATCCGGTACTGTACATAAGTTTTAATTGTTTAATCGTTGAATTGTTTTCATCTTTGATCTCCAAATCCCTATTGTGAAACTGAACATCATGTGTCAATGTCATTGTATATACCCAATACGCCAACAATACTACCACTTTCACTTGGAACAATATCATTGGTAAATTTTGCATAACCACTTGTTCTTAGAATTAAAGTATTCCCATTAGAATCAATCAATACTCTATTGGTTGTAGTTCCTGGATCGCTGTACGATATGTTTGAAGCCCAGAACTGAATGTTGTCTATTTTTATTAGTTCTTGTACATAAGTAGTATCAAGGGTACTTATGGTTATTCCTTTGGGAGTTAAAGCAACTTTTTCGCCCGACATTTGTATATGGTTGGAAACTTCGCTAGGATCAATTCCTGTTACTTTAATGGTATTTTCGTCGGTATAAGCAAGCCCTATTTGAAAAAGTCCATGATAATTGTCAATAGCCAAACCATTTACCTTTACAAGAACTTTTTTCCCGGGTTTTAAACCATAGGTTAGGTACAAGTCACTAGCGTTTATTTTCAGGTCGATACCGCCCGTTTCGTCCATGATGGTAACCGTTTCGTAAAAGTTTGCGGCAGAATCGGACGAAAGCACAACTCCTTCAATAATTAGCGAAGAATCGGTTACTTCGTTTGTTGCTAAGGTTTGCCAAAAAGTATCGTCGGCAAGGGAATCGATTATCCCTGCAGTACCTTTGTAAATGGTTTTTAACTCGGCTATGGTTGTAGTTTTCTCCCAAGAAACCTGTTTGTATAGGGCTGGAACCTTGTCGAAATCCTCCTTTACGCAGGATTGCTGTATTATTAAAAGTCCTAGCAGTGAAATTAATGCTAATGGAACAAATATTCTTCTTTTCATATCTATTTACTTTTTATTTCTGCTGAAATCTGGGCTGATCGAACATAACGTCGTTTAAATCTCTTACCAATAACTGGAAGGTTCCGTTGTAGTATGTTAAAATACCGACAATACTACCACTTTTTGTAGATATTGTAGTGCCTGCGAATTTGGCGTACCCGCTTGTTCTAAGTACCAAATCGGTGTAAGTTGCCATATTAGATTCTAGCACATGGTTAATTGTAACCTTGTTTACGTCATCGGCATAGGTATATGTTTCACCGGTAATAGGAGAAAGCGTGTCCTTTATTTGCATATTGTCGAATTTAACCAAACGACCAATGTTTTGGGTACTTAACAAAGCTGGTGTCATTGTTATAGGAGTACATTCGATAATGGTTTCTCCTTTTTTGAAAACGTGCAGATTAATAAGGGGATCGCCTTCAATTCCACTAATTTCCCACGCCCCGTTATTATTATAAATAGAGCCTAGTTGAATAGAACCGCCGTAATCGCCAAGGTATAATCCGTTGCAGTAAACTACAACTTTTTGTCCACGTTTGTAGTCGTTATACAGGGTTGTTTTATTTAACTTGACCTCAATACCGCCAGTTTCGTCTTCAATAAATAAACTTTTGTAGAAGTTTCCTTCCTTATCGTCGGAGATGACCGTTCCTTCGATAATAATTGAATCGCGCATGTTAATGCTGGTATCGGTAAGTTTGGTTAATCCGTCAACATATAAAGATTTTAGTTCTGCTATTGTTGTGTTGGCTGCTAATGTGGTAGAATCTACTCTTGGCTTAATGGCGTCGTAGTTGAAATCTACACAACTGGGCATGGCCAAGAACAAGAAACTTGCCGGAATTATAGTAGCCAAAATATTTTTAAACATTTTCATTGCTATGTATTGTTATGCTGTTAAAATCTGAATCCAAGAGTTAAATAGTAAGTACGACCGTATGCGTAGAAGTACTTTGGTGGAAATTTATCGGAAGTTTGATCGGCTATGGAATATCGAGCTTGCTCGTAACCTCCTGTTTTGAAGTCGGTTTTATCCAAAACGTTGGAAACCGAAAAGTTCAGGTTGATGTAGTAATCCTTTATTTTCCATGATTTTCCAATATTTGCATCGAGTAAACATGCCGAAGGTAACTTTATTTGATCCGTTAGTTTTTCTCTGTAAGGGTCTCCTTCTTCTAATCCAACAAGAGCTTCGGCAGTCCTTTTCCCTGGAGCAAATTCTACATAGATATCATCGAAGTAGCTGGCTGTTACTCCAAAAAACCAATACTTTGGCGAAGCATATCTTAACCCAAGTGTTGCAGCCGTTTGAGGAGTATTAGCAACGTAAAAGTTTTTAATGTAAACTACCTGATCGCTTTGTAAGATTGTTCCTAGGTTATCCTGAGTAACCGTTGCAAGCGGACGTGATTTGTACTGGTAAGTACCAGCTGCCACAGCAGCATTTGCCGTTAACGTTGGGGATATCTTAATCTCGGCACCAAACTCTATACCCTTATGTACCTTATCGATGTTACGCATGGTGTAGTTAATAAAGGTACGGTAGTAATCGTCGTAAAACGATTGAAGTTCGGTTTGATCCATAAATTTGGTGTAATAAGCCGAGAATCTTGCTTTAATGTATGGAGTTCTTAAATTATAGTTGATGTCGGCGCTTGCAATTTTTTCGCTGGATAAACCGGGAATAACGAAGTTAGATGTACGAGGTGAAATGTAAGAGTTACGGAAAAACGGAGCTCTTGTCATGTACGATAAGTTTGCATCAAGGTAATGACGTCCTGATATTTTCCATGTAGCACCGCCTTTAACGCCATAATCGTTAAATTTTTGTTTTGCAGAATTTCCTTTGGAATCGTTTCCGTCAGGGAACCGTCCGTTACGCATATTACCTGTCCTCCAGAATTCCGTGTAGGTGTAGTTTCCCCCAAAGTAGTAATCGAAGTTGTCCAAGGAGTAATTTCCTGTAGCCCAAACATTTCCATTGTCAACGTTAGCATCGTAGTCATAACCAAATACGTCGCCTTTTTTTACTTTGCGGTTTGGATTATCCAAATCGTTTTGGGCTAAATTTGGGTTGTTGTAGTAATCGCGTTCAACAAATTGGTCTATATCTAGCCAATAATCACCGCCGAGTAAATCGTCTATTTTTTTGTAGTTTCTACCCTTATAAATAGAGGCGTTAATTCCTCCGTTTACTTTTAATTCGGGAATAGGATTCCAATTTCCTACTGTTGAATAGGTAAGTTGTCGGGAATCGGTAATACGATTTTCAACAATGTACTTTGAGCGAAGGGTGTTTGTTGCAGTGTCAAGGCTATTGTAGTTAACCTGATACATGTAATCCCAGTTAATTTGATTGTAGTCGGTATTATTGCTAAAAATATCAGCAATAAAATTCATTACATCGGGATCGGAATCGATCCAGTAACTGGGAAGTTTACGGTAGTAATCGGGACGTGGATCCTGAGCATCGTACCAGTTTAGCGAAGTTGTTTGGTAAGTACCGAAAGAGAAACCAACTGTGTTTGTTACTTTTAAGTTTGGTGATACATTCCAATTATGGTTAAGAATGAAAGTGGGTTCCTGTTGGAAGCGAACACGGGCATTACGCTTTTCTCCGTTTTGATATCCCCAGTTAGGATTGTAATAGTTGTCGCCTACAAGGTTTTTTGCTTCGTCGGTCGAAACGCCTTGCATGCCTCTTTTTGTTGGAGCGTTAAAAGTTGTAAATGCAACAGAGTGTTTATCGTTAAACTTTTTCTCGATACCAACAAAATAAGCCCAAGCATCGTAGTTGGTTCCTTTTACGTAACCTTCTTCGGCCCAACGTCGTGAACCGCTTATTGTTAATGCTACTCCGTTTTCCATCATTCCGGTAGAGTGGGTAAACATTACGCGGTTTGTGTAAGTACGGTTTGTAGAAGCATAGGATATTTTTGTTCCTGCTCGTTGCTGCGATGCGCGGGCATCTATCTGAGTTGCTCCGCCTAACCCTCCAAACGACCAATCGGTGGGAGTAAGGCCGTTACGCGATTCTTTGTTTCGTGTTACGTCGTTAAGTCCACCCCATGAACTCCAGCTAGCCCATCCACTTTCGGGATCGTTTACCGGAACACCATTTAAGTACAAGAGCGAATAATCGGAGTCGTAACCCCTGATTTGGAATCTGGCCGGACTGAAAGTATATGATACAGCAGAGGTAAACGCATCTTGCGATGACTGAAGTAGCCCGGTAATAGACTGCTCTCCACCTGCCGATTCCAGATCGTCGGACGAAATGGTTATTTCGGAGAATGTAAGAGCACCCTCTGAATCCTGCGATCTTTTTAACATAATATCGGGAAGAGTTGTGTCTTCGGTTAAATTTACTTCTTGCTCGGTGGTTTGGTAATCTTCTAACACAAAATCGATAACCATGTTTCCTTGCTCAAGGTTATTTATTTCGAAATAACCATTAGCATCGGTAGTACTTTCAATAATTGATCCCACAATTTGGACTTTTACTCCGGGTAATGGCTTTCCTGAGTCAAAATCCTTTACAGTACCTTTTAAGGTAATCTGTGCAAAAATACTGGAAGTTCCTGTTAACAGAAATACCAGCAATAGATTAAACAAGCGCTTCATCTAGTAAACTATTTATTGTTTTAAGTGTTATTTTTTTGGAATTAAATGCAAAAGAATAACTTTTTTTGTAATATTGCCATTCAAAAGAAAAAAAAATTATAAACATAAATAGCGTTTTAGTATTTGTTCTAAAAAATAGTCAAGATGCGAAGGATATTTCTAAGAAGTTTTTTATTTGTGTTGTTTTTTTCGTTTTTAGTAAACGGGGTTAAAGCACAGGAGAAGAAGGCATACAATGTTACTTGTATTGGTTTTTACAATTTAGAGAATTTGTTTGATACCATACCGGGTCCAAACGATACTGAGTTTACGCCTGAGGGGGTGAACCATTGGACTTCGCAAAGATACTACCATAAGTTGAATCACATGGCTGAGGTAATATCTCAGATAGGCGATGAATTATTTCCCGGAGGTCCGGCTATTTTAGGCGTTTCGGAGGTAGAAAATCGTTCTGTTTTGGAAGACTTGGTGAATATGCCCAAGTTAAAGCCATCTGGGTATAAAATTGTTCATTTTGATTCGCCTGACCATAGGGGTATTGATGTTGCGTTGCTCTATCGTCCAGAATTTTTTAAGGTAACCTCCGAAAGATCGGTTCATTTAGTAATTCCCGATAATCCTGACTTCCGTACTCGTGATCAGTTGGTTGTAAGCGGATTGCTCGATGGAGAGCCTATAAATATTATTGTGAACCATTGGCCTTCGCGTAGGGGTGGAGAAAAACGGAGTTTGCCTTACAGAAAGGCTGCTGCATTGCTTGCACGTTCTTTAATCGATTCCATAAGAGGAGTAGATCCAAATGCTAAGGTTATTTTGATGGGTGACTTAAATGATGATCCCGATAGTAAAAGCGTTGTTAGTTTCCTCGGTGCTAAAGGACAAAGAGATAATCTAAAGAAAAACGATTTGTACGATGCAATGGCAGAGTTGTATCGTCAGGGGATTGGGACGCTTGCATATAAGGATTCTTGGAATTTATTCGACAACTTAATTCTTACGCAGCCATTGTTAAGCAAGGATAGGTCTTCGTGGGTATTGTTTAAAGCAAAGGTGTTTAATAAGCCTTTCTTACAGCAAAGTAGCGGGCAGTTTGCGGGATATCCATTTAGGACGTACGTTGGCAGCACCTTTACAGGCGGATATTCGGATCACTTTCCCGTATATTTGTTTTTGGTAAAGGAAAAGAAGTAGAAATATTATTTTATATTACTAGGGGTTACACTAATTGGGGGTCGCATTAGCGACCTTTTTTTATTATATACTGTTTGGTGATTAGAACTTTACAGATGTTCTGGTTTCCCTGTCTAAAGTTTTATTTCTGAGAGTTGACTTCTGTATTCTGGATATTAACTTCTTCTAACTTTTTTAACTCCTATCTTTTATCATTTTTACATTTAACATCTCACGTTTCACGTTCTTATATTGAGGTTATATTTATAAATTTGCAAGAAAAATAGGTTATGACTATTAAGGAGAAACAAGATAGTATAATTGAGGATTTTAGCGTTTTTGAGGATTGGATGGACAAATACCAACAACTTATAGAAATGGGAAAGGAGTTGCCCCCGATTGATTCTAAAAAGCGAACCGATAAGTATCTTATTAATGGATGCCAGAGTAAAGTTTGGCTGGATGCCGAATTGCGTGATGGAAAAATTTTCTTTTCAGCCGATTCCGATGCAATTATTACCAAAGGAATTGTGTCGTTGCTAATCAGCGTACTCTCGGGTCATACTCCGGAGGAAATACTCGATACCGATTTGTACTTCATCGAAAAAATTGGATTAAGGGAAAATCTTTCGCCAACAAGAAGTAACGGGTTGGTGGCCATGATTAAGCAAATGCGTATGTATGCCTTGGCATTTAAGGCTAAAGCCGGCATGTAAAACAATTACCTTATAACGATTGTTTTTATACAAAACATTACAGAAAATGAGAGACGAACTAGAGATTCAAACCGATATTGTAAAAACGCTTAAATCGATTTTCGACCCTGAAATTCCGGTAAATATTTACGATTTGGGATTAATTTACGAGGTTGATATAAATGATAAGAGCGAGGTAACAGTTACTATGACCTTAACTGCGCCTAATTGCCCGTTGGCCGATCAGTTGGTCGATGAGGTTTCCGAAAAGGTTTCGGGAATAGATGGTGTTGCAAAGGCAAACGTTAACCTTACGTTCGATCCGCCTTGGGATAAAAGTAGAATGAGTGAAGAGGCTATGCTCGAATTAGGATTTCTATAGGAAAAACAGGCTACCCCATCCTTTTTGGTTGGGTTGGTTGCATTACATGCAGCTTGTAGGACATCTTAGGGTAGCCTGAATGGGAGTATTACCAATCGCCGTTTTCCAGTTCTCGTAGAATGCTTAGTCGGCTGTTATCGTCGGAGTGTCCCATTTTAATTATATCGGATTTGGAGAAATCTCCCCTTATCGACATGAGTACCTCTTCGTCGTTGCCTTGTGCGTGGATTATTAAGTCGGAGTAAATTTTATCGTTTATTTTGGCTAGGAAGTTTACTATTTCTCCGTCGTCCTCTTCCACTTGCATAATTTTTTTGTATCCGTGATTATTAACAAAATCCGTAACTTCTTTTGCAAACTGGTTACCGGGTTCGTTTTTTACAATAATAACAAGGCCCTTAAATTTTTCGGTGAGTCCCTGATCGCTCGGGTCGTCATCGCTGAACTGTGCTGCCAGGTTAAACACTTCGGGTCCAATTTTAACAATGGTATATCCCTTTTTTCCCGAATACGAATCGGCTAATTTGTCTGTAACATCTTGCGAAAAACCATACAGCCCGATAGACACAAGAGCCAGCATTAGTATAAACTTTTTCATGAGTGTAAATTTTAGTTAGCGAATTTTATGTTGATTTTAGTAATACAAACCCAATGAAGCCTGAAAATTTAATCAGACAATTAAATGACGATTATAGGTTAATCGTTGCTGCTTGGTAAAAAAATTTTTTCTGCTTAATACGGAATTTAAAATGTAATTATCTTTCGACACATTTGTTATCAAAGTGAAAAATAGCTCAAAGCCATACCTATTTGCATCATTCGTAGTCCTTTTTTGGGGAACTTCTGCAACTGCATTTAAAATAGGGTTGAGGTATATGGATTTTATACAACTTTTATTCTGGTCATCGTTATTTGCAGCCTTGATTTTATTATTTGTGTTGATTCTAAGAAAGAACATTGTCGGAGTTAGTCGGGTAAATAGAATAGGGCTATTTCAGGCTATGCTATTTGGATTGTTAAATCCGTTTTTGTACTATTTGGTTCTTTTTAAGGCATACAGTTTACTTCCGGCACAGGTTGCGCAACCGCTTAATTATATTTGGCCTATAGTGTTGGTGCTTATGTCGGCTGTGTTTTTAAAGCAAAGGTTGCACTGGTACGACTTACTTGCGCTGTTTGTAAGTTTTTGTGGGGTGGTATTGATTTCATCGCAGGAAAGTATAAAAATATTCGATACGAGTAATCCCATTGGCGTTGTATTGGCTCTTGCCAGTTCTGTGATTTGGGCCTCGTTTTGGATACTAAATATGAAAAGCGCAATTAAGGATGAAACGATGAAGCTGTTTTTAAGTTTTTGCTTTGCGGCGGTATATGGCGTTGTGGTGCTAATTGCTTCGGGACGGAGTTTCTGCATAGGTTGGCAAGGTGCTGCTTCAGCATTATATATTGGTACTTTTGAAATGGGTATTACGTTTGTACTTTGGTTAAAGGCGTTAAACTTGGCTACCAATACGGCTCGAATAGGAAACTTTTCGTACCTTGTTCCGTTTATTGCGCTGGTTTTTATTAGTTTAGTGCTTCACGAGAAAATATATTTAACCACGCTATTTGGATTGATATTAATTGTTGGAGCAATTTTGTTTCAGCAAAGAGTTGGAAAAGATAGTCGTTAAATCGATAATAATTTCATTAGCAATGAAGAGGATTTTGAGGTATTTACTTTTTTTGTCGGTTCTTGCAGTGATGGTATCCTGTGAAAAGGACGATAACGATGTAAATGTAAATAAGGCAATTTATCAAAAAATGCAGGATTGGTATTTTTGGTACGATCAGCTGCCAAGTGTAGAACTCAATGATTATAGCAATCCATCCGGTTTGATGGATGCTCTTAGAGTGAATCCTCCCGACAGAGAGTGGAGTTATGTTACTACCCGCGAAGAATTTGAAGCATATTACAACGGAGGTGCTTACGTCGGTTTTGGCTTTGGCTCGGGTTGGGATGCACAAGGAAATTTGTATATACTTTTTGTTTACAAAAATTCGCCACTTTATCAGGTAGGCATAAGGCGCGGATGGCAAATTCTTACCATCGATGGACAAACGCCTACAACGAGCAATTATTCTAGTTTAATAGGTGCTAACGATGCAGGTATTACCAAAACGTTTAAGGTAAAATCGCCCGAAGGGGTCGAATATACATACACTTTCTCCAAGGGGGAAATAGATATGAATACCGTGTTGCTCGATACGGTTTATACCTATGGAACAAGCCGAATTGGCTATTTGGTACTCGAAAGTTTTATAAATAACACGGCCGATGAACTGGATAACGTCTTTACAAAGTTTAAAAATCAACGAGTTACCGATTTAATTGTCGATTTACGATATAATGGGGGCGGAACGGTTTTGGTTGCATGGCAGTTGGCCAATTATTTAGGTGGAAATGTTGCTTATGGAAAAATTTTTGGAACATTTTACTATAACGATAAGCATCAGAACGAAAATTCAAGTATGCTTTTTTCCTCAGAACATCTTTCCCTAACGTTAAACAGGGTTGTTTTTATAACCACCTCAAGCACCGCTTCGGCAAGCGAATTGGTAATAAACGGATTAAAACCGTTTATTGGGGTAACCTTGGTTGGCAGTACTACACATGGGAAGCCTGTAGGAATGAATGCCTTTTATATTGACGATTGGGTTTTGTTACCGGTTACCTTTACAATCCGTAATGCCAATAACGAAGGCGATTACTTTGATGGCATTCCTGTTGACATTCAGGCCAGCGACGATATCACAACGATGTTTGGCGATCCTACTGAGG
The DNA here is from genome assembly GCA_020636845.1 of Bacteroidales bacterium. Classification (GTDB taxonomy): domain Bacteria; phylum Bacteroidota; class Bacteroidia; order Bacteroidales; family Tenuifilaceae; genus JACJXD01. The sequence goes on along the minus strand of JACJXD010000001.1, from coordinate 374,373 downwards.
CAAGTTTGAATGCTGCATTAGCATATCTTGGAGTATCCGTAAAATCACCGAATGTAAAAGGGTATTCACCTGTTTTGGTTCCCGAACGTAAGGGGTTGTATGCCGAAATTGGAGCATGGTAGCGTTGTCGATGAATTTAACAAAATAGGCTATATTTTATTAAATAAGCATAATGTCCCAATCCGAAAGAGTAATACTTGGTATAGATCCCGGAACCAATATTTTAGGCTATGGAATTATAAAGGCATCGGGAAAGAATAGCATGAAGTTATTGGTTCTGGGTGTAATAGAATTGAAAAAGTATAAGGATCATTACTTGAAGTTGAAATCCATTTACGAGCGGGTTCAACACTTGGTCGATGAGTATTTGCCCGACGAAGTAGCCATTGAAGCTCCTTTTTTCGGTAAGAACGTGCAAAGTATGCTGAAATTGGGAAGAGCTCAGGGAGTGGCAATGGCGGCGGTGCTGTCGCGGTCGGTTCCCATTCACGAGTATGCTCCGCGAAAAATAAAAATGTCCATTACCGGTAACGGTGCCGCATCGAAGGAGCAGGTGGCGTTAATGCTTAAAAAGATTTTGGGTGAAACCGATTTCGACCAAAAATATCTCGATGCTACTGACGGGCTTGCGGCGGCAGTTTGCCACTTTTACGAAAGTTCTAACGTGTTAACTGGGGGAACAAAGCATAGCAGTTGGAGCGATTTTGTAAAGCATAATCCCGATAGAGTTAAGTGATAGCAAACTGAAATTCGAATAAATAAAACAAGTTTCATTTTTGCTATATCTCAACGGCTTTAACTTTTAAAATGGTGGTATAATCTTCCTTGTATGTTTCGAGGGTATCGAAATTCCAATCCCATTCTGCCAGTTGCTTGTAATCTTCGAGTTTTACAAATACCGTTGGTTTTACGGCACTTAACTTTTTATCCTGATAGTATTCTTCCTCGAAATCGGTAATTAGCAATGTCTTACCGGTTGGAAGATTTTGTAGGTGTCTATTTTGAATTTCTTCGGTAAGTTCTTCAACTTGCCAGTCGTCGAGTTTTTGCTTACGAGCCAAAAAGTTAAGGGGAAGTTCCGCCAGTTGACTTAGAAGGTTTAACGATATAACAACATCCTCGTTGAATTGATTTAACGGTGAGTTGTTAATGAAATTGGCCAGTTCAAAGTAGTTTATCTGCTTTACCTTTCGGTTTCCGATAAAGAACACAAGACCGCCGTTAAGGTCAATAGTTTCGAAAGTGACCTGTGAGTTATGCGCGTACTTGTGTTTTATTTGTCGGGGATGAATAATATCGGTTAAAATAACCTTGGCGCCGGTTTTTAAGATGGCGTCTATGGGAACGTCAAGTAACCATCCGCTACCCAAGATCCTTACCGTTTTTGGCTTACGCGAAAGGATAAATTCCGTGATAAGTTGCTTGCTCTTTTCAAGATGGCTGTTCCAATTCTCACCCTCGTTCAGGTAGCGGTTCATTATTCCCGATTGCCCCGAAATGTAACCAATTCGAAGGTTTCGCAACCAACTCGATTTTATTCTGTGCAGCATTTTTCCTAATCCATTTTAAGTACAGCGAGAAATGCCTGTTGAGGTACTTCAACCTGACCAATTTGGCGCATACGCTTTTTACCTTTCTTCTGTTTTTCCAGCAGTTTACGTTTACGCGAAATATCTCCTCCATAACATTTTGCCGTAACATCCTTACGAACAGCTTTTACGGTTTCGCGGGCAATAATTTTCGAACCAATGGCAGCCTGAATGGCAATGTCGAACTGCTGACGAGGAATAAGTTCTTTTAGCTTTTCGCACATTTTTCGTCCGAAGTCGTAAGCGTGGTCAAAATGTATTAGCGACGATAGCGCGTCAACCATTTCGCCATTTAGCAAAATATCCAACTTGATAAGTTTTGCAGGCTGATAGCCATCCATAAAGTAGTCGAAGGAGGCATAGCCCCTCGATATGGATTTTAACTTATCGTAAAAGTCGAAAACAATTTCGCTAAGCGGCATTCTGAAAGTAATTTCAACTCTGTCCGAGGCAATAAAAACCTGATTCTTTAAAATTCCTCGTTTATCGATGCAGAGTTTCATAATTGCACCCAAATACTCGGATTTGGTAATTATTTGTGCTGTAATTACAGGTTCTTCAATATGGTCAATCATGGTTGGCTCCGGCAAACCGCTTGGGTTATGAACTTCGACCATTTCGCCTTTGGTAGTGTAAACCTTATACGAAACGTTAGGAACGGTGTTTATTACGTCCATATCGAATTCCCTGAAAAGACGCTCCTGAATTATTTCCATGTGGAGCAATCCCAGAAAACCGCAGCGAAACCCAAATCCAAGGGCCAACGATGATTCCGGTTCGAACGACAACGATGCATCGTTTAGTTTAAGTTTTTCCAACGATGACCTTAAATCTTCGTATTCATCGGCATCGACAGGATATAGGCCTGCAAAAACCATTGGTTTTACATCCTCGAAACCGGCAATAGCCTTGTTACAGGGATTGACTACATGGGTAATGGTATCGCCAACTTTTACTTCGGAAGACTCCTTTACTCCGGAGATGATATAACCTACATCGCCTGCGCTGATGGAATTTTTTGGAACCATTTTTAGGCGAAGAATACCAACTTCATCGGCGTCGTATTCACGACCGGTATTTACAAACTTAACCTTATCGCCGGTTCGGATTGTTCCGTTTACAACCTTGAAGTATGCGATAATTCCTCTGAACGAGTTGAAAACCGAATCGAAAATAAGCGCCTGCAACGGGGCTTCGGGATCGCCTTTGGGTGGTTTTACTCTATTTACAATGGCTTCTAGTACAGCCTCAACGCCAACACCTGTTTTGGCGCTAACCGGAAGGATATCGTTAGGGTCGCATCCAATTAAATCAACAATTTGGTCTTTAACATCATCAACCATAGCTGCATCCATGTCAATTTTGTTTATGACAGGGATAATGTCCAAGTCGTGATTTATGGCGAGGTATAGGTTCGATATGGTTTGAGCCTGAATTCCCTGCGTTGCATCAACTACAAGTATGGCGCCTTCGCACGATGCAATGGCCCTGGAAACTTCGTACGAAAAATCGACGTGCCCCGGAGTATCAATTAGGTTAAACTTGTACGTTTTCCCTTGATACGCGTAATCCATTTGAATGGCATGGCTTTTAATGGTAATTCCCTTTTCGCGCTCAAGGTCCATGTCGTCCAACACCTGATCTTGTAGTTCCCTTTCGGACAACGTGTGGGTAATTTCCAATAGCCTGTCGGCTAATGTGCTTTTCCCATGATCGATATGGGCAATTATGCAAAAGTTCCTGATATTCTCCATCCTCATTCAAAAAATTGAAGTGCAAAGATACTGAAAAATTGGATTTTAAGATAAACTAAAAAATGCTATCATGTTCGATGCAAAATCTCATCCTGAATGAAAACTAAAAATTTCTATGTTGGCTTGGATGTTCACGTCCGTACCTTATGTTTTACAACCATGTTGTCATTTCGAGCGCAGGCGAGAAATCTTTTTATTGCTGATATAATTATGAATATAGTGTAAAATTTTGCGTGAATAAAAAACTCATCCCCTTCGGAAAAGGAGGGGATGATGTAGAAGTCCAATTTTTATATTGTTTTTACCTTGCCATTCTATCCCAGAGAATTTTTGCCAGCTTTTTGGATTCGTTAAGAATAATTTCCTCATCAACGGTAGTTACCTTGTGGTTATTAACTATTAACTTGCCGTTTGCAATTACGTCCCTAACATGCGATTGGTTTATTCCAAAAGCAAAGTGTCCTGCAATGTTTTGCTGTGTTACCGGAGTAGGAGAGTCGTAGTCCAGAACGACGAGGTTGTCCGGACTATCGCCTGTAAAGCCGTTTTGATTAATGTAGCGATGGGCATTTCTTAGCCTTTGGTATGCTTGCAAAGGGCTCATCGGGTCGAAATTTTGCCCGACAAAATACGATGACTTTAAGCTATGAAGCATATCGCTGTGCATTCCGTCGGTACCAAGCATAATATTTCCCTTTAACCCCTTGCTATTAAAATAGCCCACGTTATTATTAAGGTTGCTATCGGTATTTTGCACAACCCAGCAAGGAGAATTTCCTATTAACTCCCTTTCGCTATCGGACAGGTGTAGGCAGTGTACCAGAATGGACTTAGAGTTATTTAAGAAGCCGAAATCATTTAACCTGTGCCCAATAGTTTTGTGGTAGGTTTCGAAGCAATGTTTTTGGTCGTAAACATCTTCGGCAACATGGATATGAATACCCGAGTTGTGTTTGCTTACAAGTTCCGAGGCCTTGGTTAGCGTATCATTGCTAAGAGTAAACGAAGCGTGTAATCCAACAAGTCCTTGATGCGAAGAAAGATAACGATCGGTTTCGTCCAACCCTTCTTGGGCTATTTTTTCGCCATCGCGGTCGCTGATTTCGTAGCATAGCAAATGTGAAACGCCAACGCTGTCGAATGCTTTTGCCAAAATTTCCAGGGAATCTTTAATGGCATAAGGCGAAGCATGATGGTCTATTACAAAGGTTGAACCTGCTTTTGCACAAGCCATGGCAGTAACTAATCCACTATACTCAACCATTTCGGGTGTAAGGTTTTTGTCCAGCGTCCACCATACGTATTCCAAAATTTCGTAGAAATTTTCCGGATTCTTTTTGGGAGCACCCATTCCTCGCGATAATGCCGAATAGGCGTGATGGTGTCCAACTACAAACGAATGGGTTACCAACTTTCCGGTACAATCTATTGTTTGACCAACATTATTGCTATATGTATTTGGAGCGTAAAAATCAATTTTCCCCGGCGAAACAACAACATCGGCACCTTTAATTTCCAGTGTTTCGTGATTAATGTAGGTTGCGTTTTTTAGTAGGATGTCCATATATGGTGATATTAGTCGTTAAAAATTATTTTTAATGAAATAAGTACATTTTTATTGTATAGTAAGGCATAATTCAGTTTTATTTTTCACGCCTCTTCATTGGTAGTTTTGTTCTTTTTATTCCATCGAAGGAGTAGAGTGCGTTAGCTATTGCAGCGGCCGTAGGAACAAGTCCTATTTCACCAATGCCTTTTGCACCGTAAGGTCCAACAGGGTCGGGTTCTTCTACGCCAATAACTTCCAGTTCGGGCATCTCGTTTGCCCGAATTATACCAATATCGTTGAATTTATAGCTGATTGGATAGCCATCCTTCATAGGCAAATCTTCGGTTAGCCCGTAGCCCATTCCCATGTGCAGTGCTCCTTCAATTTGACCTTCGAAAAGCATTTGGTTCATAATTTTACCGGCATCGTGAGCAGCAATTAACTTTTTAAGATTTCCTTGATCGTCGAGTATGGCTACCTGAGTGGCGTATCCATACGAAAAGTGGATAACAGGTTCATCTACATCGGCTCCGGGTTTACAAGTCCAGTCGCAAACAAATTTGCCTTTGTAACTTCTTCCAACCAGTTTTTCCAAAGGGGCTTCTTTGAGATCGTTTTTTAGACCTTTGGCTGCGTTAATAATGGCGTTGGATACCAATGCCGTTGCCCTTGACGAGGTTGTCATTCCTGTAGGAATTTCGGCCTCGGTGGTAACCTTAACCTTTACTATTGAAGGGTCAATCCCGGTTTCCTGATGAAGCGTTTGGATGGCCATGGTATGTACGCCTTGTCCCATTTCGCTCCATCCATGATGAATTTCAACGTTATTCTTATCGATTATTTTGATTATTATCTCACTATCGTCAACCATGCCGTTTCCAACGCCTGTATTTTTTAAACCACAGGCAATTCCGGCATATTTTGCTGCATTAAATTCATCCTTTACAGCCAGTAAGGTTTTCTTTAGCCCGACGCCTCTTAGTATTTGTCCGGTAGCCGTTTTTGCTCCATCCTCCAGTGCATTATCGAAACGAATTTGCCAACGGTCGAAACCTGCCTGACGGCAAATGTCGTCTATGCAAACCTCCATGGCGAATATAACCTGCGGAACGCCAAATCCACGCATTGCCCCGCATGGAATATTGTTGGTATAAACGGTCTTTGCCGAAATGTCAACGGCGGGAACGGTATATCCTCCCGTTGCATGTCCAACCACGCGTTCCATAACTTTTGTTCCTACGGAACCATAAGCGCCAGTGTCGCCTACAGCATCGAGTTTTATGGCTGTAAATTTACCTTTGCTATCGCAGGCTAAACTCATCTTCATCCAAACAGGATGACGCTTTGGGTGCATTCGTATAGACTCGTCGCGGGTAAAGTGAACCTTTACAGGCATTTTAGTCAGAAAAGCAAAAAGAGCAGCGTGCCCCTGTACGGTAATATCCTCTTTCCCTCCAAAGCCTCCACCGTTTTGAACCTGAATGACCTTTACCTTACTTTCTGGTAAGTTTAAGAATTGGGCAATCTCGGTTCTATCAACGTAAACACCTTGTCCCTGACTGTAAACTTTTACTCCGTCGGCATTGGGAAGGGCTAGGGCCGTTTCGGTTTCCAAAAATGCATGTTCAATACGCTGTGTTTCGAAAATATCGTGCGATGTGTACGCTGCTTCGGCAAATGCCTTTTCAACATCACCAAATTGAATGGTACATGTTTCCAGTACATTCGATTTTCCCTCGTGTACCATTGGGCTGTTGGGTTTAACAGCTTCCAGCATGTCCGTAACAGGATTTAGCACCTCGTATTCCACTTTTATAAGCGTTGTGGCTTTACGCGCAATTTCTTCCGAAGTGGCAACAATTCCGGCAAGAACGTCGCCAATGTAGTTGGTTGTTTCTCCAACATCAACCATAATTGGCCAATCCTTGAAAATTAGACCGGTGTACCTGTTTCCGGGAACATCCTTGGCAGTATAAACGTTTACAACTCCTTCGAGTTTAAGCGCCTGTGAAAAGTCGATTGATAAGATTTTTGCCTTTGGATAGTCGGAGAACTTAAGGGCGCCGTAAAGCATTCCGTCAACAAACATATCGTCGGTAAATGGGCGTTGACCTACAGCCGTTTCAAATGCTTGAAATTTGGTATATCTACTTCCTATTTTAGCATCGTTTTTTGTAGGAGAAGCCAAACTTTCGCCATTTAACTCTTTAAACCCGGTTTCTATGGCGTCGATAATTTTTACATAGCCGGTACAACGGCAAAGGTTTGGGGTAATACTCCTAATAATATCGTTGCGGCTAGGTGTTTTGTTGCTATTGTAAAGTCCTTTGGCTCGCATAATCATTCCGGGAGAACAAAATCCGCATTGTACTGCACCCTGTTGGGCAAAATGTTTTCCCATAATATCGCGAAAATCGGCAAGACCTTCAAGAGTAAATACTTCAGCGTTATTCATATCGGCCATTTTTACCCTGCAGGCCATTTTGATTTTACCGTTTATTTCGACTGAACAGGCTCCGCATACACCTTGTCCCGAACAGCCATCCTTTGCAGCCGTGAGGTGTAAATCTTTGCGTAAAAAATCGAGTAAAGAACGCGATTCGTCTTTGTTATATTCAATGGTTTTGCCGTTTACCGATAGTTTAATCATGCTTATATATTCAAGATTTGATAATAAATACAAAAATAGGGCAGAATTCAGAATTCATAACCCCAAAATCTAAATTTAGGATTATTAGTTACTTAATCAGTTTATCTAAGTCTTCTAAATTCGGTTCAATGGGTTTGGGTATATTAACCAACGATGATACCGATTTTAAATCTTTTAGACCGCTACCTGTTAGTAGAATCATATTATTGGAATTGGCAGAAAGTTTCCCGTTTTTCCAGTATTTTAACAATCCGGCAAACGATGCTATTGCAGCAGGTTCAGCAAAGATACCGGTATTACGCGATAGTTTCGAGGATGCTTTAAGTATCTCATCATCGGTAACGGTAATGCCTTCGCCATGATACTTCTTTATAAAATCTTTTGCCATGAAAAAGTTACGGGGAATATCAACAGAAATAGAATCTGCTATTGTATTGCTTGGCTTGGATTCGAATTGTTCGGATAGTAAGTTGCCAACAATGTTGCTACTTCCTTCCGCCTGAACGGCTACTATTGTCGGAATTTTATCGATGAGACCAATAGTTAGTAAATCCTCAAAACCTTTATAAACTCCCGAAATAATTACACCATCGCCAACGGGTACAAAAATTCGGTCGGGTAAATTACCTTTTAGTTGGTCGAATATTTCGAAGGCTACAGTTTTTTTCCCTTCAATGGTTAATGGGTTAAAGGCCGTGTTGCGATTGTACCAGCCAAATTTCTGGGTTGCCTCAATACTTAGGTCGAAAGCGTTATCGTAAGTTCCGTTTACGGGAACAATGGTTGCCCCGTACATTACAATTTGGGTGAGCTTAGCTACTGGTGCCGATTTAGGAACCATTACAATGGCCTTTTGTGCCTGCGATGCGCAAATTCCTGCAATGGAAGAACCTGCATTACCCGTTGATGCTGCAACAATTGTGTTTATGCCGTTTTCCTTTGCGTATGCCGAAACAATGGCCGAAGCCCTGTCTTTGAAAGAGAATGTTGGATTTTGAGAATCGTCTTTTATCAACAGTTTAAAGGGAAGTTCCTGATTGTCGAGTTTATGAAACTTGTATAGAGGAGTTTTTCCGACCCGCAACGGAGGCATACTTTCGTACGATTGTATAGGTAATAATTTAAGGTAGTTATTTTCGGATATACCTTGGTGATTGCGTTTTAAACTTTCGAAATCGAAAATAACCTTAAGAACTCCGCGTGGGGGTTGGGTAGGGGTATTTGCTTTACTACAGGTTGGACAAAGGTAAAGCTGCGGCGAAGGGGTATATTCCTTGCCGCAGTCGATACATTTGTAAAGAAATTTCTGATTGTCAATCATTCCTTTTACCGTTATAAACTTTTAAGTAATCCGGTACGTTCGTTAAATTCAACTATAAGTTCGTCCCACTTGTCGAGTTGGTGGAAGAGTTTATGCCATATTTGCCTGTCGTTCCATAGTTGATTTAGGTCGGCAATTTCCTTTCCCTGCTGTTCAATCCAGGTAAAGTATTTCAGGTTATGAATGGCCTTACGGTCGTAGTAACTTAACTCTTTCATGAAACTTGTATCCTCGCCAATAATGCATTTTTCGAAATCCTTAATAGCTTGAGTGTTACTGTAAGTGCCACGTTCAGCATTTAATTCCTCCAAGCGCGAATGATACATAGCAGCAGAATCTGTTGCAACTGTAATAATAACATCGTCCGATGTCATTTCGTAGTATTTGGCAGTTTTTATTGCAGAAAGCAAGTTGCCGATGCTCGAGATGCCCAGTAACGAAAGGTTATCAACAATTTCTGCAGGAATACCAGCTGCTTTAAGGTATTTATGTCCTTCCTTTTCGTTGAAAAGTCTGAGAATTCTCATGCAATCTTCGTCGTCGATAGCAGTAACCATATCGGTGTTCTTGGAATTATGAATCCAAGGCACGTGCTTATCGCCAATGCCTTCGATACGATGACCGCCAAAACCGTTTAGCAGTAGGGTAGGACACTGTTTTGCTTCCGATGCAACAACCTTAATGTTGGGAACAATTGTACGTAAGTAATCGCCGGCAGCAATTGTTCCTGCGGAACCGGTTGCCGATACGTAAGCGGCAAGGTTTACGTTTTTCCCTAGCGAGTTGAATACCTCTTGAATGGCCCTTCCTGTGACGTTATAATGCCAAGCGGCATTACCGAATTCGTCGAATTGGTTAAAAATGACGTAATCGGGTTTTGTGCGGCGAATTTCCCAGCACTTATCGTAAATTTCCTTTACATTCGATTCGCATCCGGGAGTGGCAATAACTTCGGAACCAACATAGTCGCGAAGCCAAGTAAAACGTTCACGGCTCATTTCTTCCGGAAGAATAGCAACCGATTCGGTTCCCATTAGCTTGGAGTCGAAAGCACCACCACGGCAGTAATTTCCGGTTGAAGGCCAAACGGCTTTTTGAGTGGTTGGGTCGAATCCTCCGGTTATGATTCTTGGAGCAAGGCAACCATATGCCGCACCAACTTTATGTGCGCCGGTTGGAAACCATTTTCCAATCAGCAGAACAATTCGGGCATTAACCCCTGTTAGTTCTTTAGGTAATTCTATATAGTTTACATTACCGAATAAACCGCCCTTTTCCTTTGGCTCATTTTTCCATGTAATACGAAAAAGATTCAACGGATTGATATCCCACAAGCCCACCGATTTAAGTTTTTCTTTAACTTTATCGGGAACTAATTCCGGATTTTGTTGCTGCTTAAATGTAGGCAGTATAATGCCGCGTTCCTTAAAACGTTTTATAGCGTTTTCCAATGCTTTCTGATTGGTAACCTTGTCAATAATTTCAATCATACTTCTTTTCGATTAATTAAAATTTACTGGTAAAAATACATATATTAGCGTTACATTCTTTTCTATAGATAAAAATAAGAAATTATTGATAAAAAATATAATATATATAGAAAAATAATATATTTGCAGATACAGATTTGAAATTATCTTATCATAAGATATAAAGTTTACTAACGTCATATTAAAACAGTCATGAGAAACATTGATGAAATAGATCGAAAGCTGCTTAACATTTTGCAGGAAAATAGTCGTGTTACCATTAGAGAATTATCGGAACGATTACATTTATCAACTACACCTATCCATGAAAGAATAAAGAAGTTGGAACGTAACGGTATTATTAAGAATTATATTACGTTGTTAAACCCTTCGGTACTGGGGAAAAAACTTACCGTTTTTATTTCGGTGTCGCTATCGAGTCACACTAAAGACGATGTGGACGAATTTGAACATCAAGTTAATAAGATGCCGGAAGTAATGGAATGTTACTATGTTTCCGGTACTTGGGATTTTCTGTTGAAGGTGCAATGTAACGATATGGAAGATTATCACAATTTTGTAATTCACAGTTTTTCAATACTAAAAAATATAACACAGTTTTACAGTTCGTTTGTGATGTCGGAATCTAAAGTTTCGCATAAATACGAGTTGTAATTATTGATTATTTGGCGTCTTTTTAACAGACTTCCCGTAATTTATTATTTCGAGCGTAAGCGAGGATTTTTTTGTCGATACTAAGAAAACAAAACTTTTTTATTGGTGCGGACTTGCGTTCTATGTCTTGTTTGGCTGGGACTAAACTTCAGTTGTAATTGTTACAGCAGCCTATAAGCCTTTATAGCAAACTAATCATAAATCTGACAGGGTAGGGTATGCAGGCATAGCCACAAAATAGACGAGCGGTGGTATAACCACCGCCCAACCTCATTATAAGTAAACAAACAATTATATAAATCTGGTATTAAATGTCTAGACCTCAATTTAAGGAACTAGCATTTTAGCCCCTTGTAGTATAATGCTCATTTCTGCGGCATGTTGAAACTGAATTTGCTTTACACAGGGTGTGAGTGCTTTTGCTTCGAGCAACTTGAAATCCTCGCGGGAAAAACGTGCATATACATGATCGCTTTCGTATTCATAAACATCATCCCTTTCGCTCAACGTTTTTATTCCTCCCTTTTGTTTGTATATAAGTAGAGTTCTGTCCTTTAAACGGCTGAGCATGTAGCCTTCATCGCTGGCATTAAACGATTCGATGGTTAAATGAAACTTGGGTTTATCCATGTAAGGTGCACCGCCAGTAGGGCAGAAAGTTGCACAGTTTCCGCACTCGTTGCAGTAGTTTGCAATGTTCAGTATCTGATATGCTTGCCTAACTTCGAATACCTTATCGGGTTGAAATTCTACTTTTCCGTTTTCGCCAATTATTACCTTTTGCAGGTTGTATTTAACGGGCTTAACGGTATATGAGAAGTTGGCTAAATTTGGACAAACCGTTGTGCAGATATTGCATATTTCGTCGCAATGGAGGCAACGAGCACTTTCGGCGATAACGGTTTGCTCGTCCATAGTTTGACTTACCAAACTAAACGAATGGTTGTCAATGTTTTCCGGTTCTACCGGTTGGGCGCCGTACATGCGCTTGGAGCGCATAAGCATTAATTCCTTTTTGGAATGATTTTTAGTGTGAAGCGATTGTTCGGAAACTTCAATACCGGCATTGTTTATCATTTGATTTGCAGCCTTACGTCCATCGCCAATAGCCTTAATTGCCGTTGATGCACCCCGTAACGAGTCGCCGCCAATGTAAACATTCCCCATAATGGTTCGGTAGGTGTTTGTGTCGGCTTTAAGGAGGTCGTTGGGAACAAAGTCTATGTCGAGGGCTTGTCCTATAGCGGGAATAATGGTATCGCAATTAATAATGAAATCCGAATTATCAACCTTAACTGGTTTTGGTCTTCCTTTGCTGTCGTACCCGTCCAATTTCATTTTACTGCAAAGCAACCCTTTTACGTTTCCGTTTTCGGCAATGATTTTTTCGGGAGCGGCAAGTTCAAATATTTCAACTCCTTCGTCAATAACGGCTTTAATTTCTCCTTCGTCGGCGGGCATTGCATCAATAGTTCGGCGGTAAACAATGGTAACCTTTCCATTCTTACCCACCAGTCGGTGTGCGGTGCGTGCAGCATCCATAGCGGTGTTGCCGCCACCTATAATAAGAACATTTTTGCCGATATTTTTTATTTCGTTAGTTTTAACACCAAAAAGAAACTCCAGAGAGTTTAAAACGCCTTTGCTGTTAATTCCTTCAATGTCCATATCTGCGGCATTTTGAGCCCCTGCCGAGATATAAACAAAATCACAACTATTTTTTAGACTTGTAAATTCTTCGCGAGTAACCTTTTGGTTGTAATGAATATTAACTCCGAGTTGCTCTACACGCGAAATATCTTTGTTTATTGCTTCATCGGTGAGTCTAAAACCCGGAATGGCGTACCTTACCATTCCTCCGGATTTCGATTTTGCCTCGAAAACGTCAACCTTAAAACCGGCTATAGCCATGTAAAAAGCACATGATAGTCCCGATGGCCCTGCTCCGATAATTGCAATACTTTTTCCGTTTTGCTTTTTAGGAGCCAGTTTAACATCGGCATTTTCGGCAATAAAACGTTTTACTTCGCGAATTTGTAACGGTGTGTCGTAGTTTATCCGGGTACATTTATTCTGACACAGGTGGTCGCAAATCATGCCTGTGGTGTTTGGAAACGGGTTGGTTTTGAGTATAACTTCCAATGCCTTTTGATAATCCTTTTGCGATGCGTAGTACAGGTAATCGGGAATATCCTGATTGGTAGCACAGGTCTCGCGACATGGAGCGGCAATGCAATCGAAATAATCCAAATCTCTGTTCGTCTTTATTGATGGTTCCCTGAAATGATTGCGTTTGTACCTGTCATCGTTTAGAACTGCCTCTGCATAGTTTTTAAGGCTTTGCAGCATGTTCGACGAAGAAACCATATTTACTAAAGATCCAAATGTATTGGCATTTATTTCGTTAGAAATATTTTCTATATACTGTTTTAGGCGTGTGTATCCACCCGGTTTTAGCAAATCGGAACTGACCGTTACGGTTTTAAATCCACATTTTAACGTATTGCTAACGTTAAAGGCGTCTAGTCCGGCAGAAAACGACATGGTTAAGTTGCCGCTAAATTCCGATGCCAACTTGTTGGCAAGGTTAATAGAGATGGGATGCAATGCTCGTCCGCTCATGTACATCATATCGACCTTGCTGCCAAATACGTTTTTAATATTAACGGATTCCAGCGTGTTGGTTAACTTTACGCCAAAGGTTAAACCTTCCTTTTGAGCATCAACCTGAAGGGCTTTTATTATTCGAATGGCATCGGAGTATTTTAAATCGTGTTCGAAGGCGATGTCCGGCACGTTTGTTTTAAACTTCAACTTGATGTTAAGTATCTCTCTAAGATTTCTGCTGCCAATTAGGGTGGGGTTTAACTTAACTAATGTGTGCAGTTTACGCTCGGTAATAAGATAGCGGGCAATATCTTCTATTTCGTTTGCCGGACAGCCGTGCATGGTGGAAAGGGTAATGTTGTCGGAAATATTGAAAGGAATATCAATGTGTTGAATATCGGGATAGATATATCTAATTTTTTCAATTTCATCGGATAACTCAGTTTTGCAGTTTCCCATTTTATCCAGAAACCATTGAACGTTTGGTTTCTTAATACCTTCGAGGTTGTACCCAACGCTCATGTTAAAAATGGTATCAGTGGTGTTTCCTAAGCCTAGTTTATGATTCAGAATGTGTATAATAATCCATGCCTTTAAGTATTCTTTAAAACTCTGTTGAACCTTTAGTTCCTGCGACCATTCGCAGTTATACCCTTCGTCCTGCATGTCGATGCAGGGTTTGGAAACTTCCAGTTCATCCAGGGTTTGAATGGTTTTTAACTCAATGTAACGGCATCCCATTAGCCATGCTGCGATAATATTTTGAGCCATTTGGGATTGAGGACCGGCGGCAACGCCCAGTGGAGTGGCAATTTTTTTATTAAAAATGGTAACGCTTAAATCGGGATTGTCTTTAGGGTTGAAAAATAGTTCGGAAGGTATTCCAAAAATGCTTTGTCTTTGGTTGTATTCGTTAAGAATTGTGCTTAACAGCTGTTCGGTGCTTACCGGATAAAACTTATCGCTCATGGTTTTCTTCATTTTTTTACAAAACTAATAATAATGATTTCTGTTGCTATATTTGTAATAGTAAATGTGTGATATTTAGTAAAAAATCATTTAAGTGATAAAAAAAGTAGAAAATATATCGGCTGTTATATTGGCTGCTGGCAAATCGGAGCGAATGGGATTTCCTAAGGCATTGCTTCGATATAACAGCAGCATGACGTTTATTCAAAAGATAGAAAGTGAGTTTGTAAACTTTGGTTGCGATAGCGTTATTTTGGTTGTAAATGCGTTGACAAAAAAGCAGATTGAAGATAAGAACCTTGCATTTTCCGAGGTAACAAAAATAGTGGTGAATCCGCATCCCGAGTGGGAGCGTTTTCATTCGTTGTGGTTGGGGGTAAAAGCCTTGGATGCTGGTTGTTCGATTTTTATGAATAATATTGATAATCCTTTTATTTCTCAAGATTTGCTGCAGCAACTATATATGTTGAGAAATGACGCTGATTACATTAAACCTACCATTAACGGCAGAGGGGGACATCCTGCTTTGCTTTCGGGTAAGGTGGTTAGTGAAGTTATGAGTCAAACAAATACCCAACAAAACCTTAAGGTTTTCTTATCCGGGTACCACTGTTTGCCAATGCCGGTAAACGACGAGTTAGTGCTAACAAATATTAATAGCAGGGACGATTACAAAAAGTATTTTGGTTAGTCTTCCTTTTCGTAAAGTTGAAGCAACACTTTTTCGGGAGTGATAGGAGTGTCAAATTTTAACTTGTGATTGGGATTATATGCTTTTATCGCGTTCTGAATAGCGAAGTATGCTGCAATTCCGTACATAAATGGAGGTTCGCCTATGGCCTTCGATCTCATAACCGCCAGTTCATGTCCTTCTGTTTCAAGGGGAATGCACTTAATTGTATTAGGCGCAAAGTGTATATCGGGAACTTTGTAAGTTGACAGGCTATTGGAAAGTAAACGTCCATTTTTATCGAAAGCCAACTCTTCCATGGTTGTCCATCCAATTCCTTGAACAACAGCCCCTTCAATTTGACCTTGATCGATAGTTAAATTTATGCTTTTACCAAAGTCGTGAACAATAAGCACATCGTCAATTTTATATGTGCCCCTTATGCAATCTACGGTTGTGGTAATTATTCCGGTTCCGTAAACGTGATAGGCAAATGGGTGACCTTTCTCCTTAGTTTTATCGAAATATATTACGGGAGTTGCATAGTGCCCGTTTTCGCTAAGACATACCCTTTGCAGGTGTGCCGTTAGAACAAGCTTTTTCCACGAAATGCCGCTGGGTTTTCCATTCTGAAGAACTTCTTCGTTGTTAATACTTATGCTTTTAGCATCGCATTTTAGCATTCCTGCCGCAACCTCTTTTAGTCTGTTCAACAAGGCGTTGGCTGCAATGCGTAACGCATTTCCATTTAAATCGGCGCCGCTACTGGCTGCTGTAGGCGAGGTGTTCGCTACGCGCGAAGTATTGGTAGAGTGAATTTTAACTTTATTGGTATCGATTCCAAGTACCATAGATGCAACCTGTGCCAACTTGGTGTTTACGCCTTGCCCCATTTCGATGGCAGCTGTGCTTACGGAAACGCTTCCGTCCTGATATATATGAACCAAAGCTCGGGCTTGATTCATGGAAGTATTGGTAAACGATATTCCAAAGCATAGCGGCATAACAGCATACCCTTTCTTGGTATAGCGGTTATTTTGATTGAAAAGATTGATTTCCTTGGTAATTGATTCTATGTTGAATTTCTCCTTAACTAATTGGAAGCATTCTTGAGCGTTTGCATTTTCAGCCTTTTGCCCATATTGAAATTCGTCGTTTTCGGCAAGAAGATTTTTTTGTTGTATGTCAATTACCTTTACATTTATGGTTTCAGCTGCTTTAGCAATGGCCGATTCTATGGCAAACATTCCTTGCGGAGCACCAAATCCTCTGAATGCCGTGTTTGGTGGCAGGTTAGTTTTGCAGCTGTAAACGGTTACCCTAGTATTTGGAATATAGTATGATCCTGTGGAATGAAATAATGTACGCTCTAAAATTGCAGGCGACAAGTCGGATGCCGCTCCTCCGTTTTGGTATAGATCAGTTTCGAATGCAAGAATTTTTAAATCGGTAGATAAGCCTATTTTGAAGTCGCCACTGTAAGGATGGCGTTTCCCGGTCATGCGCATATCGTCGTGACGCGGGAGGGTTAACTTAACCGGTTTGTTTAGCAGGTATGAGGCTAATGCAGCCATTGCTGCAAATCCCGATGCTTGATCTTCCTTACCTCCGAAAGCCCCGCCTAACCTAACAACATCAACTTCAATTTGGTGCATGGGTAAGCCAAGTACGCGTGCTATCGTTTTTTGTACGGCAGTAGGCCCTTGTGTCGATGAGTGTACCTTAATATATCCGTTTTCAATAGGATAGGCGTAAGCACCCTGTGTTTCGATGTACATGTGCTCCTGTCCGCCAATTTCAACGCTTCCTTCAACT
Organism: Bacteroidales bacterium; assembly: GCA_020636845.1. GTDB lineage: Bacteria > Bacteroidota > Bacteroidia > Bacteroidales > Tenuifilaceae > JACJXD01. The sequence continues at coordinate 357,305 of JACJXD010000001.1, read as the reverse complement.
ATATGAGCGCAATCTTTCCATGTTTCATCGGTATTACCAAGTTTAAACGTTCGCGGAGGAAAGAGTAACAACCCTTTTTGCTTTGCTTCTCTTGGATCAACGACTGCCGAAAATTCTTCGAAATCAACTTTTATTAGTTTTACCGCCTTATGGGCAATTCGCTCTGTTTCGGCAATAACTATGGCAATAGGCTGGCCTTGGTAGTGAACCTCGTTTTCGGCAAGAAGTGGTTCGTCTTCAATAATACCTCCAATTTGATTGTCGCCGGGAATATCGGTGTATAAAATAATTTTAACAACATCATTTAGTTTAAGGGCTTCGTCAACGTTAATGTTTTTTATTTTCCCATGAGCAATTGCCGAACCAAGAATTGCTGCATGTAATGTGCCTTGCTGGTTGGGTATGTCGTCTAAGTAAATCGATTTTCCGGTTACATGGCCTATGGAATCTATATTTTTCATTCTAAATCGTTGGTTTTATGCAATCCTTAACAAATTCGTGTTAGTTCATTTTATCGGGAAACAACTTTGCAAAATGGGCAAATAGGAGTTGTTTCAGCAGCAGCCGTTTATACTCTACGGTTCCTCGAACATCGCCAATGGGTGATATTTCATTTTGCATTACATCGTTTGCTTCGTCGAAAAGTTGTTCCGAAATTTTCTTGCCAATCAGAAATTGCGACGTTTCCTGAAGGTATAGTGGAATAGGAGCAACGCCTCCTGCCGAAATTCGGCAATCCGTAATAGTATTATTTTCAACTTTTATTACCATGGCGCTGTTAACGCTGGCAATATCCAAGTACTGGCGTTTACTTACTTTTTCGAAGTTAAATTGTTGATTAGCATTGGGTAGTTCGAAACGAATTTCGGTTATGAGTTCTCCCTTTTGCAATTTCAGTTGCTTATACCCTGTGTATAGTTGGTCGAGAGGTTGGGTATTAACTTTACCGTCGATTTCCGATGAAATTTGCGCATTGAGCGCAAGAAGCATTATACTAAGGTCGGCAATGGGAGAGGCGTTTACAATGTTTCCGGCTATTGTTGCTATATTCCGAACAGGTTCCGATGATACCAGCATTAGGTAATCCCTCAATCCATCTATACTTTGAAGGAGTTTTTCGGTTTGCAAAAGGCTTGTAACAGTTGCCGCACCTCCAATTATACAGGTTTGATTTTCAAACTTAATTTTCTGAAGATGTTCAATTTCCTTTGTTGGCCTTATGGTACTTTCGTAAACAATGTCGCTTTTTTGAACCATCAAGTCGGTTCCTCCCGCAACAGTTATTTCGGAATTGTTGGGAATTTCAGTTTTAGAATGAATTTCGGCTAGTTTATCGGGTATGGATAAAAAGTATTTGGGAAGGTAGCCTTTACTTACAAGCCAGTCAACTGGGTTTTTGATGTCTTTGTCCTGCATTAGTCTGGTAATATCTTCGGCTGCACGTTGAATGGACTTATAGCCGGTGCATCTGCAGATGTTTCCTGCAACCGATTCTATAGCCCTTGATGTTGTAGGCTTTTCGTGATTCATGCAAAATCCGGTAAACGACATTACAAATCCGGGAGTACAAAATCCGCACTGCGTTGCCGCGTTTTCGGCCATAGCCTTTTGTACCGGGGTAAGGTCGTTTTCCAGGTTTATTCCCTCAATTGTTACAACATGCTTACCATGTACATTTACAAGCGGGGTAAGGCACGAAACAATACTTTTGTAATCAACCTTATTGTTGTTTAGCTCTCCTATTAGAACGGTGCAAGCTCCACAGTCGCCCTCACGACACCCAACTTTGGTTCCTGGCAATCCCACCTCGTAGCGGATGTAGTCGAGCAGGCTCATTCCCGGTTTTTTATCGGTTTCTACCAGCCTGTTATTTAAAATAAATTGAATCATATCGTATTAGAATAAAATCCTTACAAGATACAATGATTAAATAGAACTTGTTGTATTTGTTGAAAAATATGGAATAAATATTAAGTAAAAATAATTTTATATAGAATAATTGTCTATATCGATTGTAGATAAGTATATTTTCATCATTTTTAAAGTGATGATTATAAAACAAATATAGTCTTCTAGTTTTTTTATCCCTGACAGGGTTTAAAACCCTGTCAGGGATTTAGGCAGTAAATGAGAATGGCAGCGGGTGGTCCATTACCCCTGACAGGGTTCAAAACCCTGTCAGGGGTTTAATTTAAGCAGTAAATAAAAATGGCAACCTTTTCCTGGAGATATAGATGGAGCCGGGGAGCGCATGGAAAATATTTCCGCACAAACCTCTATTTGGAATTCAATGTTGTAAAGGATTATTTGCCGATGCAGAATTTTGAAAAGATGAAGCCTAAGACTTCTTCGTTGGAAATTTCGCCGGTAATTTCACCTAAATAGTTGATGGCTTCTCGTATATCTATGGATAGAAATTCTTCCGAAATGTTGTTGTGTATGCCTTTAAGTACCTCTTCTAAACTTTTACGTGTGTTAATTAAGGCGTTGTAATGACGAACATTTGTAACGATAACATCCTCGTTTTCGGGCATATCAACTTTACCAAGTTCTACTAATTTTTGCTGTAATTCCTCAATATTTTGTCCGAACTTGGCCGATGTGGCTATGGTTAAAATATTACGGGCGTTAAGTTCGTCGATTACCGGTGCAACATGGTTAGAATCAGATTTATCTTCCTTGTTCACAAGCACAATTAATTTCTGACTATCCGTAATTTTTTTAGCAATTTTGTTTACCTCATTCAGTATGGTTTCTTTTTCTTCCTGTGCATCAACAAGATATAAGATAATACGAGCCTGTTCAATTTTATTTAGAGCACGTTTAACTCCTATAGATTCTATTTCGTTGGTGGTTTGTCTTAGTCCGGCAGTGTCGATAAATCTGAAGTTTAGCCCGTTAAGGTGAATGGTATCCTCAATGGTGTCGCGGGTTGTTCCGGCTATTTCCGATACTATGGCTTTCTCCTCGTTAAGTAAACGGTTTAGCAAGGTTGATTTGCCAACATTCGGTTTCCCTACAATGGCAACAGGAATTCCCGATTTTATTGCATTTCCCAAGCTAAACGAAGACGCCAACTTGTTTATTTCTGCTAGTATGCTATTAATAAGGGCAACTAAATCATTGCGGTTGGCAAACTCCACATCTTCGTCGGCAAAGTCCAGTTCCAGTTCTATTAGCGAGGTGAATTTTAATAGTTGTTCGCGTAGTTCTGCCAGTTTATTGGAAAAGCCTCCGCGCATTTGGTGCATGGCTACTCGTCGGGCAGTCTCGCTGGTCGATGCAATTAGGTCGGCAATAGCCTCGGCCTGCGAAAGGTCTAACTTTCCATTTAAAAATGCTCTAAGGGTGAATTCGCCTGGTTTTGCCATTTGAGCGCCCTGACGAACAAATAGTTCGAGCAGTTGCTGCTGGATTACTACTGAACCGTGACACGAAACCTCTGCAATATTTTCGCCGGTGTAGGAGTGCGGTGCTTTAAATATCGATACCAACACATCGTCGATTACTCTGTTGCCATCAACGATAGAACCATAGTGAATTGTATAGGCTTTTTGTTTGCTTAACTTTTTCGATTTACTATTTGAAACAAAAACTGAGTCAACAATAGAAATGGCTAGGTTTCCGCTTAAGCGAATAACTGCAATAGCACCCATTCCCGGAGGAGTGGCAATTGCAACTATGGTTGTATCGGTATTCATTTTTAAGATGTTTATGCTTGCAAAGTTATCGTTATTATTAATATTACCTTAGCGTTACAGGTAATGAATGTGTTGAAATTTGTGTATTTTCTTTCAAAAAATTATTTTTATCCACTAAACTTAACCAAATCTACCAAACCTAAACCAATTAAAAATGAATGCTTTTTTGGAAGCCTTCGACCATGTAATACAACTTTACAATGAGTACGTGGGCGGATATTTGATTTTGGCGTTACTTGTGCCAACAGGAATATACTATTCCATTCGATTAAAGTTTCTTCAGGTAACACGTTTTCGTCATGCAATCGATCTTGTAAAGGGAAAGTACAGCAAGCATACCGATACAGGTGATGTGAGTCATTTTAAGGCATTAACAACTGCGTTGTCCGGAACGGTAGGAACTGGTAATATTGTTGGTGTAACGCTTGCCATTTACTTTGGAGGTCCGGGAGCTATTTTCTGGCTGTGGGTTACGGGATTTTTTGGCATGATGTTAAAAATGGTAGAGTGTACACTTGCTCAAAAGTATAGAAAAATAAATGCCGACGGGTCTGTGTCGGGAGGTCCAATGTACTATATAGAAAGAGGGTTGAAGGATAAACTTGGCGTCTGGGCAAAACGACTTGCAATCTTTTTTGCATTTGCCGGAATACTTTGCTCGTTAGGAACAGGAAATATGGCTCAGGCTAATTCAATTGCCGATGTGCTAAATACTAGTTACAGCATTCCCGTTGTATATACAGGTTTGGCTATTTCGTTGTTGGTTTTTTTAGTAGTTGTGGGAGGAATAAAACGAATAGCTAATGTAACTTCTAGGCTTGTACCTATAATGGCAGTCTTATACTTTGTTTCTGCGATTGTGGTTATTGGAATACACTATGCCGATATTCCTAGAGCCTTTGCATTAATTGTGAAAAGTGCATTTACAGGCCAGGCAGCGACAGGGGGCTTTGTTGGTTCTACATTTTTTATGACAATGATTTGGGGCGTTCGCAGGGGATTGTTTTCGAACGAGGCTGGACAAGGTTCCGCTCCAATGGCACATGCTGCGGCTAAAACGGAGTATCCTATGCGTGAGGGCTTTGTTGCTTCACTGGAGCCTTTTATCGATACTATTATTATTTGTACACTTACAGCATTGGTTATCGTACTTACCGGTGTTTGGCATATTGATGGGGCAGTTAAAGGAGTTGGAATGACCGTTGCCGGATTTGAAGAAGGGCTTGGAAAAATTGGCATAGGTTTTATAGCTAGGCATTTAGTTGCCATAAGTTTGCTTCTTTTTGCTTTTTCAACCATTATAAGTTGGTCGTACTATGGAACACGAACCGTGCAATATGTATTTGGAGATAAGGCGATTAAAATATATTACTATGTTTTTACCCTTTTCGTGTTCTTTGGGTCAGTTTGGGGAATAGATTTGGTTTGGCATTTTGTTGATATGGTTATAACCTTTATGACTATTCCCAATCTTATAGCATTACTTATGCTGTTTCCTGTTATGAAGGCTGAAGCCGATGGATATTTAAAGTTATTAAAATCAGGAACGTTTAAGCCAATAAAAGATTAGAATAAAAAAGCCCCGTTTTAAGGGGCTTTTTTTGTCTTACTATTTTTCAATTTGTGAAATAGTCCATTGCAAGGCTTCGTCGAGCATTTCGGATGGTGGATCAGCAATAAATCCATTATCGTGAAGCGATTGAGCCATAGAGCGAGAATATTCAATATCCTTTTTAGCAGCATTGTAAGCGTCTTCCCAACTCATGGGCTTTCGCGCAACACCATCTTTAATTGCCTGAGTGGCAACATCTGCAGCTTCAACAGGGAAAACGTCGGCTTCGTCCATAGTCGGAACGATATTTTCAACATTAATTCCACGCTTCTCGGCGTAATTGGCCAAAGAGTGTGCTGCGGCAATAGCCATATTATCCGTTATTTTTGATGCTTGAACAAGTAAAGCTCCCTTTAATATTCCTGGAAAACCAATGGAGTTGTTAACTTGATTGGGAAAATCGCCACGTCCCGTGGCAACAATATATGCCCCGGCTTCCTTGGCTGCATAAGGGTATATTTCGGGAACAGGATTGGCACAGGCAAACACAACCGATTTGTTTGCCATCAGTTTTACCCAATCCTGCTTAATTGTGTCGGGGCCCGGAGTAGAAAGGGATATAAGCACATCCGCATCCTTTATAGCCTCTTCCATGGTTTTTATGCAGTTAGGGTTTGTTTGTTCGCAAATTTCCCATTTTCGATAGAAACGTTTATCGGCTTTAATATCTTCGCGTTTACGATGAAGAGTTCCTTTTGAATCGAACATTACCATTTTTTTTGGATCGCCGCCATCGGTAATAATTAGTCGTGCAATGGTTGTGTTCGAAGCGCCTGCACCAAAAAATACAATACGGACATCGCTTAGTTTTTTGTTGGCAAGTTTTAGCGCGTTAAGCAATCCGGCAAGGGTAACACAAGCCGTTCCCTGAGCATCGTCGTGCCAAACGGGAATTGTGCATTCTTCGCGAAGAGCATCGAGTACTCGGTAACAATTTGGTTGCGAAATATCCTCAAGGTTTACCGCTCCAAAGCTGTGCTGGCACATTTTAACGAATTCGATGATTTTTTCAGGATCGTTTTTGCCGTCTTTCCCTTTGCTATCCACACAGAGTGCTACAGCATCTATACCTCCCAAGTATTTCATCAAAAAGGCTTTTCCTTCCATAACGCCAAGTCCTCCCGGAGGGGTGCAATCGCCATCGCCAAGAACTCGTGTGGAATCGCTTACCACGGCAACCAAATTTCCCCTGTTTGAAAGTTCAAACGAGGCGTCGTTGTTGTCCCTAATGGTTGTAGATACTTTTGAAACACCGGGAGTGTACCAAACATTAAACCAGTTAAACCCTAAAACAGGCGCTTTGGGGGCAATTTGTACTTTGCCGCCATAAAATTTGTGCGCTTTTTCGCTTAGATATTTTAGAAAAATTGTTTTTCCCTTTGCCTTCTGCTCTTCGGACCAATTGTCGGGAAAAATTTCGCCAAGATTCTCAAGTTTTGGGGTTACTTTATTCATATTAAATTAGTTTATAGTGAATTATGATGATGCCGATATTCTACATTTTACCTCACAAGGTACTAAAAAATGCTGTCGGAAAAATCTTTTAAAATTTAATCTTTTTGCAATCAAAAGACATTGGAAATTTGTATAAAAAGCATTACGTTTGAACCTAATTTTAAAAACATGCCCTTAAACATAACTTTACAGCATGTATTTTGTTAACTCACTAAAAAACAGTTAATTAAATGAGCGTACTTGTTAATAAAAATTCTCGGGTAATTGTTCAAGGATTTACTGGAAGCGAAGGAACCTTTCATGCTTCGCAAATGATAGAATACGGAACAAATGTAGTTGGGGGGGTTACTCCTGGTAAAGGAGGGCAAACGCATTTAAACCTTCCGGTTTTTAATACGGTTTTGGATGCTGTTGAAGCCACAGGGGCAGATGTTTCCGTAATATTTGTACCGCCAGTTTATGCTGCCGATGGAATTATAGAAGCCGCAGCAGCAGGAATTAAGTTGGTTGCATGCATTAGCGAAGGTATTCCAGTAGCCGATATGGTGCGAGTTAAACATATTTTAAGCGATCATCCGGAAACCAGATTAATAGGACCCAATTGCCCGGGTGTTATTACGCCGGGAGAAGCAAAGGTTGGAATTATGCCTGGTTTTATTCATAAGAAGGGGCATGTTGGAGTAATATCCCGTTCAGGAACATTGTCGTACGAAACGGTTGATCAGTTGACCAAGTTAGGCCTTGGACAGAGTACGTGCATAGGTATTGGGGGGGATCAAATAATTGGAACGCCTACGGTTGAAGCCGTTAAACTGTTAATGAACGATCCCGATACACACGGAATAATTATAATTGGTGAAATTGGTGGTAGCATGGAAACCGACGCAGCCAGATGGATAAAGGAGTATGGAACAAAACCGGTTGTTGGATTTATTGCCGGGCAAACAGCTCCAAAGGGCCGTAGAATGGGTCACGCTGGTGCCATAATTGGAGGCTCGGCCGATACTGCTGCTGCAAAAATGAAAATTATGAGAGAATGTGGGCTTACGGTGGTAGAATCGTTAGCCGATATAGGAAAGGCGATGTACGATTTGTTAAACTAATCTTGGTTTAAGAGGATATTTTCCGGGTACTTTATAAAAACACCATTGCCAAATTAATTGCAATGGTGTTTTTGTTTTTTTGATTAAAAAAGCAAAAGTATATCTATATAGAATGGTTTATTTATTGTAATTTTTCTTACTTTGTTCAAGCATTTGTATGTTGTGTAGAAACATATTGCAATGAAAAATCAAGACCGAACTCACCATTATTTATCTTTTTTCTTACTAGTTTCCATCTTTTCCTTGTTAATGGCAATTAGTTTTTTCGCTGCCCGAATCGATTTTCAGAAAAAGCAATCTGATGAGAGAATGCGCGTATTAACGGAAATTAATATACTAGGTAAGAGGTTAGAAGGGGAAATTCGATCTACTTTTAATTTAACGGAAGGGATAATTCATCTCATAAGGTTTCAAGGCTATATTACGCAGGAGCAGTTCAATGCTTTAGGAAAAATGGCATTGGACGAATGCCATAACATTCGGAATATAGCTTTAGCGCCCGATAATAGGGTTTTTATGGTATTTCCGGTAGAAAGCAACGAAAAAGTTTACGGACTTTATTACCCCGAAAACAAAAGCCAATGGAGTTCTGTGAAAAGGGCAATGGAGACAAAAGCACCAATAATTGCAGGGCCTGTGAATCTAGTTCAGGGAGGAATTGGATTAATTCAAAGAACGCCTATTTATATTGAAGCAAAAAAAGAGAAACCAGAAAGGTATTGGGGAATAGCATCTATAGTTGCTTACTACAATGGTATTTTAAATTCAGCAGGAGTGACATCTGCATCGAATCTTTCAATTGCCATTCAGGGTGAAGATGCGACAGGCGAATTAGGAAATGTTTTTTATGGAAAAGCAGAGTTACTAAATCAAAACCCGATTATTGTTAATGTTGATATTCCTGGGGGAAAATGGAGATTAATAGCAATTCCTAAATTGGGTTGGAGAAAGCAACAGATACTAAAATCTAACTTATTCATATTCAGCTTTATTGTATCGGTTTTAATTACCATTGTTTTAGGGCTTATTTTGCATAATAACCGAAGCGTTCGAGGGATAAATTCGCGCTTAATTGCAGAGATTGATTATAGAAAAAAGGTTGAAGAGGAGTTAAAGTTGGCAAAGGAAAAGGCCGAAGAGGCTAACATGTTAAAATCTGCATTCTTGGCAAACATGTCGCACGAAATTAGAACTCCAATGAATGCGATACAGGGTTTTTCTAATCTGTTGCTAACAAAGGACTATAGTCCAGAAGTCACGAAAGAGTACATTGGCATTATAAATACTGGATCCAAACGGTTGCTAAATGTAATTAACGATATTATTGATATTTCGAAAATAGAAGCAAAACAGCTAAAAATTAACAACGAAAAGTTTAGTTTAAATAACACTATCGAAGAACTTTACAATCTTCATTACCAGAATGCTAGTAGTAAAAACATAAACTTTGTTGCAACTAAGGGCTTACCCGATAATTCGGATTGGGTTATTTCCGATGAATCGAGGCTGGCGCAGGTGTTGAATAACTTGCTAAGCAATGCCATTAAGTTTACATTTAACGGCGAAATAGATTTCGGCTATAAAGTTGAAGGTCAAAACCTTTTATTTTATGTTAAAGATTCGGGGATTGGTATTCCTTCAGAATTTAATCAGTTGATTTTCGAAAAGTTTGGACAGGTCGATAATCGGTATAATCGGAAACACGAAGGAACTGGCTTAGGATTACCAATTTGTAAATCGATAGTAGAGTTAATGGGAGGTAAAATTTGGTTCGAATCTAAAGAGGGTGTAGGAACAACGTTCTTTTTTACGCTTCCATTCGTAGAGGCCGATAAAGTTGGCCATGGTGTTAAAAACATTACGACCACACCCAATTTGTCCAAAAAGACTATTTTAATTACAGAGGACGATAAACATAGTTACATGCTGCTAAACGAGATGCTTAAGCCAACAGGTGCAAATGTTTTATGGGCAAAGAATGGGAACGAATCGTTAGTATTAATGAAAAACAGCAACGTTGTGGATATTATACTGATGGATGTGAAAATGCCCGTGTTGGGAGGTTACGATGCTGTAAAGGAAATTCGGAGGTTTAATAGTGATGTTATTATCATTGCCCAAACTGCTTATGCTATGGCTAACGAAAGCGAAAAGGCTATCAGCGTCGGTTGTAACTTCTACCTTTCTAAACCAATAGCAAGGGATAACTTGTATTCAATTTTAAATCAAATTTTGACAAGTAGAATCTAGATATTTTGTCAGTTATTGGAAATTTCTTCCTTTAGTAGGTTCAGGTTTAGAGATGATTTTTGCGCTTTAAAGTTATGGGGTATTTTGTACGCGAGAACGTAACTAATTCGTTTATCAAGATTTGGATGCGATGAAATCAACTCAAAATTTTGAAGTTCGTTATTGCTGTTTTGTTCTTTCAATTTTCGAAAAACCGTAGCCAAAGTTCTGGGTTCTAAGCCCATTTTTAGCATAAGGCTGCACGAAAACATGTCGGCTTCCTCTTCCTGTGAGCGGTTAAACTTTTGCGATAAAAGTTGACGGGCAATTTCTCCGGAAACGTAACTATCGTTGGAAGTCAATAGTTTCAAACCAACTTCTTTAACTAATCTTGTAATTACATGTCTTTTTTCGATATGTCCAATTTCATGACAAATTACCGATAGTAATTCTTCGGGTGTATCGCATAGTTGAACCATTTTTTTTGTGATGATAATATAACCTCCCGGCAGTGCAAATGCGTTTACCGTTTCGCTATTTACAATGGAAATATTATAGGTGAATTGCGAATTAGGCAAGTTTGCCATTAAAGAATCCTCGGTAGCCAACAGTATTGAATCTATAATTTGGTTATTAATTGCTTCATAACCATTCATTTCAAGTATTTGGTTGTACATTTTACTTCCTATGGCCTTTTCCGTTTCAGCAGAAATAAGAGTTGGTCGTTCCGGCAGTTTAATTACGAGGGCAAAAATTGCCCACAGGATGCCGCCTATGCCTAGTAAGATTAGTAATTCTACAAATACCTTTTTCATTGTTAAAACTTGGGAGGTTCGTTTACCAGTTCGTTTGCTTTAGGAGCGTCTTTTTTTCTGTAGGCCTGAATAAAGGATAATTTGCCGAAGAATAAAAAGTAGTAAAACCGACCGTTATGAGCCTTAACAGCGCCAACAATACTGAATATGAAGTAAACTATGTTGAATATAATTGCGGTAAAGAGTAATCCCCAAAAAAGGTTAGTAAAAGGGTGATTTTTTATCCAGTTTACTAGAGCCCAAATAACCAATATGCTATTAAGTATGGATACAGGTAGTTGGGAGTAAAGCGATTGAAGTGAGTGGAATTGCACAAAACGGCCTTTCGATTTGTTTACGAAGTAGTAAATAACCGATGCAATTAAGTTGAATATTGGAAATGGTAAGCCCAGTGCTGCCGAAGCAAACATCATTAAATAGGCCCCCATAGCATCTTCCTTTTCTCTTTCAGAAATTTCGGTTGGTTGTGGAATAGGATAAAGTTCCATAGTGAATAAGTTTTTGATTTGTTAAAAAACAACAGACACCTAAAAAAGATGCCTGTTGCCGAAAGTAGAAAAAATTATTAGAAAAATTATACTTCGTCAGATAATTCATCACCTGTAAATGCCGGATATTTTTCGGTCATATAACTCATGTATAAAGCAATTCGTGTTGTCCATCGCATTTGTCCTACAATCCAGTTATGGAACGATTCAGGGAAATTTCCTGTAAACAGCACAATCCAAAATGCTAAGAACCACAGAATATTTACGAAAATTGCGCGGAAGAAAAGAATGAAATAATGGGGTATGTAAACGTAAATACTTCCAAAGAAGAAGCGAACCAGCATCATTCCACGACTAACACTTTCGGGGTATTCTACTTCCAACGATGTGTGTTCGTCGGTGCCTTTAATACCAAAGGCAGGATAGCCATCGGAAACATTGAACATTCTGGCCTTTAGTCGTAACCCCCAGCGGAGTAACCCAACCTGAAACTCGAATAAACTTTTTGGATATTTTCCGGTAAAAAGAATGGCCCAAAAAGCGATAACCTTAAGGATAAACCCCCAAATGCTAACAAAAATTAGCAAAAATCCATGAGGTAAATAGATGTAGATTGAACCGAAAATAAATCTTAATAGTAACTCCAAGCGAGAGTATCTTTCCTGATGTGTAACTTTTAGTTTCATGAGACTTTGGTTTTAAGTTAAACAATTGGTTTAGTTGATTCTAAAGCAAGTTACAATTTATTTTGAATAATTAAGGAAGGGATAACTATTATTTGTAATAAGGTAAAAATATTATTATCAATATTGATTAACATTTTGATAATTAACAATTAATACGGCTAGTTAAACTCTTTTTTCCTTCTCCTTATTTGTATTACAAGTATTGCTAAGGCAATTGTAATAACGCCTGCAAAAAAGTATTTTTCGATATTTTCAATATGTCCTAAATATTTTTTTACGATTTCGCCAAAAAGGTAACCTAATGTTCCATAAGTTACAGTCCAAATTGATGTACTTAAAATACTATATATAACGAACTTACTTGTTTTAATATTACTAACCCCGATTACAAGTGGAGTTATCGCTCTAAAGCCATATAAAAAGCGATATCCAATAAAAATTAGCACGGCGTGTTTATTTAGTTGATATTCTACAATATCAACTTTTTTTAGAAGTCGCTGGTTTTTATGCAGCCACTTTTTACCTTTTTTCCGGCCTAAGGCAAAGTAAAAGTTGTCCGAGACGAGAGTTCCTAGAAACCCCAATAATAGCACTAGCCATATATTTAAGTATCCGTTATGCGCTGCAATAACCGATGAAATCATGATAATTTCACCTTCGAGAAATATGCCTACTATTATGCCAAGGTATATTAGTATGATGTGCATTGGCTATTGGTCTGCAGTTTTTAGTGCGTTGTACATTATTTCAACAGGGTGATATGCTGTTCTGCCTGTTCCATCGGCAATTTGATGCCTGCAGCTGGTTCCAGGTGCTGCAATTATAACTTCGTTCGATGTTTTACGAATTTCGGGAAAAAGAACAAGTTCTCCAACCTTTAATGATAACTCATAGTGTTCTTTTTCATACCCAAAAGCACCTGCCATTCCGCAACATCCGCTGGGAATTTCGGTAACCGAGTAATTTACAGGAAACGACAGCATTCTGCGCGTTTGTGTTGTTGATGCCACAGCTTTTTGCTGGCAATGTCCGTGTAATTTTATCTGTAAATAATTATCCGTAAACTGGGTTTCGGATATTTTTCCCTTTTCAACCTCACGCATAAAGAATTCTTCGAAGAGGAAGGCGTTTTTTGCCAGTTTTTCTGCAGCGTCAATATTATCGTCGGTAGCCAAATCGGGATACTCGTCGCGGAAACTTAAAATTGCAGACGGTTCAATACCTACTAGGGGCGTGTTTTCGTTAATGAGGCTTTTGAGCGTGTCGATGTTACGGTTGGCAAGTCGTTTGGCTGTTCGCAGTAACCCTTTGGAAATGTATGTTCTTCCGCTTTCCAGAATATCGGGAATTTCGACTCTGTAGCCTAGTTTGTTTAGCAATTCAATTGCTTTTATTCCAATGTGAGCATCATTAAAATTGGTAAACTCGTCGGGGAGAAGGTAAACAGTTCCATTTGGATATACACTTGTAGCCTTGTGCTTTTTGTACCATTTTTTCAGCGTTGTTTTGCTTAAAAGCGGCATTGTTCGTTGGGGTTCAAATCCAAACGTGCGCATCATAATTCCGGAAGTAATTTTGTTTTTAAGCACAAAATTTGTTATTCCCGGCATTAGTGAGCCAAATCGATAAATGTGGGTGATGTACGCTATTAAACGGCTTCGAATAGGTATTCCGTGTTTATCGTACCAATGTTGAAGAAATTCGGCTTTTAATTTTGCCATATCAACGCTCGAAGGACACTCGCTTTTACAGCCCTTGCACGATAAACACTGGTCGAGTATTTCGTAAAGTTCTTTATGGTCGAACGGATTTTTCTTAGGGCTGTTGGTTAAAAACTCTCTTAAAAGGTTAGCCCGTGCTCTGGTTGTATTGGATTCGTTTAAAGTTGCCATGTAACTGGGGCAAAGTGTACCGCCTGAAAGGTGCGTTTTTCGGCAATCGCCGGAACCGTTACACTTTTCCGTAGCCCGAAGTATTCCCTTAACTCTTTTAAAGCTGAATATTGTTGAAATCTCTCTATCAGGCTGCCCCGGTTTATACCTCAAGTGAGTATTCATTGGAGGTGTGTTCACAATTTTTCCGGGGTTGAAAATGCCTTTCGGGTCGAATACCTTTTTTACATCGCACATCATGTGGAAAACCTGTTCGCCAACCATAAGAGGAATGAATTCCCCCCGAAGCCTTCCGTCCCCATGTTCGCCGCTTAGCGAACCCTTATACTTTTTAACCAGCAAGGCGACTTCGTGACCGACCTTGCGAAAAAGTTCAACATCTTTTGGGTCTTTAAGGTTTAAAACGGGTCGTAGATGAAGTTCCCCTGTTCCTATATGTGCATGGTAAACGCAATCGAGACCGTTTGCTTTCATTATTTGGGCAAACTCATCCATGTATTCGGGTAGTTTTTCTACAGGTACCGCGGTATCTTCGACAAGAGAAACGGGCTTAGCATCACCTTCAACGTTTGATAAAACACCCAGCCCTGCCTTTCGCAAGTTCCAAACCTTCTTGGTTTCTTCACCCCAAATTATTGGGAAATAGTAACCAAAACCGTTTTGCCGCATTTCTGCTTCCATAGCCTTGGCTTTTTCTTCAATATCTGCTTGGGTATCGGAATAGAACTCTACTATTAGTATTGCTCCCGGATCGCCTTGAACGAATTGCCTGTTTTTTTGCTGTTCGATGTTCCCTTTGGTGCAGCTGAGAATTACATTATCCATTAGTTCGACTGCCGAAGGACTATATTTTAGCGCTATTAAGTTAGCATTAAAGGCTTGTTCGCGTGTGGTAAGATGTACCGGAACGATAGCTTTTTCCTTAGGAGGTAAGGGAAGAAGGTTAAGCGTTATTTCCGTTACAATTCCGAAAGTACCTTCGCTTCCAGCAACTATTTTTGCAAGATTCAAAGGAGCACTTTCATTTTTCCAGAATGGGTTTTGAGCCAAACAATCTAAGGCATAGCCGTTGTTTCTTCTTTTTACCGAGGAATCCGGACTATTGTTAATAATTAGTTCCCTATTTTCTTTGCTTGTCAAAAGTGCTTTAAAATAGCGGTATATGCTTCCTTCTATATTGTCTTGGGTACATTTGGCGTCAAATTCTGCTTTGCTTATATCTTTAAACTCGTACTCCATTCCATCATCTAACAACATTTTTACCGACTTTAGGTGATCGCGAGTACTCCCGTATATTAACGAGTGCGATCCACAGCTGTTATTACCTACCATTCCAGCAATGTTACAACGGCTGGCAGTGGAAGTTTCCGGGCCAAAGAATAAACCGTATGGCTTTAATACCATGTTAAGTTCATCCAAAATAACGCCAGGTTCAACGGTAACTTCCTTTTTTTCTTTATTTATGCTTGTGATGTTCTTAAAATGCTTCGAAATATCAACAACAATACCACATCCAACAACTTGTCCAGCAAGGGAAGTTCCAGCTGCTCTTGGAATTAATCCAATATTTAACTCTGCGGCGAGGTTTATAAGTTGAACTATGTCGTTTTTAGTTTTGGGCCATGCAACTGCCAATGGTTTTTCTTTATATGCCGAGGCATCGGTGGCATACTGTAATAGTGTTGAATTATCCCATCGAATTTCCCCATCGAGTAAGTCCGAAACTTTTTTTAGGTGTTTTTCTAAATCTGAAAGCATGGCTTTATTTTTTATGCAAACCTAACAAATTTAATAAATCAGAAATATATCGGAAGTATTAATTAAATCGACCTGTTGAAAAACATTTTTTTATCTAATTGCCATTAAAACCAGCCGTTTAAGTAGTAAAAAGTTTAAGCTTAATTGGAATTCAAGCTTTTAACTTGTATAAAATTGGTTAATGTCTTTTCTTACGTGAAGTTTTATTTATAATTTTGCGATGATTTTAATAAATGCTATTAATTATCTGATTGTCAAATAAATAATAAAATGAATGTACTCGTTTTAAATTGTGGAAGTTCCTCTATCAAGTATCAATTAATTGACATGGCGAACGAAAACCAACTGT
This sequence comes from Bacteroidales bacterium, assembly GCA_020636845.1. Taxonomy (GTDB): domain Bacteria; phylum Bacteroidota; class Bacteroidia; order Bacteroidales; family Tenuifilaceae; genus JACJXD01. The sequence goes on along the minus strand of JACJXD010000001.1, from coordinate 341,217 downwards.
TGGCCAAAGGACTTGTAGAGCGTGTAGGATTCTCTGATGCAATCCTTACGCATAAGCCCGAAGGGAAAGACAAATACCAGTTGGTAACTAATATTCCCGATCACACTGTTGGAATTAACCTTATTCTCAAAGCTTTGGTCGATCCTAATCATGGTGTTATTTCAACCCTTAATGAAATTAAGGCTGTTGGTCATAGGGTTGCACATGGTGGTGAATTTTTTACTTCCAGCATATTAATAAACGAGAAGGTAAAGAACGAAATTGGGCAATGTAGCGAATTGGCACCTTTACATAACCCTGCAAATTTAAAGGGAATCGAATCTATGCAACATCTTTTACCCGATGTTCCACAGGTTGCCGTTTTCGATACATCATTCCACCAAACGATGCCTGATTTTGCATATTTATACGCAATTCCTTATGAATATTACGAAAAATACAGGGTTCGTAGATATGGCTTCCACGGAACCAGTCATAAATATGTAGCTCAAAAAGCTTGTAACATTTTGGGCGTTGATTTTAATAAGCAAAAAATAATTACTTGTCATTTAGGAAATGGAGCTTCCGTAGCTGCTATTCAAAACGGAAAATCAATAGATACTTCTATGGGCTTTACTCCGGTTGAAGGCCTTATGATGGGGACTCGTAGTGGTGACGTTGACCCTAGCGTATTGCTTTATATTGCCGAAAAGGAAAAACTTGGAGTACAGGAAGTTAACGATTTGATAAACAAGAAAAGCGGGGTTAGTGGAATTTCAGGTTTATCGTCGGATATGCGAGACATTGAAAATGCTGCCGCTGAAGGAAACAAACGTGCACAGTTAGCTTTAAACATGTACTACTATCGTGTTAAAAAGTTTGTTGGTTCGTATGCAGCAGCAATGGATGGTGTTGATTTAATTATTTTTACTGGTGGCATTGGTGAAAACGATTTTGTGTTGCGTGAAAAAGTCTCCTCTGCGCTCGATTTTATGGGAATAGATTTCGACCCAGAAGCAAACCGCGGTGTAAGAGGAAAAGACAAAATTTTAACAAAACCCAACTCTAGGGTAAAAGTAATGGTTATTACTACAAACGAAGAGTTGGTAATCGCAACGGATACCGTAAACATTATCAACGGGTTGAAAAAATAATTGTATCACAAAAAACAATAGGAGAAAAAGCCATGAAAGTAGAAAAGTTAGATCAACTATTTGATATAGTACGTAGCAAACCTCGTAAAAGGTTGGTAGCAGCATACGCAAACGATGCTCACACTATCGAAGCCGTTAGTATGGCTGTTGATATGGGTATTATAGATGCCACTCTTGTTTGTGATGAGCCAACAATGAAAAAGGTTTGTGCTGAAAATAAAATCGATCCTTCCAAATTTCATATTGTTCAGGAAGCCGATGAAAATAAAGCCGCTCGTAAAGCTGTTGAGTTAATTAATAATGGTGAAGGTGATGTATTAATGAAGGGCTTGGTTAGCACCGATAAGTACATGCACGCTATCCTTGATAAAGAAAAAGGACTTTTACCTCCAAAAGCCGTTCTTAGCCACGTTACCGTTATAGAGGCTCCTAATTACCATAAATTGCTAATTGTTGGAGATGTTGCGATTATTCCTGCTCCGGATTTGAAGCAAAAAATAGCTATAACCAACTATTTAATTAGAGTAGCACATTCGTTGGGTATCGAACAACCTAAGGTTGCTATAAACGCTGCTACCGAGCAAATGTTAGCAGCAATGCCTGCATGTATCGATGCTGCAATAATTTCGAAAATGGCCGATCGTGGTCAAATAAAAGGTGCCATTGTTGATGGGCCATTAGCGTTGGATGTAATTATTGATAAAGAATCTGCACAAATTAAGAAGCTTACTACCAGTGTTGCTGGAGATGCAGATTGTATTTTGTTCCCGAATATTGAAGCCGGTAATGTTTTCTTCAAAACATGTACAAAGTTGGGCAATGGCGAATTAGGCGCTATGGTTATGGGAGCAAAGGTTCCTTGTGTTTTAACTTCGAGAGGCGATAGCGTTAAATCGAAAATGTATTCAATTGCACTAGCTGCTAACGCTGCAAAGTAGATTAAAACATTATAGATAGATTTAGTAAATGAAAGATTTTTATATACTGGCGATAAATCCCGGATCAACTTCAACTAAAATTGCCATTTTTCAAAACGAAACAAATATATTCCAAAAGACTATAAGGCATTCGGTTGAGGAATTGGCAAAATTTAAGAATGTTACCGATCAGTTTGATTTTCGAAAGGAAATCATTCTAAAAGAATTAAAAGATGACGGGATAGACATTAACAAACTTTCGGCCATTGTTGGCAGGGGTGGATTAGTTAAACCAATCGAGTCTGGTGTTTATGAGGTAAACGAGCAAATGAAGGCCGATTTGCGTATCGGCATAACAGGCGAACATGCCAGTAACTTGGGCGGTTTAATAGCCGATGATATTGCTAAAATGTTACCTTCGGTAAAAGCTTATATTGCCGACCCTGTTGTTGTTGATGAATTGGAGGATGTTGCCAGAATAGCCGGACACCCTAAGTTTAAACGTATTTCAATATTTCACGCATTAAATCAAAAGGCCATTGCCCGCACTTATGCTAAATCGGTTGGTAAAAAGTATGAAGAGTTAAATCTGATTGTTGGCCATCTGGGAGGAGGAATATCGGTAGGCGCTCATTATAAGGGCAGGGTAATTGACGTTAACAATGCGCTGGATGGCGATGGTCCATTTTCCCCTGATCGTTCTGGCTCTTTACCAGCTCGTCAGTTGGCAGAGTTGTGTTTTAGTGGGGAATATACTTTCGACGAAGTAAAGAAGATAATTAACGGAAAGGGAGGTCTTACCGCTCATACGGGAACTAACGATGCCTACGAAATCGAAATGAGGGCTCGCAAGGGCGATGCTAAGGCAAAACTTATACAGGATGCCATGGCTTACAATATAGCCAAGGCCGTTGGTTCTATGGCTGTGGTCTTAAAAGGTAAGGTTGATGCAATATTGCTTACCGGAGGAATTGCCCATAATCCTGACCTTGTCGATTACGTAAAAAATATGGTTGAGTTTATTGCTCCTGTTTTTGTTTATCCCGGTGAGGATGAAATGAAAGCCCTTGCCATGAACGGGTTAATGGTTCTTAGAGGTGAAGTAAAATCGAAAGAATACAAATAGTTTTTGAGTATAGTTAGCATAAAAAAGGAGGCTTTTGGGTCTCCTTTTTTATTTTTTATGGAGTAGTCGAAGATACTGGCAAAATTTTGCCGTTGAAGTATTTGTTTCCTTTTAGTGCAAAATCGACAATGAAATTGGCCATTTCTTCCGCTTTTAACGGTGCCGAAAATCCGGGAAAAGCTTCCCTGAACATTTCGGTGTTTGTAGCTCCTAGCGCTAAGCAGTTAAAAGCAATTCCATTTTCCTTGTATTCTTCGGCTAAGCATTCGGTAAGCGATGCTAATGCTGCTTTTGTAGAGGAGTAAATTGATAATCCTGGGAACTTTTGGCTTCCCTGAAAACCTCCCATACTGCTTATGCTAACAACATGGCTGCCTTTAGCCATTAAGGGAAGCAAGGTTTGAATTAATGTAGCAGCCGATATGAAATTTACGGTTGTCATATCCTCTATTTCAGGAATGGTCAGTTTACCAAAAGGTTTGTTGATTAAATAACCGGCGTTATTAATCAGAATGTCAACTTGCTTAACTTGATTGCTGATTAGTGGTAATAGTTCGGTTTTGTACTTATCCGTATGTTTTAGGTCGAAGGCAATTGTAACAAGTTGCGATTCTGTTTTACTGCACAATTCTTTTAGGTTGTTTAACCCGTTAGTATTTCGTGCAATTGATATAATTGTATGCTTACCATTACTGGCAAATTTTCGGGCTACTTCGAACCCAATTCCACGCGAAGCACCTGTTATAACAATATTCATAATTCTTATTTTAGCACATCAATATAAGTTATAAAACTAATATTTTTAGATGTTGAAACAGGTTTTCTTTAAGAAAATGTTTATTAAATATTGATTTTAATTATAGTTGCACGCAAATTTTATTATGGTTTGATTAGTGCCAATACATACAATTTAACATTTGGTAGTATAGTCGTTTTGTATCAATAATTTATATTTGTTTTGTATCAATAATTTCGAATATGAATCATGTAAAAAATACGCTAATAGTTATCCTTGTTCTTGCAACTCAATCGCTATTTGCTCAAAAAGAACATGGTGAGTACGATAGGTTTTCCGATAGGCTATTTTTTGGAGGCACATTGGGATTAACTATAGGGAGCAGGGTTACGCAAATTGATATTGCTCCGCTTGGTGGAATATGGGTATTACCTCAATGGTCGGTTGGCGTGGGAGGTCGTTATACATATCGAAAAGATCGTTTCGATATGGCTAACGGTTCAACAGAGCCACAAAGTACAAATATATGGGGATTTTCTGCGTTTACGCAGATTATGCCAATTCCCGATTTTTATGAAGCCTTTAATGTAAATCTGCATGGCGGCATAATACTTCAGGGCGAGTACGAAGGACTTTATTACGATAGGCACTATTTTGATGCTACTGCAGATGAAGGGAAAACATGGAGTAATATTTATTTGGTTGGAGGGGGATGGAAGCAGTGGATAGGACGAAAAGCTGCCGTGAATTTTATGGTATTATGGGTAATTACCGATAACTCTTACAGCCCGTACTACTCGAATCCAATTTTGCGGTTTAACGTTACTTTTTAAAACAGAAAAGGCCTCATTTCGAGGCCTTTTACTTTATGTTAGGAATAAAATTATTCTAACACAACTACATTCGTAGCCTGAGGGCCACGTTTGCCTTCGGAGATTTCAAAACTAACTTCTTGGCCTTCGTCAAGACGTTTGAAACCATCTCTTACAATACCTGTGTAGTGAACAAAAACGTCGCTACCTTCTTCAGTTTGAATAAAGCCAAAACCTTTAGCTGCATCAAACCATTTTACTTTACCTTTCATGTTTAAAAAATGTATAAATGTGAATAAAATAAAAAATAAATTACAGCCGCAAAGGTGGTATAATATTTTGAATTTGCAATTGTTTTTTTCAAAAAAACAAATAATACCACACTTTTTAGCTTTTATGTGAAAATTTGCATATTGAACAATCGAAATAAAAAAATGTTTAAAGTCCGAATACATTATTTGGATATTACGATAAATAAGAATTAATTTGAAGAAAATTTCTAATCACATAACACATTATTACATGAATATTGCAAAGGACACTGTAGTGTCAGTAAGTTACGAGTTGATGGTTAACGGCGAAATGGTTGATACCGCTCAGGCAGAAAATCCATTGGTATTTTTGTATGGTCATGGTCAGCTTTTACCATTATTTGAAAAGAATATCCATAATTTAACTATTGGCGATACATTCGAGTTTATGATTCCTGCCAAAGAGGGGTACGGCGAAGTGAACGAAATGGCCATAATAGATTTGCCAAAGAGTATTTTTGAGGTTGATGGCGAGTTGCAGGAAGATTTACTTGTAATTGGCAATCGTTTGCCAATGCGCGATTCCGAAGGAAATGCTCTTGAGGGAATAATTTTGGAGATTGGTGACGAAACTGTTAAAATGGATTTTAACCATCCGTTAGCAGGACAGGATTTAAATTTTACCGGAAAGGTAGAAAATGTAAGGGAAGCTTCGGATGAAGAGATTAGCCATGGTCATGTACACAATCACGACCATCATCATTAAAAAGTATTGTTTTTTAGAATAGACGGGAGGGTAACTTTCCCGTCTTTTTGTATGTATAAGGGAATATGTTTATTGTATTGCAAATTTTTCTTACTTTAGCACAAACTAATAAGGCATACTGTGAAAAAGTTTTTTAGTTTAGCAACAATGCTAATAATTGCAAGCGTAGCAATGGTATCGTGTAGCAGTTCATCCGACGATACGAGTAATTACATTAAGTTCGAGGATAAAAGTTTTAGACTATACGATGGATATCAGTATAAATTTTCCGATGCCCTAGCGGATACGTTAGGAACGCCATACGTTGTAACACTTTTAGGCGAAGGAGTATCTGTCGATAATAATGCCGGAACACTTACCGGCATAGGCTCTCTGATTTGTTTTTATATGTACTCTGAGAATTCATCCGAGGTCAAGAATGGAGAATATACAATAGATATTTTCAACTCGGAATCGCAATACACTGCTGATTCGTGTTATGTTTACTATAATTACGATTTTGCTGCCGATACGGGCATGATCTATCCTATAAAAGCAGGCCTTTTTACTGTTGAAAATCTTGGCAGAATAATGAGATACAATATTGACATTGTTACTGAGGATTTGGTTGAGTTTAAAGGAGAATACGAAGGGCCTGTTACGAATTTGAATTAAAAATTTAAGGTATAGTTAGCGTTGAATAAAACCGGCACAAGCCGGTTTTTTGTTTTTACCGCTATAATTCTTAGTTTAGAGTCGGATTCAGAATTAAATTCAATGTAGTATGACTAAGAAATTACCACTTTATGCCAAGATATTAGTTGGAATGTTGTTGGGTATTATATTTAGCATAGTTGCCATTTTACTGGGGTGGAATGGGTTTGTTTCCGATTATATAAAACCGTTTGGTACTATCTTTTTAAATCTGCTAAAACTTATTGCCATGCCGTTAATTTTTACATCGCTGATATCCGGTGTGGCAGGGCTTTCCGATATTACACGCCTTTCGAGAATCGGGTTAAAAACAATCCTGATGTACATTGCAACTACATTATTGGCTGTAACAGTAGGCTTAACAGTAGTAAATATAATAAATCCCGGAAAATTTTTATCGGAAGCAAGTCGGCAGGATTTTATAACACAGTATTCTATTGATGTTTCAGCAAAACAGGAATTGGCTGCTAACGTATCGCAGCGGTCGCCGTTGCAGTTTTTGGTGGATTTGGTTCCCGAAAATATTGTTAGCGCAGCATCGAATAACACGGCAATGCTTCAGGTTATTTTTTTCTCGCTTTTGTTGGGAGTGGCAATAGTGCTTGTTGGAAATTCAAAAGCCGACCCGGTAAAAAACTTTTTTTTATCGTTGAACACCATTGTGCTAAAAATTGTCGATATAGTTATGCTTTTTGCCCCGATTGGCGTGTTTGCGTTAATGGCTGCATTGGTAGTTGAAGTTGCTGGTGATAGCGTGGCCTCGGCAGGCGAAATATTTATATCGCTTGGTATGTATGCATTGGCCGTTATTATAGGATTGATATTCTTGATATTCGTTGTGTACCCGCTTATTTTAAAGTTAACAACAGGTATCTCCTTTAAAAAGTTTTATAAAGCAATCTTTCCTGCTCAACTTGTGGCATTTTCCACCAGTTCTAGCGCGGCAACTCTTCCTGTAACCATGGAGCAGGTCGAACGGGAATTAAAAGTATCTAACGATATTACCAGTTTTGTACTTCCGGTAGGCGTTACCATAAATATGGATGGGACAAGTCTGTATCAAGCGGTGGCAACTGTATTTATCGCACAGGTTTTTGGGATAGACCTTACATTTTCTCAGTTGTTAACTATCCTGATTACTGCAACGTTGGCCTCAATTGGTTCGGCAGGAGTGCCGGGAGCCGGAATGGTTATGCTAATAATTGTGCTCAATTCGGTTGGTCTTCCAGTTGAAGGGCTGGCGCTTATACTAGCAATCGATAGGCCTTTAGACATGTTGCGGACTACTGTGAATGTAACAGGCGATTCGATGATCGCATCGATAGTTGCCAAAACGGAAGGGAAAATAAATCTTGATTAAAGGTTATTAATTACTTATAATGCGGTTACCTTATAAAAGTTTTTCTTATTAACTCAGATAGTTGTCATTCTTAGTTTGTCGAGGGACCGAGTGAAGCGTGTTCAACGAAGTTAATCTGTCTTGATAGAGTGCGGATGTTTCGGCTTCGCTCAACATGTCAAAATTTTCCTACAAGTTTGAAGCAGCCATGTAATTTAATAGTACATAATTTACAGCCTATCTTGTTATTTCGAGCGTAGTCGAGAAATCTTTTTTATCATTTTATTAAAAGACTATAGGAAACAGTCTAATAGTCTAAATACTTATACCCTAAACTTTTTCTATGTTTTTTAGTTAGGTGTATATCCGAATTATTTGCTTGCCTTTGTTATCTTTGCACCCTGAAATTTTGCGGAAAATGAACTTTGAAGAAGAGGTAAAAAGGCGTAGGACATTTGCTATTGTTAGTCACCCCGATGCAGGTAAAACAACTTTAACCGAAAAATTATTGCTTTTTGGCGGTGCAATTCACGTTGCCGGAGCGGTAAAGAGCAATAAGATAAAAAAAACAGCCACTTCCGATTTTATGGAAATTGAGCGTCAACGTGGTATTTCGGTATCAACGTCGGTAATGGAGTTTGAGTATAATGGTTTTAAGGTGAATATTCTAGATACTCCCGGACACCAAGATTTTGCAGAAGATACATATAGAACCCTAACAGCCGTTGATAGTGTAATTATCGTTATAGATCATGCAAAAGGGGTGGAGGCTCAAACGCGCAAGCTCATGGAGGTTTGCCGTATGAGAAAAACTCCGGTAATAATATTCATAAACAAACTCGATCGTCCGGGAAACGACCCGTTCGACTTGCTGGATGAAATTGAAAGCGAGTTGCACATTAAGGTTTGTCCGCTTAGTTGGCCTATTAGCCAAGGACCTACATTTAAAGGTGTATATAACCTATTTGAAAAGAAACTCTTTTTATTTTCCGGCGACAATAAGCAAACTGTAGCAGATGATATTGTTGAGATTGCCGATTTAAATTCACCTGAACTCGATGAGAATATCAAACCTTACACTCAAAAATTTTTAGAAGAAATTGAAATAGTGCAGGAAGTTTATCCTGATTTTGATATTAATACTTACCTGAGCGGAGAGGTTGCTCCAGTATTTTTCGGCAGTGCGCTTAACAACTTTGGTGTTAAGGAACTGTTGGATTGTTTTGTTCAAATTGCGCCGTATCCACGTCCAACAGTAACCGATGCAAGAACAATATCACCTTTCGAGCAAAAATTTAGCGGATTTGTCTTCAAAATTTTTGCCAACATGGATCCTAACCATCGTAATCGGATAGCCTTTTTAAAAATTTGTTCCGGACGTTTTGAGCGGAATGTACCGTATTTTCATGTTGGAAAAGGAAAATCGTTGCGATTTTCAAGTCCAAATGCTTTTTTAGCCGATAAAAAGTCGATAGTGGAGATTGCCTATCCGGGAGATATTATTGGATTGCCGGATTCCGGCAACTTTAAAATTGGTGATACGTTAACCGAGGGAGAAATCCTCAATTTTAAAGGAATACCCAATTTTTCGCCTGAGTTGTTTAGGTATATCGAAAATGCGGATCCTTTAAAGTATAAACAGCTGGCCAAAGGAATTGAGCAGTTAACCGACGAAGGGGTTGCCCAACTCTTTGTACAAAAATCGAATGGTCGTAAAATTATTGGAACTGTCGGAGCTTTGCAATTCGATGTAATACAGTACAGGTTAGAACACGAATATGGTGCAAAATGTAAGTACGAGCCAATAACTCTTCATAAAGCATGTTGGATTGAAACCAGTAACAAAGCCCAACTCGACGATTTCCGAATTCGGAAGTATAATAACTTGGCGTTGGATAAGCAAGGTAGAGAGGTATTTTTGGCAGATTCCCCTTATTCTCTTCAGATGGCTATCGAAAAATTTACCGATATAAAATTTCACTTCACTTCAGAATTCTAATTTTTGAGTTCACCTTCTCTTGCATAAAGAAAAAATTTAAAAAATTTTAAATTCTTTCGTAAACGATTGAAATGCCGTTTGCGTGTCCTGAAACCCTTAATTCATAAGGGTTTTAGCTTTGTGTTATTTTTTTTTTAAGATTTTTTTAACTTATTTTTGAACATTACGAAAAGAAAAATAACATGGCAAAAAAACCTAAATTAAGTTTTTGGCAAATATGGAACCTCAGTTTTGGATTTCTCGGAGTTCAAGCAGGCTTTGCTTTACAAAATGCCAATGTATCCCGAATACTATCTAATTATGGTGCAGATTTGCACCATTTGTCATTTTTTTGGTTGTTAGCACCGACTATGGGTTTAATTATTCAACCTTGGGTTGGCGCTGCGAGCGATAGAACATGGAATCGCATGGGACGGCGTAAGCCCTTTATTTTTGGCGGAGCAATTGCTGCAGCAATAGGAATGTTCTTTATGCCAAATTCGCAGTTAGCAATAGCAATACTTCCTCCTGTTATTTTTGGGGCATTTATGCTAGCGCTTATGGATGCTTCATTTAATGTTACGTTTCAACCCTTCCGTTCGTTGGTTGCCGATATGACTCCGGAAGAACAGACCAATACCGGATATTCGATTCAAACATTGCTTATTAACATTGGTGCTCTTATTGGCTCGTTTTTACCATTTGTACTTACCAATTGGATGGGTATTTCCAATACGGCACCGAAAGGACAGGTTCCTGCTTCTGTAATTTGGTCGTTTTACATTGGTGGTGCAATGCTTCTTATTTCGGTATTGTGGACAGTTTTTTCAACAAAAGAATATCCTCCTAAGGAATTTGCTGAGTTTAACGGTAAAAATTACGAAGAGGAAGTAAAAAAGGAAAAGGTTTCTTTTTTCAAAACGTTGGTAACTATGCCCAAAATTATGGGAAAACTTGCAGTTGTTCAGTTTTTTTCATGGTTTGCATTATTTACAATGTGGGTTTATACTACACCTGCAGTAGCTCAGCATATTTGGGGAACAGCCATAGGCGATGCTGCTTCGGCCGATTACAACGCTGCGGCTAACTGGGTTGGTGTTCTTTTTGGTTTGTATAGCGTTTTTGCAGCAATTTTTGCCGTTTTTCTGGATAAAATTGCCAACAATTTTGGAAGGGTAAAAACCTATGCTATTTCGCTTCTTTTGGGAGGTCTTGGTTTCTTGTCGATTTATTTCTTTAAAGGTCAATATGCTTTAATTGCCTCGATGATAGGTGTGGGTATTGCTTGGGCAGCTATTTTGGCAATGCCTTATGCAATTTTGGCAAGGTCGCTTCCTTCGGACAAAATGGGTGTTTACATGGGAATATTCAATATTACGGTAGTTGTTCCCCAAATTATTAGCGGACTAATTCTTGGTCCGTTATTAAAAGCAGTTTTTCACGAAAGGGCTATTTTTATGATAGTTCTTGCCGGTATTTCAATGTTATTGGCTAGTGTATCCGCTTTGATTTTTGTAAGAGAAAACGATTAACATGGTTGAGATAAAAGCTTGCATATTCGATTTGGACGGGGTTGTTGTAGATACGGCAAAGTACCATTATTTGGCATGGCGAAAGTTAGCGCGGGAATTGGGGTTTGAATTTAGCGAACAGCATAACGAGCGGCTTAAAGGTGTTAGCCGTATGCGTTCGTTGGAAATTTTGCTCGAAGTGGGCGGTTTATCATTTCCAAAAGATGAAATGGAAAAGATGGCTGCTAAAAAGAATGGCTGGTACCTCGAATATATTATGCAAATGACTCCAAAGGAGATACTTCCCGGAGCAAAGGAATTACTGGAAGAGTTAAGACGTAATGGGATAAAGTTGGCATTGGGCTCAGCTAGTAAAAATACGCCTGTAATTCTTGATAAAATAAAACTTACCAAACACTTCGATGCAATTGCTGATGGTAACTCGGTTACTGCGGCAAAACCGGCTCCGGATATTTTCTTAAAGGGTGCTGAGTTGCTTAATGTAAATCCGTCGTTTTGCGTTGTATTCGAAGACGCAGAAGCCGGAATAGAAGCTGCTATAAATGCAGGAATGAGAACCGTAGGAATAGGAAGTAAAGATATTTTGAGTAAGGCCGATTTTGTAGTTCCAAACTTAAAAGGTTTTAGTTATAACACACTATTAAGTATTTTCAACAAGTAAAAAGTATAAACACTATGAATTCGTATTTAAAGCACGATGAGTGGTGCATCATTGAGGAAGAATTTGTACCTGAAAACACAAGGGCTTCGGAAAGCATTTTTAGTATAGGCAACGGGGCAATGGGGCAAAGGGCAAATTTCGAAGAAAAATACAGTGGCAGCACACTTCAGGGAAGTTACATTGGAGGCGTTTACTACCCCGATAAAACAAGAGTTGGCTGGTGGAAAAATGGTTATCCGGAATACTTTGCAAAGGTTATTAATTCGACTAACTGGATTGGCATAAATGTTTTTATTAATGGCGACGAGTTAGATTTATTTACCTGTAAGGTTGAAAATTTCCGCAGAGTACTCAACATGAAGGAAGGATACCTAGAACGCTCCTTTATTTGCGAAATGAAAAACGGCGTTAAGTTGGCTGTAAAGTCAGTTCGTTTTCTTAGCATGGTAGATACCGAAATAGGGGCAATTAGGTATTCGGTAAAACCCTTAAACAGCAATGCGAAGGTAGAGTTTAAACCTTACCTTGATGCAGATGTTCGGAATGAAGATTCAAACTATGGCGAAAAATTCTGGACTGTAGTTGACGTTAAAGGTAGTAATGCTTTCAGTTACATTATTAGCCATACCAAAAAGTTGGACTTTTACGTAGGTCATGCAATGTGCAGCATTGTAACAAAAAATGGTAAGGTAGAGGAAATTAACCCGTTGGTAAGTAGCACTTCAATGTATGTGGACAACAGTTTCGCAAGCGAAGTTAAAGCAGGCGAGGAGATTGTCATTACAAAGTATGCTGCAGTTATATCGAATTTAAATCATGAAAAGGATACTTTCCCAGGCGTATTGCAGAAACTTATAGACGGTGCAGTTAAAAAAGGCTTCGATAAACTATTTGCAGAGCAAAAGGAAGCGTGGGCTGAGATTTGGAATCATAGCGATATAACTATAGATGGTGATGTTGCTGCTCAGCAAGGTATCAGGTTTAACATTTTCCAGTTGAGCCAAACATATACCGGGAAAGACGAAAGGTTGAATATTGGACCAAAAGGATTTACCGGAGAAAAGTATGGCGGTTCAACATATTGGGATACCGAAGCTTACTGCTTGCCATTTTATATGGTGACTCACGGACAAAAAGTTGCTCGGCAATTATTGCTATACCGATATAAACAGTTGGGCAAGGCAATAGAAAATGCTCAAAAGTTGGGATATAAGGATGGTGCTGCACTTTACCCTATGGTTACTATGAACGGAGAAGAGTGCCACAATGAGTGGGAAATAACGTTTGAGGAAATTCATAGAAACGGAGCCATTGCGTTTGCTATTTATAATTACGTGCGTTATACGGGTGATAAAAATTACTTGGTAAATTATGGATTAGAAGTATTAATTGGCATTGCACGTTTTTGGGCTCAGCGGGTAAATTTTTCGGAGAAAAAGGGAAAATATGTTATGCTTGGCGTAACAGGACCAAACGAGTACGAGAATAACGTGAATAACAACTGGTACACCAGTAAAATTGCCTGTTGGTGCATGGAGTATGCCGATGAAGTTGCATTGTATGTTAAGTCAACCGATGCTGCCCAGTTTGGACAGTTGGTAAAGAAGGTTAACTTTAAAGAACAGGACGAAATTAAACACTGGCGGGAAATCAGAAATAACATGTTTTTCCCTGTTGATGAAAAACAGAACATCTTTCTTCAGCAGGAAGGCTATCTGGATAAGGAACAAATTTTGGTAAAGGATCTTGCCTCTTCGGAAAGACCGCTTAACCAAAAATGGAGTTGGGATAGAATTCTCCGCTCATGCTTTATTAAGCAGGCCGATGTGTTACAAGGTCTCTATTTCTTAGAAGATAGATTCGATACCGAAACAATTCGCCGAAATTACGAGTTTTACGAAGCCCGTACGGTTCACGAATCATCGCTTTCGCCATGCGTGCATAGCGTGTTGGCTTCGCGCATCGGTAATGTCGATAAGGCATACGAACTTTATTTAAGAACCGCTCGTTTGGACCTTGATGACTATAATAATGAGGTTAAGGAAGGGCTTCACATAACCAGCATGGCCGGAACGTGGATTTCCATTGTTGAAGGATTCGGAGGTATGCGTATTCGTAATAATATGCTTAATTTCAATCCTTTAATTTCGAATAAATGGAAATCGTACAGTTTTAAAGTTTGGTTCCGCGAAAGTGTGCTCAAAGTAGTTGTTTCCAATGCAGATGTTATCATACATAACGAAAAAGGGGAAAAGATTTCTATAAGGGTATATGGAAATGAGCATAGTATAGATGCCGGAAAAACGCTGAAAATTTCCGTTCAAAACCAGCAATTTTCTTAAAAAGGGTCTTGGTGCAAAAATAATTACCTTTGCAAGGTGATTTTAAAATTCAAATTATGACAATGAAACGTTTTAAACCAGGAGTAATTACAGGTAGCGAGTTAAGTGAACTTTTTGCTTATGCAAAGTCGGAGCAGTTTGCCCTTCCTGCAGTAAATGTTACAGGAACCAACACAATGAATGCGGTTTTGGAAACTGCTCGTGAGGTGAATTCGCCTGTAATTATTCAATTTTCGAATAGTGGTGCTTCGTTTGTGGCGGGTAAAACACTTTCGAACGATAGCCAAAGAGCCAGTGTTTTAGGTGCGGTTAGTGGCGCTAAACATGTTCATTTGCTAGCCGAGGCATATGGAGTTCCGGTAGTATTACACACCGACCATGCTGCAAAAAAACTTTTACCTTGGATTGATGGCTTGCTAGACGCTGGCGAAAAATATTTTAAAGAAACAGGGAAGCCGCTTTTTAGCTCTCACATGCTCGATTTATCGGTAGAGCCGCTTCATGATAATATTGATATTTGCAAGCGTTACCTCGAAAGAATGTCGAAAATGGGAATGACTCTCGAAATAGAGTTAGGTGTAACCGGCGGCGAGGAAGATGGCGTTGATAATACTGGCGTTGACAGTTCTAAGTTATATACTCAACCGGAAGATGTTGCTTACGCATATTCGGAGCTGTTAAAAATTAGCCCTAACTTTACTATTGCGGCTTCTTTTGGCAATGTACATGGTGTTTATAAGCCGGGCAATGTCGTTTTAAATCCTATTATTCTTAAGAACTCGCAAGATTTAATAAAGCAGAAGTATAATACTGGTGAAAAACCTGTAAACTTTGTATTTCATGGTGGTAGCGGTTCCGAAAAGGCAAAAATTAAAGAGGCTATAGGTTATGGTGTTATTAAAATGAATATCGATACCGACTTGCAGTGGGCTTTTTGGGATGGAATAAAGAATTACTATGAAAGCAAGAAGGCTTACCTTCAAGGTCAAATTGGAAATCCGGAAGGAAACGATGCTCCAAATAAAAAGTACTACGATCCTCGCGTATGGCTTCGCAAAGGCGAAGAATCTATTGTTGTTAGGCTAAAAGAGGCTTTTGCCGATTTAAATGCGCTTAACCGAGGGTAAAATGATTTCGAGAAATGTAACCCTCATTACTAAAATTCAATAATAAAATGGGTCTGCTCATTCTAGAGTGGATCCATTTTTTTTAAATATCAAACTATGCTAAAACGTTTATTCATTGTCAGTTTGCTGTTAATAGCGACTATTATGAATGTAAAATCACAACAAATCGAACGGGTTGAACCTCCATTTTGGTGGGTTGGAATGAAAAATTCTAATCTACAGTTATTGGTGCATGGAAAAGATATTTCCGAAGCAACAGTAACTATTAATGCAAAAGGGGTGACCGTTAAAAGTGTTCAGCAGGTTAAAAATTCTAATTATCTATTTGTTAACTTGTTGATAGACAAAGACGCTAAACCGGAGAAGTTTAACATTGAGTTCAACTTCAAAAAAGGCAAATCTGTTGGTATTGAGTATGAATTAAAGCAACGAAAAATTGGTTCTGCCGATAGGAAAGGATTCGACAATTCGGATGTAATTTACTTGATTCTTCCCGATAGATTTTCGAACGGTGATCCTGAGAATGATAATGTGAAAGGTTATGTTGATAAGTTAAACAGGAAAGATCCTTACGGTCGTCATGGTGGCGATATTCAAGGCGTTATAAATCATCTTGATTACGTTAAAAGTTTAGGAGCAACTGCTTTATGGTTGAATCCTGTTTTAGAAAACAACGAACCTTCCGCATCGTACCATGGCTACGCCATAACCGATTTTTATAAGGTTGATCCTCGTTTAGGAAGTAACGAGTTATATTGCAATTTTGTAGAAAAGGCTCATGTCGATAGTTTAAAGGTAGTTAAGGACATGATTTTTAACCATTGCGGTAGCGAACATTGGTGGATGAAAGATGTTCCAACTCAGGATTGGTTTAATTTTTATCCCGATTTTATTAGAACAAACTATCGCATACCAACAGTTTTCGATCCTCATGCTTCAGAGTACGATAAAAATTTGATGGATAACGGTTGGTTCGATAAGCACATGCCTGATATAAATCAGAAAAATCCGTTTGTGGCAAACTACTTAATCCAAAATAGTATTTGGTGGATTGAATATGCCGATTTGGACGGAATACGCATGGATACTTATCCATATTGCGATAAAAATTTTATGTCTAGGTGGTGTGCCGAGGTAAAAAATGAGTATCCTAATTTTAGTATAGTAGGAGAAACATGGTTGAATTATCCATCGTGGGTTGCATACTGGCAAAAGGATGCGCGTAATCCTGATGGCTTCAACTCGAATCTCGAAATCGTTATGGATTTTCCTCTTATGTTTGCCATTCAAAAGGCATTCGACGAGAAAGACGGATGGGATACAGGGTTAGCAAGGCTGTACGAAATTCTGGCTCACGATTTTGTTTACCCAAATTCCGATAAACTTTTCATTTTTGCAGAAAATCATGATAACGGACGTTTCCAACGGGATTCTTCAAAAGCGCTTGGTCGGTTAAAACTGGCAATGGCCTTTTTGCTTACTACAAGGGGAATACCTCAAATTTACTATGGAACTGAAGTGTTGTTGCCGGGCGACGATGCAAAGGGGCATGGCGATAT
Source organism: Bacteroidales bacterium (assembly GCA_020636845.1). Lineage (GTDB taxonomy): Bacteria > Bacteroidota > Bacteroidia > Bacteroidales > Tenuifilaceae > JACJXD01. Next base: position 324,245 of record JACJXD010000001.1, on the reverse strand, counting down.
TCGTAGGGATTTCCCCGGAGGATGGTCGTCCGATAGTATATCTGCATTCACCAAAGATGGTAGGAATAAGCGTCAGAACGAAATTTGGGATTACCTTTCCACCATTCTTAATTGGCGAAAAACAGCCACGGCAGTACATAATGGAAAGTTAGTTCAGTTCATTCCTGAAAATGGAATCTACGTTTATTTTCGGCAAAATGCAGAGCAAACCATAATGGTAATTTTAAATAATGGCTATCAGCCTAAGGTGTTGGATACAAAACGCTTTAATGAAATATTGAATGGGAAAAACATTGGTTATGAGATTATTACAAGTAAAACGTTAAATGACTTATCTAAGATACAAGTTTCTCCAAGGTCGGCAATGATAATAGAGCTTAAGTAGTTTACAATAAAAGTAATTCGATATGAATAAGTACAAATACATATTTTTTGCGGCACTTACGGTTGTTATACTCTCGTGTCAGAATGAGGTTAAACTTGATAATGTGCCAGAGGAACCGGTTGTTCATAATCTTCTCACGGTTGTACAGTTAAAAGGCGATAGCACTACGGTATGTTTAACCGACTATTTTCCAAAACCGGAAGTGATTGATTCTGTTAGTGTAATGCCCCCATTTACATATGGTATTAGCAGTGATAAAACCGCGCTAACGTTGGTTGTAAAATCCGATTCAATACCTGCTTTATCAATCCTTGGTGTTTGGGCTAGAGGCAGCCGTTACGACCTTGTGGTTCGTAAAAGTCGCAAATTACCCATTACATTTACTTATAATCCTGAAGGAAAGAAGGTTAAAATGGTTCAGTTGGCCGGACAAATTAACGATTGGAATCCTTCCGCCACAAATTTAAGTTTTAATGGGAAGAACTATTCCACAAAACTTTTACTTAATCCTGGAAAGTATCAATATCAGGTAGTTGTTGATGGAAAGTGGATACTCGATCCTGCAAATCCGGTTAAAGAAGAAAATGGAATAGGCGGTTTTAATTCAGTGCTTCAAGTGGGAAATAATAACCCGGATTCTATTCCGCAATTGGTTGTTAATGCTGCAAACGGGAATACTGTAAATATTAAAGTTATAGGACATATTGACAATGTTATTGCGCTGTGGCAAAACTATTTGCTAACCAGTCAATTTGTTAAAGTTGAAGGTAATTCAATAACCATTTCCATTCCACAAAATGCTAAAAGATTAGAACGCTCGTACATGAGAGTTTGGGGCTATAATAAGAATGGCGAATCAAATAACCTCTTAATTCCGTTGGAAGGTAATAAACCTGTTAGCAGTTCCTCACAGTTAAAACGTAGCGATAAAAATACACAGGTAATGTACTTTTTAATGGTCGATCGTTTTAATAACGGAGACTTAAAAAACGACTATAAGGTAAACGATCCTGAAGTATTGCCTAAGGCTAATTACTATGGCGGTGATTTGGAAGGAGTTACACAAAAAATTAAGGATGGATATTTTAGTAAACTAGGAATCAGTACTATATGGCTATCTCCAATTGTACAGAATCCGCTTGGTGCGTGGGGGTTATTTCCCAATCCAAGAACAAAATTTTCGGGTTATCATGGTTATTGGCCAATATCTTCTACCAAAATTGATTTTAGGTTCGGAAATGATTCCATTTTTACCGATTTGCTTACCGAAGCACATAAAAGAAACATAAATGTTATTCTCGATTACGTGGCTAATCATGTGCATATACAGCATCCGCTTTATAAAGAGCATCCCGACTGGGCTACATCGTTGTATTTACCCGATGGAACTTTAAATACTGAACGATGGGACGATCATAGGTTGACTACTTGGTTTGATGTTTTCCTACCCACATTAGATTTGGAAAGACCGGAGGTTTACGAACCCATGACAGATTCTGCGCTATATTGGGTTACACATTTCGAATTGGATGGTTTTCGTCATGATGCAACTAAGCATATTCACGAAAATTTTTGGCGTAGGCTTACTCAAAAAATCAAACTTAACCTTCCGGGAAAATCAATTTTTCAGATTGGTGAAACTTATGGAAGTCGGGAATTAATAGCAAGTTATATAGGAAGCGGAATGCTCGATTCTCAGTTTGATTTTAACGTTTACGATGCTTCTGTTGCTGCATTTGCTCGTCCCGATTATTCTTTTGCACAACTTGATGCTTCGTTGCACGAAACTTTTAACTACTATGGCTGGATTAACCTTATGGGGTACATAAGTGGAAATCAGGATAGGGCGCGTTTTATATCCTATGCAGGGGGCGCGTTGCGTTTCGATGAGGATGCAAAGGTTGCTGGTTGGACGCGAGATATAGGCGTTGGTGATTCTACTGCTTACGGTAAACTTTGTATGTTGAACGCTTTCAATATGACTATACCGGGAGTTCCTACCATTTATTACGGTGATGAATTTGGAATGCCGGGTGGAAACGATCCGGATAATAGAAGAATGATGAAATTTTCTGGTCTAAATCATGCGGAGCAAAAAACATTAAATACAGTAACAAAGTTGGTTAACCTTCGAAGGGATAATCTCGCGCTTGTGTATGGTAACTTTGTAACACTTACCGCAAATGATAGTATTTACTGTTATCTTCGAAAGTATTTGGACAATGTTGTTGTAGTAGTATTTAATAAGTCGAACGAAGAGAAAATATTGAATGTAAACCTTCCTGATTATGTAAAAGATAGTAAGTTGTATTCACAATTTGGATCGAAGTTTTCTTATCAGGATCAAGATCTTAGTGTAACAGTTCAGCCTAACTCATTTGAGATATTAGTTACTAACAAATAAGCATTGATTTCACTTATAAAAAAGCCTTGGAGACAAGGCTTTTTTATTTTAGCCGATTAATTATACAAATAAAAAAGTCCGACAGTAAATACTATCGGACTTTTTGTGATCCAGCTGGGGCTCGAACCCAGGACCCCATCCTTAAAAGGGATGTGCTCTACCAGCTGAGCTACTGAATCATTATTTCAATTAACAAATTTGGCGTATTGCCTTTCCTTTTTTGCTCCGCAAAAGTACAAACAAAAAGTTTACATTCCAAAATAAAATGTGGTAAAAAATCGAATGTAACTCAGGCTTTCTTTACATATTTCTTATTAAGAAATAGTTGTAGTATTAAAATTTTTCTATTTATGTAGAAACTTTTGTCCGATAAGTACCAATTGTCGTTTTTTAACGTATTTGCTCATGTTTTTGGCTTATTATTTTTTAGATTTGTTTAACAAATAAATAAGTCTATGTTATTTCGGAATTATAGGTTTGACAATAAGGTTGTTATTATAACTGGAGCGTCTTCGGGAATTGGCAAGGCTTGTGGTTACGAATTTGCCAAAAGAGGCGCAAGTGTAGTTTTAGCTTCCAGAAATATAGATGAGTTAAATAGCATTGTGTTGGATTTAAAATCGTATGGGACAAATGCAATTGCTGTAAAAGTTGATGTGACCAATATCGACGATTGTAAAAACTTGATAGACGAAGCCATAAAGGCTTTTGGTCGGATAGATATTCTTATAAATAATGCAGGAGTTTCTATGCGGGCATTATTCAAGGATGTTGATTTAAAAGTTATTCGTCGATTAATGGAAGTAAATTTTTTTGGAGCGCTTTATTGCACAAAGTTTGCAATGCCGTACATTTTAAAAAGTAAGGGTTCGATAGTGGGCGTTAGTTCTATTGCCGGATTTCATGGTTTGCCCGGAAGATCCGGATATTCGGCATCGAAATTTGCCCTTCAGGGTTTTTTAGAAACAATCCGAATAGAAAATCTTAAAAAGGGCGTACATGTAATGATTGCTGCACCGGGGTTTACAGCAACCAATGTAAGGTTATCTGCGCTAACCGCAACGGGAGAACCGCAAGGAATTTCTCCTAGGGATGAGAAAAAAATGATGACTCCTGAAAAAGTAGCTAAAAAAATTGCAAATGGAATTATTCTGAAACGGAGGAATATAATAATGACATTTGAAGGTAAACTTTCTATTCTTGCCCAACGATTTATTCCTAAAACAATTGATAGAATACTTTATGGTTTCATGGCCAGAGAGCCAAATTCTCCATTTAAGTAGGATGCTCCTTGTAGGAGCATTTTTTTGTATTATTGTATAATAAAGTTTGCATTATGCTAAATGATTTTTGGAGTAGTTTGGCTAGCCATTTTTCTTGGATTTTAGTGGCAATTTATGTGTTTACGATTTTGTCAACAGCAGCCATGATAATTCATGAAAAACGGGATCCTGCAAAAACTTCTACATGGGTGTTACTTTTAATTGTACTTCCCGTATTCGGTTTGGTACTATATATATTTTTTGGACAAACATACAGGAAACAAAAAATATTTAGTCGAAAGGAAATTCAAGACTTAGAGCAAATAAAATATTTGGACCATTTACGAGTTGGACGATTTAAAACGAATAAGGTTATTAATGAAAAACTTCATAAGTATCACCATAATATAACCTTGTTACAAAATAATAGTAAAGCCTTATTGACAGAAAATAATGATATTGAAATATACCATGAAGGTGAATTCGCATTCGAGGCAATTATCGAAGAGTTATATGCAGCAAAGGATAGTATCCATATAGAATTTTACATTATAAATAATGATAATATAGGTAACAGGATAAAAAATATTTTAATAACAAAGGCAAAGGAAGGCGTAACTGTTCGGGTTATTTTCGATGATGTGGGTAGTTGGCATCTACCTAAGAGTTACATCAAGGAATTAAGAAATGCGGGTGTTGAAATAGGCCCTTTTATGGAAGTTAAATTTCCGTTGCTTACAAGCAAAGTTAACTACAGAAACCATCGAAAAATAGTTGTGATTGACGGGAAAGTGGCTTTTATGGGCGGAATGAACATTGCTGACAGGTATATAGAAGGAGATAGAAAGTTAGGAAAATGGTTCGATATAATGCTGCGCTTTCATGGTGAGGCAGTTCATTCCTTGCAGGTTATTTTTCTTGCAGATTGGTATTTTGTAACAGGTAAGGTTTTAAAAGATAAGCAGAGATATTTTAAAAAAATTGAAGTTGATAATTTGCTGCCACTTCAAATTATAACTAGTGGACCGGATTCCGATTGGGCCGGGATAATGCAAGCCTTTTTTTATGCCATTACGCGAGCTTCGAATTATATTTACATCTCATCGCCATATTTTATTCCTAACGAAAGCATACTAACCGCCTTAAAAACAGCAGCGTTAAGCGGAGTGGATGTTAGAATAATTCTTCCTCAACATTCCGATTCTACTGTCGTTTACTGGAGTTCGATGTCGTTTGTTACGGAGTTGCTAGAAGCTGGTATAAAAATATACCTTTTTAAAACGGGATTTAACCATTCAAAGTTAATGGTAATCGATGGTTCTTTTGCATCTGTAGGCTCTGCCAATATGGATATTCGAAGTTTTGAGGATAATTTTGAAGTTGCGGCAATAATTTATGATGATAGCGTTGCTAGTCGGTTAGAAAAACTATATCTTGACTTCACTAAAAATAGCGATCAAGTTACATTAGAAACATGGCGAAAACGTTCGTTAAAAAATAGTTATAAGGAAGCCTTTGCCAGATTAATTAGTCCGCTATTTTAATTTTGCACGATATTTGAAAACGAGATATATCATAACCAATATTTTATAAAACTTTTATGACTATGAAAAAGATACTAATTGTTTTGCTTGCGGTGTTTACAGTAAACATTTCACAAGCCCAGTTTTTACGGTTTGGCTTTAAGGGAGGGGTAACATCTTCCAAAGTAAAATTCGATAAAACTACACTTAGCGGACTTACAACTGTTGATGGAGTTAAAGACTTTGCCATTGAACAGGGAGATTCAAAATTAGGAATGCAGTTGGGATTTTTTGGACGAATTCAAATTATGGGCATGTTTATTCAGCCTGAAGTAATGTTTACCCATTCGGAGGGCGAAGTGGTTTTATCAGATGTATCAACAAGCGAGGTGTACAATGAAGTTCAAAAGTTTAACAAGGTTGATATTCCGGTTATTGTTGGGTGGAAGTTTGGTCCGGCAAGAATTGGTTTTGGACCTGTTGCTTCAATTATGCTTAGTGAGAACGATGGATTGAAAGACAAACTAAAGGATTTAACAACGGAAACCTACGAAGACAAATTCAGCAATGCTACATTTGGCTATCAGGTTGGAGTTGGCCTTGATATTTTGAAGAAGTTAACCCTTGATGTGAAATATGAGGGAAACTTAAGTAAGCTTGGTTCCGGAATTAATTTGGGTGGTACCAACTATAAATTCGATCAACGAAATCCTCAGTTTATATTTAGCGTTGGACTTTTCTTTTAAAAAGACAAACATATCTTACATTTAATAAAAAATCTCCTAAACAATAGGAGATTTTTTTATCAACAAAAATGGGGTGTTCGTACTAGTTTTTGTTCCGTTTAAGTAAAAAACAAATTCTTAAATTGTTAAAGCATTTAAAAGTTACTACATTTAATAGCATTTGAAATAAAGTAGGTGTAGTATCAACTTATTGGTTATATGCTATTTTGGTTAATTTCTTTGTCTATTCTAGCAGTAATACTGGCGTGCCTAACATGTCGGTATGTTTTCATTTACAGAAAGTTAAGATCTCAAAAGGATTCTTTTTCTGTAAGTCAAAATGAGACATTGCAAGAAGAGTTAAAAAATTTAAAGTTAAGGTGCAAAGAGTTACAAATAGAAAATGATGAGTTGAATTTAACCATTTCCAAAGAACTCATAGAGCAAGATCACTTACACGAGGCTCTCATACAATCAAAATTAAAGTCGGAAGAAGCGGACATCTTAAAATCGAATTTTTTGGCAAACATGAGCCACGAAATTCGAACACCAATGAACGGCATTTTAGGCTTTGCCCAATTGTTAAAAAATGAAGAATCTGCTGATAAACGCGAAAGGTATATCGATATTATTTATCACAATGGAATGATGTTGGTAAATTTAATCGACGATATTATCGATATATCTCGAATTGATGCCGGACAAATGCCTATTAATATAGGTGAGTGTAACTTGGAGGATTTGATGTTTGATGTATATACCTTTTTTAACGAAGTTAAATTTAAGCAGGAAAAGGAGCATATCAACATTCGGCTGTTAAATCTGAATGATGATGAAGCAAATGTTTTTTATACCGATTCGCAGCGACTAAGGCAAGTCTTAGTGAATTTAATTAGCAATGCCCTGAAATTTACAGAGAAAGGATATGTTGAATTTGGATACATTAATAAGCAAGAGGGGAATAAAATTGAATTTTTTGTGCGCGATACGGGTATCGGAATTCCAGCAGATAAAAAGGATATTATTTTTGAACGCTTTAGGCAGGTACAAGAAGGTTCCACTCGTAAGTACGGGGGAACCGGAATAGGGCTTTATATTAGTAAAAATGTGGTAAATCTTTTGGGTGGCGATATTTGGTTTGAATCGAAAGAGGGGGAAGGAACTACTTTCTACTTTACACTTCCGTATCAACATAAAGTAAATGCTACCGATGGTTCTATAATATATAAGCCTGCCGAACAAAATTACTACTGGAAGGGTAAGCATATTTTAATAGCGGAAGATATGGAAGCAAATTTCCGTTACCTTGCTGCTGTTATTGGCGAAACTGGCGCAGAAGTTATTTGGGCTAGAAATGGGCAAGAGGTTGTCGATAAAACCTTGATAAAACAATGCGATGTGGACTTAATTCTAATGGATATTCAAATGCCCATTATCGATGGTTATGAAGCCACTCGTCAAATTAAAGCGCAAAGGCCAAATATTCCAATAATTGCACAAACTGCTTATGCATTGCCTCACGACAATATTCGATGCTTTGAGGCTGGGTGCGACGACTACGTATCAAAGCCTATAAATGCCCTGTTACTGAAGCAAAAAATACACGATTTGTTTAATGTTTCGGTTAAAAGTCCCGAATAACCTGACGAATTTTAACCAATCGTTCAAGTAAATTTTCTAGGTATTTTAAGTTTAGCATGTTGGCACCATCCGATAATGCTTGCGATGGATTGGGATGGGTTTCCAGAAAAAGTCCATCGGCTCCGGTTACAATTGCAGCACGGGCAATGGTCTCAATTAGTTCCGGCTTGCCTCCAGTTACTCCAGATGTTTGATTGGGTTGTTGGAGCGAGTGTGTGCAATCTACAATTACCGGATAGCCAAATGCTTTCATGGTAGGTATTCCTCTAAAGTCCACAATTAAGTCTTGATATCCAAATTGAGTTCCTCTGTCAGTTAGCATAACCTTTTGATTTCCGGAATCTATAACCTTTTGAGCTGCGAATTTCATGGACTCCGGTGATACAAATTGTCCTTTTTTAATATTTACAACTTTACCAGTTTCGGCGGCAGCAATAAGCAAATCTGTTTGTCGGCATAAAAAAGCGGGAATTTGTAACACATCAACATATTCGGCAGCAACGGCTGCTTCCTGTGCGCTATGAATATCTGTAACAACCGGTAAGTCGAATTTTTCCCTTACTTGCCTTAATATTTTTAGTGCTTTTTCGTTGCCTAAACCCGAAAAGGAATCTATACGGGAACGATTAGCTTTTCTATAAGATGCTTTGAAAATATATGGGATTTTTAGCCTTTCCGTAATGCTTTTTACTTTTTCGGCAATGGAGAAGGTAATGTCTTCGCCTTCCACAACACAAGGGCCTGCCAATAGAAAGAAGTTTCCAGAATCTAAATTTTTAATTTTGTCAATACTTCCTAATACATTCATATTTTGATGTTTAATATTTATACTTGTTTTTCCAAAGTAATTTTAGTCGTTGTAAAATATCTTTTTCTCTTGGATTTTCCTGAGGTGAATAAAGAGTTGTATTCGATAAGGATTCGGGGAAAAATTCTTGATACACAAAGTTGCCATTATAACTGTGGGCATACTTATAATCGGCACCGTAGCCTAATTTTTTCATCAATTGAGTAGGCGCATTACGTATATGTAAAGGAACCGATAAGTTTCCTGTTTTACTTACCAGTTGCAGCGCATCGTTTATTGCTTGATAGGCTGAGTTACTTTTAGGGCTGGTGGCAAGGTATATGGTTGCCTCCGAAAGTATTATTCGTGCTTCGGGCATTCCTATGGAATGTACTGCTTGAAAGCAGTTGGTTGCCATAAGCAAAGCATTGGGGTTTGCCAACCCAATGTCTTCGGAAGCCAGAATAACCAGCCTACGGGCAATAAAGAGTGGATCTTCTCCGCCTTCAATCATTCGGGCTAACCAATATACGGCAGCGTTAGGATCGCTTCCTCTAACGGATTTTATGAATGCGGAGATTATATCGTAATGTTGATCGCCATTTTTATCGTATGTGGCTATATTTTCCTGGAGGATATTGGTAACCTGCTGGTTGGTTATTTCAATTTTGTTACTCGATGTGTTTACGCCCACCAACAGTTCCATAATGTTGTAAAGTTTACGGGCATCGCCGCCGGAGAACCTGAACATGGCCTCGGTTTCCTTTATTTCGAATGAGAACTTCTTTAATTCTGTATCGTTTGTAATAGCCCGTTTTAGTAAGGTAAGCAATTCATCTTCGTCAAGCGGTTTTAGTATATACACTTGACATCGGGAAAGCAGCGGGGAAATAACTTCGAATGAAGGATTTTCGGTTGTTGCTCCAATCAGTGTTACAATGCCTTGTTCCACAGCGCCAAGTAAAGAATCTTGCTGTGATTTGCTAAAGCGATGAATTTCATCGATAAACAGAATGGGCGATGGAGTTGAAAAATAACGCTGCGATTTAGCCTTCTCAATAACTTCGCGTACATCTTTTACGCCCGCATTAATAGCACTTAACGTATAAAATGGTCGGTTTAGTTCATTTGCAACAATTCTGGCTAGAGTAGTCTTCCCAACGCCCGGAGGGCCCCAAAGAATAAAGGAGCTAATATTTCCCGATGCAATCATTTCTCGCAAAACGCTACCATCGCCAACCAAATGTGATTGGCCCACATATTCGTCCAAACTTTTTGGACGCATTCGTTCTGCTAAAGGAATGTTTACCATTTGGTACAAAAATACTCCATTTTTTTATGTATGATATAATAAATTAGGCGTGCTATATTTTTTTCAAACTAAAACATTTGTACATTTGTTTAAATAAGAATATTAATCAAAATCAAATATGATATGAAAAAGTTGTTCCCTATTGTCCTCACGAGTGTGTTGCTCGTATCTGTATTTTTACCAAATGCTTACGGGCAAACAGAAGTAGAGCAGTTATTAACAGGAAACGTTAACGATGCATCAGCCTTAGCAAAGGCTTACCTAGATCCTTTAGCCGAGAGTTTTGGAACAAGTTTAAATAATGGCTGGTATAACTCTGCAAAACCTCATAAGTTAGTAGGATTTGACATAACCTTTACTATTCCGGTAACTCTTACTCCTTCATCGACAAGAAAATTTGATGTGTCTAAAATGAACCTTGAATATTGGGAACTGAAGGATAATAGTCAGTACATGTCGCCAACCGTTACAGGGGAAAAATCTGGGGGCATTTCCCTGGTGGACAAAGCAACGGGTTCGAATGAATTACAATTGCCACAGGGCGCAAACCTTCAGTTTGTTCCTGCACCAATAGTACAAGTTGGCGTTGGGTTACCTTTTCATACCGAAATAATTGGTCGTTTTTTCCCAAAAGTAGAGGTGTCCGATATTGGTAACTTTAGTATGTGGGGAATAGGTATTAAAAACGAATTTAAGGAGTTTATTCCGGTATTTAAGGCTTTGCCGTTTAGCATGTCGGTGTTATTAGGGTATTCAAATTTTTCATCATCATTTGATATTAATTCTTCACAACATAAAGAGTTAACGTTTAAGGCTAATGGTTTTACAGGTAAATTGTTAATTTCAAAATCGATACCGGTATTAACGGTATATGCCGGAGTAGGCTTTAACAAATCGAAAACAAATGTAGATGTAAAAGGAACTTACGATTTTAGCGGAGTATCTGTTACCGATCCTATATCGCTTGAGTTTAAAAACAATGGGGTTAATGCCAATATTGGACTTCGAATTAAACTCGCCGTTTTGGCATTCCATTTCGATTATGCATTTGGTAAATATTCGGTGGCAAATGCCGGTGTGGGAATTAATTTTAGGTAATGAATGAATGTGTTTAATACAAAAAGGGAAAGGGGCATAAGCCCCTTTTTTCATATACCCTTGCTTGGCGAAGCATGAACTTCGATGTAGTTAGGTTTCAGCGAGGTTGGCGAGGGCATCCTCGTGTTTCTTTACCCCTGGGGTTCAAAACCCTGTCAGGGATTTAATTTAGGCAGTAAATGAAAATGGTAACCCTCTTTTTGCTCGGCGAAATCTGTGATTTCGTTGTAGTTAGGTTTCGGCAAGGCTGACAGAACGTCCTCCTCCGCGTTTTGTGTGTTCCTTACCTCTGACAGGGTTTTAAACCCTGTCAGGGATTTAGGCAGTAAATGAAAATTAAGCGTAATGCAAAAAGAAAAAGGGGCATAAGCCCCTTCATATACCAAGAATTAATTTACTTTTTAGATTTTTTCTTTGTGGTTTCGTCCTGTACAAAATCGGTAATGTTGTGTGCAATTTTTAGGATTTTAACAACTTGGTGATTTTCGTTATAGATGGGTGAGTAGGTTTCGATAAAAGTATATGATTTACCTCCAATGTTTACCTTATTGGTTTCTTTCTTTATAACACCATTAAGCAAATCATTCCAAAACTTTTGGTAGTTCATTTTTTGCTCTTCGGTCATTTCTAGGTTGTCGGTGTGGTGTGTACCCAATACTTCTTTTTCCGGTTGACCGGTTAACGATAGATATGCCTGATTTACCGAAGTGATATTACCATTTCTGTCGTATTCAATAACATAGCTGGAAGAATGCAAGGCATTTATTAAACTCTCCATTTCGGCTTTCTTTCTAGCGGATTCTTCTTGAGTTGCCTGCAACTCCTCCATATTTTGCCTTAACTCTTCTTCCTGCGAGGCTAACTCTTCTGATTTTATTCTGGATTCTTCGAGAAGTTTAGCAGTTCTTACATTTATTTTAACATTGGATATTGTTGCAGCAATGCTTTCACCGATTTTTTCGATAAACTTAATCTTATAGTTTTCAATATCCTCAAACGAGGCCATTTCAATTACGCCGTAAACCTCATCGTTCAATTTCATTGGAACTAGAAGGAGCGAGGTTGGCGATTCTTCGCCCAGACCTGATGCAATTTTAATGTAATCGGCAGGAATTTCGGTTAGGTATATAGTTTCGGATTCTTTAGCACAACGTCCTACTAAACCTTCACCGTAATCAATTCGCTTTTCTTCAAATTTCCTTCTTTCGTAGGCATAACTTGCCATCATTTCGTAGAAAATGTCTTTTGGGTTATCGTTGTTTACCAAGAATATTGCGCCCATATTGCAATCCACGTATTTAACCAAGTTGTGAATGACTTCGTAAGTAAAATCCTGTAAGTTTTCGTTGTTATTGCGCAGTATTTCGGCAAATTTAGCTATACCTTCGTTTGCCCATCTATTCTTTTCTTCTTCTTGCTTTCTGTTTTCATCAATTTCTTTGGCGTACTCCAAACTTTTACGCATATCGAGCAATGCTTCTCCTAGAATATCTTTGTCGCTTAGTTTGTTATACTGAACGTTTAAGTTTCCTGCACCGATTTCCCGTGCAAAGTTGGCTGTTTTCGATAAACTGTCGATAAGAATGTTTATTGATGTTGCAATGTCTTCAACCTCATCACCGGTTTTAATGTTAATTTTATTTTTAGTGTCAATTTTCCCTTTTGCCAAATCGCCCAGAACTTTGCGAGCTCGTACAAGCGGACGGGTAATGCTAAAGGATATTAACCAAATAATTATGGCAAGAATTACTAATCCGGCAATAATAACTCCACGCGAGCGTTTCGCAACATCTTTTGCTTCTTGTATAATAACATCTTTTGGTGAAATTATTGCTAAATACCAATGATTATCGGAAGTTCCAATTTGAAATGGCGAAAACGAAGCCCAATAGTCTTTTCCTTCGATTGGCAAATTAAAAGAAAATGCCTTGCCTTTTGCAATGGTATCCATAATACTTACGCCAACAGTTTCTTTTGAAAAAAGGCTATCGATCTTGGTTCCAATGTAACTTGAGTCGGTGTGAGAGACTACAGTTCCGTCCTGAGAAAGCAAAATGGCAAAACTACCTGTATAGGGTTTTATATCTTTTATAAAATTCTGATAACGTGCTAGTTCTACATCAAATCCGAATAGCGCAATAAACTGATCGTTTTTAACTAAAGGAACGCAAAGGCTGGTTTCGAGTATTCTTTTGTCGCTGCCAGTATATGAGTACCAGTATGGATCGACAGCAACTTCCTTTTTATTCTGTTTAATTTGATAATATACGCTTGCTGGGTTTTCTCCATCGAGGTTTAACTTTTCATCAACAAACCTCATTTTACCGTTTTCCCAATAGTATGTGTAGCGTTGACGTCCGTACGGTTTGTCCCACGATTCATCGTAATATTTTAATTGCCAACTAACCCATGTTGATAAAAAATCGGGATTTTGCAGCGTTACGCCCTTTATCATTCTCACTATGCTGGAGCGAAGTTCATCCTTCGATAAATCCTCGAAATTTGTAAAACTTTGAGCCATGGATCTTGCCATTCCGATCTCGCTATCTAACCCCGCTTTAATTTTATTAGAATATTCGGCAGTTGTTGCATCTACATATTTAAAAGCATTGCGAAGTGTAATAGTTTCCAACTTAGTGGTTAAATAACTTATGCTTACCAAGAAAACTACAGTTGCAACCAATAAAACGGAAAGAAGCAATTTACTTCGTAATTTCATTCGTAATTTCATAGCAGTGGAATTTTATACAACACGTTTCAACTGGTGAATATAATAGATATTTTCGGAATATACGGTGAACATCAATTAAAACTTTTCGGGGATAATATTGTTTAAACCCAATAATATTAAAGCCATGTAACCGTTTACTAAGGACTGATTAATTTTTTTACCTTTGTCATGTTAACTATTAACCGATTAAATATGAAATTACTTGAAGGAAAAACAGCCGTTGTTACTGGTGCTGCAAGAGGAATAGGAAAAGCCATTGCGTTGCGCTTAGCATCGGAAGGGTGTAATATTGCATTTACCGATATTGCTGTAAACGAAGCTTTTTCTGCAACGGAAAAGGAAATTGGAGAGTTAGGCGTAAAGGTAAAAGGCTATGTTTCCAATGCAGCAAAATACGATGAAACTCAAAATGTTGTAGGGGAAATTGCCAAAGAGTTTGGCCGTATTGATATTTTGGTAAATAATGCCGGTATTACTAAAGATGGAGCTCTTAAAAGAATGACAGAAGAGCAGTGGGATGCCGTTATAGCTGTAAACCTAAAATCAGTTTTTAATTTTACTAAGGCTGTTCAACCGGTAATGTGGAAGCAGGGAATCGGTAGTATAATAAATATGAGTTCGGTGGTTGGTGTTTCTGGGAATGCAAACCAGGCAAATTACTCTGCATCGAAGGCAGGAATTATTGGTTTTACCAAGTCTGTTGCCAAAGAATTTGGGATCAGAAACATACGTTGTAATGCTATAGCTCCGGGCTTTATTCTTACCGAAATGACCAATGTTCTTCCTGAAGACGTTAAAAAGGCATGGGAAGCACAAATTCCATTGAAACGGGGTGGAACTCCAGAGGAAGTTGCAAAAGTTGTATTATTCTTAGCATCGGATCTTTCATCCTATGTTAGTGGTCAGGTAATAAATGTTTGCGGTGCAATGAATACATAGTACGTTTTTGGCTAGCTTAAATGCTAGCCAAATTTTATCTTCTATTACTGCATTATTAATATATATTGTTGCTTTTTAATTGTTTACGGAAACTTATAATTAAATTCAATATTTTCTACAACTTAAAATTTGTTATGTGAAACCAAGATTAGTGCTTTTATTTTTGCTGTTGTCGATGCTGACTTTTTCGTGCATACCGTATAAAGAAATTAGCATAGAGTACTACGACCCTCCAGAGGTGGTTTTGCCAGTTGGTGATTCGAGTAGCATTTTGGTTGTATCAAATTTATACCATTCGAAAAGATTAAACATTAAGGATTCGTTGGACTGGAGTCTTGATAGTGTGGCTGCTTCCGAGGCTGTAAATGCTATGGCTAATATTATAGAACAATCACCTTATTTTTCGGGAATGAGGGTTAATTCTACTGCCGTTTACCGACAAGACACCTCAATGGTAATAATGCCTTTAAGTTGGAGTAACATTAACAACTTAAGCGAAAGAAATAACTCGGCTAGGCTTATTATTTCAATGGAATACATTAAGGTAAAGCCTTATAGTGATTATTATCCATTTTGGAGAGACGATATAAAAAACTTTTACGGTTATCTTTCGGTTCCTGTGTATTGTTTTTGGCGAGTTTATAATGTAGAAAACCGAAAAATTGAAGACGCTTATCTATACAAAGATACCCTTGATTGGGATGCCGAAGATTGGGTGGAAGTTCTGCCGGGAAAGCAGTTACCTGGCATTTTTGAAGCGGCAGCGTATGCGGGAGCCTCTTCGGGAGAAGTTACTGCAAACCGTTATGCTTCCACATGGCAAAAGGATGTGCGTATATTGTATGTAAAGGGAAGTGAGGAAATGGAAAAAGCGGCACAATTGGCGCAGGAAGGAAAATGGATGGAGGCTGCATCCATTTGGCAAGAACTTCTAAAAACAGCAAAACCGGGATTACGTGCCAAGGCGGCTTTTAATTTAGCTCTTGCTAATGAGATGTTTGGAAATTTTAGGGTTTCGGCCGATTGGTTGGACGAAGCAGAGGAATTAAACCCAACATTGGATGGTTTGGATGCCTATAAAAGTATTATCAGTAAAAGGATGAAGGCAAATAATAATATTAATAAGTAAATGGAAAACAGAATTTTACTTTTACTGCTGCTATTCTACATTTTTTCTTTTTTGTTCGAAAGTATTATCGATGTTCTTAATTACAGGCATTCAATTAAAAATAAACCGTTACCGGTAATTTCCGATGTATATTCATTTTGGCCTTATCGTAAACATTTATTGTACACCAAGGCTAATGCTTATTATAACTTTTTAAGATCGGGAGTGACGGCTATAATAACAATAATAGTTATTTGGGGAGGTGTTTTAACTTATTTGGATGCCAAAATAGCAACTTTTGCCGGAGTAAATTTGATATATAGATCCGTATTGTTTTTCGGCGTTTTGTGGCTATTGGAATTGATTGTAAGCACTCCTTTTAGTTACTTTCATACATTTACCATAGAGGAACGTTTTGGCTTTAATAAAACCACAAAAAAACTATTTTGGGTAGATTTGTTAAAGTCAACCCTTTTAAGCCTAATTCTTGGAGGTATTATACTTTTTGTGGTGTCGTGGTTATTTTACACATACCCCAATAATTTTTGGATTCCTATTTTAATTCTTTTGATAGTTATATCTTTCATATCATCAGTGCTTTATACACGTGTGATTTTACCTTTGTTTAACAAAAAAAGTCCGCTTCCCGACGGGGAATTGAAGACTTCACTTTACGATCTTTCCGAAAAAGCAGGTTTTCCAGTAAATTCAATATATGTTATTGATAGTTCTAAACGTTCAACAAAGGCAAATGCCTTTTTTACTGGTTTCGGAAGAACCAAACGAATTTACCTTTACGATACCCTTATAAATAATTTAAATCCTGTTGAAATTGCGGCAGTACTGGCGCATGAAATAGGACACTACAAGAAAAAGCATACTTGGATAAATTTATTATTAAGCATACTGGTAACAGGTGTTTATTTATTTGTATTCAACTATTTATGCCAGATTAATTTGTTCGATAAAGCGTTTGGAGTAACTCTATCTCAACCTAGTTTGCATTTCAATTTAATAGGGTTTGTTTTATTAACTATTCCCATTCAGTTTATTTTAAGCCCAATTACCAGTTTTATAAGTAGAAAAATGGAATATGCTGCCGATGGGTATGCTGTTAAGTTGGAATTAGGAGAATCATTGATAGCAGGGTTAAAAAAGTTAGCCTCGCTAAACTTTCAAAATCTTAATCCGTTGCCGCTATACGTTTGGATAAACTATTCGCATCCGCCATTGGCAAGTAGGGTTGGCAGCATTTTACAATCGATTAAGAATTGATTGTTTAAAGTTATTTCGGTTGAATTTTTTGCGAAGTTTGAATAAATAGATATTTTTGCGGCGCAATTTGCCTCTTTAGCTCAGTTGGTAGAGCAGCTCATTCGTAATGAGCAGGTCGTGGGTTCGAGTCCCATGAGAGGCTCCAGTCATTTCTTCGGAGTTTATCTGCACTTTCTGATAAGTCCGCTATTAATCGAAATTTTATCTGTTAGCTAACATTATAACTTCCTTCAGGATAAAGTTCTGCTTTTCTCCGTAATTTTAATGCCAATTAAATGCGCAGTATTCGGACGTAGTACCAGGAGTAAATAATTAATGCTAAAATCAAATAGATATAATGAACGCGGCAATATTAACCATTGGACAAGAGATTTTAATTGGACAAATTGTTGACACAAATTCTGCTTGGATTTCGCAGCAACTTAACGGCTTGGGAATCGATGTGAAACAAATTTTATCAATTCCCGATGAAAGTGAAGTTATATATTCTTCAATAAACCAGTTACTTAATACTCATGACATAGTTATAACGACCGGAGGCCTTGGCCCAACTTCCGACGATATTACAAAGCCTGTTTTGTGCAAGTTGTTTAATTGTGGATTAGTATCTCATGGGCCGACTTTAAATCATATTAAAGAAATTTTTACCAAAAGAGGTTTGCCAGTAACCGAATTAAACATTCATCAGGCAGATGTTCCCGAAAGTTGCGATGTACTTATGAACAGCGCAGGAACTGCACCTGGAATGTGGTTTAAAAGAAATAATTCCGTATTGATTTCTCTTCCAGGCGTTCCGTTTGAGATGAAGAGAATTTTTAAGGAGCATATTATGCAACGACTGGCGGGTTTAGATGGCCGAAAGGTTATTTTACATAGAACGATTTTAACTTTCGGATTACCGGAATCTTTTCTTGCCGAGAAAATTTCCGATTGGGAAAGAGATTTGCCACAAAATATAAGTTTAGCATATTTGCCTAACCATGGGATTATCCGTTTAAGACTCTCATGCACAGGTAAAAACAATGAAGAGGTTGAGAGTTTAGTTAAACACCAAATAGAGAAGTTATCATTAATTATTCCCGATAATATTTATGGTTTCGACGACGATACTTTGGAACAAGTTGTCGGTAAGTTGTTGAAGGAAACACAATCGACATTATCGGTTGCCGAAAGTTGTACCGGAGGAACGGTTGCTCAACTTATCACGTCAATTCCAGGAGCTTCGCAATATTTTAGAGGTGGAGTTGTTGCATACTCCAATATGTTGAAAATGAATTTGCTAAGTGTTGATAAGGATGCAATTGAAAAACACGGAGTAGTTAGCAAAGAGGTTGTGGAAGAAATGGCCATAAATTCCTGTAGAATAATGGATTCGGATTATGCCATAGCAATATCCGGCATTGCAGGACCCGACGGAGGAACTTCGGAAAAGCCTGTAGGCACCGTATGGATTGCTGTAGCCAAGCATGAAAAATGTGTTGCAAAAAGGTTTAACTTTAGCGATTCTAGGGAAGTGAACATAGCTAGGTCAGCATATAATGCGTTGAATATGTTAAGGTTATTTATTCAGCAAAAAAATCTGTAACTGATTACCAATATTTTTGACTCAAAAATTTGAATAATTCACAAATTATGACGTAATTTGCGTCCTGTTTTGAAAAAGATATTTGAATGTTTACAGGCAAAACATTCATTAGAGTTTAAACACACAGAAAAATAGATAACGATGTCAAGAGTTTGTCAGATTACCGGAAAAAGCGTTATGGTGGGAAACAACGTATCCCACTCTAAAAGGAGAACTAAGAGGAAATTTTACCCGAATATCCAAAAGAAAAGATTTTTCTTGGAAGGTGAAAATCGTTGGGTAACCCTAAAGGTTTCAACCTCAGCTATGAGAACTATTGATAAAATAGGTATTAAGGCTGCTTTAAAAAGGGCTGAATTAAAGTAATTTAGGGAATAACTAAAATATTAATTCTTAAAGAGATGGCTAAGAAAGGAAATAGAGTGCAAGTTATATTAGAGTGCACTGAGCATAAAGAAAGTGGTATGCCGGGAACATCTCGTTACATTACCACAAAAAACAAAAAAAATACTCCCGATAGATTGGAACGTCGTAAATACAATCCGATTTTAAAAAGAGTAACGCTTCATCGTGAAATTAAATAGTTAGGTAACCATGGCAAAGAAAACAGTTGCAACATTGCAGAAAGGTGAAAAACACACCACAAAATGCATTAAAATGGTAAAATCTCCTAAAAATGGAGCTTATACATTTAAGGAGGAAATGGTTCCAAATGCACAGTTGAACGACTTTTTCAAAAAGTAAAGATACTTAGTTGTACAGGTAAAGCTTTTCTTTTATTAGAAAAGCTTTATTTTTTTTATCTTCGCCGAAAATATTCATTAGTAATCATGGGCTTATTAAATCTGTTTTCCTCGAACTCATCAGGCAAAGAATCTCTGGATAAGGGGTTAGAAATAACAAAGGAAAGTTTATTAAAAAAAATATCCAGAGCGGTTGCGGGCAAATCGAGGGTTGACGACGAAGTGCTCGATAATTTGGAGGAGGTGTTAATTACATCGGATGTAGGTGTTGAAACCACTCTTAAAATTATTGAGCGAATAGAAAAAAGAGTGGCTTTAGATAAATATTTGAACACAAGCGAGTTAAATAATATTCTTAAATCGGAAATAGTCGATCTTCTCGCAGAAAATAAGTCATCCGTTATTGATGATTATGATAAAACCAAACCGTATGTTATTTTAGTTGTTGGAGTTAACGGTGTAGGAAAAACTACAACAATAGGGAAGTTGGCCTACATGTTTAAGAATGCTGGTAAAAGTGTTGTTTTGGGGGCTGCCGATACTTTTAGAGCTGCAGCTGTAGATCAGCTGACAATTTGGTCCGAAAGGGTAGGTGTTCCTATTGTTAAGCAGCAAATGGGGGCAGATCCTGCATCGGTTGCCTTTGATACTTTAAGTTCTGCAAAATCGAACAACAACGACATTGTAATTATAGATACGGCCGGTAGGTTGCATAATAAAATCAACCTAATGAATGAACTTTCCAAGATAAAGCGCGTAATGCAAAAGATTATTCCCGATGCTCCACATGAAGTACTGTTGGTTTTGGATGGCTCCACCGGACAGAATGCCTTTGCTCAAGCAAAGGAGTTTACTGCCGCAACCGATGTTAATGCAATTGCTTTAACTAAACTCGATGGAACGGCGAAAGGCGGGGTTGCTTTAGGAATTTCGGATCAGTTTAAAATTCCTATTAAGTATATTGGTGTTGGCGAAAAAATTTCGGATTTACAGCTTTTCGATAGGGAGGCATTTGTAAGTTCGCTGTTTGGCTTTTGATGAATTAAAATGAAGGTAAATAAGATTAACATTGTAACACTCGGATGTTCGAAAAATGTAGTAGATTCCGAAGTGTTAATGTACCAGTTAAAGAGAAATGGCTGGCAGGTAGTTCATAATTCCAACGATCCTTCGGCAAAAGTTGTAGTAATTAACACATGCGGTTTTATTGGGGATGCAAAGGAAGAAGCCATTGATACCATTTTCGATTTTATCAAGGCAAAAAATGCCGGGGTTATCGACAAAGTTTTTGTTATTGGATGTTTGGTTGAGCGTTATAGGGAAGAACTTAAAAAAGACATTCCGGAAGTTGACGGGGTGTATGGTGTTGCAGAGTTACCTTCAATTTTAAATGGGTTAAATAGCCAATACTTTGACGACTGTATAACTCGTAGAGAGCTTACAACTCCAAAACATTACGCGTACCTTAAAATTTCTGAAGGCTGTAATTGGGGCTGTTCTTACTGCGCAATTCCAATGATAAGGGGAAAGCATATTTCCCGATCGATGGAATCGCTTGTAGAGGAGGCAACTGTACTGGCAAATGGAGGAGCAAAGGAGTTGATTTTAATTGCTCAGGATTTAACCTATTATGGACTCGATTTATACAAACGTAGAACAATTGCCGAACTTGTTCAAAAGTTATCGCAAATTGAAGGCATAGAATGGATTCGTTTGCATTATGCTTACCCTGCTCATTTTCCCGAAGATTTAATAGACGTAATAGCCTCTAATCCTAAAGTTTGTAAGTATTTAGATATTCCGTTGCAGCATATAAACAGCGAAATGCTTCATTTGATGCGAAGGGGAATTGATAGGGAACAGACAATAGAACTAGTTGATAAATTAAGGGAGAAAATACCGGATATAGCCATACGAACAACTTTTATAGTTGGACATCCTGGTGAAACTGATGAAAAATTTGATGAACTTTTGAAGTTTGTAACTGAATATAAGTTTGATAGGGTAGGCGTTTTCCCTTATTTTCACGAAGAAGGTACTTTTGCCGGAGAAAATTTTTCCGATGATATTCCTGAGGAGGTAAAGCAGAAAAGGGCAGATGTGTTAATGGAGCGGCAAATGGAGATTTCTCTTGATAACAATAGAGGTAAAATAGGGAAAGTTATTCGTGTTATTATTGATTCTGTAGATAACGATCAGGCTATTTGTAGAACGCAATGGGATTCTCCCGAAGTTGATCAGGAGGTAATTGTTTCTATTCCATCCGGTAAGAGTTTAATTCAGGGTAGTTTTATAAATGTAAAAATAACGTCAGCGCAAGAATACGAGTTATATGCCGAGTTGGCATAAAAAAAACGGCTTTAAGCCGTTTTTTTTATTTTATCATGCTAATAAGTTTCTTTATAGCGCTATCGTAGTCAGGTTCATGCCCGATTTCAGGAAGTAGTTCAACGTATTGAACCACATCATTTTCATCTATAATTACAACACCCCTGGCAAGTAATCTCAATTCGTTTATTAAAAAGCCGTATTTCTTTCCAAATTCTGTGTCGCGATGATCGGATAAGGTTGTTAGGTTAGTTATTCCCTCTGCGCCGCAAAATCTCTTTAAGGCAAACGGTAAATCGTTGGAAATGGCAATAAATGCTACTTTATCGCCAAAGGCTCCGGCTTCCTTATTAAATCTGCGATTTTGGATGGAGCATACGCTAGTGTCGATTGAAGGGAATACGGAAATCAATTTAACTTTTCCCTTGAAATCGTCTAAACTAATAGGTTTAAGGTCATTATTAATTGCAGAGAAGTTAGGTGCTTTTTCACCTACTTTTACAACGTCCTTGTATAGTGTTACTGCATTTCCACCAAATTTTACTTTCATATCTTTAAAGTTTAGTTGTTTGAAAATTTATACTCAATAAACCGTTTTGTCGTAATAATGTTCAATTCAAAAAAAAGAAGCAGCGTTGTGCTGCTTCTTTAAATTATTTTTTCTTAGGACTAGAAACGTCGGTTTCTTTAGGTTGAACAATTTTAATGGCAATTTCATCTTTCTTTTTGCTATATCCTACCAATAGCACGCAGCCTGGTTTTGCCTCATTTTTGATTAATACTTCGGCTAAAGGATCCTCCAAATACTTCTGTATGGCTCGTTTTAACGGACGGGCTCCATACTGAATGTCGAATCCTTTTTCGGTAATGTAATCTTTTGCAGCAGGAGAAATCTTAATAGAAAATCCCAAGTTGAAAATTCTTTCGTAAAGGCCTTTAAGTTCAATATCGATAATTTTATGAATGTCGTCGCGGGTTAATGCGTTAAACATAATAATATCGTCTATTCTGTTAAGAAATTCAGGGGCAAACGCTTTTTTTAATGCCTTTTGTATAATCGACTTAGAGTAATCTCCGCTTGATTGTTCTTTTGCTTTGGTAGCAAATCCAACACCTTGTCCAAATTCCTTTAACTCTCTGGAACCTATGTTAGACGTCATTATAATAATTGTATTCTTAAAATCTACCTTTCGGCCCAAACTGTCGGTTAGTTGTCCTTCGTCGAGAACTTGTAATAGAATATTGAATACATCGGGATGAGCCTTTTCCACCTCATCGAGCAGAACAACAGAGTAGGGTCTGCGTCTTACCTTTTCTGTTAGTTGTCCGCCTTCTTCATAACCAACATATCCCGGAGGTGCTCCGACAAGACGAGATACGGAAAATTTTTCCATGTATTCACTCATGTCGATACGAATTAGGTTGTCGGTAGAATCAAAGAGATATTTGGTTAAAACTTTAGCCAGTTGAGTTTTTCCAACGCCTGTAGGTCCAAGGAAAATGAATGTTCCTATTGGCCTGTTAGGATCTTTAAGACCGGCTCTGTTACGTTGAATTGCCTTTACAATTTTTGAGATAGCCTCGTCTTGTCCAACAACTGAGCCTCTTAACTCTTTGGCCATTTTTAATAAACGAGTTCCTTCTGCTTGAGCGATGCGTTGAACAGGAACGCCTGTCATCATAGCAACAACTTCGGCAACCTTTTCTTCATCAACTATTTCACGATGTCTTTGTAGTTCCTTTTCCCAACGTTGCTGTTCGTCTTCGAGTTGTTCTATTAGCCTTTTTTCCTTGTCTCTAAGGTTAGCAGCAAGTTCAAATTGTTGATTTTTAACGGCTTTAATTTTATCCTTCTTAACTTCATCTATTAACTTTTCCAAGTTAACAATGTTTTCCGGAACTTTAATGTTGGATATGTGTACGCGCGAGCCTGCTTCGTCAAGAGCATCGATAGCCTTATCGGGTAAATGCCTATCGGAAATATACCGCATAGTTAATTTTACACAAGCATCAATTGCTTCGGGAGTATAGTTTACGTTGTGATGATCTTCGTAACGTTCCTTAATGTTATTTAAAATTTCTACGGTTTCGTCAGGAGAGGTTGGTTCAACCATTACTTTTTGAAAACGACGCTCAAGAGCTCCATCTTTTTCAATATGTTCACGGTATTCGTCAAGTGTTGTAGCCCCTATGCACTGCAACTCGCCTCGGGCTAGTGCAGGTTTAAGCATGTTTGCAGCATCAAGAGAGCCTGTAGCACCTCCGGCACCAACAATAGTGTGAATTTCGTCGATAAACAGAATTATGTTATTTGTACGTGAAAGCTCGTTTAGTATCGCTTTCATACGTTCTTCGAACTGTCCACGGTACTTTGTTCCTGCAACAATCGATGCTAAATCTAATGTAACTACTCGTTTGTTAAACAGAACCCTCGAAACTTTCTTTTTTACTATTCTTAAAGCTAGACCTTCAGCAATGGCGGATTTTCCAACGCCTGGTTCTCCAATTAAAATGGGATTATTCTTTTTTCTACGGCTTAAAATTTGAGCAATACGTTCAATTTCTCTTTCTCGGCCAATAATAGGGTCTAACCGTCCTTCTTCTGCAGCTTTGGTTAAATCGATTCCGAAGTTGTCAAGTACTGGAGTATCCGAAGAACTCTTGCTAGAGCCTCCCGGTTGATTCGATTTACCCATTCCGCCAAAAAATCCGCTATCGCCTTCTTCTTCATCAGAATTAAAATCTCCTTTATCGTCAGAATTCTCTATAATTAACGACTTACGGACAGTTTCGTATGATAACCCTTCTTCACTTAACAGTTGGGAAACAAAACTGGTTTCATCTTTAAGAATAGCCAATAGTAAATGGCCAGTGTTTATGGTATCGCTTTTTAATGCACGAGCTTCAAGAATTACTAGTTTAAGGGCACGTTCTGCCGATTTGTAAATTGCTATATCAGAGTTATCCTCTACAGTTATTTCTGTTTTTTCGTTATTATTAAGTAAATGGGAATCTATTTGACTTTTCAATTTGCTTAAATCAATTCCATTTGAAAGTAAAATATTTACAGCCTCGCCTTCACCATCGCGCAATATACCAAGCAAAAGGTGATCCGTGCCTATTGCAGGATTACCAAGCCTTATTGCTTCCTCGCGACTGTAAGTGAGAACGTCTTTAATTTTTTGAGAAAACTTCTGATTCATAAAATGCACATTAAAATTTCTACTAAAGTAATAGAGATAAACCGAAATGCAAATGATTTGTTGATTAAAATTATCAAAAAAAATGCAAAAAGGAATGCGATTTTTGTTGAAAAGTATGTTTAAAATCAGTCTGAAAATTCGCGATAAAATGCTATTTTAGCAAACTAATTTCAAGTGTAGAATTATTAATTAACTACATTAATTTTACTTTTATTATCTTTAAGTATATGGCTGAGGGAGAGAGAATTATTCAAATTAACATTGAGGAAGAAATGAAGTCATCGTACATCGATTATTCGATGTCGGTGATTGTAGCTCGTGCATTACCTGACGTAAGGGACGGTTTAAAACCTGTACACCGCAGAGTTTTGTTTGGCATGTCGGAGTTGGGGTTAGATGCCGGAAAACCTTTCAAAAAGTCAGCTCGTATAGTTGGTGAAGTTTTAGGTAAATACCATCCTCATGGAGATTCTTCGGTTTACGATGCAATGGTAAGGATGGCCCAGGAATGGTCAATGCGTTATCCTTTGGTTGATGGTCAAGGTAACTTTGGGTCGGTCGATGGTGATAGTCCTGCCGCTATGCGTTATACCGAGGCTCGATTAACGCGTATAGCTGCGGAAACATTAGTCGATCTTGACAAAAACACGGTTGATTTCAATTTAAATTTTGATGATAGTCTTGAGGAGCCGTCCGTTTTACCAACCAAAATACCCTTACTTCTCGTAAATGGATCGTCAGGTATAGCCGTAGGTATGGCAACAAGTATGCCTCCTCATAACTTACCAGAGGTGGTTGATGCTATTTGTGCAACTATCGATAATCCTGATATTACAGTTGAAGAATTACTGAAGTATGTTAAAGGTCCTGATTTTCCAACAGGGGGAATTATATATGGTTCTCAAGGAATTAAGGATGCTTATTTAACAGGAAAAGGAAAGGTTATTATTCGTTCGAAAACCGAAATAGAACAAACAGATTCCGGTCGTTCAAAAATAATTGTTACCGAAATCCCTTATATGGTCAATAAGGCCGAGATGATCCGTAAAATTGCGGATTTGATAAACGAGAAAAAAATAGACGGGATCAGTTATATAAATGACGAGTCGGATAGGGATGGAACCAGAATAGTAATTATACTTAAAAGGGAAGCTGTTGGGAACGTTGTTTTAAATAACTTATTTAAACATAGTCAATTGCAATCTTCGTTTCCTATTAACAACATTGCTTTAGTTGATGGTCGTCCAAAACTGCTTAATTTAAAAGATTTAATTACGCAATTTATTAAGCACAGGCACAACGTAATTGTTAGAAGAACTCAATTTGACTTAAGCGAAGCAGAAAAACGTGCTCATATTCTGGAAGGTCTTCTTATTGCAATTGATAATATCGATGAAGTAATAAACCTTATTCGTGCGGCTCAATCACCTAGCGAGGCAAAGGATAAGTTAATGGAACGATTTGCTTTATCCGATATTCAGGCTCAAGCCATTATTGATATGCGATTGAGGAGCCTAACCGGTTTAGAGCGTGATAAAGTAAAAGAAGAGTATAATCAACTGCAACAATTAATTGCTCATTTAAAGCAAATTCTTGCCGATGAATCATTGCAAATGAGTATCATTAAGGATGAATTGTTGGAAATGAAAGAAAAGTACGGCGATAAACGTCGCACTGAAATAGTTCCTGACGCAGAAGAGTTTAACCCCGAAGATTTTTATGCCGATGAAGAGGTTGTAATAACCATTTCGAGAATGGGGTATATAAAAAGGACTCCGCTATATGAGTATAAGTCACAGTCGCGTGGAGGGGTAGGTGCAAAGGGAAGTACTACTCGCGATGAAGATTTTATTGAGCATATGTACGTTGCAACAATGCATAATACAATGCTTTTCTTTACAGAAAAGGGTAAGTGTTATTGGCTTAAAGTTTACGAAATTCCGGAAGGAAGTAGAACTTCAAAAGGGAGGGCTATTCAAAACCTTATAAATATAGAAAATGAGGACGTAGTAAGAGCTTACATCAATGTAAAGGGATTGTCCGATCAGGAATACGTTAAAAATAATTTTATTGTACTTTGTACTAAAAAGGGAGTTGTTAAAAAAACATCCCTTGAGGCGTATAGTAAACCTCGACAAAATGGCGTAATTGCTATCACCGTAAAAGAAGGTGATCAATTAATAGAGGCAAGTTTAACCAACGGAAAAAATCATATCATATTAGCGGCAAGGAATGGAAAAGCAATTCGATTTCCTGAAAATTTAGTAAGAGCTATTGGAAGAACAGGAAGCGGTGTACGAGGAATGAACCTTTCGGTTGATGATGAATTGGTTGGCATGGTATGTGTAGAAGATAATGTGGAGAAAGATATTCTGGTTGTTTCGGAAAATGGATATGGTAAACGATCAAAACTGGACGATTATCGAATAACTAACAGAGGGGGAAAAGGTGTAAAAACCATTAATATTACGGCTAAAACAGGGAAACTAATTAGTATAAAAGCTGTTGATGAAAGCAACGATTTGATGATAATCAATAGAAGCGGTTTGACCATCAGGTTAAAAGTCGCCGATTTGAGAGTATATGGCCGTACAGCACAAGGTGTTAGGTTAATTAATTTAAAGAAAAATGATGGCATTGCTGCTGTAGCCAATGTAGAAACGTCAGACGATGAATTTGAAGAAGAAGTCAATAATGCTGAAGATTTAACCCCAAACACAAATAACGAAGATTAATTTATTACTAATCATTAACTAGACAAAAAATGAAACGCTTATCAACATTTATTACATTAATGCTAATTGCATTTATGTTGCATGCTCAGCAAGCCAATCAAATAAACTTTGATCAATTGGCTAAAAAGATTGAAAAGAGTAACAACGAAATTGCCGATGCTAAAAAGAATGTAAAAGTAAACACTTGGATTACAAGGGGTGAACTTTACACTGAAGTGTACGAATCTCAATTATTAAATGCTTATCCAGGTATGGATATGCAGACATTTGGTCTAATTGTTGGAAAACCATTGCAACAAACACAGGAAGATGTTGATGGTGTTGCTATTGATAAATATACAATGGAAAGAATAAACTTCTTTTTTGTAAACGGAAAGTTAGATCATTGGGAAGTAACTAAACCTTTAGTTGAAAATCCCTTGGATACTGCTTTTGAAAGTTATAACAAAGCGATCGAGTTGGATAATGGAGGGAAAAAAGCAAAAAAAATAGTCGAAGGGCTCAATAAATTAAAGGGTAATTTTGTAAACGAAGGATCTAATGCTTATTCTCTTAAAAACTATAAGAAAGCTTTTGAAAATTTTGCAAAAGCTATCAAAATAGGTAAAAATCCATTATTAAACCATAAAGATACTGCAATTTATTATTACACAGCATTATCCGCACAATTAGCCGGATTATATGAAGATGCATTACCTTACTATAAGCAAGCATTGGATTTGAATTTTACATCAGGAGGATCTATTTATTTTAATATATTCGACGCGTATAAATCATTGGGTAAAGCAGAGGAAGGAGTAACGTACTTAGAGGATGGCTTTTTAAAATATCCGCAAAATTCAAATATTCTGTTTTCTCTGATTAGTTATTATTTAGATAAAGGTGAAGATCCTAATAAAATAATAGGATTAATAGATAAAGCTATTGAGCAAGAGCCTAGCAATTCTTCATTATACTTTGCTAAGGGAACTTTGTTCGATAGACTGGGAAATGTTGATGAAGCTGTTTCTGCATATTCGAAAGCAATTGAATTAAAATCCGATTATTTTGATGCTTACTATAACATTGGTGCATTATACTTTAACATAGGAGTAAAATATGTAGAAGAGGCCAATAAGGTTCCTGCAAATGATACTGAAAAGTATGATGAATTGATGGATAAAGCTAATAAGGAATTTAAGATGGCTTTGCCATATATGGAAAAAGCAAGAAATGTAAATCCGGAAAGCAAGGAAGTTTTGGATGCATTAAAAAATATTTATTTCAGATTCCGTAATGAGAGTGATGATTTTATGAATAAGTATAATGAAGTAAACGAAAAAATAAAAAGTTTGTAATTATTGAAATATAAAAGCCCCGAAATAGTATCGGGGTTTTTACTATTATTTATTATTTAACATAATATTAATTATAGGACTAGTTTTCATTGATAACTTTAACTGTCCAATTTTTAAGAAAACCTATTATCTTTTTATTGTCGTAGCCTTTACCAGATTCTAATAGTCCTGTATCTTGTGTGTGAATCCTAGTTCCGTTATAATCTAAAATAACTAAAACCGGGAATCCGAATCTTTGGGGATTCGATAAAGCCTTCATAATGTCTAGATTTTTGTTTTCCTTACTATAGTTGACTAAAATCCAAACGTAGTTATCGTTGATAATTGATTTTATGGTGTCGTTACTTTCGAATAATTTATGAAGCCGGACACACCAAGGACACCAATTTCCGCCAATTTGTATAAGTACATTTTTGTTCGATTCTTTTGCATCGGATATTGCCTTTTGAATATCCTCTTTAGCATTTGCGTTCGGGTTGTAAATGTTTACCTGTGCCATAGGCTCAAGGCTAAAAATTGCCAGAATTACCAGTAGAATTGTTCTTTTCATTTGAAAATAAGTTAGTTATGTTGTAATAAAAAATTAATAAACTCCCTCAATTTTAACAAATTTCAATTAAAATTATGGACTAAACTTTAATAATCAAAAAATGTCATTTTGTAAACGATTATAATCCATAAATTATTAAAATTGCCAAACTTTAGAGGGAAAACAAATATCAACAAATTTTTTCCTCAACGGCTATTATGTATTAATATTTGGTGTATAATTGCAAAAATTTTTCAGCAATATGACGAAGAAAAGAATTGTAGTGGACTACAGTAATTTATCTGCTGAGCTACAAGAAAGTTTCAAGAAAAAATATCCCTATGGGTACAACGATTACTTAATGAAAGTTCAAAAACCCAATGGAGATTATTTTTATGCAGTAACACTTGAAACTGACGAAGCAAGTTATCTAGTAAAAGTCAAAGTAAAAGTTGACACAAAGATTAAAGATGAAGATGAAGAAAAGGATTTCTTTGGTTCTATGTCTGACGATATTGGAACTGAACAAGATACCTTTCCAGAAGATCTAGGTGACGATGAACCGGCAGAAGAAATGGGCGATTTTTAATTCACTACACAATATTATTAGCATTTTATGGGCGACTTTTTAACAGAGGTCGCCCTTTTTTATAACCAGTAATCTCACACAGTATTTTCTCTCCTTTGTTGTAAGTGTTTATAGGTAGTAAAACACTACACTTTTTTCCAAAAATATCGTAAACTTCTGCTATACAATTACTCTTTGAAATGCTGTTTTCTGTGGATATTTTTTCAATGATAAATTCATAGATATTTCCGACTTTATAGAAGGGGTTTAGAGGCTCTATTTTCAAGAATCCATTAGGTCTAATGTCAATGAATGTACATTCAATCTTTTCTCCAATTTTAAAGCCGTAATGAGCATAATGCTTAACTTTTAGAACAGCATAGCATGTTTTATACTTAAACCAGTAAAAGTCATCGTTATTTTGAGTTACTATGCCAATAAATTCAACAATAATGCTCATACCATTTTTGAGGTTGGTGCAGTTAAATGTCAAAAGGGTTTGTTCTAGAATTGGAATACCTTTTCTAATGGATGATACTTTAAATTGAATTTCTGAAGTTTTTTTGTCAGTGTTTTCACTAGGAATTGCAATGTCTATATTATTATCAAAAACATCTACTACAGTAATAATATCAATTCCCTTTAGTACGTCAGACTTTACACTTTTTACTTTGAATGTGTAAATGTTTCCTGGAATGTATATAGGATGTTCTGGCTCGAGGAATACCTGTCCCGTGCAATTAATCTTATCTACCCTACAACTAATTTTTTTCCCTACAACCAAATTGTATTTAACATAATATTCTAGATCAAGAGAATATCTTTCCTTGTTTTTGTATGACAAAATTAACTTATGCCCCAGTAAAGGATCAAAAATTTCTTTTTCAATTAAGAATAAATACTTTTCACCTTCTTTTATCATTTTTTACTCTTATTGTAAACTTGCATGGCTTTACTTTTTACATGGAAGTAAAAAACATGATACATTTAGTTGATAATAAACTATATAAGTATAACGCTTTGAATTCAAATTTATGGTATAACATATTTTCTCAATAAACTATTTTAACTATAATAATTTCTAGTATAGTATTTTACCAAACCTTTATTAATCCGTTTTACAATAAATGGCCCTTCGTAGATGAAGCCAGAATAAATTTGAATTAATGAGGCGCCTGCTTCTAGTTTTTCTATGGCATCTTCAGTGGTGAATATACCGCCAACACCAATTATTGGCTTAGTCCCTTTGGTCCTATCATGTATTACACGGATTACTTCGGTAGATTTACTTGTAAGCGGTTTTCCACTTAAACCTCCATTTCCAATCGAAGTTATTTTATTGCTATTAGTTATAAGGCCATCTCGGCTTGTAGTTGTATTGGTCGCAATATATCCGTCTATCCCAAGGGTTTCGGCTATTTCTAAAGTTTCGGTAAGTTGTTCGTTGTTTAAGTCTGGCGAAACTTTGAGCAAGACAGGTTTCTTTTTGTCATACTTGAGCCGCTCCTTCAAAATCGCTTCAATTATACAACTGAGAGATTTACCCGATTGCAATTCCCTCAAATTGCTAACATTGGGGCAACTTATGTTTATTGCAATGTAATCGACATAGTTATATAATCCATTAAAAGCAAGGATGTAATCGTTAATTGCCATTTCATTTGGGGTAGATGTATTTTTTCCAATATTTCCCCCAATTATGATTTCAATCTTTTTCTTTTTTTCCAATTGCTTCTTAACATAATTAATTCCCTTATTATTAAATCCCATCCTATTGATCAAACCATTGTCAGAAATAAGCCTGAATAAACGTGGTTTAGGATTTCCCAGTTGGGCTTCAGGTGTAACTGTACCTATTTCGATGAATGAAAAACCAAAACCTGAAAATTCTGCAAAAAAATCTGCGTTTTTATCGAATCCAGCGGCAAGACCTACTGGATTTTTAAAATTTAATCCCCAAACATTTGTGCATAATGATTCGTGTTTTACTTCAAAGATTTTTCGAAACAAAAACTTTGAAAAGGGAAAAAACTTTGAACTTTTAACAAACCAAACTACAAGATGATGTGCTTTCTCAGGGTTTAGGAGAAAAAAAATTGGACGTAACAACTTTTTATACATGGAATAAGTTTTTGCAAAGCTAATACATTAGGAAATAATTGCAAAAACAAAGAGTTATTTAGAAGATTGGTAAATTTTGAAAGTACCATTTTTATAAAAAACAGCAATACTTTCAATACAAGTTACAACTGTATCGATAGCGCTTTGCTTAATAATTTCCTTTTGTAAACTATTATTTTTTTTATCCTCATTAGAATCATTGACATCTGTATCATTTATTTGAAAGGTTATTTTTTCTTCTTTAATTGATGCATTTTCGTTTGTATTTAAATCAAATAAACTAGATTGAATGGGCATTTTATACATATTTCCTTTGCCTGACAAAAGCCATTCTATACTTATTCTGGGAAACTTATTGTTTAATCGTTGTAAAAGGTCAAAACTAGGCTTATTACGCCCGGATAATATATGCGAAATGGCACTGCGTTGGACACCTAACGTGTCAGCAAGTTTAGCAGGAGTTAATTTTTCCGCAATTAATAACTTTTGTAATCTGCCTTCCATACTTTTTTATTATATTACAAATGTAAAAAGATAATTTTACAAAAGCAAATAAGTTTTAATACATACGTAAACCATAAAACTTTACATATGTACAATGTCTGTTTTTTTACGATGAGTAAGAAGTTTTATTTGTAGTATAAGTATGCGTACATTTACATTGAATGTTTTTACTTAACTATACTCCTCTTTTAAAATGAATAGAAGATAAAAAGAGGAAACTGAATAATATGAATAAATAAAGTTATTTTACGCTTGAATTATTATTGCTAGCCTTAGTTATTTAAAGTATGTTAATGTAAAATATGCATATATAGTTGGTTTTAAAGTTTATAACATTTCGTTTTAACTATTTAATGGAGTAATTTATCCTTAAAGTGTAAATATTTTTAACTAATTACTTTTTATAATAAACATAAGTTATTGATAATAAGTATTCTATATATTGAAATTATGATATGTTGATAGGTCAATTATACGAATTTTAGTCACCTTGTTATTGTTTACATATGTAAAGATGCGCAATAATAGAGAAAACACAGGATTTAAATACAAAAGGATGACAAATACGATTATAGTAAATGGGAGCTATTTATAAGTTCGAAAAGATTTATAAGCAAACCTATTTAACATAATTAACGAGACTAAAATCGATAAAAAAATCAAAATGTAAGTCAACCTATAAGCCGGGTTTTGTACGAAACATATCGTTTCTACCATTTATCTGGAATTACGGTTACCCGTAATCTCTAGCGACCTACCCCTTTCGACTACCTTTAAAAGGAACAGGGCGAGCAACCCTGCATCGAATGATGTCGAAATATACATGGTCTTGCAGCCCATAAGGTGTACGGCATTCTTTATCACTAAAGAACCCGGTGAGCTCTTACCTCACCTTTTCACCCTTACCCCGAAGGGCGGTAATTTTCTGCTACACTGCTATACCCTCGCGAGCATCTTTCTGTTAGAAAGTATGGTGCCCTTTGCTGCCCGGACTTTCCTTCCCTATTTTTCAAGGAACGGTAGAACGGTTGACTTACATTTTAAATTATTTTATACTATTTAAGCATTACCAATGTTGCACCATATCCGTATTCTTTGAACGATGCATCTTGGTATTTCAATGAAGGATATTTTTTATCCAGTATTTTATAGATTTCGTATTTCAATTTTCCATTGCCAACTCCATGAATAAAAACCATCTTGCGAGTATTGCTTCTTAGCCCTCCTTCGAGAGCAGTTTCGAATCTAGCAAGTTGAATTTGAATGATTTCTCCTGGGGTCATGTTTTGCCAATCATCAATCAGTTCTTGTATGTGTAGATCTACTTCTTCGGGTGAAGTATCACTTTTCTTAACCTGCTTTTTAGCCGGGACAAAACTTTCTTTTTGCTTTATAACTTTTTCTATAGCCTTATCGGTAATTTGCTGCAGAAGTTCTTCGCGTTCTGTATCCGATATGGATATAACATAGGCTTTTTCATCGAAAAAGTCATTCTCGGAAAAATTGCCTTTCTTCATCAACTTAACAGGATTCAACTCGAAATCAAAAAATTCCGGCTTATAGGCGTTAAAAGCAATATTTTTAAAATAAATCGCTTGAAGGTTTAACACTTTCGTTTCGTTGATGTCCGAAATGGTAAATTCTTTAACAAATTCTTTTGTTTCAGACGTTAGCACTCCTGATTTTATTGGATTAAGAAGATTTTCGTTCCATAAAGACAACGTGTAAAATACACGGTAGGAACTATCGTTGATAACATATAGTTTGAAAGAAGAGCTTTGCAAATCGTTTATGTTATCCGGTACAAATGCCATTGAAAGAGCTACTTCGCTACCGGAAATATCTTCACCCTCAATTATATCGTCGGTAGTAGAATGTACCTTTTGAAGAGTTGGTTTGGAAACATTTTGGGCGTTGTTATTCTTATCCGATGTTTGTGATATACGAAAATCGCTAGCATTATCGATTACCACTAGTTCGTTTGAAAGCACAGGCATTTCAAAACCATCGTCGGTTTCAATTACAACCATTCGGCTATCTTTTATTTTGACAACCTTACCGCCTCCTACATCGTTCAAAAATCGAACTTTATCGCCTACTTTAACTTTCACCTTTTACAGATTTAAATGAATTTTCAATGTATTGTATTACACATGTTTAGCAGATACAACTTCTATGTTAACATTATGCAACACATTAGTCAGCTAAATTAGTTATTTTTGCGAACATATTTATAACAGTATGATTGAAGAGATAGGAAGAATTAAGATTTCGGATTACGATTATGAACTGCCCGATTATAGAATTGCAAAACATCCTTTAGAAAAAAGGGACGAATCGAAGTTATTAATCTATAAGGATTGCAAAATATCGGAGAGTGTTTTTAAAAATATTTCGGAACTATTACCCAATAATAGCTTGCTTATTGCAAATAACACTAAGGTTGTAAAAGCTCGTTTGAAGTTTAGAAAGCAAACAGGCGCTTTGGTGGAAGTTTTCCTACTTGAGCCAGTAGAACCATCCGATTATGAAACTTCCTTTGGATCCATTGGTACATCTACTTGGAAATGTCTTGTAGGTAATTTAAAACGCTGGAAAAACGAACCCCTTGAACTTGAAGTTCCCAAATTAAACGTTAAGTTAATTGCTTGTAAACAAAAGATTTTAACCGAGGGACTAGAAGTTAAATTTTCATGGAACGGTGATATAACCTTTGCTCAATTAATTGAAGGTATAGGCGAAATACCTATCCCCCCGTACTTAAACAGGGCTTCCGATGCTACCGATGTTACTCGATACCAAACAGTGTATGCTAAACCGGAAGGTTCTGTTGCCGCACCAACGGCAGGATTACATTTTACTAAAGATGTATTTACTTCTCTTGCTCATAAAGGCATAGTTCCGGATTATGTAACGCTTCACGTTGGGGCTGGAACCTTTAAACCGGTAAAAGCAGAAAATATCGATAATCATGAAATGCATACAGAGCATTTTTTTGTCAGTAAAGAGTTGGTAAAAAAAATAGCAACAGGCAATAATTTCATTGCAATAGTTGGTACAACTACCCTAAGAACAGTGGAGAGTCTTTACTGGTTAGGAGTTAGAGCAAAAAAAGGAACTCTTGAACCTCCCTTTTTTGTTTCTCAATGGGAACCGTATCAGGAGAGTGTTTCAGTTTCTTTGTCCGATGCTTATGTTGCACTTTATGAATACATGAATTCTAATAGAATTGATATTCTTTCGGCTTCAACTCAAATTATGATTGCTCCCGGTTATAAAATTAGAGTTGCCGATGCGTTAATAACCAATTTTCATCAACCTCGATCGACTTTACTTTTACTGGTTTCCGCTTTGGTCGGTGATATGTGGAGAGATATTTACAAATATGCGTTGGAGAATAACTTTCGCTTTTTAAGTTATGGCGATAGTAACATTCTTTTTAACCCTAATAAATTAGAGTAAACATTCTATGAGCAAAATTACCAATACGTTTTTGCCGACCTCGTTAAAGGAAATGAAAGCATTAGGTTGGGATCAGGCCGATGTAATTTTGTTTTCGGGAGATGCTTATGTCGATCACCCATCATTTGGGACGGCAGTAATTGCCCGAGTGCTTGAGGCGGATGGATATAAAGTGGCGGTAATTCCTCAACCAAATTGGCGCGACGATTTACGAGATTTTAAGAAATTGGGTGCCCCCCGTTTATTTTTTGGAGTATCGTCGGGAAACATGGATTCGATGGTTAACCATTACACGGCCAATTTGCGGTTGCGTAGTAACGATGCCTATACACCCGAAGGTAAAGCCGGATTCCGACCCGATTACGCAGTTACAGTTTACAGTAAAATACTTAAACGGTTATATCCGGACATTCCTATTATTATAGGGGGGATTGAGGCTTCGTTGCGAAGACTTACACATTACGACTATTGGTCGAACACGTTAAAACCTAGCATATTAGTCGATAGTGAAGCCGACTTGCTAATATACGGAATGGGCGAGAAAACCATATTGGAAGTTGCCCATCAACTGGCGAACGGACACAAACTGGAACAGTTGAGAAGTATTCGTCAATTAGCCTTTATAGATTCGAATATTGAAAAGTATCGTAAAAACGAAAGGAATGTTGTATTAAATTCCTTTGAGGAATGCTGTTCCGACAAGAAAAAGTTTGGTGCAAACTTTAAAATAATCGAAACGGAATCGAATAAAGTTAACGCGGTTACCATTGTTGAGCCATTCGCCGATAAATGCATTGTTGTTAATCCTCCTTTGCCTTTACCCACAACGGAGGAAACAGATAACTGGTATAAATTACCGTTTACACGTCTTCCACATCCTCGATATAAAGGGAAAAATATTCCTGCGTGGGAAATGATTAAGTTTTCGGTAAACATTCATAGGGGATGTTTTGGGGGATGTAGTTTTTGCACCATTTCTGCACATCAGGGAAAATTTATTGTTTCGCGATCGGAGGAATCTATTCTTGACGAAATTGAAAGAATAAAACAAATGCCTGATTTTAAAGGCTATTTAAGCGACATTGGAGGTCCTTCGGCAAATATGTACATGATGAAGGGAAAAAACGAAGATATATGCAAAAAATGCCACAGGTATTCGTGTATTTATCCGAGCATATGTTCTAACCTCGATGCAAACCATCAACATATAAACCATTTATACAGCAAAATCCGAACAGTAAGCGGAATTAAAAAAGCCTTTGTAAGCAGTGGTGTGCGTTACGATCTCTTTATTGATAGAGGTGGTAAAGATGAAGTTGAATATTTTGAGAACTTGTGCCGATACCATGTTTCGGGAAGACTAAAAGTTGCTCCTGAACATACCTCCGACAAGGTTTTACAACGAATGCGAAAACCTTCATTCAAACTTTTTAAGAAGTTGGTAAATCAATTTGAGGCTATTAATGAAAAGTTTGCATTAAAGCAGCAGATTATTCCCTATTTTATATCCAGTCATCCCGGAAGTACCGAAAAGGATATGCAAGAGTTGGCCAATGAAACAAAAAAATTGAACTTTAAGTTGGAACAGGTTCAGGACTTCACTCCTACGCCAATGACACTTTCATCGGTTATTTACTATACTGAGGAAGACCCCTATACTGGAGAAAAAGTTTACGTAGCCAAAACAAAAAAGGATAAGCAGAAGCAATTAAGTTACTTCTTTTGGTATAAGGACAAGAACAAAACCAGTGGAATACCAGAAACCAAAAATAAAAAAAGGATGCATTAGCATCCTTTTTTTCACTTCAGTATTATTTATTACAATGAAGTACTAATCAAGAAAACAGCTGCAAGAGCAATAATGGCATAAAGTTCGGGGAATACTGCAAGTATAAGAGTATTAACAAAAACTTTATGACCATTACCTATTGCGGTAATACCGTTTGCACAAACTTGTCCTTGACGTATAGCCGAAAACAGTCCAACAAATCCCATAGCTAAACCAGCTCCAAAGATAGCAGCCGATTGAGCCCACGTAATGGTAGGAACCAAAAAATTCTTAAGCATAAAGTAACCGGTAAATCCATACAAACCCTGTGTTCCAGCTAAAGCACTCAATACAAGAAAATTACCAAAAGCACCGGGCTCTTTTTTCAATGCTCCAACAGAAGCATTACCTGCAATTGTAACGCCGTATGCGCTACCTACACCTGAAAGGATTATCATAATCCCAATTCCAAGATAAGCAAAAATGATTGGATCCATAACTTTAAAATTTATTAGGTTATTAATTTATCGTTAACTATTTAAAATTTTTCTTTGAAAAGGTGTGTATTCACGACCACCACCGGCAAAACCGGCATTTTTATAAAATTCAACAAAGGTTAAACGCATTGGGTGTACCAAAGAACCTAATGCAGACATGAAAATGTTAATTGAGTGACCAATTAATAAAATAAGTACAATTACTATCTGTTTAACAATAGGAATATCGGGAGCCATACCAAATGCAAGACTATTAAACACACTTCCTAGAATTCCGCTACTTAAACCTAATGCAAATAAACGAATATAGGATAACGTATCGCCCAGCAAGCCTGTGGCCATATTGTAACTATCCCATAATCCTAATCCGAAGTTGAAAAATGGGTTTTTACCCGGGCTATTAAAGAAGAATATGCCCAAGGCACTTACTCCTGCTATTGTTAAGTAAATAGGGTGTGAAAAAGTTACTCCGTTTTCGGGATTCTGCGATAAGGCATAAAACACAATGGAAGAAACAATAAATATAATCCATGAAATGGTAGATATGGCATGTTTCCATCCATTTTGAATCCACAAATTACCGGCTTTCACACACATACCAAAAATTATCTGCACTAATCCAATACCAAGAGAAAGTTTAAACATCTTATCCTGATCGAAAAAGTATGTTTTAAAGTTCTTTAAGGCAGGAATATTAGCATCAATAAGGCTTACTCCAAACACAGTTCCCGTAAGAGCACCAAATAGTACTGTTGCAATACCTAAAAACTGTATAAGCGAAAGTATAGGCTTAAATTCGGGCTTTGCCTTGAATTTATACAACGTTGCACCTAAAATGAAAATAATACCATACCCTGCATCGCCCAAGCAAAATCCAAAGAAGAGCATGAAAAATGGAGCAAAGAATGGTGTTAAATCCAACTCAGCGTAAATTGGCAATGCAAAAAGTCGGCTAATAGGTTCAAACAGTTTGGCAAACCTATTATTTTTCAGCAGAATAGGCACGTTATCGTGTATTTGTGCTTTTTCGGACAGGTATATAACGTTTTCCGAGTTTAAAAACGCTACCAACTTATCGTTTAAGTTTTCGGGAACCCAGCCTTGAAGAACCATTACTGTGTTTTCTGCTTCTTTCTCGGCACTTGCCGAAACCACCTTAAATTCCAACTTGTTAAGCAAATCGGAATGAGCCGTTTTAAGCGTGTTGGTGTAAGTTGAGAGAAAATCGAGTTCTTTATCTAACTCATCTATTTTTCCCAAGTAATGGGCTATTTCATCTTCTTTAACCTTTGCAGAGAATTGTGGTTGCCGAATTTCCTGAGCATCTGTAGGTAGTGCAGCATTACCATTGTCAATTAAAACAAAGTAAACTAAGTTACCATCGGAACTAATAGCCTCAATAGGGTATTCGCTAAGCCATTCATCGGTAAACGATTTTTCAGGAGCAACAAAGAAACGAATCTTAATGCCCTTATCGGCCAATTTCTGAACAAGTTGAATATCGAAATCACCCCAAGGTTTTACCTCTGCTAACTCTTTTTGGCTCTTTTTAATTGCGTTTTCGAATTGTTCGCGCTGTTTTTGCAGCGCATCAAGACGATCGACAATTTCATTAGCCGACAGAGTAAGCGTTGTTTCTTGCTTTTCTACCTCACGAGTTTCCAATACTCTGACTGCTTCCGAAATACGACTAATTTGGTTTATCAGAGCCTTTTCCTCATCATCCACGCTACGATTACTTCGTTCTATATCTACAACACCCAACTCCTGTAAATGAGTAAGAAATTGGTCGAAATCGCGATGGTAGATAAGAAAGTTGTATTTTAACATAGGTACTATCATGACTCAGCCTCCACATTATCGTAACGTTTCTTTACAATCTTCATGGCCGATTTCGAAAGATTTTCTTCATCTTCCAAGAAACGTTTAATCTTTCGAATGGCGTTTTCGTATCCGGGGATTTGTACCTTTTCGTAAAGGTTTACCTTTTGAGTTGTTTTTTTACGGGCATAATCGAGTAAGCGCATTTTTTCGTAGTAGAAGTTTTGCTCAATACCTATCGATGCCAGTTCTTTAAGAATATTTACTCCGTCGGCATACCAAAAAGGACGGCTAAACACGCTGTATTCCTTAGTTTTAAAAATAACATCTTGAAGTACAGGTATTTTTACCCCGGCAATCTTAATCCAGCTCAACTGAACATCTTCAACTTCAACAAGGTTGCGTTCAAACTCTCCCCATAAACTTACCATGTACTCGTAGGTTTTAATACGAGCATCCAGTTTATCGTCGAGTTCTTGCGCCATGTTTTTAGCACGTTTAACTTCCATTCGCAAAGCCGATTCCTTATTCTTAAGCGTAGGAAGGGCTCGTTGCCGGACTTTAAGGTGCTTGTTAAGTTCGTTAAGCGAGGTTTTATTAAACTGAAATTTTATTGCCATTTCTTAAGTATTTTTTGATACTAATTAGGCCAATACTTCTGAACGAGTTCGTTCTTAATTGCAACTTCGGTTTTTGAGAAGTACTTAGCAAATAGTTCCCAAGCAGTATCGAGCATTACGTTAGTATCTATATTAACGTCGATAGCCAGTAACTTTTCGGAATAGTCGTGGGCAAATTTCAATGCACGTTCGTCGTACTCGGTTAAGTCGAAACCGTTCTCGAGTTTGGTTTTTGCATTAGCAGCATCGGCATACAAGCGAACTGCTGCGTTCATTACCTGAGGATGATCTTCGCGGGTTTTCTTCCCTATAACCTGCTGTTTCAAACGCGACAGACTTCTGAATGGGTCAACAATAACTTTTCCCGTATCGCTATCGGTACGCAGGAATAGCTGTCCTTCGGTAATATAACCGGTATTATCAGGAATAGCATGTGTAATATCGCCTCCCGAAAG
Source organism: Bacteroidales bacterium (assembly GCA_020636845.1). GTDB lineage: Bacteria > Bacteroidota > Bacteroidia > Bacteroidales > Tenuifilaceae > JACJXD01. The sequence continues at coordinate 282,779 of JACJXD010000001.1, read as the reverse complement.
GGTTGTTACGGCAATAATGGTTATTGAACCTCCATCGGGAAGTTGAACGGCCTTTTCGTAAATTTTTGCAAGATCGGAGTACAAGGAACCAGGCATAGAATCCTTCGAAGGAATTTGATCCATACGATTCGATACAATACTTAACGCATCGGCATAAAGGGTCATATCGGTTAACAGTACCAGAACCTTTTCGTTTTTGGTTGTTGCGAAGTATTCAGCTGCCGTAAGTGCCATATCGGGAACCAACAACCTTTCTACAGGAGGTTGTTCGGTTGTATTTACAAAGCAAACAATACGGTCGAGAGCTCCGGCGTTTTCAAATACATTTTTAAAGAATAAAAAATCATCGTTGGAAAGGCCCATACCTCCCAGAATAATTTTGTCGGCTTGAGCACGAAGGGCAACCATTGCCATAACCTGGTTATAAGGTTGATCGGGATCGGCAAAAAATGGAATTTTTTGTCCGGTTACCAAGGTGTTATTCAGGTCGATACCGGCAATACCGGTAGCAATTAGTTCCGATGGTTGTTTACGACGCAGTGGGTTTACCGAAGGACCTCCAATTTCGCGGGGATCACCTTCAATTTCGGTTGCACCAAATAGCGGATTGCCATACGCGTCGAAAAAGCGCCCAGCTAAATCGTCGCTAACCTTTAACTTAGGAGGTTCTCCATAAAAAATTACTTCAGCATTTGTGGGAATACCTTCGGTTCCACTAAAAATCTGCAAGGTGACAGAATCTCCAATTATTTTTACAACCTGAGCTAGCCTTCCGTGAACTAAAGCTAACTCTTCGTTAGCAATACCTTGTGCTTTTAAGGTTACCGTAGCTTTAGTAATTCCTGTAAGTTGAGTGTATATACGTTGAAATGCTTTTGTCTCCATCGTTAAGCCTTTCTTTCGTTTAGAATTGTGTTAAGTTCTTTCTCGTAATTGTTGAACTCTTCGGATTGAAAGTCGGAGTAGTTCATTTGCTTAAGCACATTGATAATTCGTTTGTAGTATGTAGAACACTGCTCAAAGCTGTCGAACTTGAAACTAGTATCGCATATATCCATAACCTTGCCAAGCATGTAACGCTGACGTTTAAGCGGTGTATTACAATCAATTTTATCGAAGGCATCCTGCTGAAGAACAACAAAGTCGAGAATTTCCGATTTCCAGTAACGGTCGTGATATTCCAAGGGCACACCGTCGTCACCTAAAATGTTTATCTGTTCCGAAGCTTCCTTACCACGCTGAATAATATTTTTGGTCTTCATTACCTGATCATGCCATTCTGCGCTGATGTTTTTATTCAGGAATTCCTGAATTTCGGGATATTCCAAATATTTAGAGTAGCTGTCCATAGGGTCAATGGCAGGATACCTCTTACTATCGGCACGTTGCTGCGACAAAGCGTAAAAACAACGAGCAGCCTTTTTAGTAGATTCGGTTACAGGTTCCTTTAGGTTACCACCTGCAGGCGATACAGTTCCTATAAAGGTTACCGAACCGGTTGAACCATTATTAAGGTAAACAAATCCAGCTCTTGCATAAAAGTTGGCAATAATTGCCGAAAGGTCCATTGGGAAAGCGTCAGGACCTGGTAGTTCTTCCAAACGGTTACTCATCTCCCTTAACGCCTGAGCCCAACGACTGGTTGAGTCGGCCAACAGCAGAACCTTTAATCCCATGGAACGGTAATATTCACCAATAGTCATTGCCGTGTAAACCGAAGCTTCACGTGCTGCAACAGGCATGTTCGATGTGTTACAAATAATGGTTGTTCGTTCCATCAGTTTTCGTCCGGTACGAGGGTCTTCCAAGTAAGGAAATTCCGCAAAAATTTCTACAACCTCGTTGGCGCGCTCACCACAAGCAGCCATAATAATCATGTCGGCATCGGCTTGCTTTGCCAAGGCATGTTGTAGCACGGTTTTACCACAACCAAATGGTCCGGGAATAAAACCTGTACCACCCTCGGCTATTGGGTTTAAAGTATCGATAACCCTTACGCCTGTTTCCATTATTTTAAATGGACGCGGTTTTTCGCGGTAGGCAGTTATGGCTTTTTTTACAGGCCATTTTTGTACCATTGTAACATTGAACTCCTCTCCTTTCGAATTTGTTAACACTGCAATGGTATCGGTTATTTTGTAAGTTCCTTTTGATGCAACCGACTTTATAGTGTACTTGTCGGTCATTACAAATGGAACCATAATTTTATGGTTTACCCAGTTTTCGGGAACTTCACCCAACCAATCGGCTGCCGTAACCTGAGCGCCTGCTTCGACAAGTGGCGTAAATTCCCACTCGCTATCGTAATCCAGCGCATCGGTATAGTCACCTCGTTGAAGGAAAATACCTTTCATTTTTGCCAAGTCGTGCTGCAGCCCGTCGTAATTCTTGGAAAGCAAACCGGGACCTAGCATTACTTCGAGCATATGCCCCTGAAACTCTACCGGCATTCCAACCTTAAGACCACGAGTGCTCTCGAAAACCTGAACATAGGCGAGTTTACCAATTACCTTAATTACCTCAGCCATCAGGTTAACGCCCGAAAGATTAATGTAGCATATCTCATTTTGGGCAACCGGTCCGTTAATTTCCACAATTACCAGGTTCGAAACAATTCCGGTTACTGTACCTGTAGTTTTCATGTATTAATTTATTTGTTAAAAGTTTTATTATCAATACTAAAATTCAACTTTACTTAATCTTATAATTCGAAGTAATCCGAATCATTTAAAATTAGAATCTACTGTGAGGCAAAACTTGCCGATAGGTTGTAGGTCGATTTTAAATCGTCGAATAAGCGTTTAAACATCTCCTCACCTATTTTTGTATCAAGTTTGCGCCAACGGCTAACTATTCCGGCTTTTATAAAAAATGCCAAAATAAAATTGATATTGAAGTAATCCCAAGTGGTTAGTTCACTGGCCATTTCCCATTTAATAATATCAAGACGACGTTCCCTTTCCAGCATGTCGTCGAGTTCAGCAGCCTGCAACAACTTGTCGAGATAATCCACTTCGCTTTTCAAACCAAAGTCGGCCGATTGGCTACGAGAAATAGCTTCAACCAGCGGATATTTTCCCACTAAGTGTTTTGCAGGGTCAAGGTTTAATTTCCGGCAACTTAGCGCTGCAAGAAAATTGTTAAAGTCGCGAGTAAATGTAAACCAACTTTTAATGAAGCGATTCGAACTTTTGAGTGCTATATCGAAAAACATCTCTTCGAATTTAACTTCAACAAGTTTTTCTTCACCAAAATTTTCTTCGGAAACATCTTCCTCTTCAGATTCGTCGGATAGCGATTTTTTGCCGGTATAGTCGTAGTAAAACTTTTGCATGTACTCTGGAAGTAAATTTACGTTATCGTCTAAGTTGGCAAATATCGACGAGTCGATGGAACCCAAACTTGAAGGTTCCAATCCCCTCCCGAGTAAGGCGTTTAAAAAATTATGGTTATCGTAAGGAAGGTATAAAAGTTCTACTAACTTGTAATCCGAAGGATGAACATTTTCCTTCACTTCCTGCTTTAGTGAATTTACATTGAAATCACGGCTTTCCTGATCGAAAAGTAAATCTGGTAACCCAGCAACCAGGTAGTAGTAGTTTCGTAACATTATTTACCTCCAAAAAGAAGATTTACAATTTTAGGTCGCATGTAGTCGCGAAATAGATTTTCGAAATCGCCTTCGGTGAAACTAACAATATAGCTGCCATCTTTTGGGCCAATTCGGAAACCGTACTTAATTGCCTTGTCAACGGTTACCTCTACTCCGGCGTTAAGCGTTGCATTTGTTTTAGTTGTAAAATGCTCGGCAATAGTTTTCTCCATATCAGCGGGAACCAAAACTTTAAGTTCTACCTTATCGGTTGATGCTGGATTCCAATTTTTAACGGCAGCCTCAATAACCGACATAACAAATTTGGTATCCTTTAGAGCATCGGAAATAGGAACTTCGAACAGTTTTGCTTCGATTAACGAAGAAATTTCCTGTTTTAATCCGCTAATTACTTGTTTAGCCGAAAGGTTAATTTCTGTTTCAATGTTTTTCTTGTAATCGTTAGCCTCTTTTTGGGCAGCTGCAATTACTTCTTCAGCCTTCTTTTTCGAAGCAGCAATAATGCCTTCGGCTTCTTCCTTTGCCTTGGCAATTATATCATTTGCTTCGGACTGCCCTTTTTCGAGACCTTCCTTGTATATTCTTTCGGTTAATTCTTGAAGTTTGTTTTGCATGGTTATTCCTCCGTTCGAATTATTTTCTTTAACAAATTAATATATGTATTTATTTATTTTCCAAACTTAACAGATTAACATTAGGCAAAAATATTTTCTTAGAAAAAATTTATTGCTGATAAATGTTATGTTTTTCAATTTGCTGTCCTATTATGCGACAATATTAAGCTAAAATTAGCTTATTTGTTTTAAGAATAAATTAAATAATGGTTTGTTCTAAAAAAGTTAAACTTCAATCTCATTGTTAACATTTATCTAAGGTTAACTCTATTGCGCTAATTATCAGGCTTACATCCTCTATTCCCACCGAAAGCCTAATCATTCCTGGAAAAGGATACTTGTTTCCCCAAACGGGCTCAACGGGCATAAGAATTGTATCGGCATCGCCAAGTGTAGGAATTAACGGAATTTCGTCGGAAATAACGTTTGTAAAATGCTCGCATCGTTTTTGTTTTTCAACAAAATTTTCTCCTGCTAAATCGAAAGTTACAATTCCACCATAGCCTTTACCATCGAACAACTTTTCAGCAATTTGATGCGTTGGATGATTTTCGAGACTAGGATACAAAACCTTCTCAACTTTTGGGTGCTTGCTTAAAAATTCTGCAATTAGCTGTGCGTTCCGAAAATGTTGTTTTACTCTTAAATCGAAAGATTTTAGCATATCGTTAAACCGATAGGCCTCATCCGGCGATATCATATGTCCTACCAATTTTCTATATTCAATGGCCTGTTCGCATAAATCCTTACTATTTCCAGAAATAACGCCAACCGATAAGTTCCCGTGTCCTGCAAGATACTTGGTCCCGCTATGAATTACTATGTCGGCGTCCAGGTCCAAAGGTTTTAGCAAGTATGGTGTGGCAAATGTGTTATCAACAATAACAGAAGCCCCGTATTTCTTTGCTATACTTATAACCTTTTTTACATTGGCAACAATAAGCATGGGGTTCGACATAGCTTCCACAAAGACTAAACTTGGACGGTTATCCTCCATAAAAGAGGAAAACTTGTCTAAATCATATGTATCTCCGTCTGGAGCAAATCTAATTGCTTCAATTCCCCTTCGGTTAACCAGAACTCTATCGATGTAAGAATTAGTTCCTCCGTAAATCTCGGTAAAGAAAGCCCACTTATTGGGTTTATTTTGATTTTGAAAAATTGAAAGGGCTATATCTATTGCTGCCATGCCGGATTGGCAAAGCAACGACCACGCGGCTCCTTCTATTTTTGCCATGCACTGTTCGGCATCAACTACGGTTGGATTACGGTAACGGGAGTATATGTACAAATCGGGGTCGGAAGGATGTGTTAGCTCGTCGGTAAAGGCCTTTTTCATTGTGGGTATATCCTTCAGGTAAAACCCAGCATCACGATAAATTGGAACTCTTCGGGAGTTAACTTTTTTTACTGACATATTAAATATTTTAATCGCTCGCAATTTACAAAAAAAGTAAGTTTTACATTTGCGTTTAATTAAAACACACAAAAAAATGATACCGAATATTGAATGGGCCGAAGGTCTTGACTGTGCAATAACCGTTTGCGACATGGAATTAAACGTTATTTACATGAATAACAAGTCTGCCGAAGTTTTTAGCAAATGGGGCGGCCTTAATTTAATAGGAAAATCGTTACGCGATTGCCATAACCAACGTTCTTTGGATATTATGCAACGGTTAATAAGTCAAAAACAATCGAATAGTTATACTATAGAGAAAAAGGGTATAAAAAAAATAATTCACCAAACGCCTTGGTACAAAGATGGCAAGGTTGCCGGATTAGTCGAAATTTCCATAGAGTTACCAGTTGATATGCCGCATTTTGTAAGGGAATAATTATTTCCCTTTGCGCCAGCGTTTAAAAGCCGAAACGTTGGTTGTCAAAGAATCAGGGAAAAAACCTGCATTTACCTTTCTGATATCCTCGATGGTATAAAATAGGTTTTTGTTAAACTCGGACATAACCGATTGCAACTTATTAATTTTTTTTCGATTTATAACCGTGTAAACTATGGTAACATCGCCCTGTGAGCCTTTTGCGTTAACGGCTGTTGCCCCAAAGCCGTTGTTCCCTAATAGTTTCATTAATTTTTCCGGATTATCGGAGGTAATCATCCGAACAAAAAATTTCCCAACGGCTATTTTTTCTTCAACCAGCATTCCTACATAGTTGCCTGTTGCAAACCCTGCTGCATATCCAATGTAGCAAACAAAATTATTTAGGTTAGCCATAATCTGGCTAATAGCTAAAACCCATATAAACACTTCGAAAAAACCCAATAAGGGGGCAATATTCTTATTTCCTTTCGATACAAATATTATTCGTATCGTTCCTATTGTTACATCGCAAATACGCGCAAAAAAAATAAATAAAGGTATTATTAAATACGTGTATAAAGGAGAATCGGCAAAATAGGACAACATAGCTTCTTGTTCTTTTTTACAAAAATAGCATAATATTAAATTTTTAATAATGAAGCAATTTTTTACTCATTACGATTAACTTTGACAAGTTATATCTGATTTTAATGCAAACTGTTCGTAACTGAAAGGTTTTCAGTGCGATTTATAGCGTTTGACTTAATAACCTTTACTTGTATTGATATTACTATATTTTAGGTTAATTTATATTGAGTTTAATTAAACAACATAGATTATGCGCCAATCAATGAAGTATTCTTGGAATCAAGTTACTATTTTACCATTTTTCTTTTTGCTGATAGTTAGTAGTAACGGATTTAGTCAAAATGCAAGGCAAGTTGGTTTAAACTCAATAAAATCCAAGGATCTTTTACAAACGGTAGGATATCTTTCTTCGCAAAGGTTCGAAGGTCGGCTGCCCGGCTCGGCACAGTACGATCAGGCTGCTCGTTATGTGGCTACAAGGCTAAAAAATGCAGGGGTAAAACCGGTTGGGCAAAAAAGTATGCTTCACTATTTCGATCAGGAAGTGAACGAAATTTTGGATGCACAATGCTTCCTTCTTGACGAAAATAATAACTATGCCATTAAACCTCTAACCTTGGGAAAAGACTACGTTTGTCGAGGTTTTACCGGATCGGGAAATGTTAAAGCCGAAACGGTTTTTGTTGGTTTTGGAATCGATACCGACGAGTATTCCGATTATAGGGGTATCAATGTCAAAGGAAAAATAGTTTTAGTTTATAAATCGTTACCGCCTTGGAAACCTAGTTCTGGAAGTTGGGGCGAAATAATGCCAAGGGATAAAGCACGATTTGCACAGAAAAATGGAGCTGTTGGAATAGTTTTTATTCCTTATCCCGGTTCGTTTCCTAAAAGCAACATATACGGTAGCATCGCTGCGGGTAAAGGTCCTCAGCTAGAAAATTTTCCAATGATTCAGGTTAGTAACGAGGTAAGCGATTCTCTTTTCGGTAAGTTACCGTTCAATGCTGACGTTTTATATGGTAAAATTGTTCACGATAAAGCCCCGCATTCGATAGAAACGGGACGGGGAATGTACATTAATATTAAAACCGATTACTTTCCCAGTAGAAAAACAGCCAATGTTATTGGAGTAATCGAAGGTTCCGATCCCAAACGTAAAAATCAATTTATTGTACTTGGTGCCCATTTGGATCATGTTGGACAGCAAGCCGGTAAAATATATTTTCCTGGGGCTAACGACAATGCGTCGGGTGTTGCAACGCTAATAGCCATTGCCGAGGCTATTAAAAACGGTCAGGTAAAAACTAAGCGCTCCATTATTTTTGCTATTTTCTCCTCGGAGGAAACTGGGTTAAACGGATCAAAATATTTTGTAGAAAATTCGCCTATCAACTTAAAACAAGTAACTGCAATGCTCAATTTCGATTGTGTTGCCGATGGCGATAGTATTGCAATTAATGGTCACCCTACATTTCCCAGATTGTGGCGTATTGCTAAAAGAATGGATAAACGGAATACCAAACTTCTTTCGAAACGCTCGTATGGCGGAGGTGGTGCCGATGCCGAGGCTTTTTACCAAAAAGGTATATCTACATTGTACTTTAACGCCACCAATGGTTATAAACATTTGCATCAAACTACCGATAAGGTGGAAACCTTAAATCCCGTACTTATAGAAAAAGAAGCCAAATTGGGTTATCTCGTTACCTTAAAGTTGGCAAACGGTTGGTTTAAAGGCGAAAAGGCTCGGAAAAGGGAATAATATTAGCCTATAAACGTTTTCTGCTCGCACGGGTAAGGTCTGTTTCCTTTTAAATACGCCACCACCCTCCGCCGTTTTTGTTTACTGCCTAAACCCCTGACAGGGTTTTAAACCCTGTCAGGGATAAGAAACCACCCGCTGCCGCACGATTGCATCGCGTGGAAAGCCGGAGGAATACTTACAACTAGGAATTTTACACGGTCAGGAACCGAGCCGTTGTTTGGTAAGCGCAGTTTAAGGAAGCGTAGTCAGGAGACTACGCTTAAACCCCTGACAGGGCTTAGATAAGAAACCACCCGCTGCCGCATGATTGCATCGCGAAAGCCAAAACATCTTTTTTTTGTTCGCGCGGAAATGCTTTCCGTACGCTCTCCCGACCCCGCTAAATCTCCCCTGAACGGGCTTCTTTTAAACACGCACACCAACTGCTGCCATTTTCATTTACTGCTTAAACCCCTGACAGGGTTCAAAACCCTGTCAGGAAAACCTTTAAGTAAGCGTAGTCAGAAAACTACGCTTAGCATGAGATCAAGAAAAACTGATTTAAAATTCAACTTAACGCTAAATGCTGCACCGACAAAAAGATTTCTCGCCTACACTCGAAATGACAAGAAACATAGAACACGGACGTGAACGTCCGCGCCTACCAGTAAAGTTTTTACTATATCTTTTTAAACGATTGATTGTGTAGCCAACCTTTATTGCCATCGGCAATTTGAACTTCGGACCACTCGCCTACCGAACGCAACACTTCAACTTTAGTTCCCTCGTGAAGGATAAATAAATCACTTCCCGAATCGTCGGGCGAACTTTTAACGGAGATTACTGGAGAAAAAACTATGGCGTAACGATGGTTTACAATTTGATTTTTTGCCGATACGCTGAAATAAATTGAAAAACCAAAGGCTACGAACAAAATAATAGCAAAATAAAATGAAGTCCTGCGTATATGAATACCTGTAGCAAACCAAAATAACCCAAAGCATACTAAGGCAATTAAAAAGGCAACTATAGCAATAATAGCCCATGTATTGGCCGAAAATAATCCACGAAACCATTTCACCATCGATACTAAGAAAAATTGAGGAATAGGTTCAATTTTGTCTATGGTATATGTTCGAGCCAGTTCCAAATTAAAAACGATATCGTCGTTCGAAGGGTCTAGTAAGGCTGCTTTTTCGTAGTACAAAATAGCCGACGGAATATTTTTTGTTTTAAAATAAGCGTTTCCCAAGTTATAGTATAGGGCAGAACTTTCGAATCCGTTGGCAACTATTGCTTCATATTTTTTTGCTGCTTCTTCGTAATTCTTTTTAGCGTATAAATCGTTGGCCTCATTAAAAAGTTCCCTTGAACTTTGTGCAAAGGTAAATTGCGATAAAAGCGTAAATATTACAATTAAACTATTCTTTAGCATGACTATTATTTTTATAGCATTTACCGAACTCTTCCCAAAATATTTTCAAGCTTCGTTAGCAAGGAGTATGTGTCCTGATACAGCGAATTCATTTGCGAATGGTCGGCACCCGGTGCAAAACGTGCAAATTCGCATTCATCTATAATTCTTAAAAACTCCTCAGTATCTTCTTGTTGCGAATCATACTTTAATAAACTCTCACGAATGTTATCGGAATTAAGGTTTGCTACCGGAATATTCAGCTTGTCGGAAGCGTATCCCCAAAGCGTTTTACTAATTTCATCGTAAAAAGCAGCGGCATTATTTTGCCCTAAAAGTAATTTAGCCGTTTGAAGTCGTTTGCGAGCGACCTTGTTGGCCTTTTTCATTTTCACAAACTTAACATCGCTTATGCGTTGAATATGCTTGTGATAAATAACAAAAAACAGAGCGAATAGAATTATGAAAATTATATATATGAGCTGATAAACTCCCGATGAAACAATAAATCTTCCGATAGGTTTAAGGAAACCGGGTTTCGACTTAATGTAACGAATGTCTTTTCCAATAAACTTTATATCCTCCTTATTATACGACCCGGTTACTACGTGTTGGTCAGATGTAGTATCGGCTGATACTTCTATGTTAAAAGCATCAGACTTTAAAGTTTTGTATTGTTTATCCCTTAAATCGAAATAAGTAAACTCCACAGGGTCTATTCTATATTTACCCGGAGTTCTGGGAATTAACACGTAATCAAAAGTTTTAGAATCGTTTCCGTTATTATCGTGTTTCCCAATATTTTCCTTGATTTTAGGATCGAATGCTTCGAACGACGAAGGATAACTTATATTAGGCGTACTGATAAGCTTTACATTTCCATTGCCTACTACCTTTAAACTTAGGGTTAGGGCTTCATTCGTCTTGAGTTTGTTTTTATCAATATTAGCCTTTATGCTATACTTTCCAACAGCGCCGTAAAACGATTCCGGAGCATTGGGAGGAAGTTTCTTAACTTTAATTTTAACAGGTTTGCTGGAAACCTGTTTACGGAATGTTGCCGACCCTCCAAAAAACTCATCGAAAATTGAGCGCGGAGCATTGGACGGAGCTTGATAAATAACGCCTAACTCAAAAGGATCTATTGTTAGTTCATCGACTTTTTGGGGATATAAAATGTATTTTCGGATAATCCCCATATTATAAAGTTTCCCGTTAACGTTTACCCTTTGAAAATTTACGTTTGAAGACGTTTCTAACTCCTGGCTCCAAAAACCGTTAAACGAAGGAAACTTTGGATTATCGAAATCGACAATATTTACGCTTGTATAAATTTTAATTATTGCAGTTATTGGCTCCCCAACGTATGCAGTGTTTTTATCAACTTCAACGATAGCATATATTGCATCGTCGGGTAAATTTCTGCTACTTGGTTGTTGATTATTGCTAACCCTTCTATTTATATTTTGGTTGGTATTATTATTCGACGATTTAACAACTTCGATTGTTATGGGTTTCGATGTTACTGTTTCCTTATTGAATACTGCTTCGGCTGGAGGAATGGTAAACTTGCCTTCTTTTGTAGCTTCCAAAACATAGGTATATGAATATGTTTGCGTTTGAGTTACTTTTCCATTTATATTTTGGAAACTAGAACTAAACGAGGTGCTAGGCCCTGCTAAAACTTCAAAATCGGAAATAGTTGGCGGTGTAAATTGACTGGGACGTGCAGAAGCAGTATAACTTAACTGAAATTGTTCGCCTACTTCTACAATATTTGGCGCGTTTACATCAAAAGTAATACTTTGAGCAAAAAGTAAAACCGGCAATAGCAAAAATGATACTATACCCCCAAATGTTTTCATGTTAACTAAATTTTTCATTATATCTCATAGTTTCACATATAACCAAATTGTTAATCGACGCAGGCTTTACCAATTTTTGACAACCCTAACCTTTGCCTGCTTTGCTTTTTCTTTTTTCATCTTATCCTGAATGTCCTTCTCGTTATTCTGCAATGCTTGCAAAATTCTTTCTGCATCATCCTTAGATAATTTGGGTTGATTTTGCTCTTGGTTCTGTTGATTATTCTTATCCTTATTATTGTTGTTTTGATCTTTGTTTTGATCTTGATTCTGCTTATTCTTATCTTTATTGTTATTGTTGTTCTTGTTCTGGTCGTTTTTATTTTTGTTGTCTTTGTTATCCTTATTGTCCTTGTTCTGCTGATTATTTTTATTTTGCTGCTGCTGTTGTTGCATCATCCTTATCGCTTCGGAAAGATTATATCTGGCAGCATTATCGTTTGGATTTTCCTTTAGAGCTTCCTTGTAGGCTTTTACACTTTCAGAAAACTTTTTCGATTCAAAAAGCGAGTTTCCCTTATTATAACTGATTATAGATTTTTGTTGATTCGAAAGCCCCGACGTATTAATATCATCCATGGTAGAAATTGCGTCATCATACTTATTTTGTTTATACTGGGCTGTAGATAGGTTAAATTTCCCTTTATAGGAATGTGCATTATTTTCTAACGCCTTACGATATTGCACTTCCGATTCTACATAATCCTGTTTGCCAAAAGCGCGGTTTCCCCGCCGAATACACTTACGTTCGGTTTGCGCCATTATGCTAAGACTTGATAATAACAAGATTACGAAAACGCCAAAAATCAGTATGCTTTTACTTTTAATCATAATTCATTTCCTCCATGCTTAACTTCGAACAAGTTAAACTTTGACAATAGCGGATTTTTTCTCTCCAGCACAACAAATTCCAACAATAGAAAAAATAGAGCGATACCCAGTAACCAATAAAATTGCTCGTTATACTCCGAGTAAACCTTATCCTTCATTTCTGTTTTTTGCATTTTGCTAATGCTATCGAACAATGGTAAAAGTCCCAATTGAGAGTTGGTAGCCCGGATGTATCGACCGTTAGTTGCAGCAGCAATTTTCGATAGAGTTTCCTCGTCAAGTTTCGATACTACAACATTTCCCTTTTCATCTTTAAGGTATTCCTGTTGGCCTTCGAGCATAATGGGCGCTCCTTCGGGCGATCCTATTCCTATGGTGTGAATAACAATGCCCTTTTCGGCTGCAACTTTTGCCGCTTCAAAAGGGTCATCTTCATGATTTTCACCGTCGGATATAAGTACAATAGCCTTGCTTGTGCTTGTTTGTGGGCTAAATGAACTACATGCCAGTTCTATTGCTTTCCCAATTGCCGTTCCCTGTTTGGGTACCATGCCAGCATTAATCGAACTTAAAAACATCTTAGCGGAGGTATAATCGTTGGTTACCGGCAACTGAACGTAAGCATCGCCTGCAAAAACAATAAGACCTATCCTATCGTTTTTTAATTTGTCAACAAGTTTCGAAATGGATTGTTTTGCCCTTTCCAACCTGCTAGGTTGAATATCTTGAGCCAACATGCTATTGGAAACGTCCAATGCAATAATTATTTCCATTCCCTTGCGTTTTACTTCCGTATATTTAGCGCCTAACTGAGGACCTGCTAATGCCAAAATTACAAGCATAAACGCTACGGCGAAAAATATAAACTTGAGTCTATCGCGCAAAAAGGACAATCCGGAAAATAGTCCGGTAACTGTATCGAAATGTCCAAATAGCTTAATATTCCTTTTTTGCTTTTTTACCGAATACCAAAAAACAAGTACAATAATCGGTAGCAGCAACAAACAGTATAAATATTGGGGATTTGAAAATCTAAACATAATTCACTGTAGATTAAAGCATTTTTTATTGTATTCCTTTAAATAACAGTTTTCTCAACATAAATTCTACTAGCAGAATTAAAAATGCTGGCAGCAAAAACCACCTGTATCGTTCTTCGTGCATACTATATTCGGACACTTTAATCTTAGAGCGTTCTAACTTGTCTATTTTATTATAAACCTCTTCCAACGCTTTATTATTAGTTGCTCTAAAATATTCGCCATTGGTCATTTGGGCTATTTGCGTAAGCAAATTCTCATCAATTTCTACCTTCATGTCCTGATAGCGAATTCCAAAAGGCGTTTGAACCGGGTACGGAGCAGTACCGTACGATCCAACACCAATGGTATATACGCGTATTCCGAAACTTTTTGCAATTTCCGCAGCAGTAAGCGGGGCAATCTCCCCACGATTATTGTTTCCGTCGGTAAGTAGGATGATAACCTTACTTTTGGCATCGCTTTCCTTTAGCCTAGAAATAGCTGTTCCCAATCCCGAACCGATTGCAGTTCCGTCTTCCAGTACGCCCATTTTCACATCTTTAATCATGTTAATTAAAGTTGCATGGTCGGTTGTAAGAGGGCACAGCGTAAAACTTTCGCCGGCAAAAATTACCATTCCAATTCTATCGGTTTCTCTGCCACTAATAAACTTTATTCCCATTTCTTTGGCTGCTTCCAACCTATCGGGTTTGAAGTCGCAGGCAAGCATACTTCCAGAGACATCGAGTGCTAAAACAATATCGATACCTTCGGTCGATACATTTTTTTGAATGTTAGTCGATTGGGGTCTGGCAAGTGCAAATATCACAAATGCAACAGCAATTGTACGAAGCGAAAAGGGCACGTGCCTTAAGTAAACGGTAATATCCTTATGCTTACTAACAAATGGTTGTATTGTAGAATAGGAAAGGCTTGGCTTTTCATCCTTTTGACGATAAATGTACCAGCCTATCATTGCTGGAATTACCAGCATTAAGTATAAAATATTTGGGTATTCAAAATCTAATCCCCACATAAAGCCTACTCGTTATTTAAATTTGATTCGTTATTACTATTTTCCACAGAAACCTCGTCTGCTTTTTGTTTCGAATTCTCGTTTTCCTCTTCAACTTTTGTGCTATTTACAAAGTTGAAGGCCAAATCCAAAAATCGTTCATTATCATTTATTAACGGAGCATGTTTGGCAAATTTTACCAAATCCGAGGTAGAAAGAAACTCTATAAAATCATCTTTGAGTTTCGAAAAATCGAAATCAACTTTACTTAATTCTGCCAGAATTTCAGAAGAAGTCATTTCCGGAGCATTAAATCCAAAGCGTCTCTTAATATAATTTCTAATTACATCGATAACCTTTGTGTAGTATTCCTTATGGTTTTCCGAAGCCCATAACTTTTGATCTTTTATCTTGTTAAGTTCACGCAATGCTATTACATGTGCAGGTTCGGCCGGTTTAAATAGCTTAAAGAAAGGTTTATTTTGCTTTCGGGTGCGAACGTACATGATAATCAGTACGGCAATTAATATTATTAACAGCCCCAATCCTGCCCACGGCGCTACCTCGGAAAAGGTTAACGGTTCGCTAATAGGAGGATGAATGTCGTAAATGCCTTTTATCGTACTATCTCGCGGAACAAGCAGCGATGCAAATGCTACGCTATCGGATAAAATTGTATCGGTAGGTCCAACGGCTCCAACAACAAAGGGTAAACGTGGTACTACAAATACTCCGCTTTCAAAGGAAGTTATTTCAGCCTTGTAGGTGTATGTATATGTACTATTTTCGACTAACGTGTCGAACGAAACATTCCCAAGCGATTCTACTCCACGGGCTATAGAATCCGGTAATACCGGAGGTTTTACAAACAACTTTCTAGGAGAAATTATTGTAACGCTGTAAGGCATTACCTCGCCAACGTAAATTGAATCCTTGCCAACTTTGGTGCTAACTTTAATGTTTATTTTTTCTTGTGAATATATATTATTGGCAGGAAAAGCAGCAAGTAGCGTTAGTATAATGCTAATCCATTTCATTTTATGCCCTCCGTTTAAAAAGTAGAATTAAAGGTTTCACAAAATCTTCGTCGGTTCGAATGGAAACCCAATCGACTTTCGATTTTGAGAAGGATTGCTGCAAATTCTTGGAAACTGTATTCCACCATTTTGCGAACTCGTTACGTGTTGCCGGATTCGAAGTGTTAACCCATAGCAATTGCCCTGTTTCCTCATCTTTTAACATCATCAGACCAACTGCAGGAATTTCTACTTCACGAGGGTCGTAAACTCTTATGCCTACCATATCGTGCTTGTTACTTGCAATTGTAAGGGCATTGGCAAAACGGGGTGTTTGCAATTGCGGGTCAAGGTCAATAAAATCGCTAAGCACAAAGGCTGTACAACGCTTTTTTATAGCATTTGTCATGTACCTAAGCGCTTCGGCTATATTAGTTTTATTATCGGATGGTTCAAAATTTAGCAATTCGCTAATTATCCGCAACGTGTGCTTACGACCCTTTTGTGGAGGAATAAACTTTTCTACATGAGAGCTGAAAAGGATTACCCCAATTTTATCGTTGTTCTGAATTGCCGAAAAGGCTAAAACTGCAGCAATTTCGGTAATCACTTGTTTTTTCAGTGCAAAACTGGTTCCGAACTGCTGCGATCCGCTCATATCAACCAACAACATAACCGTTAATTCCCGCTCCTCCTCAAAAATCTTTACGTAAGGATGATTATAACGTGCTGTTACATTCCAATCGATACTTCTAATATCGTCGCCATAGCGGTATTCCCGAACCTCACTAAAAGCCATTCCCCTACCCTTAAATGCGCTATGGTACTGCCCCGCAAAAATTTGTCTTGACAAACCACGGGTTTTTATTTCAATTTTTTTTACTCGTTTTAATAATTCCGATGCTTCCATTGTACTTCCCGTTAATTTGGGCGAATAGTTACTGTTATAAACCAATCGCTTCGTTTGAGGCGTATAACGTAGGTTTTTCCATCTTTTTGTTCCATCCACTCATCTTTGCCTGTTTTCCTATACATTTTCGACAAATCCTTGCTTACATCGTTATACATCCACGTGTTGTACATGCGCGAAACCGATTTGCAAATTCCTTGGCTGTTTACCATAAATAAAAGTGTTTGCTCATCGATTTGGTTAACAAATTTCACAAAACTTCTTTCGCCGTTATCAACAAATTTATCGAATACAAAACCACTATACTTGGCAGGAACAACGCGCTTAATTTCATCCTTGTGCATACCTATATAATTCTGTCCCGTTGCAAACACCGACAAAAGGACGAAATTTATTAACAGCACTATATTCCTAACAAGCATATACTATGGCACCTCTACAGTATTAAGTATTTCGGTAATTATATCTTCTGTTGTAATATTTTCGGCATCGGCTTCGTATGTCAGTCCAATTCTGTGACGAAGTACATCATGACATACGGAACGTACATCTTCCGGAATAACGTAACCTCTACGCTTAATAAATGCGTATGCCTTTGAAGCGTGTGCTAAACTGATTGAAGCACGAGGTGATGCTCCGTACTCAATCATTGGTTCGAACTTCTGAAGGTTGAAGTTCCCCGGGAAACGAGTGGCAAATACGATATCGAGAATGTACTTTTCTATTTTTTCGTCCATATAAACATCACGAACTACCGCACGGGCTTTAATAATATCCTCGGGTTTTACCACTTTTTCAGGCTTAGGAAAGTTCTGTGATAGGTTTTCCCTTATAATCATGCGTTCTTCCTCTTGCTTTGGGTAACCAATGTTTACCTTTAGCATAAAACGGTCAACCTGTGCTTCGGGTAACGGATAGGTTCCCTCCTGCTCTATTGGGTTTTGAGTTGCAAGTACAAGGAACGGTTCTTCGAGAAAGTACGTTTCTTCTCCAATTGTAACCTGACGTTCCTGCATGGCTTCCAGTAAGGCGCTCTGCACTTTTGCCGGAGCACGATTTATTTCATCGGCCAAAATAAAATTGGAAAAAATAGGCCCTTTTTTAACATTGAAAGTCTCGTTTTTAGGACTGTAAATTAATGTTCCGATTAAGTCGGCTGGTAATAAATCCGGAGTAAACTGTATTCTGTTGAATTTCACATCAATAATATCGGATAGGGTTTTTATTGCCAATGTTTTTGCCAAACCAGGAACACCTTCCAGAAGAATATGCCCATCGGCTAAAAGGCCAACAAGTAAAGATTCTACCAAATGCTTTTGGCCAATAATAACCTTACCCATTTCCATGTTGATAATATCAACAAAGGAACTTTCCAGCCTAATCCGTTCGTTTAGCTCCTTAATATTGACTACAGAGACTTCTTCACTCATAATTCAATTTTTTAAATTCGTTTTACAATCGATTTATTAGTATTGAACGTGTACACGCAAATATGACAATTATTAGGTGCTTGAGGTGTTAAAAAGAGTTAAAACACGACATGTTGTCTGGTAAACGAGGTTAAGTGTTTTAATTAGTGTTTAATTTTTTATTCAATGTACTGAAAATGAGAAATAATAATAGTTACAAAAAATTAGAAACGACGAAAATTGCAAGTGTAACTGTGCAGTAACAGAATTTTTATTCAATTTTGTACCGACCTTATTATTACATTTGATACAATATTGAGAAGCATGAATCGTTACTTCATTTATTTATCATATAAAGGAACAAATTACCATGGATGGCAAGTGCAGGAAAATGCAGTTACCGTTCAGGGTAAACTTAACGATGCGCTATCAACTTTACTCAAGGAAGATGTTAATACCATAGGTGCAGGACGTACGGATACAGGGGTTCATGCAAAACACTATGTAGCACATTTCGATACGATAACTGGAGGTTTAGAGAATAATCCAAAATTTTTGTACAGCCTTAACAGTATTATACCTGTTGATATTTCTGTATCGAAAATAGTTTCGGTAAAACCGAGTGCCAATGCACGTTTTGATGCAATTCTTAGAGGTTACGAGTATATAATTTGCACAAGGAAGAATCCTTTTTTATTGGATTTTGCATGGATGTACTATAATAGTTTGAACATTAACAATATGCAAATTGCCTCCGATTTGCTTTTAAACTATACGGATTTTACCAGTTTTAGTAAAACAGGCTCGGATAATAAAACCAATATATGCAAAGTGTATCAGGCAAGTTGGACAATCGACGGAGAACTGATAAAATTCAACATAAAAGCTAACCGTTTTCTGCGAAACATGGTACGTGCCATTGTGGGAACCTTAGTGGAAGTAGGTAAAGGCCGTATTACTCCCGATAATTTTGCGGAAATAATCGAGGCTAAAGATAGAAGTTTGGCAGGGACTTCCGCTCCTGCCAACGGTTTGTACTTAGATGTTATTGATTACCCCGAAACCATTTTTAACAAGTAGTTTCATTACGCTTGATGCTCTTCGCGCAGTAAATCGTTAACCGTTTTTACCGGATTAAAGGTTTCCAAAGGTACTTCTACAAAAATTGTAGTCCAGTTGCTCATAGCGCCATTCCAAAGACCAGGTAATTCAAGGGCCTTGAGATGTTTTCCGTCTTTACTTTTTATTGAAATAAATCCTGCATCGGCATCTCGAAAATCGGCAAGGTTAAACTTTTCACCTTTGTAGTTTTTAATACAACAAACTAAATCGACCGGATTAAAGTGAGTTGAAGACTCAAACACCTTTTTAACATTAGCATCGTTAAGGTTTATTTGTGAACTCTCAACTATTTGAAGCGATATGGTTTTGTTGGGATTAACAGCCCAGAAAGGTCCACCTCCGGGCTCTCCTTGATTTTTTACCATGCCACAAACCCTAATAGGTCTGTTTAGCATATCCAAAAGAAATTTCTGAAGTTGTACCTTATCTGACTTATCAAAGGCTGTTGGCGGCAAAATAAACAGCTCCTCTATTACGAAATCGAGAATTTCGTTTAGCTTACTTATTGTTAAATCCTTTGTTTCCAACTTTTCGACATAGGAGTATATCAACTTCCGGTATCCTAAAAGCATTCCCGCAAGCGCCTTCTTGTACCTGGCCGTTTGAAATTTCAACCTGTCAGGGGCTACATTATCGATATTTTTAATAAAAATCAACTCTTCGTTTAACTTCCCAACATTTTCCAGTAAGGCCCCATGTCCTCCCGGACGGAAAATCAACTCGCCTAAAGAATCGCGAAACGGATTATTACTTTCATCTACGGCAATTGTATCGGTAAATGGCTCTTGTGTAGAATAGGATATTTTTAAAGTAGCGTTAAACGAATTTTGGTAGTATGGCAAAACCCTTGAAACTAAAGTCTCGAAATCTTCCTTATGTTCCGGAGAAACCGTAAGATGAATGGCTACGTTACCGTGAGGATCTTTACAGTACTGCGTTCCTTCAACTATGTGCTCTTCCAAGGAAGTCCGGGCAATTTCGCCATACTTGTGAAAAAGTATTAATCCTTTAGGCAAATTACCATAATTAAGGCCGTCCTCGTTTAAAAGAGTATTAACTATTGGCAAGTAATCATTTTTCTCCAACAACACGTCCATATCGTATCCGGTACTCCATAATTCGTTATATAACTTGGAGTAGAAGGGAAACTTTTTAATATCCTTAAAAAAGGTATAAATGGAATTAAACCCTTTATCGGAGAATACATTCATGCCTTCTTTGGGAAACTTTTCTCTAAATTCAAATATATGCTTAAACATACGGGTTGCTGCTCCCGATGCCGGGACGAATTTAACCCTTGAACCTTCGAAACTTCTATATACATCAATTAAATCGTCAATTTCATTGGCATCCAGTTTAATAATACCGTCACCAACTGTTGCCGGCTTTACGATATTGATAAATGGCAATCCGTTTTGAAACGTTTCAATTTGTTTTTTTGCACTAGTTTCGGAAATTCCTTTTTGCTTTAAAAGGGTTAAATCGGCATCTGTAAACATATATCTAAATTTAGAGTGTTACGACTATTAGTTAATCAAAATTTCTCCAATTCTTTCCATTGAAAATTTATCCTGCAATTGTTTTTTCCAGTTGTAGGATTTACTATATCCACAGTAGAGTTAAGATTGTCCTTTCGTAACTCAACTTTAACATTATCTCCGTATAATGCTTCGGCGTTGAAGTTAACGGCAACCTTCTCGGGATAATACTTTTTGTAATGGTCCACAGGAAATGCATTATACGCCCAATCGATATACCTTACGTTGTTTACATGCCCATTCATGTCGATGTCGCCTACGGTAATAGGAAATTCCTCGGAATAGGCAATTGGCATATCCGATTCTTTTAGCTTATCGGCATTACGGTTTAATGCCTGTCGCGTAGAAAAAGGCATGTCGTTGTACCATTCGCTCAGCCTAACCGGCCTGCGATTATTAACATTTAGTACCAGCCAACTGCTTGATGCAGCAATGCACTTTACTCCTTCGGAGTTATACAGCTCAAAGTCGCGGTACGCAAAAATACCTTCGTCTTTTCTTGGCCATGTAACCAATGTTGCTTTATCCGTCCATTTCAACTTATGGAAGATATCCGCTTCCATACGAACCAATGCCCAAAACCAACTATTTTTCATTAGATGTTCCCATCCGTAACCAAGCGTCTGAGCATGTTCCCAGGCTATTTCCTGAAGAAAGTTAAAAAACGACTTTATCGATAGATTTTGGTTAAAGTCAGAATCGTAAGAGTGAACTTTAATTTCTTCGGTAAAAAATTGAGATTTAGGAAACTGTGTTTTATCAATAGCCATAATAAATTTTATTTATCGGAAACTTTTTTCATGAACTTTTCAGTGTTAATTATGTAGCGATAGTGAAAACCAGAGCCAATAATGCCTTCGGAATCCCACGCAGTTACTTCGAACTTCAACTTTTTTCCTTCAACTTCAACCAAAACGGCTTTACTCCAGACTTCTTGATCTATAGGCGTAGCCTTTACGTGTTTCACGCATATTTCCGTTCCTACGGTATTAAACCCTTCCGGTAGGTAACTGCTAACTGCAGAATACGATGCTTTTTCCATGAGGGCAATCATTGCCGGCGTAGCGTAAACTTCTATTAATCCGGAACCGTAAGCAGCCGCTGTATTTTTACTTGTCACCTTTTCGGTTACAGTTTCTTCAGCATTCAAAGGAATATCGAAGTTCATTAAAAGTAGTTTAAAGGTTTATACAAATGTATAAAAATAGGCTTTATTTCGTGAATGTATTAATTTTGCAGAGTTATAAATAATGTGAAAATAATGAGTAAAGTGTTGGTAGAAACGCTCACCGAAGAGCAAATAAGCAAAAGAGGCATTAAAAGTTGGCCTATCTGGACAAAGGAAATTTCTTCCTTCGATTGGTTTTACGATTCCGAAGAGGAGTGCCTGATTTTGGAAGGAGAAGTTAATATTGAAACGAATGAAGGTACTTACACAATTAAAACCGGCGACTTTGTTACCTTCAAAAAAGGGTTAAAGTGCGTTTGGAATGTAAAAAAGCCCATTCGAAAACACTACAACTTTAAATAGAAAAGAGGCTTTATAAGCCTCTTTTTATGCTAATTTTCAAAGATTAATCTTTTACGCTTGCTGCCATTTTAACAGCCAACTCGTCGAATTGCTTTAACTTTTCAACAGAAGGTTTTCCGTATATTTCAGCAGGTTCAGCAACAAGTTCCAACTCTGCTTCCTCGGCAAACTTAACTAAGTTTTTTAGTCCCCCCCCATTCCAACTGTAACTTCCAAAAAGTCCCAATTTTTTGTTCTTAATTCCCATGTGAGTTAACTCACGGGTAAATTGCTCCATCAGGGGAAACATCTGAGAGTTGTAAGCGCAAGAGCCCAAAATAATTCCCTTATATTTCCAAATTTCGTTTATTAAGTGGCTGATATGAGTACGAGATACATCGTGAATATGAATGTTTTTTACACCCTGTTCAGCAATTTTACGTCCTATATAATCGGCTATTTCCTCGGTATTCCCATACATCGATGCAAATATTATTACCACACCTTCTTCGGCTTCGTATTTGCTCCATTTGTCGTATAAACCAAGAACCTTTTCAGGATTTTTACGCCATACAGGGCCATGTGTCGATGCCACAACGTTTACGGGAACATCCTTTAACTTGGCAAAGGCCTTTTGCACCATGTTGCTGTATTTTCCAACGATGTTAGAGTAATAACGACGCATTTCATCTTCGAAATAGTCGAAATTTATCTCATCGTCGAAAATTCCTCCGTCAAGAGTACCAAAACTTCCAAAAGCATCACCTGTAAATATTATTTTATCAGTTTCATCGTAAGTCATCATTGTTTCTGGCCAATGAACCCAAGGTGTCATTACAAACTTCAACTTATGATGACCTAAATCCAGCGTGTCACCATCCTGAACTTGATGCAAATTTTCGGTAAGCCCCCAGTACGCTTCTACTATTTTGAATGTTTTGCTATTGCCAACCAACTTTACTCCTTTAAACTTATCGACAATGGCCTTAATTTCGCCCGAGTGGTCGGGTTCCATGTGGTTAATAATGAGGTAATCGAGCGGACGGCCGTTAAGCAGGCTTTCAATGCGTTCAACGTAATTACCCGCTGCTCTGTCCTCAATGGTGTCTATCAACGCTGTTTTTTCGTCAGCAATAAGGTAGGAGTTGTACGATACTCCTCTATCCAGTGGCCAAATATTTTCGAATAATCGTTTTCGGCGATCGTTCACTCCAATCCAGTGAACTTTTCCAACTACAGGAACTGTATAAAACATACTATTTATAAATTTAAAGAGTTATTCCATTTTGCTTTGCAAATGTAGTAAATAGTGAAATAACATTTAGTTGCTATATGCTGTTATTAAACAATAGAGCAAAAAAAGAGAGTTACTATTAGGTAACTCTCTATAAACCTTAAAAAACTCTCTACTTTTTAATATATAGGTGAAACTCCCATGGCGAAAGCACTAGTTCTGTTGCCTTATTAAAAGTAATATCAGTGTTGGTGAAAAAATCGCTATAATTACCATAATGTTGATTAGAGGTGAATGTTACTCTCTGAGTATCCTTGGTAAGATTAAAAACAGCAAAAAGCGATTGGCTATCGTTCGAACGGGTAAATGCAAACACACAACTATCGGCATTTGTAGTAATTCGGAAAATATCTGCCCCCTTTTCACCGGCATCAAGAACCGACATCGATTTTTTAAGTTCGTTTAGTTTTTTATAGAAAGGAAAATATCCATTAGAATCTGTCCAATCTATTTGGTCTTTCTCGAAAAACGCTAATCGTTTGGTAAAACCGGCTTCCTGTCCCGAATATATTAATGGCATTCCATCAACCACATACGAAAGTGCCGCCATTGTTTTTACAGCATCGCCCATACGTTCGAACTCACTACCATTCCAACTATTCTCGTCATGATTGGTAATAAAGTTCATTTTAATAGTATTTTTGGGATATACTGTTGCCTTTTTCAACAAATACTGCTCCAGTGCATTTGCATTTGCTTTTCCTTGCGCAATACTATTCATAATATGATGAAATTCCCAAGCGTAATCGGCATCAAATGCAAATTTTTGAAGTTCAGGTGTTTCGGCTTCTGCCAACATAAATATGGGTTTCCCTAATTTATTTAGTTCGGTACGAGCATCATTCCAAAAATCGGTAGGAACTTCGGCAGCAACATCGCACCTAAATCCATCTAAATCGACATCTTTTATCCAATATTTAAGCATATCAACCATATACTTACGCAGTTCCGGCTTACTGTAATCTAACTTAGCCACATCAGTCCAATCGAAAGGAGAAACCACCTTTCCGGTTGAGTCGTGAACATACCAATCCGGATGCTCTTGTAGTAACACGGCATCGTGAGAGGTATGGTTAGCAACAATGTCTATTATTACCTTCATTCCTAACTTATGAGCCTCGCTAACAACCGATTTAAAATCGTCCAGCGTTCCATAATTTGGATTTATTCCGTAATAGTCCTTAACCGAGTAGTAACTACCTAGCGTACCCTTACGATTAATTTCGCCTATGGGATGAATAGGCATGAACCACAAAATATCTACACCTAAATCTTTTAATCGTGGTAAATGTTTTTCGAATGCCTTAAATGTTCCTTCTGGCGTATATTGCCTAACATTTACTTCGTAAATAATAGAATTGGGAACCCATTGGGCATGTTCAACTTTAAATGGCTCAGGTTTCGGTTTTTGCTCTGTACACGAAGTTACGGCAACCATAAATATGAACAGAGTAGCCATTAAAACACTTAGAAGTTGAATTCTAAATTTTTTCATAGCGAATTGTTATTGGTTAATTAATATTAATTCTAAAATACTGCTAAAAATTTTCTCTAGGTTAAAATTATAAGTTAAAGCCTCAAAATTGCTCACATCTCAACAGTCAGTTTTCAACCGTTTGCGGTTTAAAATTTCAGCATTTTCAAGGGTTTAACAATGTTTTGCTAATATAGCATTGATTTTTTTTATACTTTTGCAATTGTGGAAAAAATTTGGATGCGACTAATCTGTAACCCATAAAACTTATTTATTTACAGAACGTTGTCAAGAAAACAAATAAAATAAAGTAAATATCAATTTTAAATTATCATTAAGAAATCAATTAAAGGATATTGTAAAACAAATTATAGGAGTAAATTAGCTGCTCATTTGAAATTTGAGACATTGACAGATACTCCGAAATATTAAAAGAATTAACAATGAAAAGAGTTTTAGTAGCAACAGGAGGTGGCGATTGCCCAGGGCTCAATGCAGTTATAAGGGCTGTTGTTAAGCGCGCCTCACACGAACCAGACTGGGAAGTAATAGGAAGTATACAATCGTTCGACGGAATACTCCGTGAACCTACAGAAATTAGGGTGTTGGATGAAAAGGCAGTAGCCGGTATTCATGTTCAGGGGGGAACTATTATTGGAACTACAAACAAGGGAGGTCCATTTGCTTGGCCTATTAAAAATACGGATGGAACTTGGTCGAAAGTTGACCGCTCCGATGAGATGATTCGTAAACTTCAGTACCTTGGTATTGACGCAGTAATTAGCATTGGCGGTGATGGCTCCCAACGAATTTCCCAACAACTCTACGAAAAGGGCTTGAACATTATAGGTGTTCCCAAGACTATTGATAACGACCTGTCGGCAACAGACTTCACGTTCGGTTTTCAAACAGCCGTGCAAATTGCAACCGAAGCTGTTGATAAATTGGTAACTACAGCATCAAGTCATAACCGTGTACTAATTTTGGAAGTAATGGGACGTTATGCCGGATGGATTGCATTACATGCTGCAATTGCTGGTGGAGCCGAAGTTTGTCTAATTCCGGAAATTCCTTACGACATTAGAAAGGTTGAAGAAAAGTTAAATAGTCGATACAACAAAGGGAAAGGACATGCCATTGTTGTAATTGCCGAAGGTGCTATGCCTAAGGGTGGAACACTTACCACGGAAGAAAGCGATGAAGTTGGTTATAATAACTTACGGCTTGGTGGTGTTGCCCACAAGCTTATGGGCGATTTGAAAAAAATGGGGTTTGAAGCAGATATTCGAGAAACCGTTTTAGGACACTTACAACGTGGAGGAATTCCTGTTGCATACGATAGAGTTTTGGCAACCCAATTTGGCGTCAAAGCCTTTGAATTGGTTCTCGAAGGAAAATTTGGTGAAATGGTGGCATACCGTCATCCCGATATTATTTCGGTACCCTTAATTGATGCTATTAACAAGCCCAATTTTGTAGATCCTGACTGCGATCTTATTCGTACTGCTCGCGGTGTAGGTATTGGCTTTGGAGATTAACTCCTTTCCATTTTGAAATAAAAAAACCGCTTAAAAGGCGGTTTTCTCATTTTATATAGGATCGTAACAGGCTTCGATAGTGTAATTCGATTTTGTTCCAGAGTACTCCATCAGTTCGTATCCCGCTTCTTTCATGTCATCATCTTCCGGCTCGTAATTCCAAATAAAACTCACCTTTATTCCAACTATAATGTATTCGTTAATTAGTTGCATTAAGTTGATGAGATACTTGTATGTAGCGGAATTTACATACTTGAAAAACATTCGAAAATGTATTTCCTTGCCAATAATAGCAGGGCTACTTTTTATTTCTTCAAGATATTTTGACAGCCAACCCATTACAGGTTCGTAAAATTGCGTAACATTTTCCGGGTGACTGACGCCAATAATAGAAAAGTTATGGCTAACAGGGTCTAATATTACTTCGGGTGAATCCTTTCGAGGCTTGATGTATAGTTTTTCCATGACTTAAAATTTAGTCGATTTTTTTTGGATATAATTCAAAAGGTATTCCCATTAATTCGGAAAATTCTTCGCCTGCTTCTTCCAATTCCGTGTCAAGTTCCGGATATTTCCACAGGACTTTTACATCCAAGCCATTCTTAAACATCTCCTTAAATTTATTCAACAAAAGGAGAATCATTTTTGATGAAGCTGTGTTGAAATAATCAAAATCGAGTGTCAAAACACTTAAAGAGTTTGGCGAAGTCATATACTTATCAATCCATGAAAGTAAAGGCGAGTAAAAATTTTTAACATCTTCGGGTAACGAGCGTCCTTGTAGTAGAAACACACCCGACGATTTGTTAAATTCAACATGCGGAGTAATATTAGTGGATTCAATAAGCAAAGGTTCCATTATTCACATTTACTTTGGTAGTGTTTGATAGCTAAATAGATTGAAAGGAAATTCGAGCATATCGGCATAATCCGTACCGGCATCCATCATGTC
This sequence comes from Bacteroidales bacterium, assembly GCA_020636845.1. Taxonomy (GTDB): domain Bacteria; phylum Bacteroidota; class Bacteroidia; order Bacteroidales; family Tenuifilaceae; genus JACJXD01. Next base: position 255,487 of record JACJXD010000001.1, on the reverse strand, counting down.
TTCGTCATCTTCCTGATAATACCATTCTACTTCAACGGATTTTCCCGAACCGTGCATCTCATCAAGTAATTCAAACAGTTCAAGAATCATTTTTGATGAAGCGGTATTAAAATAGTCCATCTTCATCTTAAGCGTAGTTTTATCGTTTGGAGTTTCGCTGTAAGTTTTAAACCAACGCAAAATTGGGTTATAAAACTCCTTCACATCCTCTGGTAACGACTTACCGGAAATTTCAAAATTGTTATTCAGGACGTCCAATACTACATTGGGTGTTTCACCTGTTCCTGTTATTACCAATGCATCCATAGAATAAATTTTGTTTCTTTATGTAATTAAAACTATTATAATCAATTATTTAAACGCAATAACAATATGTAACTTTTTGTTACGTTTAAAACAAATATAGGAATATTTTAAGAACTTTTACCACCATTATTTTTTAAAATACCTAAAATATTTGGTAAAGTGTCCTTTTATTACCTTAAAAGAGTTTAGTTGTTGTGATAACTAAACCTTATTTTGATTCAGAATTGTTTCAGGAGTTTCAACAACTAAATCGTTGTAGAATTCAATTCTATCTATAAGTTCAGCAGTCAAAATCATAATAATACCGGACAATTTTATTTCCCGTAAAACAATAGCAGAAGCCAAAGGCAACAGTAACAGCAAAGTACGCATAAACGGAAGTACAATGAATTTAAATCCAATCTGTTTATTCGATTTAAAGTACCGAATAAAGTAGAGCATCAACTTGGCTGATGCAATTATCAAAAACAAATCGATATAATTCAACAGCATTGAGAACACCAAGATTGCAGTGAGTAATGTACTGGAACTATGAGGGATATTAGATATTTTCAGCGTTACCGAGTATATCATATCTACTGCAAAAAGGAGGAATAATCCACTTAGCAAAGCAAAAGTCTGCAACCAAATTTCATTCAGTACAAATAGATATAAAATTGATGAAACTTCGAATATTCCGAACAACAGTATTTCCCTGCTTAGCCAACTTTTTTTAATGTTTAAAATGGAACGGTACGCCCTGAAAGGCTTTCCTAAATGGAAAGTACTTGCTACAAAAGCCATAAATCCGAGTAAAACAAAAATGTACTTAAAGGTTAGGGTTGCCTTTTCAAAAAGAGTTGTTCCGAACCATCCAACTGATATTGCTAATATAAACGTGAAGAATACTAATGGTATTTCATTCTTTGCAGAAATCTTCGATTTAACGCTAATAATTTCCTTATCATTATGCTGTTCGAAGCCTGTTGCAGAAATATCTTGTATAGGATACTTTTCGAGTATCGTTGAATTTAACGGCAAAACTTTGGGACGCAACTTCTTTTCACTGAAACCGGGAGCCAACACGGATTCTTTTACATCAATTTCGCCAAATGATAATGCACCAACAGGACAAGCCTCCACACATGCAGGATCTAATCCTTCCAATAAGCGATTATTACACAAGGAGCATTTTTCCACAACACCCTTTAACGGATTAAATTTAGGTGCATCGAAAGGACAAGCCCACGTGCAATACCTGCAACCCATACACCTGTCCGAATGATGAATTACCGCACCTGTTGTTGTATCGATAGTATATGCTTTGGCAGGACATGCTGCAAGACAAACCGGATTTTCGCAATGGTTGCAAGCAATGGAAAGATTTATGAAACCTGAGAGTGGTATCTTAATTTTATTAGCCGTTTGAACCTGCCGCCATGCCATCGGCGGTTCTACCCCATTTTCGTTATGGCAGGCTACCATACAGGCATGACAACCTATACATTTAACATAATCGAATATAAATCCCTTTACAGCCATTAAAAAGTTTCTTTTAACTACTTACCTATTCTTTTTACTTCAACCCGGTTATTATGAAAAGCCGAGCCATGTCCCATATCTGTTTCCCGTCCTTGAGAGAGCATATTTACCGACACACCCTGCGTTTTCCACCAACCGTTAGGCAAAACAACACACCCAACTCTTACTTCATAAGTTGAAAAGGCCTTTACAATTATACTTCCTCTCCCATTGAATACTCGAACTATATCACCATCCTCAATCTTTCTTTTGCGAGCATCATGTGGGTTTATATGTAATATTGGTTCAGGATTAATCAGTTTAATGATTTTTAGATTATTGAACTGGGAATGAATTCGATTTTTCGTATTGGGGCTCATAAAGAGTAAAGGATATTCATGTTCTTCTTCCGAACTAATTTCAGTTGCAACTTCGTATGTTGGCAATGGGCTAAGCCCCCATAATTGCCGAACTTGTTCGCTGTAAAGTTCAATTTGCCCCGAAGGCGTTGCAAATTTGTAATCGGAAAAGGCTATTTCCTGAAGGTTTGGGGTTAATATTGGTCCTTCTTTAAGTTTGTCTAAAGTAATGCCTGAAAACTTTTTCAACTTTGAATTGAGAAAATTATCAACATACTCATCGCCAGGAGGAAGCAATATGCTTTTAAGTTGATCGCTGGTAAATCCTAACTTTTGAGCAAGTAGCCAATATATCTCCGTTTCCGGCTTTACCTCTCCCGCTGGTTCTACGACTTTTTGCTTTAGTTGGATATAAGGATTCCAATATGAACCAATAATATCGGACTGTTCGAACATATTCTTTGCTGGCAACACTATATCAGCCTCAAGTGCCGTATCGGTAAAGAATTGCTCTACCACTACTTTAAATTCAAGTTTTCGAAACGCCTCCAACACTTTACTGGTATTTGGGTTCTGCGTTAGAGGATTTCCCCGTTCAACCCAAATCATTTTTAACTCAGGATTACTTGTTTTAAGCATTTCCTCGCCTAAGCGTGCCGTTGATATAGAACGACGAATTTTAGAATCCGGAATATTAGGAGGATAATAGCAAAGAGGCTCTAACACCTCATCGAATACGTAACTTTGCAAGTTAGCGTACTGCCAACCGGCTCCCAGTTTCCCAATATTGCCAGTAATGGCGGCAAGCGAAATTAGCGTACGAACGGTTTGCCCACCATTTGTATATCGTTGCATACCATAGCCTGCAATAAGTGTCATGGGTTTTACAGTTCCCATGTAAAAGGCCAATTTCCTAATTAATTCGGCAGAAACTCCCGAAATTTTAGCAGCCCATTCCGGAGTGTATTTAACTACATGTTCTTTAAACTGAGCATAACCATAAACGTGTTGATTGATAAAATTTTCATCAGCCCAACTGTTTTTTATTATTTCGGAAGCAACAGCAAGCGCAATTGCTGCATCGGTTGAAGGAATAGGCTGTAGCAGCATTTCGGCTCGCTGAGTTGAGGCCGTGCGGCGAGGGTCAATAACAATCAACTTTGCCCCATTGTCCAGCGCTTTATTTATGGGTATCATTTCGTGCACGTTGCTCTCGGCAGAATTCTTGCCCCATAAAACAATTAACTTGGTATTTTCTATATCCCAAGGAACATTGTGTTTATTTTCTCCCAAAGTTAATCTGGTTGCCTCAAGGCCTGCCGGCCAGCAAAGATTTCCGTAAACTGTTGTGACTCCGCCGTATATCTCACGCCAAAATTTTCCGCTGAATTCATTTATTAGTCCTGACATTCCGCTTGCTGCATAAAAAAGCACCGATTGCGGGCCAAACTCATCCCGAAAATGCTTCAACTTATTACTAATGGTATTCAGCGCTTCATCCCATGAAATTCTTACAAATTGCCCATTTCCTATTTTTTTATGAGGATAAATAATTCTCTCATTGGAGTTGGCTCTTTCCACATAACTTAAACCTTTCAGACAAACACCCATTGGCGTAGCCAAGTTTTTGGAAAAAGGAGTAATGCTAAGGATTTCGTTGTTTTTAACCCGAACTTTGAAACTACATGTACTATAGCAATTACGAGGACAAGCGGTAATGTATTCGGTTTCCTCGTGTCTGGGTAAATTATCAACCTTACCGTTTGGTTTCGGCATCGTACTGCTCCTTGGAAATAATGTAACCATCCTTGAAGTAGAAAACGGCACCGTACTCGTGTTCAACCTTTGCAAAGAAGGTAATTTTATCGTTACGGTTAAACACGGTTCGTGTAATTATAATTCTAGGAAGTTGAACTACTTCGTCGGTTCGTTCACGGGTATATTTATTCGAAATTTGATCCGGATCAAGAAGGGTAACAACCTGTTGGGCGTCTTCCTTCCCTATTGCTGTTGACATACGTTCTGCTACAAATTTGAGCCTTAACTTAGCATCGCGTTTACGCTGCTCTTCCAGTTGAACTTTCAATTCCTGATCGGCTTTAATTTTTGCCTCTTCCTCCTGTTTTTGACGCTCCAATTCCTTTTTTGCCTTTTCCTCTTCTAACTGCTTTTGTTCTTCACGCTTTTTAGCATCAGCAATGGCCTTTTCTTCGGCTTCTTTACGTAGTTGCTCTTCTTTTTGCTTACGGGCTTCTTCGGCTATCCTTTTCTTTTCGGCTTCTTCCTGTTGAATACGTTCTTGCTCTTCCTGTCTTTTTTTCGCCTCTTCTAACTTAGCCTGTTCGGCTGCTTTTTGTTTAGCGTCCTCTATTTTTTGAAGGCTGTCTTGTGATTGCTTAAGCCGTACCTCCTCCAAACGTTTCGCCTCAGCCGCAACCTTCGCTTCCTGTTCCGCTTTAATGCGCGCCTCTTCCTCTATCTTCTTACGTTCCTCTTCTTGACGTGCTAGTTCTTCTTGTTTGGTCTTTTCCTCAGCAAGTTTTCTGGCTTCTACTTCTTTCTGTAAACGTTCCTCCTCCTGAATACGAGCAAGTTCAGCGGCTTTCTGCCTAGCCTCTTCCACCTTTTGAAGACTATCTTGAGATCGTTTAAGCCGTTCTGCTTCCAATCGTTTCTTTTCGGCGACAATCTTCGCTTCCTGTTCCGCTTTTAAACGTGCCTCTTCCTCGGCCTTCTTGCGCGCTTCTTCCTGACGTGCTAGTTCCTCCTGCTTGGCCTTTTCTTCAGCAAGTTTTCTTGCTTCGGCTTCTTTCTTCAAACGTTCCTCTTCCTGAATACGGGCAAGTTCAGCGGCTTTTTGCTTAGCAACCTCCGCTTTTTGAATGCTATCCTGTACCTGTTTAAGTCGTTCTGCTTCTAAGCGTTTTTTTTCGGCAGCAATCTTTGCTTCCTGTTCCGCTTTTATACGTGCCTCTTCCTCAGCCTTCTTGCGCGCTTCTTCCTGACGTTTTATCTCTTCCTGTTTGGCTTTTTCCTCGGCAAGTTTTCGTTCTTCTGCCTCCTTGCGCAACTGTTCTTCTTGAATCTTTTGAGTTTCCTCTGCAGCTTTTTGTTTTGCGACTTCTTCCTCTTTCCGCTTTTGTGCTTCGGCTAACAATTGTTGGCGCTTTTCTTCTTCTTTACGCGCTATTTCTTCCTTTTCCTGCTTCTTCTTATTTTCGGCTAATTGCTTATTTGCTTTTTCTATTTCCTTTGAAACTTTTATCGAATAATCCGTATCAAACTCAAAATCTCGAATATCGTTGGAGAATTTTATTTTACCAACGGGATTTTCGTACTCTTTTATTTCATTATCGCTTTGCGGAAAAAGTTCAACATCAAAACCAGTAACTTTCCCAATATCTTTTTTAAAGTTGTCGGGAACTTTTGTATCAATAGCAATTTTTTTACCTATGTAATTAGGTTTTTCAAACGATATAGTATATTCGTTGTCATAATCCAACGAAAAATCAAAAATACCTCTATTACCTACAGGTATTTGTTGCGATACAGCTCCATTTTTGTAAACAATAACTTTTGCCCCTTCAAGATTTCCTTTACGAACAATTAAACGCGCAGAAACCTGTAGCCCATTTTGGGCATACAACGTAACAGCAGGCAAGGTAAACAGTAATGCTAAAAGAAGCTTCCTGAAAATTGAAAAAAACTCTACTTTTCTTCTGTGCATACTTAAAGGGAAATCTTATTCAAAAATACTTAAGTTCAAGTAACAAAAAAAGTAAAAATTATTTAATAAATAACGAAATTTTCGAACTAATCTGTTCTACAGGCCTTAAGAATTTTCGATTTTACTAAATTTGGGTTGTTAAGTATTTTATAAAATCCTTCGATATACTTTTTAACTTCCCTTTTTTGTTTCTTGTTTAACTCAATAGAAGAATCTATTATTGACAACATTTCCTGTCTTTTATCAAAAAAGAGTCCAAAAGCGCTATAAAATTCTTCTTTTGTGCGACAGTAACCATTGAAATAACGTTCCTTTACTGAATTTATAGGCAAGTGCTCTGCCGGCAGAGCATACGGGGCATTTACAAATCCACAAAAATCGAAATCGTAAGGAATAGGTATTGGGGGCGCGTAAGGCTCCGGTTCCAACAAGGTAATATTATGTAACGCTTTAATCGACCAATCGGTATGGCCTACCATTAGTTGAAACAAGGACATTATAGTAGTCCGTTCTTTATTACAGGCATTCGGATGGTAATTCTTCTTATTCAAAATAACGCCGTTTAAACGCTGTGCTAACAATTCTTTTGGTTCGATAAGAAAAGCGTACGCAGTATAAGACTTGTTAGAGAACTCATCTACTAATTTTAAGTTTACCAAACGAACTCTGTAACTATAAGGTGTTATTAGATTATAAAGCTTGTAAACCAAGTATTCTTTTACAACCAATTGATTATAATAATCGCTATGCATACAAGGAACAACCAACTTTACCTTTTCCAAATTCTGGAAAATAGTACCTACAACTTCAACTTCTTGAAATTTTATCAACAAAGGTGGTTGAGAACAATTCGATGCTTTTTTTCGAAATAACCCACGTGCTTTGGCCTCCGCATTTATGGTGAATATTCGTCCTTCGCCGTCAACATATCTTAATATAACACTGTGGTATGCAGGGTATTGCCCTATATCAGAATTTAACTCATCGAACGGATATTCCAACGTCATTTGCAATGTAGAAGAATCGCTAAATATGGAAGCACAATCTTGGGCAAGCAACGATTCCGTAGTCAAAACAAAAAGGAATAGTAAAAGTTTATACCTCATCAGTATATAACCATTTTTAGCAAAGGTAAAGTATTTGCGCACACGTCAAAATATGCAAAAGCAGATGGATTTTAAACGGTTTTCTTATAGCGGTTTACAGCGAAAAACATGGTAACAATTGCCAATACTGACATCGATATAAACTCGGGAAAAATATCCCTAAAACCAGAACCTTTCAGTATTATCATGCGGTTTACACGCATAAAATAGTACAAGGGATTAATGGTGTTAAAATAATTTGCCCATTTAGGCATACTCTCGGTTGGCGTGAATAAGCCGCTCATCATAATAAATACTATCATAAAGAAAAAAGTAAGAAACATTACCTGTTGCTGGTTAGATGATGAAGTGGATAAAATTAAGCCAAACGATAACGCAACCAGCAAATAAACCGCGGCGAAAGTGAATAGCAACGGAATCGACCCTAAAATGGTAAGGTTAAATACCAACCTTGCAATTATTAACCCAAAAGCCAATTCGAAAAGAGCTATAATCCAAAAGGGCAACAGTTTACCAACTATAAATTGATACTTTTTTATAGGTGTAACGTTTATCTGTTCGATGGTACCCAGCTCCTTTTCGCGAACTATGTTTAATGCCGTTAAAAACATTCCTATTATTGTTACAAGAATTACGAGGATTCCGGGAACCATATACAACTTATAGTTTAAATCGGGATTATACCAAAACCGACTATCGGTATGTACGGGCAACATGCCTATTTCGACGTTACCAGCGCCAAACAATTGCGCATTGCTTTGAATTATACTCGACGTGTAACCGTTTATAAGTGAAGCGGCTGTTCCGTTAATGGAGTTAACAAGTAGTTGAACGCTCACCTTTTCGCCTTTTACCAAGTTTTTCTCAAATCCATGATTTATAACTAGCACAGCATCGGCATCTCCGTTATGCACCAAGTCTATTGCCTTATTTTCCGATTGAGGTGTCGGAATAATGGTATAAAACGAAGAGTGATAAAAGGCATTTATAAGTCGCTGGGAATATGTAGAATTATCGAAATCGACAACGGCCAAGTTAATATTCTTCATTTCCTGAGTTGCTGCGTTTGCCAAAATTAGCAACTGAATAATAGGCAACAAGAATATAATGGGCAACATCGATTTATTGCGAAAAATCTGAATAAACTCCTTTTGTAATAAAAACAGAATTGTGCGCATGGCTAACTGAGTCGAATATTAAATTTTTTAACGCTTATTGTAAGAAATACGACGATCATTCCTGTAAGAATTAAAATTTCCTTCCAAACATACCACAAACCTTGACCCTTTATCATTATGGTTTTTAATGCCGAAAGAAACCATCGTGGTGGCATAATTAAACTTAACCACTGTAATACCTTAGGCATATTTTCTATTGGAAATATAAATCCTGACAGTAAAATGGTAGGCAGCATCAAGGCAAACATCGACATAAACATGGCAACCTGCTGCGTTTTGCTTAAAGTTGAAATTAATATGCCCAGCGATAATGCCAATATTATAAAGAGGAAAACAACTCCGAGCAACAAGGCTAAATTCCCTCTTAACGGCAACCCGAAAACCGTGTAGCCCATCAGTAAAATAACCAATGAGTTAAAGAACGCTAAGGCAACGTAAGGCAGAACTTTACCAATAATAATTTGCGACGGTTTTAGCGGCGACACCAATAGTATTTCCATAGTTCCCAACTCCTTTTCTTTAGTAATAGAAATGGAAGTCATCATGGCGGTAATAAGCATCAGGATTAGTACCATTGTTCCCGGCACAAACATAAAGGCTGCTTTCATCTCCTTATTGTAAAGCATTTGCGTTTCAATATTAATGGAAGAACTGAAGCCTAATCCCGATATTTCGCCCATAAAAGATGTTATTACTGCCCTGGCATACGAATCAAGTATGCTTGCTGTATTTGGTTCCGAAGCATCGGTAATTATCTGTATGTTAACATGACCTAGCCTTTTAATATTCTGTGCAAAATTCGGTGGATAGACCAACGCTATTTTGGCATCTCCCCGCCTGAACGCCGATCCAATATCGGATGCTTTACGGGCTAACACCCTAGTTCTAAAATAACCCGACGCGTTTAGTTTTTGTGTAAGCCGGTTGGTTAAGTAATCGTTAGATTGATCGTATATTACCACATCGGCATTTTTTATTTCGTTGGAAACCACATACCCAAATATGAGCATTTGAAGTACCGGCATTATAATTACAATAAGCAAAGTACGCGGATCGCGCCATATGTGCTTGTACTCCTTTGTTACAAAATCGGTAAAACGACTTCTTTTCATCCGTGCTAAATATTTAATATATAGATAATCAAATCATTGCAATTTTACTCTTGATACTCTTTAACAGAACAATAGGAATAACTCATATTTTATTTGCATTACACAGGTGCTTCATGGTAATAAATTATTCGGTTCTACTTGCACTTTGCGCTAAACGAAGGAAAACGTCGTTCATTGTTTTTGCCTGATATTCCTTTTTCAACTCCAAAGGAGTATTATTGGCAACAATTTTCCCATCTACCATAATAACTATTTGGTTACAGTATTCGGCCTCGTCCATATAGTGAGTTGTAACTACCACCGTTGTTCCAGAGTATGCTGCTTTACTTATCAACTCCCAAAAATGTTTGCGGGCAATTGGATCGACACCTCCTGTGGGTTCATCCAAAAAAATTACTGCAGGCTTATGTATCTGTGCAACAGAAAAAGCCAAACGTTGCTTCCACCCCAAAGGTAAATCGGCAATTGGAGTATCTCGATGTTGATCCATCCCCAAATTTTGAAGCAACTCCTCGGAACGTTCCCGAAGTTGCTTTCCCCACAAACCGTAAATACCTCCAAAAAAGCGTATGTTTTCCCAAACGGTCAAGTCTTCGTACAACGAAAACTTTTGGCTCATGTAACCGATGTTTTCTTTTATTTTATCGGATTGCGTAAATCCATCGTAACCGGCAACCTTTATATAACCGGATGTTGGCTTAAGCAACCCGCAAAGCATACGTATGGCAGTTGTTTTACCCGCTCCATTGGCTCCCAGCAATCCAAAAATTTGCCCTTTCCCAACAGTAAAGGTGAGTTTATCGTCAGCAATAAAATCGCCAAAACGCTTGACTAAGTCTTTAACTTCAATTACGTTATTGCCGCTAACTTCGGATGCTACTTTCATTGTCTTTGCATTCTTTCAATAAAACAATCTTCTATTTCGGGAGAAACTTCATTTACACTGTCAACTTTTACGCCCGACTCTTCCAATGTCTTTGCAATAATTTCCGGAGAATTCTCCTCGTTATTCGACACAAAGTGAAGACTATTGCCAAACAGGTAGGCATTTTTACAAATGCTTAAAGACCGTATGTTTTCCAACGCGTGTGTAGGCTTTTCGCATTCAATGCTAAATAATTTATACGGGAAAGCGTTAATTATTCCCGTTGGCGTGTTAACCCCTAAAATCTTTCCGTTTTGAATAAGCGCAATCCTGTCGCATAGCGAGGCTTCGTCCATATATGCCGTCGATACTATTATAGTTATTCCCTGCATTTTCAACTCCTTAAGCAAATCCCAGAACTCTTTTCGCGAAACGGCATCTACACCTGTTGTAGGCTCATCGAGAACTAAAACCTCCGGTTTATGAACCAAAGCGCACGACAAGGCTAACTTCTGCTTCATACCTCCCGACAACTTTCCCGCTCTACGTTTTTTAAACGGCTCCAACTTATAGTAAATGTTCTTAATCAAATCGTAATTCTCCTGAACCGTAGTACCAAACACCCCGGCAAAAAAGTTTAAATTTTCCTCAACCGAAAGATCCTGATACAACGAAAAGCGTCCGGGCATGTACCCCAGTAGCGTTCGAACCTTTTTATACTCATTTGCCACGTCGTATCCACAAACCTTAGCGTTTCCGCTATCCGGAAGTAAAAGGGTTGTAATAATTCGCATTAGCGTTGTTTTTCCGGCGCCATCGGGACCAATTAGCCCGAATAATTCACCTCCGTCCACGTTAAACGATACACCTTTTAACGCTTCCACGTTTCCATAAGACTTTGAAATGCTATTAACGCTAATTTTTTCCATATATCTACTTAATTAAGCGTACCTCTACCGGCATTCCAACCTTATATTTTCCTTCGGAATTGCCAATCTTTACCTTAACGGCATAAACCAAATTCACCCTTTCGTCCTTGGTCTGAATAACTTTCGGTGTAAATTCGGCCTCGCTCGAAACCCAAGTTACAACGCCATCGCCTTTAAGCGATTGGTTACTATCCGTATCAGCGGAAACAAATACCCGGTTTCCTATTTTAAACGAGGCAAGTTGCGGCTCGCCAATATAAACCCGAGCGTAAACAGTATCTAAATTGGCAACCCTACAAACAGGCTTTCCTGCCATAACCATTTCGCCGGTTTTGGCATACTGTGTTGTAACGGTTCCCGATGTTGGGCTTTTAATGGGGCATCTCGATATTTGATCGTTTAATGCTGCAATTTGGGCAATAACGCTTTCCCTTTCTGCATTTACAGCATTTAGTTGAATTGAAACCGCTTCGCGTTGACGAATTGCTACCTTATATTTACCGTCAATATCATCCATTTGACGCTGAGTAGCAGCGCTATCCAAAAACAAAGCCTTTACCCTATTGTACTCGGTTTTTATGGTTTCCAACTGTTCGTCCGATACTTTTAGTTGGGCTTCAATACCCTGCTTTTTTGCCTTAACGGCATCGACCTGAGCGTAAAGTTGAAGTCGTTTTATAACCAGCGGAACCGTATCAACTATGGCAATAACCTGTTCGTTGGCAACTTTATAACCTTCGTCAACAAAAACCTTCGACAGTTTTCCTGACACTTCCGCCGAAACAAGGTAATCGTCGGCCTCAATGGTGCCGTAGGCATCAGCATTGTTATTGCCATTGCTGCACGATGTAAAAACAGCTAGCGCCAATGCTAATGCTCCTAACAAAATCCGTTTCTTATTCATATCTCTAGTTATTATTATCATTTTTAAAATTGATGTTCTCCAATGAAATGGTGTAGCTTGAATATTTCTTGACTAAGTTTTACCGTATGAATTTGTAAATCGATTTTAGCATTGAGCAAACTGTTGAAATCGGTAAGAAATACCGATGAGGTTATAGTACCATTTTTAAGTTTCGAGTTAGATGCGCTTACCGATTTCTGAAGCAAATCAACCATTTGCTTATCGGTACTAATTTGTTCCTTTAGCATTCCTATTCGTTCCAGCGATGATTTTACCTGTGCGTTGTAGTTATCGATAAAGGCTTGTTTACGAATATCATTCATACTCTGTTGAACCTTAACCTGTTGACGTTCGCGTGATGTTGTATTCCAATCCCAAATATTCCATGAGAGTTTTGCGCCCACAACCTCAAAATCGTTAAAAGAACTCGACAGCATATTCAACCCGGGTTTTCCGTAACCAACGCGGCCATAAGCAGCCAATTTCGGGTATCGTTTTTTTGTTGATAATGTTTTCAAATCTTCCAAGTACTTATTTTGCAGATCGAACATCTGGTAATCGGGCCTTACACAATTGTAAGCAATGGGGATTGTATAGAAGGGTACTTCAAGCCTAGCCGAATCGGATATTGCCACTTCGGACAAAGAGTATATTTGATACGCTAAACTTCGCTTGGTTGATATATTCGAAACTATGGACTGCTTTATTTTTAACAGTTGTGCTTTTAAGCTTAGCAAATCCGACTCCAAAAAAGTCCCATTATCCACGCCTACTTGTAATTCTCTAATTCTGGCTTCCAAGTCATGTTGCATAATGGCTATTTGCTCATCAGCCAGGTTTACGAGTAAAATGCCAAAGTATAAGTCGATAACCTTATCTTGCAACGAGTGTATTTCGGATTCCACTTTTACCCTGTCAATAGCCAACGAAGCATCTTCAACCCTTAGTTGGGAAGATGTTATCCCTCCATCCCAAATTAACTGCGACACGTCCAAACTTACCTTATAGTTGTCCTTATCGGGAGTTGGAATAACTATACCCGGAATAGGGACATGAATTGAAGTTACATCGGATTGCCAACTCGCCTCAGCGTTTACGTCCATTTTAGGTAAATAGGCATTCTTTATGTTTCTTCTTTCCAGCCCAGATAACGAATCGTAACTTGCCGAAAGTTTTGCAGTTGGGTTATTTATGGCAACCTTTTGTAGCAAATACTCCAGCGATAATGTATCCTGACCTTTTACGCCGATATTCGAAGCAAGTAATGCTATTGCAAGCGTGATTGTTGAAATTCTCATTTTCTACTCATTTTAAATTTTATGGAGTCTATAATAAACTGGCTTACAAATTCTTCTCTTTCTTCGAGAAACTTATTAAACTCCTGCGAATTGTTGTCGAACAATACGGGTGTAAGTATTGGTCGTGCTGCAAAAGGAAACACACACATACTTACTGTATTTATTAACAGATGAATGCTAAACTTTTCGTCAAACCCCATTTGTCCGGCAGCCTCTTTTAAAGTATCTTTTAAGGCTCTAACATCAAGCCCTATGAAGGAAAACAACTTTACCAAATCTTCCGGATTTCGATTGGTTTCGCGTATTATAAATGTAGGTAAGAATGGGTTGTCAAGAAGCAACACAAAATACTGTTTTACAAGTAGCTTAATTCTCTCTTCAAATCCTATTGATGTATTTGACAGTATGGGAATGATTTTTGGAAAAAACTTCTGCGCTTCGTTTCTAAATACCATTTCAAAAAGTTGATCTTTAGATCGAAAGTAGTAATGAAGTAATGCTTTATTAATTTCTGCTTCATCGGCTATTTCCTGCATTCGAGCTCCGTCTAAACCCTTCTCAATGAACACCTTTTTGGCTGCACTAATGATACGTTCTTCGGTATCCTTTTGACTTTTTTTATGTTCGGTTTTCATAATTAACCATTTGGTTAAACCATACGGCAAATATATTTTGTCAAAATTCAACTTCCAAATTTTTAACTACATATTTTAACCATTTGGTTAATTTATTTCATAATACCATAATTATATGATTGTTACATAAGTATTTTTAACTTGTATTTTGAATGCGTATTTTTCGTAAAAAATAAAAGCATGGAACTATTTACACCTGTTACAGTAAATAATCAGGTAGTTAAAAATAGAGTGGTATTCCCTCCTATTGTAAATTTTGGCTGGTCCGATACCGAAGGAATGGTCTCACAAAGGCATATAAATCACTATGAAGCAAGGGCTAAAGGTGGAGCTGGGTTAATAATCGTTGAAGCTTCCTGTGTGCAGCAAGATGGTAAAATATTCAGCTATCAACTGGGAATTTGGGACGATAAGCATATCGAAGGGCTAAGCAAAATTACCAATGCGTGTCATAAGTATGGTTCTAAGATACTTATTCAACTCCACCATGCAGGATTACTTACACGTAAGGCCGTTTCGAAGGTTGCATGGGGACCTTCTGCAGATGCGGATAATGAGAGGTCAAAAGCAATGAGCCTTGAACAAGTAAAGGTTTTGACTAAAAATTTTATACTGGCAGCCAAAAGGGCTTACCAAGCCGGCTTCGATGGAATAGAACTACATGGCGCTCATGGCTATTTGCTAAATCAATTTACAAATGAAGCAATTAATTGCAGAACCGATGAGTACGGCGGTTCATTCGAAAACAGACTGCGCTTACCTATAGAAATTATAAAAGGAATAAAAGCGGAAGTTCCTTCTAATTTTATTATAGATTACCGAATGGCAGGTTGCACGCCCACACTCTCCGAAGGTATTGAAATGGCTAAACTGCTGGAACAATCCGGTGTCAATTTGTTACATGTGTCACACGGTGGAAGTAAGGGTATTAATCCAGAAGTTCCATCCGGATTTGGGTTCAACTCCATTGTTTACATGGGTACGGAAGTTAAAAAGCATGTACGTGTTCCTGTTATTGTAGTAAACCAAATAAAACTGCCCGAAGATGCAAACAGCCTTATTAAAAATGGGCAAGCCGACATGGTTGCAATTGGTCGCGACCAGCTAACCGATGCCGAATGGGCAATTAAGGCTCAACAAGGAGAAGATATTATTCACTGCATAAACTGCGAACCTCGTTGCAAACGATTTACAAAACCCGAATCGTGTCCGCTTTACAACGAGTTATAAGATTTTGCGAAAAACTCCCATTTCTTTTTCAAGTCAACAATTATCCAACTTCAATGTTTAGATAAAAAATAATGGTATGAAATTCGAACAACCGCTGATTCACGGAAATTTGGTAAAAAGGTATAAACGTTTTTTAACCGACATTACGCTGGACAATGGACAACTGGTAACGGCACATTGTACAAATTCAGGTTCCATGAAAACTTGCTTGGAAGATGATGCCGAAGTTTACATTTCGAAAAGTGCAAATCCGAACCGAAAATTACCATATACATGGGAAATGATAAAAATTAACGGTAACTGGGTTGGCATAAACACTTTTAACCCCAATAAACTTGCATTGGAAATACTCTCGGAAGGTTGGATTAAAGAACTTCCACACTTTGATTTTTTAAAACCGGAAGTAAAATTCGGCGATAGCCGATTCGATGTTTACGGAGAGGCTGGTAGCGAAAAAGTATTCGTAGAAGTAAAAAATGTAACTTATAAAGACGGCATCTATGCCCGTTTCCCCGACGCAGTTACAACACGGGGATTAAAGCATTTGCATACGCTTGTCGAAGCCAAAGCACAGGGTTATCGAACTATTATGCTTTACATTATTCAACGCATGGATGTGGAAATTTTCACACCTGCCTGGAACATCGATTCCAATTATGGTAAAGGATTAGTAGAAGCACACAGTAAAGGTGTCGAAATAATTCCATTACAGGTTAAGGTAACTCCGAAAGTTATCGAACCTTATAAGATTCTCCCCTACAGTTTAGACCTTTAAACTGGTAAATAATCGAAATATATGCGAAATCGCCAAAGGCAACCATCTCTTTCGCTCGTACGAAAATGCTTCCTGTATGTATTTTCGATCCCTCTAAATCTCCCTGAAGGACAATTTTACTCTTTGCTTGAAGTCAAGGCTATGTGCGGAAAAACTACACGTACTCGGCGAAGAGGTTGAACTCCCTATCCTTTCAGGAGAAGGTTGCCATTTTCATTTACTGCTTAAACCCCTGACAGGGTTTTGAACCCTGTCAGGGGTAGGAAACGTCTTAAGAAAGCGTAGCCTTCTGACACTATTTTTAGCATAGGATTTGTCATGTTTGGCGAAGTTGCAACATTTTTTGCTTGCGTGGAAATGCTTTCCGTGCGCTCTCCCGTTCGGAAACGCCTGCCAATTAGAAAGAGCCGGATTTAAAATCCGGCTCAACGCTATAAAAAATCAAATAATCTTTTTATTTACCACGTGCCGCCAACATTTCCAAACGTTTGTTTGCGATTGGTGTTAAAAAAGGCGACATAGGTGTTTGAAAGCGAAATGGTATTATTTAAACCATTAATTTGATCAGTGTTTAATTGATTGTATCCATCTGGACCATATTGATTTATTAATAACTGAGCGCCCAATGCATAACCAGGGAAAACCAAATCATATGCGAACCAATACCTTTAACACTGTCGGCAAATTTGCCGGTTGATATATTGTTCCACCTGAATTTCCAAGTGCTTCATACCAGAAAGCATTCGAAATATTACATTCTTTCAACTTAACATCGGTTTCATATTTTATAGCATCTACCATATTTATGCTATCTTTTTGCATGGCCTCGTATTCTTTTTTCAATTTATCGTATTCGCTTTCACTGCCACCAGTGCAAGAAGACAAAGGACCACCAACAACTATAAAAGACGCAACGCCATAAGAAACAATTTTTCTGAAAACGTTTTTTGCTTTTTAAACATTCTACACTCCTTTTTGGTGTTTTATAAAAGTTTACAGGGCAACTTGCCCCATAGCGTGAACTGTAAAGTAAAAGTAAATTTAATTTTTAGAAACGCGGGCATTTTCCCTGTAAAAATTATTTTTTGATAAACGAAAAACAACCCCCGCTAAACCTCCCCTGAACGGGCTTCTTTTCAACACGCGCACCAACTGCTGCCATTTCCGTTTACGGCCTATATCCCTGACAGGGTTTAAAACCCTGTCAGGGATAGGAAAACCTTTAAGGAGGCGTAGTCGGAGGCTACGCTTAGCATGAGCAAGAAGATTTCTCGCCTGTGCTCGAAATGACAGCATGGTTATAGTTGTTCAGACTGTCAACTTACATGGCTGCTTTAAATTTGTAGGAAAATTGTCATGTTTGGCGAAGTTGCAACATTTTTATGCACCAATAAAAGAAATTTACATGCTTGAATAAAGACGAAAATAGATTTGTTTAAATTAAAATTATAGGCTATAATTGCAGCATACAATTAGCACAATGAAGATGATTTCGAAAAATATTTGGTGGTGGTCTAACTTAATCCGAAAAATTAGGGTTCGTTAGGCTATTATCATTATATAATATTGCAAGCCGCAGGAAAACCCTGCGGCTTTTGTTTTTTACGATTTAATTAATTGAAATTGGAATTCAGACATTACATACTTTGTAATTTTTTATGGTGGTGGCGGGGGCTCCCCCGCACATATTCTGGCTTTCTGTGCTCAAGGTAGCGCATTTCCAACAATTATAAAATTTAAGTTGAATCAGTTTTTAGTATTAGAAATACCTTTCTGTTTTCAACCTATTCATTTAAAAATCAAATATTTAATTATTAACACATTACATCATGGAAACAAAAATTTTATCACGCCAAATAGAGGTATCACCACTAAACGAGATGTTAAACTATAACGGAAAATACGGAGAATATGGAGGAGCCTTTGTTCCTGAACCTCTTGTAAAACCTCTCGAAATATTATCGAACGAATTTGAAAAACTTGCGGTTGATCCAGGTTTTAAATTGGAATTTATTTACTACTTAAAACATTACGTAGGAAGACCTTCGCCATTATATTTTGCAAAAAGACTATCGGATTTTGTTGGTTCCAGAATTTACTTGAAAAGGGAAGATTTAAATCATACAGGCGCACACAAAATTAATAACACCATTGGGCAGGTACTAATTGCCAAACGTATGGGAGCAAAAGAAATAATAGCCGAAACAGGCGCTGGTCAGCATGGTGTTGCCACGGCTACAGCTGCGGCATTAATGGGTATTTCCTGCAAGGTATTTATGGGCGCCAAAGATATTGAGCGCCAAGCGCTAAATGTAAAACGAATGGAATTGCTCGGTGCTCAGGTTATAACAACTACAGCCGGAACGGCAACGCTCAAGGATGCCGTTGATGCAGCGCTCACCTATTACGTCCAGCATCCCGATTCCTTTTACATTTTGGGATCGCAAGTAGGCCCTCATCCCTATCCTAAAATGGTTGGATATTTCCAAAGTGTAATTGGACAGGAGGCAAGAAATCAGATATTAAGCCAAGAAGACAGACTTCCCGATTCTATTTTTGCATGTATAGGAGGAGGCTCAAATTCAATCGGACTGTTTTCAGGATTTTTAAATGATCCTGAAGTGGAAATTTTCGGGGCAGAAGGCGGTGGATTGGCTACACCACAAAATACGGCAGCAACCTTATCGTTTGGCAAACCGACCATTTTTCAGGGAACTCGCTCATACTGTTTAGTCGATGAAAAGGGTAATCCCAGAGAATCGCATTCGGTAGCAGCGGGACTCGATTATCCCGGAATTAGCCCGCAACACGCGTTTCTTAAAGATACGGGAAGAGTACAATACTTTCCTGTAACCGATAACGAGGCGGTTAATGCGTTTAACCTACTTTCGCGATTGGAAGGTATTATTCCTGCAATAGAATCGAGCCATGCGGTTGCGCTTGCCACCAAGTTGCTAAAAGGTAAAAACAGATTGGCTATTGTAAACCTATCCGGTAGAGGCGACAAGGACGTTGAGAGAGAATTCTAGAAATGTTTTTGTTATATGGCTGTCGAGAACTAATATTCGACAGCCATTTTTTCTCAAATTGATAACCGTTTCACTAACATTTGCACAATTATTGAAGCGTTTTTGTACCTTTAACAAAAATAGATTTAGCCATGAACCGAATACTTACACTTTGTTTCGTTTTAGTTTCCACCGTTGGATTCGCGCAAAAAACTGTCAGAATTAAAGACGCTGTTGGGCGACAGCAAATTGTTGGAAATATAACCGAGGAGGTTGCAAAATCGAAAGCTATTGTGCAAGCTAAGATCGACGCGTTGCGCAAAGCAGGTGTTTCGGAACATATTCAATCGTACGAAATGCTTTATAAGGGTGAAATTGGCTCCAAATTCGACGAAGTATTCATGTCCGACATGCTTTCCGAAATTCGCGGAGCAGTTAAAGGATACGAAGTTAAATCGGTAAACAGGGGAATTGATGAGCATCAAAACTTCTACATAGAAGTAGTAATTGATGCCAACGTGGTTTTGTACGACAAGGGAAACGACCCTGCCTTTCAGGTAAATATCGATGGAATTAAGCAAGGATACGAAAACGGGGAAATGATGACATACTCAATTGTCCCCACAAAGGATTGCTACCTGAATATTTTCAACTTATACGAAAATAATGCCTCGCTAATATATCCAAACCAGTACGAAAAGAATCAACAGTTTAAGGCCGGCGAAAAAGTTAAATTTCCTCTTACTAGTTTAATGGAAGGATATACGCTTGAACGAAGCACTTCGCAGCCCGAAAAAAACAAGTTGCTTTTTGTATTTACTAAGGATAACATTCCGTTTATCAAGTTCAAGTTAAATCAGGAAGGTGATCAAGTAACCTCATTCGAGGATATATCGGCATGGATGTTTAGCATTTCGCCCGACGAACGGGTAAATTACTTTATCCAGTTTGTTATTTACTAACAACATTTAAATCGGCAAACCAGAACGTTTTAGTATTTCCTTCTTGGGAATTAGCATAGTTTCGTGCTACATTTTTCCCACGTTTATACAAAATCGGATTTTTGAAAATTGGCCCATCGAAGACGAAACTGTGAAATTCACCATTTTCGCCACAAACGTCAACATTTACGGGCAAATCGGCAATAAAATTTCGATTATACATTTTTCCTGCCATGGTCTTTTTTAACAACGAACCATCGACACACGACACAACCGCTTTAAATCCAGCAGCAATAAACTCATCGGCAACATTGTTTGTGCTCATATTCCAAAGCGGGAAAAATGCCATTAGCCCAAGTTTGCCTAACTGCTTTTCCCTATATTGCCTTAAATCGTCTAAAAATATATCGCCGAAAATTACCCCTTGAACTCCTTTGCCTTTCTGCTCCAATAAAATGGTGTGCATAATTTGGTTATACATCTCCATAGAAGAATTCTCGGGAAGATAAATCGAAATAAGAGGCACTCCTATTGCCTTGGCCTGTTCTTCGATGAACTCTTGCGTTACTCCGTGCATGGAAACCCGCTTGTTCGCTTCATTAAAAGTTGTCAATAGTCCAACAACATCAAATTCTTTCGACTTTAAAACTTTATAAAGAGCAAGAGCGGAGTCCTTTCCCCCGCTCCAACTAAAAACACACTTCATATAGCCTAGTTGAAAAGAACACCATTAGGTCCTATCCCAACTTCAACTGTTTTTACAGCCTCTCCTCCATTGCTATTGTAAACCTTCAAGGTTCCTGCTGCCGTAAAGGTCGGTGCTTCCAAACAGTATATATCGCCATTTTTAGGATTAACGTTAAATCCGTAAACCGAACCATTGATTATTGGGCCTTGATACGAAGTTGACGAAATGTTTAACGTGTAAATGCCATCGAATGACCATCCTCCACCAAAGTAAAGAGTATTGCCACTGGGATTTATATCAATCATAGTGGGATGCTTTTCGGCAAATAAGTCAACTGTTTTTTCAACTTCTTCATTATCCGGGTTAATCATTGCCAACTTCGAAGGTTTATGTCCAATTACAGAAAAGTTATCATCGTAAATAGTTAAACCCGAACAAATTGCCCAAATATTATTATTGGCATCAACGGTAAACCTTGTCGGGCTATATGCAACCTCAATAGTTTTTTCAACCTCGTTGTTCGACGGATTAATTACCGATATGGTAGAATCTTTGCTGAGACCACCACCATTTGCCACCCAAAGTTTTCCGTCGGAATATAGAATTTGTTCAGGTCCATAACCTACAGGAATTGAATCGATTTTACTTAACGACGATAAATCGTAAACCATTACGGCGCCCTTTTGCCCCCAACTGTTCCATTGGGTTATATAAAGAGAATTATTTGCAACGGTTGCATATCGTGGAGTATTTAACCCTTCGATTGTCCCCGCCTGAACAAAATCGGAACTACTGGCAATTTCAACTTTATGCGAATTATTAAGTACCATGTATATTTTTCCTCTGTAAATTATGGCGCTTTGTAATACATCGCCGATGGAACGGCCATTTACCGAATAAAAAACATTGTTTACAACAGAATCGGATTTGTAACTTACCCAACTTACCGAAGCGTTCGAATTGCCATACGCTCCTTCGTTTAACACAATAACACCATTATCGAACTTTCCTGTGGTAGTATCATCATCCTTTTCGCACGAAATAAATAAGGACGAAAAAAGAAGAGCGGCAATTAATGTAACTGATAACTTTTTCATACTAAAAAATTTAAGGTTAGGTTATAATTTTGATAGTTCCATGTTTACTGATATTTGGTAGTAACGTAAAGGCATTGCGTACGATCTTATTAACTGGTAACTTTCGTTCCATAAATTGTTAACGGTGAATAAAACCGTTGTTTTTACGCCACTTATGCTAAAGTTTTTCCCAACAGAAAGATTTCCTACATTATAGTATGGAAGCGAATGCTGTGCATCGGTGTATCGCAAACCCGTATATGAATAATCGAATAAAGCCTGCCAACCTCCGTACACTAAAGTCAAATTTCCGTTTAACCTATGCTTTGGCATGTAAAACATTGTTTGACCATCGTAATCGTCATCGCCATACATTCGCGAATGGGTATAGTTGTACATTATACCAACACCGGCGTTAAACTTTCCAACGTGATATTTAAACGAGGATGACAACTCATCGCCATACGATTCTCCGGTACTTAAATTTACGGGCTTGTACTTCCAACTATCCGTAGGATCGGAAATCCACGATATCCAGTCTTTAATATTGGTATAGTAAATTGTATTAGCCACTTCAACGCTAACTAAATTTGTACTGTAGTGAAAAACAGCACCACAGTCGGTATTCCAGCCCAACTCCGGTTTTAAATCGGGGTTTCCTGCAGCATAAGTGGTGTTAGCCCAAAAAAGATCGTTAAGCGTTGGAAAACGGAATACCCGTGCAGCAGATGCCTTCAATTTCAAAAATGACAACACATTATACTCTGTCCCCAACGAGTAAGTTGTTGGTTTAAAATCGCCGTCAATCATGTCGCTACGAAGTACGGTGCTTAGTAAAACTTTTCTGTTGAAAAAGGACTTGCTTAACGATGCGTATGCCGAAAGTTTATTTCGTAAAGCATTGCCCGAAGTATAGTCGTCGGCATTGGCCGTTTCCCTTGTATAGTTTAAATTAATGTCCACCTCGCCCCCTTTTAGCGCTGCTACTTTTGCTTCGATTTCATTTATAAACTGGGTAAATTCGCTTATGCTGAAATTATTAGTGGTTGGATCGGAATAGTCTATTTTCCCGTCTAAGAGAGCATTTTTTAACTTAAAGGCAACGTTGCCAAACGAGAATTTAAAGTTGGAAGATGCTGCGTAGTTATCGTCGGTTTGATTTGCCTGTGATGGGTTGGTACTGCTCATTATAGTTTGCAAATTCTTATTGTTGTGCTGTATCCACCCCGACAGATTCCATTGCGTATTTTCAGTAAATCTAACACTTACATCGGAAAGTAAACCGTACTGCTTGGCCTGTGCATTGGAAATGTTTTCTTTAGGTTCGCCATATTTAAATATATTCTTAAAGGAATAATCGTTATCGGCTTTCGAACCGTAAAGTTTAAGCGCGACTGCAACATTACGGTTTCCTAACTTAATACCCGATGTTACCGAACGGGTATTTCCTCCACCATACATAATGCCAACATTAACCTTATTTGGCGTATTCAGTATGCCATTACTATTTACTAGTAATACTCCGGATACAGCCCCACTTCCGTACGCAGTACCCGATCCTCCTTCTTGGAACTTTATACTGTTAAACATTGTAACCGGCATCATCGACAGGTTCACATTTCCATTCATGGGACTCTGAATATTAATGCCATTCCATACTACTGCCGTATGGTACGAACTTCCGCCTCGCGTTGAAATGGAGGCCAGCCCTCCAACCCCATAAGTTTTTATGTTGAAGTTGTTAGATTGAAGTAAATCGGCTAGCGACCTGTTCGAAAACGTAAGCAACTTTAATGTATCAACCTTTAAAACGCTGGCACCTACAACATGTACATCGGGATAACTACCGTAAACCCTAACCTCATCGATTTTAATGGTATCAATGCTCATTTGAGCTTTCAGCGTAATCCGAAAGCAGACTATGAAAACAATTACCAGAAATACTTTAAACTTCATTGCTACAA
Source organism: Bacteroidales bacterium (assembly GCA_020636845.1). Classification (GTDB taxonomy): domain Bacteria; phylum Bacteroidota; class Bacteroidia; order Bacteroidales; family Tenuifilaceae; genus JACJXD01. The sequence continues at coordinate 231,886 of JACJXD010000001.1, read as the reverse complement.
ATGATTAACATCTATCAATCATTCGTAACGCTCGGACTTAGTGAAAATAGAACTGAGAATAGACCTGTTCTAATCTTCGCTTTTTCACCCGAAAGCTACGAAAATGCAGTTTGGCAGGTCTTCTGGCTTGCTCAACTTTTTACGGCCTTCCCATGGTTTTAGCCACAGTGGCAGGGGAGTAAAAAGTATAAAAAGAGCTTACAGCTGCGGGGACAGCCCCGGTTTTACACCGGGTTCCCTTTTAATCTCGAAATCGAGAACCAAAATTCAATGCAATGTTACGGAGAAGTTTTTACATAATCAAATGCTATCATACTCCAAATGCTGTAAAACATTTTTGCATTGAAGCAAAAACCCCGGGAATAATTATTCCGGTAAAATTCATTTGGCATTTTTATAATTAATCAGGAATATGTATTTTTGCGCTTCGAAAGCAAAAAGGTCCGGTAGCTCAGTTGGATAGAGCAACAGCCTTCTAAGCTGTGGGTCATGGGTTCGAATCCCGTCCGGATCACCAAAAATTTTAAGCCAATCCTAAATGGGTTGGCTTTTTTGTTAACTTTTGACTTGCTAATAGTAGTTTCTAAATTTAGGAATTTTCATCAATGGTAATATTTGCTTCCTATTTTATAAGTGCAATAAAATTCTTTTATTCGCATAGAATTAACTTTGATAAGTTCGTTTACATTCTGTGCGCTTTTAATATCATATCAACAACAAAATTAGGTTTCTTGGTTACGCTTGAAACAACAACATGGACTTATAAACAATTAGGTTATTCAATAGATTAGCAAAATCTATTGAATTCATTGGAAGAAAATATTCTATCCCATAGAGATTTATATTCCCAATTATGTTATATTTATCAAATTAACAGGCTTTTATGCAAATCGTTAAAGTCTGCTAAAAGTGTTACCATTTTACAGCATAACGCATCCTATTGAAGTCATTAAAAAAATTATCAGCACAAACTCTTCAACAACTAAAAACCTAACTATGCGTAAAATTGGACTAAAAATTTTTGTACTAACTGCATTTCTATTTCACGTGATTAGTACAAATGCTAAGGGTGAAACCAACGAGGCAACATCGCTTCAAATATCGGGAAAAGTAATCGACGAAGCATCTAAAAAACCGATAGAATACGCCACCGTAGCAATTTATTCGGCTACCGATTCGTCGTTAATTTCCGGAACTGTTACCGATGCAAACGGGTTGTTTAAAATAAACGGATTATCAAAAGGTGAATATTACCTTCAAGTAAATTTTATAGGTTTCGAAAAGAAGATTACTCAAAAAATATCATTATCAAACAGAAAGGCTAGCATCGATTTAGGAGAAATTGGCTTAAAACCTGCCAATGTTGAACTTGAAGGTGTTGTTGTAAAAGGCGAGAAATCGAGGGTTGAGTATAAAATAGATAAAAAGGTTATTAACGTTGATAAGGATTTAACCTCGAAAGGCGGAACCGCTGCTACCGCACTGGAAAACACACCGTCGGTTCAGGTGGATACCGAAGGAAATGTAACGCTGCGGGGTAGTTCGAACTTTACCGTTTTAATCGATGGGAAACCAACGGCATTAAAGGGTAGCGACGCGCTAAAACAAATTCCGGCAGCAGCTATAAAACAAATTGAGGTAATAACCAATCCGTCGGCTAAGTACGATGCTGACGGACAAGCCGGAATTATCAACATCATTATGGAAAAGAACAAAATGTTGGGACTAAACGGAAATGTAAGCGTGTCGTATGGAAATGCCCATAAACGCACGGGGAATATTTTGCTAAACTATCGATTAAAAAAGGTAAACTTTTTTGGAGGAATCGATTTTAACGACAATGTTTCCCACTTAGATTTGGACATGAACAACTATACCATGCTGAATAGCGATACGCTTCGTTCCCTGAACGATGGTGTGCAAATGAATCAAAACTACAATTTCAGTTATAAAGGTGGAATGGATATAGACTTTAATGAGAACAACTCCATGTCGGTTTCCGGAAACGTTGGGAACCAAAGTTACGACAGAGGTGTTAACTCCAACATTAAAAGTTGGTACATTCCACTAACCAACGACATGTATAGCGCCTCGCGTAATATTAACGATGTGTCTGGATTTGTAACCGGTGCTAATGCCGATTTTACCCATAAATTTACCGAAAACCACACACTTTCATTTTCGGGCACATTTAGCAGTTGGAATGGACCGGATAAAAACACGCTGGATTACTATAGTACCAATTCGGATTTTGAAAATTTTGTTGTAGCATCGCGCATAAAGTATCGTAAGGACGATTACAACTATCAGGCTCGCTTTAATGTGGACTACTCCAAACAAATAAAGGAAGGAAAATTTGAAGCCGGGGTGCAGTACCGGTACGAGCACAGAAATGAGGACTACGTCTTTCAAAATTACGATGTAAATACGGATACATGGACTGTAAACTCGAATTTTACCTACGATTTACGCTATAAGAATCCTATATACTCAGGTTATGCAACCTATTCGAACAAGTTATGGAGTATCGACTACCAAGTAGGCGTTCGCTCCGAGTACTTTGACAGGAAAATTACGCATAGTAACAGTAGCGATCCTATTGTTTACTCAAAGTTCATGCTCTACCCCAGCCTTCACTTCTCCAAAAATTTCAACGATAAACACCAGTTGCAGCTTAGTTATAGCCGCAGGGTTAATCGCCCCATGCCTTTTCTGCTGAATGATATTCCGCAATACATCGATACCCTTAATATTTTTATGGGAAGTCCCTACATGAAACCCGAATACACGGATTCTTACGAGTTTAACTACAGGGTTTCGCTTGCAAAGGTTACCATTTCGGCTCAGAGTTACTACAGGAATACCACCAACGTGTTTGCAGCAATACGCACCATGCGCGACGATGGCGTAATGATACATCAATATACCAATGCCGATAGGGAAACCGCCTTTGGCGAAGAACTTGGCGTTGACTTTAAAGTTGCCAAATGGTGGCAGTTGAGTACTGGTGGCAACCTTTATCACTATACTCTCGATGCCACGGTGAACTCCACGGCAAGGGATCAACAGGTTAACACCTGGGATGCACGGCTCATCTCGAACTTTAACCTGAAATGGGGCACCAGAATTCAGGCTGTTGGCTACTACCGGGCCCCCTCGGTTGATGCCAATGGCGATGTTTCCGACTTTTACGTAGTAAACCTTGCCGTCAACCAGCCGATAATGAAGGGAAAAGGAAGCATTGGTATTTCTGCCAGGAACTTGCTAAACAGTATAAAATTTGATATTAATATGGATGGGTTAACGTACAGCAATACCTACGCTATCCGGGTAGAAGGCCCTATTGTAATGGTTAACTTTTCGTATCGTTTCAATAATTTCCAAAACCGGCAGCGTGGTCGTACCGACGACACCAATTTCTCCGGAGCAAACGCATTTTAGATTACTAGCTAAAAATAAAACCATAGGCTTACATAATTGTGAGCCTATGATTTTATTTAGTTGCATTCCAATAAGTTGACGCACATTATACGCATGAATAGTTTGATGTAATTAAACACACTTCTAATCTATAACGATGTACTGCAAATATGCGTTAAACGAGTTTGGCAAAGTTTAATTTGCACGAACAGTGCATAGTAAAGCCATTTTTTGTATTGAAAATCAAAAGTTACATTCATTTGTTCTTGTAACCTAATCGCCGAAAATAAACCATAGATTTGTATCTTAGTCATACAAAAAATAACCAAAATCTATGTCATGAGTAAATTCTATGGTCTTTTTACCGCCTTTGTTTGTTTTGGCTTTGCTGCATTTTCGCAGAATAGCGATAAAATAAGTCTAACGCATAGCGTTTACGACAGTTGGAACGATTTAAAGGCTTCGGAAATATCGGCAAACGGACAATGGATTGCCTATGAAATTAATCCGCAACGTGGCGATGGAACGTTATGGTTAGTAAATGAACAAGAAAATCTTAAAAAACCGTTCGAAAGAGGACACAAGGCAACCATTTCTCCCGAAAATAACTTTTTAGTATTCATGGTAAGTCCTAAGTTTGCCGATACGCGCAAGGCAAAGTTAGACAAAAAGAAATCGGATAAAATGCCTAAGGATTCGTTGGGCATATACCTGTTCGATAGCAAAGCAGAGAAGTATGTTACTAAGGTAAAGTCGTATAAAATTGCCGAGAAAACTGGAAACTGGATAGCCATTCTGAGGGAGCAGCCTAAGCCGGAAATGTCAAAAGATTCGCTTGCAAAAACAAAGAAAAAGACCGTTAAACGTAGAAAGGAAAGTACAAAAGTCGGTCAGTTATTAATTACTAACCCCGTTGAAAACGCTACATTTACTTACGATAGTGTTACCGATTACGCCATTTCGGAAAACGGGTCAACCATTGCTTTTATAACGTCGAATTCGAAAGATTCTCTAAATAGTTCGGATTTGTATGTTTTCGATACTAAAACTAAAAATACTGAAGAAATTTTCAAAAATACCGGAGAGGCAAAATCTATTTCGATTGACGGCAGCGGTAGTCAACTGGCCTTTTTATTCACAGCCGATACCGGTAAAGTAAGAATTTTCGACTTATACTACTGGAATAGTAAGAGCAGAAGTGTTGAGAAAATTGTCGGTGACAAAACATCGGGAATGCCAAGCGGATATGTAGTTAGCAAGCATAAGGAGCCGTACTTCTCGGAAAATGGTCAACGTCTGTTTTTCTTTACTATTCCTAAACCTGTTGAAGAACCAAAGGACACGCTAACCGACGACGAAAAAGTTGTGTTGGACGTGTGGAGTTGGACCGATACGCTGCTTCAAACCCAACAAAAAGCACATTTAAAAGATATTCAGGAACAATCCTTTATGGCTGTTGTGCATTTAAAAGATAAAAAGATGGTACAACTGGAAAGTAAACTCCTTCCAGACATATACATACCTCAAAAGAATAACGGCGACTTTGGTATTGGAAACGATGACTCGAAATATGAGTACAGTATGACCTGGGATTATCCTTGGAAAAAAGACTACTACTTGGTTGATGTAAATGGCGGTAACAGAACACTTATAGCCACAGGGCTTGATGCAAACGTAATTATTTCGCCTTCGGGAAATTATGTGGCATACTACAACACGGCAGATAGCGCATGGTACACATGGTCGCGCAAAACGGAAAAATCAACGTGTTTAACCAAAAACTTGAGTGTAAACTTTTACTACGAATCCAACGATATGCCACAAGTTGCGTGGTCGTATGGATTTGGCGGTTGGATTGAGGGTGAAAAAAGTTTTCTTGTTTACGACAAGTTTGATATTTGGGCTTTAGACCCACAAGGAAAAACTACCCCAATTTGCATTACGGGCCAAAACGGTCGAAAAACAAATATCACCTATAGGGTGATTAAAACCGATAAGGACGACGATTACATAAATACAAAAGAAAAATTACTTCTTTCCGTCTTTAACCACAAAAACAAGCAAAATGGATTTGCAAGCGTAAACTTTTTAAAGGGTAACTCACCCACAAATCTGCTTGTTTCCGATCATTTGTACCGTTTTTTAGGTAAAGCCAAAAATGCCGATAACTATATATGGACAAGACAATCGTATAAGGAATATGGCGATTTATGGCATAGTAACGCCAATTTTTCCGACCCAATAAAGGTTTCTGAGGCAAACCCTCAAATACCGAAGTATAAATGGGGCAGCGTGGAATTGGTAAAATGGATAGATTTTAACCGAGATTCGGTGGAAGGACTTCTTTACAAACCCAAAAATTTCGACCCGAATAAAAAGTACCCCATGATGGTTTACTTTTACGAAACCCATTCCGACGAATTAAATGTTCATTATTCACCTAAACCGGGTCGTTCGGTGATTTGTCCAACCTTTTACGTTAGCAACGACTATTTGGTGTTTATGCCCGACATAAAGTACCAAATTGGTTGCCCCGGGAAAAGTGCATACAACGCAGTGGTTAGCGGTACCATGGCGTTAATCGACAAAGGTTTTGTTGACAAGGACAGAATTGGCGTTCAAGGGCAAAGTTGGGGTGGATATCAAATTGCCTATTTGGTTACCCAAACTAACCTTTTTAAGGCTGCATCGGCTGGTGCTCCGGTATCGAACATGACCAGCGCTTACGGAGGAATACGTTGGCAATCGGGATTGTCGCGCATGTTCCAGTACGAACATACTCAAAGCCGCATTGGTGGCACTTTGTGGGAAAGACCGTTAAACTACATCGAAAATTCACCGCTATTTTATGCACCTAATGTGAATACACCACTCCTAATTCGTCACGACGATGCCGATGGCGCTGTTCCTTGGTATCAGGGTATTGAGTATTTTCTCGCACTGCGTCGTTTAGGCAAGCCCGTTTGGCTTATAAACTATAACGACGAGCCGCATAACCTTGCCCGATGGGCAAATCGTGTTGATTGGGCCATTAGGATGCAACAATTTTTCGATTACTACCTAAAAGATGCTCCAAAACCAAAATGGCTCGATGGAATTCCAGCAAAAGACAAGGGGAAAACGTTAGGTTACTAATTCATTCAAACCAAAAACAGAAACAGATGACAAGGGGATTTTTACCATTCGTACTATGTGCTATTTTTATTAACGCCAACGCACAGGTTAAATACAAAACAAACATTTATGATAACGATTCCCTAAAAACCGATTACACTCAATGGGTCAATCCTTTTGTTGGAACTGACAAAATGGGACATACTTTTCCCGGTGCTACTGTTCCGTTTGGTTCGGTGCAGTTAAGTCCCGACACCGACACAATCCCCTACTCTTCCAACGGTTTATACAATCCCGATGCATATCGCTATTGTGCAGGGTATCAATATTCCGATAGCACTATTGTCGGTTTTAGTCATACTCATTTTAGCGGCACGGGGCATTCCGATTTAGGTGATATTCTTGTAATGCCCACAGTGGGCAAGTTAATGTTGAATCCGGGAACATCGGCAAGATCCCAATCGGGCTACCGCTCGAAGTTTAGCCACCATAACGAACATGCCGAACCGGGATACTATCAGGTATTTCTGCAAAATTACGGTGTAAATGCAGAGTTAACAGTTACTACAAGGGTTGGCGTTCATAAATATACTTTTCCGAAATCGGATTCTGCACACATAATTATCGACTTGGTTCATGGCATTTACAATTACCCCGAAAAGAATGTTTGGACTTTTGTTAGAGTTGAAAACGATACTTTAATTACAGGATTTCGTCAGACTTCGGGTTGGGCCAGAACACGCACGGTTTACTTTGCCATTGCCTTCTCTAAGCCTTTCAAAAGTTACGGTTTAGTTAATGATGAAAAATTGGTTTACCGCGGATTTTGGCGCAAGTTTAATCAGAATGAAAACTTCCCGGAAAACGCAGGACGAAAGGTGAAGTGTCATTTCGATTTTTCAACCAATAACAACGAGCAAATAATGCTAAAAGTTGCCATATCACCTGTTAGCATGGCAAATGCACTGGAAAATATGAAAGCAGAAGTTCCTTTGTGGAACTTCGGAGAAATTAGACAAAAGGCTAAAGAGTTGTGGAATAAAGAACTTCGCAAAATAGAAGTTAAAACTCTTACGGATAACGACAAACTGAACTTTTACACTTCGCTATACCATGCTTATTTGAGCCCTACAATTTATATGGATACCAATGGAAGTTACAAAGGATTAGACCAAAATGTACATAAAGCAACTGACTTTGTAAACTACACTACCTTTTCGCTATGGGATACATACAGGGCACTGCATCCGCTTTTTAATATAATTCAACCTCAGCGAAATGTTGACATGATAAAATCCATGCTGGCGCATTACCATCAAAGCGTTCACCACATGCTTCCGGTTTGGTCGCACTATGCCAACGAAAATTGGTGTATGATTGGATACCATGCCGTTTCGGTTATTGCCGACGCGGCTGTAAAGGGGAATGATAATTTTGATATTAACGACGCGCTTAACGCTGCGGTTACGACAGCACAGAACAAATGGTACGACGGAATTGAATACTACGAAGAGTATGGTTATGTTCCCGAAGATTTATCGTCGAATTCCGTATCGAAAACCTTGGAATACGCTTACGACGATTGGTGCATATTGCAACTAGCCGAAAAAGCGAACAACGCTATTGTTGCCGAAGAATTTAATCGGCGTTCTGAGAACTATAGAAATGTTTTTGACAAAAAAATTGGCTATATGCGGCCTCGCCTATCCAATGGTAACTTTAAAATTGATTTTGATATACTAAGCACGCACGGACAAGGTTTTATTGAAGGAAACTCGTTAAACTACTCGCTTTACGTTCCTCAAAATCCTGAAAGTTTAGTTCTACTAATGGGTGGAAAGAAAAAGTTTGCCAACTACCTCGATACGCTATTTAACAAGTATTTACCCGATCGATACTTTGCCGAAACCGAAGATATTACTCGCGAAGGACTTATTGGCACTTATGTTCACGGAAACGAACCATCGCACCATGTAGCCTACTTATATAACTGGACTAACAAACCGTGGAAAACACAAGAACGGGTTAGAATGATTTGCCAAACCATGTATAAACCTGTTCCCGATGGACTTAGCGGAAACGATGATTGTGGACAAATGAGCGCATGGTACATTTTCAGCGCATTAGGATTTTATCCCGTTGCTCCCGGTTCCATCTACTACTCAATAGGAAGTCCAACCGTTGTTAGCGCAGTAATACATCTCGAAAACGGCAAAGTTTTTAGCATTTCAACTAAAAATCAATCGCCAAATAACGTTTATGTAAAAAAAGTGCTGTTAAACGGTAAGCCTGTCGATAATTTTAAAATATCACACTTTGATATTATCAACGGAGGTGAACTTCTATTTATCCTGGGAAATAAACCTTAAATTCTATGTATAACTTTACTTGGAAGTTGAAGTTTTTGCAGTAACCAAATAGTAATCTTTTATCAGCCTACTTTTATTCTTTTTCCTGTAATTTAAGTTTACCCTATAAAGTTTTTGCAAATTACAAGTTGACAGAAGGGGTTTTAACCTTGTAGAATCGTCCATGCCAACCATTAACCCAAATTGTTTGCCGTTCTCTACATTAATTTTGTTGGGATTAATCAATGGGACTACCTTGCCAAAATTCCAAATAATTTCGGGGGCAACTTCCGAAAGCCGATAGGTGTTTACATCATACTGTTTTTCTAAACCTAGAACACTACTTGCCGGAGAATAATCGGGGTTCGCAAAGAATTTTACCGACATTGGCAAAGTTCCTATTATTATAAAACAAAACAGCGCAATTGAGGAGTAAAAGGTTTTACCAAAATTTCTGCCGATAAGGCCACGAATAATCAGGTAGGAACTTAGCAATACTAACGCAGATGTTACAATAAAGGTAAAGATGTAACTCTTCACCCCTTCCTTTAATAAAAACAAAATCACAAAAGGATACGCAACACCAACAAAGGCAAGAATGCCATAGTTAATGTAAACTAGCAAACTTTCCTTTTTAGACTTCATACTTCCAAAGGCTTTAAATAAATAGTCAATATAAAACCCCGTAGTCAAAGCCAACGGAATTAGCGTTGGGACAAGGTACCTTACCTTTTTTTCGGGAACCAGCGAAAGCAATACAACAGAAAAAACTGTCCATAAAAGGGTAAACCGATAGGCTTTTAAATTGGCAACTCTTCTTTTTAAATACGGATACATTAATGCGATTAACGAAGGAATAGTCCATAAACCGCTTTGAATAAAGAAGTTCCAGTAGTAGTAAAATGGCTTAATCTCGTAGTTAGTCCAATTTGAAGTTTCGTGAGTTGCTATTGCCCTAAAATATTCAGGATCGTTCATACGAACGTAAACATACCACGAAGCGCCTATAACTAAGCCACTGACAAGTACGACTAAAAGGGATAGACCTTTTCGCTTAACGGGAATTCGGTACACTATTAAGTAACTGATTATAAACGGAAGTAACAACGCATAAAACGAAATAGGTCCCTTGCTTAAAAACGAAAAACCGAGAAAAAGTCCCGACATAAGGCTATTTCGAACAGGATGGCTATCCTCCTGCAGAAGTCTCCAAAGGAAATATATGCTAACAATCATAAAACTGTGGGTGTATATATCCCACTGATTGTCCCTTCCCGCAAAAAATATGTAAAACGATGTTATCAGAATAAGTGCATTATTAAAACTACTTTTAGGATTAAAGCCCATTCTTTTTGAAAGAAAGTAAAATGCAAAAACCAGCAATAACGTAATAAATGCCACAGGCATTCGCATGGCGTATAAAGAATCGAATCCGAACAAACTTCCCGATATTGCCGTTAGCCACGTTGGCAAAGGTGGCTTTTGATAACGCGGTTCGGCATTAAGCGTGGTAAGTAAATACTCGTTATTTTGAACCATTTCGCGCGCTGTTTGAAAGTTGCGCGCTTCCATTATATTAACTTCAACTTTACTTAATCCTGAAAAAAGCAATAACCCTGCAATTATTGCCAACATTAACTCGTATTTGTAATTCAATATCTTAGTCGCCATAGCGTTTAAGCAAAAAAGCATTTCTCGAGTACATAATTAATCCGGCCCCATGACCAAGTAGCAACACCGGATCCTTCCTAAAAATGGCATAAATAAAAATAAGCGATGAACCTATCAAACTTAAAATCCAGAATCCCATTGGCAAATGCGATTTTTTTCTTCTTTCGGAATAAATCCATTGGTAAACAAAGCGTAATGTAAACAGCACCTGCGCAATAATGCCAAGCATCATTAACGGGGTGGAAATATGCTTGGGATTAAACAAATTTGCACTGTCGATAACGTTGTTGTTAAATCCGTATATAATAATTATTGCCGGGAATATGTAAAGAAAAATCCGTAGCCAAATCGGGAATTTTTTCCATTCATGTTCAAGTTGCATATTCCGAATATAAATAAAGTAGGTAATTACCTGCCCCAACATTATGGCAAAGTCATCGCGCAAGTACCCATATACAAATAGCAAAAACGAAGCTAATAAGCTAAGCTGCCAATATAATCGTGGAGTTAACACCTTTTTGTGTCGTTCCGAAACAATCCATTGTAAAATAACCCTGCTGGAAAATAATGATTGGGCTATAAACCCTATGCTAAAAATGAGCCACTTACTCATAATTGAAAATGATTAGTTGCGTTCTTCAACCTTGTAGTTTATATACTTTTTCTTCATCCATAGATATGCAAAGCAGTCCATTAAAGGGCCAAACAGCCTATTCCATAGGTGGTACTTCGACTTTCCTGCCATTCGCGGAAAATGCCGAACCGGGACTTGCAGTATTTTTCCCTTTTGAAGCAAAATCATAGCCGGAAGAAAACGGTGCAAACCGTTAAACATTGGTATGCGCTTGGCAAAATCGGCACGAATAATTTTAAGCGGACAGCCGGTATCGTCCATTCCATCGTGGGTAAAAGCACGACGAATTCCATTGGCAATTAACGACGACATGTTCTTGGTAAAAGAATCCTTCCGGTTGGTTCTAACACCTGTAATTAAATCGTACTCATTTCTATGCTCAAGCAAGATATTAAAATCCATTGGCGACGTTTGCAAATCCGCATCAATGTAACCTATCCATGGCGTATCCGAATAATCGAAACCAGCCTTTATGGCAGTGCTTAATCCGTAATTTCTGTCGAACGAGCAATATCTAAACCTGTCCGACCTATCACATATACCCTTAATTTTGGTAAGGCTACCATCTTTCGACCCATCGTTTATAAAAAGAACCTTGGCGGTTACATCGGCATTTGTAATAAATTGCTGTAACTCATTGTAAACTCTATCAAGGTTATCTTCTTCGTTAAAAACGGGAACTACTATAGTCAAATCGTAATTCATACTTTATACTTCTAAAACCGTGTTGAGTAAAAAATCAGTTAATACGCAACGATAAATTTGTAATATCTAATTTTTAGTTTTATGTACCAGCGCCTTAAATTGCTTTTTTAGAAAAAGTTTATTTAGATACTGGAATCTGAATAAGATTAAAACGTTCATTGTTTTTAAATCGCTTGTGTGCGCTTGTGCGGCATATTCCGAACCTATCACCGCCAACTTTTCGATTGGTAACTGAATCCGCTGCAAACTCCTAAGACCTTTAAAATAAGAATATCGGGTAAAACGCATTCTATTGTTATCGATTATAGAAAAATCGTAATTTTTTCCATTATACGAATACAATACATTGCTAACATTATAATCGTTATGGTAAATTCCTAAACGATGTAGCCTATAGGTAAAACGGGCAAAAGCCTTGAGTGCTTGTTCCGATTCCAAAAGAGGACGTTCAAATAATTCATCAACGGGCTGGTAATTGGTATATACACACACATAGTAACTGTTTACCAGTAAACAATTCTTGTAACAGTTTATATATGCAATAGGTTCCGGCGATGTTATGCCATCTTCGAGCAAATTCATTGAATGTTCGTAAGACCTTTGTGCTTTCGATTTCCTTATGGTTGCAAACACTAATTTGTTCAACCCTGTTATTCTTATAAACGATTTTATAACAACGCGTACACCATCGACATCCACATCGCGAACATCATTTCTACCCGTATGTATTAACACTCCAAGTTGTTCGAATTTTTCAGGAATTCGATTTATAAAATCGTTTAAACTGGCATACTTCGGATTTATATAAATCTCTTTTCTCATAGTTATCCTTATTTTATCGTTTTATAGGAAATTAACAAAACCTATAAGAAACAGGGACTTAAAATCTTACATCCCTGTTTCAAAGTTAACCAAATAACAACCCAAACGAAAATATATCACAATTATTAAAATCTAATTAACACTATTTAATACTTATGTTAAAATATTTTTAAACTGTTTTTAAATTGTCTCTATTTATATTCATTTATTGCTTGCAAATACTTTGCTTTGGCAATTTGATAGTTACATTTTGCTTCTGTTAAACTGTCAAGGGAATTTTGATACACCGATTGTGCTTCCAGTAAGTCGGACATTCCAGAAATCCCTGCTTTATAATTATTACTCGTAACCCTAAGATTTTCCTCTGCTTCTTCCACCGATTTTTTAGCAACGGTTATCTGATATAAGTTCTGGTTAAGTTCATTCCGCGCTTTTACAATCTGCAAGTTGAGCAACTCCGAAGTTTCGGCTAAGGTATATTTAGCGCTCTCTATTTTTGCCTTACTTTCTTTTATTTTATGTGCACCTCCCCACCAATCGGTAATGGGAACGCTAATGGTTGCAAATACAATTGCGTTTGAATTGGTTTTATCCATTACATCGTAATAAACTCCCGATGCTCCAATGGATACTTGAGGAAGATATTCTCCTAATGCCATTTTTTTCTGCAACTTTTGCGCTTCAACAGCCTTTTGCAACATTTTATACTCATTTCTGCGTTCCACCGCATTATTCGCATTCCATTGAATCTGGTCTAATTGAATAGCCTCAGGAATTGTAGAATTCAAGACCATTGTACTATCGTAATCTAAGCCAATATGCTGGCAAAGTGCCATTTTACTAAGCGTAATTCCATCTTCTAACTTGCGCTTATTCACCTGCAATTCGTTTGCTTTAAGTTGAACTTTTAGCAAATCGGTGCGTTGAATTAATCCTGCTTTTAACGATACGTTTACATCATGTTGAAGCGTATCCAGAAGAAGAATATAACTATCAAGTGTTTTTAACTTTTCCTGAAGCGTAATAACAGTCCAATACAACTCTTCTGTTCTTACAAGCACTTCCGTGGTGGTCATAGACTGCTTTTCCTTACTTATGCTGTATCCAATTTGGGCTAATTTGTTTCCGTTAACAATTCGACCTCCAGCATAAATCGGTTGAACCGCCATTATATTGGCAACATTCATATAATCTATTAAATTCAAACTCATTGCAGGAGTATAACCTATTGGAATTGCAGTATATGGATCTGCACTGGGATCGGTATAAACAGGAAGTTGCAATTTCTCTTTTACCAAATAATCCTTAGTTCGTATAGCAGCTACACTTGCGCTAACTTTTGGAAAATAATTGGTAAAAGCGTTTTTCTTTACCTCCTCCGATTGTTTGACTTCGCTTGCAGCACTTTTTAATTTATAATTATTTTCAATGGCAAGGGCTTTGCAAGAATCTAATGTTAGCGTTTGCGATTTGGAGCCAATAGGAATAAGTATCATTAGCAAAGTCCCTGCTATTACTTCTTTGGTTGCATTACGTTTTAAAGGAAGAGACCAAAATCCGGGTTTATTCGGCTTATCGCTATACATCCATGAATATAAAATTGGTAGGATATAAAGTGTTAACACCATAGAAACTAATAGCCCAAAACAAATTACCGTTCCTAACGGACCCCATAACGGAGAGCGGCTTAGTATCATTGGAATAACGCCCACAGATGCTGCTGCCGAAGTCAAAAAGATTGGTCGCATTCTGCGTTTTCCCGCTGCTATTGCAGCCTCTCTCACTGTCATTTTCCGATTTTGTTCCCTTAACTCTCTGGCGTAGTCAATTAGTATTATCCCATTACGAACAACCATTCCACAAAGGCTCGATATTCCAACAAACGCAGTTATACTGAACGGGTACCCCATTAATTTTAGTCCTATTGCAGCACCAGGTAGCGTTAACAACATGGTTGTTATTATCAATATCGACAGTTTTATTTTTTTAAATTGAAATAGAAGAATAAAAAAGATAACAAAAATGCTTACAATTAAGGCTATGGCCATTGGTATAAACACTTCTACCTGTGCTTCATAATCGCCACCATAGTTAATTGAAGTTCCTTTTGGCAATTTTAAGTTATCGATTTGTGGCTTTATTTCGGCAAATGTTTTAGCCGCAATGGTGTTTAACTCGTTGTCTATAAAAATAGTTAAAGTTGGCGTTCCGTTTCGGTGTACAATTGTTCCTTCGGTCCATTCAGGCGAAAGGCTAGCAAACGAACGCAACGGTAATGCTGTAAAACTGGGAATGGATGTTACATACTGATTATTTAATGTATTAATGCTTTTTTTATTACCATCGTCCTGTGTTAACCTAACTTCTACAGGATAGTCTCCTTCCCAAATTGTGGTAAGGGGAATTCCATCGAGACCCATCATTAAAGAAGTAGCAACAAATCCTTTGGAGTAACCCATTCTATTTGCCTTATCCCTATCAAGGGTAACTTTTATATTCTGTTGCTTTTGATCCCAATCGGTACGAGTCCACGCAATATTTTTTGTTTTATTCAATATTTCGTCAACCTGCTTTTCAACGCTCCTTATATCTTTAATAGAATCTGAGGTAATACGAACTTCAATAGAAGCCTTATTCATTTGTAGGGCTAGTATTTTAAACTTCACATGTGCATTGGCAAAACTATTGGCATACTTATCGGAATAATCCTGCACAATTGCACGGGTGGCTTTATCCGAAACAGTATTAATAAGCAATTGCCCATAGTTGGGTGCTGGCATATTTGGAGCATACGCCACCTGAAAACGAGGAGAACTCGTACCTATAAAGCTGGTTACATTAACAACTCTTTTGTCGTTTAGCAGAACTGTTTCAAGGCTATCTACAACCTTTGCCGTACTTTCTATTGAAGAGCCTGTTGGCAAATATACCTCCACTGCAAATTGGTTTCGTTCCAATTCTGGGAATAGCTGTTGATCGGTATGTTGAAACAGAATTACCGCTAATGCTATTAAGGCAATACCTATACCTACCGTCAATTTTGGGTGTTTAAAAACTTTTATAATGCTTCTATCGAATTTATCCTGAAGCCAATCGAGAAAAGAATTTTTCTTTTTTTCTGAATTATGTTTCAACCCTTTTTTAATAAAAACAAAGTTTAAATATGGAACCAGCGTAGTTGCTATAATAATGGATAGTATTAAAGCCGTGCTTATAACTATTGGGAATGTATATAAAAACTCGCCTGCAGTACCCGGTACCAATATGGCTATAGGAACATATATTGCAATAATTGCAAGGGTCGCTGTAAGAATAGGAATAAAAAGTTCCTTGGCGCTTTTTATTGATGCGTGCCATACCGACATTCCGTGGTCTATTTTATCTACATGATTATCAATAACAACTATGGAATTGTCCACAATCATTCCCAAAACAAGAATAAGCGAAGCTAACGACACCGTATGCAACTCTATTCCAAAAAAGTACATAAAAGCCAAAGTTATTAAAACCGATATAGGCACTGTAATACCTGCAACGGAAGCAACTCTTAACGGTAACAAAAGCATTGTAACTAGAATTACGGCTACAATGGCAATTAAAAATTCACGCATGAAGTTGGTAACCGAATCATCTACATATTTAGGAAGTTCCGATATTTTGGCCACGCGTATATCCTTCGGACAACTTTCCTGAAACGTTGCAATGGCTTTATCAACCTCTTTACCGTATTCCACTATATTATTACCGGGCTGCATTTCGAGAGAAAGCAGAATGGTTTTTCCTCCATTTTGTTTTATGTAACTATCAGGATCTTCGTAGCGACGTTCGATAGTTGCTATATTTTTCAGCCGAACTACGTTACCCATAGGATCGGAATATACTATCTGATTTCTCAGGTCTTTTTCCGATTCAAAATTTGCCGGCAAATGTACGGAAAGGTTCTGCTTTCCGTCCTTGAGAACTCCCGCATAGTTCACCATGCCGTTCAGTTGATATGAACCCAACAGCGACAGCGTTTTTATGTTGTACTCGTTTAACAGTTCCGGTTTTACATTTACGTATATTTTCTCTTTCTGCAATCCATAGTGTTTAATTTTTGATGTTGCCGGAATTTTTCTGCACTCGGTTTCCAACTTTTTCAAGTATTCCTCCAGTTCCTTATAACTTTTAGTGTCGGAAGATAAGGTTATAAGCAAAGCCGATGTATCGCCAAAATCGGAATTGGCTATCAGGGCTGCCACTCCCGAAGGTAATGTCATTTTAAGTTCGTTTAGTCCATGCTTTAACTTGGACCAAAACTGGTCTGCATTCTTAACATCATCATTCAACTCAACAAAAATGTACATTATTCCTTCGCGGGAATATGAGTATGTTTTGGCTTTCTTTACCTCCTGAAATCCGAAAATGTAGTTTTCAACGACTTTGGTTAGTTGATCTTCCACCTCTGCCGATGTTGCTCCAGGATATACACCTACAATAACTCCCTGACGTATGGTAAATTGAGGAAATTCGTTTCGAGGCATTTTAAATAATGCCACAACGCCAATAGCCATTAGTACAATCGTAATCAGAATTACAATGTTATGATTACGCATTGCTCCCTCTATAATATCAACTTTTTTACGACTCATACTAATACTCTATTAAACAGTTATCCGATAATTTGTTTATACCTTCGCTAATAACCAGTTCCCCTTTCGATACCCCTTTTGTAACTTCAATATTAGAGCCATTATAAAAACCGGTTTCAATAACCTGCTTGTTTGCGTGTTTCCCGTCGTTAGATACGGTATAAACAAACGTATTCCCATTGTCATCCTTGCTTACTGCACTGTAAGGCACCGTTAAAGCATGTGGTATTTGGTTTATTTTTAAGGTTACATCGCAAACCATACCGGGTTTAAGTTCGTATTTTGGGTTTTCTACTTTGATCTTTACGGTATATGTCCGCGATATAACATCGGCAACTGGACTAACATTGGTAACAACTCCCTGAAACTGCTTGTCGTCCAAAGCCGATACGATAAACACGGCCGATTGGCCTTTCTTAATTTTACTAATTTCATTTTCGGGTACAGACACCTTTACATAAACTGTCTCAATTTCAACTAACTCAATTGGAGAAATGCTTGCTCCAATGGCCGATTGTCCCGGTTCTATATTTTTTCGTCCAATAACTCCATCAACTGGTGAGCGTAAATCACACTTATCCAGATTATTTTTTGCTATCTCGAGTGACGATTTGGCTTGTTCCAAATTAGTTTCCATTTCAACCCATTTAATTTCGGGCAAGCTACCCTGATCGTGCACACTTTTTAGCCTATCGTACGCATCCTTGGCTTGCTCATACTTTGCACGCGTAACGTTATATATATTTTGCATATCTGTCTTGTCGATACTAGCCAACAACTGTCCTTTAACAACCCTATCGCCGACATCAACGCTTATTTTCTCAATTGTTCCCGATGTTCGGAATGTTAATGGAATTACTTTTGAAGCCTCAACTGTACCACTGTACTTCAAGTTCAAGTAATTCACTTCTTCTTTAACCGGCGAAACAACCACCTTTATTCCTTTATTAGTTGGTTTGTTTTCCTGAACCTGCTTATTATTCGTACAGGCAATAAGACTCAACAATCCAAATACCATAAAAAAACGCTTCATACTATTCTTATTTTAATTAAACATTATTTTTATGAATACTAAACGGTCAGTATGTTTTTATTCAAAATAAAAAAGCACGTGTGCTACATGCTAAAACCGTTTCAATTACTATACTTTTAATAATTTATATAACTCGTCAAATTGAAGTTTTAAAACGCTAATAGCAGACTCAAGCGAGTTATTCTGAACAAGGTTGCTCGCTATTCCATACATTATCGAAATGTAATTTAAAGCAGTTACGGTAACATCAATATCATTTCGTATTTCGCCCGATACAACCGCATTGTTTAAAACAACCTTGATTTTTTCTAACTCACCATTTATAAGGGTCTCCTTTTCCTTATAAAAAGAAGGATAATGGCGTATAGCATCAATAAACAATGAAATATAATTAATCGGCATAAAATTTTCAGTATTTCCCATTATACCACTCATGATGTTCTCTGCATATTGAATCGATTCATTAATATACTCGGCTAAAGAAATCTTTTGCGCTTCAACATCTAAGGTGTTTATAAACAAGTATTTGTCTATTACAGCCTTAAACAACTCTTCCTTATTTTTAAAGTGATGGTACAATGCACCTTTGGTAAATCCAATCGCCTTGCTTATTTCACTAATCGAAACAGCTTCGTAACTTCTGTTTAAAAACAGGCCGTAGGCTTTGTCTATTATATACTCTCTAGTATCATTCATAATTAAAATACTAAACGTTCGGTATGCAAATGTAAAATCAAAAAGAGAAATACAAATCATTATCTATCAAAAAATATGTTAAAACTGCATAGACCCTTACTATTATTACAAAATGAAGTCAGCATATATTAAACAACATCCAATGTACGTTGTTAATGCTAACGAATTGCTAAAATTTTGCTTACTTATTTTATGCTATATTGCCGTAAAAATAACTTAGCATGAAAATTTATCAACTAGTGATATTTCTTACCATTGTCCTTAGCATATACTTCTCGGTAAACATTTTCTTGTACTACCAAACGCGTCCTTTGTTTAACTTGCCTTCAGTAGGAACATGGCTAAAAGTCATATTTTGGGTACTGGTTCTCTCCTATCCTATTGGCAGAACTTTCGAAGCGCTTTTCGGTGGCTTTGTACTTATCCCGTTTGTTAAGTTAGGATCGATGTGGATAGCAGCAATGCTATACCTCACGCTACTTTTTTTTGTTTTCTGGCTAATTGTACCAGTATCGGCAAAATTCGGATTAAATATAAAAGGTATAGCGGAGAATAGGCAAATAGCCGTAATTTTCATTTACCTTGTTATGCTGATAATTTTGCTTGCAGGATATGTAAATGCAACAAATCCAAAAGTGTCAAACATTAATATTGATGTAAACAAGCCACTGCCTACCGGAAAAGTTCGCATTGTTATGGCCTCGGATATTCATTTGGGTACTATTATTGGCAAAAAGGAACTTGCTAAACTCGTAAATGCTGTGAATAAACAAAATCCAGACTTAGTTCTATTTGTCGGCGATGTATTCGACGAAGATATTACTCCCGTTGTAAACGGCAACATGGGGAATTTATTCGAACAAATAAAATCGAAGTATGGAGTATATGCTGTTACGGGAAACCATGAATTTTTCGGTAATTATACAGACAAAATAAGTTATCTGAAGAAACACAAAATTACAGTTCTTTGTGATACGGTTTTAACCGTTGACAGCATAAACATTATAGGCCGTTACGATCGCCAAAGCATCAGGGCTTTGGGTCATCCACGAAAATCGATGGTTGAACTAACAAAAAACATTGATTTGAGTAAGTTTACCATACTAATGGATCACCAACCGGCAAACCTTAACGAAGCCGTTAATGCCGGAATAGACTTACAACTCTCGGGACACACTCACAATGGACAAATGTGGCCGTTAAACTATATAACAAAGGCTATATACGAAGTAAGCATGGGATACAAGAAAAAAGGAAACACTCACTTTTACGTATCGCCCGGATATGGAACCTGGGGGCCTAGAATTCGATTGGGAAACAGACCCGAAATTGTTGTAATTACTGTAAACGAAAATGAAAAATAGTACAATTTTAAGCCATTCTATTCAACACTAATAATAACTATGGAAGAATATATTGCTGACAAAAATTTTGATAAAATCGATTATGGAAGAATACCGTTTGTTATTGCCCATTATGATACGTGTACTTTTTCCGATTGCATATTTTCCGAAGCCGATTTGTCCAATACAATCTTTATCGATTGTGAATTCATACGTTGTAACCTAAGTCTCGCCAAGGTAAAAAATACTACTATTCGAGATGCTAAATTTACCGATTGCAAAATGCTAGGCATTCATTTCGACGATTGCAACGAACTTGGCTTATCCTTTAACTTTACAAATTGTAACCTTAACAACTCCTCGTTTTACAAACAAAAAGTTAAATCGACTACTTTCAAGAATTGCAAGTTGCAAGAAGTTGATTTTGTAAACAGCGATTTAACCAACTCGATATTTGACAATTGCGACCTTATAGGCACCATATTCGAAAACGCAACCCTTGATAAAGTTGATTTTCGAACTTCCTTTAACTTCTCGATAGACCCAGAAAGAAACAGAATTAAGAAAGCGAAATTTTCAACAGGTAACCTTCTGGGATTATTAGCAAAATACGATATTACAGTAACTAACGACTAGTGTTATTCTGTTATTTCAAATTTTCACATCAATAAATATACCCCTTAAAACAAAAAGAGCCCGAAAATTCGGACTCTTTCTGCTTTTCCCCTAATAATAACCTATCTCTTTATGAATGGTTTTACAACTGCTCCTCTTTCATCTTCAACAGATAATAGATATGAACCTGCAGGTAACTCGGAAACGCTAATTTCTTGCTCATTTCCTTCCATTTGCATTATTTTAACCAAAGCACCTTGCATGTTGTAAATGCTTACTGTACCAACTTTAGTTCCGTTAACAACCTTAACCCTGATATACGAACTTGCCGGGTTAGGATAAACAACGATATCGGTTGAAGGCTCATTGCCTAAAACTTCACTTTGTGTGTATCCTGCAATAACGTTGTTGTAAGAAGCGGCAGTAACATTAACGGTGTAATCTTCAACTTCGCCATAGCTAAATGTTTCACATGCTGTAGCAGCCGAATTGTACTTCATGGTTACACGCATCCTGGTAGTACCAAGTACAGCGTCGGAAGGAACTGTAAAGGTTCCGGATAATGTACCCGAACTGCTCGAAGAACCGCTGGCCATTTTTTCGTCGGTATCGAAAGTACCACTATGATCCCAGTCAACCCAAACCTGCCAGTATTCGGTATAGCTACTGCTCTTGAAACCGCAACTGAAATATATCGTCTGACTAGAACCTAACGAAACGTTTGCTACTAAACTTGTAAAGTCTGCATAGCCACCATTGCTGGTAGTTGTATTACTTATTTCGTTTAACTGAACCAAATCAATCCATTCGTAGGTGACGTTATTACCCTTTGATGTGCAGTAAGTTAACTGAACATCCGAAGTGGTAACACTTATAGCGCTACTTGCAGCCGAAACGTTTCCAGCAGCATCCTTAGCTTTTACGTAGAACGAATAAGAAGTTGATGCCGATAAACCGGTTGCTGTATAACTTGTTGTTGTAACGGTGCTTACCAACGAACCATTTTGGTAAACTTCGTATCCGGTTACGCCTACATTATCGGTAGAAGCTGTCCAACTAATAGTAGCCGAAGAACTGGTTATACCAGACGATGTTAAACCTGACGGAACTGAAGGAGCCTCGGTATCAGGCACTGCTTCGCCGAAAGTAACGGTATAATCTTCAACTTCACCATAACTGAAAGTTTCACATGCTGTTTGAGATCCATTATACTTCATCGAAACGCGCATACGAGTAGAACCTGTAGCATCGGAAGGAACTGAAATTGTTCCGGTTACAGCCGATTTACTTACTGCGCCGGCGTCGTAAGCCAATTCATCGTCGCTAAATTCATAATCGTGATTGTAATCAATCCAAATCTTCCAGTATTCATTGTATGTAGAACTTGCAAAACCGGGAGTTAATGTAACGGCAACCGAACTTCCTGCTTCCATAGTAATATTCTCGGAAGTAAAATCGGTATATCCGGCAGCGCTCGAAGAGTTTGTGTAAGAGCCTACTTGTACTTTAGCAATCCATTCGTACGAATAGTTGCTTCCCTTTGATGTACAATACGAACCAACAGCATCGCTGGTAGTAACGCTAACTGTACTACTTGCAGCCGAAACGTTTCCGGCAGCGTCCTTTGCCTTTACGTAGAACGTGTAGGTTGTAGCAGCGGTTAAGCCCGTTACGCTATACGAGGTTGATGTGGTTGATGCCAACAAACTTCCATTCTTATATACATCGTACCCGGTTACGCCTACATTGTCAGTAGAGGCTGTCCACGATAGCGTTGCCGTTGTTTGGGTGATACTAGATGCGGCTAAGTTGGTTGGAGCCGTTGGTGCTTCAGTGTCCGATGCAGCCTGTGTGGTAACGCTAACAGTGCTACTTGCAGCCGAAACGTTTCCAGCAGCATCCTTTGCCTTTACGTAGAACGTATAGGTTGTAGCAGCGGTTAAGCCCGTTACGCTATACGAGGTTGATGTGGTTGATGCCAACAAACTTCCATTCTTATATACATCGTACCCGGTTACGCCTACATTGTCAGTAGAGGCTGTCCACGATAGCGTTGCCGTTGTTTGGGTGATACTAGATGCGGCTAAGTTGGTTGGAGCCGTTGGTGCTTCAGTGTCCGATGCAGCCTGTGTGGTAACGCTAACAGTGCTACTTGCAGCCGAAACGTTTCCAGCTGCGTCTTTTGCCTTTACGTAGAATGTGTAGGTTGTAGCAGCGGTTAAGCCCGTTACGCTATACGAGGTTGATGTGGATGATGCTAAGAAACTTCCATTCTTATATACATCGTACCCAGTTACACCTACGTTGTCGGTAGAGGCTGTCCACGATAGCGTTGCCGTTGTTTGGGTTACGCCCGAAGAAGATAAGTTAGTTGGAGCCGTTGGTGCTTGGGTATCGGCCGTAGATTGCGAAATATTTACATTATAATCCTCTACCTCACCATAACTGAATGTTTCACATGCGTCCTGCGAACCATTGTACTTCATGGAAACACGCATTCTGCGAACACCAGTTACATCACTTGGAATGGTTATTGAACCGGTAACAGCAGTTTTGCTAACAGCTCCAGCATCAAATACTAACTCATCCGAACTAAATGTTGTGTCATTATCATAATCAATCCATACCTTCCAATACTCGTTGTAAGTAGAACTAGCAAAACCAGGAGTTAATGTTACACTGTATGTTTCACCAGCATTTAAATCGATTACCGAACTTGTGTAGTCAGAATAGGAAGAGCCTGTTGAAGTTTTTGTAAAATCGCCAACCGAAACGCTAGCTATCCACTCGTAAGAGTAATCGCTACCTTTAGATTCACAATAACTTGCACCAGTAGTGCTTCCGCTTCCATCGTAAGCTTCGCCAACTCCAATGGCATACATTGCGTTGGTAACCGAAATTTCTTCCTGAGAACCTTCTCCGTATAAATCTTGAGCAGCCTGAATGGCATAAGTTCTAGCATTAGCATAATTTGAACTTGATGTCATGTAAACACTTTCAACACGGAATGTAATTTGTTCAGCTTTATCAATACCTATAGCAGTAACATTATAAGAATCGTTATTATCGTTTGTTCCCGAACCACCTTCAGAAATTAGGTAATACCAATAGCAGAAAGGACCATTATTAGTGTGAACGCCATAGTAATCCGATGAACTTGTTACCCAGTAATCTCCTTGATATGTATCGGGTAAACTCTTAGATTTTGGATCACTTAACGAGCGAAGCACATACCCTAAATCTTCGCCCATATTCCAAGTTTCTTTATCCGGAGCATAGTAGTGCTCAATAGTACATCCCCAAATATCGCTGAATGCTTCATTTAAAGCACCAGGTTCTTTCGAGTAAGTTAAATTACAAGTATTTTCGCAAACGGCGTGACCAAACTCATGCCCAAATACATCAAGCGAGGTTAAAATATCAAAAGTAGAACCACCGTCTCCAAACGTAAATTCAGAACCATCCCAATATGCATTTTCGTAATTAGAATCGTAATGAACATATACTTTAATTGAAGCACCATTATTATCAAAACTATTTCTTCCATGATAATTTTGCCAATAATCGTATGTTACCATGGCAGCCCAATGTGCATCTAAAGCACCGTTATCCTTAGCAGTATTATCATACTCTGCAGATGTCCAACTATTATCGGAATCAGTAAAATCAACAGCGCTAGAATAACTGGTAGATGTTTTGCAGTTATAGGTGATGATACCGTTTCCCCTTGAATAATCTCTTAACCTATATGCACTATTATAACTATCTGTCGAAATAGTTTTAGTTCCACTATACCTAGTATCGGCAGAACCTGTTGCTACTGCATTCTTAATAATAGCATTAACATGAACTATTTCACCAGTATGAGCATTAACATAGACATAGTTACGGCTCAAAGGTTTTGTTGCATAAATGTCGATTTTATATGCCAATACCATTTCGTATGCATCTTTTGGGTGCTTGCCATAATCGTTAGCAACAACAACCAATTCGGAAGTTGGTGCAAATGCCTTATCAACATCCCACTTATAGGCTTCGGCATTAATAAAAGATTTTGCTTTTTCGATAGCGGCTTCCTTCGATAAAGTTGGCGTTACATCTACATCTTTTATAACCTTATACTCGCCGTTTAAAGTTTCAATTACATTATTACGGCTATGTACAATGTAAACACCGTATTCAACCTTTACACCTTTATAATACTGTTGGAATTTTTCGTGAGTAAAACCAACCTTATCTTTTTCAGATTTAAGGGTTCTGTACTCATCGTTTTTAGTCATGTTGAATAAACTCGACAAAACAGCTTTAGTTTCCGATTTCGAAACTGCTTTGGCTTTGGTGTTAAACTTCACAAATGTTGGATAACCGTTTCTATCCAAAACTTGTTTTTCTACTTGCTGCGAAAATCCGTACATGCTAACAAGCAGAAGAAGAAGTGTAAAAATTTTTCTCATAGTTAATTATTTAGGTTAGTAAATAGAATAAATCTGTGCAAAAGTTATGGAATTGAATTTACTTTAAATGGGAGCTATCGACAAACAACAATTATCTCCTAACGGAAAACAAAAACTAACGAAATTTTTTACTCTAATTTTTTAACAAATTTTTACACTCTTCACTCTATCAACGTCTTCAATATAACAAACTGATAATGAATAATATAATTACATTTTATTGTAGATACTTTTTCGAATTGTTTTTTTACTTATCTTTGTTCGGTAATTACCGAACAGAAAATGAATAATAAGGATGTTATAACGGAAAAACAACGAAAAATGGCTAGATATGCTAAAGCCATGGGGCATCCTATTCGGATGTATGTGTTAGAACTCCTTTCCAAGCAGAGTTGTTGTTATAGCGGAGATCTAACTGAAGAATTGCCCATTGTTAAATCTACCCTATCCCAGCACTTAAAGGAATTGAAAGATGCCGGATTGATACAAGGTGAAATAGAAGCACCCAAAATCAAGTATTGTATCGATAAAGAAAATTGGAAGGAAGCGCAGGAACTGTTTAAAGAGTTTTTTGATATATAATTTTTTTGCCAAGCATGTTCGTTGTTTTACGAACTACGAAATGCTAAAAGTTTCACTTAATTCTATTTTTATGAACATTAAAGTATTAGGAACCGGATGTGCAAAGTGCATATCGCTGGAAAGAGTTACTCAACAAGCAGTAGATGAATTAAACATCAATGCAACCATCGAAAAGGTTGAGGATATTCAAAAAATTATGGAGTATGGCATACTCAGAACTCCTGGACTTGTAATTAATAATCAAGTGGTACTATCCGGACAAGTTCCCAAAGTAAAAGAGTTAAAAGAGTTATTAACCAAATACCAGTAACCATGAAACTTTTTCATCTTTTTCTGATAGTATCTTCATCGCTACTATTAAACACGTCGTGTACTGCACAATCCAATAAAAATTCAGAAAATGTCAAATCTAAAGCCGAAAACAATGCGGTAGAAGTTTACTATTTCCATTTTACACACCGTTGTGCTACGTGTATGGCCATAGAGAATGTTACGAAAGAAGCGCTTGCCGAAATGTACGGGAACAAAGTAAATTTCACCAGTTTAAATCTTGATGAAAGCGAAGGAGAACTGAAAGGAAAAGAACTACAAGTATCCGGGCAAACGCTGATTATTGTTTCAGAAAACAAGAAAATCAATCTTACCAATGAAGCGTTTATGAATGCACGAAGCAATCCCGAAAAACTTAAGGAGGTTATAAAAGCCAACATAGACCCACTGTTGTAATGGAGGAATTTTTAAACAACCTGTATTCTGTAAGTTCTGCACCTATTTGGTCTGCACTGTTGTTGGGCCTCATGACGGCTATTAGTCCATGCCCGTTGGCAACAAACATAACAGCAATGGGGTTTGTTAGCAAGGATATTGAGAATAGAAACAGTGTATTTATAAATGGGCTTATATATACCGTAGGTCGTGCATTTTCATACACACTATTAGCCTTTATACTGCTTATCGGAGCAGACCAACTAAAACTGTCACTGCTATTTCAAAAGTATGGCGAAAAAATTCTTGGACCTCTTTTAATTATAATAGGTCTATTTATGCTGGGAATTCTTTCTCTAAACTTTCTCAAGCTGGGCAGTTGGTCCTCAAAATTGAAAAACAAAGAGAAACACAGCTATGCAGATGTTTTCCTTTTAGGCACTGTTTTCGCTTTGGCTTTTTGTCCGTATAGCGGAGTCCTTTACTTTGGTATGCTAATTCCAATGACAATCCAAAGCAGTTGGGGACTTGCTTTACCCATAGTTTTTGCTATTGCAACAGGAATTCCCGTCATCGTATTTGCATGGTTGTTGGCTTACACAGTTTCGGGGGTCGGAAAATTTTACAATAAAATTAAACTATTCGAACTATGGTTTAGGAGAGTTGTAGCAGTAATTTTTATTGGCATTGGAGTATATTACTTAATAATTGCATGGATATAATTAATATTCCTGAATAGAATGAATAAAAAACGTTATTTCACCATACTCGCACTTTTAGTAGGCTGGGTATTAGTATATGTAAATCTTCAAAGATTCGCCGATTTCATAATCGACAATATTTTTAGATTAGAACAGGGCAAGCATCTAACCGAATCGCTTCGTTTTTTCATATTTGAAGTTCCAAAAGTAATGTTGCTTTTAGTGCTCATAATTTTTATAGTAGGGATAATTCGCTCGTACTTTTCGCCCGAAAAAACCAGAAAGGTTTTAGAAGGAAAGCCTTTATTCATAGGAAATATTATGGCTGCAATGCTGGGCATTGTCACTCCATTCTGCTCTTGCTCGGCTATTCCCCTATTTTTAGGTTTTGTTGAAGCAGGTATTCCCATTGGCGTAACATTCTCGTTTTTAATTGCGGCTCCAATGATTAACGAAGTTGCGCTGGTTATGCTAATTGGCTTATTTGGATGGAAGGTCGCAGTAATTTACGTTGTCACCGGACTAACCGTAGCAATTTTAGCCGGTTTTATACTCGAGAAACTCAAACTTCAGCGGTATGTTGCCGATTGGGTTTTTCAAATAAAATCGAAACATCAGGCAACTACTGACAGTAAGCAAAACTTCAGTCAACGTATTGATACAGGGTTTGATGCTGTAAAAGAAATTGTTGGCAAAATTTGGATTTATATTATAATAGGTATTGCCTTAGGCGCCGGAGCACACGGTTACGTTCCAGACGATTTTCTGGCAAAAACGCTCGGTGCTCAAAATTGGTACTCGGTACTGCTAGCCATTATTGTCGGTGTCCCTTTGTATTCCAACGCCGCCGGAATAATTCCAATTGTCAGCGTTTTAATAGAAAAAGGTGTATCGCTTGGCACTGCGTTAGCGTTCATGATGTCGGTAATTGGGTTATCGTTACCCGAAATAATCATACTTAAAAAGGTTCTAAAATGGCAACTCATTGCCGTGTTTGTCGGTGTTGTTGCATTTGGAATTGTTATAGTTGGATATATATTCAATTACCTTGTTTTTATTTAGCAAAATATTGTTGTACTGTAATAGAAGCCCTTGTGTTCAAGGGCTTTTTTTGTAAGTAACAATTTTAGTCGAAACTAGGCCTCTTCAGCAAAAAAATCAAAAAAATTTAATACTTACTTATTAGTAAGTATATTTGCATTTATTATAAAGTTGAAGCAAAGTATGTCGATAACACGGGAAAAAATTATTGAACTAGGAGAAAACCTCATACTCAGCAGGGGTTACAATGCATTTAGCTACCAAGATATTTCAACGGAGTTAGGTGTAAAAAATGCCGCCATCCATTACTACTTCCCCTCCAAAGAAAATCTGGGAACAAGCATTGTTAGAACCAACATTCAACGTTTCGAGGAGATGATTGATAACATGCACAGTCGTGGCTTCGACGAATGGCAGCAACTGGA
Organism: Bacteroidales bacterium; assembly: GCA_020636845.1. Classification (GTDB taxonomy): domain Bacteria; phylum Bacteroidota; class Bacteroidia; order Bacteroidales; family Tenuifilaceae; genus JACJXD01. Next base: position 202,946 of record JACJXD010000001.1, on the reverse strand, counting down.
CACTTTTATCAAAATCTACATAAAGAGTCACAGGGAGAAGAAACTATGTTTAGTTGGTTCCTTAGGTTCCGATTTCAACACACTAAACGAGAACACAAAAAAGGAGCTTATAAGAATGACGGAAATTATTCTTAATTGGCTTACAAGTACCTTAACAACCGGCAGGGAAAAATCTATATTCAAATTTAACGAAGAGCCGCAAAACAAGGCTATACTCATTCTTTCGAGTTTAGTAGCAACTCTGCAAATTTCAAGAATTATAGACAACATTGATTATAAAAGTATTTGCCAATCGATTACAGATGGATTAAAACCATAGTTTTTCCCTTTTTAGTAAACAATAACTTTTTGAAAATAAAATTCTAATATCAAAATAAAAATGAAAAGAGCAGTAATAACCGGATTAGGAGCCATTACCCCTATTGGAAATAATGTCAACGATTTTTGGAATAATCTAATACAAGGGAAAAGCGGAGCCGCTACAATTACCAAGTTCGATATCACCAACCACAAAACAAAGTTTGCATGTGAAGTAAAGAATTTCGATCCTTTACAATATGTAGAAAAACAAGAAGCCAGGAAAATGGATTTATACACCCAATACGCTATAGCCGCAATGGACGAATGTGTTAAAGATTCTGGTTTAAACCTTGAGACTTGCGATTTAAATAGGATTGGTGTTATTATGGCAACCGGCATTGGAGGAATACAAACATTTGAGGATGAAATGCTAAATTTTGCCGCATACAATAAGGTTCCAAGATTCAGCCCATTTTTCATAACTAAAATGATTTCCAACATTGCAACCGGACAAATAACCATTCGTTACGGATTTCACGGGATAAGCTATTCCGTCTCATCGGCATGTGCATCGTCGAACAACGCAATTGGTAATGCGCTGGATTTAATCCGCTTAGGACGGGCAAATATTGTATTTGCGGGAGGCTCCGAAGCATCCATAACAAATTCGTCGATAGGAGGCTTCAACTCCATGAAAGCGTTGTCCACCTTTAACGAATCTCCCGAAACCGCATCTCGCCCATTCGATAAAACCCGCGACGGATTTGTTGCAGGAGAAGGTTCCGGTGTGCTCATGATTGAAGAACTGGAACATGCCTTAAAAAGAGGTGCAAAAATTTACTGCGAACTAGCCGGTTATGGTGCAGCTTCCGATGCCTACCATGTTGCTGCCACTCATCCCGAAGGGCTTGGAGCCATACTGGCCATGCAGGAAGCATTAGCCGACTCTGGCTTAACCGCAAACGATGTATCGTACATTAATGCACATGCAACGGCAACTCCTGTTGGCGACATAAGCGAGTGCAAGGCTATTGAACATGTATTTAAAGGTTCCTTGGATAAGATTCATATAAGTGCCACAAAATCTATGACCGGTCATCTATTAGGTGCTGCAGGAGCAATAGAATCCGTTGCTTGTATAAAGGCTATTGAAAATGGGATAATTCCGCCAACCATCAATTTAAAAGAATTAGACCCCGAAATAAACGCGCAACTCAACCTTACGCCTAACAAGGCAGTTGAAAAGGACGTTACTGTAGCCCTTAACAATACTTTCGGATTTGGAGGACACACATCGACAAGTATTTTTAAAAAGTACAAAAAGTAAATATTTCGTATATTGAATTAACGTGGATTCTAAAGCAAATTGAATCCACGTTAATTTTTCTATAACAACTCCGGTAAAATGGTTTTACCTTTGTTTTTCAATTACAGCATTAGAAATAATGCTTATACAATTATCGATTGTAAAATGCCATGAGTAAATTAACCGAACCTCCTGTAAATTTGATAAACAGGTTGAAGGAGAACAATTTTATGCCCTATTGGGTTGAAAGTCCAAGCGATGCAAAAAAACTTTTTTACAGCACCATTCTACCCGAAATAAACCCACAGGTAGTGTCGTTTGCGGATTCTTTAACATTAAGAAGCACCAACATTTTAGACGATTTAAAATCGTATGAGGGCATCCGCTTCATCGACACTTTTGACAAATCGTTATCGTGGGAAGAAAGAATTGAGCGTAGGCGACAAGCCCTGCTGGTAGATTTATTTTTAACCGGAACAAATGCCATTACCGAAAATGGGCAACTTGTTAACTTGGATATGATTGGAAACAGGGTAAATGGCATTGTATTCGGCCCTAGAAACGTGGTTCTCACCATTGGCATTAATAAAATTGTAAAAAATGTAAGCGAAGCAAAAAAACGAATTAAGTCCGTAAGTGCTCCGCTAAATGCCAAACGTCACGAAACTTTTGATATTCCCTGCAAGGATACCGGTTACTGCATGAACTGTAACAGTAAACAACGAATTTGTAACGTATGGTCTGTTATCGAGAAATGCTTTCCTAAAAACAGGATACGGATTATTTTAATTAACGAAGAATTAGGTTTGTAGGCATAAAGCATTGAATAAAAGTAGTTGAATTTCCACAAATCAACCGATTGTTAATAAATTATACATCTATTTATCAAGTAATTAAGTTTACAATAAGACATAAATTGTGGTTAATCGAACCAAATTTTTATTTTTGCTATTGAAAAACTGGCAGAATGGAGAATTTTATTGTATCGGCACGAAAATATAGACCTTCAACTTTTAAAAGCGTTGTAGGACAATCGTCTATTACTACAACCCTAAAAAATGCCATACAACGAAAACAACTGGCTCAAGCATATCTGTTTTGCGGTCCCAGAGGCGTAGGTAAAACAACATGCGCTCGTATTTTTGCCAAAACCATTAACTGCCAGAATTTAACTTCAGAATTCGAGGCTTGCAACGAATGCGAAAGTTGCAAATCGTTCAACTCCAATCGATCGCTCAACATTCATGAACTCGATGCGGCATCGAACAATTCCGTTGAAGGAATACGCAAGCTTATCGAACAGGTTCGCATACCACCGCAAATAGGCAAATACAGCGTTTATATAATAGACGAGGTTCACATGCTCTCGCAAAGCGCTTTTAACGCATTCCTAAAAACGTTGGAAGAGCCTCCCGCCCATGCCATATTTATTATGGCCACAACCGAAAAACACAAAATATTACCTACTATCCTTTCGCGCTGCCAAATTTTCGATTTTAATCGTATTAAGGTTGAAGATACGGTAAACTATCTCGAATACATTGCTAAGTCCGAAGGGGTTGAATACGAAGTGGAAGCACTTAATATAATCGCACAAAAGGCCGATGGTGCAATGCGCGATGCCCTTTCGATATTTGACCAGGTTGTTAGCTTTAGCGAAAATCACATAACCTACCAAAAGGTAATCGAAAACTTAAACGTACTCGATTATCAATACTATTTTCGGCTTACCGAAAACTTTCTAAATGGCAACATTGCCGATTCGTTGTTAATATTCGACGAATTACTGTCGAAGGGTTTTGATGCGCTACAATTCATTTCCGGGTTAAGTTTGCATCTACGCAACCTACTCGTTTGTCACGATCCTAAAACTTTGCAGTTACTCGAAGTTGGCTCCACAATTGCAGGAAAATATCAACAAATGGCAAAATCGTGTTCTGCCGACTTTTTAATCCAAGCTCTTCAACTGGCAAACCATTTCGACGTAACTTTCAGGCAAAGCCCAAATCAAAGACTCCATGTAGAATTGTTGCTGATTAAACTTAGTGAGTTAAATCAGCAAAAAAAAAAATCTGATGTAGCCGAACCATCTTTTTCCGATAAAAATTCGTCTCCAACAACCTCTTCTACTCCTACTGTACAAACACCGGTAAGTCATAAGCCTACATCAACTTCAACCCAAAATAGGAAATCGATACCACGAACGCCTTCACTAAAAGATGCACTAAACGGGAATTTTCCTTTACCTAACCAGAAAAAGGATGCAGATTCTTCCAATGCGGTTGCAGAAGACACTCCAAAATTTAGTAATGAGTTTACCCTTGAACAGCTGGTAAAAGCATGGGATAATTATGCCAAAACTATCAGTACCGATAAGCCCAGCCAGAGTAGTTTAATGCAAACATACAAACCTAAACTGGCAGATAATCGAAATATCATAATAGAATTTGGGGCACAAATTCATATAGATATGTTCTTAGAAGTAAAAAAAGATCTCCTAACATATCTGAAACAAAACTTAAAGAATACTGAAATTGATATTCACGAGGAAATCGTTATTGAAGAAGTTGAATCCACTCAAAAACTTTACACACAGGAAGATAAACTTAAGTATATGATTGAAAAAAATCCTGCGTTGTTAAAAATGAAGCAACGGTTGAACTTAGACCTTGGCTAATTGTTTTAGGAATAAACTTTAATTATTTTATTAAACCTAAAAAATAATACCATGAACAAGAAAGTTGAACAAACTATAAACGAGCAAATTAATGCCGAATTATGGTCGGCATACCTTTACTTATCGATGTCGTCGCATCTCGCTTCCGAAGGATTGAACGGATTTGCAAATTGGATGCGTGTACAATGGCAAGAAGAAACTTCACATGCTATGAAGTTTTTCGATTACCTAATTGAACGCGGAGGAAAACCTGAACTTAAACCAATAAAAGAAGTTCCAACCAAATGGAATGGCCCTTTAAATGTATTTGAAGAAGTGCTAAAGCACGAGCAACATATTACGGGCCTTATTAATAACCTTGTGGATATTGCCATCGAAGAAAAAGACCATGCTACAAGAAATATGCTGCAGTGGTTTGTTGACGAACAAGTTGAAGAAGAGGCCAACGCACAGGAAATTATCGATACGCTTCGGTTGATTAAAGGCGAAGGTAACGGCCTATTCATGATTGACAGGGAATTGAAACAACGCGTTTTTGTGGACAGCACTAAGGCTTAAAACTTTTAAAATATTTAAATATGTGGAAAAAGAGAGTTTAGGCTCTCTTTTTTACTTTATGTTTTTTAGCTTTATATGGCTATTTATCCAAAAAGTATCGAAAAAAACGGTTAAATTTGTTGGCTTATTTAATTAGATAAAAACTGAAACACAATGTCGATATCCAACATTTTTAAAAAGATTATTGGAACAAAATCCGATCGCGATTTACGCGAACTTATGCCTAGGTTAAATGCCGTTCGTGAAGCATATCCAAAATACACTAAGTTATCAAACGACGAATTACGCGAAGCATCGGCAAATCTCCGAAAAAAAATAAAAGAGTACATTGCTCCAACCGAACAGGAAATTGAAAAATTAAAGCAACAAATAGAATCCGATGAAATCGGCTACGACGAAAAGGATAAAATATACCGTGAGGTTGATAAGTTAACCAAACAATTAGACGATAAAATTGAAGAAATTCTCGACCAGATACTACCCGACGCTTTTTCGATTGTAAAGGAAACAGCCCGCAGGTTTAAGGAAAATGAAACCATAGAGGTAACAGCCACTGAATTCGACCGTAATTTAGCGCCACATAAAGATTTTGTTACAATTCAAGGCGATAAGGCAATTTACAAAAACCATTGGATGGCCGGTGGTAACGAAATTGTCTGGGACATGGTTCACTACGACGTGCAGCTTATTGGCGGTATTGTACTGCATCAGGGGAAAATTTCCGAAATGGCTACTGGTGAAGGAAAAACACTTGTTGCCACGCTACCTGTTTTTCTTAATGCATTAGCAGGGAAAGGCGTTCACATTGTTACCGTAAACGACTATTTGGCTCGTCGTGACTCCGAATGGATGGGACCTATATACGAATTTCACGGTCTTTCGGTAGATTGTATCGACAAGCATCAACCTAACTCTGAGGAGCGGAAAAAAGCATACAATTCCGACATTACTTTCGGAACAAATAACGAGTTCGGTTTCGATTACCTTCGTGATAATATGGCTGGCTCTCCGGAGGACCTTGTTCAACGCAAACATCACTATGCAATTGTGGATGAGGTGGACTCGGTACTTATCGATGATGCCCGTACACCTCTTATCATATCGGGTCCTGTACCGAAAGGCGATGACCAAATGTTCGACGAGTATAAACCCAAGGTTGAAAAACTTGTCAACGCGCAACGTACCCTTGTTACTCAACTGCTGTCCGAAGCCCGTAAATTAATCTCCGAAAACAAAACGGAAGAAGGAGGTAAACTTCTGCTTCGCGCCCACAAAGGATTGCCAAAGTATAAACCGTTAATCAAGTACCTTAGCGAACCGGGCAATAAGCAGCTCTTGCTTAAAACGGAAAACTTCTACATGCAGGATAATAACAAGAACATGCACATTGTTACCGACGATTTATTCTTTATTATTGAAGAAAAGTTGAATTCGGTAGAGTTAAGCGATAAGGGCATAGACCTTATTACCAGTGCTTCGGAAGATCCTAAATTCTTTGTTTTACCTGATATAGGTTCAGAAATTGCTGAAATAGAAAAGTTTGATCTTAGCCACGGAGAAAAATTAGCCAAGAAAGATGAATTGCTTCGAGACTATGCAGTAAAATCCGAACGAGTACATACGGTAAACCAGCTGTTAAAGGCTTACGCCATGTTCGAAAAGGACGTTGAATACGTTGTTATGGACAACAAGGTTAAAATTGTTGACGAACAAACCGGACGTATTCTCGAAGGACGCCGTTATTCCGATGGTTTACATCAGGCTATAGAAGCAAAGGAAAGGGTTAAAGTTGAAGCAGCAACTCAAACTTTTGCAACTATCACTTTACAAAACTACTTCCGTATGTACCACAAACTAGCAGGTATGACCGGTACTGCCGAAACGGAAGCTGGTGAGTTTTGGTCTATTTATAAATTGGATGTTGTTGTAATTCCAACCAATAGGCCCATTATCCGAAAAGATATGGAAGATTTGGTTTTCAAAACCAAACGCGAAAAGTACAATGCCGTAATCGACGAAATCGTTAGGTTAAGAAACGAAAACAGGCCTATACTTGTGGGTACTACCTCGGTTGAAGTTTCGGAATTATTAAGCCGAATGCTTAAGTTAAAAGGGATTACTCACAACGTTCTTAATGCTAAACAACATCAGCGTGAAGCTGAAATTGTAGCCCAAGCCGGATTACCTCAGACTGTAACCATAGCCACCAACATGGCAGGTCGTGGTACCGATATTAAGTTAACCCCGGAAACTCGTAAAGCCGGAGGCTTGGCTATTATAGGAACTGAACGCCATGAATCACGCCGTGTCGATCGCCAGTTACGTGGTCGTTCGGGACGTCAAGGCGATCCGGGAACTTCTCAGTTCTACGTATCGCTCGAAGATAATTTGATGCGTCTGTTCGGTTCTGACCGTATTGCCCGTGTAATGGACTCTTTAGGGCATAAAGAGGGTGATGTTATTCAGCACTCCATGATTTCCAAATCCATTGAACGTGCACAAAAGAAGGTTGAAGAAAATAACTTTGGTATTCGTAAGCGTTTGTTGGAATACGACGATGTTATGAATGCTCAGCGCGAGGTTATTTACACCCGTCGTAGGAATGCACTATACGGAGAACGCTTAGATATTGATATCTCGAACATGTTTTACGATGTTTGCGAATCGATTGTTAACGAATTCCACGGAACATATCCATACGAAGAATTTTCACTGGAAATCATAAAAAATTTCTCTTTAGAATCTCCTGTAACCGAACAGGAATACATGGATATGAAATCAGAAGAAATTACTGAAAGATTATACCGTGTAGCACTTGAATCGTACGACAGAAAATCGGCAACCATTGCAAAACAAGCATATCCGGTTATAAAAGATGTTTACGAAAAGCAATCGTCCACTTACGAAAATATTGTAGTGCCTATTTCCGACGGACAAAAAACTTACCAGATAGTAACAAACCTGAAAAAGTCATACGAATCCGGCGCAAAGGAAATTGTCCGTTCATTTAGCAAAACAATGCTTCTTTACACCATTGACGAGTATTGGAAAGAGCACCTACGCGAAATGGACGAATTGAAGCAAAGCGTACAAAATGCCGCTTACGAACAAAAGGATCCTTTATTAATTTACAAGCTTGAAGCATTCGATCTATTTCGGAATATGATTGTAAACCTTAACCGTGACATAGTATCTATTTTGGTTAAGGCATACATTCCATTACGTGACCCTAACGATGTTCGCGAAGCTCATCAACGGAAACACACCGATATGAGCGGATATCAAACTAGCCGTACCGACAACTTAGAGGCAGGGGCTTCAACACAACAATCCAGTCACGAGCCGATTAAAGTTGGAATGAAAATCGGACGTAACGATCCATGCCCCTGTGGTAGTGGTAAAAAGTACAAAAACTGCCACGGAAAAAATGCTTAAAGTTTAACCTTATACTGATTTGTAGATGAATATAGAACAATTTTTAGAGGAGAAAGTACGCAGCATTGTTAAGGATATATGGGGAGTAGAACCGGATACCGGACAACTTCAACTTCAACAAACCAGAAAGGATTTCGAAGGCGACATTACACTTGTCGCCTTTCCGTTGCTAAAAATCTCACATAAATCGCCCGAAGAAACCTGTAATGCAATAGGTGAAAAGTTAGTTGAACTTCATCCTGAAATTAAAGGCTTCAACGTAATAAAAGGCTTTTTGAATATCTCGCTAACACCATCTTATTGGGTAAATACTTTCAATGATGTTTTAAGTCAGAAAGACTTCGGCTTCAAGGCTTTTAATCAAACCGAGGATCCAATAGTTATCGAGTTTTCTTCGCCAAATACCAACAAGCCGCTGCATTTGGGGCATATTAGGAATAACTTGTTAGGTATGTCTATTTCCAGAATATTGGAAAAAAGCGGCAAAAGAGTTGTAAAGGTGAATCTGGTTAACGACAGAGGCGTACACATTTGCAAATCCATGATAGCATGGATGAAATTTGGTAATGGCGAAACACCACAATCAAGCGGGAAAAAGGGAGATTTGTTTGTCGGAAACTACTATGTCCGTTTCGATAAAGAGTTTAAGGTACAAGTTGAAAAATTAAAAGCAGAAGGTTTAAGCGAGGAAGAGGCAAAAGTAAAAGCCCCTATCCTACTCGAAGCCCAGGAACTACTTCGCAAATGGGAGGCTAAAGATCCGGAAACCATTGCACTCTGGGAAAAAATGAACGGCTGGGTTTACAAAGGTTTCGACCAAACATACTCCGATTTAGGCATCACATTCGATAAGACCTACTACGAATCGCAAACCTACCTTTTAGGAAAAGCAGAAGTTGCACATGGCCTAAGCAAGGGCGTTTTTCATAAAAAGGATGACGGTTCGGTATGGATAGACTTAACAGCCGACGGTCTCGACGAAAAGTTACTTTTACGTGCCGACGGAACATCGGTGTACATTACGCAGGATATTGGAACTGCCATTCAGCGGTATAACGAGTATCATTTTCAGGAGCATATTTACGTAGTGGGAAACGAGCAGGAATACCATTTCCAAGTGTTAAAACTGATAATGAAAAAACTTGGATATAACTGGTCCGATGCATTATATCACCTATCGTACGGAATGGTACTCTTACCCGAAGGGAAAATGAAATCGCGCGAGGGTACGGTAGTCGATGCCGATGATTTAATGAATGAAATGGTTGAAACGGCTCGCGATATGTCCAACGAACTTGGCAAACTCGACGACGTTGACACTTCCACCACCAACCAAATTATCCGGATGATAGGACTTGGAGCGCTCAAGTATTTCATCCTTAAGGTTGATCCCAAAAAGAATATGACCTTTAATCCGAAAGAATCCATCGATTTTAACGGAAATACAGGGCCTTTCATCCAATACACACATGCGCGTATTCGCTCGGTAATTCGCAAGGCAAACGAAATGGGCATTATCGAAGGTAAAACTGACAATAATATTTCGCCTAACGAAAAGGAAGTAACACTTATAAAGTTAATTGGGAAATTCCCCGAAGCAGTTCAAAATTCGGCAAGCGAACATAATCCGGCGCTTATTGCAAACTATGCATACGAATTGGCTAAAGAGTATAACCAGTTTTACCACGATTACTCAATATTAAAGGAAGAGAATGCTTCTACCCGACTTTTCAGAATTAACTTATCCACCGTAGTTGCCAACACGTTAAAAAATGCCATGTGGCTTTTGGGAATCGATGTACCAGAAATGATGTAACCATAATCATTAAATAAAAACTTTGCCGGTAAGAACATTGCCGGCATTTTTTTATTAAAATTGATACGATTTTTACTCCTTAAATTTTTTATCATGGGCGATTATGTAAGCAGATTAATAGAAAACGCAAAAAATGAACAAAACGAATATCTCGATTTAAGAAAATTAGACTTATTCGAATTTCCCGAAAAGGTGCTGAGTTTTACGTGGGTTAAGGAGTTAGATTTAAGTTCCGATTACATTATAAACAACCGGTCGGCTTTAATTGATGAGGAATTTTGGTGGGAAGTTTCGTTCGACAATAATGCTATAGCCTCCTTGCCGGAAAACATTGTAAAATTAAGAATGCTGGAAACACTAAAACTCAACCAAATTGAACTACAACAACTACCAAATAACATTGGAAATTTACCAAATCTAAAGGTTTTGGAACTGCGTAATAATCTTCTAAGTAAATTGCCTAAAGGCTTCGAAAAACTAAATAACCTTGAATATCTCGATTTATCATTCAACCTGTTCGAAAAATTTCCGGATGAAATTTTAGGCTGCAAAAATCTGAAATATCTAAACATAGGCAGCAATAAGATTAAAAGCATTCCCCCTGAAATAGAAACGCTATCAAGATTGGAAAATTTTGACTTCTCCAATTTTAACATAAAACACGCTTTCCCGGAAACTATAGAGCGTTTCGAACTATGCAATAACACAATAAGTAAACTACCAACTGAAATAGCAAATCTTAGCAAACTGGAAAACGTAGGCTTCGAATGGAATCCCCTCGATGAAGAGTTATACGAGTTTCTGTCCATGGGATACAAATTGTCCGAATGGTTCAAGTAGAAGTTAGAAGAAAAAACTTCCGAAAAAATATTTTTTTTAAGCAAAAGGCTTTCTTAAAAACATTTGTCAACCCCATTAATTTTTCTTCTAATGTTCAAGCCTATTTAGCATTTTTAATATTTTTATAGGCTTATTCATGCCGATTTTGCTAATTTTGCATGACTTAAATTGTTAACAATACAGAATCCTTATGTTTGAGAATCTAACAGAACGACTGGAGCGTTCATTCAAACTACTAAAAGGCGAAGGCCGAATAAGCGAAATTAATGTTGCCGAAACCCTAAAGGAGGTTCGCCGTTCCCTACTCGATGCCGACGTAAACTATAAAGTGGCCAAGAATTTTACCGACGAGGTAAAACGGAAGGCAATGGGCATGAACGTACTAAATGCCATAAAGCCGGGACAACTGTTGGTAAAAGTAGTTCACGACGAACTTGCCGAACTTATGGGTGGAAAGGCCACCGACATTAACCTTAGCGGCAATCCTACCGTAATACTCATTGCCGGGCTACAGGGTTCCGGCAAAACCACATTCTCGGCAAAACTGGCAAGCCACCTCAAATCTAAAAAGGGGAAAATGCCCCTGCTGGTTGCCGGCGACGTTTATCGTCCTGCGGCTATCGATCAGCTAAAAGTTTTGGGAAGCCAAATAAACGTACCCGTATTTTCTGTTGAAGGCAGTAAAGATCCTGTCAGCATAGCCAAGGATGCCATTAAGAGTGCGAAAAACTCGGGAAATAATGTTGTTATTATCGATACGGCCGGACGCCTTGCCATAGACGAGGTCATGATGAACGAAGTTGCCGCTATCAAAAAAGCAGTAAGTCCCCAAGAAATTTTGTTCGTTGTTGACTCCATGACTGGTCAGGATGCTGTTAATACCGCCAAGGAGTTTAACGACAAGTTGAATTTCGACGGGGTTGTACTTACCAAACTCGATGGTGACACCCGTGGTGGTGCGGCGCTTTCCATTCGTTCCGTTGTAGATAAGCCTATTAAGTTTGTTAGCTTAGGCGAAAAGTTGGACTCCCTCGATATTTTCCACCCCGATCGTATGGCCGACCGTATATTGGGTATGGGTGATATTGTATCGTTGGTCGAAAAAGCTCAAGAACAGTACGATGCTGAAAAAGCGAAGGAACTTCAAAAGAAAATTCTTAAAAACCGCTTCAACTTCAACGATTTTCTGGATCAAATTAGCCAGATAAAGAAAATGGGAAATCTGAAGGATTTAGCATCGATGATACCGGGGGTTGGAAAGGCAATGAAGAATATTGACATTGATGACGATGCCTTTAAAGGCATTGAGGCTATTATAAAGTCGATGACTCCTACAGAACGTGAGGATCCCAGTTTGATTAACGGCAGCCGTCGGAAACGTATTGCCGATGGAAGCGGTACTTCGATAACCGAAGTCAATCGGCTTATGAAGCAATTCGATGAAATGCGCAAAATGATGAAAATGGTTTCGGGAGGAGGCGCTAAAAACTTGGCTCGCATGATGAGCCAACAACCAAGAAGGTAAACCATTCCGAATATAATATTTAAATTATTGGCCTTTAACTCTAAAATTATGGAACTACTTGACGGGAAACGCATATCCGATGAAATAAAAGGTGAAATTGCTACCGAAGTTGAAAAGATAAAGAAAGAGGGAGGAAAAATTCCCCGTTTGGTAGCCATATTGGTTGGTCACGACGGAGCTAGCGAAACATACGTAGGACATAAGGAAAAATCATGCAATCAGGTTGGTTTCGAATCACAGGTGCTACGCTTTGAAGACACTATTACCGAAGTTGAACTTCTGCAAGAAATCGAAAAACTGAATAACGACCCTTTGGTAGATGGTTTCATTGTTCAAATGCCCTTGCCCAAACATATCGATGAGCAAAAGGTAATTGAAGCAATTGACCCGCGTAAGGATGTGGATGGATTTCATCCTATCAACGTTGGACGAATGGTTATAGGTCTTCCCTCCTACATATCGGCTACACCCGATGGAATTATCGAACTTTTACGTCGGTATAAAATAGAAACATCCGGAAAGCATTGCGTTGTACTTGGCCGGAGCAACATTGTCGGACGCCCCATTGCAAACCTGCTATCGCTCAAGGCTTATCCCGGAGATTGTACGGTAACCGTATGTCATAGCAAAACTCCTAACATTAAAGAGTTCACCAAAAATGCCGACATCTTGATTGTTGCAATGGGAAAAGCCGAGTTTGTTACCGCCGATATGGTAAAAGAAGGAGCCGTTGTTGTTGACGTTGGAATAACACGTGTTAAAAGCGATAAAACAAAATCGGGCTGGAAACTCCTCGGCGATGTTAAGTTTGACGAAGTAGCACCAAAGTGCAGTTACATTACACCCGTTCCCGGCGGCGTTGGCCCATTAACAATAGCTTCGCTATTAAAAAACACATTAAGAGCAGCAAAAAAAGAAATATACGGGTAATCATAATAAATCATTTTTCTTATTTATTACTCGAAAAGCCTATCTATCAAAGTGAATTTTTGACAAACTCTTATAGAAAATTTTGATGAAAATTTTGATGGTTCTTGAATCTGGGTTCCCGCCAGATACCAGAGTTAGCAATGAAGCATACACACTCATAGAGGCAGGTCATGAAGTTCATATTGCCTGCCTATTAAAAAACGGACAACCGGAAACTGAAATCCAAAAAGGGTTGGTAATCCACCGCTTCAAAATGGGATCATTGAGGTATAAAAGCAGTGTTGGTGCATTAAAATTTCGATTCTATTTTCAGTTTTGGGAAAAACGGCTTTCTGCTTTGCTTAAAAGTGAAAAATTTGAAGCCATACATGTGCATGACCTGCCACTTGCATCCCTTGCTTTAAAACTGAAAAAAAAATATGGACTGCATTATGTCCTTGATCTTCACGAAAACTGGCCCGCATTACTGAATATCTCCACTCATACCAAATCATTGCTGGGAAGAGTACTTTGCTCGATTCCTCAATGGGAGCAATATGAAAAAGAACAAGTTTCACTGGCCGACAGAGTAGTTGTAGTAGTAGATGAAGCCAAAGACCGATTGGTAATGAATGGTGCTGAAAAAGAAAAAATAGCCGTTGTATCCAACACCCTGAACATGGAACTGTTCAATTTCCCAGAACAGATCAGGGATTCTAAATTTGTCACCATGGTATATGGAGGTGGAATCAATTATCACCGGGGCATACAATATGTCATTGAAGCGACACCTTCTATTATTGCTAAAATTCCAAATTTCAGGCTATGGATCATCGGTTCAGGAAGTTACCTTGCCCATTTAAAAGAGCAAGTTGAATCCCTAGGCATATCAAGATCAGTAAAATTCTTTGGTTGGAAAAAACAGGATGAATTGCTGAAACTGGTAAGCCAATCTGACTATGCAATTATCCCGCACATCCGTTCACCCCACACCGATGCAACACTACCCCACAAAATATTCCAGTATATGTATGCCGGAATACCTATTTTATCGTCCGACTGCAAACCACTAAAAAGGATATTGACAGAGACAGGGACAGGAAAATGCTTTGAAGACAGGAATGTTGAAAGTCTTTCCAAAACTTTTCTTGAACTTCATAAAGAGACACTAAAGGTTGGAAGAAATATAGAAAACGGGCAAAAATGGGTCAGGGAAAAATACAACTGGTCAAAGGATGGAACAGTATTGGTAAATTTATATCATCAATTCGACTAACTGTTTTTATTGAAATAAAATTGTACATATAAAAATTTCACCTAGTGAAAGTAAATAACTTCTTAGTGCAATTACAAAACTTATTTATAAAACTCCAAACTTAAAAGTAATATTAGTTGAAAGTGCATCTGTTGATATTTAAAAAAGTTAGCATCAAATCTAAAAATTGAAAAGTTTGTAGATTTTGAAGGATACAACCCAATCATAATGTACAGGTATATGTTGAAATAGTTGGTGTGTGTATAATTCTACACATAAAATCGGAACAAACGAATAACTCCAGACCAAACAAATTTATTGATAAGAATTTTAATTTGAAATCAATTTAACTAAATTCGTTCAGCATATACAGCATAATATCTGGGAGTTAATGCTCTTATTATAGGTCTAACCCCAACCTTCGTCAACGGCGAATTCCATTTTTCTGTATAAATAATTTTCCAACCGCTTTTCCTGAGTAACCAATCGAATTGCCAACTTTCAAATTCATGGTAATGCCAATCCCATTCATTTTTAGGATGCCTATAGGCCGTATTAAACCATAATCTAAGTGGAACTGTGGCAATAAGTTTTTTTGATTTCAAGTTTGTTAATAAAGGAAATGGAGAAACCAAGTGCTCTAATATTTCTAGTGCAAAGGTTACATCTACAATTCTATTATTTTGTACAATATAATCTATGTCAAAGTCTTGTCCCTCTGTATTACTAATATTATATCCGACTCCTTTTAACTTGTTTGAAAACAAATTTTCTGTACCTAAATCCAAAATAAGTTCATCTTTGGTAGTAAACTTCTCAATAAACTGAAATGTCTTTATATACCGGTGCAGTAAATACTTATTTTTTACATCTTTAAATAATTTTTCACTTTCCATATTATCTAATTTATTCTTCGTTCTTTAATAATTACCTACGGGAAATAAGCATAACAACAAAAATAGAAAGGTTATTACAGATATACAAACTGTTTAAAAGTATAAAGAAAGCCAAAACTCAAAAATCTTTTATTGCATTAATTAGACTATATTACATGGTGTATGTTTGTAATCTGTTTCTTTTATCTACATTATATAATTTAATAATAGCAAACAAAAGATATCTTTGTCCAAATAATCTAGTTTAGTACATAGTGATATCTAAATCTTTCATAAAATCGTCGTTAGTTTACACCATTATTGGTGCATTGCCATTGGCATCAAGCATTATTCTACTCCCTTTCTACGGGAATCATACCTTGCTTTCTACTTCCGATTTTGGGCTTCTGGCAATTTACATAGTACTCAGCGAACTAGCTAGGGTTCTTTTCACATTTGCTACCGACAATTTTATGGGGTTAAACTATATCCATTACAGTTCGGTTAAAGAAGAAAGGGAAAAGTTCATCGGAACTTCGACCCTTTTTATGCTATTATACAGCGGAGGATTACTGCTACTCTTTTCCTCAATAGGAAATTATATTTTTTCTGTTGCTTACCCAGGAAAAGACTTACACTTCTTTCCATACGGCTTTTTATCGTTACTAACAGGACTATTTAATGGTATTTTTAAGTCATACACTACACTACAGATATATAGAGAAAAGCCTCTTCCCTATTTTTGGTCTAATGTCGTTCATTTTAGTCTTGTTCTTATTGTTACAATAGTAGGATTGTACTTAAAGCCATTATCGCTTGCAGCGCCTGTATGGGGACGATTTTCCGGCGCCTTAGTAACATTTATCTGGTCAATCGTATTTCTTATTAGTCAAAGTAGGCTAAAGTTCGACTTAGTAGTTCTAAAACGGCTGCTTAGCTATTCAGCACCTCTTTACATATACAACATTTTATTCTGGATAATAAATAACATAGACAGATACTTTATCCTTGGATTGATGTCCGAGAAATCGGTTGCCATTTTCGACTTTGCTGTTAAAATATCAATGGCCATCGAATTTATTCAGAATGGATTATCCGGAGCCATATCTCCTAAAATTTTTAAGTTGTGGAAACAAAGAGGCGATAAGCCTGCAGGAGACATTGAAATTAATAAGTACTTTCACACTTTCACAATGGTAAACATCTTATTTGTCCCTTTTTACTACATACTAGTTCCCCTATTAGTTCCAGTGGTTGTTAATAACAAGGAATTATATGCCTCTTTTGCATTATTGCCATTGCTATTCGCAGGAAGAATCGTCCGTGTTTGGTACTACTATCTTTCCATGCCAATATTTTACTTTCAAAAGACCAAAATTATGCCCATTGTTTTTGGTATTACGGCTGCATTTCAAATAGTAACGACTTATTTGCTTATAAAATTCGATGGAATTAATGGCGCTGTTTGGGGCAGTTTTTTCACAAAGATTGTTCAGGTGGTACTACTATTTGTTTTTGTAAGAAACTTTTACAAATTCAATGTAAACTTTAAAAAGATATTCGTTTTTCCTTTTGCATATATACTATCGCTAATAGTAATACACGAATTTTTGCCCAGCATAAGTTATTTTACCCACACAGCAATTCAAATACTCGTAATTTTTGTTACGGGATATTTTGTTTACAGAAACGAATTTAACATTTCCAGTATCATAAACCTTTTGAAAAAGGATTCCTCAAGCAAACAATAAATAGAAGAAATATCGGGCTTACACGCTCAAATTTCTCCTTCAGTTTCCCGAAATGTCATAATAATGACTTGATGAATGAAGCACTAAAACAAATCAACAGAAATGTTTTGAATAAAGGCAGTATAGGTTACTTCCCGTCCAATTTTTGCTTCAGTAATTAGCATTAACACGGTAATGTCGTTTCCACTTTTGGTGAATATGGTAACTTCCTTGCGTTGTCCAGTTATCTTTTCCTTCTCTGGATTAAGATAGGCATCCAAAAATTCATCGTTACCGATTCTTTCGTCAGGGAATAAAATACGAATGCTCTGCCCAATTACTTCCTCGCGTTTTATCTCAAAAAGTTCTTCGGCAGCTCTATTAAAGAACTGGATTATTCCATCATGGTCTGTTGTAATAATGGCATCGAGGAATCCTTCCAGCGTTTTCTCATTACGAATTTTTACCTTTTCAATTTCCTTAAACTGGTTCTTCACCTCTTCTTTCGCTTCCCTCAACTTGCGATTAAGTTCAACCTCGTTATTACGAAGCATTTCCTCCTGTTTTTTCAATTGCTCGGTTTGCAATTGGGTTTCCTGCTCCATAATTTTCTCGCGAGTAACATCGTAGGCTACAAGAATTACCTTGGCAACTTCGTCGTACATATCGTTAGCAGCAGTAAATGTACAACGTAACCATCTTTCTGCTTCCTGAACAGTTACAATTTTCAACTGTCCTTCAAAGGGAATTCCATGAATTACGTCGTCCCAAAGTTTTTCAAGCGATTTCTTTTCCGAGGATGGAACAAACTCGAATATTGTTTTCTCCTTTGCAAAATTTAAAGCATACCCCAGAGTTAACAAGAATTTGTCGTTAGCATCTAACAAATCACCAGTTGGACTAAATTCGGCTTTAATGGAAGAACGGTTTAGCGCATTTATTTGACCTTCGAAATCCAAACTTTGCTTTTTCTGCTCGGTTGTATCTATTCCAAGAAACAAAATTTTATCTACTCCTCCATTAGCATTACGAACGCAGGTAAATGTGGCAATTGTCCATAAATCTATGCCTGTCTTCGAAAGCAACTTCATATCACCCTCAAAATGTTTCCCGCCCTTGCTCAGATTTTTCCAAATCTCGTTAAACCAAACTCTATCTTTCTTATTTATAAATAAATCGATATTTTTTCCTTCAACTTCCGAATTGGCGGAATACTCTAATTTTTGCAAAAATTTCAGGTTGGCGTATAGTAGAGTTCCGTTAACATCAAAATCGGCTCTAATTAAAGTATGGTTAACGGAATTAGAAAAACTTATGAACTTTTCGGATTGACGAGTTGCCTCTTCCTGTGTTGCTTGTAACTCCTCCATATTCTGACGCATCTGCTCTTCCTTCTCGGCCAACTCCTGAGCTTGCTTTCTTGATTCTTCGAGTAACCTTGCCGTTTGCAAGTTTATTTTAACAGTTGATATAGTTGTGGCAATACTCTCGGCCACCTTCTCCATAAATTCTACCTGATACTTTTCAAAAATACTAAACGACGCAATTTCTATAACGCCATGTACTTCTTCGTTTACTTTTAAAGGAATTAAAATTAAGGCACGAGGATTTGCTTTACCTAACCCAGAAGTTATATTCAAGTATGAATCCGGAACTTTTTTTAGTATAATAGTATTCTTCTCTAATGCACATGCACCAACCAGCCCTTCACCCCATGGCAATATTTTATCGGCATACTTGCGCCTTTCGTATGCATAGGCTGCTGTCATTCGAAAGACTTTTTCTCCTCCATCCTCCTCAATAACATAAAAGGCGGACTGATTGGCTCCAACGTAGTTAACCAGATTCTTTATAATTTGGAATGAAAGTTCTTCAATATCATCATTGTTCTGACGAAGTATTTCTCCAAATCGAGCCATTCCCTCGGCACTCCACCTGCGTTGTTCGTCTTCTTTTTGCCTCTCGTTTTGTTCTTCGCTACTTTTACGAAGATTATCGCGAAGATTTATAATAGCCTTACCTAAAGCGTAAGTTTCATCGGGTTCATAATCGGCATAAACATCTCCTTCCCTCAATTTCTCAACAAACCTGTACAATTTCCGCTGCTTATGAATTTCATCCTGAACAGACTTTTCTGTCTCACACTTAACTTTGGATATATGCTTAAATGTAAAAAATGAAACTATGGCAGCAATGATCGGCAATAAGTCGATAACGTAAAATACGGGAATAAACCTGTGAAGCGATGCAATACCCGATGCCGAAAAGGCATAATTGTAATAAAGCGCTGATATAAAAAGGAATAGTAGAGTAAATAGTAATCCTCCCACAAAACCAAGAAATGTCATCTTAATAACATAAGGCAAGGAATAGTTCCGCTCCATAGCATTTATTATTTTGTCTTTAAAAATAGGCAATTTTTAAATCCAACGAAAAAAATATCAGGTATTTTACGAATAATTGCCTAGTATCGGAACTTTTTTATTATAAAAGGAGCCATTTCGTCGAGAGGCATAACCTGATCGGCAGCATCTAATTTTATTGCTTCACGAGGCATTCCAAATACTACACACGACTTTTCGTCCTGCGCAATTGTGTAAGAACCTGTATCGTGCATTTCCAATAACCCTTTTGCCCCATCATCACCCATCCCTGTCATAATAACTCCAATTGCATTAGGCCCGGCATACTTAGCAACACTTCTGAATAGCACATCAACCGAAGGTCGATGCCTGTTTACCAACGGTCCCTCGGTAACATTAACATAATACCTTGCACCACTACGCTTTAACATCATATGGTAATTTCCCGGAGCAATAAGAGCCTGTCCTTGCAAAACGCTATCGCCATCTTGTGCTTCTTTTACCGTTATTGCACAAATATCGTTCAGCCTGTTAGCAAATGATGTGGTAAACTTTTCGGGCATATGCTGGACAATTACAATACCCGGACAATCTACCGGCATAGCCATTAAAAAACTTGCAATGGCTTCAGTACCACCGGTAGATGCCCCTACTGCCAATACTTTATCGGTAGTTATCATCTGTCCCTTTGGCAAACTGGATTTAGCAATTACGGCATCAGCCGAAAGTTTAGGCTCTACATTTTGGGCTGCTTCCGTTATTCGCCGACGATTTACCCTTGACTTTGCCGCAGCTTTTACCGCATCACAAATTCTAATCTTAGATTCTTCGAAAAATTGTTTCGTGTTAAGTTGCGGTTTTGTAATAATATCCACAGCCCCATACTCCAACGCTCTTAGCCCCATTTGAGTAGCTCTATCGGTAAGACTTGAAATAATTAGCACAGGAATAGGATGCTGGGTCATTATTTTTCGTAGAAATGTTAAGCCATCCATTCTGGGCATTTCCACATCAAGCGTAATTACATCGGGAACTTGATCGGCAATCTTCTTTGCAGCAAAGTAAGGATCTGCAGCTACGCCCATAACTTCCAATTCAGGATCGGACGATATTATTTCCGATAATGTTTGCCTAACTAGCGCAGAATCATCAACAATTAAAACTCGAGTTTTTTGCATAAAATACCAAATTAAAGATTTTGCTTCTCAATATACTTTTGTTTTACTTCGCCTGTTTGCGTATTAAACAATATTTTACGTCCTAATTTTCCGCCAACACTCTTTGCTACAATAGGAATATTTTGCTCCAATAACATATCTACTGCAACTTTTATGTTTCGTTCTCCTATATAAAAATTAGCCACTTTGGTTTCAATAACCTCGGCTCCTCCAAAAACTTTCCCTTTTAAATTACCTTTCTTGGAACCTAATAAAAGCATGCGCTCTATCAATCGTTCTATGGCAATGTTTCCATAACGAGGACTTGCTAACCCTTGTCCATTCCATAAAGGCAACATAAAATGGTTTATTCCGCCTATGTTTAAAACGGGATCGTACAAGCAAACAGCTACACACGATCCTAATATTGTGCTAACTAAATGTGCCTCCTTCTCTGCAAACAGCGCCGATGGGTATAGGTAGTATGATTGTACTTCTGACAAACTATCCGATTTTTAGAATAACTCAGTGCCATCGGCATCTGTATCAAAAAAAGTTTCATTAGCATCAGAGGCAAATCCCTCTACAGGCTCCTCGGATTCCGGAATTATTATGGTAAAGCATGATCCTTTACCCAATTCACTCTCGATGGAAATTTTACCATCTAACATGTCGATTATTGCCTTGTTGACAGAAAGCCCCAGTCCATGACCTCGATTCAATGAATTTATTCCAGAATCGAGCCGTTTAAATCTATCGAAAATTATTTCATGGTTTTCCTTTGATATACCAACTCCATAATCTTTTACACTAATTATAATGCTTTTATCTTCACGTAAGGCATTTATTTCTACAATACCATTTTCGAAACTGAAGTTAATAGCATTGCTAAGTAAATTTGAAATTACCAACCTAACCTTTTCGGGATCGGTCTTAAATATTTTATCGGCTTCGCTATACGAACCATTATTAAAGGTGAACTTAACAGTCACATTTTTTTTCCGTGATTCATACTTGAACGATTCTACAACACTTTCGAGCAGGTTTACAACATCTACCTTAAATATTTCTGGAAAAATTTCGCCCGCTTCAATTTTTGCAGCAACAAAAATGTTTCTCAACTGAAAATCGAGGTTAAATGCCTCCGAATGAATTAGGGCAACCATAGATATTACTTTCTTCCAGTTTTCTTTATCTACGGATAATATTGTTTTAGAAAGGGCTAAAATCGAAGTAAACGGATTTATAATTTCGTTGGTTATATTCGATATAAAATGAGTTTTGAGAGCTTCCGAATCCTCCAACTTTTTATTTACGTTGATCAATTCGTCATTAAGCCTTTTGAGTTCATCTACTGCCTCTTTATTTTGCTCAAAACGCTTTTTTAGTTCTGAAAGTAATTCGTTATCGGAAATGCTAATTTTTTTTTCGGACATAACTTGTTAGTTTTATGTTATAACCGGATATATATTGTAGGATTAACCTGCTTTAAAGGTACATTCATATTTAATATAGATTCGGAATGTCCTAAAAACAAGTATCCTCCGGGCTTTAACTTATTGCAAAGTTTGTTTATTACACTTTCCTGCGTATCTCTGTCGAAGTAAATAAGAACATTTCTGCAAAAAATCACATCGAACGTTTCTGGAACAGAGTACTTTTCGTCCATTAAGTTTAAACGCGCAAAATTCACTTTTGACCTTACATGAGGCGCCATTTTAACGGTTGGATTTATTCGATCCTTGCTCTTTAGCATGTACTTCTTTTTAAGGCTAAGAGGAACAACCGCAACCTTTTCTTCCTTATAAACCCCATTCATGGCCGTTTCCAAAATACGCGTAGAAATATCCGTCGCCCAAATCGAAAAATTAAAACCTGAATTTTTTTCGGCAAATTCGTATAACACCATTACCAAAGTATAGGGTTCCTCCCCGCTTGAACATCCTGCACTCCATACTTTAAGCGTTCCCATTTGATTTTTCTTTGCAAATTCCGGCAAAACCGTTTCTTGCATATAATCGAAATGGGATGATTCTCTAAAAAAATCGGTTTTGTTAGTGCTAACCACATCAAGCATGTGGATTATTTCGGTATTACCCCCATTCGAATTAAACAAGTAATCGATATAATCCTTAAAAGTGCCTAGCTGTAAATGCCGCAACCGTTTCTGAAGCCTACATTGCAGCATTACCCGCTTAATAGGCGGCAACTTTATTCCACATTCATTATAAATAAAAGAACTCAACTTTTTGAATTCCGCATCAGAAAGCTGTTGCCTATATATATCGTTTAAATTTAATTCGGCCATGAATTGAAAATAGCATACAAATTTGCAACCAACTACTTGCTGGAAGTCTCTTCAGTTTCTTCTTCCTTAATGTTTTGTGTTTGTAATTCAGTAATTTCGTCCACGGAAAAAACCGCATCCATATTTAGAACGATAATAAACTTTTCGTCAACCTTTGCCATTCCCACTATAAACTCCGATTTATAACGACTGCCCAATGTTGGTAGTGGCATAATTTGCGAATTATCAATTTCCAACACAGCTTGTACAGAATCGACAATAGCTCCAACATGAACGGATTCTCCATCAAAATCGATATCCATTACAATTATGCAGGTATTGTTTGTATATTCAGCCTCGTCCATGCCAAACTTAATACGGGCATCTATAACCGGCAATACTGCACCACGAAGGTTAATTACTCCTTTTAAGTAAGTAGGAGCCTTTGGAACCTGCGTAATTTTAACCATTTCTAAAATGTTAAGCACCTTGCTAACATGTGCAGCAAATTCTTCGTCGCCAAGTTTAAATGTCAAGTATGAATTAAGACTGTTTTTATTTGTAGTTTCCATAACTCGTTATTTTTTAAGTTCTATTTTTCTTTTTTAGTAAACAGGTGTTTCACTCCCGAAAAATCCTTGATAATTTTGTTTGTATCCATAACCAAAGCAACCGTTCCGTCGCCCAAAATTGTTGCACCCGAGAATATATCATGATTCTTATAGTGCCGTCCCAGAGGCTTCAAAACTGCCTGATACTCTCCTATAACATGGTCAACTACCAAAGCCACCCTATTATCGGCAAAGTTAACTACCACTGCTTGCTCTAAGTCATTGGTACTCTGGCTTAGGTTAAACTCTTTTCGAAGGCTGAAAAACGGAATTTGATTTCCGTCGAGCGTAACCAAATTATTAAAGGTATCGTAAATCTGCTTTTTCTCTACAGCATATATTTTATCTATTGCAGCAAGAGGAATAACGTAAGGCGAACTATCGATGCTTACCAAAAGGCCATCGATTATCGATAAAGTTAAAGGCAACTTAATGGTAATGGTAGTGCCTTCTCCCACATTCGATTCTACATCAACTTCGCCCCTAATATTCGATATTTTCTTTTTTACAACGTCCATTCCCACACCACGACCCGAAACATCGGTAACTTTTTTAGCCGTCGAAAAGCCCGGTAAAAAGATTAACTCCAGCGTTTCTTTCTTAGTTAACTTCTTTTCAGGTGAAATTATGCCTTTTTGAATAGCCTTTTCCCTAATCAAATCAGGATCGATACCAGCTCCGTCGTCGGTTACTTGAATTATTACATTTGCCCCTGAATAAAACGCTTTCAGAACAATTTTTCCTTTGGTAGGTTTACCTGCAGCAAGCCTAATGCCGGCTTCCTCAATGCCATGATCCATACTGTTGCGAAGTATGTGCATTAAAGGATCCGAAAGATTTTCAATAATAGTTTTATCTAACTCCGTGTCGGCTCCTTCGGTAATAAATTCCACTTCCTTTTTTAATTCAATAGATAAATCCCGAACTAACCGCTGGAAACGTCCAAATAAATTTTCGATAGGAATAAGCACTATGCTAAATGCTATATCGCGAAGTTGCCGCGATAACTTTTGCACATTCTCGACAATCGGAACTAATCCCGGAACATTAACCTGTTCGGAAAACAAACTCAACCGTGCCTGAGTAGTAACCAACTCCGAAACTAAATTCATCAGACTGTCCAGTTTATCGGACGACACACGAATGCTCGATGCAGACTTGTCCTTAAATCCTATTCGCTCTTTAACTATAACTTCTGTTTTTTTCTTATTCAACCTAGCCGATGCTTGATTTGCAATACGTTGCGCAGTAACTAAGCCAATGTCCTTTTGGACTTTTGCTAATTTTTTAACCTCTTCAACAAATTCTTTATCTTCCGTCAAATCAATATCACTAATCTTCTGAATTTCCAACTTTGCATCAGATTCTACAAAAATGAATACATCGTTTATATCGTTAATGTCCTTATCGGTACTTAAAATTGTTTCCCAATAAGCATAGCATAACTCCGGGTCAATGCTCTGCAAAGAGGGTAATCTATTGAAATGACAAAAATTATATACCTTTCCTAGCGAATATAACTCATCCATAAGGTACAAAGGATTTGTGCCATTACTAAATATACCATTGCTGGGTTCAAAAAGAACGTAATATGTAGCGCGTTGTGCTGGTGCTACTGGTTTCTTTTCTTCCTTTGCTTCTTGCCCTTCAACCTTATCCTGTTTTTCCGAATCATCCTTATTTATAAGTGAATTAATCTGAAGCATTAGCCCGTTATGCACGGTTTGAAAATCGGGATCGTTATAGTTGTCCTCGTTAAGCAACTCTTTTAAATGGTCAACAGAGGCAAATGTAACGTTAAGTATTTCGCTATTAACAGAAAGTTCCCCATTCCGAATACGGTCGTATATGGTTTCCAAATTATGTGTAAAGCGATCGATAAGATCAAAACCAAACATGCTGCTGTTCCCTTTCAGGGTATGCATAATTCTGAAAACCTGCTGAATTATATCTGCATCTTGTGGGTTCTTTTCTAAATCTAGCAGAGCACCTTCGAGTTTGTCGATTAACTCCATGGCCTCTTCAACAAATTTCTTCTTAAAGCTATCCATTATCTAATCACTTTATTTATTGCAGCTATTAATTTTGCAGGAACAAAAGGTTTAATAATCCAGCCTGTAGCACCGGCTTCCTTAGCCTCTATTTTTTTTGCAGTTTGCGATTCCGTAGTAAGAAACAGTATTGGAATTCGCTCATAAGTTCCCATTCTCCGGACATTTTTAATTAACTCTATGCCATCCATTTCGGGCATGTGCAAGTCCGTAATAATTAAATCTATTGCCCTTCCATCCAAATATTTCAGAGCATCTTTACCATCTACACCTATCAAAACATCGTAACCTTCGTTTTGCAGGGTAAAATTGACTACTTCCCGAATACTTTCAGAATCATCAACAATTAGGATTGTTTTCGCCATAATTTATTTAGGTTTCAGGTTAATTCTTTAATGTTATCCCAGCATTACTTAACAGTATGTTTTGCTGGTCGTTTAAATCCAAGGTAAACTGAATATCTGTTGAACTTTGTTTTGCCGTCCAAATAAATGATTGAAAAAGTTGAATAAATCCAAGGTCAATGTTTTCGACATTTGCGATTTTTACCTTAACTGATTTTCCGGCGTTTAACAACGTCAAAAATTCATCCTTTAACTTTTTAATATTGTTAAGGGTTAAATCGCCTCCAAGGGTAACATGTATTATATTCCCCTTGTTTTCTTTCTTAATAGAATAATTCTTTTGCATATTTTTCAGGTTAACTGTAATCTGGTTTAAAAAAACTCTACATCGCTTATCGATTCGTCATCAACATTTCCCTTAGTATCGTTATCGACCTCTTCGTTATTGAGTAAATTATCGTGAATTTCGTGCTCGGAATTCATTGTATAAAACCTTTTCATAAACTCGAGTTCCGCTTCGTCGGCTACAAATTCGCTTTCGCCGCTTACTTCTCTAAAAATATTGTTCAGTATTTGAATTACTTCTATAATTCGCTTTTCGAATAAATCGTAATATTTAATTCTGCTTGACGACGATGTTGATACTTTCATCATATCGTGGCTAAGCGCTAAATTTGTCTCTAGCAGTTGATTTTCCTCCTCCTCGGTTGCCAAAAGTTTCTCCATGATAGATGCTATTCCATCAACAATTTCGTTCACGCTCGATTTTAAATCAAATGATACATCAACCTCTGTATTAATCAAATTTCGCTGATTTTGCTTTAACTCAAACGCTAATGTCTGCAAGTACTGAACAGATTTTTCGAGATCTCTACTTACATCTTGAATTTGCCCTATAATTGCTCTTTCACCTTCGAATGATATTAAAAAGTCGTTTAGCCGTTGTGTTGTGTTAAACAAATCGTCATAAAGTTTCTGTTTTTCGTCACAATCAATGCTATTCAACAAATCGTTTGTTAAGTCGAAAAGTGTTACAAATTCTCTTTTTGTTTTATCGCTAAGTATTGCTGTTGACTTAAGAGGGATTATTAACCCATTAAAATCGTCACTTAAATTTGTAACGCTACTGGTGCTTTCATCGCCTTGAATCCTTATTAAATCGGTATATAACGAAACAATCTCACGCGTTCTATTATTAGAATCGCGAAACATTTGGGTTATTTCTTCAATCGCCTTTTGATACTCCTTGTTAGCCCTTACCAACAATGCCGACTGAATGTTGGCCATATTCCTTAACTTACTATGGTACTCTTTAATAGTACTATCATCCCCAATATCAATATTTTCGATACTATTGAGAATTTCTTTATGCGAAACCTGTACGTGTTCTATTTTTTGTCGAATAATATCGTGGTACTGTAAGTTAGTAATGATTTTCGAAGTGCTCTCCGATATTGATTCGCTATTTTCCCTTAAAACCGGGAGTCTGCGCTTTATTTCCTGCTGCTTCTCCGAATGGGATATTATTAACAGGTGTAACCGTTCCAAGGCAAAGTTGAAATTTTGCGATAATTCCGACAAATATTTGTTTAACTGTCCTACCGCAACACGCTGCTTTCGTTGCGCTTCGTTTAATAGATTGCCAAAATCTAACTCAAAAATTTTTAACCTATTTACAATGCTGTTGAACAACCTTAACGTATCCGTAATTTCTTTTACATCCAACGTTGTTTTAAGTTGCGACAACTTTAGATTCGCAATTAAAAACTTAATGGTAAGCAGGTTTTGGTTAATATTTTTCGAGTGAAATTTGATGTTACTTATTAAGGCAATATTTCCCTTAATTACCTTTATATTATGCTCGACATTTCTATTAAAGGTTAAGTACGCTTTTGATATATCAATAAAATGCTTATCTAAAATTTCGATAGCACTATTCAATTCGTCGTCGGTTAGTAACTTGAATATATGTTCGGCATTCTCCGATATGGTAGTGGCAAATTTGTAGAGTTGTTTAAAATCCTCGTTAAGGCTCAAAAAATCGTTGGAAGCACATTCAAGAAGTTCCACTATTTTCAAATCAACTTGTGCCAAATAATTATTAATACTTTGCCTATTTCCTATCATAATTAGCCTGATTACTTTTGGTTCAAATTAGTATATTTTGCAACAGTCCTTAAAAACGCTTCTATATCAATAGGTTTTACAAAAAAATCATCTACCCCCATGCTGTAGCATCGTTCTTTATAGGCAACCTCGTCAACAGCCGAAACAACAATAACGGGAATATTCTTTAGCCTATCATTTTCCTTTATTTCTGACAGTAACTCAAACCCATTTTTTCGGGGCATAAGCAAGTCGAGAAGAATTAACTGAGGAACATCGTTTTTAAGAATATCAAAGGCTTCAACTGCATTACCAGCAGTTTTGGTTCGGTACCCCTCCTCTTTTAGAAGCGCATCTAAAAAAACCTGATTAGTAACCGAATCATCAACAATTAAAATAAACCTACTATTCATAACTCCCCATATATTTTTTGAAGCATAAAAACGAACTAAATATTTCGCCCGTCCTATTTTATAACAAATATAGTTTGATAAAACTTTAATTCTTTACGGATTACAATGAGATTAACCGTATATTTTAAATGATTTAAATCATCTTTTTTAATATCGTGTTTGATAAATATGAAATAAGGTATAAATTTAAAAAGCTAAACAATTATAACAGAACCATCATTAGTTCTCCTTAAATGATTGATTTTGACAACATATTCGAGAACTGTCAAATGCCTGTAAACTGCATCTTAAGTAAACAGGAAAAAGCGCTATTTATTCAAAGCATTAGTATTGTTGAATTTAACAAAAAGGAAACAATAATTAAGCAGGGTTCTAAATCGAACAACATAATATACCTTCAACACGGATTGGTAAAAATATCACGAGAACTCCGAAAGGATAAGCATATAATTATTAAGCTTGACAATGATGGAAAATTTGCCGGATTAGTATCGCTGTTCGACTCCAACTCCATAAATTTTACAGTTACCGCCATCGAACAATCAAAGGTTGTTTTCATAAACATCGACACCTTTATACAAGTAATGGAAAGCAATGCCCGTTTTGCAACTGAAACGGCAAAACTTATAAGCTATAATACCATTTTTAACATTAACCGTATAACAGGATTGCTACACAAACAACTACCCGGAAGAGTGGCCGATTTAATACTGTACTTTTCCGAACAGCTCTTTAATGCACCCCAATTCAGAATTCCCCTTACTCGACTTGAACTTGCAGAACTATGCGGCACAACAAAGGAAAGTTTAATCCGCACACTTTCCGAGTTTAAGCATGATAAAATTATTGAAATGGATAAAAAGTTTATCAAGGTAATTAGCTACGATATTTTAAAAACATTAAGCCGATTAGGCTAAAAAGCATTTTACTATGACTAGAGTTTTGATTGTCGATGATATTCTTGTTAATCGACTGCTCCTTATGGAAATTTTAAAAAATGTGTGCGACTCATGTGTAGAAGCACAAAATGGTAAAGAGGCCATTGAAAAACTTCAAAAGGATAACAGCATCGACGTTGTCCTAATGGATATTGAAATGCCCGTTATGAACGGACTTGAAGCGACAAAACACATCCGCGAGGATTTACCATCGCCGTTAAAGTTCACCCCAATTATTGCGTTAACGGCTCATAATCCCGCTACCTTTTTCGATGACTTTAAAAATGTAGGTTTCGATTACTTACTAACAAAACCCTACTCTGTCGATAGAATAAGGGATGCCATAAATAAAGTTCTACCTGTTAAAAATTAGCAGAAGAATTTCGTTTATCAAATAACCGTGCTGTTTGCTTTTTAAAACATTCAGAGGTTTTATATTGATTATGATTAAAATAAGTACCTTTACGGTAACATTTTACTTGTAAGGTATGGATCTAAATTTCGTTGTAGAAACCATTAAGAACGAAGCCAGATTAATAATTCCTGGATTTGGCGCTTTTTTGCACAAAGAATCAACAGAAAATGGTAAAGTAAGCATAACCTTTAGCCCATTCCTAAAATATAATGATGGCAAATTCGAAGAGCTAATTGTAAAACAATTTGGAATCAGCAAACTTGAGGCCAACAAAAAAATCGAAGAATTCATTATATCTGTCAAAGAAAAAATAGCAAAAAAATCATATCTGGAACTTTCAGGCATAGGCTACCTTGTTCAAGACAAAAAAGGGTCAATCTATCTGTCGGACAAAATTTCCAATAAAACAAACGAAACGAATAACGTTGAAAACTCTACCAAACAAAATCACGACATCGTTAGTTCAGATACCAGTGAAAAAGAGGATGCAAAGGAACAAAACCGTTTGCAGAGTGAGGATATAAGTTCGGATACACCTAATGACGAAATTGACGGAAACGCTATGGAGTTTATTGACGAAACTCCAGATAGTGAAGAAGAATGCGCCACAAATTCAGCCAACGGTAACAATCAACCGGATATGAGTAAAAAGAATCTTACTACAAAAAACAAAAAACACGTAGGAAAACGAATTACCATTATTGCTTCATTTGTAGTAATTTCAATTTGTGTCGCTGTTTTGGCAGCCTACATCATTCGAGTTTTGGTAAACACTCCCTCTATCGACACAAGCGATGACAACTTTTTGGAGAATTCGAAAGTAAGCCTTTCGGCTGACTCATCCAGTTCTACAAATATTGATATGCCTAGCAATTTTAAACAAGCGGCAGACTCAATTGAATCCCAAGGTAAACCAACAAAAGTAGAGGAAACATCCAAAAATATTTCGGCTGAAGATCTAATAGAAAAGGAATTAAAGGCTCCTAACAAACAGGTTAATTCCGAAATAAAAAAGTACCACCTCATTGTTGGAAGTTTTAGCAATCAAGTAAATGCCAACAACTTAGTAAAAAAATTAGAGCGCCAAGGATACAAAGCATACGTAATAAAACGCAAAAACAACCTTTTTTCAGTTTCCATTGCTGCATTATCGTCCAGAGAACAAGCAGAAAGAGAAAAAGCCCGCTACTCTTCGAACTTTAAAGGTATATGGATAATGCAAAAATAATTTTTGAGCAATTTTAAATGAAAGTTCGTAACACTGCGTCTTCTACTGTAGTACGCTATGTTTCTATTGGAAACATTAAATATAAAAGAAATCCAAGAGCACGAAGGCTTACAATTAGAGTAAAGCAAACAGGAGAGGTAAGTGTTACCATTCCGTACAATTTATCATTTAAAATTGCAGAGGACTTTGTACTCTCGAAGAAAGATTGGATAATTCAAAAAAAAGAAGGAATAGAAATCGGTAAAGAATTTTTCGATATAAACACAACTATTACCACTCAACTATTTACACTAAGAACCACACTCAACGATAAAATTTCCAAACCTACCCTAACATTCACTAACGATGAAGCCAACCTAAAAATACCCTCTTCAACAAAAAATCCAGAAACGATTAATACACTAATTATAAACGCCCGGGATTCCGTTTGGAAAAGAGAAGCAAAGTTGATACTACCCGAAAAGGTAAAACAACTTGCTGAAAAGCACGGATTTCATTATCAAAAAGTTTCCGTAAGAAAAGCAAAAACACGCTGGGGTAGCTGTTCTTCGAAAAACAATATTAGCCTGAGTATGTATCTAATGAAATTACCGACTTACTTGGTTGATTACATAATTTTGCATGAACTATGCCATACCCTTATTAAAAACCACGGGCCAAAATTTCACGAATTGTTAAACAACGTTACAAATGGAAGTAGCAAATTACTATCTAAAGATTTAAAAAAATATCGTCCTTAATTAGTCATCAATGGAATGTAGCCGTTCCGTAAGTTCCAAAATTTTATTATAAAAATCGTTGGCTATTGCCTTGTAGTTAATCTTTACCTTTTCCCCTCTGGAATAATCTTTACGAGAAAGTTGAGAAAGCATCTTTTTCTGCAATTCTAAAACATCTGCTATAACATCAAGAATATTCTCTTGGTTTAACCCAGGTGCAAAAGACAACTGGGTATAGCACTCGTTTAAGAATTGCTTTACCATGTATTTAATATCCTTTTTAAGATCTCTTACCTTTGCCATAATCAGCATTATAATAACTTCACAATAAATATAAAGTATTTTTTAAAGTATATGCACTTTTATTGAAAAAATAACAAATTAATACCCGTATGCTCTTGCTTCTATCTTATAGGGAACAACAACAAACACTTTCACATTTTTAAGAGCAGGCTCATTGTATTCAAAATCGTTTCTACCAGTGTACTTCTGCATAATAATATTTAAAACCTTCTTCTTTTCATCTAAATTCTTAATTTCGTCAACGCTACCATATACAAGCACACTCCTATAACGCATCGAATACGAGCAGGCAACATTGGGACTTTGATGCTTTAGTTCATAATCGGTACTAAACGACATACAAACTTTCGAATTTTTATTCCATATATCAATTTTCTTACCTTCTGGACCAGAATGAATGTATATACTCCCTTCATTATAACCAAAATTAAAGGGGAGAACGTATGGATCTCCTTCGTTATCAACCATAGCAACGTTGCACACATTGCACTTATTAAGTATTTGATCTATTTCACGTTGAGTTAAATCACTTCTCGATTTCATGCTTATGAATTTTATTTATAACGTCTTTACATCCAAATTATAATATCATATTAAAAAGGCATACACCATCAAAAATAGGCTTATTTATAATTTCTGCAAAAATTTCTCTTGCTAAAAAAGCGTAAAAAGTGTACGTTTGCACCCAAAATTTATTAATGTATGGGAAGAGCGTTCGAATACCGTAAAGCACGTAAACTAAAGCGCTGGGGAAATATGGCACGGGTTTTCACCCGTTTGGGAAAAGAAATTACCATGGTAGTAAAAGCAGGTGGTTCCGACCCCAACATGAATCCGAAACTAAGGCTTTTAATCCAAAATGCCAAATCCGAAAATATGCCCAAGGATAACATAGAAAGGGCAATAAAAAGGGCTACGGATAAGGATACAAAGGATTATAAAGAAGTGGTTTACGAAGGTTACGGACCTAACGGTATTGCCATTTTAGTAGAAACTGCTACGGACAACCCTACCCGAACAGTTGCAAATATTCGCAGTTACTTTAATAAGTTTGGAGGATCGTTGGGAACGATGGGAATGCTCGATTTTATCTTTGAACGTAAATGCTCCTTTAGAATCGAAAACAACAAATCAATGCCATTGGATGAACTTGAACTCGAACTCATAGATTTTGGAGTAGAAGAAGTGTTTGCTGAAGATGACAATATTATAATATTTGCAGATTTTACACAGTTTGGACCAATTCAACGTTTTCTGGAAGAAAAAGGATTAAACATCTTAAATTTCCAATTCGAACGGATTCCTAATGATACAAAAACCGTATCCTTAGAACAACAAACCGAAATTGAAAAACTTATTGAAAGAATCGAGGAAGACGAGGATGTTACCAACGTATTCCATAATATGGAAACTGAATAATTCGATTCTTAATCAAATAAAAAAAGTCGTATTTACATACGACTTTTTTATTACTAATCCCGAAACAAAAGCAATGGAACCTCTGATTTGTAAAGCATTTGTGTTGATAAAACGGGATTTAATAACTTATAAATAAGGCTTCTTTTAATTGACGTCAACGCGACCAAATTTATCTGATTGGTTTTAACAAAATCCAAAAAAGTTTGGACCACATCCTTTCCTTCAAGGAAAGAGCAGGAAACCTTTAATTTCGGATTAACATTCCCTAAGTAACTTTTCAAGTTTTCCATAAGAGCATTCGCTGTATCGGTTGGCTTTTTCTCCGACACGCTAACACAATACAACTCAATATTAAATGGAGCAAGAATCCTAATCAACTTTCGTATTGAGCGATAATCGCTATCGTCGAAGTTTGTAGCATAAAGCACTTTCTTAACTTCATCAACACCTTTAAGCACGGCTTTTTCCGGAATAACCAACAATGGCAAATGTGTTTCCTTTGATACATCGCTGGCAACACTTCCTACCAATTCGGTATTTTTAAAGCCCTCGCCCTTTGTTCCCATCACAATTATACCAGGCTTATACCTTTGGCTAACTTCAATAATTCCATAAGCAGCATATCCCTCACGTAACGTGTATCCAATAGATAAATTTGCCAATCCCATATGATTAGCAAACTCTTTTATATTATTGGTAAATTTAATTAAACGCTGCTTTGCCGTTTTGTAAAGCACGTGGTAGTTTATATCAAAATCTACCTGAATACTAGACATATCGGAAAAAGGAATCATATCTACTACAGGAGAATTAAAAACATGCAACAATTTAACCTCTGCATTATACTTTGCAGCAAGCATAACAGCAAATCGAGCCGCATTTTCCGAAGGAACCGAAAAATCAATAGGAACAAGAATTTTTCTTAAATGCTGTTCAAATTTTTGCGTATCCTCCTTTTTATTCATCTCCGTTAGTAATTGCAACGCCCTAGGAACATCGGCTTCGCTTATTTGCACTTTAACTCCCTCGGATACAGCTCCCTGAATAATATTAACATTTTTAAGAAAACATTCTATCCCATTCGATTCAAGAAAACTTTTTAACACAACAGCCTTAGAATAACTGTCTGTAGCAATGTCTATTAACTTATCGTCCATAGTCTAAAATTTTTATATAAGATACTAAAAAAAGAGAGGGTTGTCAAAAAAAAGGCTGCCTTTAAGCAGCCTTTTTCTTTTAATAATAATTTCTACTTAATGTCAAGCGAATCAAATTCATCAAAAAGGGTTTGCTCAAAATCATATAAATTTGGCATTACTTTTTTAATTAAATCCTTATCCCCGTTACTAAATACTATGTAAACGAGAAGGGTTTCGTCTGAATCATACTCAAATTTAAAGTCTCCAATTTTTTCGCCTGAGGTAGTATATAACGAAACTTTTATCGCATCATTAATATCAAAATTAGTGTTTTGCATATCATTTGCAGTAAAACTTACCTTTACTCTTAATTCCAACGATTTAATGATTTGCTTTGCCTCAACTTTTACGTAGCCGCCTGTTTGAGTCGAAGAAGCATCAAGGCTTATGGTATGTTTATATACCGTTACATCATTCTTTAACAATTCCAAATTATCGGAACCTTTTATAGCATACGAACTTATAGTTTCGGTTTCTGTATATGTCATAACCCTTACAAGTTTATAAGCCCCCAACTCTACTACATAAGTATAAACGTTGTTATCTAAACTCACTGAAGCATAGAAAACCTGATTTCCATCAAGTTCAATCTTCATTTTAAGTCCCGTATCACTGTAATCGTAATATGTTAATGTTACATTATTGGTTTCACTTGCAGGGGAGGGATAATTCACAACAATTTCATCACTGGGGACTTCAGAATAATCAAATGACTGAGTATAAGAATTGTATGTCCAGGTTCCTGCATAATAATCAAAATCAATATCCAAGAAATCTGTACCCAAACTAATATCACCGCCAAGTTTTGACATTAACAGTTTTGCAGATTTTTCAGTCAAAGCAGATTTTAACTGAGATTTTGCATCTTCTTTGGTATAACTATCATCATTAAAAAAGTTCAAACTATACACCTGTTCTAAGGCTACATAGCCATCGCTTGTGCTAATTTCGTCAGAAACAGTTGCAAAATCTTGATCGGTATCGTTTATTGCTACCGTTGCCTCCTCTTTAGAAAGAACATCTTCGTCATCTTTTTGGCAAGAATTGAAGACAACAATGCTGCTCATTAGCAACAGCGAAAGGAATAGACTTTTTGTTTTCATACGTAAATTGTTTAGGTTATAAAATTAGATTAATTATGATATTATCCTTTCAAAGTTTATGCCAAAAAATAGAAAATCTTTTAGGGGTCGTTAATTGCATTCTATCTACAAAAATGCGTATTTTGTCGATACAAATAAACTTCTATTATAATTAATAGTCGTAAGTTATAATTTTGTAGTTACCTATAAATGTAAGGTGTATGAAAATCTTTAACAAATTATTTTTACAAATAATAATTATCATTTCTTTAGCATCAACCCATGTCCAGGCATGTACAAACTATTTAGTTACCAAAGGAGCAAGTTCCGATGGTTCCTCAATGGTAAGTTATGCTGCGGACTCCCATATTCGTTACGGAGAACTATACTTCAAACCAAGAGGAATATGGCCTGAAGGATCAATGGTTACTTTATACGACAGAGGTACAAACAAACCATTGGGTCAAATACCACAAACTAATGAGACCTATCAAGTTGTTGGATTTATGAATGAATATCAGGTTACTATAGGTGAAACTACTTTCGACGGATTAGAAGAGTTAAGGGATACAACGGCAATTGTTGACTATGGCAGTTTAATGTTTCTTGCCCTTCAAAGGGCAAAAACAGCCAGAGAAGCAATAAAAATAATGGCAGAATTAGTCGAAAAATACGGTTATGCAAGTAGTGGAGAATCCTTTTCTATTGGCGATCCCAATGAAGTATGGATAATGGAAATGATTGCAAAAAAAACAAATTTGAGGTTTGACAAAAAACTCAAAAAAAACGTAAACATTGATAAAGGAGCCCTTTGGGTTGCATACCGCATACCTGATGGTTACGTTTCAGCTCATGCTAATCAAGCTAGAATACAAACTTTCCCCCTCGAAAATTTTAAAAATTCTATTAGCAGTAAAAATATTGACCATATTTTTGACCCTAACATTGAAGTAGTTTACGCATACGATGTAATAGATTATGCAAAAAATCATGGTTACTATAATGGTAAAGATGATGATTTTAGTTTTAGCGATGTATTTAATCCAGTAACTTTTGAAGGCGCTCGTTTCTGCGAAGCAAGGGTTTGGGCATTTTTTAACCATATTAGCAACGGGATGGAAAAGTTTTTAGATTATGCAAAAGGGGATAATCTATTCAATCGAATGCCATTGTATATTAAGCCCGATAGAAAATTGACTCCGCAAGATTTGCAATCTTTTATGCGCGATCATTTTGAAGAAACCGAATTAGATATGACTAAAGATATTGGAGCGGGTTCCTATGGCCTTCCTTATCGCTGGCGCCCATTAACATGGAAAGTTGATGGAAAAACATACTTTCATGAACGAGCAACGGCAACACAACAAACCGGTTTTTCTTTTGTCGCACAAATGAGAAATTGGCTTCCCAACCCTATAGGAGGTATTTTTTGGTTTGGCGTTGACGATGCAGCTTCTACCGTATATGTTCCTATATACTGCGGAATAAATAAAGCACCTGAAACGTATTCCGAAGGAAATGGAAATATGCTTACATACTCTCCAACATCTGCATTTTGGATTTTTAACAGGGTTTCGAACTTTGCCTACTTACGCTATAATCTGATAATAAAAGACATTCAAAAAGAACAAAGTAAACTTGAAAAGAAGTTCGAGGCCTACGTCCCTGCTATAGATGCTGCTGCTTTAAAACTATGGGAAACAAATAAAGATTTAACCATCGAATTCTTAACCGATTATTCCGTTAACGCTGCCAATAATACTGTTCAACGCTGGAATGACTTATCCAACTGGCTACTAGTTAAGTATATCGACGGAAATGTTAAAAAAGAAGAGAATGGCTCTTTTAAACAAAACGAATGGGGTTTTCCCGTAGGCCCATCACAACCTGGTTATAGCAATGAATGGCTTAAAATAGTAGTTAAGCAAACGGACAATAAATTTTTAGAAACTCAAAAGTAATTAACACTAAATCCAATAATAATTAAAATTTAAACAATGAAAAAGATTTTCACAACTGTATCATTCATCATTCTTGCGCTATGGCTTTCAGCAGATCCAGTAAGCAAAGAATTGGCAAAAAAAGTTGCAATAAATTTTATGATTGCAAAAAAAGGAGTTGCTATTGATGTAGCTTCAGTTAAAAATGTATATACCCAAACTTATAAATCTGCTGACGCATTTTATGTTTATGCGTTTCCAAAAGGCGGCTTTGTCATCGTATCTGCAAATGATGAAGCTAATCCTATAATTGGTTACTCTTTTACAAGTCCTGTTGCTGAAAAAGTTGACAATCCAGTGATTCTTAAAAGATTCGAATGGTATGCAAAACAGATAGATCATGCTACAACATTAAAATCGAATAAGAGTAATGTAAAAAAAGAATGGACTACGCTTATCGAAGGTAAAGATTCAAAAAATTATGAAGCCGTAGGACCATTATTACAAACAACGTGGAATCAAAGTCCATATTACAACCAGTTATGCCCAGCAGAAACGCCCACAGGATGTGTTGCAACCGCAATGTCCCAAATCATGCGATATTATAATTGGCCTACTTCTGGTAACGGGAGTCATAAATATACCATTAGTTTATATGGAGAACAATTTGCTGATTTTGCATCTACAGCATATGATTGGGTAAACATGCCTCTTGAACTAACCTCATCAAGTACAAATACGGAAGTGACAGCTATTGCTACATTATGCTATCATGCAGGGGTATCTGTTGATATGGAATACGCCATGGATGGCTCAGGCGCTCATAGCGTTGACGTTTTATATGCGCTTACTTCCTATTTTAAATATGACAATACTGACATTAACATTTACTATTTTGATGCAAATCAACAAACAGAATGGATAAATAAGATTAAATCTGAAATTGACGAAGGCAGACCTATTTTCTATTCTGGAAATAGTGAT
Organism: Bacteroidales bacterium; assembly: GCA_020636845.1. GTDB lineage: Bacteria > Bacteroidota > Bacteroidia > Bacteroidales > Tenuifilaceae > JACJXD01. Next base: position 164,161 of record JACJXD010000001.1, on the reverse strand, counting down.
GCTGATGGAGGACATGCATGGGTATGTGATGGCTATGATAATTCAGATAATCTTCATATAAACTGGGGATGGGGTGGATCCTATAATGGCTATTTTTCTGCAATTGCAATGAATCCCGGCACGTATAATTTTAGTGAATCAAACAGTATGATTTGTGGAATAAAACCAGCAACATCATCTCAAACAGGACTTTGGGTAAAACAAGCTAGCGCTTTTGCCACAAAATCTAGAGGAATTCGTCATATCTCAGCAGTTAGTAATGATATAGCTTGGGCCGTAGCTTACGATGGAAGTGGCAATGATACTGCAACCGTAAGGGACTTTACAAAAACAATTGATGGAGGCTTAATTTGGACTTCTGGAACTGTTAATGCAGCAAATACTAAAGGTTTAGAATCTGCAATGATAACAGCAATAAGTGAAGCAACAGCATGGATCGCACTCTACGATGGAACAAATGGTGGAGGAAAAATTGTCAAAACTGCAGACGGTGGTTCAACATGGACATCTCAATCAACTGCTGAATTCTCTGCACCAAACGGTTTCCCAAATGTAATCCATTTTTGGGATGAAAATAATGGTTTTTGTATGGGCGATCCTAATGGTGGATATTTTGAAATATACACAACAACTAATGGAGGAGATACCTGGACTCGAGTATCCAGTGAAAACATTCCAGCAAATTTAACAGGAGAATATGGAACTGTTGGATTTTATTGTGTATATGGTGACATTGTATGGTTTGCCACCAATAAAGGAAGGTTATTTAAATCTACAGATAAAGGATATACTTGGACTGTATCTCAAACACCTCTAACCGAGAGTTTTGAAATTTCATTTAAAGATGCAAATGTTGGAATTATCCAAAGTAGAGGCAATAATAGTGTAACTAGAAGTTATAGAACAACTGATGGTGCCCAAACTTGGACACAAATAATACCATCAGGAAATTTTTATGAAAGCAGTTTTACTTATATTCCAAATACAAACATTCTAATAGCTACTGGTTCTGATTATTCAACTCCATTTGAAGGAGTTTCGTATAGTTTAGATGATGGAAATACTTTCAACGACTATGCTGACTTTTATAAGAATTACCAATTTCTTGCTTTAGGAGCATCTCCTGATGGAACTGTTTGGGCAGGAGATTTTAACAGTAGTGCCTACGTTGATGGAATGTGGTGCTTAAAATCAGGTGCTGTATTTAGTAAATTCTCTGTTGATAAAGCAGAAGTTGCCAAAGGCAGCCCAGCCGTTTTTACAGATCAATCATACGGCACTCCTGATAGTTGGGAATGGAACTTTGGAACAGATGCTACACCTCAAACTTATACCGGACAAGGACCTGTTAATGTAACCTTTTCTGAATACGGATATAAAAATGTTACTTTAACTATATCCAAAGGTTCAGAACAATATGTTTATATTAAGAAAAATGCATTATTCGTAACTTGGGCGGAGAGTGCAGGAACACAAACTGACAACAGCAAACTACTTCCCTATCCTAACCCTTCCTCCCAAAATATTTACGTTAAATTAAAGGGTTTCACAAAGGGAAGTATAAATGTTTACAGTATAACAGGAGCCCTAGTATGGAGTTCTGGCGGAATGACGGAAAACAATCAAATCAATATAAGTAACTTATCATCCGGAGTTTACTTGATAAAAGTAGAAGAGCCAAATAAAAATATAATTACTAGAAAGTTAACTATCACACGTTAAAAATACATTAGTATAAAAAAAGAGGTCTAAAAGGCCTCTTTTTTTATACTACTTCTGCTAGATGAACTATTTCTGCACCCCGCAATCTCATTTGTTCAATTGACTTATGACCATCGGCAGGATCTACATTAACTGCTCTTATGGCTTCAACAACAACCTGAACAGAAAAACCCAATGTTAAAGCATCAAAAACGGTGTTTTTAACGCAATAGTCAGTTGCCAACCCACATATAACCAAATGATTTACCTCTATGTCTCTGAGCCACGATGCAAGTCCGGTTCCTTGAAAACCCGAATAAGCATCTTTAGCAACTTCGGTTGCCTTCGATACAAGTATTGCCACAGAAGGAAAATGTAACATAGAATGGAGTTCTGCGCCACTGGTTCCTGCAACACAATGCGACGGCCAAATTCCGCCAAACTCTTTAAAAGAACTATGATTACAAGGATGCCAATCGCGCGTGAATACAATAGGCTTTCCCTCCGACTCATACTTTTGCACTAACTGATTTATTGGATTTACCACGGCATCTCCATCTGCAACGGCAAGTGCTCCATTAGGGCAAAAATCCTTTTGAACATCAACTACTACTAGTGCATCCATAGGCAAGTGTTTTTATTTTATATTGCTGAAAGCCTATCGTTATTCTTATATGCCCTCCCAAATTTTGCCAAATTAACGCCTTCTACTTGTACCACATCTGCGGTAAAATCGTAGTTTCCTTGCATAAGATAACTACCTATACCGTACGCATCGACAGGAACACTGTTCTTCTCAAACTCATTAATCCGCTCAGGATTAAACCCTCCCGATACAACTATCTTAACATTTTCAAAACCTTCCCTGTCCAACCCCTCTCTAACCAACTCAACCAACTTAGGATTAACTCCATTGGGACGAAACGTTCCCATTTGCGAAAAGACGCTCTTATCAACAAGATTCTCTGAAGTGTCGAGACGAACACCCCAAAGTTTATCGCCAATCTCCCGGGCACAATTCAACGCTGTTTGAACACAATCGTTATTAAAATCGACCAATGCAATGAGAGGTGTTTCAGGGTATGTTTCGTGAAACAGCTTTGTTGCCTTCACCGTATCACCACCAACGGAAGCTATTAGCGCATGAGGAATTGTACCCGAAGCACTTGCACCCCACCATTCGCCCTGCGCATCAGTAGAAATTCCCGAAGCGCCTCCAATATATGCAGCATAACCATCGCCACCTTGAACAGCCCAATGGTCGAATCGTGCAGGAAAATACAGTACTGTTTTACCATTAGCAGCATCAACAACCTTACGAACATTTGTAGCAATTCTGGTTCGACGGGCAAGAATGCCTAAGTATATTGTTTCCAAATGAGCAAACAGCGACGCATCCCCTTTAATGTGCATTATGCTTTCGTACGGCGAAATAGCATCTCCATCCCAAAGCGCTTTAACCGCCAATTCATCGAAACCATCAATCCACAAACCATCCAATTCATTAGATATTTCAATCTTCTCCTTTTCAATGGATAGATACTTCTTTTTATCGGATCGAAAAGCATTTCGCGCATTCCGCTTCAACTCAATTAAATTATCGAATAGTTTAAAGGCTTTGTCATTATCCGAATATCTTCCCGTGGCAACCCGCAACACGGCAATAGCCTCATCGACACCACACAGTATTGCATTCTGTTTTTGGAAAACCTGCATGGTTACCTTCGGATGCAGGTTGTGGGCTTCCAAAACAACCTTTTCCCTCCAGAAATAGACATCGCTCCGATACCCCCTTCTCAACTCTTGAACCGGAAGGTCAAAAATAGTACTATCAAGACGCTTACGCATAGTTTTTTATTTATGTAAAATTACTAAAAAAGCAGATGCATGTCAACTTAACGCACCTGCTTCAATTATTTTATAATCAACCTGTTTACAATGAAATTTCGTTCTTTGCTTTTCGGTTATTTACACTCCCCAGTATTTTTACAACAGTCACCCTGCTATTTACCGCATTCGATTCTATTGTTACCGTCCTGCTAATTTGCTGAGGTCTTGGTTCTATCCGGAATTCTACCTTTATTACACCCTCTTTTCCTGGAAGTATTGGCCCCTTGGTATAATCAGCAATATTAGTACCACAACACCCTTTTACCGTGTGCATAATCAACGGCTTTGTGCCGCTATTGTTAACCTTAATTTCAACTTTACCACTATTGGTGTTAATATCATCAACGTATATTACGCCTAACTTTACAGTATCGGGAATAACTGTAATAACTGCACCTTTTGTATTTTCATTGGAGTTTTGAGCGTGCAACTCAACGGATAGTGGAGCAATTAGCAAAAGCAATAAGATTATTCGTCGCATAACATCACCTTTTTTGAGTTATAACTATTTTTGTGCCAAAATTGACACTACAAAATTAAAAACTTAAGTAATATGGTAAAACCTGATTTGTTATTCAATATTAAAGGAGTAATTTTTGATATGGATGGGGTTATTGTTAACAATATGCCCTACCATTTACAAGCATGGAAAGAATTTTGCCAAAAGCATAACTACCATTTCGATAAAGAAACTTTTATAGCCAGATATCCTGGAAAAGAGAACTTCGATATAATTAGAGATATATGCGGAGAAAATATTACCCGCGAAGAAGCCGATATTTTAGGTGAAGAAAAGGAAGCCATTTACCGAGAAATATATTCAAAGGAAATAAAACCGGCCAACGGATTAATTGACGTATTAACCAATTTTAAAGAATTAGGAATTAAACTAGCAGTAGCCACTTCTGCTCCTCCAAGCAACTTACACTTTACCCTTAGCAAGACAAACCTCACTCACTTTTTTGATGCAACCGTAGATGCCTCAATGATAAATCATGGGAAACCAAGTCCGGAAATTTTTCTAAAGGCAGCTCACCTGATAAACGTTCCACCCAGCAATTGTTTGGTATTTGAAGACGCCTTTGCCGGCATTGAAGCCGCTACAAAAGCAAACATGAAAGTTGTGGCACTAGCCACGACAAACAGCAAGGATAAGTTTGAAAACAAACTAAGGGTAATAAATGACTTTACCGAATTTAACAGTTTACCTTCCATTTAAAGTAAACTACTAAACTTGAAACATTCCATTTTTACTATACAGCAGGATAACCCAACGAATCTAACTTTTTAATAACCTCTTCTTTAAGGCTATCCGATTCAAAGGAAAAAGTTACCGTTGAGTTTGACAGTTCTGCTTTTACGTTACTTACCCCCTGTAAACTGGATAACCCCGTCTGTATGGTGTTTACACACCCCATACATTTCATGTTTTTAACTTTTAGAGATTCCGTTTTCATGATTTCAACATTTTATTCAATATGCAACAACACTATTCTATTTACCATATCAACACTACAACAATAGGATAGCATAAAAGTTCGCTAAAAGCAAAGTCAAATTATGAAACCGTATCAATCAATTAGAACAATACCAAACTATGAGAATATGGCACTTTCAAAAATTATTTATCTTTTAAAATATGGCAATTACATACTCCCGAAGAACATCCAGCACATTGCTGTTGTGCTCCAACATTAGGTTTAATAATTTGATAGATACCTTTTGCCGAATAAACTAGCGCACATGCTATAATTATCAAAACAGCCACTTCCTGTACCATGATTTAGTATATTAAATTACCAACATGATAAATAACATAAGCCAATACCCAAGCCAACGATGTTGTATATATAATAGTAAATAAAGCCCATTTCCATGATCCAGATTCATTCTTTATTGCCGAAATAACGGCCACACAAGGAAAATAAACCAAAATAAATATCAAAAAGGATAATGCTGTTACAGGAGTAAAAACAGTACTTCCCTTCAATTTTCCCTTACTATGGGTTTCTGCCCTTAACTTTTCGGCAAGATTATTACTACCGTCTCCATTATCAGCTTGGTAAAGCACGCCAAGCGTACTAACAACAATTTCCTTAGCGGCTACTCCCGACAACAGGCTTACCCCCATTTTCCAATCAAAGCCCAGCGGACGAATGGCAGGTTCTATAAACTTTCCAATTCTTCCCAAATACGAGTTTTCCTGCTGTTTAGCTTCTCGCATTAACGTTAAAGTCTGAATTGCTGTTTGCAAGCTATCCCGCACCCCTTCGTTATTTTGAACTAAAGCCAAATCATTGGACTTTTCAACAATTAAGGAATCGCAAACCTTTGTATATTTTCCATTTTGAGGATAATATCCCAATGCCCATACAAATATTACAGCAACTAAAATTACACCTCCCATCTTTTTCAAATATTGAGAGCCTTTTTCCCACATGTGCATTAAAGTAGAACGAACAGTAGGCAGTCTATACGGTGGCAATTCCATTACGAAAGGTGCATCTTTATCCCGAAAAATGGTCTTTTTAAATAGAATAGCCGTTCCTATCGCCAGCAATATTCCAATAAGATATATCAAAAACAACATATTTCCGGCATGGGCTGGGAAGAAAGCACCAAGTATCAGAATATAAACAGGTAGTCGGGCACTACAACTCATAAACGGAGTTATCAACATGGTTACCAGTCTATTATTTCGATTTTCGATTGTTCTGCTAGCCATTATTGCCGGGACGTTACAGCCAAATCCCATAACCAAAGGAATAAACGACTTCCCGTGCAACCCAATTTTATGCATCAACTTGTCCATTATAAACGCAGTACGCGCCATATAACCGGTATCCTCGAGCAAGGAAATGAAAAAGAATAGAATCAAAATATTAGGTAAAAACACAATTACACTACCAACTCCGCTAATTATTCCGTTTACTAACAAATCTTTCAGTGGCCCCGTTGGCATAAATTTATTAATAAAAAAACCTAACCATTCTACACCACTCTCGATCCAGCCCATAGGGTACTTTCCAAGATTAAAAGTGCTGTAAAATGTAAACCATATTAAAAATAGAAAAATGGGAAACCCCAAGTATTTATGAGTGAGTATTTTATCAATATTTCGAGAAACCTGCTTTTCTTGCTTCTTCCCTTCCGTATAAGTTTCCTTTAATGCTCCTGCAATAAAACCATACTTGGCATCGGTAATCAGCATTTCGGTATCTTCCTTGTAAATGGACTCCAATCGCTTTATTTCCCGATTAGCAGTATCAACTATAACATCATAGTTGCTTGCGGTACTAAGTATTTTATCGGCTAATCGATCCTTCTCTATTAACTTAATTGCCAAATACCTACTCGAATACCTTACCGTGATATTTACATTTTCCTTTATTTCCTGCTGAATTGTCGAAATGGACTTCTCAATATCGGCACCGTAGTTAATGTGAATATGACGGGTTACCTTATCCTTTTCGCAAAATACATTTATAATGGTATCGAGCAACTTGTCCAATCCTTTTGACTTTGAACCAACTGTAGGAACCGTAGGAATTCCCAAAAGTCGCCCCATCGCCTTATAATCAAACTGATCGCCTTTTTCCTGAAGTTCATCGTACATGTTAAGGGCTATTACCACCCGTATATCCATATCAATAAGCTGTGTAGTAAGGTAAAGGTTACGCTCCAAGTTAGAGGCATCGACCACATTTACAACAATATCGGGAGTGTGCTCGTGAATATACTTACGAACGTAAACCTCCTCGGGAGTGTATGCCGTTAAAGAATATGTCCCCGGCAAATCGGTTATGTTTAAGGTATAGCCTTTATACTTAAACTGCGACATTTTCGATTCTACCGTTACCCCGCTATAGTTACCAACATGTTCCCGAGAACCCGACAGGTAATTGAAAATAGTGGTTTTCCCCGCATTAGGATTTCCCACTAACGCAATATTAATATCCTTTGCTACTTTTTTTAACGTTGTGTCTATTATTTCGGGTTCGGTAACCTGAGTTAGATGCTTATTAGCGTGTTCCGCTGCAATTTCTTTTGCCTTATCGGTAGTAACCACTTCAATCAAAGAAGCCTCACTTCTTCGAAGCGAGACTTCATATCCTAAAATTGAGTATTCAATAGGATCTTTTAAAGGAGCATTCTTTACTACTAATACCTTTTTCCCTTTAATAAACCCCATCTCGGTAATTCGCTTACGAAAAGCGCCTCTTCCCTTTACCTTGGTTATAATACCGTACTCACCATTATGTAAATCCGAAAGTAGCATAGTACAATTTTATCTTGTTGTATTAACTTTGCCCGTGAAATATTGTTTAGTAATTGCTAAATTTTTCCTCACAAAAATAGCCATTATTTTACAATTTTCTTATTAGGACTAAATCTAAATAATATGCAATCGCAAAATTCTGAAGAATTATTTAGTTACCTGAGTGAAATGCTTTCGAACAATCAGGAAAACGTTAGCATCCTTGAAGAGTCGGTTGATATTAACGTTCAACATGAATATTTTAAGATGTCCGAACAAATAAAAAAGGATACACCCAAGATTTCTGAAAACGAAAATATCACCTTGAACGATTCCGATGATACCGATAATTTAAAAAAGAATCTAATTATGCTGGCCAATAGAGCCTCTGTTGAAGACTTTAGAGAAATTGAAAATTTTCGAAAAGGGGCTCCTTCCGAAGTAAAGGATTGGACAACTATGGCCTTACAAGAATGCAAATTTCGATTGACCGGCTACCTTACCGAAACTAGCGGAATATTTGTAAGCACCGGACTTGGAGGCAAAAAAGGTGCTCTCCGATATTTTATTGCGCTAATATCTATAGAGGATACTTTTACAGAAGAGCAAGGAAATTTCATAATCGACGAAACAAAATTCATTTTCCTCAGGCACAACAGCAACGTAGAAGAAATTACCGTAAATGGAAAATTTGTAGAGTTAACTGCTTTAATTCCTTTTAATGTAGCGGTTAGCAATCCCATTAATGCAGTTATAGAAAGTTGCAATACGCTATTTCCTGTACTCGACAAAAGTTTCATTGTAACAAATGTTAAACGGTTGAACACCGATGAATTATATAAGGTGATAAACAGAGAACCTATTGATGGACTACCTTTTGACGAAAACGAAGAAGAATAAAAAAACCGGCATTCTGCCGGTTTTTATACCATTTTTAAAATCTATTTATCAAGATCCTCAAAATCTAACGAAGCGTACTCATTATTTGTATCAACAAGTTCGTTTTCTTCTGGTTGATATTCAGCCCTTGGGATAACCTCCTGATTTTTGCTAATATAATCAACTACATCGTTTAAACCCTCCATAAACTTCTCAAAATCTTCCTTATAAAGGAATATTTTGTGCTTTTCAAAGTAGAACTTACCATCCTTACCTAGCCGTTTTTTACTTTCGGTAACAGTTAGGAAATACTCGTTATTTCGGGTTGCCTTTACATCAAAAAAGTAAGTACGTTTACCTGCTTTTACTACCCTTGAAAAAATCTCCTCGCGTTCGTTTTTTTCTAAGTCATCGCGATTATCCATACTTTCGATCATGCCAAATATCTGTTTTTAGGTTAGGTTATTTATAATTAATCACCCCTCAAAAATAAAAAAATAATTATTCTTTAGCCATTAACATCAAAAAAATGTTTTTTGAAAGCAAAATTAACGGTTCACTATCAACTTTAAAGTAATTTATACAAGAATCAAATTTGGCGCTGAAAAGTAAAAGCATATCATTTTGTCAACGCAAACCTCATTAATGCGAATTCCCATTTTTTTTGTAAATTAACAATGAGGTATGCTATAATATGCCATTTAGAAGTATCTTTGCATCATGAATTTAAAAGCAAATACGTTCTTATTAAATGATTAGCAGACGATTACTCCGAATTAAAATTTTACAGGTTCTTTTTGCATACTTCCGAAACGAAAGCAATTCGCTTAATAATGTAGAAAAGGAACTTTTTTTAAGTATTGAAAAGTCTTACCAACTTTATCATTTACTGTTAATTCTTCCAGAGGCTTTATCGAACACCGCCCACAGTAAAATTGAACTAGCCAAGCAAAAACTTCGTCCTTCGAAAGAAGATCTCAACCCTAACACAAGATTTGTAGATAACAAGGTAATAAAGCAAATTGACGAAAACGAAGATATTTCGCTATACGTAGCGCAAAACAGGCTGAACTGGAAGCACCATCCGGAATTAGTGAAAATACTATTCAAGCAGTTGACAAATTCCAACTACTACAAGGAATATATGACTGCTCCCGAAAATTCGTATAACGACGATAAGCAGGTTATTATTAGTTTTTTACAACACGAATTAGAAACATCCGATGAGTTTTCCAACTTTTTGGAAGAGTTAAGCATTTACTGGAACGACGATTTGGAATTTGTTCTCAGCATGGCCGCTAAAACCATTAAAAAGGCCGACGAGGAAACAGGTATTAAAGTTATGCCTATGTTCCGTAACGAGGACGATGTCGATTTCTCCAAACGCTTATTGCGCAAGGCAGTTTTAAAACACGGCGAATACGTTACGCTTGTCGAAAAGTTCACCAAGAACTGGGACGTTGACCGTATTGCCGCCATGGACATACTTATTATGGAAATGGCCATTAGCGAAATAGTTGAATTTCCAACTATTCCGGTAAAAGTAACGCTTAACGAGTATATCGAAATTGCTAAATTTTACAGCACCGACCAAAGTAGCACATTTATTAATGGAGTTCTCGATAAGTTAATAGCCTACATGCGCGAAAACAACCTGTTTATGAAACAGGGCCGTGGACTAATTGGCGATAACGAACAACTTATAGACATAAATTCCGACGAAGACTAATTCAATCGATTTACATTGATGAAAAAGTTTCTCTATAGCCTATTTCTTACAACTTTAATTAGTGGAATTATTGTTTCCTGCAATAGTTCCAAAGGAACAAAGGCTAATGTCGCGTCTGATAGTACAACCCATGCCGATTTGGAATATATAGAAGACTTTTTCGATTTTGGTTCGATAGCCGAAGGCGAAATAGTCAGCCACACTTTTCATTTTAAAAATGCAGGGAATGCTCCTTTAATTATTAAGGATGCCATAACCAGCTGTGGCTGCACAACGCCAAAATTGAGTAGCAAAGTATTAAATCCGGGAGAAGAAGGGAGCATTGAAGTTGTTTTTAACTCTACTGGCTGGTACGGTTCCCAATATAAATCGGTAACGCTTAGAACCAATTCTCCTATCAGAGAAAAATCGGTAACTATTAAAGCAAATGTGGTAAGTAACCATTAATGTTTTATATTTGTCATTTCCAAAAAAGTAGGAAATAAATTAATCAATTAAAAAATAGCATTAAAATGAACACATTACTATTTATCCTCGAAAGTGCTCCTGCTGGAGCAAATCCTATGATGACATTCTTAATGTTTGCATTAATCATCGTAGTATTTTACTTTTTCATGATTCGTCCTCAAATGAAACGCCAAAAAGAACTTCGTAAGTTTCAGGAAGCTCTAAAGAAAGGCGATAAAGTTATTATTGGCGGCGGTATTTACGGTAAAATAACCGAAGTTAAGGAAGAGTACGCTGTTGTAGAAATTGCGGACAATACAACTGTTAAGGTAGTTAAAAGCACTATTATTCGTGATGCAGCCGATATTCAATCACGATAAATAATATTTATTACTTTTAAGGATTCATTGTATGTATTTACTTTGAATCCTTAAATTTTTAAAAAGGTGGACCAAAACTTATTTCGACAATTTAATCGCATCTTAAACCGCGAAAAGGCTAAGTTCAATAAACGTTTAGCAATATTTACTTTTTTCCTTTTCGTTTCTACAGCACTATGGTTTCTTATTAAGCTAAGCCATGAATACACATCGGATTTAGTTTATCCCATCAAATTTGAAAACACACCCAAAGGAAAAGTTATTGTTGGCTCTCCTCCCGAATACATACATATTAAGGCAAAAGCGTTAGGACATACTCTGTTAAAGTACAAGTTAATGAGTTTATTTCGGCCTATCGAAATAAATTTAAGCGTTGTAACTCCTGTAAAAAATAGCGTAGGTATTCAATATGCGGTATCCATACAAAAACAATACAACAACATTGTAGAACAGGTAGCCAGCGACATTACCGTGATGGGAATTGAACCTAAAACGCTTTACCTTGAATTTGCCGACGTAGTTACCAAGAAAGTTCCCGTTATACCCATAGTTAATGCCACTTTTGCAAAGCAGTACATGCTTGCAGGTAGAATAAAAACGACTCCCGAAGAAGTAGAAATTACAGGCCCTTCGGCTATAGTTGACACCATTAGCAGCATAAAAACCAAAAATGTTATTCTCAACCAACTTGATGAAGAAAGAAGCGTAAAAGCCACACTAAAGCCTTACGGACAAACTACCTGTAATCCGGATCGTGTTATACTTTTTATTCCCGTAGAAACGTTTACCGAGGCAACCCTAAAAGTTCCGATTACCATCGAAGGAGTTCCGGATAGCGTTGATGTTATTGTATTACCATCCGACATAAGCGTCAGGTTTAACGTTGTAATAAGTAAGTACTTCAGCGTAAAACCAATTCACTTTAAAGCGGTGGTTAACTACTCTGAAATATCGAAGGGAATAAAGCAAGCCAAGGTAAACATTGTTCAATCGCCAAATTACATCACCATTACCGATTACGAGCCAAAATTTGTGGATGTTCTTATAAAAGGAGAATGATGCTAAAAGTTGGTATAACAGGAGGTATTGGCAGTGGCAAAACCTACATCTGCAAAATTATAGAACAACTAGGATACCCGGTGTATAACGCCGATGTTAGGGCAAAAGAACTCACCAATTCAAATAGTAACATTAAATCTGCCGTAAAATCGCTTTTTGGCAAAGACATATACGTTAATGGCGAATTAAATCGAAGCGCAGTTGCAAAGCTGGTTTTTGAAGATTCCACGTTACTCGAAAAACTAAACCGAATAATTCATCCGGAAGTTCAAAACGATTTTGAAACATGGGCCAATAGCAACTTCGACAACTCCATTGTTTTTAAAGAAGCCGCCATCCTATTCGAATCCGGCATGTACAAGTTAATGGACGCCAATATACTGGTAACAGCACCTTTAAACATACGAATCGGTAGAGTTATGGAACGTGACGGAGTATCAAAAAACGATGTTTTAAAGCGAATAAACAACCAGTTTTCCGACGAAGAAAAGTTGAAACTGGCCAACTATACCATTGTAAATGACGGAAAGGTATTGGTACTACCTCAAATTATCAATGTAATAAACGAACTAACGAAATAGATAGAATGGGAAAGTACGGTAAATGGATTACAGGAGGATTGGGCTGGGCTATATTTGGGCCTTTAGGAGGAATTTTAGGTTTTGCAATTGGATCTATATTCGATAGCGCGGAAATTACATCTAAAGCATACACTACCGGCGAAACAAGCCGAAATGGTTATATAGCAAGCCTGCTGGTTTTGGTTTCGGCCGTTATGAAAGCCGATGGTAAAGTTTTAAAATCGGAACTCGACTACGTTAAGGCTTTCTTCCTAAAAAACTTTGGACAACATGCCGCAAACGAGGCCTTACATCTGCTTCGTGACCTGCTTAAGCAATCGGTTCCCGTACAGGACGTTTGTAAACAAATAAGCGACAACGTTGACTATCATTCCCGGTTACAACTCCTTCATTTTCTATTTGGAATTGCTCAAGCCGATGGCGTGGTGAGCCAGGCAGAGCAAGAGTTAATAAACAATATTTCCAACTACATGGGAATTAGTAACTCCGATTACGAGTCGATTAAGGCCATGTTCGTCCCCGTTTTAGATAAGTACTACACAATTTTGGAAGTTTCGCCTAATGCAACCAACGAAGACATTAAAAAGGCTTACCGTAAAATGGCAATAAAGTACCACCCCGATAAGGTTAGCCATTTGGGAGAAGATATAAGACAAGCAGCCGAACAAAAATTCAAAGAGGTGAACGAGGCCTACGAAAAAATTAAAAAAGAACGGGGAGTAAACTAATGAACGGAAACATAGTTGAAATACTAGGTTGGTTTGGCAACATTATTCTAAGCATTGGCGTTATTCCACAGGTTTTTCAAACGTGGAAAACACATAACGTTTCAAGTTTCAACTGGTTATTCTTGTTAATGTGGGCCTTTGGCGTTTTGTTTACGTTTGTTTACATTGCATACAACGATATTATAAAGGGAATTTACCAATGGCCGCTGTGGTTAAACTACATAGTAAACATACTGGCAACATTTTACTTGGTTTGGGCAAAATATTATTACTCGGCAAACGACCGTAACAACAGCAATCCATCAAAATAAATAAAAAAGAATTGCTATTATCAGCACAGAGTTATCGGAGATTTGCTTTAAATTTTTTTAATTTGCAAAAAATTCTAATTGACTATGGAAACTACTTTAAAAGAAATACTAGCAGTTTCGGGTTACTCCGGATTATTTAAGTTTATTTCACAGGGAAGACACGGTGTGATTGTTGAATCTATTGTCGATGGCAAACGCGTAAACATTCCTGTTACGGCTAAAGTTAGCGCTCTTGCCGACATCGCAATATTTACCGATACCAACGAACTGCCTCTTCGTGAAGTATTAAAGAAAATTGAAACTCTTGAAAGCGGAAAACCTGCAATTGATGCAAAATCCGACGGATCTGCCCTAAAGGCATACTTCGAGCAAGTTGTTCCCGATTACGACAGGGAAAAAGTTTATACCAGCGATATTAAGAAACTCATTTCTTGGTATAACCTTCTTCAGGGAAAAGATTTACTAGAACTGCTAAATGAACCGGAAGAAACCAAAGAAGAAAACTCCGAGGAAAAGAAAGACGAAAAAACCGAGTAATTTCGTTTTTTTAAGCATACAATTTAAGGTGAATTCAATAGAGTTCACCTTTTTTAATTCCGATTATACACCTTAATATAAAAGGCTAACTCTTTAAGTTCATTTTAACTTCCAACCTTGGCAACAAACTATCGCGAACCCATATAAAATTTGGTGCAAGGTTTAAAATTTTCAAGAAAATGTTACGTGCCAGATAGTAGTTTCCAGCCTTTTGTGCAGCCAATCCCATTTGGACGTAAGAGTTAAGAAACCACCATGTTTTCGGTTCAATTCCACCATTTTTCTCTATTAAAATATCTATCGACTTACGATAATATTTAACAGCGATCATGGGATTTCCACCTAATATTTTTGGTGCATAGTGCAGAATATTTGCTTTTTCTATTACCGCATAAACATCTTCTGAGTCAGCCTTCAACGCTTCGTCAACCAGATTAAAACACTTCGGGCCCAAATAAAAAGCCTTATACCAGTTAATTGAAACTTTATAAGCGCATAAAGCCGCTTGCATGGCTAAAACCTGCGATTTATATGCCGGAATTTTTAACAAGAAGTCAACCTCTTTTTCCGCTTTCCCTATATAATATTCAGCCCGAAAAGTTTCCTCCAACCCAAGTAAAAATCCAATAATACCATACTGCGCATGAAGCAGTTGAAAGTGATTTTCGGCACTATTATTCAGTTTTAACTCTTTTTCCATATCGGCAATGGAACTCTCCCACCCTTTCAAATCGCTGGTTACATAGCATTTGTACAAACGCACATCGAACTTGTTTTGTGCATTTAGTACACTTTGATACGAGAGAAACGGTACTATAAATAAAATCGACAGAAACAAAAGAGAAGTTCTCATTGCTAACTTTTTGAACCGGACTTTCGAGAGTTCCTATATATGATATTGGCCATCTTAAGAAACGTATAATGAATAAAGGGCAATAATGCAATGCTTTTCCAAACCGCATGTTTAGTTGTATCGGCAACAAGTATCCTAGTCAACAATGTCGAGAAAAAATAGGCAAAGACTAACGGATAAGGCGCCACGAACAAAGCCAATATCGGCCCTAATGTAGAAAGTAGCGCAATTAGCAATATAGATGAAGAACTTCCGCCGAAAGCATTCAACATGCTTTTGGAACACTCTTCGAGGGTATTCCTCGAAATGCTTTTCACATTGTCCTGAGTACCTAGCAAAACTTCGACATTCCCGGGAATTTGCCATTTAATTTTGTTCAGGTTACTAGTTGAATAAAAGACTTTATACAGTTCATGCTTTTGGTAAATGTCGGTTTTAACCATTATCGGCGAAAACGTTGCAGCCGAAATCAGAACTTTTCTTTTGTTTCCTGTTAGCTGGAACGGATAAGTTGAAACAAGCAGCCAATCCATAGCATTCGCTAAAACCGATTCTCCAAATGTTCGGGTTATCCTATACGGTAAAAATGTTAACGAAGTTAACCGCTTCACCTGCATGTATGCAAGTGCCCGACCAATAAAATTAACTGACAGCCTTATGCTTTCGTCAATAATTAATAAATACTCACCTGTAGCCCTGTTGCCCAGATCGAAATTCAGTTTGTTTCTCTCAACCTTTCCCGAATTACTTGTTGAAATTGCAGAAAATCGTGAATCCTTCCTTAAAATACTCTCAATGTTATTACCTAAAAAATTACCGCCAACAATTACCTCAATATTCTTATACTTCTGATTAAGCAAATCGAGAAGTAAGGGCTCCAAATTCGATGAGTTAGTCTGTGCATCAATCAATACCGATACTTTTGGCACATCAGTCAAAGGATATCCTTTTAAATACGGACTAAACAAAAAATTGTACAGAGCAACTAAAAATCGCAACACTGCAAAAAGAACAAACGGAATTGCTATGTAAAAAAGTACCATTTGCATTTCACTTGATATTCATTTTAAACACACCGTTACAGCCAGAAAAATCATTATAAATAGATAATCGCATGTCACAAAAATAACATTCCCTCGTTAAAATTAACCGAGATTGCTGCTTTTTGCTACCACAAATTACGCTATGTTTTGCAACCCTCGCCATACGCTAGTTTTCAACTTCATAACATCATCTGAATAATTTCCTCCGGAATTTTCCCTTTTTAGGCATTCAATTTGTACTTTAGTCGGACTAAAACTTAAAACGATGAAACGTACTGGTATAATAACATTACTCCTAATCGCAGTATTATCAATAAACGGACAAGCACAAATAATTAAAACTGCTAAGAATTTGCTTAAAACTGAAAACGGCAAAGGATTTACAGAAGAAGAAGCGGCTACCGGAATTAAAGAGGCCTTAAGTAAGGGCACTGTAAAAGGAGTTGAAATGGTATCGAAAACCGATGGGTACTTTGGCGACACCGAAATTAAAATTCCTTTCCCCCCCGAGGCAAAAACTATGGAGGAAAAACTTAGGGCTATTGGCATGGGCAAAAAAGTTGACGAGGTTGTGCTGTCGATAAACCGTGCAGCAGAAGACGCAGCAGTAAAGGCAAAAGATATTTTTCTTTCCGCCATCAAGCAAATGACCCTTAAGGATGCTATTAACATTGTTAAGGGAAACGACGATGCCGCCACGCAATACCTAAAAACTCACACATCGGCGGAACTTAAGAAGCAATTTTCCCCGATTATTGAGGAATCACTAAAAAAGGTAAATGCCACTAAATACTGGAGCGATGTAATGAACACCTATAATAAAATTCCAATGGTAAAGAAAATGAATCCGGACCTTACAGAATACGTTACCGACAAGGCCATTGAGGGTTTGTTTGTTAAAATTGCCAAGGAAGAAAAGGAAATTCGTAAGAACCCATTAGCACGTACTTCCAACATACTTAAGAAGGTTTTTGGAAAATAAAACAAAATTTTTTCGACTTACATCTATTTTAGGATTAAACCTTACTTAAACAGGTGCATCCAAATGCCATAATTATTAAAACTTCTGGTAAAACGTAGTTTTTATTAGTTGTATTTCACACATAAAATATTAACTATATTTGCCGACCAATGAGGCAGGCATTTACTAAAATAGTAAAGATTTTCCTTTTAGTACTCTTTACCACTTACTATGGGAGTACTACACTTTTTATACACACCCACATCCTACATAATACTTACATTGTTCACTCCCACCCTTTCAGCGATGGAAACAGTAAAAGTCCGGTTACACATCAACACACCGAAAATCAATACCTTATAATTCAAGCACTATCGTTTTTTGTTTCAACTTTTTTAATGCTGTTCTTTGCAGCATTGCTATTTCTATGCATTAAGCAAATCCTATTCCTGTTCAACCGCATTGTTGTCGAAAATACCGATAACATTCTACAATACTTATTAAGAGCACCTCCGTACAATACCTCTCTTTAATAACTCTTTTATAACACAGGTTTATTAAGTCTCGAATATCGTATAATACGATTTTTGAGGTATTGTTTTATGCTTATATATAAAAAATGAAAAAAATTTTTTACGTGTGTATTATCGCACTATTAGCGGCTTGTAGTAATAAAAATGCTGAAGTTAATGTTGGTGATTATACGGTAAACGGCGACACCATATCGATTCCCGACAATTCAATTTTAAGACCGAAACTTAAAATTGATACGGTTAAAGAAGTTAAATATCAAACACATATTACAACAACCGGAGTGGTAAAAGCCATTCCTAACAACTTTGCTCAAATTGCCTCTCCCTTTTCCGGGCGTATAACCAAATCCTTTGTCAGATTAGGACAACAGGTAATTAAAGGTTCCCCTATTTTCGAAATAAGCGCACCTTCGTTTAACGAAACTTGCAAAATATTTTTTCAGGCAAAGCAAGAAATGCAACTTGCCGATAAAAATTTAAAACGACAACAGGATTTATTTAAAAATGGAGTAGGAGTAAAAAAGGAACTCGAAGAAGCCGAAGTTAACTATGAGCTAACCAAACGCGATTTCGAAAACGCCTTGGCCAGTATAGAGGTTTATAACGTTGACCCCAACGAAATGAAAATGGGTCAACCCCTTATTGTACGTTCCCCTATTCAAGGCGAAGTTGTCGAAAATAGCATTGTAATCGGTCAATACCTTAAGGATGATGCAGAACCGGTTGCTACTGTTGCAGAACTTAGTAAGGTTTGGGTTGTGGGACAACTTAAAGAAAAGGATATTAGTTCGATACACGAATCTGATAACGTTGAAATAGAACTTCCTTGCATGGCAAATAAGCTAATCAATGGCAAAGTTTACCATATTAGCGAAATGCTCGACGAAGCATCGCGTTCCGTTCAGGTTTACATTGTTTGCAATAATGCCGATAGAACTATGAAACCCGGAATGTACGTAACCGTTCAGTTCTACAATCCTGCCGATAGTGTTATGCTAATTCCTGCAAAATCCGTTTTGCAAACGGAGAATAGTAGCTTTGTTATTCAACATATCGAAGGAAATAAGTATATAAAACGCCCTATTAATGTTGTCGGCACCGATAGCAACATGGTTATTTGCAAATCGGGATTAAAACCCAACGATGAGATTATAAGCGAAGGCAGCTTTTACTTAATGGAGGCAATATAGCATGAAAAAGCTTATTCTTGTTGCAATTCAGCGACGCTGGATTATGCTATTGGTATTTCTGCTAATTGCTGCATTTGGATACTATTCCTGGAAACAACTATCCATTGAAGCCTACCCCGATATTGCCGATGTATCCGTTCAGGTAGTAACTCAGGTTCCCGGCCTTGCTGCCGAAGAAATAGAACAACAAATAACCATTCCAATAGAGCGAAGCCTAAATGGACTACCCGGCTTACATACCATGCGAAGCAAAAGCGCATTTGGAATTTCTAATGTCATCCTCGTTTTTAAAGATGGTGTAGATGATTACTGGGCTCGCCAACGCGTACAAGAACGCCTAAATGATGTCGATTTACCTTACGATGCTTCTCCCGAACTAAATCCGTTAACTTCACCCACAGGCGAAATTTACCGCTACATTATCGAAAGTAAAAACCATAGTCTGAGAGAACTTACCGAGTTGCAACGTTGGGTTATTATTCCCAGATTAAAACAGGTTACAGGCGTAGCCGATGTAAGTAATTTTGGAGGAATAACCACCCAATTTCAAATTGAAATAGACCCTCAAAAACTCGAACAATACAACCTCTCGCTATCCGATATAACAGACAAAATAGAAAAGAACAATGCCAATGCCGGAGGCAGTATGCTTACTCGCGGCGATTTAAGTTATATAATCAGAGGAATTGGACTGGTTAAGGACTTAAGCGACCTTGGTGAGATTGTTGTAAAAACGGAAAACGGAATGCCTATTTTCCTAAAAGACCTTGGTACCTTAAAATACGGTAACTTAGAAAGAAAAGGCGTACTTGGCTTTACCGATCATAAGGTAAACTACTCCGAAGGAGTTGAGGGAATTGTGCAAATGCTTCGGTATCAAAATCCCTCGGAAGTCTTAAAGGGGGTACACGAAGCCGTAAACGAGCTGAATAACGAAACACTCCCGAAAGGAGTTAAAATTCGACCGTTTTTGGACAGAACTTACTTAGTTAGCACTACATTGCATACCGTTTCGCACACCCTTTTAGTTGGTGTATTACTGGTTCTTTTCATTCTTATTCTCTTTTTAGGAAGTTGGCGAGGAGCACTGCTGGTTGCTGTTACAATCCCGTTAGCACTTCTCGTTGCCTTTGCATTAATGTACTTAACAAACGTTCCGGCCAACTTACTATCGTTGGGTGCTATAGATTTTGGAATTATTGTTGAAGGTTCCATTGTAATGATGGAAACAGTGCTAAAGAAACGAGAGGACCATCAGGATATAGAACTGGACGAAAAATCGGTTATTGAGCGATGCGTTGAAGTGGCAAAGCCTATATTCTTCTCTTCAATTATAATAATTACTGCCTACCTTCCACTTTTCGCGTTCGAACGAATTGAAAAGAAACTGTTTACACCAATGGCATTTACTGTAGGATACGCACTTATTGGAGCCCTGGCAGTAGCCCTGTTTCTAATCCCGGGATTATCGTTTGTTATTTACCGCAAACCTCAAAAGATGTACAAAAATAAATGGTTGGAAAAATTAACATCCATTTATAATCGCCATACCGAAAAAATTATCAATAAGCCAAAATCAGTCTTTGCCCCTTTGGGTTTTATTCTCGCAGTAACAATTATACTGATTATTACCGTAGGTAAAGATTTTCTACCTCAACTCGACGAAGGGTCAATATGGCTTCAGGTTCAACTACCTCCCGGAATTTCTCTCGAAAAATCGAAAGAAATGAGCGATACCCTACGAAGCCGAATTATTAAATACGACGAAGTTACCTACGCTATGGTTCAAACCGGAAGGGACGATGCCGGAACCGAGCCGTTTTCGACATCGCACATCGAGTGTTCCGTCGGACTTAAACCTTACAACGAATGGCATAACGGTAAAACTAAAAACGACCTTATTCAGGAAATGGCAAAGGATCTTGAAACGCTACCGGGCTTTACCATAGGCTTCTCGCAACCAATCATCGATATGGTAATGGACTTGCTCGCCGGAACCCATAGCGACTTAGCGTTAAACATTTACGGAAACGATTTTAAAGAAGCCCGTAGGATTGCCGAATCAATCGAAAAAGAACTAAAAACAATTCCCGGCGCAACCGACGTGGCAATCGACCAAGAACCACCTCTACCCCAACTTCAAATTCATGTTGATAGGGAAAAAATTGCACAATACGGAGTAAATGTTTCCGACGTTGCGGAACTAATAGAACTTGCCATTGGAGGAAAGGCTATTTCCCAAATATTCATTGGCGATAAAGTTTACGACGTTATATGCCGCTACAAAGAGGAAAGTAGAAATACTCCCGAAAAAATCGGAAACTTAATGCTAACCACGGCAACCGGAGCAAAAATTCCATTATCGCAAGTCGCCGACATTAAACTTAGCACAGGCGCAAGCCTTATTGCCCGTGAAATGAATAAACGGTACATGATAATAAGGTTAAACTTAAGGGGTACCGACTTAACCTCCTTTTTAAAGCAAGCCAATAAAAAAATTGAAAAGAATGTTTCCTACAATAAGGAAAACTTTCACCTGAAATGGAGCGGGCAATTCGAAAATCAACATCGTGCCTACTCCAGACTGGCTATGATTGTACCGCTAGCATTGGCTATTATGTTTTTACTGCTATTTGGAACATTTGGCCGATTTAGGCAAGCAGGTCTTATTATGGGAGTTGTGCCTTTAGCCCTGTTTGGTGGAATGTTAGCGTTAAACGTTTTCGGTATGACACTTAACGTTTCCTCGGCAGTCGGATTTATTGCCCTGTTTGGCGTTTCCATTCAAAACGGAGTAATTATGATTGCCCATATCAATACGCTACGAAAAGAGGGAATGGAACTTAAATCAGCTGTTATTGCAGGTGCAAAGCATCGTTTTCGTCCAATTATAATGATTGCAACTGTTGCTGTTTTGGGCTTACTGCCAGCATCGCTTTCAACAGGCATCGGCTCCGATGTTCAACGTCCGCTGGCAACGGTAATTGTATATGGACTACTCATTGCTACCGTAATTACAATTTACGTTTTGCCTGCTTTATATTACATGATAGAAAAAAAGTGGGGCAATGAATTCGATAGCGAAACTAAAATCGAATAGCAACAGGAAACCCTATTACCAACTGTTATAATAATAAAAATGAACAACATGCACTTTAATAGGATACTATATACTCTCTGTTTCGGCATGATATTTCAAGTAGCACACGCACAAATAGACACTGCCATTACTCATTCAAACATAAACTACAACGATTATATAAGAATGGTTGGCGATAGTAATCTTGGGTATGCAGCCGAAAAATTCAACATTAATATAGCAGAAGCAGAGGTTGAAAAAGCAAAAATTTTTCAAGACCCTACGTTTTCCTTCGATTTTACTAATCAAACGGAAAACGGTTCAAATGCCGGCTATGTACTATACTCGGAAATGACCAAAACCTTCGAACTTTTTGGTAAACGCAAAGCACGAATAAATTTAGCCAAAAGCGAGCACGAGTTAACTCAAGCCATGGTCGAAGATTTCTTTAGAAATTTACGTGCCGACGCAACTCTTGCTTACCTAAGCGCCATTAAACAGAACAGTTTGTTTAAGGTTAAAATAGACTCTTACAACACCATAAAGCAGCTGTCCGTTGCCGACAGCATAAGATTTACCATTGGTAATATAATGGAAATCGATGCTAAGCAAAGTAAGGTCGAAGCGGGAATTCTCCTTAACGAGTTGATTCAGTCCGAAGCCGAATGGAAAAACTCGCTTAGTCAACTTTCCCTGATGATAGGAAACTCCGGAACAGATTCAATTATTTTTCCAAGAGGTAGTTTAAAGGGCATGTATAAGTCCTTTAATCTCGACAATCTGGTTGAAATGGCATTAAACAATAGAACCGACCTCCTTGTTGCACTTAAGAACAAAGAAGTATCGCAAAAAGCGCTTACCCTCGTAAAACGTGAACGCAGAATGGACGTTGATTTAAAACTAGGACTGGAAAATTCGTACAATACTTCATGGGGCAGTTCCACCGCTAACGCATACACTGCCGGAATTGCCATTCCTCTGAAATTTTCAAATTTTAATAAGGGTGAAGTAAAAATAGCTCAGTACCAAGTATCGCAAGCCGATAAGGTTTATGAGCAAGTTGAAACGGAAATAAAAACGGAAGTTCTGCAAGCGCTTAACTTATACAATGCCTATTGCAGGCAAGTTGACAGTTTCAACAAAGGGCTACTCGAAAATGCCAATAGCGTTAAGCAAGGAAAAATATACAGCTATAAGCGAGGCGAAACCTCCCTGTTAGAAGTATTAAACGCCCAACGAACTTACAACGACATTCAAACAGCATACTACGAAGCTCTTTACAACCGGGCAGCAGCATTAGTCGAATTAGAAAAAGCCATAGGAATTTGGGATATATCGCTTTAATTTGGGTTTAATAGTTTGTTTCACAACGAAGTGAAGTTTCCATAAAAAGATTCTTCACTTCGTTCTTACTCAAGAAAAAATCTATAAAATTGACATGCAGCTGCACTTTGCTTAATTTGGAACTTAAACACATTAAGTTATTTTTGTAAAAAAGCATGTAATATGTACCAAACTAAAAAGACATACATTACCCCTACCAGCAAAATGCTCGATTTAATTAACGACAATCATTCATTGTTGCTTCTATTGCAGCATTTCAACATCGACTTTGCAGTAAGTAATGCAACGGTAAAAGAGCTGTGTAGCAAAAATAATGTAAGTCTCAACGTTTTCCTTTTAGTGGGAAACTTGTACAACGATTTTTACCCCGAAAAAGTAGAATCCTTTAAAGTTGAAGAAGTTAAATCGTTATTAACCTTTCTGAAAAACAGCCACGCTTTTTATATCGAAGACAAGTATCCGGAGTTAAACTTCTACCTACAAAAAATAAAGGACGGGCTAAGTACCAATGATTTTAAACTAATCGAAAAATTCTTTAACGATTACTATTCGGAGGTTTTAGACCATTTTAAATACGAAGACGAAATTGTATTCCCCTACTTTTGTAGTTTAATCAATAACAGTAGTATTCCAACTACTGCTATTTCCGTTGAAGAGTACAGAAATCACCATACCGATATAGAAACAAAGCTAACCGACTTAAAAAACCTTTTTTTAAAGCACATCAGCATAAAAAATGAGTTAAGCGCCAAACGAAAATTTCTTAACAGCCTATTTGAACTCGAATTCGACTTAACAATCCATTCCATCATCGAAGAAAAAATTCTTATTCCATTGGTAGAAAAAATTGAATCCGAAAGAAATGGATAAGGAAAGAAAAAACATCGTTATCATAGAACCCTCTCCAATTGTTTTCGAAGGAATTTCTGCTTCGATAGCAAAACGGGAAAACGGCTATTCTTTTTTTTGGTTAGAAAATATCGATGAAATAAGCATTCTCCAACAACAAAAAAGAATATCCATTATACTAATAAACCCAGCAATCATACAAAACAGGCTACAGGAATTTGTTAAGGTAAAAAATCAATTTCCTGAAATTTATTGGATTGGCATTCTATATTCATTTTTCGACAGCCATATACTAAACACGCTAAACGATACCTTTTCCATAACCGACAGCATATCGATTGTTATAAAAAAAATAAATAAAATATGTAAGGATAGCACGTCTAAACTCAACTACAACGAAGACCTCTCGAAACGGGAGATTGATGTTTTAAAACTGCTGGCAAAAGGATTTTCCAATAAGGAAATTGCCGATAAACTAAACATAAGCATACATACCGTAATGTCGCACCGCAAAAACATAATGGATAAAACGGGAATAAGGAGTTTGCCGGGATTAACCATATTTGCCGTTACAAAGAAAATTATAACCCTCGAATAGCCGACACTGGCTCGATACAACAATAAATAGTTGATTTTCAACATCAAAACAATTAAGCATTATACTGGTAAAATTTAAATTCGTGTATTTTAAACAAATAAACTAATCAGCAATTTGCATTGTTCGATTCTTCAGCAAATTCGAAAGGACAATATAACAAGCATCCCCTACTCTAGGGATTTTTCCTACTGAATTTTCATCATTTTAAGCGATTGTATCAGCCTACAATTTCTTCTTCTTTTGTATTTAAAATCAATCTAAATAAAAAGAAGAAATGAAAAAAATCGTAACGCTTGTTTTAGGCTTTTTTATGGCATTTCAGGTTCAAGCACAGGAAAAAACCGATGCTATGCTTTTCGGTGACGTAAAATGCAACGGGAAACATGTCCCTTATGTTAACATCACAATAAAGAATACTACAATAGGCACCATGACCGACGAAACCGGTCACTATAAACTGGCAAATCTGCCTGTTGGAAAAATTACGGTTGTTGCTCAGTCCATTGGGTACAAAACCAAAGAACAGGAAGTGGTAATGAAACGCAATAAAGGAACCGAACTTTTTATAGATTTAGAAGAAGACCCATTAGCCCTGGAACAAGTAGTGGTAACGGGAACTCGGACTAAACACTACATTAAGGATGTTCCCATTAGAACCGAGGTTATCACTGCCAAATCAATAGAAATAAAAAATGCCTCGAACCTCTACGAGGTACTGGAAGGAACTCCCGGTATAAGAGTGGAACAGCAATGTCAGTACTGTAACTTCTCCATGATTCGAATGCAAGGTCTTGGTTCGGAAAACACCCAAGTGCTAATTAATGGACAGCCATTATATTCCGGATTGGCAGCAGTTTATGGACTTCAGCAAATGGGAACCGACGATGTTGACCGAGTGGAAGTTGTAAAAGGCGCCGGTTCGGCATTGTATGGCAGCGGCGCTATTGCAGGAGCAATTAACATTATAACAAAAGAACCCTCTTACGTTCCCGAAATAAAAGTAAGCACGCAATTCGGCAACTTTGGCACTAACAAGTATGATGTTTTTGCTTCATTAAGAAATGAAAAAGGAAATATCGGTTTAACGGTAAACGCAGGAAAGTTAACGGGAAAGGCCATCGACCAAACTTCCGAAGGAACAACCCTAAGCGAAGTAAAACATAAAGACGGTATTTCCGACCGTGTAGCCTCTAACCTAAACAATGCCGGATTTGGATTATATGCAAGCAACATATTTTCTGAAAACGATAAGTTAATTCTTCGGGGAAGATATACTTACGAGAAACGTGAAGGAGGCATAATGGCTGATGATTATTACAAAAATCCGTTTACCGATGGTACGGAAAGTATTACCACAGACCGATACGAAACAGAACTTTCCTACAAGACAACCTTTAACGAAACTTCCGAAATAAACTTCTCGGTTGCATACGCAAGCCACAACAGAACGGCAACTAACGATACCTACCTATGCGATTTCATGGATACACATAACGATAGCACTCCAGATGTTAGGAATATGCGCCCTTATCTAGCCGATGAAAATTCGGTAACAGGAACCCTAACCTATGGGAAAAAACTAAATAGCCATCATCTGTTAATCGGAGCACAAGGCTCCTTCGATAAGTTAAAAGAATCGGGAATGTACGTTATTGTTGATCCGGAAAGCGATTACTATGGTACATCGTACAAATCCATCAGCCACAAATCCGCACACGAACTAGGTTTCTTTGCACAGGACGAATGGCAACTTAGCAATAAAATTACCATTGTTCCCGGTGCTCGATTCGATATTCATCATTCGGAAGAAGAGTATAGCGCCAATAAACAAGTTTTTACTGCTGCTTTTCCCGAAAGCAAATTCAACAAAAACAGCTTTAGCCCGAGAATAGCATTAAAATACGAAGTGTTACCCAAACTAACCTTACGGGCAAATGTAGGAACTGGTTTTAGAGCACCTTATGGCTTTTCGGAAGATTTGCACCTGTGTAGCGGTTCCCCAAGGGTATGGAAATCATCAGATTTGGAACCCGAAAAATCCATAAGCTATAACCTTTCGGCCGATTACTATGGCTGTAAAATACGTTTTAGCGCAAATTTATTCAGGACTGACTTGAAAGATAAAATTGCCTTTGCCGATGCCGATGCCCAAGTAGCAGCACTTGGTTACGACTATCAATGGGAAAACATCGATAATGCCTTTGTTCAAGGAGTTGAAGCATCGTTAATGACTAACCTATTTTCAAATTTAGATGCAACTGTTAATTTTACCCTAAATCAAGGAGAATACGAACATGCAAGAGCCGATTGGGTTGGTACTCAATATGAAAAAGATAGCAAATATATTTCTCGATTTCCTGCATCTACCGGAGATATCAAATTTGAATACAACAAAAACGGCTGGGTGTTTTCAATCGACGGGAGTTACCAAGGACGCATGTACATTGACTATTATAGCGAAGACGAAAATCTAAGCAAAATAAAGCACACATCGCCATACATGCTTTTTAATGCTAAAATAACGAAAACCATTAGGAGTTTTAAACTATATGCAGGAGCAAAAAATATCTTTAACTACATACAACCGGAAAAACACTTAGACGACGCAGCATTTATGTATGCACCAATGTATGGGACAATGTTTTACGCAGGAATATCGGTAAACTTAATAAAGTAAAACGACCTCTTGTTCTAACAAAAGAGGTGGGCTTTAAACCCACCTCTTTTATGATAAATCATTAAAAATTACTTTTTAAGCAACTTTTTTTCGAGGGTTTCCTTATCTAACTTCTTTGTACAGAAAAACCAATCATAGCACTTAACGTCTTCGTTTTTATTTTCCATACGTTCTTTTGCAACACCACAGGATCCTGCCGGAGGAACAATTACATCGTCGCCTGGACGCCAGTCGGCTGGAGTTGCAACGCCAAATTCATCGGCTGTTTGCAATGCTATTAAAACACGGTACAATTCGTCGAAATTACGTCCAAGACTTAACGGATAGTAAATAATAGAGCGAATTACACCTTTTGGGTCGATGAAAAATACAGCCCTAACAGCCGTAGTGGTGCTCTCCTGAGGCTGAATCATTCCATACTTTTTGGCCACATTCATGGAGATATCCTCAATTAAAGGGAACTTCACTTCAACGTTTTTCATCCCCTTATACTCAATCTTCTCCTTAATTGTACGTAACCATGCAATATGGCTATGAAGCCCATCGACAGATAATCCTACAAGTTTACAATTTGCCTTTGCAAACTTATCTTCCATCGAAGCAAATGTCATAAACTCCGACGTACATACCGGGGTAAAATCGGCCGGATGGCTAAAAAATATTACCCAGTTTCCCCTAAAATCGTTAGGAAAATTAATTTCACCCTGTGTGGTTACGGCTTTAAATTCCGGAGCCATGTCGCCAATACGAGGCATAGCAATTACTTGATCTTCTTCCATTTTTATTGATTTTTATTTAGTTAAACAATATTTACACTCTAAATTTCCTTAGTTCTTCTTTCATTCTATTAATATCGGTGATCCAATCTTCGATATCATTCTCATGCTCAATTTCTTCGGCCAAAATTTGCGTTGCCATTTGATGCGTCATGTGATCCTTACCATTAGTAAAAGTGGCTATTTCGTTGTAACGTTGAATAGCACAACGTTCACCTTGCAGGTTTTGTTCAAGAATTACCTCAATATACGGATCAACAGGAGCATCGTAGGCACAACGACTATGCTTGAACCAGTCCTGAGGATGTAAAAGCGGAGTTCCTCCCAACTGAATAATTCTATCGGCAACAAGCACGGCATGTCCCAATTCCTGGTTTGCATGTAATAGCAATTCCGGCTCTATTTCGCTACGCATAGGGCCTTCCATTACTTTGGCTCCAACCCAATATTGATAGTAAGCAAGCCACTCTTCGGCAAGAGCTGCATTAAGCATTTCCAATAACTTGGCAACATCTACAGTTACAATTTTTTTTGCTTCTTTTCCCATGGTTTAATCGTTTTTATTTGGTTTAACATGATCTTTATAACTTCCTACTATTTGTAAGTTTATCTCCTTTATATTGAAATTTGGAATTCCCTTACGATTAAAATAGTCAACAAGCATTTTATCTAATTCTCCGTCGTAGTAATTTTCAATATAATCGCACTCATCACAGTATATATGATGATGCTTATCCATCTCTATATCATAGCGCATAAAATCGTTTTCGGTTTTTACCTTACGAATTATATTGTGTTCGCAAAGCGTATCAAGAATATTATACAATGTACCTAAAGCTATATTTGGATACTTTTCTTGTACAATCTTCCTAACCTCATCGGCCGAAGGATGATTTTTCAACTCATAAAGAGCCTCAAGAACCGCAATTCGTTGAGGAGTAACCTTTAGCCCCTTTCCCTCAAGAATATTTTTTAACTCCGAATAATTCATATCAGTTAGGAATAATTCTTATTTGATAAAACATAAACAGAACGCAATAGTTCAAAAATTGCATGTTAAATTTGAAGAAAAAATGTGAAAACTTTAATAATCAGAGCAGTACTCTTACTCTTTTTAATATATGGTATTAAAACTAATAGACGCCACTACATGAGCAACCGTTTTAACAGCATCGAAAGGCATTAACTTTTCCTGATAACTTGGATTTTGGCTAACTAACTTTATTTGATTAAATTTTCGTCCTTTTTGAACGCGTTTTACGGTTAAGTAAGAGTCGCCCTGATGAACAATGGACAACACATACATCTCTCCCCAAAATATGTTGGCCTTATCATTTAATATTTTGTATATAACAATATCGCCTGCTTTTAATAACGGATACATACTATTCCCCGACATATATATAGCACCATCGGCATTAGGTAGGTTCGGTATGGAAATGTACCCCAAAGGTGCCTGATTACGAAGTTCCTCAAATACACCAATAACCCCAGACATCGATTCCAGACTATACAATGGTATGCGCTGCACCTCCTGCGATACTTCTTCCCGAAAAACACGAATTGGCTCGCCGGCCGCTTCAAAAGCGAATTGAGACTTAAGCATATTCCCCGAACCAGTAAGCAACCAACTAGGCGATATATCTTGCGCAAAAGCAAGAAATTTTTGAATATTATCTTCAGTTATTCCATTATTCTGATCCAACACACCCCTTGCAATTCCCGTTTCTTTATAGAAATTATATTTTGAAATACCTTTATAAGTAAGATATTGTAATATTCTATTTTTAATAAGCGATTTTTTTTTCATCATTCTTGTATGTACGAGATATATCGTTTATATTTGTTCCATTAAATGTAAACAAAATTATGACAAAAAAGGTTGAAAAATCAATAGTCAGCAAAAAACCATTTGATGGATACTACTCTGTTATAGGTAAAGCCTGTGGCTGTACCGGCAAATATGCAAAAATGGTTTTAACAAACAATCTTGGCAAATACAAAAACAGAAATACCGAACTTGTAAGAAAAATATTAGCCAAGGCAGAAGAAATTAGGAAAGTTATTTCACCCAATTCCGATTAAGAACCAACAATGCTTAAAACAACTTGCATTTTATCAATCATCATAATTAAAACTGATCTCTTTCGTCATTAAATTTTTCACTTTGTGATAAACTGCAAACAAAAGCAACTACCATAATAATTACGGAAAACTAAAAAATAATGCAAAAGAGAATAACTTACTATCCCGGTTTTTAACAAAAAACAAGCATTGACTACGCATTGATATAATCATACTATTATAAGGTGTTCTATTTCGTTAGTTTTATCAAAAAGATCATTGCCTTCGCCGCAACTTTGTATAAATTAATTGGCTTTTCCCAAAAAACTTGAAATGATGTTCGAAAATTTGTTCAATATCATTATAACGCCATTAATCGTTGTTGAGAAAATCTCACTTAAGATTGCATTCTACAATAAAAGTTTTGCCAATAAATTTAATATCATTGATTTTTCGAACGCGTTTACCATACTGAGCAATATATTTTATACGGAAAACAACGGTAACTTAAAACAATGGTTGCTTGAAGCAACAAAAAGCGATAGCACAATTTCCCTTTTCTTACATAACAACCCACAAACAGTTAAACACATTTTTAATGTATCAACATTACGAGAAAAAGGTGAAGAATATATTGTACTTCAGTATTTAAATGAAACTAATTTACAACTTACAAAAGAAAGAAACAAGTATTACAACATTGAGTGTGAACTGCTTAAAAAACTGGTTAAGTTATGTAATGTATGGATTATTATAGCAAACGCTAATGATAATAAAATACTGAAAATTAATAATATAGGAGCAAGTAAACTGGAAATAGACTCATCCCTATTTGTAGGAAAACCTCTAAACGCACTACCGATTAAGCATGGAAATGAATTGTTAAAAAAAATACTATATGAACTTAAGAAAAATAAAATATACGTAATTGAAAATGAGATAATAACAAGCACAAATGGAAAATCTTTTTTAGGAAATCTATTCTGTGAATTAATAAATACAAATAAAACACAGTACATTTTTCTTTCATTTTTCGATTGTACTTATATCGAAAATGAACATGAAATCATATCAAAATTTAGGCTTAAGTTTTCCACCATTTTCCGATTAAGCCCAAATTGGATAGCCCTTTGCCGCCTAAGCGATGGAATGCTTATCGATTCAAACGAAGGTTTCCTACAAGGGTTGGGGTTGGAAAAGAACAAAGCGGTCGGAAGGTCTATATACGACCTTAATATTATCCCTGAGAATAATATCTTTAAAGAATGGGTATCAAAATTTCAAAACGACATTAACGCTGTTATTAAAGACATATTCGAATTTAAAACAGTTTCAGGGTCTATTCGTAGAGGATTCATTACAATAGCACCCATTAAACTTGGCAATATTCCTTTTTTTACCATCATATTTGATGACCGAACAGTATATGTACGTTTACAAGAAATGCTATTCGAGAGAGAGGAAAGTTACCAAAGTATGTTGGAAAACTACGTTGCAGGATTCTACAGAATACAAATTGAAACAGGCGAAATTATCGAATGCAACTCATATTTAGCAAAAATACTAGGATACCAAAGGCATGAGGATATTGTTGGTTTAAACTTATTTGAGATGCTTGCCGGTAAAGACGACTATGCAAATTTTATGAATAGCTTAATTGATGAAGAACATATTACTCAAGAAATCAAATTAACTCAACCCAACGGAAAAGAAATATGGGTGAGCAACTACGCTAAAATATTCCAGCCAGGAAATTACATCGAAGGAATAATGGTTGATATAACCAACCAAAAAAAACTGGATAAACTCCTTGTTCAGCGCGAAAATTTATACAGAAAACTTATAGAAAACACAAACGACCTTATATTCATAATCGATGAGCAAGGAAAATGCCTCTTCCAAAGTCCATCAGTAAACAAGACTCTCGATTTTAACATACGGCACAAGGTTAAAAGTCTCCTAGATATTATCTGTCATTCCGACCACAAAAAAGTAATATCATTTGTAAAGGGGCTTCAAAGTAGTAGAAACACAACAAAAACTATTGATATTCAAATACAAACAAACAATGGGCAAATAAAAATTTATAACTTAAAGGCAAACAACCTTAGCAGCATTCAGGATATTGGCGGTATTGTTATAACGGCAACCGACGTTACCGAAAAGATTGAGGTTCAAAATAAAATAGAACAAATGCTCCATAAAGAGCAAGAATTAAACAGACAAAAAAATATTTTTATTTCCAGCGTTTCGCATGAGTTTAGAACTCCTTTAACAAACATTTTTCTTAATCTTCGCTTGCTATCAAAATATATCGAAGAGAATGATAACGAAAGTGCAAAGCGAAACATTGACCGAATCGAAAATTCTTCAAAACGATTGAATTCATTGGTCAATGAAGTATCGCTTATTAGCAGAGAACAAAGCGGTCATTTAATATTCAGCCCGGAAAAACTTACCACAACGCAACTCGTCAATTTTATTGTGGAGCAACTTAACTACCTATTTCAAAACAATGTTAAAACCCAATTTAAAATAGGAACAGAACAGTACGTTTACGCCGATAAAACGCTAATTCTCCATGTTATTGACAATATTTTAAACAATGCCATAAAATTCAGCCCTCAAAAAAGCATTATCAAATTCAATATTAGCATAAATCAAGGCCAGTTGCTCAATGTTAAAGTAAAGGATAACGGAATTGGAATACCCATCGAAGAACAAAAATTCTTATTTAATCCTTACTTTAGAGCGTCCAACGTCGAAAATATTAATGGAAGTGGTTTAGGGTTAAGCATTGTAAAAAGGTGCATCGATTTGCATAAAGGAGAAATTGAAATTAAAAGCAAAATTGGAAAAGGAACCGAAGTAAATGTTATAATTCCGTTACTTGCTAATAAAGATAGTTAAATTTTTATATATTAGCCTCATGGAAGAAACTAGCAATATTCTTTTTATTGAAGACGACCACGATTTAAGGGAAACTATCTCTGAATTACTTATTAATGAAGGATTTAAAACGATTTTAGCAGAAAATGGTTCTCAGGGCATACAAAAAGCCATCCAATATATTCCCGATGTTATTGTATGCGACATTGCTATGCCCGGAATTTCGGGATATGAAGTATTTAATATGCTTCGCCAAATAAATACTACGGCAGTAATTCCTTTTATATTTTTATCTGCAAAATCCTCAAAAGAAGATATTTTGTTAGGTTTAAGACTTGGCGTTGATGATTACATTCCGAAGCCTTTTGAGTTTCCCGAATTGGTAAAAGTTGTAAAAAATCGAATTGATAATAGAAAAAAAATCATAGAACTGAACGACGAAAAATTTCATGCCCTATTAAACAATACTTTTAGCGGAGAATTTGTGTTAAAAGAACAGGAAATTGTCTATTCAAACGAAAATTTTGCAAAAATAATAGGATACAGTAAAAAAGAAATTGTTGGCAATAACTTAATAAATTTCGTACATAAGGATGATATAAAATCCATTGCAGATAACATTTCCAGATGTGTTGAAGGAGCTATAAAAGAATTTAATGTAAACATAAAAGTCATTCATAAAAACAATAGTTTAATTAGCCTCTATTTAAAGGGAACTTCCGTATTATTTAAAGGAAGTAAACGCATTGTTGTTAGTTGCGATATTGTAAAAGAAAAAAAAGGCGATTTAAATTCTTCGAAAAGACATTATACTCATATTAAATTAACAAAAAGAGAATCTGAAATTTTAAATTTGATTTGCAAGGGACTATCAAATGCCCAAATTGCTTCAAAAT
The DNA here is from genome assembly GCA_020636845.1 of Bacteroidales bacterium. Taxonomy (GTDB): domain Bacteria; phylum Bacteroidota; class Bacteroidia; order Bacteroidales; family Tenuifilaceae; genus JACJXD01. The sequence goes on along the minus strand of JACJXD010000001.1, from coordinate 129,909 downwards.
TATTTTTAAGCGAACGAACCATTGAAGGACACAGAGCTCATATATATGAAAAAACTGGAACAAACAGTGCGGTTTCACTTGCAATATGGGCATTTAAAAACAGCTTAGTTAACCTATAACTTTTCAACATTTAAATTTAATATAAGACAGTTATTAGGTCTATAGAATTAATTCTTTTTATATTTTTTAATCATAATAGATCAAAGTATATGGAGAAAAAAAAGATACTATTGGTAGAGGATTCTCATATCATCCAACTTTTGATTCAGGAAATATTAGACAATTGCAATTATATTGTTGACTTTGCTTCTAATGGAAAACAAGCACTTGATTATTTGGATAAAAACAAACCCGATATTCTTATTTTGGATCTAATGATGCCCATAATGGATGGCTTTAAAATGCTAGAAAATATCGAAAAACCCATTCCATTCCCAATTCTTATTGTTACAGCTCGTTCCGATTTTGAAAGTATTGGAAAAGCAATAGAATTAGGAGCCTCCGATTATTTAATTAAGCCATTTAATTCCAGTAACTTACTAAATAAAATTAATAGATTACTTGCAAAAGCATAGCAAAATAGTAACAGGCCATTTCTTTACCTTGTATTCATTTTATCTTCAGTAAATTATAAATAGGTATAAGTAATTTTACCTACTCTATAAATTAATTTTCGCATACATAATCTAATAAATATCTACAAGTTCAGCACAACCTGTTTTGCAAATTCAAGGTTTTTAATAGAATTCGAACTATTTATAAAAAATATCTTTTAAACAGGCATTGTAAATAGGCATTTCACACCTATTGGAACTAATACAAATCAAGTACTTCTACTTGATTTTGAACAACACGTGTTTTCACTCTTTTTCTAAAAAGCCTATAAACCTAAATTTATTGCGATAACAAAAATAAAGAACAATTACTCCTAAGTAATTGTTCTTATAGCAAATAAGCATTATAACTAAATGCTAAATTATGAAAACTAAAAATAAAGAAACAGCGAAACTTTAAAATAAACCAAAAGCATAAATACTAACATCTAACACCAAAAGTCATGAAAGTAAAAAACATTAAAGTAGGGGTAAAACTCCTAATTAGTTACATTTTAATTGCTATACTTTGTGGTATTACCGGCTACATTGGAATAACTAAAATAAGGCAAATCGAAAAAGATGATACAAAACTTTACGAGGAAGCTCTTTTACCAATTAAGTATTTAGGAGAAATAACAACAAACTTCAATAGAATTCGAATAAACGTATCTAATACTGCCTATGCAAATAACGCAAAAGCACGGGAAAATTATAAAAATAAAATCGATGAGTATAGTAAAATTATCGACAACAATATCGAATTGTACAAGCAAATTGCTGTAAAAAGCGAAAAGGAGAAAGTCCTCCGCAGTGAATTTGTCAGTAAATATGAGGCATACATAAAATTATTTGCAACAGTGTACGAATTTGCATCATCCGGGCAACAGGATTCTGCACTCAATCTAATAAATCGCTCCATGAGGAATTTGGCATTCGAAACAAACGACAAAGGTCTAAACCTGCGAGAATACAACAATGAAACAGCCAAAGCAACATCCGAAAACAACACCAGTGTTGCGAATGCCGCTATAACCATGATGCTCTCCGTGATAATTGTTTCAATACTTCTTTCAATTATTATAGGAATGGTTATTTCTCGTGGCATCACCATTCCTTTGGCAAAGGGTGTCGGTTTTGCGCAATCATTAGCCAATGGAAACTTAGATGCAACCTTAGATGTTGATCAAAAAGACGAAGTTGGCATTTTGGCTAAGGCGCTTCAGGATATGGCTCAAAAAATAAGAGAAGTTGTGACCTCGGTTATCACTGGAGCCGACAATATTCTCATGGCCAGCAACCAAATTAGCGCATCGGCGCAACAACTATCCCAAGGTTCAAACGAACAGGCTTCCGCTACCGAAGAAGTTTCGAGTTCTATGGAAGAAATGGCTGCCAATATTCAACAAAACACCGACAATTCTCAACATGCTGAAAAAATTGCCATAACAGGTGCGGATAGCATAAAAACCGGAAATCAAGCAACATCTGTTGCAGCTGATAGCATGAAACTCATTGCCGAAAAGGTTAAAATTATTGGCGATATTGCTTTTCAAACAAACATACTTGCCCTTAATGCTGCGGTAGAAGCAGCCCGCGCGGGAGAACACGGAAAAGGATTTGCGGTTGTTGCTGCCGAAGTTCGTAAGTTAGCCGAACGCAGTCGTATTGCTGCCGATGAAATTGACAAATTAACTAAGGATGGTGTATTCCAAGCTGAAAATGCCGGAAAACTTCTCGGAGAAATTGTTCCTGAAATTGAAAAAACGGCCAAACTTGTACAGGAAATTGCTGCTGCTTCCATTGAACAAAGAGCAGGTGCCGAGCAAATAAATAACGCCATACAACAACTTAACGTAGTTGTTCAGCAAAACGCAGCAGGCAGCGAAGAAATGGCTTCGAGTGCCGAAGAATTGAATAGTCAAGCCGAGCAGCTTACAGACATTATTTCATACTTCAAACTAAGCGACAATGAACTAAAAGCTAATCATATAAAGGCTCAAAAAGAGCATCACGATTTCAAGAAAATCGAGGTTGCCCATATAACCCATAAACATAACGAAAAAGGAGTTAAAATAGCAATGCAAGATGATGATACTAATAAAAAGAATAAGCCGACCAGCAAGATTACTCCAAAAGGTGACAATAATGAAGAATATGAGCACTTTTAGTTTATAAAATCTTATTTCTAGGATAGGGTTAATAAAAACCTATAGGAAAATTAACCCTATCCTATTTCTTAACTCAATCAAAATTTTACGCGATCAGCATTACAAAGACTAAAAATGCTTTAATATTAATTATGGCAGAATCAGCTTATTTAACATAAAGTAAACGCAAATAAAATAACTGAATGCAAAACATATTAATACTTAAAAGCAATTCTTCCCAGGTAAATTTCTGGGAAAATATCATTCTTAATTCCAATTATCATGTATTAGTTGTTGATAATGCACTTAAAGTTGTGAAAACGCTGAGAGAGCATACTATCGATTTTTTTATTACCGATATACTATCACCTGAACTTAACGGAATAGCCCTAATTTCCTATGTAAGATTTAACTACCCTAAAATTAAGATAATAGCCATTCCTTACGATGAGCAAAATGAAGTTAGCGATTTTTTTGCTGACGCCTCTATTCAAGGTGCCCACTTTGTTCTAAAAAATCCAATTAGTGAAGAAACGATAAACTTGCTCACAGAATACATAAATAGTAACTCAGCCTCCAAATAAATTCTTAGTGTAAAATTGTATCTATATGAAAATTACTGTAACTTACACATATTCTTCACATAACAAAGAAGAATTTCCCCATATAAAGAAAGATATTTTTGACAATATAGCGTTTACAACAACATTCTTTGTCGGAAAAAATATAGTTCAAAATAAATTTTCTTTCCGAGCTATTTCGACTTAATTTTCTTTAATATTTTATTAATAAAATTGCTCGAAAGGCAATTTATGCTGTAAGTATTAAACAATTATTACTGAATAAGTATTAACAATGAAAAAGTTAAACGTCAAAATAATGTTCTTACTTCACAAAAGGAATATTGCGCTAATATGGATACTCCTTTCAATAGTAATAATTACCATTGCTTGGTCCTTTTTTGGATATGAAAAAGGCATACTCTTAAAGCAAGAACAAAACACCCTTAAGGAAATTGCAATACTTAAAGCTAGTAAAATTGAAGAAGTAAATAAATCTCGCATTGCCGATGCAATAATGTTTTCAAAAAGTCCATTCTTTAAAGATGCCATTATAAAATGGGTTGAAAACGAAAATAAGGATTACAGGGACAAAATTCTCGAACGATTAAAACTCATAAATATTAACAATATATACGAAGACATACTTATTGTAAAACCTAACGGAAAGATACTAATTTCGGAAGCAAATGATTCTACGCAATGGATTGATAATCGGACTAAAAAAATTATTGAGCAGATCACACCTCATTCAAGAGTAATTTTTTCCGATTTATACTTCTGCAAAACACACAAACGAATTCATATTGACTATGCTACACCCATTGCATATAAAAACAAAATAGTATGCGCATTGGTTTTTAGAGAAAACTTCACAAAAACCATTTTGCCTATTATTAAGGAATGGCCTATTTCATCGCGCACTGCCGAAATTGTTCTTCTAGAAAAAAAAGACGATAGCGTCCTTTACTTCAGCAAGCTGAACCAACACTACGATTCCGATGAAAAACTTAGATTCCCATTAGTAAATGCAGATAAAGCCAGCATTAAAGCAGCTAATGGTTATCAAGGATTTTATGAATATCAGGACAATCTCAAAAAAGATACATATGCTTACATAGTACAAATAGCAGGAATGCCATGGTCGTTAATCATAAAAATTAATACCAAAGAACTGTTTGCTCCTGTAATTTTCCGTCAACGTATCACTATTTCGCTCACCATATTAATGTTGCTAATTATCCTCTTCGGTTTATTTTGGCACCATAACTACCTAAAACGCTATATATATGCCGAAAATTTGAAAGAAGAAAAATTACTTGTAAGTCACTATAAGGAATTTTACACAATGCTGCAAAGCATTGGCGATGGCATAATTTCTACCGACACAGAAGGAAGAATTACTGTAATGAATCCGGTAGCGCAAGAACTAACAGGTTGGTCATTCGATGAAGCGAAGAACAAATCTATTACAGATGTATTCCATATTATTAATGAACAATCACGCCAACCAGTAGCAAATCCAATTTACAAAGTCATTGAAAAAGGAATTATAGTTGGGCTTGCTAACCATACTATCCTAATCTCAAAATCAGGAAAAGAAATTCCTATCTCCGACAGCGCCGCACCCGTTTACGACGACCTCAATCTTTTACAAGGAATTGTTTTGGTTTTTAGGGATAAAACAAGAGAACATCAAATTGAGAAAAAGATTCGCGAAAACGAAGCGCGTCTGGAAAGAGCAGAAATGGTTGCAAAAGTCGGCAATTGGGAACTCAATTTAAACACAGGCTTAATTACAGCTTCTAACAACTCATATTTAATATATGGTATAAAAAAAATAGACCACTTAACTTTTACCCAAATTCAGGAATATACATTACCAGAATACAGAGAACTACTGGATAATACTCTCGAAAATTTAATCGAACACAACATTCTATATAATGTTGAATTCAAAATAAAAACTGTAGCTGGACAAATAAAAGACATTCATTCCGTAGCAGAATTCGACAAAAAAGACAATCGAGTGTTTGGCGTTGTTCAAGATATAACCGAACGCAAAGCCATAGAACAAAGAATTATTAGTATTCACGAACGGTGGATGCACTTATTTAATAATAGTCCAAGTTCTGTAGTAATTTGTTCTACCTCAAATAATGGAAATAGTTTTAATGTTACCGATTTTAATAATACTGCTGAAAAACAAGAAGGTATTAAACGGCCGGATACTATAAATGAAAGCATTTACGAGATATTGCCCAAAACCGAAATTGTTAATTTTCATGATATACTCTACTCTGCTTGGAAAACAAACATAACTAAATATGTAGAACCTATACCATCAAAAATCAATGGTGTTGAAACATGGAAAGAATATACCATATATAAACTTAATTCCGACGAAATTGTCGTTGTTATTAACAATGTCACTAAAAGGGTAAAGGCTGAAATTGAATTACGTAAAAGTGAAGAAAAGTTTCGCATTCTTTTTAATAATATGAGCCAAGCCTTTGCCTTACACGAAATAATTCTTAACAAGAGTAATGTTCCTATCGACTACAAATTCTTAAATGTAAATCCTGCCTTTGAAAAATTATCCGGATATAATAAAAATGATATTGAAGGAAAAACCAGACAAGAAATTGCCCCAAACATAAAAGATGAATTTATTAGCATTTTCGGCAGTGTTGCAAATACTGGAAAACCCATTCAATTCAACAGATATTCAAGATTGTTCAACAAATTTCTGGACGTATGGGCATTTAGCCCGCAAGAGGGACTATTTGCAACCATTTTTTCCGATACTACCGATAAACGAAAAACAGAAGAACAACTAAAAACACTATCTAAAGGTATTGAGCAAAGTCCTGCTATTGTAGTAATAACAGATAGCAATGGTAATATTGAATATGTTAATCCAAAATTCGAAGAAATTTCTGGTTATAAAGCAAGTGAAGTTATTGGAAAAAACTCAAGAATTTTAAAATCAGGAAAACAGGATAAAAAGTTTTATAAAAATTTATGGGAAACCATTTTAAGTGGTTCCGATTGGAAAGGAGAACTTTTGAACAAAAAGAAAAACGGTGAATATTACTGGGTATCAACAATAATAACTCCAATTACTGACCAAGACAATCAAATTAAGAATTTCATTGCCATCAAAGAGGATATTACCAAACGCAAAGAGTGGGAAAATGAAATTATCGAAAGAGACATTAAACTAAAGGAACAAAACGAAGAGTACCTGTCGTTAAACGAAGAGTTAAAAGAACGTAACGAACGAATAAAGGCAATAAATCTAGAATTATCCGTAGCCAGAAATAAAGCAGAGGAAAGCGATAACCTCAAATCTATTTTTCTTGCAAATATGAGCCACGAAATTCGTACACCAATGAACGGCATTTTAGGCTTTACGGAACTTCTTCGTAGTAAAAAAATAACACACGACCAAAGGCTACAATATTTAGATATTATAAACAAAAGCAGCCTAAGACTTCTTGAAATAATCGATAACCTTATTAATATTTCGAAGGTTGAAACGGGCAACCTCGAAGTTAATTCATCAGAGATAGATGTAAGTCAGGAACTTAAATACATGTACTTATTCTTTAATACTGAAGCACAGGATAAAGGCCTAACATTGCTTCTTCAGGGAGGACAGGAACTTCCGCAAATAAAAATGTACATGGATAAAATGAAATTCGATTCTATACTCACAAATCTGCTTAAGAATGCCCTTAAATTCACCGAAAAAGGGACCATCGATTTTGGGGCAATTATTGGTAACGGGTTTATTGAAATATACGTTGCGGACACCGGAATAGGGATTCCTTCCAGTCAACAAGATAAAATATTCGAGCGCTTCTTGCAGGTTGATAATTCGTTTTCTCGAAAATACGAAGGCGCTGGGTTGGGCTTATCAATAGTAAAATCCTTTGTCGATTTACTTGGAGGAACAATATCTGTCGATTCTAAGGAAGGCAAAGGCAGTACATTTTATGTTAATTTACCATTTTATAAGGATGAAAACGCATTTAAAAATGCGGAGAAAAACTACCAAGAAAAAAGGCTGAGCAAAAGTAAAAAATTAAAAATTCTAATAGTTGACGACGACGAGGCTACTAGAAAACTACTTAAAGAGTTGCTACACAACTTTTCGTCAAATATATATAATGTTCAAACGGGTTCCGAAGCTGTTGAACTTTGTCAGGAAGATCCTACTATCAGTTTAATATTAATGGATATTAAAATGCCCGATATGGACGGCATTGAAGCAACGCGCATTATCAGGCAATTCAATAAATCCGTTCCCATTATAGCACAAACGGCATATACCTATTCCGAAGACAAAGAAAAGGCACTAAATGCAGGCTGTAACGATTACATATCGAAACCAATAGACTTCGATAAGCTCAGAAAAATCATCTACAAATGGGGCTTTAAAAAGTAGTAAAGGAAATTAGCCATTAGCGCTAATCTTTTCGAGTAAATCTCTACGCAAGATCGTAACGTTTTTCTTATCGTGAGCAATTATCCCTCCATGGGTAAATTCACTCAGTTGCCTACTAACGCTCTCTCTCGACACGCTAATAAAATCGGCTAACTCTGTTATGCTTAAAGGCAACTCATAAGTATCCGATTTAAATAACGAATTCGAAAAACATAGCAAAATTTCAGCAACTCTTCCGGGTAACTGCTTTTGCGACATATTAGTATATCGCTGAGAATCGGATAACTCCATTCGGCATAAATCCATTATTATTTCATAGGCAAAATTGCCATTCGAAAAAATAAATTCTTTGAAGGTCTCAAGCGAAATAAAACAAATCTTAGCATCGGTTACAGCGGTAGCAGAGTAATGATTAACCCTATCGCCAAAGGTGGTTGGTAAACCCAAATATACAGGAGCTTTATTTAGCCTTAAAATTTTTTCACCTACAGGCCCCTTCATATGAATCTTTACCATTCCCTCTCGCAAGTAAACAATATTTGTAGCCATTGTTCCCTCCCTAAAAATAACTTCCCCTTTTTTAAACTGAACAAGAGCACAATTTTGTTCTAACTCTTCTAACTCATCATCGTTAAGTAACTCTGCAGCAGGCGATTTTAACTTACAAAACTTACAATTAGGCCGTATCATAACCAAAATTTTGGTAAATATACAACTATAACGTGATTTATATCACGTAAAAATAAATATAATATCACACATACATTAAAATATATATATGTTAATAGATGTATATTTGCTATTGTTATAACAATAACAAAATATTTGTTAATCATCATTGTATCTGTTTATTAAATACTACTATTATGGATATTGATATCGAAAAAGAACTTGAACAGTTAAAAAAGAAAGTTGCCAAACTAGAAAAAAATCGTCAGGATCAACTATCAATTGCAATAGTTTCCGGCGATATGGATAAGGTGCTGGCAACCATGATTATTTCGTTAGCTGCTGCCGCAAGCGACACTAAAGTAAAACTGTTTTTCTCGTTTTGGGCACTATCGGCACTTCGCGATCCTAAAAAATCGGCTAAAGGAAAAAATTTCATTTCAACCATGTTTGGGTGGATGCTTCCAAAAGGAAGGAACAAGTTAAAACTATCCAAAATGAATATGATGGGCATGGGACCATTAATGATTAAAGGGTTAATGCGTAAGCAAAATGTTATGTCACTTGACGAAATGTTTAAGCAAGCTGCAGAATTAGGCATTGAAATTATTGTATGCGAAATGTCGATGAATCTAATGGGCTTCAAGAAAGAAGAAATGATAGACTATCCTAATCTCACTTACGCTGGTGCAGGCACGTTCATTGCCGAAGCAAGCCAAAGTAGTGTTCAATTCTTTATCTAGTATTTAAACAACAACTATTTATCAACTACATAAATAAAACGACCATGAACGCAGAAGAATTAAAAAACTTAACAGTAAAACAAACCGTTGACGCACGAGGAACTTCATGTCCTGGCCCACTTTTGGCTGCAAAAAAAGCCGTTGGAGAAATTGAATCTGGCGAAATACTGGAAGTATTATCTTCCGACGAAGGAACTAAAAACGACATCCCAAAATGGTGCGATAAAATGGACCATGAATTTTTAGGCATTATTGAAGAGGATAGCTATTCTCGTCTATTCTTAAAGAAGGCTTAACTCAGCATAAAATTAAAGCGAGGGAGAAAAACTCTCTCGCATTTTTATAATTAAAATCATCTGCAATGGAAACCCAGGAATTCAAACCCAGAATTTTAGTATTTTCTACCGATAAAATTTCGGATCCGGGAATCGACCAGGCAGGGCTTAGAAAAATACATTATTCGCCTAGCGTTTATACAATAAGTATTCCCTGCTCGTCAGGAATTAAGCCACGTTGGATTCTTCACGCTTTCGAACAAGGGTTCGATGGTGTATTTATTGCTGCCGACGGAACCGAATGCTCCTACAGTTCCAAATGTTCGGAACATACAAATAGCATAATTGTTGAGGCTCAGAAAATTATGAAGGAGCGAAACATCAACACAAAAAGAATACGTATGGCTGCAATATGCTCGGTTTGTGCAGAACCATTTGTAAACCATATTTCAACTTTTTCTAAAATCCTTCAGGATTTGGGAAGTATCAAAAACGAGATTGCTGAACATAAGGCTCCAAGCCTTTCATAATAAATTTTCTACTCCATTTAGTCTTATAAACTGGACAATAATGCCTGAAAACATTAGTAATAAATACGATGCCGTTGTTATTGGTGGGGGAATTGCCGGACAAGAAACCGCATTAAATCTGGCCGATATGGACTATAAGGTTCTTTTAGTTGAAAAAGAACTTTCCATTGGTGGTAAAATGATACAACTTAGTAAAGTTTTTCCAACGCTCGACTGCGCGGCATGTATTACAACACCTAAAATGTCGGAAACAGCCAGACATCCGAACATCACATTAATGCTAAACACCGATGTGATTGAAACGGTAAAAACAAACGGACATTTCGACATTACGTTAAACATACGCCCACGATATGTGGACGAAGCTCTATGCACTGGCTGCCAGCAATGCGAATGGGTTTGCCCTAAAGTAGTAGAGGATAGTTACAATAGCAATATGGTTGGTAGAAAAGCCATTTCCATTCCCTTTAGTCTAGCTAATCCTAAAATTGCGGCTATAGACATGGAGCAGTGCTTACATTGCAAAAAATGCGAAAAGGTATGTGTACCCAAGGCTATTGACTACAACATGCAGCCTAAAAGAGTTAATGTAGAAGCAACATCAGTAATAGTATCTACGGGATTCAACCTGTTCAAGCCTAAAAATAAGCCTCAATACGGGTACGGTAAATACCCAAACGTAATTGATGCCATGCAAATGGATAGGCTTATTGCTCCTACCCGCCCCTATAACAGTTTGCTTCGTCCCGGCGACGGAAAAGTCCCCGACAATATAGCCTATATTCTCTGTACCGGATCGCGCGATTCTAGCATCGAAAACGCAATGGGATGTAGTGCAGAATGTTCTAACAATCCTATTTGCTCGCAAATATGCTGCATGTACTCTATTAAGCAAGCACAACTGCTTATGGGAGCTTTACCCCTTGCCGATATTACCATTTATTACATGGATATAAGGGCTTTTGGCAAAGGCTACGAAGAATTTTACCAGCAGGCAAAAAGCATGGGTGTTAACTTCATAAAAGGAAAAGTAGCCAAGGTTACCCCAAAAGAGGATAATAGCGGAAATTTAATCCTACGATACGAAGATGTTGCAACCGGGAAATTAAAAGAAGTAAAACACGATTTAGTAGTTCTTTCTGTGGGAGTACTTCCGAATAGCGGAATTGTCAAAACCTTTACAAACCAAAAACTCGAACTCGACGACCAACGCTTTATTAAACAAGTTGATGAATTGGTTAGCCCTTCGTTAACAAGTATTGAAGGCGTGTTTGTTGCGGGCACGGCAGCAGGTCCAAAGGATATTCCGGACTCGATTCTTTCTGCAGGATCGGCAGCGTCAGAGGCAGCAAGTTATATTAAACGATTTTCAAATTAAGAATGTCACCCTTGAACGATGATAAGGATTCCATTACTTCTTCGTTCTACCTGACAAAACAAACTTCATTTAGGATAGCAATGAAACAAAGAATAGGAGTATATATATGCCATTGCGGTGGAAACATATCCGATTATGTTGACGTTGAACAGCTGAGTAAACTTATTGCAAACGAGGATAATGTTGTAATTTCCAAGGATGTAATGTTTGCCTGCTCCGATTCCACTCAGAAAGATATGGTTCAGGACATTAACGACCAAAAACTCGATGCAATTGTGGTTGCCTCCTGTACACCTAAACTTCATACGCATACATTTAGGAATGTTGCCATAAGAGCCGGGCTTAACCCTTACAACTACACGCAGGTTAATGTTCGCGAACAGTGTTCTTGGGCTCACTCCGATAAGCCAATGGATGCAACCATTAAAGCGTATGGACTTATTCGTGCAGGAATAAACAGGGTAAAATATTCCGAAGCACTCGAAAACATCGAGATAACCGCACAAAAAGCAGTTGGTGTTATAGGCGCCGGGATTTCGGGAATGCGTGCTGCTGTTGACTTAGCTCGTATGGGAAACCATGTTTACCTTATTGAAAAAGAAGCCAATGTTGGCGGCCGTGTTGCTGAAAGCGGAAAACTTTTTATGACTGGCGAAAATGGGAAGGACGTTATCGATAGGCTCTACAAAAGGATAAAAGAGATACCCGAAATTACCGTTTTTACTAACGCCAATTTAGATAAGGTTTCAGGAAGCATTGGCGATTTTACCCTTGAAGTCTCCGTTAAAGATGAAGCACTGAAGTTAAATGTAGGTGCCGTTTTGGTTACAACGGGCTTCGATTTTTATCAGCCTAAAGAAGGAGAGTACGGATACAAACTATCCGATAACGTAATTACCCTTCAACAGTTTAATAAACTTATTGAAACAAGTAACGACAAACTTGTTTATAATGGCAATGCCATAAAAAGCGTTGCATACATTTATTGCGTAGGCAGCCGTCAAAGTAAAGGCGAAAACAAGTACTGCTCGCGCCAATGCTGCAGTGCAGCAATTCACTCTTCGCTAAACGTTCACGAAAAATTCAGCGGAGTAAAGGCTTTTCACCTATACAGGGACATTAGAACATACGGAAAGCAAGAATTACTTTACACCGAATCGTCACGCAAGGGCGACATCTACATTAAGTACGAAGAAAAAGAACCTCCCGCTGTTGAAGTAAAGAACAACAAAACGGTTATAACGGTTAAAGATTACCTAACATACAAAAAAGAGCTGTCGTTCGATGTAGATTTAGTTGTTCTTGTTACCGGAATGGTTCCCCGAAGCGACAGCAACGATATTTCGAGCAAGTTAAAAATACCAACAGGAAGCGACCGTTTCTTTAACGAGATTCACCCCAAATTAAAGCCTGTAGAAACTGTTATTAAAGGTGTTTACATTGGAGGAACTTGCCAAGGACCTAAGAATATAACCGAATCGGTACAATCATCGCTGGCTGCTGCTTCAAAAATAAACACAATACTACGCAAAGGCACGTTGGAGTTAGAGCCTATTGTAGCCAGAGTCAATGCAGAAACCTGCTTATGGTGCGAAAAATGTGCTGCCGTGTGCGAATACGATGCCATTAAGCCCATTGAAAGTAATGGTAAAATGATTGCCCAAGTAAATACGTCAACCTGCGTAGGCTGTGGAATTTGCGGCCCTGTTTGTCCTTCAAACTCAATAGAAATTGTACAGTTTACCGATAACGAAATAGAATCGATGATTGACGGTTTCATGGAGAAAGCCGAAATAAACACCAAGCAAGATTCTCAGGAAAATGAAATTTCCTCGGGCAAACAAATAAAACTTAACGGCTTCCCAAAAATATGGCGGGAAATAGCATCGGCACTTGATGATAAAACGCTTACCATCCCACAACTGTCCGAACAACTTGGCGTGGAAAGTAATGTTCTTACCTGGCATCTCATGACAATGAACAGGTATGGCGTTGTAGAACCCGCCGGACTCGACGAAGATGAAGCCTATTACATGTATAAACTCAAAAAGTAACAACCATGTCGCATATTAATCCTGATTTTGCAGACGATATAACAAAATTTGGCGCTAAAGATTTTAATCTTTGCTTTAACTGTGGTAACTGTACGGCTGTTTGTTCGCTCTCCACAAACGACGCAACTTTTCCTCGCGAAATGATACGGTACAGCACACTGGGCCTTGAAGATGAAATAAAGTCATCGTTAAAACCTTGGCTTTGCTACTATTGCGGAGAATGCAGTTCCGACTGTCCCCGACAAGCCAATCCCGGCGAGTTAATGATGTCGTTACGGCGATGGTTAACAGCCACGTACGATTGGACAGGTTTATCCGGATTACTTTACAAGCACATGAGCGTTTACATAGGCGGCATGATAGCCTTGCTTGCCGCAGTGGTTGGTTTTATATACTATTCCGGACTCAGCAAAGAGGTGGTAATGCACTACGGACACCTTTTCGAAATGTTTGCCATTGCAGGCGTTTTTGCAGTAATTCTGCTACCCAACATTATCAGAATGTGGTATTTTACGGTTATCAAACCCAAAGTAAAAGCACCAATAAAAGTTTACTTTAAAGCGTTAAGCGAACTATTTGTTCACATGTTCACCCAAAAACGCTTTTTAGGCTGCGAGGATACCAAAGAAAATCGTACAAGATGGCTATTACACTTTATACTTGTTCTCAGCTACCTTTCGTTACTGTTTACAACCGTGTTTCTCGATTGGTTCTCCACATCAAGCACATTTGTAATTTGGCTTGGATACGTAGAAAGTGCTGCAATATTTATCATAACAACTGTTTTCATGAGTATGCGCGTTCGAAAAACAGACGCAATGCATAAGCACTCTCAACCATCGGACTGGTTCTTCGTAATCTGGCTATTTCTCATGGGGATCACATCTTTTGCCGTTCGTCTGCTTATCGACTTAAATCTTATTAATACCCTATTTTGGGTATTTACCATACACTTTACGGTTCTTGTTCAGTGGGCTTTAATTATTGTTCCTTTCGGAAAGTGGACACATTTTCTTTACCGTTCGTTCGCTATGTATTTTGAAAGAATAATTGGGCTAAACAATCAACTAAAAAAGTAAGCTTGGCATTTTGAAACATAACCCTGAATGTTAATATACCTTAAAATCGGCTATATTAATAAACACTATTGAACCGAACTTTACTGTTATTGTTTTAACATTGAAAATTAAATTTTTAAAAACGTTGTTTACTAAATTATTTAAGTTATGGCTATTTCAACAATAAAAGTAGGTGCTTCTATTAAGCACACATTCCGTACCGAGGTTACATGCTCTCATCCATTTGTAATCGATCAGCCCAAAGCAGGCGGTGGTAACGACGAAGGTCCTAACCCGCTAGAAGTATTTCTAACTGCACTTCCTGCTTGCATTTGTGCCATTGGCCGTATTGTTGCCAATCAACGCCGTATAAAACTTAACGGCATAGAAGTTAGCGTTGAAGGTGATATCGACAAGGATTACCTAATGGGCAAAACAACCGAAGGTCGTGCCGGATATACCGAAATCCGCAGTTACGTAAAAATTGATGCCGATATGACTGAAGAAGAAAAGAAGGCTTTTTTACGTGACGTTGAAGCACGTTGTCCTATTGCCGACAACATGGCTAACAAATCAACTATTATTGCCGAGGTTGTAAAGTAACATTATACTCGAAGTTATACCCGGACGATGAATGTCCGGGTATTTTTTTGTCTTCAAATAACATAAAGTATAATAAAACAATCACTAAATTGCAGTTAATTTTAAACAAAATTAGGTATGGAACAAAATCGTAAAAACTACCAGGAAAAAGCCCATAAAATACTCGACGATATTTTTAATGGGATAGACAACCTCGAAAACAACTTTAAAGATAGCAGTAAAGAAATTAACAGTTCTATGGACGACACCATTCGACAAATGAAGGCTGAAGGCGAAAAGTTAAAAGGGAAGTTCAAAGAAATGTGTGACGCCAATTCGGATTCATGGGAAGATATTCGCAACGGTTTCGAAAAAGCAGCCAACTCGCTACACGACGCTTTTACCTCTGCACGAAACAATTATAAACATAAGTAAACAACCAGCCTCAAGAGAGGTTGGTTGCCTAACCATTTTTGTCAAAACTTTATGTTTTGCGAAGAATTTCTTTTAGAATAGAATCGTAATGTATTACTAATTTTATCTCTTTGAGATAGTTTATGTAATATCAATCTAATTTATCGCCTTTCTATTCTAGGAAAGAAACCATTGCCAAATTAATATCAATAAAGCCAAAAACAATACTGCTGCAATTTTAATTGCAAGAGCATTTCGTCTATAAAAACTTTTCTTCTCCGTCATAAAATAATCTTTAAATTGCAATTTATATACTTAACTGTAAATAAAAAGGTTCATGCCTTTTTATCTTTTTACAAAGATACCCTATTTATATCGATTTATATATAACTCGCATTAAATAAACTTTAGGCTTATAATAAAATAGGAAACGGGCAATACATTTGCCCGTTTTTATACTTTACTCTTAATAGCCAAATATCTACTTACTCGCTTTTCCCATTTCCAATTGAATACCAATCTATTTTACGCGATAAGTACATTGTTACACTCAGCACCACAAACAAGCCAATGCTACCAATAAGCAACGCGTAATCCTGCATTTGCAACAAGATGTACAGGAACAAGTACAAGGCTGCTAACAAAATACCCAGTAGCAGGGTTAAACGTATATTTTTAAATATACTATAAGAATAACCCGTTATCATTAGTACGATAGCAATGCTTGCAATTAAGTAAGCATATCCAAAACCTATTTGCTCCGACAGTGAAAGCAGCAAAAGGTAAAATAGAATTAATCCCAACCCCACAAGACCATACTGAATAGGATGTACCTTTAACTTACGTAAAACCTCTACAAAAAAGAATACCATAAAGGTAAGCGCGATAAAAAGTATGGCATACTTCATAGAACGTTCGGTAATTTGATAAGTTTCTACGGGCAACAGCAAACTAACACCAAAGGCAGAGTTGTCCAAAACTTGCTGACTATCGACCCATTTTTGCGGATAATTTCGGTTAAGTTCCAGTACTTTCCACTTTGCAACAAAACCACTATCGCT
This sequence comes from Bacteroidales bacterium, assembly GCA_020636845.1. Classification (GTDB taxonomy): domain Bacteria; phylum Bacteroidota; class Bacteroidia; order Bacteroidales; family Tenuifilaceae; genus JACJXD01. The sequence goes on along the minus strand of JACJXD010000001.1, from coordinate 113,389 downwards.
CACCTCTCTGTCTGCCGGCAAAAAAGCGCCATCGAAACTGGGATTATTCCATGAAGATTTCAACAACACATCTGTCTCCCTGCCTACAGGTACAAACTTTATGTTTTCCGAACCGTTTAAGGACATTTTAAACGAAAAATGAATATTCTGAGTTCCCAATTCTTTCGAAAATAAGCCATTAACCGTTACTCCGGATTTTATCATTTGAATAATTCTGCTTCCCGGTTCACAATTCAAGGGAATTCCTTCCCAATTAAAAGAAACCGACTCCTTAATTCCCCTTAAATCGGAAATGCCAACTGTTATGTATGCTCCTTTTAAATCGATATCGGCACCATCGCTAAAATCCGTAACGGGAGATTTAAAATATCCCTCAACTTCAATGGTAGAACTATACACAGCAACCTTAAAAATTCCTCTACGACGTACACTAGGATTCAACATTCCATTAATGCGTAACTTCTCGGGTAAAAAATAAGCAAGATGCTCGCTTACAACCGTTTTATTTGTCTCCTTATCGACATTGTACGTTTTGAAGGGAATTGTTAAAATGGGACCTGTAACGCATTGCTCATTTCCCCACTTCGAGGTAATTTCCTTTGTGGCCTCAATTTGTCTGCCTCGCCGCTCCATTACCAAGGAACGAACCATTGCCATTGGAATTAGTAACAGTAGAATTAAAAAAGCAATTGCTGCAATTTTGATTACCACCGCATTCCTTTCCAAAAAGTTTTGTTTTTTTTCAGTCATAAGCAATGTTTTATTATGGTTTCAACTTATGGATAACGCAAAACTTTAAATTATTTATAACGGCAAGCTTCTTAAATAATTAAAATATGCTATTCTTTAGCCTGTATTATATTTTTCTCGTATTTTCCGAACATCGACAGACCATAAATAACATGTAGTACACCAAAGCCAACCGCCCATATAATTAAACCGTAAGTGGTATAAAACATGGCTATTAACCCAAGAATAACTTCGGCTATGCCCAAATAACGCACGTTACTAAGAGTATATTTGCTAGCACTTACCAGCGATAACCCGTAGAACACCAACGTTGACGGTGCTATTAGATATATAAGGTGATGGTGCATTAACACAAAACAAAAAACACCTCCCGTTACCAGCGGAATAAATAAACTTACAAGCATTCGCTTTGCTATGCTATCCCATACGGGCAACCCATTTTTGCGCACATTGCGCATAGCAAAATAAACAGCCATAACGAGGGCAAAAATCAGTATAAATAAGGCATCGAAAAACAGAAATGCTATTAACCCATTAACTTCGTTCGGACTAAGCATGGTTTCGTCCAAAAAGATACCCTGCGTGATGTTTTTTCCATAGAAAAAATCCTGCTGATAAATGTAAACAACCAGCACGCCTAACAAAGCAAACAACCCCGCAAATATTCCGGAAAAGCCGCTAAGCGAAAGGAATCGGGACGAACGTTCCATTGTTGACCTAACTTCCTGTAAATTTTTTAAATGCTCGCTTTGAGTGTTCATATAGGTATAATTAAAAGTTCTTTGCAATTACAAAATCAAACAATAACTTGGGAAACCCATTAAACATAAAGTTCTACTTATCCTTGATACACCTTACAGATAGTCCCATTTGCTTTATTCCCGCATAACTTGTAATTGTATCGCTATCGTAACTTAATCCCCAATAGTAGCCGAACGAAGAAAAACTAGAACTAGTCCACCAGTATCCACTCTCGTTCAAATAAAAAAAATACCCCATGTTAATTCGTTGCCCTCCAGGCAGCGCAGAAAATCCACTACTGTTTGAAGCATTTGCATTTGGACTAGCCCAATGTGTAGTTCCTTCCTCCTTTAATTTTATTCCTACAGCATCTTTTCCGCCCAAATAAGTTACCAGTGTTGTCCACTCGTCATTGGTTGCAACATGCCAACCATCAGGTGCAATTCCCCGACTATCGGTTACCGCATACCAATTGTACAATTTACCATAAGTATTGGAAATTCCCTCATCTCCATTATAATCACAATAAGCACCGGAATAGGAAACATACCATATTGTATAATCGGGAACATTATCAATAGGATCGCCATTCCGATAATGGGTAACTTTAAGATTTTCAGCCATCCATATCTGTCCGCCAATACCTATTGTGTTGTACACATTTCCATCGGCATCGGTCACCGTTCCAACTTGACCCGTATAATCAACAAAACTATCAGAAGAATCATCTTTACTACAACTTGTAGTAAATAAGAAAAAAACAAAAAGAAGGATTGAGTAAATCCTAAAACTAGCAGTTGATCTCATACTTATAGAATTAAAATGTACACACAAGTTACACAAAAAGTAAAATGTGCATTCAAAAAAACACTAAAGAATTAATGAACAATAAAATTTAAATATTTGAAGAGTTTCCAGTATTTAATTTAAACAACCTAAGCAAAAAGTATATTAAGCTTAGAATTACCAAAGCGATAAGTATTCCTACTATTTCCTGCCATGTTAAACTTGATAAAAACCAGAGTATTGTAACGACAGCAAGAATTGGGACAATAAACCCTCCTGGAATTCTAAAAGTTTTCTGATTGGGCTTTTCGTGCAATCTCAACTTTAAAACGGACAAAGCCACCCCCATGTAAACCAGCAACACCGACGAAGACGATAAAATTGCCAACTGTTTAAACTCCCCTGTTATTGCAAAAAAACAACCCAAGACAGTATAGGCAATTACAGCCACGTATGGCGTGGCAAATTTCGGATGAACCTTTGCCAAAGATTTTATGGGTATAATTCTATCCTTGGCCGTGCGAAACAGCACACGAGGCATATTCAGCGTATCTCCGCTTAAATAGCCAAACATCGATATTGCAGCACCAAGAATCATTAAGGTTACCCCGAAAGGCCCCATAACACGCTTGGCAACTTCGGCTAAAGGTGCATCGGTATAACTGGAAAAACTATTTCCCAAAATCCCTTGCGAAACAAGTTGTATTGAAATGTACAGCAACAAAATGACCAAAAATCCAAACAAGATAGCCTTAGGTACCGTTTTGCGCGGATTACGAACCTCGCCCCCAACGCTTAGGCTACTTTCTGCACCCTGAAAAGCAAAGAACAGCAATAGCGAAACCTTTGCAACATCGTTTACTGCGGGTGAACTTTGCCACGATAAATTCGAAGGAACTATGCGTGTTACACCCCACAAAACCAATAATATTAACGGAGATAACTTTGCAATTGTGGTAAACTTAACCAGCGTTATACCCTGCTTTACGCCAACAACATTTACAACGGTAAGCCCCGTAAATATCAATATTAGGAAACCTACACGAAAATATGTATCGTGAAAAATCGGCATTAAGTACGCAAGAGTATCTACAAGGGCATTGGCTACCGCAGCTGTTGCCATTAACGAAGTTCCAAATATCAACAGGTTGGTAGTTAAAAATCCAAAATACTTGCCAAACGCTCTTTCTATATACGTGTATGCACCTCCCGTAACCGTTATTTTACTTCCCGCTTCTGCGAAGCAAAGCATAATTAGCGTAATAAGGAAACCGCAAAAAAGGTATGCAAGTATTCCGGCCGAACCAAGACCTTCGCTAACCATAGCAGGTAGTACAAAAATTCCCGAACCAACAACCAAATTTATAATATTAGCAGTAAGCCCTACGGTTCCAATTTCTCGTTTTAACCCTTCTTCGGTTTTCATGAAAAACAGCCTATTAGGTTATTCAATCTTTACAAATTTAAACCTATGCTTATTTACACTTAAAAGAATCATGAAAATTCTATATAACAGGCGCTTTAACTTTCCTGATCGAAATACAACTTATAATAGTTTAACCCGGCATCGGCGTCAAAGCCACGCTCAACCCTCTCGCGTGAACCATGAATGTAAACATGAAAATTTCTGTCGAGTTTTATAATACTCTTGAAAAACTTCTGCGATTGGCGAGTTGCATCGGTCGATATTTTAAACCCATCGGGAATATTAAAGCCCTGCTCAACTTCATACTTCTGTTTGAAATCCCTAAAGGCTTCAACCATTTCGGGCTTTTGTATTACTTCCTCTTCAAACTCATCCTGCTTAAACACATCATTTACCTTAAAGAAATCGCGTGACTTACAAAGCAAGTCGGCTTGCTCAACCATGGGAAACTGATTTTCGGGTTTCACCACCTCCTGAACAAACTCACGGCAAAGGTTTATAGCCTGCTTAGTTTGATAAAAATCGTCGTTACGCGGTTTTGCCCTTAAAAAATCGTTAAGCCAATACTTTGCTTCATCACGGTTTGTATTGTCAACAACACATAACTTAAAGCCCAACTCCTGCTCGGTATTAAACACCAAACATCCCTTATCGAGTTTTCGAGGACTAGCTCCAAACTCACAGGAAACACTAATGCTGGCACCCCTATTAACCTTTAAAAATCGCTCCTTGCTCTCCGACTTAAATATTCCAATACCATCAACCAGCTCATCATCCACTACCATATCGCTGAATGACGCAATATACAACTCTCCACTTTTTATATTAGGATGCGTAGAAACGTGCTTTAGATGATTAGCCACCCGTCGGGAAAAATCTATAAAATCGATTTCACCCTGAAAGTAATCCTTACAATAACTATAAATTTCGTTAAGGTTCAATTCGGAATCGTGATGCAACGAATAAAATCCGGCTCCTTTAAAACTACCTAAAAAATAATCATTTAACAGGTTAGCCAATAAACTATCATTTAAATTAATGGTACTGGCAGATAGAACTAAGTCATCGTCAGAACCCCCTACCGTATGAGCAATCACCTCATTTATAGAAGTATTTGAAAAATCGAGCATACTATTATCATTTTGGTTACGAAATTAACTTTATGCGTTAACTAAACAAATAGCAATATGTATTTAGACACAATAAAAATTACATTAATAAGGCGCTTAATCACTAAGAGTTAAATTTCAATAAATCAACCATAAGAGGGAAAAACCATATCTCCGTAAAGATATTTTGATAAATTTGCTAGGTATAATCTAACTTAAACCATAAAATTTGCACTATGGGTGCACTATTCGATAAATTAAACAACGATGTTCGCTTTGTGGAAGGTATTAACGGTTGTATTAACTGCGGCACGTGTACGGCCATTTGTCCGGCTGCCGAAGTTTACGACTACGAACCCCGCAGCATTGTTAACATGGTTCAAACCCGCGACGATTCTATTATTGAAGGCCTGCTAAAAAGCGATACTATTTGGTACTGTGGGGAGTGTATGAGCTGTAAAACCCGTTGCCCCAGAAATAACGCACCGGGATTGGTTGTTCAGGCATTAAGAGGGCTATCCATCGAAAAAGGATATTTTATAGAATCGGAAAAAGGACGCCAGCAACTATCGCTAAAACGTATGCTTGGCAATTCCATTCTGGAAACAGGGTACTGCGTTCATTTCGACCATACAGAATTAAGCATGTTTCCCGAATTGGGACCGGTTTGGCAATGGGTTCGCGATAACAGGGAAAAGGTTCTTGCCAAGGTTGGAGCAAACTATAAAGGCGATGGTCCCGGCGCAATGCGTAACATCGCCAAGGAGAATTTGGATGAACTCGAAAAGATTTTTGAAGTAACAGGCGGAATAGATTGGTTTGATAAAATTGAAAACAATTCTGCCAAAAAGGCGGAGGAAATGAATCTTGACATCGGAGAAAAAACAAGCAAATCGTCAACCTACTTCAGACACGTTTATACCTACAACACGCCCAATAAACACAACCGAAAATAAGTAAGACTTACAATGAAAAAAGAAGGAAAAAAGAAAATTTGGAGTGAATATCAAAAGGAAATTGCCGACGACAAGTTTTACTTTGTTCGGAGTTGTATAAGGCAAACTTTCTTCCCCGGAAGCGATACTGCTTATCTTAAAATTCTACGCGATGTTCTTGGTAAGGATGTTTACGAAGACCCTAATCATACAACCTGTACGGGCATTGCATATCATACCGAAGTTGTTCCATTTTCAACAATTCAAACCGTAGTTGCCCGGAACTTTGCATTAATGCGCGAAAACGGATACGAAAACTATACGCCATCGTGCGTTACCTCATTCGGAATTTACTCCGAAATTTTGGATACATGGCACCATTTTCCGGAGGAAAAACAAAGAACCCGCGATTACCTACGCAAAGCAACAGGAAGAGAATTTGAAGAACCCGCTAATTTGGTTCATACCAGCGATGTAATTTACAAATTCCGTAACGAAATAGCCGCAAAGGCAAAGTACCGTTTGGTAAATAAAGAAACCGGGGAACCACTGAAGGTTGTTGATCACATAGGTTGTCACTATTCAAAAATGTTTCCCAGCAAAGGTGTTGGAGGTGCAGAGTACCCTCAGGTTCTCGCCGGATTGGTTGAGACATTTGGCGGAGAAGTTATCGACTATCCAGAACGTAGGCATTGCTGCGGTTTCGGTTTTCGTCAATACTTTGTTCAGGCAAACAGGGGTTACTCTATTTCTGCATCTAAAAAGAAGTTCGCTTCCATGGAGCCATATAAACCCGATTTAATTATAACCAACTGCCCGGGATGTAACTACTTTATGGATAGGTGGCAATACGCGCTGGAAGAAATGGAAGGAAAAACCTATGGTGCTAACGGCGAAGGTATTCCGGTTTTATCCTACGAGGAAGTTGCCGGGATTGTTTTGGGTTTCGACCCTTGGAAAATGGGGCTTCAAATGCACCAAACCGATATTGAGCCGTTACTCAAAAAAATTGGTGTGGAGTATAATCCCGACGATAAGTATAAAGGGCCCAACGGTGAAGATTTAGGTCTTCCCAAAGGACTCAAATTTATTAAAGACTAAGCGTACATTCTTTTCAAGTATTAAATAGATTCTAATGAAACACCCATTTAATGCAGGTTATACAAATACGAATGAACAAAACATGGGTGTTTCATCCGATCAATTAAAGAGCGTTAAGAATGAATTTATAATATTTTGATTATTACTATACTAAATATTTTGTACGGATGAAAGAAGTAGCAATTATCGGTGGAGGAGTAACCGGTTTGGAAGCCGCCAATAAGTTGGCACAACTTGGCTATACAGTTACCATTTTCGAGCGTGAAAAAACACCCGGTGGCCATGTTGCCCAATGGGACAGACTTTTCCCCAATCGAAGAAACTCTATGGAAGTTGTAAACGAGTTTAAATCGCACTTAAACGGAAATCCTGCAATATTTCTATCTACTGCTATTGATAAGATTTCCCGAAAAGGGGCACGATTTACACTCGAAGCAAAAGGCAAATCTTTCGATGCCGATGCTGTTTTAATTGCTACGGGATTTGAACTTTTCCCCGCCGAAAAGAAAGAAGAGTATGGATACGGAATTTACGACAATGTTATAACATCGGCTGAACTGGAAGCAATGTTTAAGGAACACGGGTATCCTGTAACCAAAAGTGGCAAACAGCCTCAACGTATAGCCTTTATTCATTGCGTTGGTAGTCGCGACGAAAAAGTTAGTCGTCCTTACTGTTCCAAGGTTTGCTGCGTAACAGCCGTAAAACAATCCATAGAAGTAAAAGAGGCCATTCCAAGTGCCGAAATATACTGTCTGTACATGGACCTCCGAATGTTCGGACCGGGATACGAGGATTTGTATAAGGAAGCGCAACAAAAAGGCGTTAACTTTCTGCGAGGAAGACTATCGGAAACCAGTGAACTGGAAGACGGTCGGGTGCTAATTAAAACAGAAGACACTCTTTCTGCAAAACCGTTAAAAATGTCAGTTGATTTGGTTGTATTAATGGTAGGTATGTCGCCTGCGGAAGGAACTTCCGAACTTATTGCCGGTCTGGATTTAAAACCCAATAAAGACGGGTTTGTAGAGATTATCGACCAGCATATTAATCCTGTAAAAACCAAGGCAGAGGGCATATTTACTGCCGGGGCATGTACCGGTCCCAATAACATCACCGACTCGGTTAATGCGGCTCGCTCCGCGGCAATCGAAATTCATCAGTATTTAAGTTCTAAGTAGCATGATTGATTTTGGATACACTCCCATGCCAATAACCGTCCACAACATGGACAAGGCTGACCTTAGCCTTGCCAAATGGTTGGCCGAAAGGGACGAAACGTTTAATCATTGTATATCCTGCGGCAGCTGCGCAGCAACGTGTACCGCCGGGAAATTTACCGATTTCAGTTTCCGAGAACTCACACATAGCATAAGACGCGGAGAAATTTCGAAGGCTTTTAGCGAATCGGAAAAATGTATGCTGTGCGGAAAGTGTATTTTAGTATGTCCACGAAACGTAAACACCAGAAATATTGTAATGCTTATTAGAAAAGCAAATCAAATTTTTAAACCATGAGGTACCCTACGTTTACACTCCCGTTCACAATTGGACTAAGTTTTGTACTGCTTTACATACTGGTAATATGGACAATATGGATTGTTCGTTTATCGCGTCGTGAACAAAAGATTGTTTGGAAACGACTTTTTACGCTTCGGACAATTAAAGCCATTTGGGAATCATTCAGGGAAGGATTACTTCATCATAACATTTACAAGAAAAATGCAGTATTGGGCTTTATGCACATGGGACTTGCCTTTGGATGGTTTATGCTTATTGTGCTGGGAAATTTCGAAGCCCGACTCTACCCTCACGGAGTTATTAATCCACCGTACTACCCTATCTTTTTCGAATTTTTCCGTCACGATTTAACTCCGCTTCACGAATACGAAGAAATTTTTACATTTCTGATGGATTTCTTCTTGCTGCTGGTAATGACATCCATTGGACTTGCATTTTTTAAACGCTTTCGTAGCCGTGCCTTGGGAATGCGCAGAACTACCAAGCATATCCTTATCGACAGGGTTGCAATTACAGCGCTATGGTTTATTTTTCCACTTCGGCTTTTTGCGGAAAGTGTAACTGCCGGGCTTTACAATACAGGACACTTCTTTACAAACTTTTTAGGGCAATGGGTTATCTATAATCTTCCCCTCGACTACTTGTACTACCCTGCATGGTGGGCATATTCTATCTCATTGGGAGTATTCTTCATAGCACTTCCATTTTCCAGGTACATGCACATTCCTACCGAAATTCTACTTATTTTCCTCCGAAAATATGGTGTTAAAGAAAAAAATAACCATTCCACTTTTACCACCATCGAACTAAATGCTTGCTCACGTTGCGGTATTTGTATTGATGCCTGCCAACTTAGCACAACGCTTAATATCAGCGACACGCAACCTGCATACTTTCTTCGCGATTTGCGCTACAGCAAACCAAACGAACGGTTACGCGAAACCTGTATGCTTTGCATGAGATGTCTCGATGCCTGTCCGGTTGGAATAGAGGTTACTCAAATTCGCAAAAACGAACGAAACGAATTTCCACTCTTTGGAACATCAAACTATGATTACCTAAGCGAACACAAGTATCCTAAAGCAAAAGTTGCCTATTTTGCAGGTTGTATGGGACATTTAACACCATCGGTAATAAAATCTACCCTTGCCCTTTTCGACGAGGCAGGAGTCGATTACACGTTTATCGATAAAGACGGCTCTATTTGCTGTGGACGACCACTTCAACAAAACGGTCAGGTTGATGCAGCAAAGCAACTTATCGATAAAAACAATACAATTATAAACGAAACAAATGCCGATGTTTTAGTTACCTCGTGCCCTATTTGTGCAAGCGAGTTTAAGCACAACTATAGGCTTAACATGCCGGTTTTACACCATAGTCAGTTTTTAAACGACCTAGCAAAGCAGCATAAGTTAACGTTTAAAAATACCGGAGAAAAAATTATATACCACGATCCTTGTGAGTTAAGCCGAGGATTGGGCATTACAAAAGAACCACGAGAACTTCTAAAGAATTCTTTCATTTTAGAAGAAAACAAGAAAAATACCGGTGAAAAATCGCTGTGCTGCGGAGGAAGTTTAGGAATAACCAACACCTCGCTACCTCAAAAAATGGCTATAGCCAGCGATGCCGTTTTTCAACTATACGACGGAAAAACCAACCTGCTTGCCACTGCGTGTCCTATGTGCAAAAAAACATTGGCAATGGCTCAGGAAACAGTCAAAGTTCTGGACATTGCAGAAGTGATGTTAAACAATTTAGAACCGAAAAAGAAAAAAGTTCAAAGCCAAAAAGAACCTGCAGAGGCTGAAGTATTATCTTAACCTCATTTCAATGACCTTTATAAATTGAATTCTTCTCAAGTAAAGAGTTGCGTCAAACTTACTCTAAAACCCTGATGATTGTTTCCAACTAATTATCAGGGTTTTTAATTTATAATCCATACATCTTAATTAGTCAAGTTAAACTTCTTTAACTTAAAAAATCATTTTATAAGTAAATACAACACTATTAGCATAAAAGTATTTCTAATAATTAACAATAAATTACAATTTATAAGTTTTTAAAGTAATTTCTTTTATAATCATCAAAAATTTACTAAAATTGTAGCGAATTTAAGAAAAACAAGTAAAACGTTGCTATAAAGCGTTTTATTTACTAATACACTCATACAATGGGCAATATAGTTGAAACAAAAAATACTCCTATACCTTACAACATTGTAAGAGATAAAATCAACGAATTAAATCTTACCAATAAAGTAGGGAAAGCAACCATTCGTGAAATTGTCCGCTTAATTAACGAAATAGAAAAAGCCAGCGGTAAAAAGTTTGTTCGAATGGAGATGGGCGTTCCGGGACTTGATCCCGTTAAAATTGGGATTGATGCTGAAATTGCAGCGTTGAAACGTGGCGTTGCTTCCAAGTATCCTATGATAGACGGTATTCCCGAATTAAAGCACGAAATGGCCCGTTTCATAAAAAACTTCATTAATATTGATGTTGACGAGCAAGGCTGCATTCCTTCCGTAGGTTCCATGCAAGGAGGTATGGCTGCCTTTTTAATTACCAATCGTTGCTTTAAGCAAAAGGATACTGTACTCTTTATCGATCCCGGATTTCCAGTTCAAAAACAACAACTTAAGGTGTTGGGTATGAACTACGAAACCTTCGATGTTTATAACTACAGAGGCGACAAACTTCGCGAAAAGTTAGAATCATACCTAAAGAAAGGCAACATATCCACCATTCTTTACTCGAATCCTAACAACCCATCGTGGATTTGCTTTACCGAAAAGGAACTGCAAACCATAGGTGAGTTGGCAACTAAGTACGAAATAACAGTTGTTGAGGATTTAGCCTACTTTGCCATGGATTTTCGTAAGGATCTTTCGAAACCCGGCGAACCACCTTATCAACCATCTGTGGCCAACTACACAGACAATTGGCTAATGTTGGTTTCCAGTTCAAAAATATTTTCCTACGCAGGACAACGAATCGGATGTATTGTTATCAGCAATAAACTATACAAAAAACGTTTCCCCGATTTAAAACGTTACTTTAATTCCGACGAGTTTGGATACGCCATGCTTTACGGTGCTATTTACGCGCTATCTTCCGGAGTATGTCATTCCACCCAATTCGGCCTTGCGGCTATACTAAAGGCTGTAAACGATGGAGAATTCAACTTCGTTGAAAACATCAAGGAGTACGGTGAAAAAGCCAAAATAATGAAGAAGCTGTTTACCAATAACGGTTTCAAAATTGTTTACGACAAAGATGAAGACAAGCCTTTGGCTGACGGCTTTTACTTTACCATCTCCTACCCAGGACTTTCTGGTGAAGAACTTATCGAAGAACTACTCTACTACGGAATTAGTGCAATATCGTTGGCTATAACCGGTAGCGAACACGTAGAGGGATTACGGGCTTGCGTATCGCAAGTTTTAAGGAATCAGTTCGACGACCTTGAGTACAGACTAAAACAATTTAACGAACATCATCCAATTAAGTAAAACATAAACGTAAACTTTATTAGTTAAAATTATGGCAAAAGTAAGAGGAGCAATTGTGGTCGATGTAGAAAAATGTAAAGGCTGTGGACTTTGTGCTGTTGCTTGCCCTTCCAGCGTTATCGCGTTGGCAAAGGAAGTTAACGGCAAGGGATACAACTATGCTTACATGGCCAATCCTGAAGCCTGTATTGGCTGCGCTAACTGCGCAATGGTATGTCCCGATTCTATAATATCGGTTTATAAAGTAAAATTAGAAGCTAACGCATAGCTTTAAAAAGGTTTTTAAATTAAATCATCATAGAAATGGCAGAATTAAGACTGATGAAAGGGAATGAGGCAATTGCCGAAGCCGCCATTAGATGTGGTTGTGACGGTTACTTTGGCTACCCCATCACTCCCCAATCCGAAGTGCTGGAAACTCTTATGGCTCGTATGCCATGGGACGAAACCGGCATGGTTGTTCTTCAAGCCGAAAGCGAACTAGCCGCCATTAACATGGTTTACGGCGGAGCAGGCTGCGGTAAAAAAGTAATGACATCGTCATCGAGCCCCGGTATTAGCCTAAAACAAGAAGGCATTACTTACATAGCCGGTGCCGAACTACCTTGCTTGGTTGTTAATGTTGTTCGTGGAGGTCCAGGTTTAGGAACCATCCAACCTGCTCAGAGCGACTACTTTCAGGCAGTTAAGGGTGGCGGACATGGCGACTATAAACTAATTGTTCTTGCACCGGCATCGGTTCAGGAAATGTACGATTTTGTTGATCTTGGTTTCGAACTTGCCTTTAAATACCGTAACCCTGCCATGATCCTCTCCGACGGAGTTATCGGTCAGATGATGGAAAAAGTTCAACTAGGTGACTACAAACCACGCCTTACCAACGAAGAGATTATTAAACGTTACGGCTCATGGGCTACAACCGGAAAAACTGCCGATCGTAAACGTAACATCATAACCTCTCTTGACCTTGACGCAGGAAGTCAAGAAAAATTCAACATCAAACTTCAAAATAAATACAAAGAAATTCAAGATAAAGAAGTTAGATTTGAAAAGATTGCATGTGACGATGCAGAATACTTGCTAGTTGCATACGGATCGTCGAGTCGTGTTTGCCAAAAGGCAATAGATATTGCACGCGGAAAGGGAATTAAAGTTGGCCTATTACGTCCAATAACACTATTCCCATATCCTTCGAAAGCTATACAAGAACTTCTTCCTCAACTTAAGGGCATTCTTTCGGTTGAAATGAGCGCTGGCCAAATGGTTGAAGATGTTCGTTTAGCCGTTAACGGCAAAGTTAACGTTGAACATTTTGGCCGTATGGGCGGTGTTATTCCAACACCAAATGAAGTAGTAGAAGCACTTGAAGAAAAATTTATTAAAGCTTAAGCGAAATGGACGTAAAAGATATTATTAAAGAGGAAAACCTGGTTTACTCCAAATCGAAGGTTTTAACCGACAACATAATGCACTACTGCCCAGGTTGTACACATGGCGTTGTGCATAAAATTATTGCCGAAGTTATTGAAGAAATGGGTATTCAGGATAAAACAATTGCCGTATCACCTGTAGGATGTTCGGTACTTGCATACAACTATCTTGATATCGACTGGCAAGAAGCAGCACACGGACGTGCTCCTGCCATTGCTACAGCTATTAGCCGTTTACATCCTGAGAAATATGTTTTCACATATCAAGGCGACGGCGATTTGGCATCAATTGGTACTGCCGAAATTATGCACGCATGTAACCGCGGTGAAAATATTACCGTAATATTCATTAACAATGCTATTTACGGTATGACCGGAGGACAAATGGCTCCTACCACTTTGGAAGGAATGAAAACAGCCACCACCCCTTACGGACGTAGAGTTGATCTAAATGGTTATCCTTTGAAAATAACCGAATTAATAGCACAACTACCAGGAACATGCTACGTTACCCGTCAATCGGGACATACTCCAGCCGCTGTTCGTAAACTTAAAAAGGCTATTACCAAAGCTTTCGAGAACACAGGAAAGAATAAAGGCACTTCGTTTATCGAAGTTGTTTCAACCTGTAACTCGGGTTGGAAAATGCCTCCTGTAAAAGCCAACGAATGGATGGTTGAAAATATGTTCCCATTCTATCCACTTGGCGATATGAAAGATGAATAAATTGGTAACTGCAAATAATTACAACAATGACTGAAGAAATAATAATAGCCGGATTTGGTGGACAAGGTGTTTTATCGATGGGTAAAATTCTTGCCTACTCCGGTATCATGCAAGATCAAGAGGTGTCGTGGATGCCATCGTACGGGCCTGAAATGCGTGGTGGTACTGCTAATGTTACCGTAATTCTTAGCGATTCTCGTATCAGCTCTCCTATCATTCAGGAGTTCGATACAGCCATTATTCTTAACCAGCAGTCAATGGATAAATTTGAGAAAATGGTTAAACCAGGCGGAGTTTTAATTTACGATCCAAATGGTATTACCAGACCTCCTGAACGTAAGGATATTTCCGTTTACGAAATTGACGCTGCCGAAGAAGCTGCTCGTATGAAAAATGCTAAAACATTCAACATGATTGTTTTGGGCGCTTTTCTAAAAGTTAAGCCTATTGTTAAACTGGATAATGTGGTTAAAGGGTTGGAAAAATCGTTACCGGCTCGTCACCACAACCTAATTCCTGCTAACAAAGAGGCCATTCAAAAAGGTATGGAAATAGTAAAGAAAATGAACTAATACAGATTAGTTAGTTGAACTTCATAAAAAAACTCCCTTTTTCAGGGAGTTTTTTTATGGGTTATACCGATTAGGATCCCGAAACGCGTATATGCTCTGCGAAAGTTCTACCATAACTTTCGCCTCCTCATGGTTAGGATCTATATCCAACGTTTTGTTTAAACAGCTGAGCGAATCGGCCATACGTCCCAAGCGTGAATAAATTTTACTCCTTAAAAACCATGTATCCGCACTGGTTTCGGGTAACTCTGCGGTTTCTTTTAAGGCCTCATCCCAAAAACCGCCATCCATTAATGTTAGTATATCTTGCTTATTCATAATCGTAGTTATGAACACCAGAATAGCCAAAAAGTTTATTTTTAACAATATAATCCCATACGTCATCCGGGACATAACCGGAAACATTACATCCCTTTTGAATTAACTCGCGAATTTGCGTTGACGAAATACCCAATATTGGAGCATCGATTAGTGAAAAGTGCTCGTTAGGGAATTTTTCGATATAGGCAGTAGCCTCCCGCGGATAAATGTAGAAATCGAAATTGCTAATAAGTTCGTCATAGTTTTTCCATTTCGAAAGCGACTTTTCGGTATCGGATCCCATTATTACAACAAACTGCGTTTGAGTATTTTCCGTTTTTAGTCGTTTTAATGTATCTATAGTAAACGACGGTCGCGGCATGTCCATTTCGATGGAACACAACTTAATACGTGGCTCATTTTCGGGTATTGCCAACTTAACCATTGCTAACCTATCGGTATCCTTAACTAAATCGCCATTTACCTTAAATGGATTTTGTGGACTTACAACAAACCAAACTTCGTCCAAATCGGAAAATTCCAAAATATACTCTGCAATAACCAAATGTCCCGTATGTATTGGGTTAAACGAACCAAAAAAGAGTCCTACTTTCACTGTAAACTAGTATTATATTGCGGTTATATGCAAATATATCTATTTTGAAGCAAAATTCCTTACTATTTTATAAAGTCAGTAACCACCTTTTCGGCCTCGGCAAATGCCGTTTCCACCTGATTATTCACAATAATCTTATCGAATTGCTTGGCAAAAGTCATTTCGTGTTCGGCCTTGCCTATACGCGTACCTATGGATTCCTCGCTCTCCGTTCCACGCTTTAGCAATCGTTGCTTCAAATCGTCGATTGACGGGGGCATTACAAAAACAGCCAATGAATTATTCGGAAATTTTTTCTTCAAATTTAAGCCACCCTTTACATCTACATCAAACACAACATGATGCCCCTTGTCCCAGATTTTCCGCACTTCGGACCAAAGTGTTCCGTAGTACAAACCAGGATACACCTCCTCCCATTCCACAAATTCGTTATTTTCAATTCTTTGCCTAAAATCTTCGGGCGTTAAAAAATAGTAATCAACGCCATTAACCTCACCGTTACGAGGCTTACGACTACAAGCCGAAATGGAAAACTCAAGGCTCGGAAAAACAGAAATCAAATGCTTTACAATGGTTGTTTTGCCAGCACCCGACGGTGCAGAAAAAATTAGCAACTTCCCATCCATATTCTTATAATTTCAAATAAAATGATGTGTTACCTATTAAACTACAGAATGTTTAACGACTGTTCCTTTATTTTTTCCAACTCATCCTTCATTCTTACAACGAGTTTTTGAATATCAACATTGTTGGCTTTGGAACCCAGCGTATTTATTTCGCGTCCCATTTCCTGCGCAATAAACCCCAACTTACGACCAACCGGTTCGTCGGATTTTACTGTTTCTAAAAAGTATTTACAGTGATTTTTCAGCCTTACCTTTTCCTCCGTTATATCTAACTTTTCTAAATAGTATATCAACTCCTGCTCGAATCTGTCGGCATCAACCTTCACATTTTCCGATATACCTTTCAAATTATCGCTTAACCGTACCTTTATTGTTTCTATACGGCTGCTCTCGAACGGTGCAACCTGCTCCAAAAATGCAAGGATATTGTTAACGCGTTTTACAATATCGGCTGCCAAGGCATTTCCTTCCTGAACCCTAAACTCGTTTAACTGCAACACTGCCAACTTTGCAACATCCTTTACAACATTATATTCGCTTTCCTCTACATCATCCTTAGGCGATTTCATTACATCGGGCAAACGCAATATTGTTTGAATTAGCAACTCGTTGTTTATATTTAACCCATACTTATCGGAAATTTGCTTTACCTGCGAAAAGTAGCCATCGAATATGGCCTCGTTTATTGGTGTAACCGATGCAGCTTCGTCATCTTCAATAAAAATTTGAAAATCGACTTTACCCCTAACCATCAATTCCGACACAATGGAACGTATTTCCATTTCCACCTCTCTATACCGCAATGGCAACTTTACATTTAAATCGAGTTGCTTACTATTAAGCGAGCGAACTTCGGCAATTATTTTTTTACCGGTCATTTGCATCTCTGCCTTGCCGTAGCCGGTCATGGATGTTAACATAATCGAAAATATATTTGCTGTAAAGGTAACCGATTTGCCATTTGTAACAAAAGTATTGGCATTAGAATTCACCTAGCAATTTAATTTACCAACAATTAGTCGGTATAAATTTCACCTAAAAAACAAAAACAGAAATAATCAACTTCAATATTTTAATGATATGATAATGGAGATGAAAATCGACTACATTTGCAAACATTTTTTCTGAAACATGACTCTAAAAGGATTATACACCATTTTACTGCTAATTATTTCGAACTCCTTTATGACCTTGGCATGGTATGGCCATTTAAAATTTAAGGAAATGAAATGGTTTGGCAACCTTAACTTAGTAGAAATAGTGCTAATTAGTTGGGGAATAGCATTATTCGAATATTTTTTTCAGGTTCCTGCCAACCGAATAGGGTTTAAAGAAAACGGCGGTCCATTTTCGCTTGTCGAACTGAAGGTAATTCAAGAGGTTATTACCCTGTCGGTATTTATGGTATTTACGTTTATAGCCTTTAAAACCGAAACAATACGGTACAACCATATTATCGGTTTCATTTTTCTAATCTTGGCTGTATATTTTATTTTTAAGAAGTAAACGAATGAAGGGAGCTTCCGCTCCCTTCTCCCAAACACACGATTTACTTGAAATCGATTAGGTTCCTTTTTTCAATCCTGCGAAACAAACTAACTAAACTTATAAGGAACCATAAGTATAATTGCAAATATAATACCAATAACTCACATATCAATCTTTTAATGACAAACAGTTTAAATTTGTTTACGAATTTTATAGGTTCAATAAATTTTAAGACATATTATTATAACTTTACAATATTAACGAACAGAACCCTCAAAGTATTTTGTTTAGCGAATAATAACCTTAATCTATACTTTAAATTTGTTTATTGAAACAAATTTTAGTTTTATCAAAGAAGAAGGTTGTTTTAGTAGCATAAATAGTATATTGTAATAACTTTACATAGATAAATTAAAAGGAATAGTATTTATGGAGCCCTTAAGAATTGAAGCCGAAGTAGATTCTCCCGAAATATATTTTAACCCGGACACCAAGGTGTTTTCCATGTCAGGAATTTCGCATCCCGAGAATGCTAAGGAGTTTTACCAGGTTGTTTTGGATTGGCTCGACGAATACTACGAGTTTACTAAGAATTTACCACCTTCAAAAATTATAGTTGATTTAAACTTCAAGTACATAAACTCGTCGTCGTACAGATATTTAAGGGAAGTACTTCGAAAAATAGCCATGTTCAAAAATAATCAATTCGATATTGAAGTTATTTGGAATTACTACGAGAACGACGAAGACCTCCTAAGCGAAGGGATTGTGCTGTTTGAACTTCCCGAAATTAATTTGCCTTACCGCTGTATTCCCTACAATTAACAAGCTATTCTTCGTACGACAGTGCGTATTCGGTACGACTGGTCATGCTGTGCAACAACTTTAGCAAAATTTTCAACTCCGAACGGTTTACCTTTGCCCTTAACCGCCCGTTTTGTCTATCTAACTCAACAATTCTGAATAGTTCCTCCCACGAATAACCCGTTAGCGAAGCAAAATGCTTACAGATGTTTTCTAACGAATTATTTGGCGATATTATATTGAAATTATACAACAAGGCAATGGAAGCCGCAATAACATCCACCGAAAGCAATACCGTATGCTCGCCATACTGAATGTTTTCATCCTGATCGGCTTTAGCATCGAACTCTTTCTCGAGAACCTCAAGTTCCAACTCCTTTAGCGTATCGATAAGCAAAGGATAAAATCTACGCTTTATGTAAAGCACTTCGGCATATTCCTCTTTATACTTGCCAGAATCTATTTCGGATAACTTACTCCTAAGCACTTTTACCCAAGCATCCAATTCCACTGCCACATACTCATCCTGAGGCAATTGTCTAATCTCCTCCTTAACTTTTTCGAGGTAAGGAGTAAATTTTTGCTGAAAAAACTCCTCGATTAAATACTCCGAATTGGGTAAAATATTTTCAGGGTTAAACACCTGCTTGGCCTCGTCCTTAAGTTGTTTTATAACAAGGATTATTCTGCTTAAAAGCTGACTTCGGTTCATGGCTTGTGTTAAATAAAATATGTATGTTTGCAACCTTATGTACGAGTAAAGATAAAACATAGAGTTCAAATAGCGGCAATTTTTGATATTAAATTATGAATGTTTCGGGAGTTAAGAGTTTACTAAACAAATCTTCGTTCACTAAAAGCGACCTAATTTACCTTTTAAGTTTAACCGGCGATGCTAAAACTGCCCTGTTCGAAAAGGCCGCCGAAGTTAAGGAACAGTACGTTGGACGTAAAGTATATTTCCGGGGACTAATTGAACTCTCGAACATTTGCCGAAAAAATTGCCTGTATTGTGGAATTCGAAGTGGAAATTCAAAGGTTAGCCGTTACAACCTTGACGATGAAGAGGTGGTGGAAACTGCAAAATTTGCATGGCAAAGCAAGTATGCCAGTCTTGCCATACAAACAGGAGAACTAAACAGCAACGATTTCATTGAACGTATCAATAATCTTCTCGATAAGATAAATAAGGCCACTAACAACGAACTGGGAATAACCCTTTCGTTAGGCGAACAAACCGAGGAAACCTACCAAGAATGGTTCGACAAAGGCGCTATAAGATACTTGCTCCGAATAGAGAGTTCCAATAAGGATTTGTACCACAAAATACATCCCAATAATTTACTCCACGATTACGACACAAGGCTAAATTGTTTGAAATCGTTACAACGCATAGGATATCAGGTTGGATCCGGCGTAATGATTGGATTACCCTTTCAAACTCTGGAACATTTAGCCGAAGACTTGCTCTGGATGCAGGAATTCGACATCGATATGGTTGGAATGGGACCGTACGTGGAACATCCAGACACACCTTTATTTGAATATAGCAACACTTTGCTTCCTCTTCAGGAAAGGCTCGACCTCTCGCTTAAGATGTATGCCCTACTTCGTATTTTAATGAAGGATATCAACATTGCCGCTCCAACGGCTCTTCAGGCTATCGACCCATTGGGACGCGAAAAAGCCATTAAGGTTGGCGCTAACGTTATTATGCCTAACATTACACCGGGAATTTACAGAAATAACTATAAACTTTACGAAAACAAGCCATGTGTTGACGACGCTGCCGACGATTGTAAAAGTTGTCTGGAGGCTCGTATTCAACTAACCGGCGATGAAATAGGATTTGGAGAACAGGGAAATTCCAAACATTATTACAAAAAAATCCGCTAAATTTATACCAATAACCAATACTGGAACCAATGGAAACAATTGAACGCAAACACGAATCCAATAGTACTAGAATTGTACTAGGCATAATACTGATAGCCATTTCGGCTTTGCTCTTAATTGACAATTTCGATATATCGACAATTCATTGGAAACGGTATATTTTTACATGGCAGGCCTTAATTATTGTTATAGGCTTACTGATTGTTTCCAAACAAGAATCCAGAATTACCGGAATCATATTGATTGCCGTTGGAGCATTTTTCCTTTTAGCCAAATTTTATCCGCTACCAATACATATCGGAAAATTAATTTGGCCTGCCGTAATACTGTTAATTGGCATTTCGCTTATAAGCACCTCGTCGCACCGAAAAAATCGCTTTAACCGTTCTGTTACCTCCGACGATATAATTGATGATGTAAATATTTTTAGCGGTTCGGAACAGCAGATAAATTCGCAGAATTTTCTTGGAGGCAAAATCACCAGCATTTTTGGAGGTTCTACTATCGATTTAACAAAAGCCAACCTAGCACCAGGTTCTAACATTATAGATGTCCTTTGCATATTTGGCGGAGCCAAAATAATTATTCCAACCGACTGGAAACTAAAAATTGAAACAGTTTCGATTTTTGGAGGAGTTTCCGATAAACGGAAAATGCCGGCAACCACTACAGCAAATAAAAACGAATTGGTAATAAAAGGATTTGTTCTGTTTGGAGGTTGTGATATAAAAAGCTATTAATGAATAAATTACTTTATGAAAAAAAGGAGGCTGTTGCCTCCTTTTTTATTTCAATTTAATATCAAATTCAATACAACACTTCAATTTTTATCGAAATATCTATTTTATCTTAATAATATTTTATTAAAACTTATAAGTTAATATCAAATTACAACTTGTAGTTTTAAACATTTAGCATTAGGTTTGTACTTTATTATACGACTGAAAAATTTTACTATGATTACTAAAGAACTAATAAATCCGAAAAGCATTGTAGTTGTTGGTGGTTCCGACGACATTCATAAACCCGGAGGAAGGGTGCTAAAAAATCTCATCGATAATAAATTTAAAGGTGAACTTTTTGTAGTAAATCCAAAGGCTGAAGAGGTTCAAGGACTGAAGTCGTACCACGACGTTTCCGACTTACCTCAGGTTGATTTAGCAATACTAGCCATTGCTGCAAAATATTGTCCTTCTTCTGTAGATGTGCTAGCCAACCAAAAAGGAACAAAGGCTTTTATCATTCTATCGGCCGGATTTCACGAAGAAAACCAAGAAGGCGCTGTATTGGAACAGCAAATTGTTGATACAATTAATAAAACAGGCGGATGCCTAATTGGCCCCAACTGCATAGGCGTTATGAATACTAACTATACCGGAGTATTCACCACACCTATTCCTACATTTGATCCAATGGGAGTTGATTTTATTTCGGGTTCAGGTTCTACCGCCGTATTCATTATGGAATCGGGTATTCCAAAAGGGTTAACCTTTAACAGCGTTTACTCGGTAGGCAATAGCGCACAGCTGGGCGTAGAAGATGTATTGGAATATCTGGATAACAGCTTCGATCCTAAAACCAGCTCTAGGGTAAAATTGCTATACATCGAAAGTATTAACCACCCTAAAAAACTGCTAAAACACGCATCATCTCTCATACGTAAGGGATGCCGAATTGCCGCAATTAAAGCAGGAAGTTCTTCTGCCGGCAGCAGGGCAGCATCGAGCCATACCGGCGCTTTAGCCAGTAGCGATGTCGCCGTTGAGGCTCTTTTCCGTAAAGCAGGTATTGTCAGATGCTACGGCAGGGATGAGTTAACAACCGTTGCTTCAATATTTATGCACCCCGAGTTAAAAGGTAAAAACATTGCCGTTATTACCCATGCAGGCGGACCCGCCGTTATGATAACCGATGTTCTTACAACAAACGGACTCGAAGTTCCGCCTATTAGCGGTCCTAAAGCCGATGAACTTCTAACTAAACTATATCCGGGATCGTCGGTTGCCAATCCCATCGACTTTTTGGCCACAGGAACAGCAGAGCACCTTGGAGATATTATTGATGCCTGCGAAAACGACTTCGATTACATCGACGCGATGATAGTAATTTTCGGTAGTCCCGGCTTATTCCCTGTTTACGATGTTTACGACTTGCTCGACAAAAAGATGAAAGCCTGCAAAAAGCCGATATTCCCGGTTTTACCTTCCGTTATTAACGTTAAGGACGAAATTGAGCAATTCATTAGCAAAGGGCACATCAACTTTCCCGACGAAGTTGTACTAGGGAATGCACTAACAAAGGTTTACCACACTCAAAAGCCAAGTCCGGAAAATCCGGAACTTCCAACTATCGATACCAAAACCATACGCAATATTATAGACTCCAGCGCTAATGGGTATTTAGCGCCTAACAAGGTACAACAACTCCTCGATGCAGCCGGAATAACCCGTGCCGGAGAGGCTATTGTTACCAACACCTCCGATGCAGTTTCGAAATCCAAGGAACTGGGCTTCCCCGTTGTTATGAAAGTAGTTGGCCCTGTACATAAATCCGACGTTGGTGGCGTGGCTCTTAACGTTACTTCCGAGCAAGAAGTAACAGCCCAATTCGAAAGGATGATAAAAATTAAGGACACAACTGCAATTCTAATTCAACCCATGCTTAAAGGAGTTGAACTATTTGTTGGCGCAAAACGCGAAGATAAATTCGGACACATGGTTCTGTGTGGCTTAGGAGGTATTTTTATTGAAGTTCTTAAGGATGTTAAAGCCGGACTTGCACCTTTATCTGCAAACGAGGCGCTTACCATGATTCGAGGATTAAAGAGCTATGGAATTATTAAAGGAGTTAGAGGTCAAGAGCCAGTTAACGAAAATCAATTTGCTGAAATTGTTAGCCGTGTATCGGCACTGGTTAATGCTGCTCCCGAAATTTTCGAGATGGACTTAAATCCTCTTTTAGGAACAAGCACCAAAGTTGTTGCCGTTGATGCTCGCATAAGGATAGAAAAATAACCGTATGTCTTTAAAAGATAAGTGGAAAAACCTTACACCCACCGAAAAAGGGCTAATAGCAGCTATAATTTTACTTATACTGCTAATTGTCCTTAGGTGGACAAATATTGCCCCAAACGTATCGGAAGGATTTAAGCGTTATTTTACACGATAGCCATTTTGTTATATGAAAACAAAAGACTTTAAAGTTTTACTTGCAGTTGCAATTATTCTGCTCCCCTTTTTTATTTCGGACACCGTTTACAACTTCTACGCTAAGTTCAATGCGGAACACGGAATGATAACCAGTTTCCTGAAATTTGCACTACTTGCCACGTTAGGCGAATCCATTGGCTTAAGAATTAGAACAGGAAACTACAACCATCGCGGATTTGGACTATTGCCCAGAGCCATTGTATGGGGCTTCATTGGATTAACCATAAAACTAGCGTTTATAATATTTGCCACAGGTGTCCCTATTTTTCTGGAATACCTCGGATTATCAAATGCTACCGCAATAATGAAAGATTCCCTGTCGCTAAAAAAAGTGCTGGTTGCATTTAGTATTAGCGCCATGATGAATATTATTTACGCTCCGGTAATGATGACCTTTCATAAAATAACCGATGCACATATCACTAAAAACAACGGGAAATTCATAGCACTGGTAAGGCCTATTCATTTTGGTGAAATACTCTCCGACGTAAATTGGAACGTTCAATGGAACTTTGTATTTGCTAAGACCATTCCATTTTTTTGGATTCCTGCACATACAATTACATTTCTCCTTCCCCCTGATTTTCAGGTTTTATTTGCAGCTTTATTAAGTGTAGCCCTTGGATTAATACTTGCTATTGCCAGTTTAAAAGGGAGCAAGAAGTAAACCTCGAATTTTTCTTTTTTTGAATTAGATACTACATTTACTTTTAATTAAAAAAACCGAACGCCTCAAAAAAATTATTAGAAATGAAGAAAATTGGCATATTCTACGGACCAACAGGTGGTTCAACCGAAAAAGTAGCCACCATGATAAAAGAAGAATTCGGCGATGTTGATGTTACAATGTATCCCATAAGCGACCACACCGCCACTTTTATCAATCACTTCGAAGTAGTTATATTTGGATGTTCAACCCTTGGTTCGGAAACTTGGAACGGAAAAAGCACAAAATCCGACTGGGACTTATTCCGCCCAGAATTCGATAAACTGGCTGTTTCCGGTAAAATATTTGCCCTTTATGGCACAGGAAACCATCTTACCTATCCACGAAACTTTGTGGATTCAATGGGAATTTTAGGAAAAATTCTACTCGAAAAAGATGCTACAATTATTGGACAATGTCCTACCTCCGACTATGAATTTACTGAATCCGAAGCGGTTATAAACGGTGAATTTATTGGGTTACCCATAGATGAAGATTTTGAAGCAAGTAAAACAACCGAACGAGTTAAAAATTGGGTGATAGGGTTAAAAAAGATTTTATTTTAAAATCATCTCAACCAAAATTATAGGGGATATGATAATGGCATATCCCCTTTTTGTTTAGCAAAAATTCAACATAAAAATTTCATTACTGCTGATGAATTACTATAACTTTAACTCATGTCAACATTAGGGTACTATACATTTCGTAAACCTTTTTTATGAAATATTCCGTTATCATTCTGTTTTGTTAGTGCTTACATTTACTTATTTTAGCTAAATAAAATTACTACTTATCCGTGTCGGGTTGGAAAAACAGAATATGGTTAAAACCAATTGTCAGGCTTCTCGCCTACGTTGTTGGAATTTTTATAATTACAACTGTGCTTACCACTATTCTATATTCATTTATTAACCCACCCATTACACAACTAATGGTTTTAAAACGACTTGAACCCAAGTCTAATTCCATTAAAAAGAAATGGGTGAACATAAAGCATATCTCACCAAACATGGTACTTGCAGCCTGCGCTGCCGAGGATAATAAATTTATGATACATAACGGTTTCGACTGGGAATCGATTCACAAGGCGGTTAAACATAATAAAAAAGGAAAACGAATTAGGGGAGCAAGTACCATATCGCAGCAAACTGCTAAGAATGTATTTCTTTGGCCTAACCGCTCGTGGATTCGAAAAGGATTCGAAACATACTTTACGGCCTTAATCGAACTTTTTTGGAGCAAAAAACGCATTATGGAAGTTTACCTAAACGTTGCCGAATTCGGAAACGGAATTTACGGTGTAGAAGCAGCCTCCAATGCTTACTTTAAGAAACCTGCGTCGGAATTAAATAGGTACGAAGCCGCAATGCTGGCAACGGTACTGCCAAACCCAACCAAGCGAAATCCTTCCCGTCCTTCGAATTATATGAGATTGTACCAAAGAAAAATTTTGTGGAACATGAATAACTTAGGACCCATTGACCTTGAAGATAAACCCAATACTAACACAAAAACTAAAAAGCATTGAAAAAGATATTACAAATAGTTACGATTCTTTTGTTCACCGCGTTTTTCCAAATGGAATCGTATGGACAGTTGAATAAAGCATACTTTTACTATAAAGGTCAGGAACTGCTAAGCCGGCAGCAATACAAGGAATCGTTAAAGTATATAAATACCTTGCTAGGTATCGACTCTACCATACACGAAGCTTGGTTTCTGAGAGGCATAGCAAAATACAACCTTGGCGATATTAGCGGATCGGCTTCCGACTTTAACAAGGCTTTAAGTTTACACCCATTTTTTTCGCAAGCCTTGCAGTACAAAGCCATTGCTCTAAGCAGAATGGGCGAAAACGATAAGGCACTGGAAAGCATAAATAAGGCTATTATATTGAAACCAGGCAATCCCGATTACCTGTTTACCCTTGGCGTTATTTACTTTCAGAAAAAGAATTTTGCCGAGGCTCGTGAGGCTTTCACAAAATCGCTGAATAAAGATAAAAGTAACGCTACGGCATGGCTAAACAGGGGAATTTCCAATTTGCTGCTGAACGATACAACCTCAGCCTTAAACGACTATAATACGTCCATAAACGTAAACCCATTCTACTCCGAAGCATACGCCCGGAGAGGAGCGTTAAACTCCGAACTTTCCAACAATAATATCGCCTTGAACGACTTGAATAAAGCCATTGAACTGGATAGTACCGCTGCCGAAAGTTACTTTATCAGGGCAATTATATACTTCAACCTAAAAAAATTGGATGCCGCTATAGGCGACCTTGATAAGGCTATCGAAATTAAACCTAACTATCCGTTAGCCCTATTCAACAAGGCAATTATTCTGTATCAGACGCACAATTTCGATGCTGCCATCGATAACCTAAGCCAACTATCGGTTTTAACACCAAACAACGTACTTGTTCCTTACTACAGGGGGCTTATTAACTACGAAAAAGGAGAAAGCCAACAGGCCATTAACGATTTTAGCAAAGCCATTTCGCTATTTCCCGAATTTGCCAACGCATACCTTATAAGAGCTGAAGTTTACTCAAAACTAGGAAATGTAGTTAAAGCAGAAAACGATTACAAAAAGGGACAGCAGTTTAAGCGTATGTACGCCCAAAACAATAAAAACGGATTGTACTCCATGCTCGACTCTACCGGGAAAATATCCAAATTGGTATCGCTGGAAGAAGACTTCGATATAGCCTCTACACTAAATACCGAATCCCGAAAATTTGCCATTTCGCTAGCCTTTAAGGATTTAATTAAACCTTACATTTCCCAAAGACTCACGGTTTACACCACTCCTCTTCAGCAGCAAATGTTGAATAGCGCGGGAAATTTACCCGATACTCTTTTAATCAACCTGCTATCGAAAAAGCCAAATATCAACATCGAAAATTTATCCAAGTTACTCAACAGCGACAGCACTAGCACGCTTGTCAAGGGTATTATTCAATCGAACCTCGAAAAATACTACATGGCCAATATTCTGCTCACCGATGCGCTCAAACAAAAACCAAACGATATTCTAACCGAGTTGGCCTATGTAACCAACAAAATTGAGATGACACGATTTGTAGAAAAAATTGTGTATGAAAATAATACCAGCGTTCCCTTAAATCAGGAAAACGATAGCACGTTGTCCCAAAACGAAAGTTACCAATTGTCGAACACCGAGTTAGAAAATCTAGTCCCAGTTTTCCCCGATAAAGCCGCTATATACTATAACATAGGCAACCTAAAAGTTTACCAATCCGAGTTCGATGAATCCTTAACGTGGTTTAGCAAGGCCATTGAACTAAACCCAAAACTGTCCGAAGCATGGTTTAACCGCGGCTTATCGAGCATAATAGCGGGTAAAAATAAAGATGGATGCCGCGACCTTAGCCATTCTGCCGAACTCGGACAATCCGATGCTTACGAAATAATAAAACGGTTTTGTAACAATTAAACACAAGTACTGGAAAACATAAAATTCAAACTATGAAAAGAACTTGGATTTCTGCTCTGCTACTTACGGTTACATTAGCGGTATTCGGACAAAGTGTTAAAAAAGATTCTTCGCTGAACAATTTCAACATTAAGGCAGAAAATACGCCAACAATAACCAATGAGCACCTGAAATTTCTTCTTTCCGAAGATACCGTAATACGAGTAACCTATAAAAAAGAAAAGGCTACGAACGCTATGCCAGCATATCTTATAGATAACAAATTATTTAATCCATCTATAGCTTACACGCTTAGTCCCAATGCTATCGAAAAAATGATAGTAAAAAATGAGAATGTTGAAGTTGATGGAGAAAAATATCACGGATTGATTCAAATCCAACTTAAAAAAGATTATGCTTTTAATCCTATATCCCTCAACGAATTAAAAAAGAAATACCTTACACCCTCCGATGAACAAACAATCCTTATGGTTGATGGAAATATTATAACCAAGAACTATATCAACTTTATTGTTAACGAACGGCATATATACAAAATTGAAGTTCAACAAGTTGACAACAAAGAAGAAGGATTGAACCTGAAAGTAATAAATCTGATTACAAGAACTGAAGACAACATAAAAAATTCCAATAAGATTATGATAAGAGGAGAAAAATAGTTCAGACTACACAAATGCTCCAACTTGCTTATAACATCATTCTCTTTACTTTAACGTGAATTTATATTTAATTCACGTTGCTTTGACACCCAAACTACAATAGCATAAAAATCATGGAAAACAACGATTCCGAGAATTTAACGAATGAATGGAAGTTACCTCATTTTTGTTTTAAAACAGACATAGGCTTTGGCCCAATTTCTTTTCAGGATGTTTCTGGGCTTGATACGGAAAATGAATTTATCGAATATCGGCATGAAAACACTCCTGAGTTTTCAAGAATAAAAATGCCGGGATTAAAAAAAACGGGAACCATCTCACTAAAAAAAGGTAGAATTAGAACCTCCAATGAATTCTGGACATGGCTTTCGCAAGTAAAAGAAGGCTTAGTAAAAAGTCAATCAATAGAAATCGTCCTTGTTGACGACGCCAACGCTCCTGTTAATTCATGGGCATTTGAAAACGCGCGGGCAATAAAAGTTACAGGCTTAGACTTGAACCCTAACGGTGACGAGGGTTCAATTGAATCCATAGAACTAACACACGAAGGAATCATTAGCAAGTAGCACCGCATTTTACTAACCAAGTGCTTATCTTTACTGCATACTTTGGACATGAGCAAAAGAAAAACCAGCATTGAAAGAGAGCAACGTTTGGTAACTAAAATGATTGAGCTTTACTGTCGACATCACCATACGGAAACAAAAGGAGGTTTATGCCCGGAATGCAGCAAATTGGCTAATTACGCATTAAACCGTTTGGAGAAATGTCCTCTTGGGCAAAATAAGGACACATGCAGAAAATGCAAAATTCATTGTTACTCTCCAGCCATGCGTCTTCAAATTAAAAAGGTAATGCGCTATAGCGGTCCTCGTATGCTGTTTTACGCTCCAATAGAAACGCTTAAACACATCTTGTAGATAAATATTACAAATTCAGAAAAAACTTCATTACTAAACTACTAAATAAAAACGCCATCAGGATTTAAATCCCGACAGCGTTTGCTTGCCACCAGCAAAGAGCACCACCTACTAAGCCAGAAATTCAACGGCAGGTTGAAAAACCCGGTTAAAGTTATCGTCAACCTGCAACGATTTTGAATCGCTAAATACCGGAAAAGGTACTTCGTGCGAATACTTATAAGGAAAATCCAACTCCTGAAAAAAGTCCTTCACCCTATTCTTAATATCGGAAAAAGTCGATTTTATTTTACTGGAAGGTATTACCTGATCCTTTTTTAAACCAATTATCCTAATCTTTTCGCTCAACTTTTCCAGCCTATTCTGCCGAAAGTCCGCGTTCAAATCAGGGGATATCATCGACACAAAAGCCTCGCTAATATCATTTCCATTTACGTACTCCGAAAAAGGAGAATCAACCTTTAACTCTTTTAGAAAATCGCCCAAGTAGTATTTTCGCAAATTTGCAAATGCCTGACTATCCATTATTAAACGCGAAGCCCCGTACATTTCACTAAAGTAAGCCCCTCCACAAAACATGAACAAACGGGAATCGTCGAACAAACCTTTAGGATTGGCAATAAAAAGTATTTGCGACAGAAAAGCCCCTATTGAATACGAAAAAAAGTCGATATGGGAATTTTCCGCCAACAATGGATACTCACCCTTCTTTATTGTTTCCAACAAACGGGTTATATCCTCGGAACTTTGCTTTCCCGATGCAAAAA
Source organism: Bacteroidales bacterium (assembly GCA_020636845.1). Taxonomy (GTDB): domain Bacteria; phylum Bacteroidota; class Bacteroidia; order Bacteroidales; family Tenuifilaceae; genus JACJXD01. The sequence continues at coordinate 83,319 of JACJXD010000001.1, read as the reverse complement.
AGCGTAGCGGATCATCACTTAAACGCTGGCTTAAAGCAACATTTGCAAAGGTCGATAAATCGGGCGACACCGCCTGCTGACGGCTGCTTAGCAGAGGCATCATGGCTCTTGGATTTGCCCATTTTTCCGGACTTCTATTCATATGGAATGCTATAGGAAAAAGTATTACCGGTCTATTGGTATTCTCCGATAGGTAGTACGCCCACGGTAAGTATTTTAGCCAACTACGCTCGTTCAGCCCATGTAGTAAAACAATCGCCTTATTATGCAAACCTTCCGATTTAGGAACAAAAACAGGATAACTAAATGTTCTATTCTCCTCAATATTTTCGTCGCAAGTAGCTATAGTTTGATGAAAAAGAGTCTGCTCGTCAATTCCATTCGATGGTAAAACCAAGCTGGAATTGCTTTTAAACTGCATAATTCTAATTTCCATCCCACTCCCATTAATAGTAGTTCTTTCATTGTCCAACGAAAAAACATCCTTCAACTCATTGTAAATTTTTGTGAATTCCATATTGCGTTGATTTTACTTTTGCTACAAAGAACATCACGGAAAGGGGGTTGTGCAAATAAGAGGGTTACAGCACAAAACAATGGGATTAAAACATAAAATATGGGGTGAATTTTAGAATATAGGGGTGAAAATTATTTCTAAGATTGGATGTCTTAAATCAAAAAGAAGCATTTTTTTACGCCGAATAACTAAATTTGGATTCTGAAAAATTTGCCATGGCCGATCTCCAACATCCATTACCAAAGTACTTAACCGAAAAGAAGAACATTGTCCGGTTGATAATACTCACAGCAACATTTGCGCTAGTATTTATCAATATTTATGCGCCTTTCGGTTCCGAAACTTGGTTTAACGTTACCAAATTGGAATTTTTTGCTTACTCCAGCTTGGTTATTCTTACCGGCGTTTTGGTTGTTGTTATTAGCCGAATTATAATGTATCAGGTTGCCAAGCGACAAACGCTGGTAGTGTGGCATTATCTGGTTTGGGTAATTGCCGAGGTATTTTTCATGGCTCTGTTTTACACCCTTTTCGAAAAGTTCAAACTACACGACCCTCGATTTATCCTCGATTTATTTAAGGTTTCGGCTAAAAATACCGCGCTGGTGCTGCTACTGCCCTACTCGGTACTTTGGCTTTACTTCTCGTGGATTGAAAAAAAATCGGAACTACAAAAATTAACCGAAAATCCGGCTAGCACCGATACTTCTAAAAACATGATACCCTTTCACGATGAAAAGGGAGAACTTCGCTTTTCGGTAAAAATTGAAAATCTACTTTACCTTGAATCGGCCGATAACTACGTAAACATTTACTACATCGATAAGGAAAAAATTGCCCGATTTACGCTTCGGAACACCATTAAACGATTGGAAGAAACGCTTAACGGAACGGAAATAATTCGCTGCCACAGGTCGTACATGGTAAACTTCGAAAAGGTAAAAATACTAAGGAAGGACAAGGACGAGTTAAGCCTTGAACTTGATGTTCCGTCGGCAATTGCACTGCCGGTGTCGAAAACCTACGTACAAAGCGTAATGGAAACATTTACTAAATTCAGCTTATCTAAAAAGGTTTAACGACTGTTTTAGTATTCTTCAAACTAAAATCGACATGTACTATTTAAAATGTAAAAGTTGCGGCCATTTAAACGAAGTTAAATCTGAATACTTAATTTTTTGTTCGAATTGCAATAAAAAGTTGGAAAACAATTACTCCGACTGGATTAAACGGAACTCGGAAAAAACTTTCGACGATTGGAAACAGCTGTTTTGTACAACGGAAACGACTACACCAACCAATGAAACATCAACACCAAAAAAAATAAAAGGACTCAAATATTGGATTGGATTTGCCGTTGCCTTTGCCATTTTTTACGCAATTGGACAATTGGGCGGAGAAAAAATAGCCGAAGTGTTTAGAAAACCCGCCTTTGACAAAGCTTTAATGAAAACCGCCAGCGAAATTAATAAGTCGTGCCCCATTATGGTTGACAATGCAACAAGACTCGACAACGCTGTTGCCTTACCTGACAATGTGTTTCAATACAACTACACACTTATTAGCACTAATATAGACTCGGTAAACGTTGACGATGTTAAAAATTACCTTGAACCTACCATTACAAACTTTGTTAAAACAAGCCCGGATATGAAGGAAATGAGAGATAACAACGTAACCGTAAACTACTCCTACAAAGACAAAGCAGGAGTGTTTTTATTTACCATTTCCGTCAAACCCGAACAATATAAGGATGGCAACTAAGGATAAAAGGAGAAATTTTAACTCTAACAAAATAGAAATTGTCAAGCATCGCATAAAAGTATATGAAATACTGGGTTACTAATAACGGTACTAAAATTTACAGGGTATTATCGGGTAGAAGTAACGCCTACTTGGTTGTTAACAACACCCATGCAGCGCTAATAGATACCGGAACCTCGTCGGCATACAGCAAATTGCTAAGTAATATTGCAAGGGTTGACTTACAAGGAAAAATAGACTGCTTGATTTTAACGCATACCCATTTCGACCATTGCCAATCGGCATACAAAGTAAAAGTTGAAAATCAGTGTAAAATAGTTGTTTCGAAAAATGCGGAAAACTCCGTAGCAAACGGATATACCCGAATACCCAACGGAACTTTTCTTTATACAAAACTTATATCGAAAGTAGGGCGATTCATTGGCAAAAAACGTTTTGGCTATCACACTTTTTCCCCCGATATTCTTATAGAAAACAGCGAATACCGGATTCCATCGTTAAATGTAAAAATAATAGAGACACCGGGGCATTCGAGCGATTCTATCAGCATTGTTGTAGATAACGAAATTGCCATTGTTGGCGATGCAATGTTCGGCGTTTTTAAAAATTCCATTCTTACCCCGTTTGCCGATAACAAAAATAAGTTGGTTGAAAGTTGGAAAAAATGCCTTGACACCGACTGTAACCTGTTTTTACCCGGACACGGGCATTGCATTAGCAGAAAATTACTAGAGAAACAGTACTATCGATATAAAACAAAAGCATAATTACTAGACGCATGAATAAATATTTCATAGTTGTATTTGGGTGGCTAACCCTTTTCGGTTGTAATTCGTTTCAACAAAACAACAGGTTACATTTCGATAAAAATGGAGAATTTAAAATTGTTCAGTTTACCGATATGCACCTGCAAGACAACATTGCAGACACGGTTTTTGCTTCAGCAGAAAAAATTATTAATATAGAAAAACCTAATTTAGTTGTTATTACAGGTGATGTTACCTATCAGGATTCGGTAAAAAAACTCATACATAAACTAGCTACCATATTTGCGAATAAAAAACTTCCTTGGGCTGTTGTACTGGGAAATCACGATGACGAGTTTGGTACATCCCGAAAAACCCTGTCCCAAATTTACCGCTCTCAGCCATACAATTTAAACGCTAAAACAAAAGGGGTACATGGCGAAACCAACTTTATTGTAACCATTTCTGGGAAAAACGGTGAAAACGAAGCGTTACTGTACTTCTTCGATTCTAATGCTTACAATCCGCTAAAAGGGAAAGTTGACGGAGCCTATGCCTGGATAGATTTTTCGCAAATTAGCTGGTATAGAAACCAAAGTATAAAATATACCAAGAAAAACAATGGTGTTCCGGTTCCTGCATTGGCATTCTTTCACATACCCTTGCCCGAGTACAAAACGCTGTGGCAACAGGATAGTGCATCATGTATTGGCTCTAAGCACGAAGATGTATGCAGCCCGCTGGTTAATTCCGGGATGTATGTATCCATGCTCGAACAGGGCGATATTATGGGAACATTTGTTGGGCACGACCATGTTAACGACTATATTGGAGTTTTAAACGGTATTGCTCTCGCCTACGGACGATTTTCCGGAACAAAGAACATTTACGGATTTCTTACTCCCGGTGCTAGGGTTATTATTTTAAAAGAGAACAAGCGTGAATTCGAGACATGGATAAGAGACAAAAGCGGAAAAGTATCGTACAAGTGCCAATACCCCGACTCTTTTAAAAAGGATCAAGAAAAATAAATATGCCAAACTATCTGTAAAACATCTTAATGCTAAAACTCCCAAGCATGGTAATATTAAAGGTTAACAACAACATCACTTTAAAGCAAATTGAACTTTCCGATGCGAAAGATATATTCGAGACTATCGACAGTCAAAGAGCGTACCTACGCAAATGGCTTCCATTTGTAGATTTTACAAAGGGCATTTCCGATTCCGAAGATTTTATAAACTTCATATACTCGGTTCCTCCCGAAAAGGTAGAGCTGATTTTTGTTATCCATTACAACGACAAGTTTGCCGGACTAATAGGATTCAAGGATACCGATAAACTCAATAAAAAAACAGAAATTGGTTACTGGCTATCCGAAGCTTATCAGAAAAAAGGGATAATTACGCAATCGGTAAAAACTTTAACCGATTACGCATTTACCGAACTGGATATAAATAGAATTCAAATAAAATGCGCTGTCGGCAACTTCCCCAGCAAAAACGTACCCAAAAGATTAAAATTTCAATTCGAAGGAATTGAGCGCGACGGTGAAATTCTCATTGATAACGAATACACCGATTTGGAGATTTACAGCATTTTACGAAGGAAACAGCCTTAAACTTGTTTCCCCAACCATCTTTTCGATGCAAGGTATAGCAGCGAAGCAGTGGTTACTCCTATTCCGTAAAGAATTTCGGCAGTCCATACCCACGGAAGCCGTACTTGTACTTGTACCGCTAAAAAGTATGCATACGATAAATATACCGCAAGCGTAACAACTTCTATTAATAAGGATGTTCGTGTATTACCCGTACCCGAAACGGCATTAAAAAGAACAAACGCCATTGCCATTCCAACTGCTCCCAATGCAATTACAGGAATAACAGGTAAGGCAGTTGTTACAATGTCGTTATTCGAAGTGTATAGCCTTATTATTTTTGAAGAAAAAATCAGAACAATTCCGGCAAGAACAGCAACAGAACTAACGCTTAGCGTTAAAATACGCCTTACCGTCGAAATAACCTCATCGGATTTTCCCTTGCCAATTAGCTGACTTACAATTGTGTTTGTAGCCGAAGCAAACCCCCAAATCGGAATCATCAACACTATGTAAACACTCCTAATAATGTTGGAAGCAGCAAGCGGCAACTCTCCCATTTTTTCGATGAAAAGGAAAAATACCAGCCACACAAATATCGAAAGGAAAAATTGAAACATTAAAGGAACAGAAACATTCAAAATTCGACTTAAGTATTGCTTGCTAAGTTTTCCAAAGCGGAAAAGTCCATAATGTTTATAATCATTATAAAAATATGTATAGCCAAACAAAAACAGCGTGCATACAACTTCCGCAATAGCGGATGCCATTGCAGCTCCGGCTATTCCCATTTTTGGCAAACCAAAATGTCCGAATATCAACCCATAATCGAATACCACATTAAAACTCACCATAATTAACGTGGCAATGGTTAACACCTTCGTCTTGGCAATTCCCACATAGTAGGAATTGAAAGAGTAGCACAAAAAGGCAAAAAGCAACCCCCATGTTCTGTAGTGAAGAAATACTTTCCCGGCCTCTCGGATAGGAACAGAACTAACCGCCATGTTCAAAAAAGGCCTTGTTCCTATATATACTAGAAACGTCAACAATAACGACGTAACCACCAATCCGTAAATCAACTGGGTATGTACCTTTCCTATTTCGACATCCTTTTTTTCGCCTAACCTTCGGGCTATAATTATCTGTCCGCCAAGGGCCATTCCCCAGCCAAACATTAGCAATACGTTGTAAAAAAGTCCGCCTATAACACCGGCACCCAAAGCAACCTCTCCCAAACGCCCAAGAAAGATAGTATCGGTAACATTAAGTATATTCTGAGCAATACTACTCAGTATTATAGGATAAGCGATAACCCAAATTTGCTTTGTTGAAAATGTTCTAGACATACCCACCCTCTAAATGAACTGCAAAAGTACAACAAAAGGCAGGAATAACTCCCGCCTTTTGAAAACTGTTTGTAATAATAATCTATAGGTAATCGTTAAAGTAGCGTAAAATTTTATCGATTAAATGAACCCTGTCCTTTCCTATTACATTATGGTCGTGCTGCGGATACATAAAGAAATCGACCTGAACACCGTTCTTTACAAACTCATGAATTAAGGTCAGACTGTTTTGCGGCATTACGGTTTTGTCCATATCGTCCTGAATCATTAGCAACTTACCTTTAAGGTTAGTTACATACTGCTTTAAATCGGCGGTTTTGTAGCCATCAGGGTTTTCCTGTGGAGTGTCCATATAACGCTCGCCATACATAACTTCGTAGTATTTCCAGTCCGTAACAGGACCTCCGGCAACTCCTACCTTAAAAATATCAGGAGTTCTAAGCATAAGCGAAATTGTCATAAAACCGCCAAAACTCCAACCATGAACACCCATACGGGTTGTATCGATATAGGGTAACGATTTCAGATAGTCAACGCCAACAAGTTGGTCGGCAATTTCCTGTGTGCCAAGTTGCCTGTGTACAATCTGCTCAAAATCGGCTCCTCTGTTGGATGTACCTCTGTTATCAAGCGTAAACATTATATACCCCTGATTGGCAAAATAGCACTCCCAAAGCCTGCAACCACCCATCCACGAGTTTGTTACCAGTTGCGAATGAGGACCACCATAAACATAAACAATTACAGGATACTTTTTGGTAGAATCGAAATTTGTTGGAGTAATAATTCTCCCATATAGTTCCGTTCCATCATTTGCCTTTAGAGTTAACAACTTGGGTAAAGAAACGTTATAGTCGGCATAAGGATTTTTAGCACTTATCAACTCATTTACAACTTTACCTTTTGTGCTGTATAGCTTAACCTCGTTAGGAATGCTTATTGTTGAATAAAAATCCATGAAATACTTATAATCCGGACTCACAATGCTATAGTGCGTTCCTAACCCTTTTGTTAACCTGGTTACAACACCTTTCTTTATGCTAACCGAATACAAATCCCTATCCAAAGGGCTTTCCTTTGTTGCCGTAAAGTAAACAACTCCTTTTTGGCTATCAACGCTGTTTACCTTGGTTACCTCCCAATTTCCCTTAGTTAGTTGAGAAATTAACTTTCCACTTTCATCATATAAGTAAAGATGATTCCATCCGTCTCTCCTACTCTGCCAAATAAATCGACCGGAGTTATCGGCAAGAAAAATTGGAGGGTTAAGCGGTTCAACGTACTGTTCGTCCGTTTCTTCGAAAAGAGTAGAAAGCAAATCTCCCGAAGTAGCATCGTAACAGTTGAATTTCATGTGATTTTGCTCCCTGTTTAGCACAGCAATATAAACCTTATCGCCCTTGGCATTCCACTGTACATTTGTTAAATACTGCTCTTTAGGTTCTCCTGTTTTCAACTCCACTATCGACTTATTACTCGGGTTGAAAATCTTAACTTTAACCTCGTGGCTTTTCATTCCGGCCATCGGATACTTAATGTTTACCGCAGTAGCAATACGTGTGGTTATGTCAACCAAAGGGTAATCGGTTACCATTGATTCGTCCATTGAATAAAAGGCCAACAACTTTCCGTTTGGCGACCAAAAAATTCCACCATCAATACCAAACTCGTTTCTGTGCACCGACTGTCCGTTAACTATTCCCTTATTGGTATCGGTTGTTACGGCTGTTACATTACCGTTGTTATCGGCAACATATAAGTTATTCTCAACAGTATAAGCCATTAACGAATTATCGGCATTGAAAGATTCGTTCTCAGCATTTTCTTCCACTTTAAACTTGGACACCACCTTACGGGTATTATAATCGACAAAAGCAATAGCCGATGGTGTATTCACCTGCAATAAATCCTTAGTTGCCCATTTCGGGTTAATCCATTTAACCTCATCCAAATTGGCATCCTTAAGAATGCTATTTAAATCGTTAAGCACAAAAAAGGATACCGAAGCAGGCTTTTTTGCATCAGCAATAGCCATAGAATCCTGACGAATATAGGAATATTCCGTAGTTCCCGGTCGCCAACTAAAACCATTTAAAGTTTGAGGGCGAAATTCACGCCACTGACCAAGAACTGCCTGTTGTAGGGATATTTCCTGCTTTTGCGCTACGGAACTTAACGCTGCCCCAAGTAATAGGAAAAGTACAAATCGTTTCACTTTTTTATATTTTAATTAAACATTCAAACTATCCTCGTTGAAATATTTTTACGCAAATTATTCGCTTTCAAACTTAAAAATTATAGTTTGTTTGAGTAAAATATTTTGGAAAAGTTTACTTTTTATGCCGTAAAAATTAATATTTTATTCAAACCTCAGCAATAATTCAATAGTTTTCCCTAATTTTATCATTAATTAAATAATTCGATAATTTTTTTATACTTGCATATAATTTACATGCGTAAAATGAGGATTCTTAAACTACCCATAACAAAAGGCCTACCTATATTTTTAGTACTTATATTATCTTTCGTTTTATTTAGCGGGTGCAAGTCTTCGCGTAATGATACGGAAAAACAATCGAGCGACATTGAAAATCTCGATACCTTATCAACAATAATCAAATTTGAAAATGCTATTTTTCCCATACCTTCGCCATGGCAGGTTATGAACCTTATCAAAACCAATAATATCGATTTTATCGAAAACACCCTTAATACTCCCGATGCCTACTCAAGGTACAACACATCCTTTAAACAAGCGCTTAACCTGGGAGTTTACGGAACGGATATGGGATACCTAAACCTGTATGAAAAGACACAGGAATCCATCAAGTTCCTAAACTCAATAAAGAAACTTAGCGAGCAACTTGGCATCGACCAACAATTCGACAATAAATTCTTTAACAGAATTGAAAATAACATCAACACACAGGATTCGCTTATTCGCATTTTTGCAAGCGCTTACTCCGATGCCGATTTTTACCTGAAAACTAATGAGCGCGACGATATTGGCGCACTAATAATTACCGGAGGATGGATAGAATCTCTTTACATTCTGTGTAAAATTGCCATTCAAACCAATAACAGAGAAATAATAAATCGCATTGGCGAACAAAAACATCCCCTCGATAACCTTATCGATTTACTTACTCCATACTATTACCGTTCCGAATTGTACTCATCGTTAATCGATGAACTTATTGATATTGCCTATGAATTCGACGGAGTCATTTACTCGTACTCATATAAAGACCCCATTGTGGATCAGGCAAACAAACTCATTACCATTAACAGTACTTCAAGGGTTGTAATGTCGGAATACCATATTCAGATTATCGATAAAAAAATTGAAACCTTACGAAAACAAATAGTTGAATAAAAACCTAATTCATGTATCTGCGGACACTTTTTATACTTTGTTTCATAGTTTTAGGTAACACGTTTACCTCAAAGGGTCAAATAGAAAGGATTAAACGGTCCTGCGAGTTAAACTTTCCAAGCGAGTTTATATCCGATGGACAGGATTACTTTGCAGCACTTAAACCCGACCAAAAAATTGAATTTCGCACTACCTTTTTTAGCGATAATACATACCGAATTTCCGCTTGTAGTACCGTAAAAAAAGGGAAAATAGTATTCTCGGTTTACGATACCGACAAAAACTTGCTTTTTACAAACGAAAGTTTCGACTATACCCCCTATTGGAACTTTACATTTAAATCTACGGTAACCTGCACAATTCAGGTAGATGTTGTTGGTAATAACTCTTTTACCCCGGGTTATGTGATGCTACTAATTGGTTACAAGCAATAATATTAAAACGGTATGAGCGAATCGATCCTAAAAGCATTAATGCAACTGTTTGCAATAATTGCCCGACCAGTAACTGCCGAAGAAGCCGAAGATAGCGATTATCAGGACCGTAGAAAGGTTGTGGAAGAATTTCTGAACAACCAGTTAAACCAAGATTTGGTTAAAGAGTACATTAAGGTTTTCGATTACTACTATAATCTCTATCAGGAAAAACAAAGCGAAAAAACAAAATCTAAAAAACGTACCTCGTCCAGTTCGGTAAGAGTTCTCAAAATTTGTGCACAAATAAACGAGGAGTTAATCCAACAACAAAAGGCGGTTGTTCTAATACGCCTACTCGAATTTGTTAAACCGGAGGAAGGAGAGGTTACCGAACAGGAAATGGAATTTATTTCCACTGTTGCCGAAACGTTCTACATTCCTCAGGAAGAATTTTCGCTACTAAAAGATTTTGTTCTAAATAAATTCGAACAAATAGCCCTATCGCCTAACATTCTTACCGTAAATAATAAGATTGTACAATCGGCTCCGGACGATAAACATTTATACGTAGAAGGACTACACGACGAAATTAAAATTGTTTTCGTAGAATCGGCCAACATTCTTTTTATCCGCTACAAGGGCGATCATGAACTATACCTGAACGGACATCTACTTCAAAGCGAAAAAATTTACGTTCTGAACAATGGCTCTTCCATTCGTAACCCTAAAATCAAGCCAATTTATTTTAGCGACATCGTTGGAAGATTTGCTCAGGATAAAATTAAGGAACGCATTGTTTTCGATGTTCAAAATATCGAGTATCGCTTTAAAGGCGGAAAAATCGGCATTCATAAAATGTCGTTTACCGAGGAAACCGGACATTTGGTCGGAATTATGGGCTCTTCCGGTGCAGGAAAATCGACACTATTAAACGTTCTAAACGGCAGCGAAATTCCCGATGTAGGCAAAATTCTTATTAACGGAATAGATATTCATCGACAAAAAGAGTTGATTGAAGGCCAAATAGGCTTCGTTTCTCAGGATGATTTGTTGATAGAAGAATTAACCGTTTACCAAAATCTTTTCTATAACGCCAAACTTTGTTTCGACAATTATACGCCCGAACAACTTAATAAGACAGTAAACAAAATGCTTATTAGTCTTGGGCTCTACGAAATAAAGGATATGAGAGTTGGCTCTCCTTTGAACAAGAAAATCAGCGGAGGACAACGTAAAAGGCTAAACATTGCACTCGAACTCATTCGCGAACCAGCAGTTCTGTTTCTCGACGAGCCAACTTCAGGGCTTAGCTCCCGCGACTCCGAAAATATTCTCGACCTTCTAAAGGAACTAACACTAAAAGGAAAGTTAGTTTTTGTTGTTATACACCAACCATCGTCGGATATTTTTAAAATGTTCGACAAGTTGCTTATTCTTGATACCGGAGGTTATTTAATATACAACGGGGATCCCATCGAATCCATTATTTACTTTAAATCGAGAGTACAACACGCCAATTGGAACGAAAGCGAGTGCACGCTATGTGGAAATGTTAATCCGGAACAAATTTTCAACATTGTTGAAGCAAAAGTTCTGGATGAATATGGGAATCCTACTCGTGCCAGAAAGATTAGTCCTTTGGAATGGAATGAACATTTTTTGAAGTATTTCGAAGGCAATGGAAAAAATAATACAACACCACAAACCTTACCTAAAATTCACTTCAAAATACCTTCTTGGTTAAAGCAACTCCGAATATTTATAAAACGCGATGTGCTTTCCAAGTTGGCAAATACGCAATACATCATTATAAACATATTCGAAACGCCACTATTGGCCGTACTGCTCTCCTACATTATTAAGTATTACAACGTTGATGTTTCTAATAGAGTAGGCTACACTCTAATGGAGAATTGTAACTTACCGGTTTACCTATTTATGTCGGTTATTGTGGGAATTTTTGTAGGGTTAACCGTCAGCGCCGAAGAAATAATTAAGGATAGAAAAATCCTAAAACGAGAAGCGTTTCTGAATTTAAGTTGGTCCAGCTATTTAATGTCCAAGGTAACCATACTACTTACCATTTCGGCCATTCAAGCATTTCTATTCGTTATAATAGGCAATTCTATCTTAGAAATAAAAGGAATGTACTTTTCGTATTGGCTTATTCTCTTTAGCACTTGGTTCTCGTCGAACATGCTAGGCTTGGTTATATCGGATAGTTTTAAAACTGTAGTTACCATTTACATCCTTATACCATTTTTGGTTATACCCCAAATTATACTCAGCGGAATAATAGTAAAGTACGAAAAATTAAACCCTTCTATTTCTTCGCCCAGCAACATTCCTTTGTATGGCGACGTAATTATTGCCCGCTGGGCATACGAGGCTTTAGCGGTTAACCAGTTCACCGAAAATCCATACCAAAAACCGTTATTGGTTTACGAAGAAGCCATGAGTATATCGGATTTTAAAAGAAACTATTGGCTTAAATCGTTGGAAAATAAACTCGACTTCTGTTACAGAAACTATGAAGATCCTAAAAAACAAGACGAAATAAAGCACGCCATTCTTCTTCTTAGAAATGAGATTATTAAGGAGATGACTTTTGTTAAAAATTCCGGGTTAGTATTCAGTAAGTACAATCAACTAGATCCTTCGGAAAAGATAAATACACAGCTACTTGACGAAATAAAAAGCTACTTGGACTTGGTTCGAAAGTACTATGTAAAACTATACAACAAAGCGAGCGACGGGAAAGATGCTTATATAAATTCTCAACAAGCAACACCTGAAGAGCGGGACAATTACCTTAAATTAAAGCAACGCTATTACAACGAAAGTCTAGCCGACTTTGTAAAAAACACAGGGGAAGTTGATCGTATTATCGAATACAAGGATCAACTTATCCAAAAAGTTGACCCAATATACCTATACCCAAGTTCCAAACTTATAAGGGCTCACTTTTATGCTCCGGTAAAGCAATTTTTCGGAGAATATTTCAATACCTTTTGGATAAATACTATTGTTATATGGATATTCAGCGGATTACTTTACATCGTATTATATTATCGATTACTAAAACGCCTTCTCGAATGGCTAGGTAGTCTTGGAGGTGAATCCGAGGCATAATAAAAAAGGGTGTTTAAAACACCCTTTTTTATTTTTCCCTATCAATAAACTTTTTAATCAACAATTTGAATCATTTTAAAAGGAACCTTTATAATTGATTCGTAATCTTCCCCCGCTTCAAGCATATCCTCGTCATCTTCCTCGTAATACCAATTAATTAGCACATCGTGCTGGTTCTTTTTAAGCTGTTCCAACTTCTTAAAAACATCCAATATACATTTCGAAGATGATGTGTTAAAATATTCCAACTGAATATTAACAATTGTACTTGGTTGTGGACTTCCAGAATATTCATCCAGCCAATCTATTATTGGCTTGTAAAACTCTATAGAGTTTTCTGGAATAGATCTTCCTTTAATCTCAACCTCTCCAGAGTTTGGATTCATATTAACAGTTGGAGTTTTGGGTGTCCCTTCAATATTGAGCAATTCCATAGTATTGATAATTTAGCGTTTACTCGGTTAAAATTACACTTAACTTAAAAAAATCTAAACTGTCGTTAAAAGGTACAAAACTATAATTAAGTTTACTTCCAGTTTTTCTAGCAATATCAATAAGTCCTAATCCTCCGCCCCCTTTCTCGGAAAACGTTTGATTATTCAGAACAAATTTATAAAATTCTTTTAATTCATCTTTGTTAAGAGAGTTAATCTTATCAATCTTTTGCTTTAATACCGGCTTTTTAGAAACATTAACCATATTACCCGTTGCAATATAAAATCCATTTGGCAACTTGGATAGCACAAAAATTCCGTAATTTAAATTTCCTGTATTGGGAATAGCATCAACGTGATGGAATAAATTCTGAAGACATTCAACCATCACGTTATAAATCTTTTTACGGGTTAAACTATGCTCCACGTCCCTTTCTAATTTAGTTTCAATTAGAGTAAGGGTGTCGGCAATTAAATCAGCATCTATAGCACCTTTATATGCAACAATAATATTACCTTGCTGCATTTGTGCATAGCATTTATTAATAAAATTGCTTACTTGATCTTTTGACCGCTCGTCCTGCAAATGAATTCACATTAACTTTAAACAAATATAAGAAATTTTCATAAAAACAAGCGGTGTATTCTATTTAGTGTAAAAAAATGATATTCTTTTTTTTACCTTTTTTTCTTGCTCGTTTTTAAACTTCCCTTATATATTTGAAAATTCTGATACTTGCACTCCAAGGCACCATTGAATAAATTATATCGTTGAGCAGGGCGTAGTCCAAAATTCTTTAACGCTTCAAAATTTGAACTTATCATCCAAACATCGCACCCGTTGTACCTTTGCTTAAAGGTATCGCCAAGTTGCTTATAAAAGGTTTCAATTTGATCCTTACGCAAACGCTCGCCATACGGAGGATTTGTTATAACCATACCATGTCCTTCAAAAACAGGATCATGGTCGAAAATAGATTTGTGAATGACCGTTACTTTACGTTGAAGTCCAGCTTGTTTTATATTAGTTAACGCAGACTCTACAGCCTGCCTGGATATATCTATTCCAATAATTGAATGCTCAAAATCCCGTTCCAAACTATCGTCGTTATAAATCTTCTCTAACAAATCGGGATCAAAGTCAAGCCAATCTTCAAATCCAAAATGGGAACGGAATATTCCCGGTGCTATACCATAGGCAATAAGCGCCGCTTCAATTAGCAATGTTCCCGATCCACACATGGGATCTAAGAAATCGGAGTCCCCGTTCCATCCCGCTATCATTATCATTCCAGCAGCTAAAACCTCATTTAACGGAGCAATATCCTGCGATACTCGATATCCTCTCCGATGTAACGATTCTCCGGAAGAATCAATCGAAACAGTACATATATCGTTATTTACATGTACGTGAAATTGTATTTGCGGATTACGCGGATCGACAAACGGCCTCTTTCCAAATTTTTCCCTAAACTGATCGGCCAACGCATCCTTAAACTTAAGCGCAACATACCTCGAGTGGTTAAAATACTGGGAATTTACCACGCCATCCACAGCAAACTTTTGGTTTAAAGTCATCAAACTCGACCAATCGAATTTTTTCGCGTTGCCATAAAACTCGTCAACAGTATGGGCGCTAAACGTATAGACGGGCATTAAAATTCGAATGGCTGTTCGAAGCTGAAAATTTGCCCTATACAACAATTCCTTGTCTCCGTAAAAACTAACAGAGCGACATCCGGGAACAACATTTTCGGCTCCCAAATTTTTTAATTCAATGGCCAAAACCTCCTCTAAACCCTGGAAGGTTTTGGCAATCATTTCAAACTTTTCTGACATTGTTACTAATAAAAAACTTTACGATCTTGGTTTGGCTTTTGTTATTAATGGTTTCCCATCGGATTTGTGCCTTGCAAATGCTTTTAAAATAACCTCTGCATCGGTAAACGAAACGGTAATAAACGAGAAATCGTCGCGAACTAATATATCATCAATGTGATTATCGGATATTTTAACTTCCTTACGGATAAACTCGGAAAGTTTCCGAGGTGTCATTCCATCCTTTTTACCTAAACCAATAAACAACCTGGTTGTTCCCTTGGTATCAACCCTAAATGTTCTTATTTCCTGGTAATTCGAAACTTCCAACTGCGATTTAAAAGCCAATCTCAATAAGGACGCTAAGGCAACCTCAGGACTATTTATTGCAATTAAATCCTCTGCCATTCCAAGGTAATCGGTATAAGCCTTTTTCTTTATAATATCGAATAACTCATCTTTAATCTTCTCCTTCTTAACAGCAACAATATCTTCGGCTGCAGGAAGAATTTCCTTACGAATATTAGACTTTGTTACTTTCTGCACATAATTCAGTTTCCGATACTCGGCTGCCGATACAAAAGTAATTGCAGTACCCTGCTTTCCTGCCCTTCCCGTTCTGCCAATTCTATGAATATACGATTCAGCATCCTGCGGAAGGCTGTAATTAATAACATGCGAAAGGTCAACAATATCAATACCACGAGCAGCTACATCGGTAGCAACCAATATATTAATATAACGCTTTCTGAAGCGTGCTAATGTTTTCTCACGTTGTGCCTGAGTAATTTCTCCGTGCAACCCTTCGGACGCATAACCACGCTCAATTAACTTGGTGTTTAGCACATCCACATCGTTACGGGTACGGCAGAAAATAAGACCGTAAAACTCCGGCTCAATATCGATGATACGGGTAAGCGCATCGAACTTATCAGATTCCCGAACTTCAAAGTAAATTTGATCGGTTAACCCGGTAGTTGGCTGAGTTTTATCAACTTCCAACTTTTTGGGTGATTTCATGTACTTTTTAGCCAACTTCACAATTCTATCGGGCATTGTTGCCGAAAAAAGTAACGTACGCTTTTCCTTTGGCGTGTACTTCATTATGGCCTCAATATCATCAATAAAACCCATATTTAGCATTTCGTCGGCCTCGTCAAGAACAAACATGCTTAAATTATCGAGGTTCAAATCGCCCCTTTTCAATAGGTCAAGTATTCGTCCCGGCGTTCCTACAACAACTTGTACTCCTTTCTTAATTCTTCGCTTTTGCTCGGAAATTGACTGTCCACCATAAACAGCCACAGCATATATTCGTTTTTCGGCGAGCGACACAATCTCGTCGCAATCCTGAAGAGCCAACTCTCGAGTTGGAACTAAAACCAACGCATTAATAACATCGGATTTCCCTTCGAATTTTTCAATAATTGGAAGACCAAAAGCAGCAGTTTTTCCTGTGCCAGTTTGTGCCTGTGCAATGATATCTACATCTTCGCCTAGAATTACCGGAATCGTTATTTTCTGAATCGGTGAAGGCTTTTCAAAACCTTTATTTCTGATGGCTTCTAAAGCCTTTTCGGACAAACCTAATTGCCGAAATTCATCTAATGTTTCCATTTTATTTATTTACAGGTAATTATCCATTTAATTTACGATGTTATTCAACAACTAAGGATTTATATTTTCCCCAATTATCCAAAACATCAAGTGCTTTTAAAAATGTCTCATCGGTTCCATTCGTAACCTGATAGTAATAACCCGACGAGAACAACGACTGCGCAATAAGTCCTTTAAGTTGAACCTTTAACTCCGCCAACGAAATATTTAATTGTTCCTCATTCTTCTCTATTTTTTTGCTATCGGCAAGTTTTGTCAACTCATCTATAAGTTCAGAACTAACCTCAAAAGACTTATTATACTTATCAAAATTCTTATACTCCTTTAGTAATTCGCTTCTATGCTCATCGACCCAATTTAGTGCAAATTGATATAATAAACCAGAGCGAACCAATTTACCATAATAATTGGTGTAAAAACTGGTATCGAGTGGAACAAAAACATCGGGCATAATTCCTCCTCCGCCATATACCGTTTTTCCTTTTACAAGCGTTTTGTACTTCAATGAATCGGACATGTGAATACTATCCCGGTTAAACAACTCTCCAGATACAAACCTATCGTTTAAATCCTCATAATACTTCATTACATCACCATTATGGTAAGGGCGTTGAATTTCGCGCCCGGTAGGAGTATAATACCGTGCAACAGTCAACCTAATTGCGGAACCATCGGGCAAGGGCAACTGATGCTGAACCAACCCTTTCCCAAAAGAACGGCGCCCAACTATTAATGCTCTATCCCAATCCTGAAGGGCCCCTGTTAAAATTTCGCTCGCCGAAGCAGACCCTTGATCAATTAGTACCACTACTTTTCCGTTGAACTTATATCCTTTTCCCGTTGATATATAATTCGTTCTCGGGCTGTTACGACCTTCGGTGTAAACAATGAGTTTTCCCTTATCGATAAAATAGTTGGCTATTTCGTAGGCTGTACCCAACAAACCGCCACCGTTATTTCTCAAATCGATAATCAAACTATTCAACTTCCTTTTGTTAAGGCTGTTCATAGCATCGATGAATTCCTGTTCGGTAGTTGCAGCAAAACGGCTAATTTTTATGTAACCAACATTAGGCTTTGCCATGTACGCCGCATCGATGCTAAAAATTGGAATTTTATCCCTGGTAATTGTAAATTCCAATGGCTGAGCAACTCCTTTTCGAGAGATTGTAACCGTTACTTTTGTTCCCTTTGGGCCTCTTAACAACTTGTGCACATCGGGAATTTTAAGTCCAATATTTGTAATAGGTTTCCCATCAATGGCAATTATTCTATCGCCTGCAATAATTCCAACCCTTTCCGAAGGCCCTCCTGTTATAGGATTTACAACCATGAGCGTATCGTTCATAATATTAAACTCCACGCCTATTCCATCAAAATTTCCTTCCAAAGGCTCGTTCATAGCCTGCACATCTTCCTTCGAAATGTAAACAGAGTGAGGATCAAGTTGCGAAAGCATATCGATAATAGCATCGTCAACCATTTTGTTTACATTGATGGTATCAACGTAATTCGAAGAAAGATATTGAATAAACCTAACAAACTTGTAGGCACTAAAACTGGATACCCCCTGAGCATATCCCAAAACAGAAAACGCCAAGAATGCTCCAATTAACACAATACGTTTATACATTTTCTTAACCATTAGAAAATCGGATTTAGTAAAAATGGCAATTTAACTCTTATAGCCTTAACTCGACTAGTATAAATGAAAAAAACAGTTAAAAGTTCATTACTCCCATTCGATAGTTGCAGGCGGTTTGGAACTAACATCGTAAACAACCCTATTGATTCCTTTAACCCTATTGATAATTTCGTTCGAAATTCGAGCCAAAAACTCGTAAGGGAAATGAAACCAATCGGCTGTCATTCCATCGGTAGAAGTTACCGCTCTTAAAGCAACAACATTCTCGTATGTTCGTTCGTCGCCCATAACACCTACCGACTGAACCGGAAGTAGAATTGTACCTGCTTGCCAAATTTTATCGTACAAACCGGCTTCCTTAAGGCCAATAATGTAAATATTATCGGCTTCCTGAAGAAGTTTAACACGTTCGGGAGTAATTTCTCCAATAACCCTAATGCCTAAACCCGGCCCCGGAAATGGGTGACGATTAAGAATTGCAGAAGGTAACCCTAACTCCCTGCCAACCCGACGAACTTCATCTTTAAAAAGAAGTTTTAACGGTTCAACCACTTTAAGATTCATTTTTGCTGGTAACCCGCCAACATTATGATGCGATTTTATGGTGGCCGAAGGCCCGTTAACCGAAACAGATTCTATTACATCGGGATAAATAGTTCCCTGAGCCAGCCATTTTACATTCTCGATTTTTCGAGATTCTTGCTCAAATACCTTAATAAAATCAGCTCCTATTGCTTTTCGCTTACGTTCGGGATCGGTTATTCCCTTTAAGTCGCTATAAAAAGTTTCGCTTGCATCAATGCCAATTACGTTTAAGCCCAAATCCTTGTAAGATTCAAGCACCTGAGTAAACTCATTTAAACGCAACAAACCATTATCAACAAAAATACAGGTTAAATTCTTTCCTATTGCTTTATGAAGCAGCAATGCAGCAACCGAAGAATCCACTCCTCCCGATAGGCCAAGAACCACCTTGTCGTCATGTATTTCGGCTCGTAACTTATTAACCGTCTCGTCAATAAACGAGGCCGGCGTCCACGACTGATTGCAACCGCATATTCCAACAACAAAATTCTTCAGCAACTGTGCTCCTTCGGTAGAATGATATACTTCGGGATGAAACTGAATGCCATAAGTTTTTTCGCCCGTTACTTCGAATGCGCCTACACGTACATCGGCTGTGCTGGCTACAATTTTAAAACTGTTTGGAATGGTTGTTATTGTATCGGCATGAGACATCCAAACCTGAGAATGGTCGGACATCCCTTGAAACAGTTCACACGAAAAATCCTTAACCTCGATTGTAGCCCTACCGTACTCACGAATTTTAGAGGGCATAACCTCTCCTCCGTTTGTTTGGGCAAGCAACTGCGCTCCGTAACAAATACCCAGCAAAGGAAGTTTCCCTTTAATTTCTGATAAATCGGGAAAAGGTGCTTTTTCGTCTCTTACAGAATAAGGGCTACCCGAAAGAATTACACCCTTGACAGACTCGTCAATATTTGGCAGTTTATTAAACGGATGAATTTCGCAGTAAACATTTAATTCTCTTACCCTTCGGGCAATAAGCTGAGTGTACTGAGATCCAAAATCGAGAATAAGAACTTTTTGATGCATTTATACTAACTAAAATGATGAACTTTGAGAACTCTTTATTGATTGCACAAAGGTAGTAATAAAACCCCAAACCAACTATTACAAAGAATCTTAATTTATACAAGAATATTTCTCTTTTCGGGGACAGTAAATGTTTGTCCGTCCGAAACTGCAACTGTTTTCTCGAATACTTGTTTTGCCTCGTGTTCCAAATCCCCTATTTTCTTGTATCGCGACGAAAAATGGCCTATCAACAACATATCTACATTTGCTTTGCTAGCAACGGTAGCAGCCTGAACCGCAGTTGAATGCCCTGTTGCTCTGGCCAACTCCAAATCGTTATGCGAAAAAGTTGCCTCGTGATAAAGCAAATCGACATTTTTTACTAACCCAACCAAACGCTCGCTGTACAGGGTGTCGGAACAATAGGCATACTTTCTGGGTAAATGCGAATGGTAAGTTATATCGCTATTACAAATTACCGTTCCATCAGAAGAAACGTAATCGTTCCCTGCTTTAATCCTTAATATATTGCCTACTCCGGGTTTATACTTATCGATAAACGTTTTTTTTATGTTGAGCTTATCAACCACTTCGGTAAAAAGATAACCAACGGCAGGAACTCTGTGATGCAATGGCAACGTTGTAACCATTACATGCTTGTCTTCATAAATAACCTGTGATTTAAATGTATCGACAGGAACAAAGTTTACCGGAAAAGTAAGGTTGTTAGCGTAAAATTTCAAGTTGAAAAAAAGCGCCTCCTCAAATTCCGAAGGAGCAAATACCGTAAACGGATTTTTCCGTCCAAGCAAATTAAAAGTTGACAATAATCCAATTAAGCCAAGAGTATGATCACCATGTACATGCGAAATGAAAGCATGATTTATACGATTCATTTTAAGGTGATAGCGCCTCAACTGAATTTGAGCGCCCTCTCCACAATCGATCAAAAATAACCGCTCATGTACATTAAGCACATGAGCGGTTGGAAAACGTAATGAAGTAGGTAGTGCAGAACTACTCCCTAGTATTGTAAGTGAAAAAATCACTTTTTAACTTCACTTTCGGCTTTATCAATTATTTGAACCGCTTCGTCCATAGAATAAGCAATGTTCAACACCGTATCAAGTTGAGAAATTGTAATTAAACGCTCAACTGCATCAGTAAGACCAGTAAGAACAAATGTTCCCCCTGCATTCTTACACAATCTGTTTGCTACAAGTATAGCACTTAACCCTGAAGAATCGCAATAGCGACAACTACTAAGATCTAGTATGATATTTCGCTCGCCATTACCAGAAATAAGCACTAACTCCGATTTAAGACTCGGTGCAATGTTTGTATCGAGTTTTTCCTCCTTAACTTCAACCAAAGTATGCTTATCGAATTTTTCAATTTTGAATTCCATTTCGTTCAGGATTAAATGGTTAAACGTTATAACTACTCATCTCCTTTTGCTTTCTCCTTTTTCTGATTCTCTTCGAGTTCAGATTTTAGAGCAGCAAGTTCAGAAATATCCCCTAAGGTAGTCTTTTCTATATTAGCATTCAACTTTTTCACAGCTTTTTCTGTGGATGAAGTCTTAGATTTTTTCTCAACCTTTTCTTCAGCCTTTTTCTCTTCTTCGAAAGTACGTGTATGAGAGAGAATTATACGTTTAGCTGCTTTGTTAAATTCGATAACCTTAAATGGTAACTTTTCGTCAACCTTTGCCTGCGTTCCGTCTGCCTTAATAAGGTGTTTAGGAGTAGCGAAACCTTCAACACCATAAGGTAGTGCAATAACAGCACCCTTGTCGAATATGTCAACAATAGTACCTTCGTGAACAGAATCTAAAGTGAAAATTGTTTCGAATACGTCCCAAGGATTCTCTTCGAGTTGCTTGTGACCAAGGCTCAACCTACGATTTTCCTTATCAATTTCCAAAACAACAACTTCAATTTCGGCTCCTATTGATGTAAATTCAGCAGGATGTTTAATTTTCTTAGTCCAACTTAGGTCGGAAATATGAATTAAACCATCAACGCCTTCTTCAATTTCTACAAATACACCAAAAGTAGTGAAGTTGCGAACCTTTGCCATGTGCTTGGAACCTACAGGATATTTTTCTTCAATCTTTTCCCATGGATCTGGTTTCAACTGTTTCATACCCAAGGACATTTTGCGCTCTTCGCGATCGAGGGTAAGAATTTGAGCTTCAACAACGTCGCCAACTTTAAGGAATTCCTGTGCGCTGCGAAGGTGTTGGCTCCACGACATTTCGGAAACGTGAATTAATCCTTCTACTCCAGGGGCAATTTCAACGAAAGCACCGTAATCGGCAATAACAACTACTTTACCCTTAACTACGTCGCCAACTTTAAGATTTGCATCAAGCGAATCCCAAGGATGAGGAGTAAGCTGTTTTAAACCAAGAGCAATACGTTTCTTTGCATCGTCGAAATCGAGGATTACTACATTCAACTTCTGATCGAGTTGAACTACTTCTTCCGGGTGATTTACGCGACCCCACGATAAATCGGTAATATGGATAAGTCCGTCCACACCACCAAGGTCGATAAACACACCGTAACTGGTGATATTTTTAACAGTTCCTTCAAGAACCTGACCTTTTTCAAGTTTTGCAATAATTTCTTTCTTCTGTTGTTCGAGTTCGGCTTCAATAAGTGCCTTATGCGATACAACAACGTTCTTGTACTCGTGATTAATTTTAACCACTTTGAATTCCATGGTTTTACCAACAAAAATGTCGTAATCACGGATAGGTTTAACATCTATTTGCGAACCAGGAAGGAATGCCTCGATACCAAATACATCGACAATCATACCACCCTTTGTACGGCACTTGATGTAACCCTTGATAACTTCGTCGTTATCGAATGCAGCATTCACACGATCCCACGAACGCAACGAACGTGCTTTTTTGTGTGAAAGTACAAGTTGACCTTTTTTATCCTCGGTGCTTTCTACGTAAACCTCAACTTTGTCGCCAATTGCCAATTCAGGATTGTAACGAAATTCGCTAATACTTACAACACCTTCGGATTT
This sequence comes from Bacteroidales bacterium, assembly GCA_020636845.1. Classification (GTDB taxonomy): domain Bacteria; phylum Bacteroidota; class Bacteroidia; order Bacteroidales; family Tenuifilaceae; genus JACJXD01. Next base: position 60,258 of record JACJXD010000001.1, on the reverse strand, counting down.
GTAACCAATGTTAATAAAAACCTCGCGCTTGGTAATACCAACCACGGTTCCCTCAACCACTTCGTTTTCAGCAACTGTGGATAAGGTTTTGTCGTACAACGACTCTAATTTTTTATGTTCTTCGGGAGTATATTCGCCTTCTTGCGCATATGCTTCCCAGTCGAAGTTTTCAAGATCTGCATTTGCAGACTTAACAACCTCTGTGGCTTCTACAGCCTTTTCTTCTTGTTCACTCATTAACGTTCTAGTTGTTAATTAATTAGACATTATTTATAGAAAAAATCAAAGTGCAAAAATACATAACTTTATCATTATAAGGAAATAGTGTATAATTTTTTTCATGCCCGAAGTCAAAAGCCCCTAAAAAGAATAGGACTATTTATGCTTTCCCCGAATAAAAAACGCTATTTTTGTTTTGATTAATTCACAAAAGAATATGCGAAAAAGAGTTTTGGTAACAGGAGGTGCTGGTTTTATTGGTTCGCATTTATGCGAAAAACTGATTGATGCAGGATGTGATGTGCTTTGTCTCGATAATTTTTTTACAGGTAATAAGGATAATATAGTTCATTTAATAAATAACCCATACTTCGAACTTATACGGCATGATGTAACCGTTCCTTTTTATGCCGAAGTTGACGAAATATACAATCTGGCTTGCCCCGCCTCCCCGATTCATTACCAACTAAATCCCATTAAAACGGTAAAAACATCGGTAATGGGAGCAATAAATATGCTCGGACTGGCAAAAAGGATAAAGGCAAAAATTCTTCAATCGTCAACCAGTGAAGTTTATGGCGATCCGCAAATTCACCCTCAACCGGAATCATACTGGGGCAACGTTAACCCCATTGGCCCAAGATCGTGCTACGATGAAGGAAAACGTTGCGCCGAAACGTTATTTGTTAACTATCACACACAAAATGACGTTCGTATTAAAATTGCCCGAATATTCAACACATACGGACCTCGCATGGGACAACACGATGGTAGAGTTGTATCTAACTTTATTGTACAAGCTTTAACTAACAAGGATATTACAATATTTGGAGATGGTAAGCAAACCCGCAGTTTCATGTATATTTCCGACCTTATTGATGCTCTAATCAAGTTTATGGACACAGACGATCGAATAACCGGTCCCATGAACTTGGGAAATCCCGTTGAATTTACAATACTGGAAATTGCTCAGAAAATTATTGAACTTACCAAAAGCGAATCGAAAATAGTTTTCATGCCTTTACCTGTTGACGATCCCATTCAACGTAAACCCGATATTTCCATAGCAACTAAAGAACTAAAGGAATGGAAACCAACCGTAACTCTTAACGATGGTCTATCCGAAACAATAAATTATTTTAAGTCTATTATTAAATAAAATTCTATAATGAAAGGTATAATACTCGCAGGAGGAGCCGGAACCAGGCTATTTCCAATAACTAAGAGCATTTCGAAACAAATAATACCTATTTACGACAAACCAATGATATATTATCCTTTGTCGGTTTTGATGCTAGCTAAAATTAAAGATATACTAATTATTTCCACACCAAAGGATATTCACTTATATAAAGATTTATTTGAAGATGGTTCGCAACTAGGGTTAAACATTGAGTACGCCATACAACCCTCACCCGATGGCTTGGCTCAAGCTTTTATTATTGGTGAAAAATTTGTAGGAAGCGATAGTGTGTGCCTTGTTCTTGGCGATAACATTTTTTATGGAGGAAAGTTATCCGAAATGGTTTCCGAAAGTGCAAAACTTACCGACGGAGCCACTGTGTTTGGTTATTACGTAAAGGATCCTCACAGATATGGAGTTGCAGAGTTTGACGAAACCGGAAAGGTAATCAGCATTGAAGAAAAACCAGAAAATCCAAAATCGAACTACGCGGTTACCGGCCTGTATTTCTATAGCAACGATGTTATTGCTAAAGCAAAAAAATTAAAACCTTCGAAAAGAGGCGAACTTGAAATTACCGACCTAAACCGACTTTATCTTGAAGAAAAGAGACTAAGCGTTAAACTTATGGGTAGAGGAATGGCTTGGCTTGATACCGGAACCCACGAAAGTTTACTACAGGCATCTAACTTTATACAAACCATAGAAGAACGTCAAGGGCTTAAAGTTGCCTGTCTTGAAGAAATAGCATATCGTAATGGATTCATAGGCAAGGAAGAATTACTAAAACTAGCAGAACCTCTAAAAAAGAATCAGTACGGGCAATACTTAATAGACCTTGCCAAAGAAAAAATAAAATAGACAATCATGATAGTAGAAAAAACATCAATTCCCGATTTACTTGTAATAAAGCCCAAAATTTTCAAAGACGACAGGGGGTACTTTTTTGAAAGTTTTAATCAAAATCAATTTAATGACAATGGCATAGGCATAAACTTTATTCAGGATAATGAATCGAAATCCAGTTATGGGGTAATAAGAGGACTACACTACCAACTATCGCCTTACGCCCAAACAAAACTTGTTAGAGTTATTGTGGGAAAAATACTGGATGTTGCCGTTGATATTCGGAAAAATTCGCCTACATACGGAAAATATTATTCTATCGAATTAAGCGATGAAAACAAACTTCAATTCTTAATTCCGAAGGGTTTTGCCCACGGATTTTCTGTTCTCAGCGACATTGCTATTGTCAACTATAAATGCGACGAATTTTATACTCCCGAAGCAGAAAGAGGCATTATGTATAACGATCCTTCGTTAAATATCGACTGGAAAATACCAATCGAACAAGCAATTATATCGGCTAAAGATAAAGTTCACCCTATTTTAAACGATGCTAACATAAACTTCACCTATGACAACAAGTTCTGAAACCATTATAGTAACCGGCGCAAAAGGACAACTGGGAAATGCGTTTAAAGAAGAAGTTGAAAAAATAACAGGTTTCCCCTATTTTTTTATTTTTACCGACGTCGATGAATTGGATATATGCAATACAGAACAAGTTGACAATACATTCCAAATTCATAAACCGAAATATCTCATTAATTGTGCCGCATATACCGCCGTTGATAAAGCCGAAGAAGATGTTCAAAATGCCTATAAACTAAATGAACAAGGTCCTGAGGTATTATCGCAAGTCTGCAAAAAGTATGGCACCAAATTGATTCACATTTCTACCGATTATGTTTTCGATGGGAATGCGCATATTCCATATAAAGAAGATGCACAAGTGAATCCTCAATCAATATATGGAAAATCGAAGTTGGCCGGAGAGGAAAAGGTTCTGGCATCGGGAGTTGGTATGATTATTCGCACTTCGTGGCTATACTCTACAACTGGCAATAACTTTGTAAAAACCATCATAAGAAATGCGGAGGCAAAGCCCAAACTTAACGTTGTTTTCGATCAAATCGGAACGCCAACTTATGCTAACGATTTGGCCAAGGCAATACTCGCTATTATTAGTAAAGAACAGGAAAACTTCAAACCCGAAATATTTCACTTTTCAAACGAAGGAGTATGTAGTTGGTACGATTTTGCAGAGGAAATAGTAAGATTAGGTAATTTTAACTGTAAAATTATTCCTATCGAAAGTTCTGAATTTCCTTCCAAAGTAAAACGTCCATACTACTCTGTTTTAAACAAGAAAAAAATTCGTAACACATACAACGTTGAAACGCCTTTTTGGATTGATAGCCTTTTAGATTGTATTACCCGACTAATTTAAATACATCATACCATGGCAAACACTAACATTCCTGAAGAAATTTACAGTAAAGCCAAAAGTTGGTTACAACCGGTATTCGATAAGGGAACCCGCGAAAAGGTAGAGAATTTAATCAACAACAACCCCGAAGAGTTAATAGAGGCATTCTACCGCGAACTCGAATTTGGAACCGGAGGCCTAAGAGGTATAATGGGCGTTGGAACAAATCGAATGAACATTTATACTGTGGCCAAAGCCACGCAAGGGCTTAGTAATTACATAAAAAAAATGTTTGCCGATTTGCCGGAATTAAGGGCTGCCATAGCCTTCGACTCACGGAACAACAGCATGAAATTTGCCGATACCGCAGCAAAAGTTCTCAGCGCAAATGGAATACGTGTTTACCTGTTTGATTCGTTAAGGCCTACGCCCGAACTAAGTTTTGCCATTAGATCGTTTAAATGTCACTGCGGAATTGTAATAACCGCCTCGCACAATCCGAAAGAATATAACGGATACAAAGTTTACTGGCAAGATGGAGGTCAAATTGTATCGCCTCACGACAAGGGTATTATTCAGGAAGTAAAGGCCATAACCGACATAACCCAGGTTAACTTCAATGAGAATTCGAACCTCATACGTGTAATTGGCAGCGAAATAGACGAAATGTACTTAAATACAATTTCAAATCTTTCGTTATCGCCCGAACTTATTAAAAAGTATAAGGACATTCCAATTGTTTACACGCCAATTCATGGTACGGGAGTTAAATTGGTTCCCCGTTCTTTGCATAAATTCGGATTTAATAATATTATCAATATCCCCGAACAGGACATTATTGATGGCAACTTTCCTACCGTAAAATCGCCCAACCCCGAAGAACACGCAACTCTTACCCTTGCTCTCGAAAAGGCCGTTGAAGTTAATGCAGAATTGGTTATGGCTACCGATCCTGATGCCGACAGGGTTGGAATTGGACTAAAACTTCCTAATGGACAATACTCTTTATTAAACGGCAACCAAGCCGCTGCCATACTAATTTATTACATTCTTAAACAGTGGTCCGATCGGAAAAAACTCACAGGAAAAGAGTTTATTGTAAAAACAATTGTGACGACAGATTTACTAACCCAAATCGCAAAAAAATTCAACGTTGAATACTTTGAGGTACTTACCGGATTTAAGTATATAGCCGATAAAATTGGCAGTTTGGAAGGTAAGAAAAAATTTATTGCCGGCGGAGAGGAAAGTTACGGTTACCTGTATGGCGACTATGTTAGAGATAAAGATGCAGTGGTTAGCTGTTCCATGTTTGCCGAAATTACTGCATGGGCAAAATCTCAAGGAAAAACGTTGTACCAAATACTGCTTGACATATACAAAGAGTTTGGGCTGTTTAAGGAACACATGGTTTCCTATACGTTAAAGGGAATATCCGGAGTAAAACGTATTCAGGAAATAATGGAAACCTACAGGAAAAATCCGCCAAAAAATATTGATGGAAAAGCAGTAATAATAATTCACGATTACTTAACACAAATTTCCACTAATCTGGAAACAGGCAAAGAAACTAAAATTGAACTACCCAAATCGGATGTTCTCCAGTTCATTACAAGCGATGAGACTAAAGTGTCGGTACGCCCATCGGGAACCGAGCCTAAAATTAAGTTCTACTTTAGCGTAAAAGGTAAACTAAACACGCACGATGACGTAGATATAAAACTCGGAGAACTCGACAAAAAGATAGAAAAAATTGTTAAAGAGTTTCATGTTGAATAAAAAGTCATATTACCATTCGTTTACCAACTACTTCAACCTACATAACTAACAAAATGAAATCGTATAGAAAAGAACTCTGGTTCGATACCAAAAATCGACGTGAATTAATAAATATTACTTCCGAAGTTCAAAACTGCCTTCGCGAAAGTGGCGTAAAAGAAGGATTGTTACTGGTAAATGCCATGCACATTACATCCAGCGTATTTATTAATGACGACGAAAGCGGGTTGCATCACGATTTCGAGGTTTGGCTGGAAAAACTGGCTCCGGAAAAGCCATATTCCCAATACGAACATAACGGATTTGAAGATAACGCCGATGCTCACTTAAAAAGAACCATAATGGGTCGCGAAGTGGTAATTGCAATAACCGAAGGAAAATTGGACTTTGGCCCATGGGAACAAATATTTTACGGTGAATTCGACGGAAAAAGGCGAAAAAGAGTTTTAGTAAAAATAATAGGCGAGTAAAATTTACTCGCCTTTACTTTAAATATCCTTGGTTGCTTCCTTTAACCATTCCTTGTGCTCTTTATCGAGATAAGGCGAAAGTTGCTCATATACCTGTTTATGGTAATTGTTCAACCAACTTTTTTCTTCATCCAAAAGAATATCTTTATTTATTGCCTTAGTATCTATAGGACATAACGTTAAAGTGCTAAACGACAAGAATCGTCCGTAATCGTTAGTTTCGTCTTCCTGACAAACGATCAAATTCTCAATTCTTATTCCATACTGCCCAGCACGGTAAATTCCCGGCTCGTCGGACATTACCATACCAACTTCTATAGGTAAATGATTTTCGGGTCTGATCTGTTGCGGCCCTTCATGTACGTTAAGAAAATAGCCAACCCCGTGTCCCGTTCCATGTCCATAGTTAAGACCTTTAGACCAAAGTGCCATACGTGCTAACGTATCGAGTTGCGAGCCCCTTGTGCTAGCAGGAAATTTCGCCTTCGAAAGTTGTATCATCCCTTTTAAAATCAAGGTATAATCAACCTTTTCCTGCTCGGTTGGTTCACCCAAATGAACTGTTCGAGTAATATCCGTGGTCCCGTTCAAATACTGTCCCCCGGAATCGATAAGTAAAAAACCATCGGGTTTGATGCTATAGGATGTTTCCTCGGTAGCGCTGTAGTGCACAATTGCACCATGATCCTTAAATCCGGCTATTGTATCAAAACTCTCGCCAACAAAATACTCGCTTTCACCCCTAAAGTCTCTTAACTTTTGAGCAATATCCAACTCTGTAATTTCGATTTTCCCAACATTATCGTACAACCACTTAAAAAACTTTACCAAAGCGACGCCATCCTGAGTCATAGCCTTCCGAATTCCTTCAATTTCTATTGGTTTCTTCCTAGCCTTAATTATAGATACAACTCCCGTTTGCTCAATGGTTTTAACCTTCGATGAAATTGACTTTTTTACTGCCAAGTTTGTTTTTGAAGGATCGAATAACAAAACAGTATTTTTCCCCAATTTGCTCAGAAACTTTTCGAGTTTTTTATAGCCCTTAACCTCAACTTCTTCGTTACGGAAAAGATCCGAAAGGTTGTCATCTATTTTATCGGAATCGATGAATAAGTATGCCTTATCCTGATCGACATACCCATAACTAATCACTACAGGATTATATTCGATATCGGTTCCTCTAATGTTAAAAGTCCAACAAACTTCGTCAAGAGCACACATTAAGTATGCTGTTGCATCGCTGGCTAAAAGCTGTTTCCGAATACTTCCCAACTTTTCCTGTATGGAAATGCCCGCATATTCCAAACTGTGCATATATGCCTTTTGCTTGGGCATCTTGGGTCTATCCTCCCATATATCGGAAATTAGGTCGTATTTAAAACTAACGTCAAAGCCGTAGTTTAGTAATGCCTTTTTCAACTGCTTCGCCGATGATACCGATACAACCTTTCCATTGGTGGCAACCAACCCTTGGCGATTTAAGTTTATTGCTAACCACGAAGGAATGTCTGGAGTTTCAGGTAAACCCATTTTGCAAAGTTCTATTCCAGATCCTTTAAGCTGCTGCTCTGCCTGAATAAAATATCGGGAATCTGTCCAAAGTGCAGCATGTTCCTGAGTAACGGCTAGCGTTCCTGCCGAACCCGTAAACCCAGATAACCACTCGCGCGCTTTCCAGTGGTCGGGTAAATACTCGCTAATATGAGGATCGCTATGATAAACAATGTATGCATCAACCGACTCTTTTTTCATTGCTTTTCTAAGCAACTCTAACTTTTCCTGAGTTTTCATCTATTTTTGAATTTTCAATATTTCTGAATTTCTAATTATAACAATTTACCAAGCGAATTCACCTTGTGCTCCTTCGAGGCTTAATTTTTCAGAACAGAAACTGCATAACCACAAGTTCGTACATGCACAGCAAGAAACGAACACTTAACACACTTCAAAAGTGGGAAACAATTACGAATTGTAAAAGAAAAAAGAACTCTATTTTGAACTTTGAATTTATTAGTGAATATTTTTCAATAAAATTTTGGCAAGCTGTTCGGGATCTATAGGCTTTGTTATATAATCGTTACAGCCAGCAGCGTTGGCCTTTAACCTATCCTCTTCGGCAGCATAAGCCGTTTGTGCAATAACCGGAATATTCGGATTTATATGTTTTACCTCCATGGTCGCTGCATACCCATCCATTACAGGCATTCGAATATCCATCAAAATTGCATCAATCTTTGGATTCATGGACTGAACCAATGCAACTACATCCTTACCATTTTTTACCCATAAAACAGTAGCCCCCCATTCTTCTAACAACTCCTTAAGAATTATATAATTTAACTCTTCATCGTCGGCAACCAGTATTACCCTATTTTTTAAATCTATTCTGCTAATTGAAAATTCGTTACCACTAGTTCCCTCCATTGATAAATAGTTAGCATTTTCCGTTGGAAACGTAATATTAAACGAAATAGTGTGGGGTTCAATAAATTCCACTTCAAAGGAGCCATTTAACAATGCAACAATATCCTTGGATAACTTAAGGTTAACCTTTGTAAAATCGGTAGGCGCCATATTTTCGATATTCGATAACCGGTCGAATATATGTCCTATAACTTTAGCATCCACCCCGAAAACCGTTTCCTTAATATAAATTTTGATTTTTCCCTCTTGCAAAACATGCCCCAACTCTATATATCCATTATCGAAACGTTTTAGTATCGTATCGAATACATTGCTTAACACCTGCTCCAATCGTCCCTCGTCGGTAAAAATTTCGACCATGCCCCTATTCTCCGGCAAATTCAACTTTAACTCATAAGGCTTTAAGTCCAGTAATTCTAACTGTTTTGCATAATTTTCGAAAACCTGAAATAAAATCTTGTTTAAGTCGAAATGCGATTTCACTACGGTAAAGTTTCCTCTTTCTAAACGAGTAAGATCCATCACATCGTTAATAAGCCGCAGTAAACTTTGACCTTTACTATTAATAATCTGCACATACCTGTGCTGATTGTCGTTGGCCAAATTGCTAACTTCGAGCAGTTGGCTAAATCCCAATATGGAATTTAAAGGAGTACGAAATTCATGACTTAATAAAGCTATTCGGTCCGACAACTCTTCCAACCTCGCATTAAGTTGATCTACTTGTTTATACTGAGCATTAATATGTTCCAGCCTTACAAGAAAGTTCAAACAAATTTTAGTTATATCAGCAATTAAAAGTTTATCGGGCTGATCGGCATTTCCCGTTGGGATAAATATAATCCCCCCATAAATTTTAGAATCGGCAATAAACGGAGAGAGATAATATTTCTGAATATCGAAAACTTTCTCTATCATTTTTCGGTTAGTTGCCAAAATATACTCATCAATAATATCCGTTGAGTCACTCTCAACCACTGTTCCGTAATAATTCTTTAAAATTTCTGCATGGCTATCCTTCAAAATAAATCGTCGCCCCACAGGATTCCACCCCAGATTCGAAACAAATGCTTCCCATGCTTTGTAACCAACACCATAAACTCCTTCAATCATTAAAAAGTTATTTACCGGATTTACGGAAAAAACAACCGTGAGTGTCTTTGGAAAATCTTTCTCGAGCATTTGCCCTATTATCGAAAAAAAACTCTCCGGCTTGGTAATGCCCTGTAAGCTGTCCACATATTGCATAATTACATCGTAACGATGCGAAACATTCTTATAGCGTTGCTGCAAATTTTCGAGTTCGCTAACATCTCTTACAGCAACAAATACGTCAGAACTAATATCGGCAATTACCGAGGGAATCCAAACCGTTGTTTTTGCAATATCTTCACTCGTTTTTATCTTGCAAGTATAATTATCGCCAGCCCTGTAGCGAATAAACTGCATCAGTTTTTCGTAACACTCAGGATGTATTGAAAATAGCGATTTAAATACGTTGGTATCTTTTAACTGTTGAATAGAGTAACCAAAAAGTTTTTCAGCGTGTTTGTTACATGTCTTTAAAGTCCCCTCGCCAGTAAATACCATTAAAGGCAATTTATGCTGCTTAAAAACGGATTCGATAATCTTACTTTGTTTCTCCGTAATTTTTTGCCTAGTAAAATCTTCTACATTAACAATAGCCCCGTTAATGTACGAAGAACCAACCTGTTTATTCACAAAAAAAATAACTTCAACACCTTTTTTGGCCAACGTTAACGACAAGGTACATGTAAACACAATACTATCAGAAGTTAAAAACTTATTCCATTGATTGGTAAACCTTTTAAAATCGCTTGGAACCAAAATTTTAGAGAAACTTTCTAAGGAAAAGAACGAATCGCTCTCCATGGCATTTTTAATGCTATCGTTTGGCGGGAAAAACCATGCAAAAGTTTCATTCTTTGTATCGAAGCGGAACGAAGAAACATCTATTGTCAAGTTTTCGTTTTGAGCATCCTGAACATCGACATATCGCCTTGTATCTATTTGCACAAACCGTCCAACAATATTTTTAACTTTCTCGTTCTCGTCCAACTCTCCTATAGCCGTGAAAATTCTTGTCCACCTCCACTGGTTATAAATTAAAAATCGAACCTCAAACTCCTTTTCAGAATCCTTTCCGCCTTTTAACCGCTTAAAAACTTTATTTAACTTCTCGGCATCATCCGGGTGAACAGTTTTTATAAAGTCGTTAAAGTGTATGGATTCCCCTTCTGCATTTGCATTCAGGGCTAAAAGAATCTTTTTATTTAAGTAAATACTATTGGTTAAACTATCCCAATACCAAAAACCAGCCTTTAAGTATCGTGCTTTATTGGAAAAGAAATCGTTAACAGAAAACCGACTTCGCTTAATTTTTAACGATTGTTTATCCATTTTGTAAAAAAAATTCTGTTTTAAAGATTAATGACAATTGTTAGCTAAACAAATTTAATAACAGAACAAACTTACACTTTTTTAACAATTAGGCATCGAAAATTACGTTGATTTAGGCTAAAAAACAAATTTCAAACGTTTTCGGAAAAGGTTAACCAATATAGGATTAGCACTTTAAACATTTTTTTTAATAAGTGCACCACAATACAAATGTACACCTGTTTAAAACTTTTCATAAAAACAGGGGATATTCTATCTCCGATGCCAAAGTAATTGAGAAAGATTTAATTAATTTGCTATTTGAAAACCTTTTACAATCCACTTATGGCTAAAACCAAACGACCCGGATTTAACGACGAAAAGTTGAAACGAATTCACAGAAAGGAACTTTTATTCAACACCATGGAAATGGAGGCCATTAACTCGTACTGTAAACGTTACAAAATACGTAATAAATCTAAATTTTTGAGGGAAACAATTATTTCGAAAATACTAAACAAATTCGAAGAAGATCATCCTACTCTCTTTTAACTTCAAGCTAAAAAGTTAACGTTAATTTGAAGTTTAACCTTCGTGAAGTAAGATAGTTTGGAACTGCATACTTGTCCGAAGTTCCTTCCTGATTAGCAACTGTTTGCACCCACAAGTACGAAATGGTATTGTTAAAATCGAATAGGTTAAATACCTCAACGCTAATCCATAAATCCTTAACGCCTTTTAATCTATTTCGGAAAAAAGGGACAGCCTGCCCACTGCTTTTTAGAATTTTAGTAAATCCAATATCTACCCTTTTGTATGCAGGCATCCTGAAATTTACGTCGTACCTATCGTTACCTTCCACACCCACAGGAAGCCCACTACCATAAACGCCAGTTAACTGAACGCGAAAGGTCTTGTTTCCCGGTAAATAATCCTGAAAAAATAAGCTAAATCGCAACCGTTGGTCTGTTGGCCTGGAAAAATATCCGGGATAATAAACATTACCTTTGCTATCGGTATATGAATCGTTTAAAATATCCTCCATTGTTTTCATGTACGAAATGCCAACCCACGACTCAGCGCCATCAACCAACTCACCATTGACCTTAACATCAACTCCCCTAGCATAGCCTTTCGACAAATTTTCGCCAGCATAAACAATCCGAACATTATCAATTTTATAAGGAATTAAATCCGAGAACCATTTTTGATACACTTCGGCAGAAAGCCGAAAAGGCCTGTTCCATGCGGTAAAGAAATATTCCATTCCACCCAATAATTGAACGGATTTTTGAGGTTTTATGTTCGGGTTAAGTGTTCCATCCGTCATCCTGAATTCCCTGTAAAAAGGAGGCTGATAGTAAACTCCAGAAGATAAATGCAGCAGCAAGTCTCGCCAATTGGAACGTTTTACCGAAAAGGAAACTCGCGGGCTCAGCCAACTCGATTTGCTATAACTCCAGTAACTACCCCTTAAACCGGCAATGGTATTTACCCTGAAACTACCTAAACTAAAATTCTGCTCGTACTGTGTGTATGCCGATAACTTGTTTATTGACAAACTATTGTTTGCCCTTACAATATCGTTTAGCCCAACCTCTGTACCTGTGTAAGGTAAAGCATACCCCGACGAGTCAATTAAATTCCACTCGTTTATCTCATCTGTTATATGCTCATACTGCCAAACCAACCCCCATTTTAACTTAGCATGGAGCATAAAATAAGTACCAATGTGCGAAAGACTATATAAATTAGCACGCAAAAAATTTCTGGCATGATTCAAAAAGCCGCCTATTCCTACATTTATTAAACTGTCACTATAAGTGCTTGAGCCTAAACTATTATCCAACTCGTTCAGGTAATATTGCCCCAGCAAATCGAATGTTTCGCGCTCATCGCTCAAATAGCTGGATGCAATCAACTTCAACTTAACCGACTTGCTAGGTGCATAATCGGCATACATGGCTCCCGTTCCCGAAACATAGCTGTTTACTTCCTGCCCTTCGTAATAAACCTTTAACTGCAGCGAATTGGAAAACATTCCGAAACGAGTTTCCCTAGTTTCTGGTGCAAAATTAAATCGGTTAGAAGCAAAATTTCCGAGGAAGTTCAACGAAAACTTATCGGAAAAGGAATAGGTAAACAGCCCCTGCCAATCGAAAAAGGAAGGGTTATAATCGCCGTGAACATCAAGGGTATTAAGCAGGTAACGTGAAGTTTTGTAACGAATTCCCGAAATAAACGTAGCCTTCTTATTTTTTGAAACGCCTTCAAAACTGGCATTTGCCCCCAAAAGGCTCACGGACACATTCGTTGCAAACTCTTTTGGAGTACGGTACTGAACATTTAATACCGACGACATTTTATCGCCAAATTCAGCGCTAAAAGCTCCTGCCGAAAACTCGACCGACGAAACCAAGTCGGGATTAACAAAACTTAAACCTTCCTGCTGCCCTGCCCGGACAAGAAACGGACGAAATATTTCAATATCGTTAACGTAAACCAAATTTTCGTCGAAGTTTCCTCCCCTCACAGAATACTGCGAGCTAAGTTCATTCGACGACGAAACTCCGGGCAGCGACTTTAGCAGCGACTCAAAATTACCCGAAATGTTAGGAATAAAGTCAACATCCTTAACATTCAACTTTTCAATATTTCCAACCCTTCGCTGGCTTGTAGTTACCAACACCTCACCAATTCGATGCGTTTCGGGCATCAGCTTAACATTTAAGGTAACCTGCTTTGCAATTGTGCTCAAATCAAAAACAGCCGTATCGTTCCTAAATCCCAAGCAAGCGGTAACAACGGTAATTTCGGCCATTTTAGCAACATTCAGGTAAAGCGTAAAACTACCGTTTTCGTTTGTTGTAGTTCCAAAGCCTGTTCCCGATACCGAAACGGTTGCAAACGACACTGCATTTCCACTTGTATCGGCAACCGTTCCCCTTAGCAAAATGCGATCAGCTTGCGAATACAGGGATTTCGACAGTAAGACTAAAATAAGAAGACATGCTATTTTAACATGCTGTATGTACTTGATAGCTTTAATCACTTCAACTTTAAAAATTTGCTCAAAAGTAATGAGTAGATGAATAATGCCCAACCCAAAAACTGATTTTACCCAACATTTATTGTTGTAATACCTTAAAATTTGCTTTTTTTGTTGATATTACCTTAACTTAGGGTATAAAAGAAATGTAAATATGAAATATTCATGTGATACAGATTACGCAAATACGAATGAACAAAATATGGATGTTCCATCCACTCGCGGTCCAAGAGCGTTAAGAATAAAATACAACACATTGACTATAAATATTTAAATGTTTTATACAGATGAAAAAAATACTCATTTTGTCGATGAATAATGCATGCCGTTCTCAAATGGCCGAGGGCTGGTTCAGCTACTACGGAAAGGGAGAAGTTGAAACCTTTAGTGCAGGGTTTAAGCCAACTTTCCTCGATTTACATGCAGCACAATCCATGATGGATGCAGTTATCGACATTACCAAGTACCGTTCGAAAAGTTTAAATGATGTTATTGATAACCGCTTCGACTATGTGATATGCCTTGACAACAATATAAAAGATATTCTTCCGGAATTCAAAAATAGCCCGACTATCCTGTTTTACAACTTCGAGGATATTTCCAGTAAAGATATTGATGATGAGGATAAAAGAAAGGTGTACGACGACCTAAGAGACGAACTTGAAAATTTGGCATTCGACTTTATACATGCAAACATTAAAGCGTTATACTAACTAAACGAAAACAGAAATGACCACACAAGTAGAGTTTTTGCTACCCCCACAACAAGCGGGTTTTCACCTTATGACCAATTATATCGAAAGTAAGTTGCCACCCCTGCCCAATACCGGAATCCTGCACCTATTTATAAAGCACACTTCGGCAGCACTGTCCATAAACGAAAACGCCGATTATACAGTACGACTCGACATGCAGGAATTTTTCAAAAGGCATGTTCCCGCCGAACCATACTTTGAGCACACCATGGAAGGCGACGACGACATGAACGCACACATCAAGTCAACCATAATTGGACAATCGGTAACAATTCCCATTACAAACGGAAAGTTAAACCTTGGCACCTGGCAAGGAATATACCTCTGCGAATTCCGTAAAAGCGGCAGCAGTCGGAAAATAGTTGCAACAATTATTGGTTAATATTTTTTACTTATTTTTTTTAACATTAACAGCATTCTGCCTAATCATTTTTAAAATTTTTCATACTTTTGCTATCAAGATAAAAGTTAAATCACAAAATTCATTATAAATTAACATTTAAAGTGATTACAAAATTTATCATCTACCTGCTCAACGTAGCTATAAATGTGGGCTATCTTAAACTCTTCGGTGGATTATAAGAACAACTATTGTAGCAAAACACCTTACAAATACTTTATTTTCAGAACAAATAATAACAAAATATTAACATGAATAAACAACTATTACTGGGAGACGAAGCCATTGCGCAGGGAGCAATTGATGGCGGACTATCAGGAATATATGCCTATCCCGGAACTCCTTCGACGGAAATTATGGAATACATTCAGGGTTCTAAGCAGGCAGCAGAATTAAACATTCACCGCAAATGGTCGGCAAACGAAAAAACGGCAATGGAAGCCGCAATTGGAATGTCGTATGCCGGAAAACGCGCCATGGTTTGTTTTAAGCACGTTGGCTTAAACGTTGCTGCCGACGCATTTATTAACGCCTCCATTACAGGCGTTAACGGAGGATTAGTGGTAGTATCGGCCGATGACCCATCGATGCACTCATCGCAAAATGAACAGGACTCCCGCTTTTATGCAAAATTTGCCATGATTCCCATACTGGAACCATCGAATCAGCAGGAAGCATACGATATGACCTACCACGCTTTTGAACTTTCCGAGAAACTTAACGTTCCCGTATTGCTAAGAATTACAACCCGTTTGGCTCACTCCCGTGCCGATGTTCAGCGCAAAGAAACAAAAAAACAGAATGGAATTAAACTTCCATCGAACCCGAGACAATTTGTACTACTGCCCGCAATAGCCAAGAAAAACTACAAAGGCTTGCTACAGCAACAACCTGCCATGGAAGAAGAATCGGATAAATCGACTTTCAACACTTTTATAAACGGGAAAAACACCGATATGGGTATTATTACCACGGGCATTGCTTACAACTACTTAATGGAAAATTATCCCGATAGAAATTGTCCTTATCCTGTTGTAAAAATAAGCCAGTACCCCATACCCCGAAAAATGGTAACGGAACTATACAACAGCTGTAAATCGCTATTAATTATAGAGGAAGGTTACCCCATTGTAGAAGACGCCATGAAAGGCTTCATGAATATTGGCAAACCTATTCACGGTCGTTTAGATGGAACATTGCCACGCGATGGTGAACTAAATCCGAACATTGTAGCCAAAGCCCTCGGATTAAGTTTTACCGAAGGACAACCTGTTCCTGACGTAGTAAAAAATCGTCCGCCTTCACTTTGTCAAGGTTGCAGCCACAGGGATGTTTACGCTGACCTAAACGAAGCAATGAAAGATTACGGAACAGGACGCGTGCTTGCCGATATTGGTTGCTACACATTGGGCGCGCTACCTCCTTTCAATGCAATTAACTCGTGTGTTGATATGGGTGCATCCATTACAATGGCGAAGGGCGCTGCCGATGCCGGACTTGTTCCCGCAGTTGCAGTTATCGGAGACTCTACATTCACACACAGTGGAATGACCGGATTGCTTGATGCCGTTATCGAAAATACCCCTATAACCATAATCATTTCCGACAACTCCACAACCGGAATGACCGGTGGTCAGGACTCTTCGGCAACGGGTAAAATTGTTCAAATTTGTCAGGGAATTGGGGTAAAACCCGAACACATCCGTGTTATTACACCACTTAAGAAAAACCATGAGGACAACGTAAAGGTTATGAAAGAAGAACTAGCATATAACGGAGTATCCGTTATTATTCCTCAACGCGAGTGCATTCAAACTGCAGCCCGTAGAAAAAAAATGGAGAAAAAACAGTAGAACTAGCGATTCTTAAAATGAAACCGTTTACGTTTTCATTTTGAATTGGTAAAAAAGACGGTTACAAATTAGTTCAAAAACAAAATATTAAATAGATGAAAAACGATATAATACTTGCAGGTGTTGGCGGACAGGGAATACTTTCAATTGCGGCAGCAATTGGAATGGCTTCCGTTAATAGCAACTTACATATTAAACAAGCCGAAGTTCACGGAATGAGCCAAAGAGGTGGTGATGTACAATCGCATTTACGCATCTCCGACCAACCCATTGCTTCGGATTTAATTCCTGCCGGAAAAACCGACTTAATTATTTCGGTAGAACCAATGGAAGGACTTCGTTACCTGCCTTTTCTAGCACCAAACGGCTGGTTGGTTACCAATACAACTCCGTTTAATAACATTCCCGATTATCCGGAAACCGATGCCTTAATGGGCGAAATTAAAAAAGTAAAGAATCACGTTGCCATCGATGCCGATACCATTGCTAAAGAAGCAGGTTCGTCTCGTGCCTCAAATATTGTTATGCTTGGTGCTGCATCGCTATTTCTTGATATTCCTTTTGAAAAGATTGAAGAAGGAATTAAGCAACTATTTGGTCGAAAAGGCGAGGAAATTGTTGAATTAAACCTTAAAGCCTTACGAGCCGGAAGAGAATTTAGCGAAAAAAATAAATCGTAAATCAAATAAGCAAAAACAAAGAACCTGCCCTATGGCAGGTTCTTTGTTTTTAATAAAACTTCAATACAAATTGACACCGGTTAATATCTTCTGCAAATTGGGGATTAATAATTCCGTTATAATTTGTGTTGAAGTTGCTTACTGCTTAATTTTGTCAGCATAAATTACTTGCTACAATGACAGAGGTGGGTGTTACTTTGATAGTTCTAATTGTATTACTACTGGTATTATTAATACTCATTCTATTTCTATTCTTCAAAATAAAAAAAATACAAAAGGACAATATTCTGCTACGCCAACAACTTTTACTATCGCAATTAAATCCACATTTTGTATTCAACTCGTTATCGGCTATACAAAGTTTTATGTTTCGTAGCGAAGCGCATCTTGGCAGTAAATACCTTGCCAGCTTTGCAAAGTTAACCAGACTAATTCTCGAAAACTCCAGAACACAACTCTGCTCCATAGAGCAAGAAATTAATACTATTACACATTACTTGGAACTACAACAGTTACGCTTCGATAACAAGTTCTCGTATAAAATTGTTGTAGATGATATACTCGATAAAAGCATGATACTTATTCCTCCGATGTTAACCCAACCCTTCATAGAAAACTCCATAGAGCACGGGTTTATTCACATGTCCGAGGAAGGTTTACTAACGGTTAGCTTTAAAGCATCGGGTCCAAAACATATTTTAATTGAAATTGAAGATAACGGTATAGGCATTGAGTTGGGCAAAACGCAATTGATGACAAACGGCGAAAAGTATAAATCGCTTGCAACTAAAATAACACGGGAACGAATAGAGGGAATAAGAAAATCGATGGGACTTAAAGTGGAACTTAACATTATCGATCTAAGTAAAGAAAACCCTCAAAAACATGGAACCTTGGTAACAATGAGAATTCCAATTAATCATGGTTAATGCTGTTATTATAGACGACGAAACCAAAGTAAGGGAAGTGCTTGTACTCTTACTTCGCAACTACTGTCCGAACGTGCACGTTATAGGCCAAGCCAACAGCGTTAAAACCGGATACGAAGTTATAGTAAAAAGTAACCCCAACTTGGTCCTACTCGACATGCAACTATCGGATGGCAACGGCTTCGACCTGCTTCGTAAATTTTCGTCCATCTCTTTTGGGCTGATAATAATTACTGCATACCAAGAATATGCCATTCGAGCTTTTAAGTATAGCGCTATCGATTACCTTTTAAAACCAATAGATCCGATTGAACTATCGAATGCCATTGACAGGCTATCCAAAACATCCGAAAACAATTTAATAAACCAGCAGTTTGAAGCATTGCTGGCAAATACAGAAAGTAAAAATCCGCCTGACAAAAAAATTGTTTTAAAAACCATCGACGAAATTCATGTGATAAACACAAGCGAAATTATTCGTTGTGAGGCGCATAACAATCAAACAACCTTTGTTATTCAAGACTACGAAAATATTACTGTTTCTAAAACATTAAAAGAATACGAAGATTTGCTAAGTGAAGATGGTTTTGTCCGCTGTCACCAAACACATTTGGTGAATAAAAAACATGTTAAAGACAAAAATTATATTCCAGTACTTTCCTTCACAATGAGTAACGGCGATATAGTTCCCATTTCGTACCGAAAGAAGTTTTTATTAAAAAAATTGGCTTAACAATTATTTAACATTAGGCTAACCTAATAATAACACGGTCTTGGTTACATATAAAATTAGCAGCAATAACTTTGTGTCACTAATTTTAATCGAAAATGGAACATTATTACCTAATTCTAACCATGCTGCTGCTTGTACTAGCAGTAGTTGACCTTGTTGTTGGAGTATCGAATGATGCCGTAAACTTTTTGAATTCGGCCATTGGTTCAAAAGTGGCCTCAAGACATTGGATTCTTTTAGTTGCCTCCGTCGGAGTGTTGGTTGGCGCCGTTTTTTCCAGCGGAATGATGGAGATTGCCCGTAAGGGTATTTTCAGGCCCGAATTCTTCTACATGAACGAAATAATGATAATTTTTGTAGCGGTAATGCTATCGGACATTATCATCCTAGATTTATTTAACTCCCTTGGTCTTCCCACATCAACCACAGTTTCTATTGTTTTTGAACTCCTTGGCTCGGCAGTAGCCGTTTCGCTATTTAAAATTATAGGGAATGGAGAAAATATTGCCAACATGGCAAACTACATTAACAGCGGTAAAGCATTAGCCATTATTTCAGGCATACTGGTTTCGGTAGTAGTAGCGTTCACGGTTGGTAGTATTGTCCAATTTATTGCTCGAATGCTTTTCTCGTTCAACTATCAGAAAAGTATGAAATGGGTTGGTAGTATATGGGGAGGAATCGCATTAACTGCAATTACTTACTTCATTGTAATTAAAGGTCTTAAAGCAACTACGCTGGTGGACAACAATACCATGGAATACATTCTTAACAACATACCCACTTTATTGCTTTACAGCTTTCTACTTTGGACTATAATATTTCAAGTATTCATCAGCATATTTAAAACCAACATTTTACGGTTTGTTGTACTAATGGGTACTTTTGCGCTTGCCTTAGCCTTTGCAGGAAACGACCTTGTTAACTTTATTGGAGTTTCCATGGCGGGACTAAAATCGTATCAAGTGCTGCTTGCAAATCCAGGAATATCGCCTAACCAACTTTTAATGAGCGACCTTGCAGGGCCTGTAAATACAAATACGTTATACCTGCTTATCGCTGGTTTTATAATGGTTATTACATTATGGACATCGCGTAAAGCGCAACGGGTTACCAAAACCGAAATTGGACTTTCGAAACAGGAAATAGGTTACGAAAGTTTTGGTAGCACTCAATTAGCCCGGGTTATTGTTCGAATTTCCCGTAACTTTTCGAAAAGCATACAAAAGATTACCCCAAAAGCAGTGTCGAAATACATAGACTCACGATTCGATGCTACTAAAGCAAGAACATACCATGCTCAAGCAGAGGCTCCTGCTTACGACCTTATTCGAGCATCGGTTAACCTGGTTGTTGCCAGCATACTAATTAGTTCGGCAACCTCGCTAAAACTTCCATTATCCACAACGTACGTTACATTCATGGTAGCCATGGGATCGTCGTTAAGCGACAGGGCATGGGGACGCGAAAGCGCCGTTTACCGAATAACCGGAGTATTTACCGTAATTGCCGGCTGGTTTTTAACCGCGTTTATTGCATTTACCCTTTCGTTTATTGTTGCTGCCGCCATTTACTACGGAAAAGCACCTGCATTAATAATTATAGTTATTATAGCAATTGCAATTCTTATTAAATCGCAACTGGTATTCCGCAAAAAGGAAAAAGAGGAAATTGACGAAACCGCTGAAGTTGAACAAAGCATAGTTCAAAAATGCACTACCGATGTAAAAAATACACTGGAAGAGGTAATAAAAGTATTCTCCCGTACAATCGACGGATTAACCAGCGAAGATCGAAAACTACTAAAGCACGTTAATGCCGATGTGGAAGACCTCAACCTTAATGCAAAAAAATTGAAGTATAACGTTTACAACGTGCTAAAACAACTGGAAGCAGATTCGATAGAAACGGGACACTACTACATACAAGTAATAGATTACCTCCGCGAAATTGCACACTCGTTAACTTTTGTTTCCACGCCAAGTCTTCAACACATCGAAAATAACCACAAAGGATTGTCCGAAGAACAAGCTATGGAGTTAAAATCGCTTAGCAAAGAGGTTTCCAAACTCTTTAACGAAATCCTTACCATAATAATGGAAAACGATTTTACAGAAATTCCCGACACCATTAAACATCAACAGGATATATTGGACTTACTTAATAAGTATCGTAAGAAACAGGTTAAACGAATTAAGAATGGAGAAACCGGTACACGAATTAGCGTTTTATACCTAGGTATTCAAAACGAAATTAAGAATATTCTACTCCAATCCATTAACCTTTTAAAGGCACAACGCGACTTTATTCTAAACAATGTAGAGTAATAACCAACATTTATGCAATGAAAAAAGAGGAGAAAGTCTCCTCTTTTTTTTGTTTAATGTCAACTAACTATTACTTACGAAATTCCATGTTTTATAAAATGTTCCCAGTATTTTTTGTCAAACCTATCAATATGCTCCAAAAAACAAGAAGATAAAGTATGAAAGGTTTCCACTGCAACTTTTTCCCCTAACGATATTTGCTCTATTATCCTCTTTAACTTACCTAAATAATTCCGATGCTCTTGTACATGTAACTCTTCGTCGGTATAACTGGTCAACCTAAAATAATTTTCCTCTCTTCCAAAGTGGTAAATCACATACTTTTGAAGTTCGTTCAACGCCTCCTTTAGCTCATACTCCTGCGAATCTCTTTCTGCAAAAGTTAAAGCCTTACCAATTAAATCTATAATAATTTTATGATCGTTATCAATACTATCAAACGACACGCTATACTCCGGTTTCCACGAAATACTTTCCATACGCTTATAGCATAAACTTGTACCCAACGCCCTTCACCGTTCTTATGTACTCATCACCCAACTTTTCCCTTATTTTTCGAATATGAACATCAATGGTTCTGTCGCCAACAATTATATCCTCTCCCCAAACGGCATTGTATATTTCATCGCGAGTAAAAACCTTTTGCGGTTTACTGTAGAGTAAAGCCAACAGTTCAAATTCCTTTTTAGGCAGAATTAACTCCTTCCCGTTAAAGTAAACCACATACTTTTCGCGGTCTATAACAATTCCGGCAGGGATTTCATCAACAAAAGTTGATGCAGAACTACTTTGAGATACGCTATCGGTACGCTTTAGCAGCGCTTTTATTCTGGCTATTAGCACTTTGGGTTTCACCGGCTTCGTAATATAATCGTCGGCTCCGGCATCGAACCCGGCAATTTGGCTGTAATCTTCGCTACGGGCTGTAAGCATGGCTATTACCACATCCTTTATATTAGGATTACCCCGAATAGCCTCGCAGGTTTCAATGCCATCCATTTCGGGCATCATTATATCCAACAGAATTAAATCGGGGCCAAACGCTTCTGCCTTCGTAATGGCATCTCTACCGTTACTAGCACTTTCAACAACAAATCCTTCTTTTTTCAAGTTGAACGATAAAAATTCAACAATATCGGTTTCGTCATCAACTATTAATATTCTATACTGCTGTTCCATGCTCACTTACAACCATTTTACTTTGTTAAATATACAAAAATAACACTTTAACCGCAGGTTAATGTTAAGTAAAAGTTAACCATTTAGTATAGCATGAATTTGATGTAAGAAATTACTCAACAACCTGCAGAACAAAAGGCATTGACTAACATTTTCAAAAACATAAAAACAACTTAATACCAGCAAAATATACAATTCAACTAGCAACCATAAGTTTGCAGCAAAAGTTTCAGGAAGTTATCGGGTATTAATAAAAACCATTTAAAGACTTTTCAAGAATGAAAAATCGCTTAACCCAAAGTTAACATAAAGGTAATGGCAAGGAAATAATAAAAAAACACTGGTAGTATAAGTTTGCAACGTGAAACAGAAATAACACTCAGTACAAAAATATTAAACTAAAAAAATGAAAACACTAATCACACTTATTGCAGTTGCCCTCTCGCTAAACGTTATGGCAATAAACGACGACAATAAAAAGGACGATACAAACAGCAGTAATAATGTTACCACCGCTACCGTAAAAGGCGTAGTTGTGGACAAAACTACAGGCGAAGCATTGGTGGGCGTAGCAGTAATAATGAATAACCAAACGGTTGCTTACTCGGATTTCGACGGAAATTTTACGGTTAATGTTAATCCGAATAGCAATGCGGATTTGAAGTTAAACTTCATTTCGTACGAAACTACAACCGTAAACGTAAACGGTAAAAATAGCCTGAAAGTCGAACTAAAATCGGTTAACAACTAAATTTTTCTCATCTCCAACATAATTCAACCAAAAAAGAGTCGGATGCTTTAATCCGGCTCTTTTCTTTTAAACACAAAAACAAACATGCTTCCTACTTCATTCTCAATTTCACCGTTAACGCCCATTCATAATAACTTAATATAAAGGTAATCGTCCCTTAATTTTCATATAAACTAAAAGCATTCTCTTTGCCATATAATTATAACCCAAAAATGATAAAGTATGAAAAACTTTAATTTGATGTCAAAAGTCAAACCTGTCCAAATTGCAATTCTCTTTATGTTTGGACTTACAGCCATTGCTTCGTGTAGTAAAGATGATGCAACGCCGGATGCTCCAAAGGTTACTGCACCTACAACCACTACGGATGTTCAGGTAGAAAATTCTGTAGATGTAAATTTTACCGCTGATGTTCCCGGCGGATACGCTTCTGCAACCGTTTCGGCCAACGGAGGCAGCGCTACCATTAGCAGCCAACCAACCGTAGGCGATAAAACCGGAACAATCGTTGTATCGTTTACTGCCAGTTCAACTGCCGGAGCAGGCTCAATTATCGTGGCTGTAACCGATAAAAATGATAAAATAGACGACGCTACTGCTTCTATCAACATAACGGAAGAACCTGTAAAACCCACAAAAGATATTTACGCTAGCGCCGACGGAATTGGCACCGTTACCTGGTCGAAGGATACAGTTTACGTTTTACGTGGTTTCATTTTTGTTAACGACGGGCAAACCCTGACCATTGAAGCAGGAACCGTAATTAAAGGACAACCGGGACAAGGCGCCGGAGCTTCTGCCCTTATTATTGCAAGAGGGGGAAAAATTAACGCAGTTGGTACCGAAAGCGAACCTATTATTATGACCGGTTTAGCCGACGATTTAAATGGATCAGTTCCCGATGATGCTGTTCAAACTTGGGGCGGTTTAATTATCCTTGGCAAGGCAACCACCAACAACATTGCCGAAGGTGGCGAAAAACAAATCGAAGGTATTCCTGTTGATGAAACAAGAGGTTTATACGGCGGCACCGACGATAACGATAACTCGGGAACTCTAAAATATATTTCCGTTCGTCATGGTGGCAGCGTAATTGGTGCCGATAACGAAATTAACGGAATCTCCTTAGGTGCTGTTGGTTCTGCTACAACAATAGACCATGTTGAAGTATTCTCCAACTTCGACGACGGAATTGAGTTCTTCGGTGGCGATCCAAAATTAACCAACATTGTAATTTCCTACGCCGGTGACGACGGACTCGATCAAGACGAAGGATTTCATGGAACAGTCCAAAATGCGTTGGTTTGGAAAAAGGCATCAACCAACCAGAGTAGCGACCCTCGCGGTGCAGAACTAGACGGAGGCGTTGGTTCCAATGAACCGGAAAAGCCATTTGCTACTGCAAAAATGGCCAACATCACCCTATACGGCGAAGGTGAAAATTCAGGACTTTCGGCCAGCAACAAGCAAACATTTTACATGCGCGACGGATGGGCAGGTAGCTTTTACAACTCCATTTTCTACGGTTTCGACGGCCCTATCGACATGGAAAGAAGAACCGATAAAATAAACTCGGAGGATGGGAAATCGGCCAGCTGCTACGACCAATGGCTAAGCGTTGCCGATGGCGGTTATGGTAACCTTAAAATTGAAAACAACCTTATTTACACCAACGGTGTTACTACAAACGATGCTACAGGCTTTGCAAACGTATTCCAACTCAGCGACGAAACCGATGCCGGCAAAGAGCTAGCCGTAGAGCAATACTTAATGACATATAACAAAATTGTTGACCCAAGTTTTGGCACCGGAAGCAGTAAGTTTACTCCTTCGGCCACCGATGTAACTTCCGACCTTGCAACCGGACTTTCAACAATAGGATTGGAAGATAAGGGTTATAAGGGAGCCGTTGATCCCAGCGGAACCCCATTCTTTGCAAACTGGTCATACACATGGACTGTAATCAACGAGTAAAAAATTATATAAACTCTGTCTATCAAAAGAGAGGGAGGCTAATTACTCCCCTCTTATTTGTTTTTTTGATAAGCATAATATGAGAAGAATAGCTATTATAATGGTAGTAATCCTGCAAGCACTGAACTTGCAGGCTCAAAATGGAACTTTTAAAGCACAGGTAGTTGACGACGGAACCGGGGAAACTCTTGTAGGCGCAACCATCTCGATTGATGGAACAACAACAGGAACTATAACCGATTTGGATGGATTTGCTTATTTAAAGTTAACGCCGGGAGAATACAACATCCGTATAAGTTATATTTCATATCAACCCATGATAATCCAAGGGGTAGCCATTGAAAGTAACCAAACCAAATTTCTCACGGTAAGGCTAAAATCCGCCGATTTACAATTAAATGCAGTGGTAGTAACAGCTAAAGCCGTAAAGAAAAGCGAAAATGCCTTGCTAACCATCCAAAAAAAATCGCCTAAACTTTTCGATGCAATCACGTCCGATCAATTTTCGAAAATCGGGGTAAGCGACGCTGCCGGAGCGTTGAAAAAGGTTACCGGAGTTACCATTTCCGAAGGAAAATATGTTTTTATCCGAGGACTTGGCGATCGTTACAGTAAATCTACGCTAAACGGATCGGAAATTCCCAGCTTGGACCCCAATAAAAACGCCGTTCAACTGGACATGTTTCCTTCCAATTTGATAGACAATATTATTGTTTACAAAACTTTTTCGCCTGACCTTCCGGGCGATTTTGCCGGAGGCTTGGTTGATATAAGTACAAAAGATTTTCCCGAATCTTTTAATCTTCAACTGTCCGTTGGTCTTGAATATAATAATCAGGCCAATTTTAACAACAACTTTTTGGTTGCAAAGGGAAGCAGTACCGATATTTTAGGTTTCGATAACGGATTTAGAGATTTACCCGGTGAAGTGGGAAAATACACTTCCGAAACTTTTCCCGATCCGTACCTCGATCCCAGTGGCATTACTTCGGTTTCCCGAGCCTTTAAAAACAGACAGTTTCAGCCAACTAACGCCGCTCAGCTTTTGGACCACAACATAAACTTTTCCATTGGAAATGCGGTAACCCTTTTTGGCAAACAGTTGGGATATGTTTTCGGCTTATCGTACAAAAGAGATTTTTCCAACTACACCGATGGAATTCAAAATGTTTACGAAGGAATAAGCGAAGGTCAAACTACTCTCGACAAAGATGTTCTGTCAGCCACAACAGAACAAAAATCCACCGACGAAGTTCTTATCGGAAGTTTGTTCAACTCCACCTACAAAATAAACGACATGAACAAGGTTAGCATTGGCATTTTAGGAAACCAAAGTGGCGAAAGCGTATGCCGTTTTCAGGACGGATACAAGTTGGATACAAACCCCGACTCCACCGACCGATTACAAAACAGAGGAATTGGTTATACGGAACGTTCCTTTATTAACGGATTGGTAAGAGGCGAGCATGTTATTAGTTCTTTGAATAAGATGACTGTTAACTGGAGCAACTCCTACACAACCTCATCGATTAAGCAACCCGACTTAAGGCTTTTAAGGAATGCCTATACTATAGACGACCAAGGCGATTCATCCTTTTACATTGGTAATAACGAAAAACCTTACCGTTTTTTCAGAGATTTAAAGGAGAAAAACGATAATGCCAAAATCGATTTTACCTTGCCTGTAGATTTTTGGGGAACAAAATCAAAAATTAAACTTGGAGGCGCTTATACCTTTAAAGAACGAAAATTCAGAGAACAGGCCTACTACTACAGCATTCACTATAACAAAAATTACAACGGTGATGTTTCGGTTCTTTTTACCGACGAAAATTTGGGTTATAACGGTACCGAACTAAGAAACTTTTTAATAACCGATTTTGCCGCACCTAATAATTACGATGCTAACCAACATTTGCTTGCAACTTACCTTATGCTCGAGAGTTCCGTATCGAACAGCATTTCGTTTACCACAGGAGTTCGATTCGAGAAAACAAACATGTCGTTAAATGCTTTCGACGGAACGTCCGGAAAAATTGATGCCAACAATTTTCTGCCATCTTTGGCTTTTACCTATAAAATTGGAGAGCAAATGAACGTTAGGGTTTCGGCAAACAGAACTTTAGCACGCCCTTCGTTCAGAGAATTTGCACCGTTAGCCACGTACGATTTTATTGGCGGTTACATTCAAAACGGAAACCCGAACCTAAAGAGTACCACTATTAATAACTTCGATGTAAGGTGGGAGCAATTTCCTAACATAGGCGAATACTTATCGTTTAGCATATTTTACAAGCAATTTTACAATCCAATCGAAAATGCTCAAATACCTGTTGCAGGTGGTTCCGGAAGCCAATTTCAATATAAAAATGTCGATAAATCGACATTGTATGGAGCCGAATTGGAAGTTAGAAAATATTTGGGAAGCAAGGATAGCTGGTTACATCACCTTAAAGTCGCTGCAAATTTCTCGTACATATACGCATTTGTAAAGGTTACGGCAGACGAACTGCAAAGTATTCGCTCATGGAATCCGAATGCGTCCGATACCAGACCAATGTACGACCAAGCCCCGTACACCATAAACGCAAGCCTTTCCTACGAAAACACCGATAAAGGTTGGGAATCGGCCATCAACTTTAACATGTCGGGAAAAAGGCTAATTGTTTACCAAATCGATTTACCCTCGATTTACCTACAGCCCACACCCGACTTGAACATCACCGTAAAGAAAACTTTCAATAAAAATTACTCCATTCGTTTCAACGCAAAGAATATCTTGAACAACGCCTATGCCGAGGAAATGAAACTTGGCAGCAATACCTACTACACTACAAAATACCGGCTGGGGCGATCGTACTCGTTATCCATAACCTATAATTTTAATTAGTATGATTAAGATAAGTAAAGTTTTTACGCTATGCTTGATGGCCTTTTTCGCGGTAACCTCATGCAATTCCACAAAGCAAAAGAGTTGTCTTTTCGATGCAAGCCGGTTTTCTTATGGCATATCCCCGCAAGAGGTTATAAAGATAATGGGAGAAAAACCGGATTCCGCTTTTAACAAATCCATACTGGGAAAAGAACGGTACATTCTGCTCTACTTCGACAAAGATTCTACCGAATTTCGATTTGCCAAGAATAAACTGTTAGAATTCATAGTGCATAAACCCAACTTTCCTTTTACACCAAATACCATAGCAGAATTAAACCTTCCCATTTTGCAACCAACTCAAATGGATACAACTGCATTTATAAAGTGGTACCACGCATATCGAAATTTCGATGTAGTTAATTTTTACTTGGTTGGCAGCAAAAAAGATGAAAGAACCGTTAGATACAACATGTACTTTAAACTTAAAGGAAACTAATTTCATAAAGGAGACATGTATAACATTATCGCGTATAAAACTTTCTCAACTGTTTTATTTTGTAGAATATTTTATTGTTTCAAACTCAAACATCAGTACTAATCAAAACGTATAGTTTATTGTTGAACATAATTTTAAATAAGGTGAAGCATATTTTATTTCTAATACTTCTTTTGCCAATAGCAGTATTTTCGCAGGAAAAGGTTACTCTAACCAATGGTAAATACTTAGATGATAACGGGAACTTGTATTCCGGAGTGTATAACGAATTTTTCGATAGTGGAGCATTAAAATCCGAAGCGGAAATTAAAGACGGCGTATTAAACGGCATTTCCAAAATATACTTCGAAAACGGAAAGTTGAACGAGGTAAGATCGTTTAGTAACGGAGTCAAAAACGGGAAATGGGAAATTTGGAACAAAAACGGAACTAAACTTTCCGAAGCCAATTTTTCCAACGGAAAAAAGGACGGAAAGTGGTACGTTTGGAATGACAATGGAAAACTTCTTTACGACATGACCTATAAGGACGGGGAAAAAACAGGTAAATGGATTATTTACGATTCCGACGGTAAGGTTATTTCGGAAAAGGAATATTAAAAGTTCTTTTCCCAATCAATATTTACAATAAAGTTTTACTTTTGGCATCAAAATTATGTTTAGTTACAAAGTTTTGATGCTTTTTTTATGATTACATTCACAAACCGTACAGCCTGGATTACAGGCGCATCCTCGGGAATTGGCAAGGAAATTGCAATTTTACTGGCTAAGGAAAAAGCAAAGCTTATTATATCCTCGAACAACCCAAGCGAGTTAACAGAGGTAGCCGATACCTGTAAAAAATACACCGATTTTTGTGAGGCCATTCCCTTCGACCTCTCCAACCCGGACGAAGTTGAAAAGACGGCCAAATCCATAGTAGATAAATTTGGGCCTATTTACCTGCTGATTAACAATGGAGGAATAAGCCAGCGCTCACTGGTGATTGATACGCCAATCGAAATTCACAGGAAAATAATGGAAATCGATTACTTTTCCTACGTTGCTATTACCAAGGCTGTACTACCCGGAATGATTAAAGCAGGCGAAGGGTACATTGCTGCAACAAGCAGCATATCGGGAAAATTCGGTTTTCCCTTACGTTCGGGCTATGCAGCGGCAAAACATGCCATTCAGGGATTTTTCGAAACGCTCAGAGCCGAAGTGCTGCCTCAAAACATAGCAGTAACCATTGCGTATCCCGGGCGAATTCAAACCAACATATCGCTTAACGCTATCGACGGAAAAGGTAAGGCTCACGGGGTTATGGATCCCGGACAAGCAACCGGACTACCCGCCGACATTTGCGCAAAACGCTACGTAACCGCCATAAAAAAGCGTAAACCGGAAATTTTAATTGGGAAAAAGGAGTTACTTACAGTTCACATAAAACGCCTGTTTCCCTCAATCTTTTATAAAATTGTCACTAAAATCAACCCAACTTAACATGAGTAAAATAATATATGGTATTCAGCAAGTAGGTGTGGGCGTTAGCAACCTATTTGAGTCTTGGAAATGGTATAAGGAATACTTTGGTTTCGACATTCGGATTTTCGAAGACAATACCGTTGCCGAACTTATGCTTCCTTACACGGGAGGAAAACCTCAACAACGCCATGCTGCCTTAGCTATGAATATGCAAGGTGGCGGAGGAATGGAAATTTGGCAGTATAAGGGAAGAACTCCGCTTAAACCGGAACATCCCGTTTCTATTGGCGATTTAGGTATTTTTGCCGCAAAGATAAAAAGTCCGAACGTAGCAAAGGCACACCAAACCCTGAGCAGCAAAGGCGTTAACGTAAGCAAACTTTATAACACACCGGATGGAAAACTGCACTTTTTTGTTTTCGACCCTTTTGGCAATACCTTCGAAATAATAGATGATGCTGCCGTATTTAAAAACGAAAATAAATTCATATCGGGAATTGCCGGGGCAATTGTTGGCGTTAGCGATATTGAAAAATCATTGAAAGTTTACCGCGACATATTGGGCTATAACCAAGTTATTTACGATACGCAAGGAGAACAGCAAGACTTTAAAACGTTACCACAAGGAAACGGTAATTTCCGCAGGGTACTCCTCTCCCATTCCGATAAACGTGTAGGCGGCTTCGCCGAGTTCTTCGCAAAATCGTACATCGAACTGGTACAACCGCTGGATAGAAAACCGGAAAAAATATTCAGTAACCGTTTCTGGGGCGATTTGGGCTTTATACACCTGTGCTACGATGTTAAAGGCATGAGCGACCTTGAAAAGGAGTGTAAGGATTTAGGTTTCAACTTCACGGTAAACTCCAATGTTAAGCACAACGAACAGGGCAGCTTCGATATGGGTGAAGCAGCCGGGCATTTCACTTACATTGAAGATCCCGATGGTACACTTATTGAATTTGTAGAAGCACATCGCTTACCTTTGGTAAAATCGTTGGGCATTCAACTCAACTTAGACAAGCGTAATCCAAATAAGCCTTTACCAAGATGGATTATTAAATTGCTAAGATTAAAACGTGTAAAAGATTTTTAAATAAAAGGCGGTTTTTCCGCCTTTTTCATTTTACGTGCTGCCACGATTGTATCGTGTGGAAAGCAGGCCTTAAATCTTGATCTGAGGCAATAAAGATTTCGCCTGCGCTCGAAAATGACAGCATGGCTGTAAAAATTGTCATGTTGAGCAAAGGCGAAACTCTTCGCTAATGCGGGATATCCACGTCCGCGCCTTTTAGTAGCCCCGGGTTTCAACCCGAGGATAAAAGTTTTTTCCACGCCCATTGTCTTTGTTTCGACATCCCTGACAGGGTTTAAACCCCGTCAGGGATAGAAAATGGCGAAATCGCAGTCAGGAGACTACGCTTAGCATGGCAGCGATTTCGCCTACGCTCGAAAAGACAGCATGGCTGATAAATTGTCAGTGAGCGGTGAACCCGGTGGTTCGGGTCGAACATCTTTTCGTTCACGCGAAAACTTTCCGGTTTCCAACCCAAATTCCCGAAAGGATTTGTGTTCCTTCCCAGAGAAATTAAGGTTCGTTCCTTTAAACGCACCAATCTGCGCTATATCTTGATCCCGACAGGGTTTTAAACCCCTGTCAGGGAGAAAGGACTACGCTTAGTATGGCAAAAGGATTTCTGACTGCACTCGAAATGACAGCATGGCTGTGGGAAAATTGCCGTTGAGCGAAGTCGAAAACATCTTTTGCCTCACGCGGAAAAGCTTTCCGCGCGTTCTTCCAATCTCACTAAATCTCCCTCAGGGAAGAATTGCATCTTCCCTTTCAGAGAAACCGTGAGGTCCGTTCCTTTAAAACCGCACACCAACCACTACCATTTTCATTTGTTGAAATCCCCTGACAGGCTTTAAAACCCTGTCAGGGGTAGAAACTACGCTTAGCATGGCAAAAGGATTTCTCGCCTGCGTCGAAATGACAGCATGGCTGTGGAAAATTGTCATGTTGAGCGAAGTCGAAACCTTCGCTGGTGCGGACGTTCACATCCGTGTCATATATTTCAACCCTTTTTTTCAGTAGCCCCGGTTTAAACCCGGGAGAAAGGTATTTCGCCTATTGGGCTTTAGCCCAAATACTTTTACCTGTACTTCCCTCTTCTGTTGGCTGAAGCCCATTTTTGTTTGTTCCATTCATATCCACTACCTGGTTTAGTGGCAACTGATTTGATTTCACTAACCAGCGCAAAACTTTGTTAAATCTCCTCTCCCTCAGGAGAAAACCGCAAGGTCTATTTCTTCATCACGCGCATCAACCACTACCATTTTCATTTGTTGTTGATCCCTGTCGGGTTTAAACCCTGACAGGGATAAAGGATTACGCTTACTCGCCTACGTTTGAAATGACAGCATGGCTGTGGAAATTGTCATGTTGAGCGAAGCCGAAACATCTTTTTTTCGCCACGGGAAATGCTTTCCGCCGTTTTCCATCTCACAAATCTTCCCTGAAGAGAATTACTCCCACCTTTCAAGAGAAGAGGTGAGGCGCTTTCTTTGATAAGAAACCACCCGCTGCCGCACGATTGCATCGCGTGGAAAGCCGGAGGAATACTTACAACTAGGAATTTTACACGGTCAGGAACCGAGCCGTTGTTTGGTAAGCGCAGTTTAAGGAAGCGTAGTCAGGAGACTACGCTTAGCATGAGGTATGGATTCGCGTGGCAGCAGGAGAAGGTACGCACTTAGAAACGCACACCAACTAAAAAACAAATTCATGGCTAAGCAACGAACTAAAACATATTATGTTTCTTAACATATTTTTCTACTGATAAAAACTATTTGAAAAATCGTTAAGGAACATTAATCTTGCATTCAGAAATAAAACAAATCATATTTACCAACTTAATAAAGCATTGAAGCTATGAGCAAAATGACAGCAAAAGATTACATGGAGCGTGAAAATAAGTATGGCGCCCACAACTATCATCCGCTACCTGTAGTTCTCGAAAAGGGACAAGGTGTTTACGTATGGGATGTTGACGGTAAACGTTACTATGATTTTCTTTCGGCATATTCAGCTCTTAATCAGGGCCATTGCCATCCAAAAATTGTTAAGGCAATGTGCGATCAGGCTCAGGTTTTAACCCTTACCTCACGCGCCTTTTACAACAACGCACTTGGCGAATTCGAAGAATATGTAACAAAATTCTTTGGATACGATAAGGTTCTTCCTATGAACTCGGGTGCCGAAGCCGACGAAACAGCGCTAAAACTTTGTCGCCGTTGGGGATACGACGTTAAAAAAATTAAAGAAGGTGAAGCAAAAATTATTGTTTGCGGAAACAACTTCCACGGTCGTACCATCACCATTATTTCCATGTCAACCGATCCCGATGCTTTCAGTGGGTTTGGCCCATATACTCCGGGATTTATCAAAATTCCTTACAACGACGTTAACGCATTAGAAAAAGCGCTACAGGATCCTAACGTAGCCGGTTTAATTCTTGAACCTATTCAAGGTGAAGCAGGAGTGTTTGTTCCCGACGAAG
Organism: Bacteroidales bacterium; assembly: GCA_020636845.1. GTDB lineage: Bacteria > Bacteroidota > Bacteroidia > Bacteroidales > Tenuifilaceae > JACJXD01. Next base: position 26,481 of record JACJXD010000001.1, on the reverse strand, counting down.
GTTATTTGAAAAAATCGTACGATTTGTGTAAAAAGCACAACGTGCTTTTCATTGCCGACGAAGTACAAACCGGTATTGCCCGCACAGGAAAAATGTTAGCTTGCGACCACGAAGGCGTTCGCCCCGACATTCTTATCCTAGGTAAGGCCATTTCCGGTGGAACAATGCCTATTTCGTGCGTTTTAGCCGACGATGAAATTATGCTTACCATTAAACCGGGCGAACATGGTTCTACATTCGGTGGAAACCCAATAGCCGCCCGCGTTGGAATTGCTGCATTGGAAGTTGTTAAGAACGAAAAACTTGCCGAAAATGCCGAAAAAATGGGTAAAATTTTCCGCGAGGAAATGCGCGCCATTAACAGCCACATGATTGAATTGGTTCGTGGTAAAGGCTTGTTAAATGCAGTTGTAATTCGTAATAAACCGGGAAAAACCGCTTGGGATGTATGCCTTGCAATGGCCGAAAAGGGTGTATTGGCAAAACCAACACATGGAAACATAATTCGTTTCGCACCTCCGTTGGTAATTAACGAAGAACAACTTCGCGATGCTGTTTCGCTAATTAAGGAAGCATTCAAACTGTTCGAATAGCATTTAATTTTGATATTGAAAAGCTGCCTATGGCAGCTTTTCGACTTTTACACACGTTTCCTTATAGTTTGTTTAAACATCTTCATAAGTAAACTATTTTAACACATCACAGTCTATAGGTTAAACTAAATTTTTAAAATCGTAATGAAGAAAAATTCTCTTTTACTATGTTGCTTTGCTGCAACATTTGTTTTTGTGGGCTGTACCAAAAAGGAAAACGCCAAACCCGCTTTGGACACTGCAAACATGGATACTACCGTTAAACCGGGTGTCGATTTTTTTGAATATGCTAACGGAACCTGGATGAAAAACACCAAAATGCCCGAAGACAAATCGCGTTATGGTTCATTTGACATTTTGGCTGAAGAAAACGACCTGTTGGTAAAGAAAATATTCGACGAAGCTGCTACCAAAACCGACGCACCCAAAGGGAGCAATTGGCAAAAAGTTGGCGATTTCTTTACGTCAGGAATGGATACGACTCAAATAGACAAACAAGGTTTCGATCCAATTAAGCCGGAACTAAATCTTATAGCATCAATTACCAATACCGATCAACTTTTAAAAGCAATAAGCGAACTTCAAAAGGAATACATTGCCCCCCTATTTATACCGGTAGCCGGTCAGGACAACAAAAAGGCCGATACCATCATTGTAAACCTATACAGCGACGGACTTGGTTTGCCCGATAGAGACTACTACTTCAATAAAGATGAGCGTACCGTTGAAATACGTAAACAGTACGTAGATCATATCAAAAATATGTTTGCGCTTATTGGAATTACCCCCGACGAAGCACAAAAAGCAGCCGACCAAATTATGACGTTGGAAACCGAATTGGCCAATGTAACATTTACAAGGGTAGAGAGCCGCGATCCTTACAAAACCTACAACAAGGTTAGCATCGAACAAATGCAGCAACTTGCTCCGTCATTCAAGTGGAATGAGTATTTCACAAACTTAGGCATTGAAGTACCCAAGGATTTTGTTATCGATAATCCGAACTTCTACAAGGAAGCAAATAAAATGATTGATTATCTGAGCATTGATGCTTGGAAAAATTACCTAACATGGAATGTGCTAAACCGTTACGCATCGTTCCTATCGCAAAATTTCGATAACGAGCATTTCGATTTCTACGGACGTAAATTATCCGGCATTGAAGTTCAACGGCCCCGTTGGCAAAGAGTTTCTTCTACTGCAAACTTCACCATTGGCGAATTGGTAGGACAAATTTTTGTTGAAGAAAATTTTCCTCCCGAAGCCAAACAAAAAATGGTCGATTTAATTGGTAATCTAAAATTATCGTTCAAGGATAGAATTGAAAATTTAACATGGATGAGCGATTCCACAAAGGCAAAAGCTATCGATAAACTTCAATCGATGGTAGTTAAAGTCGGCTATCCCGATAAGTGGAAGGATTACTCTTCGCTTGATATTGAACGTGGTAGTTACGCCAACAATATTCGTAATGCGGCAAAATTCCGTTTCAAAGAAAACATGGATAAACTTGGAAAACCTGTCGATAGAACCGAATGGGAAATGACGCCTCAAACGGTAAATGCTTACTACAATCCGTTGATGAACGAAATTGTATTCCCTGCCGGAATTCTCCAACCGCCATTCTTCAACAAGGATGCCGACGATGCCGTTAACTACGGTGCAATTGGCGTTGTAATTGGCCACGAAATGACCCATGGTTTCGACGATCAGGGACGTAACTACGATAAAAACGGTAACCTTTCCGACTGGTGGACAAAGGATGATGCCACGAAGTTCAACGAACTTACGCAGGCTTTGGTAAATCAGTTCGACCGCTTTGTTGCCATCGATTCTATGCACGTAAACGGAAAACTCACCTTAGGTGAAAACATTGCCGATTACGGCGGACTCACCATTTCGTATCACGCATTCCAAAAATCGTTGGCAGGGAAAGCAACCCCACAACCAATCGACGGATTTACAGCCAACCAACGTTTCTTCCTGTCGTATGCAAATGTTTGGAGACAAATAATTCGCGACAAAGAGTTAATGCGTAGGGTAAAAGAGGATGTTCATTCACCAGGCCGTTTCCGCGTTAACGGGGCACTTTTCAACATCCCTGAATTTTACGAAGCATTTAACATTAGTCCTAACGATCCACTATACATTGCTCCCGAAAACAGAGCAAAGATTTGGTAAAAAAACAAAGGCTACCCTAATCCGGTAGCCTTTTTTACATTAAACGTTCAGAATCTTACCCCTTACCAACTTCAATTTTTCCAAAAATGGCAAAATAGTCCGTAGAAATTTAAACTATTAAACGATTCGAAAACAACAAACTACCCTAATCTCTTCCACTGATATGCTATAATCAAACAGGCTCTTTTTATACATTGTTAATACTAAAAATCATCAACTTACACTTCTATCAAACTTTTGTTATTTAGCAACCGCTCAAAATCCGATTCGATTATATTTGTAAAGTGATAAAAGATAATACCCAAAACGGTTAAACTAAACAGCCTAAATGAGTTCTAAACACATAAACCCAAACACTAGATCAAATGAAAAAAGTTTCTTTACTCTTAACCGCATTAATTCTGCTGACCATGACACAATGTAGTCAGAATGGGAAAAATGCCCGTATTGAAAAGTCTCCAATACCGGAGCAAACAGTCCAAAATGTAATTAGCAACTTAAAGAATACCTACGGACAAGAACAATCGTTTCGCATTGAACGCGGGGTAAAACAAGTGGCAAACCTTTGGCGTGCTTCCGATGGAACTACACAGGATTTCGAAAACTTTTGCAAATCGCAATTTGTAGCCAACGACGCCGATTTAGATCAACTATTTAACAAGTTATCGTATGGCTCCGAAATGCTGAACGGATACTTTATTTTACTCAGCAAGGAGTTAATGAGACCTTTACACCTCGATTGGGGCCCCATTACTCCTATCGACGAACTATTTGGCGCATATAACGCTTCGGCACATCTATCCGAAGATCTTTTTGCCAACAAAATAGCCTTTATCACCGCATTAAACTTTCCGTATTACTCGCTAAAAGAAAAAACTGCAGAAGGCGAAAAGTGGAGCCGCAAGCAGTGGGCTTATGCCCGTATGGGCGACATGTTTACCACCCGCGTGCCGGCCAAGTTAATTCAGGATTACTCTACAGCAAACACAAACGCCGAAACATACATTAGTCAGTACTACATTTACATGAGCAAGTTGGAAAACGAAAAAGGAGAAAAACTGTTTACCGATTCAACCTTAGCTCTAATTTCGCACTGGGGACTTCGCGATGAACTAAAAGCACAATATGCCGAAAAAGAAGAAGGCCTCGAACGTCAAAAGGTAATATACGAGGTTATGAAGCGGATTATTGACCAAAGTATTCCCGAACAGGTTATTAATAGCAATCAATATACTTGGAATCCTTTTAGTAATGCAATCTCCAAGGATGGAAAAGATGTAGCCGGCATACCGGAACCCAACACCCGTTACCAACAAATTGTAAATCAATTCAAGGTGCTAAAGTCTATCGACGAATACACTCCCAACATGCCAAGCTTCATTCAACGAAAATTTGAAGGAGAGTACGAACTTCCGGTTGATGAAGTTGAGCAACTGTTTATCACTCTTGTATCGTCCAAAGAGGTACGCGAATGCGGCAAGCTAATTAGCAAACGGTTAGGACGCGAACTTCAGCCTTTCGATATTTGGTACGATGGTTTCAAAGCCAGAAGCGGCATTTCCGAGAAAAAACTTGACGCCATTACCACAAAACGTTTCCCAAATACTCAGGCTTTTGAAAAAGAAATACCGAGCATCCTCACCTCGCTGGGCTGGACAATGGAAAAGGCCAAATTCATCCAAGAACGGGTTAAAGTTGAAGGTTCGCGCGGAGCCGGACACGCATGGGGTGCCGAAATGCACAAGGACGTTGCTCTGCTAAGAACCCATATCCCTGCAACGGGTATGATGTATAAAGGCTTTAACATTGCCATGCACGAATTCGGCCACAACGTGGAACAAACCATTTCGCTACACGATGTTGACTACTACACAATGCACGGAGTTCCCAATACTGCCTTTACCGAAGCATTGGCCTTTGTTTTCCAAAAACGCGATTTGCAAGTTTTAGGAATTAAGGAAACCAACCCCGAAAAAGAATCGATGGAAACGCTCGATAACCTTTGGTCGTGCTACGAAATAATGGGTGTTTCGCTTGTTGACATAAATCTTTGGAAATGGCTATACGCTCATCCCGAAGCCAATGCACAAGAGGTTAAGGAAGCAACCATTAGCATTGCCAAGAAAATATGGAACGACTACTTTGCCGATGTATTCGGCTCTACCGACGAACCAATTTTGGCAATATACTCGCACATGATAAACGATCCTCTTTACCTTTCGGCTTATCCAATTGGTTCGTTAATCGAATTTCAACTCGAAAAGGATTTCAAAGGAAAATCGTTTGCCAACGAGGTTGAAAGAATATACTCCCAAGGCAGGCTAATACCTCAACTTTGGCTAAAAGAAGGCGTTGGACAAACTCTTTCCGTTGAACCAATTCTTGAAGCATCGGACGAAGCTCTCGAAAAGTTATCGAAGTAATACATCTCCCATAAAAGCAGGCTACTATTTGTAGCCTGCTTTTTTATTACATTTGCTAAAAATCCACCCCGAATATGGACACCTCCAACAAAATGGTTATTGACAACCAAACCCTTAACGAACTGGAAATTGTTCGCGACAACTCTGCCGGATACAGTATTTTGGAAATGTTGGACCAAACCCAAACCCGAGGGGGAAAAGACGCGTTAAAAGAAATTTTTTACAACCCGCTTTGCAACGCAACCCTGATAGAGCAACGCCAACAATCCATTAAGTGGATTTACGAATATGACGACAACTTTAAACTTCCCATTAACAAAAAGTTAATGGACATGCTGGAAGTATATTTCTTTTCGAAAGCCGAAGTTGCTGTTGCTAAAAACGCATTCAGCCGTTTTGTGGAAAGTTCGCTATACCTATTCAAATACAAAAATTATAAAAACACCATCGTTCAAGGAGTTTCCGGTACAATTCTGTTTATTCAATCCATACATAAATTTTTTATTCAGTTCGATAAGGAAAACCTTCCACCTCAAATTGCAGCATATTGGGAACAGGCAAACAAAATATTTACAACAGCACCGTTCGCGCAGACCATATCAAAGTCAAACCCCGTTAACCAAAGTTTTCAACAGAGCATTGCGTGGGATCAGGTTTTCAGATACGAGTACAAATCCGAAACGCTTAAGCTAATTTCAATTTCATACGAACTCGATGCTCTACAGTCCTTAGCAAAATCGGTACTCAAATATAACTTAACCTTCCCCGAAATAATAAACAGCCCACACGCTAACTTTGAGGTTGAAGGACTATATCACCTTTTCCTTAAAAAGCCCGTTGCAAACAACCTAACGTTTGGCCAAAAAAGCAACTTCCTTTTCCTTACCGGACCGAACATGGCCGGTAAAACCACATTTTTAAAATCGTGCGGAATTGCCGTTTACCTGGCTCAAATAGGAATGGCCGTTCCGGCAACCAAAATGCAATGGACACCATTTAAAGCGCTGTTGAGCAGCATTAACACCTCCGATAATTTATCCATCGGATACAGCTTCTTTTACGCTGAAGTTATGCGTGTAAAAAAAGCAGCCGAAGCCGTTACCAAATTCGAAAAATGCTTTATAATTTTTGATGAGCTGTTTAAAGGAACAAACATAAAGGATGCTTTCGACGGTTCGTTGCTAGTAATCAACGGACTGTTAAACTGGAAATCGTCCCTGTTTATCCTGTCATCGCACCTAACAGAGCTATCAAAGGAAATCGATAAAAATCCACAGATACTATTTAAGCACTTTGAATCGACCACCGAAAATAGCAAACCCGTATTTTCATATAGGTTGGCTGATGGAATATCGAACGAACGGCTTGGTTTGATTATTATTAAAAACGAAGGCATTGACGAAATGCTAAACAGCAATATAAAATGAACATTTCCTTTATCCTAGTAGAACCCGCTGTCCCCGAAAATGTAGGGGCTGCTGCCAGAGCACTAAAAACAATGGGGTTTAACGATTTAAGGCTGGTAAATCCATGCGACTACCTCTCAATGGATGCCCGTAAACTAGCCCACGCATCAACCGAAATTCTTGAGAATGCCAAGGTTTACAATACGCTACAAGCAGCCCTAAACGGAATAGATTTTGCCATAGCAACATCGGCAAAACACAGGTGGGTTAAGCAGGACGTAATACCTGTAAACGAACTTCACGCTTTTATCGAAGATAAGAAAAACACGATAAACAGCCTAGCCGTTGTTTTTGGCCGCGAGGAATCGGGCTTAACCAACGACGAAATGGCATTGTGCCACCGAACTGCCACGGTTCCCATGAAAACAAAATACCCGTCGTTGAACTTGGCACAATCCGTTATGATATTCGCCTTTATGCTAAGCAGTATAGAACAAGAAACTCATGCTGAAAAGGAAATGCCCGAAGCGGAAACCCTTAAAGCACTCATCAACAAAGCAAACCTAATATTAAATGATATAGACCTTGGTCCAAACAAACTTATTCACGGACGAATAATTGAAAGTTTAACCGGCCTCGATGCTAACGCTATAAAACTGTTACACTCCATAACCACTGCTATTATTTCGAAATATTCCATTAAATAAGTTTGGTTGAACCGCAAGTACAATCTTACAAACACCTACTATACTGAAGTTTAACCCAACCAGCATATTTTACAAACACAAGGTTTCTTTTCTTCGATAAAAATTCTCATTAAAGAGAATCTAAATCGATTCTAAATCGCTGTAAATCCTCAAAATATGTTATTTAACATTGTTGCAAAACAACTAAATCGTTTGCGAAAAGTTTAGTTTAACTCCTCTTTTGAGGGTAACTTTGCGGGCAAACAAACCATAAAAATATAATTATGAGTATTTCTCACATAGAACATATTGGGATTGCCGTAAAAAGTTTAGACGAAGCAATACCATATTACGAAAACGTGCTAGGTCTAAAATGCTATAACGTAGAGGAAGTTAAAGACCAAAAGGTAAAAACCGCCTTCTTTATGGTTGGTCAAACTAAAATTGAACTTTTAGAATCGACCGATCCCGAAGGACCTATCGGAAAGTATATCGAGAAAAAAGGCGAAGGAATCCATCACATTGCCTTTGCTGTAACTAATATCGAAGATCAACTTAAACAAATTGAAGCGCAAGGAGTTCGCTTAATCGACCAAAAACCCCGTAAAGGAGCCGAAGGCCTTGATATCGCATTTCTACACCCAAAATCAACTTTAGGCGTATTAACCGAACTATGCGAAAATAAAAACAACAAGTAATTGTTTACACTCCCAAATACACTTCAAAGAAATGAGCAATCAGGAAAAGAACATTAAAGAACTAATTGAATTACGCGAAAAGGCTAAATTAGGAGGCGGCGAACGCCGAATAGAAACCCAACACCAAAAGGGAAAACACACTGCCCGTGAACGTATCGATATGCTCCTCGACGAAGGTTCGTTCGAAGAATTCGATATGTTTGTTTCGCACCGTTGCATCGATTTTGGTCTCGAAAAGGAAACTTACCTTTCGGACGGCGTTGTAACCGGTTACGGAACCATCGATGGACGATTAGTGTATATTTTCTCTCAAGACTTTACCGTTTTTGGAGGATCGCTTTCCGAAATGTTTGCAGCCAAAATCTGCAAAGTTATGGACATGGCCATGAAGGTCGGCGCTCCGGTTATTGGAATAAACGATAGCGGTGGAGCACGTATTCAGGAAGGTGTTAAAAGTTTGGGTGGATATGCCGAAATTTTTGAACGTAACATACTTGCTTCGGGAGTAATTCCTCAAATTTCTGCAATTTTTGGTCCTTGTGCAGGTGGAGCAGTTTACTCTCCCGCCTTAACGGACTTTATCATCATGTCGCGTAACACCAGCTACATGTTTGTTACCGGTCCAAAAGTAGTAAAAACAGTAACAGGCGAAACGGTTACTTCCGAAGAACTTGGAGGTGCTAGCATTCACTCTACCAAATCGGGTGTTGCCCATTTTGTTGCCAACAACGAAGAAGAAGGAATAATGCTTATTCGCAAGTTGTTAAGTTACTTGCCTCAGAATAACCTGGAAGATCCCCCATTGCTCTCTTGCACCGATCCCATTGACAGGTTCGAGGATGCTCTTAACGAAATTATTCCCGATAGTCCCAACAAACCTTACGATATAAAAGATGTTATTTCGTCTATTGTTGACTACGGTGAATTTCTTGAAGTTCAAGGCGATTACGCTCCAAATATTGTTACAACATTTGCCCGTTTTAACGGACAATCGGTTGGTATTGTAGCCAATCAGCCAAAATACTTAGCCGGCGTACTCGATATTAACGCATCGCGCAAGGCAGCTCGCTTTGTTCGTTTCTGCGACGCATTCAATATTCCTATTGTTACCTTGGTTGATGTTCCCGGTTTCCTTCCCGGAACAGGACAAGAGTATAACGGAATTATTCTTCATGGGGCTAAATTGCTTTACGCTTACGGCGAAGCCACCGTTCCTAAGGTAACTGTTATCCTGCGTAAAGCATACGGTGGCGCTTACGATGTTATGAGTTCGAAACACTTGCGTGGTGATATAAACTACTCATGGCCAAGTGGCGAAATTGCCGTAATGGGACCTAAAGGTGCCATTGAGGTATTGCTAAGCCGTGAACTAAAAAGCATTGAAGACGAAAAAGCAAAGGTTGAATTTTTAACCAGTAAGGAACAGGAATACAAGGAAAAATTTGCTAACCCATACGTTGCTGCCAAGTTTGGCTACTTAGACGATGTTATTGAACCTAGAAATACACGTTTCCGTATTATTAGAGCCCTACAGGCACTAGCAACTAAAAAGGATACAAATCCGCCTAAGAAACATTCTAACTTACCCTTATAACCCAAAAACTGCAATAAAAAATGAGAAAAATAATTTCCCTTTTTGCATTAGCAGGCATAATCCTAATTGGGAAAAATAATTGTTCCGCCCAAAACATAACCGACTTGCGAATTAACGAGGTTATGCTAAAAAATAGTACCAGTTACGTTGACAACTACGGACGTCGCTCTGCTTGGGTGGAAATAATGAATACCGGGTACAACAGCGTTAATGCAGGAAGTTGCTTCCTAACTAACGATATAAACAATCCAAGGAAATACAGAATTCCTTATGGTGATCCGGTTACAAATATATCCAAAAGACAATTCCTAATTTTTTATGCCGATGCAACAAGCCAGCATGGAACACTGCATTTAAACTTTTTACTTGATAGTACTAATCGGTTTATTGCTCTTTTTAGCCCGGATGGTAGAACACTTATTGATAGTGTTACCGTTCCAAATTTAGCTACCGATTTTGTTTACAGCAGGGAAAGCGATGGAACAGGCGAATGGATTGTTACAGACGTTGCAACACCCAACGCAACAAACGAACTCTTTAACAAAAAGGTTAGCGCTGCCGAACGATTTATTAAAGTTGACCCAACAGGCATTATTATGACAGTAACCGCTATGTTGGTTGTGTTCACAGCATTGCTAATCCTATATCGTATTTTCAAATTTACCGGTAAGGTATCTCAAAAACCGGTTAGGCTCAGAAAGAACGGAAAAGGTTCAAAAGAAATGGAACTTGAATCTTCCGAAGAAATTCCGGGTGAAGTTTTTGCTGCAATATCTACAGCGCTGTTTTTATATGAAAACGAAGTACACGACCACGAATCTACGACATTAACCATCGAAAGAGTTTCGAGAAGATACTCACCTTGGAGTTCCAAAATTTATGGGTTAAGACAAACGCCTAATCACGTTGTAACTCGCAAACCTAAACTGTAAATACTCTTAATTAACATAAAGCAATACTGTAAATGAAAGAATTTAAATTCAAAATAAACGGCAACGAATACCTTGTTAACATAGGAAATGTTGAGGGCAACATTGCCGATATCGAAGTTAATGGGACACCGTATAAGGTTGAACTTCAAAAAGAATTAAGGCAAACTAAAACGCCAAAATTAGTTCGCCCCGAGGTTATTCCTACAACCGACACTCACCCTTCGGTAGCCAAAACTAACAGTCCCGGATCGGCAACAGCAGGAAGCATAAAATCGCCATTGCCCGGAGTAATTCTTGACGTATTGGTAAAACCCGGCGATGAGGTTAAAGTAGGACAACGCCTGATAGTTTTGGAAGCTATGAAAATGGAAAACAACATCGACTCCGATAAAACCGGTAAAGTGGTAGATGTTAAAGTACGCAAAGGCGATTCGGTATTGGAAGGTGAAGTTTTAGTAATAATAGGTTAGCCATGGGACAGAGTGGAGGATTTTTTTCGTTTCTACTACAAAACCTGTCGCAATTTTGGTCGTTTACAGGTTTTAACAACTTTACGGTTGGACATGGTATAATGATTGTTGTCGGCATCATTTTTATTTACCTTGCTATTTCTAAGGAATTTGAGCCGATGTTGCTAATTCCCATTGGATTTGGAATTATTGCAGGAAATATTCCTTTTGCTCCCGGATACCAAATTGGTGTTTACGAAAGCGGTAGTGTACTAAACTACCTTTACTTCGGAGTAATAAAAGGTATTTACCCACCCTTAATATTTTTGGGCATAGGAGCTATGACCGATTTCAGCGCCCTAATTTCAAACCCTAAACTAATGCTTATTGGAGCTGCTGCTCAGTTTGGTATTTTTGGCGCTTACACCATTGCCCTTCTTCTCGGATTTAGTCCGCAAGAAGCTGGAGCTATTGGTATTATTGGCGGTGCCGATGGACCTACAGCCATATTCCTTTCATCCAAGTTGGCTCCGGATTTAATGGGTGCAATTGCCATTTCGGCATATTCGTATATGGCCTTGGTTCCCGTAATTCAACCACCGGTAATGCGACTACTCACAACAAGGAAGGAAAGGTTAATTAGAATGAAACCGCCAAGACAGGTAACAAAATTGGAAAAAATTCTGTTTCCCATTGTCGGTATGCTGCTTACCACGTTTATTGTCCCTTCCGGCTTACCCTTATTAGGTATGCTGTTTTTTGGAAATTTGCTAAAGGAAAGCACCGTTACCAAACGGTTAGCAGACACTGCAAGAGGCCCCCTAATCGACATTGTTACCATACTTATAGGTCTTACCGTAGGAGCATCTACAAATGCAACTACATTCCTTACACCCAAGTCCATAGAAATATTTGTACTGGGAGCATTCTCGTTTATTGTAGCAACCTTCGCAGGAGTTGTTTTTGTAAAATTCTTTAACCTGTTCCTAAAAGAGGGAAATAAAATCAATCCTCTTATCGGAAATGCCGGTGTATCTGCCGTTCCCGACAGTGCACGCGTTTCGCAGGTTGTTGGATTGGAATACGATAAAAGTAACCATTTGCTCATGCACGCTATGGGTCCCAATGTAGCCGGTGTAATTGGCAGCGCTGTTGCAGCAGGTATTTTATTAAGTTTCTTAGCTTAACTTCAAATTGATATAACCATTAAAAACACTTAAAGGCAACCTCAACGGGTTGCCTTTTGTGTTTATATCTACAATTAGATATATTTAAACACTTAGAACGTTTTATCATGTTAACCTTATCGAAACATTTATTATGAATTTTCAATTCATAATAGTTAAACCTAACCTGTAGGCTAATATAGCCTATTTTCGTTCTGCCACTCCTTTTAAGTGGATGAAAATCAAAATACTAAACGAATTATTTTTTCTGAACCATTTTTTTTTGAAAATTTACATAGCGTATATGCAGCAAAACAGGGAAATGTTATGTCTCTAGTATAGAATTAATCCTGGTTGGGTAAATGGACTTAAGTAAGCAGTTAGTAGAACAATGTCGCCAAGGCGATAGAAAGGCTCAATACGAGTTATATGCAATGTATGCAAGAGCCATGTTCAACGTAAGCTGTCGGATAATTCCCGACCGAATGGAGGCAGAAGATGCCATGCAAGAAGCGTTCTTTAAAGCATTTCGAAAAATTGACTCGTTCCGAAACGAGGTAACATTTGGAGCCTGGCTCAAACGAATTGTTGTTAACACTTGTTTGGATCACCTGAAACAGAAAAAGTTACAACTAATTTCAATAGACGAGGCGCCCCAGGTTACAGGTGTTATCGATAATTCAGAGGAATTTGAGCCTGAATCGGTGGAGCAGGTAAAACAAGCCATAGAAAAACTCCCCGATGGATACAGGCTAGTAATTACCCTCCGCTTGATAGAGGAACTGGAATACGAGGAAATTGCCGAAATGCTAGGCGTGGAACAATCGACGGTACGGTCGCAATACACCCGTGCCCGACAAAAATTATTGGAAACTATTAAAACAAAACAAGTTAGCCGTTATGGGAACATTTGAAAATTACATGCAAGAGAATCGCAGCAACTTCGACGATGTTGATTTACTTCCCGGGCATATGGATCGATTTCTTAAAAAGCAATCGTCCCATAAACTTCGTCTGTCCCTTTGGACAACACTTTCCGCTGCGGCATCAATTGCTGTAATATTAATGCTTACAGCGCTGTTAAGCGTGTATTACAACAACCAATTTACCAATGAATTTGCCAACTCATCGTCCAAAAACGACAGGCAACTTTACGAAATTGAGGCTTACTACCGTAGTCAGCTTTTAATTCGGTATAAAGCCATCGAGCAAATTGCCGAAACAACAAATCCTCAAGCCGAGAAGGATGCGAAGCAGCTGATTAGCGATTTTGAAAAGGAGAAAATTTCGCTTAAAACCGAATACGACAAAACACCTCAAAAAGAACTTTTGTTGGGAGCTATGTACCAAAGCTATCAGGCACAAATTGACGCCCTTGATAGAATACAAAAATCCCTTGAAGAAGAAGAAAATAAATAATGAACACAATACATACTTTTAAAAATTTCATTTGCAAAATCTAAAAACATACAATATGAAACCTATTTTAAGAAACACTGCTACTATTGCCTTACTGCTCATAGCAACTTCAACTATGGCCTCCAACGATAGGCTTAGTAAAACTTACGACAGGGAGTTTGCAACTCCTCCGGTTACCAAACTGGTTGTTGAAAACAAATTCGGCCAAATTAACATCGAAAACTGGGATAAAAAGGCTATCTCCATTCATGTTGATATTAAGGTTGAAAATTCCAACAACGAAAAGGCCAAACTAATGCTAAACGCCATAACGGTAGAATTTTCGGAAAGCGATAACATTGCAAGCGCCATTACCAAGTTTAACGACGATATTATGAGGTCTAATCGCAGGTTATTTTCGTCGATATCCGATGATGACCTAAGTATTGATTACCAAATTAAAATGCCTGCAAGCATTAATGTTGACCTAACAAACAGGTATGGCGACATTTTTATCGATAAACTTTCGGGACAAATGATGGTTGCGCTTAAGTATGGGAATATTAAAGTTAACAAGCTTACCCTTGGCGATAACGAACCGCTAAACACGCTAACCCTTGGTTACGGAAATGCTTCGATAGCCGAAGCAAACTGGCTGAAAGTGGACATGAAGTATTCCAAGATAACTATCGATAATGTTCAGGCATTAGTATTGGTATCGAAATACTCCAAGGCCAATATTGGCAATGCCAGCTCGTTAGTATTCGAATCGAAATACGACGGCTACGAAATCGATAACATCTCAAAGATGATAGGAGAATCTGGCTATACCAATTTCAAAATTAATAAGCTAAACACCCTATTCAAGGTTACCGCTAAGTATGGCGAAGTAAAAATTTATAGCGTCTCCTCATCGCTAAAAGAAATTAACTTCACCTCCTCGTACACGGAATTTAAAGCCGGATTACCAAGCAGCTTATCCTATAAACTGGATGCCGATATGTCGTACGGAAATGTTCGGTACCCAAGCGACATTGCCCGTGTAAACAAAATAGAAGAAAATACCTCAACCGAGGTTAACGGAATTGTAGGCAACGAAAAAGAGGCTAAAACCACGGTTAAGTTGAAAATGAGGTACGGAAGTGCATCGCTTTACAACAACTAAACGTTAACTATTCAATAGCGTAAAAGCCTGGCAAAATTAATTGTCAGGCTTTTTATTATGCGGCTAATCCCTATTTTTATATCTTTGATTAACCATAAGAAACCAATAAAAACGCTAAAAAATTTAAGGTGAAAATGGAACAGGCTCTGTTCCTTTTCTTAATAAAATTACTAAATGAAAACGCTAAAACTACTTATTCAACTTGGTATTGGAACGTTAATACTTTCTATCATAGGACTGTACAATGGCTACCCGTTGGTGTATTCCGACACCGGTACTTATCTCTACAGTGGATTCGATTTGTTTGTTCCTGTTGACAGGCCTATTGTTTATGGACTGCTTATCCGATTTTTTTCGTTTAAATACTCCGCATGGTTTATTATTCTTTTCCAAAACATACTTACAGCCTTTATTCTCTACGAGGTACTTAAATCCTTCTACTTCGAAACTATCCGCTTAAATCGGCTATACCTTACCATTCTGCTATTTCTAACGCTATTTACCGGTATTGGGTGGTACTCCAATCAGTTGATGCCCGATTTTTTTGCTCCCATACTAATACTTGCTATATACCTCTTTATTGCAAAAGACAAAATGTCCTTTTTATCAAAAATCGCGCTTTCCATTACCCTTATTATTTCATCGATAACTCACTTTTCCCATCTTATAATAGGTTTGGCAATAATCTTTACCATAATTCTAATTAGGTTAATTTTCAGAAAACAGTTAGAACAGTTACCGCTAAAAAGATTGCTGCTGGCAGCAGCAGTTCTGCTTAGCAGCTGGGTTGTTTTGCCTACCGTAAATTACTTAGTCGAAAAACAATTTATTCTATCAAAAGGAAGCCATGTTTTTATGATGGCCAGCTTAGACGAAAAGGGAATACTAAAACATTTTTTAGATGATAACTGTTCTTCGCCCGATTTCCAAAGCTGTAAACTATGCCAATTGAAAGATTCCCTTCCCGACAATATCGACAAATTCATTTGGTGGGAAAATAGCATTGTAAACAAAACCGGAGGTTGGGAAAAAAGTAAAGACGAATATAACAAGATAATTAAGGCTATACACAAACGGCCTAAATATTTGTTGTCCAACATTTTTCAATCTACCTGTTACGGATTAGTGCAGCTCACAAAAAACAAAATCGGGGAAGGATTATCGGCCTATAACGAAGGCAGTGCGCCATACGGACAAATTCGCTGGAGATTCCCTTACGAACTTAACAACTACTTAAACAGCCGGCAAAATAAGTGGAATGGCGCCAATTTAAAATTGGATACGCTAAATACGATTCACCTACTAATACTTATAGTATCGCTATTCTTAATAATTTGGCTCTTTTCGAGCCCACTATTGAGAAAGTTGAATTTTAACAGCCTGTTCTTTCTGGTATTTGTAATGCTATCAATAGTTATCAACTCTTTTGTAACCGCAGGGCTAAGTTCTCCTTACGACAGGTACCAAACGAGGGTTGTATGGTTACTTCCATTAGCACTGATAGTTGTATTGGTTAAGAACTATAAATTAATTGCGAAAGGTATTAAAGACAAGTGCTAGTTTTCAACTATATAAACAATGCAAGTAACCAACGTGTTGGCAAAACAAAATAGATAGTATATGGACAATTTAAAACTAAAGGAAAATCCAACATTAAAAGATTATCAAGAATATGTTCATATGCTTGAAATACAAAGAGGATTTATCGACCAAAATGTTATAATAAAAAGTTTGTTACTGGGCGAAGAAATGGGCGAACTTTTTAAAGCCATCCGTAAGGCAATGAATATTAAAACAGATGTTAATGCTAATATTAATCCGGTAAAAGAAGAAATTGCAGATATATTAATCTACTTATGCTCTATTGCTAATCGTTTTGACATTGACATAGAAGAAGCATTTCGAGAAAAAGAGGAAATAAATAAAAAAAGACAATGGATATAAAGTTCCAATATCTTTTATTTGATTAAACTGGATGCTATCAAAAAAAAGGAACCACAATTAACGCAACCCTTTTTGCCTCCCATTCATCATTCTATAAATTAATGGAGACATGATGAAAACCGTTAAAATTTTGCTGCCAGCATTACTTCTCTTTTCCTTATTAAGTTGTGAAAAGGATGATAGTTCAGAAACCGAAAACTGCAAGAGTTTCAACGTTTCATTAATGGAAAGAGACGACTATTACATTTTCGATAAAACTGTAATACTGTTCGACAACGAAAACTACTTAGTAAAAACTCCCCTAGCCTACTTTCTAAGTAATTTAAATAGCATCTTCGTGGATTATGACAAGTACCTAAGTACCGTAGAAAAAGTTGTTGCCGATGGACAAACCAGCAACTTACTGTACGCTTCTGCGTACTTCGATACAGGCAGTTTAGACTTTGTAATAGCCGCATTCTTAGAAAACGGGCAATGCTATGTATATAACAAAATAACCAACAAGGCTGTAGAACAAGTATTTGTTGAATATTGGGGTTGTCACTCTGCCCCCCTTGCCGGAGCAGGAGGACGACGCTTTTATATTGAAAATACCTTGTTTTTGGAAACAACCGACTGGATAAGTTGAAACACAGTATATTAACCTCTACAAGCCCAGAAAAATATCCTGATACTTGTTGAAAAATGCCCGTGACATCTCGGCTGTACTATCGGCCGTAACTCCGGATTTTTGAATGTACGCTTTCCTAACCAAATCGTAAACCACGCTATCGGCATCGGTAACAAAGCCGTATCCCTCGCTAAAAGCGAAGTAAGCAAAAGGGTAACGGCTTTTCGATAAAATATTTTGCGACAGCACAAATGCCGAATCGGAAAGGTTTAGCTGATTCAATAGCGTTGAGGCCAAATCGGTTTGCGAGCTGGTTCTATCAATATTCACCCCGTTTGCATTTAATGCCCCACCCAACCACAGCATTGGAATATGAAACCTGCGTACAACGTAGTTTGGCTCGTTATAAGGCTCTCTATGTCCATGGTCGGCAATAAGTATAATCAACGTATTCTTATACCAATCGCGTTTTCGGGCTTGCCGAATAAAATTGCCTATACAACTATCGGTGTAGTAAACGGAACTCATGTACTTATGCAACTCGTCGTTACCGGGAAACTTCTGTTTCATTGTTGTTTCGAACGGCTCGTGGCTGCTTAGCGTAAAGTACATTTTGAAGAAAGGCCCCTTCGCCGTATCAATATCGTGCAACAGGTAATCGAACACGTAACTATCGTGAACGCCCCATTTAGAATTACGGTATTCAACAGGAAAATTATCTTCCGTAACTATTCGCTTAAACTTTGCATGGTATAAAAACGAACGGATATTGGCAAAATCGGGATCGCCTCCGTAGTAAAAAGTTGTACTGTAACCACTATCGGCCAACTCACCGCTAACCGTAGATAATTTTCTCGATTTTGTCGGGTACTTAATTATCGACTGTGTTGGCTGTGCAGGGAAGCCCGCCAAAACGCCGATTATTCCCTTATCGCTTCTATCTCCGGTCGAATACATGCGGGTAAAAAGTATGCCTTCCTTCGACAAACTGTCGATGTTCGGGGTTACGCCCGGGATTCCGCCTAAAGAGCCAATAAGCTTTGCCGTAAAACTCTCCATTAAAATTAGCAGCACGTTTGGCCTCGAAGTATTAAGGTAGTGTATTGTGCTATCGCTTTCCATTATTTTAGCAAACAGCCTGTTTTCCTTATCCTTATCGATTGGCAAATCGTAACGCTTATTCATAACTCCCGATTTGGAGGCCGAATACATCATATTCCAAACTGGATTTAATGCGGCATGATTACAAAATACCTTGTTGCTAAAGTAAACTTTCCCAGGATTCATCGGGGCAATGCCAAAACCTCCGCGAATAGGAATTATCATAACCGATGCAACAAAAACGTAAACAGGAACATACCACCATTTGCCCTTTTCCATACCGTTAAAAGCATGCTCAACCAACTTTCGGTAAGCCATAAACAGGAGATACACCACACCGGCAAGCAATGCTATAAAAACTATTATTTGCCATGTTGGCACCGAAGCCATTGCCTCTTTGGGTGTTTTAAGGTAAAGCAGCGGTGTTGCATCAATCCGGTACCCCCAATTTCGGTACAACTCTAAATCCGATAAGGTTACTATAGAAAAAATGGTAAGCAATACCAGCGTAACCGTTCTAAACACTATTTTGTGAATTTTCGAACTGCTCCAGAACAGCACAGCAATTAGTATTGATGAAAGCAATAGCGCATAACCTGCTAACGACGCGTCCATCCACATTCCACGAATAAATATTAACAGGTAATCGTGAAAGGTTATTCCACTTAAAAAGTGAAACTGGTAAATTAAAAATACAAGTCGAAATATCAGAAAGTATGTAATCCAAAACAGAAAATACCTGATAAGAAAATTCAAACGCGCCTTCATAGCTAAATATTTTGTAGTTGCAAACCTAACAATATTTTAGCCTTATAGTCCTTACATTTTGATAATTTTAACGTGAATTTAGAATAAAACAGTCTTTTCCTTTAAAATTTATTGTGAAGTTTTTCCACTAACTACTTCGAACAAATAATTATACCTACCTATTTTAATAAACTAAAAACGACTTAGTTCTTCAACTTATTTGAATAGTGGCACAATATTTCTTTTTCTTTCGGCTAATCGTATATTACCGAACAATCACGATTTTTATTAAATTTGAAACATAATACTCAAGTTATGCTTCGTATTTTAACTATACCGTTGGTAGTTGTAATGTTTTCTGTTCAATGCTTTTCGCAAACATGGAGCATTGCCATTCACGGAGGTGCAGGGAGTATGATCCCATCCGATTTCACCAAAGAGCAACTCGACGAATACCAAAAGGAACTTAAAAATGCCCTGGAAATTGGTAAAAACATTCTCAGTTCCGGAGGTACGGCTCTCGATGCTGTTCAGCAAGTTGTCATGTATATGGAAGATTGCCCTTTGTTTAATGCCGGAAAAGGTGCTGTTTTTACACACGAAGGGCATAACGAGTTGGATGCGGCGATAATGGATGGAAAAACGCTCGATGCCGGCGCCGTTGCAGGAGTTACTAACGTTAAAAATCCGATACTATTAGCCCGAAAGGTTATGGAAAATTCACCCCACGTTATGCTTTCTGGTAAAGGGGCTTCGGAATTTGCACGTCTTCAAGGGCTGGAAATTGTTGACAGTTCGTACTTTTTCACAAAACCTCGCTGGGAAAGTCTGCAAAAAGTCCTCGAAAAGGAAAAAATGGGAACCGTTGGCTGTGTTGCTCTTGACCTAAACGGCAACTTGGCGGCTGCCACATCAACCGGAGGAATGACCAACAAACGCTGGGGACGAATTGGCGACTCTCCCATAATTGGTGCAGGCACATACGCCAACAACGCCACCTGTGCCGTATCGGCAACCGGACACGGCGAATTTTTTATTCGATACACTGTAACCCACGATATTTCAGCGTTAATGGAGTACAAAAATCTGCCGTTGGACAGTGCCGCCAACCTCGTTATAAACTATAAACTGGAAAAGGTACATGGCAGCGGAGGAGTTATTGCCGTCGATAAAAATGGCAACATTAGCACACAATTCAACACAACCGGAATGTTTAGGGCTTATGCCAAAAAGGATGGCGAAGAGTATATTGGTATTTTTAAGTAACCTCCTATGGAAAAGAACGATTGGGTAAATATTTCGCACAAAAGCACTTATAGTTGGAAAACTTTACTGTTAGTTATTTACTATGCTATTTTTTCTGCCATTTTTGTTTCAATTATCACCATACTTGGTAATATTTCCAAGGGTGTTTTCCCAAAATACATTCTTAGTATGAATGGAAACTGGGGTATTTGGGTAGCCATGGCCGTAATTCCTTTCTCTGCGCTCTTTAACGGCCGGCAAGTTACCATCGAAATAAACCCGGCAGACCGATTCGATTTTAACAAAATTGTTCAATATTTTATATATAAAAAGAACGTAATTACAACAGAATCGCCTAACTTAACCATCTTAAGAACTAGGTTTAAAGTGAACCGATTTCTACTAAGCGGAACCGACGAAATTATCATACAAACTAAGGATAACAAGTTAACCGTCAAACTTCCGCAAAACTTGGTTTACGATTTTGGACATGGCGTTCGTTGGGAAACGATATTTTTAAAAAACTAAAAAAGAATAATTATGGCACTACATGTTCACACCGAGAAAGCCGACAGCAAGGGTCATTTCGAAATATTCCTGCTGCACTTTGTACTTATGCTTATTGCCATGGCAATATTTTTGGCAATAATTCTGCTGCTAGGTAACGACCTACAATGGGAAAACTACCGAAGATTCTATATCACCTTTATCCCTGTTACGATAATTTTACCGCTAATTGTTGGCATTACCACAGCCCTATCCTACAAACGGGTAGTAATGAGCATTTCGCCAACTTCTAACGTTAATGTGGATAAATTAAAAGATTTCTTTTTTAAGGAAGATTACATTATTGTTGATGAAAAAGAGAACTACTTTCACTTTGAACGGAATAAGCTTATCCCTCGATTTTTAACCTTAAACTACGACAAACCCACAATAACAGTTGAAGAAAATGCGGTGAAAATAAACATGCTGAAAAGGTTATCGTTGGTAATTCTTCCACAGTTTGAATTTGGAAAACGTTACGAATTAAACCCCGAAAGCGACAAGGATGCATAACCTTCCAACGTTGCTGGTTAATGTTGACGTATGTAAGGCTAACATTAAACGCATGGCCGAAAAGGCCGCTAATGGCAAAGTTGCATTCCGTCCCCATTTTAAAACTCACCAGAGCATCGAAATTGGCAGGTGGTTTAAGGAAGTTGGCGTAAAATCTATTACCGTATCGTCGGTAGAAATGGCCGATTACTTTGCCGTTGACGGGTGGAACGATATTACCGTTGCCTTTCCTCTGGTTCCCGGCAGCATTGACAAGGTAAACGACCTTGCCCAAAAAGTTTCGCTGAATATTACCGTTTCGTCGGCAAAAAACCTGTTAGCCTCTATCGATAAGTTAACTGCACCGCTTGGTATTTTTATCGAGGTTGATGTTGGACACCATCGCACGGGAGTGGCTCCCGATAACATGCGCGAAATTGCGCTGATGGTTAGCCAGCTTGCATCGAAACCGAATCTAACCTTCAAAGGTTTTTTGGCTCATGCAGGACACTCCTACTCGGCAAAAGGAGCCGATGAGGTAAATACCATATACAACACCGGCGTAAGCCAACTGGTCAAATTGAAATCTTTTTGGAGAGAAACATACCCCAACATAATTATATCGTGGGGCGATACGCCAACCTGTTCACTTATAGACGAATTCTGGGGCATCGACGAGATTCGTCCGGGAAACTTTGTTTTTTACGACCTTACCCAAAGCAACATTGGGTCGTGTAACATACAGGATATTGCCGTTGCCTTAATCTGTCCGATTGTTGATATTAACACCCAACGCAGCGAAGTTGCCATTCATGGCGGAGCCATTCACCTGTCGAAGGACACACTAACAAACGCCAACAACGAAACAGTTTACGGCATGGTCTGCAACTTCAACGGGAAAAAATGGGGAACTCCCATCGACGAAGCCTACATCAAATCGGTTAGCCAGGAACATGGCATTGTTAAATTTAACAACGAAACTCCATTGCAAAACCTGCGGGTTGGCGATTTGCTGGCAGTGCTCCCCGTTCACAGCTGCCTTACGCTCGACACCATGGGCTTGCTTTCAACATCAGACGGAAAAACAATTGAAACCTTCAGAACCCGCAAATATTAATGACCTTCACTTTAAACTTTTTCAACTTAAAGCATTCTTACAAGTATTGATGCAAAACCAAAATGGAAGCAAAGTTTCCTCCCTTTTTAACATCTATAATCAAAATAAATTCTTAACCAAACAAACACACGCAAATGAAAAGTATAGTAAAATTCACACTGTTTTCCGCTGCTGTTCTATTTGCTATAGCCTGTACGTCGGCTCCTAAAACCGATAGTAATTACGAAGCATTTAACAGGTATTTTACCGACAGCACGCTAAGAATAGACTTTTGGCATTCCGGAAACGACACATCGGAAAATTTTGCAATAGCCAAATACATAAACGATGGACCGTGGGCCGGACGAACAGCCCATCTGCTGGATAAATGGGAATTGGGTTTATACTTTATCAAGGTAATAGACCAACAAAGCGGAGAGGTAATTTACTCGCAAGGCTATAATAGCGTTTTCGGGGAATGGCAAACTACGGCCGAGGCTCAAAAATCGACTCAAAAATTTATGGAAGCATTCCGAATTCCATGGCCTAAAGGCAATGTAACCGTACAGTTGGAAAAACGAGATGCGAACAATAACCTTCAACCTATTTGGAATTTCAACATCGACGCAAAAAGTATTGTTGCCGAAAAAAGGTTTACCGATAATCGGGCTAAACTCACCAAAGTAATGGACAACGGTGACCCCAAATGCAAAGCCGATATTGTTATTGTTGGCGACGGCTACACCGCTAATGATACCGCGGTATTTAACAACGACGTAAAAACATTTGTTGATGCCTTTTTTGGAACCGAACCGTTCCTTTCGCGTAAATCCGATTTCAACGTTTGGTCGGTTTTTGCACCATCGCCCAAGGAAGGAATAAACCTTCAGGAGGCCGACTACCACCCCGAAAATATTTTAGGAACTTCGTTTTATACGTTTGGCATTGAACGGTACGTACTTTCCAATAATGAGTGGACCGTAAAGGATTACGCCTCCGTTGCTCCTTACGATTTTCTGGTAATTCTAATGAACACTAACAAGTACGGCGGTGGTGGAATTTTCAACCTCTACATAACCGCTGCAGCACACTCGCCGCACAACCAGTACGTTATGGTACACGAAATGGGACATCACATTGCCGGTTTAGCCGACGAATACTACACCAGCGATGTAGCATACGCTCCGGCAAACACAAAGGTTGAACCGTGGGAATTCAACGTTACCGCACTGCTTAACCCCGACAGCCTTAAATGGGCCGATTTGGTCGCTCCCGGAACGCCAATTCCTACACCCTGGCAAAAGGATGAATACGAAAAGGGAAACACTTCCGTTTTGCACGACAGTACGCTTGTTGGCAAAGTGGGCGCTTACGAAGGCGGAAATTATCTAAGTAAAGGAATGTACCGTCCCGAAGTTAACTGCATAATGTTCTCCAAGAACAAACGTTTCTGTAAAGTCTGCACACGCGGAATTAACCGGGTTATCGACCTATACGTGAACTAGCACAGGTTATATCGACATACAATCTAAATGTTTACACAAATGGCGCAGGCAAAAACTTGCGCCACTTTTTTATGCTGAAAATTGATATTGCCTCAAATAAAAACCTTGATAACTCGGAAGAAAATTCTTAAATTTAATTTGTAAAGCAAGTTTAAAATGATAGAAAGTTCTAATATTCTTCCAAAAATAACGCTTCATTACGGCACACATCGCGACCTAAAGGTAATTTGGTTTCAATTCGAGAAGAATAGTAATCTAATCGCGGCAATTAAAAACATCAACGGAGCGCTTTGGAGTCAAACCCATACCATGTGGTATGTCGAAATTTCAAAATTCAACCTTAGTAACACCCTTATAGCATTCAAAAAGAAGGCGTGGATAGACTATCGCAACCTAACACAGCCCAAAAATCAGCTAAACAGCCCAAGTCGAACAGCAAGTAAACCAAAACCTACAGTCCAAAATGCCGGTTACATTTCCGAACTTGCAAAATGGCTGGAACACAAACGGTACAGCCCCAACTCAATTAGAACATACCAAAACAGCCTTACCATGTTTGCCGATTGGCTCGGAGAAAAACCACTTACCCAAACAACCAACACCGACGTAATGGAATACGTTAGGCACGAAATAGCCGGAAAGGGGTTCAGCTTTAGCACGCAAAACCAAATGGTCAGCGCGTTAAAGTTGCTTTTCGCCAAGGTATCCGGACAGCATATCGACATTGATAAGCTGGAACGCCCGCGTCGCGAGCACAGGCTGCCAAACGTACTTAGCAAGGAAGAGGTAAAAGCCATACTCTCCGCTCCCACCAACCTAAAACACCGCACCATGCTCAGCCTTATATACGCCTGCGGACTACGACGAAGCGAGCTCATCAACCTGAAAATTGGCGATGTTGACTCCAAACGGCACACGCTACTTATTAGGAATTCCAAGGGGTATAAGGACAGGCTAATTCCCATTTCGGATAAAACAATAGAAATGCTCCGCGATTACTATAAGGCCTACAAACCCAAAACATGGCTTTTCGAAGGGCAGTACAAGGGACAACAGTACGCACCCGAAAGCATGGCAAAGGTACTGAAGAATGCGCTGGCAAGTGCCAAAATAACCAAACCGGCAACCCTTCACTGGTTACGACACAGCTACGCCACACACTTGCTGGAATCGGGAACCGACCTGCGTTTCATTCAGGAATTGCTGGGTCATAAAAGCAGCCGAACCACCGAAATATACACGCATGTAGGGCAAAAAAGTTTACAAAACATAAAAAGTCCGTTCGATGATATATAAAAATTATATACATTTGATTAAGGAAACAAAACCAACCAAAAGGTACTGTTATCCACCACAAAAAGTTGCATAAACGAACCTTTGGTTGGGATATAAGTAAGTTGTATGCAATTTTGAAGGGTCGGGAAGCGTCGTAGGGTGCATGCGGCGGGCATTGCGGACGGGAAAAGGGGCTGCGGACGCCCCGAAACTCAAGGGCTTGAACCCGACGTAGCAAAGCGGGTAACTTGCCGAAAGGCAGCATCCGCTACGCTGGATGCCTTAACGCGGCGGGGACGAGTACGAAAAGCTGGCTTGGCGGAACGGACACCGTGGCGGGAAGAAGGCTTCGCCCGAAAGCCGGTAGCCTGAGGCAAGTTAGCGTTTTTCTCGGACAAAGTCAAGCCCTACACGGATTCGTAACGGGACGGGGAAATCCGGACGCTTCTTCTCAGCTCTAGCTCGCACCGGCGGCAACGGACACAAGCTTGTCCCAGCTTATGCCATGGCCGGTAACCCGATGCTATACATGCGAGGCGGCACTAGCGTGCTTTACTAGGACGACCCTCCAAACCTGTAAACTGCTTTTTCGAAAATTAAAAAACAGCACACAACAGCGTGTATATAAAACGCTGCCCGCTTAAAAATAAATTGTAAATTAGCAGTCGGCAGCGCATTACATACACGCCACCGTTGTAAGCAATGTTTAAAAATAATGAATTCGGAATAGAACGTATGAAATTAAATTTAAAACTTATTATCATCTTTACTATTGGATTGTTTTTTTCGAACTGTGAAAAAGACAATGATAAAACAATCCCAAAATATGAAATGTCCTATACCATAAGAAATTGTGGCGACGACACTTTGACTTCGATGATTGTTCACACTCAAACATTTTTCCCTAACGAAAATATCACTGAACTAATTGGAAGTGGAAAATTTAAAAATGACTACTATTACAACTACGATCAAGACAACTATCTTTTCAGTAATGACTCTCTAAAAATAATAACAACAAATAAAGTCTATTTTGGATGTACAAAATCGTTGACAATATTGCTCCGCTTTAATGAAAACAAAAATTTAATTACTGTTCGAAAATATACTTTCCTTTCAGATACAATTACAAATACAAATGATTGCAAATTTACTTTTGAATGGCCGTTAGATTCTGACAAGTATGAATACGAACAACATTCCTACACAATTAAATAAAACACAGCTTA